>BOKW01000004.1 GCA_016861185.1 Betaproteobacteria bacterium
GCCGGGCGAGACGATCACGAAGTCGATCTCGCCGAACACCGCATAGCCGCGGTCGATGCGCGTCCAGTGCACGCCGTGGAAGACCGTCAGGGCATCGGGCAGCCCTGCCTCGAGGATCGCGAGCGTTTCGATCTCGCGCAGCGCGGCGCCGGCAACTTCGAGTTCGCGCCAGCCGGAGGGGATCACTTTCGCCATGGCTTGATCGTACCGGCACGCGCCTGCTTCAATGCGCGCTGCCGCTGTACTGGTCGGACTCCGAACCGGGATTCACAGTGACCCTGCCCGCGTTAAGCCGCAGCAAGATCGATCTCTTCCTCAACTGCCCGCGCTGCTTCTGGCTCGACGTGCGAGCGAAGATCCGGCAGCCGCCGGGTTTTCCCTTCAACCTGAACAACGCGGTCGATCATCTGTTGAAGAACGAGTTCGACCGCTACCGCGGCGGCACGACGGTCCCGCCGCGGCTGCAGCGCGAAGGGCTGGCGCTGATCCCGGCCGCGCACCGCGAGCTGCCGAAATGGCGCCACAACTTCACCGGCGTGCGGGTCGAGCACGCGCCGACGGGGCTCACCGTCTACGGCGCGATCGACGACCTGTGGACCGATGCGCGCGGCAACCATTACGTGGTCGACTACAAGGCCACCGCCAAGAAGGACGAGGTCACGCTCGACGCCGAATGGCAGGATGCCTACAAGCGGCAGGTCGAGTTCTATCAGTGGCTGCTGCGCCAGCACCGCGTGAAGGTGGCGGACCGCGCGTGGTTCGTCTACGCCAACGGCGTCAAGGACGAGGCGCCCTTCGACGACGTGCTGCGGTTCCGCACGAAGCTGATCCCCTACGACGGCGACGCAAGCTGGGTCGAGCCGACGCTGCGCGAGGTCGCCGATTGCCTCGCGATGAAGCAGCCGCCGGCGCCGGCGCCCGAGTGTGTGTTCTGCGACTACGTGGCGAGAGCGTCGGCGATTGGCTGATGGCGGACCAAGTGCGGCAGCGACTGCGATGATCGCCCGGGACAAGGTCTGAACGTCTTACTTTGTCCGGCAGTTCGGCGCACGACGCGGCGCGCGAAAGCGTTGACCCTGCAGCGGGCGCGACGAACAATTCGCGCACCCCACCCGGTCAGCGCTTCGCGCAGGCTCGCATGGTGAGCCTGCAGCGAATGACGCTTCGCCGTTCAACGGCACCGCGATAGCCCCTCGACCCGGACAGCGACACGATTCGATGACTCCCGGACCCACGCTCGTCCTCGCCAGCCCGTGCTGCGGGCATCTGCATCGGCTGCAGACCTTCAAGTCCGGCAACACCGCCGGGGCAATACTCTGGAGCGACGGCAAGCTCGACGCCCGACTGCTGCCCGAGCTTCCGAAGATCGCGCGCTGCGGCGGCTGCAGCAGCCTGTTTTGGGTCGGCGACGCTGCGGAAGTGGGGCGAATCGACGATCCCTTCTACCGCTCGATCCGCGGAGAGAAGAAGCAGGACGTCGCGCCTGAGTGGAAGCGCGCGCCCCTGATCGGAACGCCGGACACCGACGTGCTTGCCGAGGCCATCACCGATCCGTGCTTCGCGGCGCGCGACCGCCGGCGGCACGTGCGCATCGAGCTGTGGCACAGCCTGAACGAACCGCGGCGCAAGCTACCGGGGAACCCCCAGTGGGAGCAGTTCTGGAAGCCATACTGGGAGCACTGCGGCGCGGAGTTCCAGCAGCAGTACGGCGCCCTCTTTGCGCCGAACCTCGAAGCGCTCCTCGAGCTGTTCGAGGAGGCGGATGCGGACGATCGCCTGCAGAAGGCCGAAGCCCTGCGCGAGCTCGGCCGTTTCGCGACCTGCATCCGCCTGCTCGACTCGGATTTCGACGAACCCCTCGGCTTCTACGCCAGGCAGATCCGGCAGCGCGCGCTGGCACGCGACGAAACCGTCTTCAGGCTGGATTGGCCTCCGCTGGAGTACGCCGATCCACCGCAACCCGAAAAGACCGCGCGCCGGATCCACTAGCCAATGCGGCTCGCGCTCTCCGTAAAGAAGAGCGACAGGCGATGACAGCGGATACACCGCGCTTCAGGCTCATCGACTCCGAACACGCCATGCTGGAAACTGCCTGGCGGACGTGGCTCGATGCGATCACCCAAGGATACTTTGGCGCAAAGCGCACGCGTGTCGACTGTCAGGCGATGACCGTCGAAGCGCTCGCGCTGGGGCTGTCGTTGTTCACGCTGCAATCGGGCAGCCGGCGCGTGCGTGGCACGCGGCGCGTTGCGCGGCTGAACCTCCGGGGGCGCTTCGGTCCGGGGCACGACGTGCGCGACGGCTGCGTCGAGGCCCTCGCCAACGCCGTGCTCGACTTCGCTGTGCACATTCGCGCCGAGTACCTGCCCGGGGTCGACCGGACCGTCGCCAGCTGCGCAATCCACGCAGCCGTAATGGAGGCGGCGCTCGCGTTCTTCGAGCGGCACGGCTATGCCAGAGGAGCGGCCGAGGCGCTTCACCTCGAGTTGCACGAACGGACCAAAGAACCAGCGCGCACGTTCTGACAGCGGACCGTGTAGTCGGGGCAGTACAGCAGGTAGTCGATCGCGAGCGGCGCGTTGCGCGCGATGGGTGCGAGCCGGCGCCGCAGCGTATCGAGCGTGCGGGCAAGTTGCGTGGCGACGAGCTTCTCCCGCCCCTCGTACTTCTTGACGAGCCCCTCGGACGTCTCCGACAGGAAGCCCGATTTCTGCTCGACGAGCAGCACGCGCGCGCCGGGCGAGACGATCACGAAGTCGATCTCGCCGAACACCGCATAGCCGCGGTCGATGCGCGTCCAGTGCACGCCGTGGAAGACCGTCAGGGCATCGGGCAGCCCTGCCTCCAGGATCGCGAGCGTTTCGATCTCGCGCAGCGCGGCGCCGGCGACGTCGAGTTCGCGCCAGCCGGAGGGAACCACTGTAGCCATAGAGTGCTCGCACTGCTCGCTCAGTTGAGTCGCGCAATGCGGCACAAGCCACCATCCTTGGGCCGGCTGAATGGCAGCGTCCCATGTTTGCTGGGACGGTCAGAGCGCTTCTCCCTAGGCGTGCGCACGCGCGGAGGTCACGCCCCACGGCGTCGGCACAGCATCGCCCAATGGTGCGAACTTGGAGTCCGCATGTTGACCGGGCAGCCGCGCCGTGCTGCGAAAGAGGTAGGCGGAAGACCGCCACTTCGACGCCACGCGACCATGCGTTACGTTGAGCGGCGAAAACGATACTCGAACTGAGTTGGCTCAAGATCGGCATCGTCGGGCACCCAATCTTCATGAACCTCGACCTCACCTCCACTCGCAATCCACTGGCCCGCGCAGGCTGTCAGGCGGATCCCACGTACGACGAACAAGTCGGACCGCCATCGAGGATTCCTCGCGTCACGCACTTCGTTCCTCGTGAGAATGATCCGCTCGCCGCCCCCCGTCGTTCCCTTCACCTCAACGTGAATGCATAAGCCTTCATGCGAACAGTCCAGGTCGTATGGTCGCCCGCGTTCATCAACTTGAAAGCCTCGGTGCTTATAGTGCTCTATTGCTCTTGAGACTGCATACTCCTCAACCGCCCTCCGCTTCGCCGGATCACCTTGATATGTAGCGATCTCTTCAACGAAGGAACTATCCTCACGGTCGCGAGGTGCGTTGCCTGACTCGACGCTTCCTTCACGTTTCCCTCCATCGACACCGGCGTTCTTCTCTCTAGCGTCGTCTCGCTTGGTTGCATCTGCCGGACTCAGTACGTCGGCATGTGCGACTCCGCTCTCCGCTCTGAGCGCATCCAGAGTCGCTTTAAGCTGCCGATTAGCATCGGGCGCATGATCATCGATAAGAACTGCCCATGCATCATGGTGCTCGTCGACTGACAGCCCTTTTAGCGCATGTGTGCGACCGCGTCCTGCCGGGAAAAACTCAGCATCTGGAAGCCCCACATCAAAACTGAACCAGAGCTTCGCACTCACCCGCTTTCGGCTTGATCGGCTGGTTTCCAGCGCGACAAGGCCGCGCGAACTCTCATAGACCTTGATGTGATGCCGACGGTGGGGCACGCGTCGAATCTCGCCTGCCGCTTCCATTGCATTCAGTTCAGCTTGAGCAGTATCTGTGATCGTCATTGCGTATCTACTGTTTGACATGGAACGTCCACTCGCATGCCGGCTACCCAGCACAGCGTGTTCACCAGCGCCATCTGCTCCGGCGTCTCGCACCTGATCGTCAGCAGCGCTGGACTGGCGATCACAATCGCCAGACACTTCGCCCGCGAGATCGCGACGTTCAGGCGGTTCTTGCTGTACAGGAACTCGACGTGGCGTGACAGGTAATCGCCGCTTGAAGTCGTCATGGAGACGACTACGACCTCTGCCTCCTGACCTTGAAACTTGTCGACGGTGCCGACGCGCGCACCCTCCGGAAGGACGCGCTTGAGCAGATTCACCTGCGCGTTGTAGGGCGCGACGACAAGGATGTTGTCGAGTGTCATCGCGTGCTCGATGCCGCGCTTGTCGCGGTAGCGCTGCGCAAGCAGGCTGTCGTAGAGCGCGCGGGCGAGTTCGGCCTCCTCTTCGCTCGTCTGCGAATAGCCATCGTGCTCGATCGGCAGGAACCGCACCCCGGTCGCACAAAGCGCCGCATGCGCATCAGGCGTGAGCAGAAGCCGCTGCACGTTGTTCGCAGGTTCGGGCTCCAGTCGCCCGTCGTAGACCGCGTCCGAAATGAAGCGGCAGACGTCTGCATGCATGCGCCACGTCGTCTTCAGGAAGATGCCGCGCTCCGGTGGAATCGTGGCGATGCCGTCAAGAAGGTACTCAAGTACCGATTCGCCCGATCGCCCCGGATGGACGCCCTGAATCGGCTGGCCAAGCTGCATCTGATCGCCCAGCAGCACGATGTTACGTGCGGCTGTCCCCATCGCGACCAGATTCGCAAGCGACACCTGCCCCGCCTCGTCTACGAACAGGTAATCGAGCGCCTCGTCGAGACGCTCGTCGGCAAAGAGCCACGCAGTTCCCGCAAGCAGGAGCGCGTTCGAGTCGACAACCTCATCGTTGTTCGTTTCGTTTTCGATCAACGAGCCTTCGAAGAACGTCTCCGGCCGGTTCGCCGTGCTCTTCTTCACTCCTGAGAAACGTAGCCCCTGCTCCGCTGCAACTTCGACCACCTTCGACAGCAGGTTGTTGATGGCTTTGTGGCTATTCGAGGTCACGCCCACACGGCGACCCGCCTTGAGCAGCCCGACGATCACGTGCGCACCCGTGTAGGTCTTTCCGGCGCCGGGCGGCCCCTGGATGAAAAGGTAGCTCCGGTCGAGCCGGAGTGCGGCATCCATGGCTTGCGGAAGCAAGGGCGCTGCCTCCTCGACGATGGCGTCGCCACGCCGGCGGTCGCGCAGGCACGGCAGTTCGCGCTTGAGCAATGCAACCACCGCGCGATAGCGATCCTCGCCCGCGATGATGGAATCCGCAAAGCGCCAAACTGCCGCCTCGAGCGCGGTGGCATTGACGGGCTTCGTCGGACCGAGTGAGATTCGATCGGGCAGCGGGTCGGACTTCCCCGATACTCGGAAGTTCACGCGCTTGGAAGCGATGTCGAATTTCAGCTTCGAAACCGGGATGAGGCTGGCGGTTACGACCGCATCGTCGTCGTCCTTCAGCTTTGTCTCTTGCTCGGGGTACAGGTACGTGTAGACGATCGATCGGCCATCTTTGTACGGCGGGTTGTCGGGATCCCGCCTCAAGCCGCCCAGACACTCTGGATCGTCCATCAGCTCTTCGGCCGGTCGGTCCTGGCGATCGAACATGCCCCACCACTCCGGTTTCGCAGCGCGCCGATGGAACGCGAGCAGGTGGAAGGTCAGCTCGCGCAAATGCTCATCCGCGCCCCATTGCATTCGATCAGCGGGCAATCCAACGAGCAGTTTTCCGCGATAGATCTCCAGCCGCATCTCGAACTCGGTGACCGTCGCGGACGACTTTCGAGCCGCTTCGTCGCCCGCGCCCTGACCATTCCTGGCCCACGGTAGTGCGGACGGGCGCAGCTTCAACAACCACTCGCGCAGTGCCCACGTGGAATGCACGTCATCGCGGTTGTAGCGCGCGATCTCTTCGAGAATTGCCGAGTCGCCGGTCTCCTTCCAGCACTCGTATTGGACAATGCTCGCACCCGCGCTGCGGACATCGCCTGCGCGCTCCTCCTTCAAGTAGAAGCGTTCTACGTCCTTCAGCGAGTACGACGGTTCCGAGATCCGCAACGACTCGCGCACGACCTTGTACAGATCGACGAACTTCTCGGCGCGCAGCAGCCCATCCATGTCCGCCTCGCGCGTCGCGTGCAGCGACATGAGGCGCTTGAGCGCAGTCGGCTCATAGTGCGCGTAGTGGTAAACGTGGGCGCTTGGGTGCTTGCGCAGCCGATCGGAGATGAAGTCGATCGCCGCCTCGAACGCTCGCTTTTCCTCCTCGCGCGAGTGCGCCCAGAATGCCGTGTGGCGTCCCTTGCCGCCTTCGAGGTGATAGAAGCCGAACAGGTACTCGAGGCCACCGTCCTCGTACGGGTCGCCCTCCATGTCGAAGAACAGATCGCCGGGATCCGGCCGGGGCAATCTCGCAAAGCCACGCGCACGACCATCGTCATCCGTGGCGGGTACAAGCTCAAGATGACGGCCGCCGTCCTGTCGCGCCTTCAGTTGCAGGGCCGCCTGCAGGCGCAGCTTCGCCAGTGTTTCGGGCGCCAGTCTTGGCAGCTTGGCTGGCGGTGGCAATTGTGCGAGAGCGGTCTGGGTCGACACGCCCGCAGCCTGCAGGCGCTTGGCCTGCAATCTGCTGATGCCCGCCACTTGGCACAAGTGATCGTCATCGATCCGTCGCGCCTCGCACAGTTCCCGCCAGCGGCACAGTGCGCACCGCGCGCAGGGATCCGGATACGTTGCCGCGCCACCTGACCCTTGTTCCACGCGCCGCAGGAAGCGTGCCCTGAGCCCGTCGAAATAGCGGGCATAGTCCACCACTCGGAAGCTTTGTTCCGTGCCGTCGCCAAGCACGATGTGCATCATCGACGGGACAACGCCTTGCACCTTGGCGAGAAGCTCGGAATAGAAGGCAAGCTGGATGATGAACTTGCCTTTGGCGCTGCGCGCAAGCTTGGTGTCGATCACCTCATAGCTGTAACCGCCGAGTCTCGATGGCCTGGACACGCGTCGCAGGAAGTCCGCATGGCCGATCAGATTGCCGTCGCGCAGGGCCGCCTGATAGATGACCTCTGCACCCGCCTGCATTGCCTGCTGCGTGGCCCGCAATCCGGCGACGAGATCTGATCCAGCATCAATCTCGGCCAGATCGACGTGCTTCGCCTTCAGGTGCTGCAGGTAGGCCGCTTCGTGCAACTGTCCTTTGGCCTGGACGAGCCTGGCCTCGTCGTCGTCTTCGCTCTTCGGCAATGGCGTCTCGAGGTCAAGCAGATCGAGCGTGGTGATGTGCTCGCAATCCAGGAAGTTGACCAAGTCCGACGCGGAGTAGAGAACCTCGCCTTCAACCCGATACAAACGCCGCCCCCTTGGTAGTCCTGCCGCCGTCCAGTCCGACCGCTGCCAATGATTCTCCCTTCGGATCGTGCCACCGCACGATCGTCATTGTTCGGCATCCCTTGCCTTGAGCGACGCGGCCTGCTCCACCAACGCGTCCGTCTGCCGGCCGATCTGTTCGGCCATGATGCGCGCGCGGTCGTCAATTCTCTCCGCAGCCTTGGCGACCGTACTTGCGCTCGTGCGGATCTCGGCGAACCCGTCGATCTGTTTCTTGATCGCCGCGATCGCCTCATCGATCCGCTGCATGCTCGCCGACTCTGCGCTCGAGCGCCGCGCGCTGCGCACCGACAGCGCCTTTGCGCAGGTCAGTGCGGCATGGAGCACAACGTCTGTCGCTTCGTCGTCGGCGTCCCAGACGACCACCAGGTTCTGGCCATATCGGGCAAACGGCGCGATGTCGGCCGGAGCTGATTTTTTCGAATGCACGAATACGCAAATTCCCGCAGCGCGGTTCGTCCGCGCCTCGTCCGCTTCGCGGAGCGTGTCGGCCAGCCGGTATGACGCATCCTCCTTCACCTCGATGACGATGCGCGCGCCGGGCGCGGCCGAATCATCCGACAGTGTGAGCACGAAATCGCCGACTTTGCTCCGCGGAACAACGCCCGTGGTCTGGCCGACCGCCTCCAGGACATCGCCGGCCGGCTGCACCAAGCGCCGCAGAGCCTCACCAACCGCTTCCTCGAACACCCGCCCGTGCGTCGTCGAGCGCGCCTGCTCGGTGCGCCGCACGTCGATGCGCTCGAGTACGGCGAGCACGCGCTCCTGGAAGCCTTGCGCCTGTTTGGCCTGAGCTTCGTAATGGTCATTCACGAGCCGCGCAAGGCGCGACAACCCCGAACCGTGATTGTCCAGCGACAATTCGCTGGAGATCTGAAGCTGCGCCTTCTGCACCTGGTTAACCAGACGCGATAGCGCGCTGCCCTCCTTGTCCAACGAAAACTCGTCGACGACGGCTTCCACTTGCTCGGCGAATGCACGTTGCAGATCACCGTGCTTCGCCGTCAGCTCCCCAAGGAAGCGCCGCAGCGCGCCGCTCTCGTTGTCGAGGCTGAACTGCGACAGCACGGCCTCTGACTGCGCTTTGATCGTGTTGTCGATGCTGGCGCGGATCGCGCCGACCAGCTGGTTGCCCTCGCCCGGGGATAACAACGCAAGCAGGGGGCTGCCTTCGCCGAGATGTGCTGAAAGCACTTCGTCAATACCTTGGCTTGCTTCGGCCACCTTGCGCTGGATCACGGCGGCGAGTTCGCCGTCTTCCGCGACGAGACGAGCCACGCGATCGGTGAACTGACCCGACCGAGGGTCGAAGTAACTGGCCAGCGTGCGACTGACCACCGAGTCGACGAGCTCGCGATGCTTCTCGAGCCGCTCGCCCAGCAGAGCCAACAGCCGCTCCGACTCGTTGCGCACGGCAGCGGCGTCGACGCTCCCTCGGGCGGCCCGGAGCGCGAGCACACCCACCTTCAGCGCCGTCTGCGCGAACTGTGTGCGTTGCCTGCCCTCGGGATGTTCCCGCAACGCTTCCGCCGTTTCCGCATCGGACACGACGAGGTTGATGTACAGGGGCGCCGCCTCTTCTTCGTTGATCGCGCGGGCGACATCCGGTAGTGAATCGTTCAAGGGCGCTCCTCCGGGGTTCAGTGAAAACCGGCCGTGGCAGACGGGCGAATCTTGAATCTCGGAAACGTCGGTCCAACGTCGCGGATTGCACCAGCATCGAGGCTCACGGCGTGAGCCTCCGTCGAAACCAGCTCGCCATCGCTCACGCGTACCGCGTCACGGCTGCTCTCAGCCGCTCGCCAATCCGCCGCTTGAGTTCGGGGGGTTCGACAACCTCCACGTTCTCCCCATGTCTCAGCACGTCCATCTCCAACTCGCGCGAATCCGCGTACGGGACTTTCAGTTCGTAGCGGCCGTCGGGCAGCTCGCGGCCCTGCTGCTGGTCGTGCCAGATCTCCGAGCGCACCCAGCGCGCGGCCTCGGGTGAGAAGACGAGCGTCGCCCATTGCAGCTTCGTGCCGCGGTAGATGCCGTAGCCGCGCGCGGTTTCTTCGTCGACCTGCTTGAGCGACACCTCTTTCGCCTTCACGTCGAGCAGCCGGGCGTTCTCGATCGAGTCGAGCGAGAACATGCGCACGCCCTCCGACTTGTAGCACCAGGCATCGAGATACCAGTTGCCGCGGTAGTGCACCAGTCGCTGCGGTGAGACTTCGCGCCTGGAGTGCTCGTTCTTGTAGCGCGTGAAGTAGTCGATCTCGAGCCGGCGGCGAGTCATCAGCGCCTTGCCCACCAGTTCGAACCACTTGAGCGCGACCCGCCGCTGCTGCGAGGGCAGCAGCTTCACGCGCTTGAGCACCTCCTTCGCCGGCGCGGCGTCGCTGCCCAGCGCCTTGGACAGGCGCTCCGTCAGCGGCTTGATGTGCGGGCCGAGCAGCCCGCCGGCATCCAGCGCGTCGAGCATCTGGTGCATCGTCATCAGCGCCAGACACTCGTCGGCGGAGAACCACAGCCCGGGCAGCTGGAAACGCGGGCCGACCGCGTGCTTGTCGTAGCGGTAGCCGCCGGCGTCGCGGTCGAAGACGATCGGTGCGTTCAGCCGCTCCCGCAGATGCGCCAGATCGCGCTTGAGCGTGGCGCGCGACACCTCCAGCTCGCGCATCAGGTCCGCAAACGAGACGAGCCCCCGCTCGTTGATCAGTTGGTCGATCCGGTAGTAGCGCTCGGTCTGGTTCATGCAGATCGGCATCCCGTCCAGAAGGCAGGCGAACAGGCTAGCGAACGCGCGCATCAGCATGCAGGCGGAAATCGGCCGGGCTCACCCGGCAAATTGGGGTGAGCCCGGCCGAAGCGGATGTCGCTGCCGCGTCCTAGCGCGTCGAGATCAGGACGAATCCGGAAGAACGCGTACTGTTGAGCGCGGCCGCGTACAGTGCCTGCGAAGCGCCGCTGCCGGCGACGACGGCGATGCCGGTGATCGTCTGCGTGCCGAGCAGGCATACGCCGCCGTTGAAGGTGACCGACACGTTGTAGACCGCCTTGCCCGACGGACGCGGCGCGATCGAACCGCTGAAGGTGCAGCCCGAAGAACCCGCACCGGTAAAGGCGCCGCTGGCACCGACGTTGATGGTGTACGTCTCGCCGTTGGCGAGCCGCCCGCGCCAGACGCCGCTCACGGCGGCTGCCGTGGCCGGCGTCTCGTAGCTCGCGTCGTACGCCGCCGTGAACGTGACCGGCGCGCCGCCCGCCTGCGGCGTGACCACGCCCTGCAGCGACGCACGCTCGCGGTAGCTGCCCGACACGGCCACCGGCGTGACGGTCCCGCCGAGATAGAAGTCGAGGCCGTTGGTCGACGTGAAGTTGCCGTTGCTCGAGGTGCCGGTGCCCTGCACGACGCCGTACAGCACGCCGTTCGCGTAGTACATGACCCAGTACTCGCCGTTCTCCAGCACCGCGCCGAGGATGCTGAAGCCGCTCGACGTGGTGCCGCTCCAGAAGCCCTCGGCGCCGGAAGTCTGTGCGGGCGGTGGCGACGTGGCCGGTGTGCTGCCGCCGCCGCCTCCTCCACCGCCGCAGGCGGCAAGGACGAGGGACAGAGGTGCGATGAGGGTTGCCGTGAGTTTCGCAATGGTCGTTCGCATCGATATCTCCTCCGAAGACCGAAGAAGGCTGGCCCGCCGCGCATGTCGCCCGTCGAGCGCGAGTGAAGGGAACGCAACTGTGCGAGGCGCCAGGCTCAGAGCGCGAGCCCGCGATGAATTCGTGCGTTCGTCGGTGGATTCAGGGCTACGGTGTGCGCCGCCGCTGTCCGAGCCGCTGCCGGAACTTCTCGATCCGCGCCGGCGCGCCGATCCGGTCGCCGTACAGAAAGAGCTGGCTACCGCGTGTGGGCACCAGATCCTGCAGCCGTGTGCCGTACTTTGCGAACAAGATCTCGGCGATCTCCCCGAAGCGCTCGCAGCCTTCGAAGAACGCCGGCTCACGCCACAGCTCCTGCGCGCCGAACCGGATCACTGTCTCGTGGCCGTTGCGGTCCTCGTAGTCCCACACGAGCACCAGATCGTTCCCAGGAAGATCCGGCAACTGCTCCGGACTGCGCAACATGCGGCGCTCGAACTCCTGCCGGCGGCGCTCAGCCAGCTCAACCACGATCCGGTCCGCCGGCGAGACCTTGTCCCAGTTGCGACGCGATTCATCGATCGTCGGAAAGCTCACGGTCAACACCTTCTCGCCGCACTTCGGGCAGCAGACCTCGAACAGCTCGGCGAACACCTCGCCTTGCGTCAGGTCGCAGCCCCGACTCTGCCAGCCGCAGGCACGACAGGTCTGCGGCTGCTCCTTCCAGTCGTCGTAGTAATTCGTCATGGTCCTGAGTTGGCCTCCTCTATCCGTTCACAGTGCAGGCACATCACGCATTCGCGTCGATCGGATCCTCTCTCGCGCAAGGCTCACGTCCTGAGCCTCCCGCAGCCGACAGTGCCTCCGTCGCCAATCACCCGCCGGGGGCCCGCCATGCAGCTTCTTTCCAGGACGCTCGATTCGCTCGAGATCGGTACGCCGATCAGCTCGGCGCACCTGACGATGGTGCCGCTGCTCGCGACGGCACCCGCCGCGCCCGATTACCTGCTGCTCGACGACGCGCTCGACGCCGGGCTGGCGGAAGTGACCGAAATCTCGCAGGGCGGCTCGGTGCCGGAACTCGCCTTTCGCAACCGCGCCGACCGCGACATCCTGCTCGTCGACGGCGAGGAGCTCGTCGGCGCCAAGCAGAACCGCGTGCTGAACCTCACGATCCTGGTGGCAGCGGGCCAGCAGCTGACGATCCCGGTCTCGTGCGTGGAGGCCGGCCGCTGGTCGTGGCGCTCGCAGCGGTTTGCCAGCGGCCGGCGCAAGCTGCACGCCAGCGCGCGCTGGGCCAAGATGCGCGGGGTCTCGGCCTCGATGCGCGAGGCGGGCCGCCGCGCCGGCGGCGACATCCAGTCCGACGTGTGGGCGTCGATCGACGACAAGATGCGCGCCTTCGCGTGCCGCTCCGAATCGCGCTCGCTGCACGATGTCTACGACCACGCCGAAGACCGCCTGCGCGCGAACCGCACAGCCTTCACACCGCAGCCGCGGCAGGTCGGTGCGGCGTTCTTCGTCGACGGCGCGTTGGCCGGGCTCGATCTGTTCGACACGCCGTTCACGCTGGCAAAGCTGCTGCCCAAGCTCGTCGACAGCTACGCGTTCGATGCGATCGAGCGCGACGGCGAGACCGCGCGGCCGGCCGCGCCGAGCCTTGCCGAGATCCGAGCGCTGCTCGCGCGCATCGCCGCCGCACCGCACACCGCCTACCCCGCCGTCGCCACCGGCACCGACCTGCGCATCGAAGGCGACGGGCTGCATGCGGCCGCGCTGTGCGCGAAGGACCGCATCGTCCACCTGAGCGCCTTCAGCGCCGACGCGCAGGTCGGACAATGAAGCTGCCGACCGGCGACGCCGGCGCATGGCCCATTCGCCCTGACGCGGCCTGGAATGCGTTCAACGGGCCAGTCGAAGGGCGAACCCCGCGGCAGCCCATCACCCACACGCGGCTGAACCGAGCACCTTGCATGGACGACGCGGCCCGCTACGATGCCGCCTACCGCGCCACGCGCTATCGCGTGCACGCAGGCCACTCGCCGTTCGACCTGCGTGTCGAGGTCGCCTCCGCGCCGCTCGCGGCGCTGATGCGCCGGCACGGCGTGACCACCGCCGCCTATCTGACCGCCTGCAACCCCTACAGCGTGCGCACCTCGGAGGTCGCCAACCGCGCGGCCAACGAGGCGCTGCGCGCCGCGCTCGTGGCTGCCGACGCCTTCGTCTTCGAAGGCGAGGCGATCGATCCGACCGGCGCCTGGCCCGCCGAACCCTCGTTCCTCGCGCTCGGCATCGCGCTCGCGACCGCGCGCGAACTGGCCGTGCGGTTCAGGCAGAACGCGCTGCTGTTCGCGGATGACGATGCGGTGCCGCGGCTGCTATGGTTGCCGCGCAAAGCCGATGAGGACGCCTGAACGCGGAGTTCACTACACGGTCATGCCGGATTACGGCGGCGCGTACGCGTGGATCAATCGCGAGGGAACCGCGGCGCTCGGCCCAAACTGCGCCGATACGGCGAGTTGGGCCGGCGACCACCCGATCAGCGACGCGCTGCACGCGGCGTTCACCGACTGGCAACGCGAGTTCGAGTGCGCCGCGTTCGCATTCGTGGAATCGAGCGTCGTGGCGCTGGACTGGATCGCGTATCACGAGCGAGGCATCGAGCTGGCGTGGCGGCTGAAGAACGAACTCGGCGCGGCGGCGCGAGTGTTCTACGAGAAGCCGATCGAAGATCCGAACGTGTATCTGGACGAGCGCCGTGAGGTTCTCCGCGATGGCTCGCTGCGCAAGGAGCCGGCGCGCAGCGGCTTGTTCCGGCTGCCGCCGGCATGGCTGCCGCGGATGATCATCTCAGGCGGACAGACCGGAGTGGACCGTGCAGCACTCGACTGGGCCTGCATCCACCGCATCCCGCACGGCGGCTGGTGCCCGCAGGGGCGTCTTGCCGAAGATGGTCCGATCGCCCCCTTTTATCAACTGCGCGAGACGCTTTCGGCCGCCTATCACAAGCGCACGCGCCTGAACGTGCGCGACAGCGACGCGACGTTGATCCTGAATGCGGGCGCGCTGGACGGCGGTACGCTGCAGACGCTGCATTTGGCGAAGCGGATGCGTAAGCCGTATCGTGTCGTGCAGCTTGATGCAACGGAGCGCCAAGCTGCAGCCCGGGAAATCGTCGTGTGGCTAAGCGAGCGCCGTTTCGAACTCCTGAACATCGCCGGGCCCCGCGAAGCGCGACGGCCCGGGATCTATGCCCTGGTGAAAGAGATGCTCGATCGGTGCTTTGAGGTCGGCCCCGACGCCAGCGTCGGAACGCCTCGTTGAGCTGAACTGCCCTACTCCGCCTCGAACCCGTGACTCGTGAACCTCAACGTCCGGCTGTTCTCCGTCACCGTGCGCACCACGTTATCGGGCGCGCCCGCAGGAATCTCGGCGTCGATTTCAAGCGTCACGCGAACCTGTGCGCCTGGAAGCACCTGCAGATGCGCGATCACTTCTTCGGCGATGCGCCCGGCGTCGCGGCCGACGCGCGCGGCGTCGAGAACCACGGTGCCGTGGAATCGGCGCGGCTTCGCGGGTTCTTTGCGCCCGCCGCCAGTGTCAGCAACCGAGTCCTCGCCTTGTTCTGCGCGGCGATCCCCTTGTTCGGCGGGACTGCGGTCTGATGCTCCCGTCCTTGCCGCTGACTCGGCATCCATCTGGCGCCGGGCGACGTCCGGTTTGACCAGCAGTCCCGGCGCGTCATCGCCGACCGCGAGACCTGCTCCCGCACGCAGAGCACGATACCGGCCCGCCGGTTCGTCGAAGCTTTCCGCGTAGGCGAATGAGTCGTTCTCCCAAGTGAGCAGCGCCACGCCATCGCGCGCCGCTTGCGCCAACACGCCCGGGTCGGCCAGGCGCGGCAGGTACGGGTACTTCGCGAAGTCCTCCGTGAGCTGCCGGATCGCCACGTGATCGCCCCGCCACAGCGGCACGCGGTCCAGTTCCATCCGCAGCCGGGTCGGACCGAAGCTCGCGATCAGCAGTTCCTCGTTCTTCAGCTTCTTGCTCGCGCGCACCGCCAGCGCATCCGCTCCCGAAAGCCGGATCGCCTGCCATTCGACCGGCGAGGCCGGATCCTTCTGCGTCGGCACCAGCAGCCATTGGTACGCCTCGGGCAGACGAGCCGTCACCGAGCCATCGGCCGCCTGCTTCTGCGTTTCGGCCTGCTTGACCTGATGCGGGTCGAGATTCAACGCCTCCTTCTCGCCAAGAATCGACTGCCACGCCAGGTACTTTCGGATTGCCTCGTCCAGATCCTGCCAGCGCGTCTTGTCCACCGCGAGAAAGACGAGCGTGTTGCGATACAGCCGCGGCGTGTTGCCGCGCGTCTCGAGAATAGCCTTCGCCGCAAGCTCCGCCGCATTGCCCGGCTCCTTGCTGTACGGATACTCGACGCCGAGCACCACGAGGCGTGCATCCAGATCGTCAGGAACGTCGGCGCCCGAGCGCGGTAGCGCATGGATGCGGCCGAACTCCCCTGTCTTCTTCAGATCGGCGCGCAGACGCTGATCCAGCTCGTGCGCGACCTTGTCCGGGTCGCGCTTCAGTTGCTCGGCACGGTCCTCCGCAAGCTTCGTGACCGTCGGCTGCGTCGAGTACCAGTAGCGCGGTCCATCCGCGTACAGATACGTGGCCGCGCTCGCCAGCCGCCGGAGCGCGTCGCCGAACACGGCCGGGCTCTCACCCGGCATCACGCAGCCGAGCTTCACGCGCCGGTCTTCCAGGCCGCGATGCGCCGCCTGCGTCAGCGGCGCCGAGCCGAGGTAGATCGTGCGCGCCACGCGCCGCGTGGCAGCGAGTTTGCCGAGGTTCGGCACCTCGCCGTCGATGCGCAGCGGCAGCGAATTCGGGCCGTCCACGTCCTTTTCGATCACCGGCACCCAGTTGTCCGACAGATACCGCGTCAGCTCGAACTGCACGCGCGGATCGTCGATCGGGATCATCGACGGCAGGATCAGCGGGTTGCGGTCGCCCTTCTCCCACAGGCTGTGGATCACCGCCGCCATCAGCCGCAGCACGCCCCGCGTGCGCTGAAACTTCACCAGTGTCGACCAGTCGTTGTACAGCCGGTCGAAGATCTCCGGGTGGATCGGGTACGCGGCCTTGATGCGCTTCTCATAGTCCGGGTCGTGGCACTCGGGCGGAAACTCCTGATGCTGCGTTCGATACAGCTCGTAGAACTCGCGCGCGACCACGTCGCGGCCCTTGAACTGATCGGGCTGCACCATCGGCTCGAACAGCCGCCGCCGCACGATCTCGAAACCCTCTTCCGCGCTGGCCGGCCGCCAGGAGGACTCCACCCGCCCGACCACGTTGCGCAGCCGGTCCAGCGCCTCGCGCCCGCGCACGCCGCCGACCTCGACATCGTCGGCCTGCGTGTGCGGCGAGCCGGCGGTATCCGAGGCCGGCAACGAAATCACCAGCAGGCAGTTCTTGGCGAGCTTCGCGGACTCCGTCAGCGCCTGCGCGAACGTGAACTGAGTCTCGAAGCTGCCGGCCGGCAGATCCGCCGCGTCGTGCAACTGCCGCGCATAGGCCACCCACTCGTCGATGAGGATCAGGCACGGCGCGTATTCGTTGAACAGTTCCCGCAGCACGTCCCCGGGGCTGGTCGCCCGCTCGTCGTCCTTCGCGATCCGCGCATACGCCTTCTTGCCGCCGAGTTGCCAGGCAAGTTCTCCCCATAGCGTGTGCACCACGGTTCCGTCGGGCTTCGTTACCGGATTGCCCGGCGAGATCTTGTTGCCCACCAGCACCACCCGCTTCGCCTTGGGCAGTTGCTTGACGCCGGCCTCGGCAAGCACCGCGTCTACGCCGGCCAGTTCGCCGGGCGTAGCGCCTCCGAACAGGTGATACAGCGCGAGCATCGAGTGCGTCTTGCCGCCGCCGAAGTTGGTCTGCAACTGCACGACCGGATCGCCGCCGCTGCCGCCGAGCCGCTGCACCGCGCCCACCAGCAGCCGCTTCAGGCTTTCGGTGAGGAACGTGCGGCGAAAGAACTCGCCCGGGTGTTTGTATTCGTCCGTGCCCTGGCCCAGGTGCACTTGCCACAAGTCAGCGGCGAACTCGGCCTGCTGATAGCGGCCGCTGGCCACGTCCTTGTGCGGGGTCACGACCTCGCGCCACGGCTTGAGCGCCGCGGCGGCCTGGCTTTCGATCGCGGTGCCTGCCGTCTTGCGCCGCTCGCCGCGCGTCTGCTCGTCGAAGCGCACGCGCAGCAGCTCCGTTTTCATCTGCTCGAGCACCTCGGCCTGCGGCGCGGATACCGCAAGCAGCAGCCGATGTGCCGAATCGAGCGCGCGGTACGCGTCGTCGCCGGAGAACGCCTGCTGATGCGCCCAGCGATTGCGCGTCTCGCGCAGCTCCTGCACCAGCGAGCGCTCCGCTCGCCCGAGCGTGCGGCCGAACACCTCGTTCCACGCGTCCCACATCACTTTGAGCAGCACGGCCGCATCCCACTGCGCGATCGGCCGGTTGCCGTTGATCCGGTCGTCGGCCGGTAGCAGGCGGCGCGCCTCGGCAGCCGCGCGATCCTTGTAGGCGTTGGTGAACTCACGTTCGACGTAGGAGGCCAGCCCCGCACGCAGCAGTTCGATGCTCTTGCCGACGCGTTCGTGATTCGTGATCGCCATGGGTCTACCGATCGTCGGGCGAAGTGTCTCTGTCCGTGCTCACGACCTCTTCAGCCCATTGGGTCGTGCGCTGGGCGACATCAACCGCCCATTGCCGGTCGATGTCGATCTCCGCGGCGCCCAGCGCGGCCTCGTACCGCGCGATGACGCCGAAAGGAATCAAGCGGGCAAGCTCGTTGTCATCCGGCGGAGCTGCGATCGCCGCGCGCCGGAGCAGTTCGAGCAGCATCACCAAGTTGTGCGTCCGCGGGTATTCGATGCGATGAAGCGATAGCACCGCTTTCAGCGCCTTCTCGACCGCCTGCTGCGCGTGAAAACCCAGGATCCAGACGGGCGCGTTGGCGTCCGACGCAAGCCGCTGCGCGACGTAAAGATCGTCGGCCGCCTTTCGCAGCAGCGCACGAGCAAGATCAGCCGGCGAGCTCAAGCACCTTCCCCTCGCGGGCAGCTCGGTATGCGAGCGTGTTCGGCACCGCGCGCTCGCTCTCGTACGTGCTCCGGCTCATCACCACGACGTCCGCCGGCAACAGCCGGCGCCCGAGCAACACTGAAAGCCGAACCGTTTCCGCCGCGTGGTCAGCCACTTCCGGCTCAACGACCAGTAGATCGAGATCGCTGTCGGCCCTCGCGTCGCCACGCGCGTACGAGCCAAACACGATGATCTGTGAACCCGCAGGCAGGGCCCGTCGCAGGCATTCGACCGTTTCGCTCACCAATGCGGGATTCATCGTCAACCTCGATTCAGTCTGAGCCATTGTTCGCGCATCAACGTCTTGGCCGGCGACATACAGCGGCTTGGCCGTACGAACGACTTCGTCGCGAAAGTAGCGACTCAACTCCCCCTGGGTGCGCAGGTCCACCTTGCGCCCGCCGAGCAAACCCGACAGCTCGATCTCGATGCGCGCCATGTCGAACAGCGTGATGTCTGCGTCGGGTTCGAATTCCGCCAGCAGGTCGATGTCGCTGTCGCGCCGCGCGGTGCCCTTCAGATACGAGCCAAACAGCGAGAGCCTGCGGATTCGATGTCGACGGCACAAATCGGCCAGCGTCTCGGAGTCGATCGGAAGTCTGGTGCTCATCGCTTGTTGCGGTTCAATGGCCTGTTGCCCGCCGGGGTCTCACCTGCCCAATCGTCGCGCGCTGGCGCGCATTTCGCTCACGAACGCCTCGAACGCAGCGTCGCTGCGGCCGGCGCGGCGCAGGTCGATGTTGGCGGCTAGATCCTCAGCGTACTCGACGCCTCCGAGCAATGGCTCCACGCCGGCAGCGCGGATCGCGTCGTTCAGAAGCCGTTTGTAGCGGTCCTTCTCGCACTTGAGGTCGGGCGCGCCGCAGCCTTGCCCGAGCACGGTCTTGAATGCGGCGCCGTCGAGAAGGTACCAGCGCTCGATGTGCGGGTCCGGGACGGCGCGGATCAGCCGGTCCCGCAGAGCTTCTCCTGCCTGCTCGTCGATCGACTGCCGGCGGGATTCCGCGCCGTGACAGTTTGCGTCGAGCGCGACCACGACGAGATCCGGCGGATCGATCAGCCCACGTTCCACCTGCCGAGCAAAGGATCGCAGTTCCTTCAGAACCATCGGCAGTCCCCCGAAGTTGCTGCGCACACGAAGCGCAACCGGGTGCCCCTCCTCCCGGACGATGCGTTGCACCAGTGCCCCAACCAAGCGCTCCTGAGCGTCGTCCTCGGCGATCAGCATCAGCTCAGCCATCGAAGTCCCCGCGGATCATGCGGGCTGACACCGGCTCGGGTTCCTCGTCTTCGTCGAGCGCGCGATCGATCCGCTCGCGCCTGAACACCGGTCCGATGTCGTCGAAGTGCTCGACGGCCGTGCCAGTGTCCCGGCGGCGGCAGACATACAGGCTCTCGGGCGGCAGCAGATCGGGCAGCAGCGGCGAATGCGTCGTGACGACGAACTGGGTGTTGCCGCTCGCTGCCCGGGTCTTGAGGAACTCAGCCAGCAAGCGGATGCGGCGCGGGTGGATGCCGTTTTCCGGCTCCTCGAACGCGATCAGCGTCGACGGCTCCTTGCTGCTCGCCACCGCCAGCAGGCCGAGCATGCGCAATGTGCCCTCGGAGACGAGGCGAGCAGGCACGGAAATTCCATCTTCCTGCAGCTTCAGCTCGACTTCGCCGATCGCGTTCGGCGCCACGTCGATGCCTTCGACCCGCGGCACCAGCGTCCGCAGCGCCTTCTCGATCGCCGTGAACTGCCGCGGATCGACCGCGCGCAGGGTGTTCAGGAAAGCGGCGAGCTCCTCGCCCATCAGCCCGATGTGCCGGACCTCCTTGACCGGGTTCACTGCGCGCATCCGCTCGCGCGGCTCGAAGTAGAAGAACGACCAGTCGTCCAGCTCCTGGCGAAACGCGGTGATGTGCGGGTAGTGCGGCGGATACAGCGGCCGTGACACCAGCGTGTGATCGAGGCCGAGCTCGTGGTAAGTCGGATGCGCCTGGCCTTCGAGACGCAGGTGCAGCCGCTGCCCCTGTCGCTCCAGGAACGCGTTGCGCGAAGCCTTGACTTGGCCGTCCTCGCGCAGCGCTGCCAAAGATTCATCGGCGACCCGCAGGATCCCGGAGCGCGGCAGGATCTCGACCCGCAGCCGGTAGCGCAGCAATTTCTCCTTGACGGCGCCGGTGCGCTTGCCGTCGCCGCCGTTGCCGGAGCGCATCTCGGCGATCTGCTGCTCGACGCGTTCGACGGTGCGCGGCGACAGCTCGACATCCACTTCCATCTCGAAGTCGAGCTTCTCCTTCTTCAAGGCCCCGGCAATCCCCTCGGCCCCGAAAGAGAAGGATTCCAGTGGCGTGCCGCGGTAAGGCGGCTCGAATGCGTCCTTCAGCGTACGGCTGGTCACCATCTGCGACAGGAGCTGCAGCGCGTCGAGAAAATTGCTCTTGCCCGCGGCATTCGGACCGAACAGCACCGAGAGCGGACGCAGTTCGACAGCGACATCGCGCAGCGACTTGTAGCCGCGAATCCGCACGCGACGGATCACAGCAGCGCTCCTTGCGCCGGCGACTCGGCGCGCAAGGCGGATTCTCCCGCAAGCCGCACGATCTCCGGCCAGCTTTGCACGAGCGCGTTGTACGACAGCGCCTCCGCGGCGCGCTTCTTGCGCTCGCAGATCGTGTACAGGCGATAGGCCAGTTCGCGCGCGGTTTCGGCTTTCGTGCCGAGCTTGGCGACGAGTTCGGCGGCGGCAGCTTCGCCGCCGGCTTCGAGCGCGCGCACAAGCTGGTGCACGGTTTCCCAGGCGGTTAGGCGGGCGTCTTCGGCGGGATCCCAGTCGGCGGGCAGTTCGTCGGGCTTGAGCAGTCGGACCTTGCCGCGCGCCGACTTCACGATACCGGCTTCCTTCATGCCTTCGACGCTGGTGTTCTTGGCCTTCGACAGCGTCTCGGCCACGCCGTATTCGCCTTCGGCGAAGCCATGCTGCTCGAACCACGCCAGCGCCCAGCGGCTGTCGGCGTCGAAGTCGCCCTCCTGTTCGGCCAGTGCTTCGTCGAGGGTCTGATTGATCAGCGCGAGCGCCTCCCGCACGGACATCGGCTTGCCTTCGGCGTCGAGCACTTTCGCGTAGCAGGTGAAGACCGCCATTCCGGGGCCGATCGCGGCCTGCGCCAGATCGACCGGGGCGATGTTGCCGCGTTGCAGGTGTGCGAGCGCGGCGGGCAGTTCCGACTTCAGCGCGGTGAGGAATTCGCGACGGGTGACGGTGGGGGCGTTCGCAGGGCGCGGGCGGCAGACGAGAACGATGCTGGAGGCGAGGGCGTTCGCGTCGATACCCACCTGGCGATTGTCACCTTCAGTGCGCACGGGCCACGTACCCGTGATCGCGAGGCCGGCGCGGATGACCGCGTCGAGGAACGTCTCCCAGCCCGTGCTGGCGGTTCCAGTACCGATCTCGTGCTCAGCCTGCTTGAACGCGTAATAGATCGTCAGCGGATAGACAGAGTGCGCCCCCTCGGCGAGAAGGTGCATTGCCCGCGTCATTCCGTGGAGGAAGAAGGCCTCCGCCTTTTCTTTGCTCCCATGCCGGTAGGGCGTCGCGACGAGTTCCTCAACTTTAGGCACGGCAAGCGTCGCAAATAACTCGGGGAAGACGGGCCGCAGTGTCCGACGCAACCAGACGTAGAAGAAGTCGGACAAGTCCGCGTAGCCGATGTTGTCGAAGTAGGGCGGGTCCGTGCTTCGGATCGCAATCCGATCCGAGATCGAATGGTCACCCGCTGCGTCGGCTAACACTGCCTGCCCCTTTCCGCTCATAAGCGCGATCGACACAACCGAAGCGATCACCTCTACGCACTCGGCAAAGCCCGCGCTTGACCCGCCAAAAAACGAACCCTCGGCGAAGTCCCAACTCATCGGGATCGCTTGTTTCGCCAAACTCGATCGCATGGCGCTGTCCTTGGGTCGCCATGTCGCAATGGTCGAGTTGTAGTCGGCGGCACGGGACAGGACAAAGGTCAGGTACACCGCTACTGCCTCCGCGTACGCCGCCGCGCCGGTGCCACCCTCGCGCAGCGGCTTGCCGTCGTCGGCCATGCCGGCGGCCAGCGCGTCGCGCTTCGCCCGCTCGCGCGCTTCGGCCACGAGGTCGGAGAAGGTCGTCAGCGCCACGAGCTGGCGCGGCGTGAAGAGGTCGCCGTAGGTCTTGAGCCCGTAAAGCGGCGGAGAAAACCACCGCGGGTTGTCCGGCATCGCAACTTCTGGCTTCCACTCCGGCTTCGCCTTGCGTGCCGTCGCTTCGTGCTCTGCCGTCGGCGCGAGGTACACCCGCCCGCGCTCGCCTTCGGCCACGATCGCCATCAGCCGCGCACTCATGCGACCAGCGTTAGCCTCCGCATAAGTGTAGTCGGGCGCGATCGGCGTGCCCGACATCACGCACTGGAAGTTCGCGCCGCGCGACAGCTTGGTGCCGTTCTTCGCCGCCTCCGCATCCTTCGGCTTGCCGACCTTGACCGTGAAGCGGTAGCCGCCGCCTTCGATCACCGGCTCGACGTACGCCTCCTTGCCGGGCTTGGTCGACAGCATGAAGGTCGAGGCGAGCGGCACGTCGACGTTGGCGAACGCCGGGTTCGGGCTCTTGACGGTGCGCGCCCACAGCCACGCGATCACGGTGAGCTTGCGGCCCACCAGCGGCTTGAGGTCCTTGCGGTCCTTCGCCATCTCGGCCGTGATCTCGATCTTCGGGTACAGGTGCCCGATGCGCTTCTCGGCCTCGTGGCGCATCCACTGGCCGTAGTAGCGCACGTCTTCGGCCAGCCCCTGCGCGCCGCGCCAGGTGCGGCCGACCAGATCCTTGGCTTTGCGCGACTCGGGATTGACCGGCGGACGAGCAGCGAACTTCGGCGGGATCTCGATCATCGCCTTGTTGATCAGCACCGCCACCGGGTTCAGGTCCGACGCATAGGCGTCCAGCCCCAACCGTTGTGCCTCTAGCGGCAGCGCGCCGCTGCCGGCAAACGGATCGTGAAAGGCAGGCAGCTTCTTGCGGTCGAACAGTTCCTTCGCGCGCGGGTGATCCGCGTTGTCCGCGCAGGCGCGCCGCCAGCTCGTCCAGATCTCGTCGCGCGCGGCGGCAAGCACAACCTCATTGTTGGTGTTCTCCCACCGCACAAGTTCTTCGATGATGTTGAACAGCCGCTTGCGCTCCTTCTCCTGCGCCTTCTCAGTGGGGAAGAGGTCGGGCAGCGACGACGGATCGTCAACCATCTGCGCGAAGATCACTGCGCGCGCCGCGGCGACAGGCCTTTGCGCCCACCACTTGTGCAGCCCGGTTGGGTAGCCCTTTGGCGCCTTACGCTTGCGCAGCGAGCCTTCGTCATTGATGGCGCGCAGCGGGAGAGCGACTTCGATGAGTTTCTTTCTTGTCGTGGTCATCAGGTCATCGAGTTGTCGAGATGCGAGGGCAACCAGCCGACGACGACCGTCTCGGTTTCGTCGTCCCAGAAGTAGTAGAGCCGGAAGCTGCGCGCTTCGTCGTGAGCGACTCCGCGCTTTAAGTGGCGGTCGAGCACGCGCGGCTGCCCACCGTAGTTCACCGTGTACAGATCGCGACGCGTGCGTGTGGCCTCGCCGACGAGGCAATCTTCCAGTTGCAGCTCGCGGCAGGCTTTCTCGTAGGCGGCCTTGCGTTGGGCGCCGCCTTCACGGCGCATCGGAACGTAGTGATCGCGCAACAATAGCAGCGCCTGATAGATCAGCTTCGGCTCCGCCAGCTTCGACTTTTGCACGCCGCGGTAGGCGCGGTTGTGCAGCGTGACCGCGCCGGCAAGATGCTCCCGGCACCACACGTCAAAACCCCCAAGTGTCTCGGGTATGGGGGCCTTTGGGACCGCTTTGGCGGCTTGGTTCAGCCGGGAATGCAGGACGCGAATGCGCTCGCGCAGATCGAAGGCTTCGCTTCGCAGGTCGTCGACCTGTTGCTGTGCGAGGTCGCGCTCGCGTTCCAGGGCGGCGAGCTGGCTGGCAAAACGTTCACGCTCGTCCCGCAGCTCGTTGGTCAGCCGCTGGTTGTCGTCTTCAAAGAGCTTCAGCAGCTCAGCCTGCGAGCCGCCCTCGGCAATCAGCTTTCTGCGCTCGTGCTGGGCCGCGATCTGGCGTACGGCACTAAACGAGGGTACCTCTTCTTCTCGGTCAGCAGCGGCGACCGTGTATGCCAACACTTGGTCGACGAGCCACTTGGCAAACGCCGCAGTGCCACCCTCTCTACGCGCAACCCACTCGGGCAAGTAGAGGGGGTGCCGCCTCGGCGAGTCGCGCCAGCGACTGAAACCGGGGCGATACATGCGCACGGCCTGCCGAAAGACCGACATCTCCCGTCCAGTACGGTCCGTCAGGGCGAAGCTCGCGTCGGAGGTCAGTACGCGCACATGGGCCGCGATGCATGTGTCCTTTAGAAACTGCCGAACATCGAACAGTGTCTGACCGGCATCCGCGCTTCGTTCAGGCAGTGCGCAAACGACGACAGGGAGTCGCCGGGTTGGCCGCTCCAGCAAGTCGATCAACTCATCGACTTGCTCCTCCGTATCGACGACATACGGCGCATCCCATCCGACCGATTCGCCATCCACGACGAATGGCCCCGTGGACATGACTTCGCGAACGAGACCCGGGATCGTGCGCTCGTACTCCGGATTGTCGCCGCGGGAGGTGCAGATCAGCCGGGAACCGAAGAGCACTTCGCCGTTATCCGCCACGCCTTGGCAGATTTCGGTCACCCAGGTCCGCTGTGCGATCTCCTTGTCGGCATCATCGATCCGCGCAGCCCAGAAGCGGGGCTCATCTAGGGACACGGCGGTCACGCGTTGGGCGCCAACCTCGACGAGCTCGAACGACTTTATCTGCCAAGCTTCTTTAGGCAGCTTCCGTCCGGCACGTCGAGCCATCCACTTGAGAACGGCCGTCGCGCTGGCCGCAAAGCGATCTCTGCCTTCGGCTGGTCGCAGCCGCAGCGTGACCTGACTCACCGGTTCGATCAGAGCGCGGCTCGTTCTCATGCGAGCCGAGACCTGGGCAAGCTGGGCTCGCAGCGTGTGATCTGCCGATGCGGCCTCCTGTGAAGGCGTCGTTTGCTTCGGCTTGGGTTGGCGTGCCTGTTTCATCAATGCGGCGGCTGTGCGCGGATCAAAAGTTCCGAAAGGCTGTAATTCACGCTCGTAACGCCGAAATCCGGCTCCCGCTGAAACGGCCGCCGAACGTAGTGCACGCGGTGCGTGTCGCCGTCGAACTCGACGATCGCAAGGATGAAGTCGTCGGGCTTGTTCAGCGAGTACAGGATCTCGTTCTTGCTGACGGTGATCGTCGCGGCGCCGGCGACGCGGCCCTTGACTTCGATGAAACGCAACTGCCCCTTTCCGGGCACGCGGCTCTCAATGTCGTAGCCGAGTTTCTCGAACTCTCGATCGACGGGCTCGTATCCCAGCCGGCGCTCAACTTCCATGACAACCGCGCGCGCTTTGGCCGCTGCCGCCTGGCGATCCACCGATTCCATCTCGGCTGGTAACGGGCGCCCGGTCATCGCGGCGATCAGCCCGATCGGGACCACCAGCAACCCGCCCAGTACGACTGGCGGCAGCGGCGCGATTTGCCGTTCCAGCTTCAGTTCCGACAGTCGCTTTTCCAGCCGCGCCTGCAGAGCGTCGGCCCGTTTGAGCGCCTCGCCGGAGTTCAGCCGTGCATTCGGCCGGCCGGCCTGCTCTTGCTGCTTGAGCGTCTGCGCGCGGTGGTCCCAGTAGTTGATCTCTTTGGTCAGGCGGTCCTTGACGGCGGTTTCCGTCCTTTCGATCAGCGCGAGCTTGCGATCGCGCACCTCGCGCAGATGTTCCGGCACGACAGTTGCAATCGCGTGCGCGACGGCCCTGTTCTCGATCTCGCGGCTAATCCACGCGCACTCAGGATGCGCAAGCAGTGCATCGAACTTCGGCTCGTCCTCCTTGAGCGGCCGGTAGTCGAGATACGGGGCGTAGTGCAGGTGACGGGCGTTGCTCTGCGCATCGATCTCCACGTACAGCACCCGGCGCGAAACCACGCGCTGCTCGCCGGTCCGGGTAAGGCTGCCGTCCTGGATGCTGTGTTCGAGGAAGAAGAGAACCCGGGGCGCCGTGCCCGGATCCCGTTCGTCGACGAGCACGGTGCCGCGGCGAAGCAGGTCGCGGTGTCTCTCAAGCGTTAAGTCCAGCGTCGCGTCGAGCAGCGGATGGCCGGGGCAGACGAATGCAGCGAGCGGCTGTCCGGGCGGTGCGACGAGCGGCTTTTCGAATGCGATGCGCTCGTAGCGCGGCAGCACCGGTTCGCGTACGCCGATCGCCCGATCGCGGTTGCGGATCGGCGCGGGAACGTGGCTCACTTCGTAGCGGCGCGGTTCGCGCTGCCGCGCTGTACCACCGAGGCGCTGGAAGGCTTCCAGAAAGAACGACTCGATGTAGTGCGGCTGCAGCCGCCGCGCTTCGGCGCGCTCCATTTCCTCGCGAATCCGGTACACGCGGCTCGCGTCCATCGCGTCGTGCGCAAGCGCGCGCTCCTCGAGCAAGTCTTGCAGCTTGGTGCGGTCCAACGCCTGATCGACCACCTGGTTCAGCCTGGCGCGCACGTCCGGTCGATCGCCGTAGCGGATGGCCGCGACGAGAAGTTCCTTCAGCGGACGGCCGTCGAAGACGAGCTTGCCGAGGACGTCGAACACCTGCCCGCCGAGCGCTTGGCGGGCTTCTTCAAGCTTTTCGAGCAGACGGCGATACACGTCGCCTTCGCGCGTTTCTTCGGCGACCAGGTTCCACAGATGGCACACCTCGGTCTGGCCGATGCGGTGGATGCGGCCGAAGCGCTGTTCCAGCCGGTTGGGGTTCCACGGCAGGTCGTAGTTGACCATCAGGTGGGCGCGCTGCAGGTTGATGCCTTCGCCCGCGGCATCGGTGGCGACCAACACCTGCACGTGGGGATCGTGCTTGAACACCTCTTGCGCCTTGGCGCGCTCGTCACGCCCCATGCCGCCGTGAATGACGACGACGGCCTCGTCGGCTCCGAGCAGTGTGGCGATCTTGCGCTTGAGGTAGTTCAGCGTGTCGCGGTGTTCGGTAAAGATGACGAGCTTCTGGCGCGGGGACGGCTTGAGCTTGGACGCACTGCCTGCCTCGTACTCGGCGCCGGGCCCGGCAGCGCGGCCCGCGATCGCGGCCGGCGTGAAGATCTCGGCGAGCAGCCCGGCCAGTTCGTTCCACTTGCGGTCCTCGCCGCTGCGGCGAACTTGGCCGGCGAGCGCTTCGAGTCGCTTGAGCGTGTCGATCTCGGCCCGCAACTCGGCGAGCGTGCGTGCAGCCGTGGCTTGGTCGAGGACGTTTTCTTCGGTTTCTTCGACCTCGTTGTCGGGCGCGTCCTCAAGGTCTTCGACGTCGTCGGCATCCAGTTGCGGCGATTCGGCTGCGAGCACCGCGGCGACCTCATTGGCGCGCTGAAGCAGTTGCAGCTCGCGCAGCCGGCTTTCGAGCCGTTCACGCCGGCGACGCAGCGACTGGTAGATCGCCTCGGGCGAAGAGGCGAGCCGGCGCTGCAGGATCGTCAGCGCGAAGCCGACCGTTCCTGCCTGCTTGTTGTTGGCGAGCGCGTCGGCGCGGTTGAATTCGTCGCGGACATAGTTCGTCACTTCGCCGTAAAGCTGCGCCTCGGCATTCGAAAGCCGGTACGGCACGGTGTAGGCGCGGCGCTCGGGAAACAGCGGCTTGCCGTCGAACTTCAGCAGGCTCTCCTTGGTCATCCGCCGCATCAGGTCCGAGACATCGACCGTGTGTACGCCGTCGCGGAAGCGGCCCTCGAAGCGGTCGCCGTCGAGCAGCGCCAGGAAGAGCTGGAAGTCGTCCTCGTTGCCGTTGTGCGGGGTGGCGGTCATCAGGAGGAAGTGCCGCGTCAGTCCCGACAGGAGTTGCCCGAGCTTGTAGCGCTTGGTGTACTTGATCTCGCCGCCGAAGAAGGTGGCCGACATCTTGTGCGCTTCGTCGCAGACGATGAGGTCCCAGCGGCAATCGGACGCAGCGAGCTTGGCTTGCACGTCTTCGTTGCGCGAAAGCTTGTCCAGGCGCGCGATGACGAGATCGGCTTCGAGAAACCAGTTGCCGGTGCGGGCGGCTTCGAGTTTGTCGTTGGTTAGGATCTCGAACGGCAGGTGAAAGCGCGTGTAAAGCTCGTCCTGCCACTGTTCCGCCAAGCTGCCGGGGCAAACGACGAGGCAGCGCTGCAGATCGCCGCGGGCGATGAGCTCCTTCATCAGCAGGCCGGCCATGATGGTCTTGCCTGCGCCCGGGTCGTCAGCCAGCAGAAAGCGCAGCGGCTGCCGCTGCAGCATGGCCTCGTAAACGGCGGTGATCTGGTGCGGCAGCGGCTCGACGTTCGACGTGTGAATCGCGAGCAGCGGGTCGAACAGGTGCGCAAGGCGAATCCGTTGCGCTTCGGCCACCAGACGGAACAGCGCGCCGTCGCCGTCGAAGCTCCACGGCCGGCCTTGCTCGACGATCTCGAGCCGCGGTTCGTCGTGCCGGTAGAGAAGTTGGTTGGCGACCTTGCCGGTCTGGGTTTTGTAAGTCAGCTCCAGCGCCTCGGAGCCGTACCACTGGACGCTGACGACTTTGACCAGCGTATCCGGCAGGATGCCCCGCAAGGCGGCGTTCGGTTTCAGTTCTTCGAGCTTTGCCATCCGGCTGATGCTTGCGCTACTCCGAGTCCGCGCGGCCGAGCCATGCACAGTTCATCGTGGACGATTGTGAGTTTGCCAGCATTCCCCGAGGACTTCGAGAAAGCGGCCGCAGCGGTGTGGAAATCGGGCGATCAGCCGGTAGCCGCCCGCAGCACCACCTCCGCCACGATCCCGATCCGCTCCGCCCCGGTGACGCCGGCAGTTGCGTCGTTGGCGTCGCGTGCCTCGAGGGCCATCGAGAACGCCACGTCGTCGTCGCTCCGATAGGTGCCCTTCGACGTGCGCCGGTCCGCGAGTCCGCTCGCGGCGCCGAAGCCGATGCTGCCGATGCGCCACGCGCGGCCCGTCCACGCCGCGAAGTCGGCCTGGTGCTGCTTGATCTGCTCGATGATCTCGGCCCGCAGCTCGTGCGCGACCTGGTTCAGCCGCGCAAAGGGCAGCGCGTAATCGATCTCCGGCTCGCCGAGCGACAGCCCTTCGCTGCTCGCCCGCCGTGCGCGCTCGTTCAGATTGAACACCTCCCGGTGCGGCACGCGCGCCCATGCGGTGAGCGTCACTCGCTCGTAGCCGACAGCCTCGCCATCGCGCCTGACCAGCGAGAACACCCAGTCGGCATCAATGAAGCGCTTCAGCGCGCCCCGGATGCGCCGGTCCAGTTCCGACTGGTCAAGCTGTGCCGTGCTGACGAGCAGCGTCACCGGAACGGCAACCCGCGCGTCCTCCTGCACGATCGTTCGCTGGGCCACCACGCGATAGCGGATCTCGTCTTCCTGCGGGCGAAGGATGAATTCGGGCATGGACATGGCGTCTCCGGATGTGGACTCATGCGCCGGGCCCAAGCGGGCCTGCGCCATGGGGACGCATTGTTCGGAATGCGGGGCTCAGCGCGTGAGCCCGAGGTGGCCGTTCGTCGGTGCCGATGCAACGGGGCCGCAGTTCCCCGGTCGCCCTTCCGCCTCTCGGGATGCCAACACGCCCTCGGCTGTGCCCGCCGGATGGGCCATTCACATCCCTATCGCCGCGGTCGGCGACGAGTGGGAGCACGGTGCCGAGGAAGACGCGTCCGCGTAAGAGCGTGGAGTTACGCACCCGCCTCGCCTGGATCTGCCGAATGTGCGATGCGTGGCCCCTTGGCCCTCGGCCCCAACGATGTCCCACCGCAGGTGCTGCTCAAACAGTGCTCCGCACTCTCCGACGTCAGGTTTCGCGCCGACTCGGATGGGCGCAAACGCTTCAGCGAGCGAGTCGCCGCCCTGGCATGCCCTCGGTCGCCCACCGGATGCGCCGCGCACGGTGAACCGGTACCCGTTTGATGGACGCCACGATCCGGCACAAGCGCTATTGGAATGGACGTCCCTTTCTCGGCCGCCGCGGTGCGAGATTCCGGTCGCGCGCAGTTGCCCTCCTCGGCACTGGAGGCTGGACATGACGATCACCACCATCGGTCTGGACCTGGCGAAGAACCTGTTTCAGGTGCACGGCGTCGACGAACGCGGAGAGACGGCGTTGCGCAAGCAGCTGCGGCGCGATCAGGTCACCACGTTCTTCGCGCGTCACGCCGCCTTGGCCCGCGGGAATTCGATCAGTTCGTTCGCCGGCACCTTGCAGTCGAGGTAATCGGCCCAGGCGAGCAGCAGTGCGCGGCGCTCGGCCGCAAACTGCGCACGGTTGTAAGCAGCCTTCACGCGATCGGACTCGCGGTGCGCCAGACAGGCCTCGATCACGTCGGGGCGCGCCGCCGCGGTCTCGTAGGCCCACGTCGAGAAGGTCGCGCGACACAGGCCATGCACGGTCATGGCCTTGTCCGCGTCCATTCGCCTGAGCAGAGTCAACATGGCCATGTTGCTGAGAGGCGCGCCGTCGAGCACCGGTGACGGGAACACGAACGACTGCCGCAGTTCGCGCATCGATTCCACGATCGACGCCGCGCGCGGCGACAGATAAACGACGTGCGCTTCGCCGGCCTTCATGCGCTCGGCCGCGACGGTCCACGCGCCAGTTCCCAGGTCGGACTCTTCCCACTTCGCACCGAGGGTCTCGCCGGTGCGCGCCGCGGTCAGCATGCCGAACTCGAGCGCCCGCGCGGCAATTCCGTCACGCGCGGACAGTTCGCGGAGGAAGGCGGGTGCCTTGCTGAAGGGCAGCGCGGCAAACCGGCCGCGGTCGCGATCGCGACGCACTTCCCGCAACTTGCGCCGGATGGCGGCCGCGGGACTGCCGGCGCACAGCTTGCGGAACACGGCGCCCTCGAAGACGGACTCCAGACGCTGCCGCACGCTCGACGCGGTCTCGGGGACCTTGCCGAACAGATCGACCACCAAGTCGAGCAGTTCAGGGGCATCGATGTCGCCGATCGGTCTATGCGAGATCGATGGCGGGACATGCTGCTAAAGCGAGTTGATCTACTCTGCAAGATACATCGCGGGTGCCGACGACTGGATCGGTTGCAGAAACGGCGCGATCGTCGAGCAACGTTTCGGATGCTCGACCGCCGTGATTCACGAGGCTCGCATGGCCCAAGGCAAACGGTGCTGAAGTCGTGTGGGGGTTTTGCGGAAGTCGCCTCTGAAAATCGCTGCACGGTGATGCAAAATACGCAACGGGCGTCCTCGGAAGTCGTTGATTTCATATCACCGTACAACCGCGTGGCGTTCTTTTAATCCGTTGGTCGAAGGTTCGAATCCTTCACGACCCACCATCCCTTCTTCCGACGCCCTTCCGTCGATGCGCCCCTCGGCATGCGCGCGCTGAATCGCACTTGCGGCTTGCTCGTCATCGCGGCACTCGCGCTCGCCGCCGCGCCGGCGCACGCGCAGGACAACGGCGCCTTCGCCTTCGGCGGCTGGCGCGCCGGCGGCGGTTTCGAGGACAGCGCCACGCGCGAGCAGCTTCGGCTGGGCGACCGCGGTGCGGCGTCGCTCGCGATCGACTTCGGCATCGACGGTGCGCGCCAGCTCGAACTCTTCGTGAGCCGGCAGCGCACGCAGCTCGAAACGCTGGCGACCGGCGCGCAGCCGTTCCCGCTCACGGTGACTTACCTGCACGTCGGCGGCACGAACTTCTTCGAAGGACCGATCGGCCGCGGCCCTTACGTCGTCGGCGGGCTGGGCACGACGATCTTCGCGCCCGGGCTCGACGGCTTTCGCAGCGAAACGCGGCCGTCGCTCGCCGTCGGTGTCGGCTATCTGCTGCCGCTCACCGGCCCGCTCGCGCTGCGCGTCGAGTTGCGCGGCTACGCCACGCTCGTCAACAGTTCCGGCGGGCTGTTCTGCTCGGGCGGCTGCGTGCTGACGATCCGCGGCGATTCGCTGACGCAGGGCGAAGTCCTGATCGGCGTCGGCGCGCGGTTCTAGCCGGCGCGCCGTTCACACCCCCGGGCCGCCGTAGTCCCTCTGCCGCAGCCACTTGGTCGCGATCCACTTTTCGCCTTCGGCGACGGGGCTGCCGCCGTGCAGCGTGCGGCGGTCGAGCTGGCCGTCTTCGGTCGTGTACGCGAAATAGACCGCGTTGCCCCTGCGCGGCAGCACGTCGAGGCCGACCTCGGGAAACACCGTCGAGCCGCCCGCGACCACGTCGTTCAGGTACATCACCAGCGTCGCGATGCGCTGGCCGCCCATCGCGAGCACCTTCTCGTTGCCCGGATACGCCGGATCGAAGAAGTCGAAGTGCGGCTTGTATTCGGCGCCGGGCTTGTAGTGCAGGATCTGGATCGGTTCGCCGCGCTCGACCGGGCAGCCGACCAGCTCGGCGATGCGGCTCTCGATGCGGCGGATCAGTTCGTTTTCGCCGCGCTCGAAGTGGGTCCCGCTGCTGGTCCGGTCGGGATGCACGTCGTAGGCTCCCGTCTCGGCATTGACCACGCTCGAGCGCGTGAGCTTGCGCCGCGACAGCGTGATCAGCTCGTCGCACTCCTCGTCCGACAGCAGCCCGCCGAACAGCACGATGCGCGGCGCGTTTAGCGCGAACAGGATGTCGACCTTGCGGTCCGAGGTTTCGATCGAGTTCGGGCTCTGCGCGAGGATCGTCGTCGTGTCGAGCGGCGTCGGTTCCTCCTGCGCCGTCTCGCCCGCGCCACCGGCCGGCGCGAACTTCGCCAGAGCGACTTCGACCGCTTCGCGCGCGAAGTTGCGCTGATATCCCGCCGCGCGCATCGATTGGACGAGCGCGTCGCGGCCGTGACCCTGCTCGATCGAGGTCTTCAGCCAGTTCTGAAGGTCGGCGGCCAGGCTTTCGAACTGCATGGGCTCCGTTTCCGGGGCAATCGCTACGGCCGAAGAGGATAACGCCTCCACGCGCTGCGCCCCGGCGCTGTCGTCCCTGCATGACGCCCCACGCTCGACTATCCTAGGGGCAACACCCCAGACGGGAGATCATCGTGCTGCAACGTGTCTCGTCCCTGCCTTCGTTCGCCGACGGCGCGCTCGTCAAAACGCAGGCCTACATCGACGGCGCCTGGGTCGATACCGGCGCCAAGTTCCCTGTCATCAATCCGGCGGACGGCGGCCGGCTCGTGGAGGTCGCCAACTGCGGCCCCGCCGAGGCGAGCCGCGCGATCGACGCCGCCAGCCGCGCCTTTCCCGCGTGGCGCGCCAAGACCGCGAAGGAGCGCGCCGCGGTCCTGCGCAAGTGGTTCGAGCTGATGATGGCCGCGCAGGAGGATCTGGCCAAGCTGATGACCGCCGAGCAGGGCAAGCCGCTCGCGGAGTCGCGCGGCGAGATCGCGTACGGCGCGAGCTTCGTCGAATGGTTCGCCGAGGAAGGCAAGCGCGTCTACGGCGACACGGTCCCGGCGCACGCCGCCGACAAGCGCATCCTCGTGCTGAAGGAGCCGATCGGCGTGTCGGCCGCGATCACGCCGTGGAACTTCCCGAACGCGATGATCACGCGCAAGTGCGCGCCGGCGCTCGCGGCGGGCTGCACGGTCGTCGTGAAGCCCGCCGAACAGACGCCGCTGTCGGCGCTCGCGCTGGCGGAGTTGGCGCACCGCGCGGGTTTTCCGCCGGGCGTGTTCAACGTGCTGCCCGCCGACGAATCGCAGTCGATCGCGGTCGGCAAGGTGTTCTGCGATTCACCGGTCGTGCGCAAGCTGTCGTTCACCGGCTCCACGCAGGTCGGCCGCATCCTGATGGCGCAAAGCGCGCCGACGCTGAAGAAGCTTTCGCTCGAGCTGGGCGGCAACGCCCCGTTCATCGTGTTCCCGGACGCGGACGTGGACGCGGCGGTCGAAGGCGCGCTCGCGTCGAAGTACCGCAACACCGGGCAGACCTGCGTCTGCACGAACCGCTTCTACGCGCACGCGAAGATCTACGACGCGTTCGTCGAGAAGCTGGCCGTGAAGGCCGCGCAGATGAAAGTCGGCCCGGGCTTCGAGGCCGGCGTGCAGCAGGGCCCGCTGATCGACGAGAACGCGCTCGCGAAGGTCGAAGCGCACGTGGCCGATGCCGTGGGCAAAGGCGCGAAGGTCGTCACCGGTGGCAAGCGCCACGAACGCGGCGGCACCTTCTACACGCCGACCGTGCTCGCGAACGTGACGCGCGACATGCTGGTCGCGCGCGAGGAGACCTTCGGCCCGGTGGCACCCGTGTTCCGATTCGAGTCCGACGAAGAAGCGCTCGCCGCGGCCAATAGCGTCGAGTACGGCCTGGCCGCGTACTTCTACGCGCGCGACATCGGCCGCGTCATGCGGATCGCGGAGCAGCTCGAATACGGGATCGTCGGCGTCAACACCGGGCTGATCTCGACCGAGGTCGCGCCGTTCGGCGGCGTCAAACAGTCGGGCATCGGCCGCGAAGGCAGCAAGTACGGCATCGACGAATACCTGGAGATCAAGTACGTCTGCCTCGGAGGCATCGGATGAGCAACACGTGCCGAATGAACGCCCGTGGCTCGCTGATGGTGAGCGGGCAGGTCGTCGTCAAGAACGCTGCCGGGGCCGTGCTGTACGAAGGCGACAAGACCTGGCTGTGCCGCTGCGGGCAATCCGGCAACAAGCCGTTCTGCGACGGCACGCACAAGAAGGTCGGCTTCGCGCACGAGGGCATCGCTGCTCCGTGCGCGACCGTCGAGCTGGGCGCGGGACCCGTCACCGTCACCGCGACGGCCAACGGCCCGCTGCACGTCACGGGCCCTCTGACCCTCGTCGGCGCGGACGACAAGCCCGCCTACTGCGGCACCGAGACGTGGCTGTGCCGCTGCGGCCAGAGCGCGAACAAGCCCTTCTGCGACGGCTCGCACAAGAAGGTCGGTTTCACGGCATAACGCAGCGCGGCGTGGAGCTGGCGATACGTCCCTACGCGACGGACGACTTCGACGCCTGTGTGCGTTTGCTCGCCGCGCTGCCCGAGTGGCGTGATCTGCCCGAATCGGTGCGCGACTACGGTTCGGTGCTGGGCGCGATGCCGGTCTGGGTCGCGACCGTCGGCGAGCGCGTCGACGCGCTGCTCGCGGTGCTACGGTCGCCGCAGGCGCACTCGGCCGAACTGCACCTGCTCGCGGTCGCTCCGCACGCGCGCGAGCGCGGCGTCGGTCGCGCGCTCGTCGAACACGTGCTCGCGGAACTGCGCGCCGCCGGTACGCGCACGGTGACCGCGATGCTGCTCGACCCCGCGCACGACGACGGCCGGCACGATCCGGCGCGCCGTCTGTACGAAGCGCTCGGCTTCGAGCCGCTGCCGCGACCCGAAGCGCTTGCCGCGCAACCGACGGTGCAGTGGGTCAAGCGGTTGTGAGCGCGGACCGCCTTCTCGCTTGCGTAGGCGGGGACCGAGGGGAGATGCCCTTCACACGCACCGAAGGTGCGTCCGCCCTCATCCCCCTTTCGTAAAGGGGGACCGAGGGGGATTTCGCCTTCTCGACATTCGCAGAACGAGAAATCCCCCCTGCCCCCCTTTTCCAAAGGGGGGTGGGAACGAATGTCACGTTCGCCGCGCGATCACGATCGCAACCGTGCCCGGTTCGGTAAGATTCGCCGCGCGCGGGTGTAGTTCAATGGCAGAACGGCAGCTTCCCAAGCTGCATACGAGGGTTCGATTCCCTTCACCCGCTCCACCCTCTCTCCTCCGCCGTCCGCGCACGGCACGTCGTTCGATTCGTCGCGCAGACGCACTCCGCGACTTCGCTAACATGCCTTCATGACGCAACTCGATACGCAGACCATTTCGGTCGTCGTCAACGGCGCACCGCAGCGGCTCGACGCCGGTGCGACCGTCGCCGATCTGCTCGCGCGCATGGATGCCGCGGGCAAACGCGTCGCGGTCGAACGCAACGGCGAGATCGTTCCGAAGAGCCGGCACAACGAGACGCGGCTCGCCGAGGGGGATCGTCTGGAAGTCGTGATCGCAGTCGGAGGCGGTTGATGTCGCAAGCCCATCGGTTCGAGGGCGACCTGCGCTGGACGGGTTCGGCGCAGCAGGCCGAAGGCAAACTCAGGCTCGAGCGCGCCTTCACGATCGAGTTCGCCGGAAAAGCGCCGCTGGCGGGCTCGTCGCCGGCGGTGTTCAACGGCGACGATCGCTTCCACAATCCCGAAACGCTGATGGTGTCGTCGCTGATGGCCTGCCATCACCTGACCTATCTCGCGGTGTGCGAGCGGTCAGGCATCGCGCTCGCATCGTACGCGGATCATGCGGTCGGCACGCTGGCGATCAAGGACGGCAAGATGCGGATGGTCGAAGTCGTGCTGCGGCCCCAGGTGCGCGTGGCCGACGCCGCGCAAGTCGAGCGCGCGACCGAGCTGCACGCAAAGGCGCACGCCAACTGCTTCATGTCCAATTCGGTCAATTTCGAAGTCAAGGTCGAACCGACGGTGACCGCATGAGCGATCTGTCCTCCCCCCGCGCGGACCTGCTGCGCATCGGTGCGCGCGAATTCACGTCGCGCCTGTTGCTCGGCACCGGCAAGTACAAGGATCTCGCGCAGACCCGCGCCGCCGTCGAGGCGAGCGGCGCGCAGATCGTCACGGTCGCGATCCGCCGCACCAACATCGGCCAGAACAAGGGCGAGCCGAATCTGCTCGACGTGCTGCCGCCGTCGAAGTACACGATCCTGCCGAACAGCGCCGGCTGCTACACGGCGGAAGATGCGATCCGCACGCTGCGCCTCGGCCGCGAGCTGCTGGACGGCCATCCGCTCTGCAAGCTCGAAGTGCTCGGCGATCCGCAGACGCTCTATCCGAACATGCCCGAGACGGTGAAGGCCGCCGAGATCCTCGTGCGCGAGGGCTTCGAGGTGATGGTCTACTGCTCCGACGATCCGATCCAGGCGCAGGTGCTCGAATCGATCGGCTGCGTGGCGGTGATGCCGCTCGCGTCGCTGATCGGCTCGGGCATGGGCGTGCTGAACCCGTGGAACATCCTGCTGATCCTCGAGAAGGCGAAGGTGCCGGTGATCGTCGACGCGGGCGTGGGCACGGCGTCCGACGCGGCGATCGCGATGGAGCTGGGCTGCGCCGGCGTGCTGATGAACACCGCCGTCGCGTTGGCGAAGGACCCGGTGCTGATGGCCGCGGCGATGAAAAAAGCCGTCGAAGCCGGCCGCGAAGCCTTCCTCGCGGGCCGCATGCCGAAGAAGTTCTACAGCGCGAGCCCGAGTTCGCCGGTCGCCGGCGTGATCGGATCCGCTTCCAAATCCTGAGCGTGTCGATCCCCGCCCGACTGTTGCGCAAGCCCGAAGACGCAAGCGGGGCGCCCGCGCAGCCGACCGCAGAGCACGGCCCACATCGCTACATCCGCAGTTTTGCCCTGCGGCGCGGCCACGTGACCAACGCGCAGCGGCGCGCCTACGAGCAGATCTTTCCGCGCTTCGCGATCCGGTATGCGGTCGCGCCGCTCGATCTTGCCGCGGCCTTCGGCCGCGCCGCGCCGACCGTGCTCGAGATCGGCTTTGGCATGGGCGAGACGACCGCATCGATCGCGCACGCGCATCCGGAGATCAACTTCCTGTGCGTCGAGGTGTTCGCCGCCGGGATCGGCGCGCTCGCCCGGCGCGTCGACGAACTGCAGCTCGCCAACATCCGCATCGTCCAGCACGACGCGGTCGAAGTCGTGCGCGACATGCTCGCGTCCGATTCGCTGGCCGGCGTGCACGTGTTTTTTCCCGACCCGTGGCCGAAGGCGCGCCATCACAAGCGGCGGCTGATCGCACAGCCCTTCGTCGGCCGGCTCGCGAGCCGGATCGCCCCGGGCGGCTACCTGCACTGCGCGACCGACTGGCAGCACTACGCCGAGCAGATGCTGGACGTGCTCGCGCACGAGCCGCAGCTCGCCAGCCTGCACGCGGGCTACGCGCCCGCGCCGCGCAATCCTCTGTGCGAGCGGCCGACGACGAAGTTCCACGCGCGCGGCGAGCGTCTCGGCCACGGCGTGTGGGACCTCGTCTTCGTCCGGCGCTCGGCGTAGCCCGCAGTTCCGCGTTCAGGCCGCCTCGCGCAGCGGCGCCAGCGCCGCCTGCAGCGCGACCTCTGCGTCCATGAAGCCGGCGATCCGCGCGTTGACGATGGGCGCGTGCGTCACCGGACCCAGATGGCCCATGCCGGGCAGCATTTCGTGGTGCGCATAGGGCAGCGCGTAGCGCAGCAGTTCGCCGATGCGCCGGGTCGCGCCGACCGTCCGCGCGCCGGTCAGGAACAGCATCGGCATGCGCAACTGCGCGATCCGCGCACGATCGAGCGTGTCGTAGAACAGCGCGTGGAAATGCGCCTCGACCGCCGGCATGCGCGCAGCCACCGCCTGCTGGCGCGTCACCGGCAGCGCGTCCCACGCACCCTCGCCCGACCAGAAGTCGACGAAACGCCGCGCCGCTTCGTGCGCGTCGCCGCGCGCGAGCCAGTTGCGGATCGACGCCGCGGTGGCGAGCACGTCCTGCGCCGGCGCATGCCGCGCGTTGTAGTCGAACAGCAGCCGGAACAGCACGGGTTCGTGGACGACCACGCTGCGCACGCGCGTCGGATACGTCGCCGCGAGCTTCAGCGCGACCGCGCCGCCGTACGAATGGCCGACGAGATGCACGCCGTCCTCGGCCGCGTGCAGCAGCGGCTCGACGAGCGCCGCTTCGTCGGCGAGCGTCATCCGCGCCGGCCCGCTCCACGCGGGCGTGGCGCCGTGGCCGTGGAAATCGACCGCGTGCAGGCGGAAACGCCCCTGCAGACTGTCGACGAGCGCGTCCCATTGGCGCGAAGAGCTGCCGCTCGAGTGCAGCAGTACGACCTCGGGTCCTTGGCCCGCGCTGCGTACGTTGGGTTTGGTGCGGATCATTTCGTTCTCCTCCGGTCGGGGTGCGCGGCGCGCCGGGCGGCGCGCCGCGCGGTTCAGGCGGGCGCCATCGTCGGGTCGATGACGCTGCGGATCTCGACGATGCGGTTGGCGGGGAAGCCGCTGCGCTTGGCGTGCTCGCGGATCACGTCCTCGTTGGTGGCGCGGTAGACGCAGTAGGTCTTGTCGCCGGCGACGTACGAGTGGACCCACTGGATGCCGACGCCGAGCGCGTCCAGCACGTTCTTCGACTTCTGCGCGATCGCGCAGAAGCCTTCGACCGTGTTGGCGCCGATGCCGGGGACTTCGCGTTCGATGATGTAGCTCTTCAACATGGCATTGCTCCTCGAAAGTGTCCTTCCGCTCGCGCGGAAGGCGGGTTGATGAAACGGCTCCTACTCGGGTTTGCGCGCGTACAACGTGACCGCGTAGACGCGCAGCGACTTGCCGAACTTGCGGTCGAGCGGCGTGCCCTCGAAGCAACGCACGCTCTCGACGATGCGCGCGTCGGTCAGCCCGGCCGCGGCGACGTGCGCGAGCAGCGCGTCCTCGGTCAGCGCGCCGCCGACGCAGAACGCCCACAGGTCGGGGTCGGCGCGCGCCTCCGGCGCGAGTTCGCGCGACAGCGCAACGTCGGCCAGTTGCAGCACGCCGCCGGGCCTGAGCACGCGGTGGACTTCGGCGAACACGCGCGCCTTGTCCGGCGCGAGGTTGACCACACCGTTGGAGATCACGACGTCCACGCGGGCGTCGGCCACCGGCAGTTCCTCGAACAGGCCCTGCCGCAGTTCGATGCGCCCGGCCAGCCCCGCTTCGTGCGCGGCGGCTGCCGCGTGCTCCAGCATCGCCGGCGTCATGTCCACGCCGATCGCCCGGCCCGCAGGGCCCGCGGCCTGCGCCGCCAGCAGCAGATCCATGCCGGCGCCGCACGCGTGATCGAGCACGACCGCGCCGGCGGGAATCGGCGCGACGCGGTGCGGGTTGCCCACGCCGGCGAAGCGCGCAGTGCACGCCGCCGGCAGCGCAGCGACCTCCTGCCGGTCGTAGCCGAGCACCTCGACCGCGTAGGCGGCGCCGGTGCGGAAGTGGAAGCCGCTCGCCGGCGCGCGCGCGACGCGCTCGTAGGTGTCGTGCACCTTGCGCCGCAGTTCGTCGGCGTCGAAGGCGACCGTGCAGGCGGTCATGGCGGCCGTCCGACTCAGTGCGCGACCGACGCCATGATCGGCGTCAGCGCGCGGCCGATGCGGTCGAACTGCGCGGGCGTGATCTTGGCGCCGAGCGCCTTCTGGAAGCGCTCGTCCTGCACGCCGCTCACGATGTACTGCCAGCGATACGCGGCCAACAGCGTCGCCTCGACCTGCGCGATCTGCGCCTCGGTGTAGGTGCGGCCGCCGGCGCGCGCGAAGTACCGTGCGTCGGCTTCCGCCTGCGCCTGCAGGATGCCGTCGACCCCGGCGACCAGCTCGATCAGCTCGTCGACCGCGCGGTCGCGTTCGGCCGGCAAGAGCTTCGCGTCCTCGCGCTCCCACTCCAGCTCGTCGAGGATCGCGTGCTGCGACTCCTCCTTCGCGTGGTACAGGAACACGTCCTTCCACAGCGGCGACAGCGCCTCGTCCGGATCGATGCTCTGGTGGTAGTGCGACAGCACGAAGATCTCGATGTGGCACACCAGCGCGAGCACGGCCCAGGTCGACTTGCCGAGCACGAAGCGCGCGACGTCGTTCGGCCGCGCGACGTACTCGTAGCCGGCCGGCATGCCCTGCGCGGCCATCGCGTCGAGGCGGCGGAACAGCTCCTGGTGCTTCAGCTCCTCGTCGGTGAAGCGCACCAGCGCCTCGAACGCGGCCTGGTCGCCGAGCCAGTGGTCGCGGCTGACCTCGGCGATCTTCGGACCGATGAAGCGCTCGACCAGGCCGAAGGTGTTGGCGTACGTGCGGCCCTGGATCTGGCTCAGGAGGCGGTGCTCGGCGGGCGTGATGAACTTCAGCCCACCCAACCGCGCGAGGGCGTCGGGCAGGAACTTCTTGCCGAAGTCGAACTGGCGGCCGCGGATCACGTCGCGGTCGATGTCCCAGCGCACGCGCTTGGAGACTTCGACGCACTTCGCGTAACGGTTGCCCTCGGTGCGCGCGCCCTGCGCGCGGCCGGCTTCTGCGACAACTTCCATGGTGTGACCTCCGTCTGGAGTGGTGGTGGAAAAAGCGGTTCAGATCGGCAGCGTGTGCAGCGAAAGCAGCACGCGGCGGCGGTTCGTATCAGCTTCGCGCGCCAGTTCGGCAGCGATCGATCCCAGCTCGCTGCGGTGCAGGCCGAGATCGCTGAGCGTGCGGTCGTCGAGCTGCGCGAGCTCAGCGCGGGCGGCGCGCGCCATGCGGCCGGCGCGCCACTTGGCGGCCGCGCCGCGCAGCGCGTCGGCCGCGAGATCGGCGAAGGCGCGCGCGATCTGCGCAAACGAGGCGCGGTGCGGCGCATCGACGAACTGCGCAAGCGCCTCGCCCGCTTCGACCCGTGCGGCTGCTGGCGGCGCGCCGGACAGGTCGGCGGCGCCGAAGCCGTTGGCGGCGACGGCGCGGCGCGCCCAAGCGTCGATCGCCGACGCGGCGAACACGCCGTCGTTGCTCGCCGCCGGCACGCGCGGCGCGGCCTGCTTGACGCGGCCGAACACGGCCGGCATCGCGAGCACGTCGGACACGACGCTGCCGCCGCTGGCGGCGAATGACGCTTTCGATTCGATGGTGCGCATGGTCTTCTCCCGGTTCGTCCGCGACGGTCGCCGCGGCGTGGATGACGGTGCGCACTCTAGGCAGCGCCGGTATCGCGCCGCTTTCAGTTCGGAATCAGTTGGTATCGCTGTGTAATCGTGCGAATGGGCATGCGCGGGGCGCGTTCCTATAATCGCCACCCGAACCCGACGCGAACCAGGAGCCGGGCCGCAGCGCAGAACCCGGGAAACCGCGATGGCCAACGGACGCGTGCTGATCGTCGACGACGACCCCGACGTGCGACAGATGCTGGCGACCTATCTCGCCGGGCACGACTACGCGGTCGAGGCGGTGGAAAGCGGCGCGGCAATGCGTGCAGCGCTCCAACGGCAGGTGCCCGACGTCGTGCTGCTCGACGTAGGGCTGCCCGGCGAGGATGGGTTGTCGCTGGCGCGCTTCCTGCGCGAACGCTACCGCGTCGGCATCATCATGGTCACCGCGGCCGACGGCGTGGTGGACCGCATCGTCGGACTCGAAGTCGGCGCCGACGACTACATCGCCAAGCCGTTCGACCCGCGCGAGCTGCGCGCGCGCATCAAGAGCGTGCTGCGCCGGCTGCAGGGTGCGGCGGGGCCGGCGCCCGCGCAGCCGCAGGCTGCGCAGCGCGTGCGCATCGGCCGCTGCACGCTCGACCTGCGTTCGCGCCAGCTTTTCGACGTCGACGGGCGCGACGTGCCGATCACCGCGATGGAGTTCGACCTGCTGAAGACCTTCGTCGACCACCCGAACCAGGTGCTCACGCGCGACCGGCTGCTGACGCTGACGCGCAATCGCGAGTGGGAGCCGTTCGACCGCTCGATCGACATCCGCATCGCGCGGCTGCGGCGCAAGGTCGAGGCCGACCCGGAGAACCCGGCGTCGATCCGCACCGTGCGCGGTGCCGGCTACATGTTCGTACCGCCGGCCGGGTGACACCGCGCGCCGCGTTGCCGGCGCGTATCGCTCTGTTTCAGTCGTGTAACCGCGCTCCCCGGCGCCGCTGCGCGCTCCTACACTGGAACCGTCCCCACACCGGTCGCACCGACGCGCGATGAACGACACCCAGCATCCGCCGCAGCCCGCCGGCACCGAGGTCGGATCGCTGCGCGACGTGCTCGCCAAGACCACCGCGGCGGCGCTGGCGGTGTCGAGCGCCGAGCCGGGTCGCGTGTTCGAGGACCTGGCGCACGCGCTCGCCCGCATCCTCGGCGTCGACGCCGCGCTGATCGCCGAGTTCAGCGACGCCGGCCGCACGCGCATGCGCACGCTGGCGACCGTACTCGACGGCCGCCTGCTGCGCTCCTTCGAATACGAAGTTGCGCTGACGCCGTGCCGCCACATCGTCGGCCGCGAATCGCGCTTCGTCGCCTCCGGCGTGCGACCGGAGTTCAGGCCGGGAACGATGTTCAGCGAGCTGGGCTTCGACTCGTACGCCGGCTACTCCCTGCTCGGCGCCGACGGCGCGCAGCTCGGCATCATCGTCGCGCTCGACCGCAAGCCGATGACCGATCGCCCGCTGACGGAGGCGCTGCTGAAGATCTTCGCGGTGCGCGCCGCCGCGGAGATCGAGCGCGGCCGCGCCGAGGCGAGCTACCGCGCGATCTTCGACGCCGCCGAGGACGCGATCTTCATCCACGACTGGGAAACCGGCGCGATCGTCGACGTCAACGACAAGGCCGCACAGGTCTACGGCTACACGCGCGAGCAGATGCGCACGCTGCGCGTCGCCGACTTCAGCTCGGGCGAGCCGCCGTACACGGAAGAGGACGCGCTGCGCTGGATCGCACTGGCGCGCCGGGGCCAGCCGGTGCGCTTCGAGTGGCGCCGCCGCAACCGCGACGGCAGCCTGCACTGGGACGAGGTGTGTCTGAAGCCGGTGCAGATCGCCGGCCGCCCGCACGTCCTCGCCTTCACGCGCGAGATCACCGAACGCAAGGCCGCGCTCGAGGCGCTCGCGCAGCGCGAAGAGCAGTACCGCGAGATCTTCAACGCCAGCGCCGACGCGCTCGTGCTGTGGAGTCCGGAGCTGCGGATCGTCGACGTCAATCCGGCATTCCTGCGCGTCTACGGCTTCACGCGCGAGCAGATCGTCGGCCAGAGCTATCCGGAGCACTTCCCGCGCGACTACGTCGGTGCACGGCTGCAGTTGGTCCGCCGCGCGCTGGCGGGCGACACCTGCGAGCTGCAGACGCGCGCCCACCGCGCCGACGGCACGCCGTTCGACGTCGAGCTGCGCGTGATCCCGATCCGCCACCGCGGCGAGCCGCACGTGCTGGCGATCGCGCGCGACATCACCGAACGGCGCCGCGCCGAGGACGCGCTGCGCGCGAGCGAGGCGCGCTACCGGCTGCTGTTCGAAACCGAGTCCGACGCGATCGTGCTGGTCGACGCCGAGTCGCTGCGGCTCGTCGACGCCAACCAGGCCGCGGTCGAGATGTACGGCTATCCGCGCGAAGAACTGCTGACGAAAACCGCGCTCGACGTATCGACCGACCCGGAGTCGACCGCGGCGTCGATCCGCAACAGCACCGGCGCGATCAGCATCCCGCTGCGCTGGCACCGCCGCCGCGACGGCAGCGTATTCCCGGTCGAGATCAAGGCCAACCGGCTCGTGCTCGGCGGCCGCAAGACCGTCGTCGCGGCGATCCGCGACATCACCGAGCGGCGCGATCGCGAAGAAGCCCTGCGCCGCAGCGAAGCGCGGCTGCGCGCGACCGTCGAAGCGGCCTTCGACTGTGTCGTCGGTATGGACGCCGAAGGACGCATCGTCGAGTTCAATGCCGCCGCGGAACGCACGTTCGGCTACGCGCGTGACCAGGTGATCGGGCAGCCGCTCGCCGACCGCCTGATCCCGCCGGCGCAGCGCGCCGCCCACGTCGCCGGCATGGCGCGCTACGCGGCGACCGGCGAAGGCCCCTATCTCGGCCGCCGCATTGAAACGGTGGCGATGCGGGCCGACGGCACCGAGTTCCCGGTCGAGCTGTCGATCGCCGAGGCGCACGGCGCGCAGGAACGCATCTTCGTCGGCTACCTGCGCGACATCACCGACCGCAAGCGCGCCGAGCAGGCGCTACGCGCGAGCGAGGAGCAGTACCGCGCGATCTTCAACGCGTCGGCCGACGCGATGGTGCTGCGCGACGCCGAGCTGCGGCTGGTCGACGCCAACGCCGCCTTCCTGGCGCGCCATGGCGTCCGGCGCGAGGATGTCATCGGCCGCGCCGAGATGGCATTCATCACCCCCGGCAGCGCGCCCGGCGTCGAGCGGCTGTTGCGCGAGGCGCTCGCCGGCCGCAGCGGCGCAGTCGAGGCGCAAACGATCGCCCACGACGGCGCCGTGCTCGACGTCGAGGTGCGCGCCGTGCCGATGCAGTACCGCGGGCGGCCGCACGTGCTGGCGATCGGACGCGACATTACCGACCGCAAGCGCGCCGAGCAGGCGCTGCGCGCGAGCGAGGAGCAGTACCGCACGGTCTTCAACGCATCGGCCGACGCGTTGATCCTGTGGGACTCGCAGTTGCGCCGGGTCGACGTCAACCCGGCCTACGAACGGATCTTCGGCTGGGCGCGCGAAGAGGTCGTCGGGCAGCGGTTCGAGCACCGCAACGTCCCGCGCGAATACGCAGATCGCCGGCTCGCGCTGGTGCGGCGCGCGCTCGCCGGCGAGATGTGCCACGCCGAACTCGAATCGGTGCGCAAGAACGGCGAACGCTTCCGCGCCGAGATCCACGTGATCCCGATCCGCTATCGCGGCGAGCCGCACGTGCTCGCGATCGTGCGCGACATCACCGAGCGCCGCCGCGCCGACGAGGAACGCGCGCGGCTCGAGGCGCAGCTTCGCCAGGCGCAGAAGATGGAGGCGATCGGGCAGTTGACCGGCGGCATCGCGCACGACTTCAACAACATCCTCGCGAGCATCATGGGCTACGTCGTGCTCGCCGAGGAGCGCGCGCAGGACGCGGGCGACGACAAGACCGCCGGCTACCTGGAGCACGCGCTCGACTCGTGCCGGCGCGCGCGTGACCTGATCCAGCAGATGCTGACGTTCTCGCGCGGTCGCCGCGGCGAGCCGCGCCCGCTGAAGCTGTGCGAACTCGTGCAGGACGCCGCCCCGCTGCTGCGTTCGTCGATGCCGTCGACGATCGCGCTGGACTTCGACTGCGACCGCGACGCCCCGCCCGTGCTCGCCGACGAGATCCAGGCCGGTCAGGTGCTGCTGAACCTCGCGATCAACGCGCGCGACGCCATCGGCACGACCGGCACGCTGCGCATCGGCGTGCGGCCGCTGCACGCAAGCGGGCTCGTCTGCACGAGTTGCCGGCGCACCGTCGACGGCCGTTTCGTCGAGCTGGCCGTAGCCGACGACGGCTGCGGGATCGAGCCGGCGGTCGTCGATCGGATCTTCGAACCGTTTTTTTCGACGAAAGACACCGGCAAAGGCAGCGGCATGGGACTGTCGATGGTGCACGGGATCGTGCACGAACACGGCGGCCATGTCGTCGTCGAAACCGCGCCCGGCCGCGGCTCGGTGTTCCGCGTGCTGCTGCCGGCGCTGCTCGGCGACGACGTCGGCGCGTCGGCGGAACCCGCCGCCCGCCGCGCGGCGAAGGCGCGCAAACTGCGCGGCCGCGTGCTGCTGGTCGACGACGAGGATTCGGTCCGCAACGTGATGCAGGAACGCCTGCGGACCTGGGGCCTGGACGTGGAGGTCGCGTCCGACGCGGCGACCGCGCGCGCCGCCTTCGACGCCGCCGGCGCCGCGATCGACGCGGTGATCACCGACCAGACGATGCCGCACGAAACGGGGCTGGACCTCGCGCGCGCGCTGCGGTCGCGTCGCGCCGACCTGCCGGTGATCCTGTACACCGGCTACGCCGACGAGCTGACCGCCGCGCAGGCGCAGGCCGCCGGTGTGCGCCTGCTGCTGCGCAAGCCGGTCGAGCCGGCCGAACTGCGCGCGGCGCTGGAGCGCGTGCTGCCGGCGGACTGACCGGGGCGCGGCGCCGCCTCATCCAAGCTCGTCCCCCTTTCGTAAAGTGGGACTGGAGGGGGAATCCGATCCACACGCACCGAAGGTGCGTCTGTGCTCGTCCCCCTTTTGTAAAGGGGGACAGGAGGGGGATTTCACAGCGTCGGCCCGTGGGCGATCGAGAAATCCCCCCTGCCCCCCTTTTTCAAAGGGGGGCTCAGGCGGTGGCCGGCTGCCCCCCCTTTTTTCAAACGGGGTTCGGACCGTGGGCGGCTATGTTGCTGAACGACGTTGGTGCTCGGCCAGCGCGCGAGCAAACGCGTCGTGCGTTTCGCTGCCGAAGCAGGCGAAGACGATGCGCTCGATCGAAGGCGCGCGCGGCAGCGCGTCGATCACCGCGCTGAGCGCGACCCGGGCGGCCTCTTCGATCGGGTAGCCGAAGATGCCGCACGAGATCGCGGGAAACGCGATCGAACGCAGCCCGTTCGCTTGCGCCAGCGCGAGCGAGCGGACGTAGCAGCTTCGCAGCTTGTCGGCCTCGCCGCGCGTACCGCCGTGCCACACCGGGCCGACCGCGTGGATCACGTGCTTGGCGGTCAGCCGGTAGCCGCGGGTGATCTTCGCGTCGCCGGTCGCGCAGCCGCCGAGCGTTGCGCACTCCGTGGCGAGCTGCGGCCCGGCGGCGCGATGGATCGCACCGCACACGCCGCCGCCGGGCGCGAGGCTTTCGTTGGCGGCGTTGACGATCGCGTCGACCGCGAGCTGCGTGATGTCGGCCTGCAGCACCTCGATGCGCACGCCGCCGATCGTCGGTTCCATCGACTCATCCTCCGGAAGCGGCCGCACCGCGCGCCGAATCCGTTCGCGCGGCGCCCGCAGATCGTACGCGCGCTCGCCGGCCGCAGGGAGCGGCCATCCAGGCGTGCAGCACTGCAGCGTCGCCTCAGGGCGCGCGACGGTCGGCGCCGGCTTCTTCATCGGCATGCACCGCGCGGTCGCGCGCCCACGCGCGCAGCGCGCCGATGCGTTCGGCCATCACGACCGACAGCGGCCGCGTGCGCTCCAGCTCGGCGAAGATGTCGCTCGACGCGAGCGCGGCGCCGCGCGCCTTCGCCTCGAAGCCGGCGGCGACGATCGCCTGCTCGATCTCGGCGCCGGAAAAGCCTTCCGAGCGCTGCGCGATGCCGGCGACGTCGAACGCGGCCGGATCGTGCCCGCGCTTGCGCAGATGAATCGCCGCGATCTGTTCGCGCGCCGCCGCGTGCGGAAAATCGACGAAGAAGATCTCGTCGAAGCGGCCCTTGCGGATCAGTTCCGGCGGAAGCTCGGAAATGTCGTTCGCGGTGGCGACGATGAACACCGGCTTGTCGCGCTCGGCAAGCCAGGTGAGCAACGAGCCGAGCACGCGCCGCGACACGCCGCCGTCCTGCTCGGCGCCGCCGGTGGCGATGCCCTTTTCGAGCTCGTCGATCCACAGCACACACGGCGCCATGCCCTCGGCGGCGGCGAGCGCCTGCCGCAGGTTTCTCTCGGTTTCGCCGTAGTACTTGTTGTAGAGGGCGCCGAAGTCGAGCCGCATCAGCGGCACGCCCCATTCGCCGGCGATCGCACGCGCAGCGAGGCTCTTGCCTCCCCCCTGCACGCCGAGCAGCAGGATGCCCTTCGGGCGGTCGGCGTTGCCGGCACCCACGCTCTCGAGGAAGGGCGCGCGCCGCAGCGCGACCCAGTGCTTCATCCGCGCCAGTCCGCCGACGTCTTCGAAGCGCACCTTCGACGCCTCGAAGCCGAGGGCCCCGGCGCCGAGCGCCTCGTGTTTGGTCGTCAGCACGCGCCGCAGGTCGTCGGCGTTGATCTCGCCGTCGGCGCGCAGCGCCTGCCGCACGAAGCGGCGCACGTCCTCGACCTCGAGCCCCATCAGGTGCAGCACGAGCTGCTCGACGATCGCGCGGTCGCCGCGCGCCTTCTCGCCTGACTGCGAATGCCACAGCTTCGCTTCCTCGGCGAGGATCGCGCGGATGTCCTCGCGCGTCGGCAGTTGCGGGCGGAAGTGCGCGGCGAGCCGCAGCAGCTCGGACGGCACGTCCTCCAGCCGCGGGCTGACGAACACGAGCGTGCGCGCCGTGCGGTAATGCTCGAGCGCGATCTCGCGTATCAGCCGCACGTTGACGGGACTGGCGAAGCCCGGATGCGCGTCGCACAGCGCGTAGACGCCGTTCTGCGCGGTCTTGTCGATGTGCTTGAGCGCGTCGGTCAGCTCGTTGGTCTGGTAGATCGACGAATCGCTCGCCGCGCCCTGGTAGCGGCCGATGCCGTCGACGATGCTCCAGCGGAACAGCACCTGGTTCTCGAGGTTGCACGCCTGCTGCAGCAGCTTCAGGATGCGCGGCTCCTCGTGCGTTTCGATCAGGATGATCGGCACCTTCGAGCGCAGCAGCGCACACAGTTCGCGGACTTCGGCCTGTTCGTTCATCGCTTTCCCTCCCCCGTGCCGCTGGCGCGATCTTGCCGCAGCCGCCGGCGCGCCGGCGCGCGCGTAAGCGCGTCAAAGCCGGCGGAATTCGCGCGGGCTCACTGCGTCCAGTCGACCAGACCCGAATATGCGGTCAGCAGGATCACGGCCCCGAATGCAATCCGATACCAGGCGAACAGGCGGAAGTCGTGCGTGCTCAGATAGCGCAGCAGCCAGCGCACGCACAGCAGCGCAGCGGTGAACGCAGCGGCGAAGCCCACGCCGTACGCGGCGAAGTCGTCGACGACGAGCTGATCGCGGGCCTTGTACAGCGTGTAGACGCTGGCGCCGACGACCGTCGGGATCGCCAGGAAGAACGAGAACTCGGTCGCCGCCTTGCGCGAGAAGCCGAAGATCAGCCCGCCGATGATCGTCGCGCCAGAGCGGCTCGTGCCCGGGATCAGCGCGAAGCATTGCGCGCAGCCGATCTTCAGCGCGTCGAGCGTGCGCACGTCGTCGATCGTCTCGATGCGCGCATGACGCGTTCCCTCCAGGTCGCGTTCGCCGTAGCGGCGGTGATGGCGCGCCTCGGCCCACAGGATCACCAGCCCGCCGGCGACGAGCGCGACGGCCACCGGCAGCGGCTTGAACAGCAGCAGCTCGATCGTGCTCTTGAACAGCACGCCGGCTGCGGCCGCGGGCAGGAAGGCGACCGCGACGTTCAGCGCGAGCTGCTGTTCGCGCCGATCGGTCGCGAGCCCGCCGACGAGGCGCGCCAGCCGCGCGCGGTACTCCCAGCAGACGGCGAGGATCGCGCCCGCCTGGATGGCGACGATGAATACCGCGCGCGTGGCGACGCGAAAGCGCAGCAGGTCCTCGACGACGATCAGGTGTCCGGTCGACGAGATCGGCAGGAATTCGGTCAGACCCTCGACGATGCCGAGGATCGCGGCTTTGATCAGCAGCGGCAGGTCCACGCGGGCTCCCAAAAAAATCCGGGAGGCCTGCTCCCGGACGCGGCCGCATTATGCGGGCGCCCGCACGATTCGGCACTACTTCGGTTCGATGTCGACGCGCAGCCCGCGGTAGGACACGGCCACCGCGGTGGCACGGTAGACGACGCCGGCGCGTTTCAGCTCGTCTTCCGGCAGCGCGACCAGCGCGAAGTCCGGCAGCGCCGCGCCCTTGCGCTCGAGCAACTGCGAGAAGCCGAACATCCGCGGCAGCCCGCCGAGCCGTACGTCGTCGATCGTCACCTGCGTCAGCATGACACCATTGCGCGCGGCATTCAGCATCGGCTTGCCCGACACCTCGATGCGCGCGTTCAGCCACCCGTACAGACCGGCGTCGGGTGCGGTGTTCGGCAGCCGGACGTTCCACGCGAGCTGCAGCCGTTCGGCCGCAGGCATCAGTCCGACTTCGGGGCGGCGCAGCTCGAGTCCCCGGAAAACTTCCAGCAGCGAGCCGAGGTCGGTTTCGATCTGCCGCTCGATCTCCTCGGTCGTCAGCGTGATCGAACGCGGGCCGTACACCGACGCGCAGCCGGCGAGCACGAAGGCGAGACAGGCGAACAGCACGCGACGCATGAAACACTCCGCGAAGGACGACGCCAGCTTAACGCCCGGGCGACCGCCCGCGCCGACCTATTCGTAACGCAAGGCCTCGATCGGCAGCAGCCGCGAGGCCTTGCGCGCCGGATAGAAGCCGAAGAACACGCCCACGATCGCCGAAAAGCCCGCGGCAAGCGCGATCGACTGCGGCGTGATCGCGATCGTCCAGTTGGCCAGCGCGCCGACGACGAACGACCCGACGACGCCGAGCGCGATGCCGGCGAGCCCGCCGATCATCGACAGCGTAACCGCCTCGACGAGGAACTGCTTGAGGATGTCGCGTGCGCGCGCCCCGACCGCCATGCGCAACCCGATCTCGCGCGTGCGCTCGGTCACGCTGACCAGCATGATGTTCATGATGCCGATGCCGCCGACCAGCAGGCTCACCGAAGCCACCGCGCCGAGCAGCAGCGTCAGCACGCGGCTCGCGGCCTCCTGCGCCTGCAGGATTTCGGTCAGGTTGCGGATCGTGAACGGATCCTCGACGCCGGGCTGGACGCGCTGGCGCTGGCGCAGCAGCTCCTTGATGCGCTCCTCGACGGACTTCATGTCGACGCCGTCGGCGACCTTGACCGAAATCGAGCCGACGCGCTTCAGCCGCCCCTGCGACTGGCCGAGCACGCGGTTGCGCGCGGTCGAGATCGGCATCAGCAGGATGTCGTCCTGGTCCTGGCCGAGCGCGTTCTGGCCCTTGCGCTCGAGCAGGCCGATGACCGTCAGCGGCACCTTGCGCACGCGGATCACCTGGTCGATCGGATCGGCGTCGCCGAACAGCATGCGCGCGGTCGTCTGGCCGATCAGCACGACCTTGGCCGAGCCCGTCATCTCCGCCGGCTCGAAGGCGCGACCGGCAGCGAGCGGCCAGTCGCGCGCGATCAGATAGTCGTTGGTCGTTCCGAAGAACTGCGTCGACCAGTTGGCGTTGCCGGCGACCACCTGTCCCGTGCCGCGCAGCGCGGGAGCGGCGACGACCACGCCTTCGACTTCGAGCGCGATCGCGAGCGCGTCTTCCTCGGTCAGCGTCTGCTGGCTGCCCGTGCCGAGCCGCACGCCGCTCGCGGTGGTCGAGCCCGGCAGCACCAGCATCAGGTTCGAGCCGAGGTTTTTCAACTGCTCGCGCACGCGCTCCTGCGCGCCGCCGCCGACCGCGAGCATCGTGATCACCGCCGCCACGCCGATGATCATGCCGAGCATCGTCAGCGACGAGCGCAGCTTGTTGACGCGCAGCGCCTTCAGCGCGATGCGAAGAACGGCGGCGAGGCCCATCGCTGCTACTCCGCCGCCTGCGGCTGCACGTCGAGCGCGGCGAGGTCGGCAGCGGCGTCGCGCGCGGCCTGCCGCGTGTCGCTGCGCACACGGCCGTCGCGGAATGCGATCAGCCGGCTCGCGTAGGCGGCGATGTCGCGCTCGTGGGTGACGACCACGATCGTCATGCCCGCGGCGTTCAACTGCCGCAGCAGCGCCATGATCTCGATGCTGGTGCGCGAGTCGAGCGCGCCGGTCGGCTCGTCGGCGAGGATCAGCGCCGGATCGTTGACCAGCGCGCGCGCGATCGCCACGCGCTGCTGCTGGCCGCCCGAGAGCTGCGAAGGCTGATGGCCGGCGCGCGCGGCGAGCCCGACCCGTGCGAGCCGCTCGAGCGCGCGCCGGCGCCGCTCCTGCGGCGGCACGCCCGCGTAGATCAGCGGCAGCTCGACGTTCTCCACCGCGCTCGTGCGCGGCAGCAGGTTGAACTGCTGGAACACGAAGCCGATGCGGCGGTTGCGGATCGCCGCGAGCTGATCGGCCTCCATGTGCGCGACGTCTTCGCCGGCCAGCCAGTACGCGCCCGCGGTCGGGCGGTCGAGGCAGCCCAGCATGTTCATGAAGGTCGACTTGCCCGAGCCCGACGGCCCCATCACCGCGACGAACTCGCCGGCGTCGATCGACAGCGAAACGCCGTCGAGCGCGCGCACGACCGTGTCGCCAAGCACGTAGTCCTTGTGCAGGTCTTCGACGCGAATCAGCATGACGCTTGGAGTCCGGGGGCGGCGGTCAGCAAAGGACGGCAATCGGTTTGACGCAATCCGCGATCCGAATCAGAAGAACATCCGTGGCGGCGCGCCCTTCTGCGCGGGCATAGTGCTGTTGCCGCCTTGCTGGCCGACGATCACTTCCAGGCCCTCGACCACGCCCGGCCCGACGACTTCGCTCGCGGTGCCGTCGGTCAGCCCGACCCGGACGTCGATCGCTTTCGGTTTGCCGTCGGCGATCACCCAGATGCGCCCGCGCGTGGTCTGACCGACGGAACGGCCGCCGAGTTCGGCGGCGATCTCCGCGTAGCGCGCCCTCTGTTCGGGTGTCAGGATGTCCTCGATCTTCGCGCGCGCCTCGGCGCGGATTCCGCTCGCCGCTTTCGCGCGGGCCTCTTCCGGCAGATCGCGCAGCCCCATGAACCTGGCGCGCATGTCGGCCAGGATCGGATCGAGCCGCGACTGCTGGTCGGCGTCGAGCTTCAGTTCGGCGACGAGCCGCTCGCGGAACTGCGCGCCGGCGCCGGCCGCGGCCGGTGCGCCGCTCTTGACCTCGCCTTTGCCGGCGTCCGCGGGCACGGCCGGGCTCTCGCCGGGTGGGCGATAGCGCAACGCGGCGTTGGGGACCTTGAGCACCGAATCGCGCGTGTCGGTGACGATCCGGACGTTCGCCGTCATTCCAGGCATCAGCTGGCCCACCTCGTTGTTCGCGGTGACCAGCACCGTGTAGGTAACGACGTTCTGCACCGTCTGCGCGGCCTTGCGCACCTGCTTGACCTCGCCGCTGAAGCTGCGGCCCGGGAAGGCGTCGACGGTGAAGCTCGCGCGCTGGCCGATGCGGATGCGGCCGACGTCGGCTTCGTCGATCGAGGTTTCGACCTGCATGTCGCGCAGGTCCTTGGCGATCACGAAAAGCTCGGGCGCCTGCAGGCTCGCCGCGACGGTCTGCCCGACGTCGACGCTGCGCTTGATCACCACGCCGTCGACCGGCGCGCGGATCTCCGTGCGCCCCAGGTCGACCTTCGCCGACGCGAGCTGCGCTTCGCGCTGCGCGAGCGTGGCCTGCGCGGTCTTCAGCTCCGCCGCGGCCAAGTCGTACGCGGCCTGCCGCGCGTCGAGTTCGGCCGGCGAAACGAAGTTGCGCTCGACCAGTTCCTTCGTGCGCGCCAGCTCGCGCTGCGCGTTGGCGACGTTGACCTGCGCGCGATACACGGCGGAGCGCGCTGCGTCGGCGTCGGCCTGCGCCTGCCGCACGCGGTATTCGAAGGTTTCCGGATCGATGCGCGCGATGAGTTGGCCCTTCTTGACCGGGGAATTGAAGTCGACGAACAGCTCCTTGATCTGCCCGCTGACCTGCGTGCCCACCGACACCGAAATGACCGGATTCAGCGTGCCGGTGGCCGATACGCTCGCAATCAACGGCCCGCGCTCGACCTTCGCGAAGCGGTAGGTCGGCGCGGCCGCTTCGCCGCGCAGGTACCAGTAGGCCGCCGCCGCGGCGGCGGCAACGGCGATCAGCCCGACCGCAAGCACGCGCGGCCGGCGCAGCCATCCGAGGTCCATCGATCGCGCTTCGTTGCGAAAGCCCGATTGTAGGTGCGGCCTCCGTGCACGATGCGCGAACTCACATCTCGTTACCGCCGGCAACGCGGCGGCAACGCGGGCGCTGAATGCCGTGCCGCCGCTTGCCGCGGATCAAACGGCGGCGGGAACCTGCCGAGCCTCCAGCAAATGGTTGGCAACCCTTTGCTGCGCGAACCTCCCCTGTCCACGTTCGCGCCTGCAAGCGCGAACGGCGTCGGCCGGCCGACAGGCCGCAGGGCCTGTCGGCTGATCGGCCTTTGGCCCCCTCGCGGGACCAGACCGAAGGGCGCAGGACGCCACGTAGTGGCGGTCCCGATCCCGGCGAAGGCCGGAGGAGGGATGGGCCGCAGGCCCACAGAGGGGCGGGGGGCGAAGCGGGGGGTTTCGCAGCGCATGCGCTGCGCCCGCTGAGCGGCGGCGGCCTGCAAGCCGCCGCGCACCCTGCAAGGGAGGGGGCGAGCGTTCAAGCTGTCATCCGCCCTCTGAACGCTCAGCTGCCCGTGAACGCCGCTACTTCGCCGCGACGATCACTGCGCAGGCGAGGCGCGGCCCGGAATTGCCCGTCGGCTGCGTCTTGTAGTCGTCGGCGTCGCGATGAACGATCAGGCCGCGACCGACCACGCTCGCGGGTCCGGCCGCCACCGTGATCAGTTCGCTGTCGAAGCGCAGTGTGGCCACGCCGTTGGCATCGGCCTTCAGGTTCGGCATGTCGCCCGCGTGGCGCTCGCCTTGGCCGTAATGTCCGTGCGGTTTGCCGCCGGGATTGAAATGCCCGCCCGCGCTCATCGCGTCCGGCGCGGAACAGTCCCCTTTTTCGTGGACGTGGAAGCCGTGTTCGGCGTTCGGCTTCAGCCCGCGCACCTCGGCGGTGACCAGCACCCTGTTGCCGCGCTGCTCGAAGCGCGCGCGGCCGCTCGTCGTATTGCCTTGCGTGGGTTTCAGCTCCGCGATCGCCGCCGGGCCGCCCGACCCCGTCATCGAGTCCCACCAACCGCGAACGGTCGAACATCCGGTCGCGACGAAAGCCGCAGCAACGGCGAGCGTCAGGGCAGCGTGGCGCAGTCTCATGGTCGTCTCCTCGGTTGGCTACCGCGCGTGGCGGACGCGCGCCGCGCAAGATAGCGCCGGCCCGCGCCGATGCCATCACGCTTTTGCGCTGCCCGCCGCGGCATGCGTGCGCCGCGTTCATACCAGGGCTTGCTCGCATTGACCACGCGGACGACGAGGAGCATGACCGGCACCTCGATCAGCACGCCGACCACGGTCGCGAGCGCAGCGCCCGATTCGAGGCCGAACAGGCCGATCGCCGTCGCTACCGCCAGCTCGAAGAAGTTCGACGCGCCGATCAGCGCCGACGGACCGGCCACGCCGTGCTTTTCGCCGACTGCGCGGTTGGTCAGATACGCGAGCCCCGAGTTGAGGAACACCTGGATCAGGATCGGCACCGCCAGCAGCGCGATCACCAGCGGCTGGTCGAGGATCGCCCGCCCCTGGAACGCGAACAGCAGCACCAGCGTCGCGAGCAGGGCAGCCATCGACCACGGCTGGAGGCGCGCGAGCAGCCGCTCGAGCGCGGCGGGTCCGCCGCGCGCCAGCACGCGGGTGCGGATCGCCTGCGCGGCGATCACCGGCACGACGATGTACAGCACGACCGACGTGAGCAGCGTGTCCCACGGCACGGTGATCGACGCCACGCCGAGCAGCAGCGCCACGATCGGCGCGAACGCGAAGATCATGATCGCGTCGTTCAGTGCAACCTGCGTCAGCGTGAAATACGGATCGCCGTGCGTCAGGCGGCTCCACACGAACACCATCGCGGTGCAGGGCGCGGCGGCGAGCAGGATCAGCCCGGCGACGTAGCTGTCGATCTGCGCGGCCGGCAGCCACGGCGCGAACAGGCCGCGGATGAACAGCCACGCGAGCAGCGCCATCGAAAACGGCTTGACCAGCCAGTTGACGACGAGCGTCACGGCGATTCCGCGCGCGTGCGCGCGCACCTGGCCGAGCGCGCCGAAGTCGATTCGGAGCAGCATCGGCACGATCATCACCCAGATCAGCAGGCCGACCGGCAGGTTGACGCGCGCGAATTCCAGCGCACCGATCGTCGCGACCTGCCGCGGCGCGATCTGCCCGAGCGCGATCCCGGCGACGATGGCGAGGGCCACCCAGACGGTCAGGTAGCGCTCGAAGAAGCCGAGGGTCGCCGGCGCGCCCGCCGTCACCGTGCTCATGAGCGGCCGATCGCCTTCAGCCGCGTGGTCAGGGCGACGCGGTCGAGATTCGCGAGCGGCAGACTCAGGAAAAGCCGGATGCGGTTGTGGAGCCGGTTGTACGCGTGGAAAAAGGCCTTGCGCTTCGTCTCGTCGTCGCCTTCGACGGCGGCGGGATCCTCCACGCCCCAGTGCGCGCTGATCGGCTGTCCGGGCCAGATCGGGCACACCTCGCCGGCGGCGTTGTCGCAGACGGTGAACACGAAGTCCAGTTCGGGCGCACCGGGCTGCGCAAATTCGTCCCAACTCTTGCTGCGCAGCCCTTCGACGGGCAGGCGGTTCTTCCGCAGCAGCTCGAGCGCGAACGGATTGACGTGCCCGGCCGGCCGGCTGCCGGCGCTGTATGCCCTGAAGCGCCCCTGCCCCATCGCGTTGAGCATCGCTTCGGCCAGGATCGAGCGCGCCGAATTGCCGGTGCACAGGAAAAGCACGTTCAACGGTCGATCGTTCATCGTTCGTTCGGTCGAAGGCTCAGCGCGTCACTTTGCGGCGCGCCACCCGCCGACGGACGAGCGGGACCGGCGCGACCGCGCAGGAGCCGCCGTCGGCGGCGCAGCAGTTTTCGGTCAGAAAGCCGAGCAGCTTGTTCATCGCGTCGAAGTCGGCCGCGTAGTAGACGAAGCGCCCCTCCTGGCGCGCGCGCACCAGCCCCGCACGCGCCAGCTCCTTCAGATGGAAGGACAACGTGGCCGGCGCGATGCCGAGCGCCTCCGCGATCTCACCGGCGGCGAGCCCGCTTGCGCCCTGCCGCACCAGCAGCCGGTGCACCGCAAGGCGGGTCTCCTGCGCGAGCGCGGCCAGCGCCGCGACGGCATCCGTCGTTTTCATGATTCGAAGATTATTTGAATATCGAAACGTCTGTCAAACGCCGAGGCGGCCGCGCGGCGCGCCGCTCAGCCGCGCCACTGGTACAGCCGCACGAGCTTGAGCGCCAGCACGACGAGCGGCGCCAGGTGAAACAGCAGATCGAAGATGTCGAGCGGCCGCCTCAGCGTACCGGCGGCGAGCATCCTGAGCTTTTCGGTCAGGTGCGGCTCGGGGACGAAGGGCGCGAGCGCGAGCCAGACCGCGACGACGGCGATCAGCCAGAGGGGAATGCAGTCGAGCCAGGCCATGCCGTGATTGTCCCGGCAGCGGCGGCCGCGCGCGTGTGACCCGCGTCACCGCCGGCGCGCAGGCGCGCCTTACGCGTAGGTGGCGTACTTCGGCTCGTACATGCGACTGCGCACGTCGGCGAGCATGTCGTCCGGTCGCGTGCGCGCCGCCAGCCCGCGCGCGTACGCGACCTCGGCGACGTCGGCGGCGATGCGCGCGGACACCTCGCGCACCGACGCGAGCGGCGGATACAGGCTGCCCTGCGCGCGATCGGCATCGGTCACCTGCGCCGCGAGCGACCGCGCGGCGGCGAGGAACATCTCGTCGGTGACGCGCCGCGCGTGGCTCGCGATCGCGCCGAGACCGACGCCGGGGAAGATGTACGAGTTGTTGCCCTGGCGCGGAACGAAGATCTTCCCCTCGTGGTTCACCGCGCCGAACGGGCTTCCCGAAGCGAACAGCGCGCGCCCGCCCGTGTGGCGATACGCGTGCTCGGCGGTGCATTCGCTCTTCGACGTCGGGTTCGACAGCGCGAAGACGATCGGCCGCTCGTTCAGTCGGGCCATCGCGCGCAGCACGTCCTCGTTGAAAGTCCCGCCGGTGGCGGCCACACCGATCAGCGCGGTCGGTTTCAGCCGCTCGATCGCTTCGAGCAGCGTGGCAACCGGGGTGTGCGCGTGCGCGTACGGACGCTTGTGCGCGGCCAGGTCGGTGCGCTCCGCGACGACGAGACCCTTGCTGTCGACCAGCCAGCAGTGGCTGCGCGCGCGCTCGGCGGGCACGCCTTCGGCGGCAAGGGCGGCGACGATCAGATCAGCGATGCCGGTGGCGGCTTCGCCCGCCCCGAGAAACAGGAACGTCTGGTCGGCGAGCGCGCCGCCGGTGACGCGCAGCGCCGAATACAGGCCGGCGAGCGTCACCGCGGCCGTGCCCTGGATGTCGTCGTTGAAACAGGGCACGCGGTCGCGGTAGCGCGCGAGCAGCGCGAACGCGTGGTGGTTGGCGAAGTCCTCGAACTGGATCAGCACGCCGGGAAAGGCCGCCTGCGCAGCCATCACGAACTCCTCGACGAGCGCGTCGTACGCGGCGCCGCTCATCCGCCGCTCGTGCAGTCCGAGATACAGCGGATCGGCGAGCAGCGCGTCGTTGTTGGTGCCGACGTCGAGGACGACCGGCAGGCAGCGCGTCGGATCGATGCCGGCGCACGCGGTGTAGAGCGCGAGCTTGCCGATGGGGATGCCCATGCCGTTGGCGCCGAGGTCGCCGAGGCCGAGGATGCGCTCGCCGTCGGTGACGACGATGATGTCGACTGCGCGCGTCGGCCAGTTGGCGAGCAGCTCGCCGACGCGCCCGCGATCCGCGCCGGAGACGTACAGCCCGCGCGGGCGGCGGTAGATGTGTCCGAACTGCTGGCACGCCAGCCCCACCGTCGGCGTGTAGATCACCGGCATCATCTCGTCGATGTTGTCGATGACGACGCGGTAGAACAGCGTCTCGTTGCGGTCGTGCAGCGCCTCCAGCGCGATGTACTTGTTCAGCGGCTCGCGCAGCCGGCGCAGGTTCTCGAGCACGCGCGCCTGCTGATCGGCGAGCGTGCAGACGTGCGCCGGCAGCAGTCCGCGCAGGCCGAGCGCATCGCGTTCGGCTTCGCTGAACGCCGTACCCTTGTTCAGCGTCGGATCGCGCAGCAGGGCCGCGCCGCGCGGCGTCACGCCGCGCGCGGCGAGCGAATCGGCCGCCATGGCGGGCCTCCCCGGTTCGTTGTTCTGGCTTGCCGCGATTGTCGTCGCGCGGATCGCGCGCGTGTTGATGCCGCTCAATCGCGGATCAACGATGCGCGGCGTCCGCGCCGTGCAGCGCGACGCGATTGCGTCCGCCCGCCTTCGCGCGATACAGCGCCGCGTCGGCGGCGCGGATCAGTTCGTCGATGCGCTCGCCGTGCATGGGGAACATCGCCACGCCGATCGATATCGACAGTCCGCCCAGCGCCTGCTCGCGGAAGTGGGCGACCGTCCGTTCCACCCGCGCCCGCGCCTGCTCGGCGCGCTCGAGCGCGGCAGCCTCGTCCGCCTCGGGCAGCACGAGCAGGAACTCCTCGCCGCCGTAGCGACAGACGATGTCTTCGAAGCGAACGACCTCGGTGAGCGTGGCGGCCACGTGCCGCAGCACGCTGTCGCCGGCCTCGTGTCCGTGCGTGTCATTGAAGCGCTTGAAGTGATCGACGTCGACCATGAAAACGGCAATCGGTTTGTCCTTGCGCGCGCAGCGGCGGATCTCGCGCTCGAAGGTCTCTTCCATGTAGCGGCGGTTGACCAGCCCGGTCAGCGCGTCGCGCGAGGCCTGGATGCGCAGGTTCTCGCGCAGCCGCGCGTTGGCCAGCGCGAGCGCGATGTGCTCGGTCATCGTGCGCAGGAATTCCTCCTGCGCCTCGTTGGTGAGCGGGTCGTCCTCGGGCAGACCTTCGAACTGCACGTGCATCACGCCGTTCGCTTCACCGTGCGCGCTGATCGGCAGGCACAGATAGCCGCCGCGCGGTCGCTCGTGCACGTGCGCACAGACCAGGTGCTGGCGCGCGTCGGCCACCCGGTAGCTGCGCCCGCGCCGCAGCGACCAGCACGCGTCGGGCGCGAACACCGACTCGCCGAGGCCGGATTCGCCCCATGCGAAAGCCGCTTCGAGCCCGACGCGGCCGTCGTCCATCAGGTACAGCGCGCCGGAGGACTGCGGCAGGAGCTGCGGAACGAAGTGCGCGGCGACCTTGTAGACCTCGGACGGCGTCTGGCAGGTGTGCAGCAGATCGCGCATCTCGCCGAGTTGCGCGTTGCGGCGGTTCAAGGCCTCGAGCGCGGCGACGGTCGCCTGCAGCCGCTTATTGAGCAGCTTCGACGCTTCCTCGGCGGAGATGCGCTCGCTGATGTCGCGCGCGGCCGACAGGATGCACTTCTCGCCGCCGATCTCGACGATCGTCGCCGACAGCAGGCAATGCATGATCGAGCCGTCGTGCCGCCGCTGGCGGAACGCGAAGTTCGCGAGCGATCCATTGGCGACGACGAGCCGCCGCGCCTCCTCGCGCCGTGCCGGCTCGGCCCAGGCGCCCAGCTCGAGCGTGGTCTTGCCCAGCACGTCTTCCCGCGCATGCCCGGTCGCGCGGCAGAACGCGTCGTTGACCTCGACGATCACGCCGTCGGCGAGCCGCGTGATCACGATGTGGTCGGCGCTGTTGCGGAACGCCGCCGCAAACTTCTCCTCGGAGGCGCGCAGCGCTTCGAGCGCGGCCGCCTGTTCAGTGACGTCGCGCACGGTCCACATCACGCCCTGCTCGCCGCCGATGTCGATCAGCGCCGCGGCGGCGACGACCCGGCGCAGCTCGCCGTCCTTGCGCCTGAGCAGCGTCGCGACGTCGCGCGCCGCGCCGGACTCGAACACCTCCGCGAGCACGCCTTCGCGTCGCTGCGGTTCCCCCCACAAGTTCAGCTCGAGCGCGGTGCGGCCGAGCACGTCCGCGCGCGCGTAGCCCGTCATCCGCTCGAACGCGTCGTTGACTTCGACGAAACGGCCGTCGTCCGCGCGCACGATCGAAAGATAGTCGGCCGAATTGCGGAAAGCCGCGGCGAACTTGGCCTGCTGAACGTGCAGCTCGCGCGCGCCCGCCTCGGCGCGCTCGGTAGCGGCTTTCAGCGCGGTGATGTCGACGCGGAAACCGACGATGCCGCCGTCGGAGGTCCGGCGTTCGGCGATACGCAGCCAGCGCCCGTCGGGAAGCCTCTGCTCGATGACCGAACCGGCGCTGCAATGCGCGGCGAGCCGCTCGGCGATCCAGGTTTCCTCGCGGCCGGCCGCCTGCGGATACTGCCCGCGGCGAATGCCCTCGCGCAGCCCGTCCTCGAACCGCATGCCCGGCCGGATCAGGTCCGCCGACTCGCGGTAGATCTCGCGGTAGCGGGCGTTGCACAGGACCAACCGGTCGTCGGCGTCGTACAGCACGAAGCCGTCTTCAAGCGCCTCAATCGCCTCGCGCAGTTCGCGTTCCGCGGCCTGCGCGCGTTCGCGCGCGGCGCGCAGCTCGGTCACGTCGCTTTCGATCGCGATGAACTGCACGACCGCGCCGGAGGCGTCGCGCACCGGCTGGATCTCGAGCAGCAGCCAGTACGGGCGGCCGTCCTTGGCGTAGTTGCGGATCTCGACCCCGTGCACCGGCTCTCCGCGCTCCAGCCGCCGCCTTATCTCGCCCAGTACGGCGTCGTCGCCGTCCGGGCCGTGCAGGAACTCGCCCGGCTTGCGGCCGCGCACCTCGTCGAGCGCGTAGCCGGTCACGCGCTCGAACGCGGCGTTGACCCACTCGATGCGCCGCTGCGCGTCGGTGACGACGACCAGGTTCGAAGTCAGGCTCGCGACCAGCGCGAGCTTGCGGTTCTCCTCGGCCGCCTGCGCGAGGCGAAGCTGCATCGCCTCGCGCTCGCGGCGCGCGCGGTGGGCGACGATCAGCGTGCATGCCGTTTCGAGCAGCGGCTTCATCGTCTCCAACCACGCCTCCGAATAGCCTTCCGCGCGGTTCGCCAGCCCGATCAGCCCGACCGGTGCGCCGTCGTGCAGGAAGGGCACGCCGACGAAGGCCGAAAGCGGCGGATGCCCGTGCGGCAGCCCGCCCGCGCGCGGGTCGGTCGCCGGCTGATTCGAGATCACCGTCATCCGCGTCTTCAGCGCGCTGCCGAACAGCGTGTCGAGATTGCGGAACTCGATCCCGGCGGCCGCCTGCCCGTCGTAGAGGTGCCGCGTCGCCTCGTCCCACGCGATGTCGGTGATCGCGTAGGTCTTCAGATACGGCCGCTGCTCGCCGTCGTACAGCACTTCGCCGACGAAACCGTATTCGCTTTCGCCGATGACGAGCATTTCGGTGAGCAGCCGCCGGAAGACCTCGCGCGGGTCGGCGCCGATCAGGAACGCGCCCTGCACGCGCGCGACGGCGTCCAGCATCGCGCGCGTGCGCGCGAGCTCGTCTGCCGCGGCCGCCCCGGTGCGACGCGCGGACGCCGTTCCCGCCGGGGACGGATCCCGGACGTTCATCGCTTCGTCTCCACCCGCCGGCGCGCGCGCCGCATGCCCGGCCCTGCGCGCGGCCTGTCGCGGCCGCGCTGCGCACCCGAATGATCAGTGAAGATACTTACGGCGAAGCACCGAAAAGGGCGGGAGATCCCGCGCCAGTCTTGCGAGGAACCCCGATGCGGCTCAGAACAGCTCGACTTCGGACCGTTCGGCCTTGCGTTGCAGGAGGCCGGCGGCCAGCAGCGCGTCGTAGCCCTGCACCTGATCGCGGCCGTTCTGCTTGGCGTAGTACAGCGCCGCGTCGGCGCGCCCGATCGCCGAGGCCGGCGCGTCGGCCGGCAGGACGCGCGCGTAGCCGAGGCTCACCGTCACGCGCCCGACCTGAGGAAAAGCGTAATCGGCGACCGCGGCACGCAGGCGGTTGAAGGCGATCGCCGCGCCCTCTTCGCTGGCGCGCTCGAGCACGATGACGAACTCCTCGCCGCCGAAACGGAAGAGCTGGTCGGCACCGCGGAAGCTCTCGCGCATCAGCCGCGACACCAGCAGCAGCACCTCGTCGCCGAACAGGTGCCCGAAACTGTCGTTGATCGACTTGAAGCGGTCGATGTCGACGATGCCGATCCACGCTGGCTCCCCGCCCTGGGCGGCGCGCTGGCGCAGCTTGCCGAAGCTCGCCTCGAAGGTCTTGCGGTTCAGCAACCCCGTCAGCGTGTCGCGCTCGCCGTAGTCGAGCAGCAGCACGTGGTTGCGGATGATCCGCAGGATGCCGCCGACGAGCGAAGCCTGGCGCGGGTTCAGTCCTTCACCGGCCTCGATCTCGATCATGCCGAGCACGTTGGCTTCGCCGCGCAGCGGGAACAGGCTGCGCAGCCCGCCATCTGCGGACTCGAAGTGCACGACGTCGTGCAGCATCACGCACTCGCGCCAATGCAGCGAATCGCGCGCGCGCGGAAGCTCGGCCGGATCGGCGACCTCTTCGGGGCCCAGCTCGGTGCCGTCGCGCGCCAGCGAGATGCGCCGTTGCACGCGCGGCTCACCGGCCACGTCGAGCACGCGCCAGACCGTCACGCGCTGCGGCTCGATGAAGTCGAACAACAGGCGTGCCAGCGCCGCATCGAGATCGTCGCGATCGCGGTGCGCGGTGGCGGCGGCCACAGAATCGATCAGGCGCGGAGCGGCCAAGAGCGTGCAGACGGGTAGACGTCGCCGGACATGCTAGGGCCGGCCCCCACGCCCGATGGGGGGAAATACGGCCGGAATCCGCCGCAGACCGCGCCGGCTCAGGCCTTCGGCTGCAACGCAGCGAAGGCCGCACGCAGTTCGGCGACTTCGGCACGCAGCGCTCCGACCTCGGCACGCAACGCCGCGACCTCCCCGTCCGCGGCGCCCGTCGACGCTTCGGCTGCCTCGACGCCGGCTTCGACCGGCCCGCTCAACAGATGCGCCCAGCGGCTTTCGCGTTCGCCGGGACGGCGCGGCAGCTTGACGACGAGCGCCCCGCCTTGCGCGTCGGGCCGTGTGGCCAGCTCTTCCAGGAAAGCCTCGACCGACGAGATGTCGGCGAAGCGATGCAGGCGCTCGGCGCCGATCCTCAACTCGCCCGCCGTCTGCGGCCCGCGCAGCATCAGCACGGCGAGCAGGGCTTCCGCCTGCGACGGCACCCTCAGCACGCGGCCGAGGTTGTGCGCGTAGCGGGTCACGCGCGCGCCGCTCGATTCGATGACGAGCGATCTTCGCTTCAACGCGTCGACGGCCACCTGAATCTCGGACTCGGACAGTTCGAGCACCGGATCGCGGTTGTTCTTCTGGTTGCAGCCGGCGGCCAGCGCGTTCAGCGACAGCGGATACGTGTCCGGGACCGTGCGCTCCTTCTCGACCAGAACGCCGAGGACGCGGGCTTCGGGCAGCGACAGACGGAGGTCCATGGGCGGGCGGATCGTGCGCGGCGATTATGCGCGCGGCGGCCCCCGCCCCGCGCGGCGCTACTTCACCTCGATCCGCCCCTTCATGTTCGGGTGCAGCCCGCAGATGTACTCGTAGGCGCCGGGGTCGAAGCTCAACGCGGCGCTCTGTCCCTTGAGCAGCACGGGCGTGCGCAGGTCCTTGCCGACGATCGCGATCTGGTGCGGGGAGTCGTCGGTGTTGACCCACGTAACCTTCTGCCCGGCGGCGACCTCGACCTTCTCCGGGCCGAACAGGAAGTCGGCGATCGCGACCACCCCGGGTCCGCGCCGAGGCTCGACCTTCGCGCCGGGCGCGGCGCCCGCCAGCCGCGCGAGCGAGATCACGTAGTCCTGCCCCGCGTGCGGCTTGTGGCACTGGAAGCAGGACTTCAGATTCGCTTTGTCGTTGACCTTGCGGTCGGGCCCGAAGACCTGGTATTCCCATTCGCCGTTGCGCAGCTCGTCCGGGTACTCGGCGCCCCAGCCGGCGCGCTTCTCCATCACCGCGTAGGCGACCAGATCGCCCTTCTGAAAGCGACCGTCGGTCCCGCGGACCGGAACGCCTTTGTCGTCGACCCTGGCCTTGTACTGCACCAGCGTCAGCACGGTACCGCTCGGGATCGGTTTGCCGGCGCGCACGGCGTCGACGGCTTCTTTGGTCGCGTACAGCTCGCGGTACTGCTTGATGTCGTGCCGGTCGACGGTCGCGTACAGCACGCCCTTGTCGAAGTCGGCCGGGAAGGCCATCTTGTCGCCGCCGGCCGCCGCGCTAAAGGCGGCGCAGACGGCGGCGGCACACAGGCCGAAGGCGGCAAAGCGGCGGCGCAAGCGACGGTTCATGGCGTTCTCCTTGGCGGGTTTCCGGCGGGGCGGCCGGTCGAGGCATATCGACCGGCCACGCACGTATACGCCCGGGACGCGCGCGCGGATGTGGCGATCGCGCCCTTGCGTGAGCGGCCTACGCGCGCCGGTAGACCTCGGCGCCGCCGCGCACGAACTCGACCGCCTTCTCCTGCATGCCCTTCTTCAGCGCCTCTTCGGCTGACAGCCCCTGCTTGTGCGCGTAGTCGCGCACGTCCTGCGTGATCTTCATGCTGCAGAAGTGCGGGCCGCACATCGAGCAGAAGTGCGCCGTCTTCATCGCCTCCTTCGGCAGCGTCTCGTCGTGAAACTCGCGCGCGGTATCCGGATCGAGGCCAAGGTTGAACTGGTCCTGCCAGCGGAACTCGAAGCGCGCCTTCGACAGCGCGTTGTCGCGCAATTGCGCGCCGGGGTGACCTTTCGCCAAGTCGGCCGCGTGCGCGGCGATCTTGTACGCGATGATGCCGTCCTTGACGTCCTTCTTGTTCGGCAGCCCGAGGTGCTCCTTCGGCGTGACGTAGCACAGCATCGCGGTGCCGTACCAGCCGATCAGCGCGGCGCCGATCGCGCTGGTGATGTGGTCGTAGCCCGGCGCGATGTCAGTCGTCAGCGGCCCCAGCGTGTAGAACGGCGCCTCGTGGCAGTGCTGCAACTGCAGCTCCATGTTCTCCTTGATGATCTGCATCGGTACGTGCCCTGGCCCTTCGATCATCACCTGCACGTCGTGCTTCCACGCGATCTGCGTCAGTTCGCCGAGCGTCTTCAGCTCCGCGATCTGCGCTTCGTCGTTGGCGTCGTGGATCGAGCCGGGCCGCAGGCCGTCGCCGAGGCTGAAGGCAACGTCGTACGCCTTCATGATCTCGCAGATCTCCTCGAAGCGCTCGTACAGGAACGATTCGCGGTGATGCGCGAGGCACCATTTGGCCATGATCGAGCCGCCGCGGGAAACGATGCCCGTCATTCGATGGGCCGTCAGGGGAATGAAGGGCAGACGCACGCCGGCGTGGATCGTGAAGTAGTCCACACCTTGCTCGGCCTGCTCGATCAGCGTGTCGCGGAAGATCTCCCAGGTGAGCTCTTCGGCTCGGCCTTCGACCTTCTCGAGCGCCTGATAGATCGGCACGGTGCCGATCGGCACCGGCGAGTTGCGCAGGATCCACTCGCGCGTTTCGTGGATGTGCCGGCCGGTCGAAAGATCCATCACGGTGTCGGCGCCCCAGCGGATCGCCCAGGTCATCTTCTCGACCTCTTCGCCGATCGAGCTGGTGACGGCCGAGTTGCCGATGTTGGCGTTGATCTTCACCAGGAAGTTGCGGCCGATCGCCATCGGCTCGGTCTCCGGGTGATTGATGTTCGCGGGGATGATCGCGCGGCCGCGCGCGACCTCGTCGCGGACGAACTCGGGCGTGATCGCCTTCGGCAGGTTCGCGCCGAAACCTTGCCCCGGATGCTGGCGCTTCAGCATCTCGGAGAACGCCTCCATCCGCTGGTTCTCGCGGATCGCGACGAACTCCATTTCGGGCGTCACGATGCCGCGCCGCGCGTAGTGCATCTGCGTGACGTTGGCGCCGGGCTTGGCGCGGCGCGGCCGGCGCTTCAGGTCGAAGCGCAGCTCGGCGAGCTTCGGGTCGTTCAGTCGCTCGACGCCGTAACGCGAGGTCGGCCCGGGCAGCTCCTCGGTATCGCCGCGTTCTGCGATCCAGTTCGCCCGCAGCGGCGGCAGCCCCGCGCGGATGTCGATCCTGACGGACGGGTCGGTGTACGGACCCGACGTGTCGTAGACCGCGAGCGGGGGGTTCTTTTCCGGCCCGAACGCGGCCGGCGTGTCGGACTGCGCGATCTCGCGCATCGGCACGCGAATGTCGGGGCGCGAGCCCTCGACGTAGATCTTGCGCGACTTGGGCAGCGGCGCGATGGCCGCTTCGTCCACGTGCGCCTCGGCGGCGCGGAAAGGCTGGCGGGCGTTCATACTGCTCTCCCGAGGCGGCGGAGAGCGGACGGGCCGCGAGGGCCGGTGCGTTTCCCTCCGCCGGTGTTAACCGGATCAGGTTCCGGGGACTCTCTCAACCAGCCGCCATGCCGGCGGCCGGTACCCCCAACGCGTCGCGCGGCGAATCGATCAGCGCATGTTGCCGATCGCGTTGGTCGCCGCGTCGTGTTTGGCCTTCATGATATTCGAGATCTCCGCGAACTGCCGGTGCTCGCGCTGGATCCGCTGCTGAAGCTGCATGTACTCGCGGTTGAACGCGGTCTGGATCTCGGCGGTCGTCGCCGCGGTCCCGCGTTCCGCGAGCTCGCGCGCCTGCTGGCTCTGGGTGCGCAGCCAGCGGTCGTAGACCTGCACCTTGGCGCGCTCCTCGGCGGTCAGCGTCGTCGTCGCTTTCATGCGCGAAGCCGCGGTGAGCCTGCGCGCCTGCGCTTTGAGCGCCGCGGTGCGCTCCTTCGTGCAGGCGTCGAGCGGCTGCGTGCAGCCGGTCTCCGGCGCCGCTTTCGCCGCGGCCGGCGCCTGCGCAACCGCCGCACCCGCGCCGAGCGCGCAGATCAATCCCATCGCAACGAGGACGGAACGAGTCACGTCTTGCCTCCGAGATAACTTTCGATGACGCGCGGATCGCTCGCGAGCTGCGCCGCCGGCCCTTCGAGCGCGATCTCGCCGGTTTCCAGCACGTAAGCGTAATCGGCGATCTGCAGGGCCGCGCGCGCATTCTGCTCGACCAGCAGGATCGCGGCGCCGCGCCGTTTCAGCTCGACGATGATATGGAAGATCTCGCGAACGATCAGCGGCGCCAGCCCGAGCGAGGGCTCGTCGAGCATCAGCAGCTTCGGTTTGGCCATCAGCGCGCGGCCGATCGCCAGCATCTGCCGCTCGCCGCCCGACAGCGTGCCGGCGAGCTGCTCGCGCCGTTCCGCGAGCCGCGGAAACAGCGCGTAGACCTCGGCCATCGTCTGCCTGTGGTCGCGGTGCCCCGCGCGGTAGCGCTGGAAGCCGCCGAGCAGCAGGTTGTCCTCGACGCTCATTTCGCCGAACAGCTCGCGCTTTTCCGGAACGAGCGTCATGCCGCGCGCGACCATGCGTTCGATCGCGACACCGTCGCAGGCCACGCCGTCGAACCGGATCTCGCCTTCGGCTTCGCCGTTGGCCGGCAGCGCGCCCATGATCGCCGCGAGCAGGGTGGTCTTGCCGGCGCCGTTCGGGCCGATCACGGTGACGATCTGCCCGGCGCCGACCCGCAGATTGGCGTTGTGCAGCGCTTCGACCTTGCCGTAGGCGACCGAAAGATCGCGCACGCGCAGCAGCACGTTTCCCTCTGCCGTCGCGGAAGAGGGGTCGGGGGAGAGGGACGCTTCGTCGGTCGTCACTCGACGCCTCCGAGGTAGGCCTCGAGCACCTTCGGGTCGCGCTGCACGTCGCGCGGCAGGCCCTCGGCGATCTTCTGGCCGAAGTCCATCACGGTCACCCGATCGACCAGCCCCATCACGAAGTCCATGTCGTGTTCGACCAGCAGGATCGCCATGCCTTCGTCGCGCAGCTTGCGCAGCAGTTCGGCGAGCGCGCGCTTTTCGAGGTAGCGCAGTCCGGCGGCGGGTTCGTCGAGCAGCAGCAGGCAGGGATCGGCGGTCAGCGCACGCGCGATCTCCAGGATGCGCTGCTTGCCGAGCGGCAGCGAGCCCGCGGCGTCGAACATGTGGTCCGCCAGCCCCACGCGCTCGATCTGGCGCGCGGCCTCGGCGAGCACGCGCGCTTCCTGCTTGCGGTCGAGCCGCCATGCGCCGGCGACGACACCCGCGAGCAGGCCGGGGTATTCGCGCCGATGCGCGCCGATCGCGACGTTGTCGAGCACGCTCATCGCCGGCAGCAGTTTGACGTGCTGGAACGTGCGGCTGACACCCAGCCGCGCGATGTCGCGCGAGCGACGGCCGGCGATCGGCTCGCCGCGAAAGCGGATGTCGCCGGCGGTCGGATCGAGCACGCCCGAGATCAGGTTGAACATCGTCGTCTTGCCCGCGCCGTTCGGTCCGATCAGCGCGGCGATCTCGCCCGCCCGGACGGTCAGGCTCATGTCGCCGACGGCGACCAGCCCGCCGAAGCGCTTGGTCGCACCGCTGACTTCGAGCAGCGTTTCGCCCGCCGGAGGAAGCGGACGGCGTGCGAGCGGCGGCGCGCCGGGATCGATGCGGCGCGGCGCGCGGGTGAGCGGCACCCAGCGCGCGAGCACCGGCCACAGCCCGTCGCGCGCCCGCTGCAGCACGACGATCATCACGATGCCGAAGACGATCACTTCGAAGTTGCCCGCCTGCCCGATCACCTTGGTCAGAAAGTCCTGCAGCCACTGCTTGGAGATTGCGATCACCGCTGCGCCGGCCAGCGCGCCCCAGACATAGCCGGCGCCGCCGACCACGGCCATGAAGAGGTACTCGATGCCGACGTGCAGCGAGAACGGCGTCGGGTTCAGAAAGCGCTGCATGTGCGCGTACAGCCAGCCCGATGCGCACGCGAGCAGCGCGGCGAGCACGAAGATCACCAGGCGCGACACGGCCGTGTTCACGCCCATCGACTCGGCCATCACCATGCCGCCTTTCAGCGCGCGGATCGCGCGGCCTTCGCGCGAGTCGAGCAGGTTCTGGATCGTGACGATGCCGGCGAGCAGGAACAGGTAGATCAGGTAAAAGATCTCGCGCGCGCTTTCGATCGGATGGCCGAGCACCTCGACCGGCGGAATGCCGCGCAGGCCGGTGAAGCCGCCGAGGAACTCCATGTTGCCGAACAGGAAGTACAGGCTGATGCCCCAGGCGATCGTCCCGAGCGGCAGATAGTGGCCCGACAGCCGCAGCGTCAGCATGCCCAGCACGACCGCAAAGGCGAGCGTCAGCGCCAGCCCCGCGGCCAGCGACAGCCACGTCGACGCGCCCAGCCACGCGAGCCAGGGCGGCAGGTCGGTCATCGTCGTCAGCACCGCGGTCGTGTAGGCGCCGAGGCCCACGAAGGCGGCCTGGCCGAACGAAGTCAGCCCGCCCACGCCCGTGAGCAGCACGAGACCCAGTGCGACCAGCGCGTACAGCCCGATGTAGTTGGCCAGCGTGACCGTGAACTCCGGCGCAAAGACCGGCACCAGCGCCAGCGCCGCGACGAAGACGACGAGCAGCGCGCGCGGGCTCATGCGACGCACTCGCAGTTCACTGCCGATCGGATACGCCGCGGTCGCACGCTGTGCTGCAGCTTCGCGGCGCTCATTCTTCTTCCTCGACGTGATGCGCGCGCAGCGAGCGCCACAGCAACACCGGGATGATCAGCGTGAAGACGATCACCTCCTTGTACGCGCTCGCCCAGAACGACGAATACGACTCGAGCAACCCCACCAGCACCGCGCCGACCGCGGCGACCGGATAGCTGACGAGTCCGCCGATGATCGCGCCGACGAAGCCCTTCAGCCCGATCAGGAAGCCCGTGTCGTAGTAGATCGTCGTGATCGGCGCGATCAGCACGCCGGAAGCGGCGCCGATCAGCGCGCACAGAAGAAAGGTCAGGCGCCCGGCGAGCGCGGTCGGAATGCCCATCAGCCGCGCCCCGTTGCGGTTGACCGCCGTCGCCCGCAAGGCCTTGCCGTACAGCGTGCGCTCGAACAGCAGGTTCAGCGCCACGATCAGCGCGAGCGAACAGACGATCACCCAGATCGTCTGCGCCGTCACCGTCATGCCGGCGAAATCGAAACGCCCGTCGGAGAACGGCGGCGTGCGCGAGCCCTCGGCGCCGAACACGAGCAGCCCGAGCCCGACCATCACCAGGTGCACCGCGACGGAAACGATGAGCAGCACGAGCACCGAAGCCTCCGCGAGCGGCTGGTAGGCGAGCCGGTAGATCATCGGCCCGAGCGGAACGACGACCGCGAGGGCGAGCAGGATCTGCAGCGGCATCGGCGCGCCGCCCATCGGCACCGCGGCGAGCAGACCCCACAGCGCGAGCGGCAGCCCGAGGTTCCACGCGGCGATGCCCGGCAGGCGGCCCCAGGTGCGCGTGCGCAGCGCGTCGAAGCCGTCGATCAGGGCGACCAGCGTGCCGGCCGCGAGCAGCAGCCACAGCGTGCCCGGCAACCTGCCCGCCTGCAGCGCCACCAGCGTCAACGCGCCGTAGGCGACGAATTCGCCCTGCGGGATGAAGATCACGCGTGTGACGGCGAACGCCAGCACGAGCGCGAGCGCGAGCAGCGCGTAGATCGCGCCGTTGGTCACGCCGTCCTGCCCGAGGATCAGGGCGATCTGGAAGTCCATCGCGGGTCGGATTGCGGAGTGCGGAGTGCGGGTGGGCTTGCGGCGGACTTCCGCTTGGTCAGCCGGCGCGGCGCAGGTCGGCGAGCCCTGCCGGGGCCAACGCTCGCCCGTCCCGCGGCTGCGGTGGCGCGAACCCGGAAAACGAAAACGCAATCCGCAATCCGCGCTCCGCAATCCTCAAATCACTTCTGCAGCACCCACGCCCCGTTGACGATCTGCACCATCACCGCAGCGCGCTGGTCGAGGCCGAGATGGTCGGTCGGCGACATGTTGAAGATGCCGTGCGCGCCGGCGGCGTTCTTGACGCCTTCGAGCGCGTCGCGCAGCGCGGCGCGGAACTCCTTGGTGCCGGGCTGGGCCTTCTTCAATGCGACCGGCACGGCGGCCTGCAGCAGAATGCCGGCGTCCCACGCGTGCGCGCCGAAGGTCGACACGCTGTCCTTGCCGTGCACCTTCTCGTACGCCTGCACGTATGTTGTCGCGGACTTCTTCACCGGGTGATCGGCAGGCAACTGATCGGCGACGAGCACCGGGCCGGCGGGCAGCCAGGTTCCTTCGCAGTCCTTGCCGCACACGCGCAGGAAGTCGCGGTTGGCCACGCCGTGCGTCTGGTAGATCTGGCCCTTGTAGCCGCGCTCCTTCAGCGTCTTCTGCGGCAGCGCCGCCGGCGTACCGCTGCCTGCGATCAGCACCGCGTCGGGGTTGGCCGACATGATCTTTAGGATCTGCCCGGTCACCGACGTGTCGGTGCGCTGATAGCGCTCGCTCGCGAGGATCTTCAGCCCGCGCGCTTCGGCGATCTTGGAGAACTCGTTCCACCAGCCCTCGCCGTAGGCGTCGGCGAAGCCGATGAAGCCGACCGTCTTGATGCCCTTCGCCAGCATGTGCCCGACGATCACGACCGCCATCTGCTGGTCGTTCTGCGGCGTCTTGAAGACCCAGCGGCGCTTGGTGTCGACCGGCTCGACGATCCGGCTGGACGCCGCCATCGAAATCATCGGCGTCTCGGCCTCGGCGGCGACGTCGATCATCGCCAGCGAGTTCGGCGTCACGGTCGAGCCGATCACGACGTCGACCCTGTCCTCGCTGATCAGCTTGCGTGTGTTCTTGACCGCGGTCGTCGTGTCGGACGCATCGTCGAGCACGATGTACTGGACCTTGCGCCCGCCGATCGTCTGCGGCATCAGCGCGAAGGTGTTGCGCTCGGGAATGCCGAGAGAGGCCGCCGGACCGGTCGCCGACAACGTGACGCCGACCTTGATGTCCTGGGCCGCGACCTGGGTCGTGCCCAACGCGGCCATCGGCGCGAGCATCGCCGCCAGCAGTTTCAGATGCAGTTTCATGGGTCTCCTCGTCTTTCTTCGGACCGTCGGAACTGGGAACCGTCGATTCAGGGTGCCGACTTCACCCCGCGGTCGGGCTGTGAACAGATAAGAGCAGACTGCGCCCGCAAAAGCTTTGCGGTATCAGAAAAAACTTCGGCCCCGCACGCAAGCGGGGACGATCCCGCAGGCAGCACCTTACGGCGGCAGCGCATCGCTTCGCGCGGAACCGTCCTCATGCCGCCTCGCCGACCGGCCGGGCGGCCGGCTTCGCCGCGCGGCGCGCACCGGCCGCGCGCCCCGGCTGCAGCGGGCGCACCGCGCCCACCCCGCGCAGGAACAGATCCGCGACCACCGGCGCCATGTCGGCATGCCGCACCGGACCGTCGTCCTTGAGCCACGTGAAGGTCCAGTTGATCATGCCGAACAGCGTCATCGTCACGGGCTTGAGCAGCGCATCGCCGGCCAGCTGCGGCGCGGCCGCAGCGACCGCGTCCGCGTACGCCTGAACGACGCGGCGCTGCTTGGCGTTGACCAGGTTGCGGTGCGCCGCCTTCAGGTACTTGACGTCCTGCACCAACACGCGGTGGTAGGCGGCGGCATCCTCGTACGCGGCCATGAAACGCTCGATCAGCCGCCGCAGCTTGGCCGCCGGCGCGAGCGGCTGCGCGTCGACCTCGGCGAGGATCGCGAGCAGCCCGTCCAGGTAACGGTCGGCGATGTCGAACAGCAACTGCTCCTTGTCGCGGTAGTAGTGGTACAGCAGTGCCTTCGACACGCCGCAGGCGCGCGCCAGTTCGGCGATCGAACTGACCGGATAGCCGTTGCGCGCGAACAGCCTCGCCGCCGACGCGCGGATCGCGTCGCGCTGCTGCTCGAAGGTCGGCGAACGCGTGCGGCTCATCGATCGTCGAACGAAATCAGCACGCGCTCGGTCAGCGGATACGACTGGCAGGTCAGCACGTAGCCGGCCGCGACCTCGTGCGGCTCGAGCGCGTAGTTCTTGGCCATCTTCACCTCGCCTTCGAGCAGCTTGGCGCGGCACGTGCTGCACATGCCGCCTTTGCAGGAAAAAGGCAGGTCGATGCCGGCGGCGCGGCCGGCGTCGAGGATCGAATGGCTGCCGCGGTGAAACTCGATTTCGCGCCGCACGCCGTCGATCAACAACGTAACGCGCGCTTCGGCGGCATCGGCATCGTCGACCGGCGGCGCAGCGGCCGCGCCGGGCACGCCGAAGCGCTCGACGTGCACGTGCCCGCGCGGCACGCCGGCGGCGAGCAGCGCGCGCTCGACCTCGTCGATCATCGAGGCCGGGCCGCAGACGAAGGCCTCGTCGATCGACGCCGCCGGGATCAGCGCGTCGACGAAGGCGCACACCTTGGCGGCGTCGATGCGGCCGTTGAACAGATCGATCTCCTGCGCCTCGCGCGAAAAGACGTGGTACAGCTCGAAGCGCGGCAGATACCGGTCCTTCAGCGCCCACAGCGGTTCGAGGAACATCGTGCTCGCCAGCCGCCGGTTGCCGTAGACCAGCGTGAAGCGCGACTTCGGTTCGCGCGCGAGCGTGGCGCGGGCGAGCGACAGGATGGGCGTAATGCCGCTGCCGGCGGCGAACGCGACGTAGTGCTTCGCGTGCTGCGGGTCGAGCGGCGTGAAGAAGCGGCCCTCGGGTGTCATCACGTCGACGACGTCGCCGGGCTTCAGCTGCTCGACGGCCCACGCCGAGAAGCGACCGCCGGGCACCTTCTTGATCGCCACGCGCAGCTCGCCGTCGTCCGGCGCGGAGCAGATCGAGTACGAGCGCCGCAGCTCCTCGCCGTCGAACAGCACGCGCAGGTTCAGGTGCTGGCCCTGCACGAAGCGGTAGTCGTCGGCCAGCGCCGGCGGCACCTCGAAGCGCAGGCTCACTGCGTCGGTGGTTTCGCGTCGCACTTCGGCGATGGCGAGCGGATGGAATTTCGGCGTCATCGCGCGGCGGTCAGAGGGGCTTGAAGTATTCGAACGGTTCGCGGCAATCGCGGCAGCGGTACAGCGCCTTGCACGCGGTGGCGCCGAACTGCGACAGCCGCTCCGTGTTGCGGCTGCCGCACAGCGGGCAGTCGACGCGCGGCACGAAGGCGAGCGGTTGTTCGTCCGCACGTTCGGACGCGCCCGGCGGCGCGATGCCGTAGCGGCGCAGCTTCTCCTGCGCCGCGGGCGCGATCCAGTCGGTCGTCCACGCCGGCGCGAGTCGGGTCTCGATGCGCACGTCGCGCGCGCCCGCTTCGCGCAGCGCGGCGGCGATCGACTGTTCGATGACCTCGGTCGCCGGGCAGCCGGAGTAGGTCGGCGTGACGACGACCTCGACCGTGTCGTCGTCGGCGCGTACGTCGCGCACGATGCCGAGCTCCGTCACCGAGATCACCGGGATCTCGGGATCGGCCACGCGCGCCAGCACCTCCCAGGCCTGCTCGGCGGTCATGCTCACCACTTCGCCCCCGGGTAGGTGCGCTGCAGGTACTGCATCTCCGCGAGCAGGTGGCCTAGATGCTCGCTATGACGGCCCTCCTTGCCGCGCGACAGGAAGGGCGTGCGGGCCGGTACCGTCAGCGTGGCGGATTCGAGCACCGGCAGCACCACGCGCTCCCAGGCCGGCGCGAGCGACGACCACGCGGGACCGATGCCGGCCGCTTCGACGGCGGAATCGACGGGGGTGGGCGCGAAGAACTCCGCCGTGTACGGCCACAGGTCGTCGAGCGCGCGCTGCATGCGCGCGTGCGACTCCTCCGTGCCGTCGCCGAGGCGAACGGTCCAGTCGGCCGCGTGCCGAAGCTGGTAGCGCGTTTCCTTGGCACTTTTGTCGGCGATCGCCGCAAGCTGCGCGTCGCTCGACGACGAAAGCGCTTCCCACAGCGGGAGCTGGAACGCGGCGAACAGGAAGTTGCGCAGGATCGTTCGGCCAAAGTCGGCGTTCGGCAGTTCGCAGATCGTGAGGTTGCGGTACTCGTGCTCCTGTCGCAGGAAAGCGAGCGCGTCTTCGTCGCGCTCGCGCCCTTCGAGCCGGCCCGCGTGCGCCAGCAGCAGCCGCGCCTGCCCGAGCAGGTCGAGCGCGGTATTGGTCAGCGCGATGTCCTCCTCGATCACGGGACCGTGGCCGCACCACTCGGACAGCCGCTGCCCGAGGACGAGCGCGCTGTCGCCGAGGCGCAGCACGTAGTCGAGGTGGGCGGCACCGGCGGCCGCGGTCGTCGTCGTCATCGCAGTCACATGTGATTCACTTCTTCCGGCAGCTGATAGAAGGTCGGGTGCCGGTAGATCTTGTCTTCGGCCGGGTCGAACAGCTCCGGCTTGGCGTCGGGATCGCTGGCGTGAATCTGGTCGGCGCGCACGACCCAGATGCTCACGCCTTCCAGCCGGCGCGTATACACGTCGCGCGCGTTCTGCAGCGCCATCTTCGCGTCGGGCGCATGCACGCTGCCGCAATGCTTGTGGTCGAGCCCGCCCTTGGCGCGGATGAACACTTCCCACAAAGGCCATTCGCGGCGATCTGCTGACATCACGGTTCCTTTCGAATTCCCAGAATGCTCACAGCGCGGCTTGCGGTGGCGCGAATGGCCGCCAGGCAAGGTCGGGACGCAAGGGGGCGGCTGCCCCCTTGGAACCCCTGCCGCGGCGCTGCTTCGTGCCTTGCGCTCACGCCGCCCTCCTTTCGCGCTGCGCCTGCTTGGCCGCGTAGGCGACCGCGGCTTCGCGGACCCAGGCGCCGTCCTCCCAGGCCTTGACGCGCGCCGCGAGCCGGTCGCGGTTGCACTGGCCGTGGCCGTTGACGACCGCCCAGAACTCGTCCCAGTCGATCTTCCCGAAGTCCCAGTGGCCGCGCTGCTCGTTCCACTTCAGATCCGGATCGGGCAGCGTGACGCCCAGCACCTTCGCCTGCGGCACGGTGGCGTCGACGAATTTCTGCCGCAGGTCGTCGTTGCTGATCCGCTTGATGCCCCACTTGATCGAGTCGCCCGAGTGCATCGACTCCGAGTCGTGCGGGCCGAACATCATCAGGCTGGGCCACCACCAGCGGTTGACCGCGTCCTGCACCAGCGCGCGCTGCTCGTCGGTCCCGCGCATCATCGTCAGCAGCAGGTCGTAACCCTGGCGCTGGTGAAACGACTCCTCCTTGCAGATGCGGATCATCGCCCTTGCGTACGGGCCGTACGAGCAGCGGCACAACGGGATCTGATTCATGATCGCCGCGCCGTCGACCAGCCAGCCGATCGCGCCGATATCGGCCCAGGTCAGCGTCGGGTAATTGAAGATGGTCGAGTACTTGGCTTTGCCGGAGAGCAGCGCCTCCGTCATCTCGTCGCGCGAAACGCCGAGCGTTTCCGCCGCCGCGTAGAGATAAAGCCCGTGGCCGCCCTCGTCCTGCACCTTGGCGAGCAGGATCGCCTTGCGCTTGAGCGTCGGCGCGCGCGTGATCCAGTTGCCTTCCGGCAGCATGCCGACGATTTCGCTGTGCGCGTGCTGCGAAATCTGGCGGATCAGCGTCCTGCGGTACGCCTCCGGCATCCAGTCCTTCGGCTCGATGAAGTCGCCGCGCGCGATCCTGGCGTCGAACTCGGCCTCGTACTCCGCCTCCTTCAACGACCGCGGCCCGCGCGCCGCCTCGTCCTTCGTGCCCTGCGGCAGATCGATCGCTTGCGTGTACATGCCCGCTCCTGCAGAGAGAGTGCATTCACCACCGAGGCACAGAGCGCACAGAGAACGACAAGGAAGCTTTTCTCGGTGTTCTCTGTGTCTCGGTGGTGAAAACCGTCATTTCGGCCGCTTGTCCAGGATCCGCTTGGCCTTGCCGATCGAGCGCTCGATGCCGCCGGGCAGCGCGAGCCGCACGGTGGCCGTCACGCCGATGTAGGCCTTGATGTTGTGTTCGAGCTTGCGCGCGGCTTCGTGCCGCACCTGCTGGCTGCCTTGCGCGAGCTCCTGCCCCATCTCGACGTGCACCGTGAGCTCGTCGAGCGCCTCCGGCCGCGTGACCTCGAGCATGTAGTAGGGCGTGAGCTCCGGCTGCTTCAGGATCAGCTCCTCGACCTGCGTCGGGAACACGTTGACGCCGCGGATGATCAGCATGTCGTCGGAGCGGCCGGTGATCTTCTCGATCCTGCGCATCGAGCGCGCGGTCGGCGGCAGCAGCCGCGTCAGGTCGCGTGTGCGATAGCGGATCATCGGCAGCGCTTCCTTGGTCAGCGTCGTGAAGACGAGCTCGCCTTTTTCGCCTTCGGGCAGCACCTGCTTGGTCTCGGGGTCGATGATCTCCGGATAGAAGTGGTCTTCCCACACGGTGAGCCCGTCCTTCGTCTCGATGCACTCCTGCGCGACCCCGGGGCCGATGATCTCCGACAGCCCGTAGATGTCGATCGCGTCCATGCCCACTTTCGCCTCGATCGCCTGCCGCATCGCGGGCGTCCAGGGCTCGGCGCCGAAGATGCCCACTTTCAGCGAGGTCGACTTCGGATCGATACCCTGCCGCTCCATCTCCTCGGCGATCGCCAGCATGTACGACGGCGTCACCATGATGATGTCGGGCTTGAAGTCGACGATCAGTTGCACCTGCCGCTCGGTCATTCCGCCTGACATCGGGATCACCGTGCAGCCGAGCTTCTCGGCGCCGTAGTGCGCACCGAGGCCGCCGGTGAAAAGCCCGTACCCGTAAGCGACGTGGACCATGTCGCCGGCGCGCCCGCCGGCGGCGCGGATCGAGCGCGCCATCACGGTCGACCAAGTGTCGATGTCGCGCTGTGTGTACCCGACCACGGTCGGCTTGCCGGTCGTTCCGCTCGAAGCGTGGATGCGGACGACCTTCTCGCGCGGCACCGCGAACAGGCCGAACGGATAGTTGTCGCGCAGATCGGCCTTCGTCGTGAACGGAAACTTCGCCAGATCCTCGAGCGCGTTCAGGTCGGACGGCTTCACGCCCGCGGCGTCGAACTTGCGGCGATAGTGCGGCACGTTCTCGTACGCGTGCGCGATCGTCCATTTCAGGCGCTCGAGCTGCAGCGCGCGCAGCTCGGCGCGGCTGGCGCGCTCGATCGGCTCGAGATCCTCGGGAGCGGGTCGTTTGACTGGCATGTGCGTCCCTTCCGGCCGGCCTAGAGGTCGACCACGTGTTTGCCTTTTAGCGTGTGCGAGCGTCCCCGCATCACAGCGACCGTCTTGCCGTGCTGGTTGGTGACGGTGATGTCGTAGATGCCGGTCGCGCCGCTGCGCGAGATCTCGCGCGCCTCGGCGACCAGCCGGTCGCCTTCGTGCGCCGACGTGACGAAGTCGACCACGATGCCCGCAGCGACGGTCAGCGCGTTGTAGCTGTTGCACGCGTAGGCGAACGCCGAATCGGCGAGCGTCGTGATGAAGCCGCCGTGACAGATCGCGAAGCCGTTGAGCATGTCCCGGCGCACCGTCATCGTCAGCCGCGCGTAGCCGGGGCCGACCGCCTCGATCTGCATGCCGAGGCCCTTGGACGCGTGGTCCTTCGCGTACATGCCCTGGCGCACCGCTTCGGCGATCGCCTGCGCGTCGAGCTTGCCGGACGAATGAACCTCGTTCATGGCTATTCGCGGAAACCGCGCTGCGTCCAGCCGCGGCGCTGGATCAGCACCGACGTGCGATAACGCTCCTCGCCGTAGTGCTCGCGCAGGTTGGCGAGCACGCGCGCGAAGTAGTCGAGCCCGACCGCTTCGGCCCAGGCCATCGGCCCGCGCGGATAGTTGACGCCGTAACGCATCGCGTCGTCGATCGCATCCGCCGTGCAGATTCCGTACGCGACCGCGTCCGACGCCTCGTTGACGAGCGCGGCGATGATGCGCAGGACGATCAGCCCGGCCGCATCGTCGAGCCGCGAGCAGGCGAAACCCGCGCGCGCCAGCGTCGCGCATACCGTGCGGAAAGCCGCCGATCCGCACTGATCCGCCGGCGCGAGCCCGAGCCGCGGCGTGGTCGCGTAATCGAGCGCGAGGTCGAACAGCACGAGATGCCGGTGCCCTTCCTCGACGGCTCGGCGCGTGGCGGGCCGGCCGTCGGACAACATCAGCCGCGCCGGGCCGATCTCGAGCCATCCGGCCGCGCCCGCCTGTCCCTGCACGCGGACCACGTCGATGCCTGCCGCTTCGAGCCGGGTGATGATCGGCGTGGCGAGTCCAAGCGAACCCACGGCGACGATGCGCGCCACCGGATCGGCGCCCGGCTCGACTTGCGGCTCGGGCTTCGCCGCGCCGTCGCGATGGTCGTAGATGCCCTGGCCGGTCTTGCGGCCGAGCCGGCCGGCGCGAACGAGTTCGACCTGCGCGAGCGCCGGCGCATAGCGGCGGTCGCCGAAGGTCGCGTCGAACACCGAGCGCGTCACTGCCAGATTCACGTCGTGGCCGATCAGGTCCATCAGCTCGAACGGCCCCATCGGAAAGCCGCCGCAGTCGCGCACGACCGCGTCGAGCGTGACCGGGTCGGCGACGCTTTCCGTGTACGCGCGCCACGCTTCGGCGTAGAAGGGCCGCGCGAGTCGGTTGACGATGAAGCCTGGCGTCGAGCGCGCGAACACCGTGTGCTTGCCCCAGCGCTGCGCGGTCGCCGCGACCCTTTCGGCGATCCGCGCATCGGTCTGCACGCCGCTGACGATCTCGACCAGCTTCATGCGCGGCGCGGGATTGAAGAAGTGCATGCCGACCAGCCGTTGCGGCTGCGCGAGCATCGCGCCGATCGCCGTGATCGACAGCGACGAGGTGTTGGTCGCGAGCACCGCGTCGGCGCGGACGATGCCTTCGAGCGTGCGGAACAGCTTCTGCTTGACCTCGAGATCCTCGACGATCGCCTCGATCACCAGCGCGCAGTCGGCGAGATCCGACAGCGCAGCCGCCGGCGCGATGCGCGCGAGTGTCCGTTCGCACTCGCCCGCGTCGAGCTTGCCCTTGGCGACGAGTCCGCGCAGCTCCTTCTCGATGCCGGCGCGGCCGCGTTCGACCGCCTTGGCGTCGGCATCGAACAGCCGCACGCGATGGCCCGCGCGCGCGGCGACCTGCGCGATGCCCGCGCCCATCGTGCCGGCGCCGATCACGCCGACGGTCGCGCTGGCGGGCAATGCCGTCTCGCTCACGCTCATTCCCCGGTGAATTTCGGCGCGCGCTTTTCCATGAACGCGGCCACGCCTTCGCGGTAGTCGTGCGACCGTCCGAGTTCGCGCTGGAAGTCGCGTTCGAGATCGAGGCTCGCTTCGATCGTGAGTCCGGTCGCGGCGCGGATCGCCTGCTTGGTACGCGCGTACCCGCGCGTCGGCCCGGACGCAAGCTGTTCGGCGACCGCGCGCACGGTCGGCATCAGCTCGGCGTCGTCGACGCACTTCCAGATCAATCCCCAGGCTTCGGCCTGCTCGGCGCCGAGCTTGTCGCCGAGCAGCGCGAGCCCCATCGCGCGCGCCGAGCCGACGAGCCGCGGCAGGATCCAGGTGCCGCCACTGTCGGGCACCAGCCCGATCTTCGCGAACGACTGGATGAAGCTCGCCGAGCGCGCCGCGTAGACGAGGTCGCAGGTGAGCGCGATGTTGGCACCGGCGCCGGCGGCCACGCCGTTGACCGCGGCGATCACCGGCAGCGGCAGCTGGTGCAGCGCGAGCACCAGCGGCTTGTAGTGGTTCTCGATCGATTCGCCGAGGTCGAGCGGAGCATCGCCGGGAGCAACTGCGCGGTCCGACAGGTCCTGCCCCGCGCAAAAGCCGCGGCCCGCGCCGGTCAGCACGAGGCAGCGCACCGCGCGGTCGGCGCGGATCGCGTCGAGCGCAGCGCGCACTTCGCCGTGCATCGCGACGGTAAAGCTGTTCAGCCGCTCGGGCCGATTGAGCGTCAGCGTGGCCACGCCACGGCTGACTTCCAGCCGGATCGTCTCGTACGCCATGGGTCTCCTTGCCGCGCGGTGCACCGCCGCGCCCGTTTCGCCCCGCCGATCACGCACCGGCGGTCCGGCCGATTCGTTGACCGGCCGTTCAATCAATCGTAATTTGTGCCACCATTCCCGGCAAGCCCCGCGGCCCGATCGAAGGCCGCCGGTGTGCTACGCACACGACGTACACAAGGAGATTCCCGTGACGCACCCATTGCTCGACAAGCATCGCGCCGTGCTCGACGGCGCGCTCGCCGCGATCGCCGACCGCGGCTTCTGGAGCCCGTATCCCGAGCAGCCGAGCCCGAAGAACTACGGAGAGATGGCCAACGACGCCGGCAAGCAGGCCGTACAGGCGCTGCTCGGCAAGCGGTTCGAACTCGACCAGCCCGGCGTCACCGCCTGGACCGCGTGCGACCGCTCGCCGTATGGCGTCGCGCTCGACGTGCAGTACCCCGTGTGCGATGTCGACGCGCTGGTCGCCGCGGGCCTCGCGGCGATGCCGGCGTGGCGCAAACTCGGCGTGGACGGCCGCACCGGCGTGTGCCTCGAGATCCTCGACCGGCTGAACAAGCGCAGCTTCGAGCTTTCCTATGCGGTGATGTACACCACCGGGCAGGGCTGGATGATGGCGTTCCAGGCAGGCGGGCCGCACGCACAGGACCGCGGCCTCGAGGCGGTCGCATACGCATGGCGCGAGATGAACTTCGTCCCGGGCCAGGCGCGCTGGGAAAAACCCCAGGGCAAGAACCCGCCGATCATGATGGACAAGCGCTTCGAGATCGTCGGCCGCGGTGTGGCGCTGGTGATCGGCTGCTCGACGTTCCCGACGTGGAACACGTATCCGGGGCTGTTCGCGGCGCTCGCGACCGGCAATGCGGTGATCGTTAAGCCGCATCCGGCGAGTACGCTGTCGGCCGCGCTCTCCGTCCGCATCGCGCGCGAGGTGCTGCGCGAGAACGGCATCGATCCGAACCTCGTCACGCTCGCCGCGGTCGACGCCGAGGCCACGCGCAAGCTCGTGGCGCACCCGGCGGTGCAGTCGATCGACTTCACCGGCGGCTCGAGCTTCGGCCGCTGGCTGATCGACAACGCGCGCGGCAAGCAGGTCTACGCGGAGCTGTCGGGGGTGAACGTCGTCGTCGTCGAATCGACCGACAACTACAAGGGCATGCTGCGCAACCTCGCGTTCACGCTGTCGCTGTATTCGGGGCAGATGTGCACGACGACCAAGGCGATTCTCGTGCCCGCCGGCGGCATCGACACCGACGCCGGCCGCAAGTCGTTCGACGAGGTCGCGTCCGATCTCGCCGGCGCGATCGACAAGTTCCTCGCCGATCCGGCGACCGCCACCGCGATCCTCGGCGCGATCCAGTCGCCCGACACGCTCAAGCGCATCGAAGACGCGCATTCGGTGGCGACCGTCGTGCTCGCGTCGAAGAAGCTCGCGCACGCCGAGTTTCCCGCCGCCGAAGTGCGCACGCCCGTCGTGCTCAAATGCGACGCGAAGGACGAGAGCGTCTACATGCAGGAGCGCTTCGGCCCGATCAGCACCGTGGTCGCCGCGCCGGGCGACGGCAACGCAGTGGTGGTGCTCGCCGAACGCATCGTGCGCGAACACGGCGCGCTGACCGCCGGGCTGTATTCGACGAAGCAGCCGGTGATCGACGCGATGACCGATGCGACGCTGCGCGCGGGCGTGGCGCTGTCGATCAACCTGACGGGCAACGTCTACGTGAACCAGTCGGCCGGGTTCTCCGACTTCCACGCCACCGGGGCGAACCCCGCCGCGAACGCGAGCTATACCGACTCGGCTTTCGTCGCCAACCGGTTCCGCGTCGTGCAGCGGCGCTGGCACGTGTAGAGGTCGCGTCGATGCCCTGCTACGAGATCGACGGCATCCGGCCGGTGATCGATCCGGCCGCGTTCGTTCATCCGACCGCGATCCTGATCGGCGACGTGATCATCGGACCGCGCTGCTACGTCGGACCGGCGGCGAGCATCCGCGGCGACTTCGGCCGCATCGTCTTCGAGGAAGGCGCCAACCTGCAGGACACCTGCGTCGTGCATGGGTTTCCGCACGCCGACACGGTGGTCGAAGTGGACGGCCACATCGGCCACGGCGCCGTGCTGCACGGCTGCGTGGTCAAGCGCAACGCGTTGGTTGGCATGAACGCGGTCGTGATGGACGAAGCCGTCGTCGGCGAGTCGGCGATGGTCGCCGCTTGCGCGTTCGTCAAGGCCGCAATGGTGATCCCGCCGCGCATGCTTGCCGCCGGCATCCCGGCGAAGATCCTGCGCGAGCTGTCGGCCGACGAACTCGAATGGAAAGTCGCCGGCACGCGCGAATACCAGAACCTCGCCGTGCGCAGCCTGAACACGATGCGCGAAGTGCAGCCGCTCGCGGCCGTCGAGCCCGACCGCAAGCGCATCGAGCCGATGAGCGGGGCGGTGCCGAAGGTGGCGTTGAAGAAGGGTTGAACGCCGCCGCGAGCGGCGCGACTCCCGCCCCATCGTTCAGCGCGCGCGCGTGCCCTCCGCGTTGTCGCCTCTTCGTTCTCCGAGGTCGGACGCTCGGGCCGCGAGGCCCCTACTTTCTTTGTCTTGCCAAAGAAAGTAGGCAAAGAAAGGCGCGCCGACGAAGCCGGTCGCCTGCGGCGACTTCCTTGCGCTGCTCGGGCGGTCCGGCGGGGGTCGTGAACTCGGGCGATCGCGCGCCGATGGCGCGCGCCACGCCCTCAGACAACGACCCCCGAAGACCCCGGCCCGCCCTGCGCTGCTCAGCGGCTTCGACGGCAAAGCGAATTGACCCACCCTCACCCCCGCCCTCTCCCGCCCCGGCGGGAGAGGGGGAAGTGCTTCCCTCTCCCCCGCGAGGGGGAGAGGGTGAGGGAGAGGGGGCGTCGGTTGAAGTACCTGCCGTCGACGGCGCCGAGCAGCGCAGGCGAGGGCGGGGTCGTGCCCTCGACGAGCAGCGCAGGGCACCCGCGCAGCGGGCGCCTTCGTCGGCGCGCCTTTCTTTGGTCACTTTCTTTGGCAAGACAAAGAAAGTGACGGCCCCGCGGCCCGAGCGTCCAACCTAGGAACGACGAAGAAAGAAGTCGCGAAGCGGCGCAGACACGACCCGTTGTCGACCAACGGGCCGCTCACTTCCACATCGCATGGAAGTGATGCACCGGCCCGTGCCCATGGCCGACGTTCAGCTCGTCGGCATGCTTCAGCGCCTCGGTCAGATACGCCTTCGCGCGGCGCGCGGCGGCGGGGACGTCCGCTGTCTGCGGCAGCAACGCGGCGAGCGCGGCCGACAGCGTGCAGCCGGTGCCGTGCGTGTTCTTCGTCGCCACACGCGGCGCGGGCAGCTCGATCATGCGGTCGCCGTCGTGCAGCAGATCGATCGCTTCGGCGCCGGACAGGTGACCGCCCTTCAGCAGCACCCAGCGGCTGCCGGCGTGCGCCATCTTCTCGCGCAGCCGCTCGGCCGTCCGATACATCTCCTTCAGGTTGTCGGGCGGGCGACTCTCGAGCAGCACGCCCGCCTCGGGCAGGTTGGGCGTGATCAGCGTGGCGAGCGGCAGCAGCGCTTCGCGCAGCGCGCCGACGGCCACTTTTTCCAGCAGCGGATCGCCGCTTTTCGCGACCATCACCGGATCGAGCACGACGTGCGGCGGCTGCCAGCGCGCCAGCCCCGCGGCGACCGCCTCGATCACCGACGCCTGGCCGACCATGCCGATCTTCGCGGCGTCGATCGCCACGTCGGCGAACAGCGTGTCGATCTGCGCGCGCACGAAGTCGCCCGGAACCGCGAACACCCCCGTGACCGCCTGCGTGTTCTGCACGGTCAGCGCGGCGACGACCGCGCACGCGTAGGCGCCGAGCGCGCTCATCGCCTTGACGTCGGCGAGGATGCCGGCGCCGCCCGAGGGGTCGACGCCGGCGATGGTGACGGCGTTCGGAATGCGTCGCTGCGCCATGGTCGGCGTGTGATGGGCGTCACAGGGTCGGATCGGGCCGCGAGCTTAGCTTGACGGCCGGGTGGTGCCGGGCATACATTACTGACCGGTCAGTTAGTTAAGGCCGAATTCCCGAATCACCGATTGCTCCGCGGGCGCGGCGGCCCTTCCCTCCGTCCCGACTCCTCCTCCGGTCGGGTCGCTGCGTCCGCGGGCATCCTCTTCGCACCTTCCGTCATGCCGACGGCACAAACGACCGCGGCGCGGCCGCGCTGGGAACGACGCAAGGAAGCGCGCCCGTCGGAACTGCTGGCGGCGGCGCTGGCGCTGTTCGTCGAGAAGGGCTACGCCGGCACGCGGCTCGACGACGTCGCCGCGCGCGCCGGCGTGTCCAAGGGCACGCTGTACCTGTACTTCGCGAACAAGGAAGAGCTGTTCAAGGCGGTCGTGCGCGAGAACATCGTGCGCAACATCGCCGAAGCGCAGCAGCTCGTCCGCGCCTACGAAGGCGACACCGGCGAGCTGCTCGCGCACCTGATGCTCCAATGGTGGCGCCGCATCGGCGACACCCCCGCGAGCGGAATCCCCAAGCTCGTGGTCAGCGAAAGCGGCAACTTTCCCGAGATCGCGCGCTTTTACGTCGACGAGGTGATCGACCCGGTGCACCGGCTGCTCGCCGACGTGATCGAACGCGGCGTGCGACGCGGCGAGTTCCGCAAGGTCGACGCCGAAACCTTCGTCCGCGTGATGACCGGGCCGCTGGTGATGCTGCTGCTGTGGCGGCATTCGTTCGGTCCCTGCGGCGATCAGCCGATCGATCCGCAGCGGTACCTTGCGATCCACATCGACAACACGCTGCGCGCGTTGCGGCGCGAGCCCGCGCGCGATCGGCCGGCGCGCCGCGCCTCGCCGCGCAAGGGGCGGCGATGAAGCGCAGCGCGGCGCTCGCGATCGTCGCCCTGGTCGCCGCAGCGGGCGTGGCCGGCGCGATGGTGCTGCGCCGGCCGGCGGCGCCGCAGGCGGCGGTTGCCGCGCCGACGGTCGAGTTCCTCCCCGGCGAGCTGTGGAGCGCGCAGCCGCTCGTGCTCGCGCGCACGCTGCCGCTGACGGGAACGCTGAAGGCCGCGAACCAGACGATCGTCAAGACGCGCGTTGCCGGCGATCTCGTTCGGCTCGCGGTGCGTGAAGGCGAAAGCGCGCGCGGCGGGCAACTGCTCGCGCGCATCGATCCGACCGAATACGAATGGCGGGTGAAGCGCGAGCAGGCCGCGCTCGCTGCCGCGCAGGCGCAGCTCGACATCGCCGCCAAGACCCGCGAAAACAACGCCCAACTGCTGGCCAAAGGCTTCATCTCGCAGACCGCGTTCGACAACGCGCAGTCGGGGCTGGAGGCCGCGCGCGGCAACCGCGACGCCGCCGCAGCTGCGCTCGAACTGGCGCGCAAGGCGCTCGCCGACACCGAAATCCGTGCGCCGATCGCCGGCACGGTCGCCGAGCGCTTCGCCCAGCCCGGCGAGAAGCTGCCGGTCGACGGCCGCGTGCTGTCGCTCGTCGATCTGTCGTCGATCGAGCTCGAAGCGCCGATTCCGGCCGACAACGTCGCGCAGGTCGCGCTCGGCACGCGCGCAGAGTTCCGCCCGGAAGGCATGGACCGCACGTACGCCGGCAGGGTGGTGCGCATCAATCCGGCGACCGCCGCCGGTTCGCGTTCGGTGTTCGTCTATATCGCCGTCGAGCAGGCCGACCGGGTGATCCGCGCCGGCATGTTCGCGAACGGTCGGCTCGTGCTCGGACGCAGCGCGCCGACGCTGGCCCTGCCCTTCTCCGCGGTGCGCGAAGAGGCGGGTCGCGCGTCGGTGCTCGCGATCGTCGACGGCAGGCTGGCGCAGGTGCCCGTGACGCTCGGCGCGCGCGGCAGCGCCGAGGGGCTCGACGACGCGATCGAAGTTCGCAGCGGACTTGCGCCCGGCACGCAGGTCGTTCGCCAGTTCGACGCGCGGCTGCCGGTCGGCGGCGCGGTCAAGGTCGCTCAGCCTTCCTCACCCCCCGCTCCTCCGACAAGCTCAGGACACGCCCTCTCCCGCTGATGCGGGAGAGGGAGCCCAACGGCCAACTGCCGACGCCCGACGACCCTCGCCATGTGGTTCACGCGCCTCAGCATCGGCAACCCCTGGCTCGCGACGATGATGATGGTTGCGTTCGTCGTGCTGGGGCTGTTTTCGGTGCAGCGGCTGCAGGTCGACCAGTTCCCGGACGTGGCGTTTCCGGTCGTCGTCGTGCAGACCGACTATCCGGGCGCATCGCCCGAAAGCGTGGAGTCCGAGGTCACGCGCAAGATCGAGGAGGCGGTCAACACGGTCAGCGGGCTGCGCGCGCTGACCTCGCGTTCGTACTCGGGCACCTCGCTCGTCGTCGCCGAATTCGAGCTGACCGTCGATCCGGCCACCGCCACGCAGGACGTGCGCGAGAAGGTCGCCGCGATCCGCGCGACCTTCCGCCGCGAGGTCAAGGAGCCGAAGATCACGCGCTTCGATCCGGCCGACCGCCCGGTCGTTTCGCTCGCGATGACCTCGACCGGCACGCGCAGCCTGCGCGAGCTGACCACGCTCGCCGACCAGATCGTCAAGAAGCGCATCGAAAACGTGCGCGGCGTCGGCCAGGTCAACCTGGTCGGCGGCGTCAAGCGCGAGATCCAGGTCTATCTGAACCCGGCGCAGCTCGAGGCGCTGGCGATCGGGGTCGACCAGGTGATCGCCGCGGTGCGCGGCGAAAACCAGGAGCTGCCGGTGGGCGCGCTGCGCTCGGCCGAGCAGGAGCGCGTCGTGCAGATCCAGGCGCGCGCGAAGACGCCCGACGACTTCAAGCGCATCGTCGTCACGCGACGGGGTGGGCAGCCGGTGTACCTGTCGCAGATCGCGACCGTCGTCGATGGCCAGCAGGAGCAGGAATCGGCCGCGCTCGTCGACGACCGCGAGACGCTCGCGCTCGACGTGCTGAAGGCGCAGGGGCAGAACACGATCGACGTCGTCGACTCGGTACGCAAAGCGGTGACGGCCGTCGCGCGCGAACTGCCGCCCGACGTGAAGCTCGAGGTCGTCAAGGACGCGTCGACGCCGATCCGCACCGCCGTGTCGAACGTCGCGCGCACGATGGTCGAGGGCGGTCTGCTGACGATCCTCATCGTGTTCCTGTTCATCGGCTCGTGGCGCTCGACGGTGATCACGGGGCTGACGCTGCCGATCTCGGTGATCGGCACCTTCCTCGTGATGTACTGGTTCGGGTTCACGCTGAACATGCTGACGCTGATGGCGCTGTCGCTGTCGATCGGCCTGCTGATCGACGACGCGATCGTCGTGCGCGAGAACATCGTGCGCCACGGCGCGATGGGCAAGCCCCCGCGCGAAGCGGCCCTGATCGGCACCCAGGAGATCGGACTGGCGGTGCTGGCGACGACACTGTCGATCGTCGCGGTGTTCCTGCCGGTCGGCTTCATGGGCGGGATCATCGGGCAGTTCTTCCACCAGTTCGGCATCACGGTCGTCGCGGCGGTGCTGATCTCGCTGTTCGTGTCGTTCACGCTCGACCCGATGCTGTCGTCGGTCTGGCACGACCCGGCCGTGCACGGCGCCAAGCCGCACGGTCGCTGGTTCGGCTGGCTCGGCTGGGTGCTCGAACGCTTCGAGCGCGCGACGACACGGACCGCCGACGTCTACCACGTGCTGCTGAAATGGGCGCTCGCGCATCGCGGCAAGACCTCGCTGATCGCGACCGCGATCTTCCTCGGCAGCTTCACGCTGGTGCCGCTGCTCGGTACCGAGTTCGTGCCGCAGGCCGACTTCTCCGAATCTCAGGTCAACTTCCGCACGCCCGAGGGCAGCTCGCTCGAAGCGACGACCGCGAAGGCGCGCCAGGTCGAGGCGGCGCTGCGCGAGTTCCCGGAAGTGCTGTACACGTACACGACGATCAACACCGGCGCCGTGCAGGCGAAGAACGCGGCGACCGTCTACGTGAAGCTCAAGCCGCGCGCCGAGCGCACGCGCAACCAGGCGGACCTCACACGGCCGATGCGCGAGCGGCTCGCGCGCATCGCCGGCATCGAGGTCACGCACGTCGGCGTGATGAACCCGGTCGCGCAGCAGAAGATCCTCGTCGTCTCGCTGCAGGGCCCCGACCTGAAGCAGCTCGAGCGCTACAACGACGAGGCGCGGCAGCGGCTGGCGCAGATCCCCGGCCTGGTCGACCTCGATTCGAGCCTGCGGCCGGCGCGGCCCACCGTCGACCTGCTGATCGACCGCGATCTGGCCGGTGATCTGGGCGTCGGCGTGGAGCGCATCGGCGCGGCGCTTCGCCCGCTGCTCGCCGGCGACGAAACGAGCACCTGGCGCGGTCCGGACGACGAGAACTACAACGTGATGGTGCGGCTTCCGCCCGGCCAGCGCGCGACGAACGCCGACCTCGAACGGCTGACGATCACGAGCAGCCAGCTCGCCGCCGACGGCAGCCCGAAGGTCGTTCCGCTGCGCCAGGTCGTCGATCTCGTACCGACGGTCGGTGCCTCGCAGATCAACCGGCGCGACCTGACGCGGGAGGTGGAGCTGACCGCCAACGTTTACGGCCGCTCGGCCGGCGACGTGAGCCGCGACATCCAGAAGGCACTCGCCGAGATCGACTGGAAGCCCGGCTACCGCGTCGTGATGGGCGGCTCGACCAAGGACATGGCCGAGAGCTTCGGCTACGCGGTTTCGGCGCTGCTGCTGGCAATCGCTTTCATCTACATGATCCTGGCGTCGCAGTTTCGCAGCTTCCTGCAGCCGATCGCGATCATGAGCTCGCTGCCGCTGACGCTGATCGGCGTTTTCCTCGCGCTGCTGCTGTTCCGCTCCACGCTGAACATCTTCTCGATCATCGGCTTCATCATGCTGATGGGCCTGGTGACGAAGAACGCGATCCTGCTGGTCGACTTCGCCAACCAGGCGCGCGCCGGGTTCGAGGGCAACCCGCCGCTGGGTCGCACCGAGGCGCTGCTCGAAGCCGCGCGCGTGCGGCTGCGGCCGATCCTGATGACGACGCTGGCGATGATCTTCGGCATGATCCCGCTCGCGTTGGGGCTCACGGAAGGCAGCGAGCAGCGCGCCCCGATGGGCCAGGCGGTGATCGGCGGCATCATCACCTCGAGCCTGCTGACGCTGGTCGTCGTGCCGGTGATCTACAGCTACCTCGACGACTTCGCGCAGTGGGCCGGGCGCAGGCGCGCCGGCGGCGTTGCCGTACCGGCGCAGGCGCCCGCGGCGAAGCGCGACGACTGACGCGACGGAACGCAGGAATCGCGGCGCGAAACGCGGCGGTCGGCGCGGGGCCGATTGATAGAATCCGCGCCGACCCGCCCGAGCAAACCAAGAACATCCCGCCATGCCCACCGTCACCGCCGCGCCGAACGACTTCTTCGACATCGAGCGCGCGCGCTACAACATGGTCGAGCAGCAGGTTCGGACCTGGGAAGTGCTCGACCAGTCGGTGCTCGACCTGCTGTTCGTCGTCAAGCGCGAGGACTTCGTGCCGCCGGCGTACCGGCGGCTCGCGTTCACCGACATGGAGATCCCGCTTCGGATCGATGTCGACGGCGCGGTCTACGACAGCGGCGAGTCGATGTTCGCGCCGAAGGTCGAGGCGCGTTTCCTGCAGGAGCTGGGCATCCGCCCGCACGAGCACGTGCTCGAGATCGGCACCGGCTCGGGCCATATGGCCGCGCTCGCCGCGCACAAGGCGCAGCACGTGCTGTCGATCGAGATCGACGAGCGGCTCAAGCAGTTCGGCGAGGCGAACCTCGCGCGGGCCGGCGTGCGCAACGTCAAGGTCGAACTGGGCGACGGCGCGCGCGGCTGGCCGGCACGCGCGCCGTACGACGTGATCATCGTCTCCGGCGGTCTGCCTGCGCTGCCGCCCGGGCTGCTCGAACAACTGAAGATCGGCGGGCGGCTCGCCGCGATCGTCGGCGAGGCGCCGGTGATGACGGCGCAGATCGTGACGCGCGTCACCGACGGCGGCTACGACACGTTGAAACTCTTCGAGACCAACGTCAGGTTCCTGCGCAACGCGTGGCGACCGTCGACGTTCCGGTTTTGATGAAAGCTCTCACCGCGCCCGAACTGGCACGGTGGCTGCGGGACGAGACGCGTCCGCGACCGCTGCTGCTCGACGTGCGCGAACCGTGGGAGTTCCAGATCTGCCGGATCGAGGGCTCCGAGCTGATCCCGATCCGCGCGCTCGCCGTGCGTTTCGAGGAACTGGACCGCGAGCGTCCGATCGTCTGCATCTGCCATCACGGCGGGCGCAGCGCGCACGTGACGATGTTCCTGATGCACCAGGGTTTTGCGGACGTGTACAACCTGACCGGCGGCGTCGACGCGTGGGCGCGCCAGGTCGATCCGGCGATGCCGGTCTACTAGAAGAAGCACCAACCCCTCGGGCGGAGAAAGCGTGATGCACAAGACAAGCAAGAAGACCCTGGCGGCTGCCGTCGCCGCGTCGCTGCTGCTCGCCGCGGGCGGTGCGGCGGCACAGAAGAGCGACCTGCTTTCGATCTACCGCGACGCGCTCGCCAACGATCCCGTCTATGCGTCGGCGCGCTTCGCCAACCAGGCGGCGCGCGAGCGCGAGCCGCAGGCGCGTTCGGCGCTGCTGCCGAACGTCGGCGCCAGCGTCGGCTACAACCAGATCTGGCAGGACTCCTCGACGCCGAATGTGTCGAACTCGTTCAACTCGTGGGGGCCGTCGCTGCAGCTGACGATGCCGATCTACCGGCCGCAGAACTGGGACGCGCTGTCGCAGGCCAGGCTCGCCGTGCAGTCGAGCGAAGCGCAGCTCGCGCAGGCGCGGCAGGACCTGATCCTGCGCGTCACGCAGGCGTACTTCGACGTGCTCGCCGCGCAGGACGCGCTGACCGCGATCGAGGCGAGCAAGAAGGCCACCGCCGAGCAGCTCGCGCAGGCGCGGCGCGAGTTCGAGGTCGGCACCAAGACGATCGTCGACACGCACGAGGCGCAGGCGCGCTTCGACCAGATCGCCGCGCAGGAGGAGGTCGCGCGCGGCGATCTGATCGTCAAGCGCAACGCACTGCGTGCGATCATCGGTCGCGACGCCGGCGACGCCCTGCTGCCGCTGCGCGATGCGCCGCAGTTGACCCCGCCGCAGCCGGCCGACGTCGAAGCCTGGGCCAAGCGCGCCGAGGAGTCCAGCTACGGCGTTGCGGTCGCGCGCGCCGCCGCCGAGATCGCGCAGATCGAGACGACGCGCAGCCGGCACGGCCACTATCCGACGCTCGACCTCGCCGCTTCCGTCAGCCAGTCGCGCACCAGCGGCAGCCTCACGTCGGATGCGTCGAACACCCTCCGCGACTCGCGCATCGGCGTGCAGTTGAACGTTCCGATCTATAGCGGCGGCTTGATCCAGAGCCGGGTGCGCGAGGCGCTCGCCAACGAAGAGCGCGCGCGCTTCGACCTCGAGTCGGCGCGCCGCAATGCCGCGCAGGGTGCGCGCCAGGCCTTCACCGGCGTGGATTTCGGGCTGGCGCAGGTGCGCGCGCTGGAGTCCGCCGAAGTGTCGGCGAAGAGCCAGCTCGACTCCACGAGGCTCGGCTACCAGGTCGGCGTGCGGATCAACCTTGACGTGCTCAACGCGACGACGCAGCTCTTCAACACGCAGCGCGACCTGAAAAAGGCGCGCTACGACTTCCTCGTCAACGGCCTGCGCCTGAAGTCCGCCGTCGGCGCGCTCGACGACAAGGATGTCGAGGCGATCAACGCGCTGCTGGCGCGCTGAGCAGTTCCTCGACGATCGCCGCCGCCCGCGCCGTCGCGCCGCGGTGCGCCTGTGCGAAACGCAGCGCAGCAGCGCGCATCGACTCGAGCCGCGCCGGGTCGGACGCGAGTTCGGCCATCGCGCGTAGCGCCGCGTCGGCGCCGTCGACCTGGATCGCCGCGCCGGCATCGAGCGCGTCGCGCGTGGCCTGCTCGAAGTTGAACATGTGCGGGCCGACGACCACCGGGCAGCCGCACGCGCAGGCTTCGATCAGGTTCTGCCCGCCGAGCGGCTTCAGGCTGCCCCCGACCAGCGCCACGTCCGCCGCCGCGTAGTACATCGCCATCTCGCCCATCGAGTCGCCGAGCAGCACCTCGGCGTCGATCCGCTCCGGCCATGTCGCGCCGAATGCGGACCGCCGCGCAACGCGCAGCCCGCTCGCGGCAAGCAGTTGCGCCACCTCCTCGAACCGCTGCGGATGTCGCGGCACCATCAAGAAAATGGGGTCAGACACCATTTTTCGGAAATTGGTGTCTGACCCCATTTTTTTGAGGGCCGACAGGAGGACGGACTCTTCGCCTTCCCGGGTGCTGGCGAAGAGCCAGACCGGGCGGTTGCCGAGGCGCTCGCGCAAGGCGCGGCCGCGTTGAAGCAGGTCTCCGGGCGGGGCAAGGTCGAACTTCAGATTGCCGATCACGTCGATCGGTCCGGGATAAAGCTGCGCGACGCGATCCCGATCGGCCGCGGTTTGCGCAGCGATGCGCGCGAAGCACGCGACCGCCGCGCGCACGAGCGCGGGCCAGCGTCGGGCCTTGGCCAGCGACTTTGCCGACAGCCGCGCGTTGACGAGCAGCATCGGAACGTTCGCATCGCGTGCGGCGAACAGCAGGTTGGGCCAGACCTCCGTTTCGAGCACGATCCCGATCCGCGGCCTCGCCTCGCGCAGAAAGCGCCGCACCGCGAACGGGTGGTCGTACGGCAGATAGCGTTGCACGACGCGCCCGGGCAACGCGCGCGCGATGCCCTCGCCCACCGCGCGTCCGGTCGGCGTCATGTGCGTCAGCAGGACGCTCAGCCCGGGATGCGCTTTCGCGAGCCGCTCGATCAAGGGCTGCGCGGCGCGCGTTTCGCCGACCGACACCGCATGCACCCAGACGACCGGCCCGTCGCCTTCGACGCGCGGACCGCGGCCGAGGAAACGCTCACCCCAATGCGCCAGATACTCGCGCTGGCGCAGGCTGCGCCACACGAGATACGCGGCGGCAAAGGGCAGTCCGGCGAACCACGCCGCGGAGTACAGCCAGCGCGCCGCGTGTTCGCTCATCGCACCGGGCTCGCCGCCAGCACGCGTTCGATCGCCGCGATGACCTCCGCTGCGCTCGGCGCGCGGTCGACGCCGCCCAGGCTCTCGCACGGCGCATCGCCGGTGATCCCGACCAGCGCCGGGTCGTAGTCGCAGTAGATGCCGACGGTCGGCGCGCCGACCGCGGCGGCGAGATGCGCGAGCCCCGTGTCGAGCCCGACCACGACGCGCGCGCCGGCGAGCACCGCGGCGATCGCATCGAGCGGCGCGCGCGGCGCGACTTCCGCATCGCGCATGCCCGCGGCGCGCGCGCAGGTGCGCACGCCCTCCTCGTCCGATCCCCAGAACAGCAGCGAGCGCAGCCCGCGCTGCGCGAGCCACGCCTCGACCGCGGCCCAACGCTCGTCGGGCCAGAGCTTGGTTGCGCGGCTGGCGTTGGTCAGCAGCGCGGCATACGGACGCTCATCGGCGAGCGCGCGCAGTTCGCCGTCGATCGCGGCCGGCTTCAAGCCGAAGCGCGGCGGCCCGTCGGGCGTGTAGCCGAACGCCGCCGCGCCGATCCGTCGATTGCGTTCGATCGCGTGCAGCGCCTGCGGCACGCCGATCCGCTCGCCGTAGAAGCACGCCGCCAGCGGTTCGCGCGCGGACGCCGCGTCGGGTCCTGCGACCGGCCCGCGCGCGCAGCGCGCGAGCCACGCGCTCTTGATCAGTCCCTGGCAGTCGACGATGCGGTCGTAGCGCTGCGCGCGCAGCGCGCCCTTCGTCGCGCGCCATTCGCGCCAAGTGCCCGGCGCAGCGAGGCGCTTGCGCCAGCGTCGCACTGCGACCGGAATCACGCGCGCCACCGCGGGATGCAGCCGGGGAATCGCCGCGAAGCCCTCTTCGACGACCCAGTCGATCGTCGCGCCAGGATGCGCTCGCGCGATGTCGGAAACCATCGGCAGCGCGTGCACGACGTCGCCCATCGACGACGTCTTGACGATCAGCACGCGCGGCACGGTCTGCATGGCGCCGCGATTGTAGGGGCGCGAGCGGCTACGGCCTGCGCGCGTCCTTGGCGGCGTCCTGGATCTTCTCGCCGGTCTTTTCGATGGCCTGGCCGGTCTTCTCGACCGCCTTGCTGACCGCTTCGCCGGTCTTCTGCGCCGCGCTTTCGACGGCTTCGCCGGCGGCCTTCGCGCGCCGCTCGATCGCATCGCCCGCCTGTTCGAGCTTCTCGCCCGCCTTCTGCACGGCTTCGTCGATGCTGCGCCCGATCTTTTCGGCGGGACCCTCGGGTTTGCCGCAAGCGGCCAGCGCGAACGCAGCACAGGCGGCAGCCAACCAGCCCAATGGTTTCAGCTTCGGTTTCATCGATTCCCCGCGAACGAAGGTCGATCAGAACGGCAGCTTCGCGTCCGGCTTCACCGCGAGCAATGCGCGGCGGAAGTCGGACTGGATGCGCACCAGCGCCGCGGCGTCGTCGGCCTCGAAGCGCAGCACGACGACCGGCGTGGTGTTCGACGGCCGCGCGAGCCCGAAGCCGTCGGGATACTCGACGCGCACGCCGTCGATCGTGACGATCTCGGTCGCGCCCTCGAAACGCGCTTCGCGTTTCAGCCGCTCGACGAGCGCGAAGTTCTCGCCCTCCGCGGTCTTGACGTGCAGCTCGGGGGTGGCGACCGCATCGGGCAGCGCGTTGAGCGTTGCGCTCGGATCGGCCGTGCGGGAAAGCAGTTCGAGCAGCCGCGCGCCCGCGTACAGCCCGTCGTCGAAACCGTACCAGCGATGCTTGAAGAAGATGTGCCCGCTCATTTCGCCGGCGAGCGGCGCGCCGGTCTCGGCCAGCTTGGCCTTGATCAGCGAGTGCCCGGTGCGCCACATCGTCGGCCGCCCGCCGTGCGCGCGAATCACCTGCGCGAGCTTGCGCGAGCATTTGACGTCGAAGATCACTTCGGCCCCCGGCACTTCGGCGAGCACGCCCTGCGCGAACAGCATCATCTGCCGGTCGGGCCAGATGATGCGGCCGTCCTTCGTGACCACGCCGAGCCGGTCGCCGTCGCCGTCGAACGCGAAGCCCAGCTCGGCATCGGTCTCGCGCAAGCAGCGGATCAGGTCCTGCAGGTTTTCCGGATGCGCGGGATCGGGATGATGGTTCGGGAACGTGCCGTCGACTTCGCAGAACAGCTCGATCACCTCGCAGCCGAGCGCGCGGAAAAGCTCCGGCGCGAAAGCACCGGCCACACCGTTGCCGCAGTCGACCGCGATCTTCATCGGACGCGCGAGCTTCACGTCGCCGGCGATGCGCTCGATGTACGCATCCGCCACGTCGGCGCTGCGCAATGCGCCCGGCTCGCTCGCACGGACGAGATCGCCTGCGACGATCCGCTCGCGCAGCTTCTGCAGCCCGTCGCCGTACAGCGCCTGGCCCGCGAGCACCAGTTTCAGCCCGTTGTATTCGGGCGGATTGTGGCTGCCGGTGATTTCGACGCCCGAGCGCGTGCCGAGATGGAACGTCGCGAAGTACAGCATCGGCGTGGCGACCATGCCGATGTCGACGACCGCGGTGCCGGTGCTGCGAATCCCCTCGATCAGCGCATCACGCAGGCCCGGGCCGGAAAGGCGCCCATCGCGTCCGACCGCGATCTCGCGCACACCGCGCGCAGCCGCTTCGCTACCCAGCGCCGCCCCAATCGCACGCGTCGCCCCGGCGGTCAGCGTGCGATCGACGATGCCGCGGATGTCGTAAGCCTTGAAGATCGATGGGTCGATCGGCGGATGCATGGCGTCGCGCGGGCTCGTTGACCGGCGGGCATTCTACGCATCGCGTCCGTCGGGCTCTTGCGCTCCGATCAGGGACTGCGCGGCGGCGTCGGCGATAATCCGCTCGGTCGGCCGTCCCGTTATTCCGAAACATGCGGACAGAACGCGAACGACGCTCTTCCCCCTCGCCCCGACGAGCGGGGAGAGGGAGTTACCGATCGGCTCGACACACGACATTTCAGCGAACGAACAGTCTGCCCCGATGCTCGCAGTGATCCTCTCCGGCGGTTCAGGCACGCGGCTCTGGCCGGTGTCGCGCGAAGCCTTGCCCAAGCCGTTCATGCGCATCGGCGACGGGCCCTCGCTGCTCCAGCGCACGGTCGCGCGCGCAACACGCGCCGGCGCGCAGCGTTGCGTGATCGTCACGAACAAGGAATACAGCTTCCGCACGTCCGAGGAGGTCGAGTCGATGCGCGCGGGGGCGCCCGAGTCGCTGCAGCTTCTGCTCGAGCCGATCGGCCGCAACACGGCGCCGGCGATCGGCGCGGCCGCGCTGTGGGCCGACGCAAACGGCCTGCGCGACGAGCCGATGCTCGTGTTGCCGGCCGACCATCTGATCCAGGACGAAGCGCGCTTCGCGCAGGCCGCCGCGCGCGCGGGCGAGCTGGCGCGCGCGGGCAGGATCGTGCTGTTCGGCATCCGGCCGACGATGCCGGAAACCGGTTTCGGCTATATCGAGTGCGACGCGCCGCCCGCGGGCGACGAAGCCGCGGCGGTCAGGCGCTTCGTCGAAAAGCCCGATGCGGCGACCGCGGCCGGCTATCTCGCCGCGGGCAACTACCTGTGGAACAGCGGGATGTTCTGCTTCACGCCGGCCACGATCCTCGCCGCGCTCGGCACGCACGCGCCCGACGTGCTCGCCGCCGCAGCCAAGGCCGTGAACCAAGCCACGCACGAGGCCAAGTCGGCGCAACGGCTCGAGCTGGACAAGGCTTCGTTCGCGCAGTCACCCGACATCTCGATCGACTACGCGGTGATGGAGAAGGCGGACGGGGTCGTCGTGCTCGCGGGCGACTTCGGCTGGAGCGACATCGGCTCGTGGAAAGCGGTCGCGCAGGAGTTCGACGCCGACGCGCAAGGCAATACCGTCAGCGGCGACGTGCTGCTGGCCGACTGCCGCAACACGCACGTGCAGAGCGAAGACCGGCTCGTCGCCGCGGTGGGGTTGAACGACGTCGTGGTCGTCGACACCGCCGACGCGCTGCTCGTCTGCGACCGCAACGCGACGCAGCGCGTGAAGGAAGTCGTCGCCGAGCTGAAGCGGCGCGGCCACGAGGCGCACAAGCTGCATCGCACGGTCGCTCGCCCTTGGGGCACGTACACGACGCTGCAGGAAGGACCGCGCTTCAAGATCAAGCGCATCGAAGTCAAACCGGGTGCCGCGCTGTCGCTGCAGATGCACCACCACCGCAGCGAGCACTGGGTCGTCGTCAGCGGCACCGCGAAGGTCGCGATCGACGGCAAGGATGCGCTGATCGCGCCCAATGAATCCACCTACGTGCCGGTCGGCGCCAAGCACCGTCTCGAAAACCCCGGCAAGGTGCCGCTGGTGATGATCGAAGTGCAATGCGGCGACTATGTCGGCGAAGACGACATCGTCCGCTTCGACGACAAGTACGGGCGCACGGGCGGGTGATGGTTTCGGCGCCGCGTTCGCAGCTTCCGCAATGGCGCGCGCTCGCCGCGCATCGCGCCGAACTCGACGCGTTTCACATCGGCGACGCGCTCGCCGCCGATCCGGCCCGCGCGCAGCGCTGGACGCTCGAAGTCGCCGGGCTCACCTTCGACCTCTCGCGCCACCGCGCCATCGACGAAACGCGCGCGCTGCTCATCGAGCTTGCACGCGCCTGCGACCTCGAACGCTGGCGCGATCGCCTGTTCGCCGGCGAACTGATCAACACCACCGAAAACCGCGCCGCCTGGCACACGTCGCTGAGAAAATGGGGTCAGACACCAATTTCAAAAATGGTGTCTGACCCCGATTTTTTGGCGTTCGCCGAGGCGCTGCGGGAGGGGAGCGTGCGCGGAGCGGCGGGCGAAGCGATCGAGCGCGTGGTGTGTCTCGGCATCGGCGGGTCGGACCTCGGTCCGCGGCTCGTCACGTACGCGCTGGGCGCGCAGACGCGCGGGCCGACGGTGCGGTTCGTTGCGAACATCGATCCGGTCGAACTCGACGAGGCGCTGGCCGGCGCGCGGCCGCAAGCGACGCTGATCGTCGTGATCTCGAAGAGCTTCACGACGCTGGAGACGCTCGAGAACGCGCGCGCCGCACTCGCCTGGATGCGCCAACGCGCGCCGGACCTCGACGTGGCGAAGCACCTCGCGGCAGTCACCGCGCAACCCGACCGTGCGCAGCAATTCGGCGTGCCAGGCGAGCGGATCTTCAGCTTCCCTGACTGGGTCGGCGGCCGTTATTCGGTCTGGTCCGCTTGCGGGATGCCGATCGCCATCGCGCACGGCCGCGCGGCCTTCGAGCAGTTGCTCGCGGGCGCCGCGGCGGCCGACGCGCATTTCGCCGAGGCGCCACTCGAACGCAACGTGCCGGTGCAACTCGCGCTGCTCGGCCTGTGGTACGTGAACTTCTGGGGCGTCAGCGCCCGCGCGGTGATGCCCTACGCGCAGCGGCTGCGGCATCTGCCCGCATACCTGCAGCAGCTCGAAATGGAGAGCAACGGCAAGCGCGTCGATCGCGAAGGCCGGCCGCTCGACTACGACACCGCGCCGATCGTCTGGGGCGAAGTCGGCACGACCGCGCAGCACAGCGTGTTCCAACTCCTGCATCAAGGCACGCATTGGTCGCCGGTGGACTTCGTCACATGCGCGGCGTTCGCCGAATCGCACAACGAACGCGAGCGGCTGCTGTACCAGAACGCGCTCGCACAGGCCGATGCGCTCGCTCACGGCGATCGCGTGCTGGATCCGGCGCAGCGCCCGACCGCCTCGTACGCGCAGGCGCCGGGCAATCGTCCGAGCACCTTGGTCGCGCTGCCGCGCATCGACGCGTTTTCGCTCGGCGCGCTGCTCGCGACCTACGAGCACCGCACGTTCGTGCAGGGCGTGGTGTGGAACATCAACAGCTTCGACCAGTGGGGTGTGGAAATCGGCAAGCGCCTGCTGTCGCAGCGTTTGGCAGGCAAGAGGGGATCACGGTGACGACGAATCGAGTGCGCAAAGCGGTGTTTCCGGTGGCCGGCCTCGGCACGCGCTTTCTGCCGGCGACGAAAGCGATGCCGAAGGAGATGCTGCCGGTCGTCGACAAGCCGCTGATCCAGTACGCGGTCGAGGAAGCCGCCGCCGCCGGCATCGAGCAGATGATCTTCGTCACCGGCCGCGGCAAACGCGCGATCGAGGACCACTTCGACCGCGCGCCGGAGCTGGAGCAGATCCTCGATGCGCAGCGCAAGCACGAGCTGCTCGAACTGCTGATGTCGGCCACGCCGCCCGGCGTGAACTTCGTCTACGTGCGGCAACCCGAGCCGCTCGGGCTCGGCCATGCGGTGCTGTGCGCCGAGCAGATCGTCGGCGACGAACCTTTTGCCGTAATCCTTGCCGACGACCTGATCGACGCAAACCCCGGCGTCACCGCGCAGCTCGTCGAGAGCTACCGGCGCACCGGCGCCTCGGTCCTGGCGGTCGAGGACGTGCCGCCGGCCGACACGTCGAAGTACGGCATCGTCGCGACCGAGCGGATGAACAAGCTGGAGGAGCGCGTGACGCGCATCGTCGAGAAGCCGCAACCCGAAGAAGCGCCGTCGACGCTCGCCGTCGTCGGCCGCTACGTGCTGCGGCCGGAAGTCTTCACCGAGCTGGCCACGACCCCGCGCGGCCGCGGCGGCGAGATCCAGCTCACCGACGCGATCGCGCGGCGCGTGGCACGCGGCGAAGTGATCGCGCGGCGGTTCGAAGGGAAACGGTACGACTGCGGGTCGAAGCAGGGGTGGCTAAACGCGAACCTCGGGATTGGTCGCAACCTCGGACTTGTCTAGCGATGAAACTGCTGGCTGTGATCCCCGCGCGTGGTGGGTCGAAGGGGATTCCGCGAAAGAACCTGGTGCCGGTCGCCGGCAAGCCGCTGCTCGTCTGGACCATCGAGCATGCGCTGGCATGCCATGCGGTTGCGCACGCGTTCGTATCGACCGACGATCAGGAGATCGCGGATGTCGCGCGGCGAGCGGGTGCCGAGGTGCCGGTGCTGCGGCCGGCTGAGCTCGCACAGGACGCCACTGCTACCGAGCCCGTGTTGCTGCATGCCGTGCAGACATACCGACAACGAGGCTTCGATCCGGATGCCGTCATGCTGCTGCAGCCAACTTCTCCGGTCCGGTCTGCGGGTGCGCTCGATCGCGCGGTCGAGCAGTTCGCCAGGGAGCGGACCGACTCCCTGCTGTCCGTCTGCGAGTCCCACGCCTTCTTCTGGCGCAAAAGCGCTCCGCCGACGGCCAGCTACGACTATCTCAATCGGCCGCGAAGACAGGATATCCGAGCCGAGGACCGCTGGTACCGCGAGAACGGGTCGATCTACATCACGCGCACCGACGTCTTGATGCGGACCGGCAACCGGCTCGGCGGCCGCATCGCCCTGTTCGAGATGAGCGAGGCGGAGAGCTACGAGGTGGACTCGCCGACCGACCTGCTCATCGTCGACGCGATCCTGTCCGCGCAGTGCAAGAGGACTCAGTCGTGAACGTCGAACGCAACATCGCGCCCTACGCGGTTTTCGCGGAAGAATCGATCGCCAACGCGCTACGCCGCATCTCCGACAACAAGGCGGGCGTCGTCTTCGCGATCGGCGGCAACGGCGTCCTGGAAGGCGTGCTGACGGACGGCGATCTGCGGCGCTGGTTGATGAAGGAGCCGCAGCTCGACCTCAACCGCCCGGTCGAAAGCGCAATGAACCGCGACTTCGTGTCAGCGAGCGCGGACGCTGCCGCGGAAGACATCGAGCGTCTGCTTTCGGACCGCATTCGCTTCGTGCCCCTGCTCGATCGCCAGGGTCGCCTCGTCGGGATCGCGTTCCGGCGCAGCGCGGCGATCCGCATCGGCGACCGGGTGATCGCCGATGATCGGCCAACCTTCACGATCGCCGAGATCGGAAACAATCACAACGGAAGCCTGGAGTTGGCGCTTCGGCTCGTCGATCTCGCAGCGGAAGCGGGCGCGGACTGCGCCAAGTTCCAGTTGCGTTCGATGGGCGCGCTCTACAGGAACGCAGGGCAAGCGGACGACGCCGCGGAAGATCTGGGCAGCCAGTACACGCTCGACCTGCTGTCCCGCTTTCAACTGCCCTTCGAGGACATGGTCAAGGCCTTCGACCGGTGCCGCGAAAAAGGTCTGGTCCCCCTGTGCACGCCGTGGGACGTCGAAAGCGTGGCACTGCTCGAACGCTACGGCATGCCGGCCTACAAGGTCGCTTCGGCCGATCTGGTGAACCATGAGCTGCTCGAAGCCCTCGGCCGGACGCACAAGCCGTTGCTCTGCTCGACCGGCATGTCGAGCGAGGCGGAGATCGGCGAGTCGGTCCGCCTGCTCAGACGCATCGGCGCGCAGTTCGTGCTGCTTCACTGCAACTCGACCTACCCCGCTCCGTTCAAGGACATCCATCTCAACTACATCGAGCGGCTGAAGCGGATCGGCGACTGCCCGGTCGGCTATTCGGGGCACGAGCGTGGATACGCCGTCGCGATCGCCGCCGTCGCGAAAGGTGCGCGGGTCATCGAGAAGCACTTCACGGTCGACCGCGACATGGAAGGCAACGACCACAAGGTGAGCTTGCTCCCCTCCGAGTTCGCCGCGATGGTGCAAGGCATTCGCGACGTCGAGCAGGCGCTCGGCGCGGGAGAAGCGCGACGGATCACCCAGGGCGAGATGATGAACCGCGAGGTGCTCGGCAAGAGCGTCGTGGCTGCGCGCGAGATCCCTGCCGGCGCACCGATCACCGAGGACATGCTCGCAATACGCAGTCCGGGCAAGGGTCTGTCGCCGAACCGCAAGCACGAGCTGATCGGACGTGCTGCGCCGCGTGCCTTCGCGAAAGGCGACTTCTTCTACCCGGCCGATCTCGAGGTGCGTGCCGTCAAGCCGCGCCCCTATCGATTCCGCCGGCCTTTCGGGATCCCCGTGCGGTATCACGACGTACGCAAGCTCGCCTCGAAGTCGAACTTCGATCTGCTCGAGTTTCACCTGAGCTACAAGGACCTGGAACTCGATCCGCGCCCGTACCTGGATGAAAAAGGCTACGACATGGCGCTGGTGGTTCACGCGCCGGAGCTGTTCGCCGGCGATCACATCATGGATCTGTGCTCGGCCGACCCGGCCTATCGCCGGCGGTCGATCGAGGAGCTGCAGCGGGTCATCGACGTGACGCGGATGCTGAAACCGTACTTCAGGCGTTCGCAGAAACCGCCGATCGTGATCAACGCGGGAGGTTTTTCCTTCGACGGGCCGCTTCCGAAGTCACGGCGCCCGCAGATGTACGACGCGATCGCCGAGAGCCTGTCCGCAGTGGACAGCGACGGCGTGGAGATCACACCGCAGACGATGCCGCCGTTCCCGTGGCACTTCGGCGGGCAACGCTTCCACAACCTGTTCATGGACGCGGAGGACATCTCCGCCTTCTGCAAGGCCCATGGCGTCCGCATCTGCCTCGATGTGTCGCACGCGAAGCTCGCGTGCAACCACGCGCATGTCTCGTTCAAACACTATGTCGAGGAGGTCGGGCCGTTCGCGGCGCATCTGCACATTGTCGACGCCGAAGGCGTGGACGGCGAAGGCCTGCAGATCGGCGAGGGCGACATCGACTTCGAGCAGCTCGCCGAATCCCTCGACAGAACCGCTCCGGGCGTGAGCTTCATCCCAGAGATCTGGCAGGGCCACAAGAACGACGGCGAGGGATTCTGGATCGCGCTCGAGCGGCTCGAAAAGGTGCTTTAGGGCGGATGCCGCCAATGGCGCCTAATCTCGGCTGGAAATCCGGATCGACAGTCCGCTGAGCCTGCGCCCGCCGCGCATCCATTCGGCCCCAGGCTCGGGTGAACCCGACACACGCGCGAGCCGGCCGAGGAGATCGCGCACCGCATCGAGCGAAAACGCCTTGGCCGCGGCGACATTCGGCGCGCGCCGGCGCGACGGCACGAGGGCTTTCGCTGCGGTCGAAAGGCGATAGCCCAGCCCTCTGCGGGCAGCCGAAACCAGGCGCCCACGCAGCGACACGCGGGCACTCCCGGCCGACAACGGAGAGCGAATCGATTCGACGACTGCGTCTGCGACCCGCGCCGAAGCGAGGCCGTCGATGCGGAAGTACGGGTCGCGCAGCGACCTGTCGCGGACGTCTCGCAGCGAGGCGTCGGCCGCCGGCATGGACCCCTCGGCCGCCTGGCTGAGCAGCGCCGCCAGCGCATTCTCGTCACCGGCGCAGCGGCTGACCGCCTGGGCGATGGGGACCGACAGGACTTCTTCGTTGATCCACTGCGGCGTGACGGGTTCGCGCCCCAGCATCACCGCCTCGAGCGCTGTCGAGCAGTTCAGGTGCAGCAGCGCGCAGCAATCCTTCAGCCACTGCAGCGACGTGCCCGACTGGATCACGCGCAGGTTGCCGCCGGATTCGAGCGATCGATAGGGCGCGGTCGATTCGAACGGATGCGGACGCAACACGAACCGCAGCGCCGGCAGACGGCGAACGAGCCGGCCGATCAGCTCGATGATCTCCCGCTGCGCGCGGTGCGCGGCCGCCACGTAGCGCTCGGCGAACTCGGCGCTGAACCCCGCTTTCATCATCGCGGCGCGCTCGTCGCCGGCGCCGCTCGAGAACTTCGGATTCACCGTGGGGAAGTTCGTGTTGATCAGCACGTAGCCGGGCGTGTCGGCGGCCGGCAGCGTTTCGCGCCACGGCGCGGCGCAGAAGTCGTAGCGCGGACAGCCGGTCAGGCGCAGCACGGTTTCGGGCACGACGCGCTGCGCCCGGAACGCCGCGTATTGCGCTTCACCCCAGACGCAGTACAGGTCGACGGCCGTGCCTTCGACCGTCGACTTCACCAGCGCCGCGAACTCCTCGGCCGACTTGCCTCCCGCCCCTTCGGTGTCCAGAACGCCGATGCGGATCCCCTGTTCGCGATACAGGCGCACCGCGTCGCGATTGTTCGCGCGCACATAGTTCACCAGCACGAGGTCGGGCCGCAGTGCGGGTACGTCGAAGACCTGCTCGTACATCGGGACGAGGATCGCCTCCACGCCGCGCCGCGCCAGCTCGAACGCGACGAGGACCAGCCCGTCGAGGTCGCGCAGCGGGTTGTCGACGATGAGGCAGACGCGATGCCGTGCGACGGTCGAAGTCACTTGCCGCCCAGAAGATCCCACGTGACGGGCGTGCCGCGCTTGACGTCGCGCGCGACGCGAAGGCCGAGCACGACGTCGAGAAACTTCGGCGGCAACCCGTGCCCCGGCCTGATCGCGCGAACGTTGTCGGGCGACAGCGAGTCGCCCGCCTTCAGGTCGCGCGTCAGGTACAGCGACCGACGGAAACGCAGGGAAGCTCGCTCGGCCTCGGTCGGCCCGTAGCGCACCTGCCCGAGCCCCAGCCAGGCGCGCTCGGTTTCGACGACCAGCGCCCTCATTTCTTCAGGCTCGAGCGAGAACGCGGCGTCGACGCCGCCGTCGGCGCGCCGCAGCGTGAAGTGCTTCTCGATGACGGTCGCCCCGAGCGCCACTGCCGCGACGGCGACGCCCACGCCCATCGTGTGATCCGAGAGGCCGACCTCGCAGCCGGTCATCGCCCGCAGATGCGGGATCGTGACGATGTTCGAGTTCTCGGGCGTCGCCGGATACGTGCTCGTGCATTTCAACAATACGATGTCGCGCGCCCCGCTCGCTCGAGCGGCGTCGACCGCGTCCTGGATCTCCGCCACCGACGCCATGCCGGTCGACATGATGAGCGGCTTTCCGGTCGCCGCGACCCGCCGTATCAACGGCAGATCGATCAATTCGAACGAAGCGATCTTGTAGCAGTCCACGCCGAGCGATTCGAGGAAATCCACCGCCGTCTCGTCGAAGGGCGTCGAGAAGGGAATCATCCCGCGCGCGCGGGCGCGCTCGAAGATCGGCGCGTGCCAGTCCCAAGGCGTATGCGCCTCCTGATAGAGCGCGTACAGCGACTTGCCCTTCCACAGCGACCCGGTGTCTTCGATAAAGAACTCGTCGCGCGCCAGGTCGAGCGTCATCGTATCGGCCGTGTACGTCTGCACCTTGAGCGCGTGCGCGCCGGCGTCGGCGGCAGCGTCGACGATCGCCAGCGCGCGTTCGAGCGACTGGTTGTGGTTGCCGGACATCTCGGCGATGACGAACGGCCGCGCGTGCCGGCCGATCTCACGCGACGCGATTCTCATGGCTGCCTCCGATGCTGAGAAACCAAATGCCGCGCGCCTGCGCGTAGCCCGCACGCTCGAATACCGCGATCGACCTGGCGTTCTCCGTGCGGATCTCGGCTTCCAGTCCGCGCACGTCCGGCCAGTGACCCGCGATCCACTCCGCCCCGGCGCGCAGCATCTCGGTACCGATGCCCTCGGCAACCTCGCCGGGTACACGATAGATCGACACGCGCGCCACCTGCTCCGGCGCGCGATCGAAACGCAGTACCCCGACCGGCCGCCCGGCCGCCTCCGCGATCAGCAACGCGCGGCCGCCGTCGGCGACAACCGCTGCGAACCAGCGCCGATGGGCCTCGGCGTCGATCTCGCGGGAATCGAGCGACATCGCGCGGACTTCCGGATCGTTGCGCCAGGCAAGCACTCTGTCGCAGTCCGCGTCCGTCGCGCGACGCAAAGTAAGCGCACCGACGCGCTCGATCGCGCGCACGACACGTCCGACGCCGTCGCCGTCCGACAGCGCGAGGCACGCGGCCGACATTTGCCGCACGATGTGTGGCGCGTCGCGCAGCAGCCGGACCGCACCGGCGATCGCGGCGCCGCTGACTTCCTCCGCTCGTCCCAGATAAGCGATCGCGCCGGCCTGCGCAGCGGCGCGGCAGCCTGGCTCCTGGTTCGCCGCGATCGAGACGACAACGGCAGGCACGCCCAGCGTGCATCGCTCCCACATCGTTCCTCCGCCGGCGCCGATCGCCAGATCGGCCTGTGCCAGAAGCGTCGCAAAGTCCGATCCGGGTGCATGCAGGCGCGCGCGCGGCAGCCGCGCGACAAGCCGCCCGATCGCGCCGGCCCGCGCATTGCCGGCGCCGACGAAAACGTCCAGCTCCAGGTCGCGCAGCTCGCGGTCGCGGAAGGCCTGTGCCGTTCTCTCCGTCAGCCGGGGCTCGTCGACCCCGCCGAAGAAGACGGCAACGCGCCGGACGCGCTCGCGCGGCTGCGCGCCCGCGCGCAGTTGCGCGAACTCCGGGCGCTGCAGCGCGTAGCGCGGCCCCAGGAGCAGCGACGTGGCCGCGCCGATGCGCCCGCGGTACCGCCCTGCCCCCGCGACGGCGAGATTCTGGTCGAGGAGCAGATCGCAGTCGTACTCGCGATCGGCCAGGTCGTCGATCACCATGATCCGTTGCACGGCGCCTCGCAGTCGCCGGTGCCAACGAGCATCGAGCGCGTAGTGATCCACGACCAGCCAGTCGGGGGCGAACGCCTTGCAGGCTCCGGCCGTTTCCGCGGCGTCGACTTCCGTGGGTACGCCCAGCCAGGAGCGATGATCCTGGGCCTCGGCCGCAACCGCAGGCGCGGGCAGGCGGAGGACATCGAACCCACGCCCCGCTGCGCGCGATTCGAGCAGGTCGTTCATGTGACCGACCAGGTCGCGCGATATGAACGCCACGCGCTGCCCTCGCGCGAGCAGTCCGTCGGCCAGCGCGAGACATCGCATCAGATGGCCGCTGCCGATGCGCGACGAGGCATCGACCCGGAACGCGACTCTCACGGCGTACCTTGCTGCCGGGCGATCTGGAACAGCAGTTCTGCGCGAACCCAGTCGTCCGGCGTGTCGATGTCCGCGGTTCGCCAGGAGGGAAGCAGGACCGGCAGCGCATTCGGACCCAGCATCGGCTCCTGCTGCCGGAACGCCTCGGCCCGCCCCCAGTAGAACTGGCCGGCATCGTGGTATGCGGGTTCGAGCTCCTGCGAGCGCGTGTTCACGAGAGCCGGATCGCGCAGCGCGAGCCGCCCCGAGGGCAGGATGCGCAGCGCGCGCTCGATCGGGTACTCGAAGCGCACCACGCTGACCGCATACGAGGCCGAACGGTCGCGCGACAGCACCTGCAGCCCTTCGCGCAGATCGTCTGCGCGAATCATCGGCGCCGTGGCGTACAGGCAGCACACCAGGTCGTCGGGCGCGTCCAGCCTCAGCTCCTGTACTGCGTGCGCAATCACGGCCACCGTCGTCGCGTGGTCGTCGGCCAGCTCGGGCGGACGCATGAACGGGGTTTCGGCCCCCCAGCCGCGCGCAACCTGCGCGATCTCGTCATCGTCGGTCGACACGACGATGCGATCGAACAGTCCGCTCCGCCGCGCGGCATCGATCGGCCAGGCCAGCATCGGCCGACCGGCGAAGTCGCGCACGTTCTTGCGCGGGATGCGCTTGCTTCCACCGCGCGCCGGGATCACGCAGACTTTCATCGTGCGTCAGGCGAGCACGCGCCGCACGGCATCGACGACCTGGGACTGCTGTGCGTCGGTCAACGCGGCATACATAGGCAGGCTGATCGCGCGGGCGTAATAGGCCTCTGCGTTGGCAAAGTCGCCGGCCGCGAAGCCGAAACGCTCGCGGTAGAACGGCTGCGTGTGCACCGGAATGTAGTGAACGTTCACGCCGATGCCGGCGGCACGCAGTCCTTCGAAGGCGCGGCGTCTGCGGTCGGGATCGACCAGTACGACGTACAGGTGCCAGGACGACGCCGTGTCCGGGTGTTGCCAGGGTCGCACGAGAAGGAGCCCCTCGAACTCCCTGTCGTATCGCTCCGCGATCTCGCGCCGGCGCGCAACGAAGTCCGAGATCCGCTTCATCTGGCTCGCGCCCAGCGCGGCCTGGATGTCCGTGATCCGGTAGTTGTAGCCGAGCGCGATCTGCTCGTAGTCCCACGGTCCCTCCGGCGCGCGTGTCATCTGCGCCGGGTCGCGCGTCATGCCGTGGCTGCGCACCAGCCGCATGCGTCCGGCCAGCTCCGGATCGCGCGTCGTGGCCACGCCGCCTTCTCCGCTGGTCACGATCTTGACCGGATGGAAGCTGAAAACGGCGATGTCCGCGAAGTCACACCGGCCGACCGGAGCACCGCGATAGGCGGCGCCGATCGCGTGCGACGCGTCCTCGATCACGCGAAAACCGTAGCGGCGCGCCAGCTCGCCGATCGGAGCCATCTCGCAGGATTGTCCTGCGAAATGCACCGGCACCACCACCCTCGGCAGCCGCCCTTCCCGGGCGGCGCGTTCCAGCTTGGCGCGCAACGCTTCGACGCTCATGTTGTAGGTGCGTGGGTCGATGTCGACGAAGTCGACCTCGGCCCCGCAGTACGCACCTGCGTTGGCCGACGCGAGAAAGGTGTTCGGGGACGTCCACAGCCGATCGCCGGGGCCGAGACCCAGCGCGATGCAGGCGACATGAAGCGCACTCGTGGCGCTGTTGACGGCGACGGCGTGCGGCACACCGCAGTAGGCCGCGACCGTCCGCTCGAACAGCTCGACCGCCGGGCCCTGCGTGATGAACTCCGACCGCAGCACGGCGACGACCGCGTCGATGTCGTCCTGCGAGATGTCCTGACGCCCGTACGGGATCATGCAACGCCGCCCTCGAGCGCGACGCGGTTGAACTCGCGGATCTCCTCGATGCCCAGAAAGCACGTGTTCGAGCCGGAGTTGTATTCGAATCCCTGCGGGACGTACGTTCCCGCCTCGCCGAGGCGGTTGTAGCGATAGTCGGTATCGCGTTGAAAGAAGCGGATCGAAGGCTGGATCACGAAGTGATCGCCGAACTCGAGCGTCAGGTGCGAGTCGTCCGCCGGGCACATCACCTCGTGCAGCTTCTCTCCCGGGCGGATGCCGATCACGCGCGTCGGCAGATGCGGCGCCATCGCGGCCGCCAGGTCAGTGATGCGGATCGACGGAATGCGCGGAACGAAGATCTCGCCGCCATGCATCCGCTCGAAGTTCTTCAGCACGAAATCGACGCCCTGCTGCAACGAGATCCAGAACCGCGTCATTCGGGTGTCGGTGATCGGAAGCTCGGTTGCACCCGAATCGATGAGCTTGCGGAAGTGCGGCACGACGGAGCCGCGCGATCCGACCACATTGCCGTACCGCACGACGCTGAAGACCGTGCGGTGCCCGCCGGCGATGTTGTTGCCCGCCACGAACAGCTTGTCCGACGCCAGCTTGGTCGCGCCATACAGATTGATCGGGCTGGCCGCCTTGTCCGTCGACAGCGCGATCACCCTCTCGACCTCGTTCGCAAGAGCCGCGTGGATCACGTTCTCCGCGCCGTGGATGTTCGTCTTGATGCACTCCATGGGGTTGTACTCGGCGGCGGGAACCTGCTTGAGCGCGGCCGCGTGGATCACGTAGTCGACGCCCTTCATCGCCTGGGTCAGGCGGTCGCGGTCGCGCACGTCGCCGATGAAGTAACGCAGGCAGGGGGCATCGAATTCCTGCTGCATTTCGAACTGCTTCAGTTCGTCGCGCGAGTAGACGATGATCTTGCGCGGCCGGTACCGCGCCAGCAGCGTTGCCACATAGCGCCGGCCGAACGAACCGGTGCCGCCGGTGATCAGGATGGTCTTGTCGTCGAACATCGAATGCAGATCGGACGGGCGATTACGACGCAAGCAGCGCCCGGAAGTAGGCGATCGTTTCCTTCAGCCCGTCCTCCAGCGCCACCTTCGGCTGCCAGCCGAGCTTGTTCTTCGCCAGCGTGATGTCCGGCTGGCGCTGCTTGGGATCGTCCTCCGGCAGCGGCTTGAACACGAGCTTCGAGCGGCCGCCGACGAGCTTGAGCACCCGCTCGGCCAGCTCCAGCATCGTGAACTCGACCGGGTTGCCGGCGTTGACCGGGCCCGTGAACTCGGGGTCGGTCGCCATCATCCGCACCAGCGCGTCGATCAGGTCGTCGACATAGCAGAACGAGCGCGTCTGCTCGCCGGTGCCGTAGATCGTGATGTCCTGTCCCTTGAGCGCCTGCACGATGAAATTGCTGACCACGCGGCCGTCGTTCGGGTGCATGCGCGGGCCGTAGGTGTTGAAGATGCGCACGACCTTGATCTCGAGCCGGTGCTGGCGCCAGTAGTCGAAGAACAGCGTCTCGGCGCAGCGCTTGCCTTCGTCGTAGCAGCTGCGGATGCCGATCGGGTTGACGCGGCCCCAGTAATCCTCGGTTTGCGGGTGCACTTCCGGGTCGCCGTAGACCTCGGAGGTCGAGGCTTGCAGGATGCGCGCCTTCAGTCGCTTGGCCAGCCCCAGCATGTTGATCGCGCCGTGCACGCTGGTTTTGGTCGTCTGCACCGGGTCGTACTGATAGTGGATCGGGCTCGCGGGACAGGCGAGGTTGTAGATCTGGTCGGTTTCGACGTACAGCGGGAAGGTGACGTCGTGGCGCAGCAGCTCGAAGTGCCGGTGCCCGAGCAGGTGCTCGACGTTGCGCCGCGTGCCGGTGAAAAAGTTGTCGACGCAGACGACCTCGCGGCCATCCTTCAGCAGCCGTTCGCACAGGTGCGAACCGAGAAAACCGGCGCCGCCGGTCACGAGTACGGAATTGCCTTCGCGCATTGACGTTCGTGTTCGCGCAACGACGCTGTCCAGACTTGCACGCGCCGGCGGCGATCCCATTGATACGATTCGCGAATCGTACCAACGTCGTTCGGGGTGCGCCGCCGAGATGCCGGCCACCGCCAAACGCAAGAGCCCGCATTGTCCGTCTCCGCTGCAAGAACGGTCCTCGGCAATACGCTCGTATCCGCCCTCGCGTTCGGCGTGGTCGGGGCGATCGGCCTCGCGCTCGTCCCGGTCATCGTGGGCCGCTATGGCCTCGCGACCTACGGACTGCTCATGCTGGCGCGGGCGTTCGTTCCGGCCGGACTGATCGGCGTGTTCGACCCGGGCTTGTCGGAACAGACGATCCGCGCCGTATCGCGCGCACGCGTCGACGGCGACTGGTCGCGCGCGGGCACCACCATTTCGACGCTGCTCGTCATGGCGGCAGGGATCGGCATCACCGTCGGTCTGGCGCTTGCGTTCGCCGCAGAACCGCTCGCGGCCGCAATGCGCAGCGGCGCGGACAACGCGACGTTCGTCGAGGTCGTGCGCGTCACCGGCCTCGCCGCTGCCGTCCTGTTCCCGGCGCTGATACTCGAGGGACTCGTCAAGGGCTTGGAGGACTTCCGCGGGCTACGCGCGGCCGAAGTCGCCTGCACAGCCTTGTACGCCATCGCAGTGGTCGCGTTGGCGGACCGGGGAGCCGGCTTCGAGTGGATTGCGTACGCCTACCTCGCCTCGCTGCTGCTCAAGGCGGCATGGCTGGCGGCGATCAGCGCGGCACATGCCCGGCGCCACATGCTGGCCCTCGGGCGCCCGCACGCCGATGGGTTGCGCGAGGCCTGGCGCTACGGCCGGCATCTCGCCGCCTCGCGCATACTCTCGACCCTGCGCGATCAAGGGGCCGCACCCGCGATCGGCGCTCTTCTCGGTCCGACCGCGGTCGGCGTGTACGACGTGATATCCAGGCTCCCCCGCTTCCTCAAGACGGTGCTCGCGCTGCTCAACGGCACGCTGCTGCCGCTGGCGGCGCGACTGCACCACGGTGACGACGGCCGCCCCCTCGCGCGCTTGGCCGTCGACGGCATGACGCTCGCCGCCGCGCTCGCTGTTCCGGTTTGCGCGACCGGAGCAATCCTGGCCGATCCGCTGCTTCGCCTCTGGATCGGGCCCGACCTCGGCCGCTACGCGCCCTGGCTGGGACTGATGTTCGTCGTTCCGGCGCTGAATGCGGTCGCGGGGATGGTCACGACGACGCTGCTTCCCGACGAGTCTGCAATCAGCGCGTTCAATAGGGTCACGTTCGTCCAAACCGCCTCGCTCTTCGCGATCGGCATCGCGCTGCTGCTTCCGCTCGAAGAACGCGCCTTCATCGCCTCGACGGCCCTGGTCGCCCTGCTGGCGTTTCCGGTGCAGCTTTGGATCGCGATGCGCAGCCTCGCATTGACCGCGGCTTCGCTTCGTCCGACGCTGACGATCCTCGTGGCGGGCGCCGCCGCCGTCGGCGTCGCCTCGCAGACTGCGCTCGCCGGAAGCATCGGTGATCCGGTCGCACTGGCCGCCGCCGGTGGCACTCTCGGAGCCGCGCTGTTCGCGTTCATGGTCCTGCTGCTGCCGAATGCCCTGCGCGCGCGCGTTTGGCGCGCAGCGTTTCGTCGCGCCTGACCCTTCCGGAGCCCGGTCTTGACGCCAGCACGCACCCTGCTGATCACGACGCTCGCCGAGTACCAGACCGAGTTCTGGCTGGCGGCCGCACTGACCCTGCGCAGCAGCGGAAACGATGTCGCTTTCATCTCGTTCGACGATCGCAGTACGGAGCGGCTTCGCGCCGCCGGATTCGAGACCTGGAGCGTCGGCGACCCGCCGGTCACGGTGCACACCGATCTCGCGCGCGCCTGTGCCGAGCACGAGATCGACAACAGCAACTTCTGGCTCAGCCACGAGCGCTACACGTTCGCGATCCGCGACAGCGAGCTGCTGCAGCGCAAGCTGCTGCGCTACCTAGCGCTGGCGGGCGACGCGCTCGACGCGTTGCGGGGGCGTGGCCGCGCGGTGACGATGGTTCAGGAGCTCGGCGGCTTCGTCTCCGTCGTGGCGAGCTACTTCGCGGCACGCCGGCGCGGCGTCGACAACTGGTTCATCGAGCCGTCGTTCTTTCGGGGCCGCCTCTTCTTCCTCCGGAACTCGTTCCGCGCCGCACGGATCGATCCGCAACCCGCAGCGACGGTGTCGCCGGAGGTCCGTGCCTATCTCGACGCCACGCTGAACACGCAGGCGATCGTGATTCCGCAGAAGGACCGTCATCAATACACGACCGCGGCTCGCAAGATCGTCAACCGGCGCAACGTCAAGCGCCTGGTGCAGAAGAGCATCGACAAGTACCTGCTGGGCAAGCACCAGGAGTTCGGCCACATCACGCATCACGTGCGGACCCACGCGCGCATGCTGCTCAACAACCTCCGCCTGCGCCGCCGGTACACTCCGCTGCCCCAAGCGGGACGCTTCGTCTACTACCCCTTGCACGTACCGGCCGACATGGCGCTGACGCTTCGCTCGCCCGAGTACCTGGACCAGCTTGCGCTCATCGAGTGGCTGCTGCGCAGCGTGCCTCAGACGCACGCGGTCGCGATCAAGGAGCATCCGGCCATGATCGGCGCCATCGATGCGCACCGGGTTACGCAACTGATGGACCGCTTCGACAACCTGCTGATGCTGCCGCCGTCGACCAACAACTTCGACGTGCTGCGTGCGTGCGACGGCGTCGTGTCGATCAACTCCAAGGCCGGCGCCGAGGCGACGCTCGTCGGCAAACCCGTCCTGGTGCTCGGCGACGCGTTCTACCGGAGCAGCCCCGCCGTGCGGCCGATCGAGCACGTGCGCGAACTGCCGACCGCGCTTGCCGAGACGGTGGCATCGCCGCAGCGCGTGCAGCCCGAACAGGTTGCCGCCTGGTTCCAGAACGTGTGGGATGCCTCGTCGCCGGGCGAGCTGTACGTCGCCGACGAGGCGAACGTGGAGGTCTTCTGCGCTTCGCTGATTGAGCGCGTCGGAGGTGCGGCGTAGGTCGCTTCGGGCAGGCTGCATCTCCTCGCCGACCGGCGGTCAGGCGCAATTCGGTGGAGCCGTTGATGCAACGGCCTTCAGAGGCCGAGAAGGAGCCCTGAGACGGGCCACGCGCCATTCAGTTGGCGGTCGGCTCGAGCGATTGCGGCGCCGACCTCGAGAAGGCTCGACGGTGGCGTGACATCGCCATGGCGACGGAATCCTGATGAAAGCAATGCTCCCGTCAGGAACAGGGATCGTTCCGCCGTCGCGCCTGACACATGGGACACATCAAGGGCCGGATCGCCGGCAGGACGTCATCGAGACCCGCTGCGAGGCATGCTGTGCTCGCCGACCTTGATTCGGCATCCTTCGCTCAAGCTTCTAGAATGGCGGCCGCATTGATCCCGGGCGCTACGGCGGTCCCACGCACCGATGACTTTCCGCGACTCGCTCGTTTCCGTCGTCACGCCTGCATTCCGGGCAGCGTCCTTCATCGGTGACGCGATCCGCTCGGTCCAGGCGCAGACCTACACCGAGTTCGAGATGATGGTGGTCGACGACTGCTCGCCCGATGACACCGCGGCCGTCGTCGAAAAGCTCGCGGCGAAGGACTCCCGCATTCGGCTGCTTCGGCAGGAGCGCAATGGCGGGCCGGCCGCAGCTCGCAACCGTGCTCTGGCCGAGGCTCGTGGACGGTGGGTTGCCTTTCTCGACGCAGACGATCTGTGGCTCCCGTTCAAGCTCGAGCACCAGCTTGCCTTCCATCGTGCCCGGAGTGCGAAGATCTCGTTCACAGCGTATCGACGCATCAACGTCGACGGCTCACGCACCGGTCGCCTCGTGCCGGCGCGGGACTGGCTTGACTACGGTCGTCTGCTCTGCGACACGGCGATCGCCACGTCGACGGTGATCGTCGATCGCGCGCTGACGGGCGACTTTCGCATGAAGAAGACCTACTACGATGACTATGCGTGCTGGCTCGAACTGCTTCGTTCCGGCGGACGCGCGGTCGGTCTGCCCGAAGACCTGATGCGGTACCGCGTCGTTGGCGCCTCGGTTTCGCGCAACAAGCTGAACTCGGCGCGTCAGGTGTGGAACACGTATCGCGCGGTCGAGCGGCTGGGATGGGCCCGCTCGGCGTGGTCGTTCGTGAACTACGCCGGCCGCGGTCTTCTGAAGTACCGATACTTCTAGGCGCCGCGGGATTCGAGCTGATGAAGGTATTTGTCACCGGGGCCGACGGCTTCATCGGGCGCAATCTGTGCCAGCGTCTGCAGCTGCACGGTATGAGCGTGACGAAAAGCGCTCGCCTCGCACCCGTGGACACCGACCGGTCCTGGGTGAGCACGGGAGACCTGGCCGCCAACGAGAGACTCGCCGCGCTCCTTGCCGGGCACGATGTCGTCGTTCACTTGGCGGGACGCGCCCACGAACAACGAGAACCGCGCGACGAGGCCGAGCGCAAGTATCGGCTCGCCAACCTCGAAGGCACACGCAACCTGTGCCGGGCGTCGATCGATGCAGGCGTGCAGCGCTTCGTGTTCATCAGTTCGATCGGAGTCCTGGGCAACAATTCGACCCGGCCGCTGACTGAGCAGGACATACCGGAGCCCGCCGAACCCTATGCGCAATCCAAGCTGGCCGCAGAGGTGGCCCTGCAGTCCATGGCGGCGGACGGAGGCATCGAGCTCGTCATCATCCGCCCGACGCTGGTGTACGGGCCGAACTGTCCGGGCACGATGGCTCGCCTGATCCGCCTGGTCAGGTCGGGGATCCCGCTGCCGTTCGCAGGTATCGAGGGGCGACGCAGCCTGATCGGGATTCATAATCTCGAGGCCATGATCGAGTGCGCAGTCACGAGTCCACAAGCGAAAGGCCAGGTGTTTCTCGCCGCCGACGGCGAAGACGTGACGTTGGCCGAGTTGATCCGGCACATCGCTGCCGGACTGAACATCGTGCCGAGACTCTTTTCGTTTCCCCGCCCGATCCTCTTGGCCGCCGCGCGGCTCATCGGTCAGGGAGAATCGTTCGCGAAACTGACCGCGTCGCTTCAGGTGGATCCGTCGAAAGCGCGCAACATGCTGGGCTGGCGCCCCGAAGTGTCGGTCGAGGAAGGATTACGCGAAACAGCGCGGTCCTTCATCGCAGCCGGTTCCACATGACCAGAACGATGGAGTGATCGATGTCGCTGCCTCCGCGCGCCGACTCGCCGTTACAGGAGACCCTGAGGATCAACTGGCGCGCAGCCCTCGCCTGGCTGCATGACATCATCGCTTCCGCAGTGGCGCTGCTGGTCGCCTATGCGGTACGGCTGAACTTCGAAGACACGTGGGGTGCCTTCGAGTCCGTCTGGCGTCTCCTGCCCTGGGTACTTCCGGTGCAGGCCGCCCTGTTCTTGGCGAGCGGTCTGTATCGCGGACTCTGGCGCTACGCCAGTTTGCGTGACCTGCGCCGGATCGCGCTCGCCGGTGGGCTGGCAACGGTCGCCATTCCGCTCGTTGTGCTGATGCTGCGAATGGACGTGGTCGTACCCCGATCGGTTCTCGTCATGCATCCGGTGTTCCTGATCTTCTTCATGGCCGGCAGCCGCATCGCTTATCGCATGTGGCGTGAACACCGCCTGACGGTGTTCACGCGCAGCCAGGGCGATCCGGTGATCGTTATCGGAGCGGGCGACGCCGGCACCAAGTTGCTGCGCGAGCTCGCCAACAGCACGCTGTACCGCGCGGTCGCGCTGCTCGACGACGATCGATCGAAGCTCGGCCGGGTGATCGAAGGCGTGCGCGTGGTCGGGAGGACCGATCAGTTCGCCGACATCGCCAGGCAGTTCAACACCAACGTCGCGATCATTGCGCTGCCCGGAGTCGCCCACGACGTGCGGCGCAGAGTCGTTCAGATCTGCGCCAACGCCGGCGCGCGCATTCTCACGGTCCCCTCTTTCGAAGAGATGATGCGCGGCTCGCGCAGCGGCGTGCGCGAGATCGAGGTCGAGGATCTTTTGGGTCGCGACAGCGTCAAGCTGGATACCGAAACGCTGCGCAAGAACTTCGCGGGCCGCGTGATCCTCGTCACCGGCGCGGGCGGGTCGATCGGTTCGGAGCTGTGCCGCCAGTTGCTGCGGTTCGAACCAAAACGTCTCTTGCTGTTCGACAGCAGCGAGTTCGCGCTGTATCAGCTCGGTGAAGAGCTCGGTCCGAACGCCAAGTCGACCAACCTCGTCCAACTGATCGGCGACATCAAGGACCCGACCCGCGTCAGGAGCGTCTTTTCGACCTACCAGCCGGCGGTGGTCTTTCATGCCGCAGCGTACAAGCACGTCCCCCTGATGGAGGACGTCAACGCGTGGGAAGCCGTGCGCAACAACGTCTACGGGACTTACGTGGTCGGTGCCGCCGCGATCGAACACGAGGTCGAGCGATTCGTCCTTGTCTCGACGGACAAGGCGGTGAACCCGACCAACGTCATGGGAGCGACGAAACGCCTCGCCGAACTCGTGTGTCAATCGCTGAACCGTGCCGGAAGCACGCGCTTCGAAACCGTTCGGTTCGGCAACGTGCTTGGATCGAGTGGCAGCGTCATCCCGAAGTTCCAGCAGCAGATCCTGCGTGGCGGGCCGGTCACGGTGACGCATCCCGACGTGATCCGCTACTTCATGTCCATTCCGGAGGCCGCTCAACTCGTCCTGCAAGCGGGCTCGATGGGCCAGGGCGGCGAGATCTTCGTTCTCGACATGGGCGAACCCGTGAGAATCGCCGAACTGGCGCGCGACATGATCAGGCTCGCCGGATATACCGAGCAGCAGATCGAAATCAGGTACACCGGTCTGCGCCCCGGCGAGAAGCTGTACGAGGAACTGCTCGCGGACAGTGAGATGACGTTGCCGACGCCGCACCCCAAAGTGCGCGTCGCCAAGGCCGTAGAGCCTGCAGCCGGTTGGCTCGACGAGCTGCTGCGCTGGCTCGACAACGCATGCGCGGCAGGGAGCCGTTCAGTGCACGGCGAGCTTCGCCGCTGGGTCCCCGAGTTCGCTCCGGGACAAGCGGAGCGCACCACTCACGCGACTCCGCACCCGCCGAGCGAGCGTCCTGCCCCGGTGGTCCAGACGGCGCCCTGATTCGCGTTGCGCAGACAGGGCTCGCGACTCCGACCGGATCCGAACCGGCGCGCGCTGGGACTACGCTTCCTGCGGTGGACGGGCAGACTTGCGCGCCGCACTGGACTGCCCGGTGCGCGCCGTGTCCGCCCCCGGGTGCTGCGCAAGCGCGCCCGCCCGGGACCGGGAGTACCACACTGCCGTGCGCGTCAGCCCCTCGCGCAGCGGCACTGGCGGATTCCACCCAAGCACGCTGCGCGTCTCCGAGATGTCCACGCGGAGCGAGGCAAAGAGCTTGTCCACCACGGAGCGCGCGCCGAGGCTGCCGGCGATCGTACGCAGCACCCCCGGCGGCGCGGAAAACAGGCGGCACGGTCGCCCCATCGCATGGGCCAAGTGCCGAATCAGGTCAGGAAGCGAGATGTCTTCGCCGTCGCTCGCCAGAATGACACGTCCTGCCGCTGCAGGATGCCGCAGGCACAAGATAAGAAGATCGTTGAGGTTCCACCGACTGATGAAGGAACGCACACCCGGCACACCGGCCAAAGGCAGCGGGATGCCCGACGCCGCGAGCTTCAGCAGCCGCAGGAAATTCGCCCGCACGTCGGGCCCGTAGACCAGCGGTGGGCGAACGATCACGAGCTCCATCCCCGTTCGCGCCGCCAGGTCCGACAGCGCCAGTTCGGCTTCGAGCTTCGAAATAGCGTAGGGATCGCGTGGAGCCGGGACGTCGCTCGCCAGAAACGGCCGGCTCGAATCGGGACCGTTGACGAGGATCGTGCTGACGAAGACGAAGCGGCGTACGCCGAGTTCTGCGGCCTGCTCTGCCAGCGCAACCGAGCCGTCGCGATTGACCCTGCGGTATGGGACCAACGCAGACTCATCCGCGCGGCTGGCGACATGCACGCGCCCTGCGAGATGCACCACGGCATCGCAACCGCGCAGGGTCGGCCGCCAATCGACTTTGGGGCCGATCTCCCCGACGACCGACACACGCGCGGCGTCCAGCGCAACCCGATCCCGAACTGCGGCGACGACCTCGAGCCCCTGTTCGCGCAGGTCGCGGCAGAGGGCCGATCCGATGAATCCGCTCGCTCCAGTGACTGCTACTCGCATCAGCTATTCCACACAACCTGTCTCGGCGCCCACCGTTACCGCTCTCGCAAGAGCGTACCTGCCGACCGCACGAGCCGCAAATGACATATTCAGAACCCCCTAGGGCACGGCTCCAGCGATCAGTGCTTCCTTTTGTACTGCATTGGGGTAATTGATCAGCACGGCACGGTAGACCCCCTTGAAGACAAAGAGGCTCCCCGCTGCGGCGCCGATCACACCACAGGCGCGGATCAGCGCTGCGATGTCCGCGTGCGACCCAGCACCACCCAGGACGGTCATCGGGATGTTGACGGCATCCCGCACGGTCCGCGCAAGGGCCAGGTCGTAGCCCTTCATGACACCGTCCTCGTCAATCGAGTTGATGACGATCTCACCCGCCCCGCGCGACTCCGCCTCGCGCGCCAGCTCCACGACCGCACGGCCTGTCGCCTTACGCCCGTTGTGAGTCATGACTTCCCAGTCGCCGGTCGCTTTCCTGCGCACGTCGAGCACCACCACGACGCTCTGACTACCGATCTCTTGTGCGATCGCACTGATTAGCCCGGGGTTGGCGACCGCGGCCGCAGAAAGGGCGACCTTCTCGACCCCAAGGGCGACGATCCGCTTCGCCTGCTCGACCGTAGTGACACCGCCTCCATAGCACAGGGGCATGCGGCATTCGGCCGCGAATTGGCCGATCAGTCGAAAGTTGGGCTCGCGCCCTCGCGCCGTGGCGTCGATGTCGAGCACGATCAGCTCGTCCGCTTCCTTCTCGTTGAAGATCTTTACGGCATTGATCGGATCCCCAACGTACTTGGGCTCCCTGAACCGCACGGTCTTGACGAGTCCACCGTCGTGAACCAGCAAACAGGGAATGATGCGGGGGCGCAGCATGTCAGCAGCTCAGCGCGAAGTTCTTCAGCAACGCTGTGCCGAAGTGGTGGCTCTTCTCGGGGTGAAACTGCACACCGTACACGTTCTGCGCACGCACGGCGCAGCAGAAGTCAGTCCCATAGCTCGCCCGCGCGGCAACGTGTTCGGTCTGCCTGCATTCGAAAAAGTACGAATGAAGGAAGTAGAAACGCGCGTCGGTTTCCAATCCGCTGAACAGCGGGTTTGCTGCCGTCGGCACAACGTCGTTCCATCCCATGTGCGGCAGCATCAGGCGCGGCTGTCCGAGCGAGTGGAAGCTGTGCACCCGTCCCGGCACCCAGCCGAGTCCTGCGCGGCGTCCCTCGTCGCTGCCGTCTGCCAGGATCTGCATCCCCACGCAGATGCCGAGCACCGGGACGCGCCGGGCGAGCACCATGTCGTCGAGTGCGCCGCGCATGCCGGACCCCTCGAGCAGCTCCATCGCATGATCAAACGCCCCCACGCCGGGGAGGATGAGCTTGTCAGCGTCCCGCAACTCGCTGGCCGTGCGCGCCCTCTCGGCGGCGATGTTGAGCCGCCTGTAGACGTTCAGGAAGGCTTGGATGTTACCGAGCCCGTAGTCGACGATGCGAATCATCTCTTGATTGCGCGCTCGAGACCGAGCGTCTTCATGATCCAAGAGCCCACCTGGATCAGCGCCATGTTGTTCTCGTAGTCGCGATAGGTCTTGTTGGGGCCGCGGTGCAGCGCCCGCAGTTCGTCGACGCTGATGTCCAGCTTGGTGGCGATGTACTCGAAGTCCTGGTCGATCGTCTCCGGGTCGTAAGCCGGCTTCGCGATCCGTTCCAGCGCCTCCGCGCGAGTCATCTGGCCGGTCAGAATCAGGCTCGAGAAATGTGCACGGCGCTTGTCGTAACCGAACTTCGTCGGCAGCCAGTACCCCTCGTAAAAGCGCGTGAACCGCGATTCGTAGTGCTTGTGCGCGTACGGCTGCCAGCCGAAACGCTCGATCAGCATCTGCATCGCCTGCTGCTTGACGTAGGGAACGTAGTTCAGCGGCCGCACGACCTGCAGGCCCTTCACGTAGCGGTAGTAGACGCGGTACGTGAAGATGTCGCAAAGGGGAAAGCTCTTCAGGGGGCGCGTCCCGAAGCGGCGGTGAATGTCCTTGAGTTGGCGCAGGTCAGAGGCGTGGTAATGCCACTCGCTCGGCTCGTTGACGCATTCGGTCGAATAGTTGCCGCCGTTGAGGATGTACTTGAAACCGTGCTCGATCGCGAACTTGTATAGCGCGGCGAAGAACGCGTGGTCCTGCGGCGTGTCGAGATGCGGCACCTGCGCTTTGAAGAACGCGAGTTGGAGGTCCTTCATCTCCTCCCAGTTCACGACCTCTGTGTGCAGATCGAGACCGAGCCCCTCGACGATGCGCTCGACATTGTGGACCGCCTGCTGCGAATTCCATCCGGCGTCGGTGTGGAAGACCAGCGGCCGCAGCCCCATCTTCTCCTTCGCAACATATGCGAGGTAGGAGCTGTCCACGCCGCCGCTGATGCCGAGCAGGCAGTCATGGTCGCGCCCCCGCCCTGCGCGCTTAATCTCGTCGGCAATCCGCATCAGCTCCGCTTCTCCGCGCTGGTCGGTATGCCAGTTCGGCAGGATGTTGTCGTGGAAGTTGTTGCAGTAGTCGCACCAGCCGCGGGAGTCGAAGACGATCCCCGAGTCGGAGGTGTCCATGATGCAGTTGGAGCAGATCTGATAGGGACGCTGGTTCATCATCGCAACAATGGAAACGGCGTGTTCAGCCGACTGATGCGCTCTGCGCTCGCAGTCGTGCACGCACCTGCAATTGCCGGTACCTGGATGTATAGGGGATGCGGATGCCCGCTGGGCGTCCGATAAGCATCTTGACAATGTTCTTGGCGAGGTTCACGAAACCGTCGATCCGCCAACGTCGAATACGTATAACCTCGAATCCGAACCGTTCCAGATACCCGAGCAAGTGCCTCTCGCCCGCGAACACCAGGTGGTCCGGCAGTCCGAGTTCCCCGGGAAACTCCTCGCGGCGCTCCAGATCGGCCAGGTTGCCTGTTTCCACATACAACTCGCCGCCCGGCTTCAGCACCTGGCGCACGGTCCCGAGAAATTCGCCGAAATCCGGGATGTGCGAGAACACATCAACGATCGAGACGACGTCGACCTTCGCGTGGTCCGGGCGCAGGTAGTCCTCGGTGATCGTCAGACCCCGCGCACGCGCCTGGCTGGCCTTCGGGCCCATCGGTTCCAGTCCTTCGATGTGGCTGCCCGACGGCGCCAGCGCCGTCACCGCCTCGATCACTTCGCCGTAGCCGGCGCCGACGTCGAGCCATGCGATCGGCTCACCGCGGCGCCAGAGGTCGTCGAACATGTCCGCAAACACGCGCCGGTAGCGTCTGACCTTGGCGTCGATGCGCCGCGACGTGACCTGCAGTCCCTGCGCCTCAGGGCCGTGGGAACCGGTGCGCACGGCCGAATCGATCAGGGTCAGCGCCGGGCGCGGATTGCAGTAAAGGAATCTGCAATCAGTACAGCGCACGGCCGTGAAGCCAAGTTCCTCAGCCCAAGGCGTCGCCCGTCGCGACCCGCAAAACGGACAAGGGATGTGTTCAATGCGGCTGCTTTCCATCGGTATCACGGTCGCGCACTCGTGCCGGTAGTGTTGTATCGCAGCGTACGCTCTATCAGGCGGTTCCAATTCAGGTGTTCGTCCGCGACGCGCAATGCACCCTCGCGCATTTCGCGCAAGCGGTCGGGGCGCGTTGCCTCCGCAATCGCCGCGGCAAGGCGGTCCGCTCTGATCTCGTCGCGTTCCAGGATAATGATGTTGCGCTCTAGGTTCAGGTACGAAATGCTCTGGTGGCCGACGTTACCAACAATCAGCGGCAAGCCCGACCCGATGGCCGCCTGCCACATGATCGACTGACTCGCCGGCCACACAGCGAGATCTGCCATGTTCAGGTAGGTGTAGATGTCCTCGCGGCCCAACCACCCAACGAACCGGATATTCGAACGCCCCTCTGTCATCGACTTCAGGCGTTGTCTGTACGCGGCATCGGATTCGCTCGCCTCGCCGACGACCACCACCTGGAGCGGAAGGTGAGGGAGCATGGCCACTGCCTCAAACAGCAGTTCGGTCTTCTTGTAGGGTGCGAGCTTGCCGCCCGTGAAGATCACGATGTCGCTGTCGGACAAACCCATTCTGGCCCTGAGCTTTCGCCCCTCACCACGCGCGGCAATGTCCCTCGCAAGGTCGATGTCACATCCCAGCGGCAGTACCTCCATCTCCTCGTGCGGGACTTTGTAGATTTCGTGCAGAAAAGTCACGCCGGCAGGAACAATGGGAAAGATACGGCTGAGGTACGGTCGCGCGCGATCGAGAAACCATTTGCGTAGCACGCCGTGCAGGATTGTCAGCGACAGCCAGTTCTTGCCGGAATTGCTGTAGTCCGCGTGATAGTCCATGATCATTCGGCACTCCGGATGCCGTTTCAGGTAGGCGATGCATTCCGGAAAGTTCGGAGAGATGTCGTGCACGTAGATAAGGTCCGGCTTCTCGTCCTCCAGGATGCTGTCAATCCGCGTATACGCCCGCAACCGGTTGAGCAAGTTGTACCGGTAGCGCAGCTTCATGATCTTTGCGCCGTGATCGAGGAACGTGCGTGCGGGCCATCGGCTGTCGTGGCGGTCGTTGTAGTAGTCGAAGACTGAATCGAAGGTAGAGGTGAGGACGGTTACATCGTGACCGTGCTTGCGGTAGTACTTGACCAGTAGGTTCTCCTGGTATTCGAGCGTTTCGTTGTAGAACTCACAGATCATCACGATCTTCATCGTGCGGTCCTTTCGGTGTACTGGATGCCGGCGAATCGGTACTAGATCATCACGCCATCAGGCGTTGCGTGGTGGTCCCGGTCACGTCGTTCGGGAAGCACCCTGTGTTGCGGCTGACGGGACAGGAGCGCGCGTGCGCGCGTACAGACCCAGCGCGAGTGGTGTGAGTCCATACGCGAGGAACTTCGCGGTCAACAACAACAGAACATCAACCAGCAACAGCGTCAATGCGAGCGCGTACAGCGGCTCGCGCGCGCGGCTGCGAAACTGCCTGAGCAAGTCCATTAGTGGTGCAATCAACAGAAAAGCGAAAACGAGGAGACCAGCGAGACCCAGATCGACCCAGGCGGATAGCACGTTGTGCGCGTACTCACCGGGCGGATAGCTGGCGAAGTTTCCGGATAGCGGATTGTTTTCGATTGTACGTAACGCTGATTCCAGCATGAAGAGCCGTTCCTGAACCGAGGAGTCGTCCGAAGGGCGCGTTATGAGTTCGACCACGCGGTTCTCGGGCGATACCTCGATCAAAACCTGCAATACCAGTCCGACGATCAGGGCAAACAGCAGCGTCAGTACGACAATTGCCGCACGGCGACGAGCAAGGCACCACTCGAGGATTACGACGGCGACCAGCACCGCGGCGAACTCAGTGCGCGCGCCAATCATGAACAGCACGGCAATCGCCAGCGAGTACAACCAGGCGCGCGCAACCGTGGCGCGCAATTGGATTGCGCAAAAGAGCGCGGTGGTCAGGTAGATCAACGCGAAGTCCTGATACGTCGCAACGCTGACACGCTCCTCGATTGGAACGGTGTTCGATTCGAGTGCGAACGAGCCGGCCGACAGGTTGGTTAGAACGACAACCGTCATCAGCGCAAGCGAGATGCGGCATACCAAACGAAACGGCGGATCATCGACGTCCAAGAGTCGAGCGATCAGATACAGCGACAGCCATTGGGGGATGGAACCCAGATGCGACTGCACGATGGCAGGCGTCGCTCCCGCGAGGAACTGACTCGCCGTGAACAGGAGCCAGGCGCCGACCACAGTGAAAAACACCGCGTCCATGAGTGATGCGCGACCGCCGCTTGCGTGGCGTGCGTAGCCCAGGGCGAGCAGCGGAAAGACCATCGCCGCGATAGCGACCGAGTATCCGCGCAGAACCGGCGGAATAAAGCCGAGCGCCACAAACGCGTGATAGAGCCAGAAACCGGGAAAGACGCAGACGAATGCCGCCGCGCCAAACCGTGACCCCGCGGCGGACTGTCGGACCATCGCCGCTCGACCGACTGCGAGACTCATGCTAGGACCTTGATCACAAGGACCACGGCTGCAACGGTGGCACCCGCGCCGATCCAGGCGGCACACGCTGGCAGACTTCTGCGCAGTTTGTGGCCGATCTCGCGCACATCGGCACGCACGACGCGAAACACGACAAACAGATACGCTGTGTAAAAGACGAGACCCGACAACGCATACGCCTCAGACACGTGGTGACCGGGAAGCGCGGCCGCTAAGACGACGGCCGCCACGCGACCCACGAGTCCGGCAACTTGCAGCCAAAGAGCCATCCTTTGTTGGCCAGTGACATGCAGCGCCATGGATACCGGCGCGGTGATGAAATGGACGGCAAACCACGGTGTCAGCCATGACACGAGCACGCCGGCGCGCTCCCATTCTGCACCGAACACCGGCGCGATAAGGAGCGGCGACACGATTCCTGCAAAGGCGAGCGGTCCAACACCGGAACGTACGAGGCCGGCGATAACGCTTGCGGTGAATGAACCCAGCGTCCCGGAACGCAGTTCCTCGGGAGCCCGAGCAAGATAAACCTGCGCAACGGCGCCGCCGATGAGCGCGATCGGCGCCTGGACGACGTACAGCGCCAACATCAGATGTCCCGCCTCGGAACCCGCCGCGAGCGCGGCGATCAGGAGCACGGGCAATTGGATGCTGGCGCTGTTGCACAGCGCCTCGATCGTTGAGTACTTGGGAAAGTGCGAGTACTTGACGGCAGCGGATCGCATGCCAGCCAAGCTCACTGCAGCCAGAACGCGGCGATCATCGGCTGCCAACCGACGGCCGAATCCAAGGCATGCGGCACCGCTGTTGACCACGTGCCCGAGCAATAACCCAAACGGAGAGACGCCCGCCAAGCCCCATGCGATCTGCACACCGGATGCGGCGGCCGACTGCACGATCCGCGTCCTCGCGAGCGTCGCAAACTGCCGCTGCCGAACGAACCAGAACTGCAGCGCACTGTACGCGCCCGCGAGGAAAATACCCACCGGCAATAGCCACAGGTAGGGCTCGAGCGCAGGCTGACGCAGCGCGTTCGCGACGGGCCCCGGCGCCGCGACGACGATGAGGCCGAGCAGGACGCAAACCGCGGCCGCACACGACAACGACAGCGCAAGCAGGTTCGCAGCTTCCCGGTCTTCCACTGGCAACGGAACCGCGATGTCAAAACGAAGGCAGGCCCCTACGGCGATGATCGCCATCACGCTGGAGAACACGACGAGCACGCTAAAGTCCGCGGGGCTATACAGTCGCGTGACGATCGGCATCGTCGCCGCCGTGATCGCGTGCCCGAACGCCGTCCCGCCGACCAGAACCCCGACGGCCCGTACGAAGCTGCTGTGTCCGAGGCGTGCGAGGTATTGCCGCAGCGGCATGCAGGATGAGTGTGGGGTGCTACGGCGGACAGCAGCCCGTCAGCCGTACCTGTCAAGCACGAGCGACCCGCAGAGTCGTACGCAGGAACGCGACGCAGGCAAGACCGAGGATGCCGACCGCGGCAGCCAGAACCGCCAGCCGCGACGGCTTCCGAATGCCGACTTCGTTGACTCGAACACTATTGTTTCTCAGTCCGAATTGAGTGAGCGCTACCGAGAAACTGTCAAGCTGACCGGACACCCGAAGAGACGCCTCGCGGACCCACTCCTGCGAACTGTCGGCAGCGGACAACTTGGCGGCCGCAAGCTCCTTAAGCGCAGGTAGCAGCTTCTCGACAGTCGCCGACGAATCGATCAGCGCGAGCGCGTCGACGTAGAACCCCGCGAGCAACTGCTTCTGCTTGAGATCGCGGTCCCAACGCCGAATCTGCTCGCGTCGCTGAGAGATGGCACTTTCGAAGCCCACCAGTTGCGCCAGCGGCGACAGGAAGCGTTGCGATTCATCGCTCGTGTTGAGGCTTATCACCTGCCGCGTGTCCATCCGCTCCGCGGTCGGATACTTCGCGAGGATTCCCTTCATGTCCTGCGCGCGACGTTCGAGTAGCGCCACGTCCAACTCGGCGCGCACGATTGCCGCCTCGATGTTCTTCGCCATGCCGATCGAGTCCGCTTGGCCAGCCAGAACCCAGGCACGGATCCGCTCGCGCATCACTGCGTTGACGTAGTAGTCGCCCAGGATGCCGATCATTTCGACGGCAAGCAAAGGCGTGCGCGCATCGCTGATCAGATCGAGGCCCAGGAGTGCAGCTACTGCGGCATCCTTGAGGTCGCCGAGCTCCCGCTGATCGCGCTTTGTGAACGGCAGAACCGGTGTCGCCGCCTTCTCCCAGTAGCCTGGTTCCTTTGACTGGACGATGAGCCTCGCGGCGGCCGGCGAGTTCTGAAGACCCTTGGCATCGACGAAGGCGCTTAACTGCACCGGCGAGGCATAGGACGCGGCGACGCGTTTGAAGGTTTCGAGATCGACCGCTCTCTCCTTACCCCCGGTCGCCTCGGGGAACTGCAACAATGCCGTCGCCTCGAACTTCGGGAACACGATTCCGACGATTGCACCGAGAACTGCCAGCGCAACAATCATGGCCAGCGCCGGGAACAACCGTATTCCTGCATACTCCGTCAGCAGGTGGTCGATCGCTTCAAGTGATCGCTTTGGCAATGCTTCTCTCCACTCTTTCGCAATGGCTGCACAGAACTTCCCGATCGAGCCGGGCAATGATGCCACAGGCTTATACGGCGACCAGGACGAAACCAAGGTCCTCCGCATGTCGCTGCACCCACAAGCCGCGTCTGCACCGAATGAGAGCCGCCTTCATGCTCGATCGTTGATCGAGCGCTGCTCGGAGAAGTGCGTCGCTCGCGGGACTCGCACCTTCGCGCCCGAGCACCGACTGCCGTCCGCAGTCGATGCGTACACAGTCGCCTTGTTGCACTGAGGGCTGGTTCGTGTGCGGAATTGCGGGGTTCTCGGGGCGCTTCGAGCGGGGCCTGCTGGCGCGCATGAGCAGCGCCATCTCGCACCGCGGCCCGGACGGCGATGGCAGCTACTATTCCGCCGACGGCGCGGTCGGGCTGGCCCACCGCCGGCTGGCGATCATCGACCTGTCGCCGACCGGCGCGCAGCCGATGACGGACAGCGCCACCGGCGTCACGATCACCTACAACGGCGAGATCTATAACTACCGCGAGCTGCGGGCGCAGCTCGAAGCGGCAGGCGCCAGGTTCTTCGGCCATTCCGATACCGAGGTGATCCTCCGCCTGTACCTCGACCGCGGCCGCAACGTGCTGCCGCTGCTGAACGGCATCTTCGCGCTGGCGATCTGGGACCCGCGCGACCGCTCGCTGCTGCTGGCGCGCGACGGCGCCGGCGTGAAACCGCTGTACTACGCGGAGCCGCCGTCGGGTTTTCTCTTTGCCAGCGAGCTGAAGGCGCTGCTCGCGTGCGCCGAGGTCGATCGTGCGATCGATCCGCGCGCCGTCTGGCTGTATCTCACGTACCTGTGGAGCCCCACGCCCAACACGATGCTGCGCGCCGTGCGCAAGCTGGAACCGGGCTGCGCGCTGCTCGTCCGCGACGGGCGCATCGCCGAGCGCTGGCGGTTCTACGAGCTGCCGTATCCGACGCCGCGCTTCGATGGCGACGCGCAAACGGCGGCATCGGCAGTGCGCACGGCGCTCGACGAAGCGGTGCGGCGGCAGATGGTGGCCGATGTTCCGGTGGGCGCGTTTCTGTCCGGGGGGCTGGATTCGAGCGCGGTCGTGGCGTGCGCGCGGCGCCACGCGCCGGGGCAGCGCATCCAGTGCTTCACGATCGAAACCGCGCACTCGACGGCGGAAGAGGGTTTCGTCGACGACCTGCCGTATGCGCAACGCGTGGCGGCGCATCTGGACGTCGATCTGCACACGATCCGCGTCGGGCCGGAGATCGTGTCGCACTTCGAGCGCATGGTGCGGCACCTGGACGAGCCGCAGGCGGACCTGGCGCCGCTGAACGCCCTGATGATCTGCGAGCTGGCGCGCTCGCACGGCATCAAGGTGCTGCTGTCCGGCGCCGGTGGCGACGACATCTTCACCGGCTATCGCCGCCACTTCGCACTGATGCAGGAGCGCTGGTGGAACTGGTTGCCGGCGCCGGCGCGCGCGGCGCTGGGCGCGACTGCGCGCGCCTTGCCGACCGGCGCCCCGTTCGTCAGGCGCGTGCGCCGCGCGTTCGGCGATGCGGGACTGAACGGGGACGAGCGGCTGGCGAGCTACTTCACGTGGCTGCCGCAGGCGGATTCGGCGCCGCTGCTTGCACCGGCGCTGCGCGCACAGTTCGACGGCTGGTCGCCGCTTGCGCCGCTCGTCGACAGCCTGCGCGCGATCGACGGCGAGCGCGATCCGCTGAACCGCATGCTCTTTCTCGAGGCCAAGCACTTCCTGTGCGACCACAACCTGAACTACACGGACAAGATGGGCATGGCGGTCGGCGTGGAGGTGCGCGTGCCGTTCCTCGATCCCGACTTGATGCGACTGGCCGCGAGTTTGCCGGCGGAGTTCAAGCAGCGCGGCGCGGAAGGCAAGTGGATCCTGAAGCGGGCGATGGAGCCCGAGCTGCCGCGCGACGTGATCTATCGGCCGAAGACCGGCTTCGGCGTGCCGCTGCGGCGCTGGCTGCGCCACGAGTTGCGCGACACGGTCGAAGACCTGCTGTCCGAGCGCAGTCTCGCGGCGCGTGAGTTGTTCGATCCCGCGGCTGTGGCACGGATGCGCCAGATGGATGCGGCCGGCCGCATCGATGCTGCCTATCCGCTGCTGGCGCTGTGTTCGATCGAGCTGTGGTGCCGGATTTTTCTGGACCGGCGCGAGGGACGCTCCCTCTCCCACATCAGTGGGAGAGGGTTGGGGTGAGGGCAAAATTGCGCGCGTTCTCGGGCACGGCAGCGATCCCCAGGCTGCAGCCCTCATCCCCCGCCTTCTCCCGCTGATGCGGGAGAAGGAGCCAGCCAAACAGGCCCTGTCGACAAGACCCGCCATGCTCCAACTCCTGCAAAACCTCGCCAGCGGCGAAACGCTGGTGGCCGACGTGCCCGCGCCGCAGGTGGCGCGCGGCACGCTGCTGATCGCCACGCGCGCGAGCCTGGTCTCCGCCGGCACCGAGCGGATGCTGGTCGACTTCGGCCGCGCTTCGTGGATCGACAAGGCGCGCCAGCAGCCGGAGAAGGTGAAGCAGGTGCTGGACAAGGTGCGCACCGACGGCCTGTTCGCCACGCTCGATGCCGTGCGCAGCAAGCTCGACCAGCCGCTGGCGCTCGGCTACTGCAACGCCGGCGTGGTGCTCGAGGTCGGCGCCGGTGTCGAAGGTTTCTCGGTCGGGGATCGCGTGGTGTCGAACGGCTCGCACGCGGAGATCGTGCGCGTGGGCAAGAACCTGTGCGCGCGCGTGCCGGAAGGTGTGAGCGACGAGGCCGCGGCCTTCACCGTGCTGGGGGCGATCGGCCTGCAGGGCATCCGGCTCGCCGCACCCACGCTCGGTGAATGTTTCGTCGTCACCGGGCTCGGCCTGATCGGGCTGATGACCGTGCAACTGCTGCGCGCGCAAGGCTGCCGCGTGCTGGGTATCGATCTCGATGCGGGCAAGCTGGCGCTGGCGCAGCGTTTCGGCGCCGACGTGTGCGATCTCGCGCGCGGCGAAGATCCGGTGGCGCGCGGACTGGCGTTCTCCGGCGGGCGCGGCGTGGACGGCGTGATCGTCACCGCCTCCACGCAGTCGAGCGAGCCGATCGCGCAGGCGGCGCGCATGAGCCGCAAGCGCGGACGCATCGTGCTCGTCGGCGTGACCGGGTTGGAACTCAATCGCGCCGACTTCTACGAAAAGGAGCTGACGTTCCAGGTGTCGTGCTCGTATGGCCCCGGCCGCTACGACCCGGCGTACGAACAGCAGGGCAGCGACTACCCGCTCGGATTCGTGCGCTGGACCGAGCAGCGCAATTTCGAGGCGGTGCTGGCGATGCTGGCCGAAGGCAAGCTCGACGTCGCGCCCTTGATCAGCCATCGCTTCGCCGTGCGCGAGGCAGCGCGCGCCTACGACGTGCTGGTGAACGACCGCTCGGCGCTCGGCATCGTGTTGCAGTACGCGGGCGCGAAGCCGAACGAGCAGGCGCGACGCGTGGCGCTCGGCGCGACGCCTCCCGTTGCGGCCAGCGGCAAGGCCGTGCTCGCGGTGATCGGCGCCGGCAACTACGGCTCGCGCGTGCTGATTCCGGCGCTCAAGCGCGCCGGTGCGCAACTGGACACGATCGTGTCGAGCGCCGGCGTCACCGGCTATCACCACGGCAGGAAGTCCGGGTTCGCGTTCGCCTCGACCGACGTGCAGGCCGACGTGCTCGGCAACGAGCGCGTCGACGCGGTCGTCATCGCCACGCGGCACGACACGCACGCGCGCTTCGCGAGCGAGGCGCTGGCGGCCGGCAAGCACGTGTTCGTGGAAAAGCCGCTCGCGCTCACGCTGGAGGAGGTCGACGCGGTCGAGTCGGCGTGGCGTGCGGCGGCGGAGCGCGGCGCACCGCGGCTGCTGATGGTCGGTTTCAATCGCCGCTTCGCGCCGCTCGTGGCGAAGATGAAGGCGCTGCTCGCGCCGGTGGGTGCGCCGATGGCGATCGTTTACACCGTCAATGCCGGCGCGATTCCACCCGACCACTGGACGCAGGATCGCGAGGTGGGCGGCGGTCGGATCATCGGCGAGGCATGCCACTTCATCGACCTGGCACGCTACCTGGTCGGACATCCGATCGTCGATGCGCAGATCACGACGATAGGCCGGCACCCCGCGCTCGCCGTGCGCGACGACAAGGCGACCATTTCGCTTTCGTTCGCCGACGGCTCCATCGGCACCGTGCATTACCTCGCGAACGGCGGCAAGCGCTTTCCGAAGGAACGCGTCGAGGTGTTCTGCAACGACGGCGTGCTGGCGCTCGACAACTTCATCAAGCTCACCGGTTACGACTGGCGCGGCTTTTCGCGTCAGCGGCTGTGGCGGCAGGACAAGGGGCAGGAAGCGTGCGCGGCAGCGTTCGTGCGTGCGGTCGCGCAAGGCGGTGCCGCGCCGATTCCGGCCGAGGAGATTCTCGAGGTGTCGCGCGTTGCGATACGGCTCGCGACGCGCAACAGCCGTTCGGGATGACGGTCGGAAGCGCGCGTCACCCCGGCGGAGGCCGGGGCCCAAGTTCCGACGTCGCAGTTGGATCCCGGCCTACGCCGGGATGACGCCGACAAGCGACTTACACCTGCAGCTCCCTCGCGCCCGCTTTGTAGCGATACGCGAGTGCGACGAGAGGACCGTACGCGATCGCAACGCCGGCCGCGCCGTCGAGCCATCCGAACGCAACGAGGGCGGCTAGTGGCGCGAGCCAGAGCAGATTGATCGCGCCGACCGCCAGCGTGACGACGCGATGCTCGCCGTGCAGGCGCGACGCGTATTGATAGGCGTGGCTGCGATGCGCTTCGTAGACGCGCTCGCGCCGATACAGCCGGCGCAGCAGCGTGACGGTGGCATCGACGATGAACGCGCCGAGCAGGATGACCCAGCTCCAGAAGAGCTGCGGCTGCTGGTGTGCACTCCACACGGCGAGCACCCCGAGCACGACACCGAGGAAACCGCTGCCCGCGTCGCCCATGAAGATGCGCGCCGGCGGGAAGTTCCACAGCAGAAAGCCGAGCGCGGCCGCGGCGACGAGCACCGGCACGATCGCGTCGGTGGAGCCGGCGGCGAGCCACCACAACGCCGCGCCGGGCAGCGCGACGGTTATCGCTTCGATGCCGGCGATGCCGTCGATGCCGTCCATGAAGTTGTACAGGTTCAGCAGCCAGACGAGGAAAACGGCAGTCAGCGCGGCGCCGAACAGGCCGAGATCCACCGCCGCTCCCGCGAGCGGCAGCGGTGGCAGTCCGCCGAGCCAAGCAAGCGCCCAGCCCGCGGCGACGAAGTGCGCGAGCAGCCGCCAGCGCGCGGCGATGTGGCGGTGATCGTCGATGAAACCGACAACCGCAACCCACGCTCCGGCGCCGAGGACCGCCCACGCGCCGCGCGGCTGCACCTGACCGGTCGAGACGAGCAGCAGCAGACCGGCGCAGAACGCAACGACGATGGCCACGCCGCCGCCGCGGGGCGTGGGCAGCGTGTGCGAGCTGCGCTCGTTCGGATGATCGAGCACCTGCCGCGCAAGCGCGTAGCGGCGCACGGCGGCTGTCAGGAGCCAGGATGCGGCAATCGTCGCGATGACCAGCGCTGCAATCGTCATCGCGAACCCGTCTGGACGACTTCGTCCGCCATCGCGGCCATGATGCGGGCACGCGCGTACTTTTCGATGAACGCCGGGCGCGGCGTGTCGCGTAGCTGGAGAGATTCGAACGCCGCGGCGGCTTGCGTTGCGTCGCACGGAGCAAAAACGGCCGCATTGTCGATTTCGGCACGAATGAAATCCGCCGCGTGGCCGGCCACGCCCGCGAGAATCGGTTTGCCCATCGCCGCGTACTCGAACAGCTTCGACGGTAGGACCTTGCGAAAGGCGTCGTAGTCGTTCAAGTGCAGGAACAGCACGTCGGCTTCGCGATAAGCGGCGATCAGCGCGTCGCGCTTGACCGGAGCGGTCACGACCACGTTGTCGACCCCGGCGCTCGCAACAGCCGCCTGCAAAGCCGCGCGGCGGCCGCCGTCGCCGACGATGACGAGGCGCGCCCGACCGTGCAGCGCGCGAGCGAGCGCCGGAACGATCGCGTGCAGGCCCTGGCCTTCGCCGAGATTGCCTGCGTAGAGGATGGTCGCCAGCCCTTCGGCCGAGCGCCCCCCCTGCGCCGGCGCTGCCACAGCAACGATGAACTCGTCGTCGATGCCGTTGGTGAAGAACGACAACGGCTTGGCCGGATAGCGTGTCCGAAAGTACTCCTCGAAGCCGCGCGACACCAGGTTGATGCGGTCGGCTCGGTGCATGGTCCAGCGCTCGACGAGGGAAAAGGCGGGTCGCGCAAGCGTGGCGACGCGACGCGGCAGGACGTCCTTGATCGTATCGACGAAGATGTCGCGGATATCGAGGTACAGGCGCGCACGCGTGCGCCGCGCGACCAGCGCCCCGAGGGCGGCGGTCATCAGCCGTGACGACGTGGCATACACGAGGTCGTAGCGCCTTCCGCGCACATGGCGCAGCACCTGGCGGGCGAACGAGATGAAAGCTCTCGACTGATCGAGCATGCCGCTCGCGTGCCGCGGCAGGGCAAAGCGGTGGATCTGCACGTTGCCCTCGTGCTCGTGTTCGGGCGCCTCGACGCTGAAGCTGCGGTACCGATTGGGCAAAGCAGTCACGACCTCGATCTCGGCGCGCGGCGCAGCGGCCGCGAGCGAGCGCACGAGCGCGGCCGTACGAAACGATCCCGCGCTCAGATCGGGCGCATAGTAAAAGCTCAGCACCAGCAGCTTCATCGGCTGCGGTTCCAGCTCACATTCGTGGACACCGCTGACTCCTCGAACGCAAGCACGAGAACGTTGGACGGAATGCTCACGCCGAAGCGCGGATGCCAGGTCGACGCGGCCACGGCAAGCGACGCACCCGTTACCGCAACCTCGATTGTTCGCCCGCTCGGGATGCGCAGCCTGGCCGTACGATCTTCCGGCGAGAGCCTCTCCACCACGACGTCGGGATGAAGGTGCAGATAAGCCACGGCGCTGCGGAATGGTCCCTCGATCGTGTCCTCGATGCGCATCGAACCAGCCTCGAAGATCCAGCGCCGCCGGTGGATGTTGCGGCCGGCGAGGCGCAGGTAACCGTCGTGGCTGGCGTCGATGACGATGCGACCATCGCGCTCGCCCGCTTCGCGCAGCATGGGATGAGCGCGACGGGCAACGCGGAAACCGCCCCAGACTTCGGAGGAGTTCTCGTCATCGACGACAACGGTGTTGTGAGCCGCCGTGGCGCGCTGGCGCAGACGTTCTGCGTCTTCACCGTAGCGCGAAGTGCCCGAGTTGACGAAGACACGTGTACCGAACAGGCTCAGTTCGAAGCTGAGCGTGTCGGCATGGCCGTGCGCCGGCAAGTAGTCGGGGCCGAGCGGGGCCACGTCGATGATCGCCACGCCGTCGTCGGGCAGATCGACCCGGCAGTACCCGCTCGGCGCAAGCGAGTGCAGGCGGATGGAGCCGTCGATCGCGCGAGGCGCAGGCGGAAGAGCGCCGACCAGAGATTCGGCATAGCTGCGCAGCCGCGCCGGTGACGGCGCGATCCCGAGCGCAGCGTCGTTGAAGAAACTGATTTCGCCGTCTGGGTGCGCCATGGCTTCGAGCCACTGGGTCGCGCGTGCGAGAACCTGCGCCCACGCGCCGCGGCATGCGCGCAGCGATGCCAGTCCCGAAACATCCGCCAGCCGCACGAGATCGCACAGATCCGCGGTCAGCGTGGCTTGATACATCGGCGAGCGTTCGAAGTGAGCGCCATCCGCGAGGAATTGCTCGGGCAGTTCACGTTCGAGGATCGCGAGCCCCTGCGCGAGCCACGCGTCCGCCTGTGTCCCATCGAAGAACACACCTGCGAACACGAGCGCCTTGCCGTTGGCGAACAGGTGATTGCCGAGCAGGTGGTATTCGACGCGGTCTGCCAGCGCGCTCGCCTGCGTAGCCAGGCTGCGTAGCCAGTGTTCCTCGACCCGCCGCTGCCGATCGAGCCACTTCACGAGATTCACGATGCGAAGAGAGAGCGGATACGGCTCCCAGCCGATGCCGTGTCCGGCTGGGTTGTGGCCAATCCAGCTTTCGATCAGACGCACGTGTTCGTCGGTACGCTGGTCGCAACCCTCCGCATTCAGATCGTCGAGGTAGTGGAGGTTGTATAGCCACAGCTTGGAACGATGTGGATCGTTCCAATCGGCAGCGCCGTCGACCCTGCCGCGCGCGCCGAGGAACTCGAAGGTTGCAGGCGCGACGAGCGAGCGCTTAGCGAGGACGGGCTGATGCCAGCGATTGGCCCACGGTCTGCGGCTGATGTGCCCGACGCTGCGCACTCGGGTCGGCAGCACCCGGTACTTGAGCCGGTAAATGACCTGCTCGGCCCGCAGGTGACGAACGGTGTGGAAGAGACGAAACAATAGGCTTACGGGCTCAGTGCGACGGGCGACCCTATGCGCGACCCGCGTCATCGGAGGTTCGCGGGTGACGGATGCCGACTTTTCCGCGCAATCGGCCAACGGGGTCGGACGACTGGCCCGCAATTCTACGTTGTCATCCGGCGCCGCGGCATTCACAGGCCACGCGCCAGGACGCTGACGCCGCAGCGCGCGATCTTCGCGACGCACACATAGCGCATCAGATCGTTGGCGCTGGCGCTGCCGCGCCTCAAACGCGTTCGCTCCCCTGCGGCCAAGGAACCACCTCATCCGAGGATTGAGTTCCTGGTCTCGCTGAACGCCTGATGAGCCGGTAGTGGTGGAGTTCCACGCGGCCGCAAAGCGGCAATCTCTTCCGACGACGACGCGCCTTGTGAACCTATCGGACCAGACGGCCGCGGCTTGAAGGGCGGGAGTGCACTCGTCCGCATCGTCGCGCCGATCGCCCGCTCTTGGATCTGCAGGGCGTCGCGGACCGCACGATGCGGCTTCCAGTATGGGAAACTGCTCGGTAGATTGCGCCCCGGGCGCGTCCGAACATGCAACTTGCCTATCGGAAAGCGATGGACTTCCTTTCATCCCTGGAGCAGCATCGCCTGGTCTTCAACCGACTGGCTTCGTTAGCTGCGAGCACTCACGACGCCGCGCAGCACGCGGCAAGTTCGATGCGCGCGGGAAACAAGCTGATGTTCTGCGGCAACGGCGGGTCCGCGGCCGACGCGCAGCATCTGGCCGCCGAGCTCGTCGGCCGGCTGGTGCGCGATCGCCGCGCGCTGCCGGGGCTGGCGCTCAGCACGGACTCTTCGGCGCTGACGTGCATCGGCAACGACTTCGGCTTCGACGAGGTGTTCGCGCGGCAGGTCGAGGGGCTCGGCCGCGCGGGCGACGTGCTGATCGCGATCTCGACCTCGGGTAATTCGCCGAACGTCGTCCGCGCCGTCGAGGTCGCCAAGCCGATGGGCATCTACACGGTGGGCTTCCTCGGTCGCGACGGCGGCAAGCTCGCGCCGCTGGTCGACCTGCCGATCGTCGTGCCGTCGGACGAAACCGCGCGCATCCAGGAGGCGCACATCTTCCTCGGCCACGTGATGTGCGCGCTGATCGAGAAGGAGCTGGGGGTCGGCGGCTGGGATAATCCCGAGAACTGATACGGGGTTGCTCCTGAAAGTGCCATCGATTTCGAAGGACGCCGTCGCTGCCCGCCGCGTGCTGGTCGTCGGCGACGTGATGCTCGACCGCTACTGGTTCGGCGAAGTCGAACGCATCTCGCCGGAAGCGCCGGTGCCGGTCGTTCGCATCCAGCGCACCGAAGAGCGGCTGGGCGGTGCGGCCAACGTGGCGCGTAACGTGGTCGCGCTGGGTGCGCGCGCGGGGCTGCTGACCGTGGTCGGCGACGACGAGGCGGGCCGCGCGCTCGTGCGGCTGCTCGACGCCTCGGGCATCGCGCCGCATGCGCACACCGATGCGCAAATGGCGACGACCGTCAAACTGCGCGTGATCGGCCGCCGCCAGCAGATGCTGCGCGCGGACTTCGAGACGCTGCCGGACAACGAGGTGCTGCTCGCCAAGCTGGGCGAATACGAAGCGCTGCTGCCGGACTACGACCTCGTGATCCTGTCGGACTACGGCAAGGGCGGGCTCACGCACATCGGGCGGATGATCGAGCTGGCGCACGCGGCGGGCAAACCCATTCTCGTCGACCCGAAAGGCGACGACTACTCGCGCTATGCGCGCGCCACGGTCGTCACGCCGAATCGGGCGGAGCTGCGCGAAGTGGTCGGCCGCTGGAGGAGCGAAGCCGATCTCGAAGCGCGCGCGCAGAAGCTGCGCCGCGAGCTCGATCTGCAGGCCCTGCTGCTCACGCGCAGCGAGGAAGGCATGACGCTGTTCACCGACGCGGGCACGTGGTCGGTGCCGGCGCAGGCGCGCGAAGTGTTCGACGTCAGCGGCGCCGGCGATACGGTGATCGCCACGCTCGGCGTGATGCTCGCGGCCGGCGCGACGCTGCAGCAGGCGGTCGAGGCGGCCAACCGCGCGGGCGGCATCGTCGTCGGCAAGCTGGGCACGGCGACGGTGAGCTACGACGAGTTGTTCAGCGGGTCCTGAGCGTACAATGCATCGCAACTGCGATGCATGAGGGCTCCCCGTGAAAACGAGCACGATTCCAGCGTTGCGCGTCGATCCCGAGCTGCGCAAGGCCGCCGAGCGGGTCCTCGAAGAGGGTGAAACGCTGTCATCGTTCGTGCTCGAGTCGGTGCGCAAGAGCATCGACGAGCGCCGAGCGCAGGCCGAATTCATCGCGCGCGGGCTCGCAGCGGAGCGCCGCGCCAAGCGCAGCGGAGGTTACGTATCGGCAGCCGAAGTCGTTGCGAAGCTCGGCGCGCGACTCAAGGGGGCACGCCGAAAATCGGCTCGACCGCGATGAGGTTTTCGGTCCGCTTTACGCCCGACGCCGAAGACGATCTCCTGCGCATGTTCGACTTCCTGCTCGAGCGCGATCTCGCGGCGGCGGCGCGTGCCGAGCGCGCGATCCGGCGCGCCCTTCGGTTGCTGGAGTTCTCGCCGTTCTCTTGCCGCAAAGCGGGCTCGGACCCGCTGTTGCGCGAGCTCGTGATTCCTTTCGGCAGCGCCGGCTACGTTGCGCTCTTTCGGATCGATGACGCGCGGTCCATCACGATCCTCGCGGTTCGCCATCAGCGCGAGTCCGACTACCACTGAACCCTGGCGATGAGGGTCATCGTCACCGGTGCCGTCGGTTTCATCGGCGCGTCGATGCCTTCCCTGCTGCCGGCCGTTTGACATATTGATGCACGGCCGGCATGCTCTGACGCATGCGAACGACGGTAAGACTGGATCAACACCTCCTCGCTCAGGCGAAGAAGCGCGCGGCCGAAACCGGACGAACGCTGACCTCGGTGCTTGAGGAGGCGTTGCGCGAGTCGCTGCAGCGGCGCACGCGCGCAAGCAGGCGCGCGCCGGTCAAGCTCAGGACGGTGAAGGGGTCGGGCGTGCGTCCGGGTGTCGATCTCGACGACTCCGCGTCCTTGCTCGACACGATGGAGTCGTGAGTGGTCCTGCCGGACGTCAATGTGCTCGTCTACGCGCATCGCGAGGACACCGAGCATCATGTGCCGTGCCGGCGCTGGCTGGAGGCCACGATCAACGGTGAAGAGCGTTACGGGGTTTCGGAGCTCGTGCTGAGCGGATTCATCCGCGTTGTGACCCACCCGAAGGTGTTTGCTGCGCCGAGCACGCTCGCGCAGGCGCTCGAATTCGCCGAGCAGCTTCGCGAGCAGCCGAATGCCATGCTGATCGAACCGGGCGAGCGGCATTGGACGATCTTCCGCCGCCTCTGTACCGAGGCGAAGGTCAAAGGGAATCTCGTACCGGACGCCTACTTCGCCGCACTCGCCATCGAGGGCGGTTGCGAGTGGATCACGACCGACCGCGATTTCAGCCGTTTTGCCGGTCTGCGCTGGCGCAGCCCGCTGTAGCGCCGCCGAACGAAAGGGCGTCATGAAGATCATCGTCACCGGCGCGGCCGGTTTCATCGGCGCGAACAACGTCAAGGCGCTGAACGGGCGCGGCGAGACCGATATCGTCGCCGTCGACAACCTGACGCGCGCCGAGAAGTTCCGCAACCTGACGGACTGCGAGATCGCCGACTACCTGGACAAGGGTGAGTTCGTCGAGCTGGTGCGGCGGCGCGCGCTGCCCAAGCCAGATCTCGTCTTCCATCAGGGCGCGTGCTCGGACACGATGGAGTCCGACGGCCGCTACATGCTGGAGAACAACTACCGCTATTCGCTCGCGCTGCTCGACTGGTGCCAGGAGCTGCGCGTGCCGTTCATCTACGCGTCGAGCGGATCGGTGTACGGGCTCGGTCCCGTGTTCAAGGAGGACCGCGCGCACGAGAAGCCGCTGAACGTCTACGGCTACTCGAAGTTCCTGTTCGATCAGATCGTGCGCCGGCGCATGCACGCGCTGACGGCGCCGGTGATCGGGCTGCGCTACTTCAACGTCTACGGCCCGCGCGAGTCGCACAAGGGGCGCATGGCGTCGGTGGCGTTTCATCACTTCAACCAGTTCCGCGCCGAAGGCAAGGTCAGGCTCTTCGAAGGCAGCCACGGCTACGCGAACGGCGAACAGCGGCGCGACTTCATCCACGTCGACGACGTGATCGCGATCAACCTGCACTTCGCGGACAAGCCGGTCTCCGGCATCTACAACGTCGGCACCGGACGCGCGCAGAGCTTCAACGACGTGGCGCTCGCCGTAGTGAACACGATGCGCGAGGCGAACCACGAGGCGCCGCTGGCGCTCGCGCACGCCGTCGCGCAAGGCAAGATCGAGTACATCGCGTTTCCCGAAGCCTTGCGCGGCAAGTACCAGGCGTACACGCAAGCCGACATTGCGCGCCTGCGCGCGACGGGCTTCGAACCGCCGATGCAGTCGGTCGAGCACGGCACCGCCGCGTACGTGCGGTGGCTGCTGAAAAATGGTGTCTGACCCCAATTCTTCATGACACGCCGCGCCGCCTTCCTCGATCGCGACGGCGTGATCAACGTCGATCTCGGCTACGTCGTGCGGCAGGAGGACTTCCACTTCGTGCCGGGCGTGCTCGACGCGGCGCGCGCGCTTGCGGAGCGCGGGTTCGCGCTGGTCGTGATCACCAATCAGTCGGGCATCGCGCGCGGGCTGTACACGACCGAGGACTTCGAGAAGCTGACGCGCTGGATGCGCGAGCAGTTCCGCGCGGCGGGCGCGCCGCTCGCGGGCGTGTATTCCTGTCCGCACCATCCAACCGAGGGGCAGGGTCAGTACCGGGTGAACTGCACCTGCCGCAAACCGGCGCCGGGCATGCTGCTCGCGGCTGCGCACGAGCTGGGGCTCGATCTCGCGCGCTCGGTGCTGTTCGGCGACAAGCGCTCGGATCTCCAGGCGGCGCACGCGGCGGGTGTGCCGCAGCGTGTTCTGCTCGGCACCGACGGTCGGCTCGACCCAGGCGACGAAGACGACGGCGGGCTGGCGACCGCGCGCTTCCGCTCGCTGCTCGATGCAGTGCGCAGCGCCCAGCTTGCGGACCTGCTCGACGAGGCCGCGCGTGCCTGAGCGCTACCCTGCTCCGCGCTTCGAACAGAAGGTCGTCGCGCGCACGGATCTCGCGGCACGCGTCGCACAGCTCGCGCGGCCGATCGTGCTGACCAACGGCGTGTTCGACATCCTGCATCGCGGCCACGTGACCTATCTCGCGCAGGCGCGCGCGCTCGGCGCGAGCCTCGTCGTCGCGGTGAATTCGGATGCGTCGGTCAAGCGCCTCGGCAAGGGCGACGATCGTCCGATCAACAGCGAAGCCGACCGCGCCGCCGTGCTCGCCGCGCTGGAAAGCGTGACGCTGGTGACGATCTTCGACGAGCCGGTGCCGCTGCCGGTGCTCGAGATCGTGCGACCCGACGTGTACGCCAAGGGCGGCGACTACGACATGGCGCAGATCCCCGAAGCGCAGCTCGCGCGCACGTGGGGCGCGCGGACGGTGGCGATCCCGTTCGAGCACGAGCGGTCGACGACCGCGCTGCTGGCACGCGTGCGCGGCGCCTGAGCGACCGCGGAGCGACATGCTCGCCATCGGCGACGTCCAGGGCTGCCTCGCCAGCCTGCGGGAACTGCTCGCGTCGGCACCGGCGGACGATCGGCTGCTGTTCGTCGGCGATCTGGTCAACCGCGGGCCGCAGTCGCTCGAAGCGCTGCGTTTCGTGCGCGGGCTGGGCGATCGTGCGACTGCGCTGCTCGGCAACCACGACCTGCACCTGCTCGCGGTCGACGCGGGCATCCGGCCGCAGCACGGCGACGACACGCTGCAGGCGATCCTCGACGCGCCCGACCGCGACGAACTGATCGACTGGCTGCGGCGCCGGCCGCTCGCGCATTTCGAGGCCGGCGCGCTGTTCGTGCATGCGGGAGTGCTGCCGCAGTGGACGGTCGAGAAGACGCTTTCTCTCGCGCGGGAGGTCACGGCGCAGCTGCGCGCGGACGACTATCGTGCGTTCCTGGCGACGATGTACGGCAATACGCCGGCGCGCTGGGACGACGAACTCGAGGGCGCGGACCGGCTGCGTTGCGTGATCAACGCGCTGACGCGGCTGCGCTTCGTCGCGGCGGACGGCACGATGGATTTCAGAGTCAAGGAAGGTGCGGCGGCGGCGCCGCCCGGCTACGTGCCGTGGTTCGAACACCCGCAGCGCGCCACGCGCGGCACGCCGGTCGTGTTCGGCCACTGGTCCACGCTCGGATTGCTGTTGCGGGAGGACGCGATCTGCCTCGATACCGGCTGCGTGTGGGGCGGCCGGCTCACTGCGATGAACTGGCCGGAGCGCCGGATCGTTCAGGTCGATTGTCCGCAAGCGAAGGACCCACGGTCGGTGCTGCTTGAGAAAGCGCGCTGAACGTCGCGCGCGCGTCGTCGAGCGGCACACGAAGGTACTGCGCGATCGCCGCGCGCGCCGCCGCGGCGACCCGGTGGCGGTTGCCGAGCTCGCGCGCGGACACCGGCGGCAGGAACGCGACCTCGACCTCGAGCCCGCGCGCGAGCAGCGTGTTCCACAGCGAATTGACGAGCGCCATGTCGCCGACGAAGGACGTCGCCGTCGACGGTGCGCCGCGCTCCGTGTAGCGCAAGGCGACCGGCCAGACCTCGCCGCCGACTTCGATCGCCGGCGCGATCAGGTTGGAGTGAAAGGCCAGCAGTTTGTCGCCGTCGGTCGTCGTGCCTTCGGGAAACACGGCGACCGTTTCGCCCGCCTTCAGCTTGTCGCGCACCCGGTGGTTGATCGCAGCGACCGCGTGCCGCCGGCCGCGCTCGATGTACAGCGTGCCCACCAGCGTGACCAGCCAGCCGACGAGCAGCCAGCGCCCGATCTCGGCCTTCGCGACGAAGCGTCCCGGCACGCAGGCGAGAATCGCGAAGACGTCGATCCACGAGATGTGATTCGCAAGGATCAGCCGCCCGGCGCTGGAGCGTTCGATACCCGTGTGAGCAAGCGCCTCGCCGAGCGCACGCCCGCTCGCGCGCAGCTTCACCCCGCAGATCGCCAGCAGCACGCGCGACCAGCCGCGCACGATGCGGTTGCGCGCCGGCAGCGCGAGCCACGGAAAGCCAAGCGTGGTGATCAACAGTCCCGCGACGATATGCGCGAGCAGCGCGACGATGCGCAGCGGCGCCAGCACCCGACGCATCGCGATCAGAAAAAATGGTGTCTGACCCCCATTTTTCGGGGTCAGCGTTGGAAGCGGAGTTCGCCGCCGACGATGGTCGTGCGCGCACGGCCTTCGAGTTCGTAGCCGGCGAACGGCGTGCTCTTGCCGTGGCTGGCGAGCGCTTCGGGCGTGACGCGCCAGTGCTCGTCGGGGTCGAAGAGCACGAGGTCGGCTTTGGCGCCGGCGGCCAGGCGGCCCGTGTCTTCGCCGAGCACGCGCGCCGGCTCGCTCGTGACCTTGGCGAGCGCCTTCGCCAGCGGCACGTCGCGCTCGCGCGCCCACTTGAGCACGAGCGGCAGCAGCGTCTCGAGCGCGGTCGCGCCCGGCGCGGCCTCGCCGAACGGCAGCAGCTTGTCGTCGACGCCGATCGGCGCGTGATCCGAGCAGATCGCGTCGATCGTGCCGTCCGTGAGCGCGCGCACGATCGCGTCGCGATCGCGATCGCCGCGCAGCGGCGGATCGAGACGGAACGCCGGATCGAAGTAACCGATGTCGACGTCGATCAGGTGGACGTGATGGATGTCGACGTCGCAGCTCACGGGCAGCCCTTCGCGCTTGGCCGCGCGAACCAGTTCGATGCCCGGCGCCGACGACAGCCGGCACAGGTGCACGCGGGCGCCGGTCGCGCGCTGCAGCTCGAAGATCGTGTGCAGCGCGACGGTTTCCGCCTCGACCGGGATCGAAGGCAGCCCCAACCTTCCGGCCACCGCGCCGGCGGCGGCCACACCGCTGCCCGCCAGCGTGTCCTCGACCGGGCGCAGCCACAGCGCGAGATCGAAGGTCTTCGCGTACCGCATCGCCTGCAGCAGCACGCCGTTGTCGTGGGGCAGGCTGCCGGTCTGCGCGAATGCAACGCAGCCGACCTCGGCGAGCGTTTCGATCTCCGCCAGCGCTTCGCCCTTCAGCCCCGCGGTCAGCGCGCCGAGCGGATACAGCCGCGCGCCGGCCGCTTCGCGCGAGCGTTGCCGCAGCATGCGCACGAGCCCCGGTTCGTCGAGCGGCGGATCGGTGTCGGGCGGACAAACAACCCCCGTGACGCCGCCGGCGAGCGCGGCGCGCATCTCGCGCTTGAGCGCCCCTTCCGCACCCGGCTCGCGCATCCGCGCGCACAGGTCGACGAGCCCGGGCGCGACGATCAGCCCGCGCGCATCGATCGTTCGATCGGCGGCGAAACCGGCCGGCGCGCCGCCCACCGCCGCGATGCGGCCGTCGGCGACGAATACGTCGGCCGTCCCGTCGCGCCCCGACGCGGGATCGATCACGCGGCCGTTGCAGATCGCCAGCTTCATTGCATCGCCTTCGAAGACGCGGCGATCGACAGCACGGCCATGCGCACCGCGATGCCGAAGGTGACCTGCGGCAGGATCACGCTCTGGCCGCCGTCGGCCACGCGCGAGTCGATCTCGACGCCGCGGTTCATCGGACCGGGGTGCATCACGATCGCATCGGGCTTGGCGAGCGCGAGTTTCTCCGGCGTCAGCCCGTAGTTGCGGAAGTACTCCTGCGCGCTCGGCAGCAGCGCGCCGCGCATCCGCTCGTTCTGCAGCCGCAGCATGATGATCACGTCGGCGCCGCGGATACCTTCGTCGAGCCTGGTGAACACGCGCACGCCGAGTTGCTCGAGCCCCGCGGGCAGCAGCGTCAGCGGGCCCACCGCGCGCACCTCGGGCACGCCGAGCGTGGTCAGCGCGTGGATGTCCGAGCGCGCCACGCGCGAGTGCAGGATGTCGCCGACGATCGCCACCGTCAGCCTGGTGAAGTCCTTCTTGTAGTGGCGGATCGTGTACATGTCGAGCAGGCCCTGCGTCGGATGCGCGTGGCGCCCGTCGCCGGCGTTGATCACGTGCACGTGCGGCGCGACGTGGCGCGCGATCAGGTACGGCGCGCCGCTGGACGCGTGCCGCACGACGAACATGTCGGCCTGCATCGCGGTCAGGTTGTCGATGGTGTCGAGCAGCGATTCGCCCTTGCTCGTGCTCGAGCGCGCGATGTCGAGGTTGAACACGTCGGCCGAGAGCCTGCGCGCGGCGATCTCGAAGGTCGTGCGCGTGCGCGTACTGGTCTCGAAGAACAGGTTGAACACGCTGCGCCCGCGCAGCAGCGGCACGTTCTTCACTTCGCGCTCGGCGACGTTGATGAAACTGTCGGCCGTCGACAGGATGCGCTCGATGATCTCGCGGGGCAGCCCTTCGATCGAAAGCAGATGGTGCAGCTCGCCGTGGGCGTTCAGTTGCGGGTTGCGGCTCATGCTTGCCGTCATCGCGAAATCCCCCGCGCGCTGCGCGCGCCGCCCCCTTTTCGAAAGGGGGCGATTGGATCGAGCCCCCTTTGGAAAAGGGGGCCGGCCGAAGGCCGGGGGGATTTCAGGTGCCTACCCACGCGGCTTCTGCTCCAGCGTCAGATGCAGCCTGTTCGCCTCGTCGCGCGACAGCACGATGCTGACGTCGGCCGGCACCTGCACGGTGGCGCCGATCATCTGCGCGGCAATCGGCAGCTCGCGCCCGCCGCGGTCGATCAGCACCGCCAGGTCGATGCGCGCCGGCCGGCCGTAGTCGAACAGCTCGTTCAGCGCCGCGCGCACGGTGCGGCCCGTGTACAGCACGTCGTCGACCAGCAGGATCTCGGCGCCGGCGACGTCGAATGCAATGCGCGAGGGCTTCACGCTCGGATTCAGTCCTCCGCGCGCGAAGTCGTCGCGGTAGAAGGAGATGTCGAGCACGCCGACCGGGTGTGCGATCTTCAGCTCCTCCTTCAGCCTCTCGGCGATCCACACGCCGCCGGTATGCACGCCGACGAGCTTGACGTCGCGGCCGGCGATTTCCTCGCGCACGTGCTGCGCGAGCGTGCGATAGATCGCCTCGGCGTCGAGCGTGATCGTCATCGCTGGTCGAGATATTGCTGCAGGATCACCGCGGCGGCCTCGTCGTCGCGACCATCTTCGACGACCGCCGACGAATAGCGCTCGTCGACGCGCGCCACCGGCAGGCGATGCCGCCCTTCGAGCTGGCGCGCGAAACGTTCGCAGCGCTGCGTCATTTCGTGCGCGGCGCCGTCGGGATGGCGCGGAATACCGACCACGAGCCGCGCCGGCTGCCATTCCGCGATCAGCGCGGCAATGCGCACCCAGCGCGCTTCGCCCTCGGCGGCGACGATCGCGAGCGGGCGCGCTTCGCGCGTCAGCGTGTTGCCGATCGCCACGCCGATGCGGCGCGCGCCGAAGTCGAAGCCGAACACGACTTCGTCGTTCATCGGAACGGCAATGGGGCGACGGCGGGCTGCGGGCGAAGGCTGCGTAGCGGCCCGCATCGGTTCAGGCATGCCCCGCCAGCAGCGAAAGCTGCGTGCTGTCGATGCCGAGCAGCTTGAGCGCCGCGGCGAAACGCTCCTCGACGGGGGTCTCGAAGATCACGCTCGTCTTCGCGCCGACGGTCAGCCAGGCGTTCTGGGAGATCTCGTTCTCGAGCTGGCCGGCGCCCCAGCCCGAGTAGCCGAGCGTGACCAGCAGCTTCTGCGGTCCCGTGCCTTCGGCCACCGCTTCGAGCACGTCCTTCGACGTGGTCAGTCCGATCTCCTCGCCGACCGCGAGCGTGGAACCGTATTCGCCGCGCGGCACGTGCAACACGAAGCCGCGTTCGGTCTGCACCGGCCCGCCGAAGTAGACCGGTTCGTCCTTCCACGGCGCGATCTCGAGCTTGAGGTCGATCTTGTCGAACAGCTTGGCGAGCGTGAGTTCGGTCGGCCGGTTGATCACCAGGCCCAGCGCGCCGCGTTCGTTGTGTTCGCAGATGTACACGACCGACCCGGCAAAGTTGGGATCCGCCATCGTCGGCATGGCGATCAGGAACTGGTGCGTCAGGTTCAACTGCGGGCGCTCGGGCATGTGTGGGATTCTAGTCCCTGCGGATTCGTCCGGGATTGCGGATCGCGGATTGCGGTCGCTCGGCAGGGCCAAACGACGAGCGGCGCTCAAGGCACAATCGCCGCGCGCGATCCCGCCTCGCGCAATCCGCGATCCGCAGCTCATGGACTCCGCCCTCGTCTGGTTCCGGCGCGACCTGCGCTTGAGCGACCATGCGGCGCTGTATCACGCGTTGCGGCAGGCGCGCCGCGTGTATTGCGCGTTCGTGTTCGACAGCGCGATCCTCGACGAGCTGCTCGCCGAAGGCCTGACCGCGGACCGCCGGGTCGAGTTCATCCGGGCTGCGCTGGTCGAGCTGCACGCCGCATTGCGCGAGCGCGGCGGCGCGCTGCTCGTTCGCCACGGTTTCGCGGCCGACGAGATCCCGCGGCTCGCCGCCGAGTTGCAGATCGATGCGGTGTTTGCCAACCACGACTACGAGCCCGCGGCGATCGCGCGCGACGCACGGGTGGCGACCGCGCTCGCCGCGGCCGGGCGGCGCCTGTTCACGTTCAAGGACCAGGTGATCTTCGAGAAGGACGAGGTTCTCACCGCTACGGGCAAACCCTATACCGTCTTCACGCCGTACAAGAACGCCTGGCTGAAGAAGCTGACTCCGTTCTACGTGCGGCCGTATCCGGTCGAGCGCGACGCCGCGGCGCTCGCGCAACCGGCGCGCGTCGACGCGCTGCCGGCGCTGGAAAGCTTGGGTTTCCGCCCGACGGACCTCGCGTCGCTGCCGCTGCCGACCGGCGCAAGCGGCGGTGCGCGGCTGTTCGAGGAGTTCAGGTCGCGCATCGACGCCTACGCGCAGGCGCGCGACTTTCCTGCCCTGCGCGGGCCCTCGTACCTTTCGACGCATCTGCGCTTCGGCACCGTATCGATCCGCGCGCTGGCCGGCTGGGCCTGGCAGCGCTGGCGCGAAACGGGATCGCGCGGCGCCGAGGTGTGGCTGTCCGAACTGATCTGGCGCGAGTTCTACCAGCAGATCCTTTATCACCACCCGCACGTCGTCGCGCATGCGTTCAAGCGCGAATACGACCGCACCACCTGGGACGACGCGCCGACGCTGTTCGCGGCGTGGTGCGAAGGACGCACGGGTTATCCGCTGGTCGACGCCGCGATGGCGCAGATCAACCGCACCGGCTACATGCACAACCGCCTGCGCATGGTGGTCGCGAGCTTCCTGAGCAAGGATCTCGGCATCGACTGGCGGCGCGGCGAGCGCTACTTCGCGCGCCGGTTGAACGACTTCGATCTCGCGTCGAACAACGGCGGCTGGCAATGGGCGGCGTCGACCGGCTGCGACGCGCAGCCGTACTTCCGCATCTTCCATCCGGTCACGCAGTCGGAGAAGTTCGACGCTGAGGGCCGGTTCATCAAGCGGTACCTGCCGCAGCTCGCGAACTTCACCGCGCAGGAGATCCACGCGCCATGGCGCGTGCCGCTCGCGCGGCAGCGCGCGGCCGGCTGCGTGATCGGCGTGGACTATCCGTCGCCGATCGTCGACCACGCGCAGGCGCGCGAAAAGACGCTCGCGCGCTATGCGGCGGTCAAGCGCTAGCGCGCGGAGCGGAACAGCGCGATCCGCTCGGCGTCCGGCGGGTGCGAGGAGAACGCGATCGGCGGCGCGGCGCGGCCGGCCTCGGCGCGCGCGCCCGCCAGCGCCTCGAACATGCGCGCCATCGCCTCCGGCGGCCGCCCCGCCGCGCGCATCAGCCGCAGCGCCTCCAGATCGGCCTCGCGTTCGCGTGCACGCGAGTAGCCGAGGGTGGTCAGCAGCACCGGTGCTGCGGCGACGACGTTGCCGTAGTCGCCGAACAGCAGACCGGCCAGCATCGTCAGCGACAGCGCTTCGTACAGTCCGCGCAGACCGTGCTTCAGGCGCACGTGTCCGTACTCGTGCGCGAAGACGCCGAACACGCCGTCGAAGTCGGGCGCCAGCTCGATCAGCTCGTCGGTCAGCACGATCGCGTCGCCGGGCAACGCGAGCGCGTTCGGCCCGATGCGGCTGCCGCGAAACAGGATCTCCGGCGGCTCGCCCCCCTCGCCCGCCTGCGCGAGCCGCTCCAGCAGCGCGTCGCGGATCTGCTGTCGGCGTGCGACGCTCAGGCGCGACGGCTCCAGGTAGCGGCTGTCGACCAACGCAAGCACCGCATCGCGCAGGTTCGCCTCGAGCGCGGGTGGCGTATGCCGCGCAAGCCAGCCGGAGAACAGCGGCACGCCCTGGGTGACCAGCAGCGCGACGACGGCAACGAGCGCCACGAGCGCGCCGAGCGCGAGCGACCAGCGGTTCTGCGCGCGGACGACCAGCCCCTCGCGCACGCCCGCCGCGGCTGCCAGCCGCGCGAAGCCGGCGCGATCCTCGACTTCGGCCGACGCGCCGTCGGCAAAGCGCAGGATCAGCGCGCCGTGCCGGGTGGTTTCCGGCCACTGCACGTCGGCAAGCGGCAGCGCGCGCTGCACCTGCTCGCCGCGCACCTCGAGCCGGTCGCCGGCGACGTGCAGCCGAACGCGCTGAGCGCGCGCGTGCACGCCGTCGAAGTACAGCGCGGCGCAGCCCGCGTCGTCCCGCTCGTTCACAGCCCGATGTCGAAACCGAAGACGTCGGCCGCGGCATCGCCGGTGGCGGTCACGCCGCCGGCCTCCAATCGGCCCACCAGCTCGGACAGCGCGACCGGACTGGCGACCTCGACTGCCTGCAGTCGATGTCGCGCGACCGCGACGGCCGCCCATGGCCAGTACAGGCCGAGCGTCAGCGCGATCAGCGCGGCGTTCTTCAGGTACAGCGCGGCGATCGGCCACATCCGCAGGCGGCTGTCGAAACCGATGTCGCCGAGCCGCGTCTTGCCCCACACCAGGTTCTGCAGGCGCGTGACCATGAACGGTGCGACCGTCGCGAGCAGCAGCCCGTAGGCCAGCAGTGCAGTCGCGAAGATCGCAGCAAGTTGCACGAAGCTCGGTTCGCGACCGGGTTTGCCGATCGCACCGAACACGAGCGCCATACCGAGACCAAACAGAAACGCCCAGCCGATGAAGATCAGCACCAGCGGCAGATAGACGACGTAGAAGTCGTCCCATTCGGCCGTGAAGCTCCCGGCCAGCGTGCCATAGCGCGCGTTGCCGTGATGGAAACGCTTGAACCGCAGGTGCATCAGCGGGTACAGGCACAGCAGGGCAAGCGAAGCGACGATGACGAGCCACGGCAGCGTTTCGTTCTCCGTGAGCTGCATCAGCGCGGTCAGCGCCGCCGGCAGCGTCACCAGCGCGACAGCGGGCCCGAGCGCCCGCATCGCGTCCGCGGACGTGCCCGTGAAGCCGAAGCGCAGGCCGCGGTAGCTCGAGTTCGTGTGCTTGAACTGGATCGCGCGGCGCACCAGCCACGGCGCGACCAGGATCGCGGCCGCAACGGCGACGAGCGCGGCGACCGGCGAGAACTCGAACGCGAAGTTGTAGCCGAGGAACAGCGCGAGCGCGATGATGCGGCCGAGCAGGATCTTCTTCGGATCGCCGTGGAAGTCGAACGCGGCTTCGTCCAGCCGCGTGTTGCGATAGAAGTACTGCAGCTTGCGGACCTTGGCCCACGCCGAATAGACGCCGACCGTGACGATCGTCAGCAGCAGGTTGACGATCCAGATGCGGAAGTACTCGGAACCGCTGCCGGTGAAGCGCAGCGGATAGCGATGGGCGGGCGCGGCAGTCGTTTCGCGCGCCATCGGCACGGTCGGCGCGAACTCGGCGGCGGCGCGCGGCGGCACGGCATCCGGCGGTGCGCCGGCCGGCATCGATTCGTTCATCTTGTTCTCCCCCCTCGCGCCCCGATCGGCGCGGCGGCTTTTTAGCCGCTGCCGCGCAGATCGGCAATCGACTTTTCGACAGAACGGGACCGGCGCCGACGCGCGGTCGAGCACATGGCCCGGCCATCCGCGCGGCGACATCCGGGCTCAGCGCAAGCCGTGCAACCGCGCGGCAGCGAAGAAGGCGACAGCCGCCGCCGCGGCAAGTGCGACCAAGGTCCACAACGCCGCCGTATAGCCGCCCGGCAGCGCGGCGATCGCGGCGGCGACGAGCGGACCGGCTGCGCGCGCGAGCAGCCCCGGCGTGGCGAGCGCGCCGGTCACCGCGCCGTAGTGCTCACGGCCATACAACTCGACCGGCACGGTGCCGCGCACGATGGTCAGCGCGCCGTTGCCGGCGCCGTAGAGGAACGCGAACAGCGCGAGCATCCACCACCCGCCGTCGGCGAACAGGAACGCAAGCAGCGCGAGCGGCTGCAGCAGCACCGCAACGCGCCCGACTTGCACCGCGCTCATGCGCCGGCTCGCCGCGAATTCGGTGAGCCGCCCCAGCACCTGCATCGGCCCGACCATCGCGCCGACGCCGGCCGCCGCGAGCGGTGTCAGCCCCTTGGCGACCAGCATCGCGATCAGGTGCACGCCCATCGCGGCGACGACCAGCGCGTGCGCGAGAAAGGCGAAGGCGAGCAGGTAGAAGGAGCGATCGGCGAGCACCTCGCCGAGCGTGCGCGAGTCTGCACCGGCGGATCTCGATGACGCCCCGTCGCGCCGCCCGCCGCGCGGCAGCAGCCAGACATGCAGCGGCGCACACACGAACAGGTTCAGCGCGGCGAGCACGAGCAGCGCATCGCGCCAGCCGTAGCGCTCGATCAGCGCGGTCGCGAGCGGCCAGAACACCGTGCTCGCAAAGCCGCCGAACAGCGTAAGCAGCGTGATCGCGCGCCGATAGCCGGCGCGGAACACCTGCGTCAGCACCGCGAACGCCGGCTCGTACAGCGTCGCGGCCATCGCGGCGCCGAGCCCGATCCACACGGCGTACAGCGCGCCGACCGATTCGACTCGCGACAGCAGCGCCAGCAGCACGCCGCCCGCGATCGATCCCGCCGTCATCACCGCGCGGCCGCCGATGCGGTCGATCGTGCGGCCGACGACGGTCGCCAGCACGCCGGAGACGAGCAGCGCCGCGGAGAACGCGCCGACGATCGTCGTGCGGTCCGCGGCGAGCGCCTGCTGCAACGGATCGAGCAGCAGCGCGAAGCCGTAGTAGATCGAACCCCACGCGATGATCTGCGTGATGCCCAGCGCGACGACGAGCGGCCAGCCGGCGGCGGGGTCGCCGCCTTCGGTCGGCGCTGCGTTCAGCCGCAGCACGCGGTTGCGGCCTTGACCGGGATCCGGATCGACGGCTGCGGCGCCGGCGCGCACCTCGGCCCGCAGGCCGCGGCGGGCGTCTCGGCTTCGTCGGCCGCGAACGAAACGCCGCACACACCCGTCTTCGGCAGGTCGAGTTCGACGCGGTCTGCAGCCTCCAGATCGCCCGCAAGCGCGGCGGCGACCGAGCGCGCCTGTTCGTGGCCGGTGGCCATCAGGAAGGTCGGTGCGCGGCCGTAGCTCTTGACGCCGATCGTGTAGAACCCGGGCTCGGGATGCGCCAGCTCGCGATGGCCGTGCGGCCGCACGGTCCCGCAACTGTGGACGTTCGGATCGATCAACGGGCCGAGCGCTTCGGTCGATTCGAGCCAGGGATCGAGCTTCAATCGCAGCTCGGAGGCGAGCGAAAGGTCGGGCCGCTGTCCCGTCGCCGCGACAATGCGATCCACGCCGTCGATGGCGACGCGCTCGCCGCGCGGATTCAGCCCGTGCACCGTGAGGCGATCGCCGTCGCGCGACAGCGCGATCGTGCGAAAGCCGCGCACGACCTCGAGCGTGCCGCTTTCCTGCAAACGCTTCAGCCGCAGGCCGAGCGCGCCGCGCGCCGGCAGCGCATCGGCCGCCCCGCCGCCGAAGACGCGCGCGAGGTTCTCGCCGCGAATCGCCCAGACGATCGCGGTGCCGGGCGCCTCGGGCGCAAGCTCCGCGAGCGCGAGCAACGCGTTCGCCGCCGAGTGCCCGCTGCCGACGACCAGCACGCGCCGCCCCGCGTAGCGCTCCCGTTCCGCGCCGAGCACGTCGGGGATGCCGTAAGCGATGCGATCGCGCGCCTCTTCCTCGCCGATCGCGGGCAGGCCGCTGGCGCCGAGCGGATTCGGCTGGGTCCAGGTGCCCGACGCGTCGATGACCGCGCGGACGCGCACCTCCTCGATGCGGCCCGCGTGCGCAATGCGCAGCGCGAACGGCGCGCGTTCGCGGCCGTCGGTCTTGACCTTGTCGAAGCCCGCGCGCGCGATCGAAACGACGCGCCGCTGCAGCAGGACGCGCGGCGCCACGTCCGGCAGTCGCGCGTAAGGACGCAGATACCGCTCGACGATCGCGCGCGCCAGCGGCAGCTCGTCGCCCGGCGGCGCGATCCAGCCGGCCGCCTGCAGGCGACGCGCGATCGCGGCGTCGACGTTGTAGCGCCACGGCGAAAAGAGCTGCACGTGGCCGTAGTCCAGCAGGTTCGCGCCGACCGCGGCGCCCGCTTCGAGCACGACGGCGTCGAGCCCGCGCTCGAGCAGATGCGCGAGCGCCGCGAGCCCGACCGGACCGGCGCCGATCACGGCGATCGGCAGCGCATCGATCGCGGCGTCCGCCGAGGCGGCTTCCTGAACTGCCCGATGCATCACCGTCGCGCTCGCCGGGCAGACCCCGTTGAATTCGACCGATGTCCGCACGGCCGCGGGCACCTTGCTCGCATCGATCGAGCGGAAACCGAGGCGCTCGAAGAACGGCGCCGCGGTCGTCGTCAGCAGGTAGGCGGAGCGCACGCCGCGGCTGCGGGCGATCGCGAGCGCCTGCGCGACGAGCGCGCTGCCCACACCGGTGCGCTGCGCTTGCGGCGCGACCGCGACCGAGCGCAGCAGGGCGTCGCTGCCGTACAGCTCGGCACCGACGCAGGCGATCAGCGTATCGCCGCGCCAGGCGAGCAGGAAGGTGGACAGGTGCTCGCGCGCGCCGGCGAGCGGCAGGCCGGTGCGCTCGAGCAGCGCGGCCACGGCGGGCCAGTCGGCCGCACGCGCCGGGCGGACGGCGAGTTCGGCAGGGGTGGGCATCACTGGGCTCCTTCGGCCTCGAGTATCGGCTTGCACGCGAGTGCCGCGCCGGCGTCGGCGCGCAGCGCGCGCAACAGCAGTCCGAGCGCGCGATCGACGGTTGCCCGCTCCTCCGGCGAAAGCGCGGCGAGCACGCGTTCGGCCTGCGCGTCGAGCGTGGCGTTGAGTTCCTGGAAGCGTCTGCGGCCCTTGGCGGTCAGCGCGACGACCCAGCTGCGCGCGTCGTCGGCATTGGCACGCTTGGCGACGATGCCCGCCTGGACGAGCGAGTCGAGCGCGCGGCTGATCCAGCTCTTCTCGAGCTGCAGCCGGCGGCCGAGCTCGCTCGGCGTCAGCTCGCCGGCGCGGCCCAGCTCAATCAGGATGTGGCACTGCGTGCTGGTGGTCCCGCAGCAGTCGGCCACTTCGCGTTGCGCCCGCGCGTACAGGCGCGTCACCTCGCGCAGCAGGTCGCCGCAGCAGGGCGCCGGCGCTTCCGTCGTCGCTTCGCTCATCGGACCGTTTGGTTGTGTATAGCAACGGTCCGGATTGTGGGCAGCCCGGCGTTTAGTTGTCAATAGCAACTTGCCGGGTCGAGAGCGGACGGCAATGGAGGACCTCAAAAAGAGAACGGCCCGCCGAAGCGGGCCGTCTCGAGCGCAGGCAGGACCCTGCGCGAAAGCCGCTCGCGCGCGACGCGAGCGGACTGCCGCGTTACATGTCCATGCCCATGCCGCCCATGCCGCCCATGCCGGGGGCGCCGGCGCCGGCCGCGGGTTTCTCCTCGACCAGCTCGGCGACCATCGCGTCAGTCGTCAGCATCAGGCCGGCGACCGAAGCGGCGTTCTGCAGCGCGGTGCGCGTGACCTTGGTCGGGTCGAGCACGCCCATCGCGACCAGATCGCCGTACTCGCCGGTCTGCGCATTGAAGCCGAAGTTGCCCTTGCCCTCGGCGACCTTGTTGACGACGACGCTGGGCTCGAAGCCGCTGTTGGCGACGATCATGCGCAGCGGCTCTTCCATCGCGCGCAGCACGATCTTGATGCCGGCGTCCTGGTCGGTGTTGTCGCCCTTGAGCTTGGCAATCGCCTGCTTGGCGCGGATCAGCGCGACGCCGCCGCCGGCGACGATGCCCTCCTCGACCGCCGCGCGCGTGGCGTGCAGCGCGTCTTCGACGCGGGCCTTCTTCTCCTTCATCTCGACCTCGGTCGCGGCGCCGACCTTGATCACCGCGACACCGCCGGCCAGTTTCGCGACGCGCTCCTGCAGCTTCTCGCGGTCGTAGTCGCTGGTGGCTTCCTCGATCTGTGCGCGGATCGCCTTGACGCGGGCTTCGATCGCCTTGGCATCGCCGGCGCCGTCGATGATCGTGGTGTCCTCCTTCGCGACCTCGATGCGCTTGGCCTGGCCGAGGTCGTTCAGCGTGGCCTTCTCCAGCGTCATGCCGGTTTCTTCGGCGATGACGACGCCGCCGGTCAGGATCGCGATGTCTTCGAGCATCGCCTTGCGACGATCGCCGAAGCCCGGGGCCTTGACCGCGCAGGTCTTGAGGATGCCGCGGATGCTGTTGACCACCAGCGTGGCGAGCGCTTCGCCTTCGACTTCTTCGGCGACGATCAACAGCGGCCGGCCGGCTTTCGCGACCTGCTCGAGGATCGGCAGGAGGTCACGGATGTTGCTGATCTTCTTGTCGTGCAGCAGAACGTAGGGGTTCTCCAGCACGCAGATCTGCTTGTCGGCGTTGTTGATGAAGTACGGCGACAGATAGCCGCGGTCGAACTGCATGCCCTCGACGATGTCGAGCTCGTTCTCCAGCGACTTGCCGTCCTCGACGGTGATCACGCCTTCCTTGCCGACCTTGTCCATCGCCTTGGCGATGATGTCGCCGATGCTCTGGTCGGAGTTGGCCGAAATCGCGCCGACCTGGGCGATCTCCTTGTTGGTGGTCGTGGGCTTCGACAGCTTCTTCAGTTCCTCGACCGCCGCGATCACGGCCTTGTCGATGCCCCGCTTCAGGTCCATCGGGTTCATGCCCGCGGCGACGTACTTCATGCCCTCGGTGACGATCGACTGCGCCAGAACGGTCGCGGTCGTCGTGCCGTCGCCGGCGGCGTCCGAGGTCTTGGACGCGACTTCTTTGACCATCTGCGCGCCCATGTTCTCGAACTTGTCCTTCAGTTCGATTTCCTTGGCGACCGAGACGCCGTCCTTGGTGACGGTCGGCGCGCCGAAGCTGCGCTCGAGCACGACGTTGCGGCCCTTCGGTCCCAGCGTGACCTTGACCGCGTTGGCCAGGATGTTCACGCCGCGCACCATCTTGTGGCGCGCGTCATCGCTGAAGAAAACTTGTTTCGCTGCCATATCGAAAAGCTCCGATTGAAATCAGTTCAGGTCGTCGGGCGCCGAAAGCGACCGACGTTCGTCGGTTTCGCCTCAGGCGATCACGCCCATCAGATCTTCTTCGCGCATGACGAGGTACTCCTCGCCTTCGACCTTGACGGTCTGACCGGCGTACTTGCCAAACAGCACCTTGTCGCCGACCTTGACGTCGATCGGAATCAGCTTGCCGTTGTCGTCGCGCTTGCCCGGGCCGACGGCGACGATCTCACCCTGGTCGGGCTTCTCCGCGGCGGTGTCGGGGATGACGATGCCGGACGCGGTCTTGCGCTCGTTGTCCAGGCGCTTGACGATCACACGATCGTGCAACGGACGGATCTTCATAAGGTCTCCTCTACAGGTCTCGAGTCACGAGAAAAAAGCCAAAAGGGGGAAGGCTCCTGCGCCTCCAAAGAAGCCGAAGGCGTGTTAGCACTCGACTTCAGCGAGTGCTGATTGTATGGATGCGATGCAGCGTCTTCAAGTCCGCGCATGTCCGGCCAACCGGGTTACCCGTTGGGGTGGACACGCGGACTCGTCGCGCAACATCAGACGCGGAAAGGATGCGTCTACGTGAGCACTGGCTCACTCGTCGCGGTGAGTCGGCGGGGCCGGCGATGAGCGGACTTCCGCCACTCAGCGGTAGGCGCGCGAGGCGTCGCGAAATCAGGCGCCGATCGGAGAGTTCGGGCGGCACGGGAGCGCGCCGGGCAGCGGGCGGAACCCGGGATCCCTCATGCGTCCTCCTTCCCTCGTCGCCGGCAGCGTTCTTCTATCCCCTCCAGCCCCCGACGTACCGCCGGGGGCAGGCACACCGCCAGTTCGTGCTTGCCCACGAAGTCGCTGCCCGGAATGCGACGTATCGCGGCGCGCTGCGCCGGAGTGTCGACGAGGGCGACAAACACGATCGGCGCGTCGTGGCCGAGCGCCCGCAATCTGGCGCCGAGACGGATGCCGTTACCGTCCGGCAACTGGACGTCGATCAGGAAGAGGTCGCAGGCCCGATCGGCTGCAGCCGCGACGGCTTCCCGAACGCCACCCACCGCCTCGACCGTACCTCCTGGCAGGATCTCGTGCAGCAGCGCAGCGATCTGCCGGCGCATACCGCGGTGATCGTCGACCACGAGCACGCGCGGGCGCCCGACGGCGGCGCTGCCGGCCACCCCGCACTCACTGGACGGCGGATCTCCGTCCAACCGTGCCGAGAAGTCCTCACCCATGCAGCGAGCTTAGGCACGCGGGCGCGCCGGCGCTGTCGGGAAATCTGGACAGTTCGCATCGTGCGCCCCGCGGACTCTTCTGCGGGAGCCCCCGACGACGGAGTTCAATCCGGCGATATCACCCCTTCGCGGATCGCCAACCGCACCAGCGACGCGACGTCGCCGACGCCGAGCTTGCGCATCAGTCGCGCGCGATAGGTGTCGACGGTCTTCGACGATACGTGCAGCAGTGCGCCGATCTCCTGGCTGGTCTTGCCCTCGCACACGAGACGCAGCACCTGGCGCTCGCGATGCGACAGCGCGTCGACGGGCCGCGCGCCCGCCCCGGGCTCGAGCAGCGCCTCGATCGCACGGCCGGCGAGCGATTCCGGCAGGTAGCGGCGCCCGGCATGCACCGCGCGCACGGCGCGCACGACCTCCAGCGCGGCCGTGCCTTTCGCGAGATAACCGCGCGCCCCCTGCGCCAGCGCGGTGCGCACGCTGTCGCCCGAGTCGTGCATCGAAAGTACGAGCGCGGAGGTCGCCAAGCGCCGCGTGCGGATCTCGCGCAGCACGTCGAGCCCCGACAGCAGCGGCAGCGACAGGTCGAGCAGCACGACGTCCGGCTTGTGCCGGACGATCGCCTGGATCGCCTCGACGCCGTCGCCGGCCTCGCCGACGACCGTCATGTCCGGCTGCGACTGCAGGATCGCGCGCAGTCCGTCGCGCATGACGCCGTGGTCGTCCACCAGCACGATGCGGATCATGCGCCGCCTCCGGCGCCGTCCTCGACGCCGGCGCGCCGCCAGAGGACATGCACCCGGGTGCCGGCGCCTGGCGTCGACTCGATCGCCAACTGCGCGCCGATCCACTGCGCGCGCTCGCGCATGCCGACCAGCCCGAGATGGCCGCGCGCGAGCGTCTCGTCGGCCGGATCGAAGCCCGCGCCGTCGTCGCGCACGGCCAGTTCGGCGCGATCCTCCTGCACCGACACCTCGATCGCGATGCGCCCGGCGCGCGCGTGCTTCATCGCGTTGTGCAGGGCTTCGCGCGCGATGATGAACAGCCCGTACTCGACGGTCGGCTCCAGCCGCGGCTCCGGATCGTCCGCGGCGACGTCCGCGAGCTCGATCCGCGCGGTCGAAAGCGGCCGCCGGCGGTCGATCTCGAAGGCGAGCGCCGCGCGCAGACCGAAGTCGCCGAGCATCGGCGGCCGCAGTTCGTTGAGCAAGCCGCGCACGTCGCGGATCGACTCGCTCAACAGGTCGATCGCCGGCCGCAGCCCGGCGAGCGCGCCTTCGCGCGCCGCCTCCAGCGCGGCCGCGCCGGCGACGCGCTGCGCGGCCGCCTCCAGCCCCAGTTTGGCCGCCGCGAGGTTCTGCGCGAAACGGTCGTGCAGGATCTGGCCGAGCGCGCCGCGCTCCTGCGCCTCCTTGTCCATCAGCTGGCGCGACAGCTCGGACAACTGCTGGCGACTCGCGCGCAACTCGCGCTCGGCGCGCAGCCTGTCGGTGACGTCGTAGGCGACGATCAACCGCGCGGGCCGGCCGTTCCACGTCAGCGCGTGGCCAGAGATCTCGACGTCGATCTCGCGACCCGAACGCAGCCGATGGCGCCACGGCCCGCTGTGCGACAGGCGCTCGCCGCGCGCGGCCTGCGCCGACGCGGCCACCGCCGCGCGCTCGCCCGACGGGCGGATGTCGAGGATCGTCATCGCGCGGAACTCGTCGCGCGTCCAGCCGTACTTCGCCTGCGCCGCCGCGTTGACTTCGAGGAAGCGCAGCGTCTCGTGGTCGTACACCCACATCGGCAGCGGGTGCGTTTCGAACAGATCGCGGTAGCGCGCTTCGCTCGCGCGCAACGCCTGCTCGGCCGCGCGCCGTTCGGTCACGTCGCGCAGGATCGCGGTCAGCAGCGTTTCGCCGGCCGCCTCGGTCTTGAAGATCGACGCTTCGACCGGGAATTCCTCACCGCCGGCGCGCAGCCCGACGATGGCGCCGGCGCGCCCCATCGCGCGCGCCTGGCCGGGGCCGCGCGCGAACTCGAGCAGGTGCTTCGTATGCGCCTCGCGCAGCCGCTCCGGAATCAGCGTGCCGAGCGGTTGCCCGAGCGCCCGCTCGTGCGCGATCCCGAACATCGCTTCGGCCGCGGGGTTGAACAGCACGATCCGGCCCTCGAGGTCGACCGAAACGATCGCATCCGGCGAAGACTCGACGATGCCCGCCAGCCGCGCGCGGCCCGCGCGCAGCGCCTCGCGCTGCCGCTCGAGCTGCTCGAACAGCGCGCGGATCTCGCCGCCGAGCGCAGCCGTCTCGCGTGTACCGGCGATCGGAACGCGCTCCGGCTCGATGCGCTGCGCGAGCCGGCTTGCGCGGACGCGCTCGGTCAGCGCCTGGATCGGCCGCGCGAGCCGCCAGGCGACGAAAAGCACGAAGGGCATCACCAGCAGCGCAGTGACCAGTCCGGCGCCGAGCGCGCGCACGTAAATGTTCCGCACTTCTGCGTCGACGTCGGCCATCGGCACGGTGGCCACCGCGATCCAGTCGGATCGCCTGCCGGGGCCGAGCGCGGCGACGCCGCTGAATCCGATCAGCCGGCGCGCACCCTCTGACTGCTCGTCGATCGCGCTGCCCGATTCGAACTCGTGGATGCGCGCAAGCAGCGCTTCCACCAACGGTCCGCCGGCGGAGGCCGAGCGCAGCAGCGGCCGTCCGGTGCGATCGAACAGCGCGAGCTCGTAGCGCTGGTCGTCGGCGCGCGTTTGCGCGATCAGCGCGCGAACCTCCTCGATCCAGCGCTCGTGGACGTGCGCGGCGAACACGCCGACCAACGCGCCGCCGGCGCCGCGCACCGGATGGGCAATGTCGAGCAGGCGCGGCGCCGCGCTGCCCCCGGCAAGCGGCGACGCAAGCCAGGGCGCCTCGTGCAGGTCGCCGACGTGCGGACCGTGCAGAGCGGCGGCGAACCAGGGCTGCCGCGAGGCGTCCTCGCCCACGCGCAGCCCACCGGTGGCGGCGAGCACGCGCCCGCGCGCGTCGGTCACGCCGATCCAGGCGAACTCGGGCCAGGCGGCCTGCATCGTCGACAACACGATCTGCGCGCGGCGCGCATCGCGCTGCGCCTCGACGATCGCCGGCCGCGTAGCCTCGAGCGCCACGAGCTTGGCGCGGTCGGCGAGCGATTGCCCGAGTGCGAGCGCGAACTGCTCGGCCTTGCGCTCGAGGAAACTGCGCAGGCTTTCGACGCGATCGTTCGCGTACAGGCGTCCGACGACCAGCGCCGTGGCGAGGATCGTGAAGGTCACCACCACCGCGAACGTGGCGGTGATCAGCGCCGAAACGCGGGGGCGAAAGGCGCCGCCGCGCGGAACTTCCGCGTCGGTCGGCGAATTCACCGCGGCCCCTCGACCCACGAACCGCCGCGGCTTGGCGACAGGACCTGCATGCCTTCTTGTTGGCGGAGATTTTCTGTGCCGTGCCGATCCCCGGCATCCGTACGCGTACTTATCGGACAGCGTTCCGACAGGCACCCTCGGACTTTCCCGATCCCCGTCAGCGATCCGCCATGACCGCCCTGCTTCCCGGTCGGACTAGCCGCGCCGCGGGATGGTCCGCCTAGACCGTCCGCGCTATCAAAAAACCCTCTGTCGTGCCGAAGGCGAAAGGGATACGTTGAACTGCGAACTGCTGCGATGGTGCTGTCCGAAACGCTTGCCTGTCCGCCGACCGTGCGCTTGCCGCGCGACCGCGGCCGTCGCTCCGGAGGTTTCGTGCACTCGGTGCTGAGCTTCACGCGGCTGGAGATCCCGGAGGTCGAACTGTTCGAAACCGCGGTGACCTTTCCCGCCGCCACCGATCCGCTGACCGCGCACGACGAACTGGCGAAGGTGTTCGGGCACAAAGCCGGTTTCGGCCACTTTCTGTTCCGCGCCGACAGTTCGGTGCCGGGCCGCTACTGGGTGCAGTCGGTGGAGCCATGGTCGCGCTGGCCCGAGCAGGCGTTGAGCGCGCTCGAGCCCAAACGCGTCGTGATCCAGCTTGCCGAAGGGCTGATGTACCGCTTCACGCTGCCGGTCTGCGCCGGCCGCGAGTTCCTGCAGGACAAGGAAAAGCGCGTCGTGCCGTACGAGACCGCAGAAGAAGTGCGGGCCTGGTTCAACGGCAACGCCGCGCAGTTCGGCATCAAGCCGTTGATGCTGGACGTGTCGATGCGCACGTTGCGCTTCCCGCACCGCGACCAGCGTTTCAAGGTCCAGCACGCCGTGCTCGAAGGCGCGCTCGAGGTCGCACACGCCGAGCGGCTACGCCGGCGGATCCTCAAGGGCTTCGGCTACTACCGCCGCACCGGCTTGGGCATGCTCCAGCTTTCGGCCTGAGCCGCTCTTGATTGCAGCGGTCGTCGCCCCGACCTGCCAGGTCGGAGGTTACCGATGATCGATGCGAATCAGACTTCGTTTTCCCGCGACGTGATCGAGGCCTCGCGGGAGGCCCCCGTGCTGGTTGACTTCTGGGCGCCGTGGTGCGGGCCGTGCCGCGTGCTCGGACCGATGCTGGAAAGGCTCGAGGCCGAATACGGCGGCCGTTTCCGCCTCGTCAAGATCAACTCCGACGAAAACCCCGAACTGGCGGCGCAGTTCCGCGTGCGCAGCATTCCGTGCGTGGTGGCCTTCGTCGACGGCCGACCGGTCGACGCCTTCGTCGGCGTGCTGCCCGAAGGCCAGCTGCGCGCTTTTCTCGCCAAGCTGCTGCCCGACCCGAGCGAAATCGAACGTCGCAAGGCGCTCGAGCTGGTCGAAGCCGGCGCCTGGGAGGAGGCGGCCGCCGCGCTGCGCGCGGCGATCGCGCTCGACCCGGGCAACGACGCGGCGCGGCTCGATCTCGCCGCGCTGCTGCTCGAACGAATGCCGCCGCCGGTGACCGAAGCGCGCATCGAAGAGGCGCGCGAAGTGCTCGCGCACGCCTCGGCGGCGGCGAAGCTCGAAGCGCGCCATCGCGCGCTGCAGACGCAACTGGACAGCGTGGCGCTGGCCGTGCGGTTGCCGGCGGCCGACGAGCTGCAGCGGCGCATCGAAGCGCAGCCCGGCGATCTGCAGGCGCGGCTCGACCTCGCGCAGGTTTACATCGCGCAGCGGCGCTTCGAGCCTGCGCTGGAGCAGTTGCTGGAGATCGTCGCGCGCGACCGCAAGTTCGGCGACGACATCGGCCGCAAGACGATGCTCGCGGTCTTCGAGATAGCCGCCGATCAGCCGGCGCTCGTCTCCCAATACCGGCGCAGGCTGGCCGCCGAACTGAACCGCTGAAAAAGAGCCGCAGCGGCGCGCCCACGCGGGAGCGCTGCCACCGGCTGCTGAGGGCGTGCTGAGTCTTCGGCTCGTCAAGCGCAACGGCGCCGTCAGGGCCATGCCGATGGCCGCTCACGGCCAGACTGAAGTGCTGGGCCAGATCGAGGCGCCCACGAGGACTGCGCTTCGGTCTCGCGCGATCCGCGATCCTAGTCGGCGTACTTGACCGAACACCCGTACGCGGGCGTCGATGCGGTCGAGACGGGTTTGCCGGCGCGCGCCTCGTCGAGCACCTGCGCGACGTAGTTCTTCGCGGTCTTGACGTCGGCCGGGTTGGCACTGCGCTTGTCGTCGATTGCGCCCGCGTAGATCAGCTTGCCGTTCGGGTCGATCACGTACATGTGCGGCGTCGTGCGCGCACCGTAGGCGCGACCGACCTTGCCGTCGGGATCGAGCATCGTCGCGGTCGGCGCTGCGCCCTGCTTGTCCAGCCAGGCCGCCTGCTGCGCCGCCTGCAGGAATTCGGAGTGGTTCGCCGCGGTCGAGTTGACGACGAGCCAGGCGACGCCGCCCGCCGTATAGCGCTTCTGCAGCGCCTGGAGGTTGCCGCTCACGTAGTGCTTCTGCACGAACGGGCACGAAGGATTGGTCCATTCGAGCACGACGTAGCGGCCGCGAAAGTCGGCCAGGCGGACAGGCTTGCCGGCGAGGTCGGTCAGCGCGAACGCGGGCGCCAGCTGGCCCGGCAGCGCCTGCGCCATCGCCGGCGCGGAAACGAGCAGCGCGGCGCCGAGGGCCAGCGCGCGGATCATGCCGTGGATCATCGTCGGTCCTCCTCGAACGGCGCGTGCGCTCAAAGCCGTGCGAGCGCTTCCAGCACGGTGCGCTCGGTCAGCAGTTCGGGCAGCACCTGCGTGCCGCCCTTGCCGTCATACAGCACGTACAGGGGCACGCCGTTGCGATTGAAGCGGGCGAGCTCCTGCGTGATCTCGGGGTCGCGGTTGGTCCAGTCGGCGCGCATCAGCACCACGCCGCGCGCGCGGAAGGCGTTCTCCACACCGCCGGCGGTCAGCACGAGCCGCTTGTTGGCCTGGCACGTCACGCACCATGCGGCGGTGAAGTCGACGAACACCGGCTTGCCCGCCGCGATCGCCTGTTCCATTGAGGCGCGCGACCACGGCTGCCACTGCGCGGCATCCTTCGCGACGGCCGCCTGCGCGCGCGCGGCGACGCCGTTGTCGGCGCCCGTTGCGGAAACCGTCGCGTACACGGCCACGACCGCCGCACCGAGCGCGACCCAGCGATAGCGCTGCGCGCCGCGTTGCGCGAGCCCGAAAGCCCAGGCGGCCAGGCCGAGCAGCACCAGCGCCAGCAGCAGCAGCCCGACCGCGTCGATGTCGACCTGCTGCGCCAGCACCCACAGCAGCCAGACGCAGGTCGCGAACATCGGGAACGCCATGATCTGCCTGAAGCGTTCCATCCACGCGCCCGGCCGCGGCAACCGCGCGAGCAGCTGCGGGAACACGGTCAGCACGACGTACGGCGCGGCCATGCCCACGCCCAGCATCGCGAACACCGCGAGCGCAATCGCCGCCGGCTGCGTGATCGCGTAGCCGAGCGCGGCGCCCATGAACGGTGCCGTGCACGGCGCGGCGACGATCACCGCGAGGATGCCGGTGCCGAAGCTGCCCGACAGCCGGTCGCCCGCAAGCCGCTGGCCCACGCGCGTATTGGCGAGCCCGGTGCCCCAGGTGAATTCGAACGCGCCGAGCAGGTTCAGCCCGATCAGGAAGAACAGCCCCGTCAGCGCCGCGACGACCCACGGCGTCTGCAGCTGGAACCCCCACCCGAGCTGCGCGCCGGCCGCGCGCAGCGCGATCAAGCCCGCCGCCAGCACGACGAAGCTCGCGATCACGCCGCTCCCGTAGACCAGACCGTGGGCGCGCAGCGAAGGATGCGCGATATGCGCTTCCTCTTCGACGCGCTGGTGCTGCACGAGGCCGAGCAGCTTCAGCGAAAGCACCGGGAAGACGCAGGGCATCAGGTTCAGGATCAGCCCGCCGACGAAGGCGCCGACCAGCGCGAACCACAAGGTCACCGGCGCACCACCCTCGACTGGCGCCGGCGCGGCCACGACGGCGACCGTTCCCGCCGCGAGCGGCACCGACACGATGCCGGCCCAGCCGCCGCGATCGGCGCGCGCCGGCCCGCCGTCGACGACCAGCACGCCCTTGAGCGTCTTGAATTCGGGCGCGACCGGTCGCGCCGCCGTCAGGTACAGCGCGGCGAGCTCCCCTTCGCGGCGCAGGATCTGCTGCGCGGCCGGTTCGATGCGCGCTTCTTCGAGCGGAAAGAACTCGACGGCTCGGGCGCCGCCGGCGCCGCCCGGCCGGAAAGCGAAGCGGATGCGCATGTCCTCGATCGTCGCGCTCGCGGCCTCGAGCGCGACCGGCTGCGGGATGCGGCTGCGCGTGGCCGCGAACTGCGCAGCGCGCCGCGAAGGCGCAGCGGTCTCGCGCACCGGCAGCGCGAGCTTCAGGTCCGCGCCGCCCGGAATGCAGACATCCTTGCAGATCAGCCAGTCGGCGCGCGCGGCGAACTCGACGCTGCCGCCGGGCGCGAGCCCCGCCGGCGGCGTCAGCGTCGTCAGCAGCAGCACCTCGCCTTCGTACCCGAAGTTCATCAGGGGGCCGACCGGAAAACGCTGCGGCACCGGCCACTCGATCGGCCCCGCCTGCCAGCCCGCGGGCAACTGCCACTTGATCTGCGTCGGCAGACCCGAATCGCCCGGTACCTGCCAGTAGGTATGCCAGTGCGGATCGTGCTTCAGCCGCAGCGCGACCTGCAGCGGCTGGCCGGGAACCGCGGCGTCGGTGGCCGCGACGAGTTCGGATTCGATGTTGTCGCCGCGCACCGGCTGCGCGCCGGCGGCGCCGGCAATGAGCGCGAGGGCAAGGACGGCGATACGGGCAAACGCAGGCATGCTGGCTTCGTACGCGGTTCGGATCGGGAGTTCCCGGCAAGTCCCTGCAAAACGCCGGGACTTGAATCAGATCAAGGCAAAGGCTTCGCGCGCGGCTGCGATGGTGGCGTCGATCGCGGCGTCATCATGGGCGGCGGAGACGAAGCCCGCCTCGAACGCCGACGGCGCCAGATACACGCCGCGCGCGAGCATCGCGTGGAAGAAGCGGTTGAAGCGCTCCTTGTCGCAGGCCATCACCTGCGCGTAGCTCGCCGGCACGCCCTTCGAGAAGTACAGGCCGAACATCCCGCCGACCGCGTCCGCGCTGAAGTCCACCCCGGCGGCGCACGCGGCGCCGGCCAGACCATCGACGAGCTTCGTCGTGCGCGCCGCGAGCCGGTCGTAGAAGCCGGGCGCCTGGATCAGCTTCAGCGTGGCCAGGCCGCAGGCGACAGCGACCGGATTGCCCGACAGCGTGCCGGCCTGGTAGACGGGCCCGAGCGGCGCCAGGTGCTTCATCACGTCGCGCCGGCCGCCGAACGCCGCCACCGGCATGCCGCCGCCGATCACCTTGCCGAGCACGGTCATGTCGGGCTCGATGCCGTAGAGCGACTGCGCGCCGCCCAGCGCGACGCGGAATCCGCTCATCACCTCGTCGAAGATCAGGATCGCGCCGTGCTTCGTGCACAGCGCGCGCATCGTGCGCAGGAATTCGGGCGCGCCGCGCACGAGGTTCATGTTGCCGGCCACGGGCTCGACGATCACGCCCGCGATGTCGTCGCCGTGTGCCTTGAAGGCGTCCTCGAGCTGCTGCGCGTCGTTGTAGTCGAGCACCAGCGTGTGCTGCGTGATCTCGGCGGGCACGCCGGCCGAGCTGGGATGACCGAAAGTCAACGCGCCCGAGCCCGCCTTCACGAGCAGGCTGTCGGCGTGGCCGTGATAGCAGCCCTCGAACTTGACGATCTTGCGGCGGCCGCGTCCCGCACCCGCCGCGCCGCGCGCGAGCCGGATCGCGCTCATCGCCGCTTCGGTGCCGGACGACACGAGCCGCAACTGCTCGATTGAAGGCACGAGCTTGATCAGCGTCTCGGCCATCTCGACTTCGGCTTCGGTCGGCGCGCCGAACGAAAGCCCGCGCACGGCGGCCTCCTGCACCGCGCGCACGACCGCCGGATGCGAATGGCCGACGATCATCGGGCCCCACGAGCCGATGTAGTCGATGTAACGCTGGCCGTCGGCGTCCCAGAAGTAAGCGCCTTCGGCGCGCTCGACGAAGCGCGGTGTTCCGCCGACCGAGCGGAAGGCGCGCACCGGCGAATTGACGCCGCCGGGGATCGAGCGCTGCGCGCGCTCAAACAGCTGTTCGTTGCGATTCATGTTCGTATTCGCCTGCCTTGAACTTCGAGATCAGTTCGCGCGCCGCCGCGCCGGGGTCGGCCGCGTCGTATACGGCCGTGATCAGCGCCGCCGCGTGCGCGCCGGCGGCGGCGACCTGCGCGATGTTGTCCGCGCCGATCCCGCCGATCGCCACGGCGTGCATGCCGGCCGCGCGCGCCCTCGACAACAGTGCCAGCGGCGCGCGCACCGCGGCGGGTTTGGTCGGCGACGCGAAGACCGCGCCGAACGCGACGTAGTCCGCGCCCGCTGCGACCGCCGCCTGCGCACGCGCGAAATCGTCGTAGCAGGACACGCCGACCACCATCGCCACTCCTTCGCGCGCAAGCCGCGGGCGCGGATCGGGATCGTCGCGGCCGACGTGCACGCCGTCGGCGTGCGCTTCGATCGCGAGACCGATGTCGTCGTTGACGACGAGCTTCGCGCCGTGCGCGAGCGTCAGCTCGCGCAGCGCGAGCGCCTGCGCGCGGCGCGTCGCGGCATCGGCGCTCTTGTTGCGGTACTGCAGCCAGCGCACGCCGGCGGCGAGCGCGGCCGCGGTCGTCGCCAGCAGGCGCGGCGTGTCGGTCCAGTCGGGCGTCAGCAGATAGACGCCGCGCGGCGCTTCAGCGCTCTTCATCGTCGTCCGGCGCGGGCACGTCGTCGTTGGCCCAGAAGAGGCGATCGGGCACCGCGTCGCCCATGCCGAGGCGAAAACCCCCGGCGAGCGCCTGCGCGAGGAACTCGTTGGCTTCGCGCACCGCGTCGCCGACGTCGATGCCCTGCGCGAGCAGCGCGGCGATGCCGGCCGACAGCGTGTCGCCCGCGCCGCGGAACGGCAGGTCGACGCGTTCGATGCTTTCGTTCTGCACGCTGCCATCGTCGCCGAAGAGCCGGTTGACGATGAGGCCGCTGCTGGACTCGGCACCGGTGATCAGCACGTACTCGGCGCCCCATTCGAGCAGCTTCTTCGCGCACTCGGCGGCGGAAAACTCCTCGGCCGCGTCGTCGTCCGTGGCCACCGCGATCAGCCGGCGCGCCTGCGCGAGACTCACGGTCAGCACGGTGGCCTGCGGCAGCAGCAGTTCGCGCATCGCGCCGATCAGGTCCGGATCGAATCCGGCCTGCTCGCCGGCGTCGGAGAGAAAAGGGTCGAGCACGACCGGCAGGTCCGGATAGTCGGCGAGGATCTCGGCGATCGTCTGCGCGTTGTCGGCGCTGCCGACCGCGCCGATCTTGAACGCAGCGACCGGCATGTCCTGCAGCACCGCGCGCGCCTGGTCGTCGAGCCACTCGTCGTCGACGACCAGCACGTCCTCGACGCGCCGGCTGTCCTGCACGACCACGCCGGTGATCGCGCACGCCGCGTGGCAGCCCATGCTCGCGCACGCGAGAGAATCGGCGAGCACGCCGCCGGCGCCGGTCGGATCCGACATCGCGAACGCGAGGACTGTGGGCGGGGCGTGCGTGGACATGCGTATCGCGAGGGGCGCGCCGATCGCGCTTGGAGGATCGAAGCGCGATCACATGAAGCCGGTATTACCGGCGGAAAACGCCCTCTTTTGAAGGCACAAGTTATGATGCGCGCCGCTCAGTATGTTATCGGAAACGCTCAAGTCTCCAGGCGCAATGACGACTAAGGTTGAGACGCGGACATGGATGTGCCTCATTTGCGGCTGGATCTACGACGAGGCGGCAGGCCTGCCCGATGAGGGCATCGCACCCGGGACCCGCTGGGAGGACATCCCGCCCAACTGGACCTGCCCGGAGTGCGGCGCGCGCAAGGAAGATTTCGAGATGGTCGAGATCTGATCGCGGGCGCCGCGGCTGCTGCCCGCCGCGAGCCGCGCGGGGCCGGCGGCGGATGAGCGACCGGCACGCGCCCGACCGACGACGGCGCGACCCGAGTGGAGGTGGTTTCGAAACATGGCGGCTCAGGAATTCACGGACATCCGCGGCAAGAAGGTGATGGTGATCGACGACTCGAACACCATCCGGCGCAGCGCCGAGATCTTCCTCACGCAGGCGGGCTGCCAGGTGATCCTGGCGCAGGACGGCTTCGAGGCGCTCGCCAAGATCAACGACCACCAGCCGAACATCATCTTCTGCGACATTCTGATGCCGCGCCTGGACGGCTATCAGACCTGCGCGCTGATCAAGCGCAGTCCGCGCTTCAACAAGACGCCGGTCGTGATGCTGTCGTCGAAAGACGGGCTGTTCGACCGCGCGCGCGGCCGCATGGTCGGCTCCAGCGAGTACCTGACCAAGCCGTTCACCAAGGACAGCCTCTTGTCCGCTGTCCGCCAGTATTCGATCAACTGAGTTCAAGCAACGACTCCTGCCGCTACGAGGAGGTATCCGACATGCCGATCAAGAAAGTTCTCGTCGTCGACGATTCGCCCACCGAACGCTATTTCCTGACCGAACTGCTGACGAAGAACGGCTTCGCCGTTTCGGCCGCCGAAAGCGCCGAGGAGGCGGTGCTCAAGCTGCAGGCGAGCCAGCCCGACCTGATCCTGATGGACGTCGTGATGCCCGGGCAGAACGGCTTCCAGCTCACGCGCCAGCTTTCGCGTGACCCGGCCACGCAGAACATCCCGATCATCATGTGCACCAGCAAGAACCTGCAGACCGACCGCATCTGGGGCCTGCGACAGGGGGCGCGTGACTACGTGACCAAGCCGATCAAGGCCGACGAACTGCTGGAGAAGATCGCCGCGCTCGGCTGATCGACGAAACGCACCGCGATGGAAGCCGGCAAACACCTCGTCAAGCTGCGCGACTTCTCGACGCAGCTCGCCGAACGTCTGAAGGCCGCGCCGCAGACGCCGGCGGAGCCGACGCGGCTCGCGGTGCGGATCGGCACGGAGAACTACCTGCTCGCGATGGAGCAGGCCGGCGAAATCGTCGCGGTGCCCGACATCGCACCGGTGCCCTGGACCAAACCCTGGTATCGCGGACTCGCGAACGTGCGCGGACGGCTCGTCGGCGTGATCGACCTGATGCAGATGGCGGGGCGGCCGCCGCTCGCGCCGGATCAGGCGAGCCAGATGCTCGTACTCGGCGAAAGTCTGAAGTTCAACGCGGCGATCCTGGTGACGCGCGCGTTCGGTCTGCGCAACCTGAAGGATCTCGAACAGGTCGGCCGCGCCGGCGACGGCGCGTCGCCGTGGGAAGCGGGACGCTTTCGCGATCTGAACGGAACGGTGTTGACGGAGCTCGACCTCGGGCGTCTGGTGACGACCGAGGCGTTTGCGTCGATAGGCATCTGAAGGCGACGGCGCCCGGAGCGCGCGCTGCGCCGGGCGCTCAGAAGAATCGCCGACAGGCGGAAGTGCGGAGGAAGGCATGGCATTGGACCTCGGAGCGACGATGAAAAAACCCGGCGCCAAGGAAGCAGCGGCGGAAGGATCCGGCGAGCCTTTCCGCTACACCGAATTCGCACCGATCGACGCGCCGCCCGCGCAGCCGCGCAAGGGACGCAAGGCCGCGCCGCCGACGCAGCGCATCGAGCGCGACGCCCCGCTCGCCGCGCCGAGCGCCAACTTCACGACGCGGCTGCTCGAGCGGCTGGTCGCCGCGCGCCTGCCCCTGATCGGCGACAAGCCGGTCGCGACCCAGGTGCAGGTGCTGATGATCCTGACCGCGCTGTCGGCGCTCATCGTGCTGGTGGTGCTGCTGATCGACCTGCGGCTGGCGGCCAACGGCGCAGCGCAGATCGAGATCACCGGCGACACGCTGATGCACACGCAGCGCCTGGCCAAGGCGGCGCCGAACTCGGTGCAGGGCAATCGCACGGCGTTCGCGGAGTTGAAGGACAGCCGCGATCGCATTTCCGCGAACCTCGCCGCGCTCGAAGGCGGCGATGCGCGCGTGTCGGCCTCGTCGGCCGAGATCCAGCCGATGCTGGCGGGACTGATCGAACGCTGGAAGGCGTCCGAGGCGGCCGCGTCGATGATCATCGCGCAGGAGAAGACGCTGCTGTCCTTCGGCGACGTGATCAAACGCATCAACGACGCCAGCCCGCGGCTGCTGCAGTTGACCGAGGAAGTGTCCGCGCTGAAGCTGCAGCAGGGCGCGGGCGCGCGCGAGATCGCCGCCGCCGGCCAGCTCGTGATGCTGACGCAGCGGCTCGGCAAAAGCGCGAACTCGCTGGTCGCCGGCGAAACCGCCAACGCCGAGGTCGCGCTGCTGCTCGGCCGCGACATCAACCTGTTCCGCGACCTGACGCAGGCGCTGCTCGCCGGCAACGACACGCTGCGCATCCCCCCGGCGACCGACAACGAAACGCGCGCGCGGCTGCAGGAGCTCGGCAAGATCTACGCCGACTTCCAGGGGTCGATCGCCAGCGCGCTCGGCAACCTGCAGGCGATCGTGCAGGCGAAGGACGCGGAGCTGGCGATCCTGCGCGACTCCGAAACGCTGCGCACGCAGGTCACCGAGCTGCAGCGCGCCTACCAGAAGGAGCAGCGCATTCGCCTGGTCAACTTCTGGGTTATCGCGCTCGCCGGTCTGTTCGGCCTGCTGTGCGCGGCCGCGATCGCCAAGGTGCTGCTCGAAGACTCGCGCAAGCGCGCCGCCGAAGCCGAGGTGCAGCGGGCGGAAGCGCAGCGGCTCGAAGAAGAAGCCAAGCGCGCCAACGAGCAGAACCAGGCCGCCATTTTGCGGCTGATGAACGAGCTGCAGGAGGTCGCCGACGGCAACCTGACGGTGCAGGCGACCGTGACCGAGGACATCACGGGCGCGATCGCCGACTCGGTCAACTACACGGTGGAAGAGCTGCGCGGACTGGTCGGCCGGATCAACTCGACCGCCGAGCAGGTCAACACCGCATCGACGCAGGCGCGCGACATCGCGACCAGGCTGCTGACCGCGTCCGAGGCGCAGTCGCGCGAGATCAAGGAGACCGGCGAGAAGGTGCTGCAGATGGCCGCGCAGATCAATGACGTGTCGCGCAGCGCCGGCGAGTCGGCCAAGGTGGCGCGCACCTCGCTGGAAGCCGCCGAGCGCGGGCAGCGCGCGGTGTACAACCAGATCGCCGGCATGAACGAGATCCGCGAGCAGATCCAGGAGACCGCGAAGCGGATCAAGCGGCTCGGCGAGTCGTCGCAGGAGATCGGCGAGATCGTCGAGCTGATCACCGACATCACGGAGCAGACCAACGTGCTCGCGTTGAACGCGGCGATCCAGGCTGCCTCCGCCGGCGAAGCGGGGCGCGGCTTCTCGGTGGTGGCCGAGGAGGTGCAGCGGCTGGCGGACCGCTCGGCCGAGGCCGCCAAGCAGATCGGCGCGCTCGTTCGGACGATTCAGACCGACACGCAGGACGCGGTCGCGGCGATGGAGCGCAGCACCCAGGGGGTGGTCGAGGGCACGAAGCTGTCCGACGCGGCGGGCACGGCGCTGGCGGACATCGGCCGCGTTTCGCGCCAGCTCGCCGAGCTGATCGAACGCATCGCCGGCAGCACCAACGAACAGGCGCAGTCCGCGGGCGGCGTGGCGCAGTCGATCGAGCGCATCCTGACGGTGACCGAACAGACCTCGCAGGGCACGCGTCAGGCGGCGCAGTCGATCGGTCAGCTCGCCACGCTGGCACGCGAGCTGAAGGCCTCGGTGGCCCGGTTCCGCGTGGCGTAGGAAACGCGACGCGTTGTGGAGTGAACGCATGTCGGAGACCCGCGACCCGAACCAGTTGATGGACGCCGCGCCGGACATCGCACCGCTGGCCTGGGTCATCGACGAGATCCGCACGTCGCTCAACGACGCGGTCGGCGGCGTCAAGACCTTTCTCGGCGCCAAGCAGGACCTGGACAGCCTGCGCAACGCGCGCAACCAGGTGCACCAGGCCAACGGCGCACTGCAGCTGCTCGACCTGCGCGGCGTCGCGCTCGTCACCGAAGCGGTCGAGCAACTCCTGCGCCGCTGGGAAGCCGATCCGAAGGACTGCCTGCCGGCGGCGGTGCGGACGATCGAAACCGCGCTCGCCGCGGTGATCGCGTATCTCGAAGGGCTGCTGTCGGGCCGCCCGAATCAGCCGATCCGCCTGTATCCCTATTACCGCGAGGTGCTGCAGCTCAACCGCGCGCTGCGCGTGCACCCGGCCGACCTGATCTTCCCCGATCTGTCGCGCCGTCCGGCCTTCCATCAGATCGAAGTGCGGCCGATGACGGCCGACCAGCTGCGCGTGCGCCGCGTGCGCTTCGAGGAAGGCCTGCTTGGCTTCCTGCGCGACTCCGAGGACGCGCGCGCGCGCCGCATGATGCGCGATGCGCTCGCCGATCTCGAGCGGCTGCCGCAGCGCGGACTCGCCCGCAGCTTCTGGTGGATCGTGCGCGGCCTGCTCGACGCGCTGGATTCGCACGCGATCGCGGTCGATGTCGACCTCAAGCGCGTGCTCGCGCGGCTGAACCTGCAGCTACGGCGCCTGATCGAAGGCGGCGGCGCGGTCGCCGAGCGCCTGATGATCGACGCGCTGTACTACGTCGGCCGCGCCGACGAGAAGGTGGCGCGCGTCGCCGAGGTCAAGCGTCTGTACGGGCTGGACGCGCTGATCCCCGCCGACTTCGAGCGCGCGACGCTGACCGCGATCGACGCCGACGCGATGCGCTCGCTGAAGGAAGCGCTCGCGCAGACGAAGAACCTGTGGGGCCAGATCGTCGGCGCCGGTGCGACCGACGTCGCGAAGTTCGCGCACGAGCTGCACCTCGCGCGGGATGCCGCCGCGCGGCTCGAGGCGTACCCGATCGCCGGCGTGCTCGAGACCATCGCCGGCGTCACCGGCGAGTTTCCGCGGCTCGCGAGCAACGTACGCGAGGCGCTCGGGCTCGAGGTCGCCTCGGCGCTGCTGTTCGTCGAACTGGGCATCGACGAGTTGCCGCAAGTCGAACCCGAGTACGAGGCGCGCGCGAAGGCCGTCATCGAACGGTTGCGCGCCGCGTTCAACAACCGGCCGCTGCCGGACTCGGCGCCGTGGCTGTCGGAGCTCGCGCGCCGCGCGCAGGACCGCCTGACGATGGGCACGGTCGTGGCCGAGACGCAGGCTACGCTGCGCGAGATCGAGCAGCGGCTCGACCGCTTCTTCCGCACGCCGACCGAACGCGGCGAACTGGCCGCCACCGACGCGATGTTCGACCAGGTCTGCGGCGTTCTGTCGGTGCTCGGCCACGAAGAGCCGATGGCGGCGCTGCGCAATGTCCAGCAGTCGGTGCGCGCCTTCGCCAACCCGGCGCAGCCGGTCGATGCGACGGAGTTCCCGCGGGTCGCGCAGAACCTCGGCGCCATCGGTTTCTTCGTCGAGAGTCTGACGCAGGACGCTGACCGCCCGCGCGGCATCTTCCGTTACGACCCTGCGACGGGCGTGTTCTCCGCGGACCTCGGCCAGACGCCGGCCGCCGAGACGGTTCCGCCGCCCGACGACGAGTTCCTCGCGCCGCCGCGCACGCTCGACACGCGGGTGGAGCCGCCCAAGCGCGCGGAGAACGTCGAGACGCTCGCCAGGCAGCACGTGGCCGCCGCGCGCCACATCGCGCAGCGGCTCGCGCAGACGCCGCACGACGCCAACCTGCTGCACGAGCTGGCGCGCGTCGTGCTCGCGTTGACCAACGAAGCCGATCTGCTCGACGACGCGCAACTGAAGGGCAAGACGCAGCAGACCGCGCAGTTGATGGCGCGTTTCAAGCAGACGCCGACGCCCGAGATCGCACGCCAGATCGCGCAGCTTCTCGCGCCGCCGGAGGCGCCCGCGGCGCCGCCGCCCACCGCGCCGCTGCCGTCGACGCAGGCCGCAGCCGATCGCGAGCTGCACCAGATCTTCGTCGAGGAAGCGAACGAGGTTCTCGACGGGATTTCGTCGCAGCTCGAGGCGCTGCGCGGCGCGCCCGACGACGCCGCCACGCTGACGACCGTGCGCCGCGCCTTCCATACGCTGAAGGGTTCGAGCCGCATGGTCGGGCTGAAGACCTTCGGCGAAGGCGCGTGGGCGGTCGAGCAGTGCTTCAACCTCTGGCTCGCGCAGGAGCGCGCCGCGAGCGACGACCTGATTGCGCTCGCGGCCAAGGCGCACGAGCTGATGCGCGGCTGGATCGGCCGGATCGCGTCGGACCCGCAGGCGGAGATCGACGTCGGGCCGCTGGTGCGGGCCGCGCAGCGCGTGCGCGAAGGCGGCGCGTTCGAGTTCGACGGCGGCGCCGGACCGGCGGGCGCGGCGGCGCCGGCGCAGAAAGCCGCGCCGCCGCCAAAGACCTCGGGCAGCGCGGCCGATAAAGCGCCGCCCGCGCTGCCGAAGGCCGAAACCGGCGGCGCGTCGACCCAGGGCGAAGCGGACCGCGCGGCGCCGACTCGAGGCGCAGCCGAAGCTCAGCCCGAAGTCATCGAAGTCAAGCCCCTCGACGAAGCCGCCGCGTCCGCGCCCGGCTTCGACGAGGATGTGCGTCGCATCGGCCCGGTCGAGATCAGCCACGGGCTGTATTCGGTCTTCCTGAACGAAGCCGACGAGTGCATCCGCACGCTCGCGCAGGACGTCTCCGAGTGGCGCTTCGAAGCCAACCGCGGCGTCTCGCAGAACACGATCCGGCGCGCGCATTCGCTCGCCGGCATCGCCGCCACCGTAGGGCTTACGCCGGTCTGGGCGATCGCCGATCCGCTCGACGATCTGATGCACGAGCTGGGCCGCAGCAACGGCGGCGCCGCGGTGGCGCTGTCGGCGACACAGTTCGACGCGCTCGAACGCGCGATCGAACGCATGCGCGGCATGCTGCACCAGTTCGCCGCGGGCGTTTTCCCCGACGCGGCACCGCTCGAGGCCGCCGCCGTGCAGGAATTGCTCGCCTATGCGCGCACGCACGCGGCGGCGCATGCCGAACCCGCTGCGCACGAGGAGCGCGCGTCGCTGACGCTGGTCGCACCCCTGCCGCCCGCCGAAGAGATCGAAACCGGGCCGCTGCCCGCACCGCTGGTCGAGGAGATTTCGGTGCCGGCGCTCGAAGCCGAACCGGGCGAAGCGCTCGTGCAGCCGGACAAGCGCCCGGCGTCGACCGTGCGCGACGAACTCGACCCCGACCTGCTGCACGTGTTCCTGGCCGAAGCCAACGACCTGCTGCCCGCGATCGGCGGCAATCTGCGCGCGCTCGCGGCCAACCCGAACGACCGCGAGGTCGCGCGTACGCTGATGCGCCAGCTGCACACGGCCAAGGGCAGCGCGCGCATGGCGGGCGCGATGCGGCTCGGCGAACTCGTGCACGAGATGGAAACGCGGATCGAGTCCGCGATGCAGCTCGTCAACGTGCCGCCGGTGATCGTCGAGGACCTGCAAGGCCAGTACGACGAGGCGGTGGCGCTCTACGAGGAACTGCAGCACCCGGATGCGGTCGCGCGTTCGGCCGCACGGGCCGCTTCCGCGCCGGCACCAGCGCCTGCACCGGCCAAAGCGCCTGCCGCCGCACCGAGCCCGGCACCGACGGCTGCGCCGCTCGCGCCGGTGATCAACCTCGCGAGCGCGCGCCCGGTCGAGCCGCCGCGCGAAGTCGCGCCGCCCGCACCCGCGCGTCCCGCGGCTGCCGCCGCAGCGGCGACGGCGACGCCGCCGCAGGTCGCCTCGTTCATCCGCGTGCGCGCCGACGTGCTCGACAAGCTCGTCGACCAGGCCGGCGAGGTATCGATCGCGCGCTCGAAGCTGGAGAACGAGGTCGGCACGCTGAAGGCGGCGCTGACGGACCTGACGGAGAACATCCAGCGCCTGCGCGGGCAGCTGCGCGAGGTCGAGATCCAGGCGGATGCGCAGATCCAGGCGCGCGCCGACCAGCTGTCGAAGGAGTCGGCCGCGTTCGATCCGCTCGAGTTCGACCGCTACACGCGGCTGCAGGAGCTGACGCGACTGCTCGCCGAGTCGGTCGAGGACGTCGCGATGGTCCAGGCCAACATGCTCAAGGGCCTGTCGATGGCCGACAGCGATCTCACGTCGCAGTCGCGGCTGACGCGCGAGTTGCAGCAGCAGCTGATGCGGGTGCGGCTGGTGCCGTTCGCCAACCTGTCCGAGCGTCTGTACCGCGTCGCGCGGCAGACCGCGAAGGAACTCGACAAGCGCGTCAACCTCGAAGTGCGCGGCGGCAACGTCGAAATCGACCGCGGCGTGCTCGAGCGCATGGGCGGGCCGTTCGAGCACCTCGTGCGCAACTCGATCGTGCACGGGCTGGAGACGCCGGCCGAGCGGCTCGCCGCCGGCAAGCGCGAGACCGGCGAGATCACGATCGAAGTGCGCCAGGAAGGCAACGAGATCATCGTCGTCGTCGCCGACGACGGCGCGGGGCTCAACTTCGAGCGCATCCGCGCGCGCGCGCTGGCCAAGGGACTGATCAGCCCGCAGCAGCACGCGAGCGACCGCGAGCTGATGGAGCTGATCTTCGCGCCGGGCTTCTCCACCGCAACCGAGGTCACCGAGCTGGCCGGTCGCGGCGTCGGCATGGACGTGGTGCGCGCCGAACTCGGTTCGTTCGGCGGCCGCGTGGCGGTCGCGAGCGAACGCGGGCGCGGCACCCGCTTCACGCTGTATCTGCCGCTGACGCTGGCGGTTACGCAGGTCGTGCTCGCGACCGTCGGCGGGCGGCGCTACGCGATCCCGGCCGGCATGGTCGAGCAGGTGCGCCGCTACAAGCCCGCGCTGATTTCCGCCGCGCTCGCCGACGGCGTCATCGACATCGCGCCGGTCGGCCAGGTCGTGCTGCGGCCGCTGGCGCAGCTTCTCGGCGTCGAAGTCACGCTGCACCACGCGAAGCAGACGCCGGTCGTGCTGCTGCGCTCCGGAGACGACCGGCTCGCGGTGTCGGTCGACGACGTGTCGACCAACCAGGAGGTGGTGGTCAAGAACGTCGGTGCACAGGTGTCGCGCCTGGCGGGCATCCTCGGCGCGACGATCCTCGGCAACGGCGAGATCGTGCTGATCGTCAACCCGGTGCAGTTGATCACGCGCGCGCCGGAGCCGCCTGCGCTGTACGCCGCACCGGGGCGAGCGGCGGCCGCGGAGGAAGCGCGCCGCGCCGGCGAACGGGTCGCCGCGGCCGACGAGCCCGAGGCGCCCGCGCTGGTCATGGTCGTCGACGATTCGCTGACGGTGCGCCGCGTGACGCAGCGGCTGCTCGAACGCAACGGCTACGAGGTGATGCTGGCCAAGGACGGCGTGGACGCGCTGCGGCAACTGCAGGACGCGCGCCCCGACATCATGCTGGTCGACATCGAGATGCCGCGGATGGACGGCTTCGACCTGACGCGCAACGTGCGCGCCAGCCGCGAGACGCGCGACATCCCGATCTTCATGATCACCTCGCGCACCGCGGAGAAGCATCGCGGCATGGCGCTCGAGATCGGCGTCAACGAATACCTCGGCAAGCCGTACCAGGAAGAGGAACTGCTGCGCCTGATCCGGCGTTACCTCGCCGAGCGGGCGACCGCCTGAGCGAGCCGCCGCGCGCCTCGCCGGCGCGCGCGTTGCCGCGCGGATCGGCCGACCCGGCTCATTCGGCGGCGCCGCGCGCGCGCGGCGCGAGCAGCACCGTCGCGAGCGCGAACAGGATCAGCACGAGCGCCGCGTAGTCCTGCCAGTACGGACGCTCGCCGAGCATCCACATTCCCGAAAAGACGCCGAGCACGGGGATCATCATCACCGACAGGCCGCTGGCCGCCGGCGGCAGCGTGCGTGCGAGCCTGCTCCAGACGACGTGGCAGAAGGCGATCGCGAACACGACGTTGTAGGCGATCGCCGCCCATTCGCCGGCGGTCGGCGCGCGCCAGCCCGCGCGCTCGAACAGCACGGAGCCGGCGATCATCACCGGCAGCGTCAGCGCGAGCATCCAGAAGGTCAGCGCGAGCACCGGCATGTCGGTCAGATGCCTGCGCATCAGATGCGTGCCGTAGCCCCACGACGCGGCCGCGACGAGCATCAGCACCGTGCCGAGCGGGCTCCCGGCGAGCGCCGTGAACTCCGACGACAGCAGCAGCAGCGTGCCGCTGAAAGCGGCGGCCACCCCCCACCAGTGGCGCGCGACCGGACGTTCGCCGAAGAACAGCAGCCCCGCGAGCACGGCCCACACGGGCATCGTGTAGCCGAGGATCGCCGCGCGTCCCGACGGCAGCATCTTCAGCGCGATGACGACCAGCGTGTGCCAGACAATCAGGTTGGGAATGGACAGCTTGACGATCCGCGGCCAGGCGCCGCGCGGCACCGCGAGCGGCACGCCCATCGCGCGCGCAGCCACCGCCATCACGACGAGGCCGCCGCCGATGCAGATCACGCGGAAGTACAGCGGCGGCAGCTCGGTCACGCCGAACTTCATCACCGGCCAGTTCACGCCCCAGAACAGCGTCAGCAGCACGAGCAGCAGGAGATCGCGGTTGGACAGGCGGGTCATCGGCGGCAGGCGGGCGAGGCGGCGCGCGAAGGTAGCACGGCGTCGGCCGTTCGCCGACGTCCGGCGCTCCTTACAATGCCCGCATGAGGTTCACGGAAAAGCTCGCTGCGCGCTGGCGCGAGGCCGACACGCTGCTGTGCGTCGGTCTCGATCCCGATCCGAACCGATTCCCCGCGCCGCTGCGCGATCGCGACGATGCGATCTTCGCGTTCTGCCGGGCGATCGTCGACGCGACCGCCGAATTCGCGTGCGCCTTCAAGCCGCAGATCGCGTACTTCGCCTCGCACCGCGCCGAGGATCAGCTCGAAAACCTGCTCGCGCACATCCGCAGCGCGCATCCGCAGGTACCGGTGATCCTCGACGCCAAACGCGGCGACATCGGCTCGACCGCGGAGCATTACGCGCGCGAGGCCTTCGAGCGCTACGGCGCCGATGCGGTCACGCTGTCGCCCTACATGGGGCTCGATTCGATCGAACCCTTTCTCGAATACACCGACCGCGGCGTCTTCCTGCTGTGCCGGACCAGCAACCCGGGCGGCAATGACCTGCAGATGCTCGACGTCGGCGGCGTGCACCTGTACGAGCACGTCGCGCGGCTCGCCGCCTCGCAGTGGAACACGAACGGCCAGCTCGGGCTGGTCGTCGGTGCGACCTACCCGAACGAGCTGGCGCGCGTGCGCGCGCTCGCCGGCGAGTTGCCGCTGCTGGTGCCCGGCATCGGCGCCCAGGGCGGCGACGTCCAGGCCGCCGTTCAGGCCGGCCGGACCGCGCGCGGCGACGGCCTAGCGATCAATTCGTCGCGCGCGATCCTCTACGCGGGCCATGGCGAGGACTTTGCGGCCGCCGCGCACGAAGCCGCGCGCCGCACGCGCGACGAGATCAACCGCCACCGCCGGCGCTGAGCCCTTCCGGCCGCGCGGCGCCGATCCGCAACACTGCGTACCCCGTATCCGACGCGCGGTATCCGTCGCCGCGCGCGCGGCCGGTAAGCTGACCGCGGTTTCTCCGACCGAGCCTCGATGAAGCCGCTCGCCACGCCGACCCGCATGCCCGACACCGTCCGGCCGCGACTCGTTCAGATGCAGCTGCCTTCCGCGCAGGACGTGCGCGCCGAGCTGGCGGCGGGACTGCTCGCGCCGCGCGCGACGATCGCGCCGAAGTACTTCTACGACGAGTTGGGCTCGCACCTGTTCGCGGCGATCACCGCGCTCGACGAATACACGCCGACCCGCACCGAAGCGGAGATCTTCGCGCGCCGGCGCGGCGAGATCGCCGCGGCGGTCGGCCCGGAAACGGTTTTCGTCGACCTGGGCGCCGGCAACTGCGCCAAGGCCGCGCGCCTGTTCGGCGCGCTGCGCCCGCGCCAGTACGCCGCCGTCGACATTTCGGTCGACTTCCTGCGCAGCGCGCTCGAATGCCTGCAGCGCGAACATCCCGACCTCGAGATCCTGGGCATCGGCCAGGACTTCGCGCGCGGGCTCGCGCTGCCGGGCGAGGTGCACGCGCAGCGCCGTCTGTTCTTCTACCCCGGTTCGTCGATCGGCAACTTCGCGCCCGACGAGGCGATCGTCTTCCTGCACAGACTGCACGCCTGCGGCGCCGAAGACGCGCAGCTTCTGATCGGCGTGGACCTGATCAAGGACGAGGCGGTGCTGAACGCGGCCTACGACGATCCGCTCGGCGTCACCGCGGCGTTCAACCGCAACGTGTTGCGCCACGTCGGCCGCCTGCTCGACGCGGACTTCGACGTCGCGCAGTGGAAGCACGTCGCTCTCTACGCGGCGCGCGAGGCGCGCATCGAAATGCATCTCGAAGCGCTGGCCGACGTGACGGTCCGCTGGCCCGGCGCCGAGCGCCGCTTCGCGCGCGGCGAACGCATCCATACCGAAAACAGCTACAAGTACCGGCCCGAGACCTTCGCCGAACTGCTGCGCGCCGCCGGCTGGAACCCCCGTCACGTCTGGCTCGACGACCGCGCCTGGTTCGCGCTGTTTCACGCCGCCGCCTGAACTTCGCCGCACTCGCCATCGTGCGGCCCGCCGGCGCACTGCGCCGCGCTGCCGCCTCTTAATCCCGGCTTAATCGCTGCTTCCTACGCTGCGTTTCATCGCATCACGCAGCAGGAGCACACCCATGGCACGGATTGCACGACGGCTTGCGCTCGCCGCGGCGTTCGCCGCAGTCGCCGGCGGTGCGTTGGCGCAGACGCCGTCCGACTACTTGCGCTCGCTGGAAGCGACGGTTCGCCGCACGACGCCGACCTTTGCAGGGTTCTCGGCGCAACGCGGCGAGCGGCTGTTCAAGACCACGCACGGCGGTGAGTGGAGCTCCGCGAGCTGTCACACCGATCAACCGACGGCAGCCGGCAAACACGCGAAGACGGGCAAGTCGATCGCGCCGCTTGCGCCCGGCGCCAACGCCGAGCGCTTCACCGACCCGGGCAAGATCGAGAAGTGGTTCAAGCGCAACTGCAACGACGTGCTCGCCCGCGCCTGCACGCCCGTCGAAAAGGGCGACATTCTCACCTGGTTGACCTCGCTCAAAGGCTAGGAGGCGCTCCATGCGAAAAGATCGATCGGCCCGCCGGCGCGCCGCGCGCGCCTGCGCCGCCAGTCTGTTGCTGGCGCTGTTTGCCCTGAGCGGAAGCGTACGAGCCGATGCGAAGCGCGCCGCGCCGGCCGATCCGAGCTATGTCGCCGAATGCGGCAGCTGCCATCTCGCCTACCCGCCCGGCCTGCTGTCGGCCGCCTCGTGGGGACAGGTCATGCAGGGGCTGGAACGGCACTTCGGCAGCGATGCCAGCGTCGACGCGGCCACGCATGCGCACATCGACCGCTACCTGCGCGAGCACGCGGGCGCCGAACGCAAGTTCGGCACGAGCGCGCTGCGCATCAGCGAAACGCGCTGGTTCCGCAAGGAGCACGACGAGGTGCCCGCCGGCGCGTGGCGGAGTGCGACGGTCAAGAGCGCGGCCAACTGCGGCGCCTGCCACGTTGCCGCGGAAAAGGGCGACTACAGCGAGCGCGGCGTCCGCGTACCGCGCTTCTGAGGGGCGGCGACCGCCGCCGGCTCCCACATCCGGGCGAGCGGGACCTTCCCCTCGCCCGAAGGCGGGGCGGCGTGCACACCGCGCGCGCCGGCATCCGTGCCCGGGACGTTCTAAGGTTTCGAAGGAAGACATCATGATCAAGTCAACGAGAATCCTGGTCTGGGATCTGCCCACGCGCACGTTCCACTGGCTGCTCGCGCTGTCGTTCGCCGGCGCCTGGCTCACCGCCGACTACGAACGCTGGCGCGACGTGCACGTGCTGCTCGGCTACACCGTGCTCGGCCTCATCGCCTTTCGCCTGCTGTGGGGGCTGGTCGGCACGCGCTACGCGCGCTTCACGTCGTTCGCGCTCGCGCCGCGCGCGGTGTTCGACTACCTGAAGTCGCTCGCGACGTTCAAGCCGCGGCACTATCTCGGCCACAACCCGGCGGGGAGCTGGGCGATCCTGGCGCTGCTCGCGCTGCTGGCGACGACCGCCGCGACCGGCTGGGCGGCGTATGCGGAGATCGGGCCGGAGTGGCTCGAAGAACTGCACGAAGGCGCGGCCAACGCCACGCTCGCGCTCGTGCTCGTGCACATCGCGGCCGTTTTCGCGAGCAGCCTGCTGCACCGGGAGAACCTGGTCGGCGCGATGCTGAGCGGCTACAAGTCCGGTCCAGGTGCCGCGGCGGCCGGCACGCGCTGGTTCGCCGCGCTGCTGCTGGTCGGCGCGGTCGGCGCACTCTGGACCGGTCTGATCCCGGCGCCGGGATTGCAGCCGGGTGCGGCGCTGACCTCGCTCGCCGTCAAAGGCAAGCCCGCGCTGGCCGACAGCCGGCAGCAGCGGCATGCCGAACACGACGACGACTGACGGCATCGATGCGCCTGCTGCTCGTCGAAGACGATCCGATGCTCGGCGCCGCGCTGAAAGCCGGGCTGCAGCAGGACGGCCACGCGGTCGACTGGGCGCGCAGCGCGGGCGAAGCGCGGGCCGCATGGCTGATCGCGCCGGAACTCGCCGCGACCTACGATGCGGTCGTGCTCGACCTCGGTCTGCCCGACGGCTCGGGCGTTGAACTGGTCAAGGCCGCGCGCGCACGCGGGGTCGCCACGCCGATTCTGATCGCCACCGCGCGCGACCGCATCGCCGACCGCATCGCCGGGCTGGACGCGGGCGCCGACGATTACATGGTCAAGCCGATCGACCTGGACGAACTCGCCGCCCGCCTGCGCGCGCTCGAGCGGCGCGTTGCCGGTCGCGCGGCGCCGACGATCCAACTGGGCCGCATCACGATCGACCCGGCCGCGCGCACGATCACGCGCAACGGCATGCCGATCGAGCTGACCGCGCGCGAGTTCGCGCTGCTGCTCGCGCTGGCGCGCCGGCCCGGCGCGGTGCTGACGCGGGCGCAGCTCGCCGAGGCGCTCTACGGCTGGAACGAATCGATCGAAAGCAACGCGGTCGACGTCCACGTGCACCATCTGCGGCGTAAGCTCGGCGCCGGATTGATCGAAACCCAGCGCGGGCTCGGCTACCGGCTCGCGGTTCCGAAATCCTGAGTTCGATGCAGAACGCGCGCTGGTCTCTGCGCGGCCGGCTGGTCGCGCTGCTGGCCGTGGCCACGCTGGCGAGCTGGGCGGCCGGCGGCACGTGGCTGTACCGCGCGTCGCTCGCCGAATCGAGCCGCCTGTTCGATGCAGCCCTGGCCGAAACCGCGCATGCGGTGCTCGCGGTCGTCGCGCACGAGTGGCTCGAGGAGGAAGAAGACATCGAGCTCGAGGTGATCGACCACGCGCACACCGAGACGCTTTACTACCAGGTGCGCGACGGGCGCGGCGCGATCGTCTACCGCTCGCCCGGCGCGCCGAGCGAACCCTTCGGCGAAGCGGCCGCGCGCGGCTTCGCCGATCGTCGCGTCGGGGGCGCCGACTACCGCGTGTATTCGCTGCAGGCGCCGCGCGGACGCGGCGCGATCCACGTCGCGCAGCCGCTCGCCGCGCGCGCCGCCGCCGCGCAGGCGGCCGCGCTGCGCCTACTCGCACCGGGGCTCGTATTCGCGCTGCTGCTCGCGGGCGGCGCCTGGCTGATCGTGCGCAAGGTCACCGCGCCGGTGGTCGACTTCTCGCGCGCGATCGACGCCCGCACGCCGGGCGATGCCACGCCGGTGCGCGCCGACGCGCTGCCGGCCGAGCTGGCGCCGGTCGGGCAGGCGGTCAACCGGTTGCTGGCGCGCGTCGAGGCTGCGCTGCTGCACGAGCGCACGCTGACCGCCGACGCCGCGCACGAGTTGCGCACGCCGCTCGCCGCGCTGCGCGCGCAGGCGCAAGTGGCCCTGCGCTCGCGCGTCGACGCCGAGCGGGACGCCGCGCTGCGCGAGCTGATCGGCGGCGTCGACCGCGCCGTGCGCGGGGTGGACAGCGTGCTGACGCTCGCGCGGCTCGACACCCGGCGCATCGACGTGGCTGCGCTGCCGGCCGTGCAGTTGCCGGCGCTCGTCGGCCTGGTCGCCGCCGAATTCGAACCGACCGCGCGCGCGCGCGGCATCGCGCTCGAACTCGACGTGCCGCCGCTCGAGCTGCGCGGCGACGCCGACGCGCTCGCGATCCTGCTGCGCAACCTGCTCGACAACGCGCTGCGCCACGCCGCGGGCGTCGTCCGCGTGCAGGCGCGCGCCGCCGACGCAACCGTGGGGCTGGCAGTGCGCGACGACGGCCCCGGCATGACGCCGGAGCAGCGCAGCCGCGCGTTCGACCGCTTTTATCGCGGCACCGAAAGCGGCGGCGCCGGGCTCGGACTGGCGCTGGTCAAGCGCGTCGCCGAACTGCACGGCGGCAGCGCGGCGTTCGTCGACGGCCTGGACGGCCGCGGCCTCGGCGTCGAGGTTGTGCTCCCTCGCTGACTCAACCCTGCGCCGCTTCCTCGATCGGCGCCGCGACGGTCACGCGCGTGGCGAGCACCTTGTCGATGCGACGGCCGTCCATGTCGACGATCTCGAAGCGCCAGCCGGCCCATTCGACCGCGTCGCCCGTGTGCGGCACGCGGCCGAGCAACAGCATCACCATGCCCGACAGCGTGTTGTAGCGGCCGAGCTCTTCTTCCGGCACGAGCGTGAAACCGAGCCGGTCCTTCAGCTCGGGGATCGGGATCAGGCCGTCGAGCAGCCACGAGCCGTCCTGTCGCTGGATCGCCCAGGCGTCCTCGACGCGCGGCGTCTTGAATTCACCGGCGATCGCCTCGAACAGGTCCTGCAGCGTGACCATGCCCTGGATCTCGCCGTACTCGTCGACGACCAGCGCCATGTGCGCGGTCGACGAGCGGAAGTTCTCCAGCAGCTCCATGCCGGTCAGCGACTCGGGAACGTAGACCGGCGACTCCAGCGACTTGCCGAAATCGGGACGGCCGTCGCGGATCGTCTGCATCAGAAGCTGGCGCGCGCTGATGACGCCGAGCACTTCGCGCAGTCCGCCGCGGCATACCGGGAAGCGCGAGTGATCGGTTTCCAGCACCTTCTTCAGGTTGTCCTCGAAGGGTTCCTCGAGGTCCAGATAGACGATATCCGAGCGCGGCGTCATCAGCGAGGCGATCTGGCGGTCGTCGAGGCGGAATACGTTGCGCACCATCGCGCGCTCCTGCTCGTCGATCACGCCCGATTCGGAGCCCTCCTGGATCAGCGCGTGGATCTCCTCCTCGGTCACCGCCGCGGCACCGCGGCCCTTGACGCCGAGCAGTCGCAGCAGCAGGTCGGTCGACCCCGACAGCAGCCGGACGAAGGGCTTGGCGACGAGCGCGAGCCAGCTTATCGGCCGCGCGACGCGGCGCGCGATCGTCTCGGCGGCGATCTGCCCGACGCGCTTCGGGACCAGCTCGCCGAGCACGATCGAAAAGTAGGTGACGACGACTACCACCAGTCCGGTCGCCGCGATCTGCGCCATCTTCGCTTCGGCGCCCATCTGCACCAGCCAGATGGTCAACGGCGCGGCGAACGCGGCCTCGCCGACGATGCCGCTCAGGATGCCGATCGACGTGATGCCCACCTGGATCGTCGACAGGAAGCGCGTCGGCTCCTCGTTCAGCGCCATCGCCGCCGCCGCGCCGCGGTCGCCCTGATCGACCAGCAACTGCAGCCGCGCCTTGCGCGCGGTCACCAGCGCGATTTCGGACATCGCGAAGACGCCGTTCAGCAGGATCAGGACGAGCAGCAGCAGTATTTCCGAGGGCATGAGCGCTCCGCGCGGGCCGATCTGGTGGAGTCCAGAAGCGGAGTCTAAGGGTCACGCGTTGTGGGGGGATTCGGCGTTCGGAGATCGACCGACGCGGGTCGCTGGACCTCGAAGTCCCCCTACCCCCTTTTCCAAAGGGGGGTCGAGCATCAGCCCCCTTTGAAAAAGGGGGCGCACGCGAAGCGTGCGGGGGATTTCACAAGGGGCGCGAACGAAGCGCGCGGGGATTTCGAGGGCGCCGCGATCGGCGGCGACACACGCGAAGCGTCAGCGAAACGCCAGCGGATCGAATTCGACGTCGACGCGCGGGCGCGTCTGCGGCAGCAAACCGGCGACGTGCTCCGGCACGAGGCTTGCCGCGGCCATCTCGAGCACGATCTTCAGATGCGATGGGCGCAGCGGCTTGCGCAACGCGATCGGCGGCATCGCGTCGCCGTACAGGCGCGTGGCCTCCGCCGCCGCGTCGGCGCCGAGCAGCAGGATCGCCGCGTCCTCGGCATCGCGCCGGCGCAGCCCCCGCGCCAGCAGCAGCGCGTGGACGGGCGCCTCGTCGGCGACGACCCATGGCAGCACTTCCGAAGCCATCGACACCACGAGCGCGCGCACGAAACGCTCGTCCTCGTCGCTGAAAAAGGCGAGCCCGAGGCGCAGCGGCGGTTCGATCGTCGAGGGTCTCATCGCGGCTTGCGGAAAACCGTCAGGCGAATCGTCGCATGCGGGAGTGCACGCAGCGTCCCGCGAATTGGCGACGACGCGCGCAGCCGAAGGTCCGGATCAAGAGCGCAGCGTTCGCGCGCGGCGTTCAGCTCGCACCCGCGAAAAAGCTCAGAACCTCCTCGACGAGCAGGTCCGGGGCTTCCTCGGCGATGTAGTGCCCGGTCGGTGTCGTGCGGCCGCTGACCCGCAGTCGCGCTTTCGCCTGCCAGTCGGCGATCGGCGTGAAGAGCCGGTGCACGACGCCGCGTTCACCCCACAGAACGCGCAGCGGGCATTCGATGCGTGCGGCGGCGTCGGCGCGATCGTGCTTGAGGTCGATCGAGGCGGCCGCCCGGTAGTCCTCGCACATCGCGTGAATCGCGGCCGGGTCGGCGAAACAGCGCTCGTATTCGGCGAGCGCGCGCGGATCGAAGATCTCGAGTCCGTGCACGCCCCAGCCGCCCAGGCTGCGGCGCAGATAGAAGACCGGGTCGGCGCCGATCAGCTTTTCGGGCAGCGGCACCGGCTGGATCAGGAAGAACCAGTGGTAGTAGGCGCGCGCCAGGTCCATCGTCGTCCGCTCGTACATCGTGAGCGTCGGCGAGATGTCGAGCAGCATCAGCCGGCTTACCGCCTGCGGATGGTCGAGCGCCATCCGGTGCGCCACGCGCCCGCCGCGGTCATGCCCGCACACCGCGAAGCGCGCGAAGCCGAGGCTTGCCATCAGCTCGACCTGATCACGCGCCATCGTGCGCTTGCTGTAGTTCGCGTGGTCGGCGTCGCCGGGTGGCTTTTCCGAGTCGCCGTAGCCGCGCAGGTCGGGCATCACCAGTGTGAAGTGCCGCGCGAGCCGCGGCGCCACGCGATGCCACAGCGCGTGCGTCTGCGGAAAGCCGTGCAGCAGGAGCAGCGGCGGGCCGCTGCCGCCGGTGCGGAAGTGGATGCGCACGCCGTTGACCCGGCGCGCGTCGGCCGTGAACCCGGGAAAAAGTTCGGTCATCGGGAACCCATGGGTTTGATCACCACGGACGCGCAGAGGATAGCGTCGTTCCCGGTGTCCTCGGTGCGCTCGGTGGTGAAACCGCAGCCTTCGAAGGCTGAATGTTTCATCGCCGAGAACGCGGAGAGAAGAAGATCTCCGTGCCTCTGTGCCTCTGTGGTGAACCCGATCCCGCAGCCAGCCGGCAGCATCCCGGCCAGGGCACGACTTAAACGTCCTGACGCTGTTCGAGCAGCGAGATGAGCCCTTCGAGCGCTGCGACGATCGCTTGCGTGCGAACGGCCGCGCGGTCGCCTTCGAACCGGCGCGTCGCGGTCTTGACCCAGGGCGCGGCGGCCGGATCGCGTTTGATGGCCCACGCGAAACACACGGTGCCGACCGGCTTGTCGAGCGTGCCGCCGCCCGGCCCGGCGATGCCGGTGACCGCAACCGCGATCTGCGCCTGGCTGTGCGTCAGCGCGCCGAAGGCCATCGCGCGCGCGACCGGTTCGCTGACGGCGCCGAAATCGCGCAGGTAGACGGGCGAAACGCCGAGCACCTGCTGCTTCGCCTCGTTCGAGTAAACGATGAAGCCGCGGTCGTACCAGCCGCTCGATCCCGCGACCTGCGTCACCGCGAAGCCGATGCCGCCGGCCGTGCACGACTCGGCCGTGGCCAGCACCAGCCGCTGCTCGACGAGCAGCGCGCCGAGCCGTTCGGCAAGCCGCGCGATGTGGTCGACGATGTCGTTCATCGGTGCGTCCGTCAGGCGAGCCGGTGCCACAGCGCGAACGCCAACAGCGTGTAGAACGCGGCGACGAGGTCGTCGGCCATCACGCCGATGCCGGTTTTCCAGCGCGCGTCGAGCGCACGGATCGGCGGCGGCTTCGCGATGTCGAGGATGCGGAACAGCAGGAAGGCGAAAGCCTGCTGCAGCAGCGGGTTGGCGGTCGCATCCGGCAGCATCACGAGCACGATCCAGAAGGCGATGATCTCGTCGATCACGATGTGGCCCGAATCCGCCCGCCCCAGCCGCTCGCCGGTGCGTTGCGCGGCCCGGGCGCCGAGCGCGAGCCCAACGCCGATCGCCGCGAGCCAGCCGGCGTCGGTGAGCCAGCGGTCGAGCGCGATGAAGCTGCCCCACGCGAACAGCGTGCCCCAGGTGCCGGGGACGGTCCGCGGCATGCCGCTGCCGAAGCCGAGCGCGATCATGTGCAGCGGGTGCTCGCGCAGGAAGCGCCAGGTCGGCCGCCGCGCCCCGTCGCCGGCGGCCGGCGCATCGCCCGCGCTGCGATTCGGGTGCTCCGGCATGGACTGCGGCGGCAGGGAAGCGTTCATCGCCCGAAGTGGTCGTATCCGCGGTACGTAGTGTCCAATAGCGCGCCGTCGGCGTCGAGCACTTCGAGTCCCGCGTGCGCGGTCATCGTCCCGATCCGGGTGACCGCCACGCCCGCTCCAGCGGCCGCGGCCAGCACTTCCGCGCGGGCGGACGCGGGGGCCGTGAACAGCAGTTCGTAGTCGTCGCCGCCGGCGAGCGCGCAGCGCCGCTGCAGCGCCTCCGGCTGCTGCCGCAGCGCGTCCGACCGCGGCACCGCCGGCCAGTCGACGCGGGCGCCGAGCTGCGACCGCTCGAGGATGTGGCCCAGGTCGCCGAGCAGCCCGTCGGAGACGTCGATCGCGGCGGTGGCCAGTTTGCGCAAGCGGATGCCCAGTTTGACCCGGGGCGCGGGCCGCTCGAGCCGCGCGCGGCAGACGGCCAGGTCGGCCGCGTCCAACGCGGCCGCCTCGCCCGAACGATGAGCGAGCGCGAGCGCGGCATCGCCGACGGTGCCGGACACCCACAGGTCGTCGCCCGCGCGCGCGCCGGCGCGCGTGCGCACGGCCGTCCGCGGCACTTCGCCGATCGCGGTGATCGAGATCGTCAGCGGGCCGTCGACCGCGCGCTCGTCGACCCGCAGTTCCGGCGCGCGCGTGGTGTCGCCGCCGAGCAGCGCGCAGCCATGCGTATCGGCGAGCGCGAACAGTCCGCGCGCGAACGCCGCGAGCCAGACCTCGTCCGCGCGCGGCAGGGCCAGTGAAAGGAAGAAGCAGCGCGGCGCGGCGCCCGCGGCGGCCAGGTCGGAGAGGTTGACCGCGAGCGCCTTGTGGCCGAGCGCCTCGGCGTCGGCGTCGGCGAAGAAGTGCCGGCCCGCGAGCAGCATGTCGGTGGTGATCGCGAGCGTGACGTCGCCCGCGTCGATCAGCGCGCAGTCGTCGCCGACGCCGGCCCGCTCGCGCGTGGGCCGCGTGAAGTAGCGGGCGATCAGTTCGAATTCGTTCATTCCCGTCCCGCGTCGACCGACCCTCGACGCCCGACGGCCGACCGCCGACGGGCCTTCAGCGCCCCGTTTCGTGCGGACGCAGCGCGGCGGCGACCTTGTCGAGCACGCCGTTGACGTACTTGAAGCCTTCGGTGCCGCCGAAGCTCTTGGCGAGTTCGACCGCCTCGTTGATCACGACGCGGTACGGGATCTCCTGCCGGTGCTTCAGCTCGTACGCGCCGATCAGCAGGATCGCGTGTTCGACCGGCGACAGTTCCTTGATGTCGCGGTCGATGAAGCGTGCGAACTCGGCGCGCAGCGCGTCGGCGCCCTCGGTCGCGCCGTGCAGGACCTCGCGGAAGTGCGCGACGTCGGCCTTGTCGAAGCCCTCGGTCTCCATCAGATGGCCTTCGATCGCGGCCACGTCCTGGCCGCCGACCAGCCACTGATAAAGCCCCTGCAGCGCGTACTCGCGCGCGCGCCGGCGCGCGCTGCGCCCGCCGCTTCTGGGTTTGACCGCTTCGCGCGCGCTCATCCGGGCTAACGCTCCTCGTCGAGCGCCTCTTCCGCGTCCTCGCCGGCTTCCTCGAGCGTCCACATCAGGTTGGCCATCTCGACCGCCACGCGCGCGGCATCGCGGCCTTTCTCGAAGACGCGCTCGCGCGCCTGCTCCTCGGTGTCGGTCGTCAGGATCGCGTTGGCCACCGGCACTCCGTAGTCGTGCGCGACGCGCGCCACGCCGCGCGCCGATTCGCGGGCGACGATCTCGAAGTGATAGGTTTCGCCGCGGATCACGCAGCCGACGGCGATCAGCGCGTCGAAGTCGCCGGTCGCGGCGAGTTTGGCGAGGGCCACCGGCGCTTCGAGCGCGCCCGGCACGGTCACGTGCGTGATGTCGTCCTCGTCGACGCCGAGCTCGACCAGCTCGTCGAGGCAGGCGCGCGCGAGCGCCTGCCCGGCCCATTCGTTGAAGCGCGACTGCACGAGGCCGATGCGCAGACCTTCGCCGTCGAGGTCGGGAGCGATGAAGTCGATGGCCATGGCGTCCTTATTCCTCGAGGTAGCCGGTCACGTGCAATCCGAAGCCCGCCATCGACGGCATCTTGCGCGGGCGGGCGAGCAGCTTCATCGTGCCGACGTTCAGATCGCGCAGGATCTGCGCGCCGATGCCGTAGGTGCGCAGATCCATCTTCGCCGAGCGCGGCGCGGGCGACTTGCCGGCATCGATGTCGGCCAGCGCACCGAACTTGTCGAACAGCCGGTCGACCGGCTCGGCGCAGTTCAGCAGGATCAACACGCCGGCTTCGGCCCGCGCGATGCGCGCGAGCGCTCTTCCGAACGGCCACGAATGGACGCTGACCTCGGTGTCGATCAGGTCGAGCACGGAAGTCGGCTCGTGCACGCGGACGAGCACCTCGCGCTGCGGATCGATCGGCCCTTTGACAAGCGCCAGGTGCGGCGCGCCGCTCGGCGTGTCGCGGTACGCGACCAGTTCGAACTCGCCGGCGAACGTGCGCACACGGCGCGCGCCGACGCGCGTGATCAGCGACTCGGTCGCGGCCCGATAGTGGATCAGGTCGGCGATCGTGCCGATCTTCAGCCCGTGCTGCTGCGCGAACGGAACGAGGTCCGGCAGCCGCGCCATCGTGCCGTCGTCGTTCATGATCTCGCACAGCACTGCCGCAGGCGTGAGCCCCGCCATGCGCGCGAGATCGCAGCACGCTTCGGTATGGCCCGCGCGCATCAGCACGCCGCCCGGCTGGGCGACCAGCGGGAACACGTGGCCCGGCTGCACGATGTCCTCGGGCTTCGCATCGGGACGCGTGGCCACGCGGATCGTGTGCGCGCGGTCGGCGGCGGAAATCCCGGTTGAAACGCCTTCGGCCGCCTCGATCGCGACCGTGAAGTTGGTCCCGTGCACCGTGCGGTTGTGCTGCGCCATCGGCGCGAGCCGCAGCCGCGCCGCGTGCTCGGCGGTGATCGGCATGCAGACCAGCCCGCGCCCGTACTTGGCGAGGAAGTTGATCTTCTCCGGCGTGACGAAGTCGGCGGCGAAGATCAGGTCGCCTTCGTTCTCGCGATCCTCGTCGTCGACCAGCACGACGATGCGGCCGTTGCGGATCTCCTCGACGATCTCCGGAATCGACGCGATCGGCGATTTCGCCGGCGTGGACGAAGGGGAAGGAACGGCTTGCAGCATCACGACCTCCGCACCGGGCGGAAAGGAACGCGGATTCTACGCGCGGGCGACAGCGGCCGGGCGATCGAGTCTGTATTCACCACAGAGACACAGAGAGGAGCTTTTCTCTGTGCGCTCCGTGTCTCGGTGGTGAAATCACCGGCCTGCGCAGGCTCATGAACTCACCACCGAGACACCGAGACCGCCGAGAAAAACGGTTCTCTGTGCCTCCGTGCCTCTGTGGTGAAAAGAAGCCCTTTCACTACCGCTGCCCGAACGCGATATCGCCGAAGATCGGCGCACTTCCCCGCGGCAGCGCACGCCAGTACTGGCGCGGCGCCTGCACGGTGCCGCCGAGCGCGGCGGCGGCGTGCCACGGCCAGCGCGGGTCGTACAGGAAGCCGCGCGCCAGCGCGACCATGTCGGCGCGGCCTTCGGCGACGATCGCTTCGGCCTGCGCGGGTTCGGTGATCAGCCCCACCGCGATGGTCGGAAGTCCCGTCGCGCGCCGCAGCGCTTCGGCGAACGGCACCTGGTAACCGGGCCCGAGCGCGATCTTCTGCCGCGGCGAAACGCCGCCGCTCGACACGTCGATCCAGTCGCAGCCGCGCGCCTTCAACTGTTGCGCGAGCTCGATCGTCTGCTCGAGCGTCCAGCTTTCTTCGCCGTCGAGCCAGTCGGTCGCCGACACGCGTACGCCGACCGGCTTCGACGCCGGAAACGCCGCGCGCACGGCATCGAACACTTCGAGCGGAAAGCGCATGCGGTTGGCCAGCGAAGCTCCGTATTCGTCGTCGCGCCGGTTGGAAACGGACGACAGGAACTCGTGCAGCAGATAGCCATGCGCCATGTGGATTTCGATCGCGTCGAAGCCAAGCCGCTCCGCGCGGCGTGCCGATGCGGCGAAGGCTTCGCGCAGTCGCGCCAGATCGGCGCGGCTCAGCGCGCGCGGCGGCGTTTCGCCTTCGGCGTGGGCGAGCGCCGACGGCGCCTCCGCGGTCCAGCCGCCCTGTTCGGGCGGGATCTGCCGGCCGCCGTTCCATGGCTCGCGGCTCGAGCCTTTGCGGCCCGCGTGCGCAAGCTGGATGCCGAGTCTGGTCGGCGCGACTTCGCGCAGCATCGCGACGATCGGCGCGAGCGCCGCTTCGTTCGCGTCGGACCACAGACCGAGGCAGCCCGGCGTGATGCGCGCCTCGGGCGTCACCGCGGTCGCTTCGACGCACAGCAGTCCCGCGCCGGAAAGCGCAAGCGAGCCGAGATGCGCGGCGTGCCAAGCCGTGGCGCTGCCCTCGCGCGCCGAGTACTGGCACATCGGCGACACCATGGTGCGGTTGGGCAGCGTCAGGCCGCGGAAGGTGATGGGTTCGAAGAGTCTGGACATGGTTCGCGGTTTGGCAAGTGTTGTTCACCACAGAGGCACAGAGAACTTCTTTTCTCGGTGGTCTCGGTGTCTCGGTCGTAAGTTCATCAGCCTGCGCAGGTCGGTGATTTCACCACCGAGACACGGAGCACACAGAGAAAAGCTCTCCTCGGTGCCTCCGTGGTGAACGCCGGCCTTTGATCACAGATGTGCCGCATAGACGCTGAGGTTCCACGCATTGTGGACGACGACCGGCAGCACGAGGCTGCCGCTGCGCGCACGCAGCCACAGATAGAGCAACGCGGCGGGCAGCACGCCCAAGGCCGTGCCCAGTGACACATCGTGCGCGGCGAAGAAGCTCGCGGTGACGACGACCCCGCCCCAGCCGAGCGGCGCGCCGCCGATCGTCCGGCGCCCAGTGAAGGCGCGGTCCGCCAACGCGAGCAGCACGCCGCGGAACGCGATCTCCTCCGCGAACCCCGGCAGGGTCGCCTGATACAGCCAGGTTTCCACCGGTACGCCCGGCAGGCGAAAGCGCGACAGCGTCATCGCCGCGTAGTTGAGCGCGAGCACCGGCAGAGCCACGAGCGCGGCCGCGCGCAAAGAGCCCGGCCGCTGCGCCCAGGTGAAGCCGAACTCGCGCCACGCAAAGCCGGCGCGCCGCACCAGCAACGCCGCGAGCGCCAGCATGCCCGCAGCCGCGAGCAGCCCGCCGGCCCAGTTCCAGCGATCGCCGAGCAGACGATCGCCCGGCAACGAAGCGGGCAAGGCTGTCAGGCCGAAGTACAGCGCGAGCGCGGCGACGAAAGCGATCGCGTACGCGCGCCGCCGCGCATCGGCGAACGCCGGCGCAAGCAGCGCCGCGGCCACGGCGAGCGCCAGCAGCGGCGTGCCGGACATCACGCAGGCAGCTCAAGCGTCCGTCGCGGCGAGCATGCGCTCGACGTAGCGCGCGATCAGGTCGACTTCGAGGTTCACGCGCGCACCGGGCGCCAGGCGCTTGAGCGTCGTTACCTCGATCGTGTGCGGGATCAGATTGATCGCGAGCTCGCAGCCGGCCGCGGTATCGGTCACGCGATTGACCGTCAGGCTCACGCCGTCGACCGCGACCGAGCCCTTGTAGGCGAAGTACTTCGCCAGTTCGCGCGGCGCGCGCACGACGAGGTCCCACGACTCGCCGACCGGCGCGAAGCGCACCACTTCGCCGACGCCGTCGACGTGGCCCGATACGAGATGTCCGCCGAGCTTGTCGCCGAGCGCGAGCGCGGTCTCGAGATTCACCTCGCCCGGCGCGTCGAGCCCGACGGTTCTGGCGAGGCTTTCGCGCGATACGTCGACGGTGAAGCGCTGCCCGGCGAGCGAAGTGATCGTCATGCACGCACCGTTCAACGCGATGCTGTCGCCGACGCGCGCGCCCGCGAGCGGGACACGCTGCGCGTCGACCGTCAGCCGCACGCCGGCATCGGCGCCGAGCGGCTCGACGCGCTCGATGCGGCCGACGCCTTGAACGATTCCGGTGAACATCGAATCCCCCTTGCCCCGCCTTACTGCAAATCCCCCTGCTTCCTCTTTTCCAAAGGGGGGTGGTTCAGGTCCAGCGAGCGAGGATGCGCACGTCTTCGCCGACCGGCACCACTTCCCGGAAGCTCAGCCGCCGCGCGTGCGCGAGGTCGGACAACGCGGGCAGATGGATCATGCCCTGCGCCTCGCCGATCAGCAGCGGCGCCAGATACACGAGCAGCTCGTCGACCACGCCCTCGCGCACCAGCGACCCGTTGAGCTTGAAGCCCGCCTCGACGTGCAGCTCGTTGACGCCGCGCCGCGCCAGTTCCTTCATCAACGTGGCCAGCTCGACCTTGCCATGTTCGTTCGGCAGCTCGATCACTTCCGCGTTGCGTTCGCGCAGCCGCGCGACCTTGCCGTCGTCGGCGAACGCGCACGCGACCAGCACCGGTTCGCCGTCGAAGATGCGTGCACCGGGATCGACCTCGAGCCGGCTGTCGACGAGCACCCTCAGCGGCTGCCGGCGCGTCTGCACCAGGCGCACGTTCAGTTGCGGGTCGTCGGCCTGCACGGTGCCGATGCCCGTGAGCACCGCGCAGGCACGCGCGCGCCACGCGTGGCCGTCGGCGCGCGCCGCCTCGGACGTGATCCAGCGCGATACGCCGTTGTCGAGCGCCGTCTTGCCGTCGAGGCTGGCGGCAATCTTCACGCGTACCCAGGGACGGCCGCGGTTCATCCGCGAGAAGAAGCCGATGTTCGTTTCGATCGCCTCGTTGCGCAGCAGACCGCAGCGCACGTCGATGCCGTTGGCGCGCAGCATCTCGAGCCCGCGCCCGGCGACTTGCGGGTTCGGGTCCTCGACGGCGGCGATGACGCGCGCGATGCGCGCCTCGATCAGCGCGGTCGCGCAGGGCGGCGTGCGGCCGAAATGCGAGCAGGGCTCGAGCGTGATGTAGGCGGTCGCGCCGTGCAGGTCATGGCCGTTGCGGCGCGCGTCGAGCAGTGCTTCGACCTCGGCGTGGTTCGATCCCGGCGGCTGCGTCCATCCTTCGCCGAGCACGCGGCCGTCGCGCGCGATCACGCAGCCGACACGCGGATTCGGCGTGGCGTGATAGAGCGCGCGCTGCGCGAGCGCCAGCGCGCGGCTCATCAACTGGTGATCGACCTCGGTGTACATGCGCGGATTCTACGGGCCGAGGCAAGCAGGCCGGGGCAGAGGCGCGGCCTTCGGGATGACGCTCGTGGACTCCCGCGGGAATGGACCGTCCCCCCTTTCGCAAACGGGGACCGGAGGGGGAGATCCGATTCATTCGCACCGAAGGTGCGTCTGTGCTCGTCCCCCTTTCGTAAAGGGGGACAGGAGGGGGGAATCCGATTCACACGCACCGAAGGTGCGTCTGTGCTCGTCCCCCTTTCGTAAAGGGGGACAGGAGGGGGATTTTGAGTTGCGGCAACTCGCGGGCGTGCTTCTGAGAATCCCCCTACCCCCCTTTTCCAAAGGGAGGTGCGCGACTCAGCGGATCTGCAGCCGCTTGCTTGCGGCCGTCGCGCGTTTGGGCAGCGCGAGCTTCAGCACGCCGTCGTCGAACTTCGCTTCCGCGCCCTCTTCGGTCACTTCGGCCGGCAGCTCGAAGCTGCGCGCGTAGCTCGCGGCGAAGCGCTCGGTGTGCAGCACGCGTTCCCCGTCTTTGCGCTGCTTCTCGCTCTTCGTTTCGGCGTTGATCGAAACACGCGGCCCTTCGATCGTCACTTGGATGTCTTCCTTCTTCACGCCGGGCAGGTCGACCAGCACCTCGAAACGATCGCCCCGGTCGATCACGTCCATCCGCGCGCGCGCCACGCTCGGCAGTTCGGCCGTGCGCACCGGCGGGGCCGCGCGGGTGAAGAAGTCGGTGAAGCGTTCGTCGAAAAGCGCGTCGAACAGCGAGAAGGGCTCGCGGCGTACCAGATTGACCATGGTTCGTTTCCTTATGTCGGGCGGCCGCCGATGCGGCCATGTACCCAAGCTGGGACGCGACGCGCCTGTTTCAAGTCCCGCGCGGCGCCGTGGAGGTCGCCGGCGACGAAAAAGGGCCGCTCGCGCGGGCGGCCCCGATGACTGCCATCGCAGTCTCAAGCCGCCGGCCGCAAGGGCCGGCGGATCGATCGTCGTTCACTGAACGGTCAGCCGTTTGGCCTGCACGGCCGCCTTCTTCGGCAGCGTCAGCGTCAGCACGCCGTTCTCGTAGTGCGCTTCGGCGCCGGCGTCGGTGACTTCGGCGGGCAGCTCGAAGCTGCGCGCGAAGCGGGCCGCCGAACGCTCGGCGTAGATGACCTCGCCGCCGTCCTTCTTCACTTTCTCGTTCTTCGTCTCGGCGTTGATCAGCACGCGCGAGCCGTCGATCGAGACGTTGATGTCCTCCTTCTTCACGCCGGGCAGATCGACGGTGATCTCGTAACTCGAGCCGCTGTCGGTCACGTCCATCCGGGCGCGTTCGATCATCGAGTAGCCGCCGTCGAGCAGCGAGCTCGGCAGCCACGCCGGACGGCTGAAGAAGTCACGGAAAAACTCGTCGAACACCGGCGAAAAGGGATCCCGACGAACAAAGGGAGTCAGAGCAGTCGTCATTCAGTCAATCACCTCCTAGATCGGTCCCGGCCGCGATCCTGATCGGGCGGGGATCCAGTCGACCGGGATCCACTCTCGGCGCCGGATCTGGCGTCGGGGCGCGTTGCTTTCAAGCGGGGGGCAGTGGAAGCGTTGCGGCGAGTCGTCGCGTCAAAAAGAACATTTGGTCCCGCAGGCAACGCGCGGGTTCCGGAGCGTACAAAGCTCCGCCGTCGGCGGGGGTTTCGATGACGACGCCCGCCCGGGTGTCGCGACACCACACGCCCAAGAAAAGAAAAGGCCGCTTCGCAGCGGCCTTCGGCGGCCCTTGCGGCCGCCGCCCTCCGGCATCCCGCCGGTAGGCTCAGGAACTCAGTGGATCTCGAGCCGTTTCGTCGGCGTCGGCGTGCGCTTCGGCAGCATCAGCATCAGCACGCCGTTCTCGAAATGCGCATCCGCGCCGGCTTCGGTCACTTCCGTCGGCAGCTCGAAACTGCGCGCATAACGCGCCGCCGAACGCTCGGCATAGATGACCTTGTCGCCCTCTTTCTTCTCTTTTTCGGTCTTGGTCTCGGCGCTGATCAGCACGCGCGAGCCTTCGATCGAAACGTTGATGTCGTCCTTCTTCACGCCCGGCAGTTCGACGGTGACTTCGTAGTTCGCGCCTTTGTCCACCACGTCCATGCGGGCGCGCTCGATGGTCTCCAACTCCCCTTCCAGCAGCGCCGGCGTCCATGCCGGCCGGCTCCAGAAGTCGCGGAACAGGTCCTCGAACATCGGCGAGAAGAGATCGCGACGTACGAACGGTGTCAGCCGAGTCGTCATACACAGCCTCCTTGCTCTCGCTACCCGGCCCCGGCCCGCCCGGACCGGGATTTCCTTCTCCGGGCTGTTACTGCAATAAATCTAGGACGGCCGCGTGGTGAATCAAGGCGCGCGCGCTGTGGCGCGGCGCCGCGTTTGACCGGCGTCAAGCCACGCTGCAAATGAGACGCAGGTGCGACTCAGGGACGGAAGACGCGCGCGACGACGTTCGGGTTGTTCTGCCCGCCGACGCTCTGCAGCCAGGCGACGACCGCCGCGCCGTTGGCTGCGACCGACAGCGAGGGCGATGCGGCGGCGCCGGTCGTCTCCGTGTCGAGCTGGAACGCGCCCGAGATCGCGCTGTTCGATGCGGTGAAAGTCGCGTAGAAGAGATCGTCGAGCCCACCGCCGGCAGGCGCCTGCAACCAGACGAAGATCGCGTTGCCGCTGCCGTCGACGGCGACGCGCGGGGTGTGGCTCGCGACGGTGCCGCTAACTTGACGCGCGACGGACCAAGTCCCTGCTGCATAGCGGCTGAAGAAGATGGTGCTGTTCTGACGCCAGACAGCGTAGGCAGTCGCGTTAGGGCCTGCGACGACGAGCGACTGATCGACGGTGCCCGCGCCGAGCTCCAACGTCGCAGAGACGTTCTGCCACGCGGTTGCTGAACCGGTGTTCGCGCGCAGGTCATACGCGCCACCGACACCTGCCTGTTCCCAGGTCGCGAGGAAACTGCCGGGTGCGAGCGCGACGACGCGCGGATTCCGCGTGTCGTTCGTGAACTGGCCGGGGTCAACTTCAAGTTCGTTGCCGAACTGTCCTGAGGTCGTGTTGTAACTGCGCGCCCGCAATACTCCCGTAGCAGCCCCCTGGCGCCAGACGATCATCGCCACCCCGGCCGAGTCGATGGCCACCGTCGGCTGCGAGGCGTCCTGCGTCGTGCCGCTCACCGACAGCGCTTGCGACCACCCGGCAGCACCCGATCTCACCGAGAGCTGGACGCGCCGAACGCCGTTGAACTGAACGTCTGACTCGGTCCACACGGCAACGCGCGTGCCGCTGGTGTTCGCGGCATAAGCAAGCTCTTGCGTAAGCGCATTGACCGGGCGATTGGACGGGTAGTACTCGACTCCCCATCCGCCGGCTTCGCGATTGGCACTGCCGATCTGCATGCTGTTGTTCGACGCGAGCCGGCGCCGCCAGACAGCGGTATTGCTCGTTCCGGCGCGGGCACTGAGGTCGCTGATCTGGTCGCCCGCACTGAATCCGGCGGAGAGCTCGATCGCCTGAGCAGCGCCGAACGTTGTTCCACTGCTGCTGTCCGCGGCCCCGACAAGAGGCACCGTACTAAACCCGCCGCCGGGCAGCGGCATCCCGATCTGGCTCCACAGCACCGACGCGAGCCCGTTGCCATCGATCGTTGCCGCAGGCGACGTCACGCTGCTCGCATTCGCGCTCGCATTCGTCGCCAGCGTCTGCACCGCGCCCCAATTGATCGGCCCCTGCCCCGGCGGCAGACCGATGCCGGCGTCGCCGCCGCCACCGCTGCACGCCGCGACGAAGGCGGCCGCGACGGCTGCGAGCGCGGCGTTACGTGCGCCGCTTGCGCGGCGGGCGGACTTCCTTGACCACTTCGGCGAACTCGTCGACATCTTCGAAACTCCGATACACCGACGCGAATCGGATGTAGGCCACCTTGTCGAGGCGCTTCAGCTCGCGCATCACCAGCTCGCCGAGCTTCTCGCTCTTGATCTCGCGCTGCGCGGAAGACAGCAGCTTGTCCTCGATGCGGCCGATCGCGTCGTCGACCGCCTCACGCGGCACCGGGCGTTTGCGCAGGGCAAGCAGCATCGATGCGCGCAACTTCTCGCGATCGTAATCCGCCCGACTGCCGCCGCGCTTGACGATGGTGGGCAGCGCCAGTTCGACTCGCTCGTAGGTGGTAAACCGTTTGTCGCACGACAGGCAGCGCCGCCGCCGGCGGATCGTCGCGCCTTCATCGGAGGCGCGCGAATCGATCACCTGCGTGTCGAGGTGGCCGCAGAAGGGGCACTTCATCTCGGATCGCGCTGCTCGGATTGCGGATTGCGTTGGGTCCCCGCAGTGCGGGGGGCCGCGTGCATGGCAAACAGCGGTGTGCTGCGTTCAGCGCGATCCGCGATCCGCGATCCGCAATCCTCACCCATAGACCGGGAACCTGCGCGTGAGCCGGCCCACTTCCTCGCGCACGCGCGCGACGGTGGCGGGGTCGCGCGGGTTGTCGAGGATGTCGGCGATCAGGTTGGCGGTCTGCTCGGCCTCCGCTTCCTTGAAGCCGCGCGTGGTCATCGCCGGCGAACCGAGGCGGATGCCGCTCGTGACCATCGGCTTTTCTGGATCGTTCGGGATCGCATTCTTGTTGACGGTGATGTGCGCCTGGCCGAGCACCGCTTCGGCATCCTTGCCGGTGATGCCCTTGGCGCGCAGGTCGACCAGCATCAGGTGACTCTCGGTGCGACCGCTGACGATGCGCAGCCCGCGCTTGACCAGCGTCTCGGCCATCACGCGCGCGTTGGTCGCGACCTGCTGCTGGTAGGCGCGGAACTCGGGCGCGAGCGCTTCCTTGAACGCGACCGCCTTGGCGGCGATCACGTGCATCAGCGGACCGCCCTGCAGCCCGGGAAATACCGCGCTGTTGATCTGCTTCTCCAGGTGCGGCTTCATCAGGATCAGCCCGCCGCGCGGGCCGCGCAGCGTCTTGTGCGTGGTCGAGGTGATCACGTCGGCATAGGGCACCGGGCTCGGATACAGCCCCGCGGCGATCAGCCCGGCGTAATGCGCCATGTCGACCATGAAGTACGCGTCGATGTCGCGCGCGACCTTGGCGAAGCGCGCCCAGTCGATGCGCAGCGAATACGCCGAGGCGCCGGCGATGATCAGCTTCGGACGCTTCTGGTGCGCGAGCTGCTCCATCGCGTCGTAGTCGATCTCCTCGCGCTCGTTCAGGCCGTAGCTGACGACCTTGAACCACTTGCCGCTCATGTTCAGCGCCATGCCGTGCGTCAGATGCCCGCCTTCGGCCAAGCTCATGCCCATGATCGTGTCGCCGGGCGTGAGCAGCGCGAGGAACACCGCTTCGTTGGCCTGCGCGCCCGAGTGCGGCTGCACGTTGGCGGCGATCTCGATCGTCGGCAGGCCGAAGATCTGCTTCAGACGCTCGAGCGCGAGCGACTCGGCGACGTCGACGTGCTCGCAGCCGCTGTAGTAGCGCTTGCCCGGATAGCCCTCGGCGTACTTGTTGGTGAGCTGCGTGCCCTGCGCGGCCATCACCGCGGGGCTCGCGTAGTTCTCGGACGCGATCAGTTCGATGTGTTCTTCCTGGCGCGTGTTCTCGGCGGTGATCGCCGCCCACAGTTCGGGGTCGACGTTGGCGATGGTGTGCGTGCTGCGGCTGAACATGGATTCCTCGTGGGGCGCGGTTGCAAGTGGGACGGATCACTTGCCATCGGGCCCAGGCGAGCGGCTACGGAGGTCCTGCGCTTCCCGAGTGTTTGCACTCTTCGATTCGCCAGTCACGCAGGTCGGGATGGCGGGGAAATTATGCCAGTCGGGTCGGATTTGCCCTTCTCCGTGGTCTCGGTGTTTCGGTGGTGAATCCTGCGGCCGCGAAAAGGGGGCGGATCGAACCACGGAAACACCGAGACCACTGAGAACAGACGACGAGGCGTTCTCCGTGGCCTCCGCGTTGAGGGGCGTGCCATCCCGTTCGCAGAGGTGCCGCGGCAAGCATTCGTCAACGGACCCTGGAGCGGTCACGCCAGCCAGCGCAGCAGCGCGACGCCGCCGGCCAGCCCTGCGAGCGGGCCGGAGAAGGCGGCCATCGTGCTCAAGCCGATCGTGCGGCCGCCGGCGCCGTAGACGAGCAGCGACTTCAGCACGAGGTTGGCGCCGACGGCGAGCGAGATCGCGGTCGCGGCGGCGGTCGCCGACAGCGTGGCGGTGTTGAACAGCTGCAGCGACGACAGCGTGATCGCGTCGACATCGGTCAGCCCCGAGACGACCGCGAGCCCGTAGACGCCCTGCGCGCCGACCTTGTCCGACAGCCAGGCCGAGACGACGAGGATCGCCGCGTACAGCGCGCCGAACGCGAGCGCGGCGAGCAGGTTGGTCGGGTTGCGGTAGTCGTCGCCGCCGTCGCCGATCTCGGTGCCGACCGAACGCCAGCGCAGCGCGACCGCGGGGGCGGCGAGCAGCAACGCCAGCACGATCGGCACCGCGATGGTCGGCGCCGCGCGCGGCGCAACGATCGCGACGATCAGCAGCACGCGCGCCAGCATCGTCGCGTTGGCGAGCACGATCACGACCAGCGATGCCGCCGGCGTGTGCGTCGCCTGGCGGGCGTGGCGCGCGTAGACGAGCGTGGTCGCGGTGCTCGACACGAGCCCGCCGAGCACGCCGGTGAGCAGCAGGCCCTTGCGCGCGAGCGTCAGCCGCCACGCGACGTAACCCGCCAGGCTCACGCCCGACACCAGAACGACCATCAGCCAGATGTGGAACGGGTTCAGCACGCCGTACGGGCCGTAGGCCTCGTTCGGCAGCAGCGGCAGCACGACCAGGCTGACCGCGGCGAACTGCAGCATCGAGCGGATGTCGCGCGCGGTGAGCTTTTGCGCGGTGCCTTCCAACTCGGCCTTGAAGTACAGCAGCGCGGTCATGCCCACGCCGAGCGCGACCGCCAGCATCGGCTCGCCGTAGTAGTTCAGCGCGCCGAGCGCGTAGACGACCAGCGCGGCAATCACCGTCGTGGTGCCGGAGTCGTCGGCGGTCGTGCGCGGATCGGCGAAATACGCACCCGCGATCGCCGCACCGACGATCGCGAGCCCGAGCGCGAGCACCCATCCCGAGTCGGCCTCGCGCGCGAGCAGCGCGCACAGCGTGCCGAGCACCGCGATCAGCGCGAAGGTGCGCAGCCCCGCCTTCGCGAACGGGTTGCGCTCGCGTTCGATGCCGACCAGCAGGCCGATGCCGACGCTGGTGGCGAAAGTCACGACCAGATCGAGGGTGACTCGCATGCCGCGAGTCTACGAAGGCCGCGCACGCACGACTGACCCTAGGTCAAGGTCTCGTCGCGCGCTTCCGACAGGTGGGCGACGTCGCCCCAGTCGACGATCTCCAGGCGCAGCGGCGGTGCAGCGGCGGCGATGCGGTTGATCGCCGCATTGGCCATCACGTGCTCGCGCGGCGCATCCCAGGCGAGCGCGCGCGCGGTACGGTAGGCAACGTCGAGCACGCCGCCGTGGGCGATGACCGCGACGGTCGCGCCGGCCCAGGCGCACGCGATGTCGTGCAGCGCCGCGTTGACGCGTTCGATGAACCCGGCGCCCGATTCGCCCTCGGGCATCGCCCAGGCCGGGTCGCGCTCGCGCCACGCGGCGAACTCGGCCGGCCAGCGCGCGGCGATCTCTTCGAGCGTGTGGCCCTCGAAGACGCCGAAGCAGCGTTCGCGCAGCCGGATATCGGCGCGCAGCTCGACCCCGTGCCGTGCGGCGATCGGCTCGGCCGTGAGCCACGCGCGCGCGAGATCGCTCGTGTAGACGGCGTCGATGCGCTCGGCGGCGAGCCGCTCGGCGAGCCGGCCCGCCTGCCAGATTCCAGTCGCCGACAGCGGGATGTCGAGGCTGCCCTGGATGCGATGCTCGGCGTTCCAGGCGGTTTCGCCGTGGCGGATCAGCAGAAGCGTCGCCGGCGTCGGCTTCACGCCAGCCTGGGGTTCAACGTGTAGGTGCCGGTGATCTTCGCTGAGGCGAGCACGTGGCCTTCGATCGCGCGGCGCACGTCGGCGCCGGTGAAGCGGCCTTCGAGCGGCACGCGTTCGATGTCCAGCGCGTACAGCGTGAACACGTAGTGATGGACGATCGAGTCGTTCCACGGCGGGCACGGGCCGTCGTAGCCGTAGTAGTCGCCCTCCATGTCGTGGTCGCCGGCGAACCAGCCGGTGTAGTCGTTGATGCCCTGGCGCGTGCCGTTGATCGCGGCCGGACCGTTCTTGCCGCGCGGCGTCACCGCGTGCGAATAGGCGCCGGCTTCGATCGAACGCGTCGCCGCCGGGATGTCGACCAGCACCCAGTGGAAAAAGTCGACGCGCGGCAGCGACGCAGGGATCTCGCGCCCCTCCTGGTTGACGTCGTCCGGCTTGCTCGGCACGTCGTAGTCGTGGCAGATCAGCACGAAGGACTTCGTGCCCGCCGGCACATCGTCCCACGCCAGGTGCGGGTTCCTGTTGGACGACAGCTTGACGTGGTGCGACGGGTCGGGCACCGCGAACGCGAACTCGCCGGGAATCCTGCCGCCATCGGCAAACGAATTGCTCGTCAGTTTCATCGCCACCTCCTGCATCCTCTGGGCCAGAGTGTACGCATCCGGACGCAAGCTCGGCGGGGCCGGAAGCCCCGCCTGCAGCGCTACGCTTTCGGTGCGACGCGCAACCAGAACGTGACCGGACCGTCGTTGGTCGATTGGACCTGCATGTGCGCACCGAATTCGCCGGTTTCGACCGGGGCGTGCTGCCCGCGCGCCTGCGCGACGAAGTGCTCGAACAGCCGCCGGCCCTCGTCCGGCGGCGCGGCCGGCGTGAAGCTCGCCCGCGTGCCGGTGTTCGTGTCCGCAGCCAGCGTGAACTGCGGCACCAGCAGCAGTCCGCCACTGACGTCGCGCACGCTGCGGTTCATCCGGCCGGCCTCGTCGGCGAACACGCGATAGCCGAGCACCTTCGACAGCAGCGCATCGGCCTGCGCTTCGCCGTCGCCGCGTTCGGCGCAGACGAGCGCGAGCAGCCCGGGACCGATGGCGCCGACCACTCGGGCGTCGACGAGAACGCGCGCTTGCGCGACACGCTGGATCAGCGCAATCATGCGGGCATTGTAGGAGCGAAGCGGCATGGATCAGACCACCCGGCGCAGCACGGCCGCGCACGTCGAAGAGTCCCCCAATCAGTCGCCGCCGCTCGAGGACTACGACCTTTACACGGCCGACCTTGCGTTGCAGGAGGCGGTGCGCCGCGCGGGCGCGGGCTGGGCCGAAGCCTGGCTCGCCGAGTTCGGCGCGCAGCTCGGCCGTGTCGAGACGATCGCCCTTGGCGCCGCGGCGAACCGCAACCCGCCGACGCTGCACACGCACGATCGCATCGGCAACCGACGCGACGAAGTCGAATTCCATCCCGCGTATCACGAACTGATGGCGCTCGGCTTCGGCGCGGGGCTGCACTCGTCGCCGTGGGCCGAGCCGCGTGCCGGCGCGCACGCGGCGCGCGCAGCCGCCTACGTCCTGTACGGGCAGGTCGAAAGCGGCACGCAGTGCCCGATGACGATGACCTATGCGTCGATCGCGGTGCTCGCGAAGCATGCGGCGGGCCTGCCCGCGATGACCGACATCTGGCTGCCGCGGCTGTACGCGCGCAACTACGACCCGCGCTTCGCGCCGATCCGGAGCAAGACCGGCGCGAGCATCGGCATGGGCATGACCGAAAAGCAGGGCGGCTCCGACGTGCGCAGCAACACCTCGCGCGCCGAACCCGCGGGTCGCGACGGCGCGTACCGGATCACCGGACACAAGTGGTTTTTCTCGGCGCCGATGTGCGACGCGTTCCTCGTCCTCGCGCAGGCGCCGGGCGGGCTGACCTGCTTCTTCCTGCCGCGGCATCTGGACGACGGCGCGCGCAACGCGCTGCGGCTCGTGCGGCTGAAGGACAAGCTCGGCAACCGCTCGAACGCGAGCGCCGAGGTCGAATTCGAGCAGGCGCTCGCCTGGCGCGTCGGCGAAGAAGGCCGCGGCGTGGCGACGATCCTCGAAATGGTCAACTACACGCGGCTCGACTGCGCGACCGCGAGCGGCGGGCTGATGCGGCAGGCGCTCGTGCAGGCGATCCATCACGCGCGCCATCGGAGCGCGTTCGGCCGCCGGCTCGTCGAGCAGCCGCTGATGCGCAACGTGCTCGCGGATCTGGCGCTCGAGTCCGAAGCGGCGACCGCGCTCGCGCTGCGGCTCGCCGCCGCGTACGACCGCACCGAAGAGCACGAACAGGCGCTGCGCCGGCTGCTGACGCCGGCGGCGAAGTACTGGATCTGCAAGCGGCTCGCGCCGTTCGCCGAGGAGGCAATGGAAGTGCTCGGCGGCAACGGCTACGTCGAGGATTCGATCATGCCGCGCATCTACCGCGAGGCGCCGGTCAATTCGATCTGGGAAGGCTCGGGCAACGTGATGTGCCTGGACGTGATGCGCGCGGCGAACCGCAACGGCGAAAGTCTGGCCGCGCTGTTCGACGAGTTGGACGCGGCGCGCGGCGGCGACGCGCGGCTCGATGCGTTCGTCGAATCCTTGCGGCGCGATCTTGCCGATCCGGCGGAACGCGAGCCGGTCGCGCGGCGGCTCACCGAGCGGATCGCGCTTGCGATGCAGGGCGCGCTGCTCGTGCGGCACGCGCCGAAGGAGGTCGCCGACGCGTTCTGCGCGTCGCGGCTGCAAGGCGATTGGGGTGCGTGCTTCGGCACGCTGCCCGCCGGAGCCGCGTTCGCGCAGATCATCGAGCGCGCGTTTGCCGGCGCTTGAATTCCACGGCCCGCATCGCGATGGACATGCGAGCAAGACAGGGCGAGGAGTTCCGCGACGATCTACGCGGCGCGGCGGCGGTCAATGTCCGCAAGCTGCTGCCGGCGGAGGTGCTGGCGGAGCTGACCCGGCTCGATCCGTGGCGCTCGACGCTCGCGGTCGCGCAGACGTTCGCGCTGATCGCGGTCGCGGTCGGCGTCGCGTGGACGCACTTCACCTGGTGGATCGTCGTGCCCGCCGTGCTGCTGATCGGCACGCAACAGCATGCGCTGTTCGTGCTGGCGCACGATGCCGCGCACTATCGTCTGTTCGAGACGCGCTGGCTCAACAATCTGGTCGGCCGCCTGGTAGGTACGCTGGGCGGCGTCTCGATGTGCAGCTATCGCGTGATCCACCGGCTGCACCACAACCACCTGTACGGCGACGTCGATCCGGACATCGCGCTGCACGGCGGCTATCCGCGCGGCAAGGCGTACCTGCTGAAGAAGCTCGCGAAGGACATCGCCGGCCTCACCGCGTTCAAGACCTTCGCGTACTTCTTCGGCAACCCGGCGATCAATACGCAGACGCAGCAGGCGCAGCGCCCGCTCGACGACACCTCGCCCGCGTTACGACACGCAGCGCGACGCGACCGCTGGGGCGTGGTCGCGTTTCACGCCGGCGCGCCGATCGTCGCGTTCGCGCTCGGCGGAACCGATGCGCTGGTGCGCTTTCTCGTGCTATGGACGCTGCCGCTCGCGACCGTGATCCAGCCGATCCTGCGGCTGCGCGCGATCTGCGAGCATGGCGCGGTGAGCGATCTGTCGACGCCGCTGACGGCCGCGCGCACGAACCTGGTCGGCCCGCTCGGACGGCTCGTGCTGTTCCCGCATCACGTCAACTACCACGTCGAGCACCACCTGTTTCCGGCGGTGCCGCACTACAAGCTGCCGCGATTGCACGAGGAACTCGTTCGCCGCGGCGTGCTCGTGCGGGCCGAGGTGAGGCCGCTGCGCGAAACGTTCGGGCGCGTATTCGCCGAGCGCAGCCGCGTGCCTTCCGCCGCCTGATCAGCGCACGGTCACGCGCGCCCACTTGCGCTTGCCGACCTGCACGACGTAGGTCCCGGGTTTCACGAGCAGCGCGCGGTCGGCGATCTTCCGGCCGTCGATCTTGACGCCGCCCTGCTCGACGTTGCGGATCGCCTCCGAGGTCGACGGTGCGAGCCCGGCTTCCTTGAGCAGCGCGGCGATCGCGATGCCGCCCTTGTCGCCGGCGGCAAAGCTGAACTCCGGCATCTCGTTCGGCACGGCCCCTGCCCTGAAGCGCGCCATGAACTCGAATTCAGCGAGGTCGGCGTCGCGGCTCGAATGGAAGCGTGCGACGATCTCCTTGGCGAGCAGCACCTTGATGTCGCGCGGATTGCGCCCTTCCTGCGCCTGCCGCTTCAACTGCGCGATCTCGTCATTCGAACGCATCGACAGCAGGTCGTACCAGCGCCACATCTGCTCGTCGGAGATCGACATGATCTTGCCGAACATCTCGAACGGCGGTTCGGTGATGCCGACGTAGTTGTTCTTCGATTTCGACATCTTCTCGACGCCGTCGAGCCCTTCGAGCAGCGGCATCGTTAGGATGCACTGCGGCTCCTGGCCGTAGTGGCGCTGCAGCTCGCGGCCGACCAGCAGGTTGAACTTCTGGTCGGTGCCGCCGAGCTCCAGATCCGCCTGCAGCGCGACCGAGTCGTAACCCTGCATCAGCGGATAGAGCAGCTCGTGCATCGCGATCGGTGCGTTCTCGCGCATCCGCTTGGCGAAGTCGTCGCGCTCGAGCAGCCGCGCCAGCGTGTACTTGGCGGCGAGCTTGATCATGCCGTCGGCGCCGAGCGGGATCGACCACTCGGAGTTGTAGCGGATCTCGGTCCTCGCGCGGTCGAGCACGAGCGCGGCCTGTTCGAAGTAGGTCTTCGCGTTCGCCTCGATCTGCTCGCGGGTCAGCGGCGGGCGTGTCGTGTTGCGGCCGCTCGGGTCGCCGATCATCGACGTGAAGTCGCCGATCAGGAAGATCACCGTGTGGCCGAGGTCCTGCAGCTGTCGAAGCTTGTTGAGCACCACCGTGTGGCCGAGGTGGATGTCGGGCGCGGTCGGATCGAGCCCGAGCTTGCAGCGCAGCGGCTTGCCGGTCGCCTGCGCGCGCGCGAGCTTGCGCGCGAACTCGGCTTCGATCAGCAGTTCGTCGCAGCCGCGCTTGACCAGCGCGAGCGCGCGTTCGACTTCGGGCGTGATGGGGTAGTCGGAATCGTGGTGGGACATCGGGCGAGGCGGCCGCATCCGGCGTTCACCGGCTGGCGCAAAGTGCGAGCGCGGAGTCTAATTGATGCCACCTCGCAGGCGAGGAACGACCTATGACGCGAGCGAAGGCGCTCTACATCGGTTTGATGTCCGGCACGAGCCTCGACGGCGTCGATGCGCTGCTCGTCGATCTGGGCGGGCTGCGACCGGCAATCAAGTCGCACGCGCATCACGAGTTCACGGCGGAGCTGCGGCGCGAGCTGTTGCTGCTGAACTCCGCCGGCTGGGACGACTGCCATCGCGCGGCGGTGGCCGCGCAGCACCTGACGCGGCTGTACGCCGCCGCCGCGGAAGACGTTCTGCGCCACGCGGAGGTCGACGCGGCCGACGTGCGTGCGATCGGCGTGCACGGCCAGACGATCCGCCACCGGCCGGACGCGGGTTACACGCTGCAGCTCAACGCGCCGGCGCTGCTGGCGGAGCTGACCGGCATCGACGTCGTCGCCGACTTCCGCAGCCGCGACATCGCCGCCGGCGGCCAGGGCGCACCGCTGGTACCGGCGTTCCACGCGGCGATCTTCGGCACGGACGAGCCGCGCGCGATCGTCAACATCGGCGGGATCGCCAACGTCACCGGGCTGCCCGCGCGTGGCAGCGGCGGCGCGGTGATCGGCTTCGACTGCGGGCCGGGCAACGTGCTGATCGACGCGTGGGCGCAGGAACATTCGGGCGAGCTTTACGACCGCGACGGCCACTGGGCGGCGAGCGGGCGCAGCGAGGCGGTCCTGCTCGATGCGCTGCTCGACGAGCCGTTTTTCGCCGCCCCCCCGCCCAAGAGCACGGGGCGCGATCTGTTCAACATGGAGTGGCTGACGCGCAAGATGGCCGGCCGCCGCTACGACGCGCGCAACGTGCAGGCCACGCTGACTCGGCTGACCGCCGTGACGATCGCGCAGGCGATCGAGCGCCACGTTCCGAAGGCGGCCGACGTGATCGTCTGCGGCGGCGGCGCCTACAACAAGACGCTGCTGCGCATGCTCGCGGAGGAGTGCGCGCCGCGCCCGGTCGCGTGGAGCGAAGCGCTCGGCGTCGCACCCGAGCACGTCGAGGCGATGGCGATGGCCTGGCTCGCACGCGAGCACGTCGAGCGCCGCCCGGGGAACCTGCCAGCGGTCACCGGCGCACGCGGCCCGCGCGTGCTGGGCTGCCTTTATCCTGCCTAGAAAAAGTTCGGGGCGCCCGAAGGCGCCCCGCTCCTTTGGAAACGTCCGGGTTGTCCCGTTACACGGAGAAAGACGAGCCGCAGCCGCAGGTCGTCTGCGCGTTCGGATTCTTGATCACGAACTGCGCGCCTTCGAGGTCCTCTTTGTAGTCGATCTCGGCGCCGACCAGGTACTGATAGCTCATCGAGTCGATCAGCAGCGTCACGCCGTTCTTCTGCATCGTCGTGTCGTCTTCGTTGACGACCTCGTCGAAGGTGAAGCCGTACTGGAATCCCGAGCAACCGCCGCCCTGCACGAACACGCGCAGCTTAAGGTCGGGGTTGCCCTCTTCGTCGATCAACTGCTTGACCTTGGCAGCCGCCGAGTCCGAAAACAGCAGGGGCGCCGGCATCTCAACTGCAGCGTTCATGGGGTTTCTCCACTGGAAATTCGCCGGGCCATTATAGGTCCCGTTCGGCCCCGCGGTTGACTCAGATCACCCCGCCGTCGACTCGGGCGTTCCTTCGGTCCTGCCCTCCGAAGTGGTACCGGAGGCGGCCAGTTTCAAGGCCAGTTTCGGCTCGGTCTTCAACTCCGGCGCCGACCGATGCGCCAGCGTGCCTTCGACTACCGCGCCGTGGTGCATTTCGAGCGCGCGATAGTGGACATCGCCCGTGACGCGTGCCTTGGGCTGAAGCTCGACCAGTTCGCTCGCGTAGACGGGCCCCACGATCCGCCCCGCCACGACGAGATGGGCGGTCCGCACTTCGCCTTCGACGGTGCCGTGTTCGCTGACGACGAGCATGCCGCCCTTTTCGCCATCGGTGCAGCGGACCGCACCCTTGACGACGCCGTCGATGCGCAGTCCACCCGTAAACAGAACGTCGCCGGTCACCGTGGTGCCCGCGCCGATCAGGCTGCCGATTTCCTTGGGTGCAGCCGGCTTCTTGCTGAACATGGAACCTCCCCGCTCGCTAGAGCATGAACGTCTGTTGGGTCTGGGTTTCGCCGCCCGCAACGATGCGCACCAGCACCGAACGCGCGACCGCGCCGGCCGGCAGGCTCAACGTGCCTTCGACGCGCTGGTAGTGGCGGAAGACCAGATCGAGCGAACGCATCGCGTCGCCCGTCGCCGGATCAGGCACCTGCAGCGTGAAGTTGCGCCCGCCCTGAACGAAGTTGACCTGCATCTGCACCGAGCCGACAAAGTCGCGTTGCGGTTTGCCGCTTTGCTGCACGAGCAGCCGATAGCGCATCCGATTCGGCTCGCCGTCGGGCTGCATCCGGAAGCTGCGGATCACCACGCCCTTCGAGCCGGTGCCGGCCGGCAGCAGGCTCTCGAAGAAGTCGAGGTCTTCGCGCAGGCGGTTCGCTTCGGTTTCGAGCTGGGCGACTTGCGCGGCGAGCTGCTCCTGCGCGCTGCGCTCGACCTTCATCTGCGCCTCGTACGCAGTGGCCACCGCAGCCAGGCGGTCGCGTTCGGCCTTCAGTTCGCGAAGCTCGGAGCTCAGCCGGTCGATCTCGGCGGTCAACTCGCGCCGGCCGGGACCAGCGAACTCCTTGCCGTACTCGTAGATCGCCACGCCGGCGGCCGCTGCCGCAACGAGCAGCAAGAACGCGAACAGCAGGCGGATCGGCCACGGAAGCTGGCTGCGGATGGTCACGCGCGGCGCGCTGACCGTCATCCTGCGCCTGAACAGCTTCCACTTCATCGCGCTGCTGCTTCGCTACGGCAGGATCGGCACCTGTTGCAGGCCATCGGTTTCGGGGCATCCGAACATGATGTTCATCACCTGGACCGCCTGACCGGAAGCGCCTTTGACGAGGTTGTCTTCGACGACGAGCACGATCAGCAGGTCACCGCCGCCGGGCCGATGCAGCGCGATGCGCACCTGGTTCGACGCGCGCACGCTGCGCGTTTCGGGATGGCTGCCGAAGGGCATCACGTCGACGAACGGCTCGTCGCGGTAGCGCGCCTCGAACAGCGCTTGCACGTCTTCCTTCGCCGCAGCCTTCATCCGCACGTACAGCGTCGACAGGATTCCGCGCACCATCGGCACCAGATGCGGCACGAAGGTCAGTCCCACCGGCTTGCCCGCCAGCTCGGCAAGCTGCTGCGCCGTTTCCGGATGATGGCGATGGCCGGATACGTTATAGGCCTTGAAGTTGTCCGACGCCTCGGCGAGCAGCAGGTGCAGCTCCGCCTTGCGGCCCGCGCCGCTCGCGCCCGATTTGCAGTCGGCGATGATCGAATCGGTATCGATCGCGCCGGGCCGGCGGCGTTCCAGCTCGAGCAGAGGCAGCAGCCCGAGCTGCACGCTGGTCGGATAGCAGCCCGGCAGTCCGATCAAACGCGCCTTGGCGATCGCCGCGCGGTTCACCTCGGGCAGGCCGTAGACCGCCTCGGCGAGCAGGTCGGGGCAGGCATGCGGCATCTTGTACCAGCGCTCGAACTCGGCCGGATCCTTCAGGCGAAAGTCGGCCGCCAGATCGATCACCCGCACGCCGGCTGCCAGCAGTTCGCGCGCCTGGCTCATCGCGACACCATGCGGCGTGGCAAAGAAGACGACGTCACACTTGGCAAGCGGCGCTTCGTCGGGCGTGGCGAAGGCCAGATCGACCCGACCGCGCAGCGACGGGAACATGTCGGCAACGCGGGTGCCGGCATCCTTGCGCGAAGTGATCGTCGCCACTTCGACCGCAGGATGCTGGGCAAGCAGACGCAGCAGTTCGACGCCCGTGTAGCCGGTGCCGCCGACCACCCCAACCCGTATCCGCCGTTGCATCGCACTCCTCGTTCATGGTGCCGGCCGGCACAGACGAAAAAGCCGCTTCGCGAGCGGCTTTTTCGGTCGGAGTATACGTGCCGGTACCGCCCGGGCGGCCCCGACACGCTGCGCAAACGGAGTAATCCGGACGTGGAGGGCGCGCCCTTCCGCCGCGCGCGCCTCAGCGCTTCGAGAACTGCTTGCGGCGACGCGCTTTGCGCAGACCCACCTTCTTGCGCTCGACCTCGCGCGCGTCGCGCGTGACGAGCCCCGCTTTCGACAGCACCGGTTTCAGCGTCGCGTCGTAGTCGATCAGCGCGCGTGTGATGCCGTGTCGAACCGCGCCGGCTTGACCCGACTCGCCGCCGCCGTCGACGTTGACCTGCACGTCGAAGGTCGTCGCGTGATTGGTCAGCTCCAGCGGCTGGCGCGCGATCATGCGGCCCGTCTCGCGATGGAAATACTGCTCGATCGGCCGGCCGTTGATCGTGATCTTGCCGCTGCCGCGCTTGATGAACACGCGGGCCACCGAACTCTTGCGACGGCCGGTGCCGTAGTTGTAGTTGCCGATCATGCTGTCCTCAGATCTCAAGCGGCTTGGGTTGCTGGGCCGAATGCGGATGGCTGGCGTCGGCGTAGATCTTCAGCTTCTTGATCATCGCGTAGCCAAGCGGGCCCTTGGGCAGCATGCCCTTGACCGCGATCTCCAGTGCGCGTCCGGGGAAGCGGCCCTGCATCTTGCCGAACGACGTCTCGTAGACGCCGCCCGGATACGTCGAGTGACGGTAGTAGATCTTGTCCTCGGCCTTGTTGCCGGTCACGCGGATCTTGCCGGCGTTGACGACGACGATGAAGTCGCCGGTGTCCACGTGCGGCGTGTACTCGGGCTTGTGCTTACCGCGCAGACGGCGCGCGATCTCGACCGCCAGGCGGCCGAGCACTTTGTCACTGGCGTCAACGACGAACCAGTCGCGCCGCACTTCCTGCGGCTTGGCGGAATACGTCTTCATCTTCGTCACATCGAAGTGGGCCGGAAGCGGTCGGGCTCGCCCGGACAACGGCGCGCGCATTCGCTTTCGTGCACGCGGACCGAAGGTCGCTTCCAGCGTCGGCGCCGCTCCAGCGGTACTGGCCGGCGGGAAGCCGCGTATTCTAGCCGCGCTGGCGATCGGGCCGCAAGCCGCGGCATCCGGGCCCACTTCTTCCGTCGCCAGGGACCGGCTCGGCCGCCGTCGATCAAGCCACATACTGCAGGAACACGCATGGAATGCACCGTTCGCTGGGCCGGGCCGTCCGGCATGACGTTCATGGTCGAGACGGGAAGCGGCCACCTGATCGCGATCGACGGCGCCCCCGACGGCGGTGGGCGCAATCTGGCACCGCGGCCGATGGAGGTCGTGCTCGCTGGCACCGGCGGGTGCACCGCGTACGACGTCGTGCTGATCCTCAAGCGCGGCCGGCACGACGTGCGCGGCTGCGATGTCCGCCTGACCGCGGAGCGCGCCCCCGAGGACCCGAAGGTCTTTACGCGGATCGCATTTCACTTCACGGTGCGCGGGCGCAACCTGAATCGGGCCGCCGTCGAACGCGCGGTCCAGCTTTCGCACGAGAAGTACTGCTCCGCGACGGCCATGCTCGCCAAGACGGCCGAGATCAGCCACACGGTCGACGTCGTCGACGACGCCTGAGCGCGCCGGGCCGCCCAAAGCGCGCAGCCCTGAGCGCGCAGCGCGAACGTAGTCCGGTGAACCCGCGGCGCTTCAGACGTAGTGCGCGGTCGTCGTCATCACCTTCGCCGCGAGCCGCATCGCGGCGCGCACCGGAAGCGGCAACTCGACCCCGCCCATCACCGTCGCCGTATGCGCGTGGTGGATCTCGTCGTTCTGCATCTGCTTGACGACCGCGCGCGAGGCGGTATCACTCGCGGGCAGGCGATCGAGGTGCCCCTGCAGGTGCGCTTCGACCTGTCGCTCCGTCTCCGCCATGAAGCCGAGGCTTGCGCGATCGCCGAGCCGCGAGGCGAGCAGACCGATGCCGAACGCGCCCGCGTACCACAACGGATTGAGCAGACTCGTGCGTCCGCCGAGTTCGCTGATGCGCCGCTGCGTCCACGCGAGGTGATCGACTTCGTCGCGGGCGGCGGCCAGGAACGCCTCGCGCAGTTGCCCATCGCGCGCGCCGAGCGCCTGCGCCTCGTACAGTGCCTGCGCGCAGACCTCGCCGACGTGGTTGACGCGCATCAACGCGGCCGATTCACGTCGTTCGTCGTCGGAAAGCTGGTCCGAGGGCTCCTGCACCGGATACGGTCGAGCGGGGGCGGGCGCGGCCGCAAGCGTTCGCAGTGCGCGATCGGCGATGCCGAGCAGTTCGTCGATCGGCGAGCCTGCCGTCCTCATTCCCGGATCTCCTTCATCCTGTTGCGCAAACACCACAAGAAGCGCGGGCGATGCGTTCGCCGCCGCGCGCGTCAACGACATTGTGCCGCGTGCGCGGCTATCCTTCGCCGCAAATCACCACACGAACCACGCCAGGAGACACGAGATGATGCGCAAATCAGCGCTCGCCATCGCACTCACGCTTGCATTCCCGATCGCTCACGCGCAGGGCGGACCGACGCAAAGCGGCGTCCAACTGTACGGTATCGTCGACGTGGGCATGGAGCGCGTCGACAACGGCGATGTTTCCGTCACTCGCCTGACGAGCGGCATCTCGACCGGATCGCGCTGGGGGATCCGCGGCAGCGAGGATCTCGGCGGCGGCTATCGCGCGCTGTTCACGCTCGAGAGCCGGTTCGAGGTCGACAACGGCACGACGAGCAACCGCGGCGCGATCTTCTTCTGTCCGTCCGCGCCGGCCCTGTGTCCCGGCGTCGTCGGCACGTCTCCTGCGATTCCGGGTGCCGTGGTCGGCGGCATGAGCGCGGTGAACACGGCGCTGCTGCAGGCAGTCAGCACGGTCAACAGCGTCAACGCGCTGTTCGATCGGCAGGCCTTCGCCGGCCTGGTGACGCCTTACGGCGCGATTCTGGGCGGCCGCCAGTACACACCGAACTACGAAGTGCTCATCAAGTACAACTCGTTCGCCGATTCGTTCGCCGGCAACCCTGGGCAGATCGCGACGATCAACATCCGCGCCAACAACGCGCTGCAGTACCGCGCCGAACTGAGCGGGTTCACCTTGTCGCTGATGTACGGCTTCGGCGGATCGGAAGGCAATCGCAGCGAGCGCACGACGGTCGGCCGCGGCGACGATTTCTACGGCGTGAACGTCCAGTACAACGCGCCCACCTTCGGCGTCGGCGTCGGCTACAACCGCAACAACACGGTGACCTTCGCGGCGCCCACGGAGAGCCGCAAGGGACTCGAAACGTACAGCGTCGGCGGAACTGCCACGCTCGGCGGCGTCAAGCTCTTCGCGACGTACCTGAAGGCGAAGAACGAGAACCCGGTGCTGTCGCCGGTCGACATCCAGAACATCGTGATCAGCACAGGCGGCAACCTCGCGGCGATCAACAACATTCTGGGCGGCCTGTTGATCAACCGCTTCGACGTCGACGCGCTGCGCGGCATGGTCGGACCGACCGATCTGGACGTGTACCACCTGGGGCTGAACTGGACCGTCGGCAACGGCACGTTGATGGCCGCGTTGAACCAGTCGAAGGACTCGGCGCGCAGCCTGTGGGCGACGGCGGATGCGAAGGTCGATCAGATCGGGCTCGCGTACATGTACAACCTGTCCAAGCGCACGCAGCTCTACGGCGCCTACGCGGTCGCCAACAACAAGGATCAGGCGCGCATCGCGCTCGGCGCCGCGTGCTGCACCGGTGGCTGGACCACGGCACCCGGCGAAGACAGCACGTCGCTGCAAATCGGCATGCGGCATACGTTCTGAGGAAGTCTGCGATAGATCAAGGGGCGCTGCGGGCGCCCCTTGTTTTTTCAGGGCGCGGTCACAGCGCGGAATCGCAGTTGATTGCGGTGTTGCACAAAACCCACAACTCACGTCTATCGGGCAGTCGATTCGGGCCACGTTCTTTGCCCTGTCATCGGTTCTTTGGAAGAATCGACTCGGACTTCCGTTGGGAGTTGCCAGTCGCGGTTGGCGATCGGAGCAGAGCGAAGAACATCCGCATCGCCGTCGGCTGATCTATCAACACATGTGGAGATACATATGAAAAAGTCGCTCATCGCACTTGCGGTCCTCGGCGCTTTCGCCGGAGCCGCCAGCGCGCAGTCGTCGGTGACGCTGTACGGCATCGTCGACGTGAACCTGCAGCGCACCGACCCGAAGGCGGGCACGACGACCGACCCGCAGGCTACGACCGGCCTTAACAGCGGCCACTTGGCCGGCAATCGCTGGGGTGTCCGCGGCAGCGAGGATCTCGGTGGCGGCATGCGCGCGATCTTCCAGCTCGAAAGCGGATTCGCCCTTGACAACGGCACGTCGCTGCAGGGCGGACGCCTGTTCGGCCGTCAGGCCTACGCGGGCCTGGCGGGTGGTTTCGGCACGCTGGTCGCGGGTCGCCTGGCGACGTTCTCGTCGGGCACCGGCGCGTTCGACAAGTTCGGTACGCTCGACCCGTTCCGCACCGGCTACGGTATCGGGGGCTTCCAGGCAACGATGTCGTCCGCCAACGCATCGCGTTTCGACAACACGATCGCGTATGTGACGCCAACGATGGGCGGCTTCAGCGCGGGTATCGGCCACACCTTCCGCGTCGCCGGCGGCGAGAACGCCGGCGGTAGCGGCAACAACAACAACGGTCAGATCATGTACGCGAACTTCAGCGCTGGCCCGCTGTATGCGGTCGTGACGTACGATCGCATCAAGCTCGGCGAAGTGGCGGGCGATCCGACCGAGAAGCATCTGCAGGTTGGCGCAGCGTACGACCTGAAAGTGGTGAGACTGTCGGCCGCGTACGCGAAGGAAGACGACATCTTTCCCGCGGGCGGGCTGACGACCACTCCGCAGCAGGCTGCCGGTTCCGACGCCACCGCGTGGGCCGTCGGCGCCGTGATGCCGGTCGGCGCGCATCGGTTCGCCGCGTCTTACCAGAAGCGCGATGTCGACTCGCTCGGCGCGACGCCGGAGGGCGACCGCAAGGTTTGGACGGTCGGCTACGAGTACTCGCTGTCGCGCCGGACGACGTTCTACGCGTCGTACGCCGATCGGAAGGACGACGGCTCGCTGAAGACCACGACGAGCGGCGGCGCAAAGGAAATGACCTTCGGTCTGAACCACACGTTCTGATCGACGCTCGCAAGAGCTCGCTGGAGCAAAGAGGCCGCCCTGTGCGGCCTCTTTTTTCGCCCCTGCGGGGCGCGACGCTCACAGCGCGCTCTGAGTCCGTTCCGCCCGCGCGCGATCCAGGTACGCAAGCCGTGCGCGCCGGGCGACGATGTCCTCGGCCGTGCGCGCCTGCGTGAACCGCCGGCAGTGTTCGGCGTAGCCTGCATCCGGCGCGGAGCGTCGCGCTGGATCGACCAGCACGCGATCGACGACGAGCGCAAGATCCTCGGTCCGCGCGGAGCGTGCATCGAGCAGCCCGGCGCGCCGGGCCGCGGCGAGCGCGTCGACCGCCATCTTCCGGTACGTCGTCCACTTGCCGCCGACGATCGAGATCAGGTTGCCGAACTCGGTCAGCACCGCGTGCTCGCGCGAGATCGCGGCGGTCGAGCCGGCTCTTCCCGGATCGAACAGCGGACGCAGCCCTGCGAAGCTCGCCCGCACGTCGGCGGTCGTGATGGGGCGCGCGAGATAGCCGCGCGCGGTCTCCAGCATGAATTCGATTTCCTCGCGCGAGGGCTGCGGCTCCCACGGCGCATCCGGCCGCGGCCCGTCGGTCGTGCCGATCAGCAGCTTGTCGAACCACGGGATGACGAACAGCACGCGGCCGTCGCGCGTCTTGGGAATCATCAGCGCCGCCGAACCCGGCAGGAAGTCGCGCTCGACGACGAGGTGCGAGCCTTGGCTGACGGTGATGAGCTTGCGCGCGTCCGGATCGGCGAGCCGCCGCACGCCGTCGACCCACACGCCGGCGGCGTTGAACACGCAGGTCGTCGCCAGTTCGAACGACTCGCCGGTTTCCGCGTCGACCGCGCGCACGCTCGCGATCCGTCCGTCGCGAAGGTGCAGACCCTCGCAGCACACGTAGTTGATCGGCGTGGCGCCCAGCGCGTACGCGGTCTGCATCAGCGCGATGCACATCAGCGCGTCGTCGAACTGGCCGTCCCAATAGGACACGCCGCCGCGCAGTCCTTCGGGTCGGATGCCGGGCAGCCGTGCGAGCGTCTCGTCGCGCGAAAGCCACCGCGTCGGGCCAACGCTGCGGCGCCCGGCGAGCAGGTCGTACATGCCCAGCCCGACCCGCAGAAACGGCCGCTCGAGGGGCCGGTAGCACGGCACGACGAATTCGAGCGGATGCACGAGGTGCGGCGCGATCGCGAGCAGCGTGGCGCGCTCCTCGAGCGCCTCGCGCACGAGCTTGACGTTACCTTGCGCGAGGTAGCGCACGCCGCCGTGGACGAGTTTCGTGCTGCGACTCGAGGTGCCGGAGCCGAAATCGCGCGCCTCGATCAACGCAACCCGCAGCCCGCGCGCCGCCGCGTCGACCGCGATCCCGAGCCCGGTCGCGCCGCCGCCGACGATCACCGCGTCCCACGGCTGCGGTTCGCGCAGCCGCGCGAGCAGGTCGGCGCGCTGGATCGGCTGGGGCTGCAGCGGGCTTTTCATCCTGAGGGAAACAACGGGTCACGAAGCCGTCGAGGCGCGACTATAGAGCCAGTGGACGCGCCCCGCGCTTGACGGCAGACTCCACCGCACAAGAATCCGACCCACGTCAAGGAGACCCCATGTTGAAGTCCCTCCTCGCCGCGGCGGCGTGCGCGCTGCTCGCGCAGTCCGCGGTCGCGCAGTCGTACCCGGCCAAACCCGTGCGCATCGTCGTGCCTTTCCCCGCCGGCGGCACGACCGACATCGTCGCCCGCCTCGTCGGCACGGAGTTGCAGAAGATGTGGGGCCAGCCGGTGGTCATCGAAAACCGCGGCGGCGCCGGCGGCAACATCGGCACCGACGTCGTCGCCAAGTCGCCGGCGGACGGCTACACGCTGCTGATGGGCACCGTCGGCACACACGCGATCAACTTGCCTCTCTACACGCAGGGCGGCGGCAAGCTGCCGTACGACCCGATCAAGGACTTCGCGCCGATCACGCTGGTGGCGGCGGTGCCCAACGTGATGGTCGTGCCGGCTTCGTTGCCGGTCAATTCGGTCAAGGAGTTCATCGCGCTCGCCAAGTCCAAACCCGGCCAGCTCAACATGGCCTCCAGCGGCAACGGCACGTCGATTCATCTGAGCGGCGAGCTGTTCAAGAGCCTCACGAAGACCTTCATGGTGCATCTGCCGTACCGCGGCTCGGCTCCCGCGCTTCAGGATCTGATCGCCGGCAACACACAGGTGATGTTCGACAACCTGCCGTCGGCGCTGCCGCACATCCGCAGCGGCCGGCTGAAGGCGCTCGCGGTTACGTCGCTCGAGCGCGCGCCCGCGCTACCGAACGTGCCGACGATCGAGGAGGCTGCGGGACTGAAGGGCTTCAACGCGACCTCCTGGTTCGGACTGCTCGCACCCGCGGGCACGCCGCGCGAGATCGTGGCCAAGGTGCACCAGGACGTCGCCAAGGTACTGAGCGCGCCCGAAATGCGCGAGCGCTTTCTCGGCCAGGGCGCGGCGCCGGTCGGCAACACGCCGGAGCAGTTCGCCGCATTCATCCGCAGCGAAATCGACAAGTGGACGCAGGTCGTGAAGTTCTCCGGCGCGAAGATCGACTGAACGGCGCGGCGACGGTAGCGATCGATGGCAACCGCAGGAAAGTCGGCAGCGAAGCCGCGCGGCGTCGCGCGGTCGGCGCGCCCCAAGACGGCCATGCATCCCGCGTCCGCATCGAAACGTGAGGCTGCGGATGAATTCACCGCGGCGTTCGAAGCGTTGCGCGCGCTGCTCGCCCGGCACGCGGCTTCCTTCGTCGTCGCCGCCGATACTCCCAAGAACTACACGCTCGTCTCCCGGCGCAACGACGTCAAAGGCAGACCCGTCTACTTCGCTTCGGTGCTGCTCGGCAAGCGTTACGTTGCGTACCACCTGATGCCGCTGTACTGCGACCCGGCGCTGGCGCAGCGCGTACCGCCGGAGCTGAAGGCGCGGATGCAGGGCAAGACCTGCTTCAACTTCCGTCAGCGGGACCCGGCGGCGTTCGCGCAGCTCGACGCGTTGACGGCGGAGGCCCTCGCCTCCATGCGGCGCCAGGGTACCGCGTGATTCCGTTCCGTCGCCGCGTCATCGACGCGCTGGTTGCGCCGCTGCGCGCGCTCGACGCGGTCGAAGCGGTCTGGGAAGGCGGCTCCGCCGCGACCGGCCGGCTCGATGCCTTCTCCGACGTCGATCTGTGCATCGTCGCGCCGGCCGACCACACGGACGCGGTGTTCGATGCGGTCGAACGCGCGCTCGCGACCGTCGCGCCGATCGAGCACGCGTGGCGCGTCGAACCGCCGGCGTTTCGCGACATGGCGCAGCGCTTCTACCTGCTGGCGGGTGCGCCGCCGTTCTTCGCGGTCGACTGCTCGGTGCTCGCGCCGGCCGGCGTCGCGCAGTTCCTCGAGCGCGAGCGGCACGGCGAGCCGCTCGTGTATTTCGATCGCGGCGGCCGCGTGCGCGCAGTGCCGCTCGACCGCAGCGCCCACGAAGCGAAACGCAGCGCGCGCCTGGCGCAGATCGGGCAGGCCGCGCCGGTGTACGCGCTGCTCGCGCGCAAGGAACTCGCCCGCGAGCGCGCACTCGAGGCTCTCGGTTTCTACCAAGCGCTGCTACGCGCGCTGGTCGAGCTGTTCGGCATGGCGCACCGTCCGGAGCGCTTCGACTTCGGGCTGCGCTACGTGCACGGCGACTTCCCGCCGGAGGTGCAGCGCCGGCTCGCGCATTTCGCCTTCGTGCCGGACGCGCAGTCGCTGGGGGGTCGCATCGACGAGATCGTCGCCGCGATCCAAGCGCAGCATGCCGCGCTTACGGCGCAGAATCGCGCGGCGCCGTGACGCGCTCGACCATCGCGCGCAGCGCCGCGATCTGCGCGCCGCTCTTGACCGCGTAGTCGGGCCCCGTGTAGCCCCACCAGTCCCAGCAGCCGAGCGGATTGTTCGGCAGCCAGGCGAGCAGCCAGTTCGGCCGCACCGGCTTGACCTGCGGATACAGCACGATCGTGTCGTTGGCGGCCGCCCAGTCGTTGTAGCCGGCGTCGCGGACGAAGGCTTCGCCGACATCCTGTACCCCCTGGCGGCAGCCGTGCAGCGCGATATGCACGCGGCAGCGCACGCCTGCCGCGCACTGTTCCGGCACGAAGACGTATCCCTCGCGGTCGAGCGAACTGAGCAGCCAGACGCGCCGCCACAGCGAGAGGAATTCGCCCTGCCGGAAGCGTTCGAGCCGGCCGCGGCCTTGGCGCCCACTGGCCGCGGTGCCGTACAGGTACTCCAGCATGCGCGCGGAGGCATCGTCGCCGCAGCGGTTCAGGTAGGGACTGGCGCTGGCTTCGCACGCGACGCCGCTCGCGCGGGTCGGCAGTCCGTGGCCGAGCCCCGGTGCGAGCTCGAAGCGCGTTCCGGCGGGGTTGAAGTGCGCGAAGAAGTCGCGCGCCGCTTCGACCACGGTCCGTACGACGGCCGCGTCGGCGCCGCCGGCGAGCAGCCAGGCGCGCGTGCGCTTGAGGTTGTCGGTCGAATCGATCCGCTGCAGCGCGGCCAGCCGGCGCGCTTCGGCGATCGCCACTTGCGGGTCCGGCGCACCGCGCAAACAGGCGTCGAGCGCGCGCCGCGGATCGCCGGCCGCGCAGCCGTACGGTCCGCCCGCGACGACGCCGACTCCGCGCACGAGCGCCGAATGGGCGACCGCGAACTGCACGGCCATGTAGCCGCCCGCCGACAGGCCGGACACCGTGACCTGGGCCGGGTCGGCGCCGTACGCGCGCAGCGAGCCCGCGTCGTCCGCACAAGCCCCGAGCGCGAGCAGCGCCGCGCCGATGCCTGCGCAGATAATGCGCCGTCTACGCAAGGATCCGTTCAAGATGCCTCCCGACCGTCAGACCCCCTGGCTGGCTGCCCTGCTCGCAGCGACGATCGTCGCGCTGATCGTCTCCGGCTGGCAACCCTACGATCGGGCGACCTGGCTGCTCGAGGTGCTGCCGGTGCTGGCCGCGGCTCCGCTGCTCGTCGCCACGCGACGCCGTTACCCGCTGACCACGCTGCTGTACGGCCTGATCTTCCTGCACGCGCTGGTACTGATCGTCGGCGGCACCTACACCTACGCGCGCGTGCCCGCCGGCTTCTGGGTACAGGAGGCGTTCGCGCTGTCGCGCAACCCGTACGACAAGCTCGGGCACTTCATGCAGGGTTTTGTTCCGGCGATCATCGCGCGCGAGATCCTCGTGCGCGGCGACTTCGTCCGCGGCCGGCGCATGCTCGCCTTCCTGTGCGCGTGCGTGGCGCTCGCGGTCAGCGCGTTCTACGAGCTGATCGAATGGTGGGCCGCGCTCGCATTGGGCCAGGGCGCCGACGAATTCCTCGGCACCCAGGGCGACCCGTGGGACACGCAATCGGACATGTTCCTCGCACTGATCGGCGCGTCGCTCGCGCTCGCGCTGTTGTCGCGGCCCCACGATCGCGCGCTGCAGCAACTGCCTCCGGTCGGTCGCTGATGGCCGCGCGGCGAACTTGAGCCCGCGCGTCTAGTGAATAGTCGACGCATCGATTACGTTTTCAGCCATTCCGCGCGCGCTGTCATCTGATTAACTTCAGACGCGTTGTCAGGCAAAGCAGACGCGGAATTCGACGGAGCTGAAGATGCTGATGCGCGTGCGCGAACGGGGCGACGAAGTCCACATCGAACTGACCGGTGTCGCCGGCCGGCAGCAACGCGTGCTCAAGGCCCTGTCCGAATGCCGGCGCGACGCCGGCGGAGCGGACCAGCCGCTCGACCGCGCCGACGTTTCGGTCCGCGCCGGCGCGAACGACATGCACATCCGCCTGAAAGGCCGCGACGGCTTGCGCTTCGAGGCTATGACCATCTACCGCTGCCTGCGCCAAGCCCTGATCGAGCGCCCGGCCGATCCGCCGGGTGCCGTCGCCGCCGGTTAGGCGAGCCGAGCCGGGACGATGGTCGGGCGCCGCCCGGCCTCGAATCCGATCCGCACTCCTTGGTGCTGGCCGCTAGAACGCGAGCTTCAGGCCGATCGTCAGCTGCTTGGCGCGCGCGCTGTTGGTCTGCACGGCCCACGAGACATCAACGAAGAGCTTTTCGGGACGCAGCGCGTAGCGCGCAGCGACGCCGAGCCAGGCCGCTTCGTGGTCATCGCCGTAGATCTCCGCGCCAACGTCGAGTCCGCTTTCGCTCGTCCGCTCGAGCGCGAGCGCCCAGGTCGTCGAGGTCAGCCGCTCGGCCTGCGAGCGGCTCCAGCCCAGATTGGCGTGCCAAAGCAGGTGCTTCGCCACAGGCGACGACACGACCGCAGCCAGCGCCGTGCTGTCGTGCTCGAAGCTTCCGCCCGGCGCCTTGGCGCCGCCGATCGAATAAGCGAGCGTGACGCCCGTCCGGTCGTCGCCGAGTTCGCGCAGCCAGGTCTTACCGGACAGGGCCGCCGCGGTGAACCGGTCGGATTCCACCTTGGTCCGCCCGCCGCCCGCGGCCAATTGCGTACGAAAGCCGACGCCGCACCCCGGCTGGACCCACCAGCCGGTTTCCTTCGGCGCGTCGCCGGCCGTCTGCCGCAGCGCGTACGTCTCCAGTTCGCATTCGCCGGCGGCGAGCACGCCGGCGTCTTCGGTCGCGAAGGGACGGCCGGCGATCACCGGCGACGCGGCCAGCGCAAGGAGTACGCCGGCGAACACGGTGGACTTGCGCATGGATCGGAGCGGACGGATCAGACCAAGCGAGTACGCGCGAAGCGGCGCGCCGGATGTCCGGCGGGGACGCCGCTCAGAACCGGTACGACAGACCGAGCGACAGCACCGGATACGCCTTGAAGTCGTCGACGGCGTTGCGGAACTGAACTTCCTCGGCGCGCAGGTCGTTCTGAAGCTGACTGCAGGCGGGCGCGGGCAGCGAAGGCCCGCACGTGCCCGTCAGGCTGGCGCGCGTCTTCTGGAACATCACGCCGAGATCGACCGTCGCGCCGAAACCCGCCGCGCCGCGCGGCGCCGAACCCCAGCCGATGCCCAGGTAGGGGCTCGTCTTGTCGAAGCGCACGCGACCGTCGAGCGTGCCGACATCGGCCGAGTTGTAGGGCACGCCGTTGATCTCGATCGTGCTGCCGTCGCCGCGGCCGGTGAAATCGAAACGGTTGTCGTTGTAGGCCACACCCGCCGAGATGCGGAAGCTCCCCGCGAACGGGTGCAGGTCCGCGAGTGCGAACGCAGTTCCGAACTTGAGCTTGGCGTCGTAGCGGATGCCCGATTCGGTCTGATCGCGCGACAGCGATCCGCCGTTGGCCCACAAGCGGGTGGCGAAGCGCTCCGTCAGCGGCACGGCGATCTCCGCGCCCAGCCCCGTCGTGCCGCCCTTCGCGGCGATCGTTTGCGCCGCGACCGGTGCGGCAGCCGTGACCAGCAGCGCGGCGAGCGCCGCGCGCGTGCGTGTTTGCATCGTCGATTCCTCCCTCGTGCGAAGCGCCGCGCGAAGGCGGCGCGGCCGTCATGGGCCGTCGAGCACGATAGAGACGCACACGGCAGCGTGATCCGGAAAGATGCGACTCAAGTCTGTCCCATTTGGGTCGGCGCCCTCCGGCGCGGCGCGGCGGCGCTCGACCAGATGGTCGGCGAGGATCTCGACCGCCGCGACATGCCCGATCGCGTGCTTCGACTGCGCGACGAACTCCTCGGACACCAGCACGTGGTCGATCCGCTCGGGCTCGCCGCCGTGCAGGATCGTGTAGGCCACGTCGCGTCCGCGCCCCGGTGCGGGACGGCGCACGACGTCGAGCGCGTCGAACAGCATGCAATCGCGCTGCGGGCGATCCTCGGGCTTCCACGAAGTGTCAGCGACGATCTGCGTGGTCACCGCGGCAGGCGCGTCGTTGAAATCGCCGGCGACGACGAGCGGCGCGCGCGAACGGCGCGTCGCATCGACGACCAGCCGGCGCACCGCCGCAGCTTCGGCGCCGCGGATGATCAGCGAACGAAGCTGCGCGCGCGCCTCGGCGTTCGGATCGTCGCGGTCTTCGCCGTCGACGAATTCGGGGCGGCGCGACTTCAGATGAAGGTTCAGCAGCGTCAGCGTGGCGCCGTTACCCAGCGGCACGGTCGCGCGCAGCAGCGGTCGCGAGAACTGCGCGTGTTCGCCGCGTTCTGGCACCGGCACGGCGCAGCCCGGCGGCAGATCGGCGATCGACTCGATGCGCGGCTGCCATGGCTGCCGCCAGATCAGTCCGAGCCGCGGCTTCGTATTGTTCTCGTCGGCCAGCGGCACGGCGAAGCCGAAAGTGCGCCCGCGGCTCGTCGTCTGCCGAACGACGTCCGACAGCGCCTGTTCGTGGAAGACCTCCTGCACCAGCACGAAGTCGGCCGCGAGTCGGTCGAGCAGCGTGGCGAGCCACTGCGTCTTCGCGATGTACTCGTCGGGCGTGTACGGCGCGCAGCCCTCGTACGTGCGCCGCCCGGCGAGCGCGAGGTTCAGGCAGTTGATCGTCGCGATGCGCAGGGGGTTCACTCGATCAAGCGGCGGCGCCCGGCCTGCGTTCTTCCATCAGCGCAAGCAGGTTGTTATCGGGGTCCCTGAAAAAAGCCATCCACAGCTCGTGATCGGGCATCCTGGCGACGAGGTGCGGCGGCTGCTCGAAGTACACGCCGTTGGTCTTCAGCGTCGCCGCCGTCGCGTCGATGCCCGCCACGCGCAGGTAGATGCAGAACGCCGCGTGCCCCGGGCCGCGCGGCTCGTGCCCGCCTTCGAGCATCAGGCGCACGCCCGCGCAGTCGAAGAACACCAGGTCGCCGAACCGGAACAGCAGCGGAAGTCCCAGCGTGTCGCGATAGAAGCGCTCGGCGCGGTCGGCGTCCGACACGTGCAACGCGATCTGGCCGATGCGGCCGAGCCCCGTGGCGTTCATCGCCTCACTCCTCGCTCTCGTCGAAGCGCGGCTTGCGAACGAACCCGCGCGCCTCGGCGCCGCCCTGGTAGCCGCCCGGCCTGCGCGGGCGCTCGGCGTAGCCGCGTTCGCCGCCCATCCGCGGGCGCGGCGCGGCGACTTCCATCAACTGGATCACGAGCCGCAACGCCTTGTTGACCGAAGCGTCGCCGCGGAACACGCGCGCCACGTCCGGGTCGAGCGTCACCGTGAAGCCGCGCGCGTGGCTGTCCTCGCCGCGCGCGCGCTTCGGTCGCTGCACGCGCTGGTACGGGTCGCCATAGGCTTCGCGCGGCGGGCCCGGCGGTCGGGTGCGCGTCGCACCGCCCGCTTCGTCGCGGCGGAAGGGCTTGCGCGGCGGCCGATCGTCGCGTGCACCGCGCGCCGCGCCGCCCTTGTTTGCGAACTTCTTCATGTCCGACCTCGTCTGCGCAGCGCGCGTCAGGCGCAACTGTAGCGCGACCCGCCAGAAAAAACGCCGCCGCCCTGGCGGGCGGCGGCGTCCATGCGCAGGCGCGAACGGCTACGCGGCCTTTTTCTGGTCGCGCAGCTCGCGCCGCAGGATCTTGCCGACGTTGGTCTTCGGCAGGTCGGTGCGGAACTCGATGTACTTGGGCTTCTTGTAGCCGGTCAGGTTCTCCTTGCAGAACTCCTGCAGGTCGCGCTCGGTGAGCGCCGGGTCCTTCTTCACGACGAACAGCTTGACCGCCTCGCCCGAATGCTCGTCGGGCACGCCGACCGCCGCGCACTCGAGCACGCCCGGATGCATCGCGATCACGCCTTCGATCTCGTTCGGGTACACGTTGAAGCCCGACACCAGGATCATGTCCTTCTTGCGATCGACGATCTTGGTGTAGCCCTCGGCGTCCATGATGCCGATGTCGCCGGTGCGGAAGAAGCCATCCGGCGTCATCACCTTCGCGGTCTCGTCCGGGCGGTTCCAATAGCCCGCCATCACCTGCGGCCCGCGGATCGCGATCTCGCCGGTCGCGCCCACCGGCAGCTTGTTGCCGGCGTCGTCGAGGATCGCGATCTCGGTCGACGGCACCGGCAGCCCGATGGTTCCGGTGAACTTGTCGGTATCCGAGCGGTTCGCGGTGGCCACCGGCGAGGTCTCCGACAGTCCGTAGCCTTCCGCGATCGGGCAGCCGGTCACCTTCAGCCAGCGCTGCGCGACCGCCTCCTGCACCGCCATGCCGCCGCCCGCGGTCAGGATCAGCCGCGAGAAGTCGAGCTTCTTGAAGTCCTCGTTGTTCAGCAGCGCGTTGAACAGCGTATTGACCGCCGGGAAGACGTGGAACTTGTATTTCGACAGTTCCTTGACGAAGCCGGGGATGTCGCGCGGGTTCGGAATCAGCAGGCACTGCCCCCCGATGCGCATCGACATCATCGCGCACACCGTCAGCGCGAAGATGTGATACAGCGGCAGCGCGGTCACGGTGAGCGGATACTCGCCGGGCTTGAGCTTCTTCAGCGCCGGCTGGTACCACGCCTCACACTGCAGCATGTTGGCGATGATGTTGCGGTGGAGCAGCGTCGCGCCCTTGCTCACGCCGGTCGTGCCGCCGGTGTACTGCAGGAAAGCGACGTCGTCGTGGCCGACTTCGACCGCCTTCAGCGTCATCCGATGGCCGTCGGCGAGCACCTCGAGGAAGCGCTGCGCGCTCGGCAGCGAGTACTCGGGCACCATCTTCTTCACGTTGCGCACGACGAAGTTGACCAGCAGGCCCTTGACGAAGCCGAGCATGTCGCCCATCGCGCAGACGACCACGGTCTTGGTCGGCACCTTGTCGAGCACCTGCTGCAGCGTGGTGGCGAAGTTCTCTAGGATGAAGATCGCGTCGGCGCCCGAGTCCTTCAGTTGATGCTCCAGTTCGCGCGGCGTGTACAGCGGATTGACGTTGACGACGGTGCAGCCCGCGCGCAGCACGCCGCACAGCACGACCGGGTATTGCAGGACGTTGGGCAGCATGATCGCGACGCGCTTGCCCTTGCCGAAGCCCTTGCTCTGCAGCCAGGCGCCGATCGCGGCCGACTGCTCGTCGAGCTGGCGGTAGGTCAGCGTCGCGCCCATGCAGGTGTAGGCCGGCAGCGCGCTGTACTTCTTGAACGCCTCGTCGAGCAACTGCACGAGCGACTTGTACTGGTTGTAGTCGATGTCCGCGGGCACGCCCGGCGGATAGTGCTTCAACCAGAAGCGGTCGTTGGCTCCCATCAATGTCTCCTTCCTCGTTATGTCTTCTGTCCGCGCGACCCGTTGCGGGCGGGGCGCGCCGATGATAGCCCGCGGCCCCCGGCTTGCGTTTGCGGCAAGGGTCCGGCCATGCGCACGGACACACTCGCGTAAACCCTGAGTTCTCGCGGCGATGCGAGCCCCCGGGCGCGGCGGTCAACCGCGCCGGGCGCCGACGGCCGCCGTCGCATCGGCCGCGGACGGCGCGAGCGCGCGCAGTTCGGCCTCGCGTTCGGCCTTGGCAAGCGCAGCGAGCCGCCTGACCTCGGCGTAGAAGCGGCGCAGGTCGCCGCCCTGCTGCTCGAGCATCGCTTCGAAGGCGGGCACGAGATCGTGGTACGCGCCGACCGCGGCCAGATGGGCGTTGCCGAGCGCCTGCGCGAAGAAGCGGTCGTAGCCCGCCCAGCCGTCCCAGCGCGTTTCCTTGAGGCGCGCGTATTCGCGCTGCAGGTCCGCGAAGATCGCGCGCTTGCGCTCGCGCTTTTCCGCGTCGGTTCCGTGCGCGTAGGCTTCGTCGAGCCGCCGCCGGTGCGCGAGCAGCAGCCCGACGAAGTCCGCGCGGCGCGCCTCGAAGCGCGCGTACTCGGCGCGCAGCTTGTCGTCGCCGTGCGCGGCCAGCCAGCGGCGCACGCCGATGCGCTCGACCGCGGTGGCGAAGCTCTCGTTGAACACCGTGTCGTCCTTCACGTAGACGACCTGATGCGCCAGCTCGTGGAAGATCATCCGCGCGAGTTCCCCGTCGGGATAGCCGATGAAGGTGTTCAGCAGCGGATCGCCGCCCAACCAGTCCATCCAGCCGAGCGTCGAGTACGCTGGCACCGGCCCGACGTGAACGTCGTAGCCCTCGGCGTGCAGCTCGGCCGCCAGCGCCTGCGCGTCGTCGCGGTCGAAGTAACCGCGATACGACGCGCAGCCGAACAGCGGATAGCACCAGGTCTTCAGTCGCAGCGACAGCTCGGGCGCGGCGAACACGTTCCAGACGACCGCCGGCCGCTTCAGGTCGGCGTACGCGGTGTAGCTGCGATTGTCGGGCAGGCCCAGCTCGCTCGACGCGAACGCGCGGATCGCACGCGCGCGCTCGAGCCGCTGCTTGAGCGACGCCGGCGCGGCCGGGTCGGCGAGCCAGTCGTCGATCGGGCGCGCCGCCGCGAGCAGCGACAGGTGCCCGTGCGCGGCCTGCGCGTAGTAGCCGAACGTGCTGCAGCCGGCGCCGGCCGCCGCCAGCGCGGCCAGCGCGAGCGCTGCGCATGCGCGGCCGAGGTTCGTCCTGGGCATCAGCTTGCGGAGCCGGGAAAGCACGGCGCCGATTCTGCCGCACGCAGGCGGCGTTGTTCAGGCGTGCGCGCGCAGCACCTGGACGCGGCGCAGCTTGCCGCTCTTGGGGTCGCGCTGCGGACCGGCGTGTTCGATCGAAACGCGCACGTGGCTGAGGCCCTGCGCGCCGAGGTGCGCGCGCAGCGCGTGCAACACGCGCCGGCCGCAGCCGCGTTCGCCGCCTCCCAGGCGAACGCCGAGCACGCCGGCGTCCGGCTGCACGAGCTGGAAATCGTTGACGCCCGCCTCGTCCTCCATCACCGTGCACAGCACGAGCGGCAGCAGTTTGACCGCGGCGCCGTCGGCGCGCGGATAGACGAGCACGTCGTCGTGCCGCCCTTCGACGGTCAGCGAAGGCAGCGCGCAGCCGCACGGGCAGGGGTCGCGGTCGAGCGTCACCGAGTCGCCCAGCGCGTAGCGGATCAGCGGCTGCACGCGGTTGACGAGGTTGGTCAGCAGGACCGTATGCGAAGGCACGCCGGGCGGCACGGGGCGATGGCGCGCGTCGACCGGCTCCAGCACCACCCAGTCGGCGTTCAGATGCAGCCGCCCGTGCGCGCACTCCCAGCCGATCGACAGGAACTCGGAAGCGCCGTAGCCGCTGCGCACCGTGCAGCCGAACACGCGGGCAAGCCGCGCGCGCACGGGCGGCGGCAGGCACTCGCCACCGGTCCAGATCTCGCGCAGCGCAAGCCGCAGCCGGCCCGCCTCTTGTTCGTCGGCCAGCATTTCGGCGGCGGTCGGATAGGTCGCGAGCAGCGCCGGCTGGTAAGTGTTCAGCTCGGCGACGAGTCCCGCGACCGGCTGCAGCAGCGAAAACGCGCGGGTCGTCGGCGCGAGCCACGGATACAGCAGGACGAGCCGCCGCAACGTCGCGATGCCGGCGAAGTGCCCGTCGATTGCCGCGACCAGCGCATAGCGCTGCGTCGGCGCCCAGGCGGCCGCTGCGCCGGCCGCGGCGTTGGCGGCGCGGAAGCGCAGCAACTCGAGCGCGTCGTACACGGCGAGCGCGCGGCCGTCGTGAACGAAGTAGCCGGGCTCACCGAGCGTTCCGGAACTGCTCCACACCGCGTAGCGGCCGAGGAAAGGCCGGCCGATGCGACGCGGGTCGGCGACGAAGCGCGTGACGCCGCTGCGAGTCACTGCAGGATCGGTGGCGACCTCGTCGAAGTGTTCCATCAGCGCGCGCTTGTGCACGACCGGCAGCCGGTCGAGTCCGACCGTGCCGGTCGGCGGCAGGTCGCGATACAGCGCGCGGTAGTAGGGTGAATGAGCGCGCGCGGACTCGATCGTCGCGCGCAGCCGCGCGTCGCGCCGAGCGCCGATCTCCTCCGCCGGCAGCCGGCCGCCGAGCCAGGTCTCCCATCCGGCCTGCGCCGCGTAGAGCGGATCGACGAACGGGACCGCCGGCGCAACCCCGGACTCGATCCGAAGGGGCGGATCGGCACGGCGTCGCGAGCGTGACGCCTTCGCTGCGCTGAGATCCGGGTTCATCGGGGCCCGCCTGATTCACCGCCCTACATCCAGTCTGCTGCGCATCGACGCGCGCCGCCTATGCCGCATCGGCGCGATCGCCGACGGCCGCGCGATTCGGCTCCGAAACACCGCGCCGAATTCACCGCGAAAGGCAGACCTTTTCTGCCTTTGTAGGAATCCGTCTGACACTACAGTGCAAGTGCGTCGGGAGGAAGCCATGGCAACCAGCACTTTGCGCGACACACAGGCGGCCGAACTGGCCCAACGGCTCGACCCGATCACCTCGCGTCTGTGGATGCTGCGCGGCGGCGCAGCGGCGCTGCTCGCCGACCGGCTCGCCGCCGGAATCGTGCTCGCACCGCAGCCGCTCGCACACGACGACGAAGCCAAACTGCCGTCGATCGGCGCGGGCGTGCTGCTGCACTGACGCAGCGCCTTCCGCTTGCAGACTGGCACGGAGGCCGGCCGCGATCGTGACGCCGGTCAAGGCGGTGCGCGTTCGCGTGCCGAGAATGACTCATGGGATCGTCCCCGGACAGAAGGAGGTTCCATGAGACTTCCGGTGCAGATCACCTTCCGCGACATGGACCGTTCGCCCGCGCTCGAGGCGGCGATCCGCGAGAAGACCGACAAACTCGAGCGCGTGACGCCGGATCTGGTCGCCTGCCGCGTCACCATCGCGCAGGAAGCGCGCCACCAGCACCAGGGCCGCGCGATCTCGGTGCGGCTCGACATCACGACGCGCGGCAAGGAGTTCGCGTTCACGCGCAAGCACCACGAAGATGCCTTCGTCGCCGCGCGCGATGCGTTCGACGCGGCGCGCCGCGTGCTGCAGGACGAACTGCACCAGCGCCGCGGCGACGTCAAGCAGCACGCGCCGACGCAGCGCGGCGTGGTCGCGCGCGTCGACGAACGCGGCGGTTTCGGCTTCATCGAGGCCGACGACGGTCGCGAGCTGTACTTCTCAAGAGAGAACGTCGTGCATCCCGACTTCGACCGCCTGCGAATCGGCACGCGCGTCGAGTTCCTCGAAGAAGCCGGCGCCGAAGGCCCGCAGGCGAAGCGCGTGCACGCCTGAGCGCGGTGCCGGCGAGGAAGTTAACCGCGATCAAACCGGCGGCGCGCGCCGCGCGTAGGGTAGGCGCAGGCAGCGAACGCAGGAGAACGGGATGGCGACTTCCCAACCGATCGAAAGCGAAGAAACCCGCATCGTCGCGCGTCCCGACGGCTTCTACTGGCTCGCCGACGAGGGCCGGCGCGAGGTGGGCCCGTTCGCGACCGCAGCCGACGCGGTCGCGGACATGCGTTCGACCGGAGAGAACGACCTCGAGCCGGAAGAAACGCGCGAGGAAGCCGAAGCCGAAATCGGCATCGCCGACTGGATCGATCCCGAAACGGGTTTGCCCGCCGAAGAGGCGCGGACGCACATCGAGGACCATTGAAGTCCCGCTGCCCCCTTTGAAATCCTCCCTGCCCCATTCTTGAATCCCCCCTGCCCCCTTTACGAAAGGGGGGTGAGGCAGGCGGGTCAGGCACCGTCGACGACGAGAAGGGGTACGCCGTGTTCGGCGGCGAGCCGAGTCCAATCCGCGAGCGCGGCTTCGTCGGTCCGCCCTTGCCCCCGGACGTGATCCGGGGTCAGGATGCCGGCCTTCGACATACTCAGGACGCTGCGCGGAACGACGAGCAGGCGTTCACGCCTCGCCTGCAGGGCCACGGCGGCGGCGCGCGCGGTCGGCGCGCAGCGCGTGCGCCGTGCATTCGCCGGCAGCCCCTGCGCCGCATCGCGTTCGGCCTCGAGCGCGATCAGCTCTTCGCCCGCGGCGGCGGCGATTCGCGCGGCAATCGTCTGCGCTGCCTCGTCCGGCCGCGTCACGACCACCACCACCGGGCCGCGCGTGCGTCGCAGGCGGCGCGGCAGGATCAGTTGCCCGGCAGCGGGCACCTCGCGCGGCGGCAACCAGCGCGCGAGCGGATCGGCCGGTTCCAGCAGCGCCAGCAGATCGTCGGCCGCCGTGCGCGCGAGCGACGCCGCCGGATCGCCGCGCAGGATCTCGAACTCGCACGGCACGCCCGCGCGCGCGGCGATCGCGCGCAGCCGCCGCTGCGCCGCCGCCGCCATCGCCAGGTAATCGTCGAGCAGCCGCTCCGGTGCAAGCGGCCGCCACGCCGCGCCCGGCCCGATCTCGCGCGCAAACGGCAGCCGCGCGTAGTCGTACAGCGCGGCGTTTTCGACGAAAAGCGCAAGCAGTTCCGCATCGAGCCAGCGCGCCAGCGCGGCCGCCGCTTCGAGGGCGGGCCCGGGCGCGTCGCCGGATGCGAGGCTCAGCACGACGCGCCGGAACGTGATGCGCGTGGTCGTCGTGGTGCTCATCGCGAGCTCCTGCGGCCGGCTCAGGACGTCGCCTCTTCGCCGCGCGGCGGCGGCCGCACGCGCGCGAACTCGCGCAGCCGCGCCTCGACGCGCGCGTTGACGCTGTCCGACGCAAACGCGCCGTCGGCCGCGCGTTCGCCCGCGGCCACGCCTGTCAGCAGCGCGATCGCTTCGTCGACCGTGCGGACGGGCCAGACCGCGAAGCAGCCGGCCGCGCACGCCTCGATCACGTCCGCGCGCAGCATCAGGTGCTGAACGTTCGCCACCGGGATCAGCACGCCCTGCGTACCGGTCAGGCCGCGCGCGGCGCACAGGTCGAAGAAACCCTCGATCTTCTCGTTGACGCCGCCGATGGCCTGCACCTCGCCGGCCTGGTTGACCGAGCCGGTCAGCGCGAGATCCTGCCGCAGCGGCAGTTCCGCCAGCGCCGACAGCAGCGCGCACAACTCGGCGGTGGATGCGCTGTCGCCCTCGACGCCGCCGTACGACTGCTCGAACACGAGGCTCGCGTGCAGCGACAGCGGCACGTCGAGCGCGTAGCGCCCGCCGAGGAAACCGGCGAGGATCAGCACGCCCTTCGCGTGGATCGGTCCGCCGAGCGCCACCTCGCGTTCGATGTCGACCAGCTTGCCGGCGCCGGGACGCACGCGCGCGCTGATTCGGCTCGGCCGCCCGAACGCGTAGCCGCCCAGCTCGAGCACCGACAACCCGTTGAGCTGGCCGACGCGACGCCCGGAAGTGTCGATCAGCGCGATCTCGCGCAGCGTCGACTCGAGCATGCGCTCGCGCAGGCGGCTCGCGCGGCGGATCTGCTCCGCGATCGCGCGTTCGACGTCGGCGGCGCCGACCACCGCGCGGCCCGCCTCGCCCGCCCAGAAGTCGGATTCGGTGAGCAGGTCGCGGAGCGGATCGACGCGCAGGCTGAGCTTGGCGGCGTCGTCGGCCAGACGGCTGGCGCGCTCGATCACGCGTTCGACCGCGGCGCGATCGAACGGGCGCAGCTTCGCCTGCTGCGCGATCGACGCGACCAGCCGCGCGTACGCCGCCTCGTTGGTTGCGCCGCGGTCGAACGAATCCTCGAAGTCGGCGAGCACCTTGAAGTGCTCCGCCAGTTCCGGGTCGTATTCGGCCAGCAGGTAGTACAGCAGCCGCTCGCCGTGCAGGACGACCTTGACGTCGAGCGGGATCGGATCGGGTTCGAGCGATACGGTCGTCGTCAGGCCGAGCAGGTCGTCGATGCGCTCGATCCTGATCTGCTGCGAGCGCAGCGCGCGCTTCAGCGCCAGCCAACTGAACGGCTCGATCAGCACGCTGCGCACGTCGAGCAGCAGGTAGCCGCCGTTGGCCTGGTGCAGCGCGCCGGGCTTGAGCCGACGGAAGCTCGTCACCATCACGCCGCGATGCCATTCGTGCTCGATGCGGCCGACCAGGTTGCCGAGCGTCGGGTGCAGTTCCTCGACCACCGGCGCGCCCGGCGCATCGGCCGGGTGCGTCACGAGCACGTTGACCTCGTAGCGGTCGAGCGGGCCGGTGGTCGCCCATTCCTCCTCGCCTTCGCCGTCGCCCGCCTGCGCCGGTGCGATGAAAGCGCCGACGTTGTCGAGCAGGTCGGCGCGCATCGCGTCGAGGTGCTCGAGCACCTGCGGCAGGTCGGTGAAACGCGTCTGCGTCTCGTCGATCGAGTGGCCGACCGCGAAGCGCGCGGTATCGCGGTTCAGAGCGCGGATCTCGTCGCGGCGCTGCTTGTCCCAGCGCGGGATCGAATGCAGGATGTCCTCGAGCCGCTTTTCGAACTCCTGCAGCGTGGCCTGCACGCGCGAGCGCTCCTCCTCCGGCAGCGCGTTGAACAGCTCCGGCTTCAGCACTTCGCCGTCTTTCAGCGGCGCGATGCCGAAGCCGAACGGCGTACGCACGACGGCGACCGAGCGCTCGGCCGCCTCGCGGGTCAGCGCGCCGAACGCCTCCTCCTGCTTGCGGCGGAACGACTCGTCGATCGCGCCCCGCCGCGCCTGGTACTCCTGCGACTCGAACGCCGCCGGCAGCGCGACCTCGAGGTCCTTGATCAGGTCGCGGATCGCGTCGCGGAACTGCGGGCCGCGTCCCGGCGGCAGCTGCATCGCACGCGGCTTCTGCGGAGCCGCGAAGTTGTGCACGTACACCCAGTCGGGCGGCACCGGCTCGTCGCGCCCCTTGGCTTCCAGCATCGCCTTGACGGTGCGGTCCATGTCACTGCCGGGCGAGCCGATCACGAACAGGTTGAAGCCGGCATGCCCGATGCGCGCGCCGAAGCGCACCGCATCGAGCGCGCGCTCCTGCCCGACCGGCAACCCGATCGGAGCAAGATCGGCGGTCGTCGCGAACGTGATCGCCGACAGATCGGCCCGGCGCGCGAGTCGTGCGGCCGGCAGCGGCGCAACCGCGAGAGTTCCGTTCACTTCGGCGTCCCGAGCTGTTCCTTCAGCCGCGCCTGCAGCTCCTTCTGCGCCAGCTGGGTGTAGTCGTGCGCGAGCTGCGCGTCGATGCAGCGGCGCACGCCGGCCGGCAGTTGCGCGGCGAGCATCCCGAGAAAGGGATTCGACGCCACGAGCGTCAGCTTCTCGTAGCGGCCGGCCTTCAACGCGTCCGCGAGATGCGCGCCCAACGCGCGCGCGAACTGCTCGACCTCGTTGCGGCGCGGATCCGTGCGCGGCACGAACTTCGTGCTGTCGTTACCGTGGCCGCGCACGCCGCCCGGTCGGTCGGCGACCAGGTCCGAGCCCTTCATCCGGCTGGCGGCGTGTTCGAACTCGGCCTCGCGCGCGAGCGTCCAGTTCGCCTTGCGCGGGTCGCGGCTGTAGCAGACCGCGCGCGAGCCGTTGGCGACCAGGATCCAGTGCCCGTTGGCCATGTGACCTCCTGTGTTGAGCGTCGGGGAGAAGGGTGTCCGCGGCCTCGCGCCTCCAAGCATGGACGCGCGACCCGGTCCGCGCTTGATGACGGTCAAGCGTGCAGCGTCCGGCCGCGCGCGTCGTCGGCATCAGTGCGTAGCGGCGAGCGCGCCGGCCAGTGCGCCGCAGCGCCGCGCCACTTCGTCGAAAGGCGCGTCGGTGTTGATGCGCCACGCGACGGCGCGCTCGTCGTCCTGCACGTCTTCGCACCATCCGAGCTGGCGTTCGAGCACGTCGAGCGTGGCGTCCGACGCATCGCGGTCGGCGGCGACGCGCGCCGCCACCCGCGCACGCAGCACCGCAGGCGGCGCACTGCACGCGACCAGCGCGAAGCGCACACCGAGCGAGCCGGCCAGCGCGCGCAGCGCCGCGCGTTCGGCGTGCTTCAGGAACGCCGCGTCGACGATCGCCGTGAAGCCGCCGTCGACGATCGCGCGCGCCGCACTGGCGAGCCGCTCATAGGTCGCGCGCGTGGCATCGCCGCCGTACAGCTCGGCACGCAGTTCCGCATCGACGCGGGCGTTCGGCGCCAGCGAAAACATCCGCTTGCGCTCGACGTCGGAGCGCACGCGAACGGCGCCCAAGTGCTCGAGCAGCTGCTGCGCGACGAAGGTCTTGCCCGAACCGGACAGGCCGTGCATCGCGACCAGCAGCGGTGGTCCGGGCCGCGCGAGCCGTTCGGCGAGCGCGACGTGATCGGCGAAATCGCCGTGCTGGTGCACGCGCAGCGCGGGCGCCACCGCCGGCTGCTGCGCGCGGATCAGCGCGACCTTGGCGCGCACCAGCGCGCGGTAGACGAGGTACGGGCGCGCGAGCGGCACCGCGCCGTAGTCGCCGGTGGCTTCCAGATACCCGTTCAGCAGGCGCCAGGCCAGGCGGGGCTCGGCGCGGTCGAGCAGGTCCATCACGGTGAACGCGAGATCGCTCAGCACGTCGATGCAGCGCAGCTCGTCGTTGAACTCGATGCAGTCGAACGGTATCGGCGCGCCGTCGACGAGCACGATGTTGCCGAGGTGCAGATCGCCGTGGCACTCGCGCACGAAGCCGTCGCGATGGCGCGCCTGCAGCAGCGCCGCGCGCCGCTCGAGCTCGCGCCGCGTCCAGTCGGCGAGCGCGTCGATGCGCGCGCGGTCGACGCTCGCACCGACGTGCTCGCGCAAACCTTCGACGTTGTCGAGCAGCCAGCGCGCGACCGTACCGGCCGAACCGAGCGCGCTCGCCGCATCGACGCGCGGCGCTTCCATGTGGAACGCGGCGATCGCCGCGGCGAGCCGGTCGATGCAGGCGGCGTCGAGGCGGCCGGCGCGCACCCGCGCGTCGAGCAGATCCTCGGCGGCGAAGCGGCGCATCCGCACCGCCCAGTCGATCGGCGCGCCCGGGCCGCCCAAGCGCGGCGCGTCGACCGTTCCGGTGATCGCGAGCACGTCGAGGTAAAGCTGCGGCGCCGTGCGGCGGTTCAGCCGCAGTTCCTGCTCGCAGAAGCGCCGGCGCGCTGCGAGTGTCGTGAAGTCGAGGAAGCCGAGGTCGACCGGCTTCTTCAGCTTGTAGGCGAACTCGCCCGCGAGCAGCACGGTCGAGATGTGCGTCTCGATCGTCTCCACCGCGCCGCCGCCGAGCTGAGCCCGCAGCGCGCCGACGAGCCGCGCATGCTGCTGCATCCGGTCCGTTTCCATCGCGGGGGCTCGGCGGAACGATCGTCGTGCGGCCGCGGCACTTCAGTCGGCGCGGCGCCCGAACGCGCTGCGGATGCGCGCGAGCTCGCTCAGCTTGTCGACGCCGACCATGCCGAGCGCGCCTGAACTGCGGGCGGTCGAGTTCACGCGGGCGGCCGGTTCGGCGCGCGCTCGACTTCGACCAGGCAGTCGTAGAAGGTCGGCGCCCGGCCCAGATCGGTCAGCGCCTGGCTCGTCACTTCGTTCGCGTTGCGGCCGTCGCGCGCGAGCTTTTTCCACCAGATCGACAGCGCGACGACCACACCGCGCCGCGCGCGGTCGGTCACCCGCGCCGCGAGCTCGAACGAGCCGCGGTCGTTGAACACGCGCACGCGGTCGCCGTCGGCGATGCCGCGCGCGGCGGCGTCGTCCGGGTGGATCTCGAGCTGCGGTTCGCCTTCGGCATCGCGCAGGCTCTTGACGTTGACGAAGGTCGAGTTCAGGAAGTTGCGCGCCGGCGGCGAGATGATCGCGAGCGGATAGCGCCCGGCGAGCTGCGGATTGCTGGTCGGTCCCTCGTACGGCGCCACGTAATCGGGCAGCGGGTCGAGGCCCTGCTCGGCGAGCCGCGGTGAATAGAACTCGCACTTGCCCGAAGGCGTGGCGAAGCCGCCTTCGGCGAAAGGCGCGTAGGCCGCCGGCAGATCGAGCCGCTGCCAGCCCTGCGCCTTCGCGATCTGCCAGTCGTAGTTCGCGGTCGCCCCGGACTTGCGGAACACGCGCGCGGCGATGTCTTCGTCGCTTTCGCGGAAACAGTCTTCGGTGAAACCCATCCGCGAAGCGAGCCGGCGAAAGATTTCGCTGTTCGGCAGCGCCTCGCCGAGCGGCTCGATCGCCGGGTTGTTGGCGACGACGTAAAGGTGGCCATAGGGCTTGACGACGTCGACGTGCTCGAGCTGGGTCGTGGCCGGCAGCACGTAGTCGGCGTAGTCGGCGGTGTCGGTCAGAAAGTGCTCGAGCACGACGGTGAACAGATCCTCGCGCGCGAAGCCTACCGCCACCTTCCTCGATTCCGGCGCGACCGCCACCGGATTGCTGTTGTAGACGACGAGCGCGTCGATCGGCGGATTCGCGTGCAGCAGGTCGTCGCCGATCGTGCTCATGTTGACCGTACGCGGCCGGCGCCCGCCGAGCAGTTCCGGGTGGTACAGGTGTTCGGCGTCGAGCTGGAACAGCCCGCTCGTCGACAGCAGCAGTCCGCCCGCGGGATCGCGCCAGTGGCCGGCGAGCGCGGGCAGGCACGCGACCGCGCGCACCGCATTGCCGCCGCCGCGGGCGCGCTGCATCCCGTAGTTCAGCCGGATCGCGGCCGGGCGGAGGTGCCAGTAGTCGTACGCAAGCGATTCGACCTCACCGGCCGTGATGCCGCAGATCGAGGCCACGCGCTGCGGGTCGTACGCGCCTACGCGCTCGGCGAACGCATCGAAGCCGAGCGTGTGGCGGGCGATGTAATCGCGGTCGATCCAGCCCTCGCGGATCAGCACGTGCGCCATCCCCAGCGCCAGCGCGCCGTCGGTGCCGGGCAGCAGCGCGATGTGCTGGTGGCACTTCTCCGCGGTCAGCGACCGGTACGGATCGATCGCGACGAGCTTGGCGCCGCGCCGCTTGGCCTGCTGCGCGCGGCTCCACAGGTGCAGGTTCGACGCGATCGCGTTGGTGCCCCAGAAGACGATCAGCTTGCTGTGCTCGAACTGCTCCACGTCGGTGCCGGCGCGCAGCCCGAGCGTGGCGTGCAGCCCTTCGGTGCCGGCGGTCGCGCAGATCGTGCGGTCGAGCAGGCTCGCGCCGAGCTTGTGAAAAAAGCGGCTCGCCATCGCCTCGCCCTGCACCAGCCCCATCGTGCCGCAGTACGAGTACGGCACGATGCGCTGCGGATCGACCGCGGCGATGCGCGCGAGTCGCGCGGCGATGTCGTCGAGCGCCTCGCCCCAGCTCACGCGCGCGAAGCGCCCTTCGCCCTTGCGGCCGATGCGCTTGAGCGGATGCAGCACGCGCCCGGCGTGATAGGTCCGCTCCAGATAGCGGCTCACCTTGGTGCACAGGCTGCCCGCGGTGGTCGGATGCTCGGGATCGCCGGCGACTCTCACCGCCACGCGCTTGCCGTCGCGTTTCTCGACGGTGACCAGCATCGCGCAGGTGTCGGGGCAGTCGTGCGGGCACGCGGCGCGCACGACTTCGACGTCACGACCAGTGGACTGCATGCGCCGATGCTAGCGCATGCAGCAGCGCCCAGCCGCGCTATGGGACGTCGGACGCGAGCGCGTCGAGCTTGCGATGTTCGGCGACCTTGTTGGCGCGCCACCACGCGAGCAGGCGCTCGAAGTCCCCGCCGAATCTCTCCGCCTTGAGCCGGTCGTAGACCGCGTGGCAGAGCACCGCGTCGAGCGTGGCGACCGCGCCCGTCGTCGCGACGTAGTCGCAGATCCAGAAGGCTTTCTCGAGGTCCGCGACCGCGAGCGTGGTCGCAATGGCGGTCGCCTCGTGCGACGCGTCCTGTCGCTGCTGTGCGTGCGCCCCGCCGGCGCCGGCCGCAAGCGCCGTCAGCACGACGGCGAAGGGCAAGACGACTGACCGAACGGCGTTCCGGACTGACATGACAACCTCCCTGTGCAGCAAGGACGCTTCCCGGTCCGCGGCGCCCGTTCACGGGATCGGCCTGCCGTGCAGCGTATGTGGCAACGATCCTCCTGCCACGGCGGCCTTTCAACCGGATAAACGACGCCGCACGCGCGGACCGGTCGTGCCGCGAATATTCACGAGCTCGCCGCGACGCGCCGATCGGCTCGTCTCGAATTGCAGCGCGGAATCCATCGTTTCCCTGCGATTGAAGGGGTCATCGCCTCCCGGATACTCGTCCGCCTCGCGGCCGTCCGCCGGCCGCTGCAAACGCGGATCCGCAGGAAAGCTCACCGATGAAGTCAGTGATTTCGCCTCGAGCGCGCGGCCGCCGACTTGCCGCGCTGCTCGTTTCCGTCGTACTCGCTGCGGCCACTGCCGCCGGAGCGGCGCTTGCCCAGCCGCGGCCGCTGATCTTCGGCGTCAGCGAGGGCACCTCGGGCGGCGCGAGCTTCCTCGATGTGCTGGTCAAGTACCAGCCGCTCGCCGACGAGATCGGGCGCGTGCTCGGCCGCAAGGTCAACGTGCTGCTGGTGCGCGAGTTCGAGCGGCTCGAAGCGGGCATGCGCGAACGCGACTTCGACATCGTGATGGCGCGCCCGAGCGACTATCCCGCGCGCGGCCTGCGCGACTACGGCTGGCGCTTCGTCGCCACCGCGCGGCCCGACGGCCAGTGCCTGCTGATCGTGAAGAAAGACTCGCCGCTGCAATCGATCGCCGACGCGAAAGGCAAGCGCTTCATCCTGCCCGAGTCGAGCGCGTACATGACGAGGTTCTGCCGCGCCGAACTGCGCGATCGCGGCATCGCGATCGAGAAGGAAAGCGTCCAGTACACGCGCGAGCAGTCGACGGTGGCCTTCGCGCTGCAGGCGGGGCAGGCCGACATCGGCGGCATCGCGTCGTATTCGGGCGCAGCCGGCCAGCTCGACAAGAACAACCAGCGCGTGCTGCACCGTTCGATCGCGCAGCCCTACTTTCCGCTGATCGTCAGCAACCGCCTGAGCGCGGCCGACGTGAAGGCGATCCAGGACATGCTGGTCGCGCTCGACAAGTCCGAGGCGACCAGCAAGGCCGTGCTCGCGCCGATCGGCATCCGCGGCTTCGACGTCGGCACCGAGCCGCGGCTGCGCGCGCTGCTGGGCTGGCTGGAGAAGTAACCGCGCCGTTCGCGCGCGGCCTCGAAATCCCGCCTGCCCCGCTCCAAATCCCCCTTCCCCCGCACTTCGAATCCCCCCTGCCCCCCTTTACGAAAGGGGGGTGGGTCAGAGCCCGAAGGGGGGCGGGTCAGAGACCCGGCAACGGCGCTTCGACCAACCGCGCGAAGAAGGCTTCGCACGCGGCCACCTGCTCGTAGCTGATGTACTCGTTCGGCTTGTGCGCCTGCTCGATCGAGCCGGGGCCGAGCACGACGGTCGGGATGCCGGCGTTCATGAAGATGCTCGCTTCGGTCGCGAAGCTCACCGCGCCGGCGCCCAGGTGCGCGGTGCGCGCGAGCTGCTGCGCGAACTGCACGACCGGCGCATCCGGCGCGATGCCGAAGGCGGGCAGGTTCAGTCCCGGCTCGAACCCGATGTCGGCATCGGCCGCCACGCGCCGCATCTCGGGCAGCAGCTCGTTTTTCGCGTAGCCGGCGATCTCGTCGACGAGCGGGTCGGTCGGCGTGGCCGGGATGTTGCGCATCTCGAAGGTGAACTCGCAGTCGCGCGGAACGACGTTGGTGGCGATGCCGCCGTGGATCGTTCCGGTCTGCAGCGTCGTGTACGGCACGCCGAAGCGCGCGTCGCGCGGCTCGTCGCGGCTCATGCGGTCGGCGATGCCGCGGATGTACGCGATCAGCCGCGCGGCGAACTCGATCGCGTTGACACCGGTCGGCGTCAGCGCCGAATGCGCTTCGCGGCCGCGCACGCGGCAGCAGAAGTCGCGCTTGCCCTTGTGCGCGACGATCGCCTGCATGTCGGTCGGCTCGCCGATGATGCAGCCGGCCGGCTTGATGCCGCGCTCGGCCAGATCGGCCACCAGCCCGCGCACGCCGAGGAAAGTCGTTTCCTCGTCGTAGGTCAGCGACAGGTGGATCGGCGTGCGCTCGGCCGCGGCGAGAAAGCGCGGCGCATGCGCCAGCGCGATCGCGATGAAGCCTTTCATGTCGGCGCTGCCGCGGCCGTGGATCCGGCCGTCGCGATGGCTCGCCTGGAACGGATCGCTCGCCCAGTCCTGGCCGTCGACCGGCACCGTGTCGGTGTGGCCCGACAGCACGAGCCCGCCCGCCTTCATTGCGCTTTCATCGCCGAGCGAGCAGAACAGATTCGCCTTCTTCTCGCGCCGGTCGTAGACGAGGTGCGGCTTGACGCCGAGCCCGGCGAGGTAATCGCGCGCGAACTCGATCAGTCCCAGGTTCGAGTCGCGGCTGACGGTCGGAAACGCAATCAACCGGTCGATCATTTCGAGCGCGGCGGCCGACGGCGCGGCGACGGCGGATTCGTGGGGTTTGTTCATGGCCAGGGTCCCGGCGGGTGACGAACGCATTGTAGGAGAGCGCCCCGCCGGTGCAGCCGCACCCTTGAAGCCGCCTGCGCCGACCACCATCTGAACGCCCGACGGCGCAGGGCGCGCCGTCGGACTGTGCAATGCGACAAGGAGGGCAACGAACATGTTTCCATCGTTCTTTGCGCCGGCCGGCGATCTGTTCGCCGAACTCGATCGCCTGAGCCGTGACATGCAACAGTTGTTCGACGGCATGCCCGTCAACATCCGCGCCGGCCGCCGCGGCGGCTTCCCGGCGCTGAACATCGGGCACACGCCGTCGTCGGTCGAGGTGTACGCCTTCGCGCCCGGCCTGGATCCGCAGCGCATCAAGGTCGAGATCCACAAGGGCGTGCTGACGATCGAAGGCGAACGCGCCTCGGACCTGCCGCCTGCGGGCGACAAGGTCAACGTCTACGCCAACGAACGCATGGCCGGCAGCTTCAAGCGCGTGCTCGGCCTGCCCGACGACGTCGATCCGGCGCAGGTCGACGCGACGTATCGCGACGGGCTGCTGCACATCTCGATCAAACGCCGTGCCGACGCGCAACCGCGGCGCATTTCGATCAGCTGAGAGGAGGCGAGCCATGACGGAAACGAGGAGCAATGCGCCGGCCGAAACGCGGCGCGACGATCCCGTGCTGCTGCCGCCGGTGGACATCGTCGAGGACGATGCCGGTATCACCGTGTACGCGGACCTGCCGGGCGTGCCGAAGGACAAGCTCACGGTGCGCACGGACAGCGAGTCGTTGACGATCGAAGGCGACATCTCCTTCGGGCTGCCGCAGAACATGGACGCGGTGCTCGCGGAGGTGCAGGCGCCGCGCTATCGGCGCAGCTTCGCGCTGAGCCGCGAACTCGACACGGAGAAGAGCGAGGCGGTCTTCAAGGACGGCGTGCTCAAGCTGCGCATCCCGAAGGTCGAGCAGGCCAAACCGCGCCGCATCGACGTCAAGGTCGCCTGAGCAGCCAGCGGCGGAGGCTCACCATGAGCAATCCCATCGACGCCCTGAAACGCACCTTTGCCGACGCCCGGGAATCGGTCGAAAGCGGCTGGCAGCGCGTGCGCGCCCAGGCCGCCGATGCGCTGACGCGCTTTCGCGGCGGCGCGCGCCAGACGCAGCCGGCGCGCGCTGAAGGCGAACCGCCCCCGCCGGGGTGGGGTCTGTTGGCGAGCGACGTGATCGAGGACGATCGCCGCGTGGTCGTCCGCGTCGAAGTCCCCGGTATGAGTCGCAGCGACCTTGACCTGCAGGTCGTCGGCGACGCGCTCGTGGTCAGCGGCGAGAAACGCTACGAGTCCGACGACATCCGCGGCCAGTGGCGCGTGCGCCAGTGCGCTTACGGCGCGTTCCGCCGCGTGATTCCGCTGCCAGTCCCCGTGCGCGCCGACGAGGCGAAGGCCACCTGCCGCGACGGCGTGCTACGCGTGGAACTGCCCAAGCGCGACCCCGGCGCGCCGCGCGCCTTCCGCCTGCAGGTGAAGTAAGAGGCCCGCCCGCCCGCACGGCTAACCGCCGGTGCGGGCGGGTCGCTCCAGTTCGAAGCGGATTTCTCCAGGTGCGGTGAGGCCGGCCGCGCGCAAGCCCGCAGAGTCGTAAAGCGTTCCGTGCGCCCTCACCCCGCCCTGCGCGCCAGGAACGCGTGACCGTAGACCTCGAACTTGCGCGCCTTGGCCTCGCCGCGCGCGCCGCCGAAGGTGTCGTACGGGTGGCTGACGCGGACGTCGACGAAACCGATTTCTTCCAGCATCGATCGCCAGGCTTCACACGGAAGACCACCGGCGATTCAGGCCGTCCATAGATCGACGTTGGCGATCGCCGACTCGGGCACCGGCTTGCCGTTGGCGATGTCGGCGAACTGCAGCCAGCCGCCGGGACGCAGCACGCGCCGGATTTCCTCGAACACGCGGCGCTTGTCGGCGCACAGGTTGATCACGCCGTTGCTGATCACCGCGTCGGCCCAGCCGCCGTCGACCGGCATGTCTTCGAGCAGGCCTGCGCGAAACTCGACGTTGGCGAGCCCCATCGCTCGCGCCGTGCTGCGCGCTTTGTCGACCATCTCCGGCAGCATGTCGATGCCGACCACGCGCCCTTGCGGTCCCACCTGGCGCGCGGCGACGAAGCAGTCGAAGCCGCCGCCCGAGCCGGCATCGACCACGCGTTCGCCCGGCGCAAGCGGCCGCAGCGCGAACGGGTTAGCCACGCCGGCAAACGATTCGACTGCGGCATCGGGCATCGCATCGACGATGGCCGCGTCGTAACCGAGTCGTGCGGCCAGCCGGCGGCCGGTGTGGAAGTGGTATTCGCCGTCCGGCTTGACGGCGACTTCGCGGTATTTCTTCTTCACCTCCTCGCGCAGCGCGAGGGCATCGACTGCAGCGCTCATCGTTCGGCCTCCTTCGGCGCAGTGGCGGTGCGTTCAGGACGCGCGAGGCGCGCCCACGGTTCCGCGGGAACCGCATGCCGGTCTGCCGCGTCCTGACGCACTCCTTCCCTCCTTCTGCGTGCACCATGAGCCCGACTCTGCTGACCCGATTCGCCGCCGCAACGCTCGGCTGCGCCCTGCTTGCCGTCGCGCCCGCCGCACATGCTGCCTCGCCGCTCGACGGCAAGGTCTTTGTCGTCGACCTCGGCCCGAAAGGCAAGCCGGCCAACGAGAAGGACGACGTGCTCACCTTCGGCGACGGCCGCTTCCACTCCAGGTTCTGCGACAAGTACGGCTTCGGTACCGGCACCTACGCAGCGACGGCCGATGGCGGTGCGATCGTCTTCACGACGGAGACGGTGAGCGAAAGCGACGGCCGGCTCGTCTGGCGCGGCCGGATCGAAGGCGAAACGATCGAAGGCGAGATCGTTCACCACCGCAAGCCGGGCCTGTTCAACCGCAACCCGGCACCGCGCGAGTTGTGGTTCAAGGGCCGAATCAGGAAGTAGCGGCCCCTTCTCCCCCCGCCCCTCGCTTGCGCACAGAGACGGGCGTCTCTCTGGCGCGATGATCGAGCCAGATCGCGGTGCCGATCGCGACAAAGCCCAACGCCTCCACCGCAAAGCTGAAGTTCACGAGGTGCGCATACGACAGCACGGCGCCGCCGGCCAGCGCGGTCGCCAGCGGCGCATAGCGGCCGTGCTTGCGGACCCCGGCGGCTACGGCGATCACGGCCAGCGCGCCGAACGCGAGGATCACCGCGCTCACCGCGCCGCCTTTGACCGCGAGCGTGATGCCCGCCAGCGACAGCAGCGCGGTCGCGGCCACCGTGCCGTAACACGCGAGCATCGCCGCGCCGAGCGCAGCCGCGCCGGCCAGGCCGCGGCGCTGCACCGCGCGCACCGCGCGACGCGGATCGGCGCGCCGCGCCCATTGCACCCACAGTGGCGGCGCGTGCGGTGCGCGCCGCATCGCGATTTCGATCGCGCGTGCGCCGAAGCGCCGCGCGACCTCGCGCGTGTGCTCGCTGCGGCTGTGGCTGAAGTAATCGAACTCGCGCAGCACGCTCACGTCTTCGAAGCCCGCGTCGCGAAACGCCGCGAGGTAGTCCTCGTCGATGGTGGCGCCGACCACGCACTCGGCCCACAGCTTGGGATCGGTCTTGCAGTCGAGCGTGACCGGGCGGCGGATCACGATGTCGGCGATCTGCACACGGCCGCCCGGCTTCAGCACCCGGAAGATCTCGGCGATCGCGCGCCGTTTGTCCGGCACGAGATTGAGCATGCCGTTGCTGGTGACGACGTCGACCGACGCATCGGGCAGCGGCAGCGACTCGGCGTTGCCTTCCAGCACCTCGAGGTTCGGAACGGTGGCGGCGAGCGCCCGCAATCGGGCCACCATCGCCAGCGTCATGTCGAGCGCGTAGACCTTGCCGCGCGGCCCGACCAGCCTCGACGCGATCAGCGCATCGGTGCCCGAGCCGGCGCCGATGTCGAGCACGGTGTCGCCTTCCTTGATCGCTCCGGCGCGAAACGGATAGCCGACGCCGGCGAACGAGGCGAGTGTGGCCGCCGGCAGGCCTTCGAGCACTTCCTGCGGATAACCGACCGCCAGGCACGCGTCGCGCCCCACCGGGAAGTGGTACGGAAGCTCCGGCGCGTTCGCCACGCCGGTGTACATGTCCTTCACCGCATCGAAGATGCGTTCGCGCGAAAAACCGAGGATGGCGACCATGGCTCAGTCGGATTGCGGATTGCGGATTGCGGATTGCGGATTGCGGATTGCGGATTGCGCTCGTTCAGAACTTCTCGACCATCTCCTTGATGCGCGCGCGCAGGCGCTCGGGCGCAGCGGCGGCGCCGGTGGCGCGCACCTGCGCCTTCAACTTGCGCTCGAACTCGGCGCGGCTGAAGCAGCCGCGACAGTCCTCGAGGTGCCGTTCGATATCGGCGGCCGCCTCGGCGTCGATCTCGCGGTCGAGATAGGCGACCAGGTGTTTCAGCACGTCTTCACAGCTGAGCGGCGGCTTGGTCACGGTCGTCCTTTCTCTTCGCCTGGGGATCGACGAGCCCGGCGTCGCGTGCGTGCTGCCACAGCGCGCGTTGCAGGGCCGCGCGCGCCCGCGCCAGCCGCGAACGCACGGTGCCGACCGGCACGCCGAGCAGCTCCGCCGCTTCGGCGTACGAATGGCCCTGCACGTCGACCAGCACCACGGCGATGCGGAATGCGTCCGGCAGCGCGTCCAGCGCGCGCTCGATGTCATCGCGCAACAGCTTGGCGACCACGCTTTCCGCCGGGTCCGTCCACCACAACAGGAACGGCTGGTGCAGCTTCTCGAACAGCGAAAACGGCTCGTCGTCTTCAGTTTCGATTTCCAGCGCGACCTCCGGGCAGGCACGGCGATGGCGCCAGTTGCTGAGGAACGCATTGGCGAGGATGCGCTGGATCCACGCCTCGAAGCACTGCCGATCGCGCAGCTCGGCGAACTTCGCCCAGGCCTTGGCGACGGTCTCGGCGACCAGCTCTTCGGCGTCGTCCGCGTTGCGCGTCAGGCGCAACGCGGTGCCGTACAGCCGGTCGGCGAGCCGCTCGACCTCGGCCGCGAAGAAATCGCGCTGTGCACAGTCCACGCGCCAGCTCCCGGTCACGCGCACCCTGTGCCCAGGACGCGCGAAGCGCCGATCCGGTTCCCGTCCCGCGGCACGGCTACTTCGTCACGTCGTCGAGCAGCTTGGTGAGCAGCGGATGAAGATCGTCGCCGGCCTTCTTCAGGCCGGGATGCGGGTTCAGCAGGTTCATGAAGCGCGGGTCGAGCAGCGACACCTTGGTCGTGCCGTCTTCCCGATACACGCCGAAGTGGCCGCAGGGCAGCAGCGCGCTGACGTGCAGCCCCGCGGACCAAATGTCCTTGCCGGCGGCCGGCACGCACATCTTCACCACGGTCACCTCGTCGTTCTTCACCTTGAACTCGGCGAGGTAGAGCCATTTGTTCTCCAGCACGCGGTTCTTCAGGTCGGACACGACCGCTTCCGGCGCCTTGGCCGTGGTCTTGACGATGAAGTTGGCGCCCGGCGTTTGTGCCGCGGCGCCGCCGGCGAGGACCGCGCATGCGGCCGCCAGCAGGACGAGTCTGCGGTTCATCGGTTCCTCCGGAAACGAGGTTGTGGGCTTGCGTCGACGCGCGTCGATGGCGAGCAAGGACGCACGACCCACCGCTTCGGTTCCCGGCAAAACAGGCGCCGCGGGCGCCGGCCGGACGCCGCGTCACTGCACGATCGGCCGGCAGAAATGCCCGTGCCTGGCGGCGCGCATCAGCGCGTTGAACTGCTCGCCCGACATGCGCAGCAGCGCCTCGTGGTCGCCGGCTTCGATGTAGACCTCGGCGTTTTCGTCGAGATCGTCGTCGACGACCGTCTCGACACCCCAGGCCATGCCGAGCGCCGGCACGGCGCCGACTTCGCAATCGCTGAACAGCTCCGCAATGCGCCGCTCGTCCGCGAGATGCAGGTCGTGCCGGCCGAGCAAACGCGCGACTTCGCCGATGCGCACGCGCGAATCCGCCGGTACGACCGCCATCACGCAGCCGGCGTCGTCCTCCAGGATCACCGACTTGGCGAGCTGATGCTCGGGGACGTGCGCCGTGCGCGCGGTCTGCGCGCTGGTGCTGCTGTGCGCGTGGGTACAGACCTCGTAGCGGGCGCCGCACTGTTCGAGGTAACGGGCCAGGCGTGGGGCGATCGACATGGCTGCCTCCTGCAGGGATTGACCGCGGCGCCCGTGCAGCGCGTCGGACGCGCCGGCGCCGCACGTCAAGTTTGCGCCGATCCGGCCCAGCGTGCCAGGCCGCGATGGCACGGGACCGGCGGCGCGACGCCGGTGCCCCACTATCCGCGGACGCCCGCCAGAACGACCAGTCCCGCAGGCAGGGTTTCGTTGCCGAACGCGGTGCGCAGCCGGGCGTCGACGCCTTGGCTGCGCAGGATCGCCAGCGCGTCTTCCGCTTCGAAGGTCACGTTGCGGTGATGCTCGTCGCTGCGACGCCACAGATCGCCCGCGCGCCTGAACACCGTGATCGCGCGATCGAAACGAAACGGCGCCGGGCGCGAAAAGCGCGTCACGATCGCCCAGTCGTCCTCGACGCGCGCGTGCACCTCGGCGATGTTGCGCGCCTCGCAGAAGCGCTCGGTCATCAGATCGATCGCGAGCAGTCCGCCCGGCCGCACCGCGCGCGCCAGCGCCGCGAGCGCGCGGCCGATGTCCTCGCGCGTATCGAGGTAGTTGAGCACGTGCCCGGTCGACACGACCGCGTCCGCCGCCGGCAGTTCGCCCGGCAGGCGGACGACATCGAACGTCGCCGCCGGCGCGTACGCGCGCGCCAGCTCGATCATCGCCGGCGAGGCGTCGACGCCGTGCACCGTGTATCCCGCGCCGAGCAGCTCGCGCGCGAGCAGGCCGCTGCCGCAACCCACGTCGAGCACGCTCGCGCCGGCGCCGAGGCCCGCTTCGCGCAGCAGTTGCAGGATGCCCGGACTCGTCGCCGCGACGTGCTGCGAGTAGCCGCTGTGGTGCACCCACGCGAGGTCGGGTTGGTAATAGGGATCGGTCATGGCGGCGGCGATTGTCGCGCATCGGCGTTCGAGCGCGTCCCGACGCCGCGAAGCGGTAGCGCAAGCTAGGTTGTTGCGCGCATCAGCGCCTCGGCCGCAGGATCGCCGTCGTATGCGGCCGAGCGCAGGATTTCCGCGCGCACGCGGGCGGCTTCGCCATGTGCCTTGGCATCAGCGAGCTGCTTCAGGTGCGCCACCACGTCTGAACGGCTTTCGAGCAGCTTGGTGAGCTGCACGTCGCAACGGGCGATCGGCGACGGGTAGTGCGCGATTTCGTCGTTGATCTCGGCGAACTTGCTCTCGAGGAACGCGCGCAGCGGCCCGGCCGCCTGCTCTTGCGCGAGGATGAAGTAGTACAGATCGATCTCCGGCGCCGGGTAACCCAGCGCGGTCAGCGCGGCCGAAACCTGCCCGCGATGGTGCGTGCCGTGGTTGAACACGTGCGCCAGCGTCGCCGCGAACGGCATGCCGCGCGGCGTGCCTTCGGTGGTGATGAATTGCAGGTCGCCGTCGAAGCGCTGCGCATCGACCGCGTCGATGAACGCGGGCCAGCGGCTCGCGCTGAGCAGGATTTCCTCCCGCAAGACGGCGCGCTCGGCGCACAGCTCCTCATCCAGCCCGGCGACCGAAACCGGCGAGCCCGCGAAGCGCCCGTACCAAAGGCGGTCCGTCAGCAGCAGATGGTTGAGCGTGCCGTGGATGCTCTTGAAGAACAGTCCGCAGTCGCGCCGGTAGTCGGCCTCGGTCACATCGCGCAGGAAGTCGTACAACCGCGCAAGCGCCCAGCCTTGGTAGCGCGAGAGCAGCAGCAGATGCGATCGAACCTGCATGGGATTGACTTACCCTATCCGAGCAGTTTCCCTTCGACGATCGGCACTACGCTGCCGCCCACGCCGATCGCGCGGGCAGCGCCGTCGCTGCGCGCACGCAGCAGCACGAGCGACAGCCGGCCGATTTCGTCGCCCTGCTCGATGCGCAGCGACAGCGACGCGCGGTCGAAGAAGCGATGCTCCAGCAGGTGATGGCCGAGAAACGCCGCCGCGTTGCCGGTGGCCGGATCTTCGCGCACGCCGTGCGCCTCGAAGAAGAAGCGCGCCGCGAGGTCGTTTCCCGCGCGCCGCGTTTCGGTGCAGAAGAGGTAAACGAGCGGCTCGAAACCCGCGGCGGCGAGCGGCGCGAACGCGGCCAGATCGAGCCGGGCCCGGCACAGCGCATCGAGCCCGCGCAGCGGCACGATCAGCGCCGCAACGCCGGCCACGTACTGCTGCACCGGCGCGCGTGTATCGATGTCCGCCGCGGTAATGCCGAGCGCGGCGGCGATCGGCTGTGCCGGACAGGTCGCGCCGAGTCTCACCGGCGGTGCGGTAAACCACGCGACCTCGCCTGCCGCGGTCGGCTCGAAATCGACGCGCACCTGTCCCACCGGAACGTTCAGTCGCACCGGTCCGTCCGCGTTTCGTTCAAGATGCCGGCGGATCACCCACGCCGTGCCGAGAATCGGATGCCCGCCGAAAGTCATTTCGCGCGCCGGCGTGAACATGCGCACGCGCCAGCCGCCGCCGCGTTCCGGCGCGGACATCACGAAAGTCGTTTCCGAATAGTTGATCTCGGCGGCGATCCGCTGCATCGAGTCCGCATCGAACCGATCCGCGTCGAGCACGACCGCGAGCGGATTGCCGCTGTAGGGCCGCTCGGCGAACACGTCGACCGTGAAGAAGCGCGGTTGCATGGGTGTCAATTCTGCGCGCGTGCCGGGATGCGTACCGAGTTGCCCAACGTCGCCTGTCGCATCCACGACCAGGCGATCGCGCCGGCCGCAAGCGCGATGAACGGCGCCGCGTACAGATTCAATTCGGCCCAGCCGTTCGTCGAGACGAGCGCGCCGGACGCTGCCGAGGACGTGATCGTCACCACGAACACGGCGAGGTCGTTGGCGCCCTGCGCCTTCGCCTTTTCGCCGGCCGTGTAGGTCGCCGTGAGCAGCAGCGTCGCGCCGGTGAACATCAAGTTCCACCCCAGCCCGAGCGCTACCAGCGCACTCCAGAAATGCCAGTACGTGCCGCCGTGCTGGCCGACGGCGACCGTGGCGAACAGCGCAGCGCAACCTGCGAGCATGACCGCGTGCGCGCCGAAGCGACGCATGAGCGCGCCCGTGAAGAAGCCGGGCGCGAACATCGCAACGACGTGCCATTTGATGACGTCGGCGGACTGCGGATAGCCGAAACCGCAGATCTTCATCGCCAGCGGCGCGGCGTTCATCAGAAGGTTCATGGCGCCGAAGCTCACGGCGCTGACCAGCACCGAAGCCGCAAAGTCCGGCTGCGCGACCACAGAGGCCAGCGGTCGCGCCGGCGCCGCCCTCGACGCGACAGCGGCAGGGACCCGTAGCCGGCTGGCGATGACGAAGGCGATCGATGCCGTGACGGCCAGAGCGGCGAAAGTGCCGGCGTACGTTGCCGGCAACGCATCGCGCGTGATCTTCGAAAGCTCCGGCCCGACGATGCCGCCGGCGATCCCGCCGGCGAGCACCCATGAAATCGCCCGCTCCTTCAGGCTGGCGTCGTACGCCTCGGCGACGTCCGCCGCCGCGAAGCGCAAATACTGGGCGAACGCGTTGTAGATGCCGAGCGCAAACGATCCCGCGCACAAGCCGGCGAAACTCCCCGCCAGCACCGCGGCCGCGGCGATCGCGGCGCCGGTCGCACCGGCCGCCGCGCCGAACATGAATCCGGCGCGGTGCCCGAAGCGCCCCATCGCCAGGGACGCCGGCATCGTCGCCAGCGCTGCACCGACGAAATACGCGGTCACCGGCAACGTGGCGAGCAGCGCCGTCGGCGCCAGCGCCAGCCCGGCCAATCCGTTCGCTGCCACGAGCGCGACGTTGTTCACGTACAGCAGCGCCTGGCAGGCGATCAGCAACGCGATCTGACGCTGCGCGCTCGCTCGATCGGCACCGTTCGGCATGCGCACCTACCAGTGCCAGACGCGCCGGAAGCCGCCGATCAGTTCGGCGAGCCGCGCGCGCGGCACGAGCGAGATGCCACCGATGAGCACCTTGTCCTCGAGGCCGCGCTCTTCGACGTCTTCCTTGACGGCGAAGATCTCGACACCTTTGTCGCGCAATCCCTTCAGATCGGCGGCGAGGCTCGGCGGATGCGACTGCTTCCAGTCGCCGATGGCAAGCGCCACAGGTTGCTGGGCGGCCACTGCGTAATTGACCGCATTGCCGCGCAGCAGCAGCGCGAGTTCCGCGCCGGCACCGCGGATCACGTGCGTGAGCCACAGAACCGTGTCGTCCTGCTCCTCGAGCGTGGCGCGATACGCGGTGTCGACGATCTGCAAAGTCTTCATGGCGTTTTCTCCTATTTCGTCGCGATCACGAGCGTGTTGTCGGCCGCCTGCGCCATGCCCCAGAAGTCGGCGGGCGAGCCGCGCTTTACGCCGGCGACCGACTCGCCCACGCCGCGCTCGTCGACGCACAGTCCGCAGTTGATCCATTGCAGTCTGGCGCCGCGCCGCTCGGCGAGCGCCTGCAGCCGTTCGATCCATACGCGCGGCAGCGGATGCGCCTCCTGCTCGGCATCGCGTCCGTGCGTCGCGTTGGCATGCGGCATCTGGCGCGCGAACGCGAGCCCCACAGCGCCCTCGTAGGCGAACACGTTGACGTGATGGCCGCGTTCCAGTGCCGCGTGCAGCAGGCGGAATGCCGTTGCGGTGCGCGCGCTTTCGAACGGCGCGTCCATCAGTGCGAAGGTCAAGGTTGCCATGGGGTCCTCCTAATGCCAGACGGTCGACCAGCCGGCAGCCATGCGGTCGGTCACCAGTGCGATCGGCGCGGTCTTCACGCCCGACGCCAGTGCCTCGATGCCGCGCTCGCGCAGCGAGAATTCGTCGGCGTGCACCTCGACGCCGGCGGCGAGCGCCCGCTCGAGCCCGCCGGTCTTGCATTCCGCACGCGCCGGCAGCACGCCGTTCTGCACGAGGAAGAGCGCGACCTCGTGGCCGGCGCGTTTCAGTCCCACCGCCAGTTCGCACCAGCGGTCCGCGTCGACCGACTCGAACGGGTCGCGCGATTCAATCAGCAGATACTTGTTCATACGTTCCCTTTCATCGAGCAAGAATCCCGCACACCGGCCGTCACGCCAGCATGTCGCTCCAGATCGTCTGCGCCCAACCCCACGCGAAGCCGGCCTCCTGCGCCCAGCTCGCGCGGTTGGCGGAAGACACGCCGCCCGCGCCGGCCACCGGCTCGAGCGTCTTCCTCTCCACCACCCAGCGATGCACGCTGGCGACGTGCACCGCGTGTTTGTCGTCGACGAAGCTGTAGCAGGTGTTGGTCATCGTCGGCGGCATGGGCAGCCGGCCGGCGAACAGATCGACGATCGCCGCGGCCGCCGCCTTGCCGTGCTGGTTGGCCATGTGGCCGGACTTCGGCATGCCCGGCGCGGACAGCGTGGCGTCGCCCAGCACGTGCACCTGCTTCACCTTGATCGACTCCAGCGTCGTCCAGTCCACCTCGCACCAGCGGTCGTTGGCGGTGACCAGCCCCGCGTCGCGGGCGATGCGCGCGGCGCGCATCGGCGCAATGAGGTTCAGCACGTCGCCGCGGACCCGTTCGCCCAGATCAAGCACGAACGCGCGCCCTTGGACATCGACCTCGGCGACCGCGGCGTTCGGCCGATATTCGACGAGCGTCGGGTAGTCCTCCTTCCACACGCGTGTGAATAGAGGCCCCTTGGAGGTCACCGCGGCATTGGCGTCGAGCAAGATGAGCTTGCTCCTGGGTTTCTTCGTCTTCAGGTAGTGCGCGATCTGGCAGGCACGCTCGTACGGTCCCGGCGGGCAGCGATACGGTGCAGCCGGCACGCTGATCAGCACCACGCCGCCGTCGGGCATCGCTTCGAGCTGGCGCCTGAGCAGCGCCGTTTGCGCACCGGCTTTCCACGCGTGCGGAATCGCCTCGGCCGCCGCTTCGCTCATGCCGCGTACGCGGTCGAACATCAACTCGATGCCGGGAGAAACGACCAGCCGGTCATAGGCGAGTGCGCCGCCGGTCGCCAGCCGTACCCGGCGGCGTTCGCCGTCGATCGCGGCGACCGTGTCGTGCACGACGTTCACGCCGCGCTTGCGCAGGCCGTCGTAGCCGAGGGTGATGTCGGCGAGCGACTTCGAGCCGGCGAGCACGAGGTTGGAGAGTGGGCAGGAGACGAACTGGCGGTTCGCCTCGATGAGCGTGACGTCGATCGCGCCTGCCGACCACAGCCGCAGGTACTTCGCCGCCGTCGCGCCGCCGAAGCCGCCGCCGATCACCACCACCTTGGCGGCCGATTCTTTCGGCGCCGACGCGCAGGCCGCCAGCGCCGTCGCCACCGCGCTCGCGGCGCCGAGCTTCAGCACGTCGCGACGCGTGAACTCCCTGTATGCCATGTCCGTTCTCCTCACTTCGGCTGCCGCGCGAAGAACTCGGCGAGCAGCGCGATCTCGTCGTCGCTGTAACCCTTGGCGATCTGGTGCATCACCGTGGCCGGCCGCCTGCCGTCGCGAAACTGGCGCATCTGCTCGACGAAGTAGGCCGGCGCCAGACCGGCGAGGCTGGGCATCGCGCCGACCGCGCGGCCGGCGGTGCCGTGGCAGTTGGCGCAGCTGCCGGCGAGCGTGCGCACCTGCGGCGGGTCTTGCGCGGCGTGCGCGAGTGCCGGCAGGGCGGCGAGCGCGGCGGCGAGCAATCGACGTTTCATCGTTGACCTCCAACGGTGGGTTGCATTGGGCGTGGGAATCGGCCGAGGTTGGCTGGCAGCGCTTCGTCCATCAGCTTCGGCTTCGGCAGCTTCAGCGCATCCATCAGCGCGACGTATTCGGCGCGCGAGCGCACCTGCAGCCGCGGGTTCAGGCGCCGCTCTTCGCCGATCGTGCTGAACGTGCGGCCGCGGTAGTCGTGCGCCGGATAAACGCGTGTGGCCTCCGGCAGCCGCAGCAGCCGGCCGAAGAGCGATTCGTACTGGGCGGCGGCGTCACCGCCCGGCAGATCGGTGCGGCCGGTGCCGCCGATCAGCAGCGTGTCACCGGTGAACAGGAGGTCGTTGAGCAGCAGGCACATCGAGTCCGGCGTGTGGCCCGGCGTGTGCAGCACGCGCAGCGACAGGCCATCGAGCGTGATCGCCTCGCCGTCGGCCAGGCGCAGGGCCACGATTTCGCACGCGGTGCGCTCGCTCATCGCCGTCGTGCAACCCGTGCGGTCGGCCACCGCGCCGAGCCCGGAAAAGCGATCGGCATGCAAATGCGTGTCGACCGCCCTGACCAGCCGCAGCCCGAACTCGTCGAGCAGCGACACGTACCGATCGATGTCGTCGAGCACAGGGTCGACCAGCACCGCCTCGCCGCCGCGACCGCTTGCGAGCAGATACGTATAGCTGCACGACGCCGTGTGAAAGACTTGGCGCAGGATCATCGTCGTTCTCGATTCGTCCGTTGTTGGCGCTCAGGTTAGGGACAAGGCCGTTGCTCGGGCGTTGCTCGCACGCGCACCCGTCGCTGTTGGCGTCACGGGCGCTGCGCGGGCGGCGCGTAGTTCGCCGGCACGTCGCCGGCCAGCGATTCGAGGAAGGCAACGATCGCGGCCGCTTCGTCGTCGCCGAGGGTCTGACCGAGCTGGACCGAGGCCATCACGCGCACGGCGGCTTCGAGCGTGGGCACCGATCCATCGTGGAAATACGGCGCGGTCTTGGCGATGTTGCGCAGCATCGGCACGCGGAACACGTAGCGGTCCTCCTCCTTTCTTGTGATCGCGTAGCGCCCTTCGTCGATCCGCGCCGAGCCGGTCGCAAGCCAGTAATCCTTCACGACGCCGAAGCGCATCCAGGCGCTGCCGCCGAGCAGCGCGCCGGCGTGGCAGCCCGCGCAGCCGCGCTCGATGAAAAGCCGCAACCCTGCTTTCTGTCGCGCCGTGAGCACCGCGGCATCGCCGCCCAGATAGCGGTCGAACGGCGCAGGCGTGACGAGGGTGGCCTCGTAGGCCGCGATCGCGCGCCCGTAGTTCCTCGTGCTGACCGGCTCGGCTTCGCCCGGAAACGCGGCCCGAAACGCGGCCTCGTAGTCGGACTGGCGCAGCAGGGGCAGGATCTCGTCCTTGGCGCGGAAGCCCATCGAACCCGTGATCGAGCCTTCGGCCTGCTCTGCGCCACTGCCCCGATCGCCGAGCCAACGCAGCATCGGCTGGCGCAGCGCATTGAAGACGGTGGGCGAGTTGCGCCGCGTCGGATTGCCGCGCGCGTCGATCGAAGCGGACCGGCGATCGGCGCCCCAGTCGTACGCGGAGTGGCAACTGGCGCACGCGGTCTTGCCGTCCGCCGACAGCCGCGTATCCCAGTACAATGCGCGCCCCAGTTCGATCTGCGCGCTCGGGGCGGCTGCGACCGGCTCGATGCGACCGAACCGCTTGGCCGCCTCCAACTGAAGCGGGTCCTGAGCGCGTGCTGCGCCGGCTGCGGCGACGATGGCCGCGGTGCTCGCCCACAACGCGCGCGCCGTACGGCGCGACCATGTGACGCTGCCCTTCGTCATGATTGCCCCGCGGAAAGCGCTGCCGCTTCGACGGTGGCGAGCCGATAGGGCGCCTCGCTGCGACTAACCGGATCGAAACGCGAGCGCAACGTGTAGTTGACGTGCCGCCCGTAGATGTGCAGCGACACGGCAATGCGATCGGTGTCGTTCCACACGCTGTGGATCGCGCCCGCCGGCATGGCCAGCACGTCGCCGGGGCCGAAGGTGCGCTCGCCGACCTTGGCGATCTCGGCGTAGCCGGGGCGGCTGCGATCGTCCAGCCGCCGCCAGAACGAATTGCGTTCCTGTCCGTCCAGCCCCGCGACCACGGCCCAGGTGCCGTGATCGTGCGGCGATGTGCCGCGGTTCGGCAGCCAGCTCGCGACGAAGACCGCGAGCTGGTGATCGGGCTCCTCGTGCAGCACACAGATGCCGAAGCCCTGCTCGGCATCGGGCAGGCACATCTCCGGCCGCAGCCATGCGTGCCGCAGGGTGGCGGCGCGGTGCGCGAGCAGCCGCGCGCGCGCCAGCATGTCGGTCTCGGCGCGCGCCGCGGCGCGCGCGGCGCGCAGTTCCGCGACGAGCGTGGCGATGTCGAATGCCGTTGCGTTCATCTTCGCTCCTCACTACCGAAAACCGGTCAAGCGTCAGGCCCCGGCACCGCGCCGGGGTCCTGCGATCCATGCGCACGCGGTGGACAGGCGCGCGCAACAAGAAAACGCGCGAGCGCGACGGGGTCGTCGAATTCGTCGGTGTCCTCGCACGTCACGTCGCGCGCGCTGGCGTGAAACCCGCGCGCGTCGCGCCACACGTGCACGACGAAGAAGACGCCCGCATCCATGCACCGCCTCCTTGGCGGCGTACGTTACGGACGGGGCGTTGCTCGGGCGTTGCTCGCGGCGGGCTTGGGTCTATCGCGGCGAGCTTTCGAAGGCGCTGGCGCACGATCCGTGGTCGCCGATAGCGTGGCTACGCCGCGGCTGGGCCTCCGCGTATCACGGCGAGCCGGAATTCGCGATCCGCGAACTGCGCACGATGCTGCAGTTGATGCCGTTCGATCCGCTGCGGCACCTCGCGTTCATCGGCATCGGCTGCGCGCACTTCGCCGCGGGGCGATACGAGCGCGCGGCGCGCTGAGTGCGCGCGGGCCTCGATTCCAATCCGGGTTCGTTCTGGGCAACGCGCGTGCTCGCCGCGGCTGCCGTCTTACGCCGGCGCGCGATCCGAGGCGTGCAGCGTGGTCAGGCAGGTCTTGCGCAAGGATCCCGCGCTCGGCGTCGCTGTCGCGCGCGAGGCGTGGCCGTTTCCGCAGGACTTCATGGCGCGCCTTGGCGACGGACTCAAGTCGGCCGGTTTGCCGCGCGCGTGATGCGGCGACTGTCGCGCTGGCAGCAGCTGTCCTCTGCCACGCTCAACCGGCCAGTTGCGCAATCAGGACGCCGACGAGCGAATCCAGCTCGAAGGCGCGCGCTGCGCGTCCGGCGGCATCGACTTCGGGTGCCGCCAAGCCGAGCGCGTCCAGTCGGATGCGGGACTCGTCGCGGTCGCCGTGCTCGGCGAGCGGATGCCGGGCGACGAATGACCACAGCTCGGCGGCGCGCGCGATTTCGCCGCGGTGCGCTGCCAATTCGCCGCAGCAAAAGATTGCCGTCAACTGGATCGGCACATCCGCAAGTGCGATCGCGCGCTGAAGCCCATCGAGCAGCCAACGCTGTGCCCGCTCGAAGTTGCCGCGCCGCGCGCAGATGCGGCCCAGACCGAGGCGAATCTCGGCACTACTCTGTCCCTCGCCTCCCCGGTTGTCAGCCTCGAGGGCCCTGTCGAGATACGACTGCGCGGAGTCCAGGCGGCTCAGCGCGATGTCGATGTACGCGAGGTTGATCAGGCAGTAGATGCGCACGGTGGCAAGGCCGTTCTGTTCGCACAGATCGAATGCCTCCATCACGTGACGCCTTGCACCTTCCCAGTCGCGTTGCATGCGCAATACGTTGCCGAGATTGTTCAGCGTGATGGCCTGGCCTTGTGCGCCGCCGGCGCGCCGATACAGCGCCAGCGCCCGCTCATAGAGAGGGAGCGCGCGCTCGTAATTTCCGCTGGTTTTCTCGCACATTGCGATTCCGTTCAACGGCGCGGCGGCGCCGATCTCGTCGCCGCTGCGTTCCGCAAGCCGCAACCCTTCTTCGAAGTATCGCCGGGCCCTCACGACATCACCCCGTTGCCAGAGCGACAGGCCGATGATCTGCAAACTCTGGCGCACTCCGGTCAGTCGCTTCAGCACCCGGTAGAGCGGCAGCGCCCGGCGCGCGCAAGCTTCGGCCGCATCGGGTTCACCCTTCCGGTAATAGAGCGCGGCCAGCGCCCTTTGCACCGCTGCGATGGCCGCGCGATGTTCCGGCTGCGTCGGATCGAGCGCGGCCATCGCCTCGTCGAACAGGCCGATGGCCTCGATCCAGCGGGCTTTGATCTCGAAGAATCGATGCAGCGGCGTCGCCATCGTCTCCACGGCGTTCACGTCGCGCTCGGCGAGCGCCATCGACCACACGATGCGGAAATCCTCGAGGGAGGCCTCGATCGCGTCGATCGATTCCTTGCGCGCCCCGCGCACGAGGTCCCCGTAGTAGCCAAGCTGCTGCACGTGATAGTCGACGTAGCGGCGTCGAGTGGGCAGCTCTTCGCCAAGCTTTCCGCGCGCGCATTGCCGCATCAGCGCGTGGAACGAGAATCGTCCGTCGCCTTCGGCGCGCAGCAGCGACTTGTCGGCGAGTGCGGCCAGCACCGGCAGGTTCGCGCCCGCGACCTGCGCCGCGGCTTCGCGCGTGAACGGCGCGGCGAACACCGCGAGCTGCGTCAGCGCGCGCTGCTCGACCGATGTGAGCAGGCGCCACGAGTGCTCGAAGCTCGCGCGCACGCTGCGCTGGCGGTCGGGCACGTGCGCCGCGCCCTCTAGCAGGTCGAGCGAACGTTCGATCTCGCGCCGGATTTCGGCCACTGGCAGCAGCCGCACCCAGGCGGCGGCCAGTTCAATCGCCAGCGGCGCGCCTTCGAGCAGCCGCACGAGGGCCGCGACGTCGCCGGCCGCGCGCGCGACGTCGAACGACGGCGCCGCGGCGCGGGCGCGCAGCTCGAACAGCTTCACGGCATCGAAGGCACGCAGCACGTCGGTTTCCGTCTCGTCGGCGTCGGGCACCGGTAACCCGGCCAGCGGCAACAGCCATTCGCCGGCGATCGCCAGTCGCGCGCGCGAGGTGAGCAGCAGTTTCAACTGCGCGCCCGACTGCACCAGTCGTTCGGCCAGCGGCGCGATGCCGGGCAGATGCTCTGCGTTGTCGAATACCAGCAGCGCGCGGCGGCCGCGCAGCACGTCGCACACCTGCGCCAGCGGATCGGCCGTACCGGCGAGTGTGATATCGGCCGCGGCAGCGATGCGCGGCGCCACCTGCGCGGCATCGGCCAGGTCTTCCAGCGCGACCCAGTGCGTCGCTTCGGATTGCGGCGTGGACAGGGCGAGTGCGGCCCGCGCAAGCCGGCTCTTGCCGATGCCGCCCGGGCCGGTGATCGTCAGCACGCGGCACTCGTCGCGCTCGATCAGCGCCTGCAGCTCGCGCAGCTCGGCGCGACGGCCGATGAAATCGGCGTCGACCGGCACCGGCGCTGCTGGCGCCGCCGCCTGCGATGCTTCCGCGAGCGCGCGCACGCGCACGGACGGCGCGACGCCGATTTCCTGCGCCAGCCGCGCGCTGAATTCGCCGATCGTCCGCTGCGCTTCGGCCGCGCGGCCCTGAGCGCGCATCGCTTCGACCAGCGCCACGAGCGCGTCCTCGTCGAGCGGGTCGAGCGCGAGCCAGCCGCGCGCCAAAGACTCGCGCGCCGGCGCATCGGCGCCGAGTTGCGCCAGGCGGTGCGCGGTGGCGGCGCGTTGCAGCGCCGCCAGCCGATTGCGCTCGAAGCGCAGCCATTCGACGAAGGGCTCGGCGGCGCCGCGCTCGAAACCGTCGGCAAAGGCCCCGCGACAGGCATCGACCGCGGCGGCCCAGCGCTGCTCGGCGCAGGCACGCTCGAAATCGCGCAGATCGGATTCGATGCGCCAGCGCAGCGCGTCGGCGCGCGACTCGAGCCCGTCGAGCCAAGGCTGCGCGCGGGCGCGGAACAGCAGCTTGCGCAGATTGCGCCGCGCCGCCTCGGCGGGCAGGTCGGGCCACAGCAATGCGATCAACTGGTCGCGCGTCGTCCACTCGCCGCGCGCGGCGAGCACGACCGCCAGCTGCGTCAGCCGTTCGGGTGCAAGCGGTGTGCCGCCCGCGTCGGCGAAGTACGCGGGGGCTCCGAACAGTTGGAGGCGGGCGGCCAGCATGCGCACTGGAAACACCGGCTTCGCAATCGCCGGTCGACTCGCGCACAAGTGTTGGCGCGGCAAGCGCCGCCGTCAACGGCAAGACACCGTGCGTGGGGTGGGATTGCGCACTCCAACTGCGGCGTCGCCGCGCGTAAGCTCACGCCTCCCTGCAAGCCGATTCGCTCACTGCTCATGAATCTGCTCGACCCCATCGTCCAGTTCCGTTCCGAAATCCAGGCGATCCGCCGCGACATCCACGCGCATCCGGAGCTGCGCTTCGAGGAGCGGCGCACGGCCGATCTGGTCGCCGCGAAGCTCACCGAATGGGGCATCGAGGTACACCGCGGGCTCGGCGGCACCGGTGTGGTCGGCGTGATCCGCAACGGCACCTCCAGGCGCGCGATCGGGCTGCGCGCCGACATGGATGCGCTGCCGATCCAGGAAGTGAACGAGTTCGCGCACCGTTCGGTGTTCGCGAACAAGATGCACGCCTGCGGGCACGACGGCCACACGGCGATGCTGCTCGGCGCGGCCAGGTACCTGGCGCAAACGAAGCCCTTCGACGGCACCGTCGTGCTGATCTTCCAGCCCGCCGAAGAGGGCGGCGCCGGCGCGCAGCGCATGATCGATGACGGCCTGTTCGAGAAGTTTCCGTGCGATGCGGTGTTCGGCATGCACAACTGGCCGGGGCTGAAAGTCGGCGAGTTCGGCGTCACGCCGGGGCCGATGATGGCCTCGAGCAACGAGTTCGAGATCAGGGTCGTCGGCCGCGGCACGCACGCGGCGCTGCCTCACCTCGGCGTCGATCCGGTGTTCGTCGCGGTGCAGATCGCGCAGGGGCTGCAGGGCATCGTCACGCGCAGCAAGAAGCCGATCGACGCCGCGGTGCTGTCGATCACGATGATCCACGCCGGCGACACGACGAACGTGGTGCCGGACGTGGCGACGATCGCCGGCACCGTGCGCACGTTCAGCGACGCGGTGACCGCGCTGGTCGAGGAGCGGATGAAGCGCATCGCACAACTGACCGCCGAGGCGCACGGCGCCGAAGCGCATGTCGAGTTCAAGTGGAACTATCCGCCGACGGTCAACCATCCCGCCGAAGCCGAGTTCGCCGCGAGCGTGATGGACGACATCGTCGGGGCGGCCAACGTCAAGCGCAATTACGAGCCGACGATGGGCTCGGAGGACTTCGCCTACATGCTGAAGGTCAAGCGCGGGGCGTACGTCTTCATCGGCAACGGCGAGGGAGCGCACCGCGCCGCCGGCCACGGGCTCGGCCCCTGCACGCTGCACAACGCGTCGTACGACTTCAACGACGAGCTGATCCCGCTCGGCGCAACGTTCTGGGTGCGACTGGTCGAGAAGTTCCTCGCACGCTAGCGCGCGGCCGAAGCCCTCGCCTCCGACTCCCCCTTTTCTGTCGCGCGCGGACCGGGCGCTTGACTGCCATCAAGCCGCGGCTCGCGTCGCGGCCTATGGTGGATCGCACGTTTCGGCGAGCGCGTGATCGGCGCCATGCCTCGCTGCGCTTCGGCGGAGCGATCGGAGGCGAAACATGTGCAAGTCATCCGTCCTCTCGCGCGGCGCGGCCGCTGCGAGCATCGCTGCCCTTCTTGGCTGCGCGTCGCCGCCGACGCAGGAGCAGACCGGCATGATCGTCGGCGGCGTCATCGGCGGCGTGCTCGGTTCGCAGGTCGGCAGCGGCCACGGACGCACGACGGCGACGATCATCGGAACCATTGTCGGCGCCGCGATCGGCGGCGCGGTCGGGCGCTCGATGGACGAGCAGGACCGCATCAAGACCGCGCACACGCTGGAGACGGTGCGGACCGGCGTGCCTTCGCAGTGGCGCAATCCGGACACGGGCAATGTCTATACGGTGACGCCGACGCGCACGATCGACAGCGCGCAAGGGCCCTGCCGCGAATACACGATCGACGCGACGATCGGCGGCAAGAAGGAGCAGATCGTCGGCACCGCGTGCCGTCAGGCCGACGGGAGCTGGCGCGTCGTGAGTTGATCGCGCCGCTTCTGCCCCGCGGTTGACAGGTGTCAATGCACGGCGGGCCGATGCGCCTAGGGTGAGCGCATCGGAACCCGGCGGCCAGCGGCCGGGACGTGTGCATGCGACCGCCTGTCATTCGCAAGAAGCTCGACGCGCTGCGGCCGCCGCATCTGTTGGACTTCGAGCGCGAGCGCACGTCCTTCTCCTGGTCGCAGGCGCGCGCCGAGTTGCAAGGGCTTCCCGGCGGCGCGCTGAACATCGCGCACGAAGCAGTCGAGCGACACGCGCGCGGCGCGCGCGCGAACCGCGTGGCGCTGCGCTGGCTCGGCGCGGGCGGCGATTCGATCGACTTCACCTACGCGGACCTTTCTGCGCTTTCCAACCGCTTCGCCGACGCGCTGACGCGGGTGGGGCTCGCACGCGGCGACGTGCTGTTCCTGCTGGCGCCGCGCATCCCGGAGTTGTACATCGCGGTGCTCGGCGCGCTGAAGGCGGGCGTGGTCGTTTCGCCGCTGTTCTCCGCTTTCGGACCCGAGCCGATCGCCACGCGCATCCGGCTCGGCCGCGGGCGCGCGTTGCTCACCACGCGCTCCCTGTACGAACGCAAGGTCGCATCGATCCGCACGCAGCTCGAATCGCTGCAGACGGTGCTGATCGCAGGCAATCACGAAGGCGCGCCGGTGCCGGAAGGCGCGCTCGGCCTCGACGCGCTGCTCGACGCCGCGAGCGAACGCTTCGACACCGCGGCCACGCGCCCCGACGAACTCGCGCTGCTGCACTTCACCAGCGGCACGACCGGCAAACCGAAGGGCGCGATGCACGTGCACGAGGCGGTCGTCACGCACTACGCCACCGGCAAGTACGCGCTCGACCTGCACGACGACGACGTGTTCTGGTGCACCGCCGACCCCGGCTGGGTCACCGGCATGAGCTATGGCGTGATCGCGCCGCTGCTGCACGGCGTGACGATGATCGTCGACGAAGCCGAGTTCGACGCCGAGCGCTGGTACCGCATCCTGCGCGACGAGCGCGTCACGGTCTGGTACACGGCGCCGACTGCAGTGCGCATGCTGATGAAGGCCGGTACGGAACTCGCGCGGCAGTTCCGCTTCGACCGGCTGCGCTTCGTCGCCAGCGTGGGCGAGCCGCTGAATCCCGAAGCGGTCTGGTGGGGGCACGAAGTGCTCGGGCTGCCGATCCACGACAACTGGTGGCAGACCGAAACCGGCGGGATCATGATCGCCAACACGCCCGCGCTCGACATCAAGCCGGGTTCGATGGGCAAGCCGCTGCCCGGCGTCGACGCCTTCGTGGTCCGGCGACGGGTGGAAAACGAGAGCACGGTCGGCGTCGAGATCATCGATGCACCCGACGAAGAAGGAGAACTCGCGCTCCGCGCCGGCTGGCCGTCGATGTTCCGCGGCTATCTCGGCAACGAGGAGCGCTACCGCAAGTGCTTCGTCGATTCGCCGCGCGGCAGGCTGTATCTGACCGAAGACCTCGTCCGCCGCGACGCCGACGGCTACTTCTGGTTCGTCGGCCGCGCCGACGACGTGATCAAGAGCGCCGGTCATCTGATCGGGCCGTTCGAGGTCGAGAGCGCGCTGATGGAGCACCCGGCCGTGGCCGAAGCGGGCGTGATCGGCAAACCCGACCCGGTGATCGGCGAGGCGGTCAAGGCCTTCGTGTCGCTGAAGCCCGGCTTCGCCGCGAGCGAAGCGCTGCGCTTGGAGCTGCTCGGCCACGCGCGTAAGCGGCTGGGGCCGGCGGTGGCGCCGAAGGAGATCGACTTCACGACGACGCTGCCGCGCACGCGCAGCGGAAAGATCATGCGGCGTCTGCTGCGCGCACGCGAACTGGGGCTGCCCGAAGGCGACACCTCGACGCTGGAGAGCGGCGGATGACGTGCGGCGGGGCGCCTGCTGGCGCTCGGCCGGCAACCGCGAGGACATCATGAAAAAGACGCTGATCGTTTATCACTCCCGCACGGGCAACACGCGGCACGTCGCCCAGGCGCTCGCGCGGCGGCTCGATGCCGATCTCGACGAGATCAGGATCGTGCAGCCGATGGGCGGCGCGCTCGGCTACGCGGCCTGCGCGATCGAAGCGATCGCCGGGCTGACGCCGGCGCTGCGGCCGATGCGCAGGGACCCGACCGCCTACGAACGGGTCGTCATCGGCACGCCGGTCTGGTTCTGGAATCTGTCGAGCCCGGTGCGCAGCTGGCTCGCGCGGCATCGCCGCCTGCGCGGCCGCGTCGCGTTCTTCTGCACGATGGGCGGCTCGGGCGCGCAGCGCGTCTTCGCGGCGATGGCCGAGTTGCTCCGCAAGCAGCCGGTCGCCACCCTGGCGCTGACCGACGCGCAGATCGAGGCCGGCTTCGATGACCGGCTCGCCGCGTTCGTGCAGTCGCTGCAGACGCCTCGTCGCGTCGTTCGCGTCGGGTCCGCAACACGCGGACGCGCGTCGAAGCCCGCCGGCGCGGCAGCCTGAAGCGCGGGCAGCGGCGTCGGTCCGGTACGGCAAGACTCCGATGACGGCAGATCCGCGGGCGGCAGAACTGCTGCGCTTCACGACCGACGTGAAGCGCTACCCGCGCGAGTTCTGCCTCGCGCGGGTGCGCGACATGCTGCGCATCCGGCGGCTCGAGGAGCGCTGCGCGGAACTCTACGGCGCGGGCAAGATCCGCGGCTTCCTGCACCTGTACATCGGCGAAGAAGCGGTGGCGGCCGGCGTGCTGCCGAACCTCGCGCCGGAGGATGCGGTGGTCGCGACCTATCGCGAGCACGGCCAGGCACTGCTGCGCGGCGTGTCGATGAATTCGATCATGGCCGAGATGTACGGCAAGCGCGAAGGCTGCTCGCGCGGGCGCGGCGGATCGATGCATCTGTTCGATGCGGCCACGCGCTTTTTCGGCGGCAACGCGATCGTCGGCGGCGGACTGCCGCTCGCGGTCGGACTCGCGCTGGCCGACAAGCTCGCGCACCGCACGGGTCGCGTGACCGCGTGCTTCTTCGGCGAAGGCGCGGTCGCCGAAGGCGTTTTCCATGAGTCGCTGAACCTCGCCGCGTTGTGGCGGCTGCCGGTGCTGTTCCTGTGCGAGAACAACCTGTACGCGATGGGCACGGCGCTCGCGCGCTCCGAATCGCAGATCGACCTGACGAAGAAGGCGGCGAGCTACGGCCTGCGCACCGCGCACGTCAACGGCATGAACGTGCTGGCGGTGCACGAGGCGGCCAAAGCCGCGATCGACGCCGTGCGCGGCGACGGGCTGCCGGTGTTCGTCGAGTTCCACACGTACCGCTTCCGTGCGCACTCGATGTTCGACGCCGAGCTGTATCGCGGCAAGGACGAAGTCGAGCGCTTCAAGCAGCTCGGGCCGATCCACACCTTCACCGACCGGCTGAAGGCCGCCGGGATGATGACCGAAGGCGACTTCGCCGCGATCGACCGCGAAGCGCTCGCCGAGGTCGACGCCGCGGTCGCGTTCGCCGAGGCAGGCACCTGGGAGCCGGTCGGGGAACTGACGAGGGACGTGTACACGCCGTCCGCCTGAACTGAAGGCAGCCGCGATGTCCCGTGCCGTCCATTTCGATCTGAGCGCCGACGATCCGCGGCGTGCTGTCGAGTTCTATCGCAACGTGTTCGGCTGGAGGATCGACCGGTGGGCCGGTCCCGGCGAATACTGGCTGATGACGACCGGCGATGCCGGGCAGCCCGGCATCACCGGCGGCATTGCGAAGCGCGTCTCGCCAGGCGACTCGACCGCGGTCGTCTACGACGTCGCATCGGTCGACGCAGCGGCCGCGCGCGTCGTCGCGTGCGGCGGGTCGGTCCGCGAACCGAAGCAGACGCTTCCGGGCGTGGGCTTCCTGGTCGCCTGCCGCGACACCGAGGGCAATACGTTCTGCCTCCTGCAACCCGACGCGAACGCCGCCTGACGCGCACGGCACGCACGCCCCTGAGGGAGTGAGTCATGAAGAAGGTCCTCGTCGTCTACGGAACGACCGAAGGCCATACGCGCAAGGTCGCGACGTTCGTCGCCGAGCATCTGCGCGCGCAGGGTGCGGTCGTCGATCTCGTGGACAGCGCCACGCCGGCCGCCGCGGCAGTGCAGCCGACCTACGGCGCCGCCGTGATCGCGGGTTCGTTGCACGAGCACCTGCACCAGCGCACGCTGGTGCACTTCGTCAAGGAGAACATCGCGTGGCTGAACGCGCTCCCGACGGCGGTCGTTTCGGTCGGCTTGTCCGCCGCGATGCCCGACGCCGAAAGCCAGGCGCAGGCGCGCAACAACCTGGAGTACTTCCTGAACGAGACGGGGCTGAAACCGACGCTCGCCAAGAGCGTCGGCGGCGCGCTGCTGTACACGAAGTACGACTGGTTCAAGCGCACGATGATGCGGATGATCGCCAGGCAGATGGGCAAGGACGTCGACGACACGCGCGACCACGAATACACCGACTGGGACGAGCTGCGCCGCTTCGTCGACGACTTCGTCCGGCAGGCACGGCTCTCCGATGGACAGCAGTGACATGACCGCGCGCACGACGACCCACCGCGAAGCGCTGCGCGAGGCGCACCGCGAGGCGCTTGCCCGCGATCCGCGCGTCTTCGTGATGGGCGAAGACGTCGGCAGATACGGCGGCGCCTACGCGGTGACCAAGGGCCTGCTCGAGGAGTTCGGCCCCGAACGCATCCGCGACACGCCGCTGTCGGAGCTCGCCTTCGTCGGCGCCGGCGTCGGGGCCGCGCTCGGCGGCGCGCGGCCGATCGTCGAGGTGATGACGGTCAACTTCTCGCTGCTCGCGCTCGACCAGATCGTCAACAACGCGGCGACGATCCGCCACATGTCGGGCGGCCAGTTCTCGGTGCCGCTCGTGATCCGCATGGCCACGGGCGCGGGGCGCCAGCTCGCCGCGCAGCACTCGCACAGCCTCGAGGTCTGGTACGCGCACGTGCCGGGACTGAAGGTGCTGGCGCCGGCGACGCTCGAGGATGCGCGCGGCATGCTCGCGCCCGCGCTCGCCGATCCCGATCCGGTCGTGATCTTCGAGCATGCGCAGCTCTACAACCTCGAAGGCGAGCTCGCCGACCCGCCGCCCACGGTCGACATCGCGCACGCCGCGGTGCGCCGCGCCGGCAAGGATCTTTCGATCGTCACCTACGGCGGCAGCCTGCCGCGCGCGCTCGCCGCCGCCGACGAACTCGCACGCGACGACATCGACGCCGAGGTGCTCGACCTGCGCGTACTGCGCCCGCTCGACTGGGACGCGATCGTGGCATCGGTCGCCAAGACGCACCGCGCGCTCGTCGTCGACGAAGGCTGGAAGACCTGCAGCCTCGCCGCCGAGATCATGGCCGGCGTCGCCGAGCGCGCGTTCTACGAGCTGGACGCGCCGCTCGCGCGCGTCTGCACCGAGGAGGTGCCGATTCCCTACGCCAAGCATCTCGAAGACGCCGCGCTGCCGATGCCGCCGAAGATCGTTGCGGCGGCAAAGCGGATGTGCCGAAGGAGTTGAAGTGTTCACCACCGAGACACGGAGAACACGGAGAGAAGAATGCCTTCGATGCCTTTCTCGGTGATCTCGGTGTCTCGGTGGTTCAATCGGCCTTCGTCTGCCTGAAGCCGCCCGCGCGCGATGATCGAATTCCGCCTGCCCTCCCTCGGCGCCGACATGGACGAGGGCAAGCTGTTGCAGTGGCTGGTCAGGCCCGGCGACCGGGTGCAGAAGGGGCAAATCGTCTGCATCGTCGACACGGCGAAGGCCGCGATCGACGTCGAGTGCTGGCACGACGGCACCGTGCATGCGCTGCTCACCGAGCCGGGCACGACGATCCCGGTCGGCACGCTGATGGCGGTTTTGCGCGAGCCGGGCGAAGCGGTCGAAGCGGTCGATGCCTGGCTCGCGCAGCAGGCGAAAGCGAAGCCGGCGCCGGTCGCGGCTGCGCCGGTCGCGGCTGCGCCGATCGCCGCACCGGTCGCAGCGCCGGTCACCGCCGTTGCGGCGGCGGCGGAGCGCAAGCGCATCTCACCCGCCGCGCGCAAGCGCGCCGCCGAACTCGGCATCGATCCCGACCGCGTCGCGCCCGGCGCGGACGGCACGGTGTCACTCGAAGACGTCGAACGCGCGGCGAAGCCTGCCGCGCCGGCGGACCGCGCGGCCGAGATGCGCAAGGTCATCGCCGCGGCGATGGCGCGCTCCAAGCGCGAGATCCCGCACTACTACCTCGCCGAGGACGTGCCGCTCGCCGCGGCGATGGAATGGCTGGCGGAACGCAACGCGCAACGCAGCGTCACCGAACGGCTGCTGCTCGCGCCGCTGCTGCTGAAGGCGGTCGCGAGCGCCCTGCAACGCTATCCCGAATTCAACGGCTACTTCCGCGACGGCGCCTTCGAGCGCGGCGCCGGCATCCACATCGGCGTGGCGATCTCGCTGCGCGCCGGCGGCCTCGTCACGCCGGCGCTGCACGACGTCGATCGCAAGGACGTCGCCACCGTCAATCGCGAACTGCTCGATCTCACGCAGCGCGCGCGCGCCGGTTCGCTGAAGCTCGCCGAGCTGACCGACGCGACGATCACCGTGACGAGCCTCGGCGACCAGGGCGTGGCCTCCGTCTTCGGCGTCATCTTTCCGCCGCAGGTCGCGATCGTCGGCTTCGGTCGCGTCGTCGAGCGGCCGTGGGCCGTCGACGGCCAGGTGCGCACGGTGCCGGTCGTCAGCGCCACGCTCGCCGCCGATCATCGCGCGAGCGACGGCCACCGCGGCGGGCTGCTGCTGGCGGCCATCCGCGACCGCTTGCAGGAGCCCAACCAACTTGCGAAGGGGGCCGAGTGAACCGCGACGAACTGAAGCAGGCGATCGTCCAGACGCTCGCGACGATCGCGCCCGAAATCGACGCCGAAGCGCTGAAGGCGGACAAGCCGCTGCGCGATCAGGTCGACCTCGATTCGGCCGACTGGCTGAACTTCCTCGTCGCGCTGCACGCGCGCACCGGCGTCGACATCCCGGACGCCGACGCGGCGAAGCTCGCGACGCTCGACAAGCTGGTCGACTACTGCGGGCGGAAGCTGGGCGCCTGATTCCGCGGGGTTCGGCCGCGACGACCGAATCGTTCGCGCTACGGACTCACTTCGAGCCGGTTGACGACCCTGTCGACCGCGAACAGCGCCCAGGCGTCGAACTCCGCGCGGCGCCGCTGGGCATCGCTGCGCACCTGGCCTTCGAGCGTGATGACGTAGTTCTCGACCCGCGCGGCGATCCGGTCGGACTCGACGAGCGGATCCATCTCCAGCACGAGCCGCAGCGCGTCGGCGACTTCGTCCTCGTTGTCCTCTTCGGGCGGATCGACCTCGAGGGAATTGATGACGTCGCGGCATCCGGGCGTCCACCACGCGAGCACGCCCGCAATGCGCTTGTGCGACAGGCTGATCACGTCGCCTTCGAGCGTGACGATGCCGCGGTCGACCGCGATCTCGATGGCACCCGCGCCGGTGTGGCCCGCGTCGCGCAGCGTCTCGACGCGGTCCCCGGCGTGCACGCGGATCGTGCAGTTCTTCAACTCGGGCTGGCTCAGCAGGAAGGCGCACAGCGAGTCGCGGATCGCGCCGTCGCCCTTCGTTTGCGCGGGAACGACGTGCAGCCGGTCGACGATGCCGCGGATGTCTTCGACTCCGGCCGCCAGCTCGAGCGCAAGCTTCTTCGCGGCTATATCTTCGACGTCGCCCTCCAGGACGACGGCGCCTTCGACGAAGTCGATGCGGATCGGGTGGCGGTGCAGGTTGATCCGCGGCTCCCGTTCGAGCAGACCTTGCACCTTCTTGATGACGGCCTTCTTGTCGGGCATCGGTTCGATCTCCGTGGGGCCGATCCGGTGACGGCGCCGCGCGTCGCGCGCGGTGGCCTGCGCCGCCACCTACACGGGAGCGTAGTCGAGCGGCCAACGCGCCGCGAGAAAGGCGATCACGTTCAGGTCGGCCCCGGACGACCTGTAGGTCCACACCGATGCGCCGGACTGCAGTTTGGCAAGCTTCTTCGGCCGCAAGTTGACCGCGTGCGGCGGCAGATGACGCGCATTCAGCGTCGCGGCATCTTCGGCGTGCGCCCGGTCGTCCCGGTAAAAGAGCCATTCGCGAACGAACGCATCTTGCAGTCGTTCGAGCTCGTGGCACAGCGCTTCCGGAATCGGCCCGCGCTCGATCGGAATCTCGCCGTCGGCCGCAACGATCAGCCAGCGTCCGTGCACGTCGTTCTGCACGGAGCGGAAAAAGACCGCGTCTTCCTTCGCGTAATAGTCCTCGAGCGCGAAGAAGCACGCCGGCTGGGTCTGGCCACGCATGCCGGTGAACCAGCCGTAGACGTGATGGCCCTGCACGAGCCAGAACGCCGCGCACAGCAGGCCGGCCCCGTGCGGTGCGTAAGTGACGTGAACGTGCGGTTCGATCATCGTGACCTCCTGCTTCCATCCAGCTCGTCGCCGCGTACAGCGTCTCTTTTTTCCCCTTGTAAACGGGGGATCGAGGGGGAGATCCGATTCACACGCACCAAAGGTGCGTCCGTCTTCCTCCCCCTTTTGCAAAGGGGGACCCAGGGGGCTTTCGCGGGCGCCGCGACCCGGATCCACGCTTCGACCGCTTGCGGGCATCTCAGAATCCCCCCGTCGCCCTTTACGAAGGGGGGGCCGTTGAGGGAGCCATCACGCGCCGTGCTTGCCGACGCTGACGCGCTTGGCCTGCGGGCCTTCGTCGGCCATCTCTTCGATGAACTGCACGGGCGTGCCCGGTTCGAGGCGATCGAAGTCGGGGTGCGCGACGTTGGTGCGGCTGAAGTACAGCTCGCGGCCGTCGGCGGTCTCGATGAAGCCGTAGCCTTCGCCGGGGAACACGCGCGCGACCCTGCCGTGCTGCGCGACCTCGTGCACCTTGACGTCGCCGCGCTGTTCCCGAATCACCTCCTCGAGCTGGCGTTTGGCCGAGTCGAACGCGTCGCGCAGCGCCACGTACACGTCCTCGCGATGGTCGCGCGTGACGACGATCTCCCTGCCGGGCACGCGCAGGTCGAGTCGGACCGTGAACTCGCGGCCCTGCTGATGGTGCTTGCGCGTCTGCTCGACGGCCACGCGGCAGCTCGTCATCCGCGGATAGAACTGCTCGAGCTTGGCGGCGCGCTCGCGGATGTCGGCTTCGAGCGCGTCCGAATGCTCCATCTGGCGCATCGTGATCTGCGGTGGAACTTGCATCGGCCACCTTCCTTTCGTCGCTTCGCCGCGGTCGCCGTCGCCGGAGCACAGAGCAGCACCGAGCCCATGCGATCGAGATCGCGCAGATGATCAGCCACCGGAGTCGCCGAGGACGGAGCCGGCAGCTTCGCGCGTGCGCCGGGTCGGCGCACTACGCCCGCCGGCTCAGCGCGCCCAGTTAACGCGCAGCAGGTTCTCTTCCTTGTTGTAGCGAAACTCCAGTTCGCCCTTGTACGCGGCATGGACTGCCTCGCCGATATCGCGCGCCAGATGGGTGTCGGTCGTCGTGATCTGCACGCCGCCTTCGACGTCCTCGATCCCCATGATCCGTTCGAGCGGATGCTCGGCCTTCTCGTGCGCTTCGCGATTGCGCGCCAGGTGCACGATCTCGTCGCGATGCGCTGCGAAGAAGTCGCCTTTCAGCGTCACGTAACCCGCGGGAAACCGGTCATGGATCCGATGGCACGCCGGGCAAAGCGCTTCGTGCGCTTCGGACGGCGCCGTCGTCCATTGCCAGCGGCCGCCCTCATAGACGGCTCCGCAATCCGGACAGCGCGTCGGTTCCGGCAGTTTCTTGTGGGACTTGTAGCTGTCATGAATGAAGTCCTGGCGCAGTTCCTCGCGCCAACCGCCGTGTTTGGTTTTCATCGTCTTCCTCGACTGCTGCTCACCAATCCACCATAGTCGCGCGCACGCCGGAACCGATGATTCCGGTCAAGCGCAGCGGCATCGGGCCGGCGCACCCGCCGCGCCGGCCGCGTTGCGCCGCGCGAAGCGTGCTGTCACCGATGCGCGCCCCTTGCGGCCGCGTCGGCTGCAGACCGTGCAGCCATGAACGCAAAGGATCCGCTGCAACGGGGTCACCGTTTCCGGTGCGCGGTGTGCGAAGCGCTCGTCAGTGCACGGCGGCCGTTTCCTCCAGACGCTGCCGAACGTAGCGGCCGACCAATAGCGCCGCCGGGTACATCACCTGCTCCTCCGTCTGTGCGTGCAGCGTCAGCGCGTGCGCGAAGGCGACGATGTCGTCGCGGCCGGCACGCCGGGCCGCGGCCGCCAGCCGGTGGAGCGCGCCGACGATCGCCTTGTGCTCGGCGAGCATCGTCGGCAGCTCGGCCGCAAGGCGGTCGGTCAGCTTGAGCACGTCCGCCATGTCCGGCGTGACTTCGCCCTGCGCGAGCGGCAGCAGCAGACCCAGCGCAGGCAGTGCGAACTCGTCCTCCTTGACGAAGTGCGGATGCATCAGCGCGGCGAGCGCCTTGGCCGCTTCGCCGACTTCGCCGCCGGCTTGCGTCGCCCGGCGTAGGCGTTCATGCAGTTCTTCGTGCTCCTCGCGGAGCGGAAGCGGGATCTCGAGTTTCATCGCGGTCCTCCCTTTCGGCATTCACGTCCGGAGCACCGTCTTGCCGCCGGTCTTCGCATCGGCAGCGGCGCCGACACCGGCGGATCCCTAGTCCAGCCTCGTCCGCGCGACACTGCCGGTCTTGATGGCCGTCAATTTCCCGCGGCCGGCTCACGCGTTCGCGCGAGCGCACGCCGGGCGCCTCGATCGCACCGCGCAGATTGCGGCCCATTCGGCGCGAAGTCGGCCGATCCTCCGCTCGACGTCCGCTCAGGGGTCTGTCGCAGGCGCCGGCCGGCACCAGATCAACTCGCCGTCGCGCCAGACCTCGCGGACGCGATGCAGCGGGACTTCGTGCACCGAGCCCTCCGCTTCGATCGCGGTGAAGCGGGCGTGATCCGCCGGATCGAATTCGATGCGCGCGAACGGCACGCGTACGACGGCGTGTGCGACGCGATCCCAGTAGCCGATGGTGAACTCGCCGCGGCCGAATTCGGGGTCCCAGTGGATGCGCGCGAGCAGCGCGTGAATCGGGGTCATTGCCAAACGCGCGTTCAACCGGCCGCACCCGCTTCGCGCTCGTGCAGCCGCGCGATGCTCGCCACGACGCGCGCGACCTCGTCGTCGGGCAAGGGCGGCCGGCAGCGCATGCGGTTCCACGCGAGCAGGAGTTCGAGCGCGACTTCGGGATCGACCCCGCGCCACAGCAGGTGGCCGCTCAGCGAAGCGAGCGTGTTGTTGCGTTCGCCTTCGACCACGCCCTCGCGGACCAGCCGGCGCCAGTGCGCGAGCGGATGACCCGACGGCGAGGCGCCGCGCAGCAGTGCCACGAACCACGCGGGCAGCGCCGCCGGCGCGAGCGCGTCCGGCGCGCGCCCCTTGACCCACGCGTAGCGCCGGCCGCTCGGGTGAATCGAAGGCGGCGCGACGACGCAGCCGCCCTCCCCTCTGAGATCGATGCCCCCGCGGAGGCCGACGCGGTTGTGCATCGCTGCGTCGGCTAGCGCGAAGTAGAGATGCCGGCCACCCCCGCCGGTCGTCGCTTCGACCGTCGTCGGCAGCGCCTCGTGCGCGCGTTCGAGTTCGCGCAGGCTGTCGAGCCCGCCGTGCCGTGCATCGACGTCGACGACGACGATGCTCGAGACGCGGCCGGTGACGATGCCGATGTTTGCATCGGGCCAGCGCGCGAACCATGCCGCGATCTCGCCGCCGTCGGCAATGCGCTGCTGGAACTCGAGCCACGGCACGAGCGGCCGCTTGCCGCCCGGCTCGATCGGGATCGGCGACCAGCCGCGCGCGGCGTAGGCGAGCGCTGCGGCTTCGCAGCCTGTCGCCTCGTTCGACAGCCGCCGGCTAGGCATACGCCGGCGCATGGCCCGGGGTCCACTTGATGCTGCAGCCCATGCTCGGCTGCTGGTCGGTCGGTACAGGTCGGCCGGCCAGCAGCGCATCGGCGGCGGCGCGCAGATCGGCGCCGCTGACCGGCACGTTCGAACCCGGCCGGCTGGCGTCGAAGCGGCCCCGGTAGACGAGCCTGCGTTCGCGGTCGAACAGGAAGAAGTCGGGCGTGCAGATCGCCTCGTACGCGCGCGCGGTCACCTGCGTTTCGTCGTACAGGTACGGGAACGTGAATCCCGCGTTCTTCGCCTCCCGCGCCATCGCCTCCGGCGCGTCGTCCGGATAAGCTGCCGCGTCGTTGGCGCTGATCGCGACGATCGCCAGCCCCTTCGACCCGTATTCGCGCGCGAACGCGGCGAAGCCGGCGCGCACGTGCTTGACGTAGGGGCAGTGGTTGCAGATGAACGCGACGAGCAGCGCAGGGCTGGCGGAGAAATCCGCGAGCCCGACGATGCGGCCGCTCACGATGTCGGGCAGCGCGAAGTCCGGGGCGCGCGTTCCGAGTTCGATCATGCGGGACTGTCTCAGTGCCATTCGTGCCTCCTCGCCGGATCGTTCGAACTCATGGTAGTCGGTGGCCCGACGGCCGCATAATCCGCGTCCACGCGCGGTCCCGCACGTCATGACCACCGAATCGCCGTCCCTGCCCTGGCCGAAAGCGACGCTCGCGCGCTTGCGCGGGCTGCTATGCGACATCGACGGCACGATCACCTCCGACGGCCGGCTGTCCGCCGCCGCCTATGGCGCGCTCGAGGCGCTGCAGTCGGCGGGGTTGTTGGTCATCCCCGTCACGGGACGCCCGGCCGGCTGGTGCGATCTGATCGCGCGCTTCTGGCCGGTGGCCGCGGTGGTCGGCGAGAACGGCGCCTTCTACTTCCGCTACGACCACGCGATGCGCCGGATGACGCGCCGCTACGCGCGCAGCGACGCCGAACGCGCGGCCGATCGCGCGCGGCTCGCCGAGATCGGCGCGCACGTGCTGCGCGCCGTGCCCGCCGCGCGGCTCGCCGCCGACCAAGCCTATCGCGAAGCCGATCTCGCGATCGACTATTGCGAGGACGTGGCGCCGCTGCCCGCGGACGAGGTGCAGCGGATCGTCGAGCTGCTCGCCGCGCAGGGGTTGACGGTTAAAGTCAGCTCGATCCACGTGAACGCGTGGTTCGGGCAGTACGACAAGCTGACGATGACGCGCCGGCTGATGCAGGAGCAGTTCGGCGTCGACCTCGAGCGCAGCCGCGAGGCGCTCGCCTTCGTCGGCGATTCGCCGAACGACGAGCCGATGTTCGCCTTCTTTCCCATTTCCGCCGCGGTCGCCAACATCGCGCACTTCGCCCATTCGCTCGTGCACAGGCCGGCGCACGTGACGGCCGAGGCCGAAGGCGCCGGTTTCGCCGAGTTCGCACAGCAACTGCTCGCCGCGCGCATGCGCTGACCCGCGCCCGGCGCGGCGCGGATCGGCATCGCGGAACGCGCCGGGCGAACGTGACGCTCGTCAACGAGCGCGCCGGCCCTTGCGCCTAGCATGCCTCATGGCGCGGGTCGGGATTGTCGGCGGCGGTGCCTTCGGTACGGCGATGGCGTGCGTGCTGCGCAGGCGCGGTCACGACATCGTGCTGTGGGCGCGCGAGCCGGAAGTCGTCGCCGCGATCAACCGCGAGCGCAGCAACACGGCCTTCCTGCGCGGCGTGCCGCTGCCGGAAGGCGTCCTCGCGACCGGCGACATCGCGCTCGCCGCACGCGGCGCGGAGTTCGTCCTGCTGGCGCCGCCGGCGCAGCACATGCGCGCGGTGACGCAGGCGCTGCGTCCGCACCTGGCGCGCGGCACGCCCGTGGTGAGCTGCTCGAAGGGCATCGAGCGCGGCACCGCTGCGCTGATGTCGCAGGTGCTCGCCGAAACGCTGCCCGATTCGCCGGTTGCCGTGCTCGGCGGACCCTCCTTCGCCGGCGAGATCGCGGTCGATCTGCCGACCGGCGTGACGCTCGCCTGCGCCGACCCGGTGCTCGGCGCCCGGCTCGAAAGCGCGATCGGCAGCACGCGCTTTCGCGTGTATTTGTCGGACGACCTGATCGGCGCGCAGTTGGGCGGCGTGCTGAAGAACGTGCTGTCGATCGCGTGCGGCATCGCGACCGGCAGGAAGCTTGGCAGCAATGCGCGCGCCACGCTGGTCGCGCGCGGGCTCGCCGAGACCGTGCGGCTGGGGCTCGCGCTCGGCGCGCGCCTGGAGACCTTCATGGGGCTGTCGGGCATCGGCGACATCGACCTGTCGTGCAACAGCCCGCAGTCGCGCAACATGTCGCTCGGCATCGCACTCGGCGAAGGTCGTGCGCTCGCCGACGTGCTGGCCGAACGCATCACCGTGCAGGAAGGCGTGCACTCGGCCGAAGCGGTCGTCGCGCTCGCCGAGCGGCTCGGCGTCGATATGCCGATCGTCCGCGCGGTCGATCGGGTGCTCAATCATCGCGCCGATCTCGACCAGGTCATCGCCGATCTTCTGGCGCTGCCCTTCGGCGTCGAGACGGCCGTCGTGCCGGTGCTGCGGCGAGGCGGATCCGCCGCCGAACCGGTATCGACCCGCGCGCAGCGTCCGCTACCGTAGCAACGAACGACGATTGCTCGCAGGACCCGAATAGCGAGCGGCGAGGCGCCGTGTCCCGGCGACGGGCCAATCGCCCTCTCGCCAGTCCCCGCCCGCAGGCTGGGGATGTGTCGTGGCCGACTGGAACCAGCAACGCCTCGACCGCAATTGCAGTCTCGTCGCCGGCGCGACCCGCGCCTTGATCTTGCGCAGAAGTCGGCGTCAGCGCTCGAAGGTGGCCGTCAGTCCCGGCAGATCGATGCCTTCGATGCGCGTGCTCCAGTTTTCGCCGGCAGCGATCGGCAGCGCGCGCGTCAGCGTGCCGGTCGTCACGATCTCGCCCGCAGCGAGCGGCGGCGCGCCGCTTCGGTCGAGCACGGCGAGGAGATGCGCGATCGCCTGCAGCGGTCCGTCGAGCACGTTGGCGCCGGTGCCGGTGTCGCGCAGCTCGCCGCCGCAAAGCAGCTCGATCCGGAACTGCGCGAGCCGCGCAGCGACGTCGCTGCCCAGTTCGGCCACGCGCCGCCGCGGGCCGACCAGCAACGTGCCGTGAAGACCATCGTCGGCGATGGTGTCGGCCGCCGCGAACTTCCACCCCGGAAAGTGCGACTGCACGATCTCGAAGCCGTGCGCGATCCAGTCGACGCACGCGAGGATCGCCCGCGGATCGTCGGTGACCGGCGGCGTCGAGGCGAAACGCAGCACGATCTCCGGCTCGATGCGCGGTTCGGCGAGACGACCGATGCGGCAGACCGCGCGCGCGTCGGCAACGTCGGTCACCGTCGTGTCGTAGACATAGCCCCAGACCGGCGCGTACACGCCGTACTCGGGCCAGATGTTGCGGTTCGTGAAGCCGATCTTGCGTCCGATCGGGCGCCGGCCTTCGCGCAGGCGCGCCTCGTGGATGATCCGCGCGACCTCGTACCCTGCCGCCTCGTCGAACCCGTCGATGCGTCCGGTGAACGGAGCGATCTGCCGCACCTCGTCCTGCGCCGTCTTCAGCTCGCGCGCGAGCGCGTTCAAGTTGAACATCACCAGCCTCCGTTCAGAGTCTGCCGCCGATGTTGTACCGCACCCTCAGCCTGGCATTGCGGAAAACGAGCGCCGAGGCCGCCGTGAACGCGGCAACCGCGAGCAGGATAACGGCAAGTCGCAGGTACGGTTGCCCCGCGGACACGCGCTCGGCCGTGAAAGCGGCGAGCGTGCGCAGCCACTCGAGCGCGCCCAGCACGAGCGCGATCTGCACGGCGCGCGCGGCCCAGCGCCGCGGCACCGCCAGCAGTGCGATCAACGCGAGCGATGCAACGGCGAGCGCGAGCTGCCCGGCGCGATAAAAGTGCGCGGCGAGCAGCACCGACGAAAGACCGGGGAGGGTCAGCAGAAGGTGGGCCATCGTCCTTTCGCTTCAGTGCCGCAGCACGCACTTCGCGTACAGATCGCCGAGCCGCCCGGCCGGGTCGTAACGCGCCTTGAGCTTCGCGTAGGCGTCGCCGCCGAAGGCGGCGTCGAACTCTTCGCGCGTGTAGTAGCTGTCCGAATACAGCGACTTGATGCCGCCCAGCCGCGCGACCTCGCGTTCGATCAGCCGGTTGAAATGCCCGGGCGGATGCGCCTCGCGCGTGCGTTTGACGTCCCAGAAACCGAAGTTCACGTACAGCGTGCGCCGCCGCGGAAACAGCGGGAAGCGGTCGGCCGTCTCGGTCGCGCCGATCGGGCACAGCCACACCGGCACGATGCCGATCTCGCGCAGGTAGAAGTCGAGGAACTCCGGCGCGCGTTCGAGCGGGATGTCGACGTCCTGGATCACCGATTCGCGATGCCAGCCCGAGAAGCGGTCGAGCGCGCGTGTCAGCCCCAGCCGGCTGTTGAGCCGCATCAGCTTCGTGTACGTGCGCGAGTTCAACCGTTCGCGCCCGTACAGCCGCCGCAGCAGCGGATGCTGGGCGCCGAGGTTCTTCGAGCACCAGAACCAGTCGGTGTCCCAGCGCCAGACGTAGTCGCGCGCCGTCAGGTAGTCCAACCCGCGTTCGAGCAGCGAGCGGTAGTAGATCCGATCGTACGTGTAGTCCGAGGTGAGCGGCGCCGAATCGACGAAGCGCGCGGCGTTGAGCACGAACGTGCGCGCGTCGAAGGCCACCGCGTCGACGAAATCCGCGCCGCCCGCGCAGGCGGCGGCAAGCGCGTCGAAGAACTTCGCCGCGTCGTCGAAACGCCGGTGCTCGACGGCGACGTAGCGCTTGACCGGCAGCGTGCGCGCGCGCACGCGCAGCGCGTAGCCGAGCGTGCCGTACGAATTCGGAAAACCGAAGAACAGATCCGCGTGTTCGCCCTCGGGCCGCGCGGCGACGACGCGGCCGTCGCCGGTCAGCACGTCCAGCTCGAGCACCGTTTCGTGCACCAGGCCGTGCCGGAACGACGTCGCTTCGATGCCCACGCCCGCCACCGCGCCGCCGAGGGTGATCGACTTCAACTGCGGCACGACCGCCGGCATCACGCCGTGCGCGAGGCAGGCCTCCGTCAGCACGTCGTACGGCACCATGCCTTCGGCGTCGACCCAGCCCGCCGCCGCATCGACCGCGAGCACGTGGCCGAAGTCGTGCACGTCGAGCCGCGGCCGTCGCACGGCGACGCGATCGCGAAACAGGTTCGACGTGCGCTTCGCCAAGCGCACTTCGGCGGCGGCCGCCAGTTGCGCCTGCACTCGCGCGACGCGGGTGCGGTGATCGTTCAGCGCACCGGCATCAGGCGGCACGCGCGAGCTCCGCGACTGCCGCTTTCTCGTACAGAAACGCGCGGCTCATCGGGTAGGTCGCCGGCGTGCGGCGGCCCTTGCCGAACGTGATCTGGAACAGGCCCGTGATGCCGTTGGAGGCGCGGAACATCTCGGCGCAGCCCACGAGATACGTCCTCCAGATGCGGCGAAAGCGCTCGTCGAAACGCTTCGGATCGAGCGTGTGGATGCGGTCCCAGTGCGCCTCGAACCGTTCGGCCCAGGCTTCGAGCGTCAGCACGTAGTGGCGGCGCAGGTTCTCGATGTCGAGGATCTCCAGCCCGCAGGCGTCCATCGCGTCGAGCGTCTCGGTCAGGCTCGGAATCCAGCCGCCGGGGAACACGTGGTCGCGGATGAAGAACTCGGTTTCGTACTGCCCGACATGGCCGATGAAGTGCAGCATGCCGAGTCCGCCGGGCTTTAGAAAGTCCGCGTGCGCCCTGACGACCTCCATGATCTGGTCGCGGCCGGCGTGCTCGAGCACGCCGATCGAAACGACCTTGTCGTACTGGCGGTCGACTTCACGGAAGTCCGCTTCGCGCACCGCGAGTACGTCGTTCATCCCGCGGCGGGCGATCTCTTCGCGCACCCAATCGACCTGCTCGGTCGTCGTGTTCACGCCGGTGGCGCGCACGCCGTAGCGCCGGGCGGCGTGGAACATGAAGCCGCCGAAGCCGCAGCCGATGTCGACCACCGTTTCGCCGGGCGCGAGCAGGATCTTGCGGCAGACGTGATCGACCTTGTTGACCTGCGCTTCCTCGATCGAACGCGTGCCCTCCTTCCAGTACGCGCAGGTGTACATCATCAGCTCGCGGTCGAGCCACAGCTTGTAGAAGTCGGTGCCCAGCCCGTAGTGGAAGCGCGCGTTCTCCTTCGCGCGCGCGATCGTCGCGTTGTTCTTCGTGAACTCGTGCCAGCGGTTGCGCAGCCGCACCAGCGGGTGCGGCTGCGCGAACCCCGCTTCGAGTCCGAGCGCGAACATGCGCGCGAGGTCGCCTTCGATGTCGAGCTGGCCCTCGAAATACGCGTCGAGCAGCCCGATGTGCCCCTGATACAGCACGCGCCGCTGTCCCGCCGCGGACCTGAAGCGCAGCGTGAACGCGGGTTCGACCTCGAGCGGGCGGTTGCGGTAGTCGGTGCCGTCGGCGAAGACGACGCGGAAGGGAATCGGCGAGCGTTCGCCGATCGAACGCAGACGTCGGGCGAGCAGGGCTTTCATACGAAAGTCGAGCGGGCAAAACGTGCAGCCGCGATGCTGACCGCATCGGCCGGGCGCGGTCAACGCGGCGAAACTACCGCCGCGTCACGTGTTCTCGGGAGGCGTCCGGTTGCGGGGCTCCGCCGGCGCCGCGCCGCGCTCGGAGGTGCGCAGCCACACGATCGCCGCCGCGGCGGCAGCCACCAGTGCCCCACCGGCCAGGGGATGGCGTCGCAAGCTGCGCAACGCACGCAGCGCGAGCGCGGCCAGCCATGGGCGCCCGCTGACTGCGCCGAGCAACGAGGCGAAACCGCCGCCTCCGCCCGCGACGACCGCGGCACCGACGCCGCTCGCCAGCGACGCGACGCGGCGCACGCCCGCCGTCGCCTGCCGGACCTCGGCGAGCGCGGCGCGCAGTTCCGCGCGCTCCAGTTCCGCGCGCAGCTTCAGCAGCTCGAGCCGAAGCTGCAGCGTTTCCGTTCGCGCGCTCATCGGCTTAGGCTCGGTCTACTGAGCGAACGCGCACATGCCGCGGACCGCGGAGTGAAAGAGTGTCCTGTCGTCCTCGGCGGTTCTCCGCGCCCTCTGCGTCTCCGCGTTCGCTCATTCTCTTCGCGCCTCTACGCTCGCGGTTCGTCGTCGGCCGCGCCGGAACGTGCGAGCGCGTCGCGGTCCTTCGCCAGTTCCTGCAGCGTCTGCGCGAGCAGCGGGGGCGCGGCGCGGATCTCGCGCTGCAGGTGCAGCAGCACCCACGACGCGCCGGCGGCGAACGCCGTCGCAAGCGCCGCCAGCGTGATCCAGCCGGCGCGTTCCCACAACGCGACGACCAGCCAGGCCGAGGCCGCGACCGCCGCCAACAGCGCCAGCAGCGCGCCCGCGAGCGCCAGCATGAACCAGCGCATCAGTTGCGCGCGCGCCTGCGCCAGCTCGACCGAAGCGAACTCGGCGCGCGACAGCAGCAGCGCGAGCGACGCCGCCGACAGGCGGCGCACGGCGTCCAGCGGCGAAGGCACGATCAGCCGTTCACGCGCGGCGACACGACTCAGCGGCGCGCGACCAGCAGGCCGATCAGGAAGCCCACACCGGCGGCCACGCCGATCGCGCCCCACGGATGCGCGTGCACCCAGTCGTCGGTCGCGCGCGCGGTGGCCTTCGCCGTTTCGCTCACGCTCGCCTGCGCTTCCTGCAGTCGCAGCTTCGCGCGGTGCAGCGCTTCGGCGGCGCGCTCGCGCAATTCCTGCGCCTGCTGCCCGCTGGCCGCGGCGGCCTGCCGCAGCAGCGCGTCGACGTCGTCGAGAACCGCCTTGGCGTCGGCGACCAGCTTGTCCCGATTGACGTTTTCCATCGCGACCCTCCTTTGCCGGGCGCCCGCATGCGCCCTTTCGATGCATCCTAGCCCGGATACTTCACGAGGTCGCCCCCGTCTGCGTGCGTTCTGTCTCGGTGAATCGGCACTGTCGGCCCGCGGGCGGCCGATCCAATCTGTACCGCCGGGGCTACGCGGGTTTGCGCGGCGCCTGCGGGCGCGGACTTGGCCTCAAGTGCTCGCGAAGGCCACTTGGCCTTCGACTGCGCCCCTCTCGGCCAATCCGCATCCCGCATGCATCCGCGCAATCCCCGCGTCCCCCGTGAAATATCCGGGCTAGGTGCCGAGTTTGGCACGCGCTTGACCGCCATCAATCGGCGTCCCGCCCCGTGATCTCCCTTACGAAAAAACCACAGCAGTGCCGGACGCATGCGGCGGTCGAGCGGGGCAGCGTTAAGCTGGCTCCGCTTGCAGGAATCTGAGCCACGAAGAACAAGCATGGAGCACCCCGGCACCCGTTTTTCGCTCGAAGTGCGGCCCCGGCTGCCGCCGCGGCTCGCGCGGCTCGCCGAACTGGCCGTCGATCTCTACTACAGCTGGGACCTGTCGACGCGCGGCTTGTTCGCGCGTCTCGATCCCGCGTTGTGGGACGCGTGCGGGCACAGCCCGAAGGCGTTCCTGAACCAGGTCGACCAGCGCAAGCTCGAAGCCGCCGCCGACGATCCCGGTTATCTGTCGCACTACAACCGCGTCGTCTCCGCGTACGACACGTATCTGGCGCGCTCGCCGCGCGCGCCGAACGGCACCTGGCTCGGCAAGGACGATCTGGTCGCCTACTTCTGCGCGGAGTTCGGCTTCCACGAAAGCCTGCCGATCTATTCGGGCGGCCTCGGCATCCTCGCCGGCGATCACTGCAAGGCGGCCGCCGACGCGGCATTGCCGCTCGTCGGCGTCGGCCTGCTGTACCGGCAGGGCTACTTCACCCAGGAGATCGACGCCGACGGCCATCAGCGCGCGACCTACCACGACGCCGATTTCGACGACCTGCCGGTCGCGCCCGCGCGCACTGCCGCCGGCGCCGAACTGCACGTGCCGGTCGAAGTGGCCGAACGCACGGTGCAGGTGAAGGTGTGGCTGTCGCGCGTCGGTCACGTCAGGCTCGTGCTGCTCGACACCGACCTGCCGGAGAACAGCGAACACGATCGCTTCATCGCACACCGGCTGTACGGTGGCGACCGCGCCACGCGGATCGAGCAGGAGATCGTGCTGGGCATCGGCGGCGTGCGCGCGCTCGCCGAGCTGGGCCTGCAGCCGACCGTCTGGCACATGAACGAGGGCCACGCGGCTTTCCTCGTGCTCGAGCGCGTGCGCCAGTGCATGCAACGCCATCAGCTCGACTTCGCGGCGGCGCTGGAGGCGGTCGCGGCGGGCACCGTGTTCACGATGCACACGGCCGTACCCGCCGGCCACGATCACTTTCCCGAGGACATGGTCCGGCACTACTTCGACGGCTACTGCCGCGCGCACGGCATCGACCTGCAGGCCGTGCTCGCGCTCGGCCGCACGCCGACGAGCCCGGACTTCAGCATGAGCGCGCTCGCGCTGCGCGGCTCGCGCCTGCGCAACGGCGTGAGCCGCATCCACGGCCGCGTCAGCGCGAAGATGATGCGCGACCTGTGGCCGCAGGTCCCCGCCGACGACAATCCGATCGATCACGTCACCAACGGCGTGCACGTGCCGACCTTCCTCGCGCCCGAGTGGTTCGACATCTTCGACCGCTTTCTCGGGCCCGACTGGACGCAGCGGCTGTCGGATTCCGACTACTGGCAGCGCGTGCATGCGATCCCGGATCACATCTTCTGGAGCGTGCACCAGTACCTGAAGGCCCAGATGCTGCACCTCGTCGCGCGCCGCATCCGGCGCCAGGTGCAGCGCGCGCACGGCTCGGAAGCGCACGCCGACCGCCTGCTGCGCTTCGCCGATCCGAACGACCCGAAGGTGCTGACGATCGGCTTCGCGCGGCGCTTCGTCACCTACAAGCGCTCGACGCTGCTGTTCGAGCAGCTCGACCTGCTGGAGGAACTCGTCAACGACGCCGAGCGGCCGCTGCTGTTCGTCTTCGCCGGCAAGGCGCATCCGGCCGACGCGCCGGGGCAGGCGCTGATGCGCCGGATCGCCGAGGTCGCGCGCATGCCGCGCTTCGAGGGCCGGATCCTGCTCGTCGAGGGCTACGACCTGCGGCTCGCGCGCCGTCTCGTCTCGGGCGTGGACGTGTGGCTGAACAATCCGACCTATCCGCTCGAGGCCTGCGGCACCTCGGGCATGAAGGCCGCGATGAACGGCGTGCTGAACCTGTCGCTCCGCGACGGCTGGTGGGACGAGGGCTACGCGCCCGGCAACGGCTGGGCGATCACGCCGATCCCGGAGGAGCGCGGCCAGGACGTGCGCGATCGCGGCGAGGTCCGTTCGATCTACGAGATCCTGCAGGACCAGGTCATCCCGCTGTACTACGCGCGCGGGCCGATGGGCTACTCGCCGGGCTGGGTCGAGATGGCCAAGACCTCGATCGCCACGCTGCTGCCGCGCTTCAACACCGAACGCATGCTGAACGAATACGTGACGCGCTTCTACACGCCGGCGGCCGACCTCGGCCGGCGCGTCGCCGCGGACGCGTACGCGCGGGGGCGCGAACTGGCGCGCTGGAAGGAACGCGTCCACGCGCGCTGGCCCGGCGTGAAGCTGCAGCGGATCGAGGAGCCGCCGCGGCGGATCGCCTTCGGCGAAGGCGTGCGCATCGCCGTGGCGGTGGCGCTGAACGGACTGGCGGCAAGCGACGTGGCGGTCGAGCTGCTCGTCGCCGACGGCTCGCATGCCTCGCCGACGGACCCGCCCAGGATGCTGCCCATTGCTGCGACCGGTACCGCGGACGCCGCCGGAACGCAGCGCTACGAGCTGCAATTCGTTCCCGAAAGCTGCGGCAGGTTCGAGTACCGCATCCGCGCCTACCCGCACCACCCGCTGCTCGCGCATCCGTTCGAGCTGGGGCTGATGCTGTGGGTGTGACGGCAGCCCGGGATCCGTCGAGCCGAACGCCCCTATTCGCTCGCCGCGGAGTGTGCGGGGGCTGAAATCCCCCCTGCCCCCTTTTCTCCAAAGGGGGGTTCGATGCCCGTTAACCTGCCGGCGGCTCTCGCCGCGCAATCTGCGCGTAGAGCCGCGCGTACTCGGCAGCCGAGCGGCTCCAGCCGAAGTCTTTCGTCATGCCGTTGCGCTGAAGCCGCCGCCAGCGATCGGCATCGCGATACGCCGCGAGCGCGCGCGCGAACGCGGCGCGCAGGCCGTCGGCGTCGATCGGCCGGACGTGGAAACCGCTGGCGGTGCCGTCGGCGAGCGCGGCTTCGGTGCAGTCGACGACCGAATCGACCAGCCCGCCGGTGGCGCCGACGATCGGCACGGTGCCGTAGCGCTGGCTGTACATCTGATTGAGTCCGCACGGCTCGAAGCGCGAAGGCATCAGGAACATGTCGGCGCCCGCTTCGGTCAGATGCGCGAGCGCTTCGTCGAAGCCGATGTACACGCCGATGCGCCCGCCGTGCCGCGCCGCGAGCGCCTCGACGCGACGCTCGAGCGCGCGCTCGCCGTTGCCGACGACGACCAGTTGCGCGGGCGCGGCGATCAGCGCTTCGGCGAAATCGGCGACCAGATCGGCGCCCTTCTGGTCGGTCAGCCGGCTGACCATCGCGACGAGCGGGATCGCCGCATCGGCGGCAAGCGCGAAGCGGCTCTGCAGCGCGCGCTTGTTGGCGGCCTTGGCGGCGAGCGAATCGGCGTCGTAGTTCGCGGCAATCAGCGGATCGCGCCGCGGGTCCCACAACGCCGTGTCGATGCCGTTCAGGATCCCGTGCAGCGCGTCGCGCCGCGCGGCGAGCAACCCTTCGAGGCCCATGCCGAGCGGCGCGGACTGGATCTCGCGCGCGTAGGTCGGGCTGCCGGTCGTGATCGCGTCGGCGTAGTGCAGGCCGGCCTTCATCAACGACAGCTTGCCGTGGAACTCGACGCCGTCGATCGACCAGCTCGCCGTGGGCAGCGCCAGCCGCGCATGCCAGCCTGCGTCGAACAGCCCCTGGAAAGCGAGGTTGTGCACGGTGAACAGCACCGGCGCGCGCGGCCGCTCGGAGAAGCGGACGTAGGCGGCACCGAGCGCAGCGTGCCAGTCGTTCAGATGCAGCACGTCGGCGCGCCAGTCCGCATCGACAGGGTGCACCGCGAGCCAGGCGGCGGCGCGGCCGAGCAGCGCGAAGCGCAGCGCGTTGTCGGGCCAGTCCCGGCCCGCGGGATCCTGATACGGGCCGCCTGGCCGCTCGTACAGCGGCGGGCAGTCGATGACGTACAGCGGCACACCGGTGTCGAGCTCGGCGCGCAAGAGGCCGGCCGGCGGCAGCTCGCCGAGCACATCGATGTGCGCGACGCGCCGTGCGCCGCGCAGCGCGGCGGTCACCTGCGGATACCCCGGCAGCAGCACGCGTACGTCCAGACCCGACGCGCGCAGCGCGACGGGCAAGGCGCCGGCCACGTCGGCGAGCCCGCCGGTCTTGACCAGCGGAACGCACTCGGCGGCGGCGAACAGAATGCGCTGCGGCATGCGAGCGACGGTCGGTCCGATGAAAGTCAAACGACGGTACCACCGGGCGCAGCCGCCGGCACTCGTTGCGCTGCGTCTTTGGAGTAGCCTTTGTACCGACGTTCGCGCGGGTCCGCAGCACCGGCCGGGAGGAAGGAGAGGCCATGAACGACGCAGAATGCCTGCATCTGGGCTACTGCCCGTATCGCAACGACCCGGCCGGACCGCCGCGCGTGGTGCTCACGCGCGAGACGATGGCGATCGTGCTCGCCGGCGGCCGCGGCAGTCGGCTCGGGCCGCTGTCCGAATGGCGCGCCAAGCCCGCGGTGCCCTTCGCCGGCAAGTTCCGCATCATCGACTTCACGCTGTCGAACTGCGTGAACTCGGGCATCCGCCGCATCGGCATCTGCACGCAGTACAAGGCGCAGAGCCTGATCCGCCACGTGCAGCGCGGCTGGTCGTTCCTCGACGGCCGCTTCAACGAGTTCGTCGAACTGCTGCCCGCGCAGCAGCGCGTCACGGTGCAGTGGTACGCCGGCACCGCGGATGCGATCTATCAGAACCTCGACATCCTGCGTGCGCAGGACCCGAAGTACGTGCTCGTGCTGGCCGGCGATCACGTCTACAAGATGGACTATTCGAAGATGATCGCCGAGCACGTTGCGCGGCGCGCGGACATGACGATCGCATGCATCGACGTGCCGGTCGCCGACGCGTGCGCCTTCGGCGTGATGCAGGTCGACGCCGACGGGCGCATCGTCGGCTTCCAGGAAAAGCCCGCGCGGCCGCAGCCGCTGCCCGACCGGCCCGACGCGGCGCTCGTCAGCATGGGCGTCTACTGCTTCAATACGGCTTTCCTGTACGAGCAGTTGATCCGCGACGCGGCCACGCGCACGTCGTCGCACGACTTCGGCAAGGACGTCATTCCGTACGTCATCGAGCGCGGCTACCGCGTGCTCGCGCACCGCTTCGCGACGAGTTGCGTCAACATGGTCGGCGACCGCCCGTACTGGCGCGACGTCGGCACGGTCGACGCGTACTGGGAGGCCAACCTCGACCTCGTGCACGTCACCCCCGAGCTGAACCTGTACGACGAGAGCTGGCCGCTGTGGAGCTACCAGGAGCAGTTGCCGCCCGCCAAGTTCGTGTTCGACGACGAAGGCCGGCGCGGCACGGCGATCGACTCGATGGTCTCGGGCGGGTGCATCGTCAGCGGCTCGACGGTGTACCGTTCGCTGCTGTTCTCCAACGTGCGCGTGCACGAATACTGCACGATCGAGGACTCGGTGATCCTGCCCGACGTCGACGTCGGTGCGGGGGTCGTGCTCAAGCGCGCGGTCGTCGAGAAGGAGTGCAGGCTGCCGCCGGGGTTGCGGGTCGGTATCGATCCCGATGCCGACCGCCGCCGCTTTCTCGTCACCGAAGGCGGCGTCACGCTGATCACGCCGCAGATGCTCGGGCAGGAGATCCACCACCTGCTGTAGATCGGTCAACGCGCGCCGCGCACGATCGCAACGCGCTTGCCGTCGGCCACGCTGTCGCTCGGGTAGACGACCACGCGGTCGCCGGGCGCGAGCCCCTCTTCGATCCACGCCTCGATCGGCGTGCGCGCGCCGACCTTGACGGTGCGCTGCACCGCGCGGCCGTCGCGCACCACGAACACCGCCCACTCCGGCCCCGCGCGAAACAGCGCGGCCACCGGCGCGATCACCGCGTCGGCGCGCTCGAACACGGTGATCTTCACGTCGACGCGGAACTGGTCGCCGAGCGAGGCCCAGCGCTGCGGCGGCGAGGTGATATCGATGATCACGTTGACGCGCTGCTCCTCGACGCCGAGCGCGGACACCTTGGTGAACGCGGCCGGCTCCACGCGCCGCACCCAGCCGGCGAAGCGCAGCTCGCGCCCGGCCTCGATCAGCACGTTGGCACCCGGCCTGATGCGCGCACCGTCGGTCGACAGCACGTCGGCCACGACCTCGAGGTCGCGCGGATCGGCGACCTCCAGGATCGGCGTGCCGACCGCGACCGTCGCCTCGCTCTCCTGCAGCACGCGCAGCACGCGGCCCGCGACCGGCGATTCGATCGGCCAGGTGGTGCCGGGTCGCGGCCGCGCGGCCGCTTCCTGCGCGCGCAGCAGCGCCGCGCGCGCCTGCGCCAGATCGTGGCGCGCGCCTTCCTGCGCGAAGCGCGCGGCCTCGAGCGCCTTGGTCTGCACCTGCACCGCGAGGTCCGCCTGCTCGCGCGCGGCGGCGGCGATGAAACCCTCCTTTTCGAGCTTGATCTGGCGCGCGAGGTCGGCTTTGGCCTGCGCCAGCGCCGCTTCGCTGCGCGCGACGTTGGCGCGCGCAGCCGCCAGCGCCGCCTGCGCGGCGCCGATCCGCTCGGAAAGCTCGCGCGCGGTGCGCGCGTCGATCATCGCGGGCGCGGCCGGCGCAAGCAGCGCGACCACCGTGCCGGCCCTGACCTCGTCGCCCGGCTTGAGCGCAACGCGCGCAAGCTGCCCCGCGAGCGGCGCGGACACCACGTAGCGCTCGCGCACGCGCGTCTTGCCGTCTTCCTCGACCGTCTGCGCGAACAGCCCCTGGCGCACCTCGGCGACCTCGACCCGCACCGGCTGCGGCCGAAACGCCCAGGCGAAGCCGGCGCCGAGCACCGCCACCGCCGCCGCCGTCCACAACCACTGCTTGCGCGTCATCGAGTGTTCTCCTATTCGCGCGTCTTCAACACGGCCACCAGGTCCAGCCGGTCGATCCTCCGGCGCACGATCAGCCCGCTCACCACACCGGCCACCAGCACGACCAGCGTCGCGTAGGCGTAGGTGCCCGGCAGGATCAGAAAGGGAAACTCGAAGTCGGCGTGCGGCATCAGCTGCACCAGCAGCCACGACAGTGCGTAGCCGAGCACCCAGCCGAGCGGCAGCGCCAGCAGCAGTTCGAGCGCAAGTTCGCCCAGCAGCAGCCCCGAAACCTCGCCGCGCGTGAAGCCGAGCACGCGCAGGCTCGCCAGCTCCCACGCGCGTTCGGCGAGCGCAATGCGCGCAGTGTTGTAGACGACGCCGATCGCGATCGTGCCGGCGAGCACGGTCAGCACCGAAGTGAACACGAGGATGTTGCGCGCGCTGTTGTCGCGGAAGTTGCGGATGATCGGCGCGAGTTCCGCCAGCGCGCCCATGCGCGGCGTCTCCTTCACCGCACGCAGGAACGCTTCGCGTTCGCGATAGTCGATCAGCAGCCGCGCCCCGGAGATCGCGTCGCCCTCGCGCAGCAGCCGGTTCAGCGCCGCGCGATCCATGTAGCCCATCATCTGCATCTTCTCGTCGACGAGCCCGACCACCGGCACGTCGCGCTCGCCGCGCGCGCCCTGCAGGAACTCGACGCGCACGGACTGGCCCGGTTTGACTTCGAGCCGATCGGCCAGCCGGCGGTTCAGCACGAGCCCCGCGGCCGGCAGCGGCACCGTTTGCAGGTTCGCGTCCAGCAGCGGATGCATCTGGCTGGCCGGCGGCAGGCCCATGATCATCGTGCGATAGCTGCGATGGCCGCGGTGCATGCGCACGATCGTCTGCCGGTCCGGCTCGGCGGCGAGCACGCCCGGCAGCTTGTAGAAGTCGTAGGCGGCGCTGCTCGAAGCGACTTCGCTCAGCTGCAGGCCGACGTGCATGCGCCAGCGCATGCCCATCTCGACGTCGATCAGCCAGTTGATCGCATCGCCCCACCAGGTGCCTGCGATCAGGATGGCGAGCGCCGCGGCGATGCCGGTCGTCGTGAACAGCGCGCGCGCGGGCCGGCGCTCCATGTCGCGCATGATCATCCGCACCGCCGGCGAATACACGTGCCCGAAACCGAGACGCTCCGCCAGCGTCGGCTTGAAGGTCGGCGGGCTCGGCGGCCGCATCGCCTCCGCCGGCGCCAGGCGCACGACGTGCAGCACCGCCTGCAGCGCGCCGGCCGCCGCACCGGCGAGCGAAACGCCGATGCCGGCGAGCGGAATCCACGGCGCGAGCCGGTAGTCGAGGCTCGGAAAGCGGAAGAAGCGCGTGTAAAGCTCGGTCAGCATGTTGCCGAGCCAGGCGCCGGCCGCCACGCCGATCGCGGCTCCCAGCACGACGATCACGAGCACGAACTTCAGGTAGTGCAGCCCGATCTCGCGGTCCGGGCGCCCGAGCGCCTTGAGCGCCGCGATCTGCGATCTTTGTGTTCCGATCTGCCGCGACAGCACGACGTTCAGCAGGAATACCGCCACGCCGAGGAACACCGCGGGCAGCACGATCCCGAATACCCGCTGCTGCTCGATCTCCTGCGTCAGCGTCTGGTGCGACGGCTGCTCGGCGCGGCCGTGCGCGCCGATCGAACCGTAGCGGTCGAGCACGCGGTCCACCGCGTCGATCACCGCCCGCTCGTTCGCGTCGCGCGCCAGGCGCAGCGCGGCGGCGTTGAACGCGCCGTCCATGTCGAACGCCGCGGCCAGCCGCTTGCGGCCCAGCCAGAACACGCCAAAGGTCTTTTCGTCGCCGACGCCCGGCACGACCGAAAACACGTACTCGGGCGAAAGCACCAGTCCGACGATGGTGAGCGTTTCGCGCTTGCCGTTGAGCAGCGCGGTGACGGTGTCGCCCGGGCGCAGCTTGTGGTTCTCGGCGAAACTTTCGCTCGCCAGCACTTCGTTCGTCTCCGGCGCTTCGATCCAGCGGCCGGCCACCAGCGTCAGCCGGTTGATCGGCGGCAGCCCGCGCTCGGGCAGCGCGATCATGCGGCCGACCAGCGGATCGATCACGCCCGGCAGATCGAGCAGCACGTCGCGGCTGATCGTCGTGTCGACTTCCGCCACGCCGGGGACGTCGAGCAGGCGTGCGGCCACGCCGTCGGGCGCGCGCTTGAGGCGAACGAACACGTGCGCGAAGCGCGCGCTGTCGTAGTACGCATCGCGCAGCGACAGCATCGTTTCGTAGGTCGACAGCGACGCGCAGAACGCGGCGATACCGCTCGCCACGACCAGCGCGATCGTCAGCACCTGGCCCTTCAACGACCACAGGTCGCGCGTCAGTTTGCGGTCGAGCATGCTCACCACGAGATCTCCCGCGGCGAAACCTTGTGCGCGTTGACGGTCACCTCGGCGATGCGGCCGTCGGCCATGCGCATCACGCGATCGGCCATCTTGGCGATCGGCGCGTTGTGCGTGATCACCGCCGCGGTCGTGCCCAGCTCGGCGTTGATCTTGGCGATCGCCTCCAGCACCATCACGCCGGTCGCGTAGTCGAGGGCGCCGGTCGGCTCGTCGCACAACAGCACGTCGGGTCGCTTGGCGATCGCGCGCGCGATCGCCACGCGCTGCTGCTCCCCGCCGGAAAGCTGCGACGGATAGTGGTCGAGCCGGTCGCCCAGATCCACGAGCGCGAGCGCCTGCTCGGGTTTCATCGGCTCGGACGCCATTTCGGTCACGAGTGCGACGTTCTCGCGCGCCGTGAGCGACGGGATGAGGTTGTAGAACTGGAAGACGAAGCCGACGTGCTCGCGCCGGTAGCGCGTCAGCTCCGCCTCGCTCGCGGCCGACAGCTCGTGATCGCGCCAGCGTGCGCTGCCGCCCGTGGGCGTATCCAGCCCGCCGAGGATGTTCAGCAGCGTGGACTTGCCGCTGCCGGATGGCCCCAGCAGCACGACGAACTCCGAGGCGCAGATGTCCAGATCGACGCCGCGCAGCGCGTGCACTTCGACCTCACCCATCCGGTAGACCTTCGTCAGGCCGCGGGCGACGAACACGGGCTCGCGTCCCTTTCCCCACGCTCCACGGGTCGTCCGTTCGGTGTTCATCGGCAGGCTGTGCACGGCGGGTGCACAACGCAAGTGTTCGCCGGATCCCGGCCCGGCTTGTTGAGCGAAGCCAAGAACGCGCCGGATCGCCGGGGCGCGAGCGCGGGTACGCCCTCTCGCATGATCGCGCCGATGCGTGACCCGACATCACTTCGTCCTGGTCCCCATCCGCGTCGCTTGCGTGCGATGCGCGCGCGCGTCCGGCGAAAGCGGCGCCCGACCCATCGTGAAGCATGTCGCCTCGCCGGCCCGGCGGACCGGTCGCCTACGTCGGCGAGGCGATCGGCGCGTTCCGCCGCCGCGCCGATCCGGTGCTCGACGTCGCCCCGTCGACCTGCATTGTGGCTACGATGAAGAAGACTCTGAGCCCGGCGATCGCGGCGGCGATCGGCGGGCGGGCGCAGCATCTGTCTGCGGCGGATGGGACCGTCGACGACGAGCTGCTGCAACCGGTGCCGCTGAAACCATCCGGTCCGCGGCGCCACGACGGAGTACAGCCTCGATCGGGCTGGGAGGCAGCCGCGATGGACGGACCCGACCACCCACTGCGTGCCGGCGTCATCGGCGTCGGCCATATGGGGCGCCTGCACGCCAGGAAGTACGCCGCCGCGGAAGGCGTCAGTCTCGCGGCGGTGGCGGACAGGGACGCGGACACGGCCGAACGCGTCGGCGCCGAGCTGGGCGTACCCTGGCATACGGACCACCGCGCGCTGTTCGGCGCAGTCGATCTGGTGTCCGTCGCCGTCTCCACCGACGCGCACCATGCGGTGGCCAGGGACTGCCTGCAAGCCGGAATCCACGTGCTGGTCGAAAAACCGATGACCGCCACGCTGCAGCAGGCCGACGAACTGATCGCGGCCGCGCGGGCGCGCGGCCTGTGTCTGCAGGTCGGTCACCTCGAGCGCTTCAGCGCGGCGCTCGTCGCGCTGCGCGCGGAGATCACGCGGCCGCTTTTCATCGAGTCGCACCGTCTTGCCTGCTTCACGCCGCGCGGCACCGAAGTCAACGTCGTGCTGGATCTGATGATCCACGACATCGACCTCGTGCTCGATCTGGCGGCAGGCCCGATCGTCGAGCTGCGCGCGAGCGGCGCCAGCGTGCTCACCGACGACATCGACATCGGCAATGCACGACTCGAGTTCGAAAGCGGCTGCGTGGCCAACATCACCGCCAGCCGCGTCAGCCGGCAGCCGATGCGCAGGCTGCGCGTGTTCCAGCGCGACCGCTACGTCGCGGTCGACACGATGCACGACAGCATCGCGATCGCGCGCCGGCAGCCGGGCGCAAGCGGGGAGCCGCGCATCGAATTCGAGCAGCGCCATCTCGACAAGGGCGATCCCCTGATGCGGGAGGTCGGGGCGTTCGTGCACGCCGTGCGCAGCGGCACTGCGCCTGCGATCGGCGGCGAGCAGGCCCGGCGTGCGCTCGAGGTGGCGCTGCAGATCAGCGCACGGATGCGCGAATCGATGCGGAGACAGACATGAAAGTTGCGATGACGGACCTGAGCGCCGAGTACGCGCTGCTCGAGCCGGAACTGCTGCCCGCGGTCAGGACCGCACTGGCCTCGGGTCAATACGTTCAGGGCCCCACCGTGCAAGCGTTCGAACGGGAGGTGGCGCAGTATCTGGGCGTGCGCCACGCCATCGGCGTGGCCTCCGGCACCGACGCCCTGATGCTGGCGCTGAAGGCGGCCGGCGTGACAACCGGCGACGAGGTGATCACCACACCGTTCAGTTTCATCGCCACCGCCTCCGCGATCGCGATGACCGGCGCCACGCCCGTGTTCGTCGACATCGATCCGCTGACCTTCAACCTGGATCCGGCGAACGTCGAGGCGGCGATCACTGCGAGAACCCGCGCCGTGCTGCCAGTGCACCTGTACGGCCAGGCCGCGGATCTCGAGCCGCTGCTCGCGGCGTGTGCCCGCCACGGTCTGCGGCTGATCGAGGATTGCGCGCAGGCGATGGGGGCCGACTACAAGGGGCGCAAGGTCGGTTCGTGGGGTCACGCGGGCTGCCTGTCCTTTTACCCGAGCAAGACGCTGGGCGCCTTCGGCGACGGCGGCATGGTCGTCACCGACGACGACGCGCTCGCGACCCGCGTCCGGATGCTCGCCAATCACGGCAGCGCCACCCGCTACCGGCACGAGATGCTGGGCTGCAACAGCCGCCTCGACGCGTTGCAGGCGGCTGTGCTGCGAGTGAAGCTGCTGCATCTGGACGAGTTCAATCGCCGGCGCCGCGATCACGCTCGGCGCTATCGCGAGGTGCTGGCGGGCATGCAGTTGCAGCTTCCGGTCGAGACGGGCTTCGGAACCCACGTCTACCACCAGTTCACGATCGCGAGCGACGAACGCGAACGCATCCGCGCCGCACTCGCGCAGCAGGGCATCGCCAGCGCGGTGCACTATCCGATCCCGCTGCATCGACAGCCCCTGTGGCAGGACGCCTACGCCGGCGTGCACCTGCCGCGCGCGGAGGAAGCCGCGCAGCGGGTGCTGTCGCTGCCGATGTCGCCGCTGCTCAAGCCCGAACAGATCGAGGCGGTCGGCCGCGCCGTCGCCGCGGTGCTCGGCGCGCGCGAGTGCGCACACGCGCGAAGCATGTGAGTTCACAGATGTCCAACCGCATCCATCCCACCGCCACCGTCGACGCCGGCGCCCGTCTCGGGGAAGACATCGAGATCGGCCCGTACGCGGTGATCGAGGCCGACGCCGAGATCGGCGACGGCTGCACGATCGCCGCGCATGCGGTCGTCAAACGCCATACGCGCCTGGGCCGCGGCAACCGCGTCTACGAGCACGCGGTGATCGGCGGCGAGCCGCAGGACCTCCGGTTCAGAGCCTGCGCCAGCTTCGTGACGATCGGCGACGGCAACGTCATTCGCGAGGGCGTCACGATCCATCGCGGCAGCCGCGCAGGCGGCATGACCCGGATCGGCGACGGCTGCATGCTGATGGCCACCGCGCACGTTGCGCACGACTGCGAGTTGGCCGACGGTGTGATCATGGCCAACGCCGCAGTTCTCGGCGGCCATGTACGCGTCGGCGAACGGGCGTTCCTCTCCGGCCTGGTCGGAGTGCACCAGTTCTGCCGCGTGGGCCGACTCGCGATGGTGGCCAGCAGCGCCCGCATCGTCCAGAACTGCCTTCCCTTCGTGATCACCGAAGGGCATCCCGCCCGAGCGCGGGCGTTGAACGTGGTGGGTCTGCGCCGCGCCGGGTTCGACTCCGCCGCGCTGCTCGAACTGAAGCGCGCGTTTCGCCTGCTGCGCTCCGGCCTGCCGCTTGCCGAAATCCTCGCGCAGATGGACGCGATGCCTTCGCCGTTGGCGCGGGAGATGGCGGAGTTCATCCGCGGTTGCGCGCGCGACCCTTCCCCCGGACTCGACCCCGGATCAAGTCCGGGGCGCAGCCCTTCGACGGGCTCAGGACGCGGCTTTGCCCATCCGATCGGCCGCGCGGCGCGTCGTGCGGAGCCGGGCGAGTGAACGCCGGGTCGATGTCCACACGGACAGCCATGTCCGCAGTGCGGTAGCCTTCGCTCGCGCCGCCGGCGACGGCTGGCGGCGCATTCATCGGCGCACCGACGCGCCTCGGGGAGAACGAATGTCCAACCGGACGAAGAAGAACGCCGTGGCCGTGTCGCGTGCCGCCGACGCGATCGCCGACTTCATTCGGCGCGACGATCGGCGCCCCGAAACTTCGCGGCTGGCCGACGATCTGGCGTTTCTGCGCGGATTCCTGACCCGGCCGTTGGAGGTCGCTTCGGTCGCGCCGAGTTCGGTGTTCCTCGAGCAGCGCGTGGTTCAGGCCGCGGGGCTGGCGAACGCGCGCTGCGTCGTCGAACTCGGACCCGGAACCGGCGGCACGACCCGCGCGCTCCTGCGGGCGCTGGCGCCGCAGGCGCGGCTGCTCGCGATCGAGCTGAACCCGTCGTTCTGCGCGCGGCTGCGCCGCCGCATCGACGACGCCCGGCTGACGGTGCAAGAGGGCAGCGCCGAGGCGCTGGCCGAGCATCTCGCGCAGCGGGGACTGCCTGCGCCGGATGCCGTGATCTCGGGCATTCCGTTTTCGACGCTGCCGGCCGATGCGGCGCAGCGCATCGCCGCGGCGATCCACGCGAGTCTCGCGCCCGGCGGCCGCTTCGTCGCCTACCAGTTGCGGGCGCACGTGGCGGGCTACGCGGCGCCGCGCCTGGGCGCGGCGACCGTGGAGTGGGAATGGCGCAACCTGCCGCCGATGCGCGTGTTCCGCTGGGTCAAGCCCCGCGCGCATGGCGCGGCCTGATCGCCGAACCAGCGGTCTGCTGCCGGCGCGCAACGCGCCCGTTGACGGCGCGCAATCACCGGGCCCGCGTGACACCTACGCTTGTATTGCGTTCAGAGGAGACGAGACATGAAAAGCAGAACGCACGCGAGCGAACTTCCAACCGCGAAAAGGCCGCAGCGCCGCACGCGCGCGACGCCCGCAGCCCCGGCGGCGACGGGCGGACGCGCAGCGCTCAGTCCCGAGCAACGGCGGTCGATGATTGCGCAGGCAGCGTACTTCCGCGCCGAGCAGCGCGGCTTTGCGTCCGGAGCGGAACTGCAAGACTGGCTCGCTGCGGAGGCGGAAATCGACCGCGCGCTGGGCGGACCGACGTTGCTCGAGCACCAGCTCGCGCACAGCGACACTTGAGCGAGCCTCTCGGCGCCGCCGATTGCAGGCGCGCCGGATTCGGGAAACAGCCCGCTTCGGCACCCCGACGCGGCATGTCACCTGCGCGTCCCACGCTCATTGCGGCACGCGAGCTTCCTCGGACGCGGCCTGGATCGCTGCCCGTGCACCGTCGCGCAGGCGCACGGCGGCCGTAAACAGCTCGCCGGCCGCCGATTCGCACTCGACCGGCGCGCCGATGTCGACCTGCAGCGCGGCGCGCCGCGGCCACCAGCGGCCGGCGCCGAGCAGTTGCCGCGTGCCGCGGATCGCCAGCGGCACGACCGGCACACGCGCGCTGGCCGCGGCGAGAAACGCGCCGAGACGGAACGGCAGAAGCCCCGGGCGCTCGATGAACGTGCCTTCGGGGAACACCAACAGCGAACGACCCTGCCGGACCGCGTCGGCCATCCGGTTGGCGTCCTCGACGCTGCGCTTGACATCGAAACGTTCGACGAACTCGGCGCCGAGCCGGCGCAGGTACGGGCCTGCGACCCATTGCCCGCGCAGTTCGCGCTTGGCGACGAACGCGTACGGGCGCGGCAGTGCGGCCACGAGCACCATGCCGTCGAGGTAACTCGCGTGGTTGCCGACCAGCACGCACGGCCGCGCCGGCAGGCGTTCGAGTCCGCGCACCGCGAGCGGTATGCCGGCGAGACGCAACAGCAGCCGCGCCGCGGCGCGGCCGACCTTCCACGCCGCCGCCGGCGTCCGCGTGAACAAGGTGAGCAGCCAGACCACCGGGGCGAGTACCCAGAACGCCGCCATCGCCCGCAGTCCGAACAGTGCCGCGCCCAGCGCCGCGATCGCCTGCCGCAGCCGCGGTACGGCGGCGCCGAGAGTAAGCCGCAGCACCTGCCAGCGCAGCGCGCGCGCCGGCGCGTGGAGGCGGCCCTGCTCGTACAACGCGCGGCATGCGGCGCGGCGGATCTTGCCGCTCGAAGTCTTCAGTACCGCGTGCAGCGGCGCCAGCACGACTTCGTCGGGCGGCTCGCCGATGGCGTCGAGCACCGCGCGCGCGATGGCGGCGTGCAGGCGTGCGCGTTCGTCCGCACCCGTGGCGCGCACTTCGGCGAGCACGATGAGGCGCTCGGTGCCGCGTTCGGGATCGGGCGCGCCGAACGCGGCCACACACCCCTTGCGCACGCCTTCGACCGCGCCGACCGCGTCTTCGATTTCCTCGGGGTACAGGTTGCGGCCGCCGCGGATGATGATGTCCTTCACGCGCCCGGTGATGTAGACCTCGCCGCCGGCGACGTACGCGCGGTCGCCGGTGTCGAGCCAGCCGTCGCGAAAGAGCCGCGCGGTCTCCTGCGGATTGCGGAAGTAGCCCTGCGTGGCCGACGGGCCGCGGAAGTGCAGATGGCCTTCGATGCGTTCGCCGACTTCGCGCTCGGCGTCGTCGACGATGCGGATCGAATGGTCCGGCAGCGGCCGGCCGCACGAGACGAAACGCAACGCCGTCGCGTCGTCCGCGGCGGCGGGCAGCGCGCGACCGCCGCGCGTGAACGGATCGCGCTGCACGCGGTCGATCAACGGGCCACGCCGTAGCGGCGGAAAAAGCAGGCCGACCGACGCTTCGGCCAGGCCATAGACGGGCGTCACCGCTTCGGGCTTCAGTCCGTAGCGCGCGAAGCGCTGCTGGAAGCGCGCGAGCGTGTCGGGGTTCACCGCCTCGGCGCCGTTGAAGGCGAGCCGCCAGCACGACAGGTCGAGCCCTTCCAGCTCGGCGTCGTCGATGCGCTTCAGGCACAGCTCCCACGCGAAGTTCGGCCCCGCCGACAGCGTGCCGCGCCACTCGTGGATCGCCCACAACCAGCGCGCAGGCTTCGACAGGAACGCGAGCGGCGACATCACGACCAGCGGACAGCCGACGTACAGCGTGCCGAGAAACGCGCCGATCAGCCCCATGTCGTGATACAGCGGCAGCCAACTGATGAACACGTCGCGCGGATTCGCCTCGATCGTGCGCACCATCGCGCGGATGTTGGCGAGCAGATTGGCGTGCGTCAGCGCAACGCCCTTCGGCGCGCCGGTGCTGCCCGACGTGTACTGCACGAACGCGAGATCGTCGCCCTGCAGCGGAACCGGCGTGAACGCGCCGCCGCGCTCGGCGAGCGCCTGCGCCGTGACCACGTGGCGCAGCCCCGGCACGCGCGCCTGCAGCAGCCGCGCGACCACCTTCGCTTCCGGCACGGTGACGAGGATCGTCGCCTGCGCGTTGGCGAGGATGCCCGCATGGCGCAGCACGTGCTCTTCGAGCTGCGATGCGCGCGCGGGCGGATAGATCGGGACCGGAATGCCGCCGGCCAGCAGGATGCCGAAGTAGACGTCGAAGTACTCCGGCGATGTCGGCAACATGATCGCCGCGCACTGCCGCGGCTCGAGCCCCGCGCGCTGCAGTCCGGCGGCGATCGCCATGGCGCCGTCGGCGAGCCGGCGGAAGCTGATCGACTGCGAACTGTCGTCGGCGAGATAGGTGATTTGCGTCCGTTCCGCGTGCGCGGCCAGATGCCAGTCGAGCACGTCGAGCAGCGTGGCCGCCGCGGCCGGTTCGCCCGGTTCTGCCGGCGGCGCGGCAGGCCGTGCTGCTTCCGCGGCAACCGGCACGCGCTCGCGGCGCGACGCGGCGCGTCCCTGCACCGCCAGCACCGCATCGAGCAGCGCGCCGACCGTTTCGGCCCGCTGCAAGGTGTCCTCCGGCAGATCGACGCCGAACTCGCGCTCGACCCGCAGCAGCAGCTCCATGCGGCCCAGGCTGTCGAACGCGAGGTCGCGGTCGAGGCTCGCCGCGAGCGTCAGCTGCGGCAAAGGTGCGCCCGGCTGCAGGTCGCGCAGCGTGCCCGCCACGACGGCGAGCAGCGCCTGCTCGATCGCGCGGGTTCGATTCGCCGCGAGCGTGTCCATGGTCCCTGGTCCGGATCGGTGCGCGGGCCTGAGCCGCGCGGCCGACGCAATAGCTTCCGCCGGCGGCCCGGCCCGGCGATGACCTCGGTCAACGGCCGCGCCTGCCGCCGCAACGCAATCGGGATTGTCACCGATCGGCGTGGCACGACTGACCGGTATCAACGGCCGTTGCGGCTGCGCGCCGTGCGGCAGCGCAACTTCCTAGACTTGAGGCGGTACTGCGAGCGGGCCGCTCGCGGAGTTCGCAACCATGTACGACGACACGCAAGCGCTTCGCCCGACCGCGCCGCCGCCGGACGAGGCCTGGCACGCGCTGGCCGCCGACGCGGCGATCGCCGCGCTCGGCACGCCGGCCGGCGGACTCGCCGCCGCCGAAGCCGCGCACCGGCTCGCGCAGTTCGGCCGCAACGAGTTGCCGCCGCCCGCGCGCCGCAGCGCGCTGACGCGCTTTCTTCTGCAGTTCCACAACCTGCTGATCTACGTGCTGATCGCCGCCGGCGTGGTGACGCTGGCGCTCGGGCACTACACCGACTCCGCGGTGATCTTCGGCGTAGTGATCGTCAACGCGATCATCGGTTTCGTGCAGGAAGGCAAGGCCGAACGCGCGCTCGAGGCAGTGCGCGCGATGCTGGCGAGCCGTGCGACGGTCTTGCGCGGCGGCGAACGCCGCGAAATCGCCGCTGCAGAACTCGTTCCCGGCGACCTCGTGCTGCTCGCTTCCGGCGATCGCGTGCCGGCCGACCTGCGGCTGATCCGCACCAAGAACCTGCGCGTCGACGAGGCGGCGCTGACGGGCGAGTCGGTTCCAGTCGAGAAAGGCGTCGAGCCGGTCGCGTCCGACGCGGTCGTCGGCGACCGCCGCTCGATGGCGTACTCGGGCACCGTCGTGACCTACGGGCAGGCCACCGGCGTGGTCGTCGCCACCGGCACGCGCACGGAGATCGGGCGCATCGGCACGCTGGTCGCCGGCGTGGAGGAAATCGCCACGCCGCTGACGCGCAAGCTCGACCAGTTCGCGCGCCGGATCACCGTGTTCATCGTGATCGGTGCCGCGCTGACCTTCCTGTTCGGCTACTACGTCCACGATTTCCCGGCGATCGAGATCTTTCTCGCCGTGGTCGGGCTCGCAGTGTCGGCGATCCCCGAAGGACTGCCGGCGATCGTCACGATCACGCTGGCGATCGGGACGACGCGCATGGCCCAGCGCAACGCGATCGTGCGGCGGCTGCCCGCCGTCGAGACGCTCGGCTCGGTCACGGTGATCTGCACCGACAAGACCGGCACGCTGACCAAGAACGAGATGACCGTCGTCCGCGCGCTGCTGCCGGCGCGCGCGCTCGACGTAACCGGCGTCGGCTATGCGCCGGAAGGCGGCTTCGCGAACGAAGGAGCCGCCGTCGATCCGGCGGGCGCCGATGACCTCGTCGAATTCGCGCGCTGCGCATTGCTGTGCAACGACGCGGCGCTGCGCCACGCCGACGGCAGTTGGCAGCTCGCCGGCGATCCGACCGAAGGCGCGCTGCTCGCGCTCGCGCTGAAAGCGGGGCTGGACGCCGACGCCGAACGCACCGCCTTGCCGCGCATCGACGAGATCCCGTTCGAGTCCGAGCACCGCTTCATGGCGACGCTGCATCACGACCACACGGGGCACGCACGCGTGTATCTGAAAGGTGCGCCCGAACGCGTGCTCGAGCTGTGCGCGACAACCGCGGACGGCGCGCCGCTGGACCGCGCGCGCTGGGAGGTGGCGATCGACGAAGCGGCGCGCGCCGGGCAACGCGTGCTCGCGCTCGCAAGCTGCGCGATGCCGCACGGAACGACCGCGCTGGCGATGGACGACATCGCGCCGCGTTTCGCGCTGCTGGGACTCGCCGGCATGATCGATCCGCCGCGGCCCGAGGCGATCGAGGCGATCGCCGAATGCCAGGCCGCCGGCATCGCGGTCAAGATGGTCACCGGCGATCACGGCGTCACCGCGGCGGCGATCGGCGCACAGCTCGGGCTGCGGCACGAAGCGGCGCTGGAGGGCCGCGAGATCGAGAGGCTCGACGAAGCGCAGCTCGCGCGGCGGGTGACCGAAACCGACGTCATCGCCCGCGCCAGCCCCGAACACAAGCTGCGACTGGTGGCCGCGCTGCGCTCGCGTGGCGACATCGTCGCGATGACCGGCGACGGCGTCAACGACGCGCCCGCGCTGAAAAGCGCCGACATCGGCGTGGCGATGGGCAAGAAGGGCACCGACGCCGCGAAGGAAGCCGCCGACCTCGTGCTGACCGACGACAATTTCGCGTCGATCGACAACGCGGTGCGCGAAGGCCGCACGATCTTCGACAACATCAAGAAGTCGCTGCTGTTCATCCTGCCGACCAACGGCGGCGAAGCCGGCGTGATCCTGCTCGCGGTGTTCCTCGGGCTCGCGCTGCCGGTCACCGCCGCGCAGATCCTGTGGATCAACATGGTCACGACCGTGACGCTGGCGATTGCGCTCGCCTTCGAGCCGGCCGAGCCCGGCGTGATGCAGCGGCCGCCGCGCCCGCCCGCCGAACCGCTGATCACGAAGCTGCTGCTGGCGCGCGTCGTCTACGTGAGCCTGCTGATGGTCGCGGTGACGTTCTTCGTGTTCGAATGGGAGATGGCGCGCGGATCGTCGCTCGAAACCGCGCGCACCGCGGCGGTCAACATGCTGGTGGTCGGCGAACTCGTGTACCTGTTCAACTCGCGCCACTTCGTCGCGCATTCGCTGGCGGGCGACACGCTATACGGCAACCCGGTCGCGTTCTGGGTGTCGGTCGGGCTGATCGCGCTGCAGCTCGCGTTCACCTATGCGCCGCCGCTGCAGGCCCTGTTCAAGACGACCCCGCTGGACGCGGCGGCCTGGACGCTGATCCTCGGGCTGGGGCTGGCCAAGTTCCTCGCGGTCGAGGCGGAGAAGGCCGTGCTGCGGCGCTTCGGCGTGCAGCGCCTGTAGACGGCATGTGCATCAGGCGCAAAGGGGCTAAATTGAAGGCCATGAAGCGATCGTTCCCGACCCGGATCAAGCGCATGCTGTTCGCTGCGCTCGCCGCGTTCGGCTTCGCCGCGCTGCTCGCCGCACAGCAGCCGTCCGCCGAGCGGCTCGTCGTCGTACTTCGCATCGAAGGGCTGATCGGACCGGCGACGGCGGACTTCGTCCACCGCGGGATCGAGAAGGCGCACAAGCGCGGCGCGCGGCTGGTCGTGCTCGAGATGGATACCCCGGGCGGGCTCGACACCTCGATGCGCGCGATCATCAAGGACATCCTGTCTTCGCCGGTGCCGGTCGCGAGTTTCGTCGCGCCGGAAGGCGCGCGCGCGGCGAGCGCAGGCACCTACATCATGTACGCGAGCCACGTCGCGGCGATGGCGCCGGCGACCAACCTCGGCGCCGCCACGCCGGTGGCGATCGGCATGCCCGGTTCGCAGCCGCCGAAGTCGCCCGAGGAGAAGCCGCGCGACGCGTCGGAAGACAAGCCGGCCGACACGCAGGACAAGGCGAAGAAGGCCGACAAGAAGGAACAAGCCTCGAAGATGCCGAGCGGCGGCCCGCGGGACGCGATGACCGAAAAGGCGGTCAACGACGCCGCCGCGTACATCCGCAGCCTGGCGCAACTACGCGGCCGCAACGCCGACTTCGCCGAGCGTTCGGTGCGCGAGGCGCGCAGCCTGCCTTCGGAAGACGCGCTCGCCGCCGGCGTGATCGACGTGATCGCGACCGACGTGCGCGAGCTGCTGAAGAAGATCGACGGGCGTACGGTGACGCTGGTCAACGCCAAGGCAACGCTGGAGCTGGCGGGCGCGCGCATCGAAACGCTCAGTCCCGACTGGCGCACGCAGCTTCTCGGCGTGCTGTCGAACCCGACGGTGGCGCTGGTGCTGATGATGATCGGCGTCTACGGCCTGTTCGTGGAGTTCACGAGCCCCGGCTTCGGCGTGCCGGGAGTGGCCGGCGCGATTTCGCTGCTGCTCGCGCTGTACGCGTTCCATCTGCTGCCGGTGAACTGGGCCGGGGTCGCACTCGTGCTGCTCGGAATGGCGCTGATGATCGCCGAGCTGTTCATGCCGGCGTTCGGCGCGATGGGGGTCGGCGGGATCATCGCCTTCATCGTCGGCGGGTTGATGCTGATCGACACCGAGGTGCCGGGTTTCGGCATTCCGCCGGCGGCGATCGTGACGATGGCGGTGGCCAGCGCGGCATTGATCTTCGGCGTCGGCGGCTTCGCATTGCGCGCGCGCAGGCGGCCGGTGGTCAGCGGCCGCGAGGAGATGGCCGGTGCGGTCGGAACGGTCGTCGCCGTCGACGCCGACAGCGCTTGGGCCGAAGTGCGCGGCGAACGCTGGCGCATCCGTTGCGACGCGCCGCTCGCCGTCGGCGACCGCATACGGGTCACCGCCGTCGACGGGCTGACGCTCGTCGCGACCAAGGGCAACTGAAAGGGAGATCGCTCATGCTGCTCGACCTGCAGATCGGCTTCGGCTCGCTGCTCTTCCTGCTGATCGCGCTGATCGTCGCGTCGATCAGGATCCTGCGCGAATACGAGCGCGGCGTCGTGTTCCTGCTCGGACGCTTCTGGAAGGTCAAGGGGCCGGGCCTGGTGATCATCATCCCGGGCATCCAGCAGATGGTCCGCGTCGACCTGCGCGTGGTGACGATGGACGTGCCGGCGCAGGACGTGATCTCGCGCGACAACGTGTCGGTCAAGGTCAACGCGGTGATCTACTTCCGCGTCGTCGATCCGCAGCGCGCGATCATCAACGTCGAGAACTTCCTGGTCGCGACCAGCCAGCTCGCGCAGACCACGCTGCGCGCGGTGCTCGGCAAGCACGAACTGGACGAGATGCTCGCCGAACGCGAGCGGCTGAACCTCGACATCCAGAAGATCCTCGACGCGCAGACGGACGCCTGGGGCATCAAGGTCACCAACGTCGAGATCAAGCACGTCGATTTGAACGAGTCGATGGTGCGCGCGATCGCGCGGCAGGCCGAAGCCGAACGGGAGCGGCGCGCCAAGATCATCCACGCCGAGGGCGAGAAGCAGGCCGCCGCCACGCTGCTCGAAGCCGCGCAGATGCTCGCGCGGCAGCCCGAGGCAATGCAGCTCCGGTATCTGCAGACGATGACGCAGGTGGCCGGCGACCGCGGCTCCACGGTCGTGTTCCCGCTGCCGATGGACCTGCTCGGACCGCTGCTGAACCTCAAGCGACCGCGCGAAGCCGCCGGCGAGTGAAAGCGCCCGCCGGCGAATGGCGCTTCCGCCGAAGCACATCCTGTGCGCGACCGATTTTTCGGTCGCGAGCGGCGCGGCGCAGCGGCGCGCGGCGCTCGCCGCCGCGCAGTACCGCGCGCGGCTGACGCTGCTGCACGTCGTTCCCGCGTCGCTGTGGGAAGACGCGGCGGACGAGCTCGCCGGACTGGCCGGCCTCGGCGCGCTCGACCCGGGCCAGGCCGAGCGCGACGCCGCGCTGCGCCTGCAACGGCACGCCGAAGAGATCGGCGCGGGCTTCGGGCGACCGTGCGACGCGCAAGTCCGCTACGGCCGGACGGCAGCGCAGATCGCCGCCGCCGCACGCGAGCTGGGCGCCGATCTGCTCGTTGTCGGCGCGCACGGCGCGCATCCGGTGCGCGATCTGGCGATGGGCACGACCGCGCAGAGGTTGCTGCGCATTGCGCCCTGCCCCGTGCTCGTAGTCAAGCGGCCGCCGCCCTTCGACTACCGCAGCGTGCTGCTGCCGACCGACTTCTCCGCGCCGGCGGCGCAGGCGGCCGAAGCGGCGCGCGCGCTGCTGCCCGATGCGCTGTTCCACCTCGTTCATGCGTTCGAGCTGCCGTACGACGGCTTGATGCGCCACGCGGGCGTGGACGACGCGACCGTCCAGACCTACCGGACCGCGGCGCAGTGCGCGTTGGCGGCGCGGCTGGCAGACCTCGCCGCGGCTTTCGGCGCGCCGCCCGGCCGCGCGGCCGCGCACGTTCGGCACGGCTACGCGCCGACCCGCATCGACGAGTGGATCGTCGAGCTGGCCACGGATCTGGTCGCGATCGCGGCGCACGGCAAGTCCGAAGTTCAGGCGGCCTTTCTGGGCAGCGTCAGCACGCACGTCGTGCAGACCGCGTCGTGCGACGTGCTGCTGGTGCGCGACGGCGCGCAGGCTCCGCGCGCGTGACGTTGCCGCTCGCCGAACGAGCTGGACCTCGCGCGCGATCGCGTGGTCTGACCGCAATCACGCGGCGGGGCAAGCGGCAACGTGCACCGGATCCCGCTGCACGCGTCGACGCGGAGGACGTGCTCGTGCCGTTCGGTTCGCCCGCAGACCTGGAGCGCGCCGAAGCGCGGCTGCTGGGGTGAGTTCGGTGTGTTGCTTCAAATCCCCCCTGCCCCCCTTTGCGAAAGGGGGGTTTGTTCGAGGGATGCGAGCGATCCACGCCGTACTGCACCCCTCGCCCCCTTTCGAAAAGGGGGCCGCGCGCGCAGCGCGCTGGGGGATTTCCGCGCAAGGTAATCTCGCGCCGGAACGACGCCGATGAGCCCGCCCGCCCAGCGTAGCCGCAGCGGCCCGCACACGACGCGCAACGCGCTCGTGTGGCTCGCGGTGTATCTCGCCGCGGTCACGGTGCCGCTGTTCGCGCTGCTGCCCGGCCCGGCGGCCGGGCGCGGCTTCACTTGGGACTTCGCGATGGCGCTCGGCTACGCCGGGCTCGCGATGTTCGGCGTGCAGTTCGCGCTGACCGCACGCTTCAAGCGTGCGACCGCGCCGTTCGGCATCGACATCGTCTACTACTTCCACCGCTATCTCGCGCTGGCCGCGCTCGCCGTGGTGCTGGGCCATTACGGCATCCTGCGCGCGACCAATCCGGCCGCGCTCGGCAGCGCGGACCCGAGCGTTGCACCCGCCTACATGAGCGCGGGGCGCGTCGCGCTGGTGCTGTTCGCGTTGCTCGTCGTCTCGTCGGCCGCGCGGCGCGGGTTTCGCATCGACTACGACGGATGGCGCATCGCGCACGCGCTGCTCGCCACCGCAGCGTTCGCCGCCGCGCTGTGGCATCTGCTCGGCGCCGGCCGCTTCCTCGACGCCGCGTGGAAGCAGGCGCTGTGGACCGCCTACGGCGCGTTCTGGGTGCTGCTGATCGCCTACGTGCGCGTGGCTCGCCCGTGGCGGGTCGCGCGCCGGCCCTGGAAGGTCGCCGAGGTGCGCGGCGAACGCGGCCGCGTGTGGACGCTCGTGCTCGAGCCCGCGCACGCGACCGAAGGGCTGCGCTTCGCGCCCGGGCAGTTCGCGTGGCTGACGCTGCGCGCTTCGCCGTTCGCGATGCGCGAGCATCCGTTCTCGATCGCGTCGAGTGCCGAGCGGCCGCAGCGGGTCGAGCTGTCGATCAAGGAACTCGGCGACTTCACGTCGACGATCAAGGACACGAAGCCGGGCGAAACCGCGTGGCTCGACGCGCCGTACGGCACCTTCGGCATCGACGAGCATCCCGACGCATACGGCTACGCGTTCGTCGCCGGCGGCGTGGGCATCGCGCCGATTATGTCGATGCTGCGCACGCTCGCCGACCGCGGCGACCGCCGCCCGCTCGTGCTGTTCTACGGCAACCGCGTGTGGGACCGGATCGCGTTCCGCGAAGAGCTCGACGCGCTGACGCAGCGGCTGAACCTCGAGGTCGTTCACGTGCTGCTCGAGCCGCCCGCGGACTGGACCGGCGAACGCGGCTTCGTCACCGAGGACGTGCTGATGCGCCATCTGCCGGTCACGCGGCACCGCTTCGAGTACTTCCTGTGCGGTCCGACGCCGATGACGGTCGGCGTCGAACGCGGGCTGGCCGCGCTCGGCGTGCCCGCCGAACGCGTGCACTCCGAGATCTTCGACTGGGTGTGAGCGATGACGCGCGAATCGCGGGCGGAATGGCTGGCGGCGGCGACCGCCGCGCTGGTCATCGCGCTGTCGGCGCTGTTTGCAGCGCTGCGCAACCTGTCGCCCTTGTCGGTGCCGGCGCCGCAATCCGCCGCCGCGCCGCCTGCGCCGGCGGTGGACGCCGCACGCATCGCCGCCGGCCGCGCGGCGTTCGAGCGGATGAACTGCGCGATGTGCCATTCGATCGCGGGCCGCGGCAATCCGAGCCATCCGCTCGACGGCGTCGGCAGCAGGCTCGACCGCGCGCTGCTGCGCGCGTGGACGCTCGGCGAAGGCGAAGCCGCCGCGCAGCTCGGCGGCATCGCGGCGATGAAGCAGCGCAACGCGGCCGATCCCGAACTGGATGCGCTGCTCGACTACCTGCAGCAGTTGCGTTGAGCGCCCGAGAAAAGATCGCGAAGACCGGAAGCGATCGCTTTTCTCTTACCGCAGAGGCGCAGAGGGCGCGGAGGAACCCGTTGAAAGCCCACAAGAAGGTCTCTGCGAACTCTGCGCCTCTGCGGTGTGGAGCACGCAAGCAGCCCGGAAGGCCGAAATCCTCTCAGGCGCCGAGTGCGACGCACGCGCACCGTCCATACGGGTTTGCGCGCTCGCACGAACTGGGGATGCGCTGCGGTTCGCAAACACGCGCGCGGCGACCACACTAGCGTGTAACAACAATCGTTACTCAGCGCCGCGCGCGGGCGAGTCCGGGCCGCGGCCGCGAAGCGAAGATGGGCGCGCCGAGAGTGGGGATCGACGGCCGGCCGCTGACGTGTTCGAACTGCCAGCTGCGCGAGGCGTGCATGGCACCGGACGGCGCTGCGGCCGGCGCCGCGCGCTTCGACGAACTGGTCGCCGCGCGCATCCGCCTGTCGCGCCGCGCCGCGCTCTACTTCGCCGGCGATCGCTGCGAATTCGTCTACGCGGTGCGGGTCGGCTCGCTGAAGAGCGTCTTCGTCACCGCCGAAGGCCGCGAGCAGGTGACCGGCTTCCATGTGCCGGGCGAATGGCTCGGGCTCGACGGCATCGCGTCCGGCCGGTACTCGTGCGACGTGGTCGCGCTCGAGGACGCCGACGTCTGCGCGATTCCGTACGCGCGGCTGCTCGAGTTCGCCGAGTCCGTGCCGCCGCTCGCCGATCGCCTCAGCCGCGTGCTGAGCCGCGAGATCGGCCGCGAGCAACGCGCGCTCGCGGCGATCGGCAGCCTGCATGCGCGCGAGCGGCTCGCGCTGTTCCTGCTCGATCTGTCGGAGCGGCTCGGCGTCCGCGGCGGGCCGGTCGCCGATTTCGTGCTGCACATGTCGCGCGAGGAGATCGCGGGCTACCTCGGCCTGCGGCTCGAGACCGTGTGCCGCTGCCTGTCGCAGCTTGCCGCGGCCGGACTGATCGGCGTGCGCCACAAGCGCGTGCGCATCGTCGACGCGGCGGCGCTGCGCGCATTCGCGCTCGACGTCCGCCGCCACGCGCAGCGCGCGGACGCACGCGCGCTCGCGCCGCCGCGATCCGTCGTCACGGCGACCGCACGCGGGGGCGCGGCGCACGGTTCGCCGCAGACACAGCGCCGGTAACGTCGTCGCCATCGTCCGCGCCGCGCAGCGAAGCTGCGTAGAACCCGTCACGGAGTCCCCGCGGCCGCGGCGGGGCCGCGGTATAGACTCCCCGCCATGGCCACAGAGGGACAACTTTCGCCGCTCGGACGCTTCGAGCGGATCATGCTGGCGACCGACGGCTCGGAATACAGCGCCGGCGCCGAACGCATCGCGCTGGCGCTGGCCGAGCAGTGCGGCGCGCGGCTGGCGATCGTTTCGGTCGTGGTCAGCAACCCGGAGGCGGAGGTCGTCGCGCCGGACATGATCCGCGCTGCCGAGGAGGAGACGCGCAGCACGCTCGCCGGCGTCTACGAACGGGCGGTGACGCGCGGCCTCGCCGCCGAGACGCTCGCGCCGCGCGGCATCGATCCATACACGGAAATCGCCGCCGCCGCCGAAGCGCAGCGCGCCGACGTGATCGTGATGGGCCGGCGCGGCAAGCGCGGGCTGGCGCGACGCATGCTGGGCGACGCCACGTCGCGCATGATCGGAAAGGCGCACTGCAACGTGCTGGTGGCGCCCGAAGGCGCCGATTTCTGGCGCACGCGCGTGCTGCTGGCCACCGACGGCTCGCGTTTTTCCGACGCCGCCGCGGTCGCGACGGCGAAGATCGCCGCGCTCGGCCGGCTGCCGGTGACCGTCATCTCGATCGTGCGCGAGTCGTTCACCGAACAGCGCGCTGCCGAAGCCGACGAGGCGGCGGCGCGCGTGCACGCGCATTTGAGCGCGCGCGGACTCGAGGTCGACAAAGTCGTGCTGCGCGGCGATCCGGCCGCGCTGATCGTCGAAACGGCCGCCGCGCGCGCGGCCGACCTGATCGTCATGGGCACGCACGGCCGCACCGGCTGGGAGCGCGTGCTGGTCGGCAGCGTCACCGTCGGCGTGATCAACGAAACGCCGCTGCCGGTGCTCGCGGTCAAGCTGTAGCGGCGGGCGGCTGGAGCGGAGAAATGCAATGCACCGCGCGGCCTTGACCACAACGGCGAAGCCAACGCGCCGAACTGCCGCGGCGGCGGTGACTTCTACTTCGTGCCGCTGTATGGGCTGTCCTTGAACGGGCTCACCCAGTCGGGCGAAACCTCGGCGGGGCTTTCGAAGTACATCAGGACCTGCCGCGTCGTTCCCTTGTCGACGCGGACCGTTTCCCGCTGCGTCTGATCCTTGAACGTCGCCTCGATCGTGTATCGGCCCGGCGGCAGACTCATGAACAGCCACGGGCCGACCATCGTCGTTTCCAGGACCAGGTTCTTCTTCGCGTCGTGAATCTTCACCCGCGCGTCGGACAGATGCGCGCCGGAGCCCTGCGCCGCCGTCGTGATCCAGAGCGTGTACTTGTTCTTTTCCTTCGACAGCGCGCGCAACTCGCTGACCGTGACGCCACCGGTCACGTATTCGTGGCCGGTCGCGGTCCTGCCGCGCACCTCGGCGAATGCAGGGCCGCCCGCGGCGAATGCAACGACAAGAAACACAAAAACCACGGCAAAGCGCGTGCATGAGTAGTTCATGATCCGCCTCCTCTTGCGGTTGACCGCATGCTTCATTGAGTCGCCTGGCGAGCGGCGGTTCCCGCCGTCGGGAAATCGTCGACCTGGATCACGCGATCGGCTGCGAGCAGATAGGCGAGCGCCGCTGCCGGGTCGCGCGATTTGCTCGCCGCTTCTTCCAGCGATGCCGTTCGGCGCAGCACTTTATTCAGCTCCGGCACCTCGTCGGCAACCGCATCGGCCAGCGCCAGCGCCTGCATCAGATCGCGCAGCCCGCCGGTGGCGGGGACGCCGAGATCGGGACACAGTCGGCCCAGCAGCGCGCGATCCTCGCGCAACGCATCGGCGTGCGCGATCAGATCGCGGTCGCGCAGCGGCGCGAGATGGCGCGTGCCGCGTAACAGCAGCGGCGCGGCGAAGCGCAACGGACGCGACGGCAGGTTGGCGTACAGGTCGCGCAGCGTGGCGGCGGCCAGATCGAGCTGCACGCGGATCGCCGCGCGCGCCAGCGGCAGCATCTTCGCGTCGCCTTCGACCCGGTAGCGCCACACGCAGGCGCTCGCCAGGTACAGGTACGACAGCACGTCGCCGAGCCGCGCCGACAGCAGCTCCATGCGCTTGAGCCGGCCGCCGAGCAGCCCCATCGCGAGATCCGCGGTCAGCGCGTACTTGGCCGACACGCGCGCGATCAAGCGCGCCTCCTTGGCCAGTTCCGCCGGCACGGAGCCGATCACCGGCGCGCCGAAGAGGCTCGTCCACAGGTTGCGCAGCACGTGCGAGACATGACCGAGCAGCGCGCGGCCGAGCGCCTGCGCGTCGCGCGCCTGCACGGCGTTCATCTCGGCCAGCATGTGCGGGTGGCAGCGCACGGCGCCCTGGCCGAAGATGATCAGCGCGCGTGTCAGGATGTTCGCGCCTTCGACCGTGATCGCGATCGGCGCGTGCCGGTAGGCGACACCGAGCAGGTTCTTCGGTCCCATCATGATCGCCTTGCCGCCGAGGATGTCCATGGCGTGATTGACGGCGCGGCGCCCGGCCTCGGTGAGCTGCACCTTCAGGATCGCGCTCGCCACGCTCGGCCGCTCGCCGCGATCGAGCGCCGCCGCGGCGTAACGGCGCGCCGCGTCGGTCGCGTACAGATCGGCGGCCAAACGCGCGATCAATGCCGCGACCGCGTGAAAGCGGCCGATCTGCAGCCCGAACTGCTCGCGGATGCGGCCATAGCCGGCCGCCACGTACAGCGCGCTCTGCTGCAACGCTGCGCCCAGCGCCGGCAGCGAGATCGCGCGGCCGGCGGCCAGACACTCCATCAGCATGCGCCAGCCCTGGCCGACCTGGGCTTCGCCGCCGATCACCCAGTCCATCGGCACGAACACGTCCTGCCCGCGGATCGGCCCGTTCATGAACGCCGAGTCCATCGGCCGGTGGCGGTTGCCGATCGTCATGCCTGCGGTCGGCACCGGCAGCAGCGCGCAGGTGATGCCGAGCGCCTGCTCGCCTGCGGGCCGCGTCGGATCGATCGCGTGAAACGCCAGCCCGACCACGGTCGCCACCGGCGCCAGCGTGATGTAGCGCTTGTCGAAGTTGACGCGAAAGCCGCGCACGGTGCGGCCGTCGATCGTACGTGCCGTCAGCACGCCGCGATCGGGAATCGACGCCGCGTCCGATCCCGCGTACGGCGAAGTCAAGGCGAAACACGGCAGTTCGCGGCCGTCGGCCAGCCGCGGCAGGTAGTGGCTCTTCTGCGCCTCGGTGCCGTAGCGCAGCAGCAGCTCGGCCGGCCCGAGCGAATTCGGCACCATCACGGTCACCGCCGCCGCGGTGTTGACGGTGGCGATGCGCGTGACCACCGTCGCGTGCGCGAAGTGGCCGAAGCCGAGCCCGCCGTATTCGCGCGGGATGATCATGCCGAAGAACTTCTTCTCGCGCAGGTAGCGCCACACCTCGGGCGGCAGATCGCGCGCCTCGTCGATCGCGAAGTCGTCGAGCAGCGCGCTCAGCCCGGCGACATCGCGGTCGAGAAACGACTGCTCTTCGACGGTGAGCCGATTCGGGCCGACCGCGGCGAGCGCGTCGAAGTCCGGCCGGCCGGCGAAAAGCTGTCCTTCGAAGCCGACGCTGCCGGCTTCGAGCGCCGCGCGTTCGGTGTCGCCGATCGGCGGCAGCGCCTTGGTGAACGGGTCAAGTGCGAGGCGTCCGAGCAGACCGGCAAGGTTCACGGGGTTTCTCCAGGCAATCACGCCGGACGCGGGGATTCAGGGCTTCGCCTCATGGCCCGACGCGGGCGGAAACAGGAACTCGAGCGGCCTGCTGCGCAGCCGGCCGAAATACGCGGCGAGCAGCCTCCGGGTGCTGGCGATGCGCGCGCGGCGCGCCTGCAACGCGACGTACAGCGCGAGCCCGAAGCTGACCCACAGGTTGACCGCCGCGATCAGCACGACGTAGGCGAAGTACGTCGCCGCGTCGCCCCACGTCGGCGGCAACGACGCCGCGGAGTAACCCAGGTTCGAAGAAGAGAACGCCACGTGCCGGATGTCGAGCGGCAGCCCGACGAGAAGACCGACGAACGCGGTGGCGCCGAGCAGCACGCCGAAGAAGAAGTTGCCGGCCAGCGCGCCGTAGTTCGTCTCCAGGTAGGCGGCGATGCGTTCGCGCGCCACCTCGCCCAGCAGCCGCTCCAGGCGCGGGTGCGCGCGCACGCGCCCGGGCAGATCGACGTAGTGGCAGCGGTTGTCGAAGTAACCGGCGATCAGTCCCGCGACGAACAGCCACACGCCGGCGATCGCCGCGTGCAACAGCGCCAGCCCGGCGAGCGGGCGCAGCTCGTGATAAAGCGCCTGCGACTTCTCCTCGCCCAGCAGCGGCGTGCCGAAAGCGTGCTGCCAGGCGAGGCCGAAAGCCAGCGCCACGGGCAGCGCCACCAGCACGTTGCCGACGACGGCAATGAACTGCGAGCGGCCGACCTGGATCAGCAGTGCCGCGAGCTTGTCGAGGTTGGCGCGGCCGCGCTCGCTTTCCTCGATGGCGGCGGCGATCGTTGCCGCAGTCATCGCCGGCTGCTTGGTGGCGACCGTGAAGTGCAGCAGGTGGATCAGCACGAAGCCGAGTCCGTAGTTCAGGCAAACGAGCAGCGTTTCCGGCAGCGGCGCGAGATCGAACGCGACGATGTACAGCTTGGCGAGCGCCATCAGCGCGACGACCAGCCCGGCGCCGGCGGCGGAGCCGAGCATCTCGAAGTACTCGGCCACGGTCTGCGTCACGTAATGCTCGCCGGTGCGGCTGGCGCTCTCGGCCACGCGGCGCGACAGCAGCTGCACGTTGTCCCGCCACAGACGCGACAGACTGTGGCGCTCGGCGAGCCCGGCGATCATCTCCTTGTACAGCGCGACTGCCGCGCGCTGCCGCGCGCTCGCGTCGGCCGGATCGATCAGGCGCAGCAGCCGCTCGATGCGTTCCAGCGTCTGCTCGAGCCGCTCCAGCAGATACGTCAGCCGCAGGCTCGTGCCGCGCTTCAGCGCCACCGCTCGCAACTGCCTGACCTGCTCGGCACACTGCGCGAGCAGCACCTGCGCGTGGCGGTCGTCGTGGTAGGCGAGCGAGCGGTCGTGCACCCAGGCGGCGTAGCGTTCGAGGAACGCGGCCAGTTCGCGCTGCTGCGCGATGAACGGCGAGTCGTGACGCGCGATCCTGGGATCGACGCGCATCAGTTCCGGCTCGATGCCTTCGGCCGCGAACCACAGCGACAGCCGCTCGAGCGCCTCGAGCACCGCGTCACGCGCGCGCTGCACGCAGGCGCGGTCCTGCCAGGCGAAGAAATGCAGCGCCGCCAGCAGCCGCAACCATGTCTCGTCGGGCACCGCCATGACCCAGCGGGCGTCGCTGCGGCGGGAAAAGACGAGCGTCAGGCAGTCCTTCAGCCGGGTGCGATCGGGCGGCGCCGGCAGCACGCGCTCGTACAGCCGCACGCGCAACTCGGCGAAGAACCCGCGCGTGGAGAAGATCCCGACCTCGGTGTACAGCGACACCTGCTCGAGCGAGGCCAGCCACGCCTGCACGCGCCGGCACGCCGCGTCGCGCAGCGGCGCGTCGGATTCGAGCGCGGCGGTCAGCGCCTCGACGCGCTCGATCGCCGGCGCCGGATCGTCGGCATCGCGCGGCCGCACCCAGTCGACCAGCGCGGCGATCGCTTGCACGACGTCGGTGCCGTCGTCGCCGACCGCCGCCAGCAGGCCGGCGAGATCCGCGACGCGTCCCATCGTGCTCCCGGAATTTCGTCCCTGTCGCGCCACCGCATTCGCGGCTACTCGTGCGCGAGCGGCTTGTCGGTGAACAGGTACTCGCGCAGCTCGCGGTGGAACTTCGGGTCGCGGCGCCGGATCCACTCCAGCACCATCGCCGCGTGCTCCTTCTCCTCGTCGCGGTTGTGCGCGAGGATCGGGCGCAGCTCGGGGTCCTTGCACGCGTCGACGCGCTGGTTGTGCCAGTCGACCGCCTCGAGCTCCTCCATCAGCGAGACGATCGCGCGGTGCATGTCGCGCGTCACGTCGCTCAGCTCGCCGACCGGTTCGTGGTAGCCCTCGCTCGCCATCGTCGCCTCCTTCCGCACGCTGTGATGCAGTTCGCCCGTCGACGCCGGCGCACCGATCCGCGGCGGCGCCCGGCGATTACGATAGCCGAAGCTCCGCGCTGGCGCCGCGCGGGTTCCTGCGGATGCCGCGCTGTTCGTTCTGGACGGCGCGATCAACGCGACGGCGCAAGCGCACGCCGCCGCGGGGCAACGGCTGTTCGACGCGACCTGCAGGCGCGCGCCGAGCGGCTCGGCGAACGATTTGCGCCGTTCGATCCGCGCGGCGGTCGCCCGCGCTGCCCATGACGGGCGCACTCCCGTAAGCCGACGGTTCCGCGGGCGCGCTACCGGAGCGATGTACCTTTGCGCCGTCGATCGAGGAGAAACGCAGGGGAGGTCCGATGGCAGACGATCGCATCGCGGCATCGCTGGTGCTGGGCAGCGGCGGCGCGCGCGGGCTCGCGCACATCGGCGTGATCCGCGCGCTGCGCGAGCACGGCGGCTACGAGATCCGCGCGATCACCGGCTCGTCGATCGGCGCACTGATCGGCGGCCTGCACGCCGCCGACCGGCTCGCGCCGTACACCGATTGGGTGCGCGGGCTGTCGCGCGCCGACGTGTGGGGGCTGCTCGACTTCTCGTTCACGCGCAAGGGGCTGATCGAAGGCGAGCGCGTGATGAAGCGGCTGGCGGAACTGGTCGGCGACGCGCGCATCGAGGCGCTGCCGATCCCGTTCACCGCGGTCGCCTCCGACATCGAGCGGCGGCGCGAGGTGTGGATGAGCCGCGGCTCGCTGTTCGAAGCGATCCGCGCGTCGATCGCGATTCCCGGGCTGTTCACGCCGGTCGAGCGCGACGGCCGGCTGCTCGTCGACGGCGGCCTGCTGAGCCCGCTGCCGATCGCGCCGACGCTGCCGCACGACGCGAAGCTCACCATCGCGGTTTCGCTCGACGGCGCGCCGGAGCGCTCCGCCACACTGCCGCCGGAACGCGGCGAGCGCGCCGAAGCGGCACCGGAGAGCGAAGGCCCGCTGCAGCGCTGGTTCCGCTGGGCGCGCGAGGCACGGCCCAATGCGAAGGAGGCGATTTCGTTCAGCGCGTTCGACGTCATCGCCAAGTCGTTCGACGCGATGCAGGACCGCATCGCCCGCTACCAGATCGCGGCGTACCGGCCCGACATCCTGATCGAGATCCAGAACGACGCCTGCGGCGTGCTGGACTTTCATCGGGCCGACGAGATGATCGAGCTGGGCTATCGGCGCGCGCAGGCGGCGCTGCGCCGCGCGCGCGCCGACGGCGCGGCGGCGGACGCCTGAGCGCGGCGAACCCGCTACAAGGGCCAGACCAGCAGCAGCATCGGTACGCTCACCGCCACGACGAGGATCTCGAGCGGCAACCCGAGGCGCCAGTAGTCGCCGAAGCGGAATCCGCCGGGGCCGAGGATCAGCGTGTTGTTCTGGTGGCCGATCGGCGTCAGGAACGCGCACGAAGCGCCGATCGCCACCGCCATCAGGAACGGATCGGCGCTGACGCCCAGCGCGCCGGCAGTGCCGAGCGCGATCGGACACATCACGGCGGCGGTGGCCGCGTTGTTGACCAGGTCCGACAAAGTCATGGTGACGACCAGCACCAGCGCGAGCGCGAGCAGCGCGTGCCCTTGCGCGACGCTGCCGAGCAGGAAGTCGGCGATCAGCCGCGCGGCGCCGGTCGACTCCATCGCACCGGCCACCGGGATCAGCGCGCCGAGCAGCACGACCACCGGCCAGTCGATCGCTTCGTACACCGCGCGCGGCGGCACCGTGCGCAGCGCCATCGACGCGAGCACGCCGAACGCGAAAGAAATCGCGGCCGGCAGCAGCCCGAAGGCGGCGCCGCTGACGGCCGCCGCCATCACGACGCCGGCGACGATCGCCTTGCGCTTGTCCGGAATGCGCAGTTCGCGCTCGGCCAGCGGCACGCAACCGGTCTGCGCGGCGAACTCGGTCAGCGCCTCCGGCAGGCCCTGCATCAACAGCAGGTCGCCGGGTCTGAAGTTGAAGGAGCGCAGCCGCGCCATCGAGCGCTGACCCTGCCGCGACACGGCGAGCAGATTGATGCCGTAGCGCGCCCTCAACATGAGGTCGGCGGCCGAGCGGCCCGCCAGCGTCGAGCCGGGCAGCACGGCCAGTTCCATCAGCACGATCTCGTCGGACTTGTCGGACTTGTCGGACTTGTCGGACTTGTCGGACTTGTCGGTCTTGTCTTCCCGCTGCGCCGCCGCGTCGTCCGTTGCCGCCGTTGCGCCGCCGGCCTGCTCCTCGCGCGGCTTTTCGCGCTTGTCTTCCTCGAGCTTCAGGCCGACGCTCGACAGCGCGCCGGCCAGCGCCCCGGCTTCGGCCTCGATCACGAGGATGTCGCCGGCGCGTACCTGGCGGCTCGGGCTCGGCGCGGTGACCCGCACCTCGTTGCGCACCAGACCGATCACCTGCGCATCGACCTCGTCGAGCAGCCTTTCGATCTCGCCCAGCGTCTTGCCCGCGGCCTTGGCGCCGTCGGTCACGCGTGCTTCGGTGATGTAGGCGCCGGTGTCGAAACCCTCGGCGCCGGCCCGCTTGCGCGCCGGCACGAGCCGCCAGCCGAGCAACGCGACGAACGCGACGCCGGCCGCGGCGACGGCCAGTCCGACCGGCGTGAAGTCGAACATCGCGAAAGTGCCGGCGCCCGTCTGCGCGCGGAAGCCCGACACGATCAGATTCGGCGGCGTACCGATCAGCGTCGTCATGCCCCCGAGGATCGAACCGAACGCCAGCGGCATCAGCACCCGGCCGGGCGGCAGTTGTTGGCGCCCCGCGACCTGGATCGCCACCGGCATCAGCAGCGCGAGTGCGCCGACGTTGTTCATGAAGCCCGACAGCAGGGCGCCGAGCGCGGTCAACGCGGCGATCGTGACCGTCGGCCCGGACTTGGCGGGCAAGACAACCTGCGCCAGCGCGTCGACCGCGCCCGAGTTCTGCAGCCCGCGGCTCAGCACCAGCACGCAGGCCACCGTGATCACGGCCGGATGGCCGAAGCCCGCGAACGCCTCCGCCGGCGCGACCAGGCCGCCGAGCACCGCGGCGAGCAGCGCCGCGGCCGCGACCATGTCGTGCCGCCAGCGACCCCACAGGAACATCGCGACCGTGGCCGCGAGGATGGCGAGGATCAGCCCCTGTTCGAAGTTCATCGCGCGCTCCGCGCCGCGATTATCGCCTCCCGCCCGACGCTGGCGGCACCAGGCACTAGTGCTTCGGCCCACAGGTTTCGAACCGATGTCAGCCATGCGCACGCGTGCAGCGCGCGGCGAAATCGGCGTCAGGCGCGAAGCCGCGCGGAGCCTGGTTGGGAACCAGGCGAGCACGGCGACAAAGCATGGCGGCGATTCTCGCCATTGTTGCTTCGAAACCTGTGGGTTGAAGCACTAGAATCCCGCCGCCGTCCGTCACGCTGCCGTCGCGCTCGATACGACCAACAAGAGGTCAAGCGATGACGTGTTCGGAGTCCGTGTCCCGCGCCCTGCCGCGCTCGGCGCCAACGCGCCCGTCGCGGGCGGGTGCATGCGCGCCGCCGCCAAACGTGCGCACCGGTAGCTGCTTGCACGTCACACGCAGCCCGCCCGGCGCGCTGCCGCCGTCAAGTTCCCCCCGCTGATCAGGAGGCCACGATGACGAAGTCCTTGCGTCAGCCCGTTTTTCTCGTTTCGGTCGCCGTCGTTTTTCTGCTCGTGGTTCTGGGCGCGAGCTTTCCGGCCGAGTTCGGCCAGGCCGCGGGCGATGCCTTGCGCTGGGTGACGACCCGGCTCGGCTGGTTCTACCTGCTGTCGGTGTTCGGCTTCGTCGTGGTGCTGATTTATCTCGCGTTCTCCAAGTACGGCGAGATCCGTCTCGGGCCGCCCGACAGCGAGCCGGAGTTTTCGTACTTTTCGTGGATCGCGATGCTGCTGGCGACCGGTTTCGGCGTCGGGCTCGTCTTCTACGGCGTGGCCGAGCCGATGAAGCACTATCTGAATCCGCCGTACGCGATGCTGCCGGGCGGCACGGAGGAAGCGGCGCGGCTCGCGATCCAGTACAGCTTCTTCAACTGGGGCGTGCACCAGTGGGCGGCCTTCGCGATCGTCGGGCTGATCATCGGCTACTACCAGTTCCGCAAGCACAAGCCCGGGCTGGTGTCGACGGTGCTGGAGCCGATCACGCGCAAGCTGCCGGCGGGCGACCAGGCGGGTGGCGCGCTCGACGTGTTCGCGGTGGTGGCCACCGTGATGGGTGTCGCGACCTCGCTCGGGTTGGGCGTGCTGCAGATCAACGGCGGGCTCGCCTTTCTGTTCGGGCTGCCCGAGGGATTCGCGTGGCAGGCGATCATCCTCGGCGCGATGGCGGCCGCCTACATCGTCTCCACCGCCACCGGACTCGCGCGCGGCATCAAGATCCTGTCGACGATCAACCTGGCGCTCGCGCTGGCGCTGATGGCCTACGTGCTCGCGTTCGGGCCGACGCTGACGATCCTCGAAACGGTCGTGCAGGGTCTGGGCGACTATCTGCAGAACTTCTTCGTGATGAGCCTGCGCACCGGGCCGTACGACGAGACCAAGTGGGCCGCCGACTGGACCGTCTTCTACTGGGCGTGGGTGATCGCCTGGTCGCCGTTCGTCGGCACCTTCGTCGCGCGCATCTCGCACGGGCGAACGATCAAGGAGTACGTGTTCGGCGTGCTCGTGATGCCGCCGCTGCTGGCGTGCCTGTGGATCGGCGTGTTCGGCGGCGCCGCGCTGTACCTGGAACTGGCGCGCGAGGCCGGGCTGGCGGCGGCCGTCGACGCCAACATCACCACCGCGCTGTTCAAGCTGCTCGCGCTGCTGCCGCTTGCGGACCTGCTGTCGATCGTCGGCATGGTGCTGATCTTCATCTTCCTGATCACGTCGGCGGACTCGGCGTCGTACATCGTCGCGCAGATGACCGATCGCGGTTCGACCGACCCGCCGCTTGCCAAGCGCATCGCCTGGGGCCTGCTGATCGCCGGGATCTGCCTGACATTGATCGCCACCGGCGGGCTGCAGGGACTGCAGGCCGGCGCGGTGCTGTCGGCGCTGCCGTTTACCTTCATCCTGTACGCGATGGTGTGGGAACTGCTGCGGGTGCTCGCCGCCGATCGGCGCGCCGCGCTGGAGGAACTGTACGAGAAGCACGAAGCGCCGGTGGCCGCCACGATCGAAGAAGCGCGGCAGCTTGCGGAGTGATCCGTCCCTCTTCCCTGCCCCTCTCCGGTCCAGAGGGGGGCGCTCCCGCAGGAGACAGACAACATGAAAAACGATCGCCGCGTATTCCTCGTTTCCGCCATCGTCGCCGTGCTGTTCGTCGCCGCGGCCGTGGTCGCGACCAAGCCGGCCGCGCAGCTCTTCTCCGCGGTGCAGAACGGCATCGCCACCTACTTCGGCTGGTTCTACATCCTCGCCGTCACCGGCTTCCTGGTGTTCGTGCTGTGGCTGCTGTTCAGCCGCTACGGCGCGATCCGCCTGGGCGACGACGACGACGAGCCGGAGTTCTCGTATCCGACCTGGTTCTCGATGCTGTTCTCCGCCGGCATGGGCATCGGGCTGCTGTTCTACGGCGTGGCCGAACCGGTGCTGCACTTCGCCACGCCGCGCGCCGGCACGGTCGAGCCGCGCACGGTCGAGGCGGCCAAGGAGGCGCTGAACACCGCGTACTTCCACTGGGGCCTGCACGCATGGGGCGTGTACGCGGTGGTGGCACTCGGGCTGGCGTACTTCGGCTACCGGCACGAGCTGCCGCTCACCATCCGCTCGATGCTGTATCCGCTGCTCGGCCGCCGCATTCACGGCCCGATCGGCGACGCGATCGACGTGCTCGCGGTGTTCGGCACGCTGTTCGGCGTGGCCACGTCGCTCGGGCTGGGCGTGCTGCAGATCAACTCCGGGCTCGCCTACAACCGCTGGCTCGACGTGTCGACGACGAACCAGCTCTGGCTGATCGCCGCGATCATCGTGCTGACGACGATTTCGGTCGTCACGGGACTGGAGCGCGGCATCCGGCGGCTTTCGGAAGCGAACGTGCTGCTGGGCGTGCTGCTGCTGGCGTTCGTGTTCGTTGCCGGCCCGACCGTGTTCCTGCTCGGCACCTACGTCGAAAGCGTGGGCCATTATCTGGCCACGTTGCTCGATCAGAGCTTCCGCACCACGCAGTTCCGCGGCGTCGAGTGGCAGAAGGCGTGGACGATGTTCTACTGGGGCTGGTGGATCTCGTGGGCGCCCTTCGTCGGCATGTTCATCGCGCGCATCTCGCGCGGGCGGACGATCCGCGAGTTCATCGCCGGCGTGCTGCTGGTGCCGGTGCTGTTCTCGTTCTTCTGGTTCACCGTGATGGGCAACACGGCGCTGCACATCGAGCTGTTCGGTGCCGGCGGCATGGTCAAAGCGGTGCAGGACAACGTCGCCACGGCACTGTTCGTGATGCTCGACGCGCTGCCGTGGTCGCAGATCTCTTCGGTGCTGGCCACGCTGATGGTGGTCACGTTCTTCGTCACCTCGGCCGACAGCGGCGCGCTGGTGATCGACATCATCTGCTCGCGCGGCCGCACGGATGCGCCGGTGTGGCAGCGCATCTTCTGGTCGCTCGCGATCGGCGCGGTCGCCGCGGTGCTGCTGCTGGTCGGCGGGCTGCAGGCGCTGCAGGCGGCTGCCATCACGACCGGGTTGCCGTTCGCGCTGATCATGGTGCTCGCCTGCGTGAGCCTGGCGCTCGCGCTGCGCTCCGAGGTGCCGCTGGCGGCGGGGCAGCTCGCGGCGCAGGGTGCGGACAACGGCGAATTGCCGGCGCACGGCGACTGGCGCGCGCAACTCGCGCAACTGCTCGCGCGGCCGCGCTCGGTCGCCGAGTGGCAGGCGCCGCGCCGGCAGGTCGCCGAGTTCGTGTCGCAGGTGCTGGTGCCCGCGTTCGAGGAAATCGGCCGCGAGCTGATGAAGCACGGCCGCGTGGCGCGTATCGACCGGCACGGCTATCACGCCTCGCTCGCGGTGCTCGCGCAGGGGCGCGAGGAGTTCGTCTACTGGGTGCGCGGCCGCGCGGCGCAGCGACCGTGGTTCTCGCTCGCGCAGGCGAGCGGCCCGGCGCAGTACGAGGAGCCGATGGTGGAGATCGTCGTGCGCGGCGGTGTAAGCCGCACCGTGCCGATGTCGAGCGTCGACCGCGACTGGCTGCTGCGCGACTTTCTCGCCGAATACGGCAAGTGGCTCGGGCATTGAGCCGACGCTGGGGTCCGTCTCGCTCCACCCTGTCTCGCAAGGGGAGCCGGGAACCTGGGTCATGACGGCAGACGGAGTGTCCGCGCTTCGCGGCGCCGCCGCGCAGTGGCTGCCGCTCGCGTCCCTGTTCGCGGGCACCGGCATCCTGCTGGTCGGCATCGGGCTGTTTTTCACCGCGCTCGGACTGCGCGCGGGGCTGGCCGAGTTCTCCACGGCGGCCACCGGCGTCGTGATGTCGGCGTACTTCGTCGGCTTCGTCGCCGGCACCTACATCTGCCCGGCGCTGATCCGCCGCGTCGGTCACATCCGCGCGTTCGCGGCGATGGCGTCGATCGCTTCGACCACCGCGATCGTGCACGCGATGATCGTCGACCCGTGGGTATGGGGACTGCTGCGCTTCGCGACCGGCGTGTGTCTCGTCGGGCTGTACATCGTGATCGAAAGCTGGCTCAACACGGTGGCGCCGAACCGCTATCGCGGCCGCATCTTCTCCGCGTACGTCGCGCTGACGCTGGTGGCGATGGGGCTCGGCCAGTTTCTCGTGCTCGCCGGCGACGTGCTCGGCTTCGTGCCGCTCGGGCTGGTGTCGATCCTGCTGTCGCTCGCGCTCGTGCCGGTGGCGCTGACGCGCACGCGCGAACCGCAGCCGGTCGACGCGCCGCACCTCGGGCTGCGGCATCTGTACGGGGTGTCGGGCATCGCCACCGTCGGCGCGTTCGCCTCGGGCATGCTCAACGGCGCCTTCTACGGCCTCGGCGCCGTGTTCGCGCAGCGCATCGGCCTGTCGGAAGCGGCGACCGCGGCGTTCGTGGCGGCGACGATCTTCGGCGGCGCGCTGCTGCAATGGCCGCTCGGCCACTGGTCCGACCGTCACGACCGGCGCCGCGTGCTGCTCGCCGCCTGCGCCGGCGCGGCGCTGCTGGCGGTCGCGGCGCGCTTCGCGATGGAGGTGGCCCCGGCGCTGCTGATCGTCGCCGCCTTTTTCTACGGCGGACTCGTGTTCTCCGTGTACGGACTGAGCGTGGCGCTGGTCAACGACCGGTTGCACGCCGACCAGGTCTTGGAAGCGACGAGCGGCCTGCTGCTGTTGCACGGGCTCGGCGCCGCGCTCGGCCCCACGCTCGCCGGACTCGTGATGAGCGTCTTCGCGCCCGGCGCGCTGCTCGCCTACTTCGCCGCGGTGCTGGCGGCCGTGCTCGCCTACGGCCTGTGGCGCGGGCGCGAGGCCGAGGTGCCGGCGGAAAAATCGCCGTTCATGCCGATGGCGAGCAGTTCGCACGCGGTGCTCGCGCTCGATCCGCGCGCGCACGAGGCCCCGCCCGAAAACGAAGAACCGGCCAATCGGTAGGCGTGGAAGTTTCGTTCGGACGACCGCCCGGAGCGACGCCCGCGCAGACGCGCAAGGTCAGCAGCGCCCGCAAGGTGCCGCGCCGGCTCTCGAGGCGCGTCGGCGCCTGAGCCGCACCGCCAGCGTCCACAGAAGCTGCACGGCGAACCAGGCGAGGATCGCGCCGGCGACCGCGAACACGGTCAATCCCAGCATCAGCGGTTTGCCGATCGCGAGCAGCCGCTGCGACCAGGTGCGCGGATCGACCTCGTCGGCGTCGAAGCATGCCCCGATGGTAATCGCCGCTACGATGCGGCGGCCACGACGGGAGAACGACGATGAAGGAATCGACCAAGGCGCATCTGCGCCATACCCCGCGCTACCTGCTGATCGGCGTAATCACCGCCGCGCCGCTGTGGGTCACGTGGCTGGTGTTCGACTTCCTGCTGACGCTGCTTTCGCGGCTCGGCAGCCCGTGGATCAACGCGCTCGCCGCAGGGCTGCGCCGCGTGTCGCCGGCGCTCGCGGATTCGCTCGCCGACTCCTGGTTCCAGTCGCTGCTGGCGGCGCTGATTTCGCTGGTGCTGCTGTACCTGCTCGGCTGGGCCGCGAGCCGCGTGATCGGCCGCCGCGTCCTCGACGCGTTCGACGCGCTGGTGCAGCGCATCCCGCTGGTGGCGGCGATCTACGGCGGCACCAAGCGGTTCCTGAGCGTCGTCAAGGAAAAACCCGCCGACGTGCAGCGCGTCGTGCTGATCCCGTTTCCGACGCCGGAGATGCGCGCAGTCGGCTTCGTCACCCGCGTGCTCGACGACGAGTCGAGCGGCCGCAAGATCGCCGCGGTGTACGTGCCGACCTCGCCGAACCCGACCTCGGGCTACATCGAGCTGGTGCCGCTCGACCACTGCACGCCGACCGACTGGTCGATGGACGAGGCGATGAGCTTCGTGATCACCGGCGGCGCGACCGCGCCGGCCAGCGTGCGCTTCGGCCAGGCCAGCGCCTGAAGCTTCAGGTGCCCGCGGCTGCAATCGACTGCAGGCGGCCGCGCGCGGCGGCGATCGACGCGTCGCGCCGCTCGGGCAGTGCGAGTCCTTCGGCGCGGACGACCTCGATGTCGCGGATGCCGATGAAGTTCAGCACCGTCTTCAGATAACCGACGTGCATCGTCGCGATCGGCGTGTCGCCGTACGCGCCGCCGCTGGTGGCGACGATCCAGGTCTTCCTGTCGGGCACCAAACCGACCGGTCCCTTGTCGGTGTACTTGAAGGTCTTGCCGGCGAGCGTGACGCGGTCGATCCACGACTTCAACCCGCTCGCGATAGTGAAGTTGTACATCGGCGCGCCGATCACGAGCACGTCGGCCGACTTCAGCTCTTCGATCAGCGGGTCGCCGTCCCGGCCGAGGTTCGCGGGGGACAGGTGCGGCAGCGGCTCGCTGCCGAGGTCGCGATAGACGACTTCGAGCTTCGGGTCGGCGGCGCGATACACGTCGACGACGCCGCGCGTCAGTTGGCGCGACACCGACGCGTCGCCCAGAATGCTCGAATCCAGGTGCAGCAGTTTCATTTCGACTCCTCGATGCGTGTGCCGCACGGGTGCGGCGTTCGAGGGCATTCTGGGCGGCGCAGCGGCCGCGGACTAGCCGGCGCGGATGCAATGGATCATTGCGGTGGTGGAACAATTTGGCCTGCCCCCTCTCCCCCTGCCCCTCTCCCGCAAGGGGAGAGGGGTGTGAGATGCGAGACCTGAACGATCTTTACTACTTCGCGCAGGTGGTCGAACACGGTGGCTTCGCGCGTGCGGCGCGCGCGCTCGGCGTGCCGACCTCGCGGCTTTCGCGCCGCATCGCCGCGCTCGAAGTGCGGCTCGGCACGCGGCTGATGCACCGGACCACGCGCAAGCTTTCGTTGACCGACGCGGGACGCGACGTCTACGCGCATTGCCGCACGGTCGTCGCCGCCGCCGAAGCAGCCGAGCAGGCGGCGGCGCATCGTTCGGCCGAACCGCGCGGACAGCTTCGCGTCGCGTGCCCGCTGGCGATCGCGCAGTACGAGCTGGGGCCGATCCTCGGCGCGTTCATGCGCCGCCATCCGCTGGTCCGACTCGATCTGCACGTGACGAACCGGCGCGTCGACCTGATCGAGGAAGGCATCGACGTCGCGCTGCGCGCGCGCGTTCCGGGCGACGAGGATCCGAACCTGGCGACGCGCAAACTGCGCCGGAGCATGCGCGCGGTGCTCGCCGCGCCCGCGCTATTGAAGGAGGTCGGCCGCATCGAGACCCCCGACGATCTGCAGCGCGTGCCGGTGCTCGATTTCGGCACGTTCGCGGAGTCCACGGTGTGGCGGCTGTCGGGCCCGAACGGCGAGATGCGCCGGATCACCGTGCCGGCGCGCATGCACGCAGACGATTTCGTCGTGCTCAAGTGGGCCGCGCTCGACGGTCTCGGCGCGTGTCTGCTGCCGCCGCACTACTGCAGCGAGGAACTGGCGCGCGGCCGCCTCGTGCACCTGCTGCCGCAGTGGAGCGCGCCGGCCGAGATCGTGCACGTCGTCTACCCGAGCGCGCGGCTTCTCGCGCCCGCCGTGCGCGCGTTCGTCGATTTCGTCGCCGAACACCTCGCCAGGCCGGTCGCCGCGCCGCGGCGGCGCTGACGCGCGCGTGGCAAGATCGGGGCTCGTCCAATCGAGGCACTCCGCATGCGCATCCTGCTCGCGATCGACGGCAGCGGACATTCGCACAAGGCGGTCGACTATCTGCTCGCCCATCCCGAGCTGCTCGGCGGCCGGACCGAGATCACCTGCGTGTTCGTCGAGACGCCGCCGCCGCTGCGCATGGTCGGCGCGCTCGGCGCCGACCCCGGCATGCCGTCGGTGCCGCCGATCGACCCGGCGGCCATCGTCGCGCCGCTGCTGGAAAAGTTGCGCGCGGCGGGGCTTGCGGTCGAGCTCGTGGTGCGTGAAGGCGATCCGGGGCTGGAGATCGCGCAGCTCGCGTGCGACCGCGGCTGCGAACTGATCGTGATGGGTTCGCACGGCCGCGGGCTGTTCAGGCGCGCGGTCCTCGGCTCGGTCGCGAACAAGGTGCTCGCGTCGTGCAACGTGGCGGTGCTGATCGTGCGGTAAACGATCCACACGGGCGATGAAGATCCTGCTGCCCGTCCACGCCGGTGAACACAGCCTCGAAGCGGCGGCCTTCGTCGCGTCGCGCTGCGCGCCGATCGGCGCGAATCCCGAGATCGTGCTGCTGAACGTGCAGCAGCCGGCGTTCGCGGGCCTGCCGACGCGGGCGGCGCGCGAGCGGCTGCAGGCGTTTTACGCGAAGGAGGCGGCGAAGGCCCTCGAGCCCGCGCAGGCGATCCTCGCCGCGGCGGGACTGAAGGCGCAGGCGATGCACGTCAGCGGCCAGCCCGGACCGCGCATCGCGCAGACCGCGCGCATGCTCGCGGCCGATCTGATCGTGCTCGGCGGCGTGCGCCGCCCGCCCGCGGCCGGTGCGCTGCTCGGATCGGTCGCGGCCGAGGTCCTCGCGCGCTGCCGCACCCCGGTGCTGCTGTTGCGCGGCGCCGAGCATCCGCCCGATCGCGGCATGCGCGTCGGCATCGCGGTCGACGGCTCGCCCTACGGCAACGCGGCGGTCAAGTACGCGCTGCGCCACCTTCCGCTGTTCGGCGCCGAGCCGAAGTTCGCGCTGATCCATGTCGTCCGCGAAGGCGCGCTGCAGGTGCAGGCGCTGCTCGCCAATCTGTCGGGCGCCGGGATTTCCTTCGAGGTGATGCGCACGCTGCGCCAGCAGGCGGTCGAGCGCGCGCTGCGCACGCCGCTGCGGCTGTTCGCGCGGGCGGGGCAAGCGGTACGGACGGTCGAACTCGACGGCGCGCCCGGCGACGCGATCGCGAACCATGCCGACGCGCAACTCGACCTGCTCGTGATGGGCTCGCACGGCCACGGTCCGTTCTCCTCCGCCGTGCTCGGCTCGACCGCGCTGCGCGTCGCCTCGCACTGCAAGGTTCCGGTGCTGCTGATCCGGCGGCCGTGAGCGGCGCGGGTCGCGGTGCCCCGCGCGCGGTCAACGCGCCGGCGGCCCGAACAGCGTGGCGATGTCCGCGCTCGAACGGCGGCCGAGCGACGCGCGGTGCGCGGCGAGCCACGTGTCGGCGCGCGCGCGGCCTTCGTCGCGCAGCTCGCGCAGGAACGCGAGGCTCGTGTTCAGCGCCTTACCGCCGTCCAGCTCGCGAAGAAGATCCTCGCTGTCGATCACGTGGAACCTCAGCGCGCGCAGCCGCCGCTCGAGGCCGAACGGCCACCAGCCGCCCCGCGCGCGTTCGCGCGCGAGGGCGAGTCCGCGCATCTCGCGCAGGAACGCGGCGTTGAAGTGGATCTCGGTCAGCCGCGCGCGGATGCCTTCGACCGAGCTGGGCGTGCCGGTGCGCTCGCGCGGCAGCAGCATCACGATCAGCAGGTCGGCGGCTTCGCAGTCGTAGACGAGCGGATACACGGGCGGATTGCCGGTGTAGCCGCCGTCCCAGTAGTCCTCGCCGTCGATGACGACCGCGTGATGCAGCGTCGGCAGGCAGGCCGACGCGAGCAGGTGCTCGGCGGTCAGCTCGCGCTCGGTAAACACGCGCAGGCTGCCGCGGCGCACGTGCGTGGCCGCGACGAACAGCCGCACGGGGCTCGCTCGGCGCAGCCGCTCGAAGTCGAACTGCTGCTTGACGATCGCGCGCAGCGGGTTGATGTCGAACGGATTGATCTCCTGCGGTGAGAAGAAGCGCGTCAGCCCGAGCAGGAAGGTCGCCGGCGAATGCGCGAAGCCCGCGGGCAGGCTCGGCGTGAACGGAAGCTGCACCGCGTACGACGCCTCGCCGATCGCGGTCCAGAACGCGGCGAGCGCGCGCCGCGCGCCCTCCGCGCCGCCTTCGGCCCAGCCGTGCGCGAGCGCGACCGCGTTCATCGCGCCCGCGCTCGCGCCGCTCACGCCCTCGAAAGAAATGCCCGGCTCTTCCAGCAGCCGGTCGAGCACGCCCCAGGTGATCGCGCCCAATGCGCCGCCGCCCTGCAGCGCGAGGTTGATTCGATGCTTCGGCATCCCGCTTTCGATCGGTCAATGAAACCGGTCGATGATGCCGCGATGCAAGCACGATGCCATGACCCGTGCGGGCTCGCCTCGATGCGGGATGCACGCATGAAACCCCGTCTGCTTTGGCCCTCAATCCTCGCGTGCGAGCAGCAGCGCGATGTCCGGCTGCCTCTGCACGGGCAACCCGGCGTCGATCCAGCCTTGCGCACCCGCGTAGCCGCCGTCGACGACGATCGCGCCGCTGACGCCGACGGCGCGCAACGCGCGCGCGGCCCTCTCGGCGTGCACGCCCGTACGGCACAGGAGCAGCAGCGGCGTGCCGGCGCTGCCGCCGAGCGCCGCGATACGCGCTTTCATCGCGTCGATGAAGGCGGGCGCGACGAGCGGCGCCGCGCCGGCATCGTCTGCATCGCGGCTCTCCGCGTACACGACGACGGCGTCCACCGCTTCGGCCAGTCCGGTCGCCGCGATCTCGTCCGGGCGGCGCAGGTCGATGAGCAGCACCGCGTCGCCGTGCGTGCGCTTCAGCGCATGCGCGAGCCGCGCGTCGACGCGTGCGGGGTCGGATGGCGCGCGCGCGACGCGATCGCCGTCGCAGGTCGCGAACGAAGCGACGTCGACGGCGTAGATCGGGCAGGGCTCGTCGCCGACGACCTGCGCCCATGCCGCCCCGACCGCGCACGACAGCAGGCCCGCCGCGCACACCCAGCGCACGTTGTTCGTCTTCGTCATCGCGGCCTCCGTCACGGTTGATTGCCGCAACGCGCGGCAACGTCCGGCGAACAATCGGCGACGAACGCCGCGACGCCGGCCGCCGGACGGTCGGACGAAGCGTCGCCGGCGGCGAAGCCGAGCGCGCTTATCGCGCCCACGACCAGCGCGCCGGCCACCGCGCGGAAGCGGGCGAGCGCGCGCCGTTCGCGCGCGTCGTGCACAAACTCGTAACGCGATTTCATCGGTGACCTCCCAGGTTCGTTGCGCGTTCGGATGCGTTCAGTACGCGGACGGTTGCCCCATGTGACGCTGCGGGCGCAGGTCGTCTTCGCTCGCGGGCAGGTCGCCGCCGGGCATCGCAGGTTCGGATGCGGCGGGCAGCGTCTGCGCGCTGCGCGCATCGCCCGGCGCCTGGCTCGCCTGCAACGCGACCAGCAGCGCGACGGCGGCGGCCAGCGTCATCGCGAGCGCGCGGCCCAGGGCGCCGCGGCGCGAACGCGAAGGGGCTTCGGCGGCGGAGTGGACGGCTGCGTGGTTCATGGCATTGCTCCCGCAAGGATCGGCGCACCGGGAAGGCGCCGGCCGCCATCGGGGCGGCAGCTCGGCGGAGAGGGTTCCCGGCGCGCGATGCATCCCTCTCACCTGGGAACACGACACGCAGCACGCGAACCGGACACGAGAATTCGACACGCCGGCGCCGCCGCGGAAATTCACGCCGGCCGTAGACGAACCGCCGGCGCAGGATTGCGCGCGAGATCGTGCTCGGCGGCGCCACCCGCTCGATGTCCTCGGCCCCGCACGCCTCCTTCGCGCGCTCAGTAGCCACTCGGATGGATGATGTAGCGGCGATCCATTTCCTCGTCGGCGGCACGCTCGGCGTCGCTCATCGACCGATCCGTCTGCAGAGCGCTTGTTTGCGCCTCGGCAGGCTGGGCGGCAGTCGGCGTGCCGCGCGTCAGGAACACCGCCGTGCCGGTCAAGGCGATCACCAGCGTCGCGGCCGCGCAGGAGCGGAACAGCGCGAGCTGGCGGCGTTGCTGAGAATCCCGCAGAAAGTCGTAACGGCATTGCATCGTCGTTCTCCCGTCGAAGTGGCCCACCGCCCGCATCGGGAGGCGGCTGCGGTGGGCTCGATTCAGGCCGCCTCACCAGGGAACACGACAGCGGCCGCACGAACCGGACATCGACATCGGGCGCCGTGAAGATTCACGCCGGCCGTAGGCGAACCGCCGGCGCCGGATTACCATCGACGCACGTCGATGGCTGGGCGGGAGGGGATCGGCGATGGGCCACGTAACGCAGCTTCTGGCGCGCGTGCGCGCCGGCGATGCCGCCGCGCTCGATGCGCTGTTCGCGGAGCTGTATCCGGAACTGCGCCGGCTCGCGCACGCGCGGCTTGCGCGCGGCGGCCGCCACACGATGCTCGAGACCACCTCGCTCGTGCACGAGTGCTATCTGAAGTTCGCCGAAGCAGGCCGCCTCGACGTCAACGATCGCGCGCACTTCCACGCGTATGCGGCGCGCGCGATGCGCTCGATCATCGTCGACTACGCGCGCCACCGCATGCGCGAAAAGCGCGGCGGCGACGCTGCGCACCAGACGCTGAACACCGAGCTGATCGACGGCCTGCCCGCTGGCGACGAGCAGATCGTGCGCGTGCACGAGGCGCTCGACGAACTGGCCCGCCGCGACGCGCGGCTGGTGCAGGTGGTCGAGATGCGCTACTTCGCCGGCCTTTCGGAGCAGGAGATTGCGACGTCGCTGGGCGTGACCGAGCGCACCGTGCGGCGCGACTGGGAAAAGGCGCGGCTGCTGCTGGCGGATGCGTTGCGTTCGTAGCGCCGACTCCCAATGCCTTCCGCCGCCGATCTCACCGCCGCGAGTTGGCGCGTCTTTAGCGATCTGCTCGATCAGGCGCTGGAGCTGCCGCCCACCGAGCGCTTGGGCTGGATCGAGGCGCTTCCCGCTGAACACGAAACCCTGAAGCCCGCGCTGCGCGCGGTGCTCGCGCGCGCCGGCGGCGTCGAAACCGCGCAGTGGCTGAACACCCTGCCGCACACGGCCAGTGCGGCACCGATCGTCGACGAAGCCGATCTGCAACCCGGCACGCTCATCGGTCCGTATCGGCTGATCCGCGAGCTCGGCACCGGCGGCATGGGCGCGGTGTGGCTGGCCGAGCGCGCCGACGGCAGCCTGAAGCGCCAAGTGGCGCTGAAGCTGCCGCGGGCATCGTGGAGCCGCGGGTTGGCCGAACGCATGGCGCGCGAGCGCGACATCCTGGCGGCACTCGAGCACCCGCACATCGCGCGGCTGTACGACGCCGGCACCGACGCGCAGGGGCGGCCGTACCTGGCGCTCGAGTACGTCGAAGGCCAGCCGATCGATGTGTACTGCCGCGAGCGCGGACTGAACATCAAGCAGCGCGTGCAACTGCTGCTACAGGTCGCGCACGCGGTGGCCTTCGCGCACAGCCGGCTGGTGATCCATCGGGATCTGAAGCCGAGCAACATCCTCGTGACGGCCGACGGCCAGGTGCGGCTGCTCGACTTCGGCATCGCCAAGCTGATGGAAGGCGATCGGGCGCAGGAGACGAAGCTGACCCAGATCGCCGGCCGGGCGCTGACGCTCGACTATGCCAGTCCGGAGCAGATCCGGGGCGAACCGATCGGAACGGCGAGTGACGTGTACTCGCTGGGCGTGGTGGCCTACGAGCTGCTGACCGGCGCTCGGCCCTACAAGCTCAAGCGCGGCAGCGCGGCTGCAGTCGAGCAAGCGATCCTCGAGGCCGACGCCCAGGCCGCGAGTCAGGCTGCCTCCGATCCGGCGCTGCGGCGTCAATTGCGCGGGGATCTGGATGCAGTCCTCAATCGGGCGCTCTGCAAGGACGTGGCCAGGCGGTATGCAAGCGTGGAGGCGCTGGCGGATGACTTCGACCGGTACATCAAGCGTGCGCCGGTCCGGGCGCGACCCGACAGTCGGTTCTATCGACTCGGGAGGTTCATCGTCAGGAACCGGGTGCCCGTTGCGGCCGCGTTCTTCGTCGCGATCGCCCTGAGCGTAGGTGCCGCGCTTGCGCTCTGGCAAGCGAAGGTGGCGCAACGGCAGGCGCAGACCGCGGAGTCGGTGCAGCGATTCATCCTGAACATCTTCACGATGAACTCACAGCGGTCCAAGGACCCCGTGGCAGCCCGCGCCACGACCGCCCGCGAGCTGCTCGACATCGGGGCGCAAAGCATCGACGAAGCGCTCAAGGACGTTCCCGAGGCGCGAGTGCGAATGCTCGGCGTGCTCGGGTCGATGTACGTGGATCTCGACCTTCACGACAAGGCAGCAGCGCTCGACGAAAAGCGGATTCAGATCCTCCGTCAGGGTCGCTTCGACAAGCGCAAACTGGCGGCGGCGTTGCTGGACTACGCGAACGCGCTGCAGTCGACCAATCGACGCGGCGAGATCGGACCCGTGCTGCAGGAAGCGCGGCAGCTGCTCGATGAGGCGGGGGATCGGGAGTCGAAGCTGCGCGGCGAGCTGCTGGTCAGGCTCTCCCGATACCACTACAACAAGTCGCTCGTGGAGGCCATCAAGTATGCCGATGAAGCCGCCGCGATCTTTCGCAAGTACCCCGACGAAGAGCAGTTCCTTTCCACGTCACTGATCGTCGCGGCGCGCGCGCGTACCCAACTCGGCGAGTTTCGCAGCGCGGCAGCCAACTACGAGGCGTCGCTCGCGATACTGACGCGGATGCGCGAGCCGCCGCACCTGGACATTGCGACGGCCCGCACGACCTTGGCGGAACATCTCTTCATACAGCAGCGGTTCGACGAGGCGTCCGCGCTCGCGCGCGAGTCGGCCGAGAGCCTCGCACGGGCGGTCGGCAATAACAGCCCCACCGCGATCGTCGCCCTCGCTCGCGCCGCACAGTTGCACCACAGCCTCGGCTTGCGGCGCGAGGCCCGAGCGACGCTGGCCAGCGCGCTGGAGCAAATCGTGCGCATCCGCGGCGAAGACGATTCGCTGTTCACCGCGATCGTCCGAACGAGCGCGGCGCGCGCCTACCTCGACGAAGGGAGGATCCAGACCGCTTCGGCTCTCGTCGACAAGAATGCGGATGTCCTGCGCAAGCACTACGCGGGTTCGTCGACGCTTGCCACGGCTCTGATCCTGCAAGCGGCGACCAAGCTCGCTGCAGGTCGCCTGAACGAAGCGAAGTCGCTGCTGGACGAGGCGGAGTCGCTTTGGCTGCTCGCCACGGCAGGTCAGGCGCGTCCCTGGCGCTACAACCCGATGCATATCCTTCGTGCGAGGTTGGCGCTGGCGCGGAACGACGACGATGCCGCGCTGGAATCGCTGGCGAGATTCGTCCCGTTGCCGGCGGAAGAGAGCGCTCAGCCTCATCCCGACGCAGTCGAATGGCGCACCTTGAAAGCGCTGGCACTCTTGGCGCGTGGCGACGTGGCGCAGGCCCGGCTCGAGGCGACACTGGCAGCCGCCGACGCCGACGCCGTCACGAGGCGCGGCACGTTGCCGTCGATGCAGGCCGAGGCCGCCCTTGCGCTGGGAGTCGTGCTTCTTCGGATGGGCGACTCGCGCGGCGCACTGGAGTCGGTCGACAAGGCACTGGCGATCCGTCGCGCGAATGACGTCCCCGACAGCCCCTGGATCATCCGCACCCTGGCGTTCCGCGGGCTGTGTGCGCTTCGCGCAGGCGATGGCGCTGCCGCCCGGGCCGCCTTGGCCGAGGCCGAGCAGGCGATCGCCAAGCACCTGGCCTTGAGCCCCTGGTTCGTCGCGCCCGTGCAGGAACTCGGGAAGGCGCTCCGATCCGCCGGCTGAGGCGGCGCGCCCAAGGGTGACCGGTGAAAGGGCACCTTCCCCAAGTCGGTCACCGCCTGAACGGCGCGGTGTCGCGCGCCCTCCGGACGCCCTTCAGCGACAGGACCGTCCGTGTCTTCAGCACATGGTCACCGCGCTCGGACGGCATCGGACGAAGTACGCTGTGTGCGCGACCACTCGTACCGGATGTCCTCGAGCTGCCACGTCGGTTCGAAGCCGCGTGCCGCGACGACGAAGCCGTTGCGTTCGTAGAAGGCCTGCGCGCCGCGGTTGCGGGCGAAGGTGTAGAGCCACAGGTGCCCGCTCGATCGATCCTTCGCCCACTCCAGCAGCGCGCGTCCGATGCCCTGGCGCTGGCAGCCGACGCGCACGTAGAGCTGCGCGATGGATTCGCGCGTCGCTGCGATGAAGCCGACGATTCGCCCGTCCTGCCGAGCCACGCGCACGTCGTTGCGCGGCAGGACTTCGTCGACGAAATAGCGCCGCTGCTGCGCCAGCGGATGCGGGTCGACGATGCCGACGCCCGCTTCGAAGCTGGCGCGCCACATGCAAACGAGTTCGTCGAGCCAGCGCGGCTCGAATTCGACGAGCGCGACGCGCGCGGCACTCACCCAACGTGGCCCGTCACTGCCCCGGCGGCGGCTGCCACAGTTCGACCTTGTTGCCCTCGGGATCGATGACCCAGCCGAACTTGCCGTACTCGGATTCGTCGGTCTTCTCGAGCACGTGGCAGCCCTCTGCGCGCAGCAGCCCGAGCAGCGCCGTCAGGTCGGCCACGCGGTAATTGATCATGAACGGGGCCTTGCTCGGCGCGAAGTAGTCGCCGTCGGCGGAACCGATCGACCAGATCGTCGTGCCGCCGGACGGATTGCCGGCCTCGTCGGCCCAGCGGAACGCCGCGCCGCCCCATTCCCGCACGTCGATGCCGAGGTGTTTTCTGTACCAGGCTCGCAGTGCCTCGGGATCCCTGGCATTGAAGAAGATGCCGCCGATGCCGGTAACGCGCTTCATTGCGTGCTCCTTCGAACGTTGACTGCGGTTGGATCGGCGCGCGCGGATCGGCGGCGTCGTTCGTGCGGAGTATGACCCGCAGGCTGCGGCCGGCAAAGTGCGGAACGGCGCCGCGCAGGCGGCTCGTCACGCCGCAGGCCGAGTGAACCGCGACACCAGTGCCGCCGCGGCGGGCAGCAGAACGAGCGCGGCGGCGGTCCACGGATCGACTTCGTTCACCCACAGCGCCGCCGTCAGCACGGCGCCGGCGGACGCGGCGCCGTTTCCATGCGACCGCGCACCGCAGCCGCCTTCGAGTGGAAACACGTTGGCGGTGCTCGTGGCGTTCTCCGACGTCGGGTCACCCGTGCCGGATCGAACGATCACGCGTCGTCGGCACGCCGAGGCACGACGTATCGCAGCTCGGCAAAGCCCGTGCCGACCTGCCGGACGGAGACCAGGCGCAGCGGCGGGTTCGTGAGCCGGCGCGGAAACAGCGGCTTGCCCTTGCCCAGCGTGACCGAGCCGATCTGCACGATGACCTCGTCCAGCAGTCCCGCGTCGTAGAACTGTCCGGCCAGGTCCCCTCCGCCGACGATCCAGACGTTCCTGTCGCCGGCCGCGCTTCGCATGGCCGCATGGACGGGGCGCACGTCGCCGCGGACGAAGCGGATGTCGGCGCCGGGAACGGCCGGGAGCGATCTCGTCGAGAACACCCACGTGGGCTGGGCATAGGGCCAGCGCGATCCGGTCTCGGCCGCGATCGCTTCTTCGTGGCGAAGCATCCACTCGTACGTGGCCGATCCCATCGCCAGCGCGCCGACTTCGACGATGAACGCCGGATAGCTCGTGTCGTTCACGTTGCCGAGGGGGAACAGCCAGTCGAGCGAGTCGTCCTCGGTCGCGATGAATCCGTCGAGGCTCGTGGCCGTGTAGTACTGGGTTTTCATGGCGACAGGATGCAACGTCGCCGGTTTTCCGTCACCAGGCGTCAGCGATTGCGGGCGGGCGATGCCGGTTGTCGGTTGTCCGGCGCATGCGCTTGCCAGCGGTCACCTGGGCTTGCAGATGCCGAACGCAAGACCGGCACTCGTTTGGCAGGCGGATTGTGGCGCGCAGTGCGAATCCTCACGACACATCGCCTCCTTTCCGCACGTGACCGGGACGTCCACATGGCTCGCTGCGCCGGAAGGCGCGGTAACCACCATCGATATCGACGCAGGGAAAGGCGAGGACGTGGGGTGCGCAAGCAGAAACTGGTCATGACGCAGACGCTGCAATCTGTAGCGATGCCGGGCCTCGAATGTCCACTCGATGGCGCATCGTGCGATGTCCCTGCTATTGCGGAGGATCGCAAGCTGGAGCCAATGCGTTCCAGCCGGCAGACTGACCGAGAAGGCGTAGGGCCAGCCGCCTTTTCCACCCTCGCGCTTGCCGTCGACCGAGACGACGTGCAGCTCCTCGTCGTAGAGGAACTGGTAGCGCCAGTAACCTTCGACGACGGCGCGCTCGCTTTCGCCCACGGCACGGTCGCCGTAGGTTTCGAGCATCACGCACCCTGCGAGCAGCGCGGGCATGCACGCGCCTGCCGTCGCCGCGATTATGCGCGATCGTCGCTTCATCCCCGGAATGCGGCGAGACATCAGGCTCCCGACAGCTTGCGATCGGCGTTCGGCCCGGGAACCGGCGAGCGGGGGCCGCGGGCGCCCGCGGCCTGCATGCCGCAATCAAACCGTGACGCGGCGTATCTGCCGAGGACGCGAGCCATTGCTGCTTGCGTGCCCGCTCGGTCGATCGGCCCAGTCCAGGAGCTCGCGCGCGATGCAGTCGCCAGCGTCCGATCTCAAGGCCCTGCCTTCGCAATGGCACGTTCGATCGACGGCCAAACGATCGCCTGCGCGACGATGACGTCCTTCCCATTGAACGTCGCGGACGGGGACCCGTAGAGCTTGTAGCCGAGGACGAGCGCTTCGCTGACGCGCCGACAAAAGGCAGCGTCGTCCGGGCCGGTCAAGAGACGGTAGAGAGGGAGTCCATCCGGTGGTGCAGTCTTCGCTGTTCGCTTGGTCGTCATCGTTGGTATGCGCGCTTAAGGTTCGAGCCAAGCCGACCGCGCAAACGGGGCGTCTTGGCCGGGCGGCCGATGATGATCCAAGGTGGCTGCGCAGCCAAGCTGCGCCGCCGAAGCCCATCTGCTCATGAGCGCGGGAGATCAAGCACCACTGCGCGGCTTGAGCGTGAGCACGAGGCTGACACCGAGACCGAGGCCCCACAGGACCTTGGACAGATACGCGACGGCGTACGCGGGACCGGAATACGCGTGCGGACCGAGCAGCGCGGCCTGGGCGAACGCCGCAAGGGTCGCGACAAGCGCGAGCCACAATCCCCAGGGCCGCAACAACCACAGCCCGCCGAGCGCCGCGAGAAGGCTCGCCCAATACAGGCTCGCGAGGACCGGAACCAGGCTGCCAAGCTTCGGCTTGGCGGACAGCACCGCGTTGAAGGCACTCTGCGCCTCGGCCGGCACCAAGTGCGGAAGCTGAAGGTTCACTGCGGCGGCCGCAACGGCCAGCAGGACGGCGAGGAGTAATGCGGAGCGTTGTAGGAGGAGCATTGGATTGCGGAAGGAGGCTGGAAAGGGACGAATCGGTCCGCTTGCGCTGGCGGGGAGTCGCAAAGGCTCGGGCAGCTCATCCCAACCCGTGGCCGCCGACAGGGCGAGTCTCGAACCGCTCGCCGAAACCTGCGATCAACGGACTGGCCCGTGCGATGGCCTGCTGGACGGAGGGCAGCGACAGCGATGCTTTGTGGCTCTCCTGCTTGTCCCACACCTCGGTGATCCAGATCGCATCAGGGTCCGCCGGATCCTGTGCTACGACGTAGCTCAAGCATCCGGGCATGCCCCGGACGCCATCGAGCAGGATGGAGATGAGCTTGTCGCGCTGTCCGGGAACAGCTTTGAGCTTGCCGATGAGTCCGTACATGGCAGTGTGACCTTTGAACGAAGCGCAGCCGGGGACAACCGCGGAGATCGCGGACGCACCTGCGATCGTGACGAGGTCGCGCCGGCTGATCTGCATTGAAACGTTGGCTGGCGTCCGAGGTCGGCGTGACGCCACCGTGAACGAGTCCGCGATGGATGCTACCGGTGCGTCCCCGCGCCGTCGGCTGGCAACTTTCCATCGAGCAACGACCGGATCGCCGACTTGACTGCCGACCACGTCGATGCGCGCGGACTGGCGAGTTCGAAGTGGCCTGCACGCAGGAGCACGAAGAGGCGCACCGGATCGGCGGCCCGTGCGGCCGCGCGTACGTAGGCCTCCGCGAATGGTCTGGGGACGAAGTCCTCGTGCTCACCGATGAAAACCACCTGCGGGATTCCGATCGGGAGCAGCTTGGCGGCCGAAACATCGGCGTAGCGTTCAGGCACTGCACTGGGTGTGCCTCCAAGCAGGTTGGTGATGACCGTGTCGCCACAGAGGGTCTCGTACCCCGATATGTTCGCTGTCATATCGATCGGTCCGGCGAGATTGATGACGCCTCGAACGGACAGCGGGTTGGCCGCGTAGATGGGGCTGCTCGTCGGCACTCGACCGCGCGCCGCGGCCCACATGGCCAAGTGCGCCCCGGCCGAGTGTCCGATTCGACCAGACGCCATCGAGTCCAAGTCTCGTCACGGAGCGCTCCACGAAGGTCGGTGGTGGATCATGAGGTGGTGTTCGCCCGCGGCCTACAGCCGCGCCCCGATGCGAGCGGGGTGCAGCGACGGGTCGGGTCTCATCGCGCGGCGCAGCGCATCGCCGCCGCGAGGTTTCAGTGCCGGGGAACGAATCGCGGAACCTCCCGCCGGTCGAGACAGGCCGGCTGAGCATCTGCGGCGGCGGCGGCGAACCGCGCGTACGTCGTGTCGGTCGGCCAGCTACGTGGGAGTGCGCAAGACGTTGAGCGATCTGATCAGCGGATGCCCCGGTGGCGGCGGCTCCGTTTCAAGAACATCGAGCGCGGCACCGGCGATGCAGCGGTGCGCGAGCGCATCGGGAAGCCGCCCACCATCAGGGCAGTAATTGCCTTGCGGGAGCGCCCCATGTCGCGAGTCCGGCGGAGGTGAATCACAAGACTGCCGAAACCAACTGGCCATAGAATCTGCCAAGAAACCGAATACGAAGTTCTCTTTGCGCTTCGGAAATGGTCATGTGTGGCGGCCACCCTTCCCCTTGATCGATCCCGCCGAACGTTTGAGGTGAGAGGCGAGCACCGGCATGGCGCGTGATCCGCGAGACGGATGACGACTGCGAGTGCGTCGCGGTTCAAGCGCCATGCCGCTGCGAGTCCCCTCCAGCGAAGACTTGGCCGGTTTGAGCGGTAAAGCCCGACGCAGGATGAAGGACCCCATCACCGTGGAGCTGCAATGAGGAAGCTACTTGGTGCACTGGCAACCACTTGTGCCCTCGCAGTCGCACCCGCCGAAGCGCAGCAGGCCGCAGCGACCTACGATGAAGCGCTGGCCAGACGAGTGGGTGCCGACGACTACGGAATGCGCAGCTACGTGCTGGTCGTACTGAAGACCGGGCCCACCAGAGTGCCGGATGGTCCGGAGCGGGATGAGATGTTCCGCGGGCACTTTGCCAACATGAAACGACTGTCGCAGGATGGCAAGCTCGTGCTTGCAGGGCCGTTCGATGGGGTGGACGGCTGGCGAGGTCTGTTCGTCTTCGCCGTGAACGACATTGAAGAGGCCAGACAACTGGCTGCGAGCGACCCGGTGCTGGCCAAAGGCGAGATGGTTGCCGAGTACCACAAGTACTACGGATCGGCGGCCCTGATGCTCGTGCGAGAGATCCACGAGAAGCTCGCAAAGAAGCGCTTCTGAGCGGCGCTCCCATCGCCGCAGTGCGTGTTGTCGGTCGCCCAGCGGCCAACCTCAGCCGCGGCCGGGTTTGCGGCCGTCAGCTGCGGTGATCGGTTCGGCCTGAACCGGACCCCATTCGCGTCCCGGCGCGGATTGCGGTTCCGTGCGCCGTTCCACCTCTACCCCATCGCCATTCGCCGACCCCTCGCGCAGCGCCAGCCACGCCATTACTCCAGCGCCGAGATCGATCAGCGCATGGAGGGCGATCGCCGGCCAGAGGGAATCGAAAATCGCCACGACCAGCGCGAGGACCGCGCCGACAATCGCCGTGCGGAGAACGCCATTCCATCCCTGATAGACATGCGCAATCGCGAAGAATGGGAGGGACAGCGCCGCGGCGCCCCACCAACCGAGCCACGGGGAGAAGGCTCAGATGAAGTAGCCGCGGTACAGAAACTCCTCGCAGAACCCGGCGGTCAGCGACACGCCGCCGAACCAATACAGTTCGGTCCGCGTGTGCGGTATGACGGCGGTGAGCGGTCCCAACTGCTGCCGCAAGCGCGTCCTGGCGTCGGAGCTACGAGCAAGTGTCGCCACCGCCCAGACGTGGTAGGCCGCCAGCAGCAGGAACAAGGCGACGGCTATCCACAACCGCCAGCCATCGGGTACCGTGAACCCGAACGACGTCCAGGATCGGCTGCTCGCCACCCAGAGCGCGACCCCGACAAGGACCAGCGTCCACTGACTGCCGATGGCGGATGCCCAGAGCCACCTCCGCGCCCAGGCCGGGTCGGGCTGTGACAGGCGGCGATATGCCGGCCAGAACACGGAGTAGTCAATCAGCGGCCCGGCGACGGCAAAGAGCGTGACGAAGATCAGGTCGGGGAGCGTCGTCATTGATACTCCCCTGGCATCCTGGACAGGAACATCCAGCACTCCCGAGCAGTGCCAACCGCGGCCGAACGTTAAGTCGAGCCGCGCCGGCTCGCGTGTCACCGACGAAACTGCGGCGCATTGTCGGAGAAAGCGATGCCAAGTGCCACGGTCGCGGGCGTCGGGTTCACTGCCGAGTCAGCCAACCAACTCACGCTTCGCCACCGAGACGATTCGGTCACGGTGACGAGCAATGGCGAGAGCGAACGGCATGACCGACAGCACATAGCAACAGAGTGCCCAGAAGAACGGCGGTCCTTCACAGCAGATTTCGGCGAGAAGTTCCGGGGCAAGAAGCAGGAAGTAGAGAGGCCAAATGAGGATCGCTGACGCAGCGAACCAGATGGCAAGCACGACAAGGAGGCGCAAGGGACTTCGCCACGCTAGTGTGCGAATCAGTCCAAGCACAACAAGGCGAGCCGTGCCGTAGAGAGCAACGGTCGCCAGCAGGCTCACCGCAAGCACGGATAGGGCATGAGCCATGCCGGCCTAACCTCGGAGTTGACCCCGTACGCCAAGCCGCAAGGCGTGCGCTCGAGGCGCTTGTCGAGCGAGATGCTCAGTCTGACCACTGCGGATTGCATATCACCGCCCAGAGATGAGCAGCGGGATCTTGAAAGTACCCGGTGCGGCCACCCCAGAACGTGTCGTGTGCGGCCTTAACGCTGACCGCGCCCGCAGCGCCGGCTTGTTTGATGACTTCATCAACTTCCGCTCTCGAGCCAACATCGTGGCCAAGCGTCAAGCCAGTTGCGCTGGCGGCTGCAACCGCGAGTCAAATGTCGTGGCCGATGCTCTTGCGAGGCGGGAGAGCGAGACGCGGGCCGGACTGCAGTTGAATGAACACAACTGCTCCATACGCGAAGTCCTTTCCGGCGATGCCCTCGGTGGGAAAACCCAAGCCATCCCGACAAGGGCGCAGCGGTGCCTCAAGGTCGTTGACGCCGAGGGGAATCACTGTGATGCGAGGCTTCATGCACGTCTTGCACCTGCCGCCCAACGACCACGCTCAGCGGCGCACCACTTTCGACGCGTGCGCCGCGGCGACGGGTCGGACGTCACCTCTCGATCCTGTGGTGGACGCGCAGGAACTGATACATACCGTCTATCTCCGCGTCGCTGAATGGTGCCTCGACAACCCACCTCATGTTGGGAATATCCCGGCCCCCGATGGGCTTCCCGGTGCGCATGAATTCCCTAAACTGCTCTGGCGAATACATTGCGATGCGCGAAAGTGAGGGCGCGTGTTCGAGCTCGTTGCCGTCGAAGTTCAATCCGTGACACTCGGTGCACGTAACGGTGGCGATGTAGCGCCCGCGCTCGAAGCTATTCGTCTGCGGCAGATCGCCCCATCGCGGGCGTGAGCGATCGACCCGTTCAGCCGCCACGCCCCAGGTGCCGATGGTCAACGCCAGTCGCGCGCGCCACGACAGATCAAGCGTGCGCTCACGCGGCGTGAAGGTTTTCTGTTGTTTCCGCAGGTGCGCAATGATGTTGGCGAGATCCTGATCTCCCAGCGCCCAAAAGGCATACGAGCTCATTCCAACTGCACTGCGGCCGTCACGTTTGACGCCATACCGGATCAGGCGCGCCAGTGCCTCGTCGGTGTAGAGCGGCAGCACTTCGCTGAGAGTGGGAGCTGTCTGCCGGAGGATGCCGTCAATGTGCTCGCTGCCGCCCTCTCCTCGGCGGCCGTGGCAACCGTTCCAGCAGCCGACGATGAGGGCCATCCTCTCCCCTTCCGCCAGGTCCGGCGGCGCACTGGTGCGCAACGCTTGCAGAGGCGCCTCGTACTGCCGCCGCAGCTTCCATTCGGAGACTCCGAACACCACGGCAACGGCCATGCCTGCAGCACCCAACAGGACGGCGAAACCGAGTACAAGCAGGCGAGTTGATCCGCTCATGTGAAGATCGGTGAGACCCGACGTTTGAGCCGCGCCGCGAGCGCCGGTATGGCGCCTGGCCCGCGGGCGGATGATGACAGCGAGCGCCTTGCGGACTCAATGCCACGCCGGCGCGAGTCGGCTCCGCCGACGGGTCAGGTTGCACTACGCGGACCGCGCCCGGAACTCGGTGACTGCGGAGGCGATGAGCTTGGCACCGTATGCGCCAACCAGGATCCCAGAGGTGCGGTTGAGCGCCTGAAAGTTGCGCAAGTAAGCGCTTTGAACGACCGGGCGCGAAAGCAGCAGCGCAAGCGAAGAGTGCCAGACCAGCGAGTTTGCGAACACGAGCAGGACTGAGAGCACCACCAGCAGAAGCGACGGATCCTGGGGCAGGGCGGTGGCGAAGACGCTGCCATAGAACAGCGCGATCTTGGGGTTGAGGGCGCTGGTCATGAAACCCGCGCGAAAAGCAGCCGAGGCCCCGAGAACGGGCGCAGGCGTAGCCGAGCTTTGGCGGCCGGCGCGCCAGAGCTTGACTGCCAGGTGAAGCAGGTACAAGCCGCCTGCGACCTGGGCCAAGTGCCTGATCGCTGGGTGAGCCGTGAAGACAAGGCCGACCCCAGCAACGGCCAGGCTGGCCCAGGCCAGAGTGGCCGTGGTCATGCCAGCCACGGCAGACATGGCCGCGGCCCGGCTACCGCCGGCTGCCAACTGACCAATGAGGACGAAGTTGAAGCCGGGGATGACGAGAACCGCCCAATGAAGAACGGCGATAGCGAGCAACGAAGCGAGCATCTGGGCAACCGACGTTGACTTGAGCCGCATACGCAAACGGCGCGCCAGCGGCCTCTAGGCGCGTCGGTTTTGAATGACGATTAGGCATCAGCGCAACCTGAGCTCCGACGGTTGCATCGTACCGACGCGATTGGTTTCCCGCCCCTAGTGGGCGGCCTGAAACGCCGTTGACGGATGGTCGAAACAGCGGCCTTCGTCAAATGCTCGTCGGGGTTCCGACGACCGCCACGTCTTTGACAGACCCATCGATGTCGATCGCAAACGCGGCAGCAGGTTTGCTCCCCGCGCCAAAGCTATCGATCAGTCCGCCTGCGCTGGAAGGAAGTCCATATACGAATGGTTAGCGGTTAGCGGCCAACACTTTGCCCATGAACGTGGACGAAGCCGGACACAGGCCCGAGAACTGTGCCGTTGCCGCAATTGCAGCCGGAGCCTCTGACCGAGGGGCCGCCCTGTAACCAAGTCTGGCAAAGAACTGTGCCGCCGTGGCGGTCAGGAGGTACAGGGTCTTGACGCCCCGCGCTGCTGCCCACGTCTCGGCGTTAGACACCAAGCTGACGCCTAAGCCGGTATTACGGCTTGCCGGCTCAACCGCCAACGAGCGCAGCATGCCCACGTCCCCGTAGACCTCAACCCCAACCACAACCACAAGCCGACCGCCCCTCCGTATGCCGAGCAGATTGAGGCTGCGGCTATTGGAGAGATCCGAGACGGAAAGTTGAGCTTCGGTGAGAAGCGCCTCGACTTCCGCATTGAGACTTATGGTTTCGGCACGCATCTTCCTTGGCCGCTAACTTTGAGTTAGGCCGACGCAGGAACGACGATCCGCCCGGGGCAGTACAGCGAAGCCGACTAACGCGCCCAGCGGCGGAACCAAGACAGCGGCTGCGGCCCACACGTACCAGCGACGACCGACGAGCGACGCCCAACGCGCCATGCACAGGGCATTGGCCAGAAGAGCGAGCAACGTCCCAACCGACAGGATGGCAACCACCGGCGGCGTAGCCGGCGCAAGATGGAACGGGCCAAGCAATGCGAGCGCGCCGACCAGGTAGGCGACGAACGTGCATGCGGCGGCGGCTTGCGTTCGCGGAAGTGACAAACCCTGCGCCATGAGCCCTAACGTTGAGTTGACCGGCGAGCGCGGGCCGGCGCAGCCGGCTGACTGGTGGGCGTCCGGTCCAATGACGAGTTAGGCCTCATCGCGCCAAGGTGTGAGAAGCGCTCGTCGCGTGGCTGCGTTGACGAACAAGAACCAGATCGCGAGCACTGCGCTGTAGACAAGGACGGCTATGTAGACATACAGGCTTGCCTGATGCTCCGGCCTGACTGCCGAGACGTGGGCGAATAGCGGAGGAAGCAGCACAAGATCGTAGGCCAAGAAGCTCAAGAGCGGAGCACAGGCATTGGTCCAAACAGGCCGCCACAGCGGCAGCAAGAAGTACAGCGCGTCCCCCAGAAAGATCCAACCCACCAGGATGGCGGATCGAGGCTGCATCGGCCAGGGCATCACGTTCGGGACGCCGAGGACAAGAGCCGCGCCGACAGCCAGCAGCACCAACGCAAAGACGACGAACGATGCAAACACAACCTTTGGCATCCGTGGTGTGCTCGGCGCTGGCGCGCGGAGGAACACGAAGAAAAGGGCGAGGTTGACCAAGGCGAAGGCGCCCAAGGCCGCCGAATGCGTCGGTGCAGGGGTCGGTGTCCCGTCCCCCAACGGCAGCGCGCCTGTCAGGAAGACGGCCATTGCGCCCGCTGAAACGAAGACGTTTACCGTTCCTGGAAGTGCGGCGTACCAGTGTCCAAAGGCACCGATCCACGCGATAGCGATGGCCATCGAGGCGATGATGGACGCCACGAACCAATAAGTGAGGCGACCATCGGGCCACGGCCAAAGGAATGTGGCCCATTGCGTACGACTCCCAAGACCCACTGCGGCCACGCCCAGAAGAAGCGCGAGCAATGAGCTGACAGGCTGAAGTGGTTTCAGGAACATGGGAAACGAGGTCAGCGCCGTGAATAAGGCCTAACGTTTGAGTTCACCCGCAGGCAACAGCCGGCGAAGCGGACTGTTGAACGTCGGTTGCAACGAATACGAGGGACTTCCCCGTCCCCAAGCGACGTCGAAGTCGCACGGCATCGAAGTGCCACGATTGAGATTCGTCATCATCAATCCGAAGCGGGAGGGGAAGTTATGGAAGAGATTACTACCGTCGGCATCGATCTGGCCAAGGAAGTCTTTGCGATCTGCGTGCTCGATGCGCGCGGTGCCGTCCTCGAGCGCAAAGTCTTTCATCGTGCCGCTTTCGAGCGCTGGGCCGCCACGTTGCCGATCTGCACCGTGGCCATGGAAGCCTGCGGCAGCGCGCATCACTGGGGCCGGTACTTCGCTGCGCGCGGCCACACCGTGCGGCTGATGGCCGCCGAGTTCGTGACTGCATTTCGCCAGGGCGGCAAGAACGATGGCAACGATGCGCTGGCCATCGCCGTGGCGGCGCGCCAGCCCACCATGCGCTTTGTGACGATCAAGACCGTCGAGCAGCAGGCCATCCTGTCGTGGCACCGGGCGCGCGCCGGTTTCATCGACGAGCGCACCGCACTGATCAACCGCCTGCGCGGGCTGCTGGCCGAGTTCGGCATCGTGATCCCGCGCAGCAGCGATCGCCTGCTCAGGGCGCTGCCGTTGCTGGCGGAGGATGCGCACGTGCCGGTGCCACTGCGGCCACTGTTGCTGGAAGCGCGCACACAGTTCGAGGCGTTGGCCGCGCGCATCGAGCGCTGCGATGTCGAGATCGGAGTGCACGTGCGCGCTGACGCCGCCGCGCAGCGTGCGCGCGAGGTGCCAAGCGTCGGTGTGCTCACTGCCAGCGCGTTCGCCGCAACCGTACCCGATCCGACGTTGTTCCGTCATGGCCGCCAGCTCGGTGCCTGGCTGGGGCTGACCCCGCGCCAAGCGAGCTCCGGCGGCAAGACACGCTTGGGCGAGGCCAGCCGGCGCGGCGATGCCTACCTGCGCACGCTCCTGGTTCAGGGCGCGCGCAGCGCGTTGCAGGTGGCGCTGAAGACGCCGCCTGGGAAGGCCACGGCCTTGCAGCGCTGGATCGCGGCGCTGTATGCGCGCCGCGGCTATCACAAGACGCTCGTGGCCATCGCCAACAAGCACGCTCGCATCCTGTGGGCCATGCAGGTGCGCAACCGTCACTTCGATCCGCACGCCGCGCAACGGCATCCGCGCGCCGCAGCGTTGACCGCGCCGATGCCCGCTGCGGGCTGACAAGCCTTCGCCGCTGCGCTTCGCATAGCTCACAGAGGTCAGACCGAACGCGGGAACACCCCGGCTAACCCGTTGGCCCGCACCCAGGGGGCTGCGCCCGATCAGCGCACCGCCGCGCGGCCGGCAACGGATTGGGATCCCGCGTGCGACTCGTATGGTGGCCCGCGTCCGACATCGCCACGCCGATGCGGATGCAACAAGGCCGGTTGCAGAGATGCAGTCCGCTTCTGACGATCTGACGGGTGCAGCGCGCAACTCCCGATGAACGAATCAGCACCAACAGCCACCGGTCCTCCAAAAAACTCAGCGCCCGCTCGCGCGCGCGTCGGATCACTTCGACGCTTGACTCGCAGGGGAAGTCCTTGCAGACGGGTTGGGCGTCATTCGCACCTAGACACACCATGCGGCGGTGACCTCTGGCAGCGCCAAGATGTGCAGGAGGTCGTTCATTGATATGAGCGCGAAGTGAACTCGGCGCTCGGCTGCCGCGGGATTGTGCGAGACGTGTTCTTCCAGCCACGAAGAAGAGGACACCTGTAGAAGCGGGAAGGTCCAGTTGGACCACTGCGGGGTGGAGAACTTAGGCAAGTGATTTGGCAACGGGACGATCCCGAAAGACTCGGACTCGAAGCGAGCTGCGATGACACCGGAGAAGAGCAGTAGAAGGTCATGAGGAACGCCACCAATCACTTCCGAAAAGGCGAGCCGGGCACGCAGACGATCCGGTGACTCGTAGGAGAAGGAGACGCTCCCACATGGGGCGATGAGCCCGGGCAATGGCTCCCACGGTACGCACAGTTCGTTGCTCATGACGCCCAACGTCGCCCATCAGCGGCCCGCGCAGGCGGGCGAAGCCCGCCGGAGCGGGTCCGCTGCATGGGCTGGTTCGGCGTCGTCACTTTATGCGCTCGAAGACATGTCGCCGGAGCTTCTCGGCAAACTGCTGGACGTCAAGTGCCCCTGGCTGGAACATCCCAGGATGAGCGGCACTGTTGCGTGTCCCGAGAAGGCGATCTAGTTCTTCAAATGTCTGCAGATCAAGACCCCATAGCTCCACGCCCACGGCAATGATGTCAAAGTCACGTGCTCGCTGCAGTTCCGCGAGGCTTTGAACAGCAAGCCCTTTCGTGATTCGGTTGTAAGGGGCACCCTTCTTGCCGCTCGCCGCAGAGGCCGCGGAGTTGAATGCAGCAAAGCCCAATGACTGGATGCTCGTGTGAAGGCGTGCGATCGCGGCCGCCCACAGCAGCACTATTGCCGCTCGATGGCAGTGGACTGATGAGCAACGAGCCGCTTCCTCGATGTAGGGGGTCTCTTCGGGGCGTAGCAAATCTGCTAGCGCCGAAGAGATCCGGCGAGCCGCGACTTGTCCTGGACTCCCTTCGAATCGGATAAAGGGGATTACAACCGCGTCCAGGAATCCCTCTACAAATGGTCGGAGGCGTTGGCGATAGGCTGATGCACGGGACCGTTGTTTTGTCGAAGTGAGAACGCCACCCATCGCAGCATCGTATTGCTCTAGCGATGGCAAATAGCCATCGGCAGCGGACTTAAGCTGCGGGGATATACGCAGCCACTCTTTCGCAACGGCCGCTAGGCCCGCAATCGTGTCCGCACGCGTGACCTCAGCCCCCTTTAGCTTCCCCAGGCCAAGATCCAGGCTCTTGATGCGATCATGGAACGCTTCCAACTCCTCACTGGTCGGAATCATTCTGTGGTGTCCCTCCGGCCATTGAGGAAACAAGGGTTTCTGCAGCAGAGACGCCTGCGGAACTAAGCGTGATTCCTTCCGCGGACGAGGCTGTCTTGAAATAACCTCCTTTACTTAAGAAGTTGCCAGTGTTTGCCCGGTCATAACACGACTGGTCGACGCACATCGCACGAAACTCTTTCCAATCCGCAGTCCACGCCCCCGTCGCTAGGTAGGACTTGAACGCAAGAAGAAGAGCAACATTCCTGGTCTTGGTTGCCTTGTTCTCCCCAGGTACCGCGACACCGTGAAACGTGAAGGGATCCTGCTGGAAATCGAAAAGCCCGGCTAGACGCTCCGCCTTTACCTTCAGGCGTGCTACGGCTGTATTAAACCGACCACGGATTATCTCTGGTACTGAGACAGAACCAGCCGGTGCGGCAGCTGGCTCCCGATCTGCCGAAACGTCCGCCTTTTCTGTTTGAGCATGACTCCTCAAGGGTTTCGTCCTGGCATTGATATAGGCGTTGAGCAGAATCTCAAAGCATTTCTCCTGAAGCGTTGGCGGGCATTTCGCAACTAACGCGAGAATGCGTTCAAGTGCTCCATCCACATCTTCGAACATCTCCACTAGCCTCCCTTAGCGATAATGTTTAACTCGGCGGATCAAAAGAGGATGGCCTCGAGCGCTTTCTTCAGGGCCGCGCGGAAAACTTCAAGAGTGACCAGACTCGCACCGCTCTTGATCCACTTCAACGAGCGTAGGCCCATCGACATCTGATTCACGTCGTTCTTGATGTAGCGCTCGATTACGCCGTAGAGCTCATGAAACCCATGCACCAGATCTGCGTTGTCAAGTTGAGCGATCGCAACGTCTTCGATCGAATTCTTCTTGAATCGGAAGAAGACCACGCAGGGTGGTGCGGCTCTATCGTTGACCCCGAGTTTGGAGAGAAAGACGGTATTGAACTTGGCGACGACATCCCGTCGCCCGGTGTGCAAGTAGAAGACGCTGAGGTCATGGCCGGCTAGGCGATCCAGTTGCGTAAAGACTCCCTGGTTCTTCAGGATGCGCCGAAGATCTTGATCCACGAAATCATAGAAGATGAACGCGAAAGCTTTCGCTCTGTTGGTCTGGAGATGCTCCTTACAGATGGCGTCGAATCGATCGAGGAATGTGTCGAGGCCATGGCCGATGCCTCGGCCTTCACCCTGCTCGTAGATTGGGATCATCTGATTGACGCCGAACGTTTGAGTTCAGGGGCCTTGCGCGGCTTTATGCGCAAGGTCCCCTGCAACGAAGGGTTGGGCGTCATAGGTTCACCGAGCAAGTGCAACCAAGCCTCCATAAAGTTTGGCATCTATATTGCAAAGAACACTCCAACCAGATCACCTCGCACGCCGATTGAGACTAGGCCGCTTCCATCACTTGATGGCTGGCCTAAGCCAAATTCATTCGTTGTTGGGTCATACCACTCAACATAACCATCGGATTCCGCAACCACCCAATATTCTGCGTTGGCCGACACCTGATTTGTGATTTGTTCGTAAGTCTCGGCAAGGGCGAATGATTCCAATCGCGGTGGCACGAGAGACTGCTTTAGCAACTCGACGTGCGCAGCGACCTTCTCGGTAGACCATGGAACTCCGACCGTTGAACCAGGCGCGGGCGGCTCGTACCGGTACTTGTTTATCTCCACCGTTACGATGGCAGCAATGTCGGCTGAGGAAAGGCTCATGACGCCCAACGTTCACGCCCAGCCGCGCGCGACTGCGGTGGCTGCCCCGGGTACGATGCTCCCCGCGCGTCGGGCTGGGGCGTGGTGTTAGGCCACATTGTCACTTCTTGCGCTCGCTCAAGACTTGGTTCGACGCGATATGTTTTCCGACTGCATCAACCACCAGCTTCAGCACGTCCTCGGCGGACGAGTACTCGTGATGTTCATCGAAGTTTTCAGAGGAGAACAAGTAATACCGATGTTCTTCGACCTGGAACTTCGAGTTGCCGAGGTTTGTAGAGATTGAAAGGGAAGTACGCGACGCAGATGCGTCCAAGTCGATTGTTGCCATGTGACCATGTGGTGCGGGGGAAATCTTCAGGCCTTTGACCTCACCAGCCTCGGCCTTCAAGGCATTTAGCGACGCGATGATTGGCTCCATCATTCTGATTCGACCAGCGATATCCGCGTCGCTCTTATCGTAGAACTGGTGTAGGCGTGCTTTTTCGGCGGACACGACTTCCTCTAGAGCTGCACGAAGGTGTCTGCGAATCGCGTCATCTGACATCTGACCCTCCGGGTACCTGCCTGTGGCCTAACGTTCGACATGAGCGGCGGCTGGCGGCTTGCCGACAGCCGTCCGCTCGATGGAGGGGTTAGGCCCCGTCGCAGCCAAGTGGAGGCTCATGTAGCGTACCCACCCAATGCGACCTTGGACCCGAACACCCTGATCTTTCCAGCCTGCCCTTAAATAGGACCGGATGGCAGCTTCGTTCTCCTCGTCCACGGACAGCGACACAGTACGCATTGCGGGCCAGTACTGCTCAACCCAACGAGGCAGCGCAAGAAGCGCCTGCCTGCCGTAGCCACGACCTTGATACTGCTCGCCAATGCGCAAGGCACTGATGACCACCGAATGGGGAGAGGACCACTGCGGCGCCTTACTGCCGCACTTGAGCAGCAGGAAGCCGACTACTGCTTGACCATAAACGATTGCGAGGCCAACCAACTCGTTCGTTGATCCTTCGCACTGTGCGAGCGACGACTCGATGGAACCAGCGTATTCGACCTGCCGCTCGCTGACACGCAGAGAGCGGACTTCGGCCTTGGCTTGCTCCGACAACTCTGCCCAAGCGACGAGATGGATCATGAGGGGCCTAACGTAATTTCAACGCTACCGCCGCTACCGAATAACCTCGGCCGGTAGCGGTTAACCTGACTGGCCGGGGGCGTGCATTGCCGCGCCGCGTCTTGCATTGCGGGCGGTTACTGTATAAATTACCAGTACTAACAAGAAGCATGAAACCCGCCACCCGTCCTCCGTTGCGGTCCGTGCGCCTGCTCGACCAACTGCGCGAGCGGATCCGCTATTGCCACTACAGCTTACGAACCGAGCAGAGCTATGTCCACTGGGTGCGCCGGTTCATCCGTCACCATGGCCTGCGGCACCCGCGCGAGATGGGGGCAGCCGAAGTCGAAGCCTTCCTGCGTCACCTTGCCGGCGCGCGCAGCGTGTCGCCGTCCACGCACAAACAGGCGCTGTGCGCGATTCTGTTCCTGTATCGGGAGGTGCTCGGCGTCGAACTTCCCTGGATGCACGAACTCGTCCGGCCCAAGGCGCGCGTGCGGGTTCCTGTCGTGCTGTCGCGCGACGAAGTGGCCCGCCTGCTGTCGCGCGTTCCGGCGGAGTTCGCGCTGTTCGCGCAACTGCTTTACGGGAGCGGCTTGCGGCTGCTCGAATGCCTGCGCCTGCGCATCAAGGATCTCGACTTCGACCGCGGTGTGCTCGTCGTGCGCGAGGGCAAGGGCGGCAAGGATCGCGTCGTCATGCTGCCGGCAAGCCTGCGCCCGGCCCTCAGGGAACAGGTAGCGCGCGCCCGCGCGGTGTGGGCGCGCGACCGCGCCGCGGATCGTCCCGGCGTTGCGCTGCCGGACGCGCTGGCCCGCAAGTACCCGAATGCCGGCAAGACCTGGGGTTGGTTCTGGCTTTGGCCCTCGCGTGAGGAATCGACCGATCCGCGCACGGGAACGCGCCGCCGCCATCATCAGCACGAGGATCGCCTCGGCCGCGTGATTCCGCAGGCTGCCGCCGCGGCCGGGATCGCCAAGCGCGTCACCGCCCACACGCTGCGCCATTCGTTCGCCACGCACCTGCTCGAGAGCGGCGTCGACATCCGGCGCGTACAGGAACTGCTCGGCCACAGCGACGTGTCGACCACGATGATCTACACGCACGTGTTGCGCTCGGCCGCTTGCGGCCTGCCGAGCCCGCTGGACGCATTGCCGCGCGAACAGCCCGCGCCCGCCGCGCCCCGCGCCGAACAGCTGTGCGCCCCATACCGCCCCGCGTTGCTGAACTGAGCGCCCGGCTGGCGCGGGCCTAAACTGTGCGGTTCGACGCGCCGCCTTCCGCGGCCGCGCACTTCTCCCGATCGAGCAGCAGCACGATGCCGTCCAGCGACAAGGCGATCCGCATTCGCGGCGCGCGCCAGAACAACCTCAAGAACCTCGACGTCGACCTGCCGACCGGCGAGCTGATCGTCGTCACCGGCGTGTCGGGCTCGGGCAAGAGCTCGCTCGCGTTCGACACGCTGTACGCGGAGGGGCAGCGCCGCTACGTGGAGACGTTCTCGCCGTACGCGCGGCAGTTCCTCGATCGCATGGACCGGCCGCAGGTCGACCGCATCGAAGGCGTTCCGCCGGCCATCGCGATCGACCAGACCAATCCGGTGCGCACGTCGCGCTCGACGGTCGGCACGATGACGGAGCTGAACGATCACCTGAAGCTGTTGTTCGCGCGCGCCGGCACGCTGTACTGCCGCGGCTGCGGCAAGAAGGTCGCGCGCGATACGGCGACCAGCATCGTCGACGAGCTGTTCGCGCGTTGCGCGGCGCATCCGGATGCGCGCATCACGATCACGTTCCCGGTACGCGTGCCGAAGAACTTCAAGGAAGAGGAAGTCCGCGCGCACCTGGAGGCGCAGGGGTATACGCGCGTGCACGGCGAGCGCAGCGACGGCGAAGGCAGGATTCTCGACGTCGTGCAGGACCGCTTGCGCACCGGCGGCGCGGAACGGCAGCGCGTGGCCGAGGCGGTCGAGGCGGCGCTGCGGTTCGGTGGGGGGCGGGTGGATGTGCACGTGCTGACAGAAGGCGAACAGATGCCCTCACCCCAGCCCTCTCCCACTGATGTGGGAGAGGGAGCGGAAGGCAGCTCCTCTCGCCGGCCCTCTGCCCGCACGCGGAGAGAGGGAGCGGACGCTGCCCTCTCTCCCCCGCCCTCTCCGCGCTCGCAGGGAGAGGGAGACGAAAAACCCTCGCGCGCATCAGCGGGAGAGGGTGGCGCGCGCAGCGCGCCGGGTGAGGGTGCGGTCTGGCGCTTCAGCGACGACCTGCACTGCGCGGACTGCGACATCCATTACGCGGAGCCGAACCCGAGCACGTTCTCGTTCAACTCGCCGCTCGGCGCATGCGACGTGTGCCGCGGCTTCGGGCGCGTGATCGGCGTCGACTACGGGCTCGTCATCCCCGACGAGAGCAAGACGCTGCGCGAAGGCGCGGTGCGGCCGTGGCAGACGAAGAGCTTCGCCGAATGCCAGCGCGACCTCGAGAAGTTCGCGCCGAAGTTCGGCGTGCCGCTCGATACGCCGTGGAAGCTGATGAAGGACGAGCACCGCCGCTGGGTGCTCGAAGGCCAGGACGGCTGGACCGGCAAGTGGCAGACGCAGTGGTACGGCATCAGGCGCTTCTTCGACTGGCTGGAGTCGAAGGCCTACAAGATGCACATCCGCGTGCTGCTGTCGAAGTACCGCGCGTACACGCCCTGCACCGCGTGCGGCGGCGCGCGACTGAAGCCCGATGCGCTGTTGTGGCGCGTGGGGTCGAGGGAGGATGCGGAGGGGGTGTTGATACCCCATCCCCCTCCCAACCGCCCCCTTGCAGGGGGAGGAGATCTAAACCCTCCCCTTCAAGGGGAGGGGCGGGGTGGGGATGGGGTCCGCGGCCATTACCGCCGCTTCAAGCCCATCCACGCCGCCTGGACCGACGCGCAGCTTGAGCAACTGCCGGGCCTGTCGATCCACGACCTGATGCTGCTGCCGATCGAGCACGTGCGCGCGTTCTTCGAGCGGATCTCGTTCGCGGGCGTGCTCGACGCGGCGACCGAACTGCTGCTCGAAGAAGTGCGCGCGCGGCTGAGATTCCTGTGCGACGTCGGGCTCGGCTATCTGACGCTCGACCGGCAGAGCCGCACGCTGTCGGGCGGCGAAGTGCAGCGGATCAATCTGACGACCGCCCTCGGCACCTCGCTCGTCAACACGCTGTTCGTGCTCGACGAGCCTTCGATCGGGCTGCATCCGCGCGACATGCATCGCGTGATCGAGGTGATGCACCGGCTGCGCGACGCGGGCAATTCGCTGGTCGTCGTCGAGCACGACCCGCAGGTGATGCTCGCCGCCGACCGCATGCTCGACATGGGCCCGGGTCCCGGCGAGCGCGGCGGGAGCATCGTCTTCAACGGGACGCCGAACGAGATCAGGCGCGCGGCCACGCTGACGGGCGATTACCTCGCCGGCCGCAGGCAGGTCGAGGTGCCGTCGTTCACGCCCGACGGCTACGCCACGCGCAACGTGCGGCCCAACGCGCCGCGGCTCGTGCTCGAAGGCGCGCGCGAGCACAACCTGAAGAACCTGTCGCTCGAGTTCCCGCTGAACCACCTGGTCGTCGTCACCGGCGTATCGGGCTCGGGCAAGTCGACGCTCGTGCAGGACGTGCTGTACCCGGCGCTGTGCAAGGCGAAGGGCAAGGCGACCGAAACGCCCGGCGCGCACGACCGCCTGCTGGGCGACGACTGGATCGCCGACGTGGCGATGGTCGACCAGTCGCCGATCGGCAAGACCACGCGCTCCAACCCCGCGAGCTACGTCGGCGCGTGGGACGCGATCCGCAAGCTGTTCGGCAACGCGCGGCTCGCGAAGGAACGCAACTACACCGCCGGCATGTTCAGCTTCAACGCCGGCGACGGCCGCTGCCCGACCTGCGGCGGCAACGGCTTCGAGCACGTCGAGATGCAGTTCCTCTCCGACGTGTACCTGCGCTGCCCGGATTGCGACGGCAAGCGCTTCCGCGCCGAAGTGCTCGAAGTCACGCTCGAACGCGACGGCCGCGCGTTGTCGGTCGCCGACGTGCTCGACCTCACGGTCAACGAAGCGCTGCAATTTTTCGCCGGCGAGCGCGAGGTCGTGCGCGGGCTGCAGCCGCTCGCCGACGTGGGCCTCGAATACGTGAAGCTCGGCCAGCCGGTGCCGACGCTGTCGGGCGGTGAAGCGCAGCGATTGAAGATCGCGGGATTTCTCGCGGAGGCGGCCAAAAGCGGCATCGACGGCGGGCGGCTCGCGCGGAAAGGCAGCCTGCTCCTCTTCGACGAACCGACCACCGGCCTGCACTTCGACGACGTGGCGAAACTGATGCGCGCGCTGCGCAAGCTGCTCGCGGCCGGGCATTCGCTGATCGTCATCGAGCACAACCTCGACGTGATCCGCTCGGCCGACTGGATCATCGACCTCGGCCCGGAAGGCGGCGACGCCGGCGGCGAAGTCGTCGCGATCGGCACGCCGCGCGAGGTGATGGAGCATCCGACGTCGCACACGGGGCGGGCGTTGCGGGAGTACGAAACCGCCCTCGCCCCCTCTCCCCGGACACGGGGAGAGGGTTGGGGTGAGGGGCTCGCGGCAGGCGAAGGAGTGTCGCGCTATCTGGCAACCCCTCACCCCCAGCCCTCTCCCCTTGCCAGGGGAGAGGGCGCTTATTTGGCCAATGCCATCTCCATCCGCCACGCCCGCGAGCACAACCTGAAGAACATCGACGTCGAGATCCCGCGCGACAAGCTCACGGTGATCACCGGCGTCTCCGGCTCCGGCAAGTCGACGCTCGCGTTCGACATCCTGTTCAACGAAGGGCAGCGCCGCTATCTCGAATCGCTCAACGCGTACGCGCGCTCGATCGTGCAGCCGGCGGGCAAGCCCGATGTCGACGCGATCTACGGCATTCCGCCGACGGTCGCGATCGAACAGCGCACGTCCAGAGGCGGCCGCAAGTCGACGGTCGCGACGATGACCGAGGTCTACCACTTCCTGCGCCTGCTCTATCAGAAGCTCGGCGTGCAGCACTGCCCGGACTGCAGGGTGCCGGTCACGCCGCAGAGCTTCGAGGCGATCGCCGCGGCGATCCTGCGCGAGTTCCGCGGCCGCCACATCGGGCTGCTCGCGCCGCTCGTGGTCAACCGCAAGGGGCTGTACACGGATCTCGCGAAGTGGGCGCGGCAGAAGGGCTACACGCATCTGCGCGTCGACGGCGAGTTCGTGCCGACCGCGAAGTGGCCGCGGCTCGACCGATTCAAGGAACACACGATCGAGCTGCCGGTCGGCGACCTGATCGTCTACAGCAACGAGGAAACCGCGCTGCGCACGCTGCTCGCGACCGCGCTCGAGCACGGGCACGGCATCGTCAACGTGATCTGGCCGTTGGATCGACTCAAGGCGGCGCTCCTGGAGCGCCGCTCCGATAACTCCCCTCGCCCCGGAAACGGGGAGAGGGGCGGGGGTGAGGGGTCACGCGGCGCGCGCGTCGACCTCGACCAGCGCGTCTTCTCCACCAAACGCGCGTGCCCGTCGTGCGGCACCTCGTTCCCCGAACCCGATCCGCGGCTGTTTTCGTACAACAGCAAACACGGCTGGTGCCCCGACTGCTACGGCACGGGGCTCGCGCTGCAGGGCTTCGACGCCGAGCAGACCGGCGAGGAAATCTGGTGGAACGCGTGGTACGAGGGCGAGACCGTGCCGTGCGAAACGTGTCACGGCCAGCGGCTGAACCGCGTCGCGCTCGCGGTGAAGTGGCAGGGCCGGTCGATCGCCGAGCTGGCCGCGGGTTCGGTCGCGGACGCGAAGAAGCTCTTCGCCTCGCTTGCGCTCGAAGGGCGCGAAGAAGCGATCGCGCGCGACGTGCTCGCGGAGATCCGCTCGCGGCTCGCCTTCCTGTCCGACGTCGGACTGGGCTACCTGGCACTCGATCGCGCCGCGCCCACGCTTTCGGGCGGCGAAGCGCAGCGCATCCGCCTGGCCGCGCAGCTCGGCTCGAACCTGCAGGGCGTCTGCTACGTGCTCGACGAGCCGACGATCGGGCTGCACCCGCACGACAACCGCATCCTGCTCGACACGCTCGAGGCGCTGCGCGACAAGGGCAACACGCTGCTGGTCGTCGAGCACGACGAGGACACGATCCGCCGCGCCGACCACGTGATCGACATCGGTCCGGGCGCCGGCCGGCTGGGCGGGCACGTCATCGCCACCGGCCACCACGAGGAGCTGGCGACGCACCCGGACAGCGTCACCGGGCGCTTCCTCGCGCAGCCGCTCGCACACCCGCTCGGCGCGCCGCGTCCGGCACCGCCGGCCGACGGCTCCGACTGGCTCGTGCTGCGCGGCGCCCACCTGCACAACCTGCGCCACGTGAATGCGCACATCCCTCTTCGGCGCATGACCGTCGTCACCGGGGTCTCCGGCTCCGGCAAGTCGACGCTGGCGCGCGACGTGCTGCTCGCCAACGCCGCGGCGCAGGTGCAGGCGCGCAACCAGCGCAAGGCCGCGCCGCCGCTGGCCGGAGTCGAGCGCATCGAGGGCTGGGAAGGCATCACGCGGGTGCTCGAAGTCGACCAGACGCCGATCGGCAAGACGCCGCGCTCGTGCCCGGCCACCTACGTCGGCTTCTGGGACGCGATCCGGCGCCTGTTCGCCGACACCGGCGAGGCGCGCATCCGCGGCTGGAGCCCGAGCCGCTTCAGCTTCAACACCGGCGGCGGGCGCTGCGCGCTGTGCGACGGCCAGGGCCAGCAGACGATCGAGATGAGCTTCCTGCCCGACGTGAAGGTGCTCTGCGACGCGTGCGGCGGGCGACGGTTCAACCCGGAGACGCTCGAACTGCGATTGCGCGGCAGGAACATCGGCGACGTGCTCGCGATGGACGTCGACGAAGCGGTCGGGTTCTTCGCGGCGCACCCGGCCATCGCCCACCCGCTGCGGCTGCTGCAGGACGTCGGCCTGGGCTACCTCACGCTCGGCCAGCCGAGCCCGACGCTGTCGGGCGGCGAGGCGCAGCGCATCAAGCTCGTCACCGAACTGGCGAAGGTGCGCGTGCGCGGCGAAGGCGCCGACGACGATCCGCGCATCGCTCGTTCACGCGCGAAAGCGATCGCCGCGGGCAGGGCTGCGCCGCCGGGCCCGCACACGCTCTACGTGCTCGACGAGCCCACGGTCGGCCTGCACATGGCCGACGTCGAGAAGCTGATCCGCGTGCTGCACCGCCTGGTCGACGCCGGCAACACGCTGGTGGTGGTCGAGCACAACCTCGACATCTGGGCCGAGGCCGACTGGATCGTCGACCTCGGCCCCGACGGCGGCGTCGGCGGCGGGCGCATCGTCGCCACCGGCACGCCGGCAACGCTGGCCGCGCGCGCCGGCACCCGCACCGAGCGTGCGCTGCGGACCTTCCTCGACACGCGCCCTGCTCCCGACCCGGCGCTCGCGCCGGGGCACGCGGCCCGCCCGGGCTGATCGCGAGATGTACGAGAACCGCTCGCATCCTCCGCTCGGACGCCGGCGCTTCGTCGGGCGCATGCTGCGTCACGCGGCGGCCGCGCTTGCGCTGATCCTGGTCTCGCTGGCCGCAGGCATGGCGGGCTATGCGCACTTCGAGCGGCTCGCGTGGCGCGACGCGTTCCTGAACGCCGCGATGCTGCTGGGCGGAATGGGCCCGGTCGATGCGCCGCGAACCGACGCGGGCAAGGTATTCGCGGGGCTCTACGCGCTCTACGCGGGGCTGGTGTTCCTGGCTGCCGCAGGCGTGCTCTTCGTGCCGATCGTGCACCGCCTGCTGCACAGGTTCCACTGGAGCGAGGATCGATAGGCCTCGCGCTCAGGCCTTCCTGAACGTGCCCAGCTTGATGCCCTCGCGCGCCACCACGGCGGCGACCGCCGGGTGCGCGGCGACGCGATCGACGTAGGCCTTGTACACGGGCAGCGAATCGGGGTCGATGCCCGCGAAACCGCCCCAGCGCAGCAGCGTGAGCGCGTACGCGTCGTGGAACGACAGGCGCTCTCCGAACCAGTACGGACTGGCCGACGCGATCCAGCCCTGGATGCGCTCGAGCTGCGTGCGATACAGCGCCGCGTTGAAGCGCTTGAGCTCGGCCTGCGTCGCCTCGCCGTCGCAGAACCGATCGGGCATGAACACGTGCGTGAAGGTCGGGTGCACGGTGTTGTTCATCCACAGGAACTGCGACATCGCCTGCGCCCGCGCCCAGGACTCGGCGGGCAGCAGCCCCACCTGCGGAAAGCGCCGGTCGAGGTAGTCGCAGATCGCGACGATCTGCGACAGCGGCTTGCCGTCGACGACCAGCGTCGGCACCTGCGCGTTCGGGTTGATCGCCAGGTACTCGGGCGTGCGCTGCTCGCCCTTGTGAAGCCTGACCATGCGGGCAGTGAAGTCTTCGCCCGTGGCCGCCCTGATCGCCTCGAGCGCGACGTGCGGCACGAACGAGCAGGCCCCGGGACCGTAGTGCAGTTCGAGCATCGGTTTCAACTCCCCTGTCGGATCGATCGGACCGGTCGAGTATACGGGTGCGCGCCCGTGTCGGCAGGCGGCGCGATCGTCTTGATTCAGGTCAAGGGCGGGGACGGCCGCTCGGGTCCAGAATGTTGACCAGGTCAACAATTATCGTGGCGACCCGGCCAGCGTGGCCGCCTCGACACCGCGACAGATCAGCAGGAGGCAGTCAATGACATCGATTGTGGCGGAACAGGGCCCGGCGGCCGACCCGCAACCGACGGCCGGGTCGGGCGCGAAGCGGCGCGCGCGATCGATCCTCGCCCTGGTCGTCAACGGCCGCGAACGCGAAGACGTGGTGCCCGACGGCATGTTGCTGCTCGACTACCTGCGCGAGGTAGTCGGCCTGACCGGCACCAAGCAGGGTTGCGACGGCGGCGAATGCGGCGCCTGCACCGTGCTGGTCGACGACCAGCCGCGGCTCTCCTGCTCGACGCTGGCGGTGCAGATGCAGGGCCGGCGGGTCGAGACGGTGGAAGGCCTGACCCACGGCGGGCGAATGAGCCCGCTGCAACAGGCGTTTCACGAATCGCTCGGCGCGCAGTGCGGCTTCTGCACGCCCGGCATGATCACCGCGGCCGAGGCGCTGCTGCGGCGCAACCCGGATCCGAGCCGCGAGGAGATCAAGGAAGCCATGGGCGGCAACCTGTGCCGCTGCACCGGCTACGTGAAGATCATCGAATCGGTCCGCAACGCCGCTGCGGCGCGCAAGGTGAGGTCATGAGCATCGCTCAACTGGAGAAGGCCCGCGTGGGCCCGGTGGGCGTGCGCACGCCGCTGATCGACGGCGTCGACAAGGTCACCGGCAAGGCGAAGTACACCGCCGACCTGGCCGCCGCCGGCGCGCTGTGCGGCCGCATCCTGCGCTCGACCGTGCCGCACGCACGCATCGTCTCGATCGACACCTCCGCGGCCGAAGCGCTGCCGGGCGTGGTCGCGGTGTGCACCGGCGACGATTGCAGGGTGCCGTTCGGCGTGCTGCCGATCGCCGAGAACGAGTATCCGCTGGCACGCGAGAAAGTGCGCTATCGCGGCGACCCGGTCGCCGCGGTGGCCGCGGTCGACGAGGCCACTGCGGCGCGCGCGCTGAAGCTGATCCGCGTGCACTACGAGAAGCTGCCGGCCTATTTCAGCGCGCGCAAGGCGATGAAGCCGGGCGCCGAGCCGATCCACGCCGAGAAGCCCAACAACGTGCTGCGTGAAGTGCACGCCGAGTTCGGCGACACCGAAGCCGGTTTCGCAGCGGCCGATCTGGTGCGCGAGAAGAGCTACCGCTTCGCCGAGGTCTGCCACGCGCAGATGGAGCCGAACGCGACGCTGGCCGAATACGACCCCGAGCGCGGCCACCTCACGCTGCACACCACCACCCAGGTGCCCTACTACGTGCTGCTGAAAGTGGCGCAGTGCCTGGAGATGGAGCAGGCGCACATCCGCGTGGTCAAGCCGTTCCTGGGCGGCGGCTTCGGGCAGCGCACCGAGGCGCTGCACTTCGAGATCATCGCCGCGCTGCTCGCGCGCAAGGCCGGCGGCACGGTGCGCCTGCTGCAGACGCGCGAAGAGACCTTCATCGCGCACCGCGGACGGCCCGACACGCAAATCACGATCAAGCTGGGCATGACCCGCGAGGGCAAGCTCACCGCCTGTCACCTGCAGGCGACGCAGGAAGGCGGCGCGTACGCCGGCTACGGCATCATCACGATCCTCTACACCGGAGCGCTGCTGCACGGCATCTACGAGATTCCGGCGATCAAGCACGACGCCTGGCGCGTCTACACCAACAACCCGCCGTGCGGCGCGCAGCGCGGACACGGCACGGTGGATGCGCGCGCCGCCTTCGAGGCGCTGATGAACGAGATGGCCGACGAACTCGGCCTCGACCACTTCGCGGTGCGCCGCATCAACCTGCTGCCCGGCGTGCCCTACGTCACCGCCTACGCGCAGCGCGTGATGAGCTACGGCCTGCCCGAATGCCTGGACAAGGTCATGAAGGCCTCGGGCTGGGCCGAGCGGCGCGGCAGGATGCCTAGGGGGCGCGGGCTCGGCCTCGCCTGCTCGCACTTCGTTTCCGGTACCAGCACGCCCAAGCACTGGACCGGCGAGCCTCACGCGGTGGTCAACCTGCGGCTCGACTTCGACGGCGGCATCACGGTGCTGACCGGCGCGGCCGACATCGGCCAGGGCTCGAACACGATGGCCGCGCAGATGGTGGCCGAGGTCATGGGCGTCGACTGGTCGCGGCTGCGCGTGGTGTCGGCCGACAGCGCGCTCACCCCCAAGGACAACGGCAGCTATTCGTCGCGGGTCACCTTCATGGTCGGCAACGCCGCGATCGATGCGGCCAGGCAACTCAGGCGCATTCTCGTCGAAGCGGCGGCGCGCAAGCTCGAGGCGAGCGCCGACGACGTGGAGTGCGAAGGCGAGGCCTTCCGCATCGCCGGAACCGATCGCGCGATTCCGTTTCGCGAAGCCGTGCGGGCGGCATTGGTCGACACCGGGCCGATCACGGTCAAGGGCACTTTCACCTGCCCTCCCGAGTTCATGGGCAGCAAGCAGATCCGCGCGAGCGCGATCGGCGCCACCATGGGCTTTTGCTACGCCGCACAGGTGGTCGAATGCTCGGTCGACGAAGTCACCGGCAAGGTGACTGCCGAGAAAGTCTGGGTGGCGGTCGACGTCGGGCGTGCGCTCAATCCGCTGGCGGTCGAGGGACAGATCCAGGGCGGGGTGTGGATGGGCATGGGCCAGGCACTCTCGGAGCAGACCCGCTTCGACGAGGGCCGCATGATGCACGGCAACCTGCTCGATTACCGCGTGCCGACGATGGTCGAGAGCCCCGACATCGAGGTGTTCATCGTCGAGAGCATCGATCCCAACGGGCCGTTCGGCGCCAAGGAGGCGAGCGAAGGCATGCTGGCCGGTTTCCTGCCGGCGGTGATGGACGCGGTGCACGAAGCCACCGGGGTGCGTGCCTACAGCCTGCCGCTCAGCCCGGAGTGCATGGGCGAACTGCTCGACGCGCGCGACGGAGTGCAGTCATGAACCTGATGCCCGAATTCCGCCTGCACCGCCCGCAGACGCTCGAAGAGGCGGTGCGGCTCAAGACCGGGCTGCCCGGGGCACGCTTCGTGGGAGGCGGCACCGATCTCCTGGTCAACCTGCGCCGCGGCCTGGGCGAGCCGAGCGACCTGATCGACCTGGGCGCGGTGACCGAACTCGGCGCAGTGCGCCACGTCGAAGGCGCGCTGTGGCTGGGCGCCGGCGTGACGCTGGCCGAGCTGGCGCAGCACCCCGAGATCGTCGACGCCTATCCGGCCGTGGCGCAGGCCGCCCGGGCCGTGGCAGGTCCCACCCATCGTGCCGCGGCGACGCTGGGCGGCAACCTGTGCCAGGACACCCGCTGCATCTTCTACAACCAGAGCGACTGGTGGCGCGAGGGCAACGGCTTCTGCCTCAAGTACAAGGGCGACAAGTGCCACGTGGTGGTCAAGAGTGATCGCTGCTACGCCACTTACCACGGCGACCTCGCCCCGGCGCTGATGGTGCTCGATGCCGAGGCGGTGATCGCCGGCACGCAGAGCGCGCGGCGCATCGCGCTGTCGGAGCTGTACCGTGAAGACGGTGCCGCATACCTGACGCTGGGCGCCGGCGAAGCGCTGGCCGCGGTGGTGCTGCCGCCGCCGGGCGGGCGCCGTGCGGCCTACGCCAAGGCGCGCGTGCGCGATGCGGTCGACTTCCCGCTGGCCGGCGTGGCGGCGGCACTCAGGCGCGAGGGCGACGTCATCGGCGAGCTCAGGGTGGCGATCAGCGGCACGAATTCGGCGCCGCTGATGGTTCCCACCGCGGAGCTTGCAGGCCGTCCATGGAACGACGAAGCCGCCGCGGCCCTTGCACTCGCCCTGCGCAAGACAGCCAACCCGCTGCGCACCACGGTCACCGCGCCGAAGTACCGCCGGCGGGCGATCCAGGGCATGACGCGCAGGCTGGTCGACGGCCTGTGGAACGACGCGAGGGGCGGATGAAGACGGCGGCCGACACGGCCGACGCACCGGCCGCGGCAACGCCGAGAGACCGCCAGGAACCGGGGGATCGCAACGAACTCTCCTACGGCCTGCTGCCGCAGGTGCTCGGCTATCACCTGCGGCGCACCCAGGTGGCGATCTTCCGGCACTTCTCGCGAACCGTGGCGGCCGAGGAGAACATCACCCCCGGCCTGCTGGGCATGCTGCAGGTCATCGCCGCCAATCCGGGGCTCGCGCAGAGCCGGCTCGCCGAAGCGATGGAGGTCGATCGCTCGACGATCGTCAAGGTCGTCGACCAGCTCGAGGGACGCGGACTGATCGTGCGCGAGCCCTCGCCTCACGACAAGCGCAGCTACTGCCTGCGGCTCACCGGCGAGGGCACCGCGGCGCTGCGGCGTATGCTGGCGCTGATGCGCAGGCACGAAGACGAGTTCACGCAGGCCCTGTCGGACGAGGAGCGGCAGTTGCTGATCCGCCTGCTCGAACGGCTGCACAGCCCGGCCGCGCCGTCACCGGATCGGCAAGCGCCGCGTTGACCTGCATCAAGTGCGGATTGCGCCATGCGAGCCACCCTGACGGGTGGCTGGCACCCCGGAGACGGGCCGCAACAAGGAGACGTCATGAGCTACACGCTGCCGGAATTCCTCGCCCACGCGGTGGCGCTCGAAACCGAGGCGGCCGAGCGCTACCTCGAGCTCGCCGACATGATGGAAGCGCACCGCAACGACGAGGTCGCCGCGCTGTTCCGCGACATGGTGCATTTCTCGCAGATGCACCGCGACGAGATCAAGGCCAGGGTCGGCGACATCGTGCTGCCGAAGCTGAAGTCCTGGGAATACCGCTGGTCCAGTCCACCCGAGGTCGGCGGCGAGGAGGCCTTCGACTACCTGCTCGACCCGTGGCACGCGCTGCGCTACGCGCGCGAGAACGAGGTGCGCGCGATGGAGTACTACAGTTCGGTCGGCATGCAGTCCACCGACCCGGAAGTCAGGCGGCTGGCCTCCGAATTCGCCAGCGAGGAAGCCGACCACGTCGACGCGCTCGACAAGTGGCTCGCGCGCACGCAGCGTCCGTCGACGACCTGGGACGCGGACCCCGAGATCGAGCCGGTGCGCCAGCACCGGAGTTGAGACGACCGCGCTTCCGCTCCGACGTACCCCGGAGGTCCGCTTCGCCTGCGCTCGCTGCGCGCCAGAGCCGAACGATGCACGCAACCGATCGCTCCCGCGCCGCGCCGGGCGAGCCGCCGCGCGCGCAACCCGAGGTCGTGGTGATCGGCGCCGGCCCCGCGGGACTGATGGCCGCCGAAGCCGCGAGCATGGCGGGCCTGGCCGTCGACGTCTTCGATGCGATGCCCTCGGCCGGCCGCAAGTTCCTGCTCGCCGGCCGCGGCGGTCTGAACCTCACGCACTCCGAGCCGCTCGACGCCTTCCTGTCGCGCTACGGCGAGCGTCGCGCGCAGCTCGAACCGCTGATCCGCGGCTTCGGACCCGCCGAGCTGCGCGACTGGGCACATGCGCTCGGCGTGCAGACCTTCATCGGATCGTCCGGACGCGTCTTTCCGGCGGAGATGAAGGCCGCCCCGCTGCTGCGCCGCTGGCTGCACCGGCTGCGCGAAGCCGGCGTGCGCCTGCACATGCGCCATCGCTGGCTCGGCTGGGCCGCAGCAGCCGGCGAGGCCGCGTCGGGCAGCGACGCGCCGCGCGCGGCTCCGGCGCTCGCGATGCTCGGCCCGCAAGGCGAGTTCACGCTGCACGCGCAGGCAGTCGTGCTTGCGATGGGCGGCGCAAGCTGGGCGCGACTCGGCTCGGACGCCGCCTGGGTGCCGCTGCTCGAAGCGCGCGGCGTGCACATCAAGCGGCTGCGTCCGGCGAACTGCGGCTTCGACGTGGGCACGCCGCAGCAGCCCGGCTGGTCGGAGCACTTTCGCGAACGCTTTGCCGGCCGACCGCTGAAGTCGGTCGCCGCCAGCATCGAGGGGGCAGCCAATGCACCCGCCCCGCGGCAGGGCGAATTCGTGGTCACCGACAGCGGCATCGAAGGCAGCCTCGTCTATGCGTTCTCCGCTGCGCTGCGCGACACGATCGAGGCGGCCGGTTCGGCCACGCTGCTGCTCGACCTCGCGCCCTCGCGTAGCCAGGCGCGGCTGGCGACCGAACTCGCGCGGCCACGCGGCGGGCGCACGCTGGCGAACCATCTGCGCGTGCGCGCCGGGCTCGAAGGCGTGAAGGCGGGACTGCTGCGCGAACTGCTGCCCGCGCAGGACTTCGCCGATCCCGAGCGGCTGGCGGCGGCGATCAAGGGGCTACCCCTGCGCCTGGTCGCGGCGCGCCCGATCGACGAGGCGATCAGCACTGCCGGCGGCGTGGCTTTCGAGTCGCTCGACGAGCATCTGATGCTGCGCGCCCTGCCCGGCGTGTTCTGCGCCGGCGAGATGCTCGACTGGGAGGCACCCACCGGCGGCTACCTGCTCACCGCCTGCTTCGCGACCGGCCGGGTCGCAGGCAGCGCGGCCGCGGCGTGGTGCCGCGGCCAGGCTCCGGTTCGCACGCCGAACGGCCCGGCATCGCGGCCGGGCGCAGTGCGCGCATTCGCGGCGTCCGGAAACGCCCGCACCGACGCGTGAGCAGCAGCACGGCACGGCGCGCAGGGGCTTGCGCCGCGCGCCCCGTTGCATTCATGCTTCGGTGTCGGCCCTCGGCCCCCGCCACGCTTTCCACGGGAGACTCCGCATGCCCGCGCACCCGAGTGCGAACCTGCGAACGCTGGCTTTCGTCGGGCACTCCGGCGTGGGCAAGACCACGCTGGTCGAAGCGCTGCTCGCGGCGAGCGGCATGCTCACCGCTGCCGGCAGCGTCGAGCGCGGCAACACGGTCTGCGACTACGATCCGATCGAGAAGGAGCACGGCCATTCGCTGAAGGTGGCCTGCGCGCATCTCGAGCGCGACGGCGTGCGCGTGCACCTGCTCGACACTCCCGGATATCCCGACTTCTCCGGGCGCGCGATGGCCGCGCTCGATGCGGTCGAGTCGGTCGCCATCGTGGTCAACGCCCAGCACGGTGTCGAACTGTCGGCAGCGCGCATGGCACTGTGGGCGCAGACACGCGGGCTTTGCCGGTTCATCGTGCTCAACCGCATCGACGCCGACGGCGTCGACCTGCCGGCGCGGGTCGACGACCTGCGTGCCGCCTTCGGCCAGGAGTGCCTGCCGGTGAACCTGCCCACCGGCGGCGGGCACGGCGTGGCCGACTGCTTCTTCGCACCCTCGGGCGTCCCCACCGATTTCGGCAGCATCGAGCAGGCGCATCGCGCGCTGGTCGAGCAGGTGGTCGAGGTCGACGACGCGCTCACCGAGCGCTACCTGTCCGGCGAGGAGATCGACGCGCAGACGCTGCACGACGCTTTCGAGCGGGCGCTGCGCGAAGGGCACATCGTGCCGATCCTGTTCGTGTCGGCACGCACCGGCGCCGGTGTCGCCGAACTCCTCGACTTCATCGTGCGGCTCGCGCCGAGTCCCGACGAAGGCAATCCGCCGCTGTTCGAGCGCTGGCCCGGCGGCGATCGCGAGCGCGCCGAGCCGTTCGTCGCCACGCGCAGCGCCTCCGACCACGTGCTCGCGCACGTATTCAAGGTCGAGATCGACCCCTACGTGGGGCGCATCGGCGTGGTGCGCGTGCACCAGGGAACGATCACGCCCGACACGCTGCTCTACGTCGGCGAAGGCCGCAAGGCGGTCAAGGCCGGCACGCCGATGCTGCTGCAGGGGCGCGAGACGCGCGCGCTGCCGGCCGCCGGGCCGGGCGAGATCTGCGCACTCTCGAAGATCGACGAACTCGCCTATGACGCCGTGCTGCACGATGCGGCCGAAGACGCCGCGATCCACTTCCGCCCGTTGCCGCTGCCGCATGCGGTCTACGGGCTGGCGGTGCGCGTGAAGCGGCGCGGCGACGAGCAGAAGCTCGCCGAGGTGCTGCAGCGCATGACCTCCGAAGACCCGAGCCTCGCCGTCGAGCACGACCCGGTCACGCACGAGGCCGTGATCCGCGGCCTGGGCGAACTGCACGTCGGGCGCGTGCTCGAACGCATCCGCGCGCAATACAGGCTCGAAGTCGATTCGCATCCGCCGACGATCCCGTATCGCGAGACGATCGCGGCGGCCGCCGAAGGCCATCACCGGCACAAGAAGCAGAGCGGCGGCGCCGGACAGTTCGGCGAGGTGTTCCTGCGCATCGCGCCACTGGCGCGCGGCGAGGGCTTTCGCTTCGTCGACGAGGTCAAGGGCGGCGTGATCCCGAGCGTCTTCATTCCCGCGGTCGAAAAGGGCGTGCGCCAGGCGCTGGCCGGCGGCGCGATCGCCGGCTTCCCGGTGCAGGACGTGCAGGTCACCGTCTACGACGGCAAGACCCACTCGGTGGACGGCAAGGAGATCGCCTTCGTCACCGCAGGCCGCAAGGCGTTCCTCGACGCGGCATCCAGGGCCCGGCCGATCGTGCTCGAGCCGATCGTCTCGCTCGAACTGGTGATTCCGCAGGAAGCGATCGGCGCGGTCTCGGGCGAACTGTCCGCGCGCCGCGGCCAGGTGTCGGGCAGCGGCGCGGCGCGCGCCGGCATGGCCACGCTTCGCGGGCGCGCGCCACTGGCCGAGTTGTCCGACTTCCAGGGACGACTGAAGGCGATCACCGGCGGGCAGGGCAGCTACTCGCTCGAACTCCTCGGATACGAGGAAGCGCCGCCCAACGTGCAGAGCCGGCTGCGCGCCGCCTGGCGGCCACACGAAGAGGAGTGACGGCGAGGGCTGCGCGACGCCTTGATCTGGATTAAACCGGATCCGCATCCCCGGCGATCAAATCACCCTGACGCGGTCCTTCGCGGATCGACCGCGATTCGCCAGCGTCCGACGTCCACGCGAGGAACCTGGAGCACCATGCACCTGCCCGGCGGCGTCCCTTCGGCTCACGTCGATCCGTTCATCGGTTCGCAGCTTCCGCCGCGAGATCTGTGGCCGCGATTCGATTATTCGGCGGCGCACCTGAGCCACTACCCGGATCGGCTGAACGCCAGCGTGGCGCTGCTCGATGCGGCGGTCGAGGGCGGCGCCGGCGACAGGCCGGCATTGCACTACGAGGCGACCACCTGGACGTATCGACACCTCCTCGATCGCGTGCAGCGCATCGCGCGGGTGCTCGTCGAGGATTTCGGCCTCGTTCCGGGCGAGCGCGTGCTGCTGCGATCGGCCAACACGCCGATGGTCGCCGCCTGCTGGCTCGCGGTGCTGCGCGCGGGCGGCGTCGTCGTCAACACGATGGCGATGCTGCGCGCGCGCGAACTCGCCTACATCCTCGACAAGGCGCAGGCGCGAATCGCGCTCTGCGAGGTCTCGCTTGCCGAAGAACTCGGGCTCGCCGCCGCGCGTGCGTCGCTGCCCGAGCGCATCGCGTGTTTCACGCCCTGCTGCGATGCGAGCCATCCCGATGCCGATCTCGACCGGCGGGTCGCGGCGAAACCCGCTGGCGGGTCCGCGGTGGCGACCGCCGCCGACGACGTGGCGCTGGTCAGCTTCACCTCGGGAACCACCGGCAACCCGAAAGGCGCGGCCGTCTTTCACCGCGACCTCGTCGCGGTGACCGATTGCTGGCCGCAGGTCTACACGGTCGAGCCCGACGAAGTCGTCGTCGGCTCGTCCACGCTGGCGTTCACCTACGGGCTGTCCACTTCGCTTCTCTTTCCGCTGCGCCATCGCGCCACTACGGTACTGATTCCGCGCCCGACACCCGAGGCGCTGCTCGAAGCGATCCAGCGCTACCGTGCCACGAGCCTGTATTCGGTGCCGACGCTGTATCAGAACATGTTGCCGCTCGCCGGCGCCTACGACCTCTCGAGCCTGCGCAAGTGCGCATCGGCGGGCGAGAACCTGCGCACCGACCTGTGGGAGCAATGGCGTGCGGCCACCGGAACGCGCGCCGTGAACGGGCTCGGCACCACCGAGATGCTCTCGCACTTCGTCTCCGAATCGATGCAGGTGGCATGCGTGGGTTCGATGGGACGCCCGGTGCCCGGCTACACCGTGGAGATCCTCGACGACGAAGGCCGGCCGCTGCCGCCCGGCGAGCGCGGCCGTCTCGCCGTGATCGGCCCGACCGGCTGCCGCTACATCGGCGACCCGGCGCGCCAGGCGATTGCCGTGCAGCACGGCTGGAACCTCACCGGCGACATCTGCGAGCGCGACACCGAGGGCTGCTTCTGGTACGTCGATCGCGCCGACGACATGATCGTCTCCGCCGGCTACAACATCTCGCCGCAGGAAGTCGAGCGCGCGGTGCTCGAGCATCCGAAGGTCTACAGCTGCGCGGTGATCGGCGTGCCGAGCGAAACGCGCGGCAACATCGTGCGCGCCTGCGTGGTGCTGCACGATCCGCGCGACGCGGGCGAGGCGATGGCGGCCGAGATCCAGAACCACGTGAAATCGCTGCTCGCGCCGTACAAGTACCCGCGCGAAGTGAAGTTCGTCGACGAACTGCCGCGCACCGCGACGGGCAAGGTCCAGCGCTACCGCCTGCGCGAACTGTAGCCCGGGGTCCGGCGCGCCGCCCGCATGAGCACTGCCGCAGTCATCGAAATCCTCGGCCGGCTGGTGGCCTTCGACACCGTGAGTGCGCGGCCGAATGCCGCACTGATCGAATGGGCCGCCGAGCGACTGCAGGCCTGCGGCGCGCGCACGCAGGTGCAGCACGGCCACGAGCCGGGCAAGGCCAACCTGTTCGCGACCATCGGCCCCGACGATCGCCCCGGGCTGATGCTCTCGGGCCATTCCGACGTGGTGCCCGTGACCGGCCAGGCGTGGAGTTCCGACCCGTTCACGCTCACCGAACGCGACGGCCGGCTGTACGCGCGCGGCGCGGCCGACATGAAGGGCTTCATCGCCTGCGTGCTCGAGGCGGCTCCGCGCTTCGCACGCGCGCGGTTGCGCGCGCCGGTGCACGTCGCGCTCTCGTACAACGAGGAGACCGACATGCGCGGCATGCGCCACCTCGCGGCGCTGCTGGCGGCCGCGCCGGTGCGCCCGGCGGCGTGCATCATCGGCGAACCGACCTCGATGCGGGTGGTCGTCGCGAACAAGGGCTCGGCCGGCTATCGCGTGAAGGTGCGCGGCCATTCGGTGCATTCGTCGCTGCGCGACCGGGGCGTGTCGGCAGTGGAGTGCGCGGCCGAGATCATCGTCTTCGTCAACGCGCTGCAGAAGCGCCTGAACGCGGCGGCCCGCCACGACGGCTTCGAGTTCCCGCACAGCAGCGTGCACGTCGGGCGCATCGAAGGCGGCACCGCGCACAACATCACCGCGAAAGACTGCGAATTCCTGCTCGAGATCCGCACGCTGCCCGGCACGCGTTCGACCGACGTGCTGGGCGAGGTCCGCGCGTATTGCGACGAGGTGCTGCTGCCGGCCATGCGCGCGATCTCGCCCGATGCGGCGATCGGGTTCGAGGAGATCTTCGACACGCCGGCACTCGACGAGCGCGGCAACGTCTACCTGGCGCAGGCGATCATGCCACTGTGCGGCCACCTGTCGGCGGGCCGGGTCAGCTTCGGCACCGAGGCGGGCATCCTGCAGGAAATCGGCGTGCCCACCATCGTCTGCGGCCCGGGGGAGATCCGCGTTGCGCACCAGCCCGACGAATACGTCGAGATCGCGCAACTCGAGGCGTGCACGCGCTTTCTCGACCTGCTCGGCGAGCGCCTGGCGCGGGGCGAGCTTCCTCCGGGGCATTGAACGGCGCAGCCGTGCGCCTGTGCGACAATCCGCGCTGATCCGGACTCCTTTCGCCGCGCCCCGCCGGCCGGTTCCCGCCGATGCTTCTCTGGGTATCCATTGCCGTCGCCACGCTCGTGGCGACCGCGGCCATCGTCTGGCCGCTGCTGTCGTCACGCCCTCCGGTACAGGCCGACGCGCGTGACGAAGATCGCCGCCGTCTCGCGGTCTTTCGCGACCGCAGGAACGAGATCGAACGCGAGCGCGCCGCCGGACGCCTGAGCGACGCCGACGCCGAGCAGGCGCAGGCCGACCTGCTGCGCCAGGTCGCCGAAGACCTTCCCGATGCGGGCACCGCGCCGCAGGGCACGGCCCCCGGCCGCGCGGCTGCCGGCGCGCGCGGCACCGCCGCCGCCAGCGACGCACGCCCCCGCAGCGCGGCGGCGGCGCCAGGACGCGCCGCGACGCTGGTCGCGCTGGCGCTCGCACTGCTGGTGCCGCTGATCGCGGTGGGAGTCTATCACCGGGTCGGCGCGCCCGAGCTCGCGAGCCTCGACCTGCGCGCCGGGCATCCGCCGGTCGACGCCGGCGACGTCGAGGCGCTCGTCGCCGGCATCGAGCAGCGCACCCGCGAGCGACCCGACGACGGCGAGGCCTGGGCGATGCTCGCCGAGGCGCGCCGGATGCAGGGCCGCCACGCGGAAGCGGTGGCCGCGTTCGAGCAGGCGACGCGCCTGCTGCCCGCCGATGCGCGCCTGCTCGCCGACTATGCCGAATCGCTCGCGGTGCTGGCGAAGGGCGACTTCTCCGGCCGGCCCACCGAACTGCTCGAGCGCGCGCTGGCCGCCGACCCCGACGAAGCCAAGGCGATCGCACTGATGGGCGCGGCGCAGTACCGCCTCGGCAATCTCGAAGCCGCGCGCGGCTACCTGAAGAAGCTGCTCGACAGCCTGCCGGCCGGCTCCGACGACGCGGCGCAGATCGGCCAGGTGCTCGCGCGCGTCGACTCCGAGCTCGCGCAAGGCGGCGCACGATCCTCGGCCGGCACCCCTGCTGCGCCCTCGGCCGGCAGCAGCGCCGCGCCCGCAGCCGCCGGCGAAGCGCAAGCCCCGGGCGCGACGGCCGCCTCCAGCGTCACCGGCACCGTCTCGATCGATGCCGGGCTGGCCGACCGGGTGCGCGCCGGCGACACGCTCTACGTGATCGCCCGCCAGGCCGGCGGCCCGCCGATCCCGATTGCCGCGGTGCGCGAAACGAACGCCCGCCTGCCGATGAAATTCACGATCGGCGACGCCGACGCGATGGACCCCTCGCGGCGGCTCTCGTCGGCCGAATCGCTGGTGCTCGAGGCGCGGCTCAGCCGCAGCGGCAACGCGATGCGCCAGCCCGGCGACCTCTACGGGCAACTCGCCGGCGTCGCACCGGGCCAGCACGACGTCGCGATCGTGATCGATCGCGTGGTCACGCCTTGAGCGGCACGCCGGACTTCGACGGACTCGAGGTTCGCGCGCTGGCCTGCGCGGCAGGCTATCGCACGCTGTTCGACGGGCTCGACCTGCGCGTGCCGCGGGCGCGCTGGATGATGCTGGTCGGCCCCAACGGCAGCGGCAAGTCGACGCTGTTGCGCGCGATCGCCGGACTCGCACGCCCGGTGGCCGGCGAGATCCTGTGGTGCGGCGCGGTTCGCCGGCCCGATTCCGCGCAGTGGCGCGCCGACTGCCTGTACCAGGGGCACGCGAGCGGCTGGAAGGACAACCTCGAAGCGCGCGAGAACCTGGTCCTCCAGGCCGCGCTCGACGGTCTCGGGCACGACCCCGCGCGCATCGACGCGCAACTGGCCCGCGTCGGGCTCGAGCGGCAGGCGCAGCTGCCGTTCGTGCGCCTGTCGGCCGGCCAGCGTCGCCGGCTCTCGCTGGCGCGCCTGGCGTTGTCGATGCGTCCGCTGTGGCTGCTCGACGAGCCGGGCACTGCGCTCGACGCGGCCGGCTTGCGCACGCTGGGCAACCTGCTCGACGAGCATCTGGCGCGAGGCGGACTGGCGCTCGTGGCCACGCACCAGCAGCTGCCCTGCGCGCAGCCGCCGCTGGTGCTCGACCTGGGCGCAGTCCGGTCATGAGGGAGCACGCCGCCACCGGGGCCTTCGCCGCGCTCGGATGGGCCTGCCGGCGCGATCTGCGCCTGGCGATGCGATCGCGTGCCGAGCTGGCGGTGATCCTGCTGTTCTTCCTGCTGGTGACCAGCCTGTTTCCGCTGGCGGTCAGCCCCGACCCGGCGCTGCTGCGCGCGATCGCGCCGGGCATCGCCTGGGTCGCCGCGCTGCTGGCGAGCCTGCTCGGGCTGTCGCGCCTGTTCGCCGTCGACCACGGCGACGGTACGCTCGAGCAGATGGTGCTCGCGCCAGCGCCGCTGCAGGCGCTGGTCGCCGGCAAGGTGCTCGCGCACTGGCTGGCCACCGGCGTGCCGCTGGTGCTGCTGTCGCCGGTAGCGGGACTGCAGTTCGGCCTGCCCGCCGATGCGATCGCGGTGCTGGCTGCCTCGCTGGCGATCGGCACGCCGATCCTGTCGTGGCTCGGAGCGGTGGCTGCCGCGCTCACGCTGGGGGCGCGTGGCGGTTCGTCGCTGCTCGCGCTGCTGGTGCTGCCGCTGGCCGTGCCGGTGCTGATCTTCGGCGCCGGCGCGGTCGAATCGTTCACCTCCGGACTGGGCGCCGATGCGCACCTCTCGCTGCTCGGCGCGGGCTTGATCGCCGCGTGGGTATTGGGCCCGGGTGCGACCGCGTTAGCGGTTAGAATCGCCCACGAATGAGCACCCCGTCGTCCAGCGCCGGCAGCATCTGGTTCCGGTACGCGTCACCTGCCAGTTTCTACCCGCTGGCAGGCCAGCTGATCCCATGGTTCGGAGCGGCCGCCGCAATCCTCGCGCTTGCCGGCCTGTACGTCGGGTTCTTCGTCGCGCCCACCGACTGGCAGCAGGGCGAGGCCTACCGGATCATCTTCATTCACGTGCCCGCCGCCTGGATGGCGATGTTCACCTATCTGGTCATGGCGTCGTGGTGCGCGATCTCGCTCGCGTTCAATACGCGGCTGTCGGCAATGATGGCGCAGGCGCTCGCGCCCACCGGCGCGATGTTCGCATTCGTCTCGCTCTGGACCGGCGCCTTCTGGGGCCGCCCCACCTGGGGCGCCTACTGGGTCTGGGACGCCCGGCTCACCTCCACCCTGATCCTGCTGTTCCTCTACCTCGGGTTCATCGCGCTGCGTGCCTCGATCGACGATCCGCGCCGCGCCGACCGCGCCGCGGCGGTGCTCGCGCTGGTGGGCGCGATCAACGTTCCGATCATCTACTTCTCGGTGCGCTGGTGGAACACGCTGCACCAGGGCTCTTCGATCTCGATGACCGCGGCTCCGAAGATGGCGCACACGATGCTCACCGCGATGCTGCTGATGACGCTGGCAGCCTGGGCCTACACGATCGCGGTCGCGCTCTACCGGGTGCGCAGCATCATCGTCGAGCGCGAAGCGCTCAGCGGCTGGGTCGGCGCACTCGAAAGGCCGGGCGAGGCTGGCCCGACCATGGCCGGAGCGGCCACGCGATGAGCGAATGGCTCGCGATGGGCGGCTACGGGTTCTACGTCTGGAGCTCGTACGGCATGCTGGCGATCGCATTGATCGTCGAACTCGCGTGGCTGCGCCACCACCGCCGCGAGAGCTGGCGGCGTGCGGCCGCCATGCGTGCGGAGCGCTCGATCGCGGCGACGACACGCTCCGGAGGCACGAATCGATGAAACCGCGTCACAAGCGCATGCTGTGGATCGTCGCCGGGCTCGGCGCGCTGGCGATCGCCGCGACACTGGTCCTGAACGCGTTCCGCAGCAATCTCGTCTTCTTCTACACGCCCACGCAGATCGCCGACGGCGAAGCGCCGAAAGGCAAGCCGTTCCGCATCGGCGGACTGGTCGTGCCGGAGAGCGTCGCCCGTGTCGGCGACGGCACCACCGTCACTTTCGGCGTGACCGACAACGCGAAGACGATCCAGGTCGCCTATACCGGCATCCTGCCCGACCTGTTCCGCGAAGGGCGCGGCGTGGTCGCGCAGGGCACGCTGGAGCACGACGGCACCTTCAAGGCGCGCGAAGTGCTCGCCAAACACGACGAGAACTACATGCCGCCCGAGGCTGCCGAAGCGCTGAAGCGCGCCGGTCATCCGGTGGGCGCGCCGGCGCAGTTCCAGGAGGCGTCGAAGCAGTGAGTACGTGCGAAGCCATCGCGGCAACGCACGGCCGGCGAATCGATCGACGAACAAGGCACGGAGGCGGGCATGATCGCTGAACTGGGTCAATTCGCACTGGCGCTCGCGCTGGCGGTGTCGCTCGCGCTGGGCATCCTGCCGATGACCGGCGCCGCGATGGGCGGGGCGACCGGCGCACGCCTGATGGCGGTGGCGCGCCCGGCCGCGATGACGCTCGCGGCGCTGGCGATCCTCGCATTCGGCCTGCTCACTGCGCTGTTCGTCGGCAACGACTTCAGCGTCGGGCTGGTGGCGAGTCACTCGAACCTGAGCCTGCCGCTGCACTACCGGATCGCGGCGACCTGGGGCTCGCACGAAGGCTCGATGCTGCTGTGGGTGCTGATCCTGTCGTGCTGGACCGGCGCCGTCGCGGTGTTCTCCACCTCGCTGCCGCTGGTGCTGCGCGCGCGCATCCTCTCCACGATGGGGCTCGTGGCGGCCGGCTTCCTGATGTTCCTGCTGTTCACGTCGAACCCGTTCGATCGGCTGGTACCGCCGCCGTCGGACGGACGCGACCTGAATCCGCTGCTGCAGGACGCCGGCATGGTGTTCCACCCGCCGCTGCTCTACATGGGCTACGTCGGGCTCTCGGTGGCCTTCGCGTTCTCGGTGGCCGGCCTGATCGGCGGGCGCTTCGACGCGGCCTGGGCACGCTGGGCGCGGCCCTGGACCACGGTGGCCTGGTGCTTCCTCACGCTCGGCATCGCGCTGGGCTCGTTCTGGGCGTACTACGAACTCGGCTGGGGCGGGTGGTGGTTCTGGGATCCGGTCGAGAACGCCTCGTTCATGCCCTGGCTGATCGCCACCGCGCTGGTGCACTCGCTGTCGGTCACCGAGAAGCGCGGCACCTTCCGCAGCTGGACCGTGCTGCTGGCGATCATCGGCTTCAGCCTGAGCCTGCTGGGCACCTTCCTCGTGCGCTCGGGCGTGCTCACTTCGGTGCACGCGTTCGCCACCGATCCGGCGCGCGGCGTCTTCATTCTCGCGTTCCTGGCGTTCGTGGTGGGCGGCTCGCTGCTGCTGTTCGCCTGGCGCGCGCCGGCGATCGGCAACGGCCCGGGTTTCGCGGCGGTGTCGCGCGAATCGCTGCTGCTGGCCAACAACGTGCTGCTCAGCGTCGCGATGGCGGCCGTGCTGCTCGGCACGCTGTATCCGCTGGTGCTCGACACGCTCGGCCTGGGCAAGATCTCGGTCGGGCCGCCCTATTTCGACGCGGTGTTCTATCCGCTGATGGCGCCGGCGCTGTTCCTGATGGGCATCGGGCCGCTGGCGCGCTGGAAGAAGGTCGAGTTGCCCGAACTGGTCGCGCGGTTGCGCTGGGCGTTCGCGGTGTCGGTGATCGCCGCGCTGCTGCTGCCGCTCGCCGCAGACGGTTTCCGCCCGATGACCAGCCTCGGCCTGATGTTCGCGCTGTGGATCGCAGCCTGCGTCGTGGTCGCGGTGCGCGACATGCTGCGCGGCGCCGACGGCAGGCTGTCGCTGCGCCGCATCGGCGTGCATCCGGCCAGCGCCTGGGGCATGCACTTCGCGCATCTCGGGGTCGCGGTGTTCGTGGCCGGCGTGACGCTGGTCACCAGCTACGAGAGCGGCCGCGAACTGCGCATGGAAGTGGGCCAGCGCATCGAGATCGGCGGCTACGACATCCGCTTCGTCGGACTGGCTCCGATCACCGGGCCGAACTACGACGGCACGCGCGGCATCTTCGAGATCCGCCGCGCCGGTGCTGGCGAGTCCGCTCCGATCGCGATGCTCTCGCCCGAGAAACGCGTCTATCGCGCCTCCGGCATGCCGATGACCGAGGCGGCGATCGATCGCAGCCTGCTGCGCGACGTCTACCTGTCGATGGGCGAGCCGATCGGCGAGCGCGCCTGGGTGGTCCGCGCACACGTGAAGCCCTTCGTCAACTGGATCTGGCTCGGCTGCGTGCTGATGGCGATCGGCGGCTTCGTCGCCGCAGCCGATCGACGCTACCGCCGCCGCGCGCTCGAGCGCGCGGCACGGGCGCTACCCGGAGGACAGCCCGCGTGATCGGCACCCGCGGTCGCGCAGTCCGCCCCGCCCTCCGTCTTCTGCACGGGAGCGCACCGCGATGAGGGCGATGCGCTTCGTCCTTCCGGTCGCGGTCTTTGCCGTGATCGCGTGGTTCCTGATGAGGGGCCTCGATCGCGATCCGCGCGAGATTCCGTCGCCGCTGATCGGCAAGCCGGCGCCGATGTTCTCGCTGCCGGTCACGCACGACCTGTCGCGCGCCTGGACGCCCGAGGCGATGCGCGGACAGGTCTGGCTGCTCAACGTCTGGGGTTCGTGGTGCTCGGCCTGCCAGGTCGAGCACCCGGTGTTCAACGACCTCGCGAAGTCCGGCGAGCTGCCGATCGTGGGACTGGCCTGGAAAGACATGCCCGACAACTCGATCGCGTGGCTGCGCAAGCTGGGCAATCCGTACATGGTGGTGGTCAGCGACATCAAGGGCGGCGTGGCGATCGACTACGGCGTCTACGGCGCCCCCGAAACCTTTTTGATCGACCAGCACGGCGTGATCCGCTTCAAGCAGGTCGGCCCGGTTACGCGCGACGTGCTGCAAAACAAGGTGCTGCCGATGGTGCGGCAGCTGCGCGGCTCGTGATGCGCACGCCGCTCGCGATCGTCTCGCTCGCCGCCGCGCTGCTCGGCGCGTCGCTGCTCTGGCCGGCTGGCGCCGCGGATGCGCCTGCCGCCGCTTCCGCCCCCGCCACCGCAGCGCCCGCTTCCCCCGCCGCCACCGCAGCGCCCGCGTCCCCCGCCGCCACCGCCGCCGCCACCGGACCCACCGACACCGGCATTCTCGGTTCACCCGAACAGCGCGCGCGCTACCACCGACTCGCCGAGGAGCTGCGTTGCCTGGTCTGCCAGAACCAGACGCTGGCCGATTCCAACGCCGAACTCGCTGCCGACCTGCGCCACCAGGTCGAGAACCAGATCCTCGCCGGGCGCAGCGACGACGAGATCAAGGCCTACCTCGTGCAGCGCTACGGCGACTTCGTCCTCTACCGGCCGCCGATGAAGAGCAGCACCTGGCTGCTGTGGCTCGGCCCGTTTGCGTTGCTGCTGTCGGGCGGCCTCGTCTGGTGGCGGGTGCAGCGACGCAGCCGGGCGGCGCAGGCGGCCGACGCGGCACGCGCAGCCGCGCAGGGTACCGACCTGGAGCGCGCACGCCGGCTGCTCGGCGAGCAGTAGGGCGGTTCACACCCCCGGCTTCTCAACGCGGCCTCACTGCGTCGTAGCGCCTGATCGACAGGCCGAGCGCCACCGTGACCAGTGCTGCCGCTCCGGTGGCGATCCAGGTCGAACTCCATCCGCCGCTGTATTGCGCGAGCGCGGCGATCGCCGGAGGCAGCAGCAACTGACCGAGGCCCGATCCCTGCTGCATCAGGCCGACCGTGGTGGATACCGCCGCGATCGACGGCGCATAGAAGGGCGCGGTCGCGAACAGGGCGCCGGGAATCAGTCCGCCCACCGCCGAGAGCACCACGATCGCCGCGTAGCGCCAGCCGAAATCCACCGCACTTCCGAACGCGAGCCAGGCGCACGTGGCCATCGTGAGGCCGACGACGACGATCAGCGTCGAGCGATCGACGCCTCGCTGCATCAGCAGGCCCGCTGCGAGTCCGCCACCGGCGTTGCTCGCCACCGCCAACGCGGTCAGCGATGCGCCCAGCTGGGCCGAGACGCCGTATTCGGCGTACACGCTCGGCAGGAAGCCGAAGATGCCCATGAACTGCCCGGCATAGAACCCGAAGCAAAGCGCGAGCAGCCACGGTCCGCGCGAGCGCAGCGTCGCGAGCGCGAGCGCGCCGATCGGTGCCGGCGGCGCAGCGTGCGCCGCGCCGCGCGGCTGGGTGGCCGCGACCAGCAGCGCCCAGGCCGCCGCGACGGCGGCGCAGAACGCCCACGCGCCTCGCCACCCGCCCAGGGTCATCAGCGCCGGCGCGAAGAACAGCGCGGCGCCCATGCCGATCGGCATGTAGGTGGCCCAGACGCCCAGCCAGCCGCGCAACGAGGCGCCGGGCACTGTCCGGCGCAGCAACGCCGGCGCCGGCAGCACGGTGAGCAGGAACGCCACGCTCTCGAGCGCGCGGCTCGCGAACAGCACCGGCGCGCTCTGCGCCAGCGCGCCCAGCGCGCCGGTGAGTGCGGTGAGCAGCAGCCCGCCGATCATCACGCGCCGCGGATCGAAGCGATCGGCGAGCGAGCCGCCGACGATGCCGAACAGCGCCGAACCGAGCAGGAACAGCGAGAGCATCCAGCTCACCTGCACCAGCGACAGGCCGAACTCGTGCTGAAGCTCGTGCAGTGCCGGCGGCAGCTTGCCGACGTTGAGCGCGGCGACCATGCCTGCGCCCACCAGCACGGCCGCGCGACCCGCTCCCGCCCCGTTCGCCGATCCGGTCATCTCGCGCACGCCCGAATGCGGGGATCTGCAGGCCGATCGCTCATGCGGCGATTGTATCGTCGGGCGCCACGCCCGAACGGAAGATGGCACCATGCGGCTTGCGCGCACGCTGCGCCCGAGCAGGACGACGAGAGCCCGAAACCATGAGCCTGCCCCCGATCCTGAAAGACAAGCTTCGCCTGCCGATCGTCGGCTCGCCGCTGTTCATCATTTCGAATCCCGACCTGGTCGTCGCGCAGTGCAAGGCCGGCATCGTCGGCTCGTTCCCGGCGCTGAACGCGCGCCCCGCCGAGCAGCTCGAGGAATGGCTGCAGCGGATCAGCGCCGAGCTGGCCGAGCACGATCGCCGCCACCCCGATCGCCCCGCCGCGCCGTTCGCGGTGAACCAGATCGTGCACAGGTCGAACGACCGGCTCGAGCACGACCTGGCGCTGTGCGTGAAGTACCGCGTGCCGATCGTGATCACCTCGCTGGGCGCGCGCGTCGAGGTCAACGATGCGGTCCATGGCTACGGCGGCATCGTGCTGCACGACGTGATCAACGACAGCTTCGCGCGCAAGGCGATCGACAAGGGCGCCGACGGGCTGATCGCGGTCGCCGCCGGCGCCGGAGGCCATGCGGGCGGGCTGTCGCCGTTCGCGCTGGTGCAGGAGATCCGCGCATGGTTCGACGGGCCGCTGCTGCTGTCGGGCGCAATCGCCACCGGCCGCTCGGTGCTCGCGGCGCAGGCGACCGGCGCCGACCTCGCCTACATCGGCTCGGCGTTCATCGCGACGAAGGAAGCGCGCGCCGACGAAGCCTACAAGCGGATGATCGTCGAGTGCTCGGCCGAAGACATCGCCTACACGAACCTGTTCACCGGCGTGCTGGGCAACTACCTGAAACCGTCGATCCGCAACGCCGGCCTCGACCCCGACAACCTGCCGGTCAGCGACCCGTCGACGATGAACTTCGGCTCCGATCGCGACAGGCCCAAGACATGGAAGACGATCTGGGGCTGTGGCCAGGGCATCGGCGCGGTGCATGACATCCCGGGCGCCGCCGAACTCGTCGAGCGCCTCGGCCGCGAGTACGAAGCGGCGTGGGACGAGATGGCGGCACTGCGCGCCGCGTGGCTGCCGTCCGCGCGGCGTCGCGCCGCCTGAGAGCCTGTGAATTTTTCGCCGCGCAGGTGCACGAATCGAGTTGAGGGGCGTTGAGTGTTCATGCACACGAGACACGAAGCGGAATTCGAGCCGCGGGAGCGCGAGTTGTTCGAGGCGCTGCCG
>BOKW01000005.1 GCA_016861185.1 Betaproteobacteria bacterium
GGGCTCGAACACCTCGACGAGCGCTACCTGCGCGCGGTCGGCTACACGACCAAGTCCAGGCGCGGCGTGCTGCCGAAGATGGTGCTGCTGGGCGACCTCGTCGGCGACGACGACGCTGCGGTCGCGCACGCGACTTCGGAAGTCGTGCGCATCGCCAACGCGCGCGGCGGCGAAGGTTTCGTCGCCGCCAGCGGCGAAGCGCGCAAGAAGTTCTGGCTCGACCGCGCGAAGACCGCCGCGATCTCCAAGCACACCAACGCATTCAAGCTGAACGAGGACGTCGTCATCCCGCTGGACCGGATGGGCGACTACACGAACGCGATCGAGCGCATCAACATCGAGCTGTCGATCAAGAACAAGCTCGCGCTGCTCGACGGCATCGACGCCTTCCTCGCGACCGAGTTCGTCCTCGGCAAGACCGGCGACGTCGAGTTCGACCGCCTGTCGCGCGACGAGATCCTCGGCGATCGCGTCGAACAGGCGCGCGAGCTGGTCGCGTTCACGCGCCGGCGCTGGACGTATCTGCTGGAGCACTTCGACACGCCGCTCGCGCAGGCAGCCGAACCGCTCGCGCGGCTCGGCATCACGCACGTCGCGCCGCCGGCCGCCGGCGCGCGGCCCGACCTGGCGGTGATCGACCTGCTGCAGTCCCGCACGATCCGCGTGTCGTGGAAGACCGAGGTGCGCGCGCCGCTCGAGCGGATCTTCTCGGGCGCGGCGTTCGCGCCGGTGCTCGCCGAATGCGAAGCGATCCACCAGCGCGTGCTGCACGGGCGCGTGTTCGTCGCGCTGCACATGCACGCCGGCGACGGCAACGTGCACACCAACATCCCCGTCAACTCCGACGACTACGAAATGCTGCGCACCGCGCACGCGGCGGTGGCGCGGATCATGAAGATCGCGCGCGAGCTGAACGGCGTGATCTCGGGCGAGCACGGCATCGGCATCACCAAGCTCGAGTTCCTGACCGACGAGGAAACGCGCGAGTTCCGCGCTTACAAGGCACGCGTCGATCCTGAAGGACGCTTCAACAAAGGGAAGCTGCTGCCGGGCGCGACGCTGGAGAACGCGTACACGCCGAGCTTCAACCTGCTCGGCCACGAGTCGCTGATCATGCAGCAGTCCGACATCAACTCGATCTCGGACGCGATCAAGGACTGCCTGCGCTGCGGCAAGTGCAAGCCGGTGTGCTCGACCCACGTGCCGCGCGCCAACCTGCTGTACTCGCCGCGCAACAAGATCCTCGCGACCTCGCTGCTGATCGAGGCCTTCCTGTACGAGGAGCAGACGCGCCGCGGCGTGTCGATCAAGCACTGGGACGAGTTCTCCGACGTCGCCGACCACTGCACGATCTGCCACAAGTGCCTGACGCCCTGCCCGGTCGACATCGACTTCGGCGACGTGTCGATGGCGATGCGCGACCTGCTGCGCCGGATGGGCAAGAAGCGCTTCAATCCGGGCAGCGCCGCGACGATGTTCTTCCTGAACGCGACCAACCCGCAGACGATCAAGCTCGCGCGCAAGCTCATGATCGACTGGGGCTACAAGGCGCAGCGGCTCGGCGTCAACGTCTTCCGCGCGCTCGGCAAGGCCCAGACGAAGCGGCCGCCGGCGACCACCGGCAAGCCGCCCGTGCGGGAGCAGGTGATCCATTTCGTCAACAAGAAGATGCCGGGCGGGCTGCCGAAGAAGACCGCGCGCGCGCTGCTCGACATCGAGGACGCCCGCTACGTGCCGATCATCCGCGACCCGCGCGCGACTTCGTCCGACGCCGAAGCGGTGTTCTATTTCCCCGGCTGCGGCTCCGAGCGCCTGTTCTCGCAGGTCGGACTCGCCACGCAGGCGATGCTGTGGCACGTCGGCGTGCAGACGGTGCTGCCGCCCGGTTACCTGTGCTGCGGCTATCCGCAGCGCGGCTCGGGCCAGTTCGACCGCGCCGAGAAGATCATCACCGACAACCGCGTGCTGTTCCATCGCGTGGCCAACACGCTGAACTACCTCGACATCAAGACGGTGGTCGTCAGTTGCGGGACGTGCTACGACCAGCTCGCCGGCTACAAGTTCGAGGAGATCTTCCCCGGCTCGCGCATCGTCGACATCCACGAATACCTGCTCGAGAAGGGCGTGAAGCTCGAAGGCGTGACCGGCGTGCGCTACATGTATCACGACCCCTGCCATACGCCGATGAAGCAGCAGGATCCGCTGAAGACGGTCAACGCGCTGATCGCCACCGGCGACGGCACCCGGATCGAAAAAAGCGACCGCTGCTGCGGCGAGTCGGGCTCGCTCGCGCTCGCGCGGCCCGACATCTCCACGCAGGTGCGCTTCCGCAAGGAAGAGGAGCTCCGCAAGGTTGCCGGCAAGCTGCGCGCCGACGGTTTCAAGGGCGAGGTCAAGGTGTTGACCTCGTGCCCGAGCTGCCTGCAGGGCTTGAAGCGCTACAACGAAGACGCCGACACCGACGCCGACTACATCGTGATCGAGATGGCGCGCCGGCTGCTCGGCGAGAACTGGATGGCCGACTACGTCGCGAAGGCGAACGCGGGCGGGATCGAGCGGGTCCTGGTGTGAGCGCGACCGACTGCTCGTTGTGCCGCGAAGACGGCGGCGCGCTCGTTCTGAAGAACGAACTGCTGCGCGTCGTGCTGATCGACGAGCCCGACTACCCCGGCTTCGCGCGCGTGATCGTCAATGCGCACGTAAGAGAGATGACCGATCTCGACGCGTCGGCGCTCGCGCGCGTGATGGCGGCGGTGTATGCGGTCGAGGACGCGTTGCGCGCGGTGCTCGCGCCGGACAAGATCAATCTGGCGAGCCTGGGCAACGTCGTGCCGCATCTGCACTGGCACGTGATCCCGCGCTTCGCCGACGACACGCACTTTCCGCAGGCGATCTGGGGCGCGCGCCAGCGCGATCCGGACTCGACAAAGCTCGCCGCGCGACGCGCGCAGTTGCCGAAGCTCGCCGAGGAGATCCGCGCGCGGATCGGGCAGCGCTGAGGTGCCACGGCGTGTCCGCGGGCAATGCGGCGCTGCGCGCGCGATGCGTTGTAGAAATCCCCCCTTGCCCCGCTTTTTCAAAGGGAGGTCGGCAGGCCTCGGTCGCGATCCGCAGTTCGCGATCCGACTCACTGGCACGCCGCGAGCTTGCTCTGCGGAAACTCCTTCTGCACCGCGGCCAGTTCGCGCGCGAGCGCGGCGTCCACGCCCTTGATCTGCAGCCGCGTGCCCGGCGCGGCCGAAGGCTTGTCGGCCACGCGCGCGCTCGTCACGCCGCGGCGCTGCAGGTCCTCGAGGTGGCGGTTCGCCAGTTCCTGGTCCTTGAAGGAGCCGAGCGCGATGCCGAAACGCATCGGCGAGTTGTCGGCGATCACCAGCAGCTCCTTGACGCCGAGCTTGCGCAGCTCGGCCGCGGCGCGCTCGACCTCGGCGCGCGTCTTGTACGGCGGCACGTAGACCATGTACCAGCCGGGCAGCTCGACCGATCGCGATGCGAGCCGCTCGCCCAGGTTCAGCGGCGCCAGGCGCGCGAGCGCGCGCGCGGCGTCGGCCTGCGTGAAGTCGCCGAACTCGAGGCAGGCCTGTCCGCCGGCGAAGTCGACGCCCGCGACGATCGCCGCGGGTGCCTGCCGCGCCTTCTCGCGAAGCTGCTGCACCTCCTTCTCGGTCAGCACGCGGATGCGCTCCGGTTCGAGCTGACGCGCGATGCGTCCGGGCTCGCGCCCGCTTTCGGGAAGCCGCCCGAACACGCCCTGCTGCCACGCGAACACCGCGAGGTTGGCGAGCACCAGCAGCAGGAACGCGAGCTTCATGCCGCCGGACGCGGCGGCGCGGCCGCTTCGGCGTGCGCGCGCAGCGCCACGCCGCGCAGCACCAGGTTGTCTTCGATCGACACCGCGGTGACGATGCGTTCGGCGAGCAGATGGCGGCCGAGCGCGGCGAACAGCGAACGCGCGCGCCCGCCCGACAGCAGCAGCCGCGGCACCGGCCGCCCTTCGCCGGCGAGTTCGGCCGAAAAGCCGCGCGCGACGCGCTCGATCAGTCCGAGCTGCGCGTTGATCGTTCCGGTGGCGATCGCATCGTCCGTGTTGTCGGGGTGCGGCACGATGCGGCCTTCGGCCAGCGGCAGCCGCGCGGTGCCGCGCGCGAGGCTCGCGACCATCAGCTCGAAGCCCGGCGCGATCACGCCGCCCAGGAAAAGCGCCGCCTTGCCCGTTTCGCCGCGCACGCAGTCGACGGTGGTCGCGGTGCCGCTGGTGGCGACGACCAGCGACTCGTTCGGGTACTTGGCGCAGGCGGCGATCATCGCGTGCCAGCGGTCGGCGCCGAGCTGCAGCGGATCGCGGTAGCCGTTGATCAGCGCGAGCCCGTAGCCCGGCCCGCGCCCGGCGAAGTGCGGCTGCGCGCGCAGCCATTGCACGTCGATCGCGGCGACTTCGTCGACCGCCTTTTCGATCGCCTGCATCGTTTCGTCGTCGGCCACGCTGCATGCGAAGGCCGCCGTCGGGCGCGGCAGCCGCCACGCCGAGGCGAGCCTTTCCGCGAGCGGCTGCAGGTTCAACCGGTACTCGACGCCGGTGCCGATGAAGCGATTGCCCTCGGCGTCGCTATGCGCCCACTTGACCGCCGTGTTGCCGGCGTCGATGACCAACCAGCTCATGCGCTCACGCCGCCCGCGGCCGCAGCGACAGTTCTCCGACGCCGAAGGCGCGCGCGCCGGCCGCGGTCGCGAGCATCAGATGGCCGTCGGCATCCACGCCCTGCGCTTCCCCCTGCGCGACCACCATGCCGTGCTCGACCAGCTCGATCTGCTGCCCCGCGTAGGCGAACAGGCGGTTGAAACGCGGCTGGAACGGCGCGAATCCGTGCGCGACGAAGTCCGGCACCGCGGCGAGCATCGCGCGCGCGAGCCGCGCGATCCACGCTTCGCGCGACTGCGCGAGATGCTCGCGCGCGAGGCATTCGTCGAGCGTGGCGACGGGGCGCCCGATCGCCGCGACTGTCGCCTCGTCGAACCACAGGTTGACGCCGACGCCGACAACGAGGGTGCGCGCGCCGCGCGGATCGACCGCCAGCTCGGTCAGGATGCCCGCCAGCTTGCGACCGGCGAGCAGCACGTCGTTGGGCCACTTCAATTGCACCGGCACGCCGGCGTCGCGCAGCACTTCGGCCACCGCAACGCCGCACACGAGCGTCACCGCCGCCGAGCGCGCGCGCGCCTGCGCGAGCGGCAGCGCGACCGAGAACAGCAGCGCCGAGCCCGGTGCGGTCAGCCATTTGCGCCCGAACCGGCCGCGGCCTGCGGTCTGCGTCAATGCGGCGCGCAGGATCGGCCGCGCCGGCGCCGCGGCGCGCGTGCGCGCGAGCAGGTCGACGTTCGTCGACCCGGTGCTGACGACGGTTTCGACCAGGACGCCGGGCAAGGCCGCCTCGAGCGTCGGCGCATGCAGCGGCGCGGCGAACGCCGACGGCGCAACCGCCGGGGGCGGCACGCCGGCGAGCACTGTGGGCGGTAGAGACGCGGACATCGGAGGCGAGGCGTGCACGGGCGCAGGCAATTTACCATCGACCCGTCATCGGACTGCTGCGGTCTTGCCACGGTCCGCGACGGCCTCGACAATCGGCCGCAGCGTCGCGATACGCGGCAAACGGGCATGGCAGCGGCCACCCCGAAGCATGAACGTCGCCAGCCCGTTCCCTCACCCCCAGCCCCTCTCCCGCAGGGAGAGGGGAGCTGCGAGCGTCGCGTTGCGACGTTCACGTTGATCCGCGATGTCCTTCGGCAAGTTTCCGGGCTTCGGCCCCTCGTTCCCGACCATCGACGACGCGTTCTGGCAGCGGCGCGCTTCACCGCTGGCGCGCGTCGCGTGGTTCGCGTACGCGGTGCTGATCGTCTATGCGAGCCTCGCCCCGTGGTCGGGCTGGCGCGATCTGGGCGTGAGCCCGTGGGCCTTCCTGACCGCGCCGCTGCCGCGCTACATCACGGGCTTCGACGTCGCGGTGAACGTCGCGGGTTACGCGCCGTTCGGCGCGATCGGCGTGCTCGCGCTGCACCCGCGGTTGCGCGGCGTGCGCGCGGTGCTCGTCGCCGTGCTCGCCGGCGTGCTGCTGTCGGCCGGGATCGAGGCGCTGCAGACCTATCTGCCGCGACGCATCGCGTCGAACGTCGACTTCGCCGCCAACAGCGCGGGTGTTGCGCTCGGCGCGCTCGCCGCCGCGCCCTTTGCCGAAGCGCTGATCGACCGCGGCCGGCTCGCGCGGCTGCGCGCGCAATGGTTTGCGCGCGACGCGACGACGGCCCTGCTGCTGCTCGCCTTCTGGCCGCTCGCGCAGATCCACGCCGGGCCGATGCTGTTCGGTCTCGGCGAGGTGCAACCGACGCTCGATGCCGTCGCGCGCTTCTTCGGGTTCGCCGCGCCGCAGCTCGGCCGCACGGGTTTCGGGCCTGCCGAGTTCGTGATGGCCGAAGCGATCGTCACCGCGTCGGCCGTGCTCGCCGCGGGGCTGACGCTGGCGGCGGTCGCGGCGCCGCGCGCGCCGCGCACGGCGCTCGCCCTCGCACTGGTGATCGTCGCGCTGGCGACGAGGGCGCTCGCGTACGCGGTGCAGTTCGGCCCCGAGCACGCGTTCGCGTGGATCACGCCCGGCGCGGTCGGCGGGCTCGCGGTCGGCGGGCTCGCGCTGGTCGTCGCCTCGGCGGGGCCGCCGCGCGCGCTGCTGCGGCTCGCGTTGCTGGCGGTCGTCGTGCTGCTCGTCGCGGTCAACGTCGTTCCGGACAACCCGTACCACGCGAACTGGCTGCAGGGCTGGCGGCCGGGGCGGCTCGCGCACTTCAGCGCCGCCGCCGACTGGATCGCCGCTTTGTGGCCGTACGCGCTGCTGCTGTGGCTGCTCGGCCGGTCCTTCAAACGCAGCGGCCACGCTTCGTTCTGATCCGCCCGAGCGCGGCGGCGCGGCTCAGTAAACTGCCGTTTTCGTCTGCGAGCCGTCCATGGGGTACTACGAGCATCACGTCTTCTTCTGTCTGAACCGGCGCGAGGATGGGCGCGCCTGCTGCGCAAACCACGACGCGGAAAGACTCCAGGCCTACGCGAAGGACCGCGTCAAGAAGCTCGGGCTCGACGGCAAGGGCAAGGTGCGCGTCAACAAGGCGGGCTGCCTCGACCGCTGCGACGAAGGGCCGTGCGTCGTCGTCTATCCCGAGGGCGTCTGGTACACCTACGTCGATGAGCACGACGTCGACGAGATCGTCGAGTCGCACCTGGTGCGCGGCGAGGTCGTCGAGCGGCTGAAGATCTAGTCGGCCGCGAGGCGTCGGCCGCAGGCAGACCATTTCGGCAGCGCTTTCCGCGCAATCCGCCATCCGCAACTCGCAATCCGAACAGATGCACGAGCGCCGAACGATCCCGGGACCGATCGGACGCATCGAGGTCGCGCTCGACTGGCCCGAGAAGCGCGACGCGCTCGCCGGCGTGGCGTTCGTCGGCCATCCGCACCCGCTGTACGGCGGCACGCTCGACAACAAGGTCGCCGCCACGCTTGCGCGCGCTTTCGTCGCGGTCGGCTGGCTGGCGGTGCGGCCGAACTTCCGCGGCGTCGGCGCCACCGAAGGCGCGCACGACGAAGGACGGGGCGAAACCGACGACTTCCTGCACGTGATTGCCACGCTCCCGGAGTGGTTGGCGGATGCTCCGCAGGCGGCCGCTGCACCGCGCGCGCTGGCCGGGTTTTCGTTCGGGAGCTTCGTCGCCGCCCGCAGTGCGCGCACGCTGGCCGCTCAACATCATCCGGTAAAACACTTAGTGCTCGTCGGCGCGGCTGCGGGCAAGTGGCCGATGCCGCCGGTGCGCGCCGGAACGCTCGTCGTCCACGGCGAACGCGACGAGACGATTCCGCTCGCCGACGTGCTCGACTGGGCGCGCCCGCAGGAGCTGCCGGTCGTCGTATTGCCCGGCGCGGACCACTTCTTCCACAAGCGCCTCGCGACGCTGAAGCAGCTCGTGATCGATCACGTTGTCGCGGCAAGCGCGATTGACGCTCTTTCCCAAAGCCGATAAAAGGCTGGCGACTCGGCCGCAACCGACACAATCGGCACGCTGCGCGATTCGCGAAACTGGCATCCCCAGGTTTCTCAGCACAGGCGGATGGACGACAAGCTCGTTTACACCAAGACCGCCAAGGGCGTTGCCGAGGTCGCAGCGCGCGGCGGCACTCTGTCGCTCTCCGCGCGCCGCATCCTGATCATGGTCGACGGCAAGCGCAGCGTGGCCGAGCTGTCGCCGCTCGCGCGGCCGGGCGAAATCGACGGTCTGATCGCCACGCTGGAGGCGCAGGGCTTCATCCAGCGCATGCAGGGCGCCGAAGCCGCGGCGCCGCGCCCGGCGACGCGTTCGCTGGACGTGCCGACGGTGGCCGGCATCGAGGTGCATTCGCTCGGCACCGAGCCGGGCGAAGAGCGCGCGCTGCTGACGCTCGACGAAGCCAAGCGCCGCGCAGTGCGCGCGTTGACCGATCGCCTGGGCCCGGACGCCGAGGTGATCTCGATGCGCATCGAGCAGGCGCGCACGGCCGACGAGTTGCGCGAACGCGTCAAGGAAGCCGAGCGCATCGTCGGTGGGCTGCTCGGCGAAGCCGCGGTCGCGGACTTCCTGCGGGCGCTGCGCGCTCGCTGAACATTTCCTCTGCCCGGCCGCGGACGGCCCGCGGGTACGATTCGCACTTCGATCAACGACGGGCGCCGGCGGCGCCGTGCACGCATGGACTGGCAAGACGCGACCTGTTACCTCAACGGCGAGTGGCAGCCGCTCGCCTCCGCCAAGATCTCCGTGCTCGACCGCGGCTTCATCTTCGGCGACGGCGTGTACGAAGTGATCCCGGTCGACACCGTCGAGCCGGGGCTGCGCGCGCCGTTTCGCGCGCGCGAGCATTTCGCGCGGCTTGAGCGCAGCCTCGCCGCCGTGCGCATCGACAATCCGCTGACGATGGACGACTGGCTCGGACTGCTCGCCGCGCTGATCGAGCGGCATCCGTGGCCGCGGCAGACCGTCTACCTGCAGGTCACGCGCGGCGCGGCCAAGCGCGACCACGCGTTTCCGCAGGGCGTGGCGCCGACCGTGTTCGCGGTCAGCTCGCCGTGGCCGCCGATTCCACCGGAGAACCTCGAGCGCGGGGTGGCCTGCGTCACGCATGCCGACGAGCGCTGGCTGCATTGCGACGTGAAGAGCATCTCGCTGCTCGGCAACGTGCTGATGAAACAGCACGCGGTCGATCACGGCGCGTTCGAGACGATCCTGTTCCGCGACGGGCTGCTGACCGAGGCGTCGAGCGCGAACGTGTTCGTCGTCCACCGCGGCACGATCGTCGTGCCGGCCAAGTCGAACCTGATCCTGCCGGGGATCACGTACGACGCCGTGCTCGACATCGCGCGCGCGCGCGGCATCGAAGTCGAAGTGCGGCCGGTCGACGAATCCGAAGTGCGCACGGCCGACGAGCTGTGGCTGTCGTCGTCGGGGCGCGAGGTGCTGCCGGTCACGCGGCTCGACGGCGAACCGATCGGCGACGGCGCTCCGGGCCCGCTGTTCCGCAGGATGCACGCGTGGTTCCAGCAGGCCAAGCGCGAAGACGCGCTGCGCTGGAAATCGCTGCTGCCTGCCCTCAGATTGGCTGCATGACCGAACGCATCTCGACCGAAAGCGCCTCGCCGCTGCAGTTTCCGACCGACTTCCCCATCAAGGTGATGGGGCGGCGCGTCGACGAGTTCGCGCAGGCGATCGTCGCCGTCGTTACCGAGCACGCACCGGACTTCGACCCCGCCACGCTCGAGATGCGCGCGTCGAAGGAAGGCAACTACCTGTCGCTCACGGTGACCGTGCACGCGACCTCGCGCGAGCAGCTCGACAACCTGTACCGCGCGCTGACCAGCCATCCGCTGGTCAAGGTCGTGCTGTGACGCCGACGCGATGAACGCCGTGCTCGCGCCGCCGCTCGTCGTGCGCGCGCTCGGCCGCGCCGACTACGTGCCGACCTGGCACGCGATGCGCGAGTTCACCGCGCGGCGCGACGCCGACACGCCGGACGAGCTGTGGATCGTCGAGCATCCGTCCGTGTTCACGCTCGGTCAGGCGGGCAAGCGCGAACACCTGCTCGCGCCGACCGACATCCCTGTCGTCGCGACCGATCGCGGCGGGCAGATCACCTACCACGGCCCGGGGCAGGTCGTGATCTACACGCTGATCGACCTGCGGCGGCTCGGCATCTTCGTCAAGGAGCTCGTGTATCGCATCGAGCAGAGCGTGATCCAGACGCTCGATGCGTACGGCGTCGAAGGCAGGCGCGTCAAAGGAGCGCCGGGGATCTACGTCCCAGTGAACGAGAGCACCTCACCCCAACCCTCGCTCCGTGCCCGGGGCGAGGGAAAAAAAAGGGTGTCTGACCCCGATTTTTCGGGGGTGGCGAAGATCGCGGCGCTGGGGATCAAGGTGACGAACGGGCGCAGCTATCACGGCGTGGCGTTCAACGTGGCGATGGATCTTTCGCCGTTCGCGCTGATCGACCCTTGCGGCTATCCGTCTTTGGCGACGGTCGACTTGGCTACACTGCGCGTCCAGACGACTTGGCACGAAGCCGCCGAGCGACTCGCGGCGCGGCTTGCCGATCACCTCAGTCCATGAGCTCCGAAGTCATCCGCACGCCCACGCCCGGCGCCGACCCCTACGCGAAGAAGAAGGGCGAAGCGAAGACCGCGCCGGTCTTCAAGAAATTCCCGATCAAGGTCGCCACCGAAGTCGCGCCGCTGCGCAAGCCTGAGTGGCTGCGCGTGCGCGCCGGCTCGCCGACGACGCGCTTCTACGAGATCAAGAACATCCTGCGCGAGCACCGGTTGCACACGGTGTGCGAGGAGGCCACCTGCCCGAACATCGGCGAATGCTTCGGCAAGGGCACGGCGACCTTCATGATCATGGGCGACAAGTGCACGCGCCGCTGCCCGTTCTGCGACGTCGGCCACGGCCGCCCCGATCCGCTCGACGCCGAAGAGCCGGTCAATCTGGCGAAGACGATCGCCGCGCTGAAGCTCTCGTACGTCGTCATCACCTCGGTTGACCGCGACGACCTGAAGGACGGCGGCGCGCAGCACTTCGTCGACTGCATCCGCGCCGTGCGCGAGCTGTCCCCGCAAACCAGGATCGAAGTGCTGGTGCCCGACTTCCGCGGGCGCATGGAGCGCGCGCTCGACATCCTCGAAGCCGCGCCGCCCGACGTGATGAACCACAACCTCGAGACCGTGCCGCGGCTGTATCGCGAAGCGCGGCCCGGCGGCGATTACGCGCACTCGCTCGCGCTGCTGCGCGAGTTCAAGCGGCGCATGCACGCGCGCGGACTGAACGTGCCGACCAAGAGCGGGCTGATGGTCGGTCTCGGCGAAACCGACGACGAGATCCTGCAGGTGATGCGCGACCTGCGCGCGCACGACGTGGACATGCTGACGATCGGCCAGTATCTGGCGCCGACCAATCACCATCTGCCGGTGCGCCGCTACGTCCATCCGGACGTGTTCAAGATGTTCGAGCGCGAGGCGCAGGCGATGGGCTTCTCGCACGCGGCCTGCGGCGCGCTCGTGCGCAGCTCGTACCACGCCGACCAGCAGGCGCACGCAGCGGGCTTCGCGTAAGCCGTGCCCGGAAGCGCGTCCGAACGCGGCGGATGATCGAGTTCCCGAACGCATTCGCCGGCACGGTCACGATCCTCGCGCTGGTCGGCCTCGGCATCTTCGTCTACCCGTGGCTGCTCGCGCGCCGAGGCGGCGCCGCGGCCATCGTCGTCGCGACTTTCGCGCTGGCGCTGCTGTTCCACCAGTTCGATCGCGCGAGCGGTGCTTCGACCGCGGTGTCCGCGGGATTCGCCCTGCTGTGGGCGCTCGCGCCCGCCATCACCGCGGTGATCGTGCGGCGCCTGACCCGCTGAACGTCGTCCGTACCCCCCTTTGAAAAAGGGGGCGAGGCGTGGTTTCTCGGTCTCCTCGCTCGGCGACGGGCTGTCGAAATCCCCCTACCCCCCTTTACGAAAGGGGGGTCAAGGAATGGTGTCGGACGGCAACTTCGACCCCGCTGCGCCGATCGAGCTTGCTTCCCCCCTTTGAAAATGGGGGGCGAGGGGGGATTCCTCGGTCTCCTCGCTCGGCGACGCGCTGTCGAAATCCCCCCTACCCCCCTTTACGAAAGGGGGGTCAAGGAATGGTGTCGGACGGCAACTTCGACACCACCGCGCTGAGAGAGCTTGCTTCCCCCCTTTGAAAAAGGGGGGCGAGGGGGGATTTCTCGGTCTTCCCGCTGGGCGACGCGCGCTCGAAACCCCCTAACCCCCTTTGCGAGAGCGGGGTGGCGTCAGCCGGCCAACTCCGCAGCGATGCGCCGCTCCAGATCCTCGAAGTCGGTGCGGCCGACGTACACGCGCACGATGCGGCCCTGCGCGTCGATCAGGAACTTGGCCGGCGTGACCTGCGGGTCGCCGAAATCGCGCGCGACTTCGCCCTTGAAGTCGAGCACGACGTCGAACGGCAGCCCGCGCGTGCGGGCGAAGTCCAACACCATGTCGGGCCGGTCGTAGCGCATCGCCACCGCGAAGGTCGTCAGTCCGCGCCCGGCGTGCCGCCGATGCAGCGCGACGAGCGCCGGCATCTCGGCCACGCACGGCGCGCAGGTCGTCGACCAGAAACTCACGAGCACTGGCCGGCCGTGCAGCTCGGCGAGCGACTTCGCCTCGCCCGCGATGTTGGTCAGTTGCAACTGCGGCGCGGGCTTCGGCCGGTTCGCGAGAAACGGCAGCGCCGCCAGCGCGGCGACGAGCACGAACGCGCCGGCACCGAGCGCGAACGCGAGACGGCGCGCCGACCGCGCGTTGGAACAATCTTGTGCTGGCGCATGTTGTCGCTGGGTGCGTTCTGCCATGATCGTCCGGTCCATTCGCCCGCGGCGCAGTGTAGCCATCGCGATCGCATTCGCGTCGCGCCGGCGCATGAGGTTTTCCACCGATCCGCGCCGAACTGCCGGAGATCCCCGATGAACGACACCGATACCGACCGCCGTCACGCGCTCGCACAGCTCGTCGCGTGGACCGCTGTCGCGGCCTTCGGGCTCGCCGCGCGCGACGCCCGCGCGCTTTCGCTCGCCGACCTCAGCAACCGCGACGCCGCGGCCGGCCTCAAAGCCGCGCTCGAACAGGGCGCGACGGTCGCGGTGCAACTGCTCGGCAAGACCGACGGCTTCTGGGGCAACGACCGCGTGCGCATTCCGCTGCCCGAGTGGCTGCAGCGCGGCGAAAGCGCGCTGAAGCTGATGGGGCGCGGCCGCGACGTGGAAGAACTGAAACTCGGCGTCAATCGCGCCGCCGAGCAGGCCGTGCCCGAAGCGAAGAATCTGCTCGTCAACGCCGTCCGTACCATGAGCGTGCAGGACGCCAAATCCATCCTGACCGGCGGCGACGATTCGGTGACGAAGTTCTTCGCCGAAAAGACGCGCGCGCCGCTGACCACCCGCTTCCTGCCGACCGTGACGAAGGTGACCGACCGCATCGGCCTGGCGCGGCAGTACAACTCCCTCGCCGGCCAGGGCGAGAAGCTCGGCCTCGTCAAACCGGAGCAGGCGCGCATCGAGCGGCACGTCACCGGCAGGGCGCTCGACGGCCTGTACTTCATGATCGGCGAGGAGGAAAAGAAGATCCGCGAGGATCCGCTTAGCGCCGGTGCGGCGATTGCGAAGAAGGTCTTCGGCGCACTGAAGTGAGGCCGCGCCCGTAAGAACCGCCGCCCGCCACCGACCCAACGACTCCCCGCAATGCGCCGCCGATGGCCGACACGCTGCGCCCCCTCACCCACACACCTGCCCTCGCGACGACGCGCCGCGCCACCGCGGCTCACCTCGTGCGCCCGGCGCGCGTGCTCGTCGTGTTCGGCAAGGAATGGGACCGCGGCGCCTTCGCGCCGCAGTTCGCCGCCGGCGAGATCGAGCTGACGTTCGAAGGCTTCGACCTGTTCCGCTTTCCCGGCAACGCGCGGCTGCTCGCGTTCGACGCCTGGCGCTTCGTCGATCGCATCTGCGCGAAGTACGCCGGCCGCGTCGACGCGGTGCTGTCGAACAACGAGCAGTTCGGTGCGCTGCTCGCCGCGGTGATCGCGCAGCGGCTCGGACTGCCGGGCAACGACCCGCGCGCGGTCGTGCTCGCGCACCACAAGCTCGCCTGCCGCGAGGCGCAGCGGCGCATCGCCGCCGACGCGGTGCCGCGCTTCGCGCCGCTCGGCTTCGCGCTCGACGATCCGCGCGCGCACGACGCGCGCGCGCTGCAGGCGGCGGTCGCCGCAAGCGATCTCGCGTGGCCGCTCTTCGTCAAACCGATCAAGGCGACCTTCTCCGTGCTCGCGCGGCGCGTGGATTCGGCGCAGGAACTCGCGCGCCATCTGCGCTTCGGCGCGTTCGAGCGCCGCATCATCCGCAGGCTCGTGCAGCCGTACGCGCAGATCGCCGCGCAGGTCGCGCCCGGGCTCGCCGACCCCGCCGGCATGCTGCTCGAAACGCCGATCGCCGGACACCAGGTCAACGTCGACGGCTACGTGTTCGGCGGCGACGTTCGCATCGTCGGCATGACCGACGCGCTGACCTATCCGAACGAAGCCAACGGCGCGCAGCACTTCCTGCGCTTCGCGTACCCGTCGCGCATCGCCGCGGACGTGCGCGCGCGCATCGAGCGGCTGACGCGGCTGCTGCTCGCGGAGCTCGGCTTCGTGCACGGCTTCTTCAACGCCGAGTTCTTCGTGCGGCCCGACGGCCGCGTGCAGTACATCGAAGTCAATCCGCGGCTCGCCTCGCAGCTCGCGGATCTGTACCGCTGGGTCGACGGCCGCGACGTCTACAGGATGCTCGTCGCGCTCGCGCGCGGCCGCGACCCCGAAACGGTCGAGCGCCTTGCGCCCGCCGCCGGCGCCGCCGCGAGCTTCGTCTGGCGCAAGTTCGACGGCACCGGCGCCGAGCGGCTCCCCACGCGCGCCGACCTCGACTGGCTCGCGCGCGAACACGCCGACGCGCGCCTGATGCTCTACGCCAAGCGCGGCGCCGCGCTCGCCCGCGAATACAAGTGGCTCGGCAGCCACCGCTACGCGGTGCTGAACCTGTGCGCCCTCGACGAAGCGCGACTGCGCGAGCGGTACGAGGCGATCTGCAAGCGCTTCGGGTGGCCGGCGGCGTATTGATCCCGGCGCACACGCCCGACAGCCCCTACCTGCGCGGCTTGCCGTGCATCGGTAGCCGGTAGACGCTGCCCGACCTCGGCTCGTAAGCTGACGCAACGGTCCTCGCTTGGATCGCGGCATGAAGTCGGCGCTCGCGCCGGCTCTCCGGTGCCGAGTTTCGCGGCTTCTGTTCCTATCCGGGAAAACCCAAATGGCCGGGCGGAAAGCGAGACGCGGCGCGGTTTTCCGCGGGTCGAGCGAACTTGGCTAGCCGCGACCGGGGCAGGTTATTCGGTGGCGAGGGTAGCAACTACCTTGCGTTGGCGGCTCTGTGTTGTGCGCGGCCGGGTGTCGATATCGATCGCTGTCGCTCGACTACTTGATGAAGCGACAGATCGCCCCGCGCAAAGGCGGCAAGAAGGAGAACACCGTGGCAAAGCTGATCGTCAAGAAATCGATCAACATAAGTGCATCACCTCTTAAGGTCTGGAACATCATTACGTCGCCGGACGCGATCAGGCGCTGGATGCTGGTTGTGCCAGTCCTGGAGAGCGATGGCCCGCTGCAACTGGGAAGCAGAATTCGCTGGAATGACGAACATGGCCAAACCTATCTCTCCGGGACCGTCGTCACACTTGATCCGCCCCACAAACTCGTGCTCGCTCTGGAAGATATCAGTTGGACACGGAAGGCAAGACCGGGCGAGGTGACATATGCGCTGACGCTTTCGGAATCGGAAGGCGGCACTCGTCTTGAGTTCGTGCTCGGTGATCTAGCCATCGATCCAGAAGGCCAGCAATGGTTCGATGCATATAGCGCCAGCCGAGAATTAGACATCATCAAAGGCATGGCGGAGGGTCAGCCATGAGTCTTACCGACATTCGCTGTCTGTGCGGAGTCGTCCACCTGCGACTCCATGGTCAGCCGGGGGTCCAGTTCTACTGCCACTGTGATGACTGCCAGGCCGTGCATGGCGCATCGTATGTGGGTATTGCGGTCTATCCGTCGCGCGCCGTCGAGGTCATCCAAGGCACGCCGATATCGTGGACGTACAAGACATTGCCCCGGCAACGTTGTGCGACGTGTGGGACCCTCTTGATCGCGCGGGTACCAGATTCAGAACTGACGGGGGTCAAGGCGAACCTATTGCCGCCGGGCATGTTCAAGCCGGAGTTCCACATTCACTGTCAGTATGCGGTACTTCCCGTTGTGGATGACCTACCGCACTATCGTTCCCTGCCTGGCGTCTTTGGTGGTACTGATGATGTCGTCGCTTGGTGACCGGAGGCGCCCAACAACGGCATGCAGCCGAGGCCTGGAGCACGCGGCTGATGCCGAGCGTTAAGCCGCAGAAGTGGCATTGGAGGCATTGCGACATTCGTGGGAAGTCTTATGGATTACGCAGCGGCGTCCCCAATCGAATCCACGGTGCCGGACGGATCAGCGCGGGAGCTGTTGTTCGCGTGGCGCCTGGGGGCTGCGGAGCTGGCCTACATTCACTCGCGGTGGAAGGGCGGCTTCATGTCGGTTGGCCGCGCAGCCATTGAGGCCCTGGACGATCAGTACTCGCGTCTCCGCGGCGTGGACGGCACGATGCTGCTGTCTATCGAAGGCGCGGAGATCAAGCTGGACCGGCAGCGGATGTATTCGGCAGACATGGAAGGCGCCAGTGGCGTCGATGGTGTCTCCCTGCTGCTGCGCAATGGCGATTGGCTTTTCCTCACGTCGTCAGCCCCGCGCGGTCGCATTTCGTTCGGCCAACCGCAGCCAAGCGACAGATCGAACAGTTGGCCGTCGAGGGGTGCACCGTGCCCCTCGGGATGTTGCCTACTTCGTCTCCGTTTTGATCGGAGTAGCTCATGGGCGACGTCAAGGCGATCGAAGAGGCGGTAGCCGCCCTGCCTGCGGACAAACTCGCTGAATTTCGCCAGTGGTTCGCCGAGTTCGATGGCGCCGCGTGGGATCGCCAAATCGAACAGGATGCGGCCAGCGGGAAGCTGGATGCTCTTGCTGCCGAGGCGCTCGCTGACTATCGCAGCGGTTCCCGTCGCGAACCTTGAAGCACACCGCGTCCAAGCGGTTCGGGAAGTGCTTCGAAGCTCTCCCGGCGGAGATTCAAGCGCTCGCTCGTCGCAACTACGAGCTGCTGCGAAACGCCCTTCGCACGCCTCGCTCCAGTTCAAGGCGGTGGCCAACGGCAAGCTGCACAGCGTTCGCGTCGGCCTCTATTACCGCGCGCCGGGCACTCCAGTGACCGGCGGCGTCCACGGGTTCTGGATTGGCACCCATGCGGAGTACGACAAGCTCGTCGGCTGACTTGCCGTTCGTCACGGACCCCCATCGAAAGGCCCGCTGCGCGGGCCACGGCGTTCGCCGGTCAACTCAACTACAAGAGCCTCCCCTTCTTGCGCGCCTGATGCTCTACGCCAAGCGCGGCGCCGCGCTCGCCCGCGAATACAAGTGGCTCGGCAGCCATCGCTACGCGGTGCTGAACCTGTGCCCGCCCGACGAAGCGCGACTGCGCGCGCGGTACGAGGCGATCTGCAAGCAGTTCGGGTGGCCGGTGGCGTATTGATTCCGGCGCGCACGCCCGACAGTCCCCGCCTGCGCGGCTTGCCGTGCATCGGCAGCCAGTAGACGCTGCCGGGCCTCGGCTCGTAAGCTTTCTTATGCTGGCGAGTCAGTTCCGGGACGAGGGCCGCGCTGTCACCAGAGCTTGGGCGGCGCGTTTGACAGTTCTTTCTGCCCATTCGAAAAGGAAGTGCGATGCGCAGGTCGAATGCAAGGCGCGACCTTGTGCGGGTCAGTGCGACCAAGTTGGCGCGTAACGGGCCCGCATAACCTGTGGCGCCAACGCGGATGAGACTAAGTCAGAAGGGACTGAGAGTCAGATGCTGTACGACCTGTTATGGCACGAGCTCGAGGTAATAAAGTCGTTTTCGGCACGCGCGTTGTCTTGGGCCGCAGCAGAACACGCCTCCGCAAGCGCCGCGCTGTCTGGAGCCGACGAGGAGAGGATCGAAGCGGTCGTACTGCACCCACACGGTTCCTATAGCTTCGAGCAGATCGTCATTCGCTCGATCATTAACGAACTGAACGCACTTTGCGAGTTCGCCATCCAGAATACGTGGCAGTCATTGACTGGCGGGGCCAGTTTGCCAAATGGCGAACTTGTGCACACAGCCACGCGAGGCACTGTCGAGCGCGAGCTTCGGTTACGCGGAGTGGAAGTGGAACGTTGGCCTCGCTGGTCCGACGTCACAAAGATCAAAGAACTATCAGAGGGCTTCAAGCATCGGCAGCGCTACCAACCGTTTCCCTCCGACCTTCAGAGAGCAGGGAAGGGGGCGCGCGGCAAACGAGTTGTCGACTCGACTAATGTCGAATGGTTTGCGACATACGAATTGAAGCCACTCGATGCTGCGGAAAGCATCGCAGCTGTCGAAGAACTTCTGCGGTGGCTTCGCGAGCACCATGCAGTCTAGAGTGCTCTTGCAGCCAGCCCGCGCGAGAGCGGCTTCGGACTGTGGCTTCAGTTGACAGCTTGTTCAGCATCATCCGGTCCGTTTCGTTGGCTGGTCGGTCGCGCGCGGTCGACCAGACTGATAGGCAATCCGGAGTTTCGGACGTACCACCTGAAAGGGAGAAATGGGTCTATTCAGCTCGACGCCAGAAGAACGGGCAGAGAAGGAACGTCAAAAAGCCGAGGAGGCAAAGCGCAAGGCGGAAGCGGAGTTTGCAGCGTCGCCGCCCGGGCAAGCCCGCGCGGCAAGAGAAGCAGGCGCGACCATCTTTCAGATTGACCTGCCTCTCAGCAAGACGAGAGGCTTTACGGTGCCCCTCACCGGCGCCTACGCGATTACATCCGCATCCACGAACCATTCGAACCTAATCCAAGCCATCGAGAACGAGGGATGGCGACTAGAACACGTTGGCTACGTCTATCGGATCAGGGGCAGCGTCAGTCGGGACAAGTTTCTTGCGAGTGGCCAACAAGAGGCAGTTGACGGGGAAATCGTCGGCGTATACCTCTTTCGCGCATCATGATCAGCACCCAGTTGGCCAGTGACTTGGCCGACATCTCCACGCTGAGCGCCACCTGCGGTGCGCTGAGGCCGCCGTTGAGCACCTGCCGCACCGCGGCCTCGCGAAACTCGACACCGTGTACTTCCGGCCGGTTCTGCTTTCATCGATCGCCTCCACGAAGTCAAAGTGCCAAACTTCGTGGCGTCCATTCTTCGTGGACTAGTTCACATCAACAGAAGGGAGGGGAACAGTGCTCAAGTTTGACCGCAAGTTCTCTGTTGCAGCTCTTGTGCTTTCGATCAGCCTCTCCGCATCGGCGGCTCCGCTCGATGCGGACGATCCTGTCAGCTTGTGGTCTAAGGCGACATCGTCGGAGCGGATGGCATGGGCTCGTAGAGCAGCAACGTCTTGCAGGCCATCAAGCTGCGACGCTTCCGAGATCAAAGCTTGCCTTGATGAAGCACTTCGTCCTCCAGTACCGAAGGTTCGCATGACCATAGCGGAAGCCACGGCCGCATGCATAGTGCTACTGAGAAACGAGCGTTGAAGTGCTATCAAGGGAAATGCGTGCGGAGTACGACTTCGACTATTCGAAGGCCGTTCGCGGGAGGTGCTACAAGCGCCTTCTGAAAGAGGGTTCGAACGTGGTCGTTCTCGAGCCGGACATTGCGAAGGCGTTTCCCGACTCCGCCGCCGTCAGCGATGCTCTTCGTGTCGTTCTAAAGGCCGGAGAGTCCGAACGAGCCCTGTTCGTCGCGCGTCGCGACCGAGCGCGAAAGTCGCTCGCACGGGATACTTCAACGTTGCGCTCCTTCCCGACAGCACGGCGTGATGGAGCTGGCGCATCCCTGGTACGTGGTCGTGAGTGAACGGCATGAGCACGCGCCGAGCGACCCAAGCTCGCGGCGCATCCTGATCCGCTCGATGTGCGCGGCTCACGCGACAGCCCATGCAGTGATCGGGCCACACGGGTCCGCAGCCCGTGATCGGGAGAAGCACGATGAGAATCCGCGCGCAGATCGAAAGCAGCCGCGGTGAACACCACGTCACGCTGTCGACCAACGAGCAGGCACACTCGCTGCACATCGCGCCGAAGGCGACGGGGTTCGGTTCGAGCGCCAACGGCGGCGAGCTGCTGTTCTTGGCGCTCGCGACCTGCTACTGCAACGACATCTACCGCGAAGCGGCCAAGCGCGGCGTCGGCGTCGAGCGGGTCGAGGTGCGCGTCAGCGGCGAGTTCGGCGCCGAAGGCGAGCCCGGGCGCAACGTGACCTACGAGGCGAAGGTATGGGCGCGCGCGCCGGAGGCGGCGATCGTCGAGCTGATGCAGCACACGGACCGCGTGGCGGAAGTGCAGAACACGCTGCGCGCGGGCACACCGGTGACTCTGGCGCGGGTCGAAGCGGTTGCGGTCTAGCGGCCGCACGCGCAGGTGCGACAATCGGCGCGTCATGTTGAAGGTCCTTGGCAAACCCACGTCGATCAACGTGCGCAAGGTGCTCTGGCTGTGCGCCGAGCTCGACCTGGACTACGCGCTCGAACCGTGGGGATCCGGCTTCAGGCCGACGAACGACCCCGAATTCCTCGCGTTGAACCCGAATGCGCTGGTGCCGGTCATCGTCGACGGCGACTTCGTCCTGTGGGAATCGAACACGATCTGCAGGTACCTGGCGGCCCGCGCAGGGCGCTCCGACCTGCTGCCCGCCGACGCGCAAAGCCGCGCGCGGGTCGAGCAGTGGATGGACTGGCAGGCAACGGAGCTGAACGAGGCTTGGCGCTACGCCTTCATGGGCCTGGTCCGCAAGAGCCCGGCGCACGCCGACCCCGCCGCGATCGCGGCGAGCGTCGAGAACTGGAACCGCCGCATGGGCATCCTCGACGCGCAACTCGCGCGCACCGGCGCGTACGCGGCGGGCGAGGTCTTCACGCTGGCCGACATCGTGCTGGGGCTGTCGACACACCGCTGGTTCATGACGCCGATCGAGCGGCCCGCTCTCGCCGCTGTCGCGGCGTACTACGAGCGACTGAGCGTCCGCCCGGGCTTCATGCGCCACGGCCGCAACGGCGTGCCGTAGACGGCGCCGCCCGGACCCGCCGGGATCGACAGGGAGACGACCCATGCGCATCGCGATCGTGACGTTCGACGGGTTCAACGAGATCGACTCGTTCGTGGCCTTCCATCTGCTCAATCGCGCGGCCGCGGAGGGCTGGCGGGCCGAGATCGTCGGTCCGAGCGCGGAAGTCCGCTCGCTGAACGGCGTGCGCGTCGCCGTGCAGCAGCCGCTGGAGTCCGCCAACGATGCCGACGCGGTGCTGTTCGGCAGCGGCCGGCTGACGCGGCAGCTCGTCGAGGACACCGCGTTGTTGTCGCGCTTGCGCCTCGATCCGCGCCGCCAGTTGATCGGCGCGCAGTGCTCGGGCGCGCTGTTTCTCGCGAAGCTCGGCGTGCTGGGCGGACTGCCGGTGTGCACGGACATGAAGACGCGACCGTTCGTCGAGGCGGCGGGCGTGCGCGTGCTCGACCGGTCGTTCTTCGCGAGCGGCAACGTCGCGAGCGCGGGCGGCTGCCTCGCGTCGCCTTGTCTCGCGACCTGGACGATCTGGCGTCTGCTCGGCCGCGACGCTGCGGCGGCTGCGCTCGAGTACGTCGCGCCGGTCGGCGAGCGCGAGCGGTTTGTCGCGCAAACGCTCGATGCGGTGGCGCCGTTCGTGGAGTCGGCCAAGGTCGAGAGCGCGGTCGTCGGGGGCTGAGGCGGCGCGAGCGCTCTGCGCCGTCGAGCCGCGTGGCCTTCGTGCCGGCCTACTCCGCCGCCACCTGCGGCGGCAGCGGCGCGTCGAGCGCGGCGCAGATCGTGCGCAGGCAGCTCGCGGCTTTCCAGTGGGTCGCGCCGTCGATAAAGGCGGTCGCGGTGCAGGCCTTGATGAACGCGGGCTTGGCGAGCGGCGCGAGCTGGTTGAGCCGGTCGAGCGCGCGACTCACCGCATCGAGCGCGATCTTTTCCGCTGGCACGAGCGTCGCATCGACCCCCGGCAGCAGCAGCACGCCGGCGTTGAACGCGCGCTCGGGCGTCTCGGGCAGGCGGACGGTCGCGACGAGCGAAAGCACGAGCGCGGCCTCGGGCGCGAGCTGCGCGACGTTCGCGTACTTCACCGGCACCGCGCGGTGCGCGTCGGGCCCGAGGCGGCGCTTAAGCACGGTGAACAACAGGAACTCGGCGAGCGTGATGCGGCCGTCGGCGACGATGAGCCCATGCGCCAGACGCAGCAGCCGCGCGGCGGCATCCTGCGGCAGCTTGCGCAGCGTCGGCATCACGCGGTCGAGCAGCGGCAGGCGCGCGCCCGGCGGCAGTTGCTGCACGGCTTCGTGAAAGCGATCGACTTGCGTCAACGCCACGCTGCCCAGCGCTTCGACGATCTGCTGGCGCTGTTGCGCGCCGAGGTCGCGGTCCTTGTCGACCAGCATGCCGAGCACGAGCAGTTGCGCGCTGGTCGTATCGAGCCGCGCGGCGTCGAGCAGCGCGGCGGCCGGATGCGCCGCCGCGCGCTGCGCGGCTTCGGTCGCGCCGGACGCGACCGTGCCGATCGTCACCGGCACGCGCTCGACCGCAGCCTGCGCGCCGCCGACCAGCGCGGCGATCGGACTCGCGGTGGTGTCGATCGCGCGCGGCGCGGCGGTCGCGCCGGCCGGCGTGAATTCGATCGGCGAAGCCGCGGCCGGCGCCTCCATCGGCGCGAGCCCGCCCATCGCGAGCGCAAGCGGCTGCTCGGGCGCGGGCAGGAAGTCGAGCGCGCGGCCGTAGATGCGCTTGATGCGGTCGGCGAGCGGCGGGTGCGTGGCGAACAGCCCGCTCGCGAAGTTGCGCCGCGCGGCACCGAGAAACAGATGCGACAGCGTCTCCGCGTTCGGATGCTCGATCTTCGTGCCGAGCCCGGTTTCCTGCGTGAGCCCGCCGATCTTGCGCAACGCGCTGCCGATGCCGTCCGGGTTGCGCGTGAACTGCACCGCCGAGGCGTCGGCGAGGTATTCGCGCTGACGCGACACGGCCGACTTGATCAACCGCCCGAAGAACACGCCGACGTAGCCGACGATCCACAGCGCCAGCCCCGCGACCACGAGCCCGCCGGCGCCGCCCCGGCTGCTGCGGCTGCCGCGGCTCATCTCCATCAGGAAGCGGCCGAACATCGCGATCATCAGCAACCCGAACAGCACACCGATCAGCCGCAGGTTCAGCCGCATGTCGCCGTTGAGGATGTGACTGAACTCGTGGCCGATCACGCCCTGCAGTTCGTCGCGCGTCAGCCGCGTGAGCGCGCCGCGTGTGACCGCGATCACCGCGTCGTTGACCGAGTGCCCCGCGGCGAACGCGTTGATCGACGGCTCGTTGTCCATCAGGTAGACCTTGGGCACAGCCACGCCCGAGGCGAGCGCCATTTCCTCGACGATGTTGACGAGCCGGCGTTCGAGCAGATCGCCGGTCGAAGGATCGACCGGCCGCGCGCCGACCATCGCCGCGACCGCGTCGCCGCCCGAGCGCAGCCGCTGCATCTCCCACCACGTGCCGCCGCCGATCAGCGCGAGCGTGACCAGCGTGTTGGTCGCGTAGAAGCCGGTCGGCAGCCCGCGCCGGCCGACGAAGTAACTCGCGTTCTCGACGAAGCCCAGATAGATGAACGACGCGACCACGTTGACCGCGATCACCACGCCGATCACCGCGAGCACGAACAGCACGACGAGCCGCGTGCTCGTGCGGCGCGCGAGTTCCTGGTGTTCGAAGAAGTCCATCGGGGGTCCGACTGCGGATCGCGGACTGCGGATCGCGTGCCACCGCTACGCGTCGCGCAGCGCCGCTCGCTCGCCTTCCGCCAAGCGCGAGGATCTCACGCCGGTTGCTCGCGCAATCCGCAATCCGAACAGCGCAATCCGCGCCGGGATCCGACTAGAACTGCACCTTCACCGCCTTCTTCTCCTCGGGCGACTCGGTCGCCTGCAGCAGCTCGGCGAGCTTGAAGGAGAAGAAGTTCGCGATCACGTTCGACGGGAACTGCTCGACCGCGGTGTTGTAGCTCATCACCGCGTCGTTGAAGGCCTGGCGCGCGAACGAGATCTTGTTCTCGGTGCCGGTCAGCTCTTCCGAGAGCTGCATCATGTTCTGGTTGGCCTTGAGGTCCGGATACGCCTCGGCCAGCGCGAAGAGTCTCCCCAGCGCGCCGGTCAGCGCCCCTTCGGCAGCCATCAGCCCCTGGATTGCGGCCGGCGAGGCCGGATCGGCGGCGGCCGCGGCGTTTGCGCTGACCGCCGTGTTGCGCGCCTTGATCACCGCTTCGAGCGTCTCGCGCTCGTGCTTCATGTACGCCTTGGCGGTCTCGACCAGGTTGGGGATCAGGTCGTAGCGGCGCTTCAACTGCACGTCGATCTGCGCGAAGGCGTTCTTGAAGCGGTTGCGCAGGTTGACCAGCCGGTTGTACGCGCCGATCGCCCAGAACACGACCAGCGCGATCAAACCGAAGAAGATGATCCAACCCATGTCCCGACCTCCAGTTGGTGAGAACGGCCGCTGGACCGCGCGCCAGCCGCGTCGCCGCCGGGCGACCCCGGCAAAGCGCGCGCGGACTATAAGGCAAAGGCCCCTGCGCGCAAGCGCGCCGTTCGGACGACTTGCCGTGCGCGCGAGTTGTCAATTTCCTCGACATGCCGGGAGTCCAACGCAAAGTGTCAACCGCGCCGACAGCGGCGAATCGATTGGCGCTGAACGCAGGTCCCCTTCTTGACCGCCGTGGCAAGGAGTAACCTGCCCGCACTGCTGACGGCAGCATGACGCCGACACATCGCCGACAGAGCGATTCGCATGCGTTGATTCGCTCGACGCATACCGACACAAGGCAGCGGATCGTCGCTTCGCGACTCACACGAACGGGGGCGGTGTGGGGATCGACACGCGCATGCTGGGACGCGCGGCGGTGCGAGCCGAAGGGCGTGCGCGCGTCGCCCTGCTCGCGTGGGCCGCGCTGCTCAGCGTGCTGACCGCCTACGCGGCAGGCTGGTTCATCAAGTGGGCGGACATCACCGACCCGGACACCCTGAGCTGGCGCCTGTTCGCGTCGGCTGCGCTCGACCACGCCCCGCGGCCGGAGCGCAGCGAATACACGGTGTTGCTGATCTCCGACGCGTACTTCGAAGGCGCCTTCCGGCAGCGCTCTCCGCTCGATCGCGGCGAACTGGCGCGTCTGCTCGGAAAGGTCGCCAAGGGTGTGGAACGGCAGCGCCAACACGTCGTCGCGATCGACCTCGACCTGTCGCCTGCGCCCGACGCGGACGAGCGAGAGCGGCAAGCGCAACACACGCTCGACAAGGCGATCATCGAGCTCGCACGCAAGGCGCATGTCGTGCTTCTTTGTCCGTTCGCGCGCACCGAAAACCTGCGCGAACTGCAGAAGGACTGGATGGTGCGGCTGCTGCAGGCTTTGCGTACGGACCCGGAGGCCAAGGCGCCGTTCGGACTGCAGTTCGCGCGATCGGACCTTCAGATCCAGTCGGGCGGCGTGTACCACTACGGATCCGACGCGCCGACGCTCGGCGTGCGCGCCGGCCAGGCGCTGGCGGCCGCGCCTGGAACGCAGGATCCCTTCGTCGCCGCCGACATCTGCGCCGATGCCGAACATCGCGGCCGCTCCGATCCCTTGCGCGAGCTGCGGAAGGTCAACTTCACCGGCTACGCGACCCTGCACCGGATCGCAGTGGATGCGACCACGCCGGTCGCCGAGCTGTTGCGGCATCAGGCCCCGAGGCTGGTCTTCGTCGGCGGCGCCTACGCGCTTGGCGGCGACGCGTACACCGCGGCAATGGGCGAAGAGGTCCCCGGTGCCGTCCAGCATGCCGCCGTCGCGTATTCGGTCCGCCATCCCGTCGGCGACGCCGAGAAGCTGTACAGCGTGCTGCTGCAGTGGGGCGTCAACCTCATCATCCTGCTGATCGGCGCGTATGTCGCGACACCGTTGTTGTCGAAGCTCGACCCCACGGCTTCTGCCGCACTTTCCTACCCCGCATGGCTCGACCGCGCTTACCGAGATCTGTGGGGCAAAGAGCCCGACCACCCGCCGCGCCAAATGGAAGCGTGGCTGCGTGGACTGATGGCGTGGTTGATCCATGGCGCCGTCTTTGTCGTGTATGTCGTCGCGCTCGGGTTGGTCTCGGTCGCGCTGTTCGTCGCGTCTTCGATCTGGTTCGAATTCCTGCTCACCGCTGCGTCGGCGTTCCTGAACGCGATCGCGAAACAGCGCAAGCCGCAGGCCGCGGCGAGCCCGCCCGAGCAGGACACCGCCACGCGGCGGAACGCGCAGGGCGGGGGCGTGCCCGGAGACGAGCGCGCCTCGTCTCTCCGCGGGGACCACGTCTGGCCGGCAATCGTTCTTTTGCGCGGCGCGATCCTGCTGTTCGGCGCGGGCGTCGTGTCGGCGAAGTTCTTCGAGTGAGGTGACACCATGCGCGCACTGGTTCTGGCCCTCGGAATCCTGATCGGCGCCGGACCGGCGCTCGCACAACCGGCAGTCGCAGTCTTCGATCCCGCGAAGGGCTTCGAGAAAGATGTTCCCTGCGCGCAGGCGCGCGCGCTGTTCCGCGGCGACTCGGTGCGCACCGTGTGCTACGGCGCCGGCACGGGGCTCGGCCTGCGCTGCACCGACGTGCCGCTCGCGAACTTCGACGCGTTCTGCCAGCAGGTGACCGCCGAAACGGGCAAAGGCGCCATGAGCCGGCTGCTCGCGCTCGGACGCGACATCCTGCAGGGCACCGAACGCACGGGCGGCCGCCGCGCGGGCCAGGAGACCTGTCCGATAGGGTTGCCCGAGGGCGAGCTGCTGCTGCCCGAAGGACAACTCGTGCTCGATCCGCGGGCGGTCGGTGCCGACCAGTTGAGCGCGGTCGCGCTCACCGAAGCCGCGCGCGGTGCGCGCCCCGCGTTCAGTGCGGCGGCGGTCGGCCCGGCCCCGGTTGCGCTCGACGCCGCGGCGCTGCGCGGCCGCGCATGGTCGCTCACCGGACGCGGCGCGCAGGGCGCATTCGAGTGCAGGTTCAGCGTCATCGCTGGCGCCGACGCGGACAAGTTCATCGCCGAGTACCGGTCGCTCACGCCCGCCGGAACCGCCGCGCTGCTCGAACGCGCCGCGTTCTTCCGCCAGCACGACTTCCCGTTCGAGTACTGGCGCGCAGTCGACGCGATCAAGCGCCGTTGAACGCCGCCAAGGAGACGAACCATGCGTGCCCGTACGTTCACGATCGCTTTGGCCGCCGCGCTGACCGGCCCCGTCGCCAGCGCGCAGCAACCGCCGCTGCAGAACCTGCTGCCGGTGCCGCTCGCGCCGCCGACCGCACCCAAAGCGAGACAACAGGCCACACCGCCGGCGCCGCCGGCGCTTCCCGGCAAGGGCAAGGTCGAGCTGGCCGCGGTCGCGCAGGACGAACGTTGCGAGAAGGTGTTCGAGCCGACGAGTCCGTTGACGATGGCCGCCGACGTGATCAGCGGCTGGGCCACGGCGGCGATGCAGCAGCAGCAGCAAGGCGGCCGCAAGCCGGTGGAGCAGGAAATGCGCGCGCGTTTCAAGGCGATGTCGCGGACGCAGACGTGGCTGCCGATCGAGATCGAGGAAATGCTCGGCGATACGATGCTCGAGAAGAAGAGCCTGGTGAACGAAGCGGAAACGCAGACCGGCCGCAACGCCCCGAAGTATCAGCGCACGCGCGCGCTCTTCGAGCGCATCGTCGGCGCGCTGCCGCCCGATACCGCATACCGATTCCGTCTTCACTTCAGCCGCGATACGTCGCTGAACCTGGAAGCGCTGCCCGGCGGACATGTCGTCGTCAACACCGCGGCGCTCGACGCTAAACAGGAACTGGTCGCGGCGCTGTTTGCGCACGAGATCGCGCACGTCACCAAGCGCCACTACACGCGCGAGATCCAGGGCTACATCGCCGACACCGTGACGGTCACCGAAGTCGTCAGCGCGCTGGCGTCCGGCAAGCCGGACAAGCAGCGCGCCGCCGCGTGGTTCGCCGGCGTGCACTACCTCGACAAGCTGTTCTCCAAGTTCTACGAGGACCAGGAGCTCGAGGCCGACGCCTGCATTCCGCGGCTCCTGAAGGCGGCGGGCGTGGAGTACGAACCCGCGATGCTCGCCTTCGAGGAGTGGGCGCTGGACCGCAGGACGGCGGCCAACCAGGGACGCGCGTTCTTCGAGCGGCGCCACCCGCATTCGGAAAAGCGCGTCACGGTCCTGAAGTCCTCGGGCCGCCACTGGAGCACGCGCGAGGCGCGCATGGCCGAGGCCGGCGAAGGCGGCAAGCGGCTCAGCGCGCCCGCCGACAACGCGGACGCGACGCGCTCGTCGCTCGCACCCGACCCCGCACCCGCCGCGGGCGAGCGTTCCGACGCGGGCCGGGCCAGCGCACCGGCGCCCGCTGCGGCGAAGGCCGAGGGCGCGGCTGAACCGAAGTCCGGCTCGATCTTCGATCGGGCGCGCCGCTCGCTGCGCAAGCTCGCCGACGATGCGGGCAAGGCGCCGGCGCAGCAGGACGACCCGAACACGCGCGGCAACTGAAGCGCCGGCGCGGGCGCTACTTGCGCTGCGACTCCGGCGCGGCGGGCGTGCCGCGCAGCTCCTCGAGTTCCTTCTCGGTGATGTAGTCGAAGGCCTTGACCACGCCGAGCACGTCGGAGACGCGGGCCGCGACCTGCGCGGCGGCGTCGCCTTCCGCCGGCGTCACGCGGCCCAGCAGGTAGACGATCGCGCGTTCGGTCGTGACCTTGACGACGCCCGACTGCACCTTCTTCGACTCGAGGAAGGCCGCGCGCACCTTGCCCGAGATCGCGGTGTCCTTGGTGCGCGAGCCGATGCTGGACAGCTGACCGATGCCTAGCTCGTTGAGCACCGCGCGCACGTTCTCCGCGTTGGCCGCGATCCGCTCGGCCTCGGCCTTCGCCTCAGCGGTCGGCACTTCGCCCGTCAGCAGCACCTTGCGGTTGTAGCTGGTGACGTTGATGTTGATCGTGCCGCGCTCGAAGCGATCCGCCAGCGCGCGATTGATCCGGCGTTCGATCGCCTCGTCCTCGAGCTGGATGCCGACCGACCTGCGGTCCGACGCGACGATCGCGCCGCCGACCATCGCGCCGCCGACGACGATCGGCGCGCAGCCCGCGATCGTCAGCGCCGCAGCGCCCGCCGCCGCGAAACGCAGCGTCCATCGTTTGATGCTCAGTTGCTTCACTTCAGCCCTCCTGGCCTTCGCGCCCTTCAACAAGCCGTGTCCTGAACCCGTCGAAGGGCTCAGGACGAACGGGTCCTTGTGCGTCATGTCGCTGAATCCTGAATCCTCGAACCTCGAACCTCGATCCTCACCTCACCCTTCCGCGGCAAACGCGTCGCGGATCCATTCGGTGACGCCGTTCGCATCGGCGGTGATCACGTCGAAGCGGCACGGCGGCAGCTTCTTGCCCGCGCCATACCGCTCGACGAGGTAGTGCTGCGCCGCGCGCACGAGTCGCTTGCGCTTGAACGCGTCGACGCTCGCGCCGGCGCCGCCGAAGCGCGTGCCGCTGCGCAGCCGCACCTCGACGAAAGCGAGCACGCCGCCGTCGAGCGCGATCACGTCCAGCTCGCCTTCGCGATAGCGCACGTTGCGCGCGACGATGCGGCAGCCGTGCGCGGCGAGGTGCGCGCACGCGGCCTGCTCGGCCGCGTCGCCGGCGCGCTGCTTGGGCGTGCGCACGCCGCTTGCGCGGACCGCCTTCAACGCCGCGTCCTCATCGCCCGCTCACCGCGCCAGGCCGCGGCGCTCGACCTTGCCGTTGCGGAAGACCGCGAGCGTGGGCACGCGTTCCACGCGCGCGCTGCGGTCGCGGTCGACGCCGAGCGCGCCGGTGACGCCGTCCAGGCCGAAGCTGCGCCGGCCCTGCACCCATTCGATCGCCAGACGGAACGCGTCGATGCCGAGCGCGTACAGCCGCTGCAGTTCGCCCGACAGCGCCTGCTCGGGCTTCGGATGCACGACGACCGCGAGGTGATCGGGCTCGAGCAGCCACGGCATGTCGACGAAGTTCACGCCTTCCAGCTCGGGCGCGAGCAGCGCGGCTTCGGCGCCGCCGAGGTTGACCTGCGAGGTCGCGTACAGCCGCAGCGCGGGCGGCAGGCGCGGACGCACCGCGGCGGCGTCGCGCGCTTCGAGCGCGAGGAACACGGCTTCGAGCCTGGCGGCGGCGATCGCGTCCGACAGCGCCTGCAGCGTGTCGTAGCTCACGCGCATCGGATACAGCGTCGCGGCCTGCCCCGCTTCGCGCAGCGCGTCGCGGAAAGCGTTGCCCATGCGGCGCGCGAGCGGCGATTCGCCGACGATGACCATGAAGCGTGGCGCGGCGGGCGGCGCGCCCACCGGCGGCGGCATCGGCAGCTCGCGCAGCGCCGCAGCGACGATCTGGCGCGCTTCCAGCTCGATCGATACGCCGAAGGCGAGCACGTGCGGCGCGAGGCCGATGTCGCTTTCCGGCAGGTTCAGCGTGACCACCGGCAGAGGCGCGGCGACGCGGCCGCTGCCCAGCGCGTTGACCGCGTCGCGCGTCAGCGGTCCGACCGCGATGTCGGCGCCGCGGTCGCGCGCGCTCTTCAACGCGGCGGCAAGCTGCGCGGGGCCCTCTTCCAGCTCGACGAGCTGGATCGTCGCGTTCGTTCCCGAGACCGACTGCGCGGCGAAGAAACCCTGCCGCACCGTTTCCGCGGCGCGCGCGAAAGGCGTGGTCTGCGCGGGCAGGATCAGCGCGATCGTCGGCGGCTTGGGCGGCGGCAGCGGCGCGGGCTGCGCCGCGGCGCCCGGCTGCGGCACCGTCGCCGGTTGCGCGCCCGCTGCCGGCGTCTCCGCTTGAACGATCGGTGCCGCCGGCGGCGGCGCGCTGCTCGGCGTTTGCGGTGCCGGCGCGGGCGGCGGCTGCGTTGTCGGCACCTGCGCGCACGAGGACAATGCGAGCAGCGCGCACGCGGCGAGCCATGGCGTACAGCGCTGCATCAGGCTGTGTCCTGAGCCTGTCGAAGGGAAGCTTGCGGCTTTCACGATGGAATCGAAGAGCGGGCGTGCGCCCGGGTGGCTGGTCGAAGCGAGCGGTGTCGCGGCGCAGGCGTTTCCCACCGGCGCATTGTATGTAGTCGCCACGCCGATCGGAAACGCCGCCGACATTACGGTGCGCGCGTGGTGGGTGCTATCGCATGTCGACGCGATCGCGGCCGAAGACACGCGCACGACGCGCGCGCTGCTCGAGCGCTACGGCATTTCCGCAAGGCTCGTCGCCGCGCACGAGCACAACGAGCGCGCGGCCGCACAGCGCATCGTCGAGCGGCTGCGCGCGGGCGAGCGCGTCGCGCTGGTCACCGACGCGGGCACGCCGGCGATCTCCGATCCCGGCGCGCGCATCGTGCGCGCGGTGCTCGACGCGGGGCAGCGCGTCGTGCCGATCCCGGGCGCGAGCAGCTTCACGGCGGCGGCCAGCGCCGCCGGCATCGACGCCGACGAAGTGCGCTTCGTCGGTTTCCTGCCCGCGGGCGCGAACAAACGCGCCGAACGCCTGCGCGCGATCGCAGCCGACTCCGCCGCCTGCGTGCTGTTCGAAGCGCCGCACCGCTTCGCCGATACCGCGCGCGAACTGGCCGCCGCGCTCGATCCCGGCAGGCGGGTCGTCGTCGCGCGCGAGCTGACGAAGAAATTCGAGACGATCGTCGCGCTCGCAGCGCGCGATCTGCCCGCCTGGGTCGAGCGCCACGAGGCGCGCGGCGAATACGCGATCGTGATCGACGCGGCCGGGGGCACGCGCGCCGCCGCGCTCGACGAAACGACGCGCCTCTGGCTCGCCGCGCTGGCCGAAGAGCTGCCCGCCGCGCGCGCCGCCGCGGTCGCCGCCAAGGCGACGGGACTGCCGCGGGAGTTGCTGTATCGCGAGCTCACTGCGTTGCGCGGCGGGAGCACTCGTTGACACTTGCCGAAAGCCCGCGGCTTGGCGCCGGCGCCAAGGTCGGCGTCCCTCACCCTCTATCCCTCTCCCGGAGGGAGAGGGAAGAAAGCTCCTCTCCCCGCTTCCGGGGAGAGGGAAACGAAGCTACTGCGCCGGCGCCGCTTCGGCGATGTAGATCTCGACGCGGCGGTTCTGCGCGCGGCCGGCTTCGGTGTCGTTGCTGGCGATCGGTTCCCGTTCGCCGCGGCCTTCGATCGCGATGCGCTGCGCAGCGACGCCGCGCGCGACGAGGCGGTCGCGCGTCGCCTGCGCACGCGCGACCGACAGCGGATTGTTGACTGCGTCGGTACCGGTCGAATCGGTGTGGCCGACGATCTGGATCGTGGTCACTGTGTGCTCGTTCATCGTCGCGGCGAAGCGGTCGAGCACGCCGCCGAGCGCGGGCTTGATCTCGGAGCGGTTCACGTCGAAGCCGGCGTCGGCCGGAATGTTGAGCTTCAGCCGGTTGTCGGCCGTACGCGTCACGTCGATGCCGGTGCCGCGCGAAGCCTGCTCCATCTTCTGGCGCTGCTCCTCCATCTTCTTGCTCCACACGTAACCGCCGATCGCGCCGACCGCGGCGCCGACCGCCGCACCCGTGGTCGCGCTGCGGCTGCGGTTGCCGCCGGCCGTGGCCGCGCCGATCACCGCGCCCGCCACCGCGCCGATGCCGGCGCCGGTCGCGGTGCCCTTCTGCGTTTCGGTCATGTTGGCGCAGCCGGTCAACGCCACGGCCGCAGCCGCCGTCACTGCAACGAGGTGTCCGAGTTTCATGCGTGCAAGTCCCGAGTGCCGAATGAGTGCGGGAAAGTCTACGGGCCCGGCGGCGGCGGCCCGGCGCGCGGCGCTCACGCCGATCGGTTAATGAGTCAGGACGGCTGCGGCCGGCGCGCCGCCGTGCACGTCCCACCAGCGGCGCGCAGCGATGTTGCTCCACGGCATCTGAACCAGCAGCGCGTCGAGCGCTTCGATCACCGCGGTGGCCGACGGCGGGCGGCGTTCGGGCGACTTCTCCAGGCAGCGCGCGATCAGCGCGTCGAGCGACGGGGGAACGGGCATCGGCGCCACGCTGCTCACGCGCGGCGCGGGCGTGTGCACGACCTGGTAGGCGAGCGCCAGATCCGAGTCGGCCTGGAACGGCGGCCGCGCCGCGAGCAGGAAGAAGCCCACGGCGCCGAGCGCGTACAGATCGGAGCGGTGCCCCGCCTCTTCGGGCCGCTCGATGCGTTCGGGCGCCATGTACGCAGGCGTGCCCAGCACGCGCAGCGCGCGCGTCAGGTCGCGCGTGGCCTCAGTGCGCGTGTCCTTGACCAGCCCGAAGTCGAGCACTTTGACGACGTCGTGTTCGCCGCCGCGGCGGCACAGCATCACGTTCGCGGGCTTGATGTCGCGATGGATCAGGCCGCGCTCGTGCGCTTCCGACAGCGAACCGGCGATCCCGCGCAGCACGTGCGCGGTGCGCGCGGCGTCCATCGGCCCGTGCGTCCCGACGATCTGCTGCAGCGTCAGCCCGTCGAGGAACTCCATCGCATAGAACGGCTGGCCCTCGGGCGTGCGGCCGTAGTCGTAGATCTCGATCGTGTTCGGGTGCATCAACTGGCTCGCCAGCCGCACTTCGCGATCGAAGCGCGCGAGCGCCTCGTCGTTGGCCACCGCCAGCTCGATGATCTTGACCGCGGTCGGGCGCTTCAGCAGCCGGTGCCGCGCGCGGTACACGCGCGCCATGCCGCCCTGGCCGATCTCCTCGAGCAACTCGTAGTTGCCGACGCGTTTGGCTTCCTGCGTTTCGATCTCCATGCGGCGAATGCGCAGCAGCGCCACCACCAGCCCGAACACCGCGATGCCGATGCCGAGGCCGAGCAGCAGGAACGCGCGCTCGAGCCGGAACAGCGGCGCGAAGGCCTCGACGTCGGCCACCTCGACCGCGATGCCGAAGCCGAACTCGTCGAGCCAGCGCCAAGCGCCGACCACCGGTTTGCCAAGATAGTCGTCGTACGGCTGCAGCAACTCGCCGGAACGCGGGCCGTCGGGGCGCGCCAGCGCGGCAAGCGCGGCGGCGATCAGCCTGGTGTGCCGCGGCTGCTCGCCCTCGGGGTGCGGCTCGTTCAGGTCGACGCGCAGGATCGACGATTCGCCGCGCCGCACGAGCCCCATTTCCTCGAGCGTTGCGCGAAAGCGGCTTTCGGACAGCAGCCGCCCCTTGGCGTCGAAGGCGTAGATCTCGCCGGTTTCGCCGAGCCGCGCCGCTTCAAAGAGCTTCGAGAAGCGCTCGTTGGCCGGCTTGCCGATGTCCAGCACGGCGATCACCGCGCCCTGCGCATCGCGCACCGGCGCGGCGATCCACACCTTCGGCACTTCGCGCCGCGGGCCGCTCGCCACGCCGATGCGCTCGACCTCGTCGAGCGAGCCGGTGAAGCGCGTGGCGCCGGCAAACACGGGGTCGAACACCGCGCGGCGCCGCGCGTCGAGCACGTGCCCGCATTTGAGCGTATCGCGCGCCGCCAGCACGCGGCCGTTGCGGTCGATCAGATGCACGGCGGCGGCGAGTTCCTCCTGGCGCAGCAGGTCGACCGTCGCGATCAGGCGCGCCCCGCGCTGGCCGCGGCATGCGCCCGCCGCCGCGTCGCCCGCGCGCTCGGCCTCGGCGAGCAGTTCCTCGGCGGCGGCGACGACGCGCGGATCGGATGCCCAGCGCTGGACGTTCAGGCGTTTCTCGACGATCCAGGTTTCGGTGGTCGTCGCCTGGCTCGACACGAGCGAGCGCAGGTTCGCGGCGGCCAGTTCGATCAGCGCGTTGCGCACCCCGACGTAGATCCACACGCCGAGCAGCGCCGCCAGCAGCAGCCCGGCCGCCACTTCGACGGGGCGGTCGCGCGCGAACGCGCCCAGGCGCGCGAGCAGCGTCGACTCAGGCATCGCGCCCGTCGGCCCGCGCGCGGCTTACCCCGGCACCGCGGCGACGACGCGCGCGACCGCGCCGGTCAGCTTCTTCGCGTACGCGATGTGCAGGAACTCGTTGGGCCCGTGCGCGTTGCTCTTCGGCCCGAGTACACCCGTCGTCAGGAACTGCGCGTTCGGGAACTTCGCGCCGAGCATGTTCATGAACGGGATCGTCCCGCCCTCGCCCATCCACGCGGCGTCGCGTCCGAACGCGAAGCGCGACGCCTCGTCGGCGATGCGCGCGAGCCACGGCGCGGTCGGCGGCGCGTTCCAGCCGGTCGCGCCGAAATCCTCCTTGAACGTCACGCGCGCGTTGTACGGCGGATCGCTTTCGAGAAGCTGCTTGAGCACGCGCGTGGCGCGTTCGCCGTCGACGGTCGGCGGCAGCCGCAGCGAAAGCTTGAACGAGGTCTTCGGCCGCAGCACGTTGCCGGCCGAATCGATGCTCGGGAAACCGGCCGCACCGGTGACCGACAGCGCCGGCCGCCACGTGCGGTTCAGGATGCCTTCGACCGGGTCGGTCGTCGTCGGCATCGCATGCGCGTGCGCGTCGGGCCCGTGGTTGCAGCCGACCCAGGGGAACTGCTTCCACACCTGGTCGCCGAGGATCGCCGCCGCCGCGTGAACCTGCTGCATGCGCTCGGCGGGAATGTCGGCGTGAAACTCGGGCGCGAGCACGCGACCCGTGGCCGGATCGTCGATGCGATTGAGCAGTTGGCGCGCGATGCGCATCGACGAAGGCACGATGCCGCTCGCGTTGCCCGAATGCACGCCTTCGGCCAGCACCTCGACCGTCAGCACGCCGCCCACCAGTCCGCGCAGCGAGGTCGTCACCCACAGCTGCTCGTAATTGCCGCAGCCCGAGTCGAGCCCGGCGACGAGCGCGACGTCGCCGAGCCGCGGCGCCAGCAGGTCGAGATACGCGGGCAGGTCGAAGCTGCCGCTTTCCTCGCAGGTCTCGATCAGGCCCACGCAGCGCGGGCGCGCAACGCGCTGCGCGTCGAGCGCCGCGATCACCGTCAGCGCGGCGTAGATCGCGTAGCCGTCGTCGGCCGCACCGCGCCCGTACAGCAGGTCGCCTTCGATCACCGGCTTCCACGGACCGAGGTCGTCGCGCCAGCCGGTCATCTCGGGCTGTTTGTCGAGGTGGCCGTAGAACAGCACCGTGCGATCGTTGCCGCGCCCGCCGGTGGCCGGCACGTCGAAGAACAGGCAAGGCGTGCGGCCTTCGATCGCGACGATCTCGATCTGCATGCCCTCGATCGACTGCGCTCGGCACCAGGCTTCGGCGTCCTTGATCACCTGCTGCAGATGACCGTGCGCCGCCCAACTCCCGTCGAACGCCGGCGACTTCGCCGGCACCTTCACGTAATCGACGAGCCGCGGTACGAGATCGACGTCCCACTTGCGGTCGACGAAGTTCTTCAGATCGGCGAGGTTCATGGCATGGCTCCGCTGCGGCGGCGAGGCGCACAGGATAGCCGAGCGGTCACGACAGAACCCGTGCGACGCCGATGGTCGGAAGCCCGGCGACCGATGGTTCAGGGCCGCAGGTACAGCGCAGTTTCGCGTTCGAGCAGGCGCTCGAGCCGCTCGGCGAGCGACTGCGCGGAAACGCGGTCGGGCAATGCGCCGACCAGGACGCGGAAAACGCCGCCGTCGCGCTCGATGCGCGGCGCGCGCTCGGTCGCGGCGAGTTCCGTCGCGTTCTGCTCCAGCATCACGGCGATCCGCTCGCGCAGCGCTTCGGCGTTGCCCGCCAGCGTGAAGGCGCCGAGCTGCACCGACCATGGACCCGAGGCGGCGCTCGCCGGCGCGGCGACCGGCGTCAAGGCTGCGTCCTGACCCCGGCCTTCGCCGGGGCGAAGGGTCGGCGGCAGCGGTGCGCGCGGCAAAACCGGCGGCGCGACTGCGGCCTCGTATCGGCCCGCGCGAATGTCGGCGAACGTGAGCCGCACCACCTCGACCGGGCCGATACCGGCCGCGGCGATGCCCAGCTTGACGGCGGCCGCATATGACAGGTCGATCACGCGATCGGGTTTGAACGGGCCGCGGTCGTTGACGCGCACGATCGCGGACGCGCCGGTGCGCACGTTGGTCACCCGCGCGTAGCTGGGGATCGGCAGCGTCGGATGCGCGGCGGTCATCGCGAACATGTCGTAGCGCTCGCCGCTGGACGTGCGGTTGCCGTGGAACTGCCGTCCGTACCACGACGCCAGCCCGCGCTGGCGGAACGGGCGGTCGTCGGTGATCGGCGTGAAGCTGCGGCCCAGCGCGGTGTACGGGCGGTTCGCGTACGGGTGGAACGGTTCGATCCGCGGCACCGCGTCCGGCGTCGCGGCCAGATCGGCCGGCGCGCGCTCGGGCGGACCGTCGTCCTGGTAGAAGCCGCCCGGGCGTTTGCTCGGCGCCGTCGAGCACGCGGCGAGCGCCAGCGCGAGCGCGGCGACGAGGATGCGGCGGAGAAGCTGCGCTGCGGTCATCGCGTTCACCGTCGCAACACGACGACGTCCTGGTTCAGCGCGCGCCGAAGCTGCGCGGCGAGCGCCTGCGCCGCGTCGCGGTCGGGCAGATCGCCGACCAGCACGTGCGACCGGCTGCCGATGCGCTCGACGCGCACGACGCGCTGCGCGGCCGGAAGGTCCGCAGACGCGAGCCGCGCGGCGACGCGCGCGCGGTCGCGTTCCGCGTTGGCGGCGACCGCGAACACGCCGACCTGAACGGCCCAGCGGCCGGGCGCAAGCGGCGCGGGCGAGGGCGGCGCCGCACTCTTCGAGCGCTCGACGGCAGGCTTTGGCGCGGGCTCGGCTGCGGCCGCGGGTGCAGCGGGCTGCGCCGCGCGCGCGGCCCCGGACTCGATCCGGGGGGCCGGCGTCGGCAGCGGCGGTTCACGCGCCGGCGCGGGCGGCGTGACGGTCGCGGCGGCGTCGTACTGGGGCGCGTTGACGATGTCGGCCGTACGCAGCGGCTCGTTCTCGGAGAAGCGCTTGGCCGGCGGCGTACCGCACGCCGCGAGTGCCGCGCCGATCGCCGCGGCCGCCGCGTACGCTGCTGCCGGCGAAGGGCGCAGTGCGTTCACGACTGCACCAGCTTGCGGTTGCGGTGGATGCTCATCAGCATCCCGCAGGCCATGCCCAGCGTCACCAGCGCGGTGCCGCCGTAGCTGATGAAGGGCAGCGGCACGCCCACCACCGGCAGGATGCCGCTCACCATGCCCATGTTCACGAACGCGTAGGTGAAGACGATCATCGCGATCGCCGCCGCCAGCAGCCGCCCGAACAGCGTGGCCGCGTTGCCCGCGATCGAGAACGCACGCAGCACGAGCGCGAAGAACAGAACGATCAGCACGAGGTTGCCGACCAGCCCGAACTCCTCGGAGTAGACGGCGAAGATGAAGTCGCTGGTGCGCTCGGGGATGAACTCCAGGTGCGTCTGCGTGCCCTGCATCCAGCCCTTGCCGAGCGGCCCGCCGCTGCCGATCGCGATCATCGCCTGCAGCGTGTGGAAGCCCTTGCCGAGCGGGTCCTGCATCGGGTCGATCAGCGTCAGGATGCGTTCGCGCTGGTAGTCGTGCATCAGCGTCCACGCCACCGGCAAGGCCGCCAGCCCGGCGACCGCGAGCGCGGCGAGCCACTTCCACGGCAGACCGGCGAAGAAGATCACGAACGCGCCGGCGGCGAGCACCAGCAGCGCGGTGCCCAGGTCGGGCTGCTTGACGATCAGTGCGACCGGCACCGCGACGATCAGCGCGGCCAGCGCGAAGTCGAGCGTGCGCACCGCGCCTTCGCGCTTGTGGAAGTACCACGCGAGCATCATCGGCAACGCGAGCTTCATGATCTCCGACGGCTGGATGCGCGCCACGCCGATGTCGAGCCAGCGCGTCGCGCCCTTGACGGTGACGCCGGCGAATTCCACGCCGAGCAGCAGCACGACGCCGACCGCGTAGGCCGGCACCGCAAGCTTCATCAGCGTGGGCGGCGGGATGCTCGCCGCGATGAACATCACCGCGCCGGCGATTGCCAGGTTGCGGAGCTGGTCGGTGAAACGCCATGGAAAATCGGCACCCGCCGAATACAGCGTGACGAGCCCGATCAGCACGAGGCTCGCGACGATCGCGAGCAGCGCGGGGTCGAACACCGCCAGGCGCGCCAGCGCCCACTGGCCCATGCGGCGGCCGAGCGCGACGTCAGTCACCAGCGGCTCCCGTCGCGCCCTGCGCGTACAAGGCCGGCGCTTGTTTCGGCAGCGCAGGCGCAGCAGGCACCTTGCCGAGCAGGTAGTAATCGAAGGCCTGGCGCGCGATCGGCGCGGCGGCGAGCGCGCCGAAGCCGCCGTTTTCGACGATCACCGCGAGCGCGATCTTCGGATCGTCGGCCGGCGCGAACGCGACGAACAGCGAGTGGTCGCGATGGCGCTCGTCGATGCGGTTCGCGTCGTACTTCTCGTTCTGCTTGATGCCGATCACCTGCGCGGTGCCGGTCTTGCCGGCGACCTTGTACGGCGCACCCTGGAAGGCCGCGCGCCCGGTACCGTTGACGTTGACGTCGACCATCGCGTCGATGACCGTCCGCAAGTGCTGCGGCTTCAGCGGAATGCGGTAGCTCTCCTTCGGCACCGTCAGGCGCTTCTCGCCGGTGCGCGTGTCGACGACCTGCTTGACCAGGTGCGGCTTCATCACGACGCCGCGATTCGCGAGGTTGGCGGTCGCGTGCGCGAGCTGCAGCAGCGTGAACGCGTTGTAGCCCTGGCCGATGCCGATCGAGATCGTTTCGCCGGCGTACCACTTCTGCTTGAAGCGGCGCTCCTTCCACTGCGTCGACGGCAGGATGCCGGTCTGCTCGCCTTCGACGTCGATGCCGGTGATCTGGCCGAAGCCGAACGGCTTCATGAAGTCGTGGATCGCGTCCACGCCCAGGTCGTTGGCGAGCATGTAGTAGTAGATGTCGCTCGACTTGACGATCGAGCGGTGCATGTCGACCGGCCCGAGCGGCACCTTGTTGCTGTCGCGGAAGCGGTGGTTGCCGAACATGAAGTAGCCCGGGTCGTAGATCACCTGCTCTGGCCGGCGCTTGCCCAGCTCGAGCGCGGCCAGCGCGAGGAAGGGCTTGTAGGTCGAGCCGATCGGATAGGTGCCGCGCAGCGCGCGATTGAGCAGCGGCTTGTCCGGGTCGTTGTTCAGCGCGTCCCAGTTCAACGGGTCGATGCCCTCGACGAACAGGTTCGGGTCGAAGGTCGGCTTGGAGACGAACGCGAGCACGTCGCCGGTGGCGGGCTCGATCGCGATCAGCGCGCCGCGGCGGTCGCCGAACGCCCTCTCCACGATCTCCTGCAGCTTGATGTCGACCGACAGGATCAGGTCGTTGCCGGGAATCGACTGCGTCCGCGACAGCGTGCGCACCGCGCGGCCGCCGGCGGTGATCTCGACTTCCTCGAAGCCGGTCGTGCCGTGCAGTTCGCGCTCGTAGCTCTGCTCGAGCCCGATCTTGCCGATGTATTCGGTGCCGACGTAGTCGGCGGCGTCGGGCCAGGTCGCGATCTTTTCCTTGTCGGCCGGCGAAACGCGGCCGATGTAGCCGATCAGGTGCGAGCCGGTCTCGCCGAGCGGATAGTGGCGGAACAGCCGCGCCTTCAGCTCCACGCCCGGGAAGCGGTAGTGGTGCGCGGCGAACTTGGCGACCTCGTCGTCGGTGAGCCGCGTGCGGATCGGGATCGAGTCCGCGCCCTTCAGCTCCTCCTGCAGCTTCTTGAAGCGGCGCCGGTCGCGCGGCTGGATGTCGATCACCTTGGCCAGCTCGTCGATCACCGCGTTGGCGCCGCCCGGGTGCTCCTGCGCGAAGCGCGTGGCGATCTCCAGCGTATAGCCGGCGTAGTTCTTCGCGATGATCACGCCGTTGCGGTCCTTGATCAGTCCGCGGTTGGCGGTGACCGGAACGACCGCGATGCGGTTGCTCTCGGCGCGTGCGTAGAAGTCGTCGTGCTTGAACAGCTGCAGCCACACGAAGCGCCCCGCCAGCAGCAACAGGCAGGCCAGCACGAACAGCGACGCCGCCACGATCCGCGTGCGGAAGTGGAGGATCTCGCGTTCGGGGTTGCGCAGGGCTCTCATGTTCGGATTGCGGATTGCGGATCGCGGAGTGCGCCGGCCTCCCCTGTGCGGAACGCGGCGCTACGTGGGCGACAGCGTAAGCCCAACACGCGGCGAACCAGCCCGCGGAATGTGCAGCTTTCCATCCGCAATCCGCAATCCGCGATGCGACCCATGCGCAATCCGCGATCCGCAATCCTAGATCGGCCGCGTTTCGTCCCGCTCGATCGATCGCCGCTGGGGGGCGAGCAGGATGTAGCTCGCGACCGGCCACAGTGCGGCGCCGATGACGCTTTCGAGCAGGTAACTCCAGCCGGGGAAGCTGCCGCCGACCCACAGCCGTACCGCGAGCGAGGCGAACTGGGCCAGCAGCAGCAGCGGGCCCACGTACAGCGCCTGCGCGCCGAGCGGGAACCACAGGATCCGCCGGTGCAGCGAGATCGCGCCATAGGACAGCAGCGTGTACGCGAGCGCGTGTTCTCCGAACAGCGCGCCGCTGTGCACGTCCATCAGCAGGCCGAAGACGAAGGCGGCGCCGATGCCGACGCGGCGCGGCTGGTGCACGTTCCAGAAGACGAGCGCCAGCGCCAGGAAGTCGGGCACCAGCAGCAACCGCCCCCAGGGCAGCAGGTTCAGCAGGAAGGCCGCGGCCAGCGACACCCAGATGAATACCGGATTCACCGGCCGCAACAGCACCTTCGGCCGGTACGCTCCGCGTCCGCCGGTCAGCTCGACGGGATCGACCGTGCGCGCCGGCCGCAGCGCGAACGACTGCGCGAGCTTGTCGAGCCAGGACCCGAGGCGGTTCACTTCTTCGCTCCGCGGCGCTCGGGCCGCTTGGCCTCGGGCGCGGGCTTCGGCGGGATCTTCGACGGATCGACGATCAGCACCAGAAGCTGCGTGTGGCTGTGCACGCCCGCGCTCGGCGCGAGCACGACGCGCGCGAACTGGTCCTTCACGTTGCGCTCGACGCGCGCCACGCTTGCCACCGGCAACCCCGGCGGATAGATGCCGTCCAGCCCCGAGGTGACGACCTGATCGCCCTGGACGATGTCGGCGTTGGCCGGCATGAAGCGCAGTTCGAGCGAGCCGGCGTCGACGCCGCCGTACGCCACGCCGCGCAGGCCGTTGCGCAGGATCTGGACCGGGATCACCTGGTCCTTGTCGGTCAGCAGCGTGACCTCGGCGGTCAGCGGAAACACCCGCGTGACCTGGCCGACCACCCCGACGCCGTCGAGCACCGGGCTGCCGGCGACGATGCCGTCCTGCGCGCCGCGGTCCAGCACGATCTTGCTGGTGAAGCGGTCGCGCGACTCGTACAGCACCTGTGCGGTCACGGCCGAGGCGCCGAGCCGCTCGCGCAACCCGGCGAGCCGGCGAAGCTGCGCGTTCTCCGCGGCGAGGTTCTGCGCCTGCTGAACGAGCAGCGCGTGCTCGAGCGCCGCGCGCTTCAGCGCGTCGTTCTCGCGCGTGAGGTTGGCCACCGTCGTGAAGTAGTCACCGACGCGCGCGACCACGTCGCGCGGTACGAGCAGCGCCTGCTGGATCGGATACAGCACGACGCCCACACCCAGTCGGATCGTCTCGAGCGCCTTGACGCGCGAGTCGACGACCAGCAGCGCCACCGCGAGGAAGGAGAAGAACGCGAGCCGCGCCCGGGCCGAAACGCCCTGGTTGAACAGTGGTGGCGGGCCGTATTCCATCTGCGTCGGCCGTTAACCGTCCGCCGTCAAGCGCCGGCCATGGGATCTGACGAAGAGCGGGGAGACCTCAGCTTGCTGAAGCGCCGCCGGCGACCGCCGACTGCAAACGGCTGACGGCGCGGCGGCCGCCCGACGGCCGACGCCAGCGGTTCAACCATGCGCGAAGATCGAACCCATCTTGTCCATGCGCTCCAGCGCGATGCCGCAGCCGCGCACGACACACGTCAGCGGATCCTCGGCGACGATCACCGGCAGCCCGGTTTCCTCCATCAGCAGGCGGTCGACGTCGCGCAGCAGCGCACCGCCGCCGGTGAGCATCATGCCGCGCTCGGCGATGTCTGCGCCCAGTTCGGGCGGCGTCTGCTCGAGCGCGATCTTCACCGCGCTGACGATCTGGTTCAGCGGGTCGGTGAGCGCCTCGAGGATCTCGTTGCTCGAGATCGTGAACGAGCGCGGAATGCCTTCGGAGAGGTTGCGGCCCTTGACCTCCATCTCCTTGACCTCGGAGCCCGGGAAGGCCGAACCGATCTCTTTCTTGATCGCCTCGGCGGTCGGTTCGCCGATCAGCATCCCGTAGTTGCGGCGGATGTAGTTGATGATCGCCTCGTCGAACTTGTCGCCGCCGACGCGCACCGATCCCGAGTACACCATGCCGCCGAGCGAGATGATGCCGACTTCGGTCGTGCCGCCGCCGATGTCGACGACCATCGAGCCCGAGGCCTCCGACACCGGCAGGCCCGCGCCGATCGCCGCGGCCATCGGTTCCTCGATCAGGAACACCTGGCTCGCGCCGGCCGCTTCGGCCGACTCCTTGATCGCGCGCCGCTCGACCTGCGTGGACCCGCAGGGCACGCAGATGATGATCCGCGGCGACGGCGCCAGCAGCGTCGATGGATGGACCATCTTGATGAACTGCTTGAGCATCTGCTCGGTCACCGTGAAGTCGGCGATCACGCCGTCCTTCATCGGGCGGATCGCCTCGATGTTGCCGGGCACCTTGCCGAGCATCTGCTTGGCCTCGCGGCCGACCGCGCGGATCGCGCGCTTGGCGTTGGGGCCGCCCTCGTGGCTGATCGCGACGACCGAGGGTTCATCGAGCACGATGCCTTTGCCGCGCACGTAGATCAGCGTGTTGGCGGTGCCGAGATCGATGGCCAGATCGCTCGAAAAATAGCTGCGGAGAAAACCGAACATGTGTTCTTCGGATTGCGGATCGCGGATTGAGGATTGCGCATCGAAGCCCGCCGGCAATCCCTGGGCAACCAGCGGACCGACGGCAGCCCGCGTATGAGTCGGCGATAATACGGCAAAACCCCTTCGGAATCGGGCGCAAGCCTTTGTTTTTGCAAGGTCGCGCGTCGTCCGTCCGGCTGGCCTAGATACCCCGCAATCCGCAATCCGCGATCCGAGCCCCACGATGCCGCTGTCCCTCGCCGACGTCCACCGCATCGCGCATCTGGCACGCATCGAGATCGACGATGCGCAGGCGCAAGCCACGCTGGCACAACTGAACGACATCTTCGCGATGATCGAGAAGATGCGGCGCGTCGATACGAGCGGTATCGAGCCGATGGCGCACCCGCTGGGCGGCCGGCAGCGGCTGCGCGACGACGCCGTGACCGAGGACATCCACCGCGAAGAGAACATGAAGAACGCGCCTGAACAGCAGGACGGGCTGTTCCTCGTGCCGAAGGTGATCGAATGAGCGTCGGATTGCGGATTGCGGAGCGCGGATTGCGGGGAAGATCATGACCGACCTGGCGCACGCGTCGGTGGCCGAGCTGTCGCGGCTGCTCGACGCGAAGAAGGTTTCGGCGGTCGAGCTGGCGCAGCTTTTCCTCGCGCGGATCGAGTCGCATCGCGCGCTGAACGCGTTCCTCGACGTGCGGCCGGGGGCCACGCTCGCGCAGGCGCGCGCGGCCGACGCGCGCCGCGCGAAAGGGGAAACCGGCGCGCTGCTCGGCGTGCCGATCGCGCACAAGGACATCTTCGTCACCAGGGACTGGGCGAGCACGGCGTCGTCGAAGATCCTCGCAGGCTACATGAGCCCGTTCGACGCCACCGTCGTCGACAACCTGAAGCGCGCCGGCATGGTGTGCCTGGGCAAGTTGAACTGCGACGAGTTCGCGATGGGCTCGTCCAACGAAAACAGCGCCTACGGCAATGTGCTCAATCCGTGGGACCCCACTGCGGTGCCGGGCGGTTCGTCCGGCGGCTCTTCAGCCGCGGTCGCCGCACGCATCGCACCGGTGGCCACCGCGACCGACACCGGCGGATCGATCCGCGAGCCCGCGGCGTTTTCCGGCGTGACCGGCACCAAGCCGACCTACGGGCGGCCGTCGCGCTGGGGGATGATCGCGTTCGCCTCGAGCCTCGACACCGCCGGACTGATGACCTATTCGGCCGAGGATTGCGCGCTGGTGTTCAACGCGATGCTCGGTTTCGATCCGAAGGACTCGACCAGCCTCGATCGTCCGCGCGAGGACTACACGCGCCATCTGAACGACGGCGTCAAGGGACTGAAGATCGGCGTGCCGAAGGAGTTCTTCGGCGCCGGGCTCGCCCCCGACGTCGAAGCCGCCGTGCGCGTCGCGCTCGCCGAATACGAAAAGCTCGGTGCGCGGCTCGTCGAGATCTCGCTGCCGAACGCCGAACTCGGCATCCCCGTGTACTACGTGATCGCGCCGGCGGAGGCGAGCTCCAACCTCGCGCGCTTCGACGGCGTGCGCTACGGCCACCGCGCGGCGACGTACGCGGACCTCGTCGACATGATGAAGAAGTCGCGCGCCGAAGGCTTCGGCCCCGAGCCGAAGCGCCGCATCCTGATCGGCACCTACGTGCTCAGCCACGGCTATTACGACGCCTACTTCATCAAGGCGATGCAGGTGCGCCGGCTGATCGCCGAGGACTTCAAGCGCGCGTTCGCGCAATGCGACGTGATTGCCGGTCCCGTGACGACCAGCGTGGCTTTCGGCTTCGGCGAAAAGGCGGCCGATCCGGTCGCGATGTACCTCGCCGACCTGTACACCGTGCCCGGTTCGCTCGCCGGCATTCCGAGCATGAGCATCCCGTGCGGGTTCGGCGCCAAGGGTCGCCCCGTCGGGCTGCAGCTCATGGCGAACCACTTCGAGGAAGCGAAGATGCTCGGCGTGGCGCACGCGTTCCAGCGCGCCACCGACTGGCATCGGCGCGTGCCGGCCGGCTGCTGAACGGCGATGTCGACGCGACTGCTCGAACGCATCGAGCACGAACTGGCGGCGGCCCGGGATCCGGTCGAGCGCGTCCGGCTGCAGCAGGACCGCGCGGTCGCGCTGACGCGGCTCGGTCGCGTCGAGGAATCGCAGGCCGCGCTGGACCGCGCGCGCGCCGAGGCGCCCGCCGCCCTGCCCGACTGGCTCGCGCTGCGCCACGACTACGTCGCGGCGATCCAGACGTATTTCGCGCGGCGCTTCGGCGACGCGCTGGCGCAGATGCGCGACGTGCTGGCGCGCGCGCTGAAGCTCGGGCACGCGCCGCTGGTCGGCGAATGCGAGTCGGCGCTGGCGATCTTCCTGCAGCGCGAAGGCGACGTGCGCGGGGCGGCGCGCCACGCGCGCGCGGTGCTGGCCAACGCCGTGGCGACGGCCGAGTCGCGCTACCGCGCGGCACTGGCGCTGGCGTCGCTGCTGCAGGACGCCAGCCAACACGACGAAGCCGCCCGGCTGTACGCCGAGGCGCGCGCCGCCGTCGAACGGATGGACGACGACATCGCGCTGGCGAGCCTGCTGCACCGGACGGCGTCGTTGCAGGCGGCGCACGTGCGGCAGGCTGCCGCACGCGGCGAACTGGACGAAGCGGCGCTGCGCCATGCGATCGGCGGACTGCAGAAGAGCATCGAGTTCGCGCAGACGCTCGGCGAGGCGCCCGGGCGCGTGCTCGACGAGTTGATGCTGGCGGAGATGTTCGTGCTGCAGAAGCGCTACGACGAAGCGCTCGCGCTGTACGAAGCGAACCTGGCGCAGGCCGAGCGCGACGGGCGGCTGGTCGAGGTGACCGTCGCCCTGAGCGACCGCGCGATGTGCCTGTTGAAGACGGGGCGGGCGGAGGAGGCGCTCGCCGCCGCGCGCGCCGCGCAGGCGCGGCTGGACGACGCCACGCCGGCCGAGATCCGCGCGATCGTGCACGGCAACCTGGCGTCGATGCTGCAGGAACTGGGGCGCGCGGACGAGGCGCGCGAGCACGCCGCGCTCGCGCGCATCGCGTGGGAGGCGACCGCGCACGAGCAGCGCGAGGCGCGCCGGCTGCTGGCCGACGTCGCGACGGAGAACGGGCAATGACGAAGTGGGAAGTGGTGATCGGGCTGGAAACGCACGCGCAGCTTTCCACCCGCAGCAAGATCTTCTCGGGCGCGGCCACCGCGTTCGGCGCCGCACCGAACACGCAGGCGTGCGCGATCGATCTGGCGCTGCCGGGCGTACTGCCGGTGTTGAACAGAGGCGCGGTCGAGCGCGCGATCAGGTTCGGGCTCGCGGTCGGCGCGACGGTCGCGCAACGCAGCATCTTCGCGCGCAAGAACTACTTCTACCCCGACCTGCCGAAGGGCTACCAGATCAGCCAGTACGAGATCCCGGTCGTGCAGGGCGGCGCGCTGTCGTTCGTCGTCACGCCGAAGCAGGGCGAGCCGTACGTGAAGACCGTGAGGCTGACGCGTGCGCACCTCGAGGAGGACGCCGGCAAGTCCTTGCACGAGGACTATCACGGCATGAGCGGCATCGACCTGAACCGCGCCGGCACGCCGCTGCTGGAGATCGTCTCCGAGCCCGACCTGCGGTCGAGCGCCGAGGCGGTCGTCTACGCGAAGGCGCTGCACACGCTGGTCGTGTGGCTCGGCATCTGCGATGGCAACATGCAGGAAGGCAGCTTCCGCTGCGACGCCAACGTGTCGGTGCGGCCCGCGGGCGAAACGAAGTTCGGCACGCGCTGCGAGATCAAGAACCTCAACAGCTTCAAGTTCCTGCAGGCCGCGATCGACTACGAGGTGCGTCGGCAGATCGAGCTGATCGAGGACGGCGGCACAGTCGTGCAGGAGACGCGCCTGTACGATCCCGAACGCGACGAAACCCGCAGCATGCGCAGCAAGGAAGAGGCGATGGACTACCGCTACTTCCCCGACCCGGATCTGCTGCCGCTCGAAGTTTCGCGCGAGTGGGTCGACGCGGTCGCACGCGAGATGCCCGAGCTGCCTGCCGCGATGCGCGACCGTTTCGTGCGCGACTACGGGCTGCCCGAATACGACGCGCAGACGCTGACCGCGAGCAAGTCGCTCGCCGCGTACTTCGAGGCGGTCGCGAATGCGGTGGCCGACAAGAAGGCGGCGTCGAACTGGGTGATGGGCGAGGTCTCTGCGGCGCTCAACGAGGCGGGGATCGGGATCGACGACGCACCGGTGTCGGCCGCGCAGCTCGCAGCGCTGATCAACCGCGTGCTCGACGGCACGATCAACAACAAGACCGCGAAGGACGTCTTCGCCGCGCTGTGGCGGCGCGAGGCGGCGAGCGCCGACGAGATCATCGAGGCCCGGGGCTTGCGCCAGATCTCCGACGCGGGAGCGCTCGAAAGAGTGATCGACGAAGTTCTCGCCGCCAACGCCAAGTCGGTCGATGAGTTCCGCGCCGGCAAGGAAAAGGCCTTCAACGCGCTGGTCGGCCAGTGCATGCGCGCCACGAAAGGCAAGGCCAACCCGCAGCAGGTCAACGAGATCCTGCGGCGCAAGCTCGGCGCGGCCTAGCCCGGACGGAACGGCCCGGATCGCCCGGGCCGTTGCGCCTCCAATGGATCTACGGTGCGGGCACCAGCGCGAAGTTCTGGGTCGCGTTGGCCGAAGTGAGATCGATCGGCGCCGACTGGGTCACGTAACCGGTCGCCGAAGCTTCCAGCGTGTACTTCGCAGCGCTCGCGGCCTGCGGCGCGAAGGTGAGCGGCAGCGGCGTCGCGTAGGTTGCGAACAGCGGCGCGGCCGTCGGCAGCGTCAACGTGTAGCCGCCCATCATGTCCGCATTGACGTGCGCGACCTCGACCTTGGGCAGCGAACCGACGGCCTGCAGCGCGCGCACGCTCGGCAGGGCCGCCGCCGGCGTGACAGTGCCGCTGGCGGTGCGGGTGGCGGAAGCGGGCAGCGTGATCGGCGCAGCTGCCGTGCTGATGCGCGTCGACGATTGCGGCGCGACCGGCACCGCGGCCACCACCGCCGTCGCGCGACCGGCCGCGGTGATCGCGACGTCGTATGAGGCCGCAGTCGCCGGATCGAGGAAAGCGAGCCTGAACGCGCCGGTCGCATCGGGCGTGGTCGCGCGCACGACGTTGCCGTTGCGCTGCGCGCTGACGACCACGCCGGTCAACGTCGGATCGACGTTGCCGACGATCTCGGCCACCGTGCGCGGCAGTACCGCGATCACCGGCTTCAGCCCGTAGGTGCCGTCGCCGCGAACGACGACCGAGCGGCACGCGTCGAAGTCGAGCACCAGATCGACGAGCTGGTCGGGCTGGACCGTGAACGGATGAATCAGCTTGATCCCGCTCTGCACGCCGCTCGGCGTGTCGAGCGGCTGCTCGACGCCGCCGACCGGAACGACCGAGTTGGCCGGCGCGCCGCCCCCGTTGGGCCGCAAGACCAGGCGCAGTTGCGTGTATTGCCCGGCGGGCAGCGGCGTCGTGCCCAGTTCCTCCAGCACGCCATTGGTCAGACCGAGCAGGTCGATCCGCTTGGCCGGGTTCAGCCGGATCTCGTGCCAGCCGCCGTCCATTTCGCCTGCGCTGTCGCTGCGATGGATCCGCACCCGCTCGACCGTGACATTGACCTGCTCGAAGCCGCACGCCGGCGCATCGGTCAACGCCACACGCAGCGTTCCGCTGCCGCCCCCCGAATCGCCGCCGCCGCAGCCGATCAGGGCTGCACTCGCCGCGGCAAGCAAGGTCCATCGAAACACGGCTTTCCGGCTCATCGTCGCTCTCCGTTCATGCACATACCATCGATGGGATATCGTCCCATTCAACGGTCGCGCGGACAACCGAGGATGACCTTAAAGGCGGGACGGCCGGGCCGAGCGGCACAAAGCGGGCGGAAGTGCGAGCGCTAGTAATCGCTCACGTGGCCGCGACCCGCGGCGACCGGACGCGACGGCGGCCTGCAAAGCCGCCGTACGAGAACTACTGCTGCGCGGTCGGGCTGCGCTGCACGGGCATGGCACCGGCGCTGACGAGTTCGCGCCAGCGCTTGCGCTCGCCGTCGAAACGCTCGTTGATTCGCTGCATCTCGGCGCGCGAGTCGGCGATGATCTTCTCCTCGCTGCGCATCAGCGCGGCGTTGCCTTCGAACGCGCGCTTGAGCTTGTCCGGCATCTCGCGCTTCGCGTAGAACTCGGCCTCGCTGTCGAGCTTCTTGCGTTCGCGCCTGTGCTCTTCCATCCGGCGGGTCGCACGCTCGATCAGCGCCTGCCGCGTGGCGAGCGCCCGCGCCCGCGCGTTCTCGATCTCTTCTTCGCTCGCGTAGGTTTCGAGCAGCGCGAGGTCCTTGCGCATCTGCGCGCGCTGCCGGTCGGCCTCTTCGCGCTGGCGCTTCTCCTCGGCGGCGCGCGCCGCCTTCTGCTCCGCGCTCAGGGGCGGCTCGATCACACGCCGCACCGACCCGTCCGAGCGCAATTCGCGGATCGCGCCGACGCACTCCGCGGGCGGGCGGTCGCCGCTGATCGTGCGGCCCTTGGCGTCGCTGCACACGAAAATGCTCTGCTGCGCCGATGCCGCGGCCGCCAGCGCGCCGAGCAGGACCGCCGCAGCGATTCGCACTGTGAGGGCCACCTCATGCGCCATAGCGGCTCCGATACTCGAGCATCGCCGCGCGATAGGGCGCGACCCGCGCCGCCGCCGCCGCGCCGGAATCCACGAACGCGAGCAGATCGTCGAGGGTGGCGATCGCCAGCACCGGCATGCCGTACGCGGCTTCGACCTCCTGCACCGCAGAGCGGGCGGACAGTGCGTGATCGGGGCCGGCGCGCTCCATCCGGTCGAGCGCGATCACCACGCCCGCCGGCGTGGCGCCTGCAGTCCGGATCAGTTCCACCGATTCGCGCACCGAAGTCCCCGCCGTGATCACGTCGTCGACGATCACAACGCGCCCGGCCAGCGGCGCGCCGACGACAACGCCCCCTTCGCCGTGATCCTTGGCCTCCTTGCGGTTGAACGCGAACGGCACGTCGGTGCCCAGTTCCGCCAGCGCGACCGCGGTGCTGGAGGCGAGCGTGATGCCCTTGTAGGCCGGACCAAACAGCATGTCGAACCGAACGCGGCCGGCCGTCTGCGCCGCGAGCAGCGTCCGTGCATAGAATCGCGCGAGTGCGCCGAGCAGCGAGCCGCGATTGAACAGCCCCGCATTGAAGAAGTACGGCGACCTGCGCCCGGCCTTCGTGACGAACTCACCGAAGCGCAGCACGCCGCTCGCCAGCGCGAATTCGATGAACTGCCGCTTGATCTGATCCATCCGCCCCGATCGATTCGACGCCGCCCCCGCGAACAGGGCGGCAGTATCGCAGATGCGATGATTCGCCGACCCCACGATTCGCGCGAATCCGCACGTCCGATCCACGGAGTCCCACTTGATCCGCATCGCCACGCTCAACGTCAACGGAATCCGCTCCGCGGCGACCAAGGGCTTGTTCCGCTGGGTCCGCCGCGCCGATCCGGATGTGCTCTGCCTGCAGGAAGTCAAGGCGCACGAGCAGGACATCCCCGAGCGTTGCCGCTACCACGACGGCCTGCACGGCATCTTCTATTGCGCCGAGAAGAAGGGCTACGCGGGCACGGCGCTGTATTCGAAGAAGCAGCCGAAGCGCGTGCAACTCGGTTTTGGCGTTACCGAGTTCGACGAAGAAGGCCGCTACATCGAGGCGGAGTTCGCGAATCTGACCGTGATCTCGGTGTACTTCCCGTCGGGTTCGAGTTCGCCGGAACGGCAGGCGTCGAAGTTCCGCTTCCTCGACGCCTTCATGCCGCATCTGGCCAAGCTGCGCGCGAGCGGACGCGAGATCGTCTTCTGCGGGGACGTGAACATCGCGCACAAGGAGATCGACCTGAAGAACTGGCGCAGCAACCAGAAGAACTCGGGTTTCCTGCCCGAGGAGCGGGCCTGGCTCACCGAGCTGTTCGATCGCCAAGGGTGGGTCGACGTGTTCCGCCGGCTCGACCCGCGTCCCGAGCAATACACGTGGTGGAGCAACCGCGGCCAGGCCTGGGCCAAGAACGTCGGCTGGCGGATCGACTACCAAATCGCCACGCCCGGCCTGGCGGCGAAGGCGAAGAAGGTCGAGATCTACACGAAGCAGCGCTTCAGCGACCACGCGCCGCTGGTGATCGAGTACGCGGGGAGGCTGTAGCGCGGATTACGCGATTCGGATCGCGGATTGCGGATTGCGGATTGCGAGTGGCGACAGGCGTGCGTTTGTGCTTCCTCCCCCCTTTCGTAAAGGGGGGTCGGGGGGACTTCATTGCACGAGCAACCGCGATGCTCCATTGTCGGCCTGCCGTCGTCTCAGAAATCCCCCCTGCCCCCCTTTTACAAAGGGGGGTGTGCGCGGACCGCGAATCGCACGCCATGCGCAATCCGCGATCCGCAATCCGACCCCTACCGCCGCACCGCCTCGTACAGCGGCAGCACCCGCGGCAGCGCGGCTTCGATCTCGCGGATGCGCGTGGCGTGGCCCGGATGCGTCGACAGGAACTGCGGCGGCTGCGCGCCGTCTGCCTTGGCCATCTTCTGCCAGACGCGCGCGGCCGCGCGCGGATCGAAGCCGGCGCGCGCGGCGAGTTCGAGCCCGACCAGATCGGCGTCGACCTCGTGCCCGCGCGAATACGGCAGCGTGATCGCAAGTTGCGCGGCCTGCGCGAGCATCGTCGCGCTGACGTCGCTCAAGCCGAAGTACGCCGCCGCGAGGTTGATGCCGACGTTCTTCAGCAGCGCCTCGCTCATGCGCGCGCGGCCGTGCTCGAGCAGCGCGTGCGCGATCTCGTGGCCGATGACGGCCGCGAGCTCGTCGTCGTCAAGCGCGAGCCGGTCGATCAGCCCGTCGAACACGACGATCTTGCCGCCCGGCATGCAGAACGCGTTGATCGCGGGCGTGTCGATCACGTTGACCTCCCATGACCACGCGGCGGCCTTGGCGTTGAAGCGTGCGCCGTGCGGGATCAGCCGCTGCGCGATCGAACGCACGCGCTGCACCTGCGGCGCATCGGTATTCAGCAGCCGGCGCGCGGCCGCCTGCTGCTTGAGCTGTGCGTACTGCTGCGCGGCGCTGGCGTTGACCATGCCCTCGGGGACGAGCATCAGCCGCGGCTTGCGCACCTGCACGCCGGCCTCGGCCGACTGCGCGCCGGCCGCCGGCGCGAGCGTCGTCGCGGCGATCGCGACGGCGAGGATCTGCAACCAGCGCTTCATTCGTTCCTCACGCAACTGCGCCGAGCTTAGCGCCACCGGTAGACTGGCCGCACCTATGAGCGCCGTCCCGCATTTCAAGGTGCGACGCACCGGCCGATGAGCGCGCCGACGTCATCGGCGCAGTCACCGGCACGCGCGCGCCGGCTGCGCGCGTGGCTCGACGCGTTGCGCGTCTATGCCGAGCCCCCGGTGGCGCGCATGCTGCTGCTGGGGTTCTCCGCCGGGTTGCCGCTGCTGCTCGTCTTCGGCACGCTGTCGTTCTGGCTGCGCGAAGCGGGCGTCGACCGCACGACGATCGGCTTCCTGAGCTGGGTCGCGCTCGCGTACGCATTCAAGTGGGCGTGGGCGCCGCTGGTGGACCGCCTGCCGCTGCCGTGGTTGACGCGGCGCCTGGGTCGAAGGCGGAGCTGGCTGCTCGCCGCGCAATGCGCGGTCGCCGCCGGGCTCGTCGGCATGGCGCTCACCGATCCGCAGACGCAGCTTGGCGCGCTCGCGGCGTTCGCGCTGCTGACGGCGTTCGCCTCGGCCACGCAGGACATCGCGCTCGACGCCTACCGGATCGAGTCGGCGCCGGTCGATAAGCAGGCTGCGCTCGCGGCCGCCTACCAGACCGGCTACCGCGTCGCGATGATCTGGGCCGGCGCCGGCGTGCTGTGGATCGCGGCGCGCTTCGACCCGAGCGAAGCGACCTACGAGCACGCGCCGTGGACGATCGCCTACCTCGCGATGGCGGCCTCGATGGCGGTCGGCATGGTCACGGTGCTGTTCGCGCCGGAGCCGCAGCCGCGCGCGCCGCTCGCACCGACGCGCGAGGAGAACGCGTTCGCCGCGCGGCTCGCGCGCATCGATGCGCTGCCGCCGCGGCTCGGGCGGCTGCTCGTCTGGCTGCACGGCGCGGCGATCAGCCCCTTCGTCGACTTCATCGTGCGCTACCGCTGGCATGCGCTGCTGCTGCTCGCGCTGATCGCGACCTACCGCGTGTCCGACGTCGTGATGGGCGTGATGGCCAATCCGTTCTACCGCGACATGGGCTTCAGCAAGGACGAGGTCGCCGCAGTGTCGAAGGTCTACGGCGTGGCGATGACGCTACTCGGTGCCTTCGTCGGCGGCGTGCTCGCGCTGCGCATCGGCGTGCTGCGTACGCTGTTTGCCGGCGCGCTGCTGTCGGCCGCGACCAACCTGCTGTTCGCGTGGCTGGCGACGCGCGGCCACGACCTGGGCTTCCTGATTTTCGCGGTCTCCGCCGACAACCTGAGCGCCGGCATCGCCAGCAGCGCGTTCGTCGCGTACCTGTCGGGGCTCACCAACGTCGCGTATTCGGCCACGCAGTACGCGCTGTTTTCCTCGGTGATGCTGCTGCTGCCGAAGTTCCTGGCCGGATTCTCGGGGTGGGCGGTCGATCGCTTCGGCTACGAGGCGTTTTTCGTCGGCACCGCCGCGCTCGGCGTGCCGGTGCTCCTGCTCGTCTGGCTGGCGGCGCGCGCGCGCGCTCAGGGCTCGCCGTCCCAGTAGTCGAGGTCGCTGTCCGGCCGGTGCATGCGGCCGCCGTCGAGCAGCGGACCCTTCTCGCGTGCGAAGGCGGCGTACTTGCCCGAGTCGGGGTACTCGCAGATCTCCGGCGTCTCCTGCGTGCTGATCGACAGGTACTTCAGCGGCGCATTCGACGTGTTGACGATGTGGTGCGGATACTCCGGCCCCGGCGGAATCGAGATCACGTCGCCGGCGCGGATCGGAAGCATCTCGCCCGCGACGCGCAGCGAGCCTTCGCCTTCGAGGATCACGAACATCTCCTCCTGCGCGTAGTGGAAGTGGTAAGGGCAGGTCACCTTGCCCGGCGGCAGAATGTCGACCGACGCGCCGAGCTTGCGCGCGGCCGTGCCCGCCACGCGCGGACCGATCACTGCGCCGAAACGCACGCCTTCGTACAGCGGCGTTCCGCGCTGCGAGGTCTTCAGCTCGACCTCGTCGACGTTGCGAACCAGCTTCGCGCGCAGTTCTTCGGCCCTGTACATCGGTTCACCTCGTCTCGAAGCGATACACCGCCAGCGTAGCGCGCAGGCTCGGCAGCAGCGTGACCTGACGGCCGTTTGCGAGCACCGCGCGCGCCGTGATGCGCAACCCGACTTTGGCGGCGAGGATCTCGAAGTCCTTCAGCGTGCACAGGTGGATGTTCGGCGTGTCGTACCACTGGTAGGGAATCTGCGGCGTCACCGGCATGCGGCCGGCGAGCAGCGACACCGCGTGCCGCCAGTGCCCGAAGTTCGGAAAACTGACGATGCCTTCGCGGCCGACGCGCGCCATCTCGCGCAGGATGTCCTCGGCGTGGCGCATCGCCTGCAGCGTCTGCGACAGCACGACCATGTCGAACTGGTCGTCGTCGAACATGCGCAGCCCCGACTCAAGGTCGGCCTGGATCACGTTGACGCGGTTGCGTACGGCCGCCAGCACGTTGTCGTCGGCGATGTCGACACCGTAGCCGCGGCAGCCCTTGGCGTCGCGCAGATGTGCGAGCAAGGCGCCGTCGCCGCAGCCGAGGTCGAGCACGTGCGCGCCCGGCGCGATCCAGCCGGCGATCAGTTCGAGGTCGGTGCGCAGCTTCATGCCACGCGCTCCGCCACGTCCGTCCCTCGCTTCTGTTCCGCACGGGGCGAGGCGAGGCTCGAGGGCCCGCTCGTGAGCTCGCCGTAGACTCGATCGAAATACGCGCGTACGACGTTGTGATAGCGCACATCGTCGAGCAGGAACGCGTCGTGCCCGTGCGGCGCGTCGATCTCGGCGTAGACGACGTCGCGATCGTTGGCGACCAGCGCCTCGACGATCTCGCGCGAACGCGCCGGCGAAAACCGCCAATCGGTCGTGAACGACGCGAGGAAGAACTTCGCGCGCGCGGGCGAAAGTGCCCGCTTCAGGTCGCCGCCGGTGGCGCGCGCCGGGTCGAAATAGTCGAGCGCTCGCGTGATCAGCAGGTAGGTGTTCGCGTCGAAGTACTCGGAGAACTTGTCGCCCTGGTAGCGCAGATAGCTCTCGACTTCGAACTCGATGTCGTAGTGGAACTGGTAGTCGTCGGCGCGCATCGAGCGGCCGAACTTCTCTGCCATGTCGTCGCCCGACAGATACGTGATGTGGCCGATCATCCGCGCCACGCGCAGCCCCCGCTTCGGAACGACGCCGTGCGCGTAGTAGTCGCCGCCGTGGAAGTCCGGGTCGGAGCGGATCGCCGTGCGCGCGACCTCGTTGAACGCGATGTTCTGCGCGGTGAGCTTCGGCGTCGTCGCGATCGCCACGCAGTGCGCGATGCGCTCCGGATACTGGATCGTCCACGACAGCGCCTGCATGCCGCCCAGCGAACCGCCCATCACCGCGGCCCAGCGCCCGATGCCGAGCGCATCCGCCACCCGCGCCTGCGCATTGACCCAGTCCTCGACGGTGACGACCGGAAAGCTCGCGCCGTACGGCTTGCCGGTCGCCGGGTTGATTGACATCGGGCCGGTCGATCCGAAGCACGAGCCGAGGTTGTTGACGCCGACCACGAAGAAGCGGCTGGTGTCGACCGGCTTGCCGGGGCCGATCATGTTGTCCCACCAGCCGACGTTGCGCGACTGATCGGCGTAGACGCCTGCGACGTGATGCGAGGCGTTCAGCGCGTGGCAGACGAGCACCGCGTTGCTGCGGTCGGCATTCAGCTCGCCGTAGGTCTCGACCATCAGCGTGTAGTCGCCGATCGACGCACCGCTGGCCAGCCGCAGCGGCTCGGCGAAATGAATCGGCTGCGGTGCGACGATCCCGACGGATCCCGGCTTGATGACCATGTGCGTGACCCAAGAAAAAACCCGATCGCGGCCGCGTCGGGTTTGCGAAGCTGCGACGGGACATCGCAGGACCGTTTAGCGGAATTTGTGGCGCAGGCCACGCGCCCGCAAGCTGGTCGGCAAATCGGCGCGGCGAAACAGGCCGCGAAGGGTAGGCGGCGCGCGCGGCGGTGTCAAACGGAGCGGTCGGCGGACCGGCGGCCGGCCAGCGACGCGCGGATCTTCATCGGGTCGTGTTCGCGCAGCACGCGCGCAGCGAGCTTGGCCGAGCTCTTGACCGACAGCTCCAGCAGATGCTCCTTCATCGGCAGGATCTGCGACGGGTGCATCGAAAACTGCCGCAGCCCCATGCCGAGCAGCAGTTCGGTCATCGACAGCTCGCCGGCCAGCTCGCCGCACACCGACACCGGCGTGCGCGCGCGCTGCCCGGTGCGGATCGTCTGCGCGATCAGCTTGAGCACCGCGGGATGGAGCTGGTCGTACAGGTGCGCCACGCTCGCGTCGGCGCGATCGATCGCGAGCGTGTACTGGATCAGATCGTTGGTGCCGACCGCGAGGAACTTCAGCCGCTTGACGAAAGCCGGCAGCGACAGCGCGGCGGCCGGCACTTCGATCATGCCGCCGACCGCGACGCGCGCGTCGAACTTGCGGTGCGCGTCCTTGAGCTGCTCCTTGGCGCGCGCGATGAACGCGAGCGCCTGCTCGATCTCGTGCACGTGCGCGAGCATCGGCACGAGGATGCGCACGGTGCCGACGGTGGAGGCGCGCAGGATTGCGCGCAGTTGCGTCAGGAACAGCTCCGGGTACGCGAGGCAGTAGCGGATCGCGCGCAGACCGAGCGCGGGATTCGATTCCTCGGTCGGCGCACCCTGCGCCATGCCGAGCGACTTGCGCGCGGTCGGATTGAGCACCTTGTCGGCGCCGATGTCGAGCGTGCGGATCACGACCGGCTTGCCCTTCATCGCGCGCGCGACCTTCGCGTAGGCCTCGTACTGCTCGTCCTCGTCGGGCAGCTCGTCGCGGTTCATGAACAGGAACTCGGTGCGGAACAGGCCGATGCCGTCCGCACCCGCCTCGAGCGCGTCGCGCACGTCCTCGGGCGCTTCGATGTTCGCGAGCAGTTCGACCGCCACCCCGTCCCTGGTGCGCGCCACGCGGCCCTTCAGCCGCCGCAGCGCGAACCGCGCTTCGGTCTGCTGCTTGAGCTTCTGGCGGTACGCGACGAGCTCGGCGGCGTCCGGGGCGACGATCAGCTTGCCGGCTTCCGCGTCGAGGATCACGAGGTCGCCTTCGGCGACCTGCGCGCGCGCGCCGGCCGCGCCCAGCAGTGCCGGCAGCCCGAGGCTGCGCGCCAGCACGGCCGTGTGCGAGGTCGGCCCGCCCAGCTCGGTCACGAAGCCCGCGAGCCCGATGTCGGTGCGGTCCTTCAGGTGCAGCATGTCCGCCGGCGCCAGATCGTGCGCGATCAGCACGAGGCGCTCGCCGTCCTCGCGCCTTTTCGGCAGCGTGGCCGTCGCCGGGCGGCCGGTGCCGAGCGCCTTCAACACGCGCTCGACGACCTGCCGCACGTCCTGCGCGCGCTCGCGGAAATACGCGTCGTCGATCGACTCGAACTGCCGGCAGACCTCCTCGAGCTGGATCGCGAGCGCCCATTCGGCGTTGATCAGCCGCTGCCGGACGAGGTCGCGCGGCACGTCGCACAGCAGCGAGTCGTCGAGGATCATCCGGTGCAGGTCGAGGAAGGCGCGCACTTCGTTCGGCGCGTCGGGCGAGACGTTCGCGCGCAGCTCATCCAGCTCGGCGCGCACGATCGAGAACGCGTTGTTCAGGCGCGCCACTTCGTGCAGCACGTCCTTGCGCTCGATCGGGTACTGGCGGAAGTCCAGTTCGCTCGGCGCGAGCAGATGGGCGCGGCCGATCGCGATGCCCGTCGCCGCGCCGCTCGCCACCCCGATGCCCAGCAGCTCCTTGCCCATCCCTCGTCCTCGCCGCGCCCGCGGGCGGCGTTCTTGCTTGTTGTGCCGCGGCCGGCGCGGGTCTGCTCGCTACTCGTTTTCGCCGAAACCGGATTCGATGAGCGCGCCGAGCGCTTCGACCGCCTCGGCTTCGTCCGGACCGTCGGCGTCGACGGTGACGATCGAGCCCTGCCCGGCGGCGAGCATCAGCACGCCCATGATCGACTTCGCGTTGACGCGCCGGCCGTTCTTCGCGATCCAGACTTCGCTTTGGAACTTCGCGGCGGTTTGCGTCACCTGTGCGGACGGCCGCGCGTGCAGGCCGAGTTTATTGTTGATGATGAAGTCGCGCGAGATCATCGCCCTGCGTCCCGGTCCGTCCGCCCGGTCCCTGGTTCTGCACCGCGGTGGTCGCCACCTGCATCACGCCCTGCGTGCCGCCCGCGAGCGCCTTGTCGACCGTGTCGGCGAGTTTGCCGTCGCGGTAGCACAGCACGCGCAGCAGCATCGGCAGGTTGACGCCGGCGACGACCGCGACGCGCCCCGGTTCGGCGAGCTGCGAAGCGACGTTGCCGGGAGTGGCGCCGAACGCATCGGTCAGCACGATCACGCCGCTGCCGTCGTCGATCTCGCGCGCCATCGCGCGCGCCGCGGCGGTCGCCGTCGCGACGTCGCCGCCCGGCTCAATGTCGAGCACGCGCACGCGGTCCTCGGCGCGCTCCGGCGCGCAGCTGTAGACGTGCGACGCCGCGGCGGCCAGCGCGCTCGCCAGCGGCCGGTGCGCGATCAGGACCACGCCGATCACTTGGCCACCGCCTTTTCCAGCGCGTCGACGAACAGCGCGGCGACGTCGAACCCGGTCTGCTGCGCGATTTCGACGAAGCAGGTCGGGCTCGTGACGTTGATCTCGGTCAGGTAGTCGCCGATCACGTCCAGCCCCACCAGCAGCAGCCCGCGCGCCGCGAGCACGGGGCCGAGCGCCGCGGCGATCTCGCGGTCCGATTCGGTGAGCGGCTGCGCGCGGCCGATGCCGCCGGCGGCGAGGTTGCCGCGCGATTCGCCCGGGCGCGGCACGCGCGCCAGCGCGAACGGCACCGGCTCGCCGCCGATCAGCAGCACGCGCTTGTCGCCGTCGCGGATCTCGGGGATGAACCGCTGGGCCATCACCGTGCGCTCGCCGTTGCGCGTGATGGTCTCCAGGATCACGTTGGTGTTCGGATCGTCCGGGCGCAGCCGGAACACGCTCGTGCCGCCCATGCCGTCGAGCGGTTTGACGACGATGTCGCCCTGATCGCGCTGGAACTGGCGGATCGCGTCGGCCGAGCGGCTGACCAGCGTCGGCGCCGCGTAGTCGGCGAACTCGGTGATCGCGAACTTCTCGTTGTGATCGCGCAGCGCGCGCGGGTCGTTGAAAACGCGCGCGCCCTGCCGCTGCGCCGCTTCGAGCAGGAAGGTCGAGTACAGGTATTCGGTGTCGAACGGCGGGTCCTTGCGCATCAGCACCGCGTCGAAGGAGGCCAGTTCGCGCTCGCCCGCCTCGCGCTCGACGTACCAGCGCGCGTGCTTGTCGGCGGAGGCCGGCGCGAGCTCGAGCAGCTGCGCGCGCGCCTGCACGCGGCCGCCGCGCTCGTCGCTCCACCAGCCCATCTCGGGCTGCGTGGTCGCCCACACGTCGTGGCCGCGCCGCGCCAGCTCGCGCATCATCGCCACGCTCGAGTCCTTGTACGCCTTCAGGTGGTCGAGCGGATCGACGACGAACAGGACCGACAGTCCCTGCGACATGTGGTCGTCCGGCTAGCCCGCGACCACGGCAGCGACCGGCGCGTTCGCCGCCGCGGCCGGCAGCAGGTGCGCGGTGCGCTCCAGCTCGAGCGCGGCCGCGAGCAGCGCGAGCCGCGCCACGACGCCGTAGCTGTAGAAGCGGTTTTCGCTGGAGGCCCCCGGCTGCGCGCGGCAGTTCGGCAGATTGCAGCTGCGCGCGAAGGCGAGCGGAACGAAGTGCATGCCCGGCGCGTTCAGGTTCTCGTCGCGCCCGCGCTCGGTATGCACGCGGTAGAAACCGCCGACCACGTAGCGGTCGATCATGTAGACGACCGGCTCGGCCACCGCGCCGTCGACGTCCTCGTAGGTCGGCACGCCTTCCTGGATGATGACGTCGGTCACCTCCAGGCCCTCCTTGACGACCGCCATCTTGTTGCGCTGCTTGCGGTTCAGCTCGCGCACTTCGGAGGCATCCTTCACCGTCATGATGCCCATGCCGTAGGTGCCGGCGTCGGCCTTGACGATCACGAACGGCTGCTCGGCGATGCCGTACTCCTTGTACTTCTCGCGGATGCGCGCCAGCAGCATGTCGACGTTGCTCGCCAGGCACTCCTCGCCGACGCGCTTGTGGAAGTCGATCTGGCCGCAGCGGGCGAAGTACGGATTGATCATCCACGGATCGATCTTCAGCAGATCGGCGAATTCGCCGGCGATCTCGTCGTACGCGGCGAAATGGTGCGACTTCCGCCGCACGGCCCAGCCGGCGTGCAGCGGCGGCACCAGCACCTGATCCTGCAGGTCGCGCAGGATCGGCGGGATGCCCGCCGACAGGTCGTTGTTCAGCAGCACAGCGCAGGGATCGAAGCCCGCGACGCCGATCCGGTTGCCATTGCGCGCCAGCGGCTCGACCGTCAACGAATCGCCGCCCGGCAGCGAGATCGTCGTCGGCCCCTTGACCTCCTCCGACAGCGTGCCGATGCGCACCTCGAGCCCGGTCGTGCGCAGGATGCGCGCCAGTTGAGCGACGTTGGTGAGGTAGAACACGTTGCGCGTATGCCGCTCGGGTACGAGCAGCAGATTGCGCGCGTCCGGACACAGGTGCTCGATCGCCGCCTGCGCCGCCTGCACCGCGCACGGCAGCATCTCCTCGCTCAGGTTGTTGAACCCGCCCGGAAACAGGTTCATGTCGACCGGCGCCAGCTTGTAGCCGGCGTTGCGCAGGTCGACCGAGCCGTAGAACGGCGGCGTGTGCTCCTGCCACTGCAGCCTGAACCAGCGCTCGATCGCCGGCATCGAGTCGAGGATGCGGCGCTCCAGCTCAAGCAGCGGTGCGCTCGAAGCGGTCAGCAGGGCCGGGACAGGCGGATGGGGAACGGCGGAAGTCGGCACGGGTGTCCATTCGCGCGACACGGCTGCGGCCGGAAAGACCCGGGAACGCAGCGCGCGCCCCGCAACGCTCAGGGGAAGGCCATTCTAGCCAATGACCCCTATCTGGACCCGAGCCGGAGAAAAAGAAGGGCACCCGCCGGGTGCCCTTGAATCGCCTTGGTGCATCCGCGCCGCAAGTCGGCTCGGATCGGCGAGCTAGGGAGACACACGCGAAGGTTTTCGCAAGAAGCGTGCCGTTCGCAGTCGGGAACCGGAAGTCGGTCGATGAAACGAAGCGGGCCCAGAGGGCCCGCGAGATCCTGGCGTCGACCCGCCCGCGCAGCGGGTCGGGTCGAACGGCGGGCGATATTCCGGCGCGGGCGAGCCCGCGTCCGGAATATCAGAACTTGTACGCGGACTCGCCGTGGTACGTCGTGTCGAGCCCTTCGCGTTCCTCTTCCTCGGCGACGCGCACGCCGACGACCGCCTTGACGATCAGGAGCGCAACGTAGGACACGATCGCCGACAGCACGATCGCGGTCAGCACGCCCTGGAACTGGATCCACACCTGCGACGCGATGCCGGGGAAGTCGGCCGGGTCGCCGCACTTGTTGGTGACGTAGTTGCAGATCCCCAGGCCGCCGAGCGCGGGCGAAGCGAACACGCCCGTCAGCAGCGCGCCGACGATGCCGCCGACGCCGTGCACGCCGAAGACGTCGAGCGCGTCGTCCGCACCGAGCATCTTCTTCAGCCCGGTGACGCCCCAGAAGCAGAGCACGCCGGCGACGAGTCCGATCACCAGCGCGCCGCCCACGCCGACGAAGCCGCACGCCGGCGTGATCGCCACGAGCCCCGCCACCGCGCCCGACGCCGCACCGAGCATCGAGGGCTTGCCTTTGATCATCCACTCGGCGAAGGTCCAGGACAGCACCGCGCCGGCGGTCGCGAGCAGCGTGTTGACGAAGGCGAGCGCGGCCACGCCGTTGGCCTCGAGGTTGGAGCCGGCGTTGAAGCCGAACCAGCCCACCCACAGCAGCGCGGCGCCGACCATCGTCAACGTCAGGTTGTGCGGCGCGAGCGATTCCTTGCCGTAGCCGATCCGCTTGCCGAGGAAGTACGCGGTCACCAGGCCCGCGACACCGGCGTTGATGTGAACGACCGTGCCGCCGGCGAAGTCGAGCGCGCCCTTGGCCCACAGCCAGCCCGCCGCCGCGCCGACCGCTGCGAGCGTGGCCTCGTCCTTGATCGCGTCGGGACCGTCCCAGTACCACACCATGTGCGCCATCGGCAGGTAGCTGAACGTGAACCAGATGACCATGAACAGCAGCACCGCGCTGAACTTCATCCGCTCCGCGTAGCTGCCGACGATCAGCGCGCAGGTGATCGCCGCGAAGGTGCACTGGAAGGCCACGAACAGCAGCTCCGGGATGTAGGTGTCCTTGCTGAAGGTCGCGCCCGCCGATTCGGGCGTCACGCCCGACAGGAACAGCTTCGACAGTCCGCCGATGAAGGGCGAGCCGCCGGTGAACGCCAGCGAGTAGCCATAGATCACCCACAGCACCGAAATCAGCGCGAAGGTGACGAACACCTGCATCAGCACCGAGAGCATGTTCTTCGAGCGGACCAGCCCCCCGTAGAACAGCGCGAGCCCCGGGATCGTCATCAGGATCACCAGCACCGTCGCGACGTACATGAACGCGGTGTCGCCCTTGTTGATGTTGGGCGGCTTGGGTGCCTCGGCGGCCTTCTCCTGCGGTTTCGCTTCGGCCTTCGCGGGTTCGGCGGCAGCCGGCGCCGCCGCGGGTGCCACTTCGGCCTTGGTTTCCTCCTTCTTCGCTTCGGCGCCGGGCGCGGCCTGCGCGACGGCGGCCGTCGGCGCCGATCCCAGTGCGAGCACCCCGGCGGAGAGAAGCATCACGAGCAGTTTCTTCATGGGATTTCTCATCATCGGGTTAAAGAGCGTCCTTGCCGGTTTCGCCGGTGCGGATGCGGATGACCTGCTCGAGGTCGTAGACGAAGATCTTGCCGTCGCCGATCTTGCCGGTGCGCGCGGCGTTTTCGATCGCTTCGATCGCGCGCTCGACGATGTCTTCGGCGACCGCGGCCTCGACTTTCACTTTCGGCAGGAAGTCGACCACGTATTCGGCGCCGCGGTACAGCTCCGTGTGGCCCTTCTGCCGGCCGAAGCCCTTGACCTCGGTGACGGTGATGCCCTGCACGCCGACGGCGGACAGCGCCTCGCGCACCTCGTCAAGCTTGAACGGCTTGATGATGGCGGTGATCAGTTTCATGGTCTCCTCTGCTTGGGTTGCGGCGCGCGACCGGCGGCCGCGGCGCCGCGTTGCGGACTGCTAGAACGACTTCGAGACGCTCAGCACGACGGAGGTCTTGCCGGCACCCTCGGTCAGACCGGATTCGGCCGTCGTGAACAGGTTCTTCTCCGACGTGCCCACCACGGCCGCGCCGAGCGCCCAGCCGCCGACATCCTTCGTGAGGCCGAGTTTGTAGTCGCTGACCTTGTCGTCGAGCAAGCCGAGCGGCTTGGCGTCGTTGATCTTCTGGTAGCCGTAGTGCGCGGTCGCGACCCAACCCGAGCCGAGGTCGAGCGTGCCGGCGAGGTCCAGGTACCACGAGCCCTTCGTGTCGACGCCGGGCACGCCATGGCCGAGCGCGAAGAACTTGGTCGTCGCGTAGTACCACTTGGCCGACACCGGACCGTACGAGCCCCCGACGTACAGCTCGCCGTGCTTGATCTTCACCGAGCCGAGCGCGCCGCTCTTCGGATAGAAGTAGTAGAGGTAGCCGACGTCGTAGCCGAAGTCGCCGACCGAGCCCTTGTAGCCCCCGTAGAAGTCCATCTCAAGGCTGGCGCCGTTGTACAGCCCCTGCTCGACGTTCGAGTTCCAGTTGCCGAGATAGAAACCGGACTTGTGCGCGAAGTCGAAACCGCCCTGGAACGCTGGACCGTAGCCGGTCTGCGTGTAGCCGCGGAAGCGATAGTCGCTGAACAGCCCCGCGTTGCCCGTGAAGGTGAACTCGGGTTGCGCCTTGGCCTGCGCGAGCGCGCCCGTCGCAGACAGCAGCAGCAGCGCAGCCGCGCTCGACGCGTGGATCAGCTTCTTCATTGCTTTCCTTTCCTCGAAGAGTTGATGCGGGTATTCCCGAGGAAGGCTCAGCAACATGCATGCCACGCCTCGCGCGCACGCCGAGCGTGCATTGCGCCGGGTTTGCGCGCCTCCGCGTCACACCGATGCACGCCGAACGCGCGCGTCCGCACCAACGCGGTGCCGCGCCGGCGTTTAGACTCGGTGCCGTCACCGCCTGGATCAGCGCCCGATGGACAAGGCCCCTTTCCTCGACGAACTGCAGAACCGCGTGCTGGCGCTGCTCGCCGACACCCCCGCCGAAGACCTGCGCAGGAATCTCAAGGCGCTGCTCAACCAGCAGTTCGCGCGGCTCGAACTGGTCACGCGCGACGAGTTCGACACGCAGTCGCAGGTGCTCGCGCGCACGCGCGCCAAGCTCGAAGCGCTCGAAGCCCGCGTCGCCCAACTTGAGACGCGCCGCTCTGCGTGACGGCGGCGAAAAGTGCTGCAGGGGCAGTGCCGCGCACATGCTGGGCAGCGCTTGAAGCGCGCTGCACCGTCCCCACGTCCGGCGTACGATGTACGCGTCGGTCCGTGGGAGGGCCGCAATGATGGAGACACAGAAGCCGGCGATTCGACCGGCTGCAGTCGCCGGGATGTTCTACCCGGCGCACGCCGACGCGTTGCGCGGCGAAGTGCACGCGCTGCTGGCGGACGCGCGTCCGCCGCGGCCGCCGCGCCTGCCGAAGGCGCTGCTCGCGCCGCACGCAGGCTACGTCTACTCCGGTCCGATCGCAGCGTCCGCCTACGCGACGCTCGACGCGGCGCGCGAGCGCATCCGCCGCGTCGTGCTGCTCGGTCCGGTGCACCGCGTTCCGGTCCGCGGGCTGGCACTGCCCGGCGCCGACCGCTTCGCCACACCGCTCGGCGAGGTCGAGGTCGACGCCGCGGCGATCGCTGCGCTGCGTGAACTGCCGCAGGTCGTCGAAAGCCCCGCCGCGCACGCGTTGGAGCATTCGCTCGAAGTTCAGCTTCCGTTCCTGCAAACGATGCTCGGCGACTTCCGCCTGGTACCGCTCGCGGTCGGCGACGTCGCGCCGGCCGACGTAGCGCAGGTCCTCGAGCAGGTTTGGGGCGGCGTCGAGACGCTGATCGTGATCAGTTCCGACCTGTCGCATTACCTGCCCTACGCCGCCGCGCGCGAAGTCGACGCGGACACGCTCGCCGCGATGCTTGCGCTCGAGCCGCGGCTCGATCACCGGCAGGCCTGCGGCGCCACGCCGGTCAATGGGCTGTTGCAGCTTGCGCGCCGGCGCGGCATGCGACCCGCGCTGCTCGACGCGCGCAACTCGGGCGACACGGCCGGCGACCGCCAGCGCGTCGTCGGCTACGCCGCGCTCGCGTTCTGTGAGTCCGACGACGACGCCGCGCGCCACACCGACGATGCCGGTGTCGTGCTGACGGAGCTCGCGCGCGGCGCGATCGCGCGCGAGCTTGGATTGCCCGCACGCGCGCACGCGGCCGCGCCCTTCCTCGACGAGCCGGGTGCCAGCTTCGTCACGCTGCGCAAGGGCGGCGAATTGCGCGGCTGCATCGGCACGCTGCGCGCGCAGCGCCCGCTCGGCGAAGACGTCGCGCACAACGCGCGCGCGGCGGCGTTCGCCGATCCGCGCTTCGCGCCGCTCGCGCGGCACGAGTTCGACGCGATCCGCATCGAGGTGTCGCTGCTGTCCGCACCCGTGCCGCTCGAAGCCGCGGGCGAGGGCCAGTTGCTCGCGATGCTGCGGCCGTACGTCGACGGCGTCGTGTTCGAATTCGGCGAGCAGCGCAGCACCTTCCTGCCGCAGGTGTGGCAGACGCTGCCCGACCCGCGCCGCTTCCTGGCGCAGCTCAAGCGCAAGGCAGGGTTGCCGGCCGATTTCTGGTCCGACCAGGTGCGCATTTCGCGCTACACGGTGCGCAAGTGGTCGGAAGACGAGGTGCCGGTGTGAACGCAAGCGCCGAAAGCCTCTACCCCGCGCGCTGGTGGCACCGGCTGCCCGACGGCCGCATCCAGTGCGACCTGTGCCCGCGCGACTGCAGGCTGCACGAAGGCCAGCGCGGCCTGTGCTTCGTGCGCCGGCGCGTCGGCGACGCGATGGTGCTCACCACCTACGGCCGCTCGTCGGGCTTCTGCGTCGACCCGATCGAGAAGAAGCCGCTCAACCACTTCTACCCCGGCTCGGCGGTGTTTTCATTCGGCACCGCGGGCTGCAATCTGGCCTGCAAGTTCTGCCAGAACTGGGACATCTCGAAATCGACCGAGATGGACCGGCTGATGGACCAGGCCAGCCCGGACGAGATCGCGGAGGCGGCGCTTGCCACCGGGTGCAGGAGCGTGGCCTTCACCTACAACGACCCGGTGATCTTCGCCGAGTACGCGATGGACTGCGCCGACGCCTGCCGTGCGCGCGGATTGAAGACGGTCGCGGTCACCGCGGGCTACATCCATGCCGACCCGCGCCGCGACTTCTACGCGAAGATGGACGCGGCCAACGTCGACCTGAAGGCCTTCACCGAGGACTTCTACTTCAGGCTGACCGGCGCGCACCTTGTGCCGGTGCTCGACACGCTGAAGTACCTCGTCCACGAAACCGACGTGTGGACCGAGATCACGACGCTGCTGATCCCGACCAAGAACGACTCCGACGAAGAGATCCACGCGTTGAGCCGGTGGGTCTTCCGGGAGTTGGGCCCGCAGGTGCCGCTGCACTTCACCGCCTTCCACCCCGACTGGAAGCTGACCGATCTGCCGCCCACCCCGCCCGCGACGCTCGCGCGCGCGCGCCGCATCGCGCTCGAGGAAGGCCTGCACTACGTCTACACCGGCAACGTGCACGACACCGAAGGCGGAACGACTTTCTGTCCGCAATGCCACGCCGCGCTGATCGAACGCGACTGGCACCGCATCCTGCGCTACGAGCTGACCGAAGACGGCCGCTGCCCGCATTGCGCGACGGCGATCGCCGGACGCTTCGGCAAGTTCGAAGGCGCCTTCGGCCCGCGCCGCGTTCCGGTGCGGCTGCACACGACGCGATGAAACCGCGCACCGTTGCGATCGCCGCCGACGGCGTCACGCTGCCCGGCGATCTCGTGCTGCCCCGGACCGAGTCCGGGGCCGCGCGCGGACTGGTGCTGTTCGCGCACGGCAGCGGCTCGAGCCGGCTGTCGCCGCGCAACCGCTACGTCGCCGAGGTGCTCAACGAGGAGGGGCTCGCCACGCTGCTGTTCGATCTGCTGACGCCCGCAGAGGACACCGAACGCGCCGCACGCTTCGACATTCCGCTGCTCGCGCGGCGGCTCGTCGCCGCCTGCGGTTGGGCGCAACGCGAGGCGCAGTTGAGCAAGCTGCCGCTCGGTCTGTTCGGCGCGAGCACCGGCGCCGCCGCTGCGCTGATCGCCGCCGCCGAACTCGGCGACGCGGTGCACGCGGTCGTCTCGCGCGGCGGGCGTCCCGACCTCACGCCGCCGGAAGACCTCGCGCGCGTGCGCGCGCCGACGCGCCTGATCGTCGGCGAATGGGATCGCGACGTGATTGCGATGAACCGCAGCGCCGCGCGCAGTCTGCGCTGCGTGAACGACCTCGTGCTCGTTCCCGGCGCCACGCACCTGTTCGAGGAGCCCGGCACGCTCGAGCAGGCCGCCGTCGCCGCGCGCGACTGGTTCGTGCGCTATCTGCCGGCCAACGCGGCCACCACCTCGTCGTCCTCGACCTGAGGAAACGACGCGTAGAACTGGCTCACCGCCCAGAAGTCGCGGTGCGGCTCCAGGCACACCAACTCGTCGCACAGCGGTCGCACGCGCTCGAGCGTATCGGGCGGCGCGACCGGGACCGCGCAAACGAGCCTCTCCGGGTTCTTCGCGCGCAGCGCGTGCAGCGCGGCGATCATCGTCGAGCCGGTCGCCAAGCCGTCGTCGACGACGATCACGATGCGACCGGCCGGATCGATCGGCGCGCGCTGCGCGGTGTAGGCGAGACGCCGCTCGCGGATCGTCGCGAGCTGTTCTTCCTGCTCCGCCTGCAGGTATTCGTTCGAGACGTGGACAAACGACGCTTCGGGATTCAGGTACGACCAGCCCGATTCGTCGACGGCGCCGATCGCGAATTCGCGCTGGCCCGGCGCGCGCAGCTTGCGCACCAGCACGACGTCGACGTTGCCGCCCAGCGCGCGTGCGATATCGCGCGCCATCGGCACCGCGCCGCGCGGGATGCCGAGCACGAGCGGATTGCGTCCCTTGTAGTGTTCGAGCGCGCGGGCGAGCCGTTGCGCCGCGTCGCTGCGGTCCTGGAACATGGCTTGCGTCGGAGCCGAACCGCAATCATCGTAGTCCGCGCTCGGACCGGCCGCTTGATCGCGCGCAGGTTCCGCGCGGCCGATCGACCGCGAAGCGGTCAGTGGACCGCCGCCGCGGCGCGCGCGGCCGTGCGCTTGCGCGCCACCGCGATGATCTTCGCGGCGATCGGCAGGTCGAGCTTCTTCAGCTCGGCGTCCATCGCACGGCGGTCCATCAGCCGTACACCCTTGCGGTGCGACGCGGCCGATACCTCGGCGCCGCCGTCGGCGACGATCAACAGGCGCAGCAGGCCGATCGAGCGCGCCTGTTCGGCGAGCGCGTCGACACGTTGGCCGGTCACGCGCCGCGGCTCCACGACGAACGCGTAGGCGCGCGCCGGATCGCCCTTGTGTCGCAGCACCAGTTCGATCGGCCGCACGGCGGGTGAAGCCGGCGAGCCGCGATAACCGCGCGCCTCGAACCAGGCGAGCGTCAGTTCGCGCAGAGCCACGTCGGCCGGGTCGTTGCGCGCGGGCGCCGCGCGTGCCGGCGCGGGTGCCGGGCGGGGTGCGGCCGGCGGGCGCGCGGCGGCAGGCTGCGGAGCGGCGACCGGCGGCCGCGCCGGTACGGGGGGCGCCACGGGCGGCGGCGCGGCGGGGCGCGGCGGCAGGGTGTCGAGCCCGACGTCGATGTTGGTCGGTTCCTCGAGCCGCGCGCGCGCGCGCGTGGCGACGCCGAGCGGCTCGCCGGCGAGCAGCGCTTCGAGATCGACGACCTCGTTGACCTCGATCCCTGCGCGCGAAAGCATCTGCGTAGGCATGCCGGCGAACACCGTTTCACCCTGCCGCTCGTTCGCCGGGTTTTTCCCCGCCCGCATCTGCGCGAGCGCCTGTTCTTCGCGGCTCGCCGCCTCGACGCGAATGCGGCGCGCGCGCTGCACCGCCCAGACCAGCACGATCAGGAAAAGAAAAACCAGCGAACCGATGAACAGGATGTCGAGCATCACGCGCCTGCGCTCCCGCCCCGAACGAGGGGACGCGATTGTGTCAGACCGGCCCCGCCGACGGCAGGCCCCGCTCGCGCGGGGCCCGCCAGCCGGGCGCCGCGGACAGGAGCGGCGCCAGCAGCCACGGCGCGCTCGATCCGCCGCCGTTGCCGCCGGTCGCGAGCGGCGTGCTTCCGCGGCCCGTGAGCCGAATCAAGGTCGTTCCGGGATCGCTGTCATCGCTCAGCGTCGCGATGCGCAGCGCACGACTCGATCGGAGCAGCCTCCTGGACATCTCGAACCTCGACCGACGGGTGCCGGGAGCCCGATTCTCCCGGCCGCGGGCCGGACCCGCGATCCGCTTTACGGGCTAACCGCAGGCGATGGGCCGATGGCGAAAGTGCGAATCGAAACGCCGAGTTGAGCCGCTTTCGCTCGGCAAACCGCGGGTTCACCCCGAGCACTGCGAGTCTTGCGCGCCCGAACCCGGCATACCCGGTTCGGGTCCCGCATTTCGGCCGACTACGGCGCGAGCAAGTGCTTAGCATCGCGCGCGTGTGCTCGGATCCCAAAGGGCACGCCGCATGGGCGCACGCCATCGCCCCAAGGACCCACCGACTTGCCTGCCAAGCCGATCTGCGCGCTGCTCAGCGTGCTCGCGTTGCTCGCGACTTCGCTCGCGGCGGCGGACGAGTCTTCCCCCGGACTTGATCCGGGGTTCGCGCTGTTCTACGGACCGAATCCGCCGCTGGCCGAGCTGCAGGCGTTCGACCGCGTCGTGCTCGAACCGGAGCACGCGCCCGAGCCCGCGCGGCTGCCGCGGCATACGCGCTGGTACGCGTACGTCAGCGTCGTCGAGGCGGCGCCGTCGCGCGCCTGGCTGCGCGACGTGCCATCGGCCTGGCTGCGCGGCGACAACCCGGCCTGGGGCAGCCGACTGATCGACCAGTCCGCACCCGGCTGGATCGAGTTCTTCGAGCAACGCGTGATCGCGCCGCTGTGGCGGCAAGGCTGGCGCGGCTTTTTCCTCGACACGCTCGACTCGTACCACCTGTACGCGAAAACGCCGGAGGCGCGGCGCCCGCAGGAGGACGCGCTGGTCGCCCTGATTGAGCGGCTGCACGCGCGCTTTCCCGGCATCGAACTGGTGTTCAACCGCGGGTTCGAGATCCTGCCGCGGCTGCGCGGCAAGGTCGCCGCGGTCGCCGCGGAGTCGCTGTACCGAAGCTGGGACCGCGCCACGCACACGTACCGCGACGTGCCGGCGGCCGACCGCGACTGGCTGCTCGCGCAGCTCGCGCGCGTGCGCGACGAGCAGCGCGTGCCGATCGTCGTGATCGACTACGCGCCGTTGGCGGACCGCGCCGGCGCGCGCACCACGGCCGCGCGCATCCGCGCCGCGGGCTTCGTCCCGTGGGTCGCCACGGGTCAACACGACGCGCTCGGCGTGGGCGACTTCGAAGTGCAGCCGCGCCGCATCGCGCTGGTCACCGACCGGCCCGAAGGCGCCGATTTCATGCAGGCGACCGCGTTCCGCTATCTCGCGGCGCCGCTCGGTTACCTCGGCTACACGATCGAGCCGCTCGACGTGAAAGGCCCGCTGCCCGAATCGCTTGCCGACGGCCGCTACGCCGCAATCGTCGCGTGGTTCTCGCAGCCGGTGAGGAGCGTGAACCCGCGCTTTTCGGCGTGGTTGAAGCGGCAACTGGACGCGGGACTCAAGCTCGTGCTGCTGAACCAGCCCGGGCTCGATCCCCAGTCCGCGCTGATGCGCGAGCTGGGCTTCGATCCGGTCAAGCCGCCGAACGGAAGGCTCAAGATCGCGATCGCGGATCCGCTGGTCGGCTTCGAAACCGCGCCGCCTCTGGCCGCTGCCGATGTCGCACCGCTCGCCCGCCCGGCCGGCACGTCGCTGCTGCGGCTCGCCGCGGCCGACGGCACGACGATCGACGCGGTCGGTCTCGCGCCCTGGGGCGGCCATGCGTTCGCGCCGTACGCCTTCGTCGAGGGCACGCTCGACGCCGGTGCGCGCTGGGTGATCGATCCGATCGAGTTTCTGCGCCGCGCCCTCGGCGCGCCGGACTTCCCGGTGCCCGACGTCACGACCGAAGCCGGGCGCCGGCTCCTGCTCGTGCACATCGACGGCGACGGTTTTCCTTCGCGCGCTGAAGTGCCCGGCTCGCCCTTCGCACCCGAGCTGCTGCTGCGCGAGGTGCTTGCGCGCTACCGCATCCCGCACACGGTGTCGGTGATCCAGGGCGAGATCGCCGGCAGCGGCATGTTCCGCGAGTTGACGCCCGCGCTCGAAGACATCGCGCGCCGCATCTTCGCGCTGCCGCACGTCGAAATCGCGAGCCATTCGTACTCGCATCCGTTCTACTGGCGCGCGCTGGCCAAGGCGCAGCGCGGCGCGGGTTACGAAGGCCGTGCGCTGAACCTCGTGCTGCCGGGCTACACGTTCGACCTGCAGGCGGAGATCCCCGGCTCGGCTGCGTACATCGACGCGCGGCTCGCGCCGCCCGGCAAGAGGACGCGTGTGTTCCTGTGGACCGGCGACACCGTGCCGACCGCCGAGGCGGTCGAGACGGCCGACCGCGCCGGGCTGCTCAACATGAACGGCGGCGACACGCTGATCACGCGCAGCGCGCCGTCGCTGACCCAGGTCGCGGGACTGGGTCTTCGCCGCGGCACGGGCTTCCAGGTGTTCGCGCCGAACCAGAACGAGAACGTCTACACGAACAACTGGACCGGCCCGTACTACGGCTACCGGCGCGCGATCGAGACTTTCGAGCTGACCGAGACGCCGCGCCGGCTGAAGCCGATCAACGTCTACTACCACGCGTATTCGGCGTCCAAGCAGGCCTCGCTCGCCGCACTCCACCACGTCTACGGCTGGGCGCTCGCGCAGCCGGTCGTACCGGTGTACGCGTCGGACTACATCCGCAAGGTGCTCGATTTCGAATCGCTCGCGATCGCGCGCGATCTGCGCGCTGCCCAGCCGACCTGGCGCGTGCGCGGCGCGGGCGAGCTGCGGACGCTGCGTCTGCCCGCGGATGCGTCGGTCGCGCTCGCCGCGAGCCGAAACGTCGCCGGCGTGCGGCCCGGGCCCGGCGGCCGCTACGTGCACCTGACCGCCGCCGACGCGACCGTCGTGCTCGCGGCCGAAGCAACGCCGCCGGTTCACGTGTTCGACGCGGGCGGCTGGATCGGCGACTTCCACCGCGACGCTTCCGGCATTCGCTTCGCGCTGTCCTCGTACTACCGACCCGAATTCACGCTCGCGCACGCGCAAGGCTGTCGCGTGCGCGTCAACGAACGCGACCTTCGACCGGCCGCCGCCGCGGCCGGACTTCTCCACTATGAGCTTGCTCGTCACGACGCCGCCCAGGCGCCGACTCAGTCCCTGGTGGACGTCCGCTGCCGCTAGGGACCGTCAGCGCCTGATCCCGCCGTGGATGGCGGTCGGGCTCGGCCTGCTCGTCGCCGGCGGACTGGCGTTGACGTTTCCGTACCAGAGCCTGGAGAGCCGCATCGCGCGCGAGACGCGCACGGTCGATCCGCTGCGCATCGAGTACCTGCGGTTGTGGCTGCGCGTGCGTCCCGAGGAGCACGGGCTGCGCATGCTGCTCGCGCGGCAGCTTGCGGAGATCGGCGACTACGCCGGCGCGCGCGCCGAACTGCGCGCGCTGCCGCGCGACGCCGACCCGCAGGCGGCCGCCCGCATGGCGCTGCTCGAAGTCGACATCGGCCTGCGCGAAGCCTACGCGCTCGCGCACGACGATGCGCGCCGCGAACGGCTGCTCGGCGAACTGCGCGCGCAGCTCGACGCAATGACGCGGACCGCGTGGCCGGCGTCGATGGAGGTCGAACTGGCCGAGCGCGCCGCGCAGGCCGGCGCGTTCGATGCCGCGGCCTTCTGGCACGAACGGCTGCTCGCGCGCGATGCGCAGCTTTCGGCCAATGCGTGGGAGGCGGCCGCGCGCCGCATGGCAGCGCTCGGCGCATCCGAACTCGCCGCTCGCCTGTACTTCCGCGCGCAGTCGGTCGCGACCCGGCGCGACGAAAAGCGGCGCCTGTTCGTCGCCGCGCTGCGCACGCTCGAAGGCGCGGGCCTGTACGACGCGGCGCTCGCCGCCGCCGAGGTCCAGCTCGGCGTGCTCGGCAACGACACCGCGACGCTCGAATTCCTGACGCGCTTTGCGCTCGCGGCCAACCGGCCCGATGTCGCGCAGCGCTACGCGACGCGGCTGCTGCGACTGTCGCTGGCCCCGGCCGCGATCGCTGCCTGGCAGGCGCGCTTCGCCGCGCCGGTGCCGCCGGAGTGGATCGCCCTTGTCGACGAGCCGCGGCTCGTGCGGGCCCAGGCGGACAGCGCCCAACCCGACGACCGGCTGCCCGAACCGAAGCTGCCGTTCGACGACCGCATCTACACGCTGAGCTACGAAGTCTTCCTCGCGAACCGCAACCTGAAGGATGCGCTCGCGGTCGCGCAGTCGGCCGTACGGCAGGCGCCGAAGAACACGAAGTGGCGGCTGCGGCTCGCCCAGGTGGCGGACTGGTCGGGCAACGCCGCGCTCGCGCTCGAGCAGTGGCACGCGTACGCGCGCCTGACCGACGACGCGGCGGCTTGGCGCGAAGTGCTCGCGCGCGCGCCGCAGGTGTTCGACTACACGCGCTGGACCGAGGCGTTGGAGCGCGAGCTGCGCCGGCAGCCGGACGACCCTTCGACAGGCTCGGGGCAGGCTCTCGAGACGCTGCGCAAGCTGGTGCTGGCGCACGAGCTGCTGGGCGAGCCCGAACGCGCGATCGCGCTGCTACGGCGATACGAGCGCGGACCGCACCGGCGCGCGGTGCTGGACCTGCTCGCCGACCTGGCCGAGCGCACCGGCGACGACGCGCTGCGCCGCGCGACCTTGCGGGCGCTCGCGCGCGAGGACGCCGGCAACGTCGGCTACGCGATGCGGCTCGCCGCGGCCGAAGTCCGACGCGGCGATGCCGCCGCGGCGTTCGCCGCGCTCGCCGCGGTCGCCGCGCGCGCGGGCGCGCAGGAAGGCGACTTCTGGGATGCGTACGCGGAGCTTGCGCGCCAGACCGGGCGCGAGCGCGAAGCGATCCGCGCGTACCGCAAGCTGATCGAAAGCGGCGCAGCCGAGGAACGCCATTACACCGCGCTGAGCGAGCTGCTGGAACGCGATGCGCCGCGCGAAGCCGCCGCGCTCGCCGCGCAGGGCTACCTGCGTTTCGGCAATCCGTATCTGGCGCGGCGTGCGATGTACCTGTACCAGCGCGCGGGCGACGCAGCCGCCACGCGCGCGTTCCTGGCGGGATTGACGGACGCGCAACGCAGCGCACTCGCGCAGGACGCGCATTTCCTGTACCAGCGCGCGCTGTTCGGGTTCGCCGACGGGCGGCCGGCGGCGGCGCTCGCCGACGCGCGCGCCGCGCTGCGCCTGCAACCGGACAACGTCGAGTTCCGCGCGCTCGTCGTGTGGTCGCTGATCGCGCTGCGCGACGCACCGGCGCTGCGCGCGACCTTGCGCGCGTGGGCGAACGTCGCGACGGACGCGGGGGAGTTGTGGGCGCCGTTCGCCGCCGGCTGGCTCGCTTTGCAGGAGCCGATGCAGGCGCTGCGTTATCTGCGGCTGAAGGTCAAGACCTCGAACGATCCGCTGTGGTGGCTCAACTACGCCGATGCGCTCGACCAGACCGGCGCGGCCGATGCGGCGTGGCGCGTGCGGCGGCACGCGTGGCTCGGGCTGCCGCGCGCGGCGCGGGCGGCCGACGACGAGCGCCTGCGCGAAGTCGAAACGCGCCGCGTCGCGCTGGCGACGGCCTTCGAACCGTCCGATGCCGCGCGCGCGCGGATGTTCGCACTGCTGCAGAAGCGCCGCGGCGAAGGCGGCGTGGATGCCGCCGCGCGCGACGCCGCGCTCGGCTACTGGATCGGACGCGGCGGTGCCGAGATCGCGCAGGCCTGGCTGCTCGCGACCTACGCGAACGCGCTCGAGCGCCCTGCATGGGCGCGGCTTTCGGTCGCGCTCGCCAACGACGACCGCGCCGAACTCCAAACGCTGCTCGACACGCTCGCCGACTGGCTGCCCGCGGCCGATCGCATCGAAGCGGCGCAGCGTGCGGGCCACGTCGCCGTCGCGCAGACGCTCGCGTTCGACCGGCTCGCGCTACAACCCGCCCACGACGACCTGCACCAGCGGCTCGTCGCGCTGACGACCGCCGCGCCGCCGCATGCGGGCTTCGGCTGGAGCGCGTTCCGCCAGCGCCCGCTGCGCGAAAGCGCATGGGTCGTCGACGGCGCGGCGAACGTTTCGCCGCGGCTGCAGCTCGGGGTCGCGGTGCACGAAGTCGCGCGCGAATCGACCGACGCCGCGCAGCTCGTCGGCGTGCCCGCGACCGAGCGGCTGCAGTCGCTGTCCGCGCGCTACGAGATTGCCGGCAACGGCGAGCTGCGCGCGCAGATCAGCGCGCGCGACGGCTTCGGCACGGGGATCGGCTTGGTACTGCAGGGCGAGCGCGATGTCGCGCCGCGGCTGCGGCTCGGCCTGCGCCTGGGTTTCGACGATGCGGCCACGGACAACGCGCTGCTGCGCGTCGGCGGCCGCCGCGACACGTTCGGTGCGACCGCGTACGCGCGTCTGTCGCAGCGCGAGTTCGCCGCCGCGAGCTTCGAGGCGAACCGCTACGCGGCGCTCGACGGCGACATGGTCGGCCGCGGGCGGATCGCGCGCATCGAAGTCGGCCATCTCGTGCGCACCGAATACCCCGACCTCACGCTGCGCGCGACCGCGGCCGATCTGCGCTATTCGCCGCGGGCCGGGCTCGACGCGCGGCTCGCGACGCTGCTGCCGCCGGCCGCGCGCGCGGGCGCCACCAACGCGGCGCTGCTGCCGCAGTCGACCACGCAGTTCGGCGTCGGCATCGCGCTCGGCGACGGCGCGCGCAGCGGCTACGCGCGCGCGTGGCGGCCATGGGCGGCCGCCGCGCTGCTGCACGACCGGGCGAGCGGCGCCAACACGGAATGGCAGCTCGGCATCGGCGGCAGCGTCTTCGGCGCCGATCGCCTCGAATTCGCCGCCGGCGGCGGCTCGACGCGCGGGGCGGATGCCGCGCCGTACAGGCAGTTCAACGTGCGCTACCGATGGTTGTTTTGACGACAGTCACGACGAACGAATCGTGTTATCCAGGGAGATTGCGATGAACGAATCCAAACGACGAAGGCAGTCCGCGATGGCCGGCATCAAGACGCTTCTGTTCGCGGGCGCGCTCGCGGCGCTCGCAGCCTGCAGCACGATCGACGTGGCGCCGCGCGCCGAGCTGGACCGCAATGCGCGCTGGGCCGTGCTGCCGCTCGCCAACCACACCGAAACGCCGCAGGCCGGCGCGCGCGCCGCGGCGATCGTCGAAGGCGTGCTGCGCACGCGCGGGATCGGCGATCTCGTACGCGCGCCGGGCAACCTCGGCGCCGAAACGCTGTTCGAGCCGCAGGACGCGCAGGCGATCGACAAGGCGCTCGCGTGGGCGCGCGGCGCCGGCATCCGCTACGCGGTGACCGGGAGCGTCTCCGAATGGCGCTACAAGGTCGGCGTGGACGGCGAACCCGCGGTCGGCCTGACGCTGCAGGTGATCGAGGTCGCGAGCGGAAAAGTCATGTGGACGGCCACCGGCGGCCGCAGCGGCTGGAGCCGCGAGGCGCTTTCCGCGGTCGCGCAGAAGCTGGTGCGCGATCTCACGCAGCCGCTCGCGAGATAGCCCGGGCGATGCGCATTCCCGCCGCGATCCGGCTCAAACAGTCGGCGGCCGAGCGCGCCGCGCGGCGGCTCTTGCCGCGCACGGTCACGCTGTGGAAGCCGAGCGCCGACTGGCGCATCGCGCTGGGCGAGGCGCTGCTGTTCATGGGCGCGTCGCTCGCGCTGAGCTGGCTGCTCAATCCGCAGGACCCGTTCTGGATCGACGGCGGATTCCCGTGGCTGTGGCTGGCGGCGGCGATCCTCGCGCTGCGCTACGGCTCGGTGATCGGCGTGTTCGCGATGGGCTTCGCGCTCGCGGGCTGGTTCCTGCTGCAGACCTACGGCGGGATCGCCGGCGAGTTTCCGCGCGCGAGCTTCCTCGGCGGGCTGATCCTCGCGCTGATCGCCGGCGAATTCTCCGACGTCTGGAACGCGCGGCTGAACCAGGCGCAGGCGGTCAACGCCTACATCGACGAGCGGCTGCACGCGCTGACGCACAACCATTTCCTGCTGTCGGTCTCGCACGAGCGGCTCGAACAGGAGCTGATCGCGCGTCCTTTCACGCTGCGCGAGATGTTCGCCGCGATGCGCGGGCGCGTGCTGCGCGAGGACGTTCGCGACGAGGCGCTGCCGGCCGCTGCCTGGCTGGTGCAGCTTCTGGCGCAGACGTGCCGCCTCGAGTGCGCGGCGCTGTTCGCGATCGACGACGCGCAGTTGAAGCCGCACGCGGTCGCGAGCGTCGGCGACTTCGGCGCGCTCGACGAATCCGACCCGATGCTCGCCGCCGCGCTCGAAAGCGGGCAGTTGACGCACGTGCAGAGCGAGCCCTTCGTCGAGGACGACCGGCCGAGCCGCTACATCGTCTGCGCGCCCGCGGTCACCAGCAGCGGGCGGCTGCTCGGCGTGCTGGTCGCGCAACGGATGCCGTTCACCGCGCTGACGCTGGAGACGCTGCAGCTCGTCACCGTGCTGCTCGCGTACTACGCCGACAGCATCGACCATGCCGAAGCCACGCGACCGGTGCTTGCCGCGTACCCGCGCTGCCCGGGCGATTTCGCGCTCGAGCTGGTGCGCATGCAGCGGCTGCTCGGCACCGCGGCGATCCGCTCGTCGCTGGTCGCCTTCGTCGCGCGCGACGCGCGGGCGGCCCCCGACTGGTTCGCGCGCATCGACCGGCTGCGCCGGACGGTCGACGTCGCGTGGTCGCACGCGGACGGCGAGTTGCGCGTTCTGCTGATGCTGCTGCCGCTGACCGCGCAGTCGGGGCTGTCCGGCTATCTCGAGCGGGTCGGCCGCTCGCTGCGCGAACAGTACGGCGCGGATCTCGCGTCCGCCGGGCTCGCGGTGTACACGACCGAGGTCGGCGAAGGGCCGTTGCCCGAGCAGCTCGCGGCCTTCCTGGAGCGTTGCGGTGCTTAAGCTCTGGATTCCTGCGCTCACCGCGGAGTCGGCCGCGCTGCTGCTGGTGGCGCGCGGCGCAGCGGCGCTCGAGACGCTGATCGCCTTCCTCGTGCTGCACGCGACGGCGAGCGCGCTGATCGCGGTGGCGATCGGGCTGCTTTTCCCGCGGGCGTATCGCCGCCCGCGGCGCTGGGTGTGGGCCTCGCTGTTCGGACTGAACTTCTTCGTGCCGGTGATCGGACTCGTCGTGAGCTTCGTCGGCGTGATCGCCGGCACGCTGTTTCCGCAGCTTCTGAAGCCGACCGTGTTCCGCCGCGTCGCCGCGCCCGAATACACGGCCACGCGCGACTACGACCTGACGCGGCTGCGCGGCGGCGCGGTGCGCGCCCGGCTGCGCGCGGAGGCGCTGCCGTCGACCGCGCGCGTCGAAGCGCTGCTGGCGATCGGGTCGGCCGCCACACCCGCCAGCGGCGCGGTGCTGCGCGAAATGCTGACCGATCCGGCCGACGACATGCGGCTGCTTGCCTACGGCCTGCTCGACCGCCGCGAGAAGTCGATCTCCGAGCAACTCGTGCGCGAGCGCAGCGTGCTGGCCGCCGCCGAGGAGATCGGCGACCGCGACACCGCGCGCCTCGTGCATCACCGGATCGGACAGCTCTACTGGGAGCTGGTCTACCAGGCGCTCGTGCAGGGCGACATGCAGCGCTACGCGCTCGAACAGGCGCTGATCCACACCGAGCAGGCGCTCGACGGCAGCGCGGCCGATGGTGCGCGCTGGCTGCTGATCGGCCGCATCCGCCTGAAGCGCGGCGAGCTGCAGCCCGCGCGCGCCGCGCTCAGCGCGGCGCTCGAGCACGGCATGCCGCGCCGGAACGTGCTGCCGTATCTGGCGGAACTGCGCTTCCAGCAGCGCCGCTACGCGGACGTGCGCAAGCTGATGTACGAGCTGGGCGCGCAGCCGGCGTCCGAGCAGCTCAGCTCGCTGCAGCAGTTCTGGGCGGCCTGACCGGCGCGAAAGGGATCACATGAGCGACGCAGGCAGACAGGACTTTCCGACCGCGTCGAACGTCGACGTGCTGCTGCTGCTCGAAGGCACGTTCCCGTACGTCGCCGGCGGCGTGTCGAGCTGGGTCAACCAGATCATCCGGGGCTTTCCGCAGTTGCGCTTCGGCGCGATCTTTCTCGGCAGCCGGCGCGCGGACTACGGCGAGATCAAGTACGCGCTGCCGGACAACCTCGTGCACCTCGAGTGCCACTACCTGCACGAGCACGCGAGCGAGGACTACCAGCCCGCCGCGGCCGAGGGCAACACCGAGGCCTTCGCGCGCGTGAGGTCGCTGCACGAGCGCTATCGCGAGGCGCGCGCGGCGCGCGGCGACGCCGCGCTGGCGGGGCAGGCGATCGAACGCGAGTTCGCCGCGCTGCTGCCGCAGATGCGTGCCGGCGGTCCGCTCGACGAACGCGCGTTCCTGCACAGCCGCGCTTCGTGGCAGCTCATCGCCGACGACTACCGCGCGCGCTGCACCGATCCCTCGTTCGTCGACTACTTCTGGACGGTGCGCATCATGCACGCGCCCGTGTGGCGGCTGCTCGCGATCGCCGACCGTGCGCCGCGCGCGCGCGTGCTGCACACGATCTCGACGGGCTACGCAGGCTTTCTCGGCGCGCTGCTGCGGCACGCGCAGGGCGCGCCGCTGCTGCTGTCCGAGCACGGCATCTACACGAAGGAGCGGAAGATCGACCTGTTCCAGAGCACGTGGATCCGCGACAACCGCGGCGTGTTCGAGCGCAGAGGCGGCGAGGTCGCGTACTTCAAGGATCTGTGGATCCGCTTCTTCGAGGCGCTTGGGCGAAGCTGCTACGCGGCGTCGCACCGCATCGTCGCGCTGTACGAGGCGAACCGGCAGCGCCAGATCGCCGACGGCGCGCCGGCCGAACGCACGCTCGCCATCCCGAACGGCATCGACCTGGATCGCTTCGCAAAGCTGCGCGGCGACCGTCCCGCCGACCCGCCGCCCGTGCTGTGCCTGATCGGCCGCGTGGTGCCGATCAAGGACGTGAAGACGTTCATCCGCGCGATGCGCAGCGTGGTCGCGCGCATCCCGGACGCGCAGGCGTGGATCGCCGGCCCCGAAGACGAGGACGCCGAATACGCGCGCGAATGCCGGCTCGTGGTCGAGAGCCTGAAGCTCGAGGAGCACGTCAAGTTTCTCGGCTTCCAGAAGGTGCCCGAGCTGCTGCCGAAGATCGGGCTGGTGGTGTTGAGCTCGATCAGCGAAGCGCTGCCGCTGGTGCTGCTCGAAGGCTTCGCGGCGGGCGTGCCCTGTGTGGCGACCGACGTCGGTTCGTGCCGCCAGCTCGTCTACGGCCACGGGCCGGAGGACGAAGCGCTCGGCGCGGCCGGCGAAGTCGTTCAGATCGCCGATCCGCAGGCGCTCGCGGACGCGGCCGTGCGACTGCTCGCCGATCCGCATCGCTGGCATCAGGCCGCTGCGGCAGGCATCGCACGCGTGGAGCGCTACTACACGCAGGCGCGGATGTTCGGGGCGTATCAGGCGTTGTACGAGGAGACGATGGGAGCGATGAACGAGAGCCCCTCTCCCCAGCTCTCTCCCCGCTTGCGGGGAGAGCGTGACGCCGCGCCCTCGCCCCCGAAAGAGGGAGAGGGTTGGGGAGAGGGGTGCCCCATCCACGCGACGCCGCTGCCCGTGGCCGCGGCGGTAGCGAAGGACTGATACGCGATGGCCGGCATCGGCTTCGAACTCCGCCGCATCCTCAAGCGCGGCACGCTGCTCAGCCTGCTCGGCGCGTACGGCTATGCGGGCGTGATCGGCTCGGGGCCGTGGGTGCTGTCGATCGTCGGCATCCTCGCGGTCGGCCTGCTGACGATCTCGACCGTGATCCCCAAGTTCGCGGTCACGCAGTTCCAGGTTTCGGTGACCTATCTGATCGCGCTGTCGCTGATCCTCACCGGGCCGTTCCAGCTTTCGTACACGCGTTTCGTCGCCGACCGCATGTTCGAGAAGCGCAACGACCTCGTGCTGCCGAACTTCCACGCGGTGCTGCTCACCGTCACCTGGGTGTCGGGGCTGGCGGGGTTGGCGGCGGCCATCTTCCTGTTCGACAAGGAATCGCCCGTGTACCGGCTGCTGATGGTTGCGGGGCTCGTACTGATGTCGAACATCTGGATCGCGACCGTGCTGCTGTCGGGGCTGAAGCAGCACAAGGCGATCGTCGGTCTGTACGGAATCGGCTACGGCATCTCGGTGGCGGCGTCGATCGCGCTGCACGGCTTCGGGCTGGCCGGACTGCTCGGCGGCTTCGTGCTCGGGCAGGCCGTGCTGCTGATGGGCATGCTGGGACTCGTGATCCGCGAGTTCCCGTCGGACCGCTTCATGTCGTTCGAGTTCTTCCGCCGCGAGCTGCACTTCAAGAGCCTGATGTGGATCGGGCTCGCGTACAACCTCGCGATCTGGATCGACAAGTTCATGTTCTGGTACTGGCCGCCGACCGGGCAGAACGTCGTCGGGCCGCTGAACGCCTCGCTGATCTACGACCTGCCGATCTTCCTTGCGTACCTGTCGATCATCCCCGGCATGGCGGTGTTCCTGCTGCGGCTCGAGACCGACTTCGTCGACTACTACGACGCCTACTACGACGCGGTCCGCAGCGGCGGCTCGCTCGCGCTGATCGAGCGCTACCGCAACGGCATGGTCGAAAGCGCGCGCATCGGCATCTTCGAGATCGTCAAGATCCAGACGATCGCGGCGCTGCTGGTGATCGTCGCCGGCACCGGGCTGCTGCGCGCGCTCGGCATCTCGGAGCTGTACGAGACGCTGCTGCACGTGATGGTGATCGGCGCCGGCATGCAGGTCGTGCTGCTCGGCATCCTCAACATCTTCTTCTACCTCGACCGGAGGCGCATCGCGCTCTTTCTGGTCGCCGCGTTCCTGGGGCTCAACACGCTGTTCACCGGCGCGACGCTCGCGCTCGGCCCGGCGTGGTTCGGCTACGGCTACGCCGGCGCGCTGCTGATCGTCTGCGTGGCGGGCCTGATCGTGATGGATCGCGTGTTCGAGCAGCTCGAGTACCACACCTTCATGCTGCAGCGGAACGCGTAGCGCAGGGGACGGCCGATAGAATGCCGCGCACTCCCCCCTCTTGCAGACAATGACCCTCGCCGTCGTTCGCAGCCGCGGCCTGTCCGGCATGTTCGCGCCGGAGGTGACGGTCGAGGTTCATCTCGCGAACGGGCTGCCTTCGTTCACGCTGGTCGGGCTGCCGGACACGGAGGTCAAGGAGTCGCGCGAGCGCGTGCGCGCGGCGATCCAGAACTGCAAGTTCGAGTTTCCGATGCGGCGGATCACGGTCAATCTCGCGCCGGCCGATCTGCCGAAGGAGTCGGGCCGCTTCGATCTGCCGATCGCCCTCGGCATCCTTGCCGCGAGCGGGCAACTGACGCAGCGCGTGCTCGACCGCTACGAGTTCGTCGGCGAACTGTCGCTGACCGGCGAGCTGCGGCCGGTGCGCGGAACGCTGGCGATGACCTACGCGGTGTCGAAGGTGCCGCACGCGCAGACGCCGCGCGGCTTCGTGCTGCCGAAGGAGAACGCCGACGAAGCGGCGCTCGTCAGCGGCATCGGCATCTATCCGGCGAAGGACCTGCTGCAGGTCGTCGCGCATCTCGAAGCGGAGGCCGGCAATCCGCAGGCGCGGCGCATCGAGCCGCACCGCGCGGCCGTACGGCTGACGCCGCCGGCGTATCCGGACTTCTTCGACGTGAAGGGTCAGAAGCCCGCCAAGCGCGCGCTCGAAATCGCTGCCGCCGGCGGGCACAGCGTGCTGATGGTCGGCCCTCCGGGCACCGGCAAGACGATGCTCGCGCAGCGCTTCCCCGGCATCCTGCCGCCGATGACGACCGACGAGGCGCTCGAATCTGCCGCGGTGCTGTCGCTGGTCGGGCAGTTCGCCACGCAACGCTGGGCGATGCGGATGTTCCGTTCGCCGCATCACACGGCAAGTGCGGTGTCGCTCGTCGGCGGCGGCAGCAATCCGATGCCGGGCGAAATCTCGCTCGCGCACCACGGCGTGCTGTTCCTCGACGAGCTGCCCGAGTTCGACCGCCGCGTGCTCGAAGTGATGCGCGAGCCGCTGGAAAGCGGTCGCATCACGATCTCGCGCGCGGCGCGCCAGGTCGACTTCCCCGCGAAGTTCCAGCTGATCGCCGCGATGAACCCCTGCCCTTGCGGCTACTACGGCCACAAGACGATCGCGTGCCGCTGCACGCCGGACATGATCGCGCGCTACCAGGACCGCATCAGCGGGCCGCTGCTCGACCGCATCGACATGCGTATCGAGGTGTCTTCGCTGACCGAAGACGAGCTGGTCGAGATGCCCGACGGCGAACCGACGCGTTACATCGCCGAGCGCGTCGCGCGTGCTTACGACCGCGCGCTCGAACGCCAGGGCAAGCCGAACGACGCGCTGACCGCGGCCGAGATCGAACGCGTGTGCAAGCCCGAGGGCGCCGTCAAGCAGTTGCTGCACGCCGCGAGTGTGCGGCTCGGCTGGTCGGCGCGCGCGTACCACCGCGTGCTCAAGGTGTCGCGCACGGTCGCGGATCTGGAGGGCGTCGACGAACTCGCCACCGCGCATGTCGCGGAGGCGATTCAGTATCGAAGGTCGTTGCGGGAGACGTAGGTTCCGTTCCGGTGCGGCGGGTTGCCGCAGCGTTGCCGATTCAGCACCGCTGAAATCCCCCCTGCCCCCCTTTACGAAAGGGGGGTGTGCGGCGAACCGGCGCGATGCGTTCCCCCCTTTGGCAAAGGGGGGCGAGGGGGGTTTTCGATTGCGCCACCTCGGCGTGGCGACTACTTGCTCTTCCCGTCGTGCTTCTGCCGATAGATGCGCTTGCTCTGAACGTTCTGTCGGTGCTGGATGCCGGCCTGCTCGCGCGGGCCGACATGGCCGTCGGCGCCGGCGCGCGCTTCGGCGCGACCGACGCGCGCCTGGCCGGCTTCGAGCCGCGCGGCTTCGCGGTTTGTCAGCTCGCCCGAGGCCATGCCCTGCTGGATGCGTTTTTCCTGGTTGATGTTGCGCTGGACGTCGGCCTGCATGCGGCGCGACGAGGCGGAGTTCGAATCGCCGGTCTGCGCGTCGTGCTTCTGTTTGTAGATGTCGGCGCCCGCCTTGTTCTGCGCCGCATTGATGCGCGCGCGCTCCTGCGCGGTGAGTTGGCCGTCGCGCAGCGCGTTCGACTCCATCCTGTCGATGCGCGCCTGCTCGGCCTGCAGCCGCGCGGCCTCGCGCGTGTTCAACTGCCCCGACTGCAGTCCCTGCTCGATGCGCTTTTCCTGGTTGATGTCGCGTTGCGTGTACCCCGGTGCGGCGGTCTGCGCAAAGGCGGGCGACACGGCGGCGACGATCAGCGCGGCAAGCATCTGGCGTTTCATCTCGACTCCCTGTCTCGGTTCATGGGACGACCCCATGGGCACGTTAACGGCGAGTACGCCGCCGAGTCGACGGAAATGCCGGTAAGAAAGTGCAACCGCGGTAAGCAGCGGTTGATGCGGGTGCGGTGCCGGCGCTTCAAGCGGGTGCAGCAGTCGCGACCGGATTCGTCTGCGTTGCGCGCGTCGATGCGAGCGCGCCGAGTTCGCGGTCGACGCGTTCCGCCATCGCATGGCCCGACTTGATGCAGTCGCCGATCGACACGCCGCCGCGCCAGTTGGCGCAGAAGTACAGGCCGGGAGCGCTTGTCTCGGTGCGCTCGACGGCGGCGATGCGTTCGCGATGGCCGAGCGTGTACTGCGGGATCGCCTGCGGCCAGCACGTCACCACGCTCCACAGCGGGACTGCAGCGCCGACGTACTGCGCGAGCGCGCGCTGCGCGCTGGCGGCGATTTCGCCTTCCGCCGCCTGCGCCAGCTCGGGATTGCGCCGTCCGCCGACGAAGGTCGTCAGCACGACGGTGCCCTCCGGCGCGCGGTGCGCGAACATCGTGCTGGAAAACAGCGACCCGAGCACGGGCGGAGCCTCCTTCTTCGGCGCGAGGAAGCCGAAGCCGTCGAGCGGATGCGCAACGTCGCTGCGGCGGTACGCGCTCGCGACGACCGCCACCGGCGGATAGACGATCTCCCGCAGCGCCCGCGCGGCGCCGGCGTCGAGCGGCTCGACGATGCGCGCGGCCGCGTACGCGGGCACGGCGAGCACGACGGCGCGCGCGCGCCGTTCGAAGCACTCCTTGGTGCCCGCGCTGCCGCGCTCGCATTCGAGCGCAAAAGCGTCGGCCTCACGCCGCACGGCGGCCACGCGCACGCCGCATTCGATCGGCAGTGCGCGCGCGAGCGCGTCGGTCAGCGTCTGCATGCCGTCGCGGAAGGAGAAGCTGACGGCCATGTTCTTGGCCTTCTCGGCACTGCGCCTGCGCTCGCGCGCGCCGAGGATCTGCCCGCGGATCAGGCTCCCGTACTTCTGCTCGAGCGCAAACAGCCGCGGAAACGCCGCCGGCACGCTGAGCGTCTCCGGATCGCCCGCGTAGATGCCGGCGACGAAGGGCTCGATCGCGTAATCGAGGAATTCCGTTCCGAGCCGGCGACGGACGAAATCGGCGACCGTCTCCTCCGCGTCGGGCGGAGCCGGCGCGACGAACGGTTCGCGCAGCAGGCCGAGCTTGGCGCGCCACGAGAACAGAGGCGTCCCGAAGAACGCCCCCGGCGAAGTCGGCATCGCGACCAGCGCACCGCCGCGCAGGATGTAGCGCTTGGCGGCCGCCGCGCTCGCGTCGAGCCGCTCGCTCTTGATCCCGGCGGCACCGAGCAACTCGTCGATCAGCGGCGTCGTGTCGAGCCCGCTGTTCGGACCCAGCTCGTACAGCACGCCTTCGCGCCGCCGCGATCCGATCACGCCGCCCGGCCGTTCCGCGGCCTCGACGACGGCAACCTGCCAGCCGCGCCGCGCCAGGCGGAATGCCGTCGTCAGCCCCGACAGCCCCGCGCCGACGACGATCACGTCGGCATCGATGCGCGTCATCGCTTCACTCCGTTTCGCATCCTGTCCAGACGCCATCAGACGGCATCGGGCACCGCGCGAATGCGCCCTCGATCAGACGACGCGCACGTCCGATGCAATCGATGATCGACGGACGTCAATGGCACATGCGCGGGGGACGGGCTTCGGCGTCGTCCAGGCGCGCGAGCAGCGCCGCGAGGTCGGGCTCCGCGTCGGTCTGATCGCCGAAGTAGTGGTAGACGAGATCGGCGCCGAGCACGTGCGGCAGCGCCCGGATGCGGCGGAAGCCCTCGACCTCGGCGTGCACGTCGGCGGCTTCCTGCACGACGATGAGGCGCGCCGAGATTCGATCGCAGTGATGCACTTCGATGCCGGGCACGGCTTCGAGCGCGGCGACGACCGCGTCGAAGTGCGACGGATCGGCGCTGACGACGATGCCCGAAAAGTTCATCGCGACCACTATCCGCCAACGGCGCCTGCGGGCCTTGCGCCGCGTCAACGATGTTCTCGCGGCATCTCTCTTGCGGGCCGGGCACACCGTCCGCGCCCTCAGGAGGACGGCAGCGAGAAGCGTGCGCGCAGTTCGGCGCGCTCGATCGCGGCGGCGAGCTGCGCGTGTTCCGGCGTTCCGGGCGCAAGCTGTGCGAGCAACCGCCGCCAGTAGCCGGCCGCCGCGCGGAAGTCGCGCGCCTCGTATGCGGCGCTGCCCGCCATCTCGAGCGCGCGCGGATGCGCGGCGTCGAGCGCGAGCGCGTGGTCGATCAGTTCGCGCGGCCGCCCCGCGAGCGATCCGCCCTGCGCCATGCCGAGCGCGTCGGCGTATTCGCACCACACGCCCGGATCGGCGGCGACCTTCGGCGAGACTGCGACCGCTCTTGCGTACGCGTCGGCGGCCGGAGCGAAGAGGTCCGCCTGCATGCGCAGCCGCGCGAGCATCACCCACGCGCGCGCGTCTCGCGGCGTGCGCGCAAGGTGCGCTTCCAGCTCGGCGAGCGTCGCCGCACCGCGCGGCGCGGCCGGACCGTCCACCGCGGGCGAGTCGGGGCGCGCGGCGAACTGCGGGCTGCCGACCAGCAGATAGATGACGAGCGCGGCGAGCGGCAGCGCCGCCAGCACGGCGAGCGTCCAACCGCGCGCCGCGCGACCGCGCGGGTTCGCGGCCGATGCGGCGAGGTCGCCGAGCAGGCGGCGCTGCAGATCCTCGCGCGCGCCGCGGAACTCCGCCTCGCCGAGTTGCCCCAGCGCGTACTCGCGCTCGAGCTCCTCGAGCTGCTGACGCAGCACCGCGGCGTTGACTTCGGCGCGCGTGGCGCGCTCGTCGCGCGGGCGCGAGCGCAGCCCGGCGAGGACGAACAGCAGCGCGACGAGCGTCATGCCGACGGCGATCGCGACGAAGGCGGCCATGATTCAGTCTGACACGGCAGAAAAAAGGCGGGGTGGGACCCCGCCTTGTCGAGTGGCAACGCGCGTTCGCGCGCCCGTCACTTCTTGTCGGGCGCCGCCGGGGCCACGCCCTTGCGCCTGGCGGCCATCGCGTCGTCGAGGATCTTGATGCCCTCCTGCGACGTCGCGATCGACTTGTTCAGCGACGCCACGCTGCCCTCGGGATTGTGGAAGGCGTGGCCGTTGGAGGCCGTCCACCATTCCCAGTGCTGGTGCGCGACGGTGTGCTTGTCGCGCGCCTGGTTCAGCACCGCCTCCTCGAGCCCGAGGTTCTTCGCTTCCTCGAACTTGTCGACCAGCCGCGTCAGCCAGAACTCGGCCTTGCGCGTCTTGCCCTGCACGCGCGCGTGCAGCGACTCCATCGCGTATTTGGCCTGCTTCTCGCTCCAGTCGGAGTGGCAGGTCAGGCAGGTCTCCTTGATGTAGTGCTTCGGGCTGGTCTGCCAGTGCAGCGTGTAGAGCTTGCCGGTCTTCTTGTCCTTGACCTTCGGCATGTGGCACTGGTGGCACTCCACGCCCGCCAACTGGTGCTTCGAACCGTAGTAGTTCTCGACGTCGGGGTGCTGGCTCTTGATCAGCGCCGCGCCCGTGATCGCGTGGCGGAAGTCGCGGAAGTTGATCTTCGTGTAGTGCGCCAGCGTGTCGTCGACGTTCTTGAACGGGAAGTGGTTGGTACGGCGATCGTCCATGCCGATCGGTTTGCCGGTGGTCGGGTCGAAGCCGGGGTTGCAGTTGTATTCGACGTGGCACTGGCCGCACTGCAGCTTGGTGTCGTACCGGTCGAGCTTGGCGATCTTGCGCGTGTGCCCGCGCACGCCGAGGTCGACCACCTCGATCTTCGCGGCGCGCGGGTCCTTGTGGAACAGCGTGTCCTTCTCGGGCCGCGTCAGCGCGTCGATCAGGCCGTCACGGATCACGCGCGGCTTGGCGGAATGCGGGTCGTGGCAGAAGAAGCAGTTCAGCGCGTGATTCACGTCCTTGACCAGGTCGACGACCTTCGAGGTGCGGCTCCACTTGGCGCTGGGCGCCGGATCTCCCATGTACGCCCAGTCGAGGATCAGGTCGGCCGACTTGCACGACCAGCACACCGGGTTGGCGGCGGCGGCCGTACCGGGCTTGAAGACCTTCTGCTCGGAGTTGCCGGGCTGCGTGTCCTCGATGACGTCCCAGACCTTGAAGTTGCCCTGCTTGGTCAGGTACTGCCAGCCTTCCTTCGGCTGGAAGCGTCCGCCGAAGGCGCGATCGACGACGAACTGGTCGAGCACCATGAACATGTGCGAACGCGCCTCGGCGTGCTCGCGCGTGAAGCCGTGCGGCGCCATCAGCTTGTCCCACGAGGGGTTCGGCGAAGGCCCGGTCGCGAGCGATTTTTCCCGGCGCGCCGGCTTCTCGTAGTTCACCGTGTACTGGCTGTCGAACTGCAGCTTGTGGCACGCGCCGCAGGCAGCCGGGTCCGTGTTGGTGACCGGCCGCGCCTTGACGTCGGCGAGGTGCTTGTCGAGCCCGCTGTGACACGCGGTGCACTCGACTCCCTTGTGCCTGCCTTCGTCGTGGAACGCCTTGATCGGCGCGTGACAGGTGAGGCACAGCCCCTTGTCGAAGCCCGCCTTCTTAGCCTCGGCCTTTTTCGCCTGCGCCAAGGCGGGCTCGGCGGCGAAGCTCAGGAAAACCAGCGCTGCAGCCGCGGTCGCGGTGCGCAGGAACAGTTCGGTCAAACGGGACAGTTTCATGCCCCTCCTCCATCGGTTGTTGTTCGCTGTGATGACCGTCGCGCGAGCCGCGCGTCGGCTGCGAATTTCCTGCAATCGGGATGCCGTCGCTTGACTCAAGTCAACGGCGATCTACTCCCGCTCGCCCCTATGGAGGTAGGGCTCGAATCGGCCCGCGCGCTGTTACCCGGGTCGTTACACGGATCGCGCGATCCGCGAAACAGCTACGGCACGACGTTGTCGATCGTCACCGAGACGCCGCGCGCACCGACCTTCACGGGCTTCGACAGGCCTTCGAGATCGCCGCTGCGCGGATTGGCGGTGCCCGACTTGGACACGCGTGCGCCGACCACGACTTCCGCGAAGCCCGACAGCTTGAAGTTCGGCGACATCGCCATCGCGTCGTCGAGCACGAAGTTGGCCGGCAGATCCTTGACCTGCACCTTCACGATCGCGAGCGGCATGCGCGGGCCTTCGGCCGGCCGCGCGAAGATGTAGACGACGTCGTCGGGCTGCGTCTTCGCTTTCAGCGCGGGCGCGAGATCGACCGAGCCGGCCACGCTGCTCGCGGCGGGCGCAGCGCCCGGCGACTTCGCCGTCGGCGCGGCGGCCTGCGTCTGCGGTGCGGCGGCCACGGGCGCCGGCTTCAGGCCGCCCAACTCGCGCGCCTCGGCGATGCTGTTGGCGATCGACTTGGCGATCTCCGACTCCGCCGGCACCGCGCTGCGCAGGCGTTCCCAGTAGTCGACCGCCGTCTTGTAGTCCTTGCGGTCGAACGCTTCGGTGCCCGCCATCGCGAGCGCCTTCCACTGGTTCGGATCGAGCGCGAGCGCCTTCTTCACAAGGGCGAGCGGTTCGCCCGCGATCTTGCGGCCGCGCGCCATCGCGAGCGCATCGGCGTAGTCGGCGAGCACGTTGGCGTCGTCGGGCACGAGCTTGACGAGCTGCTCGTACGCCTGCACCGCTTCCGGGAAACGCCGCATCACGTAGTACGTCCGCGCGAGCGTGACCCAGCCGTTGGCGTTGTCGGGCTCCTGTTTCAGCCGCTCGGCGAGCTTCTCGACGATGCGCTCGACTTCGCCCGGCGCCATGTTGTGCGGCGAGCCTTCACCCATCGCCTGCCGCAGCGCCGGGTCGAACGCCGCAAGATCGCCGCGCTGCCAGTAGATCAGCCCCGCGGCGACCGGCACGACGAGCGCGAGCGCGAGCGCGGTCGCGCGGCCGCTGCGCGAGGCCGCGGCCGGTGCGGCCGCGGTTTCCGCGGCGACTTCGTCGAGCACGCGCCGTTCGAGTTCGGCCTTGGTCTCCGCGTACTGCTCGGCCGACACCGCGCCGCGCGCGCGCTCGGCTTCCAGTTCGGCGAGCTGGTCCTTGAGGATGCCGAGGTTGGCGGCGGCGCGCTCGACCGCCAGCGTTCCGCGGTCGCGCCGCAGCAGCGGCGGCAGCAGCCAGGCAAGGCCGACGGCGATCAGGATCGCCGCGATGAAAAGAAAGGTGGTCACTTGATCTCGATCCGATGCGTTGTCCGTCCGCGCTCGCCGCGCCGGCGAGTCGGCACGGCCCTCTATCCCTTGGGTCGTCCGCTCCCGGCGCCTTTGCCGCCGGCGACGGCGCCGAGCAACTGCTCGGCGCGCGCGCGCTCCTCGGGCGTCAGCGGCGTTTCGACCGCGGCGCGCCGGGCACGGACGACGCGCACCAGCACGAACAGGCCGATCGCCAGCAGCACGACCGGCCCGCCCCACAACAGCGCGGTCGTCGCCTTGAACGGCGGCCGGTACAGCACGAAGTCGCCGTAGCGCGAGGTCATGAAGTCGATGATCTCGGCGTCCGAGCGGCCGGCGGCGATCTGCTCGCGCACCTGGCGGCGCAGGTCGACCGCCAGCTCCGCATTCGACTCCGCGATCGACTGGTTCTGACAGACGAGGCAGCGCAGCTTGGAAGCGAGATCGTGCTCGCGTTTGGACGCGACCGGATCGTTCTCGGTCGGCACCGCGGTGTTGGCGTGCGCGGCGCCGGCCGCGAGCGCGAACGACAAGGCAAGCAAGGCGACGAGTCGTTTCATGATTTCTGCTGCAGTTCGCGCACCAGCGGCAGGATCTTCTTCTGCAGCGCTTCCGCCGTGATCGGGCCGATGTGCTTGTGACGGATCACGCCCTGCTTGTCGATGACGAAGGTTTCGGGCACGCCGTAGACACCGAAGTCGATGCCCAGCCGGCCGTCGCGGTCGACGACGTTCACCAGATAGGGATCGCCCAGTTCGGCGAGCCAGCGCTTCGCGGCCTCGGGCTGGTCCTTGTAGTTCATGCCGACAATGGGCACGAGCTTCTTCGCCGCGACCTCGTTCCACAGCGGATGCTCCTGCCGGCACGGCGTGCACCACGACGCCCAGACGTTGAAGATCCACACCTGCCCGGCCATGTCCTTGCTCGCGAACGCGACCTCGGGCGTATGCAGCTTGGGCCGCTCGAACACCGGCGCCGGCTTGCCGATCAGCGGCGAAGGCACTTCGCGCGGGTTCAGCCATAGCCCGCGCAGCAGGAAGGCCGCGAGCACGACGAACGCGGCGAGCGGCAGAAGGTAGAGCGCGAGTTTCCTGGCGTTCATCGGCTTGCTATGCGGCGGCCGGCTTCAGGCCGGCGGCGAGTTCGTCGCGGCGCGCCAGCGCCCGGTAGCGGCGGTCGGACATCGCGAGGAAACCGCCGAGCGCCATCAGCACGCAGCCGCCCCAGATCCACGTGACGAAGGGCTTGTAGTACACGCGCACGGTCCAGCTGCCGTCGTTGCCGACCGGTTCGCCGAGCGAGACGTAGACGTCGCCGGTGATGCCGGTACGGATCGACGCTTCGGTCATCGGCATCTGCGACTGCGCGAAGTAGATCCGCTTTTCCGGATGCAGCAGGTCGACCTGTTTGCCGTCTTTCAGCAGCGTGACGGTGCCGCGCGCCGCGCTGTAGTTCGGCCCCGTGCGCTCGCCCACGCCGTCGAAGCGGAACGTGTAGCCGTGCACCGCAACGGTGTCGCCCGGCGCCATCTGCACGTCGCGCTCGACCTGGAAGCTGCGCACCGAGGTAACCCCGACGATGAACACCGCGATGCCGAGGTGCGCGAGCACCATGCCCCACCAGCCGCGCGGCTGCTGCGCGAGCCGCGCGAACACCGAGCCCTGCTGGTTGCGGATCTGGTAGCGGACCACTTCGGTCGTCGCCAGTCCGACCCACGCGGCCAGCCAGTAGCCGAAGGCGGACATCGGCGACCACGGCAGCCCATCCTCGATATTGCCGAGGAAGGGCAGCACGAGCCCGAGCACGAGCGACACCATCAGCGCCCAGCGCAGGCGCACCCACAGGTCGGGCAGCGGCGCCTGCTTCCAGCGCGCGATCGGTCCGACGCCCATCAGGAACACGAGTGGCGCCATGATCGGCACGAAAACCGTGTCGAAATACGGCGGGCCGACCGAAATCTTGCCCAGCCCCAGGGCGTCGAGGAACAGCGGATACAGCGTGCCGAGCAGCACTGCGCCGCACGCGACCGCGAGCAGCACGTTGTTGGCGAGCAGCAGCGACTCGCGCGAAACCGCGTCGAACCGCCCGCCGAGTCCGACCTTCGGCGCGCGCAGCGCGAACAGCGCCAGCGACGAGCCGATCACCAGCACGAGGAAGATCAGGATGAACACGCCGCGCTGCGGATCGGTCGCGAAGGCGTGCACGCTGGTCAGCACGCCCGAGCGCACGAGGAAAGTACCGAGCAGCGACAACGAGAACGCGAAGATCGCCAGCAGCACGGTCCACGCCTTGAAGGTGCCGCGTTTTTCGGTGACCGCCAGCGAATGGATCAGCGCGGTGCCGACGAGCCACGGCATGAACGAGGCGTTCTCCACCGGATCCCAGAACCACCAGCCGCCCCAGCCCAGTTCGTAGTACGCCCACCACGAGCCGAGCGCGATACCCAGCGTCAGGAAGCACCACGCGACCGTCGTCCACGGCCGCGACCAGCGCGCCCACGCGGCGTCGAGCTTGCCGCCGAGCAGCGCGGCGATCGCGAACGCGAACGCGACCGAAAAGCCGACGTAGCCCATGTACAGCAGCGGCGGGTGGAACACCATGCCGGGATCCTGCAGCAGCGGGTTGAGGTCGCGGCCCTCCTGCGCGGCCGGGAACAGGCGATCGAACGGGTTCGACGTCAGCAGCATGAACAGCAGGAAGCCGACGCCGACGAGCCCCATCACGCCGAGCACGCGCGCGGCCATCTCTTCGGTCAGATGGCGGCTGAACACGCTGACCGCGACGCCCCAGCCCGTGAGCATCAGCACCCACAGCAGCAGCGAGCCCTCGTGCGAACCCCAGGACGCGGCGATCTTGTACTGCAGCGGCAGCAGCGTGTTCGAGTTGGTCGCGACGTTGAGAACCGTGAAGTCGCTGCTCATGAACGACCACACGAGGCACAGCCACGCGGTCAGCACGAAGACGAACTGGCCGCGCGCGGCAGGACGCGCGACCGCCATCCATTCGCGCACGCCCCTGTGCGCGCCGGCAAGCGGCAGCGTCCCCTGCACCAGCGCCAGCAGCAGCGCGAGGATCAACGCGAAGTGTCCGATCTCGGGAATCATCTGTTTCGTCCGATCGTTGGTGCGGCTCGACTGTTGGAGTCAGCGTGCAGAACGCAAAGCCAAGACCCCGTCCTTCTCCGTGTGCTCTCTGTCTCGGTGGTTACATCACAGCCTTCGAAGGTGAATGTCTTCACCACGGAGACACGGAGAACACCGAGAAGAGCGAACCTCAAAGAACTTGTCCTCCGTGTCTCCCGTGTTCGTGAACAACCTGCGCGAGCGTCAATCCGTGCGCACGGTCTTCTGCGCCTTGTGCGCCTGCTCGACCGCGTGCGCCGCCTCGGGCGGCATGTAGTTCTGGTTCCGGCCGCTCGCGTTCGCTCGCTTAACGTTCGCTTCGCTCACGTTAGCCTTCGCCGAAATCACATGCCGCCTGCGTCTCATTGGTTCACTTGCACCGATCTCTGGGCCTTCTGGGCCTGTTCGAGTGCGTGCCCCGCTTCCGGCGGCATGTAATTTTCGTCGTGCTTGGCGAGGACCTCGGAGGCCTGGAAGACGCCGTCGGGGCCGAGCTTGCCTTGCGCGACTACGCCTTTCCCTTCCTTGAACAGGTCCGGCAGGATGCCCTTGTAGACGACCGGGATCGCGTGCGCGGTGTCGGTGACGCGGAAGCTCACCATTACGCCTTCGCGCTTGACGCTGCCCTCCTCGACCAGTCCGCCGATGCGGAAAGCCCTGGCCTGCGGCGCCTTGTGCGCGGCGACATCCGACGGCGAAAAGAAGAACACCAGGTTCTGCTGGAACGCCGACAGGATCAGCGCGACGGCTACGCCGAGCACGGCCACGCCGCCGATGATCAGTGCGAATCTCTTGTGACGCGGTTTCACTACCCGTTTCCTTTCGACGCGCTCGCGTAGCGCGTCACTTCCTGCAACGCGCGCCGCCGGCGCGCGCGCAACGACAGCATCTCGGCGACCAGCACGACGACCGTCACGCCGTACGAACCCCAGACGTACCAGGCGTAGCCGCCCATGTTCAGGAAGTTCTCGAGGCTCCCCCAGTCCAAAGCACGCTCCTCCGCAGGCCGATGCCCTGTCCCTTAGCGTTCGCGCGCGGCGAGTTCCTGCACCCAGGCAGCGCGCCGTTCGCGCTCAAGCAGGATCGCGCGCACCCGGACCAGCACCGCGGCGATCGCGTACATCCAGAAAGCGAACACCATCAGCAGCATGCCGGTCAGCATGGTCGCGGCCATCGACGTCCCGCCGGGCTTGACCGACGCGCCCTGGTGCAGCGTGTTCCACCACTGCACCGAGAAATAGATGATCGGTACGTTGACGACGCCGACCAGGGCGAGCACGGCGCTCGCCTTGTCGGCGCGGCGCGGATCGTCGATCGCCGCCTGCAGCGCGATGAAGCCGAGGTACAGGAACAGCAGGATCAGCGTCGAGGTGAGCCGGGCGTCCCACACCCAGTACGCGCCCCACGTGGGCCGCCCCCACAGCGCGCCGGTCCACAGCGCGATGAAGGCCATCAGCGCACCCGTGGGGGCGATCGCGCTCGCCATCATCGCCGACAGCCGCGTGTTGAACACGAGGCCCACGCCCGCCCAGAACGCCATCACCACGTACAGGAACATCGCCATCCAGGCCGACGGCACGTGGATGAAGATGATGCGGTAGCTCTCGCCCTGCTGGAAATCGGTCGGCGCGACGAAGAAGCCGACGTACAGTCCCGCGACGGTCAGCACGGCCGCCAGCGCCGCGAACCACGGCACCATCCGCCCGGCGAGCGGATAGAACACGTGCGGCGCCGCGAAGCGAAACAGGCTGAAGCCGGAACTGGCGGTGGCGGTGGATGACATGATCGGAGCGCAGTCTACGGGCCGGATCCCTGTGAAGCTTGTCTTGCCGCAAACCGGCGCCCGCTTTCGTAACCGAGCCTGTGACAATAGCGGAGTAGGGAGATTCCCCGAGGCGGCGGGGTAGGCCGAAAAATGTCTCGGCCGACCCGGCCCGGCGCTGGGCGCGAGCGCGGATTATTCCAAAGAAATCCGCAGCGCCGCGGCGATTGCCCACGGCGCAAGTACGGTCGCGCCGAGGGACATCGCGCCGAGCAGCAGCAGATGGCCCTGCGGCGACAGGCCGCCGGCAGCCGTTTCGACCGCGCCGGCGCCGAAGATCAGCACCGGGACGTACAGGGGCAACACGAGCAGCGTGATCAGCACACCGCCACCGCGCAGTCCCAGCGTCAGCGCCGCGCCGACCGCGCCGATCAGCGACAGCGCAGGCGTGCCGAGCGCGAGCGACGCGACGAGGATCCCGGTGGTGCCGGGGTCGAGGTCGAACATCACCGCCAGCAGCACCGCCATGCCCGTGATCGGCAGCCCGGTGACGAGCCAGTGCGCGGCGGCTTTCGCCAGCACGATGACCGGCAGCGGCTCGCCGGTCAGCAGCATCTGCTCGAGCGTGCCGTCGGCGTAGTCGTTGGCGAACAGACGATTCAGCGACAGGATCGCCGCCAGCAGCGCGGCGACCCACACGATGCCGGGCGCGATCGTCCGCAGCGTGTTCAACTCGGGACCGACGCCAAGCGGCACCATCGTCACGACGACGACGAAGAACAGCAGCGTGTTGGCGACGTCGGCGCGCTGGCGGAACGCGAGCAGCAGATCGCGCCGCACGACGGTGGCGATCGTGCGCATCATGCGACCGGCTCCGCGACGCGCAGATCGAGTCGCATCACGTGACCCGGAAGCGGCACCTCCTGGTGCGTCGTCAGCACGACGCAGCCGCCGCGCTCGAGTTGCGCGGCGACGAGCTTCGTCAGCACCGCCACGCCGCGCACGTCGAGCGCGGTGAACGGCTCGTCGAGGATCCACAATGGCGCGGCGTCGGCGAGGAACAGCCGCGCCAGCGCCACGCGCCGCTTCTGCCCCTGCGACAGCGAGCGCGCGAGCGAGTCCTCGAAGCCCGCGAGTCCCAGCGCGGCGAGCGCTTCGCGCGCGCGCCCGAGCGAACCGCTGCGCCCGGCGATCGCCGCCGCGTAGTGCACGTTTTCCGCCGCGGAAAGATCGTCCTTGACGCCGTTCAGGTGACCGACGTAGGCGAGCGCCTGCCAGTATTCCTCGCGCAACGTGCGCACGTTCTCGCCGCGCCAGCGGATTTCGCCGTGCGCCGGCGTCATCAGCCCGCACAGGATGCGCAGCAGGCTCGTCTTGCCGGCGCCGTTTTCGCCCGCGATGTGCATGCAGGTGCCCGCATCGACGCGGAACGACAGATGCCGGAACAGCAGCCGTTCACCGCGCACGCATTCGAGATCGATCGCTTCGAGCATCTTTCCTTCGTGCCGCCGATCCGAAACCCACCCTCTCCCCCGCCCCTGCCCACGCTCGCGCTTGCAGGCGCTCGCGGCTTCGGCGGCGCAGAGCTTCGCTCCGCGCATTCCCGCCTCCGCCCCTGAGGGCGAGGGGAGCTTCGCGCGCTTCGCGAGGGATCGGTCGGGCGCGAAGGGTAAGCGAGCGGGCCAGCCGCCACAAGTGCGCGCGGGCCGCGAAGGGGCGAACAAAAAAAGCCGCGCCAGCGGCGCGGCCCGAGTCGCTTCGAACAGTTTCTTCAGAACTTGTATTTGGCGATCAGGTACACGATGTTCGCCTGGTAGCTGGGGTTCGCGTACCAGCCCGACAGGTAGCTCGTGCTCGCGCTGATCGGCGTGACCGGAACGACGTACGTGTAGCCGTTGAACTGCACGTCGTTGAACTTCAGCTCTTCGTACGAGTAGCCGCCGGTCAGCTCCCAGTTGCGGTTCAGGCGGTAGATGCCCTTGAGGTTGAAGGCCCACTTCTCGTTGTTGCCGTAGTTCGTGATCGGCACCAGCGTGGCCGCGGGCGCGCCGCTCGGCAGCGTCTGCGCGGTCACCGCGACGTCGCCTTCGCTGCGGCCCCACAACACCGAGCCCTTGACCATCAACTGCTCGCGCACCGGCCAGTCGAAGCCCAGACCGAAGGACGAGTTCGTGTCCTTGTTGCGTGCCGACCAGTTGAACGCGGTCGTCGTCGCCGGCTGGAACGGGTCGAAGCAGTTCGGCGAGGTCACCGGGCAGGCGCCCGCGTTGATCGTGCGGTGGACCGAGTCGTACTTGATCACCTCGTAGTCGGCGAAGGCCAGCACGCGGAACACGTCGCGGTCGCCGAAGGCCGCCGTCACGTACAGCTCCTGGCGGTCGTCCTTGGTGCGGCCGAGGATCGTGTCCTTGTACTTGTTCTTCTTCAGGTTCAGCTCGATGCCGAAGTCGACGGTCGGCGACGGCGCGAAGTCCAGCGCCAGCTTGACGAGATCCTGGTCCAGGTTCGACACGTCGTAGCGCGCGACGAAGCGTTGCAGGAACAGCGGGTCGTTGGCGTTGGCGCCGAGATTGCCGCCGACGAAGTTCGAGCGGCGCTCGGTGAACTGGTACTTGACGCGTGCGCGCATCAGGTCGAGCGAGCTGTTCTTCCACTCGAGCGAGTACTTCTTCTCCTCCGTTTCGGTCGAGTCCTTGCGGTGCCGCTCGAGGTCGGAGTAGTCGAAGCCGGCGTTGAACTTGTTCTGCGGGTTCAGCCGGAAGCCCGCCTCGACGCCGTAGTTCTTCTTCTCGTAGCTGAACAGCTCGGTGTCGCAGTCGGACACCGCCGGCGGACCCGCCTGCGGATTGTCGCCGCAACCGAAACCGGCGGGCAGCGCGAGGAAGTCGATCTTGCTCGACTCGTTCTTCTTCTCGAAGCTGTTCAGGTACAGCCGCGTGTCGATCTGCCGCGTCGGGTTCGACGTGAGCGAGATCGAATACGTGTCGTACTTGATGTCGCCGCGGAACACCGGGCTGGTCGGATTGCTCGTCGGGTTGGTGCCGCCGGTCGACAGCATCGTCGGCAGGATCGCGACGTCGTTTTCGGCCGTGCTGGTCGTGTAGCGCACCGCCAGCGCCGAGCCCAACGGAAGCTGCTTGAAGATCGCGTTCGCGCTCCAGCGCTTGTAGTCGTTGTCGGGCGCCAGCGGCGAAGCGTCGAGCCCGCCGAAGAAGTTGTTGCTCCAGCGCAGCACCGGGTTGTCGTTCTCGAACTTGCTCGACAGGAAGTTCAGCGACACCTGCAGCCGCTTGCTCGCGTAGCCGCCTTCGAGCGACAGGTTCTTCGTCTTGTAGTCCACCGGTATCGCGAAATCGACGTAGCCGTTGCCGGGGCTGGTGCCCTTGGCGTAGGACTGCAGCTTGTTGCCGTCGAAGACGATCTGGTTGGCGTCGACGCGCACGTACCACGGGGAGTTGAACGAGAACTCGAGCGCGCCGCCGTCCTTGCGGCGCTTGTACTCGAGGTCGTAGCTCGACCACAGCGCGGGGTTGCCGACCGTGGCGACCGCGCCGGCGGACGTGTCGATCGTCTGCAGCGCGGTGCCGATGCCGCTGTACGGCGAACGCGCGCCGAACGTGAAGTTGTGGCGCAGGCTGTCGCTGTAGAGCTGGTACTTGAACAGGCCGTAGCCGCCGCCGCGCACGTCGATGAACATGTCGTCGCGCGCGAGGTTCTCGCCGTACACGTCCAGGTAGTAGTTGCGGCTGCGGCCCTTGACGTCGATCACCGACAGCACGCCGTTGGACAGGTCGCGGTACTCGTTGAGCTTGGCCGCGTCGACCGTCTCGTCGTCGACGTACAGCCCGCCGACGCCGACCGAACCGCCGAGCTGGAAGTCCTGCGCGAACGCAGGCGCGGCGACGAACAGGTTCGCGATCAGGACCGAGATCAGTTTGCGTGTCATGTTCGCCTCCTTATCGCGTGAAGAACTTGCCGCGGTTGCCCGGCGCGTTGCTGCCGTGGATCGCCTGGTGGCAGTTGACGCACGAGCGGGCGAGGAAGCGGGTGTTCTGCGTCCCCGGCGCGAAGCTGTTGTTGCCGCCGTAGAACGTGCCCGGATGGCGCGACCAGTCGTGGCAGTCCTGGCACAGGTTCGGCACCTTCTCGTTCAGCAGCTTCGCGTGGTTCGAGCCGTGCGCGTTGTGGCAGGACAGGCAGTTCTCCTCGACCGGCGCGTGTTCCCAGATGAACGGGCCGCGCTTGTCGCCGTGGCAGTCGATGCAGAGCTGGTTGACCGACTCGTTCTTCACCATCGCGTGGCTGAGCGCACCGTGGGGGTTGTGGCAGTCCGAGCAGGCGACCTTGCCCTCGACGATCGGGTGGTGCGAGGTCCTGTTGATCTGCGACCGGATGTTCTTGTGGCAGGTGTTGCAGGTCTCGTACTGCAGCGTCCGCTGCGTCGTCACGAAGGGGCTGACCGACGGGTTGCCCGGTTTCCCGTGGATGTTGTGGCAGTCGTTGCAGGCGACGTCGTTCTTGCGGTGCTTGCCCGAATCCCAGAACGTGAGCTGGCGATGGCCGTCATGGCAGGCCAGGCAGATCTGGCTCTTGTCGTCGCCGGGCAGCTTCTTCGCGAAGCGGTTCGTCATGCCGATCTTGGTCGGGTCCTTCAGGTGCTCGGTCGCGTCGCCGTGGCAGGCCTGGCACAGCCGCCCGCTGGCGTCGTTGCGCGCCCCGTGCGCCGTCAGCGCAATGGACGTGTGCGATTCCTCGTGACACTTGGCGCAAACCGGCGTTTCCGCCGACTTCGCTTGCGCAAGCGCCGGTGAAGTGAAGACGAGCGACAGCGCCAGCGCGCCCGCGCTCATCAACGCGGCGGTCAGACGACGATGCATAGGAGAACCCCCTCTTTGGTCCGGGCCGGCCCGGTCTGTGACGCACCTCACCGTACCCCTTGCTTTTTCAGCAGGCGTAGTTTTGCCGCCGGCCCCGGCCCGGAAGTTGACCTGGATCACGGCCGCGCGGTGGCGGCGCGAAACTTGCGGTTGCCCCGCAACGCGTGTAACCCCTTCCGTAACGCATGCATCGCGTCGCTCTCCGGCGCGACGCAGACCGCTCGACCGGCGCGGCGCGCAGCCGGTGTTGTTGACAGCGGTCAACCGCTGCACCGGGTCGGGGCGCAACATGCCGATGGTCCGATCGATGCATCGGCGCGAGACGAGAAGCGATGCCGGCGAGCACGACCGCAGACGCGCGCTGGTCGGATGCGGCCGACGTCGAAGCCGCAATCGCCAGCGTGCTCGAAGCCGAACGCACAGCGCGCGCGGCCGTCGAGACTTGCGCTGCGCAGGCACAGGCCCGCGTGCAGCAGGCGCGCGATCGCGCTCACGCGATCGCCGAACGCGCGGCGCAACGCACCGCGCGCGTGCGGCGCGTTTCCGCGGCCCGGCTCGACGCGCGCCTGGCCGCCGTCGAACGCGAACGGCGCGCGCTCGACCGCCGCACCGACGCCGACGCCGACGATCTGCAACGCCTGCAGGCGGCGATCGACGAGCTGGCCGATGCGCTCGCCGGCGGCGCGCACAGCTCCCCGGGGGGTGCGCCGTGATCGCCGGCTTCCCGATCGAATACGCGCACGCGCGCGCCTCGGCGCGGCTCGCGCAGCGCCCCGACGAGCGGCTGTGGACGCAGCTCCACAGCGCGCGCAGCGTCGGCGCCGCGCTCGACGCGGTGCGCGGTTCGGCCGCGGCGCCCTATGTCAGCGGCGTTACCTGGCCGGCGCCGCTCGCGGACCTCGAACTCGCCTTCCGCCAGCAGTGGCGCACGCGCGTCGACGAGGTCGCGCGCTGGGCCCCCGACGCCTGGCGCGCCGCGCTGCGCTGGACCGCGCACCTGATCGATCTGCCGGCACTGGTGCATCTGCTCGGCGAGGAGTCTCTGCCGCCATGGATCGGCGCCGATCCCGCGCTTTCGCCGTACGCGCATGAGGAGCGTGGCGAGCGGCTTGCCGCTTTGGCCGCCGGTCCCCTGGCGCCGCTTGCGCTCGCGGTCGAAACCGCGGAGCCGCCGCCGCGCCGGCTCGACCCCGCTGCATGGCAGCGCGCGCGGTTGCACGCCGCGCTGCGCGCGTGGGAGCGCGAATGGCGCGCGCGCTGGCCCGCGTGCGACGACGAAGCGCGCGCCGGCCTCGAACGGCTGGTCGCCGTCGTGCGCGCGCACCTGATCCGCTTCCGCGCGCTGGCAGTCGACGACGCGCCGGCGGCGCGCCAGCGGCTCGCCACCGATGTCGCCGCGCTGCTGCGCCGCTCGGCCGCGCAGCCGGCGGCGCTATTCGCGTACCTCGCGCTCGTCGCGCTCGATCTGGAACGGCTGCGCGGCGAGATCGTCGCGCGCGCCGCGTTCCGCGCGACCCCGGAGGCCGCGTCATGATCCGCCCCGAACCCGCGCGCTGGTTCGAGATCATCGTCGCGCGCGACGACGCGTTCATCGCGCTCGAAGCGCTGGCCGCCGCGGGCTGCGTCGAAATCGAATGGCACGGCGCGCCGGAAGCCCGCGCCGCCGCCGCGATGGGCGAGTTGCTGAAGGACTACAACGCGCTCGCGCAGCGCTATCGCCCGTACTGGCCGCCGGCCGCGACGCAGCTCGCGGCCGAGCGGCGCGCGCCGACCGACGCGATCGCTGCGGCGCTCGCCGCGTTGCGCGCCTGGGCCGCCGCGGCCGAGGACTCGATCGGCGCCTTGCAGCGCTGCGAGGCGCGCCTGGCCGAGCTGGCGCTCGCCGAAGCGGCATTGCGCGAACTGGCCGACAGCCGCATCGACTTCGCTGCGCTCGCACAGGCGAAAAACGGCGTCATCGCCAGCCTGTTCGCGCTGCCGGCCGGCGTGGACATCGAGGTGCCCGACGACGTGCTGATGCGCGCCGCCGACGTACAGGCCGAGCGGCTGCTGCTCGCGGTCGGCCCGCCGGAATCGATCGAAGCGATGGCGCGCGCGGTGGCCGAAGCCAACGGCCGGCGCGCGCGTTTCCCGGACTGGCTGCAGCCGACCGCGGAAGCCAATCTCGCGCGCGTCGCCGAGCGGCGCGCGCAGGAAGCGGCCACCGCGGCCGCGCTGCGCGCGCGCATCGACGCGCTGTCGGCACAGCATGAGGTGCCGCGCGCGCTCGGCGACATCGCGCGCGCGACCTGGTGCTTCGAGCACGGCGGCGCGATCGCGCTCGGCGATCCGGCGCGCGGCCAGATCTTCGCGCGGATCACCGGCTGGACGGTCGACCGCGCGCGCGTGGTCGCCGCGCTCGAGGGTTGCGGCGCGCGCGCGCTCGCGAGCTTTCCGCGCCCGCCGCGCGGCGCGCGCCCGCCGCTGGTGCTGCGCAATCCGTGGTGGGCGCGGCCGTTCGAAGTGTTCACGAAGCTCGTCGGCATGCCGGCGGCCACCGGTACCGATCCGAGCGTGCTGCTCGCGTTCGTCGTGCCGCTGATGTTCGGCTACATGTTCGGCGACGTGGGCCAGGGCCTCGTGCTGATCGCCGTCGGCTATGCGCTGCGCAACCGTCTGCCGGTGCTGCGGCTGCTGATCCCGGGCGGCATTGCGGCGACCGCGTTCGGCTTCGTGTTCGGGTCGGTGTTTTCTCTGGAGCACGTGATCGAGCCGCTGTGGCTGGTGCCGCTGGAGGAACCCTTGCCGGTGCTGCTGGTGCCGATCGCCGGCGGCGCGGTGCTGCTCGCGCTCGGACTGCTGCTCGGTCTCTTCGAAGCGGTCCGGCAGGACCAGCTCGCGCACTGGCTGCGCGCGGATCTGCCGGTACTCGCCGTGTACGTCGGCGTGCTCGCTGGCGTGGCGCATCCGGCCGGCTGGGCGCTCGCGGCGGCCGGCGCGGTCTGGTCGATCGCCGCCGCCGCCGTGCACGGCCGGCGGATCAAGTCGGCTTTCGCCGGGCTCGGCGAACTGGTCGAGCGCACGCTGCAGATCCTGATCAACACGCTGTCGTTCGCGCGCGTCGGCGCCTTTGCGCTCGCGCACGCGGGGCTCGCTTCGGCCGTGGTCGCACTCGCCGCGGCGGCGGACAACGTCGTCGTCCAGGCCATCGTGCTCGTGCTCGGCAATGCGCTGATCCTCGCGATCGAGGGGCTCGTCGTCTCGATCCAGACCACACGGCTCGTGCTGTTCGAATTCTTCACCCGCTTCTTCCGCGCGGAGGGGCGCGAGTTCCGCCCGCTCGCGCCGCCGCCCGTCACCATCGCCACGCACTAGGAGAACAAGTCATGCCCGACCCGCGCAACCCGTCGAAGCTCGCCCTCGTGCTGACCGTCGTCGCTGGCCTGTTGGCCGCCGGCGGCACGGCGCTGCTCGTCTTTCCCGCGCCTGCGGTCGCGCAAGCGGCAAGTGCGGCGGGACTGCCGCCCGATGCATGGACGTGGGGGTTGCTGTCCGCGGCGCTCGCCACCGGGATGTCGTCGCTCGGCGCGGGCTATGCGGTCGCGAAGCTCGGCACGGCTGCGGTCGGCACGCTCGCCGAGAAGCCCGAGTTGCTCGGTCGCGTGCTGATCCTGGTCGGGCTGGCCGAAGGCATCGCGATCTACGGGCTGATCGTCGCTATCCTGATCCTGAACCGGCTCGCGTAGACGCTTGGGCTTCGCATGAACGCTTCGACCCGCACCGCGCCGCTCGCCTTTGTCGGCGATGCGCTCACCGCGGCCGGTTTCCGGCTCGCGGGCGTGCGCACTTTCGCGCCGCAGCCCGGCGAAGAGCGCGCCGCGTTCGCGCAGGCGCTCGCGGCTGCAGCCGCAGTGTTCGTCACCCCGGCGGTCGCGGCGAAGCTGGAACCGGTCGAACTCGAGCGTGCGCTCGTGGCCGGCGCGCCGCTGGTCGCGATCGTGCCGGCCCCGGATCAAGTCCGGGGCCCACCGCCCTTCGACCCCGCCGAGCGCGTGCGCCGGCAACTCGGCATCGAACGATGAACCTCGAACAACGCACGCAGGCGCTGCTCGCGGTGGTCGAGGAGTTCCGCAGCCGCCGCTGCGCCGAACTGCTCGAACCGGCCGATGCGCAGGCGCGCGAGATCGTGCGCGGCGCGCTGGCCGAGGCGCGGCGGCGCGTGCGCACCGCGATCGAGGAAGAGCGGGCCCGCATGGCCAGCGAACTTGGCGCGGCCGAAGCGCGGCTCGCCACGGAACGGCGGCTGGCGACGCAGCGCCGTGCAATGCAGTTGCTGACGCAGGCCTGGGACCGGCTGCGCGCCGCGCTCGCCGCGCGCTGGCGCGCCCCGGATGCACGCGCGCGCTGGGTCGAGGCGCATCTCTCGCGCGCGCGAAAGGCGCTGCCCGCCGACGCGTGGACGATCCGCTGCGCGCCGGACTGGCCCGCGTCCGAGCGCGACGCCGCGCTGCATTGGCTCACCGCCCCCGGATCAAGTCCGGGGCTGCGCGACGTTCGCATCGAGCCCGACACCGCGATCACCGCCGGCTTTCGCGTGCAGGCGGGACACAACGTGCTGGATGCCACGCTCGACGGCCTGCTCGCCGATCGCGCCGCGATCGAGGGGCAGTTGCTGGAACTGATGGAGGAACCGTGAGCAAGGCGACGCTCACCTGGATCAGCGGGCCGGTGCTGCGCGCGCGGGCGCACGGACCATTCAGGCTGCGCGAAGCGATCCGCGTCGGATCGCAGGCGTTGCTCGGCGAAGTGATCCGGCTGGGCACGACCGCTGCCGGCGCGCCCGAGATCGTCGCGCAGGTATACGAGGACACGACGGGACTGCGGCCCGGCGTCGAACTCCAAGGCACGGGCGAACTGCTCGGCATCGTCGTCGGCCCGCAGCTTCTCGGCCGCATCTTCGACGGCCTGCTGCGCCCGCTCGCCGATGTAGCGGGCAAAGGCGCGCGCCATGTCCTGCCCAGCGCGGGCGGTTCGTTGCAGGCCGTGCTCCGCTTCGAGCCGACGCTGCGCACAGGCGCCAGGCTCGATCCCGGCGCGCCGTTCGGCAACGTGTTGCCGCGCGGCGGCCGCGCGTTGCGCGCGCTCGCTCCGCCGGACGTCGCGGGCACGGTCGAGCGCATCGCGGCCGCCGGCGATTACGCGCACGACGCGCCGCTCGTGACGCTGAAGCTCGCCGACGGCGCGACGCGCGAACTCGCAATGAGCCACTTCTGGCCGGTGCGCACGCCGCGACCGGTGCGCGCGCGACTGCCCGCCGACGAACCGCTGGTGACCGGACAGCGCATCCTCGACTCGCTTTTCCCGGTCGCGCTCGGCGGCAAGGCGGCGATCCCCGGCGGCTTCGGCACCGGCAAGACGATCCTGCTGGAGGCGCTCGCCAAGGGCTGCAGCGCCGAGGTGATCGTGTATCTCGGCTGCGGCGAACGCGGCAACGAGATGGCGGGCGTGCTCGAGGAGTTTCCGCAGCTCGACGATCCTCGAACCGGCCGGCCGCTGATGGAACGCACGGTGATCATCGCCAACACCAGCAACATGCCGGTGGCTGCGCGCGAGGCGAGCATCTACACTGCGGTCACCGTCGCGGAATACTTCCGCGACCAGGGCCTGCACGTCGCGCTGATGGCCGACTCGACCAGCCGCTGGGCCGAGGCGCTGCGCGAGGTGTCGGGCCGGCTCGGCGAACTGCCCGGCGAGGGCGGCTATCCGACCTATCTGTCGAGCCGGCTCGCCGACTTCTACGAGCGCGCGGCGAAGGTCACGACGCTCGCGGGCGAAACCGGATCGGTGACGCTGCTCGGGTCGATCTCGCCGCCTTCGGGCGACTTCTCCGAGCCCGTCACGAGCCACACGAAGCGCTACGTGCGCAGCTTCTGGGCGCTCGACGCCAAGCGCGCGCAGGCACGCTTCTACCCGGCCATCCACCCGCTGCAGTCGTATTCGGAAGATTCGCTCGACATGGCGGTGTGGTGGCAGTCGGTGTATTCGCAGGTCGCCGCCGCGCGCGCGCGTGCCGCCAGCGGCGAAAACGAGTGGCTCGAGCTGCGCCGCACGCTGCTGACGCTGCTCGACGAGCAGGCGCGGCTCGAACGCATGGCGCGCATCATCGGCAAGGACGCGCTGCCCGCGCGCCAGCGGCTCGCGCTCGCCTGCGCGGAGCTGGCGAACGAAGCCTTCCTGCGGCAGTCGGCGTTTTCTCCGATCGACCGCTACTGCGGACCGCAGCGGCAGGCCTGCATGCTGCGGCTGATCGCGCGCTTCATCGAACTCGCGGAACGCACGCTCGCCGCCGGCCATACGCCCGAGGCGATCTTCGCGCTGCCGGTGCTGCGACCGTTGCAGCGGATGGGCGAGGAGATCGGCGAAGACGCGCTGGAGAAGTTCGCCGCGCTCGAGCAGCAGATCGTCCAGGCGTTCGCCGGCTTGGGCTCGAGCGAAGGAGTCGCCCGTGCAGCCTAAGGTCACCGTCCACGACGCAGCCGTCAGGCTCGACGGCCCTTTGCTCTTTCTTCGCCGCACGCTCGACGTGGGACTGGCGGAAGCGGTCGAAGTGATCGGCCGCGACGGTCTGCCGCGGCTCGGGCGTGTCGCTGCGCTCGACGAGGAGTTCGTCACGATCGAGTTGCTGGAGCCGAGCGCGGGGCTGGCGCTCGCCGACACCGTCGTTCGCTTTCTCGGCGAGCCGATCGAGTTCGGCGTCGGTCCGGGGCTGCTCGGCCGCGTCTTCAACGGCGTCGGCAAGGTGATCGACGGCGGGCCCCCGCTCGCGGTGAAAAAGCGGCTGCGCGTCGACGGGCTGCCGCTGAACCCGGTGGCGCGCGCCACCCCGCGCGCATTCATCGAAACCGGCATCACGTCGGTCGACCTGATGAACTCGCTGGTGCGCGGGCAGAAGCTGCCGATCTTCTCCGGCGGCGGGCTGCCGCACGATCGCATCGCCGTGGAGATCGCCGGCCACGCGCGGCTGCTCGGCGCCGGGCACGAGGACTTCGCGATCGTGTTCTGCGGCATCGGCGTGCCGTACACGACGGCCGAGTACTTCCGCCGCTCGCTCGAACAGTCCGGCGCACTCGAGCGCAGCGCGCTGTTCCTCAACCTCGCGAGCGACTCCTCGACGCAACGGCTGCTGACGCCGCGCGTCGCGCTGACCGCCGCCGAGTACCTCGCGTTCGAGGAGAACAAGCACGTGCTGGTGATCGTCACCGATCTGACCAACTACTGCGAAGCGCTGCGCGAGGTCGCCGGCGCGAAAGGCGAGGTGCCGGGCCGCAAGGGCTTTCCCGGCTACATGTACTCGGACCTGGCCACGCTGTACGAACGCGCCGGCTGCGTGCACGGCGAGGACGGGCGCAAGACGGGCACGCTGACGCAGTTGCCGATCCTGACGATGCCGAGCGACGACATCGGACACCCGATCCCCGATCTGTCCGGCTACATCACCGAAGGACAGATCGTGCTGTCGCGCGAGCTGGACCGCGCGGGGGTGTATCCGCCGGTCAACGTGCTGCCGAGCCTGTCGCGGCTGATGAAGGACGGGACCGGCAAGGGCTACACGCACGCCGACCATCCGGCGCTCGCGAGCCAGCTCTACGCCGCGTACGCGCGCGCCACGCAGGCGCGGCTGCTGGCGAGCGTGGTCGGCGAAGAAGGGCTGTCCGACACCGACCGCCGCTATCTCGCCTTCGGCGCCGACTTCGAGCGCAAGCTCGTTCATCAGTCGGGCGCACGCACGCTCGCGCAGAGCATGGAGGTCGGCTGGGCGCTGCTGCGCAGACTGCCGCGAAGCGAGCTGTCGCGGCTGTCGGATGCGCAGATCGAGGCGCATCTGGGTGGGGAGTTCATCGGGGTGTGACGCGATGACCGACCTCACCCCCACCCGCAGCCTCGCGATCCAGCTTCAGGACGAGCGGCGCACGATGCGCGAGGGCTATGCCTTCCTCGACGAGAAGTGCGTGCTGCTCGCCGGCGAGATGCTGCGCGAGCTGCGCGCGTATCAGGCGCTGGTGCGCGAACTGGCGCCGTTGCAGGCGGCGGCGCGTGCGGCGCTGCAGAGCGCGGTCGCGCGCCACGGGCTCGACGGGCTGCAGGTCTATCCGGCCGCGCCGGGTCGCTATGCGCTGCGCTTCGAGCGGCGCGCGCTGCTCGGGGTGGCGATGCTCGATGCGAGGCTCGACGGCGAAGCGGGTACGGCGCCACCCGCGGTCATGCCTTCGCCCGAGGCCGAAGCCTGCCGCGCGGCGCATGCGCACGTCGCCGCGCAGCTCGTGCGGATCGCCGCGTCTTCCGCCAACCTCGCGCGCCTGTACGCGGAGTACCGCAAGACCGTGCGCCGCGTGCGCGCGTTGCAGGATGTCCTGCTGCCCGAGATCGAAAGCGCGCTCGCCGAGATCGAGACGAGCCTCGAAGAGCTGGAGCAGGACGAGTTCGGCTTTCTGCGGCGAGCGGTGCGCGCGGCGCAGTCGTCCGTATGAACCCCTGGACGCGCCGCACGCTGTAACGGCCCTCGTCACAAAGCGCCTGGCACATCGCGTGCATCCGTGAAACGCCGCATCTCGGTTGGTCTGGATCAAGGCGCCGTGCTGTCGCCGGGCTAGCGTAGCGGCGGGTCGATGGGTTCGTCGACGAAGAAGAGGAGGGTGTATGCGTCATCGCTTCATTCATGCCGCGGCCGCTGCGTTCGCAGCGACTTGGCTCGCCGGCTGCACGACCGGCATCGCGGGCGGCGCCGATCGGCAGTTCGTCGGGTCCGAGAAGTGCTCGGCTTGCCACAAGACCGAATACCAGAGCTGGAAGGCCAGCTGGCACGCCAAGATGGTGCGGCCGGCGAAGGAAGGGCTGCTGAAGGACGCCGGCGACAACTGGGAGAAGGACGGCAAAGGCAACGCTGGACCGACCAAGGGCAACATCACCGGCACGCCGGCGAAGATGGAGGACGTCGTCTACGTGATCGGCTCGCACTGGAAGCAGCGCTTCCTCGTGCCGAACCCCGCGAGCGGCGGCCACCAGTTCCTCGACAAGCAGTGGAATACGATCCACAAGCAGTGGGAGCCATACGGGCAGAAGAACACCTGGGAGAGCCAGTGCGCGACCTGCCATTCGACCGGCTATCGCGTGCTCGCGATCGACGAGCAAACACGCGCGGTCAAGAAGTGGGCGATGAGCGAAGAGAACGTCGGCTGCGAGGCCTGCCACGGCCCGGGCAGCAAGCACGCGACCACCGGCGACAGGCGCGAGATCTTCAATCCCGGCAAGGCCTCGCACGCCGAAAGCTCGAAGGTCTGCGGCTACTGCCACATCCGGCTCGAGAACTACAACTTCAAGACCGCCGAAGGCAATCCGGCCGAACAGCTGCCGCATCCGGTGATCGGACAGAGCTACAAGGCCGGCATCGATGACTGGACGACGTGGTATCCGGACAAGGTGCTGCTGGTCGGCATCCAGCCCGAGGATCCGATCACGAAGAACTGGCCGAACACGGACCTGAACAACGCGTTCTGGATCGACGAGGCGGCGCAGAAGTCGGGCTACTTCGAGGCGCGCAAGCACCACCAGCAGTACCAGGAGCATCTGCAGACGGCGCACTTCAAGAAGAACGTCGCGGGTTGCGTGACCTGCCACTCGCCGCACGCGTCGAGCAGCACTCCGAAGCCGGTCAAAACGGCGGACACCTGCAGGGCCTGCCATCTGGCGCCGGTCGACATCGAAAAGACGATGCCCGGCACCGCGAGCACCGCGCAGAACCTGTTCGTGCGTACGCACACGTTCAACCCCGCGAGCACGCGCAAGGGCGGACCGACGGCAACCGGCGCGCCCGAACCGGCGTACTACCACAAGAAGTAGACGCGACGACCGAGCGCACGCAAGACGGGGCGGCGCGAGCCGCCCCGTTTTCTTTGACTCAAAGGATCGCCGGTGTCAGTACACCGGTCCGCGTCCCCCTTTGAAAAGGAGAACCGAGGGGGACTCGCATCGGTACGCACCGAAGGTGCGTCCGTCCGCCTCCCCCTTTTGTAAAGGGGGACTGAGGGGGATTCTCAGTTTCATCGGCGCGCGCGAGATCGAGGAATCCCCCCTGCCCCCCTCTTTCAAAGGGGGGTGAAGGACGAGGGCAAACAAAAAGCCGGCCTGCGCCGGCTTCTTGTTGCTGCGGTCGAATCGCCTACAGCGACAGGATCCACTTCGACAGCGTCGCGAGATCGGCGTCGCTCGACTTGACGGCGGGATGGTCCTTGCCCGCCTTGAGCTTCGCCACGATCGCCGCTTCGGCGTCCTTCTTGCCCTTGTACTTCGCGGAGATGTCCTTCAGCCCCGGACCCATCTTCTTCTTGTCCACCGCATGGCAAGCCAGGCAACCCTCCTTCTTCGCGAGCGCTTCGTCGGCACTGGCGACACCGGTCATCAGGATCCCCGTAGCGGCGATCGCCGCGATCACGAGCGATTTCATCGACTCTCCTTCCTCTCGAAATACCCGGCGGCAGCCCGGGACGTTTGCCGTGCCCGGCCTCGACGGCGGGCTCATGACGACAACAACGCCCGGTCGAGCCGGGCGTTGACGCAAGCAACGTGCGAGCCGGCGCGCATCGTCAACCCTTGGCCTTGGGATCGAGGTTCACCTCGGGCCAGCTGCGCCCGTGGCACGCCGGGTTCGAGCAGAAACTGCCGCCGTCGCTGCCCCAGTTGATCGGGCCGTGGCACATCGTGCACGTCTTGTCGAGCTTGGTGCGGTGGTCGTGCATGAAGTTCGGCTCCTCGTGGCTCGGTGGCGGCTCCAGCCCCGCCGCCACCGTCGAAGGCACCGAACCCTTGCCGTTCTCGCGCATCACCTGCGGCAGATCGTGGCACAGCGTGCACTGCAGTCGGATCGCCTCGCCCTTGTCGTTCAAATGCTTGCCGTCATGGCAGCGGAAGCAGCCCGCCGTGTCCTTGTGGCCCGCGTGATTCGGGAACGACGCCCAGCTCAGTCCCTGCGCGGAGAAGGAGCTGTCGACGAGGATCTGCTTCATCGTCGCGGCGAACTTCTTCTCCAGCGCCTGCATCTCCGGCTTGGCTTCGCCTTTGGGCGCCGCTTCGGCGATCAGCTTGTCGATCTGCGCGCCGAACTCCCCGTGCGGGCCGGTCAGCTTCGCGGTCTTTTCGATCAGCGCGACCGCACGCGCCTTGGCGTTCGGCAGCGCGCGGTCGATGCGGCCGGTAGCGATCGCGTTGTCGACCAGATCGGCCGGATTGCGGAACGGGTGGCCCACCTGGTTGTGGCAGTCGAAGCACTCCATGCGCCGCGGCGGGTTCTTTTTCAGATCCTCCTCGCTGTACTTCGCGGCCGCGTCGACGTAGGTCGTCGTCTTGCCGTCCTTGTCGCGCACCTGAACCCAGGGAATCGTGCGGCGCTGAACGTCGGGCGAGGAGAACAGCACTTCGTTCTCGATGTGCCAGTGGATGCCCTTGGCCTGCTTCTCGCGGACCACGCCCATGGCCGTGTGCAGCGTGAGCCGGTAGGTCGTTTCGCTGCTCTTTTCGTCGGTGCCGTAGCGCTTGATCAGCGCGATGCTGTCGTGGTGCTCGACCGACGGCCAGTGGCAGCTTTCGCAGTTGTCGCGCGCCGGACGCAAGGTCGACGAGGCGAGCGGTCGCTCGTAGCCGACGATCATGCCCCACAGTTCCTTCGCGTGCGTGGGCTTCAGCGCCATCAGGTGCAGCGTCGACAGCCGCCCCATGTGGCACTCGACGCAATTGACGCGCGCGTGCGAAGACATGCCGTGCCAGCGCGTCTCTTCCGGATGCACCGAATGGCACACGTTGGCGCAGAACGCGTTGCTGTTGCTGTACTCCCACGCGACGATGCCGCCCGCGCCCAGCACGGCGAGCGCGATGCCCGCGACGACCAGCGCCGTCACGCCGCCGATGATGCCGCCCCGCTTCCAGTTCAATCGCATCTACGCCTCCTCCGACACTTCTGATTCTCGGCCGCCATCATGCCGCACGATCGCCCCGCGACCCGCTGCGCCGCGTCCGCTCCCGTTCACCCGACCAGCAGGCCGTACAGGATCAGCAGGATCGTCACGATCCCGAGCACGAGCGCCGTGCCGCCGATCACGCGGCCGAAGGTGACCGCGCCTGCGCTCGGCGGCGTCGCCTCGATTGCCGCAAGCCGCCCCTCGCGCACGAGCCGCTCGTATTCCTGCGAGCGCTCGTCCTTCAGCTCATGCTCGGAAATGCGCCCGGTGAAGATCACGAGGTCCATCGGAAACTTCTCCGGCCGCACGTGCCCGTTGAAGAAGTGGATCGTGAAGATGAAGCCGACCGCGAGCAGTGCTTCCTCGCCGTGGACCAGCGTGGCGATGTTGAAGACCCAGCCGGGCAGCCAGTGGCTCAACGGCACCGCGAACCACAGCAGCAGCCCGGAGCCGCCGATGATGAACATGCCCCAGAACACCGCCATGTAGTCGAACTTCTCCCAGTACGTGTAGCGGTCGAACTTCGGCCGCGGGCCGAATCCCAGGAAGAACTTGGCGTGCTGGTAGAGATCGACGATGTCCTGCGGCTGCGGCATCAGCGAGTTCGGCCCCCACAGCACCGACAGGATGTTGCCGCTCGCCAGCCCGCGCCACAGGAACTGGAAGATGTGCGACAAGAACACGATCACCATCACGGTCGCGCTCACCCGATGCACGAGCGCGGCGCCTTCGAAGCCGCCCATCAGCGCCGCCAGGCCGCGCGCCCAGCCCGTGTACGGAAACAGCAACGGCAGCCCGCTCAACGCGCAGCCGATGAAACTGAACATCAGCCCGGCATGCATCACGCGCTCGACCAGTCCGAAGCGGCGGTAGTAGCGCCCGCCGCGCGGGGCGGCCTGCGTCTGCAGCGCGGCTTCCTGTCTACCGGCGGCGCCGACGTTGGTGGACATGACTCGACTCTCCTGATTACTGTCCGCCGCGCCGGCGTGCGAGCGCAGCGCGCAACGAGCGGTAGGCCCACAGCACGGTGTGCAGGCCGAAGAAGATGAACACGCCCGCCAGCAGCACCTGCATGAAGATCGACGTGTAGTACAGGATCGCGCTGCGCTCCTTGTTGGCGGGCTGCGGATGCGGATCCCAGCTCGCAAACTTCGGTCCGGCGTTCGCGTGGCAGTTTCGGCAGGTGGCGAGGCGGTTTTCGGCCGACACCTTCGACAGCGGATCCGACGCCGGCCGCACGTCGTGCGCGCCGTGGCAGGCCGCGCAGGTCGCGATGTTGGCGAAGCCGAGATTCGTGACCTTGCCGTGGTAGGTCAGCCGGTAGCTCGAGATGAAGTCGTCGTGGCAGTTGCCGCATTGGCCGATCACCGCGAGCTGCCACTGCGGACGCGTCGTCTCCTGGATCGTGTGCGCGGTGTGGCAGTCGGTACACACCGGCGCGGCGACGTTGCCCGCCTGCAGCATCTTGCCGTGCATGCCCTTGTCGAAGACGATCTTCTCGCGCTGATGGCAGCTTCCGCAGGTCGTCGGGATGTTGGCGCGCGCCACGCGGCTCGCCTTCTCCGACTTGGCGCGGATGTTGTGCGTGCCGTGGCAGTCGGTGCACTCGGGCGCCATCGCCTGGCGCGGACCCTTCTCGTGCAGCAGCCGGCCGTGGATGCTGTCGTGATACTGGCCGGCGACGTTGCCGCCCGGGATGTTCGCCTTCCTGATCAGCGCCTCGTTGCCGTGGCAGGACGCGCAGGTCTGCTCGAGGTTGACGTGGTTCGTGCGCGATGCGGGGTCCTTCGAGCGCAGGATGTCGTGCGCGCCGTGGCAGTTGGCGCAGCTCGCCGCAAGCGTCTTGCCGTCGGCGCGCGCCTTGCCGTGCGGCGTGCCCGTGTAGTCCTTGACGGCCTGCTCGTGGCAGCTCGCACACACCGGCGGCTGCAACTTCTCGGGGTGCGGCAGCTTGTCGGCCGACACGTCGGCGTGGCAATCGGTGCACTTGAACTGCATCTCGCCGTGCACCGATTTCGCGAACCGCGCGGCGTCGACCGCGATCGACTTCCCGCTTGCGCCCTTCGCCGAAGCGTCGGCGTGGCACATCATGCAGGTGGCGTTCGGGTCGGCCGCGCTCGCGGCCGTCGCCAGGCCGATTGCCAGCGACAACGCGAGCGCCTTGAGCAGTGGGGCGGGGTTCATCGGACGTTCTGGTTGCGTCGAACGAGCGCCGGCTGCCTGCTCACGCTGCGCATGCATTTCGCCGGCGTGCTGTCGCGATTCGCGATGCGGCAAAGTGACACGCGTCACCCGCGCGCAGGTTGACATGGATCAACGGCCTTCCTGCCGCGCGCGGAAGAAGCGCCGCGGGCTGCTTCACGACAAGCGTCGGGCGCCGCAATCACCGCGATCGCCGCGCACGCGCCCGCAATCCGCGCGATCACCCGCCGCGCAGCGGCTGCACGCGCGCGGCGCGCGAGAAAACGAAGGGCCGGCGGCGGGCCGGCCCTTCGTCGTCGCGACGCGTCCGGCTCAGAGCGTCAGCATCCAGCCCACGATCGCCTTGAGATCCTCGTCGCTCGCAGTCGACTTCGGATGCCCCGCGCCGTCCTTCAGTTTCGCCGTCAGCGTCGCCGCCGCGTCCTTGTTGCCCTTGTACTTCGCCGAGATGTCCTTCAGCGCCGAACCCATCTTCTTCTTGTCGACGGCATGGCACTTCAGGCAGCCGGCCGCGTTGGCCTTGGCCTCCGACGCGTGCGCAGCGCCGCCCAGCATCAGGCCGGCGGCCACGAATCCTGCGATCAGCAACGACTTCATCTCGTTCTCTCCACGTGTTGGCGTTTCGGGCACCGCTGCCCACGCCCGTTGCGCTCGGGCCGCGTTTCGATCCGGGCGGCCCACCCTCGGCGCCGCGCTCGCCGCGGCGCCAGCGCGCAATCTAGCGGCACCACGCGGCGCCGCTCTGCGCCGCGTCAAACGTGCTCGATCGATGCCTTTGGGGGTTTCCCGGTGCGCTGCGCGCGAGGCGCTACTGAAGGCCGGCAAGGACGCCGGCCGCATCGTTCTCGAGCGGATCCTCGACCAGTACAAGGAGAAGACGCCGAAGGACCCGACGATCCGCGCGAAGTTCAACACGTACCGCTTCGCCGACTACAAGGACAAGGTGATCGATCTGCTGGCGCGCGTGACGACGGTCAGCGTCGAGACGATGAAGATCGTCGGCGCGATGAGGCAGGCCGCGCGTTAAGAAACGGGCGCCGTCCCGCTGCTTGCCCTTCGCCGCCGACGACCCTCAGCGGGGCCGGGAGCGAGCGCGCCTGCGTGCGGGCGCCGCGCTGCCGGAATGCTCGTCCTCGAGAACTTCTTCCGTCAGTTCGCGCACCTTGACCTTCAGCTTCTGCAGCGCCCTGACACCCTTGGCCGTGCCGCGGTAGTAGCGGCGCACCTTGCCGGCAACGAGCTGCTGCTCGCTGCGCAGGTACCCGGCGCTTTCGAGCGCGTGCAGGATCGGGTACAGCGTGCCCGGACTGAGCGCATAGCCGTGCCGCCGCAACTCGTCGAGCATCTCGGTGCCGAAGATCGGCGCCTTCGCCGCGTGGTGCAGCAGATGCACACGAATGAAGCCGAGGAACGTTTCGCGGAAGATGTCTCTCATGATCGGCCGCGGTCGGCCCGGTACGGACGGCGGGCGCGACATCAGGCGCGATCCTGCCATTGCCTGCCGCAGGGGAATCATGACCACGGTCAATGCTGCGCAGGATCGGAACCGGAAGTCCCTTGCCGTCGGCGGCGCCGCTCTCGGCAACGCACGTGTGCCATCGCGCGGACGGCCGCGTAAGCGCACCGTTATCGGACTCCGATAACGCAATTGAATTACGGCAAGCGGATTCACCGACGCTTCCGCCGGTGCATGTGGGGCGCGCGTGATCTTGGTCAACCTTCGTCGCGGCAACGGGCGCACTATCGCCGCGTATGGCGCTGCACGACTCGCCGGCAGCCGGGCAGCCACCTCGGTTTCGAGCAAACCAACTGTCCGCAAAGGAGATCCTCGATGCGCTACGTCTCAACCATTGCCTTGTCGACGCTCGCCCTGGCGCTGGCCGCCTGCGCGACCCAGGAGCAGACCGCCGCGCCGAACGTGCTGGTCGCTGCGAAAGTGACCACGCCGCCTACCCTCGACGGCAACCCCAACGACGCAGCGTGGGCCGCAGCGAAGCCGATCTCGGTCGCGCTTTCTGACGGCGCCAACTTCGGCGGCAAGGGCGAGACGACGGCGACGCTGAAGGCCGTTTACAGCGGCGACATGGTGTACTTCCTGATCCAGTACGCGGATCCGACACAGTCGGTTCGCCGCGGTCCGTTCCAGAAGCAGGCCGACGGCGCGTGGAAGAAGCTGGTCGACCCGGCCAACAAGGGCGGCGACGACAACCTCTACTACGAGGACAAGTGGTCGATCATCTGGAACGTCAACAACTCGATCGCCGGCTGGGACAAGATGGGCTGCGGCGTTGCCTGTCATGCGGGTGAACCCGGCAAGCCCTTTGGCAACAAGTACACCGCGAAGGAAGGCGAGCTCGGCGACATCTGGCACATGAAGAGCATGCGCACGGCGCCGATGGCCCACGTGGACGACCAGTACCTCGACCACACGCGCTTCGACGCCAAGAACGCACCGGGCGCGGGCCGCAAGAGCGATCCGGGCGGTCCCGAGTACAAGGGCTTCGGGCTGGTCGACGGCAAGCCGGAGTTCATGAATCGCGACGGCAAAGCTGCCAACGCCGGCGGCACCTACTACATCAAGGACGGCGACCAGGCTCCTTTCGTCGACAACTTCAAGGCCGGCGACGAAGTGGCGTCGTATCTCACCTTCCAGACCAAGGGCGATCGTGCCGACATCAGGGTCGCGATCCGCTGGGCGAACGGCGTATGGACTTCGGAAGTCGCGCGCAAGCTCACGACCGGCAGCAAGTTCGACGTGCAGTTCAGCGACCTGAACGCCTCGTACGGGTTCGGCTTCGCCGCGTTCGATAACGCGCAGGTGCGGCACGCGGTGCATTACGAACCGCTGTATCTGCGGTTCGCGAAGTAGAAGACCTCATCTGTTCCGACTCGCGGGCGGCTGCGGCCGCCCGATTCTTTCTTGAGGTCGCGCTGCGGTTCGCGGCTCAATACCGACCGATGCCGGGTGCCGGCGCGGTCGCGGACGTGCTCGGCCAGCGCCCGCGCGAGCGCGAGCGTGATCGCCTCGATGTCCGGCGTGCGGAAGTAGTGATCGGCGCCGAGCACGGGGATCGTCACGCCGCCGGCGGCGATCGCATCGGTGACGAACGTGAGTCCGTCGTTGGGCCCGTGCGCGCGCAGGCGCGCGTAGCCGGAACGCGCCGGCGCGGACACCTGGCCGGAAAGCGGAATCGCGACGAGGTTGATCGTGAGAACGTGCGCGGGCAGGCGCAACGCCTGCCGCCGGCGCGCGCTGCGGGCGGGCGCGAGGCTCTCGATGCCTTCGAACGAGCCGTCCGGCACGATCGTCCATCGCACCAGCCAGCGCGCAGGCCAGCTCAACGCGAAGTCCGCCAGCGGCGTGCCGCGCAGGAGTCCGCCGATGTTGACCCAGGCGACGACGCCGCGCGCGGACGGCGCATCTAGAAGCTGGCCGAGCGCCAGTTCGACCTCGGGTCCGCCCTTGCTGCCGCTGACGAGCACGATCCGCCGTTCGACGGCCGCGATCCGGCGGACCGAGTCGGCAATCAGCACGGCGTTGTCCTCGACGGTTGCGTTTTCGCCGGTTTCGATCAGGGCCGTGCGCGCGCCGTGATCGGCGAGCAGCTTGCGGAACTGCGCGAAATCCGCACCCGTCGTCGGATCGGTCCGATACAGCCAGCCCGGCACGAACAGGAACAGGATGTCGTCCGCGAGCGGCGTTGCGCCCGAATGCAGGGCTCGGCGGAACCGCCGGTACAGCGGGTCCTGCTGCGCGCGACCGTGCAGCCGCTCCGCGGCGATCAGCGCGGCGAGGTCGGTCGAGTGCGCGCGCGCGATCTGCGCCAACTCGTCGGTCGTCGGCATGCGATCGCCGAGGCCGCGTTCGATCGCCGCCAGCGCCGCGTCGAATCGCGGATCACCGGGCTCGCGCCTCGAGTGGCGCTCGACGTAGTAGCGCGCGATCTCGCTGTCGACCGCGGCGTCGACCCGCTGACCGGCGAACTCGCCGGTCACGCGCAGCGACGGAAGCGTCGCCGCGCAGGCGATTGCAGCGAGCGCAGCCGCCAGCGTAGCCGCAGGTGCCGGTCTCATCGGCGATTCCGATCCATGCGAGGACGTCGCGCCGGGGTCGTGCGGCGGGTGTTCGACGAAGCGGGCTTCCTGTCGTCGCTGCCGGCGTTGCCTTACGCCGAACGCCCGGCGCACGCTTCCCGCATCGGGCGGCGCGCGTTCACCGGCCGATCCGCCCGACGACCTCCAGCTCGCCGTCCGGGCCGATGCGCGCGACGATCGCCTCGCCCTCTTCGACCAGTTCCATCGTCAGCGCGTCGATGTTCGGCCGGTGCGTCACCAGCGCTACGTTGCCCTTGCCGGCGTGCCGCGCCAGCAGCGCGGCGATCGCTTTCGTGCACGCCTGGGCCTCGCTCTGCGTGCCCAGTTCGAGCGCGGTCAGGTTCGGCTCGACGGCGGCGCGGCCGAAGACGAGCCGCGCGGTCTCGCGCGTGCGGCAGAAGGGACTCGTGAGCACGGCGTCGAACTTCGCGCCGGCCTGATCGAGCCTGGCCCTCAGGCGGCGCGCCTGCGCGCGGCCCTCTTCGCTGAGGTTGTCCTCGTTCGCGCAGTTGCCGTCGGGATCGAGCACCCGCGCCTTCGCGTGGCCGTCCGTCTTCGCGTGCCGCACGAGCACCGCGTGTCCGCCCTGCGCCAGCGCCTTCAGCGCGGCCTCGTCGGCGTGCGCGGCCGGCGCGAGCACGGGCAGCGCGAACACGGCGGCGATCAACGAGGGGAAGAGCAATCGCATCGGGGTCTCCTGAGATCCGGAACGGCGGTTCGGTACGCGCGGGTGCGATGCAGCCGCACGGGTCAATCGCGCGCGGTCGGCAGCCCCGCGAGCCGCCATTCGGGCAGCCCGTCCTGCAGGCGCCGCGCTTTCAGTCCCTTCTTGCGCAGGAGCTGCACGGCGTCGAACGACATCAGGCAGTACGGGCCGCGGCAATAGGCGACGACCTCCTTGCGCTTCGGCAGCTCGGACAGGCGCTTCTCCAGCTCGTGGATCGGAATGTTGATCGCCCCGGGCACGTGGCCGGCGGCGAATTCCTCCGGCGGCCGCACGTCGAGCACGGTGACGAGGCCCTTCTTCGCGCGCTCGAGCACGTCGGCCGCGGGCACCGGTTCCAGTTCGTCCTTCGACGTGAAGTACTGGCGGACGAGGCGGTCGATGTCCGCGAGATACGCGCGGCCCGCCCTGCCCAGCGTGTCGACCAGCGCCACGACCTCGTCGCCGGCGAGCCGGTAGCGGACGAACTGCGCTTCCTTGCGGCCGACGATCAGTCCGGCCTGCTTGAGCTTCTGCAGGTGCTGCGAAGCGTTGGCGACCGTCGTACCGGTCAGCGTGGCCAGTTCGTCGACGCTGCGTTCGCCCTGCGCGAGCAGCTCCAGCAGTTCGAGGCGGACATGGCTTGCGAGCGCGGTGCCGATGCGGGCGAGCGCCTCGTAGACCTCGCGCTTGGGGTTGACGGTTGACAAGGGCGTTCCTCCGGGCCTAGTATTCAAGCGATTGCTTGAATACGCGATCAATTGAGCGAAAGCTTACCACCGGCCGCCGCCTGCGAGGCCCGCATGATCGAATCGCTGACCGAACACGAAGCCGCGCTGCGTCTGGCCGCCTTTGGCGGCGTGTTCGCCGCGGTCGCGCTATGGGAGGGGCTGGCACCGCGCCGCCGGGCGCGCTTCGCTCGCGCGCTGCGCTGGCCGCACAACCTCGCGCTGCTGGCCGTCGACACGTTCGTCGTGCGGCTGCTCGCGCCGGGTGCCGCGATCGCGGTCGCGCTGGCCGGCGAGACCCGTGGCTGGGGCCTGCTCAACGCGGTCGCGCTGCCCGCCTGGGCCGAGGTGCTGATCGCGGTCGTTCTGCTCGACCTGGCGATCTACTTCCAGCACGTCGTCTTCCACGCGGTGCCGGCGCTGTGGCGGCTGCACCGCGTCCACCACGCCGATCCGGACTTCGACGTGACCACCGGAACGCGCTTCCATCCGCTCGAGATCCTCCTGTCGCTCGGGATCAAGTGCGCGGCGGTCACCGCGATCGGCGCGCCGGCGGTCGCCGTGCTGCTGTTCGAGGTGGTGCTCAACGCCACCGCGATGTTCAACCACGCGAACGCGCGCCTGCCGGCCGGCGTCGATCGCTGGCTGCGCTGGCTCGTCGTCACGCCCGACATGCATCGCGTGCATCACTCGGCGCTGCCGCTCGAGACGAACAGCAACTTCGGCTTCAACGTGCCGTGGTGGGATCGGCTGTTCGGCACCTATCGCGCGCAACCGGTCGCGGGGCACGCGGCGATGCGGATCGGTGTCGACGGGCTGCAGGGCGCGGACGAGCTGCGCATCGGCGCGCTGCTGACGCAGCCGTTCCGGGAAGCGTCCGAACGCGGCGCGCTCGAGCGCGCGCCTGCGGCCAACTGATGCGGAGGTCGACGATGGGTTCGACGCTGTTCATCCTCAACGCCGCGCCGTACGGCAGCGAGCACACGTACAACGGGCTGCGGCTCGCCGGCGCGCTCGCCAAACGCGCGGAGCACACGGTGCGAGTCTTCCTGATGGGCGACGCCGCGTCGGCCGCGCACCGCAACCAGAAGGTGCCGCCCGGCTACTATAGCGTCGAGGCGATGCTCGGCAACGTCGTTCGCCACGGCGGCCTCGTCGCGGCTTGCGGCACCTGCATGGACGCGCGCGGGATCTCCAACGAACAGCTTGCCGAAGGCTGCAGGCGCGGCTCGCTCGAGGAGCTTGCCGACTGGAGCGAGCTGTCCGACAAGGTTCTCGTCTTCTGAGCCGTGGCCCGCACCGCACTCGTCCTTGGCGCAGGATTGGGCGGCATTTCCGCCGCGCAGGCGCTGCGCAAGCGGTTGCCGCGCAGCGACCGCGTGGTGCTCGTCGATCGCGCCGGGCAGCACGTCTATCAGGCGTCGCTGCCGTGGGTGCTCGCGGGCAGCCGGCGTCTTCCTCAACTGATGCGGCCGCTCGAACGCGCGGCGCGCTCGGGTATCGAGTTCGTCCGCGGCGAGGTCGAGCGGATCTCGCCCGCCGAGCACAGCATGACGGTGGGCGGGCAGACGCTGCAGGCCGACGCGCTGATCGTCGCGCTCGGCGCCGACTACGATCTCGCGGCGGTGCCGGGGCTGGCCGAGGCCGGCCACTGCTTCTACACGGCGGAAGGCGCGGTCGCCGGGCGGCGCGCGCTCGATGCGTTTCGCGGCGGGCGCATCGCGTTCGTGACGGCGGCGCCGCAGTACAAGTGCCCTGCCGCGCCGTACGAATCCGCATTGCTCGTCGACGGCGAACTGCGCCGGCGCGGTCTGCGCGGAGCGACGCGCATCGACTTTCACGCGGCCGAGCCGGGGCCGATGCTGACCGCGGGCGCCGAAGTGTCGGCGGCGCTGCGGCAGTTGATCGCCTCGCGCGACATCGACTATCAGCCGGGTCGGCAGATCGCCGCGGTCGATGCGGCCGGCAAGTTGCGCTTCGCCGACGGCGCGGAAGCGCCGTTCGATCTGCTGTTCTACGTTCCGCCGCATCGCGCGCCCGCTGTCGTGCGCGCATCCGGTCTGGCCGACGAGTCCGGCTGGATCGCGGTCGACCGCCATACGCTCGCCACGCGCTTCGAAGGCGTCTACGCGATCGGCGACACAGTGGCGATCCCGCTGAAGATGGGGCGCCCGCTGCCGAAGGCCGGCGTCTTCGCGCACGCGCAGGGCGAGGTCGTCGCACACAACCTCGCGACGGTGTGGACCGGGCGCGGCGCGCCGATGCGCTTCGACGGCGTCGGCGCCTGCTTCATCGAAACCGGCGACGGCCGCGCCGGCATGGGCCAGGGCAACTTCTACGCCGAACCTCTGCCGGCGGTGAAGCTGCGCGCGCCGAGCCGGCTGTGGCACGGCGCGAAGGTCGCGTACGAGAAGTACTGGCTGTATTCGCGGTTCTGATGGCCGTGCGCTGCGACGACGGCCCGCCGTGAACGTCGAAGCGGCCGAACGCTACGACGCGTGGTACCGAACGCCGCGCGGCGCGTGGATCGGCGAGGTCGAGTTCGCGCTGCTCGCGCGCCTGCTCGCGGCGCGACCGGGCGAGCGACTGCTCGACGTCGGCAGCGGCACGGGCTACTTCACGCGCCGCTGCGCGCGCAAGCTGGGCGTGTTCGCGACGGGACTCGATCCCGATCCGGCAGCGCTGCAGGTGGCGTCGCGCCCGGCGGAACCGGGTGAGCGTTACGTCGAAGGCTGCGTCGAGCAGCTGCCGTTTGCCGACCGCAGCTTCGACCGGACGATCTGCGTCACCGCGCTGTGCTTCATCGCCGATCAGCGGCAGGCATTGCGCGAGATGGTCCGCGTGACGCGCAAGCGCATCGTGCTCGGCCTGCTCAATCGCGCGAGCCTGCTGTACCTGCAGAAAGGACGCGGCGGCGGCCGCGGCGCTTATCGCGGCGCGCACTGGCATACACGGCGCGAAGCGCTCGAACTGTTCGCCGGATTGCCCGTGCACCAGGTTCAACTGCGCAGCGCCGTCTTCCTTCCGAGCGGCGGCGCAATCGCACGAACGATCGAGCCGCTCGTGCCCGATCGCTGCGCGGTCGGCGCCTTCCTCGCCGTGGCGGCCGACGTGATCGACTGAAGCGGCCGGTGCCCCGGCATGCCGAACCGACGAAGTCGTTACAGCGTGTTGCGCGAGCGCGCGTTCGCAATGCGCCGTTACAAGCGCGCCGCCCGCTCGCGCCGCAGCCGCCTACAGTGAAGCCGTCGGGAAATTTCTTGGACGGGAGCAAACGATGAAAGCACGCAACACTCTTCTGACGATCGCCGTGGCCGGCGCACTGGGCGCGCTGGCGACTGCTGCATTGGCGCACGGCCCCGGTTGGGGCGGCGCGAACTGCCCCGCAGGCGCGAACTGCGCGATGGCCGGCGCCGGCCCGATGATGGGCATGGGCGGCATGGGCATGCGCGGCGGGCCGAATCCCGAGTTCGCGCAGGCGCGGCTGGATCAGCTCGAAGCCGCACTCAAGCTGCAGCCGAACCAGTTCGCCGCGTGGAACGCGTACGAGGCGCGGGTCAAAGCGCAAGTCGATGAACGCGTGAAGATGCGCGAGGCGATGCAGAACTTGCAGGGCGACCCGCAGGCGCTCGCCGATCAGCGGGTGGCATGGATGAAGCAACGCGCGCAGGCTGCAGAGGAAATCAACGGACTGCGCAAGGCGCTTTACGCGACATTGACGCCCGAGCAGAAAGCGACGTTCGACCAGTTCCGTCCCGGACCGGGCGGGATGGCCGGCTACGGTCAGGGCCGCGGGCGCGGCTGCCGCGCATAAACGTTCTCCTCCGGCGCCGCCCTCCCTCTCCGGCGCCTGCTTCGAAGGGCCGCGCAAGCGGCCCTTCCTTTTTGGAGTGGCGGCGCTGGAGAATCCCCCTCCAGTCCCCCTTTGCAAAAGGGGGACGAGGACGGACGCACCTGCGGTGCGGATGAAAGGGATTGCCCCTTGCCCCCTTTATGAAAGGGGGGTCGAGGCGAGAGCTTCGCACGCCTAGCCGCGCGTATCGGTCGCGCCGGGCGCGACCGCCGTGCGCAGTGCGAGCCGGCGCGCGGCGAGGTAGCTCGCGGCGATCAGCGCGATCACCGCGGCGCCGAAGGCCAGCTCCTTGCCGTCGCTCCACGCGTCGATCGCGGGCGCGGCGAGCTTGAGCGCACCGAAGCCCGCGACGAGCAGGCTGACCGTGGACACCGCGAGGCTCATCACGCGCGAAGCGATCACCGCGATCTGGTCGGCGCGCGCGATCAGCCGCGAAATCCACAGCCCGTTGATGCCGTCGGTCACCAGCATGCCCAGCACGAACAGCAGTCCGAGAAAGATCGCATGGCCGACGCCGCCGAACTGCGCGGCCGTCAGCGCGAACAGCGCGCTCTGCGAAACCGTGTCGAACGACAGCGCGAACAGCGCACCGACCAGCGCCACCGCGGCGGGCCGGCTCGCCTCGTTCAGCCTGCCGAGAAAGCGACCCTTCAGGCCGATCGGCGCGACGATCTCATGCGGCGCGGCGGTCAGCACCGCGCGCAGGTTGACGACGCCGATCAGCGTCAGAAACCCGATCGAGATCCACGCACCGCTCGCCTCGAGCCACGCGGGCGCGTCCCATCGTTCGCTCGCCAGCCCGACCGCGACCGCGATCGCGACGACGATCGCGCCGTGCCCGAGCGAAAACAGCGCGCCGCAGTAGCGCGCCAACGGCCGCCGGTGGCGCGCGTTGTAGCGGGTCAGCCCGTCGATCGTCGCGAGGTGATCGGCGTCGAAGCCGTGTTTCAGCCCGAGCAGAAAGACCAGCGCGCACAGCGCGGTCCATTCGGTCGGCAGATCGGGCATCGGCTTCTCCGCGCCGCGTCGCACGGCGCGTATGAAGTGTTGCCCGGACCTCTTACGCGGGTGTTGTCCCAGATCACGGTCCTCGGCCATCGGGCGATGGTCTTAGCATCGACCCCATGAAGCGTTTGGCGATCCCCTACGAACTGCGCGAAGGCGAAGTGAGCTTCGAGGCCGTTCGTGCCCAGGGCCCCGGCGGGCAGAACGTCAACAAGGTGTCCAACGCCGCGCAGCTTCGCTTCGACATCCGCGCCTCGTCGCTGCCGGATGCGCTGAAGGCGCGGCTGCTTGCGCGGCCCGACCGGCGCATCAGCGCCGGCGGCGTGTTGATCATCAAGGCGCAGCGCTACCGCAGCCTCGACAAGAACCGCGCCGACGCGCTCGCGCGACTGCGCGCGCTGCTCGACGCCGCCGCCGAGCTGCCGCGCGAGCGCCGCGCGACCAAACCCACGCGCGCGTCGCAACGCGAGCGCGTCGAGCGCAAGGTGCAGCGCGGCCGGATCAAGGCGCTGCGCGGACGCGTGCGCGAGTGACGCTAAGCTGAAATCTCGCCGATCAGGATTACCGGCCCGGTCGGCGCGCCGGTCGGTGAACCGCCTGCAGGCTCGACCGAAATCGCGAGCTTCGCGCCCGCCCGCAGCCGGCCCAGCTGCGCGGCCGGCAGCCTCAGCTCGGCATCGAGCTGGCCCAGCACCGCGAGCGAAATCGGCGCACCGCCTTCGCGCGGGATCAGCCACAGCTCGTAGCTTTGCTGCGGCCCGGCGAGCACCGGCCGCGACGCGCGCAGCCGCAGCGCAGTACGGTCGCGCGAAAGCGCGGCGGTCACGGCCGCCGCGGGCTCCTTGCCGACGAGTTGCGCCACTTCGACATAGCCCGGTGCAACGAGCGGGGAAAGCAGATCGAACGCGAGTGCAAGCACCAGCGCCGCGGTCGCCGCCGCGGCCCAGCCGCGCCAGAAGCCGACGCGCCTGAACCACGGAATCCGGTAGCGGTCGAGCGCAAGCTCGCGCCGCAGCCGCTGCCAAGTCGCGCGCGAAGGCTCGAGCGCGATCGACTGCGCAAAGCGCGGCGCGAAGCTGCGCTGCCAATACTGCAGCCGCGATGCGACCAGCGGCTCGTCGCGCAGCGCGCGCTCGAAGCGGCGGCGCGCGCGCCCGCGCAGCGTGCCGAGCAGGTATTCGCCGCACAACGCGTCGAGATGGCGATGCCGCGCGAGCCTCATCGCGGCTGCCCCATGCACGCTTCGACGCATTCGCGCAGGTTCGCCATGCCGCGCCGGATCCAGGTCTTGATCGTGCCCAGCGGCTTGTGCAGATGCGCCGCGAGCTCGCCGTGCGAAAGCCCCTGCGAATACGCGAGCACCAGCGTCTGCCGCTCGACCGCGGCCAGCTCCGCGAGGCAGTCGCGCAGCCAGCGGCCGATGCGGTCGCGATCGACCGCGTCATCGGCCGGCGCGCTCCAGTCGAACAGCCGGTCGAGCGCGCCCTCCGGGTCTTCGTCGAGCGCGTCGTGGTACGAATCGACGCGCGCGACATCGTGGCTTTCCATCAGATCGAGCGCGCGGTTGCGGACGATCGCGACCATCCAGCCGGTCGGCGCGCCGAGCGGATCGAACGATTCGGCGGTGCGCCAGATCTTCGCGAACGCGTCGTGCAGCACCTCCTCGGCCAGCTCACGCCGGCGCACGATCCGTTGCGCGACGCCGAGCAGCAGCGGCGCGCACGCACGGTAGAGCTGCTCGAACGCCTCGGCCGCGCCGGGCTGGCGCGCCGCGACGGTCAGCAGCAGCCGCTTGATGGTCGGATCGTCGAGCATGAGCCTGCGCCTGCGCGCATACGCGTAATACGGATGCCGCCGGCGTTTGGATTCCGTCGCCGCATGGCCCGGATCAGACCGCGAACAGCGACAGGTCGAATACGCGTTCGACGATCCAGACGCCGGCGGCGAGCGCGAGCAGCGCCGAGCCCGGCGCAAGCACCCAGCGCGGATAGCCCGGCCAGCGGCGCAGCGCCGCCAGCAACGCGAAACTCGTTCCGACGATCGCAAGCTGCCCGATCTCGACGCCGAGGTTGAAGCCGGCGAGCGCCAGCGCCAGCTCGACGCGCGGAAGCGCGAGCGGCGCCAGCACCTCGGCGAAGCCGAAGCCGTGGATCAGCCCGAAGCCGAACGCGACGAGCGCGAGCCGGCGCGTGACGACCGGCCACAGGTTGTTCAGCGCGGTCGCGAGCACGGTCGCCGCGATCAGCGGTTCGATGATGCGCGGGGAGATGCGCACCCAGCCGAAGCTCGCCGCCGCAAGCGTCAGCGAATGCGCAGCCGTGAACGCGGTCGCGATCCAGACGACCGCAACAGCCGCCCCGCGCAGGTCGTCGCGCGCGATCCAGCGCCCGCGCTCACGGCGCAGGACCGCGGGCAGCATCAGCCCGATCAGGAACAGCACGTGGTCGAGCCCGCCCGCGATGTGGCCGATGCCTTCGAGCACGAACGCGCCGAAACTGCGCGGCGCATCCGCGTCGGCAGCGCCGCCCAGAGGAATCGAAGCGCCGGGGGCAACGACGCGCGGCGCGGTGTCGCCTGCGACGACGAGCAGCGCGCGATGTGAAGGATCGACGCCTTCGAACAGCCGGTAGCCGAGCATGAGCTGCGCGCCCGCGCAGTCGGCGCGCCCTGCGAGCTGCGCAAAGCCGAAGTCGTCGAGCCGCACGTGGCGCGGCGGCGCGAAGTGCAGCTCGCACGAAGCCCCGTCCGCGCGCAGCGCAAGTCGCTCGCGCGCGAGCGCGTCGATCGCGCCGGCGCGGTCGAGCACTTCGCCCCAGGTCAGCCGGCCGTCGCCGTCCGCGTCCAGATCGAGCAGCACATCCAGATCGCGCAGCGCGATGCGCCATTCGATCGCGGCACCCCGGTCGTCCGGCTCGATCCGCAGGTAAGCCGTGCTCGCCGAATGCGCGGCCGCAAGCGCGGGCAGCCAGGCGAACAGGATCAGCAGCAGCCTGCGCATCACGCACCTCCGCTTGCCGCGAGAACGCGCTCGATGCGCACGTCGCGCAGCCCCGTGCGCGCGAGCCAGGCGCGCACTTCGGCGAGCGCGGCCGCGTCGCGCGCCGCCCGCGCCGCCGCGGCGAGCAGCAGCGCGTCGGCCGGTTCGCGCTGCGCGGCCCAGTTCTCGCGCGCATGGCGCAGCGCCTGCGCGATGTCGCCGCGCTCCAGCGCGAACCATCCCGCTTCGCGCGCGTGCAGCAGCTCGCCGCGCGCCGCGGCCGCGGCGAACCGTTCGGCAAGCTGCGCGGCGAGCGGCGCGGCGTCTTCGCCCAGGCGGCGCGCGATGCGCCAGCGGCGCAGCAGCACCGCATCGCTCGCCGGCGCATCGGCCAGCGCGGCGCGCGCCTGCTGCGGCCGGTCGAGCGCGAGCCATGCATCGGCGAGCGCGACCCGCGTGTAAAGGTCTTCGCCCGACGCGAGCGACTGCGAATACGCGCGCACCGCCGCGTCGAGCGCGCCCAGGCGTTCGTGCACTTCGCCGGCGAGCGAAAGGGCCCAAGCGCGCAGCGACGCCGGGCCACGCGCCGCCACCGCTTCGAGCACGGCGAGCGCTTGCGCGTCGCGCCCGTTCGATGCATCGACCGCGGCCGTGCAGATCGCGGCCACGGCGGTGGCGACGGACCCGATCGCGGCGCAGTCGGCGCGCGCCGAGGAAAGATCGCCGCGCACCTGCGCGATCGTCGCGCGTGCGAGCCGCGCCTGCAGATGCGCCGGCTCGTGCCGCAGCACGCGGTCGAGCAGCGCGCGCGCCGTGTCGAACCGATGGCGGCTTTGCTCGATCGTCGCGCGCAGCACGACCGCGTCGGGTTCGTCCAGATCCGCGAGTTGCGCTTCGGCGTAACCGAGCAGGCGCGGGTCGCCGTTCACGCGGCTCGCCTCGACGAGCGTGCGCGCCTGCGCGATGCGCACGGACGCGGGCAACTGCGCCGACTGCAGCGCGCGCTGCACCTGCGCCTTGATCGCGCGCGGGGCGAGCTGCGTTTCGACGACCGTATCGCGCGACTGGGCCTGCGCGACGGTCGCGGCGACGAAAAGCGCGGCGATCGGAGCGATGCGGCGGATGTCGTCGACGAACACGCGACCGAGAAATCCCCCCGGCCTTCGGCCGACCCCCTTTTCGAAAGGGGGTGGATATCCCCCCGGCCTGCGGCCGACCCCCTTTTCAGAAGGGGGTGCATGAGTACAGCCCCCTTTGGAAAAGGGGGCGGCACGCGCAGCGTGCGGGGGCTTCTCCGCCGCATCGAAACGCGACACACCTTCGCTCGAAGCGGGCCGCAACGGCGCGGACGACGGCATGCCTGCCTCGGTGAAGCAAGACGCGCCGCGCTTCACAGCCCAACCGGTTCGTCCGAGTCGGTCGTCGGCGGCGCGATGCCGTCGATCGGTCGCGGCTCGTTGGTCTCGCCGGTCAGCATCGCAATCATGCCGTTGGCGAAGGCGATCAGGCCGGCCACGCTCGCCGAGGCCGCGCGGTCTTCGCGCTGCAGCTCGGTGAGTCCGTCGTCGCCGCCGCCGGAGCCGCCACCGCAGGCCGCCAGAACCAGCGCGGCCGCGCCGATCATCAGTTTGAGTCGGTTCATCGCAACCTCCTCCTACATCGCGCCCGGCGTGGGCGTGAACAAGTACGGGAAACGCGGCAGCAGTGGGATCACGGCGTTGTCGACCGCATCGTGCAGTTTCAGCGACGTATCGCCGAGCGGCACGTTCGCCGGTTTGCAGTCGGCGCCGAGCCCGAGCGCGTTGTTGTCGCCGTTCAGGATGCACAGCCCGCCCATCACCGCGACCAGCGAGATATCGACGACGTCGTCCTTCGGGCGGCGGCCGTTCGGATAACCCGCCGGATCGCCGCCGGCCAGGCCGAGCCGGTTCTGCTGCGCTTCGGGCGTGGGCGCAATCGACGTGTTCAGCCGCATCATCTCGGCCGGCGTCACGCTCTTCGGCTTGTTCACGCCGTTGATGCCGGTCAGGAACGTCGTCACCAGATCGGTGCGCGGCAGGTTCTTCGGCGCGGTGCCCGGCAGGTTCAGCGCGATCTCCAACAGCGCGGGGAAGGTCGGATTCGTCACGTAGGTGGCGAACTGCGCGTCGTCCTTCGGCTTGCTGGCGTTGAAGCGATCCTTGTCGGGCAGGCCGATCACGACTTCGTTGACGAGCGGCATCGCCAGGCGCGACACCTGCACCCACGGCCCGCCGTCCTTGCTCGAGGTCTGATGGCCCGATTTCGGCGTCGGATCGAGCAGCCGCACCTGGCGCAGGCTCGCCGTAGTCCAGCCGCCGATCACCGGGTCGTCGCCCTTGACGAGGCAGCTGCGGTGCACCTCGAGCGCGAGCGTCGTGATGTTGGCGTCGTCGATCGTGTTCGGCACCGCGTTGATCAGCGCCGGATTGGTGATCACCGAGACGGGTGCGTTGACCAGATCGAAGATCGTGCCGAGGTTCACGGCGAACGGCTCCTTGCGCTGGCCGACGAACATCCGGCCGGGCTGGCTGCAGCCGGGGATGTTGACGTTGTAGACGTGCTGCTCGGCGTACGCCGCGTAGTCGGGGATCGTCTTGGTGCCGATGTTGTCGGCCGGCTTGTCGAAGGTCGCCGAACCGTTGGCCGCGTTGGTGATGCGCGCCCGCTGACCCGTGCGCCGGTCGCCGCGGACGACGTCGACGGTGTACGTCTCGTTGACGTTCAGCGCCGCGGCGTTCGGCGCCGATACCGTGCCCGCCTGGATCAGCGGGATCGCGACGCTCTTGTCGCCGATCGGCAGCGTGATGCCCTTCAGGTTGTTCCTGAAGCGGAACTGGAACGTGAGGTCTTCGCGCGCGTCGCCGTCGTTGTCGATGTGGATCTCGTACAGCGCGTTCGGATCGAGCTGGAAGTAGTTCGGGCCGCCGTACGGCGCCTGCAGCGGCAGGTAGTTGGCGATCAGCGTCACGTAGTCGGTGCGGCCCGGCTCGTACGAACGGAACATGTAGAAGTCGGTGCCGTCGACCTTGGGCTGGGTCGTGATGAAAGGCGCCTCGCAATGCGACGAGGCGTTCGCCGCGGGTGCGGCGGCCAAGGCGCAGGCGGCGGCCGCGGCGACGAGCGCGGGCCGCAGCGCCTGCAGGTTGCGTTTCGACATTTCGGTTTCCTCCATTGGATGGATGCGACGGAATCGATCAACGGCGCCGCGGCGGTCCGTACACCCGGGCGCGGCGTCTGAGCGGCATTACGGTCGAACCTTGCGATTGGATTCGGCGCGCGCAGCGAACGCAGTCGGGCGCAACGGCGGTTCGGCGGTCATGGCCCGAATACGGCCGGGGCGCCCGATCGGATTCGCATTGCGGGCAAATCCATCCGCGGCGCCGGTCCGTATAGGGTTGTCGATCCACTCACCCGCGCTTGACCGCGCTTGCCTTCAGGAGACCACGATGCAATCGACGCGCAGAACCTTCCTGTCCACCGCCACGCTGTCCGCGACCGCGGTCGCATTGCTGGCCGGCGTGCGCACGCCCGCGCATGCCGCCAATCCGGCCGGCGACGTGAAGATCCTCAACGTCGCGCTCGGACTCGAGCACGAGGCGATCGGCGCCTACCAGCTCGGCGCGGCGAGCGGACTGCTGCAGAAGCCCGTGCTCGACCTCGCGCTGCAGTTCCAGTCGCACCACAAAGGACATCGCGACGCGCTCGCCGCGACGATCCGCAAGCTCGGCGGCACGCCGGTCGACGAGAAGAGGCTCGACGACTACGCGAAAGCGCTGCGCGCCGACATGCTGAAGTCGCAGGCCGACGTGCTCGATCTGGCGGCACGCCTCGAGCTCGGCGCGGTCAACGCCTACCTCGGCGTGATCCCGTCGTTTGCCGACAGCGCGCTCGCGAAGGTCGCCGCGCGGCTGGCCGCCGACGAAACGATGCACTGGTCGATCCTCGCCAATGCGCTGGGCCGGCCGGTGCCGGGCGCGGCCCTTTCGTTCGGCGCGTGAGATGCCCGCACGGCCGGTTCTCGCCGCGCTTGTGCTGACGCTCGCGTTCACAGCGCCGTCGGGGTCCGCCGCCGCCGGCGGCGCGCGCTCGGACCGAGCCGAAGCCTCGCGCGGCGAGACCCGAGGGGACACCGCCCGCGGCGCGCAGTTGTACGAGTCGCGCTGCGGCGGCTGCCACAGCGCAGACGCGAACCGCATCGGCCCGGCGCACCGCGGCGTTTTCGGCCGGCGCGCTGGCACTGCGGCCGGCTTCGACTATTCGCCCGCGCTGCGCGCAAGCCGGCTCGTATGGAACGCACGCACACTCGACGCGTGGCTGGCCGATCCCGAACGCACGATCCCCGGCCAAGCGATGGGCTACCGCGTCGACGACGAGCGCGACCGTGGCGATCTGATCGCGTACTTGCGCGATCTGCGGTGAGTCGCAATCCGCCCTTCGCTTTCCTGCGTATAGGCTGTTGACGCACCGATCGTCGGCCGAAGGTCCGGTCGACGATCGGTGCGCGAGCATGCAACGAGGTGGCTATGTATCCAGCGGCGGCGCAGGCAATCGGCGGTTTGGACGGCATGCTCCTGGGCACCGGAACGGTGACGCGACCGTCGCGACAGGAAGCCCCGGAAGATCGTGTAGCCGAGCCGTCGCTCGAACAGGGCGATCAGCTCGCCGCGCTGCTGGCGCGGATCGCACAGGGCGAACAGGCGGCCCTCGAATCGCTGTACGACCTGACGCTGCCGCGCGTGTTTGCGGTCGCGCGCCGCATCTGCGTCGACTCCGCGCTCGCCGAAGAAGTGACCGAAGACGTTTACTTCCAGGTATGGCGCGAAGCGGCACGCTTCGACGCAACGCGCGCGCCGGCGCTGCCGTGGCTGCTGATGCTCGCACGCTCGCGCGCGCTCGACGCGCTGCGCCGGGCCGATCCCGCGCTGCCCGCGGAGGATCCGCACGCGCTGGTGGAGGAGGAAGGCAGCGGCGACGGCGATCCGCTGCGCCTGCTCGAGGCGTTCAGGCGCGACGGCGAAGTGCGCGACGCGCTCGCGCGGCTGCCGGCGCACGACCGGCAGATCGTCGCGCTCGCTTTCCTGCGCGGACTGACGCATGCGGAGATCGCGGCGGCGATGAAGCTGCCGCTCGGGACGGTCAAGACCGCCGTGCGCCGCTCGCTGCACGCGCTGCGCGTCGTTCTGGCCGTGCACGCGCCCGACGGATGGAGCGACGAGGTAACCGATGAAAACGACTGAACGGGGGCTGCCGCGGGCCGCGGTCGAACGCATGCTGCTCGATGTGGCGGCCGAACCGGTCGCCCCCGACGTTGCGGCCCGCATCAAGGCACGCCTGGCAAAGCGTGTCGCGGCTGCACCCCGATCGACCGCGCCGCAGTTCATCGACATTCGCGCCGACGAGGGCTGGCGGCCGCTGACCGACCGGACCGAGATGAAGATCCTCCTTGACGACGGCGCGACGCTGTCGTGGCTGGTGCGCATGCAGCCGGGTGCGCGGCTCGACGCGCACGCGCACGACGCGGGCCCGGAGGAGTGCCTGGTCGTCGCAGGCGATCTGTGGCTCGACGGCAAGCGTTTCGGCGCCGGCGATTACCAGTTCGCGCCGCGCGGCACCGCGCACCACCGCATCCACACCGAGTCGGGTTGCGTGCTGTTCGTGCGTTCGCCTTCGCCGCGCGCCGCAGCGGCTGCTTGAATCCGGCGGATCATGGAAACGATGAACGAAGCCCTGCCCCGGTCGGCGACGGTCGCGCTGCTGGAAGCGCTCGCGCCGGAGGCGCCCGCGCGCGCAGACCGTATCCGCCGCCGGCTGCTCGTCCGCATCGCGTCCGACGCGAGGGCGGCGCGCAGCCTCGCTCGCACGGCCGGTTGGCTGCCTTTCGTCGCCGGCGCCGAGAAGAAGATCCTGTTCGACGACGGTTGCACGATGACCTGGCTCGTGCGGATGGCGCCCGGCGCAGCGCTGCCCGCGCACCGGCACGACGAAGGCGACGAGGAGTGCCTGGTGCTCGAAGGCACGGTCGTCGTCAACGACATCACCTACGGGCCCGGCGACTACGCGCTGGCGCTGCGCGGCTCGGAGCACCGCTCGGTGCGGACCGACACCGGTGCGCTGTTCCTGCTGCGATCGCCGTCGCCGCAGGCGCTCAGCGCGCGCTGAGGAGCCGCTGCAGGTTGTCGAGCGCACGGCGCGACTGCCGCGCGAGCAACCAGCGCGTGAGGTTGCGGTCGAGCCAGCGCCACGGCGCACGGTGCGAGCGGAACCACAGCAGCCGCGTGAAGCGGCAGCCGCCGGCGCCCGGTTCGAGCTGATACTCGATGCGCGCGTCGCCTTCTGCGCTCGTCGTCTCGATGACCCAACGCCGCGGCGGCTCGCACGCGTGCACGGTCCACGTCGCTTCGAAGCGCCGGCCGGCGGCGCCGATCGTCTCGACCACGGTTTCGCCGAGCGCGAGCGGCCGGTCCGGCACGCCGCGCACCGCCACCGTCGCCGGATGCCAGCGCGACCAGCGCGCAGGATTGGTGACGAAAGCGAACGCCTCTTCGGCCGCACACGGCAGTTCGACCCCGGTAACGAGGCAGACGAAGTCGGACGCCGCTTCGCCCGCGTTCATGCGACGCGCTCGTAGGCGACGATCTCGGGCGCGGCGGCGAGCAGCGGCCCGCCATGCTCGAACGCGCGCGCGACGTGCGCGCTCGCCATGTGCGCCTCGACCGCGGCGGCATCGTGCCAGTACTCGACCGTGACGAACTCGTTCGGACGGTCAGCGCGGACGAATACCTCGTAGCGGATGCAGCCGGGTTCGGCGCGCGTCGGCGCGAGCAACTCGTCGAAGACACGGCGCAGGGCGTCGCACTGGTCGGGCCGCGCGACAAAGCGGCCGATGACGGTTCTCATCGCGGTTCCTCCGGAACTTGCGGGCGCGATCCGCAGCGGATCGCCCAAGGGATACGGCCGACCCGGCCATCCGGATTGCGGCGCGGCAGCGCCCCGAGGGCGGAACAGGCTGCTGCGGGCGGAAGGGCTCTCTCAACACGAAGGAACGACTCTGTTTCTCTCTGTGTCCTCCGTGTCTCTGTGGTGAATCCTCCGTCCTTCGAGAGTCGTGATCTCACCACAGAGGACACAGTGGGCACAGAGAAAAGACCTCTGGGCTTCGTCGGCGGCCTCCGTTTCCAACGGAACGCGGCGCTGTTCGCGCGCTCGTCCTGCGCGGCGCTATCTGGATGGTCGGCGGCGTTTACGCCGCCGCGAGCCGTTGCCGCTCGCGGTGGATCGCCAGATGGCGCGGAGTCCACGACGGCGGCGTGTAGCGGACGAAGTACGAACGCGCGACGTGGTAGCTCGGGTCGAAACCGTAGAAGTTGCGGCGCATCTGCGCGAGTTCTTCTTCGCGATAGCGGGCGAGCGGCTTCTCGGCTTCGTCTCGCGCGCGGCGCGCGCGCTTGCCGTCGATGCGTGCGGCGAACGACGTGCTGCGCGCCAGCCGTTGCGCGCGCCTGAGCACCTCGTCGAAAAAGCCCGCGTGATCGTCCTCGATCACCGCGTCGACGAGCCCGACCGACTGCGCCTCCCGCGCCGAGATCGGCAGCCGGTGGCTCATCACCGCGCGCGGATCGCCGCCCTTCACGCGGCGCGGCAGCGTGTACGTCCAGTACTCGGAGCCGTACAAGTTGCCCATGTTCTTGTAGTGCGGGTTCAGGATTACGCCGATGCGCGCCCACACTTCGTCGCAGGTGGCGGCAAGAAACGCGCCGCCTGCACCCGCATTGCCCTGCAGCGCGGCGACCGTCACGCGGTCGGTCGTCGTCAGGATCGCCTCGCAGACATCGTCGATCGCGTTGATGTTGCGCCAGGATTCGTCGGCGGGGCTCGCCGCCGCTTCGATGACGTTCAGATGGATCCCATTGCCGAAGAAGTCCGGCCCGCCCGCGAGCACGAGCACGCGCGTGGGCCGCGCGAGCGCCGCGCGATACGCGGCGAGCAGCCGCTCGCACTGCGCGGTCGACAGCGCGCCGTTGTAGAAGGCGAAGTGCAGCACACCGACCGCGCCGTCTTCTTCGTAGCGGATCTCGTCGTGGCCATCGCCTGCGACCGGAAGCGCGGCGACCTGCTCGGGGAAGGCGATCGCGACCGGCAGCTTGAACGCGCCTTCGACATCGGCGCGCTTGACGTGGCCGATCCAGACCGCGCCGTCGGTCGTCGCGCGCAGGATAGCTTGGTGGTAGCGGGCGAGGATTTGTCCTGGTTCGACAGGCCCTCTCTCCCCGCGAGTGGGGAGAGGGGTCGCCTCATGCGCGTCGTACAGATGACAAGCGACACCGAATAGCTCGTCGAGCACCCCCGGCGTGCCGTCGCCCGCGCGGATCTTGCGCAGAACGTCGGCGCTCGTATCGCGCGACCAGTCGATGCGGCGGTCGTCCTGCTTCATCAGCGGACGCGTACGGCCGCGCACGCCCGGAGCGCCCTGCTCGATCCGCTGCGGCACGTGGCGGCCCGACGCGTAACGCTCGATCGCCTCGAGCACCGCGGCGGTCGCAGCCTCTGTCACTTCGTGCCGGTACAGACTCGACTTGGTCGCTTCGCGCAGCGCGAACGTCCGGCTCGCCCACACCGGGCCTGCGTCCATCTCGGCCTCGGCCTGCAGCACCGTGACGCCCCACTCGGTTTCGCCTTCGGCGACCGCCCAGTCGAGCGCGGACGGTCCACGATCGCCGACGATGCCGGGATGCACGACGAAGCACGTGTACCTGCGCCAGACCCTTGCGGGAATCGCGCGCTTCATGAACGGCGCGACGATCAGATCGGGCTCGAACAGCGCCGCCGCCTCCTCGGTCACGCTGTCGGCAATGTCGTACTCGACCGACACCTCGTGCCCGCGCGCGCGCAGCTCGACGAACAGCCTTTGTGTGAGGCTGTTGAAGCTGCGCGTGAGCAGTAGGATTCTCATCAGCGCGGCTCTCAGCAAATGCGCGGCAGCTGATCGCCGGTCAGCCAGTCGACGATGCGACGGCCGCCGAACTTGGTCTGCATCTGCACGAAGCGGTTCGGATCGTCGATCACCTCGCCGATCGCGCACGCATCGCGCCCGAGCGGATGCGCGCGCATCGCCGCGAGGACGGCATCGGCGTCTTCGGCTGCCGCGATCGCGACGAGCTTGCCTTCGTTGGCGACGTACAGCGGATCGAGGCCGAGGAACTCGCACGCCGCCTGCACCTGCGGGCGCACCGGGATCGCCGCCTCGTCGAGCAGCATGCCCACGCCCGACTGCGCGGCGATTTCGTTCAGCGTGGTCGCCAGCCCCCCGCGCGTCGGATCGCGCAGCACGCGCAGCCCGCGGGCCGGATCGCGCCGCATCGGTTCGCGCACCGCGTCGACCATTCGCGCGACGAGCCCGTGCAGCGCCGCGGTGTCGGAGACGATCTCGGTCGCGAACGCCAGCGATTCACGCAGCGACATGATCGCCATGCCGTGGTCGCCGAGATGGCCCGACACGAGGATGCGGTCGCCCGGCCGCGCGCGATCGCCGGCGATCGCGAGCTCATCATCGACGACGCCGACGCCGGTCGTCGTGATGAACACGCCGTCGCCCTTGCCCTGCTCGACGACCTTGGTGTCGCCGGTGACGATCGCCACTTCGGCTTCCCGCGCGGCCGCTGCCATCGACTCGACGATGCGCTTCAGATCCGCGAGCGGGAAGCCTTCCTCGAGGATGAAGCTCGCGGCGAGATAGATCGGCCGCGCGCCCGCCATCGCGACGTCGTTGACCGTGCCGTGCACGGACAGACAGCCGATGTCGCCGCCGGGAAAGAACAGCGGCGAAACGACGTGGCTGTCGGTCGCCATCACGACGCGCCCCGGCGGCAGCGCGAAGGTCGCCATGTCGTTCTTCTGCGCGAGGATCTCGTTGCCGAACGCTTCGTGGAAAAGCTGCTCGATCAGCTGCGCCATCGCGCGCCCGCCGCTGCCGTGCGTCAGGTCCACGCGCCCGTGCTTCAGATCGAGCGGGCGGATGTAGCCCGACTTCACCGGTTTGTTCATGCGTCCGTCGTCCATACGACTGTTTTCACCACAGAGACACAGAGGGCATAGAGAAAACCCGAACGACTTTGTCTTTCTCGGTGTTCTCGGTGTCTCGGTGTTCAGTCAAGCCTTTCGTTGCGCAAGCTACGCCGCCGCCTTGATCTGAACTTCCCTATAGCGCCCGTACGAGTAATGCGCGGCGCAGGCCCCTTCGGAGCTCACCATGCAACTGCCGACCGGATTCTCCGGCGTGCAGACGGTGCCGAAGAGCTTGCAGTCGCGCGGGTGCTTCACACCGCGCAGGATCGCGCCGCACTCGCAGGCCTTGTTGTCGGCGACCTTCTTCGTTTCGAGCGCGAATTTCTTCTCCGCGTCGAAGGCGGCGTACTCGCCGCGGATCGCGAGCGCCGAATACGGCACGTCGCCGAGCCCGCGCCATTCGAAGCTGCGGCGCAGCTCGAACACTTCGGCGACCAGGTTCTGCGCCTTGACGTTGCCGTCGCGCGTGACCGCGCGCGTGAATTCGTTCTCGACCTCGCAGCGGCCTTCGTTGACCTGCCGCACCAGCATCAGGATCGCCTGCATCACGTCGAGCGGCTCGAAGCCGGCGATCACGACCGGCTTGCGGTACTCCTCGGCGAAGTACTCGTACGGCTGGCTGCCGATCACGGTCGACACGTGGGCCGGGCCGATGAAGCCGTCGAGCGGCACCGTGCCGAGCCTGCGCACCTCGGGCGACTCGAGGATGTTGCTGATCGCCGCCGGCGTCAGCACGTGATTGCAGACGACCGAGAAGTTCGCGAGCCCCTCGGCGGCCGCTTGCCTGATCGCGAGCGCGGTCGGCGGCGTGGTCGTCTCGAAACCGATCGCGAAGAAGACGACCTCGCGCTGCGGGTTCTTCCGCGCCAGCTCGAGCGCATCGGCCGCCGAGTAGATCATGCGAACGTCGCCGCCGGTCTTGCCACATAAGGCTTTCGCCTTCAGCAGCGAAAGACCGTTGGATGCCGGAACGCGCAGCACGTCGCCGTAGGTGGCGAGCGTGACCTTGTGTTCGAGCGCGAGCGCGATCGCCAGATCGACGCGGCCGATCGGCAGTACGCAGACCGGACAGCCGGGGCCGTGGATCATCTTCACCGCATCGGGCAGGAGATCCGTGACGCCGTAACGCGAAATCGCGTGCGTATGCCCGCCGCAGAACTCCATGAAGTGATAGCGCCGGTCGGGCCGCACCTCGGCCGCGATCCGCGCGGCGATCCGCAGCGCGACCGCGCCGTCGCGGAATTCGTCGATGTACTTCATCAGAATCCTTGTTCACCACCGAGACAGAGAGATCACAGAGAGAATCCGGATGCGGTTGCCTTTCTCGGTGTTCTCTGTGTCTCCGTGGTTCAACCCAATCCCCCGGCCGGCGTTGCCGCGTCCACCCCGGCCGCGCGAAACAGCGCCAGCGTCCGCTCCGCCTCGGCCGGATCGAGCCGGGTCAGCGCGTAGCCGACGTGCAGGATCACGTAGTCGCCGACCGCCACACCGTCGACCAGCGCGAGCGAGATTTCCTTGCGGATTCCGCCGAGATCGACGATCGCGTTGTCGCCGTCCTTCAACTCGACGACCCGCACCGGCAGCGCCAGACACATCTCACGTTCCTTCCATGCTTTGCAGCGCGACCCAGGCCTGGCCGAGCGCGATGCCGCCGTCGTTCGGTGGCGCCTGCCGCGCGTGCAGCACGCGGTAGCCGCGCGCGGCGAGCAGGCGCTCAAGCTGCGCCGACAGGATCGCGTTCAGGAAACAGCCGCCGCCGAGGGCGATCGTCGTGATCCCCGTCGTGCGCGCCGCGCGCGCGACCCACGCCGCGAGCGCGGCGGCGAAGGTCGCGTGGAACAGCGCCGCACCGAATGCCGCGTCGCGTTCGCCCGCGAACCGCAGCGCGAGCGGCAGCAGATCGAGCGTGTTGTCGGCATCGAGCGCATACAGGCTCGCGTCGGGCGCGACGGTGCCGTGTCTCGCCGCGAGCCCTTCGAGCATCATCGCCGCCTGACCTTCGTAGTTCATCGCGTCGCGCACGCCGAGCAGCCCGGCGACGGCGTCGAACCAGCGGCCCGCGCTCGTCGTCGGCGGGCAGCGCACCGAGCGCGCGAGCAGTTCCGCGACGGCCGCCGCGGCCCGCCGGTGCGAGAAGCGGCGGGCGATCTCCTCATGGCGGCCGGCCAGATGCAGCACGGCGGCCGCCATCCGCCACGGCTCGCGCGCCGCGCGGTCGCCGCCGGCGAGCGGCAACGCGCGCAGATGGCCGAGCCGCTCGCAGCCGCGCGCATCGACGCGCAGCAGTTCGCCGCCCCAGGCGTCGCCGTCGCTGCCGTGGCCCACACCGTCGAGCGCCACGCCGAGCACCGGTTCGGTCACGCCGTGTTCGGCCGCGACCGCGGCGACGTGCGCGTGATGGTGCTGGACGCCGATCGCGGGAACGGCGAGTTCCGCGGCGAGCTGGACCGCGAGCCGCGTGCTGAAGAAGTCCGGATGCAGATCGTGCGCGATCGCCGCCGGCCTGATCTCGAGCACGCGCTGCAGGTGCTCGACCGCCTCTTCGAGCGCGACACAGCTCGCCGCATTGTCCAGATCGCCGATGTGCTGCGACAGGAACGCCTCCGCCCCGCGCGTGAGACACGCCGCGTTCTTCAGGAAGCTGCCGGTGGCGAGGATCGAGGGGCCCGAGCGAGCGAGCTTGATCGGCGCGGGCGTGTAGCCGCGGGCGCGGCGGATGAAGGTGAAGGTGGGCGTCGGGCGACAGGTGGTTGCGTCAGGCGTCGGGCGTCGGGCGTCGGCCGTTGAAATTCCCCCTGGCGCCGCACTTGCAGAAATCCCCCCTAGCCCCCCTTTTTCAAAGGGGGGGACGGATCGCTCGTGTTCCGTCGCCCCCCCCCTTTCGTAAAGGGGGGCGGGGGGGATTTTCTGTTGGGGGGCAGGGGGGATTTTCGTCACCCGCACGACCGAGTCGTCGCATCGCACGAGGATGTCGCGATCGTGCAGCACGAACGCATCGGCGATGCCCGCCCTCGAGTGCGCCTGTCGGGGGCCACCGAGCCGTGCGACAGCCTCTCGGTTGTCGATCACCAGCGGTTCGCCGCCGGGATTGGCGCTCGTCATCACGAGCACGAGCGGCTGCGGTTGCGCGAGCCATGCCGTGCCGATCGGGCGTCCCGCCGCTTCGTGAAACAGCAGGAACTGGACGGGCGTGTAAGGCAGCATGCAGCCGAGCGAAGCGAGCCCCGGCGCGATGCCGGGTAGGGCGTCGTCGGCGCCGGCGCGCTTGTCGAGCAGAACGATCGGCCGCTCGCGCGACTCGAGCAGCGCGCGTGCGGCCTCGCCGATCTTCGCGAACGGCTCGATCGACGCGCAGTTGGCGAACATCAGCGCGAACGGCTTTTCGTCGCGGTTCTTTCGCGCGCGCAGTCCGGCCACGGTTGCGGCGTTGCGCGCGTCGCAGACGAGATGGAAACCGCCGAGCCCCTTGATCGCGAGGATTTCGCCGCGCGCGATCCGCGCGATCGCCTCCGCGAGCGGATCGTCGCAGTCGAGCGGCGCGCCGCGCGCATCGGCGAGCGCGAGCCGCGGCCCGCAGACCGGGCAGGCGTTCGGCTGCGCGTGAAAGCGGCGGTCGCGCGGATCGTCGTATTCGGCCGCGCACGCCGGGCACATCGCGAAGCGCGCCATGCTCGTGTTCGGCCGGTCGTACGGAAGCCGGGCGGTGATCGTGAAGCGCGGGCCGCAGTGCGTGCAATTCGTGAACGCGTAGCGCCAGCGGCGGTTCGACGGATCGAAGATCTCCGCGAGGCAGTCGTCGCAGGTTGCGGCGTCCGGCGTCACGCCGGTCGTGACCGCGCCGCCCCGGCTCGTTTCGATGTGGAAGCCCGCCTCGAGCGGATCGTTCGCGGCCTCGATCGCCTCGACCGCGTCGATGCGCGCGAGCCGCGGCGCCTCCCTGGTCAGCCGCTCGCGAAAGCGCGCGATGTCGGTCGCGGCGCCGCGCAGCGCGATCTCGACGCCCTCGCCGTCGTTGCGCACCCAGCCGTCGAGCGCAAGCTCGGTGGCGAGCCGATAGACGAACGGACGAAAGCCCACGCCCTGAACGGCGCCGCGGACGCGCAGGCGCTGTTGCAGTTCGGGCGTGACGGCGAAGGCGTTCATCGGGTTGCTTCGAGCGGGCGAGGCTGCAGCTCAAGTCCGCACTCGCGCCTCGAGCTCGGCGACGCGCCGCTTCAGCGCGGCCACGTCGTGCTCGCGCGCCTTGCGCGCGGCGGCCGCACCGCGGCGGATCCAGTCGAGCCAGGCATCGAAGCCGGTGCCGGCCGTCGCCGAGATCTGCAGCACTTCGATCTTCGGATTCACGCGCCGCGCGTCGTCGATCGCGCGCGCGACGTCGAAGGCGAGATACGGCAGCAGGTCGACCTTGTTCAGCAGCATCAGGTCCGACGCGGCAAACATGTCGGGGTACTTCAGCGGCTTGTCCTCGCCTTCGGTCACCGACAGCACGACGACCTTGTGCGCCTCCCCGAGATCGAACGCGGACGGGCAGACGAGGTTGCCGACGTTCTCGATGAACAGCACGGCGTCGTCGGGCGGCGCAAGGCGGCCGAGCGCGCGCTCGACCATCGCGGCGTCGAGATGGCAGCCCTTGCCGGTGTTGACCTGGATCGCGCGCACGCCGGTCGCGCGGATGCGGTCGGCGTCGCGCGCGGTCTGCTGGTCGCCTTCGATCACGTGGATCGCGACCTCGCCCGCGAGCCGCTTGATCGTCTCGACCAGCAGCGTCGTCTTGCCCGAGCCGGGGCTGGAGACGAGGTTCAGCGCGAAGATGCCGCGCTCCTCGAGGAAACGCCGGTTCGCGCGTGCGTGGTCGTCGTTCGTCGCGAGGATGTCGCGCTCGATCTGCACCATGCGCGCCTGCGACAAGCCCGGCGCGTGCGCGTGCGCGGCACCGAGCCCGAAGTGCAGCGCGTCGTCGCCATGCGCATGCTCGTGCGCGTCGTCGTGCTGATGGCTGTGCACGGTGCCGTCGGCATGGACGTGCACGTGCGCATGGCCGTGCTCATAGTCGTGCGCGTGCGCCGCGTCGTGATGATGCGCATGACGATGCACCGTGCCGTCCGCATGCACGTGCTCGTGTTCGTGCGTCGCATCGCCTTCGATCTTCGCGGCGTCCTGAGCTTGTCGAAGGGATTCGCCGGCGCCGCAGCCGCAGGTCGTACACATGGCCGACTCCTTCTCAGACGACTTCGAGTTCCTTGACGCGCAGCTCTTCGCCGGCGCTCACCTGCATCTGGAAACCGCCGCAGCGCGGGCAGGCGTCGCCGCGCGCCGAAAGCGGCACGACCTCGCAGCAGCGCATGCACCACGCCGCGCCGGGCACCTCGACGATGTCGAGCCGCGCGCCATCGGCGACGCCGCCGCGCTTGACCACGTCGAACGCGAAGCGCAGGGCGTCCAGCTCGACCGCGGCGAGCCGGCCGATCTCGAGCCGAACGGTCTTCACGCCGCCGAAGCCCTGCGCGCGCGCGGCTTCTTCGATCGCGCCCAGCACGCTTTCGGCGAGGCTCATCTCATGCATGCGCGATCTCCACGCGGTACGCCACGCAGGGATCGAGCGCCTGCGCGAGCCAGTGGGCGCGCCGGCGCAGGTCGATCTCGCTCGCCGCGTACGCGCCCGCGAGCCCCGCGGCGAGCGCGCCGCGCGGATGGAAGTTCCACTCGGTCGGCGCGACGATGCGGTAGCGCTTGACGCGGTTGCCGTCGAGTTCGATCAGGTGCACCAGCAGTCCGCGCGCGGTTTCTACCCAGCCAAGGCCGCGTCCTGAGCCCCTCGAAAGGCTGCGCCCGGCCCCCAGCATCACGCTGCCGAGCAGCGGCAACGGTGCTGCGCGCCCGCTCGCGAGCCGCGCCAGCTCGGCGAGCCGGGCGACGAAGCGCACGAGGATCGAGCGCCCGTAGGCAGCGGCGAGCGCGGCCGCGAGCGGCACCGATTGCATGCGCGCGACCGCGCCGGTTTCCGCCGGCCGCCCGTCGAGTTGCGGCAGGCGCTCGAAGTCGGCATCGGCTTCGAGCGCGGCGACGAGCCTCGCCGCGATGGCCGCGTTCAACGGCGGCAGCAGCGGCGTACCGCTCGCGCCGTGGCGCGGGCCGTCGCGCTGCATTTCGGCGGCGAGCTGCGCGGCCGCGGTCGGTGCGCGCGCAATCCACATCTCGAAGGCGGGGACGTGGCTCGCGAGCCAGTCGTCCGCGTCGTCGTCGAGGATCTGCGTTTCGATCACGTCGCGCACCACACGAGCGGACGCCGTGCCGTCACCGGCGAGGACGCCGCGCACGGCGGCGAGCGTTTCGCTGTCCGGTTCGCGATCGACCGCCTGCGGCCAGTCGATCAGCGCGCGCCACAGATACTCCTGCGCGATCTCTGCTTCGATCGCGCGCGTGCGCGCGGCGGCCAGGGGCTCGCCGTCCATACCGCGCGCGGCTTCGGCCGCGAGCTGCGCGGCGATGCCCTGTGCGCGCCCGCAGATCGAAAACAGCCGCGGCACCAGCGCCACCGCTTCGTCGACCGGCTTGCCGGCGAGCAGGCGATCGGCCACGTGCGGGCGCGTCGATTCGATCGCGACCTCGCGCACGTGCGCGCCGTCCCAGCGCAGCCGGATCGTCAGTTCGCCCTCGAGGCTCATGGGTCACGCACTCTTAACCGTGCGCCTGCGCGTCCGCTCATTCCCGTTCCTCGCGACCGGCCCATCGCCCGCGCAGGAAGTCGCGCTTCGACACCGGCGCGGCTTCGCGCGCGCGATCGGGCCCGTCGAACAGCGCGGCCAGCGCCGCCTCTGCCGCCAGCCGCGCGGTGGCTTGGTCGGCGAACTCGAACATCGGCGAAAACAGCGAACACGACTGGAACTCGCCGATTGCGTCCTCGTGGCCGCCGATGAACTCGAACACGCCGGCCGGAAACGCGTACGCGGCCGACGCGCCCGTCTTCAGCGCCTGCCAGCGCGCGCCGGGCGCATCGGCCGGCAGCAGCACGAGGCTCATGAACCAGGGCGTGACCAGCACGCCGAGCCAGCGCTCGTTCCACGGGCGGAAGCCGACCGCTTCGACCGCCAGCCGCTCGTTGACGAAAGGCAGCCCGCGCATGCGCGTCGCGTGGATCGCACGGAACGCGGCGGCGAGCCGTTCGGGCGGAGCGGGCCGCGGCTCATTCATCGTCGACCACCAGGAACTTGTCGCGCTCGGCCGCGCAGTTCGGGCAGCTCCAGTGCGCCGGCAGCGCGTCGAACGGCGTGCCGGGTTCGATCTGCCACACGGGATCGCCGGCCGCGGGGTCGTAGACGTACCAGCAGATCCGGCATTCCATCCGCGCGGCGCGTAGCACGCCGCTGTCGCTCGGCGCGCTCATGCGGTCGCTTCGTTCATCCAGTCGAGCAGCTCGACGAGCCGCTCGCGGCTGTCGGCCAGGTCCTCGGCGGCGGCGAGCGCGACCTCGGGGACGGTGACGACCTCGATCGTGTTCAGGATCAGCGTCTGCATGCTGTTGAAGTACTGCACGCGCCACAGGTTGGCGAGCCGGGTGGAGCTGACGCGGCAGTTGCCGAAGCCGCGCGACAGGATCGCCACCGGCCCCGGCGCGATCGCGCGCTCGAGCACTCGCTGATCGTCGGGCGTCAGCGGCAGCAGCGTCAGGTTGATCACGTGCGGCGCGCGGTGCGGGCGGAAGCGGCGCACCTGCTCGCGGATCTCGGCGAGCAGCGCGGGAGCGTTCATCGCGCCGGGCGGCATGTCGACCGCGGGCAGCGTCGGCGACGCGGCGCGCCGCGCGGCGTCGATCGCAATCTGCGGAATGCCGCAAGCCTGCAGGTAGTCGTGCGCGAGCCGGCCGTCGCCGTCGACGTGACGCTCGCGCCAGACGCCGGCGAACACGGTCTCCTGGATGCGCACGTCGATCGTGTCGCCGCCGTTGGGTGCGGCCGCATCGGCGATGCGGATCGCGACCTCGCCTTCGCCGAGCGTCTGGTTCAGCACCTCGAGCCCGCCGGCGTCGAAGCCCGCGAGATCGAGCTTCGACGCACCGCCCGCCATGCCGTCGACGAAGCGCGCGAGCAGATCGCGCGCCGCGCGCATGTTGGCGGCGTCTGCGTCGTCGGGAATCCGCGGCATCGAAAACGTCGGCACGTCGCGCGGGATCGGCACGTAGTCGAGCCCCGCTTCGTCCAACGGTTGCGAGCCCGGACCGATCGGACGGACGGGTATCGGAAAGTCCTTCATCGTGTGCTCTCTCAGTGGCTGGGGGAGCACGAAGGGGCCAGCCCGGCCCCCTCGTTCCCATAGGGCTCGCCGTTCGGGCCGACGGCCCGGACCGCGATGCCGACGGCTGGCGGCCGCGTCGGCTCGGCGTCGAGCAGGCGCGCGACTTCGTCGAGGTAATCGCGCCAGTCGCGCAGGCCGTCGATCGCGCCCACGTACTTGCCGTCCTTCAGCATCACGAGCGCCGGCCAGCGGCGGAAACCGAAGCGCGGCGCGAGCGCGCGCGCCGGCGCCTGCAGCAGCAGGCCGACCCGGAAGCGCCCGGCGAAGGCCTGCGCGAGTTCCGGAACGACCACCGCGAGATCGAGCGTTTCGCGGTACAGCACCGGGTCTTCGCTGAACACCACCAGCGCATGGCCGGGCCGCGCAGCCCAGGCGTCGAAGTCGCTCGCTTCGAGCGCCGGCGCATCGAGCGCGGCCATCATGCGTTCGAGCAGCGGATGCGGAGGTTTCGTCGCGGCGGATGCGGTCATCGGTTTGTCCTGAGATGTTCGGGAAGCTGCGGTTCGCGGTCGGCGAGATCGGCGAACAGCGCGTCGATCGCCTCGCGCCCGCCGTCCCGCCACTGCAGCGCAAGGCCCAGCGCGTCGAGCGCATCGAGCGTCTGCAGCGCTTCGGTTTCGGTCAGCACGCGCCGCGCGGCGCCGTGGAAGGCGAGCACCCACGTGCCGGGCGGCTGCGCGCCGACGATCAGCATGTCGACGCGTTCGCGCGCATCACGCCCTTCGCAGACGGCCCAGACGCCGTCGCCTTCGATCACGCGCAGCGGGATGCCGATGCACATCAGCCGTTCTCCTTCGCGAGCAGCGCGTGACGGATGTTGAGAAAACGCGCGTCGCCGACGCGCCAGGCGACCTCCTCCGCCGGCCGCCCCGCTTCGTACGCGTCGAGCTCGAGCGCAGCGGCGTTCAGACGCTCCGCGGGCGGCGCGCTGCGCGCGCGCGGCGCATGACCCCACGCGGCAAGCTCTTCGACCGCCGCGGCGACAGCCGGCGCAAGCTGCGCGCGCACGACGTCGCTCAGGCTGCCGCCGAAGTCGGCGAGCCGTTCGGGCTGCACGCCGATCAGCGTCAGGACCGGCGGGAAACGTCCCTGCAGGTCGGCGATCGCGAGCAGTTCGTGGAAGCTCTGCTGGTGCAGGCTCATCTTCGATCCGGCCCAGGCGGGCACTTCGCGATCGCGCAGCACGCGCAGCGCGCCGGGCGCGAGCCCGAAGTCGATCGCATCGAACACCAGCACGCGCCGCGCGGCGACGACCGGCTCGAGAAGATTCAGCCCCTGCGTGCCGCCGTCCGCCAGCAGAACGCCGGGCGGTACTTCATACGCGTCGTACAGTGCCTCGACCGCCCGGACGCCGAAGCCTTCGTCGGCCCACAGCACGTTGCCGATGCCGAGCACCAGAACGTCGGCCGCCGCGTCGTCCATCGAAGATCCGCCAGGGAAAGGTGCCGCGCTGTTACGTAAGGCGTAACAGCGTTACATGCGCGCACGTTAAGACGTGCGGCGCCGCACGCGTTGACTCATGTCAACGGCGAAGCTGCAATCGACCGACGATGGCCGGGGGTTATCCGGCGTGCGGTTCAGAGCTTCAGCCGCTTGGCCGCTTCGTGCAGATCCCAGTCGGTCTGCAACTGCATCCAGAACGACGCTTCGTTGCCGAAGTACAGCGCGAGCCGCACGGCAGTGTCCGCGGTGATGCCGCGATGGCCGCGGATCAGTTCGTTGACGCGGCGGCGCGAGATGCCGAGCGCCCCGGCGAGCGCCTGCTGCGTGATCGCGAGCGGCTTCAGATAGCGCGTCTCGAGGAAATAGCCCGGATGCATCGGGTTGCGCGGCGCGACCGGCCGCCGCGCCGTGCGCCCTGCCAGCGCCGCCAGGGCGCCGGGGCGCCCTGGTGCCGCTTTGCCGCGGCCTGCAGCAGCCATCATCACGGCTTCGGTACGCGCCACCCGTTGATCATCGTGCTGATCACGGTTTCCTTCGAGAAGACGTCCTCGCGGATCACCATGTACATGTGCACGACCGCAAAGATGATCAGGTACCACATGCCGAGCCGGTGGTAGGTGTGAAGCTGCTGGCTGTCGCCCACCAGCGGCTGCAGCCACGACGTGAAGTACGCGTACTGCCACGTTCCCATGCCGACGCCCTCGCCGTACAGCGCGAAGCCCGACAGGATCATCCACACCGAGCCCAGCAGGTACATGAAGAACATCGCCGCCGCCGCGAGCGGGTTGTGACCCTGGTAGCCGCGGCCTTCGCGATGGACGAACAGGTAGTACAGCGCCTGGTGGACGAGGCCGCTCCACCACTTCGCGCTCAGCATCTGCACCGGCACGGTGAAGATCTCGCGCGCGTACCTGTTGCCGACGAACACCCAGTACACGCGCAGCGCGAAGAACACCGCGAAGACGTAGCCCGCCGCGAAGTGCAGGAAGCGGACGTAGCCGAACCAGAACGTGTCGACCGCTTCGCCGCCGACCGAAGGCGGCGGCACGCCGATCAGGAAGCCCGTGCCCGCCAGCACGAACATCGCCAGCATCATCACCCAGTGCCACAGGCGTACCGGTGCCTCCCAAACATAGACGGGCTTGCCGCTATGCACTGCTGCCATGACGTTCTCCTCGTCCGGGCCCGCGTCAGCGCACCGTCACGCGCGTGATTTCCTCGCCCTCGGGCGAGATCACGTGCGTGGCGCACGCCAGGCACGGGTCGAAGCTGTGGATCGTGCGCAGGATCTCGAGCGGCTGGTCGGCCTTCGCCATCTTGGTGTTCATCAGCGAGGCTTCGTACGCGCCGATCTGGTTCTTGTGGTCGCGCGGACCCGCGTTCCACGTCGTCGGCACGATGCACTGGTAGTTGTCGATCTTCGTGTTGCGGATCCGGATCCAGTGTCCGAGCGCACCGCGCGGCGCCTCGCAGTAGCCCGCGCCCTTCGCCTCGGCCGGCCAGGTCTTCGGCTCCCAGCGGTCGATGTTGGCCGTCGCGACGTTGCCCGCCTTGATGTTGGCCATCAGCTTGCCGAAGAAGTACTTCATCTTGTGCGCGGCCCACGAACACTCCAGCCCGCGCGCGGCCGTGCGGCCGAGCGTCGAGAACAGCGCCGTGATCGGCACGTCGAGCTTCTTCAGCACCATGTCGACCGGCTCCTTGAACTCCGGCTTGCCCATCGCGTAGGCGACGACATAGCGCGCGAGCGGGCCGACCTCCATCGGCTGGCCCTTGAAGCGCGGCGACTTGACCCACGAGTATTTCGCGCTCTCGTCGACCGCCTTGATCTCGGACTTCGAGCCCTTCGTCTCCTTGCCGAGCACGAAGTTCGGTTCGGTGACGCCGTCGAACGGATGCAGGCCTTTCGTCTCGTCCTGGTACTTGTACCAGCTGTGCGTCACGTACTCCTGGATCAGGTTCGGATCCTTGAGATCGACCGGGTGGATCTCCTTCAGGTTGCCGTTCAGGATCGCGCCGCGCGGCATCAGCAGGCTCTTGTTGCTGTCGTCGTTGGCGATGTCGGGGAACTCGCCGTAGGCGAGCAGATTCTGGCTGGCGATGCCGCCGCCGATCGCGCCCCAGTCCTTGTAGAAGCTCGCGATCGCGAGCAGGTCGGGGATGTAGACCTGGTCGATGAACGCGATGGTGTCGTCGATGATCTTCGACACCATGTTCAGCCGCTCCATGTTGATCGCGCCGACCGCGCCGACCCCGTCGACGTTGATCGAGCACGGCACGCCGCCGACCAGCCAGTTCGGATGCGGGTTCTTGCCGCCGAAGATCGTCTGGATCTTGACGATCTCCTTCTGGAAGTCGAGCGCCTCGAGGTAGTGGCCGACCGCCATCAGGTTCGCCTCGGGCGGCAGCTTGTACGCCGGGTGACCCCAGTAGCCGTTGCGGAACGGACCCAACTGGCCGCTGTCGACGAACTTCTTCAGCCGTGCGTGCAAGTCGCGGTAGTAGCCGGGCGAGCTCATCGGCCAGTTGCTGATCGACTGCGCGAGTTCCGAGGTCCTCTTCGGATCGGCCTTCAGCGCACTGACCACGTCGACCCAGTCGAGCGCGTGCAGGTGGTAGAAGTGCACCAGATGGTCCTGCGCGTACAGCGTGGCGTGCATCAGGTTGCGGATCACGTTCGCCGTGTCCGGAATCTTGATGCCGAGCGCGTCCTCGACGCAGCGCACCGAGGCGAGCGCGTGTACACCCGTGCACACGCCGCAGATCCTTTCGGTGAACGCCCAGGCGTCGCGCGGATCGCGGCCCTTCAGGATCACCTCGAGACCGCGCCACATCGTTCCGGTCGAAACCGCGTTGCGGATCACGTTGTCCTTGTCGAGGTTGACCTCGACGCGCAGATGGCCCTCGATGCGGCAGATCGGATCGACGACGACCCGCGTGCCGCTGTTATCGAGCTTGAAACCTTGGGTTTCGATGACTGGCATGGCTGACTCTCCCGCCTACGCTTTCTCGGACGACTTCGAACGACCCGCTGCGCGCTGCAGCGCGCTGACCGCCGCGTGCGCAACGACCGCCGCGCCGACCACACCGGCCGCGACCGCGCCGACCTTGTCTGCATTCGCCTCGACGCCGAAATCCTTGATGTTCGTGAGCCGGTCGTAGAACGAGCCCTTGTCCCAGAAGCCTTCCTCGGTGCAGCCGAGGCAACCGTGCCCCGAACCGATCGGGAAGCTCACGCCTTCGTTCCAGCGCGTGGTCGAGCACGCGTTGTAGGTCGTCGGGCCCTTGCAGCCGAGCTTGTACAGGCAGTAGCCCTTGCGCGCGCCCTCGTCGTCCCACGCTTCGGCGAACTGACCGGCGTCGAAGTGCGGCCGCCGGTAGCACTTGTCGTGGATGCGCTGGCTGTAGAACATCTTCGGCCGGCCGATGCGGTCCAGCTCCGGAATCCGGTCGAACGCGGTGACGTACGTGACGACCGCGCTCATCACCTCGGCGATCGGCGGGCAGCCCGGCACCTTGATGATCGGCTTGTCGACGATCACCTTGTGGACCGGCGTGGCCTGCGTCGGGTTCGGCTTGGCCGACTGCACGCAGCCCCACGACGCGCACGAACCCCACGCCACGATCGCCTTCGCGTGCTTCGCGTACTCCTTCAGCACCTCGACGAACGGCAGCCCGTAGTAGATGCAGTACATGCCGTCTTCGCCGAGCGGCGGGTTGCCCTCGACCGCGAGGATGTAGTTGCCCTTGTACTTCTCGATGATCTCGTGCGCGTTGGCGCGCAGCTGCTGGCCGGCCGCGGCCGACAGCGTCATGTGGTAGTCGAGCGAGATCGTCGACAGGACGACGTCCTTGGCGAGCGGATGCGCCGAGCGGATGAACGACTCGCTGCAGCAGGTGCACTCGAGCCCTTCGAGCCAGATCACCGGCAGGCGCGGCTGAGTCTCGAGTTTCTTCGCGATCTCCTGCGCCTGCGCGGGGCTCAGTCCGAGCGAAGCCGCGGTCAGGCTGCAGAACTTCAGGAAGCTGCGCCGCGTGACGCCCTGCCGCCGCATCACGTCATAGAAGGTTTCGATCATCACCGTCTCCCGTAAGCGAATCCGGTTCGGACGAACGCGCGGAATCGTTGACGCGCAGCGTGCGCCAAGTGCGCACGGCGCTCGTTGACGGCCATCAAACGGGACTGGCGGTTGCGCCTTGTGTAACGGCAGCCGTTACACGGTGCGCTGCAGTGCGGGCGGCGCCCGCGCGGGCTGCCGCTGCGCGCCGTCGGGAGAAACGCTCAGGCGAACGGGCATGACTCGCACTGGAAGGACAACCCGAGGCATAAGAGTCATGCCCGTTTCCCTCACCCCCGCCCCTCTCCCGGCGGGCGAGGGGCGTTTCGAGAGTCGCTGCGCGACTTTCAGGTCAAGAGCGCCAGCACGCCCAGCAGCACGAACAGCGCGGCCGCGATCCAGCGCATGAGCTTCATGTCGACGCGATGCGCCAGGGTTTCGCCGAGCCACACGGCGGGCACGTTGGCGATCATCATGCCGAGCGTGGTGCCGAGAACGACCGCGACCAGCGCGTCGTAGCGCGCGGCGAGCGCGACCGTCGCGAGCTGGGTCTTGTCGCCCATCTCGACCAGGAAGAAGGCGACCAGCGTGGTCAGGAACGCGCTGCGGCTGGAGTACTCCCGTTCGCCTTCGAGCGTGTCGGGCTTCAACGCCCAGACCGCGAACGCGAAGAAGGACGCCGCGACGATCCACTTCAGCGTTTGCGGCGAAACGAGCGTGGCCAGCCACGCGCCGACCCAGCCCGCGAGAAAGTGATTCGCCAGCGTTGCGAACAGGATGCCGGCCGCGATCGGCAGCTTGCGCTTGAGTTTGGCCGCGAGCACGAACGAAAGGAGCTGCGTCTTGTCGCCCATTTCGGCGAGCGCGACGAGCGCGGTGGAGACGAGAAGCGCTTCCAAGGCGGGCTCGGATTGCGGGTTGCGCGAAGGGGCGCGAGCTTAGCCCGGATATTTCACGAGGTCGCCCCCGTCTGCGTGCGTTCTGTCTCGGTAAATCGGCACTTTCGGCCCGCGGGCTGCAGAGCCAGTTTGGACCGTCGGGGCTAGCCGAGCCGACGAAAGCGTCACCACCCGGCTCTCGGTGAGGTCGATCACATTCGCAGCGACTCGATTCGTGCACGGATCAAGGAAACGGAAACGGACGGGCGATATCCTTGCTGTGCGCGACCCACGACGCATGAAACGGGTGCCAATGAGCGAACGCAGAGGCGCGGAGGCCGCGGAGAACCGCAGAGAAGGGCGAGCGACTCGGAGCGCTTTTCGTCCGCGCCCCTCTGCGCCCTCTGCGTCTCCGCGTTCACTCAGTTTCAGTTCAGTCCCGGGGTTCCGATGAACGTTGCATCGAACGACGAGGCACGGGGCGCGGACGGCGGCACGCTGTTCGCCGGCGCCGGGCTCAGCGCCGGGCTGGCGGGCATCGTCGCGTCCTCGTGCTGCGTGCTGCCGCTGGTATTCGCCGGCTTCGGCCTCGGCGGCGCGACGTTCGCCGCGTTACCGGTGCTCGCCGCGTGGCGGCCCTATCTGCTCGGCGCCGCTGTGCTCGCGCTTGTCGCGGCGTGGTCGCTGCACCTGCGCCGGCGGCGCGCCTGTCGCGCAAGCGCCGGATGCGCGGGCGCCGTCGCGCCGGATCGGCGTTGGATCGCGCTCGCCGCGACCAGCTCGGTCGTGCTCGTGTCGCTCGTCTGGCAACCGCTGGTCGAGCCGCGCCTCCTGCTGCTGCTTCGTTGAACGCCGCCGTGCAGACGCGCTCCACGCTGACCTGCCCGCGTTGCGGCCATCGCTCGACCCACACGATGCCGCTCGACGCCTGCGTGTTCTTCCACGACTGCGGAAGCTGCGGCGCGCGGCTGCGGCCGCGGCCGGGCGACTGCTGCGTGTTCTGCTCGTACGGCACGGTCAAGTGCCCGCCCGTGCAGAGGGCGGGCACTTGCTGCGCGAACGGTTGAACCGACGCCGACTCAACGCGACGCGAGCTCGCGCTTGACCGCGTAGCGGCTGACCATGCGCAGCTCCTTGCCGGTCAGCTTGATCTGGTACGGCTTGCCGTTCTTGTCGACGGCGCGCACGGCATAGCAGCCGTCGTCGGCCCCGACTTCCTGGACCTGGTAGCCGAGCGCTTCGACGGCGGCGCGCGCATCGGCCTCCGCGCGCCACTGCTCGCGCGGCGCCTTGGGGCAGTCGTCGTCGGAGGCAAACGCCGGCGCCGCGGCAGCGAGCGCAAGAACGAACGTAACGGAAACCGTCTTCAGAGCCTTCATGTCGCGTCCCTTTCCGTGAGGGCCGCTCACCGCGAGCGGCTTGGACGAACCGTAGGGAGCGATCGTTAAGGTCGCATGAAGGCCTGCGCGTGCCGAATCGCTACATCTTCGGCGGCCACGTATGCGTTTCGCCCTGCCCCTGCCGGCACCACGCGTACAGCGCGTCGTACATCACGAGCCCGTGCGCGAGCAGCGCGTGGTCGTCGGCGAAGACGTGGGACAGGCCGAGCGAGATCGCGTACAGCCCCGCGCACTGCGGCGCGAGGTCGAGCCGCGACGTGTCGGCGCCGCGCACGATCGTCGCGAGCTGCCGCAGCGCCGGTTCGTCGAGCCGGTACTTCGCGAGAAGGGCGTCGAAGCTGCAGCGCTCGCCGACGTGCGACAGCTCCACACCCGGGATGTCGTAGGGAATCGCGCCGGCCGCCTGCGCAACCTTCGTCACCTCGGCCGGCGGAACGAACAGGAACTCGGCCGCCGGGTCGATGAAGCGCGCGACCAGCCACGGGCAGGCGATGCGGTCGATCTTCGGTCGTTCGCGCGTGACCCATTTCATGGCAGCGCTCCTTCGGTCCGTTCGATCGGCACGACCGGCCGGCCGGACTCGCGCCAGGCGGCGAAGCCGTCGACGAGGAAGCGCGCGTCGAGCCCCATCGCGCGCAGCGTCGCCGCCGCGCCTTGGCTCAGCTCGTGTCCGTGCGCGCAGACGATGACCGCGGGGCGGTCGCGCGGCACCTCGTCCTTCCATGTGAACAGATCCTCCGGGCGCAGCCAGCGCGCACCGGGGATGTCGGCGCCGTCGGCCGTGCGCACGCGTTCGCGGCGCACGTCGAGCAGCGTGAAGCTGCGCTGGGCGCGCAGCCATTCGTCGAGTTCGCAGATCGTGATGCGGTCCATGGGTATCTCCTAAGCCAACGCGCCCAGCGCAAAGCCGGCGACCGCGCACGCGGCGATGACCGGGATGACGCCGAGCTTGAAACGCCACAACGCAACGAATGCCGCCACGCAGATCGCGGCCGAGACGGCGTCGAAGCGCCCTCCGAGGCCCTGCGGCCAGAACACGTGCGCGGCGAAGAACACCGCCAGGTTGACGATGACGCCGACGACGGCGGCGGTGATGCCGGCGAGCGGCGCCGTGAAGCGCAGTTGTCCGTGCGTCGTTTCGATGAACGGCGCGCCGATCAGGATGAACAGGAACGACGGCAGGAACGTGAAGAAGGTCACGAGCGCGGCGGCGAGCAGCCCGCCGGCGAAGAGCAGCTCGGGGCCGAGCACTTCCTTGCCCCAGCCGCCGACGAAACCGACGAAGGCCACCACCATGATCAGCGGTCCGGGTGTCGTTTCGCCGAGCGCGAGCCCGTCGATCATCTGCGCGGTCGTCAGCCACTGGTAATGCTCGACCGCACCCTGGAACACGTACGGCAGCACCGCGTACGCGCCGCCGAAGGTCAGCAGCGCGGCCTTCGTGAAGAACCAGCCCATCTGCGTCAGCGTGCCGTGCCAGCCCTGCCAGGCGACGAGCGCGCCCATCGCCGCGAGCCAGAGCGCGACGAAGACGACGAGCACGCGCAGCGCGTGCGCAGGCGACCAGCGCGCGTGCGCCGGCGTGGGCGTGTCGTCGTCGATCAGCGCCGGGCCGAAGGACTTGCCCGCGTCGCCGTGGCCCGCGCTGCCGTCGAAGGCCTTCGGAACGAAGCGCGCGCCGATCGCGCCGGCGAGCGCCGCGCCCGCGACGATCGCCGGGAACGGAACGTCGAACGCGAAAATCGCGACGAAGGCGGCGACCGCGATCGCCCACAGCAGCGGATGCTTCAACGCGCGCGTGCCGATGCGCCACGCCGCGAACAGCACGATCGCCGTCACCGCGGGCTTGATCCCGTACAGCACGCCGGCGACCGCAGGCACGTGGCCGAAGCGCAGGTAGATCCACGACAGCGCCACGAGCACGACGAGCGAAGGCAGCACGAACAGCGCGCCGGCGACGATCCCGCCCCAGGTCCGGTGCATCAGCCAGCCGATGTAGGTCGCGAGCTGCTGCGCCTCCGGTCCCGGCAGCACCATGCAGTAGTTCAGCGCGTGCAGGAAGCGCTTCTCCGAGATCCAACGGCGGCGCTCGACCAGATCGCGATGCATGATCGCGATCTGCCCCGCCGGGCCGCCGAAGCTGACGAAGCCGAGCCGCAGCCAGTAGAGAAAAGCGGCGCCGAAGGGAACCGGCGCGGGTCGTTCGTTCACGATGCTCCTTTCGCGCCGGCGTACAGCGCATCGAAGACGGCGGCCGCCGCGCGCACCAGCTTGTCGTCGTCCGGCTCGGCGTCGCGCAGTCCGCCGAGCACCGCTTCGACGCCGGCCGCCTCCGGCACGGGAATGCCGCCGACGTCGAGGAAGTGAACGATCTGGCCGACGCGGCGCAGCCCCGGATCGTCGTCGAGTCCGAACGCGGCCGCCATCACCTCGAAGGTCACGCGCTCGCCGACGTGGCTGAAGGTCGCGCCGTCGTAGTCGAAGCCGATCGCGCCGCGCGGCGTCCTGGGCGATTTGGTCGACGCGTCGAGCCAGACGAACTTCGCGCGCGGATCGACGAAACGCCGGATCAGCCACGCGCAGGCGAGCCGATCGACCCACGGCCGCGCGCGCGTCGCCCAGCGGCGGCCGCGATACTTGTCCGGGTCGGCGCGTTTCGCGCGGCCTGCGCGCATCCGCGGCTCGCCGGGCGAGAAGCGCGCATCGACCGCGGCGCGCAGCTCCTCCGCTTCGGCCTGCGCCTGCGCCGCCGCCGAGCCGGCAAAGAAGTCGATGCGCGCGATCGATGCGAGCGATTCGTCGAGCGCGCGCAGCCGGCGCCGCGCCTCCGTTTCGTCGAGCCGGCGCAGCGCGTCGCGCAGCTCGCGCGCCGTCGCGCGCCACTGCGCGTACGCCTCGCCGCGGTCGAACAGCGCGCGGAAGGACTGCTCCTGCGCCGCGTCGCGCGCACGCACGTCGAGCAGGCTCGCGCTCCCGCCGTTGGCCTCGACATCGGCGACCACCGCCGCAAGCTCGTCCGCCTGCGGCGCGTCCGCCGGCAGCAGATACGCACCGTCGCGCAGCGCCGCGCAGCCCATCGCCTTCAACGCCCGCCATACGCGCACGCGCACGGCGTTCGGCTGCGACGGCAGCGTCAGGATCAGCAGGGTCCAAGCAGGCATGTAACGAACGCTACACGCTTGTAGCAACTATTTCAACAATGACGCGCTTGGGGGCATTGGCGGCGGGTGGGGTTCTTGCATTCACCACCGAGACACGGAGGCCACAGAGGAATGACTTGTCCTTCTCGGTGTTCTCGGTGTCTCGGTGGTGAGACACAAAAAAACGCCGCCGCGGGAGGGCGCGGCGGCGCGGTGGGAGCAGCCGCAGATCAGAGCGCCATCATCCAAGGCACGCCGATCGCGAGCAGCGCGGCGATGAACAGCACGCCGAAGATCGCGCCGAGCCGCCAGTAGTCCTTCGTCGGCACGTACCCGCTTCCGTAGTACACCGGGCTCGGGCCCGTCGCATAAGGCGTCAGGATGCCCATGATGCCGAGCGTGAACACGAGCAGCAGCGCGAAGCTGCGGATATCGATGCCCGGAATGCCCATGCCGACCGCGAGCATCACCGGCAGCATCGCGGTGACGTGCGCGGTGATGCTGGCGAACAGGTAGTGCGTGAAGAAGAACACCGCCACCAGCGCCAACATCGCCAGCGTCGGCGACACGCCGGTCATCTGGCTGCCGATCGTGTCGGCGAACCACTTGACGAAGCCGACCCGGCTCAAACCGTCGGCGAGCGCAACCAGCGTCGCGAACCACACCAGCGTGTTCCACGCCTGCTTGTTGGCGAGGATGTCGTCCCAGCTCACCACGCGCAGGATCACCATCAACGCGATCACGCCAATTGCGACCGTCGTCGCGTTGATCACGTCGCCGCCGAAGATCCACAGGCCGAGCGCGAGTAGCACCAGCGCCGCCAGCTCGATCTCGCGCAGCGTCAGGCGGCCGAGCTTCGCCAGCTCTCCGCCGGCCCAGTTCGGCACCTCGTCGCCGCTCTTGACCTGCGGCGGATAGATCAGATAGACGGCGAGCGGCAGCACCAGCAGCAGCACGATGCCGACCGGCGCGAAGGCGACGAACCAGTCGGTCCACGAGATCGCGACTTTCGCGGTCTTGTTGACCATCTCGACGGCGAGCAGGTTGGGCGCGAGCCCGGTCAGGAACATCGAGCTGGTGATCGAGGTCGCCGCGATCGCGACCCACATCAGGTAGCCGCCGATGCGCCGCGCCGACGGATCGTTCGGCCGGCTGTCGTACAGCGCCGGCAGGTTGCGGATCACCGGGAACACCGTGCCCCCGCTGCGCGCGGTGTTCGACGGCGTGAAGGGTGCAAGCAGCAGATCGGCGATCGTCACCGCATAGCCGAGCGTCAGCGTGCGCCGGCCCATCGTCTTCACGAGCACCAGCGCGATGCGGCGGCCGAGCCCGGTCTTCTCGTAGCCGAGCGCGAACATGAACGCGGCGAAGATCAGCCACACGGTCGTGTTCGCGAAGCCCGACAGCGCCCACGCGAGCGAGGCATTGGCGGCCTTGAATCCGGGTTTCGCGAGTTCCGCGGGACCGAACAGCACGTACGGCGCGAGCACGGCTACGAGCACGACGCCGATCAGCCCGATCGCCGCGCCCGGCAGCGGCTCGAGCATCAGCGCGACGATCACGCCGACGAAAATCGCGAAGAAGTACCACGCGTGCGGCGCCAGTCCTTCCGGATGCGGGAGCAGCGCGATGACGACGGTGACGAGCACCGGTAACAGGACTTTCCAGACGGGAACACCGGCCGCCTTTTGAGCGGGCGGGGCTCCGGCAGGGGTTGCGCCGCGTTGTTCGAGCGCAATTGCCATGGTGACCTCCGATGAGTGAAAACGAGGAGCGGGAAAACCTTGTGGGCTTCCTGGTCGGCCTTCGAACGCATTCTCGGAGCGCCGTGAAGCAAACCCGTGCCTTCGATCAAGATCGGCTCCGGTAATCCACGTACAAAGCGGATTGCGCGACGGGCGCGCCGGCTCGACGGATACGTCTACGCAACGGCACACCCGAGACACGGTGAAGTCGCCGTGCGCCGCGCCCAAATCCCCCCGGCCTACGGCCGGCCCCCTTTGCAAAAGGGGGCCGAGGCACGCCCACGCGAAGAACTGCGGAACGAAGCAGGACCTCCGCTTCGCGTGGGGTGCTTCAGAAGGTTGTTCGCGCAGCCGCCCGCAGCCCGTTGCACGCCAGGGGAAGTAGCAAGGGGAAGATTCGGCTTATCACCCGACCGTAACGACCCCGTTCCCCTATCCTCCCGGCAAGAGGGGCCGCGGTGGCTGCGAGCGGGTTGCACGGCGAGCCTGTCGGCAAGCTACCGGAAGGATCGAGTTCGTGAATCACTCCCGAGTCCACGCGGTCGCCCGCATCGCTCTGGCGTATGCCGTCTTCGGCGGGCTGTGGATCGTCCTGTCCGACGCGGTGCTCGGTCGCCTTCCCGTCGATCGCAGCGTTCATGTGCAGCTCTCGCTCAACAAGGGACTCGCCTTCGTGCTGGTGACGGCGCTGCTGCTCGCCTACCTGCTGAATCGCGAGTTGCACGCGCGCGAGCGCGATCAGGCCGCATTGCGCGACAGCGAGTCGCGCTACCGCAAGCTCTTCAAGGCCAATCCGCGGCCGATGTGGGTCTACGATCTCGAAACGCTGCGTTTCCTGGCAGTCAACGAAGCCGCGGTCGCACACTACGGCTGGAGCCGCGATGAGTTCCTGGCGATGACGATCGCCGACATCCGCCCGCCGGAAGATGTGCAGCGGCTGCGGGACTACATCGCACAACCGGCCCTGCACGACATCGAACAGGCGGGCGTCTGGCGGCACAGGAGGCGCGACGGCACGCTGATCGACGCCGAGATCGCACGGCATCCGATCGAATTCGACGGCCGGCGGGCCGAACTGGTTCTCTTGAACGACATCACCGAACGCCGGGAAACCGAGGAACTGCTTTGCAAGCTGTCGCTCGCGATCGAGCAGATCTCGGAAAGCATCGTGATCACCGATCTGCAGGGACGGATCGAATACGTCAACGACGCGTTCGTCCGCATCTCCGGCTACAGCCGCGAAGAGCTGCTCGGCCGCAATCCGCGGATCCTGCAGTCGGGTCGCACTGCGAAGGAAACGTATGCGTCGCTGTGGAAGGCCCTGAAGCAGGGGCAGTCGTGGACCGGCGAGTTCTGGAACCGCCGCAAGGACGGCAGCGAGTATCTGGAGTCGGCGCTGGTCAGCCCGATCCGTCAACCCGACGGTCGCATCACGCACTACGTCGCGGCCAAGGAGGACATCACCGAAAAGCGCCGTATCGCCACCGAGCTGGAGCAGTATCGGTATCGCCTCGAAGAGCTGGTCGCCGAGCGCACCGCCGAGGTCGAGGACGCGCGCCGCCAGGCCGAAGCCGCCAGCCGCGCCAAGAGCGCCTTCCTCGCCAACATGAGCCACGAGATCCGCACGCCGATGAACGGCGTGCTCGGGATGCTCGAGGTGCTCGCGCGCGGTCGGCTGACCGAACAGCAGCTCGAACTGGTGCGCACCGCGCAGGAATCGGGCCGCACGCTGCTCGGGATCATCGACGACATCCTCGACTTCTCGAAGATCGAAGCCGGGCGCCTGGACATCGAACGCACGCCGATGTCGGTGCTCGACGTCGTCGAAGGCCTGTGCGATTCGATGGTGCCGCTCGCCAACCGGCGCGACGTCGACTTGAGCGTGTTCGTCGCGCCGGAGATTCCCGAGCGCGTGTCGTCGGATCCGCTGCGACTGCGCCAGATCCTGTTCAATCTGATCGGCAACGCGATCAAGTTCTCGGCCGGTCGCAGCGGGCAGCGCGGCCGGGTCGCGGTGCGCGTCACGGTCGCGCAACGCCAGCCGCTGCGGCTCGCTTTCGAGGTGACCGACAACGGCATCGGCATGGCGCCCGACGTCGTCGCCAGGCTGTTCGTGCCGTTCTCGCAGGCCGAGGTGTCGACGACGCGCCGCTACGGGGGAACGGGCCTGGGACTGACGATCTGCAAGCGCCTGGCCGATCTGATGCACGGCGAGATCACCGTGACGAGTCGCCCCGGCGCAGGTTCGACCTTTACGCTGACGCTGCCCGTGGAAGTGCGGATCGACGAGCCGCCGCGCGCCCTGCTCGATCTGACCGGCATCGAATGCGTGATCGTCGAAAGCGACGAACTGGACATCGACGGCGTCTGCAGCTACCTCGCACATGCGGGTGCCGGCGTGCGACGAACCGCTGAGGAAGACGAGGCGGCCCGCGTCGCGCAGACCGTCGCCGGCCCCGTCGTCGTCATCCGCAACCCCGGCAGCCAACGGCCGCCGCAAACCGTCGCGGCGTTTCAGGATCTGCCGCAGGTGCGGCAGCTCTGGATCACGCGCGGCCGGCGCCGGCGGGCGCGGGTGGAGTCGACGACGGTCGTCACGCTCGACGGCGCCGCGCTGCGCCGCCAGGCATTGCTGCGCGCGGTTGCGGTCGCGGCAGGGCGCGCGTCGCCGGAGATCGCGCAGGACGAGGCGGCGCTGGTGCAGGCGGTCGCCGCCGTACCGCCGCCTTCGGTGGCCGAAGCGCGCGACCGCGGCGAACTGATCCTGGTCGCCGAGGACGACGAGGTCAGCGCGAAGGTGCTGGGCAGGCAGCTCGAACTGCTCGGCCGCGCGGCGGAGTTCGCTGCCGACGGGACCGAAGCGCTGCGGATGTGGCGCGCCGGCGGCTACGCGCTGCTGCTGACGGACCTGCACATGCCGGTGATGGACGGCTACGAACTGGCCGCAGCGATCCGCACCGAGGAAGTCGCGCGCGGACTGCGCCGCACGCCGATCGTCGCAGTGACCGCCAATGCGCTGCGCGGCGAAGCCGAACACGCGAAGGCGGTCGGCATGGACGACTACCTGAGCAAACCGCTGCAGCTCGAACTGCTGCGCAAGGCACTCGAACGCTGGCTACATCCGACCCACCCCGCGCCTGCCGCCGACCCCAAACCTGCGCCCGCCGGGGCGGGGGCCGCCGCGGTCGATGTCGAAGTGCTCAAGTCGTACGTCGGCGACGACCCGGCGGTGCTGCGCAACCTGCTCGCCGAATTCCTAAGCAGCACGAAGAAGCAGGCCGCCGAACTGCGCGTGGCTTGCACCGACAAGGATACGCGGCAGGCCGCGGCGGTCGCGCACAAGCTGAAGTCGTCGGCGCGCGCAGTCGGCGCGCTTGCGCTCGGTGATCTGTGCGCGGCGATCGAGCGCGCGGGCAAGGCCGGCGATCGCGACGCCGTCGCCGGCCGCGTCGCATCGTTCGACGCCGCGCTTGCGCAGGTTGAAGCGGACATCGCCGGCCTGCTCGCGTCGGAGGATGCGTAACGATGAACCGCGGCAACGTCAGCGTCCTGGTCGTCGACGACGACCCGTTCGCGTTGAAGCTGTTCGCCCGACAGCTCGCTCTGGTCGGCATCGACGCCGTGCACACGTGTACTGGCGCCGAAGCGGCGCTCGCGGAACTCGGGCGGCCCGAAGCGGATTTCGACGCGCTGATCTGCGACCTGAACATGCCCGGCATGGACGGCGTTCAGTTCCTGCGGCATCTGGCGCGCATGCGCTATCGCGGCGGGCTCGTGCTGGTCAGCGGCGAAGACGAGCGGATCCTGCAGTCGGTCTCCCGGCTGGCCAGGGCTCACAAGCTGAATCTGCTGGGCGCGCTGCGCAAGCCGGTCGCGCTCGAGCGGTTGCGTCACCTGCTCGATTCGGCTCCGACGATCCAACGCCACTCGGTACTGCGTCCCGTGCGCAAGACCTACGATGCGGCAGAAATCGAACGCGCGATCTTCGACGGGCAGCTCTTCAATCAGTACCAGCCGAAAGTGAATCTCGCCGACGCCGAAGTGACCGGCGTCGAAGCACTGGTGCGCTGGCGGCATCCCGAAGACGGGCTCGTGTACCCCGACCAATTCATCGCCGATGCCGAGGCCGGCGGGTTGATCGATGCGCTGGCGCGGGCGGTGCTCGCCAATGGTTTGGCCGACGTGCGCCGCTGGCAGGACGAAGGGCTGGCGCTGCAGCTCTCGGTCAACGTCTCGATGGACAACCTCGTCGCGCTCGACTTTCCGGACCGGCTCGTGCGCGAGGCGGAGGCGGCCGGCGTCGCCGTCGACCGCCTGGTGCTGGAAGTCACCGAGAGCCAGGCGATGCGCGACCCCACCGCATTGCTCGACATCGCGACCCGGCTGCGGCTCAAACGGATCGGGCTGTCGATCGACGATTTCGGGACCGGCTATTCGTCGCTCGCTCAGCTGCGCGAACTGCCGTTCGACGAACTGAAACTGGACCGCAGCTTCGTGCACGGCGCAGCGCAGGATGCTTCGCTGCGCGCAATCCTGGAAGCCAACCTGGGCATGGCGAAACAGCTCGGCCTGCGGACCGTCGCCGAAGGTGTGGAGGACCGCGACGACTGGGACTGCCTGCGCGCGCTCGGCTGCGACTTGGCGCAGGGATGGTTCGTCGCGCGGCCGATGCCGGCGAACGAGGTTCCCAACTGGCTGCGCGCCTGGCGTGCGCGCCATCGCGAGCTGCCGAGGTCCGCATGACGGCGGCCCGCAGCGCGCGCATCCTGGTCGCGACGGACTCGCTGTCCGACGCGGATCTCGTGCGCAAGCTGCTGTCGGAGGAGTTCGACAACGTGTCGATTTCGACCGATCCGGACCGCAGCGTCGAGGACTTCGAGCGGCGCAAGCCCGAAGTGCTGGTGCTCGCGTTCAACACGCTGGAGAAGGCCGAGCGCTACTACCTCGGCCTGTACCGGCGCGGCACGACGGTGCACGCGCTGCCGCACCGGACGGTGATCCTGTGCAACAAGGACGACGTGCGGCGCGTCTACGAGCTGTGCAAGAAGGAGTACTTCGACGACTACATCCTGTTCTGGCCGATGACGCACGACGCGCCGCGGCTGCCGATGACCGTGCACCACGCGCTGCGGCAGATGGCGGCACGCCGGTCGGCGCCCGCGAACACCGCGGAGCTGGCGGCGCAGGCGCGGCGCATCGCCGAGCTGGAGTCGCAGCTCGAGCAGTACGCCGCGCGCGGCCAGGAGCGCGTCGACGAAGCCAGCCGCTCGCTGCGCGCTGCCGGACAGCACATCGGCGCCGCGCTCGACAGCTTCGGCCGCCAACTCGTGCAAGGCGACCTGCGCGATCTGGTCGAACTGAAGGACCGCAGCGGCTTCGAGAGCGAGCTGGGACGGTTCAAGGCGCAGCAGATCGAGCCCCGCATTCGCGCCGCGGTCGAGGCGGTGGCGCCGGTGCGCCAGTGGGCGGACGGATTCAAGGAGGCGCTCGCGCCGCAGATCGAATCGGCGCGTTCGCTGAAGGCGCTCGCCGATCAGCATCGCCCGATCGTGCTGATGGTCGACGACGACGAGTTCCAGCACCGCCTGCTCGCGCAGGTGCTGGACTCGATGAAACTCGAGCTGATCTTCGCGACCTCCGGCGCGGAGGCGCTCGGCGCGCTGCGCAAGCGGCGCCCCGACCTCGTGCTGATGGACCTCGAGCTGCCCGACATCAGCGGCGTCGAAGTCACGCGCCGCATGAAAGCGGTCGAGCAGTTCGCGGGCATTCCGGTGGTCATGATCACCGGACACAGCGAAAAGCACCTGGTCGTCGACAGCCTGAAGGCGGGCGCGGCCGACTTCGTCGTCAAACCCTTCGACAAGGCGACGGTCATCGCGAAGGTTGGGAAGCTGCTCGGCGTGGAGGTGTGAAATCCCCCGCGCACTGCGCGCGCGCCCCCTTTTCAAAGGGGGCAGGAGTCGTGCTTCTTGTGCGGCCTTCGCCGAAGTTCGACGTCCAGCCCCCTTTCGTAAAGGGGGCCGGCCGAAGGCCGGGGGGATTTCACTCGAACCCCTGCTTGACCATCGCCCGCCGCACGAACGCGATCTGGGTCGCGAGCGGCAGGTTCTTCGGACAGACGTCGTGGCAGGCGAGCAGCGACATGCAGCCGAACACGCCGTCGTCGTCGCCGACCAGCTCGTAGTAGTCGGCGTCGGTGCGCGCGTCGCGCGGATCGAGGCGGAAGCGCGCGATCTTGTTCAGTCCCACCGCGCCGACGAAGTCCTCGCGCATGCGCGCGGTGCCGCAGCCGGCCACACAGCAGCCGCATTCGATGCAGCGGTCCAGCTCGTAGATCTTCTCCGCGAGCTCGGGATCCATGCGTTCCTCGATGCGCGTCAGGTCGACTTCCTGCTCCCTGGCGTGCACCCAGGTCTGCAGTCGTTCGCTCATCGCGCGCATCCACTTGCCGGTGTTGACCGACAGATCGCCGATCAGCTCGAAAAACGGCAGCGGCGCGAGCGTGATCTCGGCGCCGAGGTTCTTGGTCAGCGTGCGGCACGCGAGCCCCGGCCGGCCGTCGATCAGCATCGCGCAGGACCCGCAGATGCCGGCGCGGCAGACGAAGTCGAACTGCAGCGACGGATCCTGCTTGTCGCGGATCTCGTTCAGCGCGATGAACAGCGTCATGCCGTCGGCCTCTTCCAGTTCGTAGGCCTGCATGCGCGGGACGTCGTCCGCTGCCTGCGGGTTGTAGCGGAGGATGTTGAACCGGATCTTCCGGCCGTTCGCGTGCGGGCTCGTGCTCATGGATCGCTGGTGCAGACGGGCTGTACTTTCCTCATTCGTTTTCGAGCACGAAGACCGGCTCGGCCGGCTCGAACGGCTCGTCGATGCGCTCGTTGCGGCCGCGCAGCCGCGCCGGCAGCAGGTGCTCGAACGGCAGCAGCGCCGCCTGCAGCGCAAAGCGCTCGCCCGCGTACTGCTTCCTGATCGCTTCGACCTCCGCCAGCCGCGCCGCGGTGTCGGGATGGTCGATGTAGTCCTTCGCGCCGTAGCCGCGCCAGCCCGGCGGCAGCTCCATCTTCTTCACGTCGAGCGGCTCGTAGGCGAGCGTGGGCAGCGTGTCGGATTCGTTCTTCCAGGTCGCCAGCGTGCGCTTGAGCCATTCGGCGTCGTTGCGGCGCGGGTAGTCGTGGCGGAAGTGCGCGCCGCGGCTTTCGGTGCGCACGAGCGCGCCATAGGCGATCGTCAGCGCGAGCTTGAGCATCTTCTGCGTGCGGTACGCGGTCACGAGCTCCGGATTGGCGCCGGCCGCCTTGTACGGCACGCCGATGTTGCGGCTGCGCACGAGCAGCTGCTGCAGCGTCTCGACCGCCTGCTGCAGGTTTTCTCCCTTGCGGAAGATGCCGACCTTGTCGGTCATCAGCGTCTGCATCTCGGCCTTCAGCACCGACGCGCTTTCGCCGCCTTTGCCGCTCAACAGGGCATCGAGCTTCGCGCGCTCGCGCTCGACCGCCTCGCGCACCAGGCCGAGCGGGATGTTCAGGTCCTCGCGGTCGCAGAAGTCGGCGATGAATTCGCCGACGATCATGCCGGCGACCACCGTCTCCGCGACCGAATTGCCGCCGAGCCGGTTGAAGCCGTGCATGTCCCAGCACGCGGCTTCGCCGGCGGCGAACAGCCCCTTCAGCGTCGGGCTTTCGCCGGTGGGCCTCGTGCGCACGCCGCCCATCGTGTAGTGCTGCGCCGGCCGCACCGGAATCATGTCGCGCACCGGGTCGACGCCGAGGAAGTAATGGCAGATGTCGTAGACCTCGCGCAGGTTGTGCTTGATGTGGTGTTCGCCGAGCAGCGTGATGTCGAGCCACAGGTGATCGCCGAAGCGCGACTTCACGCCCTTGCCGCGCGCGATGTGCTCCTCCATCCGGCGGCTGACGACGTCGCGCGACGCCAGCTCCTTCTTCTCCGGCTCGTAGTCCGGCATGAAGCGATGCCCGTCGGCGTCCTTCAGCAGTCCGCCGTCGCCGCGGCAACCTTCGGTCACGAGGATGCCCGCCGGGAAAATGCCGGTCGGATGAAACTGCACTGCCTCCATGTTGCCGAGCGCGGCCACCCCTGTTTCGAGCGCGAGCGCGTGGCCGATGCCCTCGCAGATCACCGCGTTGGTCGTCACGCGATACAGCCGGCCGGCGCCGCCGGTGGCGATCGCGGTCGCCTTCGCGACGTAAGCGGCGAGTTCGCCGGTGATCAGGTTGCGCACGACCGCGCCGTAGCAGCGGCTCCCGTCGTGGATTAGCGCGAGCGCCTCGGTGCGTTCGTGCACGGGGACGCCGTTGCCGATCGCCTGGTCGCCGACCGCCTGCAGCATCGCGTGGCCGGTGCCGTCGGACACGTAGCAGGTGCGCCATTTTTTGGTGCCGCCGAAGTCGCGCTGCGCGACCAGGCCGTGCGCCGCGTCGCGTTCGGTGATGGTGACCTTCTGGCCGTTGATGATCACCGTGCGATCGCCCTTGCGGATGCGGCTCCACGGCACGCCCCAGGCGGCCAGCTCCCGCACCGCCTTCGGCGCGGTGTTGACGAACATCCGCACTACTTCCTGATCGGCGCCCCAGTCCGAGCCGCGCACCGTGTCCTCGAAGTGCACGTCCTCGTTGTCGCCCTGCCCCTTGATCACGTTGCCGAGCGAAGCCTGCATTCCGCCTTGCGCGGCCTTGCTATGCGAGCGCTTGGGCGGCACCAGCGACAGCACGAGCGCGTCGTGTCCGCGCCGCCTCGCCGCGATCGCCAGCCTCAATCCGGCGAGTCCGCCGCCGATCACGAGCACGTCGGTGTAGATCACTTTCATTTGGGCGCCTGCTGCCAGGTGGGCACGTAGGGCTGTCCGGCCATCGCGCGATGCTCGTAGCCGATCTTCATGTACGCGGCGAGCGTGACGAGCCCCAGCACGAGGAAGAAGGCGGTCAGCGCCCACTTGGCGAACTGCAACCTGCGCCGGCCCTGCGCCGGATCGTCGCCCTGCAACCAGCCCCACTTCACCGCGAGCCGGTACAGGCCGATGCCGCCGTGCAGTTCGACGGCGAACAGCATCACCAGATACAGAGGCCACCAGCGGCCGGTCCACACGCGGTCGGCGGATTCATAGGGACCGATCAGTCCGGGATGCATCAGCATCTGGTACAGGTGCACCGACGCGAGGAAGAACAGCATGAAGCCGGTGATCGCCTGGATCCACCACAGCGTCGTGTCGCCGTGGCCGAGCATCGCGCGGTGCGCGGCGAAGGTGCGCCACTGCCGGTAGTTCGCCGGGAACTTGCGCATCGCGAGGAAAGCGTGCAGCACGACAAGCAGCAGCACGCCCGCGACGATCACCGAAACGATGCCCGGGTAGGAGCGGCCGAAGAAGAAGTAGCCCTCGAAGAGCTTCGTGATCGTCCACATGAAGTCCTTGCTGATGAGGATGGACGACACGAAGAACATGTGGCCCCACATGAACAGCCCCAGCAGCAGGCCGCTCGCGCTCTGCGCGAAGTCCATGCGCGCCGGCCAGCGGCTCTTGCGCGGACGGTCGGCGAGGCCGACGCCGGCCGCGAGATCGACTCGGGTATTCATGCTTGCCTGCTCGTTCCGCTGCAACGCTGCGCAGTGTCGCCCGAGCGAGTTCCGCGGACTTGACAGCGGTCAAGTCGATCCGGATCGCGCGGCGGTTCTTGTTGCGCAATGCGGCACGCGTCACGCATGCCGGAGTGCTTGATCGCGGTCAACGGTGCGCGGCGGCCGGATGCGAGCATCCGATTCGTGGTCGCCGCGAACGAAACATATGTCGATGGCGGCCCGTTCGATCCTTCGACGGACGCACTATGTATCGGATCCTCAGGCGGGAAGCTTTTTCCGACACGACCTTCCTGTGGGAAGTGGAGGCACCCGACGTCGCGCGCGCCGCCGAGCCGGGACACTTCGTGATGCTTCGCCTGCACGAAGGCAGCGAGCGCATCCCGCTGACGGTCGCCGACTACGACCGCGACCGCGGCACCGTCACGCTGGTGATCCAGGCGCTCGGCAAGACCACGCTCGAGATGCGGGATCACTACAAGGCGGGCGACGGTTTCGCCGACTTCGTCGGTCCGCTCGGGCTGCCGCAGCACGTGAGCCGGACGGGGCACGTCGTGCTGGTCGGCGGCGGGCTCGGCGTGGCGCCCGTGTATCCGCAGCTGCGCGCGTTCAAGGCGGCCGGCAACCGCACGACCGGGATCATCGGCTTCCGCACCAAGGACCTCGTCTTCTGGGAAGACAAGTTCGGCGCGTACTGCGACGAGCTGATCGTCTGCACCGACGACGGCAGCTACGGCAAGCCGGGTTTCGTCACCGCCGCGCTGAAGGAAGTGCTCGAGCGCGACAAACCCGACCTGGTGATCGCGATCGGCCCGCTGCCGATGATGAACGCCTGCGTCGAGACGACGCGGCCGTTCGGCGTGAAGACGATGGTGTCGCTGAACGCGATCATGGTCGACGGCACCGGCATGTGCGGCTCGTGCCGCGTGACGGTCGGCAACGAGATCAAGTTCGCGTGCGTCGACGGCCCCGACTTCGACGGCCATCAGGTCGACTTCAAGGAGCTGATGCTGCGGCAGAAGCGCTTCAAGGGCGAAGAAGCCGCGGCGAACAACGACTACGCGCACGTCTGTCAGGTCGAGAAGGTCCTGTTCGAGCAGAACAAGACCAACTACAAGAAGTACAAGGACGTCGCCCCGCACGCGACCAGGATGCCCGAGCGCGATCCGCTCGAGCGCTCGCGCAACTTCAAGGAAGTGAACCTCGGCTATTCGATGGCCGACGCGCTCGCGGAAGCCGAGCGCTGCATCATGTGCAGCAAGCCGGCGTGCATCGAAGGCTGCCCGGTGTCGATCGACATTCCGCGCTTCATCAAGCACCTGCTGGTGCGCGATCTGGACGGCGCGCTCGCGGTGATCAACGAATCGAACCTGCTGCCGTCGATCTGCGGGCGTGTGTGTCCGCAGGAATCGCAGTGCGAAGCGCAATGCATCGTCGGGCGCAAGCTCGAGTCCGTGGCGATCGGGCGGCTCGAGCGCTTCGTCGGCGACAACGCGAAGCCCCGCGCTGCCGCGCCGCCGCGCTTCGACAGGAAGCTCGGAAGCGTGGCCGTGGTCGGCTCGGGGCCGTCCGGGCTCGCGGTCGCCGCGGACCTCGTCCGCTACGGTTGCGACGTCACCGTCTACGAAGCGCTGCACGTCGTCGGCGGCGTGCTCCAGTACGGCATCCCGTCGTTCCGCCTGCCGCGCGAGATCATCGCGCGCGAAGTCGATGCGCTGAAGGCGCTCGGCGTGAAGTTCGAGACGAACAAGGTGATCGGCAAGACCTTCTCGATCCCGCAACTGCTGGGCGAGATGGGTTTCGACGCGGTGTTCGTCGGCGCCGGCGCGGGCGCTCCGGCCTTCCTCGGCATCCCCGGCGAGTTCGCGGGGCAGGTCTACTCGGCCAACGAGTTCCTGACGCGCGTGAACCTGATGGGCGGCGACAAGTTTCCGTATCTGGACACGCCGATCACGCTCGGCAAGAGCGTGATCGTGATCGGCGCCGGCAACACCGCGATGGACTGCCTGCGCGTGGCCAAGCGGCTCGGCACGCCGACGGTGCGCTGCGTGTACCGCCGCTCGGAGGCCGAGGCGCCGGCGCGCGTCGAGGAACTGCGGCACGCGAAGGAGGAAGGCATCGAGTTCTTCTTCCTGCACGGTCCCGTCGAGATCCTGGTCGATGCCGAAGGCAACGTGCGCGGCATGAAGGTGCAGAAGATGGCGCTCGGCGAACCCGACGACAAAGGCCGCCGCAAGCCGGTGCCGCTCGACGAGTTCGTCGAGCTGGAGTGCGACACGGTGATCTACGCGCTCGGCACCAAGGCCAATCCGATCGTCACCAAGTCGACGCCGGGGCTCGAGCTCAACAAATGGGGCTACATCGTCGCCGACGAGTACACGCAGGCGACCAGCGTGCCCGGCGTCTTCGCCGGCGGCGACATCGTCACCGGCGGCGCCACCGTGATCCTCGCGATGGGCGCAGGCCGCCGCGCCGCGCGCGCGATCGGCGCGTATCTCGCGAGCGGCAAGACCCAATGGCCGATCACGCAGGCGGATGCCGAGGCCTTCGTGCCGCCGGCGCCGGTTGCGGCCGAGGCCGAACGATGAAAGACCGCTTGCACCACAGAGGCACGAAGACACAGAGGAAGACGTACTTGTTCTTCTCCGTGCCGCTGTGGTGAATATCCGGCCCCCGAATGAGGACCTGTCCATGAGCATCTGCCCCCGCTGCAAGCGCCCGCTCGAAGACGACGAGCCGTACATCTGCTGCGCCGGAGTGGAACTGCGCTGGCGCTGCGCCGAGTGCGGCAAGGTCAGCGAAGGCTTCGCGTTTCCGTACGGCATGTGCCCGCACTGCAAGGGCAGGCTCGAACTGCTCGAGCGCGGACCGGTCGACGACGCACGCGCGCTCGAGGCCGTCCGCAAGGCCTTCGAGATTGAGTTGGGCGGACACGCGTTCTACGAACGCGCCGCGCGCGACGCGGCCGATCCGGTGCTGCGCGAGCTGTTCGGCCGCTTCGCGGCGATGGAACGCGAGCACATGGCCACGCTGTCGAGGCGCTACCACGCGGAACTGCCGCCGCCGTCGGCCGACTTCCAGCTCGACCGCGCCGCGATCTTCGCCGGCGTCGATCGCAAGCCCGAGGATCCGGCCAACCTCTTCCGCATCGCGATCGCCTTCGAGCAGCGCGCGGTCGACTTCTTCACGCGCGAAGCCGACGCCGCACCGGCGGGCTCGGTCGAACGCGAGCTGTACAAGGAGCTCGCGGCCGAGGAACGCGAGCACGTTGCGCTGCTGACGACCGAATTCCGCCGCTGGGAAGCCGGCAAGGCCGGCATCCTGTAACCCACGGACCTGCAACCATGACCGAACGCGCACATGTACTCGACGGCAACGAAGCCGCGGCGCGCATCGCGCATCTGACGAGCGAGGTGATCGCGATCTACCCGATCACGCCGTCGTCGACGATGGGCGAGCTGGCCGACGCCTGGTCCGCCGCCGGCCAGAAGAACATCTGGGGCGGCGTGCCGCAGGTCATCGAGATGCAGAGCGAAGCGGGTGCGGCCGGCGCGGTGCACGGCGCGCTGCAGGCCGGCGCGCTGACGACGACCTTCACGGCGTCGCAGGGTCTGCTGCTGAAGCTGCCCAACATGTTCAAGATCGCGGGCGAACTGACGCCGGCCGTGTTCCACATCGCCGCGCGCACGCTCGCCACCCATGCGCTGTCGATCTTCGGCGACCACAGCGACGTGATGGCGGCGCGCACGACCGGCTTCGCGCTGCTCGCGTCCGCCAGCGTGCAGGAGGCGCAGGACCTGGCGATGATCGCGCACATGGCCACGCTCAAGGCGCGCGTGCCTTTCCTGCACTTCTTCGACGGCTTCCGCACCAGCCACGAGGTCAACAAGATCGACCTGCTGTTCGAAGAGGAGGTGCGCGCGCTGATCGACGAGGAACTGGTCCGCGCGCATCGCGCGCGCGCGCTGAATCCGGACGCGCCGGTGATCCGCGGCACCGCGCAGAACCCGGACGTGTTCTTCCAGGCGCGCGAGGCGTGCAATCCGTTCTACGCGGCCGTGCCCGCCGTCGTGCGCGAGTCGATGGCGCGCTTCGCCGGCCTGACCGGCCGCCGCTACGGGCTATTCGACTACACGGGTGCTCCGGACGCCGAGCGCGTGCTGGTGCAGATGGGCTCGGGCGTGGGTGCGTCGCGCGAGGCGGTCGCCAAGGTCGCCGCCGCCGGCGAAAAGGTCGGACTGGTCACCGTGCGGCTGTACCGGCCGTTCGACGTGCAGGCCTTCGTCGAGGTGTTGCCGAAGACCGTGCGCGCGATCGCCGCGCTCGACCGCACGAAGGAACCCGGCGCGATCGGCGAACCGCTGTACCAGGACGTCGTCACCGCGCTCGCCGAAGGCTGGCCGCAGGACCTGCCGCTTCCGCGCGTGATCGGCGGTCGCTATGGGCTGTCGTCGAAGGAATACACGCCGGCGATGGCCAGGGCCGCGCTCGACGAGCTGAAGCAGACGCAGCCGAAGCGGCATTTCACCGTCGGCATCGTCGACGACGTGACGCGGCTGTCACTGAAATGGGACGAGGACTTCGACACCGAGGCCGAGGGCGTCACCCGCGCGGTGTTCTACGGGCTCGGCGCCGACGGCACGGTCGGCGCAACCAAGAACACCGTGAAGATCATCGGCGAGAACACGCCGCTGCACGCGCAGGGCTACTTCGTCTACGACAGCAAGAAGTCGGGTGCGATCACCGTGTCGCACCTGCGCTTCGGGCCGAGGCCGATCGAATCGACCTACCTGATCCGCCAGGCCGACTTCGTCGCGTGCCACCAGTTCGAGTTCATGGACAAGCTCGACGTGCTGGCGCTGGCACGGCCCGGCGCGACCTTCCTGCTGAACAGTCCGCACGGCCCCGAAGAGGTGTGGGACAAGCTGCCGCGCGAAGCGCAGCAGACGATCCTCGACAGGAGGCTGCGCTTTTTCGTCGTCGACGCGCTGACCGTCGCGAAACAGGCGGGGCTCGCCGGCCGCATCAACACGGTGACGCAGGCGTGCTTCTTCGCGATCTCGGGGATCCTGCCGCGCGAGGAGGCGGTCGCGAAGATCAAGGATGCGATCCGCAAGACCTACGGCAAGCGCGGCGAGACGGTACTGAATCGCAATTTCGCGGCGGTCGACGCGTCGCTCGCGGCGCTGCGCGAAGTCAAGGTGCCTGCGCGTGCCGACTCGACGATGAGCCGCCGGCCGATCGTTCCGCGCGCCGCGCCCGACTTCGTCCAGCGCGTGACCGCGCTGATGCTGGACGGCAAGGGCGATCTGTTGCCCGTGTCCGCGTTGCCGGTCGACGGCACCTTCCCGACCGCGACCACGCAGTGGGAAAAGCGCAGCATCGCGCACGAGATCCCGATCTGGGACGAGACGATCTGCACGCAATGCGCGATCTGCCCGCTGGTGTGCCCGCACGCGGCGATCCGCCAGACGGTGCTCACGGTCGAGGACATGCAGCGCGCACCGTCGACCTTCAAGGCGGTGCCGTGGTCGCGCAAGGACGGCAGCGGGCTCGAAGGCATGCTGTACAGCCTGCAGGTCGCCCCCGACGACTGCACCGGCTGCGGTATCTGCGTGGACGTCTGCCCTTCGCGCAGCAAGCAGGTCGTCAAGCACAAGGCGATCAACATGCGGCCGAAGCTCGAGCACCTCGAAGCCGAACGCACGAACTACGACTTCTTCCTGAGCCTGCCCGAAGTGCGGCCGCCGTTCGAGAAAATCGACGCGCTGCGCGGCTCGCAGCTTCGCCAGCCGCTGTTCGAGTACTCGGGCGCGTGCGCCGGCTGCGGCGAGACGCCTTACCTGAAGCTGCTCTCGCAGCTCTACGGCGACCATCTGGTGATCGCCAACGCCACCGGCTGCTCGTCCATCTACGGCGGCAACCTGCCGACCACGCCGTGGACGCAAAACGCCGACGGCCAGGGCCCCGCCTGGGCGAACAGCCTGTTCGAGGACAACGCCGAGTTCGGGCTGGGCATGCGGCTTGCGATCGACGCGCAGCGCGAGCTGGCGCAACTCCTGGTACGCGAGCTGCGCGCCGAGATCGGCGAAGAACTCGCCGACGAACTGCTCACCGCGCCGCAGGACAACGACGAGGAGATCCGCGCGCAGCGCGAGCGCGTCAAGCGGCTCAAGGCGATTCTCGCCAAGCTGCGCTTCCCGGAGGCTGCGCGGCTCGCCGCGGTCGCCGACAACCTCGTCGTGCGCAGCGTGTGGATCGTCGGTGGCGACGGCTGGGCCTACGACATCGGCTACGGCGGGCTCGACCACGTGCTCGCCTCCGGCAAGAACGTCAACATCCTGGTGCTCGACACCGAGGTCTACTCCAACACCGGCGGCCAGGCGTCGAAGGCCACGCCCAAAGGCGCGGTCGCGAAGTTCGCCGCCGCCGGCAAGCCGATCGGCAAGAAGGACCTCGGCATGATCGCGATGGCCTACGGCAACGTGTACGTCGCGCAGGTGGCGATGGGTGCCAACCCGGTGCAGACGGTCCGCACCTTCCAGGAGGCGGCGTCGTGGCCGGGGCCTTCGCTGATCATCGCGTACAGCCATTGCATCGCGCACGGCATCGACATGACGACCGGCATGAGCCACCAGCGCGACGCGGTCAAGAGCGGCTACCTGACGCTGTACCACTACGACCCGCGGCTCGGCATGGGCGGCGCCGATCAGCCGCTGAAACTCGATTCGCGCAAGCCGACGATTCCGCTCGAGCAGTTCACGATGAAGGAAGGCCGGTACGCGATGCTCGCGCAGGCCGATCCCGTGCGCGCGAAGCAGCTCGCGAAAGCCGCGCAGGCCGACGCCGACGCGCGCTGGCAGCTTTACGAGCAGATCGCCGGCGTGCATCGCGTCGTCGCCGATGCGGCCGCACCCGCGGCGCCGATCAGCGCGGAGGCCGAAGCCGAAGCAGCCGCCGCACCTTCGCAGGGGGCCGAATCATGAGCGTCGATCTGCGCACCTCGTATCTCGGCCTCGCGCTCGCGCATCCGATCGTCGCGTCGGCTTCGCCGCTGACCGGCTCGATCGACAGCCTCAAGCGCCTGCAGGACGCGGGCATCGCCGCGGTGGTCCTGCCTTCGCTGTTCGAGGAGCAGATCGAGCACGAAGAGATGGCCACGCACGACCTGATGCTGTACGGCGCCGAGCTTTCGCCCGAGGCGCGCGGCTTTTTCCCCGAGCCGCGGCAGTACCGCACGGGTCCGGATCGGTATCTGAAGCTGATCGAAGACGCCAAGCGCACGCTGTCGGTGCCGGTGATCGCGAGCCTGAACGGCCATACGCCGGGCGGCTGGACCGGCATCGCGAAGCGTTTCGAGCAGGCCGGCGCCGACGCGATCGAGCTGAACGTGTATTTCCTCGCCGCCGCCCCGGAAGACACGAGCGCCGCGGTCGAGGCGCGTTACATCGAGCTGGTCGAATCGGTGACGCGGCAGGTGTCGATTCCGGTCGCGGTGAAGGTGTCGCCGTACTTCAGCGCAATGGCCAACATGGCCGTGCGGCTGTCGCGCGCGGGCGCGCGCGGACTCGTGCTGTTCAACCGCTTCCTGCAGCCCGACATCCTGCTCGACGAGCTGGCGGTCGCGCCGCATCTGGTGCTGTCGACGTCCGACGAGCTGCGGCTTGCGCTGCGCTGGATCGCGATCCTGCGCGGGCGGATCGACGCCAGCCTCGCCGCGACCGGCGGCGCGCACACGGCCGACGACGTGCTGAAGCTTCTGCTCGCCGGCGCCGATTGCGTGATGGTCGCGAGCTGCCTGCTGCGCAACGGTACCGCGTATGCGGGCAAGCTCGTCCGCGGCGTTCAGGCGTGGATGGTCGAACGCGAGTACGAGTCGGTCGCGCAGATGAAGGGGTCGCTGTCGCAGCAGTCCTGTCCCGATCCAGACGCTTTCGAGCGCGCCAACTACATGAAGGCGCTCACCTCGTACACCAGCGCGTTCGTCTAGCCGCGCACGACTTCCAGGAGACTCCCATGGCATTGATGATCAACGACGACTGCACGGCCTGCGACGCCTGCGTGGAACCCTGCCCGAACCAGGCGATCACGGCGGGTTCGCCGATCTACGTGATCGACCCGGCGAAGTGCACCGAATGCGTCGGCGCGCACGACACGCCGCAATGCGTCGACGTTTGCCCGGCCGACTGCATCGTTCCCGATCCGAACCACAAGGAGTCGCGCGAAGAGCTGCAGGCCAAGTACGAGCGCCTGCACGGCTGAAGCCGTGCGTGTCGTCGCCGCGGCCGCGAATCGCGCGGCTGGCCTGTCTTTCGGCGTCAATCTCCATCTTCGCACCGGTGCCTTCCGCGTCGAGCGGCAGCGCGACGGCTCGCATTCACGCGAAGATCAAACAAGGCCCGCGCGCGTCGGCGGCGATTGACGATGGTCAACGTGGGCGACAGCCGCAACGCCTACGTTACCGCCCTGAGGAAACGGCGCGCGCGATGACGAACCGCGCGATGCGAACCGGTACGACGGCGACACACGACGAGCGATCCATGTCCGATCGGCAGACCAGGGGGAGACCCGAGGCGCCTCGTGCGGACCCGGTGCTGCGCGCGAACGCGGCACCGGGGCGGAGGCCACGATGAGCCCGTATGCCGTCTTCCTGCTGTACCTGCTCGCGATCCTCGGCTTCGTCGGCTTCACGCTGCTGCTGAACAGGCTGCTGGGACCGCGGCCCGCGCCGACCGACGTCAAGCTCGAGCCCTTCGAGTGCGGCGCCACCGTCATCGATCCGACCAACGTCAAGGCGGTGCCGATCAAGTACTACGCGGTCGCGATCGTCTTCATCCTGTTCGATCTGGAGACCGTGTTCCTTTTCATCTGGGCGCTCGGCGCGCAGCCGCTGACCGGCTTCATGCTGGTCACCTTCTTCATCTTCGTGTTCCTGCTCGTGCTGATCCTGCTGTACGTGTATCGCGCGAAGCTGCTCGAAGCGGTGACCCGATGAAGATGGACCGCAAGACGATCCCGATCGCGCACGAGAAGAGCGGCGCGTTCGAGTTCATCTCGACGAAGAAGGACGAGCTGATCGGCTGGGCGCGCAAGTTCTCGCTGTTCCCCTACCCCTTCGTCACCGCGTGCTGCGCGATGGAGTTCATGGCCGTGAGCGGCACGCCGTACGACACCGACCGCTTCGGCGCCGCGCTGCCGCGCTTCTCGCCGCGCCAGTCCGATCTGCTGATGGTCGTCGGCACCGTCACGCACAAGCAGGCGCCGATCCTGCTGAAGGTCTGGGAGCAGATGTGCGAGCCGAAATGGGTGCTGGCCTTCGGCGCCTGCGCGACCAGCGGCGGCTTCTACCAGAACTATGCCGCGCTGCCCGGCATCGACAGGATCATCCCGGTCGACGTCTACGTGCCCGGCTGCCCGCCGCGGCCCGAGATGGTGATCGACGGGATCATGCAGTTGCAGGACAAGATCGCGCGCGAGCGGCATCCGATCGTGACGAAGGACTTCTGATGACCGCCGCGCACGTCGTCGATCGCATGCAGTCGGCGTTGGCACCGCTGGCGCGCGAGACTTCGATCGCGCACGGCGTGTTGGTGCTGGCCATCGAGCCGGCACGACTGCTGCCGCTGGTGCAGCGGCTGAAGGATGAGTTCGCGTTCGACCTGTTCCTCGACGTCACCGCGGTCGACTGGCTGGGGCAGTCGCCGCGCTTCGAGGTCGTCTGGCACTTCTACTCGACGCAGCACAAGGTGCGCGTGCGCGTGAAGACGCGCGTGGCCGAACCTGATCCGACCGTCGACACGCTCGTTCCGCTGTACGGCGCCGCGCGTTTCATGGAGCGCGAGTGCCACGACATGTACGGCATCGCCTTCCGCGGCAACGCCGACCTGCGCCCGATCCTGCTGTACGAAGGCTTCGTCGGCCATCCGCTGCGCAAGGACTACCCGAAGCAGCACGAGCAGCCGCTGGTGCCTTATCGGACAGCGGAGTGAGACGAATCATGTCCGTGCGTCGGCTCGCTTCCCTGCACGAACCCCCCTTTGAAAAAGGGGGGCAGGGGGGATTTCTCGGTGTGTCGATCGGCGTCGGCGCCCACAGTCGGGAAATCCCCCCTACCCCCCTTTGCAAAAGGGGGGGAAGTGCAATTCATCGCAGCACGAGGGATCTCGGCCAATGGACATGAAGATCCCCAACCCGATCCGCCCGGCGTTCACGGAAACGCAGCGCGACGACACGGTGATCGTCAACATCGGGCCGTCGCATCCGGCCACGCACGGAACGATCCAGATCGTCACCGAACTGGACGGCGAGCGCGTGCTGCGCGCCGACGTGCACTGCGGCTACCTGCACCGCGGCTTCGAGAAGGAGTGCGAGGACCACACCTGGCACAACCTGATCCCGTACGTCGATCGGCTCAACTACTGCTCGGGGCTGATCAACGACTTCGCGTACTGCGACGCGGTCGAGACGCTGATGGGCATCGAGATCACGCGCCGCTGCAAGCTGCTGCGCACGCTGCTTGCGGAGTACTCGCGCGTTGCCGATCACCTGACCTGTGTGGCGGCGGCGCTGATGGAGCTGGGCGCGATGACCGCGTTCCTGTACCTGGTCACGATCCGCGACTACATCTACGAGCATCTGGCGGATCTGACCGGCGCGCGCGTGACGTATTCGTACGGCCGCATCGGCGGGCTCGCGCGCGACCTGCCGGAAGGCTGGATCGAGCGGCTCGAGCAGATCCTCGGCCAATTCGACGACTTCGTCGGCCGCGTGCATGGGCTCGTCGACCGCAACCGCATCTTCATCGAGCGGATGCGCGACGTCGGCGTGATCTCGACGGCGGACGCGATCAACTGGGGCTACACGGGGCCGATCCTGCGCTCGACCGGCGCGCCGCGCGACCTGCGCAAGGACACGCCGTATCTCGCGTACGCCGAGCTGGACTTCGACGTGCCGGTCGGCATCAAGGGCGACAACTACGACCGCTACTACGTGCGGATGCGCGAGATGGACGAGTCCATCTACATGATCCGCCAGTTGATCGATCTGCTGCGCGCCACCGAAGGCCAGCCGATCAACGTCGACGACCGCCGCTGCACGCTGCCGCCGAAGGAGCTCGTCTACCGCGAGATCGAATCGCTGATCAACCACTTCAAGCTGATCATGGACGGTCCGCGCGTGCCGGCCGGCGACTGCTACGTCGCGCACGAATCCGCCAACGGCGAGCTGGGCTTCTACATCGTCAGCGACGGCAGCGGCACGCCGTACAAGGTGCACGTGCGCAGCCCGAGCTTCGTTCACATGTGCGGCGCGCACAGGATGCTCGAGGGCTATCAGCTTGCCGACATCGTGCCGACCTTCGGCTCGATCAACATGATCGGCGGGGAGTGCGACCGGTGAGCACGCTCGTCGCCACGCCGATCCCGAACAAGACCGGCTCGATGCGGCATCTGCTGCCCGAGTTCGAGCGGATGAAGGCGCGCTTTCCGGCCGGCTTCGAGTCGTCGCTGACGCTGCCCTGCCTGCGCCGCATCCAGGAAGAGCGCGGCTACGTCGCCGACGAGGACATCGACCTGCTGGTCGACTACCTCGGCGTGCCGCGCATCCAGATCGAGGAAGTGCTGAGCTTCTACACGCAGTTCCGCCGCAAGCCGATCGGCCGCTGGCACCTGCAGGCGTGCCGCAACGTGTCGTGCTCGATGCGCGGGAGCGAACGGCTGATCGAGCTGCTGCAGAGCAAGCTCGGCATCCGCAGCGGACAGACCACGCCCGACGGCCGCTTCACGCTGTCGACCGTCGAATGCCTCGGTTCGTGCGGCACCGCGCCGGTCGTGATGGTCAACGACGCGTATCACGAGAACGTCGACGCGGGGAAGCTCGATGCGCTGCTGGAGCGGCTGACATGACCGGCGCGAAGGTGATCATGACCTTCCCGGTCACGCCGACTTCGCATCTGCTGGCGGAGTACGAAGCGCGCGGCGGCTACGGGACGCTGCGCAAGGTGCTCGCGTCGATGAAGCCCGAGGACGTGACGAAGGAAGTCACCGCTTCCGGCCTGCTCGGCCACGGCGGCGCGGCGTTTCCGGTCGGCCGCAAATGGCAGGTCGTGCATCTGAACGACGGCCAGCCGCACTATCTGTGCGCGAACGCCGACGAAGGCGAACCGGGCACGTTCAAGGACCGCTGGATCCTGGAGAACGCGCCGCACCTGCTGCTCGAGTCGATGCTGATCGCCTCCTACGCGCTGCAGGTCAGAAACGCTTTCGTCTACATCCGCGGCGAGTTCGACCTGCCGTACCGCCGGCTCGCCGGAGCGGTCGAGGAAGCGTACGCGGCCGGCTACTTCGGCGAGCGCATCCTCGGCACCGACTTCGCGTGCGACCTCGTCGTCTATCGCGGCGCCGGCTCGTACGTGTGCGGCGAAGCCTCGGCGCTGATCACCTCGATCGAAGGCAAGAAGGGCTATCCGCGCAACCGCCCGCCGCGGCTGACGGTGCGCGGGCTGTACCAGAAGCCGACCGTCATCAACAACGTCGAGACGCTCGCCAACGTCACCGGCATCGTGCGCGACGGCGCCGAGGCGTTCAGGAAGATCGGCACGCCGAAGAGCCCGGGCACGCAGCTCGTCTCGATCTCGGGCCACGTCGCCAAGCCCGGCGTCTACGAAGTCGAGTACGGCTATCCGGTCGAGAAGTTCCTGTTCGACGATTGCGGCGGGATGCTCGGCGGCAAGCCGCTCAAGTGCATCGTCCCCGGCGGCATCTCGACCAAGGTGCTGACGCGCGAGGACATCGCCGGGCTCACCTACGACCACAAGGCGTTCGAGGCGCGCGGCTCGCAGCTCGGCAGCGGCGGAATGATCGCGATCGCCGAAGGCACCTGCATGGTGAGGCTGCTGCAGGTGATGCTGCGCTTTTATCACCACGAATCCTGCGGGCAGTGCACGCCGTGCCGCGAAGGCATGGGCTGGCTGCACCGGATCATCGACCGCATCGTCGCCGGCCAGGGACGGCCCGAGGACATCGACATGATGGTGCGCATCTCGGACGCCAACGACGGCACGACGATCTGCGGCATGGGCGACGCGGCCGGCTACGCGACGGTCGGCATCATCGCCAAGTACCGCGACGAGTTCGAGTACTTCATCGCCCACAAGCGTTCGAAATGCGGCGGCCGGCTCGAGGTCGACCACGGCCAGGTGGCGGAGGCGGCGTATGCCTGAGTTCTTCGTCAATGGCCAGCCGGTCCGCTTCGAGAAGGGCCAGACGGTGATGCAGGCCGCGCTCGCCGCCGGTTTCTACATCCCTTACTTCTGCTGGCATCCGAACCTGTCGGTCGCGGGTAACTGCCGCGTCTGCATGGTCGAGGTCGAAGGCGAAGGCGGCGGCAACAGTTGGATGGACATCGCCTGCAACATGCCGGCGACCGAAGGCATGCGCGTGCTGACCGACTCCGAACCCGTGCGCGCACGGCGCAAGGAGATCCTGCAGTTCATCCTGCTGAACCACCCGGTCGACTGCGGAATCTGCGACAAGGCCGGCGAATGCCTGCTGCAGGACCATCACTACGAATACAACGGCGCGCCGTCGGTGTCGACAGTGCCGAAAGTGCATGCGACGAAGTTCCATCCGCTGTCGAGCCGCATCGTGCTCGACAACGAGCGCTGCATCGTCTGCTCGCGCTGCGTGCGCTTCACGCGCGAGATCTCGAAGTCCAACGGGCTCGGCATCCAGGATCGCGGCGACACGTCGCTGGTGCGCGCGACCGAGGGTGGAACGTTCGAGAGCGATCCGTACTCGGACAACGTGATCGACATTTGCCCGGTCGGCGCGCTGCTGTCGCGGCAGTTCCTCTACAAGGCGCGCGTCTGGTACCTGAAGCCGACCCCTTCGGTCTGTCCCGGCTGCAGTCGTGGCTGCGCGATCGACATCTGGCACCGCAAGCCGGAGTGGAAGCTCAACGCGCTCGATCCGAAGTTGAACGCGCGCATCGAGCGGGTGACGCCCCAAAATCCCCCCGCGCTTCGCGCGGCCCCCTTTTCCAAAGGGGGCGAAACGCAGAGTGCCGCCGCTCACCCCCCTTTCGTAAAGGGGGGCAGGGGGGATTTGCACGGTGCAGCCACGGAGGACATCGGCCCCTGGATCTGCAACAAGGCGCGCGACCTCGCGCAGATCTTCGAGCGGCCGCGGGCCGAGCAGGCGATGCTCAAGGGCAGGCCGGTCGAACTCGCGGTCGCGATCGAAGCCGCGCGCCGGTTGATCGCCGACGCGCGTCGTCCGGTCGCGCTGGTGTCGAGCTGGGGCTCGAACGAGGAACTCGACGCGTTCAAGGCCGCGCTCGGCGATCGCTTCGACTGCTTCGTCAAGGCCGACCATCAGCCCGCGCCCGGCGAGGTCGTCGAAGACGATCTGCTGATCCGCGGCGACAAGAATCCGAACGGGCGCTACGCGCGCGAACTGTTCGGCGATCGAACGCCGCAGCTCGACGGCGCGGACCTCGTGCTCGTCTGGGGCGAGGGCTTCGACTTCGCGCGGCTTCCGCGCGGCGCGAAGGTGGTCTTGCTGAACTCGTACCTGCAGCCCGAAAACGGTCACGCCGATGCGTTCATCCCGATCAGCGTGCAGACCGAACGCAGCGGCCATTACACGAACTTCGAAGGCGTCGTGCGCCGCTTCGAGCGCTGCTTCGCCCGGAAGCCGACGGTCGCCGACGCCGAACAGGTGTTCGCGCGGATCGGGCAGTCGCTGGTGAGCTTTGCGTGAGATCACGATGATCCAGGACCTCGTCGTCTACGCGGTGTACATCGGCTTTGCGATCGGCATGCTGATGACCTTCGGGCTGATCCTGACCTGGGTCGAGCGCAAGCAGGGCGCGGTGATGTCGGATCGCATCGGTGCGAACCGCGCGTACGTGCGCCTGCCGTTCACGCAGATCAAGCTCGTCTGGTGGGGGCTTTTCCACGGGCTCGCCGACGGACTGAAGATGCTGGTCAAGGAGGACTTCAAGCCGAAGACCTACGACTGGTACGCGTACATGGTCGCGCCGTGGGTCGCGTTCACGCCCGTGCTGCTGGTCTTCGCGGTGATCCCCTTCGGCGGCGTGCTGATCCCGGGCGAGTTGATTCCGCCGCTCGCGGACTGGTTCGGCGACCGGACCTACACGATGCAGATCGCGAAGCTCGACGCCGGACTGCTGATCGTCTTCGCATTCGGCGGGCTGACGATCATCGGCTGCATGCTGGCCGGCTGGTCGTCGTCGAACAAGTTCTCGCTGCTCGGCGCGCTGCGCGCCGGCAGCCAGATGATCTCGTACGAGCTGATCCTCGGGCTGACGCTGCTCGGGCTGATCCTGATCTACGGCACGGTCGACCTCGACGACATCGTCCGCCAGCAGTCGGGGGTGGTGCTCGGTTTCCTGCCCGCGTGGGGCATCGTGCTTCAGCCCTTTGCGGCCACGCTCTTCATGGCGGCGGCGATCGCCGAGAACAAGCGCATTCCGTTCGACCTGCCCGAAGCGGAGAGTGAGCTGATCGCCGGCTACTTCACCGAATACAGCGCGATGAAGATGGGCCTGTTCATGTTCGCGGAGTTCATCGAGATCGCGATCATCGCCGCGCTGTTCACGACGCTGTTCCTCGGCGGCTACAACCTGCCGTACATGCACGACGGCGGCTTCAGCTTCCCGGGCGGCCACGAGATCCAGATGAGCCACGGCGCGGTCGTCGTCACGCAGGTCGTCGTGTTCCTCGCCAAGGTCTTCCTGATGTGCAGCTTCCAGATCCTCGTGCGCTGGTCGCTGCCGCGCTTCCGCTACGACCAGGTGCTGCGTTTCGCGTGGAAGTTCATGTTCCCGCTCGCGCTCGCCAACCTGACGGTGACCGCCGTCGCCGTGTGGGCTCTGCGGATGGTGAACGCATGACGCACAAGCGCTACCGCCGCAAGACCTACTGGAACCAGCCGACGATGGGCTGGTGGGAGCGGCTGTACCTGCCGGAGATCCTGCGCGGGCTGGGCATCACGAGTTGGGTCTTCTTTCGCAACATGGGCAAGTGGATGACCGGCCGCAAGGGCGCGCTGACCACCTACTACCCGGAGGAGCGGCGCCGCGACTATGCCAGGCACAACCGCGGCAAGCACGTGCTGACGCAGCGGCCCGACGGCAGCCCGCAGTGCATCGCGTGCAACATGTGCGCGACCGTCTGTCCGGCGAAGGTGATCGAGATCGAAGCGGCCTTCGACCCCGACGATCCCGCACATCCGAAGTACCCGGCGCGCTTCGAGATCGATTACTCGCGCTGCGTGTTCTGCGGTCTGTGCGTCGAGGCCTGCCCCGAGGACGCCATCCGTATGGTGCCGGAGGTGCCGAACCTGCCTTCGGGGCAGCGCATGCGCATGTGGATCGGCAAAGAAGAGCTGCTGACCTGGAATCCGCAGCGCGACGTGGCGAAGCCTTATCCGCCGAAAGGTGCGGCATGAGCCTCATCGAAACGCTGCTCGCCAACCTCGACACGCTGCTGCTGTACGTGTTCGCGCTGTGCGCGTTCGTCGGCGCCGCGCTGATGATCGTGCTGCGGCAGCCGATGCGGGTCGCGCTCGCGCTGATCTCGACGATGATTTTCCTGGGGGGCATCTACGGCCTGCTCGGCGTGCACTTCATCGCCGCCTTCCAGGTGCTGATCTACGTCGGCGCGGTGATGGTGTTCATGGTCTACGTGATCATGCTGCTCGACGTACGCGACCCGGCGGTGCGGCGCCGCTACTCGAAGTTCCTGCTGCCGGGTCTGGCGGCGTTCGTGCTGCTGATCGGCGTGCTCGCGTACGCGGTGTGGAACGCGCTGCCGGCGGCATCGCGCACGGCGGGCAGCGAGGGCTTCGGCCTGCAGCTTTTCGCGACGACCTTCCTCAACGCGTACTGGCTGCACTTCGAGCTGACCTCGGTGCTGCTGCTGGCGGCGGTGGTCGCCGCGATCGCGGTGATCCGCGCGGGCGGGAGGCGCGATGGATAAGGTCCAGCTCCTGCTGACGCTCGCGCTCGCGCTGTTCGCGCTCGGGCTGCTCGGCGTAACCGTCCGCCGCAATCTGCTCGTGATGCTGATGTGCATGGAGCTGATGCTCAACGGCGCGAACCTCGCGCTCGTCACCTTCGCGCACCAGATGGGCGAGGCGGTCGGCGCGGTGCTCGTGTTCCTGATCTTCGTCGTCGCCGCGGCGGAAATCGCGATCGCGATCCCGATCGTGCTGCTGCTCGTGCGCCGCAAGCACACGCTCGATCCGGGCGCGTATTCGGATCTGAGGGGGTAGGCCATGGGCACGCTGACCCTCATCGTCCTTCTCCCGCTGCTCGGCTTCCTGGTGAACGGCCTGCTCGGCAACGCGCTCGGCAAGCGCTTCGTCAGCGTCGTCGGCTGCGGGTTGCCGCTCGCTTCGTTCGTGCTCGCGGTTCTTACGTTCCGCGCGCTCGAAGCCGGCGGCGCGCCGATCGTCGAGGTCGCGTACACGTGGGCGCTGGTCGGCGACACGGCGTTCGAGATCGCCTTCTACTTCGACCGGCTCGCCGCGGTGATGACGCTGATTGTCACCGGCGTCGGCTCGGTGATCCACATCTACTCGATCGGCTACATGCACGAGGACCGGAGCTACGCGCGCTTCTTCGCATACCTGAACCTGTTCCTGTTCTTCATGCTGCTGCTGGTGCTCGGCCGCTCGATGCTGGTGCTGTTCGTCGGCTGGGAGGGCGTGGGGCTGGCCTCCTACCTGCTGATCGGCTTCTGGTACGAGGACCCGGAAAACGCGAAAGCCGGCAAGAAGGCGTTCATCACGAACCGAGTCGGCGACGCCGGCTTCCTGCTCGGCATGTTCCTGCTGTACTTCGCGCTCGGCACGCTCGACATGGATCGCATCAACGCGGCGTTCGCCTCCGGTCCGGTCGCGGTGTCGGCGAGCCTGGTCGGCGTGCTGCTTTTCATCGGCGCGTCGGGCAAGTCGGCGCAGATTCCGCTGCACGTGTGGCTGCCCGACGCGATGGCGGGCCCCACGCCGGTGTCGGCGCTGATCCACGCGGCGACGATGGTGACCGCGGGCATCTACCTCGTCGCGCGGATGTCGGGCCTGTATCTGAACGCGCCCGAGGCGTCGGCGGTCGTCGCCGCGATCGGCGCGGCGACCGCGTTCTTCGCCGCGACGATCGCGATCGCGCAGAACGACATCAAGAAGGTGCTCGCGTACTCGACCGTCTCGCAGTTGGGTTTCATGTTCGCGGCGCTCGGCGTCGGCGCCTACGGTGTGGCGATCTTCCACGTCTTCACGCACGCGTTCTTCAAGGCGTGTCTCTTCCTCGGCGCGGGCAGCGTGATCCATGCGCTGTCCGGCGAGCAGGACATCCGCAGGATGGGCGGGCTGGCGAAGAAGATTCCGCTGACCTTCGCGACCTTCCTCGTCGCCACCGCGGCGACCGCCGGCATCCCGCCGCTGGCGGGCTTCTTCTCGAAGGACGAGATCCTGTGGTTCACGTTCGCGTCGGCGCGCGGCGGCTCGCCGCTGCTGTGGGCCGTGCTCGCGGCCACCGCGCTGATGACCGCGTTCTACATGTTCCGGCTGCTGTGGCTCGTGTTCCTCGGCCGCTCGCGCATGGCGCCCGACGTCGCGCATCACGTGCACGAATCGCCGTGGTCGATGACCGGCGTGCTGGTCGCGCTGGCGATCCTGTCGACGGCCGGCGGCTTCATCGCGGTGCCGCACTTCCTCGAGCCGCTGCTGCCGCTGCCGGCGCTCGTCGAGTCGGCCCAACCGTTGCACAAGCCGCTGATCGCGTTGGCGATCGTCATCGCAGCGGCCGGCATCGCGGGGGCGGCGTTCTTCTTCGGCGGCGATGCCAAGCGCGCGGCTGCGGTCGGCGAACGCTTCGCGGGCGTGCGCCGCGTGCTGGCGAACAAGTACTACGTCGACGAGCTGTACGAAGCGGTCATCGGCCGGCCGCTGCACTGGATCTCCGAGCACGTGTTCCTGCGCCTCGGCGACCGCGCGCTGATCGACGGCACGCTGCACGCGCTGGCGGCCGCGGCGCGCGGCGGCGCGGCGCTGTTCGCGCGCGTGCAGACCGGCAGCCTGCAGCTCTACGTGTTCCTCGTGCTCGCCGGGGCGGTGGCGAGCCTGCTGTGGATCTGGCGCCATGTCTGAAGCCGCCCTGCTGAACGTCGTGCTGTATCTGCCGGTCGCCGGCATGGTGCTGCTGGCGCTGCTGCCCGCGGGCCGCGACGCGCTGGTCCGCCAGGTTTCGTTCTGGACGATGCTGCTGCAGCTCGTACTGACCGTGTGGCTATACCTGCGCTTCGATCCGGCCGTGGCGGGGCTGCAGTTCGAGACGCGCATCCCCTGGATCGAATCCTGGGGCGTGTACTACCACGTGGGGTTGGACGGCATGAACGTGCTGCTCGTGCTGCTCACCGCCTTCCTCGGCCCGCTCGTCGTCGCCGGCGCGTTTTCCGCGATCACGAAGGACGTCAAGCTCTTCTACGCGATGGTGTTCTTCATCCAGTTCGCGATGCTGGGCACCTTCATCGCGCAGGATCTCTTCCTCTTCTACGTGTTCTGGGAAACGATGCTGATCCCGATGTTCCTGATCATCGGGATCTGGGGCGGCGAGCGGCGCATCTACGCGACGCTGAAGTTTGTTCTGTACACGGCCTTCGGCTCGATCCTGATGCTGGCCGCGGTGATCTATCTCGTGTATTCGCTGCACGCGACGACCGGCGTCGTTTCCTTCGCGTTCGCGGACCTGTACCGCACGCAGCTTCCGCTCGGCGCGCAGACCTGGCTGCTCGCCGCGTTCGCACTGTCGTTCGCGATCAAGGTGCCGATGTTCCCGCTGCACACCTGGCTGCCCGACGCGCACGTCGAGGCGCCGACGGCGGGCTCGGTGATCCTCGCGGGCGTGCTGCTGAAGATGGGGACTTACGGGTTCCTCAAGCTCGGCTTCCCGCTGTTCCCCGACGCCACGCGCGAGTTCACGCCCTTGATCATGACGCTCGCGGTCGTCTCGATCGTCTACGGCGCATGCCTCGCGCTGGTGCAGACCGACATCAAGAAGATCATCGCGTATTCGTCGATCAGCCACCTCGGCTACGTGATGCTGGGGCTCGCGAGCCTCGACCTGCTTGGCATCCAGGGCGCGATCGTGCAGATGGTGAGCCACGGCCTCACGTCGGCCGGGCTCTTCCTGATGGTCGGCATGATCTACGAGCGCTGCCACACGCGCGATCTGGCCGCCTACGGCGGGCTGGCGAAGCTGCTGCCGGTGTATTCGGTGTTCTTCATGATCCTGACGCTCGCATCGGTCGGGCTGCCGACGACGAGCGGCTTCACCGGCGAGTTCCTCGTGCTGCTCGGCGCGTTCAACGCCGCGTGGCCGATCTACCAGCAGGGCGACGGCTATCCGCTCGTGCTCGCGGTCGCCGCGGTATCGGGCGTGGTGCTCGGCGCGCTGTACATGCTGTGGTTCGCGCAGCGCTTCCTGTTCGGCGCGGCGAGAGTGCCGCACGGCCCGGTGACCGATCTGAACCTGCGCGAGAAGTCGATCCTCGCGGCGATCGCCGTGGCGATCTTCTGGCTGGGACTGTTCCCGAACGAGCCGATGCGCAAGACGGAGCTGGCGGCGCAGCAGTATCGGGAGCTGGTCGCCGCAACGCGGGCGCCGGTGCAGGCGGCGGCGGTTTCCTTGCAGCCTGAAGCCCCTCACCCTAACCCTCTCCCCATGACTGGGGAGAGGGGACAGCTGCAGCTCCTCCCTCCGAGGGAGAGCGCGCGATGAACTGGGCCGAAGTCGTCACCGCGATGCTGCCCGAGCACCTGCTGCTCGCGGGCATCGTCGTGCTGATCCTGGTCGAGGTGTTCATGCCGAAACCGCGCGGCGCGCTCGGCATCGCGTTGCTGGCGGTGATCGCGGCGATGGCCGCGGCCGCCTCGCTCGGCTTCGGCGGCTACGAAGCCGCGCCGTTCGCGGGGCAGTTCTCGGTGGACCCGGCCGGGCTGCTCGCCAAGGCGGTCGTGCTGGGGCTCACGGTCCCGGTGCTGCTGCTGTCGCGCGACGATTTCGAGGACAGCCGCTTCCATCTGCTGCTGCTGTCGTCGCTGTACGGCACGCTGCTGCTGCTTTCGGCCGACAGCTTCCTGACGCTGTTCCTCGGGCTGGAGCTGATGTCGCTGCCGGTCTACGCGCTGGTGCTGCTCGCGTTCCGGCGCGACGACAGCGCCGAGGCGGCGCTGAAGTACCTCGTGCTCGGCGGCGCGGCGACCGCGACCTTCCTGATGGGCGTGGCGCTGCTGTTCGGCGCCACCGGCTCGCTCGCGCTGCCTGCGTTCGTCGAAGCGCTCGCCGCCGGCGACACGCTGTCGACCGCGGCGGTCGTGCTGATCGTCGTCGCGTTTTTCCTGAAGGCGGCGATCGTGCCGTTCCACGCGTGGGCGCCCGATGCGTACGAAGGCGCGAGCGTGCCGGTGACCGCGTACATGGCGACGATCATCAAGGCGGGCGTGCTGCTCGCGGTCGCGCGGCTGTTCGGCGCTGCCGACATCCCGCGCGGCATGGTCGAACTGCTCGCGCTGCTGCCGCTCGCGTCGATGGTGTGGGGCAACCTCGCGGCGATCCGGCAGACGAGCTTCCGCCGGATGATCGCGTATTCGTCGATCGCGCACGCCGGCTACCTGTACTTCGCCTTCCTCGGTGCGGGCGAAGGGCGCTTCCAGGCGATCGTGTTCTACCTGCTCGTCTATGGATTGATGAACCTGCTCGCCTTCGCCGCGCTGCCGCGCGGGCGTGATGACGCGGCGGGCGATGCCGCCGCGGACGAGCTCGCGAGCCTGAAAGGACTGTTCCAGCGCGCGCCCTGGGCCGCGCTTGTGCTCGCCGCCGCGATGCTGTCGCTGGCGGGCATTCCGCCGCTGCCCGGCTTCGTCGCGAAGTTCCTGATCTTCAGGAACGTCATCGAGGCCGGCTACACGCTGTACGCGATCGTGGGCCTGGTCGCGAGCTACCTCGGCATCTACTTCTATCTGCGCGTGATCCAGTACGCGTTCATGAGCGAAGCGGCCGCCGCACGGGCCGCGACGACCCGCGCGCTCGCCGCGAGCGCCGCGCTCGTCTGCGCGGCGCCTGCGTTCTTCGTCGCGGTCCTTCCCGGCTGGGTGCTCGGGAAGTTCTGACGGCCGCGTCGGCGTAACGGCCGGCGGCGCTGCGGCGACCAACGCGTGATGACTGTCCGGCCGTGGCTTCGCCGTGCGCTGGCGTCGGCCGCTTTGGCCTGCGCAGCGTGGGTTGCGCACGCGCAGCCGGGCGGCGGGTTCAACGGATTCGACGTGCGCGATGCGCTGATCCCGGTCGCGAGCATTCGCCACGGCGGCCCTCCGAAGGACGGCATCGCGGCGATCGACCGGCCGCAGTTCGTCGCCGCCGACGCGTCCGGTCTGCGCGCCGACGACCGCGTGCTGGGGCTGGCGCTCGACGGCATCGCGAAGGCCTACCCGGTGCGCATCCTGAACTGGCACGAGGTCGTCAACGACCGGTTCGGCGACGTGCCGGTGGCGATCACCTACTGCCCGTTGTGCGGCAGCGGCGTGGCGTTCGACGCGCGTGCGGGCGGCCGCTCGCTCAGCCTGGGCGTATCGGGGTTGCTGTACAACAGCGACGTGCTGCTGTACGACCGCCGCACCGAGTCGCTGTGGTCGCAGATGAAGTACCAGGCGGTCAGCGGTCCGCTGAAAGGCACCGTGTTGCGGACGCTGCCGCTCGAACACACGAGCTGGGCCGACTGGCGCGCGCGCCATCCGTCGACGCTGGTTCTTTCGACCGACACCGGTTTTGCGCGCGATTACGACCACGATCCCTACGCGGGCTACGACAGGATCCAGCGGCTGATGTTTGACGTCGACCATCGCGACGACCGCTACCCGCTGAAGGAATGGGTGCTCGGCATCGAAGTCGCCGGCGTGCACAAGGCCTATCCGTTCAGCCTGCTGGAGCGCGCGGCCGGCGGCTGCGACGAGATCGAGGTGAAGGACACGGTCGGCGGCCGACCGGTGACGGTGCGCTTCAACCGCAGACACCGCTCCGCGCTGGCGTACGACGGGCAGCAGCGCGCGCTCGCCGGCGTGACGTCGTTCTGGTTCGCGTGGGTCGCCTTTTATCCGAAGACCGAGGTCTACCGCGCGCCTTGAGCGCGCAGTTGCGCGGATCGCCGCTGCTCCTGCCCGAGCATCGCGGTCGCGTCGCCGACCCGGCGCAGCGCGCGCCAGCGCCTGCGGACGGCAGGTCGCGATCGGCGCGATGCACAGCCGCTTCGTCAGGAAGCGCGCGAGCAGTCGCCCAGGATGCTCGAACAGTGCGCTCGCCATCCGGGATCCCGAAGCACGGGACCACAGAGAGCGACATCAGTCCCTGCCCGGACTGCGAACCGCTGTCCGGATCAGATCCAACTGCCGCTCGACCGCGAGCACGGCTCGCACAGGCCCAGGTGGAGGCGAAGGCGGATGCGCTCGCCGAAAGCGAGCTCGCGATCCATCCGGCGCGCCACCACGCGCCGGTCCTCCCGTTCAAGCGCAGCGCCGTCAACCGCTCGGCTTGCGCACGGAGTTCGCGAACATCTTCGCTGCCTCCCTTCCGGCGGCCGCGATGCACGCCTCCTGTTCTGCCGTCGCTGTCGGCGCGCCGGCTTCGCCGACGACGAGCACGCCGAGCCGGGCCGCCTCGAGCACCTCGGCGACGACCTCGGCCCGACTGCGCGTCGACGGCTCGATCGCGAACGCGTAACCGCGCTCGCCGACCTGCACTTCGGCGCTCGCTCGCGCCGCGGCAAGCTCCTGCCGCACCTGTTCGCGCGCCACGCTCGGCGCGTTGGCAATGCTTTCGAAGAAACGGTAATGGGCGTCGCCGAAGTCGGCAGCGGCGGGGGACGAAGCCGCGGCGAGCACGAGCGAGCCGATCAGTTTCGATGTTTGCATCGTCGACTCCTTGGAGCGCATTCGGTTGCGCTGACCTGCGCGCGGCCGGCAATCAGCGCGGACCGCCGCGCGCGTTTCCTTAGGTCGGCGGGTCGCGCCGCGTTGTTACGCAGGCGCGCGGGGGCGGCGCGCAAACTTCGGCCGTCGCGTCGACCGGCCGATCAACCGCAGCGCTTCGGCGAGGATTTGCCGAGCCAGCGCGCCTCGATGCATTCGCGCAGGCGCATGCGCGCGCGGAACAGCATCACGTTGCAGTTGGCGCGCGTGATCCCGAGCTCGCCGCAGATCTCGGGCGTCTCGTATTCGAGCCACTCACGCATCAGAAAGGCGCGCGCGAGGTTGCCCGGCAGCGATTCGAGGCACGCCTGCAGCACGGCGAAGAACTCGCGGCTCGCCAGCGCGCTTTCCGGCTCGCCCCATGCACGCGGCGGATGCGCGAGGCCGCCCTGCTCGTCGTACAGATCCTCGACGCCGTCGATGTCGCCCGACTCGATCCGCCCCTCGATCGACACTTCGCGCGTCTGGCGACGGAGCTGGTCGATGATCTTGTGCTTCAGAATGCCGACGACCCACGTGCGCAGCTTGGCGCGGCGCTGGAAGTTTCCCGCCTGCTCGATCGCGGCGAGGATCGTTTCCGACACGACGTCTTCGGCCCAGGCCTCGTTGCGAAGCTGCAGCCGCGCGAGCCTCAGCAGCACGGGGCGCATCTCATCGAGCGCGGCGTCGAGTTCGGTCATGTCGGTCCCCGATAAGGTCGTTCGCCCGAGCGCCGTGCCGGCGCCTCCAACAAGCCATTCGCTGCGAAGCGCGCCGCCGTTACACACTGCGGCACAATCGGCACGAATTCCTTCGCGGCTGTAACCGAAACGCGGGCATGAACGAAATGCGGGGTACGGAGCGTGCGCAAACCAGCGAAGACGAACGCGAGCGTCGGCTGCGCGCGTTGCTCGTCAGCGCACAGCAGGGCGACGCCGCCGCCTACCGCCGGTTCCTGACCGAATTGGCCGGGTTCCTGCGGGCGTTCCTGCGCCGGCGCATGACGCGCCTGCCGGACGACATCGAGGATCTGATACAGGAGACGCTGCTGGCGGTTCACAACAAACGGCACACGTACGACCCAGCGCAGCCGGTCACGAAGTGGCTGCACGCGATCGCGCGCTACAAGCTGATCGATCTGCTGCGTCGGCGCAGCCGCGTCGAGCTGCTGACCGATGCGCTCGACGATGTCGACGAGCTGCTGTTCGCCGTGGACGAAGCGGCGGCGGACGTGCGCCGGGATCTGGAACAGTTGCTCGAGCAGCTTCCCGACAAGCAGCGGCTGCCGATCGTGCACGTCAAACTGGAAGGCCGGTCGGTGCACGAGACGGCGCGCCTGACGGGGCTTTCGGAATCGGCCGTCAAGGTCGGCGTGCACCGCGGGTTGAAGGCGCTCGCGGCCATGGTTCGGAGCAAGTCATGAAGACCGACGAACTGATCGCAATGCTCGCCAACGGGCTCGAACCGGTCGAGCGCGGCGCGCTGGCGCGCGCGTTTTCCGCGGCGCTTGCGCTCGGCTTGCCGCTTTCGACTGCCCTGATGATCGCCTTCCTCGGTTTCAATCCGTCGTTGCGCACCTACCTCGCCGAGCCGATGTTCTGGACGAAGTTCGGCTTCGGGCTCGCGCTGGCGCTCGCGTCGCTGTGGATGGCTGCGCGGCTGGCGCGGCCCGGGGCGCGCGTGTCGTCGGCCGCGCTGCTGCCGTTGGCGCCGATCGCCGGATTGTGGCTGCTGGCGGCGCCGGTGCTGGTGTCGGCGGCGCCGGCCGAGCGCGCCGCGCTGATGTGGGGCGAGACCTGGAGGACCTGCATCACGTGGATTCCGCTGCTTTCGGCACCCGTGCTCGTCGGCGCGCTGCTCGCGCTGCGCAAAATGGCGCCGACGCGACCGGCCCTGGCCGGGGCAGCCGCCGGCGCCTTGGCCGGTGGCGCGGGCGCGGCGATCTACGCGCTGCACTGCCCCGAGCTCGCCGCACCTTTCCTCGCGATCTGGTACGTCATCGGCGCGTCGATTCCGACGCTCGCCGGCGCGCTCATCGGGCGCCGCGCGTTGCGCTGGTGAGCCGCGCGCGTAACAGCGCGGGCGGCTGGTTCGACTTATGCGAATGCGGGCGTCGCGTCCGACAGCGGCGCCCGCGCCGCAATTCGAACGAGGAGACATCCATGCAACGGTCGAAACTTCGCATTCGCAGCGGCATGTCGGCCATGGTTTCGACCGGCGTGCTGTCGGTCGGCCTGTGCGGAGCACCCGGCATCGCGCTCGCCGCCGGGTGTGCGCCGTGTGCGCCGAAGAGCCGCAAGTCGGCGCAGGCCAACCCCGATGCGGCGAAAAATCCCTGTGCGGCCGTCAACCCCTGCGCGCTGAAAGCCGCCAAGCGCCCCGCCGGCCATACGCCGTACAAGGGCAATCGCGCCGAGCTCGTCGCGCTGGGCAAGAACCTGTTCTCCGACACCAGGCTCAGCACCAACGGGCTTTCGTGCAATACGTGCCATGAAGGCTACAAGGCCTACCAGCCGACGTTCGCCAAGCCGTACCCGCACGCGGTCGTGATGGCCACCGAGATGGGCTTCAAGCAGGTGCACGCCGACGAGATGGTGCAGCTTTGCATGATCCGGCCGATGGCCGCGCAACCGCTCGACTGGAAGTCGAAGGAGCTGGCCGCGCTGACGACCTACGTCGTCGACATCCAGAAGGGATTCAAGCCGTCGATGGCCGGTGCAAACCCCTGCGCACCGAAGAGCCCTTGTGCCGCAAAGAAACGCTGAACTTCCCGGGCCGTGGCCCGTGTCTTTCGCTGTGCGAGGGGGCGGCCGGCTCGCCGCGTTCCAGCCGCGCGCACGGCGCGCGGCGACCCGCGCCAACGGCGCGGCCTCGCTCGTGAGCTTGACGCCGCCCGCCGCGCGCGATCTGCGTGCGCGGCAGAGGCGCGCGCTGCTCGAAGCCGGCGCCGAGATCCGCGCGTGCTACCGCGTGCTGCGCAAAGGCGGGCTGAACGTCGTCGGCGAAGTCCTCAGGGGCCAGGGCCCGTTCGTCGAGCTCGAACACTATCCGCGCGACGACGTCTACGACGAGGAAACGGGCGCGCAGTACTACTACCACGCGCATCGCGACGCGGAGCACGGGCACTTCCACACGTTTCTGCGCGCGCGCGGAATGCCGCAAGGCGTCGCACCGCTGGCCTATCCGCTCGGAAGCGAGCCCTGGCCGAGCGGGGCCGACGCGCATTCGCATCTGATCGCGATCTCGATGGACGCCTACGGCTTTCCGATCGGGCTGTTCGCGACCAACCGCTGGGTCACCGGCGAAACCTGGTATCCGTGCGAAGACGTCATCCGGATGCTCGACCGGTACGCGGTCGACCACGCATTCCCGTCGTGGCCGGTCAACCGCTGGATCAGCGCGATGATCGTGCTGTTCCGGCCGCACATCGAGCGGCTGCTGCGCCACCGCGACCGCGTGATCGCCGCATGGCAGCGCGCGCATCCCGGGCAGGACGTGTTCGAGGATCGGGCGCTCGAAGCGACCGGCTGGCTGCCGATCTCGGTCGATGCGTGGCTGGAAGAAGTCGCCGCCGCGGATCGCGTCGCGTAGCCCGCCGATCGCGGCGTCACTGCTTGCGTGGACCGAACTAAAGCCCGCAGATCACGGAGAAAAGCCTTCCTCCGTGTTAAGTCGAACGTCGCGCCGGGGCGAGGCCCGCAGGACTACGCGCCCGCCTTCTTTGCGATCGGCGAGTACATGTCGAGAAGCTGCAGCCGCGTGGCCTGCAGGCGTTCGGAGACGACCTCGAGCAGCCGGTGCATGAAGGCGTAGCCGAAGGCCGCGTCCTGCTGGCAGGCCTTGATCAGATCGGCGCCCTGGAAGGCGAGCGCAGCGACGCGCTCGAGCGCGCGCGCCTGGAAGTGCTTGCCGCGGCCCATCAGCATCGCGGACCAGCCGAACTCGTCGCCGCCTCTGAGCGTCTGGATCCGGAACGTATGCCCCGGTGCCGCGATCTCCAGCGCCACCAGCCCCGAGACGATCAGATAGAACTCCGAGCACTCGTCGCCCTCGCGGAAGATCACCTGGTCGCGCTCGAACGTCGTTTCGCGCGCCAGCGCCGCGAGCTTGGCGATCTGCGGTTCGCCGAAGGTCTGCACGAAAGGATGCTTGCGCAGCGCTTGCCCTGCCGTGGCCGTCGTCATCGCCCTGCCCTCCCTGTGGTCGCCTCCGGTTGATCCCTGCGAAGCATTCGCCGAAGCGGCGGTGCGGACGTTGACACGTGTCAAGCCCCCGCGCGAGCGCCGCAATTACGGTTGACGCGATGGGGTCGCGCCGCAGGTCTACGTGGATCTGCGCATGGCGCGACCACGCGTCGAAACGAGCCGCCGATGGCGTTGCACACGTCGAAGAAAGGCCTGGACCTGCCGCTCGCCGGCGCGCCGGCGCTGCAGCTCGATGCTGCGCCTGCGGTTTCGCGCGTCGCGCTGCTCGGTGCCGACTACGTCGGCCTGAAGCCCGCGCTGCTCGTCGAACCCGGCGCGCGCGTGCGGCGCGGCCAGCCGGTGATCGCCGACAAGAGCAATCCCGGCGTGCAGCTCACCGCGCCGGCCGGCGGTCTCGTCGCGGAACTGCATCGCGGCGAGCGGCGCGCCTTCGTCGCGCTGGTGATCGAAGTCGGCCCCGAGGACGCGACAACGGCGAAGTTCGCGCAGCACGACGGCCGCGCGCCGGACGCGTTCGATGCGCCCGCGCTGCGCGCGCTGCTGCAGGAGTCCGGGCTGTGGGCCGCGCTGCGCACGCGTCCGTTCGGCCGCGTACCCGCGGCCGACGCAACGCCCGCGGCGCTTTTCGTCACCGCGACCGACACGCGCCCGCACGCACCGCCGCCGAACCTCGTGCTCGCCGAACGCGCGGAGGCGTTTCGCACCGGGCTCGCCGCGCTCGCGCGGCTCGTGCAGCCCGTTTACCTGTGCGTCGCGCCGGGCGCTGCGGTCGATGCGCCGCCCGGCGTTCGGGTCGAGATCTTCTCCGGCCCGCATCCCGCGGGCAACGCCGGCTGGCACGTCCATCGGCTGCTGCCGGTGCACGCGGGGCGCAGCGTCTGGCATATCGGCTATCAGGACGTCGTCGCGATCGGACATCTGCTCGCCACCGGCGAGCTCGACGTCTCGCGCGTGATTTCGCTCGCGGGTCCGGGCATCGCACGGCCGCGGCTGCTGCGCACGCGCAGCGGCGCTTCGACCGACGAGATCGTCGCCGGCGAACTCGTAGCAGGCGAGCAGCGCGTGATCTCCGGCTCCGTGCTCGACGGCCGCACGGCGCGCGGCGCGGCCGAGGGCTATCTGGGCCGCTACCACCTGCAGATCGCCGCACTGCCCGAGGGGCGCACGCGCGAGCTGTTCGGCTTCATCGCGCCGGGCGCGGAGAAGTTCTCGGTGACCGGCGCCGTGCTCGGGGCGTTCCGCCGCGCGCACCGCTTCGTCTTTTCGACGTCGACCAACGGCGCGCCGCGCGCGATGGTGCCGATCGGCACCTACGAACGCGTGCTGCCGTTCGACATGCTGCCGACCTTCCTGCTGCGCGCGCTGATCACCGGCGAGGACGAGCGCGCCGCGGAACTCGGCGCGCTCGAGCTGGATGAGGACGATCTCGCGCTCGCGACCTACGTCTGCCCCGGCAAGTACGAATACGGCCCGCTGCTGCGCGCCGCGCTCGAACGCCTGCGCAAGGAACACTGATGCGAGTCCTCCGCGCCGCGCTCGATCGCCAGGCCCGCCACTTCGAGAAAGGCGGCAAGCTGGAGAAGTTCTATCCGCTGTGGGAGGCGATCGACACCTTCTTCTACACGCCGGCCTCGGTCACGCGCACGGGCGCGCACGTGCGCGACGCGCTCGACCTGAAGCGCATGATGATCCTCGTCGTCGTCGCCGCGATCCCCTGCGCGCTGATGGCGATGTACAACACCGGGCTGCAGGCCAACCTCGCGCTCGACCCGGCGAAGACCGCCGCGCTCGACGGCTGGCGGCACGAGCTGATCCGGCTGCTCGGCGTCGGCTATTCGCCGGCGAGCGCGCTTGCCAACTTCGTTCACGGCGCGCTGTACTTCCTGCCGCTGTACGTCGTCACGATGGCGGTCGGCCTCGCCTGGGAGGTCACCTTCTCGATCGTGCGCCGGCTCGAGGTCAACGAAGGCTTCTTCGTCACCGGCATCCTGTACGTGCTGATCCTGCCGCCGACCACCCCGCTGTGGCAGGCCGCGTTGGGCATCAGCTTCGGCGTGGTGCTCGCCAAGGAGGTGTTCGGCGGCACCGGCATGAACTTCATCAACCCGGCGCTCGCGGCGCGCGCCTTCCTGTTCTTCGCATATCCGGCCGAGATCTCCGGCGACAAGGTCTGGACCGCGGTGCCGGACGGCGCGGCGGTCGACGGCTTTTCCGGAGCCACGCTGCTCGCGCAGATGCGCGTGATGACCGGGTCGTTCGACGAAGCGGGCTTTTCGTGGTGGAACGCCTTCGTCGGACTGGAGCCGGGATCGATGGGCGAGACCTCGGCGGCTGCGTGCCTCGCCGGCGCGGTGCTGCTGCTCGTCACGAAGATCGCGTCGTGGCGGACGATGGCCGGCGTGGCGCTCGGCACGATCGCGACGGCGCTCGTCTTCAACGCGATCGGCTCGGCCACGAACCCGTGGTTCGGCGTGCCGTTCTGGTGGCACATGGTGCTCGGCGGCTGGGCCTTCGGCACCGTGTTCATGGCGACCGATCCGGTGACTTCGCCGTTCTCGGAAAGCGGCAAGTGGGTCTACGGCGTGCTGATCGGCACGCTGGTGGTGCTGATCCGAATCGTCAACCCCGCCTACCCCGAGTCGATGATGCTGGTCATCCTGTTCATGAACGTGATGGCGCCGGTCATCGACCACGGCTTCGTCCGCGCCGACGTGCGCCGCAGGCTCGCGCGCCATGGATAAGAGCCGGCTCAACTCGACGCGCTACACGGTGCTGTTCGCGACCGTCGTCTGCGTCGTCTGCGCCGCGCTGGTGTCGGTCGCCGCGGTGACCCTGCAGCCGCGCCAGAAGGCGAACGCGCGGCTTTATATGGAGAAGAACGTGCTGGTCGCCGCAGGGCTCGTCGAGCCGGGCGCGAGCGTCGGCCGGCAGCAGGTCGAGCGTTTCTTCGAGCGCGACATCCGCGCGCGGGTGGTCGACTTCGCCACCGGCGAACTGCTGCCCGCGGATCGCATCGACGCGCGCAACTATGACCAGCGCGCCGCGCGCAACGATCCGGGCGCGAGCCGCGTAGCGCCGCCGAACAACGCCGGCATCGGGCGGATTCCGAACTACGGCGTCGTCTACTTCGTGCTGAAGGAGGGCCGCGTCGAGCAGCTGGTGATCGCGGTCGAGGGCCTCGGCATGTGGGGAACGATCTACGGCTTCGTTTCGCTCGCGGCCGACGCCAACACCGTGCGCGGACTCACCTACTACGACCACAAGGAAACGCCCGGGCTCGGCGGCGAGATCGGCAATCCCGCGTGGCAGCGGCTCTGGCACGGGCGCAAGGGCTACGACCAGAACTGGCGCGCCGGCATCACGGTGATCAAGGGACAGGCCGGGCCGCCCCAGACCGATCCGCTGCGCGTCGACGGGCTTTCGGGCGCGACCGTCACCAGCAATGCGATCACGCGACTGATGCAGTTCTGGCTGTCCGACGAAGGCTACGGCAAGTTCCTCAGGCGTTTCCGTGAAGGCGCGATCGAGGGGGTGACGCGATGAGCGCGTCCGGCATCGGCTTCGGCCAGCGCGAGCGTTCGATCCTGCTCGCGCCGGTGCTCGCCAACAACCCGATCGGCGTCCAGGTGCTCGGCATCTGCTCGGCGCTGGCGATCACCACGCGCTTGGACAAGGCGCTGGTGATGACCGCGGGCGTGGTGCTGGTCACGATGCTCGCCAACCTCGCCGTGAGCCTGGTGCGCAACCACACGCCGTCGTCGATCCGCATCATCGTCCAGCTTTCGATCATCGCGTCGCTGGTGATCGTGTTCGACCAGGTGCTCAAGGCCACGCTGTATGAGCTGTCGCTCGAGCTGTCGGTGTTCGTCGGGCTGATCATTACCAACTGCATCGTGATGGGCCGCGCCGAGGGCTTTGCGATGAGCAACCCGCCGTACCCGTCGCTGCTCGACGGCATCGGCAACGGGCTGGGCTACGGGCTGGTGCTGCTGCTGGTGGCTTTCACGCGCGAGCTGCTCGGCGCCGGACGCGTGTTCGGCTTCACCGTGCTGCCGCTCGCCAAGGACGGCGGCTGGTACGTGCCGAACGGGCTGCTGCTGCTGGCGCCGTCGGCGCTGTTCCTGATCGGCCTGCTGGTGTGGGCGCTGCGGCAGTGGAAGCCGGAGCTGCAGGAGAAGGACTGAGGCATGGAGCACTTCCTGAACCTCGGCATCCGCTCGATCTTCCTCGAGAACATGGCGCTCGCCTACTTTCTCGGCATGTGCTCGTTCCTCGCCTGCTCGAAGAAGGTCGAAACCGCGATCGGGCTCGGTGTGGCGGTCGTGTTCGTGCAGACGCTGACCGTGCCGCTGAACAACCTGCTGCTCACCTACCTGCTGCGCGAAGGCGCGCTCGGCTGGGCGCATCCCGCGCTCGCGGGCGTGAACCTGAGCTTCCTGTCGTTCATCCTGTTCATCGCGACGATCGCCGCGACGGTGCAGATCGTCGAGATGGCGATCGACCGCTACGCGCCGAAGCTGTACGCCACCCTCGGCGTGTTCCTGCCGCTGATCGCGGTGAACTGCGTGATCCTCGGCGGCGCGCTGTTCATGCAGGAGCGGGAGTACTCGTTCGGCGAAAGCGTCGTGTTCGGGCTGGGGTCGGGCATCGGCTTCGCGATCGCGATCATCGCGCTGGCGGCGATTCGCGAGAAGCTGACTTACTCGAACGTGCCCGCCGGGCTGCGCGGGCTGGGCATCACCTTCATCGCGGCCGGGCTGATGTCGCTCGCGTTCATGATGTTCTCCGGCATTCAACTGTAGCCATGCTCGACATCGTCCTCGCCGTCGCGATGTTCACCGCCGTGGTGCTGGCGCTGGTGGCCGTGCTGCTTTCGGCGCGCCGCAAGCTGGTTCCTTCGGGCGACGTGTCGATCGTCATCAACGACGATCCGGGCAAGGCGCTGCGCGTCGAGGCCGGCGGCACGCTGCTCGGCGCGCTCGCGGGCAACCAGATCTTCATTCCGTCGGCCTGCGGTGGCAAAGGCTCCTGCGGCGTGTGCGAGGTGATCGTCAAGGAAGGCGGCGGCGAGCTGCTGCCGACCGAAACGGGCTTCATCTCGCCGGGCGAAGCGCGGCGCGGCTTGCGGCTCGCCTGCCAGGTCAAGGTCAAGCACGACATGAAGATCGAGCTGGCCCCCGAGGTCTTCAGCGTGCGCAAGTGGAACTGCCGCGTGCTGTCCAACCGCAACGTCTCGACCTTCATCAAGGAGCTGAAGCTCGCGCTGCCCGAGGGCGAGGACGTGCCGTTCCGCGCCGGCGGCTATGTGCAGACCGAATGCCCGCCGCATGAACTCGCCTACCGCGAGTTCGACATCGACCCGCAGTTCCGCGAGGAATGGGATCGCTTCGACCTGTGGCGCTTCCGCTCGGTGGTCGACGAGCCGGTGACGCGCGCGTACTCGATGGCGAACTACCCGCTGGAAAAGGGCATCCTGATGTTCACGATCCGCGTGGCGTTCCCGCCCGACTACCGCGAGGACATTCCGCCGGGCAAGATGAGCTCGTGGCTGTTCCGGCTGAAGCCCGGCGACGAGGTCACGGTGTCGGGTCCGTTCGGCGAGTTCTTCGCGCGCGACACCGGCAAGGAAATGTGCTTCGTTGCCGCCGGCGCCGGTATGGCGCCGATGCGCTCGCACATCTTCGACCAGCTTTACCGGCTGAAGTCCAGGCGCAAGATGACGTTCTGGTATTCGGCGCGCAATCTGAAGGAGGCCTTCTACATCGAGGAGTTCGACCGGCTCGCCGCCGAGCATCCGAACTTCGAGTGGCATCTGGTGCTTTCGGAGCCGCGCCCCGAGGACAACTGGACCGGCCCGGTCGGCCTCGTCCGGCACAACGTGCTGCGCGACCTGTACCTGAAGCACCATCCGGCGCCGGAGGACATCGAGTACTACCTGTGCGGTCCCGACGTGATGAACAAGGCGGTGATCCGCATGCTGCTCGACCTCGGCGTCGATCGCGAGAACATCATGCTCGACGACTTCGGCCTGTGAGGCCAGAGCGAGGAGAAGACACCATGCAAACGACCGTCGAAAGCGTGGTCCGCAACAAGGCGAGCGACGAGCTGATCGCCGTGCCGGCCGGCGCCACCGTCGCCGAGGCGGTCGCCGCGATGGTCAAGCACCGCATCGGCGCGGTGCTGATCCGCAACGAGGACGGCCTGGTCGACGGCATTTTCACCGAACGCGACCTGCTGACGCGCGTCGTGCACGCCGGGCGCGATCCGAAGACGACGCCGATCTCGCTGGTGATGACGCGCGACGTGCGCTTCGTTTCGCCCGGAACGACCGTCGAAGCGGCGCTCAGCCTGATGACGGTCAACCGCCACCGCCATCTGCTGGTGATCGACGGGCCGCGCGTCTACGGGCTGATTTCGATCGGCGACCTGGTGCGCGAGATGATCGAACACGGCGAGGGGCGGTTCGAAGCCGCCGTTCGCGAAGCCGAGCGCAAGCAGGGATGAAGGAGTCCACGATGGATGCATTGCTGACGACACGCCGCCGCCTGCTGCTGGGCGCGCTTGGAACGCTGGCGCTGGCCGGTTGCGGCCGCCCGCGCGGCGAGACGAACCTGCTGCACTTCGCCGGCGACACGATGGGCACGCGCTACAGCGTCAAGCTCGCGGGCGGCTTCGACGAGGCGCGCGCCGGCGCGCTGCGCGAGGCCGTCCACGCCGCGCTCGACGGCGTCGACCGGCGCATGTCCGCGTATCGCGCCGACTCGGAGCTGAGCGCGTTCAACCGCGCGCAGGCCGCCGCACCGTTCGCGCTTTCGGCCGAGCTGTACGCGGTCTTCGCCGCCGCGCAGGCGGTGAGCCGTGCATCGGACGGCGCGTTCGACGTGACGGTCGCGCCGCTCGTCGACACCTGGGGTTTCGGCCCGCCACAGGGGCGGGCCACCCGCAGCGTGCCGCCGCCGGCGCGCGTGCAGGCGCAACGGCCGGCGGTCGGCTATCGCGCGCTGCGGCTCGACGAGCCGACGCGCAGCGCGATCAAGCTGCGCGAGGGACTGCGCGCCGACCTGGGCGGCATCGCCAAGGGCTACGGCGTCGATCTGGCCGCCCGCGCGCTCGAAGCGGACGGCGTGCACGACTACATGATCGAAGCCGGCGGCGAAGTGCGCGTAAGCGGCCGCCATGCCGACGGCCGGCCATGGCGCATCGGCATCGAACGGCCCGACGCCTGGCCGCCGCGCGCGCAGTACATCGTGCCGCTCGCGGGCGGCGCGATGGCGACCTCCGGCGACTACCGGATCTACTTCGAGCAGGACGGCAAGCGCTATTCGCACGAGATCGATCCGGCGAGCGGCTTCCCGATCGATCATCGGCTGTGCTCAGTGACCGTGGTCGCCGGCGACTGCATGCGGGCGGACGCGCTCGCCACCGCGCTGATCGTGCTCGGGCCGGAGCGCGGGTGGGCGCTCGCGCAGGCGCAGGGGCTCGCCGCCTACTTCATCGAGCGCGATGCCGACGGCGGCCTGCGCGACCGCGCCACGCCCGCTTTCGCCGCGCTCGGCGGCACGCGCGCCTGAACGCGATGGATCTCGCGAATTTCTGGCCGGTGTTCGCTGCGGTCGCGCTGCTGATCGGCATCGCGATCGCCGCGATGGCGCTCGGCGTGATGCTCAAGCGCCCCTGCCTGCGCGGCTCCTGCGGCGGGCCCAAGGTGATGGGCCCCGACGGCAAGCCGATTTCCTGCGCGTCCTGTCCGAACCGCAAGGCGCGCTGACCGATGACCGCCACCGACGGAAAGCGGAAGACTTCACCACCGAGATCACCGAGAAAGACCATCGCCTTTCTCTGTGTCCTCTGTGTCTCTGTGGTGAAACCGCAGCCCGCAAAGGCCGAGGAAGTCGCCATCGCGGCGCAGCGATCGGATAGCGCGGGTCTTCTCGCGGGTTCCGGCGGCGCTACTGCCCCATCAGCAGGTTTGGCAGCCAGAGCGAGATCGCCGGCACGTAGGTGATCAGCGCGAGAAACGCGAGCATCACCAGGATCCAGGGCGCGCAGGCCTTGGTGACCTCCGTGAGCCCCATGTTGGAGATCCCGCTGGCGACGTAGAGATTCAGCCCGACCGGCGGCGTGATCATGCCGATCTCCATGTTCACCGTCATCAGCACGCCGAGGTGGATCGGGTCGATGCCGAGCTTCATCGCCACCGGGAACAGCACCGGCACGGTGATCAGCAGGATCGACGAAGGCTCCATGAAGTTGCCGGCGATCAGCAGCAGGATGTTGATCACCAGCAGGAACATCCACGGCGTCAACCCCATGTCGGTGATCCACGCCGCCAGGTCCTGCGGAATCTGCTCGGAGGTCAGCAGGAACGAGAACAGCACCGCGTTGGTGATGATGTACAGGATCATCGCCGACAGGTTCGCCGAGTCGATCAGCACCTTCTTGACCTGCTTGATCGTCAGGTCCTTGTACACGTAGACCGACACGAAGAACGCGTACGCGGCGCTCATCGCCGCCGCCTCGGTCGGCGTGAAGATGCCGGTGTAGATGCCGCCGATCACCACCACGATCAGCAGCAGCCCCCACACGCTTTCGCGGAAGCTGGCCCAGCGCTCGCGCCAGCTCGCCCGCTTCATCCGCGGATAGCCGCGTTTCCACGCCACGAACCAGGCGACGGTGAGCAGCAGCGCCGCCAACATCAGGCCGGGGATGATGCCGGCGATGAACAGCCTGCCGATCGACGCGTTGGCCGACACCGCGTAGATCACCATCACGATCGACGGCGGGATCAGGATGCCGAGCGCGCCGGCGGTGCCGATCACGCCGACGCCGAACTTCTTCGGGAAGCCCTGCGCGATCATCGCCGGCAGGATGATCGAGCCAATCGCCACCACGGTCGCCGGGCTCGATCCCGACACTGCGGCGAACAGCGCGCAGGCGAGCACGCCGCCCAGCGCCAGCCCGCCATGCCAGTGGCCGACCAGCGCGGTGGCGAAGCGGATCATCCTTTTCGCCACGCCGCCGTGGGTGAGGAAGTTGCCGGCGAGGATGAAGAACGGGATCGCCATGATCTCGAACTTCTCGATCCCGGTGAAAAGCTTCAGCGCCACCGATTCGAGCGGCACCTGCGTCATCGTGAACAGGAACGTGAGCACCGTCAGGCCGAGCGCGATCGAGATCGGCATGCCGGTGATCATCAGCGCGCATAGCAGCGCGAAAATCACGAGTCCGGTCATGGCTGCTTCCCTGGCTTCACGTCGCGCGGATGCAGATCGGAGGGCATCAGTGCCCACTCGACCTCGGCTTCCTTGTCGAGGCCTTCGACGTGGCCGTGGTCGGCGTGCGGCAGGAAGCCGGTCTTGTGGAAGCTCCACGCCACCTGCAGGAAGCGGAAGCACATCAGGTACGAGCCGAGCGGGATCGCGAGATACACGATCCAGATCGGCCACTCGAGGTCGGGCGAGGTCTGGTCGGTGCCGGCCAGCCCCCAAACGAACTTGGCGCCGAAGGTGCCGATCGTCGCCGTGAACAGCGCACCCGCCAGCAGTCCGAACAGCACGAACCAGCCGCGCTTGCGATCGTCGAGCGCGTTGATCAGCACGTCCACACCGACGTGGATGCCGGTGCGTACGCCGTAGGCGGCGCCGAACTTCGCCATCCAGACGAACATGATGATGCACAGCTCCTGCGCCCAGCCGAGGTTGAGCGCGAGCAGCCAGTCCTGTACGACCGGGATCGGCATCCCCGCCGCGTAGCGATGCAGCACCGCGACGAAGATGATGAGGGTGGCCGCGCCCATCAGGATCGCGATCAGCCACTCCTCGAGATGATCGAGGAACTTCACCGCCTCCTCCCCTGGGGCGGTCGGCCAGCGCCGCCGGCCGCCCCGCGTTGGAACTGCGCTCGCCGCGCGTGCCGTCGCCGGATCAGGCGTTCGGATCGAATCCGGTCGCCTTGTAGATCGAGGCGATCAGATCCTTGCCGACGCGGTCCTCGTTCTCGCGATGCACCTTGACCAGCACCTTCTTCCACGCCTTCTTCTCTTCGGGCGTGAGCGTCAGGATCTGGCTCTTGCCGGATTTGCGCACCGCTTCCAGCGCATCGTCGTTTTCCTTCTTGGCGATTTCGTTCGCGTACCTGGTCGCGTCCTTCATCGCGCCTTCGAGTGCGGTACGGACGTCCGCCGGCAGGCCGTCCCAGAACTTCTTGTTCGTGATCACGGCGTAGCCGAGGTAGCCGTGATCGGACAGCGTCACGTACTTCTGCACCTCGTGCATCTTCTGCGTGTACAGGTTCGACGGCGGGTTCTCCGTACCGTCGACCACGCCTGTCTGCAGCGCCTGGTAGACCTCGGAGAACGCCATCACCTGCGGGATCGCGCCGAGCGCGCGCATCTGCGACTCCAGCACTTTGGACGACTGGATGCGCATCTTCACGCCCTTGAAGTCCTCGGGCTTCTTCAGCGGCTTGTTGGCGCTCATCACCTTGAAGCCGTTGTCCCAGTACGCGAGCCCGGTGATGCCCTTCGACTCGAGCTTCTTCAGCAGGGCTTGGCCGATCGGCCCTTCGGTGATGCCGTGCAGCTCGGTGTAGTTGTCGAAGATGTACGGCAGATCGAAGAGCTCGAACTCGCGCACGCCGAGCGGCCCGAACTTCGCGAGGGAGGGGGCCAGCATGTGCACGGAGCCCAACTGCAGCGCCTCGACCTCCTCGCGGTCCTTGTACAGCGTCGAGTTCGGATAGACCTCGACCTTGACGCGACCTTTGGTGCGCTCCTCGGCGAGCTTCTTGAAGTAATCGGCGCCTTTGCCCTTGGGCGTGTCGGTGGCCACCACGTGGCTGAACTTGATGACGATCGGCGCCTGCGCGCGGAGGATCGTCGGCGCGGCGAGCGCGGCCGCCGCGGCGCCGGTGGTCGCCAGCACCTGCCGGCGCGTGTACTTCCTGAGCTTCATGTCTGCCTCCCTTGGCGAGTCCTTGGCCGCGCCCGCTAGAGCGCAGGCTCTAATTGCGGCTTGTACGCGCAAGCGCGGCGCGGCGATTTGACGGCGCGCAAGGTGACGGCACCGAGCCGATCCGTCGGCCCCGGGATCCGCCGCGGCGTGCGCGCGCGTGAAAGCGCCAGCCTGCCGGGTTCGAGCTTGTACGTATGGAAGCCGGGCAATGCCCGAGGCGGACGCTCGGATTCGGCGAGGCGAGCCGGCGCCGCGCGCCGTCAGATCCCCTGCGCGCGTTGCAGGATCCGGCGCGCCCGCGCGACGACGGGTGCATCGACCATCTCGCCGTCGACGCGCGCAGCCGCGCCGCTGGCGGAAGCAGCGAGCACGCGCTGCGCCCACGCGACCTCCGCCTCCGTCGGCGCGAACGCCGCATGCACCGCGGCGATCTGTTTCGGATGGATGCACAGCTTCGCACCGAAGCCGAAGCGGCGCGCCCGCGCGAGCTCCGCGGCCAGTCGCGCTTCGTCATCGAGCGCGGTGCATACGCCGTCGACCGGCGGCGGCAGTCCGCCGAGTCGCGAAGCGAGCACGATGCGCGCGCGAAAGTAGTGCAGCGGCTCGCCGTCGTCCTCGATGCCCAGATCGACCTGCAGGTCGAGGCTGCCGAAGGCCAGCCGTGCCACGTCCGTGCGCGCGATCGCGTCGATGTTCTCGAAGCCGGCCGCGGTCTCGACGATCGCGATGACCGCGGCTTCGGGCAACGCGGCGCGCACGCGCTGCGCGTGCGAAGGATGTTCGGCCTTCGGCAGCACGACGATCGGCACGCGCGCCGCGCGGCAGGCCGCGAGATCGGCGTCGAACCACGGCGTGCCGACCGCGTTGATGCGCACCGCCGCCCGGTGCGCCGCACCGGCCAGCGCCGCGCGCGCGGCGTCCTTGTCGGCCGCGGCGACCGCGTCTTCCAGGTCGATGATCGCGATGTCCGCACCGCTCGCGAGCGCCTTGCCGATGCGGTCCGGGCGCGTCGCGGGGACGAACAGCAGGCTGCGTGCAGTGTGCGACGCTTCGGCCGTCATGTCAGTGGCTCCACCGCGCCACGCGCGACCGGCGTCGCACGAAACGCAAGTCGATGAGCGAACACGGAGGCGCAGAGGCCGCGGGCAAGCGCGGAGAACGACAACGGACGCGGGGCGCCTTTCCTCCGCGCGTCTCTGCGCCCTCCGCGTCTTTGCGTTCGCTCGGTTTCACTTCAGTACGAACGCGGCAGGCCGAGCACGTGCTCGGCGATGTACGACAGGATCAGGTTGGTCGAGATCGGCGCCACCAGGTACAGCCGCGTTTCGCGGAACTTGCGCTCGACATCGTATTCGGCCGCGAAGCCGAAGCCGCCGAAGGTCTGCAGGCAGGCGTTGGCCGCCTCCCACGATGCCTTCGCTGCGAGGTGCTTGGCCATGTTCGCCTGCTCGCCGCACGGCAGCTTCGCATCGAACAGCCGGCACGCCTCGAAGCGCATCAGGTTCGCCGCGGCGATCTCGATGTAGCCCTCGGCGATCGGAAACTGCACGCCCTGGTTCTGCCCGATCGGCCGTCCGAAGACGACGCGCTCGGCGGCGTACTTCGTGGCGCGGTTGACGAACCACCAGCCGTCGCCGATGCATTCGGCCGCGATCAGCGTGCGCTCGGCGTTCAGCCCGTCGAGGATGTACCTGAAGCCCTTGCCTTCCTCGCCGATCAGGTTCTCAGCGGGGATCTCCAGGTTGTCGAAGAACAGTTCGTTCGTTTCGTGGTTGACCATGTTCGGGATCGGCCGCACGGTCATGCCCTTGCCGATCGCCTGATGCAGATCGACGAGGAAGATCGACAGGCCCTCGGACTTGCGCGCGACCTGCGCGAGCGGCGTGGTGCGCGCCAACAGGATCATCAGGTCCGAGTGCTGGACGCGCGAGATCCACACCTTCTGCCCGTTGACGACGTAGCGGTCGCCCTTCTTGACCGCGGTCGTCTTCAGATTGGTCGTGTCGGTACCGGTCGTCGGCTCGGTCACGCCCATCGATTGCAGCCGCAGCTCGCCGCGGGCAATGCGCGGCAGGTATTGGCGCTTCTGCAGCTCGGAGCCGTGCCGCAGCAGCGTGCCCATGTTGTATATCTGGCCGTGGCACGCGCCCGCATTGCCGCCGTTGCGATTGATCTCCTCCATGATCACCGACGCCTCGGCAAGTCCGAGCCCCGAGCCGCCATACTCCTGCGGAATCAGCGCGGCGAGCCAGCCCGCTTTGGTCAGCGCGTCGACGAAGGCCTCGGGATAGCCGCGCCGCGCGTCGACCTCGCGCCAGTACGCATCGGGGTAGCGGCCGCACAGCTCGCGCATGCCGTCGCGGATGTCCTGATAGCGGTCGGGATGCGGAAGATCCATGGCGACGCTTCCGAAAGGTTCAATCCAGCTCGGCGGTCGCGTCCATGGCGATCCTGCCGTCGGGTCCCTGCGTCCACAGGCGGACGCGATCGCCTTCGGGCGCGCCGCAAACGTCGAACGGCGCGGTGTCGAACAGGGGCGCGAGCGCGCGGAAGGCGAAGCGCTGCACGCGCGCGGCGGGCAGCTCGCGGTCGAGCAGATCGAGCAGCAGCGTAGCCTGCAGCGGGCCGTGCACGACGAGCCCCGGATAGCCTTCGACCTCGGTTGCGTAGCCGCGGTCGTAGTGGATGCGATGGCCGTTGAAGGTCAGCGCCGAATAGCGGAACAGCAGCACCGGGTCGGGAACAACCGTGCGCCTGAACTGCGCCCTGCGCGGCACTTCTTCGCTTTGCGCAGGGGCCGGTGCGCCGCGCTGCGGCGCTTCGCGGTAGACGATGTCGTGCTCGTCGACGAGCGCGGGCCGGCCGTCTGCGCGGATCTCATGGCGCACCGTGACGATCGTCAGCGCACCGCTACGGCCGGACTTGTTCTCGACGCTGGCGATCGTGCTGGTGCGCGCAAGCACCGCGCCGAACGCGATCGGCGCGCGGAGTTCCAGCCGGCTGCCCGCCCACATGCGGCGCGGCAGCGCCACCGGCGGCAGAAAGCCGCCGCGCACGGGATGCCCGTCGGCACCGAGCGTCGACTGCAGCGCGCGCGGAAGGAAATACAGCCAGTGCCAGCACGGCGGCAGCGTCGCATCGCGCGCCTGCAGCTTCGCGATCAGATCGGCGCGGTCGAGCGTGGCGGCAAGCCGCAGCGCGGGTGCGCGCAGCGCGACGTCCTCGTCCGTTTCGCTGCGCCCGATCCACGTCCGGTAGTCGGCCGCCCCCTCGTTCATCGGCGTCTCCGCGCGCCTCGGCATGGCGTACAGCGCGCAGTCTGAACGGGCACCGCGGCGAACACAACTGCGCGCGCCGGTCGTGCGCCGGCGCAGCGCCTCAGTACCGCCCGTGCTGCTTGTAGATGTAATTCGACAGCTCGGACTGCTGCATCCACAGCCGCCGCTGGAGCTGGTGCACGACGCGCACGATCGCGCGCATCACGCGGTAGACGAGCAGCGGGTCCTTGTCGAGCAGCGCCTCGAGCCGGGTGCGCTCCAGACCGATCACGCGCGTCGGCGCCGCGGCGATCAGCGACGCGTAGCGCTTTTCGCCGTCGAGCCACGACAGCTCACCGGCGAAATCGCCGGCCGTCAGCGTATTCAGCGTCACCTGGTCGCTGGTGCCGGCGCTTTTGACCACGCCGAGAAAGCCGCTGACGATCAGGTAGAAGTGCTCGTCGGGTGCGCCTTCGCGCACCAGCACCTCGCCTTCGCGCAGGTCGCGCAGCTCCATCGCCGCGGCGAGCGTGCGGCACTGCTCGTCGTTCAGCTCGGCGGCGAGCCGCGAGGGCCGCAGCGCTTGATAGATGTCGTCGTTCATGATCGGCTCCGGTTCGAGCGGTGGCGGCATTCTGCGCGGCGCGGGCGCCCCGATGCTTTCGGCGCGCGCGACGTACGCGTCGACCATCGCGTCCGTATAGCGTCGCACGATCGGTGCGGCCAGTCCGCGCAGCAGCGCATCGCCCAGTTCGCAGAAAAGAGTGAACTCGATCCGGCAGGCGTCGGGCTTGAGCGGGGTCAAACTCCACTCGCCGTCGAAACGCCGGAACGGCCCTTCGATCATGCGCAGTTTCAGCCAGTCCGGGCGGCGCTTGGGGTTGCGCGTGACGAGCTGGATCGGCAGTCCGGCAAAGCGCAGCGTCAGCCGCGCGGCGACGATCTCGTCGGTGCGCTCGAGGATCTCGGCGCGGGTGCAGCCGGGGATGAACTGCGGGTAGTGCTCGGCCTGTTCGATCACGTCGAACGCGACCTCGGCGGGACGCAGCACAACGACCGAGCGGCGGACTTCCATGCCGCAAGGATGACACGGAAGACGCGGCGTTCGGAGCGACCCGGCCGTGGATACGGGAAGTCGCGGATGCCGATGCGGACGGGCGACAAAAAGCGCCGAATTCCCCTCCGAATCCCGGGTTTGACTAATGCATCCAGGCGATGGCCGCGCTGCCGTCCCTGCCTAAGATCGGCGCGTTCCATCCGCTGCCGTCCGCCGTGCCAGGTCTGTCCCTTTTCAACGAGCTGTCGCCGAACGTGATCGGCGCGCTGATCGGCGCCGGCGCCACGCTGATCGCCGCGCTGATCAACCTGCGCATCGCGTGGCGGCGCGAGGTGCTCGACCGCCTGCAGCGCTCGCGCTCGACGGCGCGCGGCCGCCGCGGTCTGCTCGTCGCCATCACCATTCTCGTGGCCGCCGCGGCCGTCGGCGGCTACGCCGGCGCGCTGTACGTGATGCAGCGCGACCGCCAGCACACGACCGCGATGCGCGCCGAACTGCAACAGCAGATCGCGCAGATCAAGGAAGCCGCCGCGCGCTTCGGCGAAACGCGGCTCGCCGAACGCGCGGCGATCGAAGCCGAGGCGCGCGTGCTCGACGAGCGCCGGCGCGGCGCCGAAGGCGTGGCCGCCACCGCGCGCATCGCCCCGTGCCGGCCGCGCGCCGCCGGCGGCGACGCGCCGGTCGAGCTGCCGGTGTGCACGGAAACCGAAGCGTCCCGCGTGGCCGTCTGTGCGTCGATCCCGTCAGGTGCCACTGTGGTCGAAGTCACGCCGCAGGCGCGCTACGAAGGCGACGAGGCCGACTGGAACGAACGCCGGGTGGCGCCCGGCGGCCGCAGCGGTTTCGCGCGCTTCGCCGAACAGCCTTTCGAGCGCGCCGAGTCCGCATCGACGCGCCAGGTCTGTCTGGACGTGTGGTCCTGGGACAGCCAGCGCGCGCTCGACGCGCGGCTGCTGGTCAAGTACCTGCCGGCCGATCGTCCCCGGATCGAGTCCGAGGCGGCGCGCGCCGCACCGGTGCAGGCGGCCGTTGGGCGCTGAACGCCGGATGCTGCGGCTCGGCGTCGATCTCGGCGGCACGAAGATCGAAATCATCGCGCTCGCCGCCGACGGCGCGACGCTCGCGCGCCGGCGCATCGCATCGCCTTCGCACGATTACGGGAAACTCGTCGCCGCCGTCGTCGGGCTGATCCGCGAGACGGAAGCGGCCCTCGGCGCGCAGGGCACGATCGGCATCGGCACACCGGGCGCGGTCTCGCGCGCGACCGGCCGAATGAAGAACTGCAATACGGTCTGCCTGAACGGGCAGCCGCTTGCGGCCGATCTCGAGCGCGCGCTCGCGCGGCCCGTGCGAATCGCCAACGACGCGAACTGCTTCGCCCTGTCCGAAGCGATCGACGGCGCCGCCGCCGGCGCGCGCGTGGTCTTCGGCGCCATTCTCGGCACGGGCGTGGGCGGCGGCATCGTCGTCGACGGGCGCGTACTCGACGGTCCGAACGGCATCGCCGGCGAATGGGGTCACAACCCGCTGCCCGCGCCGAGCGCGGACGATGCGCCCGCGCCCGCGTGCTACTGCGGGCGCGCAGGCTGCGTCGAGACGTATCTCTCGGGCCCGGGGTTCGCCGCCGATCACGCGCGCCGCGGCGGCACCGAGCGGGACACGGAAGCGATCGTCGCGGGCGCGCTCGCCGGCGATGCCTCGTGCAGGCAGTCGCTCGACCGCTACTGCGAGCGGCTCGCGCGTTCGCTCGCGACCGTGATCAACGTCGTCGATCCGGACGTGATCGTGCTCGGCGGCGGCCTGTCGAACATCGACGCGCTGTACGACGAAGTGCCACGGCGCTGGGGCCGCCACGTGTTCTCGGATCGCGTCGACACCCGGCTCGCGCGCCATCGCCACGGCGATTCGTCGGGCGTGCGCGGCGCTGCGCTGCTGTGGCCGGCGCGCTGAACCCAGCGCTAGCGCGGGTCGATCCCGAAAAGTCGTCTGATCCCGTCGCCCAGGCGGCGCAACGCCGCGACGAACGCACCCTCGCGGCGCGGCAGTTCGGCGCCGGCGTCGATCGCGCCCGCGGCGATCGCCTGCCGCATGAAGTCGCCGACCACGTGCAGCGCGTTGTGCGCGCCCTGCCCCCAATGGTCGCTGCGCAAGGTCACGCGCGGATCGTTGAAACCCACCCACGCGCCGGCCACCAGCTCCGGGTGCATCAGCACGAACCAGCCGTCGGTGTTGTTCTGCGTCGTACCGGTCTTGCCCGCGACATCGGCGGCGATGCCGTGCACGTCGCGGATGCCGCGCGCGGTGCCGCGCTCGACCGCGGCGCGCAGCATCTCGGTCAGCTCGGCAGCGATTCCGGGCTCGAGCACGCGTTCGCCCGCCGGCGGCGCGAAGTCGGCGAGCACGCGGCCTTCGCGGTCGGCGATGCGCGCGACGAGCCGCGGCGCGCGGTACTCGCCCTGCGCGGCGATCGTTGCGTAGGCGCTCGCCATCTCGAGCAGACTGACGGGGCTCGTGCCGAGCGCGAGCGAAGGCACCGCGTCGAGCGGGCTTTCGCGCACGCCCATGCGCTGCGCAAACTGCGCCACGCGACGCGCGCCGACCTCCTCGACGAGCTGCGCGGTGACCGTGTTGCGCGACTGCGCGAGCGCTTCCTCCAGCGTCAGCATGCGCCCGGTCGCGCCGCCCGCGTCCCCCGGCCGCCACACGCCGCCGCCGGCCACGCGGATCGCCACCGGCCGGTCCTGGAACTGGCGCGCCGGATCGATGCCCGCTTCGAGCGCCGCGCCGTAGACGAAGGGCTTGAAGGTGGATCCCGGCTGCCGGCGCGCCTGCTGCACGTGGTCGTAGCGGTCGAGCGCGAAGTCGCGCGCGCCGACCCACGCGCGCACCGCGCCGTCGCGCGGGTCGAGCGCGACGAAACCCGCCTCGAGCCGCGTCTTGCGCGCGCGCAGCGCGGCCATGAAGGCACCGTCCGCGCGCAGCTGCGCGAGCGCTTCGTCCTTCGACATCCCGTCTTCGATCAGCCGCGCGTACTCGGGCGATTCGCGGATGAAGGCGTCGACCAGCTCGCCGCGCGCGTTCCAGAAATGGCGGAACGGCTCGACGCGCGCGCGCATCCGCCGGTAGGGCGCGGACTGGGTCGACAGCAGCCTCGCATCGGGCAACGCCCACTCGACGTCGGCGACCGCCTGCAGCGCGTCGAGCTGGCGCGCCACCGCCTGCAGCGCGAGCCTTTGCAGCGCGGGATCGAGCGTCGAGTGCACGACCAGCCCGTCGGCGTACAGGTCGTAGCCGAGCGCTTCGCCCCAGTCGAGCAGGAAACGCCGCACCGCCTCGGCGAAATGCGGCGCCGGGCCGAGGTCGAGATCCTGGCGCTCGAAGTCGATCCGCAGCGGCTGCCGGCGCAGCCGCTCGTAGCTCTTCGCTTCGAGCATGCCGTGCCTGACCATCTGCGCGAGCACGAGGTTGCGCCGCTCGCGCGCGCGCTCCGGGTTGAGCACCGGGTTGTACGCGCGCGTGCCCTTGAGCATGCCGACGAGCGTGGCGCCTTCGAGCAGCGTCAGCTCCGCGGCCGGCTTGTCGAAATAGGTGCGCGCGGCCATTTCGAGGCCGTTCGCGTTGTAGTGAAACGAGACCGTGTTCAGATAAGCCTCGAGGATCTCGCGTTTGCCGTAAGCGCGCTCGATCTTGACCGCGGTGATCATCTCCTTGAGTTTGCGCGTGACGGTGGGCGCGCGGCCGATCGCTTCGGGGAAAAAATTGCGCGCGAGCTGCTGCGTGATCGTCGAGCCGCCCTGCCGGTCGCCGGCGAGCGTGTAGATCACCGAGGCGAAGGTGCGGCGCCAGTCGATGCCGCGATGCTCCCAGAAGCGATGGTCCTCGGTCGCGACGAGCGCCTGCACGACGTGCTTGGGCACGCGGTCGAGCGCGATCCACTCGCGGTGGCCGCGCCGGAACGTCGCGAGCAGCGAGCCGTCGGCCGCGAGCAGCACGCTCGGCCGGTCGTTGCGCGCCTGCAGCACGCGGTCGACCGCCGGCGTGAACGGAACGAGCGCGAGCGCGTACAGCGCGAGCAGCACCGGCACGGCGGCCGCCGCGATGCCGAGTCCGCGCAGCTTCGCTCCGATGCTCCGCTTCACCCGCTCATCCTTCCGCCGCGAGCCGCGCGAACACGCGCTTCAGGGCGTTGACCTTGGCCAGATAGGCGGCCACGTCGTGGTCGCCGCAGCGCTGGCCGGGCGCGAGCTTCAGTCCGCGCCGCGCGTGCAGATCGCCGGCGCCGGCGCCGCACAGATGCACGAGCGCGGCGAGGTCCTGCTTCTGCTCGCGCGTGGCGGCGAGTCGATGCCGCGCGAGGATCGCCGCGACGTTGCGGTCGAGCAGCGCGGCGGTCATCTCGATCGCGTGGCTCGGCAATACGCGCGTGTACAGCGCGTTGAACCAGCACGAGCGCCAGTCGTGCCAGGGGCCGTCCTCGACGACCGCGCCGTCGCGGATGCAGTAGCGCTTGGCCTGCTCGAAGGTGCCGTCGGTGATCTGGTACATGCCGACCGCGCTCGACGCCGGCCGGTAGACCTCGAACGGCTCGGCGGTCAGCCGCCAGCGCCAGTAGGTGCGCGCGACCGGATTGCCCGCGCCTTCGGTCTGCGCCAGCGCGGCGAGCAATTCGGGCGTGATCACCGCGGTCGCGTGCACGCGGAACAGCGGCGCATAGGTCCGCCACGTTTCCGCCGGCGTCTTCGAAAGCACGCCGGCGACCGGGAAAAACAGCTCGGTCGGTTTGCGCACGACCTGAACGACCGCGTTCGCCGCGTACCACAGCGCCAGCGCGACGATCGCCGCAGCGATCACGAGGATCGCGGGCGGCGTCGAGCGCAGCGCGCGCCGGATACGGCGGCGCGTCCGGGGGCGCGGAACGAGCGACGCGATGCCGCGCGCAAGACGCGCCGCGACCGAAGCGCGGCGGCGCCTTCGGCGCGGTGCGCCTCGGACGGATGGCGTAGCGGACATGCGCGAAGCGGCGAGCAAGGCTGGCTGCAGCGGGGTTCAAGAACGATTCGACCGCCGGCGACCCCGCCCGTTGCTTCGCCGGCAACGCTCGGGGCGTACGCCGTCAGTCCGGCAGAAACAGCGCCGGATCCACCGCCGCCGCGTTCAGAAAGACGGAGAAGTGCAGATGCGCGCCGGTCACGCGGCCGGTCGCGCCGACCTTGCCGATCGGATGCCCCGCGGGCACGCGCTCGTCGACGCGCGTTTCGATCGCGGCCAGATGCGCGTACAGCGTGAGCAGCCCCTGCCCGTGATCGACGATGACGGTCTTGCCCGGAAAGAAGTAGTCGCCGGCATCGATGATGCGTCCCGCACCCGCCGCGACGACGGGCGTGCCCGCGGCCGCGGCGAAGTCCATGCCGTTGTGCGGGCTGCGCGGCTGGCCGTTGAAGAAGCGGCGCAGGCCGAAGCTGCTCGAGCGCGGGCCCTGCACGGGCGTCTGCAACGCCAGCGTCGCCGGCGGCGCTTCGCTGAACGTGCGCAGCACCTTGGCCAGATGCGCGCGTTCGCGCTCGTAGCGGGCGAGATCCTCTTTCGACAGGTCGACCTTGCCCGGCGGAACCTTCAGGTGCTGTTCGGCGTAGGCCTTGGGAGCGACTTCGACCTCGACGCTTTCCGCAACGCCGTCCGCGCGTTCGGCCTGGACCTTCACGATCGAACCGGGCGGCGTGGAAAGCGCGATGCCCGCGTGCGCGACCCACGCGTCGGCCTCGCGCATCACCAACACGCGATCCTCGCCCAGCCGCACGCGCGGCGCCGGGTGCGTACCGTCGAAGGGAATGCGCGCGACTCCGCCCGGGACCGCGGAAACGCGGCGCACGGCGGCCCATCCGCCCCCGGCCCAAGGCGACAGGGCCAGCGCGGGAATCGAGTTCAGCAGTCGGCGGCGTGCGATCGAAGGCATCGGGCAAAAAACGCGGTGTTCGTCAGGCGTTAGTTTGCCCTACGCCGCAGTCCGGCCCCGGCGGAGGCATGCGCCCCCGCCGGCTTCGGTCGCAAGCCCCGGCCCGCCGCTCAATGCGCGGTGCCGCGCCACCAGCGGCTGTAGTCCTTGTCGACCAGCAGGACCCACAGCGCCAGCGCCGCGACGATCAGGCCGACGATCACGCTGTTCAGCGTGGCCGTACGCAGGGCTTCGAAACCCATCACCCACGGCGCCGCGATCGCGCACAGGCCGACGACGAATTCGACCCATTCCTCCCAGCTTCGCGGCGCAAAAACGGCCGCCAGACCCAGCACGATCATCGCCGCCCCGAGGACCACGGCGCTCGCCATCGCCATCGTCTCGGCCTGGAAGCCGAAGATCCACGGCGAAAGCACCAGCCAGGCGCCGAGCACGGTGCTGACCGCATCTTGCCAATGCTTCAGTTTCGTCATGGTCTATCCCTCCAGTGACGGTGGAGCGTATGCCACCGACGCCGCTTTAGATCGGCGCGCCGGCGCCGCTGTTCCCGCCCGCGCGGCACAATGCGCGTACCGGTTCGAAGACGGAGGAATCCGATGCGCCGCGCCCTGTCGCTGCTGTCGTGCGTGCTGCTCGCCGCCTGTGCGACGCCGCCCGCCGCGCCGCCGCCGGCGGCGTTATTCAACGATCACCTGTTCGGCCCGCCGAGCGAGCGCATCGGCGCCGACGAGGTGTTCGCCGTCAGCGACGCGATGCGGCAGTTCATCGCGACCGAGATCACCGGCCAGGCGCACAGGAAAGGCGCACAGGCGGCGCTGATCGAAGCCCTGTACACGAAGGGACGGCTCAAGCTCGAGTACGACGCTTCGGTCACGCGCAATGCCGCCGAGGCGTTCGACGCGCGCGCCGGCAACTGCCTGTCGCTGGTGATCATGACGGCGGCGTTCGCGAAGGAACTGGGGCTGCCGGTGCGTTACCAGAGCGCCTACCTCGAGGAAGTCTGGATGCGGAGCCAGAGCCTGCTGCTGCGCAGCGGGCACATCAACGTGACGCTCGGGCATCGTTTCGTCGACCTGCGCACCAACCCGATGCTCGCCCCGACGACGATCGACTTCCTGCCGGCCGAGGAACTGCGCGGACTGCCGACGCGCGAGATCCCCGAGGAAGCCGTGGTCGCGATGTACATGAACAACCGGGCGGCCGAGGCCCTCGCGCAGGACCGGCTCGAAGACGCCTACGCGTGGACGCGCGCCGCGATCGCACACAGTCCGGCTCTGCTGATGGCGTACAACACGCTCGGCGTCGTCTACCTGCGGCACGGCGACCTGCCGCAGGCTGCGCTCGCGTTCGGCCACGTGCTCGAACGCGAGCCGCGCAACACGCGCGCGCTCTTCAACCTGGCGGAGACGCTGACCCGGCAGGGCCGTTCGGCCGAGGCCGGCGAGCTGCTGCGCCGGCTCGCACAGCTCGAACCGGAACCGCCGTTTCATTACTTCAACCTCGGCCTCGCCGCGATGAAGCGCGACGACTTCCACGCGGCGCGCGCGCTGTTCGCGAAGGAGGTCGCGCGCGCCGATTACAACGCCGAGTTCCACTACTGGCTCGGGCTGGCGCACTTCCGCCTCGGCGACGTCGACGCCGCGCGCAAGCACCTGGGGCTGGCCGCGGAACTCGGCCCGACGCGCGCCGACCGCGAGCGCTACTCGGCCAAGCTCGCCTGGCTGCGCGCCCGCGGCGGCCGCTGAGAGCACGCGCGCGGCCGCGGATGCGCGCACGCGCTGCATCCGTTCGAAGAGGGGTCTCGTACCTGCCCGGCACGTTCAATCAAACCGGGAGATCGAGATGCGCTACCCCATCGAAAAACGCCGCTTCGCACCGGCCGCGATCGCGGCGGCCGCGCTCACGACGATGGTCCTGTTCGAGGCCGTCGTTTCTCTGGCTGCGCCGTCGCGGGCCGCAAAGCCCGACACGACCGTTGCGGTCGCTACGGTCGGCGCAGCCACGGCAGCGCAGCGCTGATGCCGCGCGGCGACGGCCGCAGCGCGGCCTTACTCTGCACGCCGCAGACCGGGCGGGACGACCAGGCGCTCGACCAGGTCGAACCCGACCTGCACGAGCACCGCGAGGATCGCCACCGGGATCGCGCCGGCGAGCAGCGCGGTCTGGTCGTTCAACGCGAGCCCGGTGACGATGCGGTCGCCGAATCCGCCGGCGCCGATCAGCGCGGCGATCGTCGCCGTGCCGACGTTGACCACCGCCGAGGTCTTGATGCCTGCGAGCAGCGTCGGCGCCGCGAGCGGCAGCTCGATCTTGACGAGCACGACCGCGGGGCGCAGCCCGAGCGCGCGCGCCGCTTCGAGCATCTGCGGCGGGATCTGCGTGAGCCCGACGTGCGTGTTGCGAACGATCGGCAGCAGCGCGTACAGCGTCAGCGCGATGAACGCGGGGATTGGGCCGATCCGGCCGGTCAGAGGAATCAGAAAGGCGAGCAGCGCGAGCGCCGGGATCGTCTGGATGACGCCGGTGACGCCGAATACGACCGGCGCGGACGGACGCAGCCGCGCGGCGAGCAGCCCGAGCGGAATGCCGATCGCGCAGCTCGCGGCGAGCGCGGCGAACACGAGCAGCAGATGCTCGCGCGCCAGCCGCCCGAAGTCGGGCGCAACGAGCCGCTGCCAGAGCCCTTGCGGTGCGGTCCCGGCGGCCGCGACCTGAACGGCCTGTTGCGCCAGCCAGTCGGCGGCGATCGCGGCGAAGTCGCGGCCTTCGAGTTCGGCCTGCGCGTTGAGCCGCCGCATCGTCGCATCGTCGATCCGGCCCTCGAGGCGCGTCAGCGCCGCCCAGACGCGCGGAAGCCGCGCCGGCAGGTCGGCGCGATACAGCAGCACGGCGTCGTAGCGCGGGAAGTAGCCCGCGTCGTCGGCGAGCACCGCGAGTCCGTACTTGTCGAGCTTGGCGTCGGTCGAATAGATGTCGATCACGTCGACCTGACCCTGCGCGATCGCCTCGTACGCGAGCCCGTGGTCGATGCCGCGCGGCGGTGCCGGGTCGAGGCCGTACGTGCGCGCGAGCCCGGGCCAGCCGTCGGCGCGACCGAGAAATTCCTGCGACAGCCCGAAGCGCAGCTCTGTATGCGTCTTCAGATCCGAGATGCGCGCGACGCCCTTGGCCTTTGCGTCCGCCGCCCGCATGCCGAGCGCGTACGTGTTGTTGAAGCCGAGCGGGACCGCCGCCGCGAGCCCGAGCGGTGCGAGCTTTGCGTTCAGCTCCGCGAGCGGCGGCACGTCCGGCAGCTTGAGGATCTCGCGCGCGATCGTGCCCGTGTATTCGGGATAGATGTCGATGCTTCCGGTGCGCAGCGCATTCAGTACGATCGCGGTGTTGCCGAGCCCGCGCTGATGCGCGACTTCGGCTTCGCCGGCCGACCGCGCCGCCTGCGCGATGATTTCGCCGAGGATGTACGACTCGGTGAAGCGCTTGGAGCCGACCTGCAGCGTCGCTGCCGCCGCCGGCAGCGACGCGACGCACGCGGCGATTAAAAACGCGGTCAGGCTTTTCACCGGGAGCCTCCTTTCGGAAGCCGGCCGAACGGAGGAGCAGGTGCGGCCGGGTGGGGCGATCCTGCGGGGCGCGCGGCGCCGGGGCAATCCCATGAATCGCGCAGGCGGGCGGTGCTACGAATGGAAACGATCGCGCCGTTGACAGCGCAAGCGGCAAAGCGGATCGTGATCGCCGTGATCCGTTTCGGCCCATCGATGCTCGTGGTGCTCGCCGCCGCGCTCGCGGCGCCGCAGGCGGCGTTCGCGCAGCCTTACAAGTGGGTCGACGAGCGCGGCGTGGTCAACTACGGCGACGCGCCGCCCGCCAATGCGAAGAACGTCCGCCGGCTCGACGCGGCGAGCGCGCCGCTCAGCATCGTGCCGGGGCTTGCGCGCGAGGTGATCGAGCGCGAGAGCGAAAGGACGCTGCAGGCGCAGCTCGCCGAACTGCAGCGCGAAGTCGAGGAACTTCGCGCCCGCGCCTCGGCGCCGGTGGTCGTGCCGGTGCCGGTGGTCCACGAGTCGCCGGTCATCGTCGCTCACCCGCTGCGGCTGCACGGGCACCGCTTCGACAAGACGCGTCCGCACCCGCCGCGCGATGCGCCGGTACGCGGCCGGCCGGTGCAGCGGTTGCCGGCGGCGATGCGGGCGGATCTGCCCGGTTAGGCCGCCGGCGCGGCAAACCTGCCTTCGCTCCTGGGTCGACGGGACGACGACGTCAGCTACGCGCCGCGCGCTTGCTCGCGGACCAGAGCGTCACTTCGCCGTCGGCATCACGAACTCGGCGCCTTTGGCGATCGAGCCCGGCCAGCGCTGCAGCACGGCCTTGTACTTCGTGTAGAAGCGCACGCCTTCCATGCCGTAGGCGTGCGTATCGCCGAACAGGCTGCGCTTCCAGCCGCCGAACGAGTAGAAGGCCATCGGCACCGGAATCGGTACGTTGACGCCGACCATGCCGACCTGGATGCGGCGGACGAACTCGCGCGCGGTATTGCCGTCGGCGCTGAACAGCGCCACGCCGTTGCCGTATTCGTGCGCATTGACGAGATCCACGGCCGACGCGAAGTCCGGCACGCGAACGACCGAGAGCACCGGGCCGAAGATCTCCTCCTTGTAGATGCGCATCGACGGCTGCACGCGATCGAAGAGGCAGCCGCCGAGGAAGAAGCCGCGCTCGCGGCCCGGCACCTTGAGGCCGCGCCCGTCGACGACGAGCTGCGCGCCTTCTTCGACGCCGAGATCGACGTAGCCCTTGACCTTCGCGTGGTGCTGCGCGGTCACGAGCGGCCCCATCTCGGAGCTCTTGTCGAGGCCGTCGCCGACCTTGAGCGCTTTCACGCGCGGCGCCAGCCGCTGCACCAGCTCGTCGGCCACGCGGCCGACCGCGACCGCGACCGAAATCGCCATGCAGCGTTCGCCCGCGGAGCCGTAGGCCGAGCCGATCAGCGCGTCGACCGCCTGGTCGAGATCCGCGTCGGGCATCACGACCATGTGGTTCTTGGCACCGCCCAACGCCTGCACGCGCTTGCCATGGCGGCCGCCTTCGTCGTGGATGTACCGGGCGATCGGTGTGGAGCCGACGAAGCTCACCGCCGCGACGTCCGGGTGATGCAGCAGCGCATCGACCGCGACCTTGTCGCCGTGCACGACGTTGAACACGCCGTCGGGCAGCCCGGCCTGCTTCAGCAGCTCCGCCATCAGCAGCGACGGCGACGGATCGCGCTCGGACGGCTTCAGCACGAAGGTGTTGCCGGCGGCGAGCGCGATCGGGAACATCCACATCGGCACCATGCACGGGAAGTTGAACGGCGTGATGCCCGCGCACACGCCGAGCGGCTGGCGCAACGAGAACTGGTCGATCCCGGTCGAGACCTGCTCGGAGTACTCGCCCTTCAGCAGGTGCGGGATGCCGGTCGCGAACTCGACCACCTCGATGCCGCGCACGACCTCGCCCTTGGCGTCGTCGAACACCTTGCCGTGCTCGATGGTGATCAGCCGCGCCAGCTCGTCGTGGTGCTTCTCCAGCAGCTCCTTGAACCTGAACAAGACGCGCGCGCGCCGCAGCGCCGGCGTGTCGGCCCAGGCCGGGAAGGCCTTCTTCGCGGCCCGCACGGCGGCATCGACCGTCGCGGCGTCGGCCAGCCGCACCAGCCCGCTCACTTCGCCGGTGGCGGGGTTGAAGACTTCGCCGGTGCGTGCCGCCGTCCCGGCGACGCGGCTGCCGGCGATCCAGTGGGTGATGTCGTTCAGGGTCTGTTCGGTCTTGCCCATGGCGTCCTCGCTCTTCCAAGCCTGCATTCTGCTCCATCTCGCGGCGCCGGCACTCCCGCGCGTATGCTTTGCGCCGTATGTACGCGCGCTACTTCGGACTGAAGCAACCGCCGTTTTCGATCGCGCCCGATCCGCGCTACCTCTTCATGAGCGAGCGGCACCGCGAGGCGCTCGCGCACCTGCTCTACGGCGTGCGCGGCGGCGGCGGCTTCGTGCTGCTGACGGGTGAAGTCGGCACCGGCAAGACGACGGTGTGCCGCTGCTTCCTCGAGCAGATCCCCAAGCGCTGCAACGTCGCCTACATCTTCAATCCCAAGCTGACCGTCGAGGAGCTGCTCCGTACGGTGTGCACGGAATTTCGCATTCCGTATGAGCATGTCGGGCCGGGCGTGCCGACCGTCAAGGACTACGTCGACGCGCTGAACGAGTTCCTGCTGCGCACGCATGCGGTCGGCCAGAACAACGTGCTGATCATCGACGAGGCGCAGAACCTGTCGGCCGACGTGCTCGAGCAGCTGCGCCTGCTGACCAACCTCGAGACCAACGAGCGCAAGCTGCTGCAGATCATCCTGATCGGCCAGCCCGAGCTGCGCGCGCTGCTGGCCCGGCCGGAGTTGCAGCAGCTCGCGCAGCGCGTGATCGCGCGCTACCACCTGGGTGCGCTGTCGGACGCGGAGACGACGCAGTACGTGCGCCACCGGCTCGCGGTGGCGGGCCTGACGCAGGCGCTGCCGTTTGACGCGGCGGCGCTGCGGCGCCTCGTGCATTACTCGCGCGGCGTACCCCGCCGCATCAACCTGCTCGCCGATCGCGCGCTGCTCGGCGCCTACGCGAAGGGCCAGGCGGTCGTCGATCGCCGCATCATGGAGGCGGCGGCGCGCGAGGTGCTCGACGCGCCCGATCTGGCGGCGGTGCGGCGCAAGCGCTACGAGCGCGCGGCACTGCTCGGCGGCGGCGCGGCCGCCGGCGCGCTGCTGGTCGGCGCGATCGCGCTCTTCGTCGATCGGAACGCACCCGGCACGACGACCGCCGAGTCGGCCGCGACGATCGCCGCCGCGTCCGGCGCACCGCCGGCGTCGCTCGCGATGTCGCCCGCCGTCGCCAGCCCCGTGTCTGCGGCGGCCGGTGCGGCCAACTCCGCCTCCGCCGAACCCCCTGTCTTCGACCTGGCGACCGGATTCGCGTCGCTCGTCGGCAACGAACGGCAGGCGTGGCGCGAACTCGCGCAGGCCTGGCACGTCGACGCCGGCGACGGCGATCCCTGCACGGCGGCGTACAAGCAGCAGATCCATTGCTACCGCAGCGGCGCGGCCACGCTCGCGCTGATCCGCCAGCTCGACCGCCCCGGCGTGCTCACGCTGCGCGACGGCGGCAACCGCGCGGCGCACGCGCTGCTCGTCGGACTGTCGGAGAAAAACGCGACACTGCGCATCGGCGGTGTGGCGCACGACGTGCCGCTCGTTGCGCTCGCCGACTACTGGCGCGGCGAGTACGCGACCTTCTGGCGCGCGCCGCCCGGCTACACGGGCACGATCAGCAGCAGCCGCTCCGGCTCGGCCGCGCGCTGGCTCGCGCTGCAACTGGCCACCGTGCGCGGCGATGCGCGGCCGGTCGGCGATCGACTCGACGATGCGACGCTCAAAGGCTGGATCCATGCCTTCCAGCTCACGCAGGGCCTGCCGTCCGACGGTGTGGCCGGGCCGATCACGCTGATGCAGTTGAATCGGGCGATCGGCATCGAAGAACCTCGTCTTTCAAGCGGGAAGTAGCGTGTCCCTGATCCTCGACGCCTTGCGCAAGGCCGACGCGGAACGCGAACGCGGCGCGGTGCCCGGCCTGCACGCGCAGCCGGCGCCACCGCTCTCGGTCGAGCCGCCGGCGCCGGCGCAGTCGCGGCCGGTGCTGTGGATCGTGATCGGCGCGGCCGTGGGGCTGGCTTCCGCGTTCAGCGTGTACTTTGCCGGCCGCGAGCCTCAACCCGTGCCCGGGGCGGCGACGGCGGTCGCGGAGCCGCCCGCCGCAACCGTCACGGAACCGATTGCGCCGCACGCGACGCCGCCCGCGCCGGTGGCTGCGCCGGCGCCATGGCCCGCAAAGGACAGCCGCAGCGCCGCGAGGCCCGTGGCGCCCGCGGACGCGCGCGCCGGCTCGAAGACGGAAGCCGCCGCAGGCGCAGCGCCGCCACCGATCGCCCGCGAGCAGCTTCCAGCCGATCTGCGCGCCGAACTGCCGCCGCTCGCCGTCGGCGGGTCGATGTACTCGACGACGCCGGCCAACCGCACGCTGATCATCGACGGCCGGCTTTACCGTGAAGGCGACCAGGTTGCGGCCGGTCTGACGCTCGAAGAGATCGGCCTGAGATCGGCCGTGCTCGGGTACAAGGGGCATCGCTTCGAGATCCGTTTCTGAGCGCGGCGCAACGACGGCGAGAGGTGCGACGATGAACGCGGCCGAACTGCGCACGGGGACCGTGCTTCGCTTCGAAGGCGAGTTCTATCGGGTCATCGATGCGTCGTTTCACGCGGGCGGCGGACAGCTCGGCGGTGTGGTGCACGCGAAGCTGCTGAACCTGCGAACGCGCGGCGCGATCGAACGCCGCTTCCGGCCGGACGAGCGGCTCGAGCCGGTCGACGTCGACCGCGCGCGCTGGCAGTTCATCTACGCGGACGGCGACGATTACTACTTCATGAACCCGGAGAACTTCGAGCAGGTGCCGATCCCGGGCGCGATGCTCGGCGCCGCCTGCGCGTTCGTTCACGCGGGCATGGAAGTGGCGGTCGAAAGCTTCGAGGGCCGGCCGCTGTACGTCGTGCTGCCCGACGCGGTCGAGCTGCGGGTGGCCGAAACCGCCGAGCCCATGCACCAGCGCGACACCAGCGCGATGAAGACGGCCAAGCTCGACAACGGCATGGAAGTGCTCGTGCCGCTGTTCATCAAGACCGGCGATCTGGTGCGCGTGGACACGGCCACCGGCAAATACCTGGAGCGGGCGAAAGCGAAGGGCGGGTCGGCCTGATCGCCTACGACAGGCCCGCGCGCGCGAACGCCTCGTCCTCGGTCCACGCCGCGCCTTCACGCCGCAGCGCTTCGAGTTCCTTCGCCGGCAGCGTCGCCTCCAGCTTCGCGAGCAGCTTTTCGCGCGTGCGACGCTCTTCGGGGTGCATCGTTCGGCGGCTGTCCTCGTAGACGCGGTCGACGTAGCCCAGCAGGCGGGCGGTGAGACGCGCGTCGCCGCGCCGCTCGACGAGCATCAGCAGGTAGATCAGCAGCGAAAACGCGTTGCCCAGTCTGCGCACGGAGATGGCGCGGCCGGCGCGCATCGCTTCGGTCGCCCCGTCGAGATCGCCGCGTTCGAGCAGTGCCGGCACCAGGTTCTCGTAGGCGTGCACCGCGGCCGAGGGTCGCCCGATCTCGGCGGCGCGCGCGACCGCCAGCCGGCACAGGTCGATGGCCGCGTCGACGTTCCCCAAGTCCAATTCGGTGCTGGCCAGGTTGGTCAGCGCACCGACCTCCACGATCCCGCCCGCCTCGCGCGCAAGCGCCACGTGTCGCACGCCGGCCTCGCGCGCCTGTGACCGGCGATCGCCGAGGTAGTGCCACCACTCCAGCGCGTTCTGGCGCCGCAGCCGCAGCCGCGGCGACCAGTGCGGCTGCTCGAGCGCCGCAGCTTCCTCCAGGTACGCGCCCGCCTCGCGGGCATCGACGAGATCGTCGCGCGCACTGCCGAGCAGGCACAGCGCCCGATAGAGACCCACATCGTCGCCCAGCGCGCGAAACCCGTCGGCCGCCTTGCGGGCCGATTCGACCCATTCGTGCGCGGGCAGCAGCGCCACGCGGCCGAGCCCGGCCTGCGTCAGCCAGAACCGGGCACTCAGCGGCAACGGCGTCGACTCGTCGACCCACGGTCGAATGAGCCGGCACCAGTGCAGCCCTTCGCTCGGCACGTCGACTTCGTTCCACAGCCAGTCGCTCGTCGCCGCGAGCGCGATGGCCGTTTCCCGATCGCTCTGCGGCGCGGCGGCCCAGGCGAGCGCGGCGCGCACGTTGTCGAATTCCGCCTCGATGCCGCGGACCAGCGGGTCGAAGCGCTGCTCGCCAACGACCGCGGCATCGAACTCCTGCAGCAGGTGGCGCAGCGCATGCGCGTGCCGGCGCATCAGTTCGTCGGTTTCTCCGGCGCGTTCGAGCTGTTCGAGCGCGAACGCGCGCCCGGTTTCGAGCAGCCGATAGCGCGGCGCTTCGCGACCCTCGGCGATGACGAGCGACTTGTCGACCAGCCCGCCGAGGTGATCGAGCACCGCCCAGCGGTCGATGCGCGCGTCGCTCGCCACGCGCTGCGCGAGTTCCAGCGAAAACCCGCCGACGAACACGCCGAGCCGGCGGAACACGGTCTGTTCGTCGGGCGACAGCAGATCGTGGCTCCAGTCGAACGCCGCGTGCAGCGTCTGATGACGCCGCGGCGCGAACCGCGCGCCCGCCGTGAGGACGCGGAACCGCTCGTTCAGCCGCGCGCGGATGCCTTCGACGCCGAGCAGCGGCATGCGCGCCGCGGCCAGTTCGATGGCGAGGGGCAGGCCGTCGAGACGGCGGCAGATTTCGCTCACCGCGGGCAGGTTGTCCGGCGTCGGCGCAAAACCGCGATCGGCCGCCTGCGCGCGTGCAACGAAGAGCTGCACGGCACCGGAATCGGCCGCGTCGACCGCGAGCGGCGCCAGCCGCACGATCTGCTCGTGCGCCAGCTTCAGCGGCTCCTGCGACGTGGCCAGCACGCGCACGCCCGGCGCGCCGCGGCGTAGCGCCTCGATGAGCGTGGCCGCCGGCTCCAGCACGTGCTCGCAGTTGTCGAGGACCAGCAGCATCGATTGTTCACGCAGCGCCGCTGTCACCGTTGCCGGCGACGCGTCGTCGTCGGTGAGCACGATGCCGAGCGTGCGCGCCACCGCGGCGACGACCTGCGCTCCGTCGGCGACCGCCGCAAGATCGACCAGCCATGCACCGTGCGTGAACGAATGCGCCACCTGCTGCGCGACCGCCAACGCGAGATGCGTCTTGCCGATGCCGCCCGCGCCGACGATCGTCACCAGCGCGTGCTGCGCGGCCAGCGCGCGCACCGCGGCGAGGTCGTCGTCGCGGCCGTAGAGCGGCGCCACCGGCGGCAGGTTCGTCGCGCGCGCGCTCGGCGCTGCCGCCGACGGCGCTGCCAGCACGTCGCCATCGAGCGGCGCGATGAACTGATAGCCCCGCCCCGGGATCGTCGCGATCGTCTGCGGGCCGAGCAGCTTGCGCAGCGCCGATACGTGCACCTGCAGGTTGTTCTCCTCGACCACGACGCCGGGCCAGACGAGTTCGAACAGCTCGTCCTTGCCGACGATGCGATCGCGCCGCTGCACCAGTGCGATCAGCACGTCGACCGCACGCGCGCCGAGCCGCGCCGGCTTGCCGTCCGCGAGCAGCACGCGCCGCGCGGCATCGAGCCGGAAGCGGCCGAAGCGGTAGTCGGAAGAGGCGGCGTCCACGCGTCTTTCCACCAGCGTCGGTCGTTCAGAACGATTCAGCAGCCTCCCAAGGACCTGAATGCGGTCCCCGCCCGACCATGCGCACCGCTGCATCCGCTGCGCGACGAACCACGTAACTGCCTGCCTTTGATGAAAGGAGAGACTCCATGAAGCTCGGGCGCCTGCCTCTGCCCAAAGGTATCACCCTGCACGTCGCCGAGCACGGCGACCCCGCCGGCACCCCGGTCCTGTTTCTGCACGGCGTCACCGACTCGTGGCGCTCGTTCGAGCCCGTGCTGCCGCATCTGCCGGGATCGCTGCGCGCCATCGCGCCGTCGCAGCGCGGCCACGGCGATTCCGACCGTCCCGCCACCGGCTACCGCACGCGCGATTTCGCCGCCGACGCGGCCGCGCTGCTCGACGCGCTCGGCTGCGAGCGCGCCGTCGTCGTCGGCCATTCGATGGGCGCGGCCAACGCGCTGCGGTTCGCGCTCGACCATGCCGACCGCACGCTGGGCCTCGTGCTCGTCGGCGCTTTCGCGACGTTCCGCGGCAACGCGGTCGTCACCGAATACTGGGACGGAACCGTCCGGCACCTGACCGACCCGATCGACGCCTCGGTGGCGCGCGAATTCCAGGAAAGCACGCTGGCGCGGCCGATCGCGAGCGCGCTGCTCGACACCTTCGTCGGCGAAAGCCTGAAGGTGCCGGCACGGGTGTGGCGCGACGCGTTCGCCGGCCTGCTCGAAGACGACTTCGCCGACGGCATCGGCGCGATCACGGCGCCGACGCTGATCGTCTGGGGCGACCGCGATGCGTTCTGCCCGCGCGCCGACCAGTTCGCGCTGCGCGCTGCGATCCCCGCCGCGGACCTCGCGGTCTACGAAGGCGCCGGCCACGCCCTGCACTGGGAAGAGCCCGCCCGCTTCGCCGCCGATCTGGCCCGCTTCGTCGAACACCTCACCGTCACTGCACGCTGAATCCCGCTGAAGGAGAACGTCCATGCCTACCCCGATCGACCTGCTGCTCGACCCGATCTCGCTCACCGCCTTCGCCATCTACGGCGCGCTGATCCTGTGGGAAGCGCTCGCGCCCGCGCGCCCGCTGCCCGCAGTGCGCGGCTGGCGGCTGAAGGGAATCGCCGCGTTCTTCGCCTTCTTCTTCATCTCGTCGTATCTGCCCCTGCTTTGGGCGGACGCCCTCGCGCCTTTACAGCTCCTCGACCTGACGTCGCTCGGCACCTGGGGCGGCGCGCTGGCCGGTCTGCTCGTGTACGAGTTCGGCGTCTACGTCTGGCACCGCGCGATGCATCGCACCGACGCGCTGTGGCGCACGTTCCATCAGATGCACCACAGCGCCGAGCGGCTCGACACCTACAGCGCGTTCTGGTTCAGCCCGCTCGACATGATCGGCTGGACCGTGCTGTTCAGCCTGTGCCTGACGCTCGCCGGCATCGGCGCCGAGGCGACCACCGTCGTGCTGCTGGCGACGACCTTCCTGTCGATCTTCCAGCACAGCAACGTGCGCACGCCGCGGTGGCTCGGCTACTTCGTGCAGCGGCCGGAAGCGCACTCGTACCACCACGAGCGCGGCGTGCATGACCGCAACTTCTCCGACCTGCCGTTGTTCGACCTGATCTTCGGCACCTTCTACAACCCGCGCGACTTCGCGCCCGCGACCGGCTTCTACGACGGCGCGTCGACGCGCATCGGCGAACTGCTCACGTTCCGCGACGTGTCGCAGCCGCGCACCGCGTGACCTGACCCAAGGAGACATCGATGAAACGACTGCTGCCCGATAACGCGCTCTACATGACCGACGGCGGACTCGAGACGACGCTGATCTTTCACGAAGGCATCGACCTGCCGTACTTCGCCGCGTTCGACTTGCTGAAAGACGAGGCCGGCACCGAGTACCTGCGCGCGTATTACCGCCGCTACGCGGAGATCGCGCGGCGCTTCCGGCTCGGGCTCGTGCTCGAAAGCCCGACCTGGCGCGCCAATCGCGACTGGGCCGAGAAGCTCGGCTACGACCGCGCTGCGCTCGCCGAAGCCAACCGCAAAGGCGTGGCCCTGATGCACGAGATCCGCAGCATGTACGCATCGCCGCTGACGCCGATGCTGGTGAGCGGCAACATCGGCCCGCGCGGCGACGGTTACCGCGTCGACAAGCGGATGACCGCCGAGCAGGCGCGCGACTACCACGCCGAGCAGATCGCGACCTTCGCGGACTGCGGCGTCGACCTCGTGTCGGTGTTCACGATGAACTACGTCGAGGAGGCGATCGGGGTGGCGCTCGCCGCGCGCGAGGCCGGCGTGCCGGCGGTGATCTCGTTCACGCTCGAAACCGACGGCCGACTGCCGAGCGGCGCGACGCTGAAGCAGGCGATCGAGGAAACGGATGCGGCGTCCGGCGGCTATCCGGCGCACTACATGATCAACTGCGCGCATCCGACGCACTTCGACTTCGTGCTCGAACCGGGCGCGCCATGGATGGAGCGCATCCGCGGCCTGCGCGCGAATGCATCTAGGCGCAGCCACGCGCAACTGGACGAAGCCACCGACCTGGACGCCGGTAATCCGGACGAGCTCGGCGGCGAATACCGGCTGCTCAAACCGCTGCTGCCCAAGCTCGCCGTGGTGGGCGGCTGCTGCGGCACCGATCATCGCCACGTGGCGTCGATCTGCGCCGCGCTCGCCCCGCGCGCGGAGGCGATGCCCAGGGCAGCGTAGCGCTCGACCGGAACGGTCACGATCGGCGCCGGCCTCAGGGCGCGTACGCGCCGGGCGCAGCGCCGATCGCCGGCTCCCGGCTCCCGGCTTCGCCATCTCCGCAACGCGGGCCGCATCCGGCGCGGCATCTGCGCCGTATCTGGCGCAAGGGTCCCAAGGCGGAGGAACAGATGCACATGCAAGGGCACGCGATCGTCATCGGCGCCAGCATCAGCGGGCTGCTCGCAGCACGGGCGCTGGCGGATCACTTCGAGCGCGTGACGCTGCTGGAGCGCGACGCCATCCCGCCCGCCGGCGAGAACCGCAAGGGCGTGCCGCAAGGCCACCACGCGCACGGCCTGCTCGCGCAGGGCAGGATCTCCATGGAGCAACTGCTGCCGGGGCTGACGACCGAACTCGAAGCGGCGGGCGCCGCGCGCGGCGACCTCGCCGACGACGCGCGCTGGCACCTGGCGGGCGACTTTCACTGCCGCTTCAAGAGCGGCATCAAAGGACTGCTCGTCAGCCGGCCGCTGCTCGAAGCGACCGTGCGCCGGCGTGTGCTGGCACTGCCGAACGTGACGCTGCAACCCGAAGTCGACGTGACTGGGCTCACCGCGAGCCCGGACAGCAAGCACGTGACGGGCGTGCGGCTGCGCCGTCTCTGCGGCGATGGCGAGCAGGCACTGGCAGCCGATCTCGTCGTCGACGCGTCGGGCCGCGGCTCCAGGCTGCCGGGGTGGCTGAGCGCGCTGGGCTACGCGCCGCCGCAGGAAGAACGCGTGGACATCGGCCTGTCGTACACGACGCGCGTGTATCGCCGCGCGCCGGAGCACGCGGGTGGCGCGCGCGCGATCGTGCTCGCCGCCAGCCGCGAATCGAGGCGCACCGGCGCGCTGCTGTTCATGGAAGGCGAGCGCTGGATCCTCACGGTCGGCGGCTATCGCGGCGACCCGCCCGGCGCCGGCGAGGCAGCGCTGCTCGACTTTGCGCGCTCGCTGCCGGCGCCGCAGTTCGCCGAGGTGGCGTCGCAGGCCGAGCCGCTGACGCATCCGAAGACGTTCCGGTATCCGGCGAACGTCCGGCGGCGCTACGAAAGGCTGGCGCGCTTCCCGCAGGGCCTGCTCGCGATCGGCGACGCGATCGCGAGCTTCAACCCGGTCTATGGCCAGGGAATGACCGTGGCCGCGCTCGAGGCGCAGGCCCTGGCGGCCGAACTCGCATGCGGCAAAGAAGGGCTCGCGCGCCGCTTCTTCCGCCGCGCCGCGAAACTCGTCGACGTGCCGTGGACGATCGCGGTCGGCAACGATGCGCGCCTGCTCGACATCCGCGAATACAACGGATTCGCCAACCGGCTGATCAACGGCTACCTCGATCGGCTGCACCGCGCGGCGCGCACGGACGCGGTGCTGTCGCTGGCGTTTCATCGCGTCGCCAACCTGATGGCGTCACCGGCGTCGCTGTTCGCGCCGGCGATCGTCGCGCGCGTGCTGCTCGGCAATCTGCTGCCGCGGCGCTTCCGCGCGGCGTCACCGCTGGCAATGACGACGCGCTGAGGCGCGTTCAGCGATCGACTCGTCGAGCCCCTCGCCTTCGCCGCGCAAGCGCTCGCGCGCGGCTTCGCCCAGCCTTGGCCAGCGAGGTTACCGATGCCGTTCGGGGCGATCGTTGCTGCCGCGGCGCTGCTCGCGGCGTGCGGCGGCGGCGCCTGATCCGCGTGCACGGCAACCTGCATGCCGGCAACGTGCGCTGGCACGACCGCGGCTGCACGCTGGTGGGTTTCGAGGAGAGCTGCATGGGACCGGCGGTGCAGGATCTGTGGCTGCTGCTGACCGGCGCGCGCGCCGAGCGCGAGCGGCAACTCGCCGATCTGCTCGCCGGCTACGAGAGCCACGCGGAGTTCGATCGGCGCGAGCTGGCGCTGATCGAGGCGCTGCGCACGCTGCGGCTGCTCCATCACACGGCGTGGATCGCGCGCCGCGGGGACGATCCGGCGCTTCCGGCCGCGTCAGCGTGGTCCAGCACGCCGCATTCCTGGGAGGGGGCGGATCCTTGCACTGCGCGAGCAGATCGCGGCGATGGGCGAGCCTCCGACCGCCGCGTAAGCCGGGTCGCGCTACCGCGCTTCGTGCGCCGAGCGCTTACTTCACGGCGAAGCAGTAGAACAGCCCATCGCCGCCGGTGCTGCGCAGCGCCTCCTGGCTGCAGCCGCGCGTCGGGTGCGCCGAGTTCCAGGACGTTGCCCACGGATGATCGACCGGACCGGCGCGGTCGTGATGGCCTGTCATCGCCGCGCCGTCGGCGCCGCTCTTGGTCCAGTTGCCGCAGGTCATGTCAGGGAAAAAGGGCGGCGGAAAAGCCGTGCCGTCGGGTCGCGACCCGGTCAGGATGTCGTGCTTGTTCGGTTTTTCGGTGCGACCGTTCACCATGTTGCCTTTCTCGTCCAGCGCCGTCTCCTTGGTCAGGTTGTTGCGCGGCGAGTGCAGTTCTTCGACGTTGCGGGCGATCAGCACGCCCTTGGCGTTGTACCAGGGACCTGCGCCGATGCGATCGCGCGCGTGCACCGCTTTCGGATCGGCCAGACCTCCCGTCGCCTGCGTGCTCAGATAGGCGCGCCAGGCCCGGTCGCCGGCACCGGCGGCCTTCGCCAGCGCCTGGCAGTGCGCGTCGGCGCCCTCGAGGCCGCCGAGGTCGGCACCCTTGCCGAGTCCGACGCTGGTGATGAAAAACGTCATCGGGTTGGCGCCGGCTCCCAGCGGCGCGGGCGGGACGGCGCAGCCAGTCAACGCGCCGGCAGCGAGCAACGGAAGCCACTTGACCACGGCATGCATATCGATCTCCCCTCGCATGAAGTTCTTCGGCGCCGCGCCCGATCGCGTCAGCGTCGCCCGCGCCAACATGCGCGGGCGCGGCTTTGTTCCGTGGACCGCACGCTTGCCGGGCCTCCTCCCGCATCGGCGGGAGATGGTGCGTAGCGCCTTTCGGGCAGCCGGCCGCCGCCTTCGAATCTCAGTCGAGCTGGCCGAGCACGCCCCGGATCGTCTCGACGATCCGCTCGATCTGCTCCTTCTCGATGATCAGCGGCGGCGACAGCGCCAGGATGTCGGCCGTGAAGCGCACCAGCACGCCCGCTTCGAAGCATTTGACGTGCGCCTCGAGCCCGCGCCGTCCCGGCGCCCCGGGACGCGGCTCCAGTTCGATGCCGCCGACGAGTCCCAGGTTGCGGATGTCGATCACGTGGCGCGCACCCTTGAGCGAATGCAGCGCGGCCTCGAAGTGCGGCGCCATCTGACGCGCGCGCTCGAACAGCTGCTCCTCGGCGAAGAGCTTTTGCGTGGCGATCAGTGCGGCGCACGCCAGCGGATGCGCCGAATACGTGTAGCCGTGCAGGAACTCGATCTGCCCTTCCGGCGCGGCGTTCACGATCGCGTCGAAGATGCCGTTCTTCGCGATCACCGCGCCCATCGGCACCGCGGCGTTGTTGATGGCCTTCGCGCAAGTCAGGAGGTCGGGCGTAACGCCGAAGCGGTGCGCGGCGAAGGTTGCACCCAGTCTGCCGAAGCCGGTGATCACCTCGTCGAAGATCAGCAGGATGCCGTGCTTGTCGCAGATCGCGCGCAGCTTCTCCAGATAACCCTGCGGCGGGATCAGCACGCCGGCCGAACCGGCCATCGGCTCGACGATCACCGCCGCGATGTTCGAGGCGTCGTGCAGCGCGACGATGCGCTCGAGCTCGTCGGCGAACTCCGCGCCTTGCGCGGGCTGCCCGCGCGAGAACGCGTTGCGCGCGAGATCGTGCGTGGAACGCAGGTGATCGACGCCGGCCATCAGGGCCGGGAACGCCTTGCGGTTGCCGGGAATGCCGCCCGCCATCGTGCCGCCGATGTTGACGCCGTGATAGCCCCGCTCGCGGCCGACGATGATGCGGCGGCTCGGCTCGCCTTTCGCGCGGTGATACGCGAGCGCCATCTTGATCGCGGTATCCGCGGACTCCGAGCCCGAGTTCGTGAAGAACACGCGCTGCATGCCGGCCGGCGCGAGCTGCGCGATCACGGTCGCCGCCTCGAAGGCGATCGGGTGCCCCAGTTGGAACGGCGGCGCGTAGTCCATCGTCGCCGCCTGCTTCTGTACGGCTTCGACGATCGGCTTGCGGTTGTGGCCCGCGTTGACGCACCACAGCCCCGCGGTGCCGTCGAGGATCTGCCGGCCGTCGGGCGTCCAGTAGTACATGCCTTCGGCTTTCGCGAGCAGGCGCGGCGCCGCCTTGAACTGGCGGTTGGCGGTGAACGGCATCCACCATTCGTCGAGCGAGATCATCGTGCCGGTCAGCGGGTTGTCGAGTTTCATGGGGGCCTCGTCAGTTCGGCAGCAGGCGGAAGGAGGAGAAGAAGGTCTCGAGCATGTCGTCGCTCAGCTCGCCTTCGGCGCCGAGCGCGACGACCTGGTAGACGCGATCATCGGCCACGTAGAAGCGCGCGGCAAGCTGCGCCGCACGGCCGTCGGCGCCGATTGTCCCGCGCGCCGCGACCGCCTCGGCCGCGCGCAGCGTGCGCCCGCCGGCGGCGGCCAGCGGCGCGGGCCGCCGGGACGTGACGCTGCCGCCGATGTTGCGCACGAGGGCGTCGCGAAAGAACGCAACGGTGCGCTCGACCGCGGCCGGGTCGGCGGTCGCCTGCGCCGGCAGCCGCGCGACGCCGACCGCGAACATCGTCGGTCCGACACCGGTCGAGGTCATCGTCATCGCGATCCGGCCGCCGTCGAAGTCGATGTCGCGGGCGACAGTCTGCGGCTTGTCGGGGAGATGGACGACGAAGCCGCCCTCGGCCGAGCGGATCTCGCGCCAGTCGAACTTCGGGCTGCACGCGGCGAGCAACGCGGCTGCAAGCCACAGCCCGCGAGGGAAACGGCGCATCGGAAGAAAAAAAGAGCCGGGCGACCCCGGCTTCCTCTCGCGCCCGCGCGCCTACCTGCGCGGGCCCGGCGTGCGCGGCGCCGCGGTCGGCTTCTTCTTCTGCTTGTGCGGACGGGTCTTGCCGTAGCTGCCGTTGTAGATCTTGCCGCGCCGCGTGCGCAGATCGCCCTTGCCCATCGTTCGACTCCGTCTTTGAACCCGCTTGCGAAGGCCGCGATTATATCGGCGCGGTCGCGCGGACCGCCCCGCGTCGGCGTCTGCCGCGTCTCCGGTGAACTCGGTGCGTTTGCTTGCTGCGCCGCGTAGCGACTATGGTCGCTGCAGCCATCGGTTCGCACCGGGCGGCCGGGGCCAACCCTCGTGCGGAGGTCGGCATGTGGGATCTGTTCCGCCAGCACTACCCGCACGTGGCGGGCGTCTTGGTGCTTACGCCGCTGCTGCTGGGCGACTTCGCCCTGTTCATCCTCGCGATGACCGCGGCCATCGCGCTCGTTCCCTGCGCCTACGGTCCCGACGTCGACGAGATCGTCGAGCGCACCTTCGAGCGCGACGAGCGCTGAACGCGTGCCTAGAATCTCTCGCAACGACGCGATCGGGAGATGTCATGGCACTGGTGGTGTTCAGATCCAAAGCCGCGGGCGAGATCTTCATGTTCGCGGAGACCGCGCGCCGCATCTTCGAGATCATCGGCAAGGCGGAGGCGCCGCGCGGCGTGATCACGGCCGAGCAGGTGCCCGAAGCGCTCGCCCGCCTGACCGCGGCCGTCGACGAGGAGAAGGCGCAACTGAGGGCCGCGCAGGCGCACGCCGAGGAGGCCGAGCGGCGCGGCGAGGAGGACGCCGGCGCCGGCGCACGCGCGATCACGCTCGCGCAGCGCACCTACCCGCTGATCGAGATGCTGCGCGCCGCGCAGAAGAAGAAGGTCGAAGTCACCTGGGGCATCTGAGTCCCGGCGGCTGACCTTGCGCGAGGTCAAGCGTTCGTTGCGCTGACCGCGCCGGAATTCGACGCTTGGCTCGGTGCGCTTCGATTGGCTGCCCGCCTAGAATGCCTCTTGAGCCCGTGGTGCGGGTCCGGCCAGGGCGTTCTGGGGAGTTCGGGTGTCGGGGCATCTGACCGCTCTGCAGCGGGGATTCGGCCGCCAGCTCTGGTTGGGCGTGCTGGCTTTCGTGCTGCTGACCGGCGGCTTCGCGCTCGCGCTGCGTTCGGTCCAGCTCGATCGCGAGCTGCACGAGCGGTATCAGCATGCGCTCGCGCTGGCGCAGCTTTCGTTCGAAGTCCAGCACCTCGTCGCCGACCTGCGCGCCGGGCATGCGAGCGCGCACGATCCGGAGCACGTCCTCGCACCGGCGGACTTGCGGCGGGCGATCGACACGCGGCTCGCCGCGATGGCGGGGCTGCCGCTGACGCCGCAGGAACGCGGCCGCGTGGAAGATCTGCAGCAGGCGCTGCGCGCGGGTGACACGCGCGCTTCGACGGGCGACGAGAGCTACATCCGGATCGATCGGGCGCTGCACGCGCTCGTGGCCGCGGTGCGTGAACGCACCGAACTGGCGGCGCGCGACGCCGGCCGCTTCAACGACGCGGCGCAGGCGGCGCTCGCAGTGATCGCCGCGCTGATCGCGGCGCTCGGTCTGGCCTTCGCGGCGAGCGCTTCGCGCACGCTGGCCGCGAGCCGCAGGCTGATGGGCCAGCTCGACCAGCTTGCGCACGAGGACGCGCTGACCGGCGTGATGAACCGGCGTGGTCTCGACGAATCGCTGCCGGTGGAGATGGCGCGCGCGCAGCGGCTCGGCTATCCGCTGACCGTCGCGATGCTCGACTTCGACCACTTCAAGCGCTTCAACGACAAGCGCGGCCACGGCGCCGGCGACGCGCTGCTGCGCGGCGCCGCGCAGGCGTGGCGCAAGCAGCTGCGGCCGATGGACCTGCTCGCGCGCTACGGCGGCGAGGAATTCACGCTCGTACTGCCGGCATGCGACGCCGATCACGCCGCCGCGTTGACCGAGCGGCTGCGCCCGCTGATGCCCGAGCACCAGACCTTCTCCGCCGGTGTCGCGACCTGGAACGGAAGCGATCCGCCCGAGGAGCTGCTGCGTACCGCCGACATCGCGTTGCTGCAGGCCAAGCGCACGGGCCGCAACCGGACCGTCGTCGCCGGCCGCGAACCGCAGATGGCGCTGCCGCTCAGGGTCGCGTGATTCGGATCGCGGATTGCGGATTGCGCTGAAACCTCCTCCCGTCGCGAGTCGGCGGCGGTGCGCGGACGGCGACGCTGATGGCAGACTCTGGCCGACGCAATCCGCGATCCGCGATCCGCAATGCTCACCCCTCGCATTCTCGTCGTCGAAGACGAACCGGCGATCGCCGACACGATCGTCTACGCGCTTTCCACCGAAGGTTTCGAGCCGGTGTGGTGCGCCACCGGCGGCGCCGCGCTCGACGCGGTCAAGCGCACGCCGTGCGCGCTCGCGATCCTCGACATCGGCTTGCCGGACACCAACGGCTTCGACCTGTTCAAGCGGCTCGCGCAGCTCGTGCCCGAGTTGCCCGCGATCTTTCTCACTGCGCGCGCGGGGGAGATCGACCGCGTCGTCGGACTCGAGCTGGGCGCCGACGATTACATCGCGAAGCCTTTTTCGCCGCGCGAACTGGTCGCGCGCGTGCGCACGGTGCTGCGGCGGGTGCAGCGCGCCGCCGCATCGGCGCCGACGGCGGCAAGCGCCTTCGTCATCGACGACGAGCGCAAGACGATCCGCTACCGCGGTCGCGCGCTGGAGCTGTCGCGCTACGAGTACCGGCTGCTGAAGGCGCTCGCCGAACGCCCGGGCCGCGTGTTCTCGCGCGACGAGCTGATGCAGAAGGCGTGGGACGATCCCGGCGCGAGCTTCGACCGCACCGTCGACGCGCACGTCAAGACGCTGCGCGCCAAGCTGCGCGCGATCGATCCGCAGGCCGATCCGATCCAGACGCATCGGGGGATGGGTTACTCGCTGCGCGAGGACGGATGACGGATTGCGGATTGCGAATTGCGGATTGCGTCGACCGCAGTCGGCCGATCGTGTCGCGGTTTGGGCGACGCCGCCGGTCTGCAACGGATGGGCATTCCGGCGCAGTGCGCACTCGGGGCGCCGCTCGGCGTGCGAAACACGCAATCCGCGATCCGCGATCCGAGCCCTGCGCATGACCCGCCGCACGCGCATCTTCCTCGGCATCTTCGTCGTCTACCTCGCGGTGGTCGGACTGCTGCTGTATCGCGTGGTCGTCGACCTCGACCCGCGCTACCGCGAGTCGGCCGAGGAATCGCTGGTCGACACCGCCAACCTGCTCGCCACGCTGCTCGAGCGCCGCACCTACAACGGCATCATCCCGACCGACGAGCTGGAACGCACGCTGAAACAGCTCGCGAGCCGCCCCGTCTACGCGCGCATCTTCGACATCGAGAAGACCGCCGTCGACTTGCACGTTTACGTGACCGACCGCGACGGCTTCGTGCTGTTCGATTCGAAGGGCAGGGACGTCGGCACCTATTACGGCGCATGGCGCGACGTGCACCTGACGCTGCAGGGCGCGTACGGCGCGCGCACCACGCTCGCGAACCCGGACGATCCGGCCTCCGGCGTGATGTACGTCGGCGCGGCGATCCGCGAGCGCGCGCCCGGCGTGCGCATCGAGGCGGGCGAGGACATCGTCGGCATGGTCGCCGTCGGCAAGCCCGTCGCCGCGTTCAATCCGTTCATCGTCAATGCGCGCGCCAAGCTGATCCAGTTCGGCGCGATTTCGGTCGGCGCGTTCGCGCTGCTGCTCGCGCTGGCGACCGTCTGGCTGGTGCGGCCGTTCGGGCTGGTGCGCGATGTCTGGCGCGCGTTCCGGCGCGAAGGTTCCGGCTCGCCGGTCGTGCTCGGCCGCCGGCTGCTGCAGGCGCTGCGCACGGCGTTCGCCGAGGTGCGCGACACGCTCGCCGGTCGCAGCTACGTCGACCAGTACGTGCAGACGCTCGCGCACGAGCTGAAGAGCCCGCTCGCGGCGATCCGCGGCGCCGCCGAGTTGCTGCGCGAACCGATGCCCGAGGAGGCACGCGCGCGCTTCGCCGGCAACATCGAGGACCAGGTCGGCCGCGCGCAGGACCTGATCGACCGCATGCTCGAGCTGTCGAGCCTGGAGCGGCGCGGCGCGCTCGAGCGCGTCGAACCCGTGCGCATCGCTCAGCTCGCCGCCGCCGTGCGCGACGAACTCGCACCGCTGGCGGAGCGCAAGCAGGTCGCGCTGCGCTTCGAACTGCAGCCCGATCTGACCGCGAGCGGCGACGCCTTCCTGCTGCAACGCGCGCTCGCGAACCTGGTGCGCAACGCGATCGACTTCGCGCCTGCCGGCAGCGCCATCGACCTGGCCGCGTTCGAGACGCGCGACCAGGTCGAGCTGCGCGTACGCGACCGCGGCCCGGGGCTGCCCGACTACGCGCGCGAGCGCGTGTTCGAGAAGTTCTTTTCGCTGCCGCGCCCCGACACGGGCCGCAAAGGCACCGGGCTCGGGCTCGCCTTCGTCAAGGAGGTCGCGCAACTGCACGGCGGCACGGTCAGGCTCGCCAACCACGCCGAAGGCGGCGCGCTCGCCACGCTGACCCTGCCGCGCGCCGCGCCGGCTGCGCGCTGACGCGCGGCGCGGCCGATGAATTCACCACCGCGACACCGAGAACACCGAGAAACCCGCAGACCACGAAGCGCTTCTCCGTGATTCCGCGTTGAACCCGCCTTGCGGCGCGAGGAAGCGTCGCAGATGCCGGTTCACGGTTTCTTCACATTCGCCGCACGCCGCGTTCGCACCCGCTTCGCGCGAGCGGACGACAGTGCTCTCCGACGGCCCGCGCAACGCGTGGGCGCCTACACGAGGAGAGCCTTCATGTCGTTCGTCCGCATGCTTGCCGATGGCGCGGCGCAGGCCGCGCAGCTCGTACCGCTGCTGTTCGCATTGAACGGGGTCACGCCGGCCGCGGCGCAACTGCCGCGCGCGGTCGCCTTCTCGCCGGGCGCGGCCGCGCCGGCGGTGATCGAGCCGCTGCCGGCCAGCGCGCCGCTCGCGCTGGTCGCCAATCACGTCGAGGTGCGCGTCCACGGCGCGCGCGCCGAAGTGCTGACGCAACTCACCTACCGCAACGACGGTTCGGTGCCGATCGAGGCGCGCTATTCGGTGCCGCTGCCTGCGCTCGTGCTGCAGCCGGGCGAGATCGCCTCCTGGCCGACCGATGCGACGCCGTTCGACTGCGCCGGCGACGAACCGCCCGAGGCCGCGCAGTACGCCGAGGCGGGCGAAACCGACCCGCGTGCGTACGAGGCCGGCACGCTGTGGATCGAGCCCGGCGAAGAGGTCACCGTCAAGCTGCGCCGACCCGCCGATCTGCTGGTGCGCAACGGCCGCCATCGCCTGGTGCTGCCGCTCGTCGTCGACCGCGGCGCGACCTTCACCCCGCGCTTCTCGGCCGAGGTGCAGATCGAAGCCGAGCAGCCGATCGCCGCGCTCGCGTCCGCCACGCACCGCGGACAGGTGTCCGGGTTGGGCGAACGGCGCGCCGCGCTGATCGTTCCCGACGGGCGCGTCTACGAAGGGCAGTTCCTCGCGGTCGAGTTCGAGCTCGGCGAAGGTCCGGTCGCGACCGAAACGCTCGCGTGGGGCGGCGAAGCGCGCCCGCGCGCGGTGCGCTGAACGGGAGCCGCCATGTCGAATCCGTTCCCGCGCTTTGCGCTGCTGCCGGCCGTGATGTTCGCCTCCGTGACGTTCCTCTCGCCGAACGCGGGTGCGCAGCCGCGCGCCGAGATGGACGGCAACAAGACGCTCGCGCCGTACTTCGTCGTCGGCAACGCCGAGCCGGGCGTCGACGCGCTGCCGCTGAAATCCACGCAGGTCGACGTGAAGGTCAGCGGCGTGATCGCCGACGTGCGCGTCGTGCAGACCTATCGCAACGAAGGCACGGTGCCGATCGAGGCGCGCTACGTCTTCCCGGCGTCGACGCGCGCCGCGGTGTACGCGCTGCGCATGCGTGTGGCCGATCGCGTCGTCGACGCCGAGATCCGCGAGAAGCGGCAGGCGCGCCGCGAGTTCGACGCGGCCAGGCGCGAAGGCAAGCGCGCGTCGCTGCTCGAGCAGCACCGGCCGAACGTGCTCCAGATGTCGATCGCCAACGTGATGCCCGGCGAGACGATCGCGGTCGACCTGCGCTACACGGAGACGATCGTCCCCGACGAGGGCGTCTATCGCTTCGTCTTTCCGACCGTCGTCGGTCCCCGCTACAACGGCGGGACAGCCCCTCACCCCAGCCCTCTCCCGCTGATGCGGGAGAGGGAGCGCGAGGACGGGACGCCGACCGAAAACCGCCGCGACGAAGCCTGGATCGCGCAGCCGACGCTGCGCAAGGGCGAACCGGCCAGGCACACGTTCGCGCTGAACGCGACGCTCGTCGCGCCGTTTCCGATCAAGGCGATCGGCTCGCCTTCGCACCCGTTCGCGATCGCGGGCGTCGGCACCCCGCGCGCGAGCGCGAAGCTCGACGCGGACGCCGCGCACGCCAACCGCGACGTGGTGCTGGAGTACCGGCTCGCGGGCGACGCGATCGAAGCGGGCGTGCTCGTACACGAAGGGCCCGACGAGAACTTCTTCCTCGCGCTGATCGAGCCGCCCGCGCGCGCGGCGCCGGACGACATCGTTCCGCGCGAATACGTGTTCGTCGTCGACGTGTCCGGCTCGATGCACGGCTTCCCGCTCGCCACCGCGAAGACGCTGCTGCGCAACCTGATCGGCGGGCTGCGCCCGAGCGACACCTTCAACGTGATCCCGTTCGCCGGCGGCCATTCGCTGCTCGCACCCGTTTCGCTGCCCGCGACTCCCGACAACATCCGCCAAGCGGTCCGCTTCATCGACGGACAGACGGGCGGCGGCGGCACTGAACTGCTGCCCGCGCTGCGGCGCGCGCTGGCGCTGCCGGCCGACACGGGCCGCGCGCGCACCTTCGTTGTCGTCACCGACGGCTACGTCACGATCGAAAAGGAAGCCTTCGAACTCGTGCGCGCCAACCTCGGCCGCGCCAACGTCTTCGCGTTCGGCATTGGCTCGTCGGTCAACCGCCACCTGATCGAAGGGCTCGCGCGCGCGGGCAAAGGCGAGCCGTTTTTCGTGTTCAACCCGCAGCAGGCCGACGCCGAAGCCACGCGAGTGCGGCGGATGATCGAAGCGCCGGTGCTCACGCGCATCCGCGCGCGCTTCGAAGGCTTCGACGCGTACGACCTCGACGCGCCGGGCATTCCGGATCTGCTCGCGCAGCGGCCGCTCGTGCTGATCGGGAAGTACCGCGGCCCGGCCGCAGGGACGATCGAGATCGAAGGGCTCGCGGCCGGCGCCGCGGTGCGACTGCCGCTGCACGTCGCGCGCACGGCGCGCGGTGGCGACGAGACCAAGGCGTTGAAGTCGCTGTGGGCGCGCAGCCGCGTGGCGCAGCTCGCCGATCTGCAGAAGCTCGGCGAAGACGACGCGACGAAGCACGAGATCCTCGCGCTCGGGTTGAAGTATTCGCTGCTCACCGACTACACGTCGTTCATCGCGGTCGACAAGGTGATCGTCAATCCCGGCGGCGCGAGCACGGCCGTCGATCAACCGCAGCCGCTGCCGGAAGGCGTCGAGGAAACCGCGCTCGCCGCCGTGCCGAGCACGCCGGAACCCGAGTTCGCCGCGCTCGCCGCGCTGGCCGGTGCGCTGACCTGGTGGATGCGCCGGCGGCGCACGGCCGCCGCAAAGGAGGCCGGCCGTGAGTGAGCTGAATGCACGGATCGGGCGGACGATGCAGGGACCGTTCATGGGGGTGTTGGTGCCCTTGGCCGAAGTCCCTCTCCCCAGGCATGGGGACCAGCCGGCAGGGCGCAGGACGCCACGCAATGGCGGCCCCGACCCCGGCGAAAGCCGGGGGAAGGGACGGGCCGCAGGCCCGCAGCGGCCTGGGGTGACAGGTTCGTTGCAGCGACTCTTTCACAGCGTACCCGCGGCGTGGCTCCTGCTCGCCGCGCTGCTCCTCGCGCTGTGGCCGCACTGGCGCTGGATAACCCGGCGTCTCACCGACGGCTCCGACGAACCGTGGGGCATCCTCGCGCTCGCAACGGTTGCCGTGCTCGTGTTTCGCGATCGCGCGCAGCTCGCGCTGCCTTCGCGCAATGTGCTGATCGGTTCGGCCGCGCTCGCCCTCGCCGCGGCCGCGATCGAGCCCTTCGTTCCATCGCTCGTGGCCGCCGCGGTCGCGATGCTCGCGCTCGGCGCCTTTCTCGCGGGCGCGGCGCCGCAGCGCCCCGCCGCGCCGCTCGTCACGCTGTTGCTGCTCGCGTTGCCGATCATCGCGTCGCTGCAGTTCTACTTCGGCTATCCGCTGCGGCTGGCGACCGCGCACGCGGCCGCGCCCCTGCTCGCGCTGACCGGCTTCGACGTCGTCGCGCGCGGCGCGGCCTTCGAGTTCGCGGGCAGCACGATCCTCGTCGATCCGCCGTGCGCCGGCATCGGCATGCTGTGGGTCGGCAGCTACACGGCCGCGCTGTTGTCGTATCTCAATGGCGCGACCGCGCGCCGCACGCTCGCCAACGGCCTCGTTGCCGCGGGCGCGGTGTTCGCGGCCAACGTGTTGCGCAACGCGCTGTTGTTCTTCCCCGAAAGCGGACTCGTCCGCGCGCCCGCTTGGGCGCACGACGCGATCGGACTCGCGGCGTTCGCCGCTGCGATCGTTCCGGTCGTCGCCTTCGTCCACGGGAGGCGCGCGTGAAAGTCCGGACCTTCTTCGTCGGCGCCTGCCTCGCCGCGGCGGTGTGGCCGGGGCTCGCTGCGTTCATCGCGCCTGGCGCAGGCGCCACGGATGCGGCGGCCCCGGCGGCCGGCGCTCGATCCGCGATCGAGTGGCCGACCCGCTTCCGCGGCAGGCCGCTGACCCAACTCGCGACCACGCCGGTCGAAGCGCGCTTCGCCGCGCGCTTTCCCGGCGCGGTCGCGCGCTTCGCGGTGGACGGCACCGACGAGGTGCTGATCGCGCGCCGCGTCACCCGCGCCACGCGGATGCTGCATCCGGCCGCCGACTGCTTCCGCGCGGTGGGCTACGCGGTGGCGTCGGCGCGCGCCGCGGTCGATGCCGACGGCGTGCGCTGGAGCTGCTTCGTCGCGGCGCGCGGCGGCGCGCGCCTGCGCGTGTGCGAGCGCATCCACGACACGAAGGGCGGCGCATGGACCGATGTTTCGGCCTGGTACTGGGCCGCGCTCGCCGGCGGCGGCCCATGGTGGGCGCTGACGGCGGTCATGCCGATCGATGCAGGAGTCGACGAATGAACGGACACTGGAAACGCGCGCGCTGGATCGCGCTCGGCGCGGCCCTCGGCGTGCTGCTGCTCGCGGCCGCGGTCGCCACCGTCGTCGCCGCAAGCGGCGTGCTCGCGGCGCGCCCGGGCGACTGGACGGTGCCGCTCGTCCTGGCGCGCCGGCACGCGATCGACCTCAACGTTCCCGGCCTGCTGCGGCTGGCGACCACACCGCTCGCGCTGCGCGCGCTCGACGGCTTCGAGAAGTCCACGTCGTTCGGCCGGCTTCGCTTCGCGCGCGTGCAGGATGCGCTGGTCGTCGAGTGCCGGCCGTGCCGGATCGAACACCCGCGGCTGGCCAGCCAGGCGCTCGTATTGCCGTCGGCCGAACTGCGGCTCGCGCGCCGGCGCGGCGCGGAGAGCAACCGCCTCGACGGCCGCCTCGCAGCGGGCGACGTGCGCGTCGACTTCGTCGCCACGCTGCGCCCGCACGGCATCGACGTCGAGTGGGCGTTGCCGGCGACCGAACTCGCCGCACTGCTGCGGCCGTTCGGCGACGCGATCCCCGAGCAGCGCCACGCGCGCATCGAAGGCACGCTTGCCGCGCGCGGCGCGCTCGCGCTGCCTGCGCTGCGCGGCAACGCGCAGCTCCGATGGGACGGCTTTTCGGTCGACGGGCTCAACACCGCGCAGTACGCGTGGGGCGGCTTCCGCCACGCGTGCCGCGGCGCCGACGGCACCGCGCGCTGGATCGCCAGCGGCGACGGCGAGCGTGGCTGGATCGCGCTCGACGCGCTGGGCGCGTGGCTTCCCGCCGCCGTGCTCGCCGCCGAGGACCAGCGCTTCCACGAGCACGCGGGCATCGACCGCGTCGAACTGGACGCGGCGCTCGCCGCTTTCGATGCGGGCGGCGACGAGTTGCGCGGCGCGAGCACCCTCTCGCAGCAGCTCGCGCGCACGCTGTTCACCGGCGGCGAACGCACGCTCGCACGCAAGATCCGCGAAACGCTTTACGCGGTCGAGATGGAACGCACGCTCGGCAAGGCGCGCATCCTCGAGCTGTACCTGAACACGGTCGACTGGGGGCCGGGCATCTGCGGCGCGCGTGCGGCCGCGCGCGCCTACTTCCGTAAGGCGCCGTCGAAGCTGAACCCGCTCGAAGCGGCCTGGCTCGCCGGCATCCTGCGCAATCCGCACGAAGCGCACGCGCGCGAATTCCGCCGCGGCGCGCCGGAACTGGAGCGCGCGATCTGGGTGCTGTCGCAGATGCGCTCGCTGCCCAGGCGCGAACGCGAGCGCTGGGCGCGCCGGCCGCTCGCGTTCGCGCCCGAACGCACAACGTCGGCCGCGCCGCGTGCGCTGGCTGCGCGCTGACGATTCAGGCCGCGGCTTCGGCGCGGTATAGCCAGCCGCGCCGCACCGCCCACTTCTCGGCTTCGACCGCGAAGTACACGAGCGCGGCCAGCGCGAGCGCGAGCGCCAGTTCGCGCGGCGCGAGCGGCGCGGTCTTGAACGGCACGTTCAGCCACGGTACGTACAGGATCGCGAACTGCACCGCGAGCGTGGCGCCGACGGCGAGCAGCAGCCAGCGGTTGGCGAAGAAGCCGCGCGCGAGCGTGGCTCGGATCTCGATGCGGATCGCCAGCACGTGCGCGAGCTGCGCGAACGCCAGCACCGTGAAGCACAGACTCGCGGCCACACGGTGGTCGCCGCCGCTCGCCGCCTGACCCCACGCGTACGCGAGCAGCGACACCGCGCCGATCAGCAGCCCCACCCAGACCACGTGCTGCCACAGGCCGCGCGCGAACAGCGACTCGTCGCGCGGCCGCGGCGGGCGCCGCATCACGTCGGGTTCGGCCGGTTCGGCGGAAAGCGCCACGCCGGGCAGACCGTCGGTGACGAGGTTCACCCACAGGATGTGGATCGGCGCCAGGGGCAGCGGCAGCCCGGCGAAGGGCGCGAGGAAGATCGTCCAGATCTCGCCGGCGTTGCCGGTCAGCGCGTAGCGCACGAACTTGCGCACGTTGTCGTAGATGCGCCGCCCCTCGCGCACCGCGCGCACGATCGTCGCGAAGTTGTCGTCGAGCAGAACGATCGCCGCGGCCTCGCGCGCGACGTCGGTGCCGGCGAGCCCCATCGCCACGCCGATGTCGGCGCGCTTGAGCGCCGGCGCGTCGTTGACGCCGTCGCCGGTCATCGCGACGCATTCGCCGCGCGCCTGCAGCGCCTCGACGATGCGGATCTTCTGCGCCGGATCGACGCGCGCGTAGACGCGGATCGCTTCGATCCGCGCGGCCAGTTCCGCATCCGACAGCGTCGCCAGCTCGCGCCCGGTCATCACCTGCGACGGTTCGTGCGCGATGCCGACGCGGCGCGCGATGGCGAGCGCCGTGGCCGGATGGTCGCCGGTGATCATCACCGGCGCGATGCCGGCGCTGCGGCATTCGGCCACCGCCGCCGCGGCGTTCTCGCGCGGCGGGTCGAGCAAGCCGATCAGTCCGAGCAGCGTCAAGTCCGCATCGAGTTCGCCGTCGCCGTGCACGCGCTTTTCCGCGAACGCGAGCACGCGCAGGCCGGCGGCGGCCAGCGCTTCCGCCTCCGCGCGCCAGACGTCCGCAAGCGGCTCTTCGCCGGTGGCGCCCGCCTGCCGCACGCACAGCGGCAGCACCGACTCCGGCGCGCCTTTGACGATCGCGATCGACTCGTGGCCGATGCGATGCACGGTCGTCATGCGCTTGCGCTCCGAATCGAACGGCAGCTCGCCGACGCGCGGCGCCTTTGCGCGCCAGCGCTCGGCATGCACGCCGCCGCGCTGCGCGGCTTCGAGCAGCGCGACTTCGGTCGGGTCGCCCGCGAACGCGCCGCCGGGGCCGGGCTGCGCGTCGTTGTTCAGCGCCGCGGCGCGCAGCAGGCGCTCCTGCGCGGGCGCGCTCGCCGCTTCGATGCGCTCGACGCGCATCCGGTTCGCGGTCAGCGTGCCGGTCTTGTCCGAGCAGATGAAGGTGACCGAGCCGAGCGTTTCGACCGCGGGAAGCCGGCGGATCAGCGCGGCCTCGCGCGACATGCGGTAGGCGCCGACCGCGAGCGCGATCGCGACCACCGCCGGCAGCGCCTCCGGGATCGCGGCGACCGCCAGGCTCACCGCGGTCAGGAACATCGCGAGCGCCGCTTCGCCGCGCGCCATGCCGACCGCGAAGATCACCGCGCAGATTGCGAGCACCGCGTACGCGAGCCGGCGGCCGAAGCGCGCGAGCCGCTGCTGCAGCGGCGAGGCCGGCCGCTCGGCACCGGCGAGCAGCGTCGCCACGCGGCCCAGTTCGGTCGCCAACCCCGTGGCGACGATCACGCCAACCGCGCGACCGTGCGTCACCAGCGTTCCCATGTGCGCGAGGTTGTAGCGTTCGCCGACCGGCGCGTCGTGCGCGGGCGCGGCCGCGAGCTGCTTGTCGACCGGCACCGACTCGCCGGTCAGCGCGGCTTCGTCGGTGCGCAGCGCGCTGGCTTCGAGCAGCCGCAGGTCGGCCGGCACGCGCATGCCGGCCTCGAGCAGCACGATGTCGCCGGGCACGAGATCGGCCGCGGCAATCGTGGCCACGCCGCCCGCGCGGCGCACGCGCGCCTGCGGACTCGCGAGCGTCTTCAGCGCCGCCATCGCGCGCTCGGCGCGCCATTCTTGCGCCACACCGAGCGCGGCGTTGAGCACGACGATCGCAAGGATTGCCGCGGCATCCGCCCATTCGCCGAGCAGCCCCGAGATCACGGCGGCAGCAGCAAGCACCGCGATCATGAAGTCGGCAAGCTGGCTCCACAGCATCGCCGCAACCGAGCGACGGCGCGCGGCGGGCAGTTCGTTGCGGCCATGCCGCGCGCGCCGCGCTTCGACCTCCGCCGGCGCCAGTCCGACCGCCGGATCGACACCGAGCCGCGCCAGCACGGCGCCGGCGTCGAGCGCGTGCCAGACCGGCGCCGGCGCGTCTAGATCGGCTGGCGAAAGTGCATCCATGCGTTCGCGAAGTAGATCAACGCCAGAGCCACGCTGGTCCAGCCGACGAAGTTGAGCAGCCGCGCCTGCGGTCGTGCGACCAGCGCGACGATCAGCGCGCCCGACATCACCGCGGCGGAAACCGCCGACAGCGCGTGCGCGGGCGCCGCCGCGGCGAGCAGCGGGCCGTCGAGATAGACGAGGTCGTCGACGCCGAGGATCGCGAGGTTGAACAGGTTGCTGCCGACCAGGTTGCCGATCGCCATGTCGAGCGCGCCGATGCGCACCGAGGCGATCGTCACCGTCAGCTCGGGCAGCGTGGTCGTCACCGCGACCAGCAACGTGCCGACGAAGCTGTCGGTCCAGCCCATCGCGGCGGCAAGATCTCCGGCGACGAAGGGCAGCCATAACGCCGCGCCGACCACGACCGCCGCGGCGACCGCGTAGCGCACCGCCGCCTGCCGCAGCGTCATCTCCGGCGCGGGTTCGACTGCGGTCGCAGCCGCCGCAGCGAGGGCAGCCGCGCCCCGCTCGTACTGGTAGATCGTGCGGATCGCGACCAGGTACAGCGCGAGCAGCGCGGGGGTGACGAGACCGACATGGCCGACGCGCAAGTCCAGCGCGGGCGCGGCGAGCATGCCGAACGCGACCACGCCGAGCATAACGATGCCGAAGGCCGCGCCGAGCGTATGCCCCTGGCTCGCGACCTGATAGATCGACGCGTGGCGATGCAGCGCGTCGAGCACGACCATCATCGCGAGGTTCAGTACGCAGGCACCGAGCACGTTGCCGACCGCGATGTCGGGCACGTCGGCCACCGTCACCGACGCGATGCCGGTCACGAGTTCGGGCAGCGAGGTGACGCTCGCCATCAGCACGAGACCGATCCAGCCGCCGCCGAGCCCCGTGTGGCGCGCGATCACGTCGCCGTAGCGCGACAGCCGCGTGCCCGCGACGAGGATCAGCGCGGCGCACAGCGCCAGTTGCAGCCAGTGGACCCAGAGCGAAGACATGCGGCCTCCTGCGGCCGCATTGTGCCGCGCGGGCATCGCTCGAACTTGCGCAAACTCAGGGCGCGGCCTTCACAGGCCTTCGCGCCACTCGGCGTTGAAGACGCGCCAGCGACCGCCTTCGCGCCGCCAGGCCGAATCGAACTCCCAGGTCTGACCGCGCTCGGGCAGCAGGCCCGCGCCGCCGGTGGCGACCACGCGCACTTTCGCGCGCGCGCGTTGGCCGTCGATCCGCACGTCGGTGACGACCGCGGTGACGCTGATCCTTTCGTGCCGCAGCAGCGCGCCCGCGAGCATGCGCTTGGCGTCGTGCTTGCCGAAGGCGCCGGATTCGCGCGTGAAGTCGTCGGCAAGGGCTTCGAGGAACGTACCTGGATCGCGCTTTTCGATCGCAGCGGCCATCGCACCGATCGTGTCGTGCAGTTCGCGCTCGGGATCGGAACGCACGCAGCCGGCGATCAGCGTGCCGAACGCGGCGATCGTCAGCGCGCGCCGGCGCGGCACCATCTCCTCAACCGCGCCGGTACTCGACGAGCCGCGCGACCGTATCGCGCGCGAGCCGGCCGTCGGGGCTGACGATCGTGTGCTCGGCCTGCACGTACACGTTGACCACCGCCGCGTAGTGCATCACTTCGACGTTGCGCCAGGCGAGCTGAGCGTGACCGTCGTCGCTCTTGACGTCCGCCTCGTAGCGCACCGGCAGCACGTCGAACTCGCCGGCCGGCACGCGGATGCGTCGCGCGCGGCCGACGGTGGCGACATAGCGATGCGCGTTGCGCGTGTCGGTCGCGCGGTTCTCGACGATCGCGGTGCCGCTCCACTGCTTGCCCTCGACGAGCGGGAAGCGGAAGTGCGGGTAGTGCGGCGACCAGCGCCATTCGCCCGCGTCCTCCGCGGATTCGCCGGCCGCGGCGAGCGCCGGACGCGCGAGCAGGTTCCACTCGCGCGTGTAGACGTAGCGGCCGTTGGCCGCGCCGGCCGCGGTCGACCGCAGCTCGCAGACGATGCGCTCGGGCGTGACTTCGAGCACGCGGCGCGTTTCCTCCGCGGTACCCGCCGACAGCCGATTCTCCGCGGCGAAGCGCCAGAAATCGCCGACCGCGATCTCGGGTCGTTGCACGGCGCCCTCAGCCGAGATTGGCGGCGAGCCAGCGCTCGAGCTCGCCGACCGCCTCGCGCTTGCGGCGCGCGAGGTCCTCGAGCTGGTCGCGACCGATGCGGCCGACGTTGAAGTACTTCGCCTGCGGGTGCGAGAAGTAGAAGCCGCTGACCGAAGACGGCGGGATCATCGCGTAGTTCTCGGTCAGGCGCATGCCGATCTCGGCGCAGTCCAGAACCTCGAACAGCTTCGCCTTGACCGCATGCTCGGGGCAGGCGGGATAACCGGGCGCCGGGCGGATGCCGCGATAGCTTTCCCTGATCAACTCCTCGTTGGTCAGCGACTCGTTGGCCGCGTAGCCCCACAGGTCGCGTCGCACCCGCTCGTGCATCAGCTCGGCGAACGCTTCGGCGAGCCGGTCGGCGATCGCCTTCAGCATGATCGCGCCGTAGTCGTCGTGCTTCGACTGGAACATCGCTTCGCGCTTATCCAGCCCGATGCCGGCGGTGACGGCGAACAGGCCGATGTAGTCGGCGATGCCCGTGGACTTCGGCGCGATGAAGTCCGCCAGGCACTGGTTCGGATTCGGCACGCCGTCGATCACCGGCTTCCTGGTCTGCTGGCGCAGACCATGCCAGGTGAACAGCACCTCGCGGCGAGTCTCGTCGGTGTAGATCTCGATGTCGTCGCCGACCGCGTTGGCCGGGTAGAACGCGACTGCGCCGTTCGCGGTCAGCCAGCGCTCGGCGACGATGCGCTCGAGCATCTTTTCGCCCTCGGCGAAGACTTGGCGCGCGTGCTCGCCGACCACTTCGTCGGCAAGGATCGCGGGGAAAGGCCCGTGCAGATCCCAGGTCTGGAAGAACGGACCCCAGTCGACGTACTTGGCGATCATCGCGAGGTCGTAGTTCCGGAACGCGCGGCGGCCGATGAACTTCGGCTTCGGCGGAACGTAGCCCGCCCACTCGACCTTCGGCGCGTTGGCGCGCGCCTCCGCCAGCGAAATCAGCTCGGGGCCCTTCTTCCCAGCGTGCTGGACGCGGACCTTGTCATACTCAGCCCTGATCTCGGCGATGAATTTCGCCGCGCCTTCGTCGGACACGAGGCTCTGACACACGGCCACCGACCGGCTGGCGTCCGACACGTAGACGACCGGCCCGTTCGTGTAGTGCGGCGCGATCTTCACCGCGGTGTGCACGCGGCTCGTCGTGGCACCGCCGATCAGCAGCGGCAGCGTGAAGCCCTGCCGCTGCATCTCGCGCGCGACGTGCTGCATCTCCTCCAGCGACGGGGTGATCAGCCCGGACAGTCCGATCATGTCGGCACGCACTTCGCGCGCCGTCTGCAGGATCTTCTCGGCCGGCACCATCACGCCGAGGTTGACCACCTCGAAGTTGTTGCACTGGAGAACGACCGACACGATGTTCTTGCCGATGTCGTGCACGTCGCCCTTGACGGTGGCGATCACGACCTTGCCCTTGGCGCGCGCCTCGCCGCCGGCTGCGACGTGCGCCGCCTTCTCGGCTTCGATGAAGGGCACGAGATGCGCGACCGCCTGCTTCATCACGCGCGCGCTCTTGACGACCTGCGGCAGGAACATCTTGCCGGCGCCGAAGAGATCCCCGACGATGTTCATGCCGTCCATCAGCGGACCTTCGATCACTTCGATCGGACGGCCGCCGCGCGCGGCGATCTGCGCCCGGCACTCTTCGGTGTCCTCGACGATGTAAGTCGTGATGCCGTGCACCAGCGCATGCGCGAGCCGCTTCTCGACGGGGTCGTTGCGCCAGGCGAGGTCCTCCTTCCGCTCCTTGCTCCCCGCCTTGATCTGCTCGGCAAACTGCACGAGCCGCTCGCCGGCGTCGGGGCGCCGGTTCAGCACGACGTCCTCGACGCGCTCGCGCAGCTCGGGTTCGATGTCCTCGTAGACGCCGAGCTGGCCGGCATTGACGATGCCCATCGTCATGCCGGCCTTCACCGCGTGGTACAGGAAGACGGTGTGGATCGCCTCGCGCACGTGGTCGTTGCCGCGGAAGCTGAAGCTGACGTTGCTGACGCCGCCGCTGACCTTCGCGTGCGGCAGGTGGTGCCGGATCCAGCGCGTCGCCTCGATGAAGTCGACCGCGTAGTTGTTGTGCTCCTCGATGCCGGTGGCGATCGCGAAGATGTTGGGGTCGAAGATGATGTCCTCGGGCGGAAAACCCGCCTGCTGCGTCAGCAGGTCGTAGCTGCGCTTGCAGATGCCGACCTTGCGCTCGAACGTATCCGCCTGGCCCTGTTCGTCGAAGGCCATCACGACGACCGCGGCGCCGTAGCGGCGCGCGAGCTTCGCATGCCGCAGGAACTCTTCCTCGCCCTCCTTCAGCGAGATCGAGTTGACGATCGACTTGCCCTGCACGCACTTCAGGCCCGCTTCGATCACGCTCCATTTGGAGCTGTCGATCATGACCGGCACGCGGGCGATGTCGGGTTCGGCGGCGATCAGGTTCAGGAAGCGCGTCATCGCGCGCGCCGAATCGAGCATCGCCTCGTCCATGTTGACGTCGATGATCTGCGCGCCGTTTTCGACCTGCTGGCGCGCCACCGCGACTGCTTCCTCGTACTGCTCGGCGAGGATCAGGCGGGCGAAGGCCTTCGAGCCGGTGACGTTCGTGCGTTCGCCAACGTTGACGAACAGCGTGTCGTCGCCGACCGCGAGCGGTTCGAGGCCGGAGAGGAGGAGCGGCCTGGAAATCCCCCCTGGCCCCCCTTTTTCAAAGGGGGGAACGGCATCGGAGCTTTGGTCGGTCGCCTCCCCTTTCGCAAAGGGGAGGGGGGAGGGGATTTCCCGAGGCGGCAGACCCTCGATCGCCTGCGCGATGGCGCGGATGTGCTCGGGCGTGGTTCCGCAGCAGCCGCCGGCGATGTTGACGAAGCCGGCCTGCGCGAACTCACGCAGCAGCCGCGACGTAACCTCGGGCGTTTCGTCGAAGCCGGTGTCGCTCATCGGGTTGGGCAGGCCGGCGTTCGGATAGACGCTGACGAAGGTATCGGCGATCGACGCCAGTTCCTCGATGTACGGCCGCATCAGCGCGGCGCCGAGCGCGCAGTTCAGGCCCACTGCGAGCGGCCGCGCGTGGCGCACCGAATACCAGAACGCTTCGACGGTCTGGCCCGACAGGATGCGACCCGAGGCGTCGGTCACCGTGCCGCTGATGATCACCGGCCACCGCGCGCCGCGCCGCTCGAACTCGGCCTCGATCGCGAAGATCGCTGCCTTGGCGTTGAGCGTGTCGAAGATCGTCTCGACGAGCAGGATGTCGGCGCCGCCGTCGAGCAGGCCGCGCGCCTGTTCGCCGTACGCTTCGGCCAGCTCGTCGAAGGTGACGTTGCGCGCGCCGGGATCGTTGACGTCGGGCGAGATCGACGCGGTCTTCGGCGTCGGGCCGAGCGCGCCGCAGACGAAGCGCGGCTTGTCTGGGGTCGCGAACCTGTCGCAGGCGGCGCGCGCGAGCCGCGCGGCCTCGACATTCATCTCGTAGGCGAGATGGCCGAGCCGGTAATCGTCCTGCGCGATGCGGGTGGCGCCGAACGTGTTCGTCTCGATCAGATCGGCGCCGGCGGCCAGATACGCTTCGTGGATCGCGCGGATGATCTCGGGCCGGGTCAGCAGCAGCAGCTCGTTGTTGCCGCGGACGTCGACCGGATGATCGGCGAAGCGCTCGCCGCGGAAGTCGGCCTCGGTGAGCTTGCGGCGCTGGATCATCGTGCCCATCGCGCCGTCCAGGATCAGGATGCGGCGCGCGAGCAGCTCGCGCAGACGGCGTTCGACGGGGCTTTCGGCAGGGGGGCGCGTGTTCATCGCGGGCCTTTGCGGAAGACGGCAGATTGTAGGCGACCGGCCCGGCGCAAACGAAAACGGCGCGCCGGAGCGCGCCGTTGCCGCAGAACCGTCGCGCGTCAGTGCAGCACGAGCGGCTGCGTCATCAGGCCGACGTAGCCGGTCAGGAACTCGTCGATGTCCTCCGGCGAGGGTTCGTTCGCGATGAGTTCCTGCACGCTGGCACGAAAGCGTTCGGCTTCCTGCCCGCCGAGGAAGATTTCGCGCCGCAGGGTCTTGTCCATGATCTCGAAGCCGCCGGCCGGATGTTGGCCGTCGTCGCCGAAACCGGAGAACTCGACCACGCAGAAGTGCGGGCTGTTGTAGATCATGTTCATGAGCCACCCAACGTTCGTGTGGCCCATGCGGAAGACAGGACCACCTGGCCGGAATATCGGTTCCGGCGCCTGAATCTCAAGACCGCGCTGGGTAGCCGGTGCTCAGGCGCTGCGGGCCAGGAAGCCCCGCAGCGCGGCGTTGAAGGCCTCGGGCTGCTCCAGGTTGGACAGGTGCGCCGCGTGTGCGATGCGCTCGAGCCGCGCGCCGGGAATGGCCTGCACGATCTCCTCGGCCATCGACGGCGGCGTGCCGCGGTCCTCCTCGCCGACGATCACGAGCACCGGGCAGGCGATGGTCGGCAGCCGCGCGGTGAGGTTGATCCGGCTGATCGCGTGCGCGCAGCCGATGTAACCGTTGACGGGGGTGGCGCGGATGCGCTCGGCGATGCGCGCGACGACCTCGGGCCGGCGCTGGCGGAACGGCGCGGTGAACCAGCGCTCGAGCGTGGCCGGGACGATCGCCGACATGCCCTGCGCGGTCTTCACCGCGGCGATGCGCTCGTCCCACACGCCGCGCATCTCCGCCGGATAGCGGCTCGTCGTATCGGCGAGCGTCAGCGACGCGAAGCGCAGCGGAAAACGCAGCGCCGCGATCTGCCCGATCATGCCGCCCATCGACAGGCCGACGAAGTGGCAGCGCTGGATCTGCAGCGCGTCGAGCAGCCCCTTCAGGTCGTCGGCCAGCTGCTCGAGCGTGTATTCGCCGGCCGGCGCGGAGCTCGCGCCGTGGCCGCGCGTGTCGAAGCGCAGCACGTTGCAGGCGCGCGCGAACTCGGCGACCTGCGGCTCCCACATCGTGTGGTCGCAGGCAAGCGAATGGCTGAGTACGAGCCAGGGGCGCGATGGCTTGCGGTCGCCGTCGATCTGATAGGCGATGTCGATGTCGTTAACGCGGACGCGTTTCATCGTTCTCCAGCAGACTGACCGGCACACCGAGCCGAGCTTCGGCGAGCAGCCGGCGCACGCGCTCCAGGTGCTCGTCGGCGGCGATCAGCAGCAGCAGCTCGGCCGGCCGGTGCACGCGGACGATGCGCGTGAGCGTCGTGCGCAGCGGCACTTCGCCGACGCAGCACACGCAGCCCGGCGCGAGCCGCGCCAGCGCCACCGCGGCGGGGCAGCCCAGTTCGAAGAATGCGCCTTCGGCGATCACCGCCAGAGCGCGTCCGTCGGCCGCGGCGCGCCGCGCGTCGATCCATGCGTCGAGCGCGGCCTGCTGCGCGGCCTGTCCGCGCGCGACGCGAAGCGTCACCGCCAGCGCGGGGATCGTTGGACCGCGGCCCGAAGCCGGGGTGACGGCGCTGTTTCCGATCGCTGCGCTCTTGGACATCGCCGTCACTTGCGCCAGAAGGCCGGCGTGAACAGCACCAGCACCGACATCAGCTCGAGGCGCCCGATCAGCATCGCGAAGGTGCAGACCCAGGTCTCGAAGTCGTTGAGCACGGCATAGTTCGATGCCGGTCCGACCTGATTCAGCCCCGGGCCCATGTTGTTGATGCAGGCCACGATCGCGGAGAACGCCGTGATGATGTCGAGACCCGACAGGGTCAGGAGCATCGTCAGCCCGATGACGCTCGCGCCGTAGACGAGCATGAACGCGAGGACCGCGAAGATCACGTTGTTCTCGACGATCGCGTTGCGGATATGCACGGGATTCACGATGCGCGGGTGCAGGACCCGCAGCATCTCGCGCTGGGCCTGCTTGATCAGCACGATGAACCGGATCATCTTGATCCCGGCGCCGGTCGAACCCGCGCTCGTGGCAAGTCCGCACAGGAACAGCATCAGCCACGGCGCGAAGGTCGGCCACTGGTTGAAGTCCGTGCTCGCGTAGCCTGTCGTCGATGCGATCGAAACGACGTTGAACGCCGCGTGGCGCAAGGCCGTTGCCCAATCGGCGTAGACCTCGTGCCAGTACAGGAACACCGCGACAGCCAGGCTGCCGGCGACCATCACGACGATGGTTCCCCGCGCCTCGATGTCGGACAGCCATACGCCGATCGAGCGTTTGCGCCATACGAGGAAGTACAGCGCGAAGTTGCAGCTGGCAATCAGCATGAAGACGACCGCGATCCATTCGAGCAGCGGCGACTGGAAGTACGCGAAGCTCGCGTCGTGCGGCGATAGCCCGCCCAGGCTCATCGTCGTGAACATGTGCATCATCGCGTCGAGCCAGCTCATGCCGCCCGCGCGATACGCGATCAAGCACGCGACGGAGAGCAGCGCATAAACGGCCCATAGCCCCTTGGCGGTCTCGGCGATACGCGGCGTCAACTTCGTGTCCTTGATGGGCCCCGCAGACTCGGCGCGGAACAACTGCGTTCCCCCAACGCCCAGCAGCGGCAGGATCGCCACGGCGAGCACGATGACGCCCATCCCGCCGAGCCATTGGAGCAGACAGCGCCAGACATTGATCGACGGCGGCAGTGCGTCGAGCCCAGTCAGCACGGTCGCGCCCGTCGTCGTCAGCCCCGACATCGCCTCGAAATAAGCGTCCGTGAAAGACAGCCCGGGCAGATGGAAGATCAGCGGCAGCGTGGCGAATGCCGGCAGCGTCGTCCACACGAGGGACACCAGCAGGAAGCCGTCGCGCGGCAGCAGCTCGCGCTTGAAGCGGCGCGTGACGAACCACATCACCGCGCCGGACGCGAGCGTGATCAGGAACGCATTGTCGTAGGCGACCAGCGCCTTGTCGCCGCCGACCAACGCGACTCCGAGGGGCACCAGCATCGTGGCCGCGAAGAGCATCACGACCAGGCCGAGCACGTTCAGGATCGGGAACAGCGAATACGCGAGCGCGTGCATGCGATGTCGTTGTCGTTGGTGCGCGCGGCGCGATTATGCGCTGCGGCCCCGCGCGTTCGCGTCGCACGAAAACCAACGGCGGGACTCGCCCGCCGTGGTCGCTTCGGGACGCCGGACTTCAGTTGCCGTACAGCACGCTCGGCAGCCACAGGCCGATCTGCGGGAACGCGTACAGCAGGAAGATCGCGATGACCTGGATCCCCATGAAGGGCATCATGCCGGCGAAGATCTGGTTCAGCGTCACGTGCGGCGGCGACACGCCCTTCAGATAGAAGGCCGACATCGCCACAGGGGGCGACAGGAAGGCCGTCTGCAGGTTCAGCGCGACCAGCAGGCCGAAGAACAGCGGGTCGACGTCGAAGTGCACCAGCAGCGGAATGAAGATCGGCATGAAGATCACGATGATCTCGGTCCATTCCAGCGGCCAGCCGAGCAGGAAGATGATGATCTGCGACAGGATCAGGAACTGCAGCGGCGTCAGATCGAGCGACAGCACCCAGCGCTCGACGATCTCCTGCCCGCCGAGCAGCGCGAACGCCGCCGAAAAGATCGCGCTGCCGATGAACAGCCAGCACACCATGGCGCTGGTCTTCGCGGTCAGGAACGACGATTCCTTCAGGATCCCGCCCAGTTCCCTGAGCGTGCCGCCGATCGCGGCCCCGCTACGCCCCGGCCCGACCGGCGTGGCCCGCCAGCGTTCGACGTAGCGGTAGGCGGCGGCCAGGATGATCCCGCCGAAGGCGCCGACCGCGGCCGCCTCGGTGGGCGTGGCCAGGCCGAAGACGATCGAACCGAGCACCGCGAGGATCAGCATCGCCAGCGGAAAGAACGAAGTCAGCAACCGCTTGAAGACCTCCATCCGCTCCCAGGTCCACCTGGCGTAAATCGCGAGCAACAACGTCACGCCGATCGCCAGCGTGACCCAATACCAGGTCGGCGTCGGCCGCCGCTCCTGGCCCGCCTCCTCAACGACTGGTTGCGCCGCTTCCACCGCCGGCGCGGCGCCGGCTTCCTTCGGCGCGTCGGCCTTCGCCCCCGCTTCGGCCGGCTCTTCGTCTTCGGCCGGCGGCTGGCCCACGCCGGTGGACGCCTCGGAGGATGCCTCGGCGATATCCGCGGCCACGGCGCCGCCGGCGGCGATCAGCCCGGCCGTTTCGATCTGTGCCACCGGCGCGGTCGCCGCGCGCTGCATCAGCACCAGGGAGCCGACGATCGCGACCGCCGGCAGCAGCGTCACGACCCACTGGCCCGCGAGCGCGCCCCGTGACACGCCGGGCACGGCGGCGAAGCTGCGCGTGAGCACGAGCAGCGCGTGGCGGCCGCGCTGCGCCAAGGCCTGCGCGGCCGCCGACAGCGGCACGCGCCGCTCCTCCTCGGGCAGCGGCGGCATCAGATGCGGCTTCCACTTCGCGACCAGGATGACGTACAGCACGTACAGGCCGGCCAGCATGAAGCCGGGGAAAAACGCACCCGCGTAGAGCTGAACGACCGATACGCCTGCCGTGGCGCCGTACACGATCAGCAGCACCGACGGCGGGATCATGATGCCGAGGCAGCCGCCGGCGGTGATCGAGCCGGCCGCGATCTTGACGTCGTAGCCGGCGCGCAGCATCGCCGGCAGCGCGAGCAGGCCCATCAGCGTGACCACCGCGCCGACGATGCCGGTGGCGGTGGCGAACAGTGCGCAGGTGGCGATCGTGGCCACCGCCAGCGACCCCGGCACGCGCGCCAGCGACAGGTGCAGGCTCTTGAACAGCCGCTCGATCAGCGCCGCACGCTCGACGAGATAGCCCATGAACACGAACAGCGGCACCGCGATCAGCACGTCGTTCGACATCACGCCGTACGAGCGCTGCACCATCAGGTCGAGCACCTGCCGCACGGCGGTGTCGGGATCGACGCTGCGATAGGCGAGCCAGGCGAACGCCACGCCCATGCCCATCAGCGTGAACGCGGTCGGAAAGCCGAGCATGATCGCCACCACGATCAGCGCCAGCATGATCAGGCCGAGGTGGCCGTTGGTCAGGTTGCCCCACGGCGTCAGCACGACGATCGCGGCAACCACCAGCCCCATCAGCGAAAAGCCGAACCACAGTTCCTTGCGGATCTTCACGGCCGCTCCTTGGCCACCAGCGCGTCAAGCTTCTCGATGTCCTCGTCCTTCACGTGCACCATTTCCTTCAGCTTGTCGACGTCGACTTCCTCGACGTCCTCTTCGCGCGACGGCCACTCGCCCTGGCGGAGGCAGATGACGCAGCGGACGATCTCGACGATCCCCTGCAGCAGCAGTACCGCGCCGGCGATCGGGATCACCGTCTTGAACGGGTAGATCGGCGGGCCGTCGGCGGTGATGTTGGAGTGCTCGTTGATCGCCCACGACTCGGCCGCGTAGAAGTAGCCGGCGTAGGTCAGCGCGATCACGCCCGGCACGAAGAACACGACGTACAGCACGAGGTCGATCGACGCCTGCGTGCGCGGCGCGAGGAAGCCGTACAGCACGTCGCCGCGCACGTGGCCGTTCTTCGCGAGCGTGTACGCGCCGGCCATCATGAACAGCGTGCCGTACATCATGATCATCACGTCGAACGCCCACGCGTGCGGGCGGTTCAGCACGTAGCGCGAGAACACCTCCCAGGAGATCATCAGCGTCAGGCCGACGATCAGCCAGGAAAAAAAATGGCCGACGAAGGTGCTCACCTTGTCGACCAGCAGCAGCAGCTTTTGCATCGAAGTCGCACCGGCGGTTCACGCCGGTGCCGGCGAAACGGTGAAATGATCGCCGCCCGGCGGGCAGCCGGGCGGCGGTATGCGACGTTCGCGTCAGGCCTTCTTGGCCGGTCCGGCCGGCTTCTTGCCGAAGTAGTGGTTGTACGCCATACGCCGCTGCACGTTGGTGTCGAGGTCCCAGCGCACCGCACGCTCGGCGAAGGCGCGCTGCGAGTTCTCGATCTCGACGAACAGCGGGTTGTCGGCGCGTTTCTTCGCGGCCTGGTCGTAGGCGTCGAGCTGCGCCTGCAGGATCGACGGCGGCGTGATGTAGAACTTCACGCCCTGCTTTTCCTGCATCTCGATGTAGTCCTTGCTGTAGCGGTCGATCGCCTTCCAGCTCATGTCGGCGCTCGCCGCTTCGACGGCGTTTTCGATGATCGCCTTGATCTTCGCCGGCAGCGCGTCGAACTTGGTCTTGTTGAACATGATCTCGAACTGCTCGGCGTTCTGGTGGTAGCTCTGCAGCATGCAGACCTTCGACACGTCCGGGAAGCCCAGCACGCGGTCGGAGGTGGCGTTGTTGAACTCGGCCGCATCCAGCAGCCCGCGGTCCATCGCCGGCACGATCTCGCCGCCCGGCAGCGCGTTGACCGCCGCACCCATCGCGGTGAACACGTCGATCGAGATGCCGACCGTGCGGAACTTCAGCCCCTTCATGTCGGCGGCCTTGGTCACCGGCTTCTTGAACCATCCGAGCGGCTGCGTCGGCATCGGGCCGTACGGGAACGACACGACGTTGGCGTTGATCGAGTTGTAGAGCTTCTCGAGCAGTTGCTTGCCGCCGCCGTACTTGTGCCAGGCGAGCAGCATGTTGGCGTCCATGCCGAAGGCCGGGCCCGAGCCCCACAGCGCGAGCGCGTTCTGCTTGCCGTAGTGGTAGACGAGCACGCCGTGCCCGCCGTCGAGCGTGCCCTTCGAGACGGCATCGAGCAGGCCGAACGCCGGAACGACCGCGCCGGCGGGCAGCACTTCGATCCTCAGCTCGCCGCCGGTCATGTCGTTGACCTTCTTGGCGAAGTCGAGCGCGTATTCGTGAAAGATGTCCTTCGCCGGCCAGGTCGACTGCCAGCGCATCGAAATCGGACCGGTCTGGCCCTTGGCGATCATCGGCGCGCCGAGCGTCGCCGCGGCGGCGGCCCCCATGAATTTGCGGCGTGCGGGTTTCGCGTCCTTGGTCTTGAGGAAGTCCATGCTGTCTCCTTCAGTGTGTGGCTGGTATCGAACGCGGCCCGTGTTGTTGTCGGCATCACGCCTCGCAGGTCCTGGTCGAGCCGCTGCCAGAACCGGTCATCGCGCCGGATTCTAGAAGAATCCTCCGTCCGAAGGGGAGAAAGCCGCGACGGAGCGCGCCGCCGGCCTCAGGGCCAATCCCTACGCAAATGGTCAGATGCGTCCTCCGCGCGCCGTTGCGGGGTCCGTGCAGCGGGGCCGCGCAGGTGGTCAGAAGAAGCCTACCCCGACCTGGAACAGCTTCTCGATGCGCGGGATCAGCCGCTTGTTGGCGACAAATAGGATCAGATGATCCTCGGCCTCGATCGCGGTGTCGTGGTGTGCGATCAGCACGCGCGCCAGTTCGCCCTGCCCGCGCACCACTGCGCCGATCGTCGCGCCCTTTGGCAGCTCGATGTCCTCGACCTTGCGGCCGACCACGCGCGAGCTCCGGGCGTCGCCGTGGGCGATGATCTCGAGCGCTTCGGCCGCGCCTCTGCGCAGGCTGTGCGCGGCGACCACGTCGCCGCGGCGTACGTGCTTCAGCAGGTTCGACAGTGTGGCGTGGCTGGGCGAAATCGCGATGTCGATCTGGCCGCCCTGCATCAGGTCGCCGTAGCTCTTGCGGTTGATCAGCGCGATCGTGCGGCGCGCGCCCATCCGTTTGGCGAGCAGCGCGCTCATGATGTTGTTCTCGTCGTCGTTGGTCAGCGCGATGAAGAGGTCGGTCTCGGCGACACCCTCCTCGTCGAGCAGGTCCTCGTCGGTGGCGTCGCCGTGCAGCACCAGCACCGACGACGACAGCTGGCCCGCGAGGTACTCGCAGCGGCGCTTGTTCGCCTCGATGATCTTCACGTTGAACTTCTCGGGCGTGCCCACGCCTTCGCCGGTGTCGAGCGCTCTCGCCAGGCGCAGGCCGATGTTGCCGCCGCCGGCGAGCAGCACGCGCCGCACCGGCTTGTCCATCCGGCGCAATTCGGCCATCACGGTGCGGATGTTCTCGCTGGCGGCGAGGAAGAACACCTCGTCGCCGGGCTGGATCATCGTCTGCGCCTCGCACTGGATGCTGCGGTCGTTGCGGAAGATCGCGACGATGCGCGTGTCGACGTTCGGGATGTGCTTGCGCAGCGCCTGGATCGGTTGCGACACCAGCGGACCGCCGGCGAACGCGCGCACCGCGATCAGGCTGGCCTTGCCGTCGGCGAACTCGAGCACCTGCAGCGCCTCGGGGAACTCGATCAGCTTCAGCAGGTAGTCGGTGACGCTCTGCTCGGGCCAGATGATGTGCGTCGCCTTAAAGCCCTGGTCGCCGGTCAGCTCCGGGTGCCCCTGCAGCTCGGTGTTGCGCACGCGCGCGATGCGGGTCGGCACGTTGAACAGGTCGGCCGCGACCTTGCAGGCGACCAGGTTCGTTTCGTCGCTCGCGGTCACCGCGATCAGCATGTCGGCGTCCTCGGCGCCGGCCTCCTTCAGCACCGACGGCAGCGTGGCGTTGCCGACCAGCCCGCGCAGGTCGTAGCGCGACTGCAGGTCCGCGATGCGCGGGCCATCGGTGTCGATCACCGTGATGTCGTTGGCTTCGGAAACGAGGCTTTCGGCCACCGAGGTGCCGACGCGGCCGGCGCCGAGAATGATGATCTTCATGGAATCTTCCGTGACGGCGCTGCGCGTGCGCGCGCCGCCCGCTCAGGTCGATCCGCCGCCGGCTTCGCCGTCCGTCTCGTGTCCGTTGCGCTCGGCGCGGCGGCCGCCGCGCCCGAGTTCGACGCCGAGTTGCTTGAGCTTGCGGTACAGGTGCGTGCGCTCGAGCCCCGCCCGGTCGGCCACGCGCGTCATGCTGTAGTTCTCGCGCGCGAGGTGGTACTCGAAATACACGCGCTCGAACTGGTCGCGCGCCTCGCGCAGCGGCTGGTCGAGGCTGACGCCGGTCGATTCGGCGCCGGCGACGGTGCGTACGCGGGCACCGTCGACGCCGTTGACCGATTCCGCCGGTTGCGCCGCCGCCGTCGCCAGCGCCGGCGCGGCGCGCAGGTTGCGCATCATGCGGCCGCGCTCGAGTCCGCTCTTGACCGCGGCCAGCAGGCGCGCGAGCGCGATCGGCTTCTCCAGGAAGTCGAGCGCGCCGAAGCGCGTCGCCTCGACCGCGGTGTCGATCGTCGCGTGGCCGGACATCATGATCACCGGCATCGTCAACTGCCCGTTCGACGCCCACTCCTTCAGCAGCGTGACGCCGTCGGTATCGGGCATCCAGATGTCGAGCAGCACCAGGTCCGGCGGTTCGCTCTGCCGCAGTTGGCGCGCGACGCTGGCGTTCTCCGCCGTCAGCACCGCATGCCCTTCATCGGACAGGATCTCGGACAGCAGCTCGCGGATGCCGATTTCGTCGTCAACGACCAGGATGGTGGCCATGCTTCCAGGGCGGCGCGCCGCCGCGTCAATGCACCGCCGCGCCGGAGGCGGCCGATGATGCCGGCGTAGCCTGCGCCAGTCGGCGAAAAACGATGATCACAGTTGCGCCGCCCGCGGATCCGGTAGTGCGATTGACCAGCTCCACCCGGGCGCCATGTTCGTCGACGATCTTCTTCACCATCGCCAGACCGAGCCCGGTGCCGCTGGGCTTGGTGGTCACGTAGGGCTCGAATGCGCGTCTAAGTATATTCGCCGGAAAGCCGGGGCCGTTGTCCTCCACCGAAAGGCGGACGGCCGACGCGGCGCGGGTGTCATCCGCCCCGCGCTCGCCGCGCCGTTCCGGCAGGCTCACCAGCGCCGTACGCAGCACGATCCGCCCGCCGCCCGTTTGGCCCGGCGCGGCGAGCGCATCCAGCGCGTTGGCGATCAGGTTGTGGATCACCTGCCGCAACTGCGTGGCATCGCCCTCGATCGGCGGCACGTCGGCGCCGAGCGCGAGCTCGATCTGCGCGCCCGTGGGGCTCGCGCCGCGCCCGTGCTCGACGCCGTACAGCGCGGCGACTTCCTCGATCAGCGCGTTCAGATCGAGCGGCGCGAGCTTGGCCGGCGGCACGCGCGCGTAATCGCGGAAGTCGTCGACCATGCGCTTCATCGCGGCCACCTGGCTGACGATCGTCGCCACGCCGCGCGCGAGCACGTCGGCGCGTTCGGGCGGCAGCGCGCCGGCGAGCTTCATCTGCAGCCGCTCCGCCGCGAGCTGGATCGGCGTCAGCGGGTTCTTGATCTCGTGCGCGAGCCGCCGCGCGACCTCGCCCCACGCGAGCGCGCGCTGCGCCGAGATTACCTGCGTGATGTCGTCGAAGACGACCACATAACCGGGCCCGTCGTCGAGCGGCAGGCGCGAGCCGCGCGCCAGCAGCGCCAGCGGCTCGGCACCGGCGGCCGCCCCCGCGCGCGGCACCTGCATCTGCTGCTGCCACGAATCCTTCGGCGATGCCGAAAGCTGCTGGTCGGCGAAGGCGCCGGCGACCTGCTCGGCCATTGCCGGCACCAGCGCCGCAAAAGGCTCGCCGACGTGCGGCGTCAGCGCGAGCCCGAGAATGCGGCTCGCGCCGTGATTGGCGGTGACGAGCCGGTAGTCCTTGTCGAGCACGACCACGCCGGCCGACAGGTTGGTCAGCACGCGTTCGAGGTAGGCGCGCGCGTTCTCCAGCTCGCGCGAACGCGCTTCGACCGCGTCGCGCGCCTCGCTCAGCTGGCGCGTCATCGCGTTGAACGACTGCGTCAGCAGGTTCAGCTCGTCGCTGCCCTTGTATTCGCGCACCGGACGAAAGTCGCCTTCGGCGACCGCCTTCGTGCCTTCGGCGACCTGCAGCAGCGGCGCCGTCATCGAGCTGGCGAGCAGCACGCCCGAGGCCATCGCGGCGAACACCGCGAGCAGCAGCGTCAGCGTCAGCGTCACCGTGTAGATCTTGCGCAGGCCGCTGCGCGCCAGCGACAGCTCCTGGTAGTCGCGGTAGCCGCTCTGCAGCGCTTCGGCGTTGGCCGCGACCGACGGCGGCACGCGCTGCAGGAGCTGCAGGTAGCGCGGCTCGACGCGCACCGGCGGCGCCGGCCGCAGCGGCGGACTGCCCGCCGCGAGCGGGCTGCGCAGCCCCGGACTGGATCCGGGGGACAGCGCGGCCGCCGGCGCGCTCGCGGCCGGGATCGGCACGATCACCCGCGTGCGCAGGCCGGCGCGCGGCTCGGTCGCGAGCGGGTCGCCCTCGATCACCGCAAAGCTGCGCTGGATGCGCGCCTGTCGCAGGTTGGCCGCGGTCGGGATCTCGGGCACGAGGTCGGCGCTGCGCGCGCCACTGGCGCCGATCAACTGGCCGCCCGCGGTGACGATCAGGGCCTCGTGGATGCCGGCGCGCTCGCGCAGCCGGTCGAGCGCCTGGAGCTGCTGCGACTCAGGCACGTCCGCCAGCTCGAGCGCGATCGCGCGCGCCTTGGCCGTCACGTCCGCGAGCTGCGCCTCGAGCACAGCGCGCCCGAGCGTCAGCCCCGACTCCAGCGCGCGGTCGACGCGCACGTCGAACCACGATTCGATCGAACGCGACAGGAACTGCACCGACACGACGTAGATCAGCACGCCGGGCAGCACCCCCATCAGCGCGAAGGCCACGGCGAAGCGCGTCATCAGCCGTGCGCCAAAGCGGCCCTGCCGCCAGCGGCGCACGAGCCGTGCGATCAGCGCGAGCACGAGCACGAACAGGATCGCGGCGATCACGCCGTTGATCGCGAGCAGCACCGGATAGTTGCGCTCGAAGGCCTGCGTGTTGCTGCTCGCCGAGGCGAGCAGGAACAGCAGCACGCCGCCCAGGGCCAACGCGCCGAGCAGCCCGTAGCGCAATACGCGGCTCGCGGCGGCCATCGCTAACGCATCAGCTCGGGCGGCACCGGGACGGGGCGCCAGTCCGACGCGAGGTTCCAGTCGCGGTTGGTCAGCGCGTTGATCTGGAACGGCTTGGGCAGTTGCGAGATGTCGAGCCGCATGCGCGCCTGCGCGCGGTAGTCCTCGCCCTTGTGCAGCACGCCGGCCTCGACCACCTTCCAGCTGCGGACGCGGCGCAGCGTGGCGAGCGCCTCGGCCAGCGTATCGAAGGGCTGCGCCAGCGTGCCGCGCGCAAGCCGGTACTGGCGCGTCAGCGGACTGTAGGTCAGGCGGTAGGTCAGCGCCTCGCCGACCAGCTTGCGGTCGAACCAGTACCAGCGCGTCCGATACAGCTCGAAGTCGATGACGAAGTACAGCGCGATGCCGCGGTTGACCGCGTCCTCGAGTACCGCCGGCAGTTCGAAGTCGAACTGCGCATCGAGCAGCGCGCCGCCGTCGCCGTCGGTGGGCGCGCGCAGCGCGGCCTCGGCAACCGCGATTCCTTGCGCGGCTGCGGGGCCGGTCGGCGCGAGCCAGGCGGCCGACAGCGCGAGCACGACGGCCAGCACGAACGCGCCGCGGCGGCGCGGCGGCCAGGCGCGGGCGGCATTTGGTCTGGACGCGCACCACATGGCCGGCGATCAGTCCTTCTCGAAGAGCGCAAGGAAAAAACCGTCGTGCAGCGTTGGGTGCACAGATGCCGCGGCGGCCGGGTTCGGCGCGGCTGCGAGCGGCGTGGGTAGCAGTTGCAGCGTATTCGCCGTCTGCCCCGGCAGGGCCACGGGCCGGGCATCGGCGTGACGTTCGACGAATCGTTCTGCCTGGCGCGCGCCTTCCTCGGGAAACACCGAACAGACCACGTAGAGCAATCTACCAGCGGGCTTCAGCAGCGGCCACAAAGCGTCGAGCAATCGCGCTTGCCGTGTTGCCAATTGCGCAATATCGGAGTCGCGACGCAACCATGGGATGTCCGGATGGCGCCGCACGATGCCGGAGGCCGTGCAGGGGGCGTCGAGCAGGATGCGGTCGTACCGCAGTTCGGCCGCGTACGCGCGGGTGTCGGCCGCATCGGCGACATGCAGCGCGATCGTCGCGTGCTCGCGCGCGCGCAATCGCGCCAGGTTGTCCTCGATCCGCTGTGCGCGCTGCGCGTCGATCTCGACCGCATCGATCGCGAGGCCGTCGGCGAGTTCGGCAAGCTGCGCGGTCTTGCCGCCCGGCGCGGCGCAGGCGTCGAGCACGCGTTGCCCGTCGCGCACGGCGAGCCATTGCGCGGCGAGCTGGCTGCCGGCGTCCTGCACCGACACGAGCCCCTCCGCGAATCCGGGGATCGCCTCGACCGGCCGCGCTTCGTGCAGCCAGACGGCGGTCGCGCCGACGCGCGTGGCCGCCAGCCCCGCGCGCTCGAGCTGCCGCAAATAGTCGTCGACTCCGATGCGCCGCGCGTTCACCCGCAGCACCAGCGGCGGCGGCTCGCGCTGCGCGTCGAGGATCGCGGCCCACGCGGCGGGGTACGCGCGCCGCAGCCGTTCGATCCACCAGCGCGGCGCGTTGTAGCGGACCGTGTCGTCGCGTTGCGCTTCTTCGATCAACGCGGACTGCCGGCGCAGGAAGTTGCGCAGCGTCGCGTTGACGAAGCCGGCCGCCGCGCGCGTGTCGGCCCCGGTCTTCGCCGCGGTCACGGTCTGGTCGACGACCGCGTAGCCCGCGTGCCGCTGCGCGAGCAGCTGCGCGAGTCCCAACGCGAGCAGCGCGGCCACCGGCGGCGCCGGCGGCGTGCGCGCCAGCCGCGCGATCAGCGCGTCGAGCAGCGCGAGATGGCGCGCGGCGTGATAGGCGATGTCCTTCGCCGCCGCCGCCGCGCGCGGATGCCGCAGGGCCGCCGCACCCGCGGCCGCATCGAGCGCGCGATCGAGCGCGGCGCCCGCGCGGAAACGCTGCCAGGCCGCCGCGGCCACGCGCAACGCGTCGGCGAGCGGCGGCGCGCCGCGTCCTGACCCTGTCGAAGGGCCGGCGGCGGCCTGCGCGGCGTTCACGGCGCGGGCTCCGCCGCGACGAACGCCTCGCCGGCGGCGATCGGCATGCCCGCGAGGAACTCGCGCGCCGCCAGACGCCTGCCGCCCGCGCGCTGCAGTTCGGTGACGACGAGCGCGCCCTCGCCGCAGGCGATGCGTACGCCTTCGGCATTCGCCGCGAGCACCGTGCCCGGCGTAGCGGCGTCCGCAGCATCCGCGTGCGCGCGCCAGAAGCGGATCACCTGTCCGCGCAGCGCGCCGCAGGCGACCGGAAACGGATCGAAGGCACGCACCCGGCAGGCAAGCCGTTGCGCAGGCTGCGTCCAGTCGAGCCAGGCTTCGCGCTTGTCGAGCTTGTGCGCATAGGTCACGCGCTCGGAAGGCTGCGGCTGCGGGCGCAGTTCGCCGCGCGCGCCGCGCGCGAGCGCCGCGACGATCATCTGCGCACCGAGCGCGGCGAGCTTGGCGGTCAGCGTCGCGGCCGTGTCGTCGCCCGCGATCGGCAACCGCTCCGCGGCGAGCATCGGCCCGGTGTCCAGGCCCGCGTCCATCTGCATCAGCGTGATGCCGGTTTCCGCGTCGCCCGCCTCGATCGCGCGCGCCACGGGTGCGGCGCCGCGCCAGCGCGGCAGCAGCGAGGCGTGGATATTGATCGCACCGATCGGCCCCGCGGGCGAAGCGAGCCCGCGCGGGATGTCGAGCACCGCTTGCGGCAGGATCAGGCCGTAGGCGGCGACGACCAGCACGTCGGCGTCGGCCGAGCGCAGCGTTTCGTGCGCGGCGGCTGCCTCGGCGCCGCCCTTTTTCAGGCTCAGGGTGGCCGGCGTTTCGACGCGCAGCCCGTGCGCCAGCGCAAGTTGCTTGACGGGGCTCGCGACGAGCTTCATGCCGCGCCCGGCCGGACGATCGGGCTGGGAAAGCACGAGCGGGATCGCGAAGCCCTGCGCCGGCGCGGCATCGATCAGCGCGGCGAGCGCCGCGGCGGCGAATTCCGGCGTGCCGGCGAAGACGATGCGCATGCGCGCAGTTTATTGAACCCGCTCGCGCAGCCGGCGTGCTGCGCCGGAACGCGGCGCTTCTTCCCCTTTGGCTTGGCGCCGCGCGCGTCGTACCATCGGCGTACAGACCCTGCTGCTGCCGCACCCAATCCGTGAAACCGCTGAGCGGGCTCGACTCGCTGTTCCTGCACCTCGAGACCGCCGCCACGCCGATGCACGTCGGCGCGCTGCATCTGCTGGAAGCCGCGCCCGGTGAACGCGACGATTTCGTCGCGCGCGTGCGCAACCATATCGGCGATCGGCTGCACCTCTTGCCCGTGTTCACGCGCCGGCTCGCGCCGATGCCGCTCGGCTTCGCCAACCCGGTGTGGGTCGAAGCCGACGAGGTCGATCTCGACTATCACGTGCGGCGCATCCGCCTGCCCGCACCCGGCACGCACGCGCAGCTCGAAGCGACCGTCGCGCGGCTGCACGGCCAGCGGCTCGATCGCGCGCGCCCGCTGTGGCTGTTCCACGTGATCGAGGGACTCGAGTCCGGCCAGCGCGCCGTCTACACGAAGGTGCACCACGCCGCCGTCGACGGTGCGGCCGGCGTGGCGCTCGCGCAGGTACTGCTCGATTCGAGCCCGACGCCGCGCGCGGTCGCGCCGCGCGTGCGGCGCGGCGAGCGTCCGGGGCTGGTCGCGCTGATCGGGGCCGCGCTGCGGACGAGCGCCGCACAGACCGCCCGGCTCGTGCGGCATGTCCCCGACGCGGTGCGCGTGCTTGCGCAACTGGCGCAATCGGGCGAGGGCGGAGGCGGCCTGCCCGCGTTGCGCCGCAATTTCTCGTTCGGCCCGCACACGCCGCTGAACGTCGCGATCGACGGCGCGCGCAGCCTCGCCACGCTGTCGCTGCCGCTCGACGCGGTCAAGCGCATCGCGGCGGCGAACGACGCCAAGCTCAACGACGTCGTGCTCGCGATCGTCGCCGGCGCGCTGCGGCGCCATCTCGAAGCGCATGGCGGCGTGCCGTCCAAGCCGCTGGTGGCCGCAGTGCCCGTGTCGCTGCGCGAGGCAGGCAATACCGAGGCGACCACGCTCGCGACGATGACGCTCGCGAGCCTCGCGACCGACGTCACCGATCCGCACGCGCGGCTGGCCGCAATCCGCGCCGCGACCGGCGCGGCGAAGTCGCTGACGCGCAGCGTGCGCGCGATCATCCCGACCGACTTCCCTTCGCTCGGCGTGCCCTGGCTGCTGTCGGCCGCGGCCGCTTTGTACGGCAGAACGCGGCTCGCCGAGCGCATTCCGCCGATCGCCAACCTCGTCGTGTCCAACGTGCCTGGGCCGTCCGCACCGCTGTACCTGGCGGGCGCAAAGCTGCTCAGCTACTGGCCGCTTTCGATCGTCGAGCACGGCCTCGGGTTGAACGTGACGGTGCAGAGCTACGCGGGTTCGCTCGACTTCGGCGTGGTCGCGGCACGCAAGGCGCTGCCCGACGCGCGCCAGTTCGCCGAGGACATGCACGCGGCCTTTGCCGAGCTGCTGCCGGATGCCGCGCCGGTGCGCGCTCGCAAGGCCGTTCGCCGCACGCCGCCGCGACTGCGCGCGACCGCCGGGGAATGAAGGTCATGGAGACGGCATCGAACGCCGCAGACAAGGGCGCCATGCACTATCCGGAGCACTGGTACGAGTTCGGCCTGATGCGCGCGCCGGGGCTGCTGCGGCTCGCGCTCGAATGGCGGGTCGTCTGGGAGTACAGCGCAAGCTGGCTCGCGCAGCCGCTGCTCGCCAACGCGCCCGAGGGCGACGGCCATCCGGTGCTGGTGTTTCCGGGGTTGCTCGCCTCCGACGCGTCGACGCGGCCGCTGCGCCGGTTTCTCGAGGGCCGCGGCTACGCCGCTTACGGCTGGGAACGGGGTACGAACCGCGGCCCGCGCGCAGGCGTGCTCGACGCGTGCCGCGAACGGATCAAGGCGATCCGCAAGCGGCACAAGCGCAAACTGAGCCTGATCGGCTGGAGCCTCGGCGGCATCTACGCGCGCGAGTTCGCGAAGGAACTCCCGGGCGACGTGCGCGCGGTGATCACCATGGGCACGCCGTTCACCGGGCATCCGAAGGCGACCAACGCCTGGCGGCTGTACGAGCTGGTCACCGAGCACCGCATCGGCGCGCCCGAGATCCACGAGCCGCTGCGCACGCCGCCGTCGGTGCCGACGACCTCGATCTACAGCCGCACCGACGGCATCGTCGCCTGGCAATGCAGCGTCGAGAAGGTCACGCCGCTGCACGAGAACATCGAGGTCGAGGCGAGCCATTTCGGCATCGGCGTCAACCCGCTGACCTGGTACGCGGTCGCCGACAGGCTGGCGCAGCCCGAGGGCGGCTGGAAGCCCTTCGACCGCAGCGGCGTGCGCGCGTGGCTGTACTGGGATCCGAAGCGGAAGACGTGGTACTAGCGTCGACCGTCGGGCGTCGCTCGAAATCGGCGGCACCGGCCGGTCAGTTGCGCGCGATCCGCAATCCGAACCCCGAATCGACATGCCCGCCGCCGTCGTCAACGGCCTGACGCTCGACTACGAATCGTTCGGCGATCCGGCCGCACCGGCGTTGTTGCTGATCATGGGGCTCGGCATGCCGGGGCTCGCCTGGCCGGACGAGTTCGTCGACGCGCTCGTCGCGGCGGGCTTCCGCGTGGTCCGCTTCGACAACCGCGACTGCGGTCACTCGACCAAGCTGCGCGGCGCGCCGCTGCCTTCGCTGCCGTGGGCGATCGCGCGCGCGTTGCTGCGCGTGCCGGTGCATGCGCCGTACACGCTCGACGACATGGCGGCCGACACGGTGGGGCTGCTCGACGCGCTCGGCATCGCGCGCGCGCACGTGGTCGGCGCATCGCTCGGCGGCATGATCGCGCAGGTCGTCGCCGCGCGTTACCCGGCGCGCGCCGCGAGCCTCGTGTCGATCATGTCGACGACCGGCAACCCGCATCCGCGCGTGGCCTTCGGCCACCATCGCGCGCTGCGCGCGATCCTGTCGCGGCCGCTCGATCCGAGCGACGTCAACCGCGTCGTCGATCACCTGGTGCACGTCTTCGGCGTGATCGGCAGCCCGGGCTTTCCGACCGACGAGGTTCTGCTGCGCGGCCGGCTCGAACGCGTCGCGCGCCGCGGCTGGTATCCGGCCGGAACGATGCGCCAGCTTCTCGCGATCCTCGCCTCGGGCGACCGCCGGCCGCTGCTCGCGCGCATCGCCGCGCCGACGCTGGTCATTCACGGCCGCGACGATCCGCTCGTACCGCTCGCCGCCGGCGAGGACACCGCGCGCACCATCCGCGGTGCACGGCTCGAAGTAATCGACGGCATGGGCCACGATCTGGCGCCCGGCGCGCTGCCGATCCTGGCCGACAGGATCGTGCGCTTCTGCCGCACGGTCGAGGCCGCGCGCGCCGGCGCGCCCGTCACATCTGCTTGAACAGGTGCACGTACTGGCGCGCGACGGGCAGCTCGCGCGGGTGGTTGCGGATGCGGACGAACAGCTTGCCCGCGAGGTCGCGGCGCGTTCCGGCCACCGCGTTCAGGTTGACGATGACCGAGCGGTGGATCTGCTGGAACGACTCGCCGTCGAGCTGCGCGGCGAGTTCCGACAGCGGCACGCGGATCAGCCATTCGCGCACCGCTTCGCCGTCGCGCGCGAACACGCACGTGTACTTGTCGTCGGCCTGGAAGTAGAGCACGTCGGCAACCGCGATCTGCTCGGTGACCTCGCCGTCGCCCGAGCGCTTGCTCGCACGGATCCAGCGCAGCCTGCGCTGCGCGTTCGTCGCGAACTGCTGCGAAAGCTGCGCGAGCAGCGTCGCCATCTCGGGGGCCGGTTGGTTCGCGGCGAGCCCCGCCTTCAGCTTGTCGGTGGCGCGCCGCAGGCGCTCGTCGGTCACCGGCTTCAGCAGGTAGTCGACCGCGTCGGCCTCGAATGCGTCGATCGCGTACTGGTCGAACGCGGTGACGAACACGACGCGCGGCCGCCGCGCTCCGCTCAACTGCCGCGCGACGTCCAGCCCCGTCGCGCCGGGCATGCGGATGTCGAGGAACGCGATGTCGGGCGCGTGCTCGGCGATCGCGCGCGCGGCGTCCGGTCCGTTGCTCACCACGGCGACAACCCGAAGCTCCGGCCAGACCGCGGCGAGCCGCGTGCGCAGATACTCCGCGAGATGCGGTTCGTCGTCGGCGATCAGCGCGGTCGGCATGGGCATAGGGCGCGGGGGAGACAGGGTAGTCGGTTTGGCGCAATCCGCGATCCGCAATCGGCGATCCGCCCTCACGCCGCCTGCAACGGCAGCGTCAGGCGCACACGCGTGCCCGGCTGTGCGTCTTCGATCGTCAGGCGCGCGCGTTCACCGTACAGCGCAGCGAGCCGCTCGCGCAGGTTGGTGAGGCCCACGCCGGTCGTCGCTGTGGTCGCCTCGAAGCCGCGGCCGTCGTCGGCCACCTCGATCCGCAGCGCGCCGTCCGCGGCGCGCACGGCGACGCGCACGCATCCGCCGGCGACGGTCGGCTCGAGCCCGTGCTTGATCGCGTTTTCGACCAGCGGTTGCACCAGCAGCGGGGGCACGATCTGCGACTGCAGCTCCGCGGGGACGTCGATCTCGAAGCGCAGCCGCGGGCCCATGCGGATCGCGAGGATCTCCAGATAGGCGCGCAGCAGCGCGCTTTCCTGGCCCAGCGTCACCGTGGCCGAGCGGCTCGCTGCGAGCGAGGCGCGCAGCAGTTCGATCAGACGTTCGAGCATGCGGCGCGCATCGGCCGGCTGCGCGTCGATCAGGCCGGCGACGTTGGCCAGGGTGTTGAACAGGAAATGCGGTTCGATCTGCGCCTGCAGCGTGCGCAACTGCGCGTCGAGCGCCTGCCGTTCGAGGGTCGCCGCGCGCGCCTTGATCCGCTCATGCTCGGCTTCGGCCTCGGCCAGCCGCGCCTTGTTGGCCATGTAGCGGTACCACAGCGTCGACATGACGATCGACAGCACGAGCACCGACAGCACGACGCGCGGCGCACCTTCGATCAGCCTGGCCACGTCGACGCCCATCAGCATCATGCCGACCGGATACCCGATGAACACGCCGACGATCGGGATGCCGGCGAAGAACAGGATCCGCTGGACGGTGCCGAAGGCCTCGATCCGCGCGTGCCCGAACAGCAGTAACCCGAACCGGAACAGCAGATGGATCGAAAAGCCGATGCATTGCGAGATCACGAAGTTCCACTTGAACAACTCGAACGCGTCCGCGCGGCGCGCGAAGCTCCAGGCGATCAGCGTCAGAACGACCGCGATCCCGCTATTGAAGACGAACGTCCAGACGTACTGCAGCCACTCGGGACCGACCGCGCGGAACGACGGGCTCCACCAGCTTCGCCAGGAGGCGCGCAAGGTCGCGGCGACCGCCTTCGCCGCGCGGCCTTCGCCCGCGCCTTCGGTCGCTTGCTGCCGTGCCTGCACGATTCGCTCCTGGTCGGACCCGTCTCACCGGCCGACCAATTTAGGGGGCCGGCGCCGGCAGCGCCAGTACCGCGGCGCGAATCGACGCGCAGGCGCCGTCAACCGCCATTGGCACGGCGCATCCGATCGTCAGGCCGCCTCGCGCGCCTTGCGCTTTTTGAGCTTCGTGCGGATGCGGTCCTGCTTCAGCGGCGACAGGTATTCGACGAAGACCTTGCCCAACAGGTGATCCATCTCGTGCTGCACGCACACCGCGAGCAGCCCCTCGCAGTCGAGATCGAACGTCTCGCCCTGAACGTCCTGCGCGCGCACGCGGACCTTGGCTGGCCGCCGGACCTCGTCGTAGATCCCGGGGACCGACAGACAGCCTTCTTCGCAGACGACCGTCTCCTCGGACGCCCAGACGATCTCGGGATTGGCGAATACGTACAGCTGGTCTTTCGTTTCGGACACGTCGACGACGATCAGCCGCTCGTGCACGTCGACCTGGGTTGCCGCGAGGCCGACACCGGGCGCGGCGTACATCGTCTCGGCCATGTCGGCTGCCAGCTTGCGCAGCCGCTCGTCGAAGCGCGTGACGGGTTGCGCGACCTTCTTCAGCCGCGGATCCGGATATTCGAGGATGGGTAACAGAGCCACGTTCGATTCTCGCCGCGCCGGACCGTAAGCCGGCGGTTCAGCGTGCATGAATAAGGTGATTGGTACTGCTTTTCAACGATTCCCGCCGACTCCGAACGGACATACTCGGCGCGGGTCCCAGCCGCTTGGCATCGCTCATTACGGGTATCGATGCAAACCGATATCCGTTGCGATATCAAGGCCCTATGGGCAGAATTTTAAGCGCTGCATCACGTTCGGGCGGGTTTGCCCCGCGTCCGGAACCGAAGCCAATCCGCGCCGCGGTCGCCGTTCGGCGATTTCGCGCAAGAGGGAGCATCCATGAAGACGGTGATTGACGCCTTTCGCCCCGCCCCGCTGGCGCTGGTCCTGACCGGCGCCCTGCTGGTCGGCGTAGCGCAGGCGCAAACCACGCCGGACGGCCGCTATCCGGTCACGGACGAACAGCGCAGGACCGCCGATCAGGTCGCGCAGGCGGGCGTGCCCCTGTCGGCGCTGGCACCGAACGCACCCGACGTCTACACGGTCAAGAAGGGCGACACGCTGTGGGACATCTCGAGCGTTTTTCTGACCAGCCCCTGGCGCTGGCCCGAGCTGTGGGGCATGAACAAGGAGCAGGTCAGCAACCCGCATCTGATCTATCCGGGGCAGGTGCTGCGGCTCGTGAAGGTCGACGGCCGCGCCACGCTGCAGGTCGCCCAACCCGATGCGCTGCCCGGGGCGCCCGGCGACCTGGTGCGGCTTTCCCCGCGCGTGCGCGATCTGGGCGCCGAGCGCGACGCCGCGATCTCGGCGATCCCGAACAACGCGATCGAGCCCTTCCTGTCGAAGCCGATGGTGGTCGAGGCGAACGAACTGGCGCGCTATCCGCGCATCGTCGCCACGCAGGAAGGCCGCGTCTACCTGGGCCGCGGCGACACCGCGTACGCGCGCGGCATCACCGACGAGCGCATCGAGAACTACCACGTGTTCCGCCCGGCGCGGCCGCTGTACGACCCGGACGACACCGCGCGCAAGAGTCCGATCGCGTACGAAGCCTTCTACCTCGGTACCGCACGCATGGCCAAACGCGGCGAGGTCGCGACGCTGCGCATCCAGGACAGCAAGCAGGAAATGGGCGTCGGCGACCGCCTGGTGCCGATCGAGCGCCAGCAGTTGATCGCCTACGTGCCGCGCCGCCCGGAGCGCGCGATCGACGGCCGCATCGTGTCGGTCTACGGCGGCGTCAACCAGGCCGGCACGCAGAGCATCGTCACGATCAACCGCGGACGACGCGACGGCCTCGAGGTCGGCCACGTGCTGGCGCTGCTTTCCACCGGCGAGACGATCCTCGACCGCACGGCAGACAAGCGCGAATACATCAAGCTGCCCGACGAGCGCATCGGCGAGATGTTCGTCTTCCGCGTCTTCGAAGGCATTTCGTACGCGCTGGTGATGCGCGTCGAGCGCCCGGTCAAGGTCGGCGACCGCTTCCAGCAACCCGAGGACCTGCAGCTGGCGACCGCGGAGCCGCGTCCGGCCGCGTCCGCGGTACCGATGGCCGCGCCGGTCGTTTCGCCCGGACCGATTTCGCCGCGTTCGGTAACGCCGCCCGCCCGACCGGCCGAAGAGCGCAAGCCGGCCGAAGCGGCGCCCACGCCGTTGAAGAAATAGCGCTCGCGCGCGAGCGAACGCGGCGCGCACGGGCGACCGGCGCGCCGCTTCGTTTTGTGGGCGCGACTTTTCCCCGATCCTCGCCGTGGATGCCGCCGAACGCGCCGCCTGGCTGCGACTGACGCTGACGCCCGAAGTCGGCCCGCGCACGGCGCGCGCGCTGCTGGCGGCGTTCGGCCTGCCGACGGCGATCTTCGAGGCGAGCGCGGCCGCCCTCGGCAAACACGTCCCCGAGAAGCTCGCGTGCACGCTCGCGGCCTCGCCCGACGCCGCGCTGCGCGCTGCGATCGACGCGACCGCAGCATGGCTCGCGCGCGATCCATCGCACGCGTTGCTGACGCTCGCCGATCCCGACTATCCGCAAGCGTTGCTCGCGACTCCCGATCCGCCGCCGGTGCTGTTCGCGATCGGCCGGCGCGAGCTGCTGAACCGGCCCGCGTTCGCGGTCGTCGGCAGCCGCAACGCAACGCGCCAGGGCGAGGCCAACGCGGAGGCTTTCGCGCACGCGCTGGCGCGCGCCGGACTGACGATCGTGAGCGGACTGGCGCTCGGCATCGATGCCGCCGCGCATCGCGGCGCGTTGAAGTCGGAAGCCGACGCGTCGACGATCGCGGTCGTCGGCACCGGTGCGGACGTGATCTATCCCGCGAGCAACAAGGCGCTGACGCTCGAGATCCGCCGGCGCGGTGTCGTGATCTCGGAATTTCCCATCGGCACGCCGGGCATCGCCCACAACTTCCCGCGCCGCAATCGGCTGATCGCGGGGCTCGCGCGCGGCGTGCTGGTCGTCGAGGCCGCGCTGCGTTCGGGCAGCCTGATCACCGCGCGCCTCGCGGCGGACGCGGGGCGCGACGTGTTCGCAGTGCCGGGGTCGATCCATTCGCCGCTGTCCAAGGGCTGCCACAAGCTGATCAAGGAAGGCGCGAAGCTCGCCGAATCCGCGCAGGACGTGCTCGAGGAATTGCGCTTCGCGCCCGCCGCTGCGGCGGCAGCGGCCGCACCCGCGGCCGCGTTGACGCCCGCGCAGGCCGCGCTGCTCGATGCGCTCGGCTTCGATCCGGTCGACCTCGACGCGCTCGCGCTGCGCACCGGGCGCGACGCGGGCGGACTGACCGCCGACCTGCTCGAGCTCGAGCTGGCCCAACATGTTGAGCGTCTGCCGGGCAACCGCTACCAAAGGTTGCGGTAGGCGTTTGCGCGCGCGGCGCCGAGCGGCTACAGTGCGGCACAGATGTTCGACGTCCTCGTCTACCTCTACGAGAACTACGGCGCGTTCACCGCGTGCCCGGACGCCGATTCGCTGACGCAGAAGCTCGCGGCCGCGGGTTTCGACGACGATGAAATCACCGAAGCGCTCGCCTGGCTGCAGGGGCTCGCGCGCGTCACGCGCGAGTCGCTTTCGGTCGGCGAAGAGCGCGCCGGCGCGTTCCGCGTCTACGCGGGCTTCGAGACCGACCGGCTCGGCCACGAAGCGGTCGCCTTCCTGCGCTTCCTCGAATCGGCCGGCCAGCTCTCGCCCGCGCAACGCGAGATCGTGATCGAACGCGCGCTCGCGATCGACGAAACGCCGGTGCCGCTGGCCAAGCTGAAGGTGATCGTGCTGATGGTGCTGTGGAGCCAGGAGGCGCGCGTCGACGTCCTCCTCATCGAGGAACTGCTCGACGACGGCGAGGACCGCCTGCTCAATTGAGTCGCGCGGGCCGACTTGCGCGGCCACCCCGTTTCGTTGTTATCCTGAAAAAAAGGAATCCGAGCCGCCTGCTCGTTCGGGTGCAGTCCGAATTCGACCGGCGGCTTTTTTTCACACCGCATGAGCAAGACCCTGATCATCGCCGAGAAGCCCTCCGTCGCCGCGGACATCGCGCGCGCGCTCGGCGGTTTCACCAAGCACCAGGACTACTACGAGTCGGACGACTACGTGCTGTCGTCGGCGGTCGGCCACCTGCTGCAGCTTTCGAATCCGGTCGAAGTCGCGCGCGGCAAATGGAGCTTCGCGCACCTGCCGATGATCCCGCCGGCCTTCGAGGTCGCGCCGATCGACAAGCGCTCCGAAGATCGGCTCAAGCTGCTGACGCGGCTGATCAAGCGCAAGGACGTGACGCAGCTCATCAACGCCTGCGACGCCGGGCGCGAAGGCGAGCTGATCTTCCGCTACATCGTGCAGTTCGCGAAGGCCAGGCAGCCGATCAGACGGCTGTGGCTGCAGTCGATGACGCCGGCCGCGATCCGCGAGGCGTTCGAGCAGCTACGCAGCGACGCCGAGATGCACCGACTCGAGGAGGCGGCGCGCTCGCGCGCCGAGGCCGACTGGCTGGTCGGCATCAACGGCACGCGCGCGATGACCGCGTTCAATAGCAAGGACGGCGGCTTCTTCCTGACCACCGTCGGCCGCGTGCAAACGCCGACGCTCGCGCTCGTGGTCGAGCGCGAGGAGAAGATCCAGCAGTTCGTCGCGCGCGACTACTGGGAGGTTCGCGCGACCTTCGGCTGCAAAGCGGGCGCCTACGACGGCCGCTGGTTCGACCCCGACTTCAAGAAGCGCGAAGACGATCCGGATGCGCGCGCCGAGCGTCTGTGGGACCCGCGCAAGGCCGAAGCGATCGTCGCAGCCTGCCGCGGCAAGACGGGCACGGTCGACGAGGAAGCCAAGCCAAGCACGCAGGCGGCGCCGTTGCTGTTCGACCTCACCTCGCTGCAACGCGAGGCGAACGCGCGCTTCGGCTTTTCGGCCAAGACCACGCTTTCGCTCGCGCAGGCGCTGTACGAGCGGCACAAGGTGCTGACCTACCCGCGGACCGACTCGCGCGCATTGCCCGAGGACTACCTGAAGGTGGCGAAACAGACGGTCGACGTGGTCGGCCGGCTGCGCGACTACGCGCCGTTCGCAAGGGCGATCCAGAAGAACGGCTGGATCAAGCCGAACAAGCGCATCTTCGACAACACCAAGGTCTCCGACCACTTCGCCATCATCCCGACGCTGCAGGAACCGAAGCACCTGTCGGAAGCCGAACAGAAGATCTATGACCTCGTCGTCAAGCGTTTTCTCGCGATCTTCTTCCCGGCTGCCGAATACCTCGTCACGACCCGCATCACCACCATCGACGAGCACCGGTTCAAGACCGAAGGCAAGGTGCTGGTCGAACCCGGCTGGCTCGCGGTCTACGGCAAGGAGGCGCAGGAGGAGCAGACGCTCGCCAAGGTCGACGCCGGCGAACGCGTGAAGACCGAGGCGATCGAAGCGGTCGGCCTGCAGACCAAACCGCCGCCGCGCTACAACGAAGCCACGCTGCTGTCGGCGATGGAAGGCGCGGGCAAGCTGGTCGACGACGAGGACCTGCGTGCGGCGATGGCGGGCAAGGGACTCGGCACGCCCGCCACCCGCGCGGCGATCATCGAAGGTCTGATCACCGAACAGTACCTGGTGCGCGACGGCAAGGAGCTGCACCCGACCGCGAAGGCGTTCCAGCTGCTGCGCGCGCTGCGCGGTTTCGGCGTCGACGCGCTCGACGCGCCGGAGCTGACCGGCGAGTGGGAATACCAGCTCGCGCAGATGGAACGCGGCAAACTCAAGCGCGATGCCTTCATGAAGGGCATCGAGCGCATGACGAAGGACATCGTCGAGCGCATCCGCAAGGGCGCCGAAAAGGGCGAAGTGCCCGGCGATTACGTCACGCTGAAGACGCCGTGCCCAAGGTGCGGCGCCAAGGTCAAGGAGAACTACCGCCGCTTCGCCTGCGCGAAGTGCGAGTTCTCGATCAGCAAGCATCCGGGCAGCCGCTTCTTCGAGATCGACGAAGTCGAGCAGCTTCTGCGCGACAGGCAGATCGGCCCGTTGACCGGATTCCGCAGCAAGATCGGCCGGCCGTTCGCCGCGGTGCTCAAGCTCGTGCCGCCGGAGTACAAGCTCGAGTTCGATTTCGGCAATGCGCCCGCGGGCGAAGAAGAACGCGCCGAGGCGGTCGACTTCAGCAGCCAGACGCCGCTCGGCGCCTGCCCCAAGTGCCGGGCGCGCGTGTTCGAGCTGCCGATGGCCTACGTCTGCGAAAAGGGCGTCGGCCCCGAGCGCAGCTGCGACTTCCGCTCGGGCAAGGTGATCCTGCAGCAGCCGATCGAGCCCGAGCAGATGAAGAAGCTGCTCGCCACCGGACGCACCGACCTGCTGCGCGGCTTCGTATCGAACAAGACGCGCCGCAAGTTCTCCGCCTTCCTCGTCAAGAAGCCGGACGGAACGATCGGCTTCGAGTTCGAGCCGCGCGCAGCGAAACCCGCGGCGGACAGTGCCGCGCCCGCGGCCAAGCGCGCTGCGAAGACGACGCCGGCCGCCGAGGAACCTGCCCCGAAGAAATACGCGGCGAAGGCTGCCAAGACGCCGGCCGTCAAGCCCGCCGCGAAGTCCGCCGCGCGGGCGGCGAAGGCGCCGGTCAAGCCGGCTGCCAAGCGCGCGCCCGCGCCGAAAACCAAACGCACGCGCTGAGTGAACGCGGGCGCGGGCCCACCGGCGCTCGCGTGCAGCCTGTTCGCGCGCTCGGCTATCCTGAGCGCATGCAGCGCTTCCTGATCCTCACCGGCGTCCTGCTGCTCGCGCTCGGCCTGGCGTGGCCCTGGCTCGCGCGGCAATCGTGGTGGCGCTGGCTCGGCCGGCTGCCCGGCGACTTCCACTTCGAGCGCGAAGGCCTCTCCTTCCACCTCCCGCTGATGACCTCGCTCGTGATCTCGATCGTGATCACGCTGCTGCTGTGGATCTTCCGCAAATGACGGACAACGCACTGAAGCGCCGCGTGCGCGCCGGCGAAACGCTGTACGGCTGCTGGCTTTCGCTCGGCGCGCCGCTGGCGGCCGAGGCGCTGTCGCACGCGGGCTTCGATTTCCTGGTCGTCGACACCGAGCATTCGCCGATCGACGGCATGGACGTCGTCGCGATGCTGCAGGCGCTCGGCAACGGCGCCGCCGCGCCGGTCGTGCGCGTCGCCGAAAACGCCGCGGTGCGCGTCAAGCGCGCGATGGACGCGGGCTGCGCGACGATCGTCTTTCCCGCGATCAACGACGCCGACGAGGCGCGCCGCGCGGTGGCGGCCACCCGTTACCCGCCGGCCGGCGTGCGCGGCGTCGCGGGCGGCGTGCGCGCCGCGCGCTACGGCTTCGACCGCGACTACGTGGCGCGCGCCAACGACGAGGCCTGCGCGATCGTGCAGATCGAAAGCGCCGCGGCGCTCGCCGCGGTCGACGCGATCGCCGCGGTCGACGGCGTCGACGTGCTGTTCGTCGGCCCCGCCGACCTCGCCGCCAGCCTCGGCCATCTCGGTGCGAGCGGCCATGCCGACGTGCAGACCGCGATCGACCGGATCGCCGCGGCTGCACGCGCGCACGGCAAGGCCGCCGGCATCTTCGCCACGAGCGCCGCGCAGGCGCGCGACTACGCCGCGCGCGGCTTCGCGCTGATCGCGCTGGCCGCCGACACGACCTGGCTGCTGCAGGGCGCGACCGCCGCGCTCGCGCAGGCGCGCGGATGAAAGCGCGCGCGCCCGGGCTGCCGCCGTTCGCGCCGCGCTACGAGAAGGCGCTGCGCGGCGCGGTCGACCTGGCCAATGCGCTGACCGAGCCCGACGCGATCGTCGCCTGCGGCTCGATCGCGACCGCGTCGCGCACGGGTGCGACGCCGGACGCCGGCAGCGATCTCGACGTGTACGTGCTGCACGCCGAAGCGTGGCGGCAGCGCGTGCAGCGGCGCATCGACGGCGTGCCGTGCGAGCTGTTCATCAATCCGTTCGAACAGATCCGCCGTTACTTCGCCGAAGAGGGCTTCGCGGGCCGGCCGGTCACCGCGCAGATGTTCGCCGAGGGCCTGATCGTGTACGACCCGCTCGGCCGCGCCGCCGCGCTCGCGGCAGAGGCGCAGACGCAGCTCGCGGCGGGCTTCCATCCCGGCGAAAGCGAGCTGACGCGCCGCCGCTACCGCGCCGCCTGCCTGCTCGACGACGCGCGCGATCTGCTGACGCGCGATGCGACGATGAGCGAGCTGCTGCTCGGGCAGGCGCTCGCTGCGATGCTCGATTACGCGTTCGCGGCGCGCGGCCAATGGCTGCCGCCGGCGAAGGAGCGCGCGGCGATGCTGCTCAAACTCGATCCGGCGGGCGGTACGCTGCTCGCCGCCGGACTGCGCGACAACGATCTCGCGGGCAAGCTGCGGATGGCCGAGCGGCTTGCGGACCGCGTCCTCGGCGCGCGCGGATTCTTCGACTGGGTCGGACCGCGCGAGCACGCGATTTCGTCGGGTCTGTAGCGCATCGACAATCGATCGGAAGTTCTCGCATCGCTTCTGCCATCGTGCCTTCCACGCCCGCCCTGTTCCTGCGCACCGCGTCCGCGTTGGCGGCCGTCGGCCTGCTGTGCGGCGCCGTGGTCGTTTCGTGCGCAGGCGACGCGCCGGGCAGCGGTTCACCGGGCGCGCGGCCCGCGAGCCGCGCGCTCGGGCAATGGACGCCGCTCGCCAACGTCGACACCTGCACGAAAGAGTTCCACGACACGTTCTTCGTCGTTGGCCCCGACGGCAAGCGCTATCCGACCTGGCACCGCCCGGAGGAAGTCGATCCCGCCACCGGCGTCCGCTGCACCTTCGGCCACGACCACGGCATGGACCCGCGCGTCTCGGATCTCTGGCCCGACCTGCAGCGTCACTTCGCGTTCGACGCCGACGGCAGCGGAACCATCGACGACACCGAACTCGCCGCAAGCGGCATTCCGTTCGGCTACGTCGCCGAGCAGCTCGAAGGCTCGGCCACGCCCCGCCTGGAAGCGCACACGGGCTACAAGGTGATCCACGCCAACGACGTGGTGCGCACGCGGCTCGTCAACGGCCAGCCGCAGACCTTCGACCTCGGCTGCGATCTGTTCGCCGCTTTCCAGCAGGGCACCTCCAGCGCGGACGCGTTCGCGAGCAACCTGCATTCGGTGACGTACGCGATCGACTGCAACAGCGGGGCGGCGCGCACGCAGTATCCGGTGAAGTTGATCGTCAGCACGATGGCGACCTACGGCAACCCCGGCGGCTTCACGATCTTCGTCAACGGCCAGCCGGCGCAGCAGCCCACCGGCACCGCGTCGCCGCCGAATTCGCCGCCCGGCGGCACCGAACTGGGCCGCCAGATTCCGACCTTCGATCTGGTCGCGGCCAACGTCTTCGTGCCCGTCGGGCAGACGTCGAACTACGACGCCGCGCTCGCCGAGCGCTGGGACACGCGCATCGCGCTGCGGCGTGCCGACGGCACCGCGCTCGCGACGATCGATCCCGGCTTCACCGTGTTCACGCCGCCGCGCTACTTCGACGCGAATCGCGGGCTCGCGCAGACGATCGAGGTCTGCTACGGCGGACTGAACGCGGCGGGCCAATTCGTTACCGATCCGCTGCAGGCGGGAACGATCGTGCGCCGGGCGCGCGGCGGTGTCTGCGCCGCGGTCGCGCCGAACGGGCCGGCCACGCCGCTCGACCAGCGCATCGCCTTCGACGACGCCGCGAGCCCTTTCAACGCGTGCCGGCGCGACGCGATCTTCCGCGACAACCTCGTACGCAACGGCGGAGGCGCGACGACCTGGTACACGGATGCGTTCGGCGCGGGCGGACGCACCGTCGCCTTCAGTGGATCGGTCAAGCAGTTCGTCGCGAGCGTGACCGTCGACAGCGTGCTGCTCGCCGAAGCGAAGGCGAACGTACCCTTCTGTCAGGCCGCGTCGGTGCACGCGCCGAACTGAGCGGCGCGCGGGGCGCTGGGCGTCAGACGACGCTCTGCAGCGCGTCGGCGGCGGCGAGCGCCTGCAGCAGCGCGGCGTTGACCTGCGCGAGCGAAACGTCGAGCGCGGCGGCGTGTTCGCGCACGGCGCCGCCGTCCTCCAGCGCGAGCGCCAGCTCGAGGTAGGCGGCATACGGACCGCTGCGTTCGCGTACGGCGTCGCGCACCGCGGGCGGCAGCGGCAGCTCGTCGAAAAGCTGCGCCATCGACTGGCCGGTGATCTTGTCGAGCAACGAGAACGCGCCGACGACGAAGCAGTCGTCGCGCGCGGCGGGCTTCGCACCGGTCGCCGCGGCGAGGTTCTCCATGCAGAAGCCGCGCGCGACTGCGGTGTAGATCTGCGGCAGCGCCTTGCTTTCCTTCGACGCGATCACCATCAGCAGCACGAGCCACTTGACGAGCCGCTTGTAGCCGAGCAGGCCGATCGCCTGTCCGAGCGAAGCGGCCGGCGTGGCACGAATGAACGCAGGGCTGTTGGCGAGCGTCAGCAGCAGATAGGCGAGCACCGGCTCGGCACGGAACGCGCGCTCGAGCTCGGCGATGTCGGCGTCGCCCTGTACGAGCCGGATCAATTCGAGCACGGCCCTGTGCGTCGGCTGCAACGTGCCGGAGCCGTTCCGGGGCGGCGCGTCCGTCAGCGGCCAGCCGACGATCGCGTGCGCGCCGGCTTTCAGCGTGGCCTCGGCCTGCGCGCGCGTGGCGACGGCGAGCGCCAGCAGCGCCGCATCCTTCGGCGGCGGACCGTGGGTCGCCGCATCGGCGACGACATACTGGAACAGCGGCAGCTTGTCGCGGGAAACGGCGGTGCGGTCCTCGACGCGCAGCGCGAGCCGCACGCCGTGCCGCTGCACGTCGAACAGCAGGCGCATCCGTTCGGCGTCGTCGAGATCCGCCTGCGCGACTTCGAGCAGCACGTTGCGCGGCGGCCGGAAGCTCGCCAGCGACGCGTCGACCCCGAAGTCCAGCGGCGCCAGCAGCACCAGCCCGTGCGGAAACGAGGTGCTGCCTTCGGCGACGAAGCCCGCCAGCACGCGGTCGAGCAGCGCCGCCAGCGGCGGCGATCCGGCACCCTCCGCTCGGCGCAGCGCGAGCCGGAAGCCGATCGGCCGCGCATCGCGCGCGACGATCGCGCTCCACGCCGGCGTCACCGCGTCCAGGTGCATCGGCTCGCCGTTGTTGTCGCGTCGCTGAGGGGGCAATTCGAACACTTCCGCTACTCCGGCCGGCGCAGATGCGCAGCCTGTCGCTGTTACTCGGCAGCGCGGCGCCGGTCTTGAGCGCGCGATCACGCGAATTTGTCAGATCCCCGGACATTCAGGGGAAGCCGCCGCGCCGGTCGCGTGCGGACCCCATGCGACAATCCCGCGCCGCCATTGCGTCGATCCTGCCTGCGCGCCGGCGCGCGCGCCCTCCCCGCCCGATGCTGCTGTTCGCTTCGACGATCCTGCTGTCCGCGTTCCTGCTGTTCCTGGTCCAGCCGATCATCGCCAAGCAGATCCTGCCCTGGTTCGGCGGCACCTCGGCCGTGTGGACGACCTGCATGGTGTTCTTCCAGGTGCTGCTGCTGGCGGGCTACGCGTATTCGCACTTCGTCACGCGCCGGCTCGCGCCGCGGCAGCAGACGAAGCTGCATGTCGCGCTGCTCGTCGCGAGCCTCGCCTTCCTGCCGATCATTCCGCGCGAGGCGCTCAAGCCCGCCGGCGAGGAGGACGCGGCGCTCGCGATCATCGTGCTGCTCGCGGCAACGATCGGCCTGCCGTACTTCCTGCTGTCGACGACGGGCCCGCTGGTGCAGAAGTGGGTCGCGCACCGCTTTCCCGAAAAGACCGTCTATCGGCTGTTCGCGCTGTCCAACTTCGGTTCGCTGATCGGGCTGCTCGCTTTCCCGTTCGCGATCGAACCCTTCGCCGGTTCCGCGGCGCAGTCGTACGTCTGGAGCGGCGCGTACGCGCTGTTCGTCGCCGCGTGCGCGGCGACCGCCTGGCAGTCGCGCAACCGCCCGAGCGCGCCGCTCGAATTCGCGGCCGCATCGCCTGCGACGGCGGACGCCGCGCACGCGGCCACGCACGCGACGGCGGCCGCGCTTGCGCCCGAACGCCGCCCGGGCGCAGGCGACTACGCGCTGTGGCTCGCGCTGTCCGCCCTCGGCTCGGTGATGCTGCTGGCGGCCACCAGCCACATCACGCAGAACATCGCCTCCGTACCTTTCCTGTGGGTTCTGCCGCTGACGCTGTACCTGTTGTCGTTCGTGATCGTCTTCGAGGGCCGCGGCGGACGCGGCTGGTACGAGCGCAACTGGCTGCTGCTGCCGGCGCTGATGCTGGTGGTCGCGATGGCCTGGGGCCTGTCGGCCGAACGCGGCGTGCTCGACGTGAGCATCGCGATCCCGCTGTACTGCGCGGGCGTGTTCGTCGCGTGCCTGTTCTGCCACGGCGAGCTTGCGCTGCGCAAACCGGCGCCGCGTTATCTGACGCACTTCTACCTGAGCTTGTCGCTCGGCGGCGCGCTCGGCGGGCTCGCGGTCGGACTCGTCGCGCCGCGCGTGTTCCCGGCGTACTTCGAGCTGCCGCTCGCCCTGTTCGCGCTCAGCGCGCTGGCGGTCTTCCTCGTGCTCGACAGCCGCACGCTGATCGGGCCCGCGCTCGTCGCGACGGTCGCCACCGGCTACTTCGGCTGGAACTACGTCGAGTTCCTGCGCAACGACGTGATCGTCATGCAGCGCAACTTCTACGGCACGTTGCGCGTGCGCGAGCAGGGCAGCGGCACTGAACAGGTCCGACGCCTGCTGCATGGGGTGATCCTGCACGGCGAGCAGCCGACCCAGGGCACCGACCGGCTCGAGCCCGGCACCTACTACGCGCGCAGCTCGGGCGTCGGGCTGGCGATCGCCGCCAAGCAGGCGCGCGGACCGGTAAAGCTGGGCGTGGTGGGGCTCGGCATCGGCACGCTGTCGGCCTATGGCCGCGCGGGCGACACGATCCGCTTCTACGAGCTGGATCCGGACGTGCTGCGGGTGGCGCACAGCCACTTCACGTATCTCGACGCGACGCCGGCGCGGCTCGAATTCGAGCTGGGCGACGCGCGGCTGTCAATGGAACGCGAGCTGGCGGCGGGCCGGCCGCAGCGCTACGACGTACTGGCGATCGACGCGTTCTCGAGCGATTCGATCCCGGTGCACCTGATCACGCGCGAAGCGATCGCGCTGTACGTGCGGCAGATCGCGCCCGAAGGCATCATCGCCGTACACATCTCGAACCGCTTTCTGGATCTGAAGCCAGTGCTCGCGAACATTGCGCAGGCCGAAGGCCTCGTCGCGAAGCTCGTCAGCGACGAACCCGAAGGCGGCGGCTCGGCGTCGACCACGGACTGGGTGTTGCTCGCGCGCGATCGGCGCGCCTTCGACGACCGGACGCTCGCCGCGCGCGCCGAGGACATCGCGCCGAACCCGGCCTATTCGCTGTGGTCCGACCAGTTCAACAACCTGCTCGACGTGCTGAAGAGCCGGCCGCTGGACGAACTGAAGTCGCTGCTGTCGATGCGCGGGTCGCTCGAGGCGTCCGACTGACGCGGCGCCCGTATCCCAAATCGACGCGGGGGCGCTTGCGGCCGCAGCGGGGGCGCTGCTAGGGTTCGCGCGGCGCTCGCGAAGCGCTGCAACCCGCAGGTCTTCCCGACTCGATGCTGTACACGGACAAGAGCGCGCTGATCGTCGGCGCCGGCGCCGTCGGCGCGGTGCTGGGCGCCGCCTTGCTCGCGGCGGGCTGGCACGTGACCTTCCGCGTACGTCCGGAGAGCTTCCTTGGGTACCGGCGGCTCGGGCTCGTCGTGCGACGCGGCCCTTCCCCCGGACTTGATCCGGGGTCAGGGCGCGGCGCGCGCGAAACGGCGATCGACCGCGAGCGCTTCATCTGCGACGCGGTGGCGCGCGGCTCGCACCGGCTCGTCTTCCTGTGCACCAAGATGCCGGACTTCGAGCGGGCGATTCACGGCCTGGCCGAGGACGACGACGGCGAACGCATCTACGTGACTACGCAAAACGGGCTCGCGGCACCGCAGATGTGCGCCGCGCTGTTCGGCAAGGATCGCGTGCTCGCGGGGGCGGCGGTGGTCAATGCGCAGCGCACCGAGTTGGGCGTGGTCGAGGTTTTCTCCGACGTGCGCCGGCTGAGCCTCGCGCCGTTGCACCTGGCCGCGGGACCGGTCGCGCGCGAAGTCGCGGCGCGGCTCGCGCAGGCCGGCATCCAGACGCAGGTCGCGCCGAGCGCCGACGGCCTGCTGTGGGAGAAGTTCGTCGGGTTGGAGCCGCTCGCGACCGCCTGCGCCGTGACGCAGCTCGCGCTCGGCGAGCTGCGCGCGCAACCGATCGCGCTGCGGTTCCTGCGCGGACTGTTCGACGAGGTGTTCGACGTCGCCCAGGCCGCCGGCGCCGAGCTCGCACCCGATGCGCACGTGCGGCGCTGGCAGGCCTACCTCGACGGGCCCCCCGCGATGCGGCCCTCGCTCGCGATCGACGTGGCCGCGGGACGGACCGGCGAACTCGACTGGCTGACCGGCGCGGTCGTGCGGCTGGCCGAGCGAGTGCGCGTGCGTGCGCCGCTGCATCTCGACGCCTTTCGCATGCTGCGTCCCGAGCCCGTCGAAGGGCTGCGCCCGGCGGCCTGACCGTCTCCCATCCCGACTCCGAACGCCTGCCTCAAATGCTGACCGCCCGCGCGATCGACGCCGCCGACCATCCCGTGATCGACGAACTGCGCATCGCGAGCTACCGGCGCGCGACCTGGTTCACGCTGAAGGACGCCGACCGCATCCGCTGCGCGCGCGACCTGCCGCGTTCGCGCGTCACCGCGGTATTCGACGGCGCGGTGCCGGTCGCAACCGTCTGCCAGACGCTGATGTTCGACGCAACCGAGGCGGTGCAGGTGCTCGAGCTGGAGGCCGAGCTCGCGGCCGACGACTTCCCGGCGCTCGTGATCAGCCGCGCCGCCACCGCCGAGGGCTACGCCGGGCTGCGGCTTAATCACGTGCTGCGCTGGTACACGCTGCAAGCGGCGAGCGCCGCCGGCATCCGCTCGATCCTCGCGGGGCACGCGCGCGGCACCCCGAACCTGCGCGCGATGGCGGAACTCGGCTACCGCTTCTTCGACGTCAAGGCCTCCTCGATGTCGCAGGTCGACATCAATACCGAACACGTGCTGTCCTATCTGCCAGCGCGCGACTTCGCGCTCGCGCTCGAACGGCTCGGCCAGATGCTCGCGACTGCGCTCCCGCAGATCGCGTGGCGCGGCGCCCAGCTCGACTTCGCCGAGTGGCTGCAGCCGGCCGCGCAGCCGGTTTGAGAACGCTGGAAGCCGCGCTCGTGCAGGCGGTCGAGTCGGCCGTGCGCGCTGCGCTCGGCAGCGCGTGGCGCTTGCGCGCGGCCCGACGGAGCGGCGGCGGCTCGATCGCCGAGTCCTGGCGTCTTGAGACGGACGCGCAGCCGCTTTTCCTGAAGACCGGCGCGCCGACGCATCCGTTCGACGCCGAAGCGCAGGCGCTCGAAGAGATCGCCACCACGCGCACGGTGCGCGTGCCGCGCCCGATCGCCCGCGGCGTGGCGGGGACGCTCGGCTTCCTCATGCTCGAATGGATCGACCTGCGCGACGCGGGCGACTGGGCCGCGGCGGGCGCCGCGCTCGCGGCCCTGCACGGCGCGGCACGCGACACCTACGGCTGGCACCGCGATAACACGATCGGCGCGACGCCGCAGTTCAACGCGCCGGCGGAGGACTGGGCGACGTTCTATCGCGAGCGCAGGCTGCGGCCGCAATTCCGCTTCGCGCGCGAACGCGGGTTGCATGCGCTCGCCGCGCTCGAAGAGGCCGCCTGCCGCGCCTCCGACGCCCTGCTCGCTGGCGAGGCGCCGCCCGCTTCGCTGCTGCACGGCGACCTGTGGCGCGGCAACCTGGCCTTCGACGCAGCGGGGCGCGCGGTCGTGTTCGACCCGGCGACGTACTGCGGCGACGCCGAAACGGATCTGGCGATGGCGCGGCTGTTCGGCGGGTTCTCCGCGTCGTTCTTCGCGGCGTACGACGCCGCACGGGCCCCGCGCCCGGGCCGCGGCGAACGGCTGAAGCTCTATCAGCTCTACCACGTGCTCAATCACGCGAACCTGTTCGGCGGCGGCTATGTCGCGCAGGCGCGCTCGCTGATCGGCGTGTTGTGACCCCGCAAGCGTTGCGCATATCCGCATTCTGCGATACTTGCGCGCCGCTTTTTTTCACTCCGCTCGACGCTTCGCATGCCCAGCAGCAGCAGTACCGCAGTCCGCAAACCCAAGATCGTCGTCAAGAATTCGCGCATCCACGGCCGCGGCGTCTACGCCGCGCGCAGGATCCGCGCCGGCGAACGCATCATCGAATACAAGGGCGAACTGATCACGTGGAAGGAAGCCGACCGCCGGCCGCCTTCCGATCCCGCCGATCCGCACCACACCTTCTTCTTCGCACTGTCCGACGGCAAGCACGTGATCGATGCCGGCGTGCACGGCAACGCCGCGCGCTGGATCAACCACTCGTGCGACCCGAACTGCGAGACCGAAGAGGACGAGGACGGCCGGCGCGTGTTCATCCAGGCGCTGCGCGACATCCGCCCAGGCGAGGAGCTCTTCTACGACTACGGCCTGATCGTCGAGGAGCGCATCACGCCGAAGCTGAAGAACGAACACGCGTGCCGGTGCGGCGCCAAGAACTGCCGCGGCACGATGCTCGCGTCGAAAAAGCGTTGATCGAAGGAGGTTTCATGCAGATCTCGATGTACGCCGCGTCGGTGCCGGTGTTCGCGAAGATGCTCGGCAACCTGTCGGCGATCCTCGACAAGGCCGCCGCGTACGCCGAACAGAAGAAGATCGATCCGGCGGTGCTGCTCAATGCGCGGCTTTATCCGGACATGTTCGCGCTGACCAAACAGGTGCAGATCGCATCCGACTTCGCCAAGGGCGCGGTCGCCCGGCTCGCCGGCCAGGAGCCGCCGAAGTACGACGACAACGAAACGACGATCGCCGAGCTGAAGGCGCGCATCGCGCGCACGATCGACTATATCCAGGGCTTCAAACCGGAGCACTTGGACGGGTCCGAGACGCGCGACGTCGAGCTGAAGATCCGCAGCGAAACGGTGAAATACCCGGGCCTGACCTACCTGCTGCAGGTCGCGCAGCCCAACTTCTACTTTCACGTCACGACCGCCTACGGCATCCTGCGGCACAACGGCGTCGACCTCGGCAAGCGCGACTTCGTCGGCAAGGTCTGAAGCCGCAGCGCGCTCAGCTCGATGCGCCGCCGGCGGGATCGCCGGGCTGCGGTTGCGCATCGATCGGCGCGGACTGCGCGCAGCGGGCGCAGCGGCGCAACTCGAATGCGAGCCAGACGCTGGCGCCGGCGAGCGCGACCAGCGAGGCCTGCATCAGCAGCGGCGAGCCCGCGACGAAATAGCCGACGTACAGCAGTGCGGTCGCGGCCGTGGCCAGCGCGAGCAGTACGCGCTTGCGATGGCGCCGGTAGGTCGCGACGTGGCCCGCCCACGCGGCGCCCGCGAGGATCAGCACGACGACGATCAACGCGCCTTCGTAAGGCGCGAACGCGCCGAGCCCGAGCGCGGCGCCGAGCAGCGCCAGCTTCGGGAAACACACCGGACACGCCGCGGCCGCGACGACCGCGCCGAGCGTGCCAGCGCGCTCAAGCCAGCGGGCGCGCGTGCCGCGCATGGCCTCTCCCGCCGGCCGACTCCGCCGTGATGCTTTCGATGATCGGACACGCCGGCCGCCCGCCCGAGTGTTCGCATTCGTGGATCAGATGCGCGAGCACGCGCGCGATGCGATCGAGGTCGTCGCGCCGCGCGAGCACCTGCGCGAGCCGCGCCTGCGCGATGCGACGCGCGGCGGCCTTGCTCAGCCGCCGGTCGCCTGCATCGGCCAGGCGCAGCAGCTCGGCGATCTCGTCGAGTGAAAAACCCAGCTCCTGCGCGCGGCGGATGAAGCGCAGCCGCGCCATGTCCGCCGTGCCGTAGGTCCGGTAGCCGCCGTTGGTGCGCGCAGGCGTCGGCAGCAGTTTGCGCCGCTGGTAGTAGCGCACGGTCTCGACGCCCACGCCGGCGGTGCGGGCAAGATGCCCGATCGTCATTCGTCCGGCAGCTTCGCGGTCCATCGGCTTGACTCCGTACCCGGGAACGGAGTTTACGTTCCGGGCTCGAACCCCATTATCGAATCCGCCATGTTGACGCAACACAGCCAAGCAGCCGCTCGCCCGGCGTACGATCGCACCGAACCCGAATCGAGCGGCACCCCGATGGATCGTCCCCGACTGCACGCCGTCGCCGGCGGCGCACATGCCGCCGCGCGGCGTTTTGTGCTGCCGGTGCGCGGAATGACCTGCGCGTCGTGCGTCGCGCACGTCGAGAAAGCGCTGCGCGCGGTGCCCGGCGTCGATTCGGTCGCGGTCAACCTCGCGACCGAATCGGCGGCGGTCGAAACCACGGCGCTCGATGCCGGCGCGCTGCGCCACGCGGTCGAAGAGGCCGGCTACGAAGTACCGACGCAGCGCCTCGTCTTCGCGATCGAAGGCATGACCTGCGCGAGCTGTGTGGCGCGCATCGAGAAGTCCCTCGCCGCGGTGCCGGGCGTGCTGCGCGCCACCGCCAATCTCGCCAACGAGTCTGCGACCGTCGAGCTGGCGGCGGGAACCGCGACGACGCGCGATCTGCTCGCGGCGATCGAAGCCGCCGGCTACACGGGCAAGGCACAGGCCGACGCCGCTGCCGCGCCCGCCGCCGATCCGGTCGCGGCGATCAAGCGCGATGCGATCCTGGCGCTCGTGCTCGCCGCGCCGCTCGTGGCGCCGATGCTCGCGGCGCTCGCCGGCATCGACTTCGCGCTGCCCGCGTGGCTGCAGTTTGCGCTCGCCACGCCCGTGCAGTTCTGGTCGGCGCGCCGCTTCTACGTGGCCGCGTACAAGGCCGTGCGCGCGCGCACCGGCAACATGGATCTGCTGGTGTCGATCGGCACGCTCGCCGCGTACGGGCTGTCGCTGCACCTGTGGCTGGTCGAAGGCCACGCGCAGCATCTGTACTTCGAAGCGGCCGCCGTCGTCATCGCGCTGGTGCTGCTCGGCAAGTGGCTCGAGGCGCGCGCCAAGCGGCAGACGTCGGAGGCGATCCGCCTGCTCGCCGCGCTGCGCCCCGACACCGCGCTCGTGCTGCGCGGCGGCCACGAAGTCGAAGTGCCGCTGGACGAAGTGAAGCTCGGCGACCTCGTCGTCGTGCGCGCGGGCGACCGCGTCCCGGTCGACGGGCTGATCCGTGCCGGCGCCACCGCGATCGACGAGTCGATGATCACCGGAGAAAGCCTGCCGGTGGAGCGCGGCGTCGGCGACAAGGTCACCGGCGGATCGATCAACGGCAACGGCCGCATCGAGGTCGAGACGACCGCGGTCGGCGCGGAGACCGTGCTCGCGAAGATCATCCGGCTCGTCGAGGATGCGCAGGCGGCGAAAGCGCCGATCCAGCGCCTGGTCGACCGCATCGCCGCGGTGTTCGTCCCGATCGTGCTCGCGATCGCCGCGGCGACCGTGATCGGCTGGCTCGCCGCCGGCGCGCCGTTCGACGAAGCGGTGATCAACGCGGTTAGCGTGCTGGTGATCGCCTGTCCGTGTGCGCTCGGGCTCGCCACGCCGGCCGCGATCATCGCCGGCACGGGCGTGGCCGCGCGCGCGGGCATCCTGATCAAGGACGCCGAAGCGCTGGAACTGGCGAAGAAGATCCGCGTCGTCGCGTTCGACAAGACCGGTACGCTGACCGAAGGCAAGCCGCGCGTCGTCGCCGTGCACGACCACGACCTGTTCGACTCGAAGGACGTGCTCGCGCTCGCCGCCGCGGTCAACGCGGGGTCGAACCATCCGCTCGCCGAAGCGGTGCGCGACGCGGCCAAGCGCCATCCCGAAGCCGGCATGCGCCAGGCGACCGCACACCGCGTGCTGGCGGGCCGCGGGGTGAGCGCGAAGCTCGTCGACGAGCGCGGCCAGCCGACGAACGTCGAGTTGGTCTTCGGTTCGAAGCGGCTGATGGACGAGTTGAAAGTCGACCTGTCGCCGTTCGCGAGCCGCGCCGCCGCGCTCGAAACCGAAGGCCGCTCGGTGTCGTGGCTCGCGCAGCGCACCGGCGCGGGGATCTCCGCGATCGGGCTGATCGCCTTCGGCGATGCGCCGAAGCCGCACGCGAAAGACGCGATCGAGCGGCTCGCGCGGCTCGGCCTCGAGACGACGATGATCTCCGGCGACAACGAAGGCGCGGCGCGCCACATCGCGCACGAACTGGGGCTCACGCACTACGAGGCGAACGTGCTGCCGAAGGACAAGGCCGCACGCATCGAGGCGCTGAAACGGGACGGCAAGGTCGTCGCGATGGTCGGCGACGGCATCAACGACGCGCCTGCGCTCGCCGCGGCCGACGTCGGCATCGCCATGGGCAACGGGACGGACGTCGCGATGCACGCGGCCGGCATCACGCTGCTCCGTGGCGATCCGCGCCTGGTCGCCGACGCGATCGCGATCTCGCGCGCGACCGTGCGCAAGATCCAGCAGAACCTGTTTTGGGCCTTCGCCTACAACGTCGTCGGCATTCCGCTCGCCGCGCTCGGCATGCTGTCGCCGGTGATCGCCGGCGCGGCGATGGCGTTCTCCAGCGTCAGCGTGGTCACCAACGCGCTGCTGCTGCGCCGCTTCAAGCTCGCCTCCATGCAGCGGTAGCCGGCGAGCCGGGGAAGCCCGCGATTCACCACCGAGACGCGGAGGAAGCCACGAGTCTTCTTCTCTGTGCTCTCGGTGTCTCAGTGGTGAATCCTTCGGCCTTCGAACGCTGCGGATCTCACCACTGAGACACGGAGGACACGGAGAAGAGTCAGTTCTCGGTGATCTCTGTGTCTCCGTGTTGAATCAGTCTTTCCGCAATCGGCGGACTACGCGCGGCGCTCGGCCAGCAGCTGCCCGAGCCGCCAGCGCAACGCGCGCACCGCAAGTTCGCGGGCGATCAGCAGGAAGCCGATCAGGGCGGCGACGAAACCGGTCCAAGCGGGAAGGCCGATCGCGCCGGCGAGCATCGCGCCGCCGATCAGGCCGATCCAGACGATCGCGTTGTTGCGGATGCCGTGCGCGCGCGGCGGCTCGTAGCCGACGAGCGCATCGACGAGCCGCGCGCGCGTCGCGGCGTCCGTGATGCCGGCGCGATCGGCGGCGCGCTCGACTTCCGCGATCACCCAGGCGCGCGACACCAGACCGACGGCGGTCGGCGTGATGCGGTCGCGCCAGGTGATCGGCATGCGCGCAGTGTAGGTCGCCGTAGACTCCCCGCATGTTCGCGCCGCGCGTGTGCTTCGTCGACGTCGAAACGACGGGCTCGTCGCCCGCGCGCGAGCGCGTGACCGAGGTCGGCGTGGTCACCGTCGACCGCGACGGCGATGCGCTGCGCGTGGCCGAGTGGTCGACGCTGGTCAATCCCGGCGTGCCGATCCCGGCCGAGATCCAGTGGCTGACGGGCATCAGCAACGAGATGGTGTGCGGCGCACCCCGCTTCGACGAGATCGCGCCGGCGCTGTTCGACCGGCTGCAGGATGCCGTCTTCGTCGCGCACAACGCGCGCTTCGACTACGGGTTCCTGAAGGCCGAGTTCGCGCGCGCGGGGCTCGCCTGGCGCGCGCCGACGCTGTGCACCGTGCGGCTGTCGCGGCTGCTTTATCCCGACCGCGGACCGCATTCGCTCGACGCGATCGTCGCGCGCTTCGGGCTCGAAGGCGAGCAGCGCCACCGCGCGCTCGGCGACGCGCGCGTGCTGTGGCGGCTGATCCAGCGGCTCTACGAACGGCACCCTGCCGCCGAGCTGGAAGCGGCGATCAGCCGGCTGCTCGCGCGGCCCGCCACGCCGCCGCTGCTCGCGCCCGAGGCGCTCGACGCGATCCCGCACGCGCCGGGCGTTTATCTGTTCTACGGGTTGAACGCGCATCCGATCTACATCGGCAAGAGCATCGATCTGCGCGCGCGCGTGGCGAGCCACTTCGCCGCGGATCACGCGAGCGGCATCGATGCGCAGTTGTCGCAGGAAGTGCGCCGCGTCGAGTGGGAAGAGGCGGCCGGCGAGATCGGCGCGCTGCTGCGCGAGGCGGAACTGGTCAAGACCAGGCTGCCCGCGCACAACATCGCACTGCGCCGCAAAGCGAGCGCCGTCGCATTTGCGCTCGACGACGCGGGCCGGCCGCAGTTCGCGCCTGCGGCGCGGCTGCCGCTCGATCGCCTGCACGAATTCCACGGCCCGTTCGGCTCGCGCGCGGCGGCGCGGCGCTTTCTGGTCGAACTCGCGGCCGAACACGGGCTGTGCCTGAAGACGATGAAGCTCGAAGGCCGCGCCGCGAAGCCGGCCGCCGGCGCGCCCTGCTTCAACCATCAACTGAAGCGCTGCGCCGGCTGCTGCGTCGGCGCCGAGTCGATCGCCGCGCACGGCGCGCGCGTGCGCGAGCTGCTCGCCGACTGGCGCATTCCGCGGTGGCCGTTCGGCGGCGCGGTGGCGCTCGTCGAGCGCGATGCCGCGCGCTTCGCCGAGGACCTGCACGTGTTCGACCGCTGGTGCTGGCTCGGCAGCGTCAAGACGCTCGCGGCCGCCCACGAACTCGCGGCGACCGCGCCGCGCGATTTCGAAGCCGACACCTACCGCATCGCCCGCGCAGCGCTCGCGCGCACCGAGCGCGGCGAACTCGAACGGTTCGACCTGTGATCGCGGCACCGCAGCCGTTCGAGGCGGTTGACTTAACACGGAGACACGGAGAACACCGAGAAGCGACACTTCGAAGGCCGAAGAGCTCAAGACGGCCGCGGCGCCGGCAGATAGCGGCTCGCCCAGGCGGCGATCACCTGCGCCGCGTAGCGCGCGTCTTCGGCGCGCGCGAGCAGATGGTCGGCGGTGTCGAGCGAGACGAAGCTCTTCGGATGCCTGGCCGCGGCGAAGATCGCGGTCGCGTTGTCGACGCCGACCACGTCGTCGTTCGGCGCGTGCATCACGAGCAGCGCGCGGCGCAGGCTCGCGATGCGCTCGGCCTGCCGCTGGCCCGCGAGATCGTCGAGGAACTCGCGCCGCAGCCGGAACGGACGCCCGGCGAGCGTGACTTCGGCCGCGCCTTCGCGCTCGATCAGGTGCAGCGCCTCGCGGAACTGCCGCGTCACGTGCTGCGGCGAAAAAGGCGCGCCGAGCGTGACGACCGCGCGTGCTTCGGCGATGTCGCCGGCCGCCGCGAGCACCGCGGCGCCGCCGAGCGAGTGGCCGATCAGAAGCGCGGGCGCCTCGTGATGCGTGCGCAGCCAGTCGGCCGCCGCGCGCAGGTCGGCGACGTTCGACGAGAAGTTCGTGTTCTCGAACTCGCCTTCGCTGCCGCCCAGCCCCGTGAAATCGAAGCGCAGCAGCGCGATGCGCTGCTCGGTCAGCGCTCGAGCGATGTAGGTCGGCGCACGCGAATCCTTCGAGCAGGTGAAGCAGTGCGCGAACAGCGCGACCGCGCGCGGCGGCGCGTCGGGCAGGTCGAGCCTTGCCGCGAGCTGCGCGCCGAGGCTGCCGGCAAACTGGATCTTCAGCGAAGGCATGGCGTCTCCCTTGCGAATGAACCGCCGAGCCGCCCGACGCAGCGGACCCTTACAGCGCGGCGAGCGCCTCGCTCAGCCGTTGCCCGGGCGCAAGCCCCAGTGTGCGCGCCGGCGCGTTGACGGTCGAGATCACGCCGTGCTGCCAGGCATCCAGCGCCTCGCCGATGCGCGCCGACGCGTGCGCCACCGCGACTGCCGCGATGCCGTGCGCTTCCAGTTCGGCCAGCGCGGCGATGCCGGCGCCGTCCTTGCCGACGCCGGCGTCGTTGAAGACGTAGAGCTTCGCCGGCACGGCCAACGCGTACTTGACGACGCTGCGCCCGGCGTGCGAACCGGTGATCACGACGCAACCGGTGTGTTCGGCCGCGGTCTGCGTGACGGAATCGAGCAACACGACGCCGGGCGGAAGATCGACTGGCATGCACCGCCTTCTCGCCCAAGCCCGGCGCGCTGTCAAGCGCGCTCTTTCGGTCGGCACGTGCGCTACGGTTCGACCGCCAGGCCGCGCCAGGAACTGGCGGCCATCGTCCGCCCGTTCGCGTCGAGCGCGACGATGCGCCAGCGCAGCGCTTTGCCGCGTTGCGCTTCGAGCACGAAGGGCGGAGCGACGTAGCTTGTCGCTTCCGGCGCCAGCAGCGCGGCGAGCGCCGTGGTCGACTCGGCCGTCACTTCGAGCCGCAGCAGCGCGGCGCGCTCGCCGCTGACCCAACTGAACGCGAGCGGCGCATCGCCCTTTACGCGCGCGTCGGCGTCCGGCGCGAACAGCCGCAGCGCGGTCGACGCCGCCGCCAACTGCTCGAGGGCGGCACCGCTGCCGACGTAGTAGCGCAGCACCGGCAGCGGGAAACCGGCCGCGCCGCCAGCATGCGCGATGCGGCCGCCGCCCGTGTTGGAGTCGGCTTCTTTGTCGTCGCTCGCCTCGATGCGCAGCAGGATCTTGTACGCGCCGTCGGTCACATGCGGCACGCGGCGCGGGTCGGGCCCGGCGATCATGGCTTCGCCGGTCGGCGGCAGGAACAGTTCGAAGCGATCCAGCAGCGTGTAGCGGCGCTGTCGCGCGCGCGCTTCGACCGGCAGCGTCGCTTCGGTCAGCAGGTCTTCGTCGGTCGGCTCCGGATCGCCGGGCATCACGACTTCCCAGCGCCCTTTCAGCGTGCCGGTGCCGTTGTACTGGATGCGCGCTTCGAAACGCGGCGGCGGCGTGCCGCGTTCGAGCGCGAGCACCGTCGCCATGCCGCCGTCGGCGAACGCGAGCCGCACGTCCATCAGCGCCAGCGGCACGCGCGCGCCGCCGCCCGCCATGCGGCAGGTGACGATCACGAACTTGTCGCCGCCGATGCCGCCGGCAAAGCGGCGCACGTAGAAGAACGCCGAGTTCAGTCCCGCCTGCGCGTCCTGGTACGCGCGCCGCGCGACCGAAGCGGGGATCGTCATGATGTCGGTGAGATTGGTCGCCGCGCCGCTCGCGCTCGGGCGCGAGCGATCGAGCCGCAGCGGCAAGCGTCCGTACACGGTGCCGGGCACGCACGGATCGGCCGTCTGCACAGCGAACGGCAGTTGCAGCGTCGGATTGGTTGCGATCACCGCCGGTAACAGTTCGCCGCACCAGAACGCCTCGACCGCGGTTTCGCCGGGGTCGAGGCTTTGAAACGTCAGGAACACCGTCGTCGGACCGGACGCGCGCACGTTGACGCCGAACGGATTGACCGCCGTCACCGCGCCCGCCGGCCGCAGCGTGCCGGCGAGCAGCGCGATCAGCAGCAGCGCAATTCGGATCATCGCAGCCTCCGTTCAGAACAGGCTCAGCGACAGGCCCGCGTCCCACGCCCAGCTCGCGCCGCGCGCCGACAGGCCGAAGCTCGTATCGCGGCTCGTGTTCTCTTGGCGCACGTAACGCACGAACACCTGTCCCGGCAGCTTGCGGCCGTCAGCCGGGATGCCGAAGCGCCACGTGAGCTGCCCCTGCGCGTTGTTGTTACCGGCAGCCGTCAGATCGCGCGAATCGCCGCCGAGCGTGCGGCCGGCGTTGGCGGCGAGCGTGAGGCTGTCGAGCAATTGCCAGTCGAAGCCGCCGTGGCCGCCACGCGTGGTCGTCGTCAGGTCCTTCTCGCGGCTGTAGTTGCGGTTCGTGTTGGCGCCGAGGTTGAGGTTCAGCTTTTCGCTCACGCGAAAGCCCAGCGTGACCTGGTGGCCGAGGTTTTCGAAGTCGGCGTTCTCGCGCCCCGGCTGCCGGTTGTCCTGTGTTGAGCGCTGGATCGAATAGCCGAAGTTGAACGCGCCGCGCGTGAAGTTCAACGCCGCCTGGTGGCTGCGGTTGCTCTGATCCGGCCGGTGCGACGCGGCGATGCCCGAGTCCGCCGTAACCGGCGTATTGATCGCGCGCTGATGCACGGTCTGCAGCGCGTACCTCGCCTGCGGCCACCACGCACCGAACCACTGCGCCAGCGGCAGCGACAGGTTCGCCGCTGCGTTGTCGGCGCGCGTTTTCAGAATCGTCGGCACGTCGTCGAGGTTGTCTTCCTGCCGCGAGCCGGTGAATTGCAGTTGCGCCGCGCCGAATTGGGTGGCGAGCGCCGCGCGGTTCAACTGCTGGTCGGGCGAAGACGAGGCGCCGATGCTCTTGTACAGCGGCTCGATGCGCTCGTGCCGCGCCGACAACGTGACGGTCAGCGGCTGCGCCTGGGACCAGCGCGTCGAGTTCTGCACCAGGTCGACGGCGAAATCGAGCTGGCGCCCGTTCGCGCTGCTGCGCTTGACCGGCTGCAACTCGCCGCCTTGCGCAAGCGCCGGATCGAACGGGTTGACATAGCTGCTGCGCGCGAACACCGCGTCGCCGCGCACGCGATTGCCGGTCGTGCGGCCGGACAGACGTACGCCCAGCCCGCGGCTTTCTTCGGCGTCGGGCACTTCGCCGCGGTTGAAGTTGCCGCGCGATTCGAGCTTGGCGTCGAGCGCGGCGATCTCGAAACGCAGCGCGCCGGGGCGGCCACCGATCAGCTCCAGCCCCGCGGAGGCGCCGTGGATCCGATGCTGTGCGCCCGTCAGGCCGAAGAAGTTGTCGTAACCGACGATGCTGGTGCCGTTCATCGCGTTCACCGACACGTCGAAGCGCTCGCCGAACTTCTGCGCCAACGTCACACCGCGGCTGGCGTAGCCGGCGAGCAGCAGCGGGTTGTTGCCGTAGCTGAGATGGCCGACCGCGAGCGTTGTGCCGCCGTAACGCAGGTTGACGACGTAGTCGGCCAGATCGGTCTTCGGCGCTTGTGCGCCGAGTTCGCCGAAGCGCAGCGCCTCGTTGCGATAGCTGCTGCCGGTCGCGTTGAACTGGCCGTCGGCCTTGAACGCGCCGCGCGCCGCGTCGAACCCAAAGCCGCCGCGGCCGGTGCCGTCGAAGTACGTCGGCCGCGCCGACGCCGTCGCGTCGCCGCGCCGGCCTTCGTCGAAGCGCGACTTGCCGCCGAGGTCGAGCTTCGGTCCGAACTGACCGGATTCGAAGCCCGCCGCGCTCAACACCTTCAGCGGAATCCTCGCCACCGCCTGCCACTTGCCCGCTTCGACGAGATAAGCGACAAAGGTCGACTCGCCCGCGGCGAGCTGCGCGAAGCGCAGGTCGAAGCTCAACACCCCCGGGCGCGGCCGGCGCGCGATCGCGGTCACGTCGAGCGCGCCGGCGAAAAAGCGCAGCTCGGCCGCGCGTGCGGCGAGCGCCTGGTCCAGTTGCAGCGTGACGGTCGAATCCGCCGTGATCCAGCGGTCGGCGAAGTCCGCCGTCACCGCGGCGTGCGCGCCGCCCGCGCACGCGAGCGCAGCGGCGAGCGCGAGCGTCTTGCGGGCGGCGCGCATCGGTCAAGCGCGCGAGCGCGCCGCCAACGCGTCTTGCGCCGGTTGCCGGCGCAGCGCCTCGATCAACCGATAGACGTTGATCGGCAGCAGCATCACGTGCAGCAGCAGCACCGGATGAACGGCGGCGAGCGCGCCGTAGGCGATGAACGCGACGTTGCTCGCGATCGCCGTCGCACGCAGCGCCGCCATGTCGCGCATGCAGAACGTCGCGAGCACCGCGGCCGACGCGAGGTAGCCGATGAGGTCGGCTCCGTTCATCGCGCGCTCCGGTTCCGCGTGCCCGCTACTTGGCGAAGCACATGTCGTCGAGCCGCCACGTGTGGCCGCCGATGCTGAAGCTCGCGATCGACCCGCCGGGTTTGGCGCGCAATTCGAGCGTGCCGACGTGCCAGTTGGCCGCGGTGTTGACGAGGTTGGCGGTGATCTCCGCGCCGCCGAGGCGCTTGCCGTTCGCGGACGCGAACGACGGTCCTTCGTGGCGCTCGCCGTTGACCTCGAAGTTGCTGATGCCGAAGCCGCCGCTCGGCGTCATGTTCTGCGCGAGCTTCATCCGCACGCGCGTGACCGGCGCAATCGGCACGACCTTGACGGTCAAGGTCTTCATGCCCATCTCGGGCGGCGCGCCGCCGGCGATCTTCGCCTGCTGCGCTTCGGCGAAGTTGGCGGCCGCGCCGACCGGGTTGCCGCTCATCGTGTACGGCTCGAAAGTGATCGTCGCGTGGCGCGCGTCGACGGTGTCGCCGATGTGGTACTTCGTGCCGACCGCGAGGCCGCCGAAGTCGTAGCACTGCTGCTGCGCGTGCGCGGCGCCGGCGGCGGCGAATGCGGCGACGACGGCTGTTTTGATGAATGCGTTCATGGTTCGCTCCTGTGCCGCTCAGCCGGCGCTGTCCGTGACGACGATGGGTCCGTACGTCTTGCCTTCGGTGCACTTGCGATAGGCCGGCACGAACTTCTGCGTCTGGAACTCCTTGGACCAACCGCCGTCGTGCTCGCGGTACTTGAACACCACCTGGATGCTGTTCAGGTCGACGTTCTTGGCATTGGCCAGGTTGTCGCCGTCGGTCATGCAGGTGGCTCCGTGCTTGCACACGAGGTTCTTGACGTCCTCCGTGTGCGTATTGCCGGTGTGCGGGTTGAAGTACTTGACCTGGCGGATCTCGATCTCGCGCCCTTCGAAGTGGTTGTTGGTCACCTTGAACTTGACGTCCTTGCAGGTGTCCGCTAGCGCGGGTGTGGCAGCTGCGGCGAGTCCGGCGGCAGCGAGGGAAGCGAAAAGCAGCTTGCTGGGTTTCATCGTGTCACTCCAAACGTGTGGGTTGAGTGCTGCTCGAACAGCGGTGAGATCCGTCTGCTCGTCGGGTAAGAACGCGGCGGGGTGCGCCGGCCGGACATCGTTGCGTGTCGGACATTCGACGGCACGAAAAAAATCGCCGCCGGCGCACGGCGGCGCCGGCGGCGATCCGGGCGAGCGCCCTGGCGCGACTACCTGCTGGCCGCGCTCAGCGCGCCGCCGGTCTTGATCGCGAACGTGTAGTGCGTGACTTGCACGCTGGCGTTGTCGCGGCTGCCCGCGCCGCCGTTCGGTTGAACGACCGGATCGCCGGCGACCGTGTCGACCTCTTTCGCGTCCAGTCCGAGCGCACTCGCCTCCTGCTGGTCCAGGTTCGCCACGCGGTTGCTCACGGTCGTCGGGTTGACGTCGGCCAGTACGTAATCCTGGCCTTGCGCCAGATTGCCGACCGGATCGGTGCTGCCGAGGCTGACGTTGTTGCGCAAGCAGAGGTCCCGGCCCTGCGGCGTGCCGGGCGCGGCGGCGCGAATCAGGTAGTTCGGAAACTTCGGGTCGAGGCACTCCAGTTGCACGGTGATGTTGCGCGCCTTCGAGCACTTGAACGCGCCGCCACTCAACGCGCCCGTGTAGCCGCTGCGGCAGATCATGCCGTCGTCGGGCGTGCCGAGCAGGTTGGGGGTGGCGGTGATGCCGAAAGCGGGCGCCGCGAGTCCGATGCCGGCGACGGCGGCGGCCACACCGGCGGCGACAGACAGGGGCCGGAAGGTCTTCATGCTCGTTTCCTCGGTCAGCAAGTTGAGAGTTGTCGCTCGGTCAGCGGGCTTGCACCCGCCTTGCCGGTAAGAACGCGACCGGGCGGCGGATCCGGACAGCGCTCCGAGATTCACGCCGGTCGCCGACAACGCACCCGCCGGCGCAACGCGGACGAAACGACTGGGCGTTCTCCCGCGCGAGCATGGGAAAGCGAATCCCGCCGGCTGCGGCGATGCGAGTCAAAGGAACGGGTTTGTGACGGTCAATCGACCGTCGACGACCTGTCCTGCCTGCAAATCTTCGGCCAACAGCTCCGCGCATCCGGCCAGGAGAGCCGCGGCCGCAATCAGCCCGTCGTATACGGACAGTCCGTAACGCTCGACGAGCTCCAAACCGCGATCGTGCGTTTCTTCAGTGACGGGGACGACCCGGCACACGGCGCGGACCACGGCGAGCGACTCGCGCACTTCAGCGACGGACATGCCGAGCTTGCGCGTCGCTACCGATGCGAACTCGTTGAGCACCTGAACGCCTACGATCCCGCCGTCGGACAACACGGCCTCGGCGCGATCAGCCTTGGCCGCGTCGGCGGAAATCAGCCCGAAACCGCCGGACCGCGGTCGCGTCTTCCCGTTTGCAGGGTGCCGCTGCCGTCGCGCACCGCCCGCGCGAGGCGCTGACGCAGCGAGGCCGGAACGAAGTCGTTGCCCTGGGCGATCGCTTCGGCCTCGCGCACGCAGGTCGCCGCATCGGCCGCGCGGCCGGCGCTTCGGAACACGGTCGCGCGGTCGAGCCGGGCCTGCAGCGCCAGTTGCGGCGAAAACGCCGGCGACGGCGCGGGCGTCTGCGCCAGTTGCCCGACCGCGGCCTCGACGCGCCCCGCGTACGCGAGCGCCAGCGCGTGGTCGTGCGCAACCGCGCGCAGCATCTCGTTGTCGGCGGCCGCGCCGCGCAGGATGCGTTGCGCCTCGGCCAGCGTTGCGAGTGCATCGGCGTCGCGCCGCGCGGCAAGCAGCGCGCGGCCGCGCGTCGCGTATGCGAGTCCCAGCGACAGCGCATCGCGCTCCTGGTAGTTCGACAGGATCGCCAGCCCTTCTTCGGTGAACGCCAGCGCGCGCTCGACGGCGCCCGCTTCGAGAAGAATCGGCGCGAAGGCCAGCAACCGCAGCGCGTACACGCGCGTGCGGCCGGCGAACGCGGCCTCGGTTGCGGCGAGCAGCGCGTCGCTCTCGCGCAGGGCTTCGTCGATGCGACCGAGCCCGGCGAGCGCGTGTACGCGCGCCGTGCGCGCGTACAGCACCATGACGTGCCGCGTGTTGCCGCCGTGCAGGTCGAGTGCGAGCTGCACCGCCTGCTCGGCCTCTTCGAGGCCGCGCGCCGGCTGGCCGCGCCACGTCAGCGTTTCCGATCGTCGCGCCAGCAGCAGCAGGCCGTTGACGTGCCGGCCGCCGAAGCGGCGCTCGAGCACGCCCAGCCCTTCGTCGACGGCGCGCTCGCACTCGTCCATCCGGTACTCGCCGCAATTCAGGTTGACGAGGTTCACCAGCGCGGCGAGCAGCTGGTTCGGCAGCTCGGTTTCGCGCGCGCGCAGCCGCGGCACGATGTCCTCCAGCACCGCGCGCATCTCGGCGTAGCGGTTCTGCCGCCGATACGCCTGCGACAGCATGCTCTTGGCCCACAGCACGCGCTTGTCGCTCGCGTCCAGCCCGGTTTGCGCTTCGGCGATCGCCTGCAGCAGCACGGACTCGGCGGTCTTGGCGTCCTCCAGCATCAGCAGGCTGTCGCCGAGAGTACCGAGCAGTTCGACCCGCACCGCGACGCGCTTCGGATCGATGCGGTCGATGCGCGCGCGGGCGCGGGCGAGCATCTCGGCGGGCGAAATCACCTTGCCGGCGGCGTTCTGCGGGCCGGCGTCGCGCAGCATCGCGAGAACGAAGTTCTTCACTTCGTCGGCGTTGCTCCGCTCGCGCAGCGCGACCTCGCGGCTCCGCTGCGCTTCGCGCGCCTGCCAGGACGCGACCGCCGCGCCGGCGATCGCGGTCGCCATTACGGCGGCCGCGGCGGCGACCGCGTAGCGATGGCGCAGCACGAACTTGCCGGCGCGATACGGCCACCGATCCGGCTGCGCCCGCACCGGCTGCTGCGCGAGATAGCGCTCGATGTCCTCGGCCAGCGCTTCTACCGTGCCGTAGCGCTCACTCGGCACCTTCTTCAGCGCCTTGAGCACGATGGTGTCCAGATCGCCGCGCAGCCGCTTCCTTAGCTTCGGCTCGCTCGCGGCTGCGCTGGGCCGCGCCGGCTCGGCGGCCACGATCGCCTCTTCCAGCGCCGCGCGCGAGTCGCGCTTCAGTTTGTACGGTCTGGCGCCCGCCAGCAGCTCGAACAGCACCACGCCGAGCGCATACACGTCGGCCGCGGTGCCGATCGGCTGACCGAGAATCTGTTCGGGTGCCGCATAGTCGGGCGTCAGCGCGCGGCCGGCAAGCTGCGTGAGTTCGGTTTCCCGTGCATGTCCATCCTCCAGCAGCTTGGCGATACCGAAGTCAAGCAGCTTCACTTCGCCCGCTTCGGTGACCAGGATGTTGGCCGGCTTCAGATCGCGATGCACGACGAGCTGCGCGTGCGCGTGCGCCACGGCGCGCGCGACCTGCAGGAAGAGCTGCAGGCGGGCCGGCACGTCGAGCGCCTTGCGCGTACAGTGGGCGTCGATCCGCTCGCCCTCGACGTACTCCAGCGCGAGGTACGGCTGACCGTCGGCGGTCAAGCCCGCGTCGTACAGCCGCGCAATGTTCGGATGGTTCAGCGCCGCGAGGATCTCGCGCTCGCGCGCCAGCCGCTCGGCCAGCGCCGCACGCTGCGTCAGCAGCCGCGGCAGCTTCAGCGCCACCTGCCGCCGCTGCAGCATGTCGGTGCGCTCGGCCAGCCACACCGCGCCCATGCCGCCTTCGCCGAGCGGGCGAATCAGCCGGTACGGGCCGATCGCGGCGCCGGGTGCGAGCACGGCGTCGCCGCGCCGGGCACGCTCGGCCAAAAACTGGACGGTTTCGACGTGCGGCAGCGTATCGAGCGGCGAGCTGTCGCCGGCCGCGTGTGCAAGCAGCGCGCGCAGGCGCGGCTTCAGATCCTCGTCCTCCTGTCCGAGGCGTTCGATCCAAGCCGTGCGCTCGGTCGGCACCAGCGCCAGCGCGCCGTCGAGCAGTCCGCGCAGCCGCGACCACTGCACCGGATCGAGTTCGAAGTTCGCCTTCATCGTCGCCCGCGCGGCGGGGCCGCTCGGCTACTTGAGCGCGTCTGCCAGGAACAGCCGCGCCTGCTCCCAGTCGCGCCGCACGGTGCGGTCGGTGACGCCGAGCGCTTGCGCGATTTCCGCTTCCGTCAGTCCGCCGAAGTAACGCATCTCCACCACTTGGGTCATCCGTTCGTCGACCTTCGCCAACTCGGCGAGCGCTTCGTGCACGCGCAGGATCTCGGCTTCGCCCGCCACGCGGCCGTCGACGAGCTGCGTGCTGAACGTGACGTGCGCGGCGTCGCCGCCGCGCCGCTCAGCGAGCCGCTGCCGCGCGAAGTCGACGATGATCGACCGCATCACCCGACCTGCATAAACGAGAAATCGCGCCCGATCCGGAAACTGGACTTCGTGATTGGCAGCCAGCTTCAGGAAGGTCTCGTGCACCAGCGCGGTGGTATCGAGCAGCGTGTTGCGTCCGCCGCTGCGCAGGCGCGCCCGCGCGAGCTGCCGCAGCTCGCGGTACGTCGAATCGAACAGCGCGTCGACCTGCGGCGCTTCGCCGTCCCGCGCTTCGCCTACCGGTGACATCGATACCCCCTTCCGTCCCGATCCGGGGGCGGCCGCCCCGGAACGAAATGCAGGCTACGCCGCGCGTCGCGCTGAGGCTATGGAGGATTGCGCATCGGGGCCTCGCGCGCATTGCGCCTGCCCCAAGAATGCGGGAGGGAGCGCACCGCTTCGCCGGCGCGCGAGCGGCGCGCTACGCGCGGTCGTCGAGTGTCATCACCGCGCGGACCAGCAGGTGCGCCGCCTCCAGGACCATCCAGGCAAGCAGGCCGGCCGTCAAAGTGCGCAGTGAAGCGAAGCCGAAGCCGGCGATCGATTCGACCGCGGGGCCGAACAGCCACTCGATGACCATGCCGGCAGCGAAGGCGAACTTGAACACGGCGATTCCCGTCTGGGCGACATCCGACTATTCGGCGCGCCGGCGGCTCGACTTGAGCGGGCGGGACTGCCGTTTGACGGAGGGGACATCGAAGTGCCCGCGGCGATCGGGCGCGGATTCGCGCCAACCGACCGGGTCAGGTTTCGCGCACCAGCAGCAGCGGCGTGCGGCATTGCGCCGCGACGCGCGTGGCGACCGAGCCGAGCACGGCCGACTTCATCGCGCCGCGGCCGCGCGAGCCGAGCACGAGCACGTCGAGCCTGTTCTTCTTCGCGTAGGCGGCGATCTCGTCGCCGGCGTCGTTGCCGACCAGACACAGCGCATCGGCGACGAGCCCGGCGCGCTCCAGTTGCCTGCGCGCCGGTGCGACGGCCGCGTCGAACCGCTGGCTTTGCATCCCGACGACCTGCTCGGCCTTGTAGACCTGCAGCGGCGCGTCGCCGAGTCCGGGAATCACGAACGCCGCGAGGTCGGGCACCACGTGCAGCAGCACCAGCGTCGGCGATTCGCCCCACAGTTCGCGGTGCTCGATCGCGTAGCGCAGCGCGGCTGCGCTGTACTTGCTGCCGTCGACCGCGATACCGACCTTCAACGCGGCGCGGCGCGGTGCGGCGGCGTCGCGTACGACGAGCAGCGGCGTCGTGCACGACGCGAGCACGGCCTGCGTCACCGAACCGAGCAGCAGACCCCTGACCGCGGAGTGCCCGTGCGAACCCATCACGATCAGGTCGGCGCCGCTGCGCGCGGCGGCGCGCGCGATCTCCGCGCCCGCCACGCCGACCGCGAAGTTCGAGCGGACCGCGAGCCCCGCACGCAGCAACTTCGCCACCGCGGGCTCGAGGATCCGGTTCGCCTCGGCCGCCAGATAAGCGCGGATCGTCGCCTTGGTGGCGACGCGTTCGATGCGCGGCGGCACCGGAAGCTGCACGTTCAGCAGCTCGACTTCGGGCTTCGCGCCGATCAGCTTCGTGCGCGACGCGATGAGTGCGAGCGCGGCGTCGCTGTATTTGCTGCCGTCGACCGGGACCAGGATCTTCATCGGCTTGCCTCCAGGCGCTTTGCCTGATTCAAGCTAGCACCGGATGCGTGCAGCGGCCTTGGCGGCGGTCAAGCAGGCGTCCGAAGCGAAAAAGCCGCCGGCATTGCCGGCGGCTTCGCGGACGTTTTCCAGCCGGCTACAGCTTCGGCGCCAGCTTGAAGCTGCCGTCCTTGGCGATGTCGATGTCGGCGTTCAGGAAGCCCGCCTTGTAGCCGGCGTCCTTGAGTTTGTGATACGCCATCTCGGCGCGGATGCCGGTCGAGCAGTGCGCGACGATGCGCTTGTCCTTCGGCAGTTCCTTCATGCGCGCGGCGAGCTCCTCGTCGGGGATCAGCACCGCGCCCTTGATCATGCCGGCGTTGGCTTCGTCCTGGTTGCGCACGTCGAGGATCAGCACGTCGGACGGCGTGTTGCTCGCGAGCTTGCGAAACTCGTCGGCGGGGATCGCGCCCGGTCGGGGTTTTGGCGCGTACGCGACCTTGGTCGCCGCCGGCACGCCGGACTCGATCGCGTAACCCGCGGCCTGCCAGCCGAGCAGTCCGCCCGCGATCACCTGCACGTTGGTCTGACCCGCCCTGACGAGCGCGCGCGCAGCGGCGACCGCATCGGCGCCGCCGCGGCCGTCGTAGACGATGATCGGCGCCTTGAGCTTCGGATCCGGGAAGCTCTTGAGCTGCGTCCTGACCGCCTTCGCCGGGATGCCGACTGCGCCTTTGACATGACCCGCCGCCGCCTCTTCGGCGGAACGGACGTCGAGGATCACCGCGGGGATGTCCTTGTCGATGTACGCGGCCTTGACGAACTCCGGCGTGGTCGCGAGGTAGTCCTTCGTCTCCCATTCGGGAACACCCTCGTGATAGACCTTGGTGTTCGTGTAGCCGAGCGCGATCGCCTTGCGTTGCGACAGCGGGCTCATCTGGCAGGTCACGCCCTGGCAGAAGAAGACGAGCAGCGCGTTCTTGTCCGCGGACAGGCGTCCGACGACCTTGTCCCACGCCGGATACGGCACGTTGACGGCGCCGGGGATCGTGCCCTGCTGGAAGCGGGGCAGCGGGCGCGAGTCGATCAGCATGAAGTTGCCCGCACCCTGATCGACCAGTTTGCGCACGAACGCGTAGTCGACGAGGTCCTGTTTGGCGACCTTGACCGGCCCCTTGAAGCGGATCTCGGTCGCCCACTTCTGGCCGTCGCGCTCGACGAACGCGATGCGCGTCTCGTGGTTCTTGCGCACGTCGCGCAGGTGCTCGACCTTCTTCGCGTCGCCGGCATCGACGACTTTCAGCGTCTTCTCGTCGAAGCGGACGATCTCCTTCGCGGCGTCGATGCCGAGCTGGATCGACTGCGACTTGAAGGCGACGTTCTCGAAATATCCGCTGACCACGCCCGGCTCGGGCTTGTGGCAGTTGTTGCAGACCGCCGGCTGCGTGGCCTTCGGCGCCGGCTGCGCTCCTGCGATGACGGGCAGCAGGGCCGCGGTCGCAGCCAGCACGATCGGCACTAAGGATCCGGTGTTTCTCGTCATGATTCACTCTCCAGCAGGTTGCATTGAGAACCCGAGGCCGCGCGCTGCGGTGTCACCGCGCGGCGGCCTGAACGATTTCGCTCATTTGCCCGGCGTTGACCATCAGCCAGCGCAGCGTGTAGCCGCCGGCCAGCACGAGCACGGCGGGCACGATCGTGTGCGGGATGCGGTGTGCCAGCTCGAGTCCCTGCAGCGCGAGCGGCACCAGGATGCCGAGCACGACCAGCACGCCCCAGAAAGCGAACGCGAACCTGCCGCTCATCAGCAGATCGAACGCCGCGGCGTGCGACGCGGTCGCGGTCACCAGCCCGATCAGCAACAGCCCCAACATCAGCAGCTCGACCGCGAGGAAGCCGATGTCGGCGCGGATCAGTGCGTTCGCGGTTCCCTTTTCTGGAGGCTCCTTGCCGAGCAGTTGGATCAGCGCGCCGAGCGCGCCGCCGATCAGGCCCTGCGGCGCGGGCCGCCGCGGTCGCAGCAGCGCCGCCAGCAGATGCAGCAGCGCCGCGCCGGCCGACAGCCCCGACACGAGGAACAGCGGGCCGAGGATCGAGACGTTCCACAGCGGCCGCGCGACCATCGTCGACAGCAGGATGCCGGTGTAGATGCCGAGCGCCACGCCCAGCACGATGTTGATCCACGCGAGCAGCCGCAGGGTGTGCGCCGACGCGAGCAGCACGTCGGACCAGCGCGCGAGCTGCGGCACGCGCTGCCCGAGCCACGGCCACGCCTCGGGCAGCCGGATCAGCGCCGATACCAGCAGCAGCGGGTAGACGATGATCAGCACCCACGAGCCCCAGGACATCGGCGAAGCCGGCTCGAAGGTCAGGTACACGGCCCACACGTACAGCTTGTGCGCGAGGTCGAGGAACAGCGCCAGCATGCCGAGGTTCAGCAGCATGAACGCGGCGATCGGCGCGTGCAGCGAGAAGTAGCCCTTCGGGTCCTCGCCGCGCGCCAGCCGCAGCAGCGCGATGCCGCCGAGGATCATCAGGCCGGCGACGATGCCGCCGACGAAGAGGTACAGCGGGATCTCCCAGCTCCACACCGACAGATGCGGGTCCACCAGCGGGTTGTGCCGGGTGGTCGTGATCTCGAGCATCGTGACTCCTCGCGACTACGTCAGATAGAACACGCGCGGCTTGGTGCCGGCCTCGGGCAGCAGCGTGTGCCACTTGCGCGTGCGCAGCAGTCGGCTCACCTCGGCTGCCGGATCGTCGAGGTCGCCGAAAACCATGCAGTGCGTCGGGCACACCGACACGCAGGCGGGGTCCTTGCCTTCCTTGACGCGGTGATCGCAGAACGTGCACTTGTCGGCGTAGCCCTTCGGATGCACGTAACGCGCGCCGTACGGACAGGCCGCCACGCACGCCTTGCAGCCGATGCAGCGGCTGGCGTTGACCTTGACGATGCGGCCGAAGTCGGACACGTGGCTCGCGCCGGTCGGGCAGCAGGTCACGCACGGCGGGTTGTCGCAGTGGTTGCAGCGCTCCGAGCGGATTTCCATCGCGAGATTCGGAAACTCGCCGCGCACCTCGGTCGTGATCCAGTCGCGCGCGTAGCCGACCGGAACGTCGTTTTCGGTCTGGCACGCGACGACGCAGTCCATGCAGCCGACACACTTGCGCGTGTCGATGACCATTCCAAAGCGCGCCATTCAAGCCTCTTTCACGAACGTCACGAAGTTGCCGTGGATGCTGGTGCCGCCCATCAGCGGATCGGTCTGGTAGCGCGTGGTCAGTTGCGCCGCGCTCGCGCCTTTCAGATACGCGCTCTTCAGCATCGGGTTGGTGTGGCCGAAGCCGTAGACCATGTAGACGGTGTCCGGCCGGATGCGCTGCGTCGCTTTCACGCGCACGCGGTTGCTGACGACGCCGTCCTGGTTCCTGAGCTTCACGTACTGGCCGTTCGCCAGACCCAGCTTGTGCGCGGTCGCGCCGTTGACCCAGATCTCGTTCTCGCGCATCGCATCGCCGAGCAGCGGGTTGCTCTGCGTGCGGCTGAAGGTATGCACCGGCGCGCGCCCCGTGATCAGGCGGAAGTAGCCCGCGGGCGCGGCCGGGTGCCGCGTGTACTTCGGCACCGGATCGAAGCCCTTGTCCTTGAGCTGGTCGGAATAGAACTCGACCTTGCCCGACAGCGTGTCGAACGAAAGCTCGAGCCCCTCTTCGACGGTCGTCGGCTGCCTGGGACCCAGGACGATCCCTTCGCGCCTGAGCTTGTCCCAGTCGTAACCGGACTTCTCGATGCGCGCGCGCAGGTACTGCTCGATGTCGTCGAACGGCATCGACTGCGGGATGCCGAGCTTGCCGGCGAGCTGCTTGGCGATCCACCAGCCGGGCTTCTGGTCGTGCGGCGCCGGCATCACCGGCTGCCGCAGCGCGATCCAGCCGCGCCGGCCCCAGCCGGCGAGCAGCTCGTCGTAGCGCTCGAGGAACGTGACTTCGGGCAGCACGACGTCGGCGTAGCCGGCGATTTCGCTCGGCACCGTGTCGATCACGACCAGCAGGTCGAGCGCGTCGATCGCCTTGAGCGTTTCGGTCTGGTTCGGCAGCGCCTGCACGATGTTCGACGAATAGACGAACCAGCCCTTGATCGGATACGGCCTGCCCGTCAGCGTCGTTTCGCGGATGCCGGTGGTCACCGCTTCGTCGGCGAACGGATAGCGCTCGCGGTTCGGGTTGTCCGCCAGCGGTTTGTTCGACTCCGGATAGGGCGGCAACGGATAACCCGCGACCTTGATCCCCGCCTGCGAGAACAGCCCGCCTTTGCGGCCCCAGCTTCCGAGCAGCGCGTTGAGCAGCGCGACCGCGCGGCTGCGCTGCGCGTCGTCGCCGTACCAGTTGACGCGCCGGCCCGGGTGCACGATCACCGCGGGACTCGCTTTCGCCATCTCCAGCGCGGTGGCGCGGATCGTCTCGGCCTTGATGTCGGTCTCGGCTTCGGCCCACTGCGGCGTGTACTGGCGGATCTCCTGCACGAACTTGTCGAAACCCTTGCCGTACCTGTCGACGAAGGCCCTGTCGTAGCGGCCCTCGTTGACCAGCACGTTGCACCACGCGAGGACGAGCGCCATGTCGGTGCCGGGCTTGATCGGCAGCCAGTACTTCGCCTTGCTCGCCGCCACCGAAAAGCGCGGGTCGACGACGATGATCGGAATGCGCCGCTCGACCGCCTGCGCGAATTCCTGCACCTGCGAGTTGTGCATGTTCTCGCCGAGGTGCGAGCCGATCAGCACCAGGCAGTCGGTGTTGGCGATGTCGGTCGGCTCGGGCGAACCGAGCCCGGTGCCGAAAGTCAGCGCGAAGCCCACGTCGCGCGGCCCGCGGCATTGCGCGAACGACGGTCCGGCGAAGTTGGTCGCGCCCCAGCTCTTCAGCACGTGCTGGATGAAGCGCACGCCGACGCCGTGATTGAACATCGCGACCGACTCGGGCCCGTACTGCGCCTTGATCCTGTTCATGCGCTCGGCGATGAAGGCGAGCGCCTCGTCCCAGCTCGCGGCCTGCCAGTGCTCCTTGCCGCGTTCGCCCTTGCGGATCAGCGGCTTCTGCAGACGATCGGGGTCGTAGTAGGCGCCGACCGCACCGGTGCCGCGCGGGCACAGCCGGCCGCGGCTTTGCGGGTCGAGCGGATTGCCTTCGAACTTCCACAGCTTGCCGTCGCGCACGTGCGCGATGCCGCCGCAGCGCCAGAAGCACATCTCGCAGAACGTCGGCGTGGCCGTCACGCCCTTCGCGGCCGGTGCACCGGCGGCGATGACTTGCGCGATCGGCGGCAGTTGCGTCGCCGCCGCGGCCGCACCGAACGTGGTCGCCGAGATCTTCAGGAATCGCCGGCGCGTCAGGGTTTGCGTCATCTCAGGAACTCCGCCTTTCGCTTTCGACCGCTGCGGCGCTTTCGCATCCGCGCCTCGGCCGACTTGTGCAACTCGTGCAGCCGAACTTTGATGCGCACGCGCGGCGCGAACTTGACTCAGAACAAGATCGACTCCGCGGCGAAAGCCGCTTCGCCGCGCGATGCGCGTTGGATCAAGAAGGCGCGCGGGCGCGCGGCGAATGTGCGCAAGATCACAGAGGCCGCGGCGCGCCGCGCCGTGACGGCGGGCGTAACACGTAGAGAAATCGCTCGAAATCCGCGCGCGATCGAGCGCGCTCAGGCAGCGGTGATCGGGCGCGGACTTGATCGAGCGCAGCAGGCCGAAGGCCGCGGCGCGGGATCATTGCTGCACTTTTCCGGATGGAGTGCGCAATGAGACTCGTTCGTTTGACCCTGGCCGCGGCGATCGCCGCCGGCTTCGCCCTGCCGGCCGCCGCCGAAAGGCCGATGCCCGTGGCCACGCCCGTCGAACAGGCGGTGCTGGTCAAGTTCGTCAACGCCTACATGAGCGGCCTGCCGGACAACGACTGGTACGACGTGATGGCCGATGACGTGTTCAAGCGCATCAAGTCGGGGGCGAAGGACTTCATCGTCGTCGACGTTCGCGTGCCGAAGAACAAGAAGTACGACGCCGGCCACATCCCCGGCGCGATCTTCATCGGCGCGCCCGACATCGCGAAGCCCGAAAGCCTCGCGCTGCTGCCGAAGGACAAGGACGTCATCGTCCACTGCGACACCGGCCAGCAGCAGAACAAGGCGGTGACCGCGCTGCGGCTGCTGGGCTACAGGGCCTATTCGATGAAGTGGGGCTACATGGCGTGGCAGCCCGCGCCGCCGACCGCGCTGACGCTCGAAGAAATCAAGAAGTCGATCACGGCCGGCTATCCGGTCGAGAAGTAACGCGCATCCACGGCAACGCGCCCGCATCGCGATGTCCCTGCCCGAGCGATTGACCGCAACGCTCGCCGCGCCGCGCGTCGGCCGCCTGGTTGCCGCCGGCGCGGGGCTCGCCGCGCTGTTGCTGGTTGTCGCGGCGGTCGCGCTGACCGAGTGGCTGCAACTGAATCCGTGTCCGCTGTGCATCTTCCAGCGCGTGCTGGACCTGGCGCTCGCCGCGTTGCTCCTCGGCGCGGCGGCCTTGCCCGCACGGGCGCGCGCGATGCGCGGTCTGTTCGCGGCGGCGCTGCTCGTCGCCAGCGCCGGCGTGGCGGTCGCCGGCTATCAGAGCTGGATCCAGTTTTCGCCGCCTCAGCTTTCGTGCGGCCCGGCGGCGCAGGGACCGATCGAGCAACTCGTCGCCTGGCTCGGTGAACGGGTGCCGCTGCTTTTTCTCGCGACCGGGTCCTGCGAAAGCACCGAACTGTCGATCCTCGGACTGTCGCTCGCGAACTGGTCGCTCGTCGCGTATCTCGCGCTCGCTTCGACGATCGTTCTGCTGCTGCGCGCGCAACGGCGCGCGGCGTAGCCGATCCGTACCGGGCCGGCCGTCGATGCAAGGCTGGGCCGCAGCTCCGAGTCCGCGCGCGCCCGGTTTCGTCCGCGCGTTGCTCGCGGCCTGCGCGCTCCTGCTCGCGAGCGCCGCGATCGCGCAGCGCACGGTCGACGTCTACGCGTTCGTCGCCAACGGCTGCCCGCACTGCGAGAAGGCGCTCGCCTTTCTCGGGCGCGAAGCCGCGCAACGCGCCGGCGTGCGCGTACATGCGCTGGAGCTGACGCGCGGCGCGCGCAACGTCGACGTGCTTGTCGCGGTGGCGCGCAAGCTCGGCGTCGACGACTCGGCCGTGCCGTTCATCGTGATCGGCGAACGGGTCTTCGTCGGTTATCTCGACGACCGCACGAGCGGCGCGGCGTTGCGCGGGCAGATCGACGCCTGCCTCGCGCACGGTTGCCGCGATATCGTCGGCCCGCTGCTTGCGCAGGCGCCGCACGGAGCGGCGCCCGAGGAAACCGGACCGCCCGCAGGTCCGCAGCCCGAGACGATCCACGTACCGCTGCTCGGTGAAATCGGACTGCGTTCGCTGTCGCTTCCGGCGCTGACGGTGCTGCTGGCGGGGCTCGACGGCTTCAATCCGTGCGCGATGTGGACGCTCGTCTTCCTCATCGGACTGCTGCTCGGCATGCAGGATCGGGTGCGCATGTGGGCGCTCGGCACGACCTTCGTCGCCGCCTCGGCGTTCGTCTATTTCCTGTTCATGGCGGCGTGGCTGAACCTGCTGCTGCTCCTCGGCAGCGTCGCGTGGGTGCGCGCGGCGATCGGTGTGGTCGCCATCGCCGGCGGACTCTATTACCTGCGCGAGTACGTGCTGAACAAGGAGGCGGTGTGCAAGGTCACCGCGCCGCAGGCGCGGCGCCAGGTGTTCGAGCGTCTGCGTGCGCTCGCCTCGGAGCGGCGCTTCCTGATCGCGGCGGGCGGCATCGTGCTGCTCGCCTTCGCGGTGAATCTGGTCGAGGCCGTGTGCTCGGCCGGCATCCCGGCCGTCTACACGCAGCTGCTCGCCATGAACGCGTTATCGCCAACCGCGTACTACGCGTACCTCGCGCTGTACATCGCCGTGTTCATGCTCGACGACCTGATCGTTCTCGTCGCGGCGATGAAGACGTTGCAGTTCGTCGGGCTCGGGACGAAATACACGCGCGCATCGAATCTCGTCGGCGGCGCGCTGCTGCTCGCGCTCGGCGCGGTGCTGCTGCTGCGGCCGGCGTGGTTGATGTTCGGGTGAGGAGGGGTAGTAGGCGTTGCGCCGTCGAAATCCCCCCTGCCCCCCTTTTTCAAAGGGGGGTCCGGAGCTCGCGCTTGCGCGAGGGCTTCGCGTTGAAGCAACCCAGCCTCCTTTGAAAAGGGGGCCGCGCGCGCAGCGCGCGGGGGGATTTCTCCGCTCACGCCAAGCGCGCTTCTCGACTACTTGCCTTCCGCCGCCTGCTTGCGCAACGCGGCCGGCGGCAGCTTGAAATCCGGATAGCGCTCGCGAAAGCGCTTCAATTCGCGGTCGGCTTCCTCGTCGCGACCGGCCGCGCGCAGCGCGACGATGCGTTCGATCCACTGCGCCGGCGCAAGCTCGGTCGCGGTCGCCGCCGGCGCGCGCTCGCGTGCGGCACGCAGACCGGCGGACTCGCCGTTCGTGGCGCCGCGTTCGGCGCGCCCTTCGCTCGACGCTACGGCGTCCGCCGCGGCACGCGGCGCCGCTGGCGCTGCAGCCACCGCCGGCGCCTCGAACTTCTCGGCCGGCGCTTCGAGCCGCTTCGCCGGAGCCGCTGGGCGCGGTGCCGCTTGCGCTGGCGCGGCTTGCGGCGTTTCCGCCCCCGGCCCAGGTGCGGGCGGCGGGGCGGCGGGCGCCGCGGCCGGGGGTTCGGGCGCGTAGATGTCGGCCGACGGCTGCGCGCCCGTTTCCGGCGGCACCGCAACGAGCTTCGCCGCCTCCTGCTCGGTGCGCGTGGCGACGATCACCGCGACGGTGCTGATCAGCACCGTCGCCGCCGCGGCCAAGGGAAAGCGCCAATGCCGCATGCGGTCGACTGCGCGCGGCTTGGCTTCGACTGCACGCGCGGCGGCCGCGAGGATCGCCGCGCGCGTTCCTTCGCGCGGCGCCTCGTCCAGCGCCTCGTTCGCCGCGCGATAACCGCGCAGCACGTCGCGCTCGTTCATCGCCAGTCCTCCATCGCCGCGCGCAGCTTGCTCATCGCGTAACGCAGCCGGCTCTTGACCGTCTCCGCGCCGACCCGCGTCAGGCTCGCGATCTCCTCGAGCGTCAGCCCGCCTTCGGCGTGCAGCAGGAAGGCCTCGCGCTGCGCCGGCGGCAGCGCCTCGACGGCGTCGACGAAGGCGCGCGCCTGCGCGCGCGAAAGCGCCTGCACTTCGGGTTGAAACGCGGCATCGGCCGCGATGTGGTCGACGACGCTCGCATCGGGGTCGTTGGCGACCGGATCGTCGAGGCTCGTTGCCGGGTCGGTGCGGCGCCAGTGGTCGATCAGCTTACTGCGCGCGATTCCGTACAGCCAGGTCGTGAAGCGCGCGCGCGGCGCGTAGCCGGCGGCGTTGCGCACGACCGCCATCCAGGTGTCCTGCAGCAGGTCGTCGGCGATCTCCGGACTGCGGACCGAACGCAGCAGGAAGCGGTAAACCGCACGCTCGTGGCGGTCGTACAGCTGCGCGAACGCGCCCGCGTCGCCGGCCGCGTAGGCGAGCATCAGTTCTTCGTCGGGCAGTTCCTCGAGCGGCGCATCGCGCATGCGCCGATTATGGGCCTTCGCGCCAGCGCGCGAGCGCATCGAGGTCGACCACGCCGCGCCAAGGCTGGCCGCGCACGCGCCCGGCGGCCGGCGCATCCGGCTCGCCGAGCGAGTCGAGCACCGCGAGCGCGCCCGTGAAGTCCGCACCGCGGGTGTATTCGCCTTCGGTGATCACGGTCGCCAGATCGGCGCCGCGCGCGGCGGCCAGTCCCGGCGCCGAGTCCTCGAACGCGACGCAGCGCGCCGGCGCCAGCCGCAACTGCGCGAGCGCCCAATCGTAGATGTCGGGGGCGGGCTTCTTCGCCGGCACCACGTCGCCGGCAGCGACGACGTCGAAGAGCTGCGTGGCATCCGCACCGAGCGCCACGCGCAGCAGTGCGTCGACGTTCTCGGGCGAAGTCGTCGTCGCGATCGCCAGCCGCAGCCCGCACCTGCGCGCCTCGGCGAGCAACCGTGCGACGCCGGGCCGCAAGGGGATGCCGCCGGCAGCGACGATGTCGCCGTAGATCTCGGTCTTCCGGCGATGGATGCGGCGGATCAGTTCGTCGTCGGGCGCACTCGCTTCGCGCTCGCGCCAGTACGCGGTCATCCGCTCCTTGCCGCCGGTGACGGCGAGCAGCCGGCCGTACGTCGCGACGTCCCAGTGCCAGTGCAGGCCGAGGTCGGCGAAGGCGCGATTGAACGCGACGCGGTGGCCGTCGCGTTCGGTCTCGGCCAGCGTGCCGTCGACGTCGAAGATCAGCGCGCGCAGCGGCGCCATGTCCAAACCCGTCATCCTTCGGCAACCGGTGCGCCGCGCGGCGCACCGGCCGGCGCTCAGTGCACGGTCGCGGCGAGCTCGCCTTTCGCGTACCTCGCCGCCATTCTCTCCAGCGGCAGCGGGCGGATCTGCGACGCCTGACCGGCGCAGCCGAACGCCTCGAAGCGCGCCTTGCAGATGTCGCGCGCGGCGGCGGTCGCGGCCTTGAAGAAGGCGCGCGGGTCGAACTCGTCGGGCTTCTTCGCCATCAGCTCGCGCATCGCGCCGGTCATCGCCAGACGGATGTCGGTGTCGATGTTGACCTTGCGCACGCCGTTGCGGATGCCTTCGACGATGCGCTCGACCGGGACGCCGTAGGTTTCCTTGATGTCGCCGCCGTACTTGCGGATGATCGCGAGCCACTCCTGCGGCACGCTCGACGACCCGTGCATCACGAGGTGCGTGTTCGGGATGCGCGCATGGATCGCGCGCACGCGGTCGATCGCGAGGATGTCGCCGGTCGGCTTGCGCGTGAACTTGTACGCGCCGTGGCTGGTGCCGATCGCGATCGCCAGCGCATCGACCCCGGTGGCACGGACAAAGCACGCGGCCTCGTCCGGATCGGTCAGCAGCTGCGAGTGGTCGAGCTTGCCTTCGGCGCCGACCCCGTCTTCCTTGCCGGCGGTGCCTGTTTCGAGCGATCCCAGGCAGCCCAGCTCGCCTTCGACCGACACGCCGACCGCGTGCGCCATCTCGACCACGCGGCCGGTTACCGCGACGTTGTATTCGTAGCTCGCCGGCGTCTTCATGTCCTCCAGCAGCGAGCCGTCCATCATCACGCTGGAGAAGCCGCTGCGGATCGACTGCTGGCACACCGCGGGCGAAGCGCCGTGATCCTGGTGCATGCACACGGGAATGTGCGGGTACATCTCGACCGCGGCCTCGACGAGCTTGCGCACGAAGGGCTCGCCCGCGTATTTGCGCGCGCCGGCCGAGGCCTGCAGGATCACCGGGCTGTCGGTCACATCGGCCGCCTGCATGATCGCGTGGATCTGCTCCATGTTGTTGATGTTGAACGCGGGCAGTCCGTAGCCGTGCTCGGCGGCGTGGTCGAGCAGCTGCCGCAGCGAAATCAGCGCCATGGGTCGTTCTCCGGAAGGGGTTGGGAAGTTCAGGCCGCCGCGCGTTCGTCTTCGAGCGAACGCGCGACTTCGGCAATCGAGTCGATGATGCGGTCGGCGCCCGCGGCGGCGATCGGCCGGCCGCGGTTGTAGCCGTAAGGCACGGCCCAGACGCGGATGCCGGCCGCGCGCGCGGTCGCGACGTCGACTTCCGAGTCGCCGACCAGCAGCGTGCGTTCGGGAGCGACGCGGAACCGGTGCATGCAATAGGTGGCGGGCAGCGGGTCGGGCTTCTTCGCGGCGAGCGTATCGCCGCAGATCACCAGATCCAGGTAGTCGCGCAGCCGGTGCGCGTCGAGCACCGCGTACGCGTAGCGCTCTTCCTTGTTGGTGACGACGGCCGTGCGTACGCCCGCGTAGCGCAGCGCGTCGAGCGTTTGCTCGACGTCGGCGAACACGCGGCTGCGCCGGCCGCAGTGGGCGAGATAGTGGTGGCCGAAAGCGGGCATCAGCGCGTCGAGCGTCGGCGCGCGGTCGGGAGCGAACGCGGCCGTGCGCAGGCTCGTCGCGAGCGCGGCGCGCAGCAGCTCGCGCGTGCCGTGGCCGATCCAGTCGCGCACGAGCTTTTCGTCGACACGCGGCAGCCGCTCGCCGGCGAGCAGCGCGTTGACTGCGTCGGCGATCTCCGGTGCGGTATCGATCAGCGTGCCGTCGAGATCGAACAGAACCAGCTCGAACATCGTTGCCCTCACTCGGCGGCGACGGCGTCGGCGCGCGCGACGCGCCGCACCGCTTCGACGACCGCGTTGGCGGTGACGCCGAAGTGCTCGTACAGCGCCGCGGCCGGCGCCGATTCGCCGAAGCTCGCCACGCCGATCACCTCGCCTTCGAGCCCGACGTACTTGCGCCAGAAGTCCGGATGCCCGGCCTCGATCGCCACGCGCGGCACGCCGCGCGGCAGCACCGACTCGCGCCACGCGGCCGGCTGCCGGTCGAAGACGCCGGTCGATGGCATCGACACGACGCGCACCGCGATGCCTTCGGCGGCGGCGAGCTTCTGCGCGTCGAGCGCCAGCGCCACCTCGGAGCCAGTCGCGATCACGACCACGTCGGGCGCGCGCTCGGCGTCGCGCAGCACATAGCCGCCGCGCGCGATCGTCGCCGCGTCGGCGCTCGCAACCTGCGGCAGGTTCTGGCGCGACAACAGCAGCGCGCTCGCCCCTTCCCTGCGCTCGAGCGCAGCCGTCCACGCGACCGCGGTCTCCACGCCGTCGCACGGTCGCCAGACGTCGAGACTGGGAATCACGCGCAGCGCCGTCGCGTGCTCGATTGGCTGATGCGTCGGTCCGTCTTCGCCGAGGCCGATCGAATCGTGCGTCAGCACGTGCACGACGCGCTGCTTCATCAGCGCGCTCATGCGGATGCCCGAGCGCGCGTAGTCGGAGAAAACCGCAAACGTGCCGCCGTAAGGCACGAAGCCGCCGTGCAGCGCCACGCCGTTCATGATCGCCGCCATGCCGAATTCGCGCACGCCGTAGTGCACGTAATTGCCGTCGGCGTGCGAGTCGACGCCGCGCGAGGCCTTGACCGCCGTCAGGTTCGACCACGTGAGGTCCGCCGAGCCGCCGAGCAGCTCGGGCACGCGCGCCACCAGCAGTTCGAGCATCTGCTGCGAGGACTTGCGCGTGGCCGTCGGCGTCGTGACCGCACGCGCGGCTTCGACGAGTTCCTGCGCGAGCGCGCGCCAGTCGGCAGGCAGTTCGCCGCGAGAGCGGCGCTCGAATTCGACCGCCTCCGCCGGGTACTTCGCGCGGTATTGCGCGAACAGCGCCTGCCAGCGCGCTTCGGCCGCCGCGCCGGCCGCGCGCGCGTCCCACTGCGCGCGCAGCGCCGGCGGGACCTCGAACGCCGGATGCGGCCAGCCGAGCGCTTCGCGGGTGGCTTTCGCCTCGGCGGCGCCGAGCGGCGCGCCGTGCACTTCGTGTTTGCCCGCCATCGAAGGCGCGCCCCAGCCGATCGTCGTGCGGCAGACAATCAGCGAAGGCCGGTCGGCGCAGGCGAGCGCTTCGCGCGTGGCGCGTTCGACCGCGGCCGGGTCGTGGCCGTCGATGGGGCCGACCACGTTCCAGCCGTAGGCCTCGAAGCGCTTGCGCGTGTCGTCGCGGAACCAGCCGGTGACGTGGCCGTCGATCGAAATGCCGTTGTCGTCGTAGTAGCAGACGAGCTTGGCGAGTCCGAAGATGCCGGCGAGCGAGCACGCTTCGTGGCTCACGCCTTCCATCAGGCAGCCGTCGCCGAGGAAGACGAAAGTGCGGTGATCGACGACCGGAAAGCCCGGCCGGTTGAAGCGCGCCGCGAGCAGCTTTTCGGCGAGCGCCATGCCGACCGCGTTCGCCAAGCCCTGGCCGAGCGGGCCGGTCGTGGTCTCCACGCCCGGCGTGAGCCCGGCCTCCGGATGGCCCGGCGTCTTCGAGTGAAGCTGGCGGAAGCGCTTCAGTTCGTCGAGCGGCAGGTCGTAGCCGGTCAGATGCAGCAATGCGTACAGCAGCATCGAGCCGTGACCGTTCGACAGCACGAAGCGGTCGCGGTCGGGCCACTGCGGATTGGCCGGGTTGTGCTTGAGGTGGCCGCGCCACAGCACTTCGGCGATATCGGCCATGCCCATCGGCATGCCCGGATGGCCGCTCTTCGCGGCCTCGACGGCGTCGATCGCCAGGAAGCGCAGCGCATTGGCCAGCGCGCGGCGCTCGTTCGCCCGGGCCGCGGGAAACTGCGGTGCGTTCATCGCAACGTTCCTCAAATCAAAGGATTTGTCCAACCACCGAGACACCGAGAACGGCCTTTTTGGTTCTTCTCTGTGCTCTCCGTGTCTCGGTGGTGAATTCGTTTCAGATCACGCGCGCTTCTTCAGATCCATCAGCCGCAGGATCATCGGCGTGAAGATCAGCTGCATCGCCAGGCCCATCTTGCCGCCGGGAACGACGATGTTGTTCGGGCGGCTCATCCACGAGTCGTGCAGCATCGACAGCAGGTACGGGAAGTCGATGCCCTTCGGGTTGGCGAAGCGGATCACGACCATGCTCTCGTCGGCGCTCGGGATGTCGGCGGCGATGAACGGATTGGACGTGTCCACCGTCGGCACGCGCTGGAAGTTCACGTGCGTGCGGGAGAACTGCGGGACGATGTAGTTCACGTAGTCGGGCATGCGGCGCAGGATCGTGTCGACCACCGCCTCCTGCGAGTAGCCGCGCAGGCTCTTGTCGCGGTGCAGCTTCTGGATCCACTCGAGGTTGATGATCGGCACCACGCCGACCAGCAGGTCGACGTGGCGCGCGACGTTCGCCTCGGGCCCCACGTAGCCGGCGTGCAGCCCTTCGTAGAACATCAGGTCGGTGTCGGGTTCGATGTCCTGCCACGGCGTGAAGGTGCCGGGCTCCTGCTTGTACGGCTCGGCTTCACCGGCATCGTGCAGGTACTTGCGCACCTTGCCTCTGCCGGTTTCGCCGTAGCCGCGGAACAGCGCTTCGAGCTCGGCGAACAGGTTGTTCTCGGGTCCGAAGTGGCTCAGGTGCTTGTTGCCCGCCGCCTCGGCCTGCTTCATCTTCTCGCGCATCGCCTTGCGGTCGTAGCGATGGAACGAGTCGCCCTCGACCACCTGCGCCTTGATGCCCTCGCGGCGGAAGATGTGCTGGAAGCTCTTCATCACGGTCGTGGTGCCCGCGCCGCTGGAGCCGGTCACGGCGATGATCGGATGCTTGGTGGACATGCGTGCCTCGGCGGTTCGGTTAAGTGTTCTTCGTGGGACTTGCGTGCTGGATCGATCGCCTCACCCTAGCCCTCTCCCCATGTCTGGGGAGAGGGAACTGAACACCCTCTCCCCGGAAACGGGGAGAGGGTGGGGGTGGGGGGCTCCTCCGATCGTGCGGTCCTCACGCCCGCGCCTCCGGCCGGTACAGCGAGCGCTCGTTGAACAGCGGCGAGATGTAGGGCTTGTCCTCGCCGCGGTCGTATTCGTGGTGATAGCGGACGATGCGCTCGACTTCGGCCTTCGAGCCGAGGATCACCGGCACGCGCTGGTGCAGCTCGGCCGGCGCGACGTCGAGGATGGGCGCGCGGCCCGTGGAGGCGGCGCCGCCGGCCTGCTCGATCAGCAGGCTCATCGGATTGGCCTCGTACAGCAGCCGCAGCCGGCCCGGCTTGCTCGGGTCCTTGCTGTCGCGCGGGTACATGAACACGCCGCCGCGCATCAGGATGCGATGCACGTCGGCGACCATCGACGCGATCCAGCGCATGTTGAAGTCGCGCCCGCGCACGCCCGTCTTGCCGGCCTTGCATTCGGTCACGTAGCGCGCGACCGGCGGCTCCCAGAAGCGTTCGTTCGACACGTTGATCGCGAACTCGGACGTCTCCTCCGGAACCCGCAGGTCGGGGTGCGTCATGATGAAGTTGCCGACCTCGCGGTCGAGCGTGAAGCCGTGCGTGCCGTGTCCGACGGTCAGCACCAGCATCGTCGCCGGTCCGTAGATCGCGTAGCCGGCCGCGACCTGTTTCGTTCCCGGCTGCAGGAAGTCCGCGGTCGTCGGCGCCGCCTTGCCGTCGTGCCGGAGCACCGAAAAGATCGTTCCGACCGAGACGTTGACGTCGATGTTGCTCGAGCCGTCGAGCGGGTCGAACACGAGCAGGTACTCGCCGCGCTGGTACTGCGCAGGGATCGCGTACGGCGCCTCCATCTCCTCGGACACCATGCCGGCGAGCAGGCCGCCCCATTCGCAGTGGCTGACGATCGCTTCGTTGGTCAGCACGTCGAGCGGCTTCTGCACGTCGCCCGCGCTGTTGCGCAGTTCCGCGCCGCCGAGCGGCGAGGCGATGCCCGGCCCGAGTGCGCCGCGGCCCACCATCGCCGAAATCGCCTTGGTCGCCGCGGCGACGTCGACGAGCAGCGCGGCGAGTGCGCTCTGCCCGGGCGCGTCCCGAAGTTGCTCGATCAGGAATTTCGACAGCGTCGTTCTTCCGAGATGCATCGTCGTCTCACGTGGCTTTGGAATCCGTTGCGCCGGCGCCGAACACGCGCGAGGCGCGGATGTCAGCGGCGTCGATCAGCGTCAGCTCGGCGGGCGAGATCGCGGTGCCGGCACCGAGCGCGGCGTCGAAGATGCGGTTGGCCTGCCGCAGCCGCGCGCGGTCGAGCGCGTTGCGGATCGAGCGCGCGTTGGCGAAGTGCGGCTGGCGGATGCGGTGGTCGATGTACTCGCGCAGCGCGGCGAGCGACGCGGCGTCGAAGCGGTAGTTCATCTGCCCGGCCATCTTCTGCGCGATCGCCAGCAGCTCCTCGGGCGTGTAGTCGGGGAAGTCGATGTGATGCGCGATGCGCGAGCTCATGCCGGGGTTGGAGCGGAAGAACGTATTCATCCGGTCCTTGTAGCCGGCCAGGATCACGACCAGGTCGTCGCGGTTGTTCTCCATCACCTGCAGCAGGATCTCGATCGCCTCCTGCCCGTAGTCGCGCTCGTTCTCGGGGCGGTACAGGTAGTACGCCTCGTCGATGAAGAGCACGCCACCCATCGCGCGCTTGAGCACATCCTTCGTCTTCGGCGCGGTGTGGCCGATGTACTGGCCGACGAGATCGTCGCGCGTGACGCTGACGACGTGCCCTTTGCGCACGTAGCCAAGGCGGTGCAGGATCTGCGCCATCCGCAGCGCGACCGTCGTCTTGCCGGTGCCGGGATTGCCGGTGAAGCTCATGTGCAGCGACGGCGTGGCGCCTTCGAGGCCGAGCTGCTTGCGCGCGCGCGAGACGACGAGAAAGGCGGCGATTTCGCGGATGCGCTTCTTCACCGGCGCCAGCCCCACCAGCTCGCGGTCGAGCTGGTCGAGTACGTCCTGCACCTGCGCTTCCTGCAGGATCGCGCGCAGATCCACCGTGGGTGCGTCGGCTGCGTTCATGTCCCTCTCCGCCTTTTTTCAGCGCTCGCTGCACAAGCGCTGGAAAAAGGCCCGCAGTCCCAGAGGAAGGAGGAGAAGACGGGCCGCGGGCACGAGGAGACTCCAAACCGCAACGCGATCGGATCAATAGCGGCGGCCCGCCGGTTTGTCGGTCGCGTACGAGTGCGTCGTGTAGCGGATCGTGCGGCCGGCGGCTTCCTGCCGCACGAGGCCGAAGCCCGGCTCGTCGGCGGGACGGTGCACGATGAACGACAGGCACATCGACTCCACGCCGCGCGTGTTGTCGAACGCGTTGACCTTGATGTAGCAGTTGGGATGCGCCTTGCGGCAGGCGTTGACCTCGTACAGCACGCCCGCGCCGTCCTTGATCGTGAACATCGGCAGGCCCCACATCTCCCAGTACGTGTTGCGCGGATGCGGGTCGTCGGTGTACTCGACCGAAAGCGCCCAGCCCTTGGAGAGCGCGTAGTCGACCTGCGCGCGGATCTCGTCGTCGGTGAGGTCGGGGAGGAATGAGAACGTTCCTTGTGTGATGCGCATGAGCGTCTCCGTAATCAGGCCGCGGTCGGGGTGACGGCGAAGTCCGGCGTATCGGTCGACGTGTAGTTGAAGGTCACGTCCTTCCAGGTTTCGAGCGCCTGCGCGAGCGGCGTGCACCACTTGGCGGCGGCCTGCAGGATTTCGGGACCTTCGTTGGCGATGTCGCGACCTTCGTTGCGCGCCTTGACCATCGCTTCGAGCGCCACGCGGTTGGCGATCGCACCGGCCTGGATGCCGGCGGGGTGCCCGATCGTTCCGCCGCCGAACTGCAGCACGACGTCGTCGCCGAACAGCGTCAGCAGCTGGTGCATCTGCCCGGCGTGGATGCCGCCGGAGGCGACCGGCATCACCTTGCGGATGTCGGCCCAGTCCTGGTCGAAGAACAGTCCGCGCTGCAGATCCTGCCTCGTGTACGTATCGCGGCAGACGTTGTAGTAGCCCTGCACCGTCATCGGGTCGCCTTCGAGCTTGCCGACCGCGGTGCCGGCGTGGATGTGATCCACACCTGCCAGCCGCATCCACTTGGCGATCACGCGGAACGAGACGCCGTGGTTCTTCTGCCGCGTGTACGTGCCGTGGCCGGCGCGATGCAGGTGCAGGATCATGTCGTTGCGGCGCGCCCAGTTCGACATCGACTGGATTGCGGTGTAGCCGATGATCAGGTCGATCATCACGATGTTCGAGCCGAGTTCCTTGGCGAACTCCGCGCGCTCGTACATGTCTTCCATCGTGGCGGCGGTCACGTTCATGTAGTGACCCTTGACCTCGCCGGTGTTGGCCTGCGCCTTGTTGACCGCATCGATGCAGAACAGGAAGCGGTCGCGCCAGTGCATGAAGGGCTGCGAGTTGATGTTCTCGTCGTCCTTCGTGAAGTCCAGCCCGCCGGTGAGCGCCTCGTAGACGACGCGCCCGTAGTTCTTGCCGCTCAGGCCCAGCTTCGGCTTCATCGTCGCGCCGAGCAGCGGCCGGCCGTATTTGTCGAGGCGCTCGCGCTCGACGATGATTCCCGTCGGCGGACCCTTGAAGGTCTTCACGTAGGCGACCGGGATCCTGATGTCCTCCAGCCGGCAGGCCCTGAGCGGCTTGAAGCTGAAGACGTTGCCGATCAGGCTCGCCGTCATGTTGGCGATCGAGCCCTCTTCGAACAGGATCAGGTCGTAGGCGACGTAGGCGAAGAACTGGCCGGGCTGGCTCGGCACCGGATCGACGCGGAACGCCTTGGCCTGATACGAGTCGTGCGCGGTCAGCAGGTCGGTCCAGACCACCGTCCAGGTGGCGGTCGACGATTCGCCGGCCACCGCCGCGGCCGCCTCCTCGGGCTCCACGCCCTCCTGCGGGGTGATCCGGAAGACGCAGACGACGTCGGTGTCCTTCGGCTCGTACTCGGGCCGCCAGTAGCCCATCTGCTTGTATTTGAGAACGCCGCCCTTGTAGCGCTGCTTCAGATCGGTGATGTGGCCTTCGACCGGCTTGTTCATCGTCCGCACTCCCGTTGGTCGCGATGTCGTGCCGGCACTCTAGGTAGCGTGGTTGATAAGGTAAAGTCAGACTTTCTTCGTTCAGAGTTAAGCATTCCTTATGAAGAACGTCACGCTGCGCCAGCTCCGGGTTTTCGCGTCGGCGGCCAAACACCTGAGCTTTGGCAAAGCGGCCGAAGAGTTGCACCTGACGCCGCCGGCGGTCTCGATGCAGGTGCGCGAACTGGAGCAGCAGGTCGGGCTGCCGCTGTTCGACCGCACCGGGCGGCAGGTCGCATTGACCGTCACCGGTGAGTACTTGCTCGTCTACGTGCGCAAGATCCTCGCGACCCTGAAGGATGCGGAGGACGCGGTCGCGCGCTTTCGCGGGCTGCAGGGCGGACGGCTCGTGATCGGCATGGTCAGCACCGCCAAGTACTTCCTGCCGCGGCTGCTCGCGCAGTTCCGCGAAGAGCACCCGGAAGTCGAGATCCGGCTCGTCGTCAGCGGCAACCGCGAACAGTTGGTCGCGGCGATGCAGAGGAACGAAGTCGATCTGGCCGTGATGGGACGGCCGCCGCGCGAGATCGCCACGCGCGCCGAGCCCTTTGCCGCGCACCCGCACGTGATCGTCACGCCGCCCGACCATGCGCTGGCGAAAACGATGGGTCACGTACCGGCGCTCGCGCTCGCGAACTTTCCGTTCATCGTGCGCGAGCCGGGCTCGGGCACGCGCGCGGCGATGGAGAAGTACTTCGCCGACCACCGCATCGAGCCGCGCATCGCGATGGAAATGGCGAGCAACGAATCGATCAAGCAGGCCGTGATGGCCGGCCTGGGGATCGCGTTCCTTTCGCTGCACACGATCGGGCTGGAGCTGAAATCCGGCTTGCTCGCCACGCCCGACGTGGAAGGGCTGCCGATCGTTCGGCGCTGGTACGTCGTCAACAACCTCGCGAAGGTGCTGTCGCCGGCGGCGGAGGCGTTCCGCTACTTCATCCTCGAACGCGGCGAAAGCTTTCTCGCGAAGGAGTTCGGCACGCTGCAGCCGACCGGCGAAACGGCCTGACGCGCGCTCAGCGCGGCGGATCGGGCACGAAACCGAGCTGCGATCCGGGGAACGGATTCGGCTGCGGCCGCGGCGATGGAATCACGCCCATCGCGACGAGATTGGCGTGGCTGTCGTAGTGAATCGTCACGATCTCGTCCGGCGTCGGTCGCGCGCGCTCGAAGTCGGTGTAGGTCACGCGCGAGGTTTCGCTGCGGCCGTGACCGGTGCCGAGCCGCTCCTCCTTCGCGAGCGCACGTGCCTCGCCGCTTGCGCTCTCGCTGCGCGTCGCCGGTGCGGCGGGGCCGGTATCGGCTGCCGACTCGTTCGAGCGCGTCGGCGCGGGCGGCGCGACCGACAGCGGTTCGACCGGCTTCGGTTTCTCGCGGAAGATCGCCACGCCGATCACGCCCACGTGATCGGGCCGCCCGGTGCGCGCGGCATACGAATCCGGCAGCGCGGTGAACTCGAACGCTGCGACGCGCGACGTGCTCTTGCGCCAGCCGGTGATCTGGCTGAACTGCCCGCGCTCGAGCACGTAACCCGCCTGATCCCAGCCTGCCGTTTCGCCCGACACGGCGTTGATGCCGTCGACCGAAATCACCGTCAACACGCGCGCGCCGCTGCGGTTGGCGAGCGCGACCGCGTAGCGGTTGCCGGGCGTTCCGGCCACCCACCATCGGCCCTGGTGCCGGTACATCGGCAAGGTTTGTCCGGTCGTGCGGTCGACGACCTGCACGTCGGCGATCGAGCCGACGGCCGCGGCCGGACCGGCGGCCGAGATCAGCGCGGCGAAGGCCGCGGCAAACATTGGCTTGGGCATCCTCGTCTCCTCGTGTGGCGGGCGGACAAGGCGGTGAACGACGCGCTCGGGCGCCGGGGGTTAACCGTCCGTCGGTCCCGGAGCAGAATTCGAGCGTGCGCTTCGAACACCTGGTTCAGATCAACGACCCGCTGATCCCGCTGCTCGACCCGCTGACGCGCGAGCAGCTCTGGCGCGGGCTGGTGCGCCGCGCCGAGGAGCCGACGCTGTTCGTGCTCGCGCTCGAGGGCGCGACCGTGCACGCGCGCGAGCGATCCGGCGACGTCGTCGAGCTGGTCCGCACGCTGGACTTCGGCGCCTTCACCGTCGACGACCGCGTTCGGCTGTATCCGCTCGACCGCACCGAAACGCGCACCGCGGCGACCGACCGCTGGCCCGCAAGCCGGCTCACGATCCGCATCGAGGAGCCGGGGCCCGACGCCCTTTTCCTGCGCTTCACCTACGAGTCCGACGAGGCCGAGGCCGACGGCGAGTTGGACGCCGTCACCGCCACCCTGCGCCGGCGCGCTTACGAAAGCGCGGACCTGGACACCGTGCAGCGGATCCGCGAACTGGCGCAGCGCGGGGAGCTGGGTTGAAGCGCGGCGCGCGCGAACCGGGGAGGAAACGATGGCAACGATCCGCTATCTCGTGAACGACGTCGATGCGGCGCTCCCCTTTTACGCCGCGCTCGGCTTCGTCGAAACGCAGCGTTGGGGCCGGCCCTTCGCGATGCTCGCGCGCGGCGACCTGACGCTGTGGTTAAGCGGCCCCGGCACCTCGGCCGCGCGGCCGCTCGCGGACGGTTCCGTGCCCGCGCCCGGCGGCTGGAACCGCATCGTCGTCGAAGTCGACGACCTGCCCGCCGCGATGGCTTCGCTCGCGCAAACGGGTGCGCGCTTCCGCAGCGAGCCGGTGTCCGGCCCGGGCGGAACGCAGGTGCTGGTGGAGGATCCTTCCGGCAATCCGATCGAGCTGTTCTGCGCCCGCTGAGCACCCTCACAGCCAGTCCGCGAGCGCGATGCCGATGCCGAACGTGTTCTGCCGCACGTTGTAGTCGATCAGGCTCTCGCCGTAGCCGGTGAAGTACTGCACGTGGCCGCGCACGCGCCGGTGCAGCGGAAAGGTCCACGACAGCTGCGCGGCGCCCTTGCCGCTCGCCGGGTTGTAGCGGGCCAGCGCCGACAGCGTGTGTTCGCGCCAGCGATAGACGCCGACGACGTCGCCGTGGCCGAGATAGCGCGTGATGTCGGGGTTGTCGTCCTTCTCCGCGGGCTCCTTGATGCGCACCCACGGACGCACGAGCAGGCCGAAGTCGCCGCGGTCGAAACCGAGCGTCAGCGTGGCGCGGTTCCAGCTCCGCGACAGCGGCTCGGAGCGGCCGTTCGACTGGTGGTTGATGCCGATCGCGACGAGCCGCAAGCGCCAGCCGAGCACGCTGCGATCCGGATGGAACGCCAGCATCGCCTCGGGCTCGTAGTTCGTTTCGCGGAACGGCCGCGACAGGCCCGGGTTGTAGACCTGCCACTGGCTCTGCTGCGTGTAGCCGGCCCAGATCGAAGCGCCGAACCAGTCCTCGAAGTCGGCGAGCTTGACCTTGAAGCTCACCTGGTACTTCGCTTCGGTCGGCCGCACCGATTGCGGTTCGGCTAGCGGCGGCTTCGAAGGCGAAGTCGGCAGCTCGTTCGGCGCGTCGCTGTAGCGCGCGAGCAGGAAATAGCTCGGCTTGTGCGGGCGCAGGTCGAAGCGACTGTCGCGGCCTTCGACGCCGATCGCCCAGCGCTCGCGCAGCAGCGACGCTTCGCCGCCGGTCACCGGCGCGATCAGGGGCGTCGGCTCGCTCTGCGTCGGCCCGCCGGCCGTCGGCGGAACAAGACGATCGAAACATGCGAGCCGCGCCGACGGGTCCGCGATGCGCGCGCAAGCCTCCAGCTCGGCGCGCTCGACGGCGTCGGCGGTCGACGGACGCGCAGCGGACGCGATCAGCACGGCCGCCGCCGCGACCACGATTCGGTTCCTCATGTCTTCTCCATCGCCGATTCGCGCAACGATCGAACAAATACGCCGGGCCGATTTCACTGTGATCTGTGTCACATAAAGACGCTACACGCGATCGCCGCCTTGACCCCTCGCAACCGGCGCCGCTACCTTCGCCTTACTGTCGACCGGGTTGTGTCGCGTATGCGCGACGACGCTGCGGTCCCGCGGGCGGTCCTCGACGGACACCCGAATCAGAACAGAAAGACGAGGAGGAGATGCCACGGCTCGGTCCGCCCATGGTCGGCGCGACGTCACGCGCGATGGCGATGCATGTCCCGATCCTCCGTTTCCGCTCCGCCGTGCGCGTGCCGCCCGGCCGGCGCCGCGCGCTCTGATCACGTTCGGTTTCCGCACCCACTCCCCGAGGAGGTCTTCGCCATGAGAATGAGATCGCTTGCCATCGCCGCCGCCGTCGCGGCCGCGTTCGCGTCGCCTGCCGCGTACGCGACCAACGGCTACTTCCCGCACGGTCACAGCATCAAGGAAAAGGGCATGGGCGGCGCGGGGATCGCGATGCCGCACGATGCGCTCGCGGCCGCTTCGAACCCCGCGGGGATGCTCTTCGTCGGCAACCGGATCGACGTGGGGCTGGACTGGTTCAAGCCGACGCGCGAGGCCCAAGTCGTCGGCAGCTGCTTCAACCCGCCGTCCTGCACGGCAACGGCCAACGGCACCTACGATGCCAACGACAAGAGCAACTTCTTCATCCCCGAGTTCGGCTACAACCGCCTGCTGAATCCGAACCTGTCGGTCGGTGTTTCGATCTACGGCCACGGCGGCATGAACACGTCGTACACGACCGCGTTTCCGTTGTTCGGCACGTCGAAGGCGGGCGTCGATCTGTCGCAGCTCTTCGTCGCCCCGACGGTCGCGTACCAGATCGCGCCCGGCCAGTCGATCGGCGTTGCGCTGAACCTCGCGTATCAGCGCTTCAAGGCCACGGGGCTCGAGAACTTCACCGCCACCGGCGGCCCGCCGAATCAGTTCTCGGCCTTCCCCGGCAACGTGACCAACAAGGGGTACGACTCGTCGACCGGCATCGGTGTGCGGATCGGCTGGATGGGCAAGCTCGCCGCGTGCGATGTCGGCGCGACCTACCAGACGAAGACACGGATGAGCGAGTTCGACAAGTACAAGGGCCTGTTCGCCGAAGAGGGCGGGTTCGACATCCCCGCCAACTACGGCGCGGGGATCGCGTGCAAGGTCGCGCCGCCGGTGACGGTCGCGTTCGATGTCGTGCGCATCGAGTACTCGGGCATCCGGTCGATCAACAATCCGCTGCTGCCGAATCTCTTCACGGCTCCGCTCGGCACGGCTAACGGCGCCGGTTTCGGCTGGGAAGACGTCACCGCGTACAAGCTCGGCGTACAGTGGGCCGTGAACCCGACGACGACGCTGCGCGCCGGCTACAACCACGGCAAGCAGCCGATCCCGTCGAGCGAGACGCTGTTCAACGTGCTGGCGCCGGGCGTGGTCGAGCAGCACTTCACGGTCGGCGGCACCTGGGCGGTGCCGGGCAACAGCGAAGTCAGCTTCTTCTTCATGTACGTACCCGAGAAAACGATCAACGGATCGAACTCGATCCCGGCGCCGTTCGGCGGCGGCAACGTCAATCTGAGGATGAAGCAGATGTCGCTCGGCGTGGCCTACGGCTGGCGGTTCTGAGCGCCGGCCGACGCGCAGCATGCTAAGGGGCGCCGCGGGCGCCCCTTTTTTGTCGGGGTGCGCGCCAAAAAAGAACGGGCGGGATTGTCCCGCCCGTCTTATCGATCCGCTCGAAGCGTTCAGCAGCCGCCCTTCTTGGGCTTGGCCTTCTTGTCTTCCTTCTTGGCTTCTTTCTTCGCTTCCTTCTTCGCTTCCTTCTTGGCCTCGGCCTTCATTTCCTTCTTCTCCTCCTTCTTCGCGTCCTGCGCGAAAGCCGGGGCCTGCACCAGCATGAAGGCGCTGGCGAACAGCGCGGCGAACAGCTTGCTCATGACTTGTCTCCCTCTCGAGAAGTGGCGTGAAAGAAAACGGCGCTGCCGCGCCGGCGCGGATGTTAGCGGATGCCGGCCGCCGGGGCAGCCCCCGCGAACGACTGCGCCGCCGAAGAACGCGCAGCCCGCGGAGGCGGTGACGGGCAAAGCGCGCGTGCCGGCATGACGACCGAGGGGATTACCGCGGCTTCAGGTGGGCGAACCTGCGCTCGGACCACTCGGCGACGGCAAACGCGATCGCCGCCATCACGACCAGCCCCAACACGACCGCGCCGTAAGGCACGCCCCAGGCCTGCGGCAGCGTGACTTCGCCGATGCTGTTGGCGTTGGCCCACAGCTCCAACCCGGGGAAAGCGACCGCGTAAATCGCGAGCCCCGCCGCGAAGCCCAGGATGAACACGAGGCCGTCGCCGCTGCCGCTCGCGGTCGCGGTGACCGAGGTGCCCGGGCAATAGCCGCCGATGATGAAGCCGGCGCCGAGCAGAAGCCCGCCGAGCAACTGCGCGCCGACGCTGGTCGGCGTCAGATACACCGCCGACAGGTCGAGCACGCCGAGCGCGGAGAAGCCCCACAGTCCGACCGCCGCGGTGACGATCGCGGTGAACATCACCTTGAGCACGGTCATGTCGTACAGGTAGAACTGCGCGCACAGGCGGCACGAGCTGCCGAAGCCCGCGCGCTCGAGGAACCAGCCGAAACCGAGGCCCAGCAACAGCGCGACGATCAGCCCCTGCGAGTCGGAGATCAGTTCGTAGGCGTAGAGGGGCAGCGTCATCGCCATTCCTTCCGTACGAAGAACGCCAGCAGGTACGCGCCGGCAAAAACGGACAGCATGAAGATCCAGCTTCCGAGGTTCAGTTGCGCGCCCCCGGTCAGCGCCTGGCCGCTCGTGCAGCCCTTCGCGAGCTTCGCGCCCGCCGCGGCGACCGCGCCGCCGAAGAACGCGAGCGCGAGCCGTGCGCGCGCCGACAGATGCGGACCGCGTTCGATGCGGAACCGCATGCGCCCGGCCAGCAGCGCCGACGCCAGCGCGCCGACGAAGGCGCCGCCGATCAGATAAAGCGTCCAGTTGGTCGCCGGCGGATCGGCGAAGTAGCCCTTCAGCGCGGGATTGGCCGCGGTCCACTCGGGCGAGATCGCGCCGGCGATCGCGGCGACGATCGAGCCGAACGCCGCGGTCGCGCCGAGCCCGCGCCCCATGATCAGGAACGCCAGCAGCAGCAGCACGCCGATGCCGAAGCCGGCCAGGTAAGGGTTCATCACGCGCCTGTCGGCCGCCCGCAAGGGGGCGAACTTCGAGGCGGTTCTCAATGCAGTTGCGCTCATCGACTTCTCCATGCGCCGGTCAACGCGGCGCCGGTATACCTCCGACTCGTCCCACACGCGCGCCGTTCCGGCGGCGGCGATCGCAGGCATTCGACACCGGCGCGATCGAGCCGGGTTGAGCCGCCTCAAGCCGCGCGTGCGCGAACGAGCCTATCGGCACCTGCGTCGCACGATGTGTGACAGCGATCACGGACCGCGACCGCCGGCGCGATTCCACGCGCGATCAGTAGCGCGCGTCGGGCCGCGCGAGATCCGCGTGGGCCCAGGCCGCACGGAACCGCGCGTGCACGCGCAGCCCTTCGGCGCGGCGACCCTGGCGCCGCAGGCTCTCGGCGAGGCCGTACAGCGCCCAGCCGTTGGCCGGGAAGCGCGCGAGGTCCTCGCGGAAGACCTTGGCCGCCTCCGCCGCGCGCCCGGCCACGAGCAGCGCGCCGCCCAGCGCATGGCGCTGCGGCACGGCCCACGACGGCGGTTCTTCGGATTCGAGCGCATCCTCCAGCTCGACCGCGCGGCGCAGATGCGCGAGCGCCTGCGCGTGCTGCTTGCGCGCGAGCGCGATCTCGCCGCGCAGCGACTCGACGGCAATGCGCAGGAAGTCAGCCAGCGGGTCGATGCCCTTGAACGACAGCTCGGCGAGCGACTCGTCGGCGGCGGTGTTCTCCAGCGCGACCAGCTCCGCTTGCGCTTCGTCCGCGCGGCCGGTCCGCGCGAAGGCCATCCCGCGCGCGTAATGCCAGACGCCACGCGGATACGCCGACGCGCCCTTCGGCACGGGCGCGGCGAGGATCTCGTCCCAGCACGCAAAGCGCACCAACGCGAACAGCGGCAACGCGGCGAAATACTCGTTGCCCGCGCGGCCGAACGGCCGGCCGTCCTGCCCGACTTGCGCCGCAAGCTCGCGCGCCGCGCCGATCGACATCGCGCCGCGCCCCTCCATCGCCGCGGTCGCCCACAGGAAGTGCCGGTGGTGCGATACGTGCGCGAGCGGCGTGGCGCCCTGCGCGCGGATCTGCTGCGCGAAGCGCTCGTCGGCTGCGATCGCTTCGACGTTCGCGCGCGAGGCGTCGGCGTACCGGCCGACCCGCAGGTAGATGTGCGAAGGCATGTGCACCAGGTGTCCGGCGTCCGGCGCGAGCGCGCCGAGCCGCTGCGCCGCCGCCAGCGCGCGTTCCGGCGTCGGCGACTGCTCCAGCGCGTGGATCAGGTAGTGGTTCGCACCGGTGTGCGTGGGCTGGCGCGCGAGCACGGTTTCGATCTCGTCGATCGCCTGCAGCGTTCCCGCCGCCGGTTCGCCGTCGCGCCACCACTCCCACGGCGCGAGCAGCAGCAGCGCTTCGGCGTGCAGCACGCGGATGTCCGGATCGTCCGGGAACTGCTGCGCGACGCGCACCATCGCCTGCGCATAGGCGACGTCGAGCGGATCGACACCAGCGGCCGGCCGCGCCGCGCACAGCGCGGCGGCCGCTGGCGGCGCATCCTTGGCTGCGGCCTTGACCTCGTAGCGGGTCGCGAGCGCCTCGATCAGCGCTCGTTCGCGCGCGCTCGCCTGCGGCGCCAGCGCCAACGCGCGCCGCACGTGCCGCGCGGCCTCGGCGGCGCCGTCGCGATACGGGTGATTGACGTTTGGTCCGCGGACATAGGCCACGCCCCATTCGCACATCGCGCAGTCGGGGTCGCGCCGCACCGCTTCGCGAAAGGAGCGCTCGGCCTCGCCGTGCTCGAAAGCCCAGGCGAGCAGCAGGCCCTGCGCGAAGTAGCGCTGGGCTGCGGGCGCTTTGGTCGTGATCGTGAACGAGGTGGCGCCAAGTCCGTCGATCAGCGGAGCCGGGTGCGTCCCGGGCTCGTCGCCGCGCATGCTCGCCGGCCGGTCGCAGGCCACGAGCAGGGCAACCTCAAGCAGCAGTGCACAGAGGTGGAGGACCTTCATGGGTGGGGCGGTAGCGGCGCGGGACATTCTAGGTCGCGGCACCGGCACAATCGGCGTACACAACCGCTGCGGTCACCGCTCGCGTGCGGCGGCCGGCAGATTCGATGGCCACGATCGTTCCTGTCCGCAAGAAGCGCCGCCCGATTGCCGCAGGGCTTGCCCGCCGGCTCGCGCTGACGCGCGCCGAACGCGCCCTGTTCGCGCGGCTCGATACGCCCGAGCGCATCCAGGATTTCGTCTACGCGATCCCGAGCAACCACGAGCCCGACGGCGAAACCGTGCTGTCGGTACGCGAGGTGCTGCGGCAGCGCCGCGCGCATTGCATCGAAGGGGCATTCGTCGCCGCCTGCGCGCTGTGGCTGCACGGCGATCCGCCGCTGCTGATGCACCTGGACTGCGACCTCAGCGACTATCCGCACGTGATCGCGCTGTTCCGCCGCGGCCGCTGCTGGGGCGCGATCTCCAAGACCAACGGCGTGCGGCTGCGCTTTCGCGATCCGGTGTATCGGAGCCTGCGCGAGCTGGCGATGTCGTACTTTCACGAATACAACAACAAACGCGGCGAGCGCACGCTGCGCGGCTATACGCGCCCCTACGATCTGCGTCGCGTCGATCCCGCGCTGTGGGTGACGAACGGCAAGGCCTGCTGGGAGATCCACGACAAGCTGGCCGCGCTGCATCACGTGCCGCTGGTCACGCCGGCGCAGGTGCGAAGGCTTTCGCGGCTCGATCCGTTCGAGCAACGGATCGGCAAGCTGCACCAGTATCCGAACCCGCGGCGCAGGTAGACGCACACCGATCGGCCAGGAGTCCGCGATGACGACGAGCCAAGATCCGCACGGTCGGCGACTGCCGATCAAGCTCGACTCCACCTCCAACGGCGAGTTCGCGCCGGTGCCGCTTCCGCGCCCTGCGCAGGCCGCGCGCGGTTCGGCGCAGGCTGCCGTCGACGATGCCGCGCGCCGGCTCGGCCTGCCGCGCCGGCGTTACCTCGTATCGCTGCTCGGCGCGGCCGCCACGCTCGCGGCGTTCGACCGCGCGTTTGCCGCCGCGGGCGCGCGCGGCGGCCGCTATGCGCTGCCGAAGGAGGCGCCGTTCGAGCTGGCCGCCGCGCAGGAAGCGCTGGCCGGCGACGAGTTCATCTTCGACGTCCAGCTTCATCACGTGAACCCGCAGGGCGCGTGGCGCAAGCGCGCCGGCCCGAACGCGTTCAAAGGTTTCCCCAATGCGAACTGCGGCAAGGCCGATCACGTCGAGTGCTTCTCCTCCGAGCAGTTGCTGAAGGACGTGTTCCTCGACAGCGACACGGCGATGGGCGTGCTGTCGCACGTA
>BOKW01000006.1 GCA_016861185.1 Betaproteobacteria bacterium
GCTGCCGGAGCGTTGACGGCCGTCAAGCCAGGGCGTGCAGCGACGCGCATGCTGGCTTGGGTTGCGGAGTCTTGCGATGCGAACGTCCGTAGCGGCGCGGCGCGCGGTCCTGGCAGCGGCCGCGATACTGCTCGTTGCCGCCTGCGGCGGTGGCGGCGGCGGAGGTGAGGCCGCGATCCCGCCCTTCTGGCTGCGCTCGGGCATCGTCGTCGCCGATTTCGACGGCAACGGCCGCGCCGACGTGGCCGTTGCGGCGACCTATATCGCCGGTCCGCCGCCGCATCCGGGTTATCTCGACGTCTATCTGCAATCCGCGCCGCGGCAGTTCGCGGCGCCGGTGCAGTATCCGGTCGGCCCGGACCCATGGGGGCTGTCGGCCGGCGACTTCGACGGCGACGGCCGGCTCGACCTCGTCGCCGCCTCGCCCGCGACGGAGGCCCCGCAGCCGAACGTCGCCAGCAACAGCGGCGCGATCGCGCTGTTGCAGCAGGACGCGGCGCGGGCGGGGGTCTTTCTTCCGGCGCTGCGCACGGCAACAGGCGGCGCGGCCAACGACGCAGCGATCGCTGAACTGACCGGCGACGCGCGTGCGGACGTGATCGTCGCCGACGGCGTGCTCGTCAACGGCCGCGCGTTGCTGCTCGAACAGAGCGGCGCACAGCCGGGAAGCCTGCTCGCGCCGGTGCCGATTCCGATCGGTGCCGGCCGCGGATCGGGGGAACTCGCGGTCGGCGATCTGAACGGCGACGGCCGCGCCGACATCGTGCTCGCCGCTTCCGACGGCGCGGCGATCGTTCTGCAGAACGGATCGGGCGGATTCGATCCGGCGCAGGTCCTGCCTGCGGGCGTGCTGCCGCAGGGTGTCGCGATCGCCGACATCGACGGCGACGGGCGCGCGGATATCGTCGTGGCCAACGCGGGTAACGCGCCGGCCGGCGGCACCGGCGGCGCGAGCGTGACGCTGCTGCGGCAGACCTCGCCCGGCCAGTTCGCCGCGACGGCGATTGCGGTCGCCGACGGCGCGCGCCGGGTCGCGATCGCGGATCTGAACGGCGACGGTGTGCCGGACGCGGCGGTGATCTCGCTCGTCTATCAATCGCAGTCGACGCCGTCGCGCATCTCGGTGCTGCTGCAGTTGCCGGCCGCTCGCGGGCAGCTTGCGGTCGCGGCCGTCTACGACGGGCCGTTCAACGGCAACTTCATCGCGATCGGCGATGCCGACGGCGACGGCCTCAACGATCTTTTCGTCAACGACGGCCCGGTCGTGCTGCTGCAGCGCGCGGCCACGCCCGGCACGTTCGATCCGCCGCGCGCGCTGCGCTGACGATGCCCTGGAACGAAGCCGACTTCCCCGCGTCGATGCGACACCTCGCGCCGCCGGTTCGCGCGAAGGCGATAGCGATCGCCAACGCGCTGCTCGCGGAAGGTGTGGACGAAGGCGGCGCGATCCGGATCGCCGTCGCGAAGGCGGAGGCGTGGGCCCAACAGCGCGGGCTGCCGCTGCGCGCGTGACGCGCGCGTGCGCCCGTGACGCGCGCGTGCGCCCGTCGTCAGCGCCGCTGCTTCTGGTAGGTGCCGACCAGCTCGGCCTTCGCGAGCACGTGATCCTTGATCGCGTTCATCAGTTGCGCGCGGGTCGGCTGGCGCAGGTTCGGCAGCTTCGTGTCGAGCGCGTACAGCTCGAAGAAGTAGCGATGCCGGCCGATCGGCGGGCAGGGGCCGCCGTAGCCGGTGCGGTGCCAGTCGTTGAGGCCTTCATGCACGCCGTGCGGCAGCACGCCGCCTTCGGGCAGCCCGGTCGAATCGGGCGGCAGATCGTACAGGACCCAGTGCACCCAGGTCATCTTCGGCGCCGCGGGATCGGGCGCGTCCGGATCGAAGCACACGAGCGCGAGGCTCTGCGCGTCCGCCGGCACGTCGCTCCATGCGAGCGGCGGCGCGATGTCCTGGCCTTCGCAGGTGTACCTGGTCGGGATCGAGTCTTGATGCGCGAATGCGGTGGAAGTGAGCTTCATCGTTCGTCCTCCGTTCGTCGCTCCATGATGAACCCGATTCGCCGGCGGCGCATGCCGTATGCTGCGAGTCGAGCCTGTCGCGTGCTGCGCCCGCTCTCGAATGAGCAGCGAAGGTCGAGCCGCAGACCGCCCGCACGTTGCTGCGAAGGTGGCGTGCCTTAGCAGGCCTTTGAACGCCCGACGGACCCTACTTCCTCCCCCGCCACAACCACGCACGCACCTCGTCGAGCGGGTGCGTGTTCAGCACGTCGGCCTTCTCCAGCCAACCGCGCCGCGCCTGGCCGACGCCGTAGACGAGGTTGTCGAACTCGTGCACCGAATGCGCGTCGGAGTTGATCGCCACCCGCGCGCCTTCGTCCTTTGCCATCCGGCAGTGCAGGTCCGTCAGGTCGAGCCGCTGCGGGTGCGCGTTCAGCTCCAGCGCCACGCCGCGCGCCTTGCACTTGCGGATCACCGCGAGCATGTCGACGTCGTAGGGCTCGCGCTGGTCGATCAGCCGGCCGATCGGGTGCGCGAGGATCTTCACGTTGAGGTTGTCGAGCGCCGCGAGGATGCGCGCGGTCTGCTTCGCGCGCGGCAGATCGAACTTCGAATGCACCGCGGCGATCACGACGTCCAGCGGCGCCAGCGCCGCATCGGGCAGGTCGAGCGAACCGTCCTCGAGCACGTCGACCTCGATGCCGGCGAGCAGTCGCACGCCGTCGAGCTTGGCGTCGATCCGCTCGATCTCGTCGCGCTGCTTGGCGAGTCGCACCGGGTCGAGCCCGTGCGCGACCGTGAGCCGCCGGCTGTGTTCGCTGATCGCGAGGTATTCGAGGCCGTGTGCGCGTGCGGCCTGCGCCATCTCCTCGATCGTCGCTGTGCCGTCGCTCCACTTGGTGTGCGCGTGAAAGTCGCCGCGCAGATCGCCGCGTTCGACGAGCGTCGGCAGCGCGCGCTTCTTCGCCGCTTCGACTTCGCCGCGGTCCTCGCGCAGCTCGGGCGGGATCCAGGGCAGTCCGAGCGCCGAATACACCTCCTCCTCCGACTCGCCGGCGATCGCGCACCTGTCCTTGAACAGCCCGTACTCGTTGAGCTTCAGCCCCTGGTCGATCGCGAGGTTGCGCAGCCGGATGTTGTGCGCCTTCGATCCCGTGAAATACATCAGCGCCGCGCCGTAGCTCTCCTGCGGCACGACGCGCAGATCGACCTGCAGCCCGGACTTCAGGACGACGGAGGCGCGCGTTTCGCCCGACTGCAGGACTTCGGCCACGTCCGGGTACCGCGTGAAGTGGCGACACACCGCCGCGCCGTCCGGCGCGGTGGCGAGCAGATCGAGATCGCCGACCGTTTCCTTCGCGCGCCGCAGGCTGCCGGCCGCGGCGACTTCGACCACGCCGGGCGCCTGCTGCAGATGCGCGAGCAGCGCCTCGGCGTATTGCGCGGCGACCGCGAGCTTGAAGCGCCTGACCTGGCCCATCGTCCGCTCGATCGCCTCGGCGATGTGCTGCTCGGTCTTGGCGCCGAAGCCGGGCAGCGAGCGGATGCGACCGTCGCGCGCCGCGCGCAGCAGTTGCGGCAGCGTGTGCACGTGCAGTTCCTCGTAGAGCGCGCGCACGCGTTTGGGTCCGAGCCCGGGAAGCTTCAGCAACTCCGCCACGCCGGCGGGCACTTCCTTCTTCAGCCGCTCGAGCGCGCCGATCCTGCCGGTCGTCGCGAACTCGCGGAGCTTGGCTTCCAGATCGGTACCGATGCCCGGCAACTTGGGTAGCGGCCGGCCGGCCGCGATCGTCGCGGCAAGATCGAGCTTCAGTTCGCCGACGATACGCGCGGCGTTGCGGTACGCGCGGACGCGGAACGGGTTGGCGTTCTGCAGTTCGAGCAGATCGGCGATCTGCTCGAACGCCGCGGCGATGTCCGCGTTCTTGACCGGCATGCGCGCGGCTAGCGGCGCGTGACCGTTTCCTTGGTCTGCTCGGCCTTGAGCACGCGAACGACCGAATCGACCTGTTCGGCGAGCGCCTCCAGCAGATTGTCGACGGCCACCAGCCCGGTCAGATTGCCGGCGGCGTCGAGCATGGGCAGTCGGCGCACGCCGAACTCGCGCATCTTGGCGAGCGCGTCGAGGATGTCGTCGTCCTCCCGCACGGTGGCGAGCGGCTGCGACATCACGTCGCCGGCGGTCAAGGTCGCCGGGTCGAGCGCGACCGCCACCGTCTCGATCACGATGTCGCGGTCGGTCACGATGCCGCTCGGCTTGTCGCGCCGGCCCTTGTCGTCGAGGACGACCACGCTGCCGACGTGCTGATTGCGCATGATCTGCGCGCACTCCGCCAGCGTCGTCTGCGGCGTGACGGTGACGACATCGCGCACCGCCAAGTCGCCGATCCGAACCGATTTCGCTCTCATCGCTGCCTCCATCGCGGCCGCACGCAGGATAGGACCGCGACCGCATCGACGAATTCATCATGGACGCGCATCGGGGTACCGCGCTGACCTGCGTCAAGCGGTCGGGCCGGCGGCAGCGCGAGTAAGCTCGCTTGCGCGATGACGACCGCGACCGGATGCCGGTCGAACGGAGGTCCCATGAGCCCGCCGGGTCGCCCCAAGGGCGAATCCCCGAGCGCGTAGCGCGAGGGTAGTCCAGTGAGCGAGAGCCGCCTGCTGACGCCGCACGAGGCCGAAGCCGTCGTCGAGCAGCGCATCGAGTTGTTCGGCCTCGGCGCGCTGCCGCGCGTCACCGTCGCGCTGCTGCCCGACGGGATGTGGCGCGTGCGCTGGGAAAACCTGGAGTCGACCGTCGCGCCGATGACGGCGGAGACCTGGCGCGCGTGGCTCGAGGAGAACGTCGGCTCGCTCGATCCCGGCGATCTGGAGACGACCGAGAGCTGAAGGTCGCCTACCGGTCGCCGGACTCCGCGAACCGGATCACGCCGGCCGTCGGCTCGGAGGCTTCCGCACACGGGTCCTCGTCGAACGCGATATCGCCGTTCGCATCCGGAACGCCGGTCGCCGCGAGCCCGCGGAAGTCGAACAGACGCGCGTCCATCAGGTGCGACGGCACGACGCGCGCGAGCGCGTTGAAGGTGTTCTCGATGCGCCCGGGGAAACACCTTTCCCACTCGGCGAGCATCCGCTTGACCTCCTTGCGCTTGAGGTTCTCCTGCGAGCCGCACAGGTTGCAGGGGATGATCGGGAAGTCTTTCAGCTTCGCGTAGCGCGCGAGGTCGTCTTCCTTCACGTACGCGAGCGGGCGGATCACGACGTGCCGGCCGTCGTCGGAAACCAGCTTCGGCGGCATCGCCTTCAGCTTCCCGCCGTAGAACAGGTTCAGGAAGAACGTGCCGAGGATGTCGTCGCGGTGATGGCCCAGGGCGATCTTGGTCGCGCCCAGCTCGGTCGCGACGCGGTACAGGATCCCGCGCCGCAGCCGCGAGCACAACGAGCACATCGTCTTGCCTGCGGGGATCACGCGCGTGACGATCGAATAGGTGTCCTGCGTTTCGATGTGAAACGGCACGCCGCGGCGTTGCAGGTATTCGGGCAGCACGTGCGCGGGGAAGCCCGGCTGCTTCTGGTCGAGGTTGACCGCGACGAGATCGAAGTCGATCGGCGCGCGTTCGCGCAGCGTGAGCAGCACGTCGAGCAGGCCGTAGCTGTCCTTGCCGCCGGACAGGCAGACCATCACGCGGTCGCCGGCCCCGATCATGTCGAAGTCGGCGATCGCCTGTCCGGCGAGCCGCAGCAGGCGCTTCTCCAGCTTGTTCGCCTCGCGCGCGGCCTTCTGCGCCGCGCGCGCGGAAGATGCCTGAAGTTCGGCCATGTCATTCATGGCTGCTCTCCTGATTCACCACGGAGACACAGAGAGCACCGAGAGATGCATCAATCGGTGCTCGGTGGTCTCGGTGTCTCGGTGGTGAATTCATTCCTTGAAGTGAAACACTTCCACGCCGACCGCCTCGACGTCCTCGTAGACGTCGGGCTTTTCGCTCGCCACGCGCACGGCGGCCACGCCGGGGTGCGCGAGCAGCGCGCGGGCGATGTCGTCGACCAGCGTCTCCTGCAGGTTGATGTGTCCCTGCGCGATGCGCCGGCGCACGGTGGTGCGGACGAAGTCGTAGTCGATCACCTCGTGGATCTTGTCGTGCTTCGGCGTGGACACCGCGTACGGAACGAACAGGTCGACGTTGATCACGAGCCGCTGCGCGCCCGCCCTCTCGAACGCATGGATGCCGATGTTCGCGTCGAGCACGACCTCGCGCAGGAAGATACGCCGGCAATGCGCCAGCCGCGGGTCGAGTAGCCAGGTGCTCATCGTCTCGATCTCAAGGGGTGCGGCCGCGTTCGGGTTCGGTCAGGAACATCACGTCGCGCGGCGACGCGGTCAGGTGCTGGCCGCCGTCGACGACGAGCGTCGTGCCCGTGAGCGCCGGATTTTCGGCGGCGAACAGCACCGCATGCGCGACGTCCTCGGGCGTGCTCGAGCGGCCGAGCACGGTCGCGCGATGCGCGCGCGCGAAGCCGGCCTCGGACTGGTTGCTCGACAGCAGCGTGATGCCGGGTGCCACGCCGACGACGCGCACGCGCGGCGCCAGCGCCTGCGCAAGCAGCGTGGTCGCCGCGTGCAGCGCGCTCTTCGACAGCGTGTACGACAGGAAGTCCGGGTTCGGATTGAAGAGCTTCTGGTCGAGCAGGTTGACCACGCAGCCTGCCGCACCGTCGGCGAGGTGCTGCGCGAGCGCGTTCGCGAGCAGGATCGGCGCGCCGGCGTTCACGCGCTGGTGCCGCTCGAACTTCGCGTAGCCGAAGCTCGCCGCATCGTCGTAGTCGAACAGCGACGCGTTGTTGACGACGCAGTCGAGCCGGCCGAGCGCGGCGACGGCGTCCGGCACGAGCTTCCTGACACCGCGCTCGAGGCCGAGGTCGCGGCCGAGCGCGACCGCGCGGCGGCCGAGCGCCTCGATGTCGCGCACGGTCGCCAGCGCCTCCTTGCGCGAAGCGCCGTAATGGACCGCGACGTCCCAACCGCGCCGCGCGAACGCGAGCGCGATCGCGCGGCCGATGCGGCGCGCGCCGCCGGTGACGAGCACCGCGCGCGCGTCCGAAGCACGGCGCCGCCTCATGGGCCGCGGCGCGCAGCAGGCACCGTCAGTGTCGTCGAAGTCGTTCGCATGGTCGGGCTCGAGCGAGCGCGGATTATCGCGTAGCGCCGGTAACATCGCTTGCATGAACGCGCCGCGCCTGCCGCAAGCTTCGCCCGAGGCGCTCGCCGCCAGCGAGCGCCTTGCCGCACGGATCCGCGCGCAGATCGAATCGGCCGGCGGCTGGATCCCGTTCGACCGCTACATGGAAGCGGTGCTGTATGCGCCGGGGCTCGGTTACTACGCGGCGGGCGCGCGCAAGTTCGGCGACGCGCGGTCGGGCGGGGATTTCGTCACCGCACCGGAGATCTCGCCGCTGTTCGCACAGGCGCTTGCCGCGCAGATCGCGCAGGTGTTCGCATGCTGCGCGCCGCGGATCCTCGAGTTCGGCGCCGGCTCGGGCGCGCTCGCGCGCGATCTGCTCGATGCGCTCGACGCGCGCGGCGCCGCGGCCGAGCGCTACGCGATCGTCGAACTGTCGCCCGATCTGCGCGAGCGGCAGGCGCGCCTTCTCGCCGGCCGGCCGGTCGAGTGGCTCGACGCGCCGCCGGCGGGCTTCGAAGGTGTCGTCGTCGCCAACGAGGTGCTCGACGTGATGCCGGTCAGACTCTTCGTCAGACGCGGCGACGCGGTGTTCGAGCGCGGCGTGGCGGTGCGCGAAGGCCGCTTCGCCTTCGCCGAACGGCCCGCCGATGCGCACCTCGCGCCGGCGGTTGCGGCGATCGAGCGCGAGGTGGGCGCGCTGCCCGACGGCTACGCCTCGGAGATCGGCTTCGTCGCGCAGGCGTGGACGCGAACGATCGCTCGGCAGCTCGCGCGCGGCGTGCTGTTCGCCATCGATTACGGCTTTCCGCGCCGCGAGTACTACCACCCGCAACGGCTGATGGGCACGATCATGTGCCACTACCGCCACCATGCGCACGCCGATCCGTTCTGGCTGCCGGGGCTGAACGACCTGACCGCGCACGTGGACTTCACCGGCATCGCCGACGCGGCGCACGAAGCCGGGCTCGACGTGCTGGGCTATACGTCGCAGGCGCATTTCCTGCTCAACTGCGGTCTGCTCGATCGCCTGCAGGCCGGCCACACGCATGCGCGCGCCAACGAAGCGCACCGGCTGATCTCGGAGGCGGAGATGGGCGAACTGTTCAAGGTGCTGGCGGTCGGCCGCGGCATCGATGTGCCGCTGCTCGGCTTCGTTCGCGGCGACCGCGTGCATACGCTCTAGGACTGCGCATTGCGGATTGCGGATTGCGTAAACGGGCTGACCTGCACACTTGCGACCCGACGTCCGACCCCATGCGCTTCCTCGTCACTCTTTTCCTCGGTCTGGTCGTGCTGACCGCGCTGCAGCCCTGGTTGCAGCGGCTCGGGATCGGGCGCCTGCCCGGGGACTTCCGGTTTCGCATCGGCAAGCGCGAATATCTGCTGCCGTTCGCCAGCACGCTGCTGCTGACGCTGCTGGTCTTTCTCATCGGCAAGCTCATCTGAACGCTCGCGAATCGGCGGGATGACGCGCGCCGCGGCGCGCGGCATGATCGCCGGCGCGGCAAGGTCGCGACGGCAGGCGGGGGACAACATGAACAACGACCAACACGCGTTCGATCCGAAGCTGGAGCACGAGCGCATCCGCACGCGGCGCGCGTTGTGGGAAGGGCGCCGGCCCGACGCCGATGCGCTGCCGCCCGAGCATCCCGTCGGGCTCGCGTTTTCCGGCGGCGGCATCCGCAGCGCGACCTTCTCGCTCGGTCTCGCGCAGGCGCTCGCGGCAAAGAGACTGTTCCCGCAGATCGACTATCTGTCGACGGTTTCGGGCGGCGGCTATACCGGTTCGTTCCTGGGGAGCCTCTTCCTTCCGCGCACGGCCGATCTCGCCGTGCCCGACCCGCTGCCGCGCGAAGCGCCGCAGGCCGCACCCGAGTCGGCGCTGGCGGCTGCCGAGCGCGCCGAGCGGCTGCTCACGGATCCCCCGCACGCGACCGCCGCGTCGATCCGCGTCGGCGCGCCCGGCGCGGACAAGACGATCTTCCATCCGCTGCGCTGGCTGCGCGAGAACGGCCGCTATCTGACGCCGAGCGGCGCGAAGGACCTGCTGTTCATGACGGCGTTCTATCTGCGCTCGCTGATCGGCGTGCACTACGTGCTGGCGCTCGCGTTGATCGGCGCCGTGCTGGCCGCGTATGTGGTCCGCATCGGGCTGCACGTCGCGGGGCAGGCGATCGGCGGCGGGATCGCGCCCCGGCTCGATGGGCTCGACTGGGATCTCGCGGTGATCGGCGATGCGCTCGGGTGGTGGTGGAGCCCGATCCTGTGGCTCGTGCCGCTCGCCGCCGTTGCGATCGGCGGCCCGCTGGTGCTGATCTACTGGCTCGTGTTCCGGCAGGAGAAGGCGGCGAAGCTGTCGGCCGAGGAGCGCGCGATCAAGCTCGGTCCGTACTGGCTGCTCGTCGCGAGTCTGGTCTTCGGCGTGCTGCTCGCGCGCTTCGACCGCTGGGACAACCCGGTCGTTTTCCTGCTCGGCTACGGCGCGTACCTGGCGATCGTCACGCTGCTGCTGCAGCGCTTCTGGCTCGCGCGGATGCTCAAGCCCGGCGAGGACTGGACCCATACGTCGGCGGTGGCGCGCGCGCGGTTGAAGCTGACGCAGGCGCTGACCGCAACGCTCGCGCTGCTCGCCGTCGCCGCGGCCTGCGGTTTTGTCGACTCGTTCGGCCAGACGCTGTTCGTCGCTTGGCTGCGCAATCGTCCGGGTGAACTCGCGGCGCTCGCCTCCGGCGGCGGCGCGATCGCGGTCGCGCTTGCCTTCGCGCGCAAGCTCGGCGGGGCGGTCGGCGCGGACGCGACGGCGTGGAAGAAGCGGCTCGCGCGGCTGCAGAAGCTCGTCGCACTCGTCGTCGCGTTGGCCGCATTGGCCGCGATCGCGGCGCTGCTGGTCGCGTTCGTGCAGTGGATCGTCTGGAGCCCGTGGCTCGCCGAACTGCGCGTCAAGCCGCAGGCGCGGCTCGCGACCGGGCACTTCGCGCTGCTGATCGGCGTGGCGCTCGCGTGGGCGCTGCTCGCGGCGCTGGTGCGCGAAAGCCTGGGGTTCCTCAACAACTCGACGTTCCACCGCTTCTACTGCGCGCGGCTGGTGCGCACCTTCCTCGGCGCGGCCAACTTCAGACGGCTCGCCCAGCTTCATGAGACGCTGCACGCGCCGCTCGCGAGCCAGTCGGACGCGCGCGCGCTGTTCGTCTCCGAATCGCACCCCGACGACGAGGTGGCGCTGCGCAGCTACTACGCGGGCGGTTCGGCCGGCCCGCTGCATCTCGTCTGCGCGACCGTCAACGAGACGCTGTCGCAGACATCGAATCTGGTGCGCGAGGATCGCAAAGGTGTCCCGCTGACCGTTGGCCCGCTGGGCATCAACGTCGACGACCGCTTCCATCGCTGGGCGCAGCCGGTGCACGAGATCGGATCGCGGCTGCAGTTCGCCGATCTGCCCGCTCTGCCCGACACGGCGGGCGCTGACGCGCGCGAGGACTACGACCGCCAGACGCGCTGCGAGCGGCTCGCACTCGGCGCGTGGGCGGCGATTTCCGGCGCGGCCGTCTCGACGGGCCTGGGTCGCATGTCGGCGAAGGGTTTTTCGATGCTCGCTTGGCTCGTCAACGCGCGGCTCGCGTACTGGTGGCTGCCGGCGGCGAAGATGAGCACGCAGCAGCGCGAAAGCCTGCTCAGGACCTTCGACCTCGTGTGGCAGGAGTTGACCGGCGGCTTCTACGGCCGGCGCGGGTTGCGTTGGAATCTCTCGGACGGCGGTCACTTCGAGAACACCGCCGTCTACGAGCTGCTGCGCCGGCGGGCGGCGCTCATCGTCTGTGCCGACAACGGCGCCGATCCCGACTACGGTTTCAACGATCTGCAGAACCTCGTGCGGCGCGCGCGGATCGACTTCGGCGCCGAGATCGAGTTCTTCGAGGAGGGCGAGCTTGCGGCCTTCGTGGGACGGCTCGGCCACGCCGACGCCGCGCATTGGTTCGGCACGATCGAGCAGTTTCGCGACCCGGCGCGGCGCGGCGACCGCTGCGCGCTCGCCGCGCGCGTGCGTTATGCGGCGGGCGCGGACGGGCTCGCGCGCGGGGCGCTGCTCGTCGTCGTGAAACCCGCCGTGCCCGACTTCGCGCCGCTCGACGTCAAGCTCTACGCGCGCCGGCAACCGGCGTTCCCGCAGCAGTCCACGGGCGATCAGTTCTTCGACGAAGGACAGTGGGAAAGCTATCGCAAACTCGGCGAAGCGATCGGCCTGCGCCTGTTCGACCTGTGGCCCGGTTTCGTCCGCGAAGCGCGCGCGCTCGCAGCGGCCGCCTAGGGCGCAGCGAGGGTTCTCAACACGGAGACACCGAGAACACGGAGGAAAGCCAAAGAGCGTTGAGTTTCACGGCGTCTCCGTAACGGGTTCTTCGGCATTGCGGACGGAGCGCGAACGCCGAGGGCACCGACAAGAAGCCTCTGTTGCAGTCCTCTGTGTTCTCCGTGTCTCTGTGGTGAGCCTAAACCGCTGCGCGCGGCGATGCGCCTCAACGCGAAGCGGCGGCGATCGCTTCGAGCCGCGCCTGGCGGACCGCCGCGGCGATCGCGGCGGTGTCGGGCGCGTGGCGCGCGGCGATCGTGCCGGCGTCGACAGCTGCGGCGGCGCGCAGCGCGCGGCGCAGACCATCGAGGCCCACCGCGTCGAGCGTTTCGACCGCCTGCAGCAGCGACTCGAAGCGCTCCGGCCGGCGCAGCGCGTCGGCGCGCTCGATCGCGCCGAGCAGCGTGTGCGCAGCGCGCGCCTGCGGCAGCGCGGCTCGCAGTTCGACGAGCAGTCGGGCGAGGCTCGCGGACTCGCCGTCGACGGGCAGCTTGCCGAGCAACCCGGCGAGCTTCGCCGGCGCACCGCACGCCGCGGCGAGGATCGCGAAGCGCGCGGGAAGCGCGAGCCCGCGGTCGGCCGCGCGGTCGAGCGCGGGCGCGACGGCCGCGAGATCGTCGAGCTCGGGATAAAGCCGAGCCATCAGACCGCAGTCTTGCAGCGCTTCGATCATCCGCGACGGCCTCGCTTCGAGCAACCCGCGCGCCAGCTCCTGCCAGACGCGCTCGGGCACCAGCGCGTCGGCCTCGCCGCGGTCGACGATCGCGCGCATCAGCGCGCGCGTCTCCGGTGCAATCGTGAAGTCGTGAAAGCGCGCGGCGAAGCGCGCCACCCGCAGGATGCGGACGGGATCCTCGACGAACGACGGACCGACGTGGCGCAGCACCTTCGCTTCGAGGTCGCGCCGGCCGCCGAACGGATCGATCAGCGCGCCACTTTCGTCCATCGCGATCGCGTTGATCGTCAGGTCCCGCCGCGCCAGATCCTGCTCGAGCGTCACGTCGGGCGCGGCGTGGAAGACGAAGCCCTTGTAGCCGGGCGCGGTCTTGCGCTCGGTGCGCGCGAGCGCGTATTCCTCGTGCGTTTGCGGATGCAGGAAGACCGGGAAATCCTTACCGACCGGCTTGTAGCCGGCGGCGATCATCTCGTCGGGCGTGGCGCCGACGACGACCCAGTCGCGGTCGCGTTCACTGTGGCTGCGGCCGAGCAACCGATCGCGCACCCAGCCGCCGACCGCATAGACCCGCATCAGTACTCGATGACCTCGGGCTCGGCCTGCGCGGCGGCGATCCACTCCTGCATCGGCGGCAGCTCGAGCACGCGGTCGCTGTAGTTGCCGAGCGTGGGCGGCAGCGTCACGCCGTAGGTCACGAAACGCGTGACCACCGGTGCGAAGAACGCGTCGGCGATCGAGAAGGTGCCGAACAGGAACGGCCCGCCCGAACGCGCGAGGCATTCGAGCCAGATGTCCTGCACGCGCCGCACGTCGGCGGCGACGTCCGGCCGCTCGAGCGCCGCCGCGCCTTTTTCCGGATGGCGCGAGCGGATGTCCATCGACAGATGCGCGCGCATCGCGGCGAAGCCCGAGTGCATCTCGGCGGCGACCGAACGCGCTTGCGCGCGGCTGCTCACGCGCGCCGGCCACATGCGGCCGCGCGCCTGCGTCTCGTTGACGTATTCGCAGATCGCGAGCGAATCCCAGACGGTCAGGTCGCCGTCGATCAGGCAGGGCACGCGCCCGCTCGGCGAGTGCTTCAGGATGTTCGCCTTGGTGTCGGGCTGGTCGAGCGCGATGCGGATCTCGTCGAACGCGACGCCGGCCATCTTCATCGCCAGCCAGGCGCGCAGCGACCACGACGAGTAGTTCTTGTTGCCGATGATCAGGGTCAGGGCCATGGCGGGAATCTACCTCCTTGCGCGCGCGCGGAAACCGCCGAAGCGCGTGCGCGGATGCAGCCCGGCGAGATAGATCGACGCTTCGGCTTCGAGCGGCGTCGGCGCGATGCCCAGCTCGGGCGCGGGCCGGTACGGCTGCTGCGAAGCGACGTTGTCGCGTTTCATCGAATCGAGGTTGTCGCGCGAAAGCAGCGGCTCGCCGGGCGCGCGCTCCATCAGCCAGGCCTGCAGCCGCGCGATCGGATCGGGCAGCGCGATCACCGCCCGGCGGTGGCCGGCGGCGGCCGCCGCATAACGCACCAGTTCGCGCAGCGTGTAGATCTTCGGCCCCGCCAGCTCGTAGGTCTTGCGATACGTCGCGCGGTTGTCGAGGCTGTTGGCGAAGGCGTTGGCCACGTCTTCGACCCAGACCGGCTGGAAGCGCACGTTTGCGCCGCCGATCGGCAGCAGCGGGAACCAGCGCGCGAGCCGCGCGAACAGATTGAGGAAGTTGTCTTCGGCGCCGAAGATCACCGACGGCCGGAAGATCGTCCAGTCGAGCGGGCAGGCGCGCACGAGCCTTTCGGCCTCGCCCTTGCTGCGCTGGTACATCGACGGGCCGTCCGGATCGGCGCCCAGCGCGCTCATGTGCAGATACCGGCGCACGCCGAGCTTCTCGCAGGTGGCGACGATCCGGCGCGGCAGCTCGACGTGCGCCCTGGTGAACTGCTGCTGCGTGCCGTGCAGGATGCCGACCAGGTTGACCACCGCGTCCTGCCCGCGGATCAGCCGCTCGAGCGTCGCCTCGTCGTGTACGTCGGCTTCGACGACATCGCAGGTCGGCAGCAGGATCAGGTGCTTGGCGCGCTCGCGTCGCCGCGTCGGCGCCAGCACGCGGCAGCCGCGCGCGACGAGCGCATTGACCAGGTACCGGCCGACGAAGCCCGAAGACCCGATGACGAGGACGTTGGTGTGGCGCATGTTCGGATTGCGGAGTGCGGATCGCGAGTCGGTCCGCATTCTAGGCTGCGATCGCAGACGGCTCCTTCACCGCCGCTTCAGCGCTGCCGACCGCCGAAGTCGGGCGAGCGCAATCCGCAATCCGAGCGATCACCGCTTCCCCAGCCAATGCTGCGCCTTCTGCATCTCGAGCAGGTGCGCCGGGCAGGTCATGTCCAGGGTGTCGGCGCGGTAAAGGCACACCTGCAGCATCTGCGCGGTGGCGAGCGCGTCGGCGAGCGCGTCGTGGCGCGCGATCATACGCACGCCCATGAACGCGAGCCAGTCGTCCATCGTGCGGCACTCGTTCGACGGATACAGCGCGGGCAGCAGCTTGGCCAGATCGATCCACGCGCTCTGCGTGCGGGTGTTCAGCGTTTCCTTCAGCGCGCGGTCGATCATCGTGCGGTCGAAGTCGGCGCGGTAGGCGACCAGCGGCGCGTGCCCGACGTACTCGAGGAAGGACACGAGCGCCTCGGCCGGATCGACGCCGGCGAGCTGCCGCTGGCCGCCGATCCGGTGCACGAGAATGTTGTCGCGGCTCGACGACTCGGGCTGGCGCAGCACGACCTCGAAGCAGCGACCGAGCGCGATCGCGCCGCGCTCGACCGCGACCGCGCCGATCGAAAGCACGCGGTCGCGCTTCAGGTCGAGCCCGGTCGTCTCGACGTCGACGGTCACGTAGCGCGATGCGCGATGGCGGTTGCGGGTCGGCGGCGGCGCCAGCTCGCTCAGCCGCTGCAGCCGCGCTTCGAGCCCGGGCGGCAGCGCGGGTCGGGTGCGCAGAAGCTCGGCGAAGTAGCCCATCACAGCGCGAACGAGTAGGTCTCTTTCAGCCGCTGCTGCAGCTTGCGCGCCTGGCGGAAGGCCTCCTTCAGCATGCGCTGGTCGACTTCGTTCAGCGCGTGAGGATCGATGCGGTTGACGGCCGCCGCGGCGCCGCGTTCCTGCGTGCGCAGCCGCAACACCTGCAGGAAGTGGAAGGCCTCGACCGTCGCGTCGACGTGCCGCCGTTCGACGCCGAGCTTGTCGCCCGCGCGCCGCAGCCGGTCGGCGGTGCCGGTTTCGTCGATGCCGAGCGCGAGCGCAAGCACGCGGCCCGCGTCGACGAAGAGCCGCGTGCCGCGCGTCTTCAGGTCGAGCGTTCCTTCGTGCGGCGGGTCGTCGTCGACGACGAAGGCGCGGATCAGGCCGAGCGGCGGTTCGGCCTCGAGCGCGTTGGCAACCATCAGCCGCAGGAACAGCTTGTTGTCCTGCGTGCGCGCGAGCAGCCAGTCGCGCAGCGCATCGGCGAGCGCGGCGTCGCCGAACAGCGGCCTGAAGTCGAAGAAGATGTTGGCGTTGAGCAGCGCCTGTGGCGTCGGTTCGGCGAGCCAGACGGTGAAGCGCGCACGCCACTCGTCGGTCGTCAGGCACCACTGCGGGTTGCCCGCCATGATGCCGCCTTTGCACAGCGGAAAACCCAGGCGGTCGAGCGCTTCGTTGGCTTCGCGCGCGAAGCCGAGCAGCTCGTGCCGCGTGCGCAGCGTCTCCGCGAGGTTCGCGTCGCCGGCGAAGATCAGCGCGTTGTCCTGATCGGTCGCGAGCGTCTGTTCTCCGCGGCCTTCGCTGCCGAGCGCGAGCCAGCACCAGTTCATCCCGGCGAGCGGATGGTCCTGCAGCACCAGCGTCAGCACCTGGCGCGTCAGCGCGTCGTTCAGCGCGGCGATCGTGCGCGTCAGCGCTTCGGCGGCCACACCCTGCGCGAGCAGGTTCGCGGTCAGGTTGCGGATGTCGCCGGCCACATGCGCCAGCGCGGCGATGCTGCGCGCCGAGCGGATCGAGTGGTGGACCTGGCGCAGCGAAACGCGCTGCAGCGCGAACAGGTCGCGTTCGGAGACGATGCCGGCGACGCGTCCGTGATCGGTGACGATGACTTGGTGGAAGCCGCTCGCGGCCATCTGCTGGATCGCGTCGGCGGCGGTCGCGTGCGCGGGCAGCGTCAGCGGATCGGTCGTCGCGACCGCGCCGACCGGCGTCGAAAGCGGAAGCTGCTGCAGCACCACGCGGTCGCGCAAGTCGTTCAGCGTGAAGATGCCGGCCGCTTCGCCGTCGGCGCCGACGACGATGATCGAGCGCACGCCGTACTCGCGCATCCGCGCGATCGCTTCGCCGAGCGGGGTGTCGCGCGCGCAGGTCACCGGCGCGCGCGGCAGCAGTTCGCCGAGCGGCCGCGTCAGCGAATGCTGGTCGGCGGCGATCTGGCTGTAGTGCCGCTGCAGTTCGGCGAGCGATTGCTGCGCGAGCACGGTGACCGCTTCGGTGCAGTACGCCTCGAACGACGGCGAAAGCCGGCGCAATGCCTGGAAGTCGTCGACCGCGAGCAGGTAGGCGAACACGTCCTCGACCGCGCGGTAGCTGCGCGTGGGACGGCCGCCGGCGGCAAGCGCGCCGACCGGGAAGCACTCGCCGGGCGTGAGCACGCGGTCGGGCAGCGTGTCGAGCCCCGCGGTCTGGCTCGCGACCGCGCCGCTCTGGATGATCACGAGCGGCGGAAACTCGGCGTTGCGGTCGACGATCACGCTGTCCTTCGCGAAGTACGCGAGCGCGAGCCGCGGCACGAGGAATGCGAACGCCTGCTCGTCCATCCGCGAAAACGGCGCGTGCTTCGCGAGGAAGTCGCGCACGGCTTCGAAGACGAGCGGCGGGGTAGCGGGTTCGTTCATCGAAACTCGGATTGCGGAGCGCGGATTGCGGGTTGCGCGGGATGCCTTGCTTGCGCCGACTCAATGTCAATCATGGCGCACGCCCGTCCGCGACGACAAAGGGCCTCTCGCGAGACCCTCGTTTGGCACATTGGCGGCGTGCGCGCGTCGATCCGAGACCCGCCATGGGGGAGTCCAGAGGGGGCGGTGGAACAGCCCCCTCTGCGTACCCAAGGGCGCGCAGCGCATGCGCACCGACGCCGGGCGTCAGTGCGCGTGCGCCTTGGCGACGAGGATGCCGGTGTTCTGGCGGACGTACAGCTCGTCCCACATGTCCTCGGCGCGCTTGTCGCGGTACAGCAGCGAGCCGAGGATCACCGCGAGGAAGCCCAGCGGAATCGAGATCAGCCCCGGGTTCTTCAGTTCGAACAGCGGCTTTTCGAGGCCGACCAGGCTGGTGTTCTCGTTCTTGAAGCGCTCCAGATCGCCTTTGGCCTTGGCCACTGCCGCCTCCAGCGCCTTCGCGTCTTTCTCGGCCTTCGCGACGCGGGCGGCGTCGCCCGACGCAAGCGCTTCCTTGAGCGCCGCTTCGCGTGCCGGCGCACCGTCGAGCACCTTCTGCGCGGCGGCCTTCATCGCCAGCGGGTAGGTCATGTTCGGCGAGACCAGCACGAGGCCGATCGCAGTCAGCGTGCCCACGACCATGCCGGCCATGATGCCGCCGGTGTTGCAGCGTTTCCAGTACAGCGTCAGCAGCACGCACGGGAAATTGGCCGAGGCTGCGACCGCGAACGCGAGCGCGACCAGATGCGCCACGTTCTGGCCCTTGGCGAGGATGCCGATCGCGATCGCCAGCGCGCCGACGATCACGGTCGCGATGCGCGCGGCCTTGACCTGTTCCTGCGGCGTAGCGTGCTCGCCGCGGATCACGCCGACGTAGAGATCGTGCGCCATCGCCGAAGCGGCTGCGAGCACGAGGCCCGCGACCACCGCCACGATGGTGGCGAACGCCACCGCCGCGACGAAGGCGAGGAACAGGTTGCCGAAGAAGCTGTCCGGCCCGCCGCCGACGAACTGCGCGAGCAGCGGCGCGGCCATGTTGCCGCCGGCGTCGACCGCGCGGATGTTGGGTGCGCCGACCTTCATCGCCGCGCCCAGCCCGAGGAACAGCGTCAGCACGTAGAAGCCGCCGATGATCGCCATCGCCCAGATCACGCTCTTGCGCGCTTCCTGCGCCGTCGGCACGGTGAAGAAGCGCATCAGGATGTGCGGCAGGCCGGCGGTGCCGAACACCAGCGCCATGCCGAGCGAAATCTGGTCGATCGGCGCCTTGAACAGCAGCCCCGGTTCGAGGAAGCGCTGGCCCAGTTCGGCCGCGCTCATGTTCTTCGCCGCGTCGCCGAGCAGCGCCGCGACCTGGGCCTGGATCCCGGCGTCGCCCACCGCTGCCTCGAGAAAGCCCGGCAGCGAGAAACCGTAGGGCGTCCAGACGAACATCACGAGCAGGATCGACGCGGTGACCAGCAGGATCGCCTTGATGATCTGCACCCAGGTCGTCGCGACCATGCCGCCGAACAGCACGTAGCCCAGCATCAGCACGCCGACCGTGATCACCGAGATCTCGTAGTCGATGCCGACCAGCGTCTTGACCAGCACGCCGCCGCCGACCATCTGCGCGGTCAGATAGAAGGTCGACACGGTGATCACCGAGATCGCGCCGACGACGCGCGTCTTCTTCGGGTCGTTGCGGTAGGCGAGGATGTCCGCAAGCGTGTACTTGCCGATGTTGCGGCAGGGCTCGGCGATCACCAGCAGCACGGTGATGTAGGCCACCAGCCAGCCGACCGAATACATGAAGCCGTCGTAGCCGTACAGCGAAATCAGTCCGGCGATGCCGAGGAAGCTCGCCGCCGACAGATAGTCGCCGGCGATCGCCCAGCCGTTCTGCAGGCCCGACACGCCGCCGCCCGCGGTGTAGAAGTCGGAGGCGGACTTCACGCGCTTGGCCGCGAGGTACGTGACGAACATCGTGACGCCGATGATCGCGGCGAACACGATGAAGGTGAGCCAGCGCCATTCGGCGCCGACCGTGCCTTGTGCGAACGCAGGCAGCGCGATCAGGGGCAGCGACAGCGCGCCGGCCGCGAGGTACAACGACTTGCGCGCGTTCATGACGTCCTCCCGATCTTCTCGGCGTCGCGGATCAGCTCGCGCGCCATTTCGTCGAACTCCGCGTTGGCGCGGCGCGAGTAGTGGAACGCGATGCCCCACGCGACGACGAACTCGGTCAGCGCGAAAGCGATGCCGACGTTCAGCGGCCCCCACAGCCTGATCTTGAAGACTTCGGGGAAATACGCTGCGCCGATCGGCAGCAGGAAGTAGAAGACGATCGAGAACAGCATCAGGCTCGCGAGAAAGCGGACCTTTCTGCTGTGCAGCCGCTGGAAGCGCGGGTCGGCGTCGATCGCCGCCCAGTTCAATGACGGCGCGTTCGCCGCTTGTCCGGCAGACATGGCTTTCCTCCCCAGGGTCATGGGTGGTCGGCCGATACAAGCTAGCGCCGGATCAGCGACGGTGCAAGCATGCGGGCAGACCGGTTCGGGTGTTGCGCTGCGCACCGGTTCTGTTGCCGACTTCGCAGCGCAAGGGCAGTGTAGGGGGCGAAGCTGTCACCAGCCTGACCCCAAGCTTGCGCCAGACTTACATGCGGGATATCCGGAAGCGGCGCGCCGCCAGCGCGCCGCGGTCCGGCTCAGGGCAGCGCGGTCGTGCCGGCGGCTTTGGGGGAAACCACGCCGAGCCGCGCCTTCAGCGACTGCGCCTGCTTCTCGAACAGGGCCGCGTAATAGACGGTGTTCGACATCACGCGCTTGACGTAGTCGCGCGTTTCGTTGAACGGAATCGTCTCGGCGAAGATCGCGCCTTCGACCGGCCGCGCCAGCGCGGCGCGCCACGCGCGCGGGCGGCTCGGTCCGGCGTTGTACGCGGCCGAAGCGAGCACCGGATGGCCGTCGAGGTCGTCGAAGACCATGCGCAGATAGGCGGTGCCGAGCTGCAGGTTCACGTCCAGATCGGTGAGCCGCGCGGCGCGGTAGTCGGACACGCCCATGCGGCGCGCGACGTAGCGCGCGGTCGCGGGCATGATCTGCATCAGCCCCTGCGCGCCGGCCGACGAGCGCGCGTCCTGAATGAAGCGCGACTCCTGCCGGATCAGCCCGTACACCCAGGTCTCGTCGAGGCCGGCCGCCTGCGCGTGGCGCGCCAGCGTCTCGCGGTGCGGCGCCGGGAAGCGCTGCGTGAAGTCGTGCTCTTCGCGCGTCCGCTCGGAGGTGGCGATCATGCGGTCGTATACGCCGCGGCTGCGCGCGTATTCGGCGGCGGCGAGCAGCTTGCGATCGTCGAAGCCGCGCAGCTGCCATGACCATTCGCGGTTGCCCTCGACGCGCAGCCCCAGCTCGTAGAACTTCAGCGCGCGGTCGAAGCCCGCGTTCACCGCGAAGCCCGCCACCTGCTGCTCGGTGGGCGGCGTGGGGCGCGGCGGCAGCGCGATCGGCAGGCCCAGTTCTTCGGCCGCGAGCTTGCCGTAGAAGTTGAAGCGGTGCGCGATCGACCTGTATTGCGCCTGTGCCTCGCCGTCGCGGCCGTCGGCGGCGAGCGCGCGCCCGTACCAGTACACCCACGCCGGCTCGCGCCGCAGGTCGGCCGGCATGCGCTCGATCGTGCTGCGGACCATCTCCCAATCGGGCCCGCGCGGCGCGCGCAACGCCGCGCGCACCTGCCATTCGAGCACCTCGTCGGCGCGTGCCGCGTCGTCGCCGGTGCCGACCTGTTCGCCGCCGCGGCGGTACCAGTCGACCGCCTCGGGGAGCAACTTGAACGCACCCATGTGGCCGATCCGACCCCACACGATGCCGCGCTGCTCGGGCGAAAAGTGCAGGTCCAGCGCGCCGGCGTAGCGCGCCGCCAGCGCAGGCTCGTCGCGCGCGAGCCGAACGATCGCGACGATTGCCAGCTCGCGCTGCGTTTCGGTCAGCCGTCGTTCGTGCGCAGCGAGCCAGGCGGCCGGGCGGTCGACCGCCTGCGCGAACTGCGCGGCGTCGAGGTTCGGGATTGCCGCCGCGAGCCGCTTGGCGGTCGCGATCTGGTTCTGCTCGACCAGCGCGCGCACGCGCTCCCAGGGCGAGATGTGTGCGGACGCGAGCAGCGCGTCGGTGAGCGCCATGCAGCCTTCGCCGCCCGATTCGCGGCTCGCGGCCAGCACGCGGCGCGCCTCGCGCGCGAGCTCGTCGATGCGGCGGCCTTCGTTGCGCGTATAGCGCACGAGCATCGCGTAGCAGCGAAGCTGGCCGTCGTCGTTCCACACGAGCCGCGGCAGTTCGCGCGAAAAGGTCGCGTGGTCGCCGCGCGCGCCGAGCGCGAGCAGCCACTCGAGCCGCATCCGGTCCGCGACGTAGGTGCCCGCGTGGCGTTCGAGGAAGCGCGCGACCGCGGCGTCGACCTGCTCCTGCGGGTCGCTGTGCAGCCGCACCTGCAGGCGCCAGAACTCGACGTACGAGGCGAGCGGATGCTCCTCGAGCACGGCCGCCAGCGCGGCGAGCCGCTCTTCGTCGCCGACGCGGGCGGCCTCGCGCGCGGCGAGAAAGGCGTCGTCGGGCGACAGCGTGGCTACGTTCGCAGCGGCGGGCGGCGGCGCCGCGATCAGCAGCGCGGCAATACAGGAGACAGCGAGACGAAACGACATCGGAGTCAGACTAGCAGTACGAGCGAAGGCGCGGCAAGCCTTGCTTCGAAAGACGAATCGGACAAAAGTTTGCACAAGCCGCGTACGGGTCGAACGCCGAATATTCACGGCCCTTCGTTTCGCAATGCCCGTATTCTGCGGCCAGACCGCACCGCGCGATGGGAACGAAAGACCCGACGATCCAGCCCGACTCCGAACGCGCCGGCCTGCGCGCGCGTTTACTCGCGGCGCGCGCGGCGCTGGCCGATCGGGAAGTCCGCGAGCGCGCGTTGGTCGCGCGCGTCGGCCGCTGGCTGCGCACGATGCCGGTGGTGCGGCTTGCGTTCTTCTGGCCGGTGCGCGGCGAGCCCGATCTGACGCCGGTGATCCGCGAGTGGCTGGCGGAAAGCGCCGGACGGACGGCAGCGCTGCCCGTGGTCGCCGGCGAAGTGCTCGAGTTCGCAGCGTGGACGCCGCACACGCCGATGCAGGCCGGCGCCTACGGCATCGCGGTGCCCGCGGTCGTGCAGAGGGTCGTGCCGCAGCTTCTTCTGATCCCGTGCGTCGGAATCGACAACCAGCGTTACCGGCTCGGTTACGGCGGCGGCTTCTACGACCGCACCGCGGCCGCGTTCGCGGTGCGCCCGGCGCTGGTCGGCGTGGGTTTCGATTGCGGCCGCATCGCGTCGATCGATCCGCAGCCGCACGACGTACGGCTCGACCTGGTCATCACCGAGTCGGGCGTGCTTTAGTTCGGATTGCGCGATTCGGATCGCGGATTGCGACGCAGACGCCGGTCGCTCAGCGCCGCACGTCGACGCCCAGCGCAATCCGCGATCCGCAATCCGAACAGCACGATCCGATCACGTGAGCCGGTGCGGCCCGCGTTTGAACTCCTCGACGACCCACGCACGGAAGGTCTCGACCTGCGGCAGGTGGGCGCGGCGCGGGTTGACGATCAGGAAGTAGCGGTAGCCGGAGCGCATCCGCAGCTTCGGGAACGGCATCGCAAGATCGCCGCTGGCCACCAGATCGTCGAGGAACGGCGTGCGCACCATCGCGACGCCCTGGCCGCGCACGGCGGCCTGCACCGCCTGGTCCAGGTACGTGAAGTAAAGGCGGCCGGCGCGCGGCCGCACCGGGCCGGCTTTGACGAATTCGAACCAGCGCACCCAACTGCTGTAGGGTGAACTGGGCAAGCCGTCGTCCATTTCGAGTAGCGGCAGGCTCAACAGATCCGCGGGCGTATTCAGGACGGCGCCCGACGATTCGAGCAGGCGCGGGCTCAGCGCCGGCGCGACTTCCTCTTCGCCGAGCAGCAGCGCGCTCGGATCGACGCTCGAGCCGGGCCGCAGCCAGCGGATCGCCATGTCGATCTCCTCGGCCTCGAGGTCGACCAGACGGTCGGCCGCGTCGATGCGGATCTCGATCTCCGGGTGCGCCTTCTGGAACGCCGCGAGCCGCGGCACGAGCCACAGCGACGCGAACGAGGCGTAGGTCGCGACCGTCACGCGCGGCGGCCCGCCGACACCGCGGATCTCGTCGACGCAGCGGTCGATCGCGCCGATGCTCTGGCGCACGGCGGCGTACAGCCGCTCGCCGGCGGGGGTCAGCTCGAGCGCGCGCGTGCGGCGGACGAACAGCGGCTTGCCGACCTGCCGTTCGAGCGAAGCGATCTGGCGGCTGATCGACGACTGCGTCAGGTTCAGCTCGGCGGCCGCCAGCGTGAACGACAGGTGGCGCGCCGCGCTTTCGAAGCCGCGCAGCGCGGCCAGCGCGATCGGTCGCGCGGCGCGGCGCGCTGCGGCGGGTTTGGCGGACATCGTGCGGTCGGTTCCGGTCGGGTTCGAGACGATCGGGCGACCATACATGCACTTCGTGCATCCATCAACTGCGATCTTTTCGTTTGTCGAGCAGACGCCCTAGGCATCTAATTCGACCGTGCCGACGCACTCATGCGCCGAACGAATGGGAGAAGTCGATGAGCTGGGAACCGATGACCGTGCGCACGATCGACCTGGGCTACGAACAGATGCTGATGTTCGAATCGCACCCGGGCGCGAAGGTGCGCGTGTTGTACGGCAGCATCTGGCTGACCGAAGAAGGACTCCCGCAGGACGCGATCGCCGGCAGCGGCGACGAAGTCGCGCTGCGGGCGCGCGGCACCGCGCTGCTCGAGAGCCTCGCGCCTTCGCGCGTCGAGATCGTCGAGCGCGTGTCGCACGCGCCGCGTCTGTGGCGCCGCATCGTCGACGCGGCCGGCGCGGTCGCGCGCGGCGTGCAGCGCTGGCGCACGCGGCTGCAATTGGCCGGCGCGCAGCCCGGCTGAGTCCGGTCCCACCCGTCGCGATCGCTGTCGAGCCAAGGAGGCTGCCGTGAACGCGTGGAAACTCGATTCGTTGTGGATGTGGCTGCTCGGACTCGTCGCGGCCGCGGTGCTCGGCGGCGCGGTGCTCGACATCGGCGCAGCGACCGCCGGCGGCGTTGCGCGGGCGCTCGCGGATGCGTCGACGGACGCGAGCCCAAGCGCGGACGCGCGCGCCGTCCGGGCCGGCGCGCTCGCCTGTCTGATCTGAGTTCGACGGCGGCCGTTCAGCCGGCCGGCAGACCGAGACGCTGCCAGATCGCGAGCGTCGGCTCGGCCTGATTCATCGTGTAGAAGTGCAGGCCGGGGGCGTCGACCGCGAGAACCTGTTCGCACAGGTCGGTGACGACGTCCAGGCCGAAGGCGCGGATCGATTCGCGGTCGTCGCCGAAGCTCTCCAGCCGCTTGCGGATCCAGCGCGGTATCTCCGCGCCGCAGGCGTCGGAAAAGCGCGCGAGTTGCGCGTAGTTGGTGATCGGCATGATGCCCGGCACGATCGGCACCGTGCAGCCGAGCGCAGCGACGTCGTCGACGAAGCGGAAGTACGCGTCCGAGTTGTAGAAATACTGCGTGATCGCCGAATCGGCGCCGGCGCGCACCTTGCGCACGAAATTGGCGAGATCCTCGGCGGGCGAACGCGCCTGGGGGTGATACTCGGGATACGCGGCGACTTCGACGTGGAACCAGTCGCCGGTTTCGGTGCGGATGAACTCGACCAGCTCGTTCGCATAGCGGAAGTCGCCGGCGCCGCCGGCCGCACCCGAAGGCAGGTCGCCGCGCAGCGCGACGAGCCGCCGGATGCCGGCGGCGCGATAGCGCTGCAGCAGTTCGCGCACCGAGGCGCGCGTCGAGCCGATGCACGAAATGTGCGGCGCGACCGGGCGGCCTTCGGCGTGGATCTCCAGAACGGTCGCGAGCGTGCCCTCGCGGGTCGAACCGCCGGCGCCGAACGTGACGGAGAAGAACTCCGGATTCACCGTCGCCAGCCGCGCGCGCACGCCGCGCAGCTTGTCGGCGCCTTCGGGCGTCTTCGGCGGAAAGAACTCGAAGCTGAAGGTGCGCTGGGTCATCGCGGCGGGGTCAGGAGAGCAGGTTGAGCAGTGTGTATCCGGCGGTCGCCGCGAGAATCAGCAGCGCAAAGAACCCGGCCAGCCCGGCCAGCGCGCGCAGGCGCGCCCCAGCCGGTCGGCTGCGCAGCAGGTAATAGGGCACGGCGACGAACGCCAGCAGCACGATGCCCAGGTTCAGCAGCGGCGAGCGCCGGTAGCCGACGTGCTGACTGTCCACGTAGACCCAGCCGAAAGTCAGCGCACCGAAGGCGACGTTGTAGGTCGCCGTCCACAACGGCGGCTCGGAGGTGCCGCGCGCCTCGAACCACGCGGTCGTCGCGCCGATCAGCGCCGACAGCGCGAGCAGCGCCCAGAGCAGATGCCGGCCGATCATCGCGCGCCGCTCGTCCGCCTCGGCAGCAGCGCCGAAAACGCCCACGAGAACAGGCTGAACAGGATCGCGCCGGCCACGCCCCACCAGAACCCGGCGACGTGAAAGCCCGGCAGCAGCGCGCCCACGCCCCAGAACAAAAGGCCATTCAGGACGAACAGGAACAGGCCGAGCGTCACGATCGTCACCGGCAGCGTCAGGATCACGAGCACCGGCTTGACGAGCGCATTGACCAGACCGAGCACGATCGCGGCAATGAAGGCGTGCACGGGATCCTGCACCTGGACGCCGGGCAGGATCAGCGTGACCAGCCACAACGCGACCGCGTTGAGGATCCAGACAAGGAGGATGCGCATGGTGGCTCCGTCGGCCTTCAGCCGCGACGTGGGTATCCGATAGCGACGATCGGGCGCGCCGTCGGGCGCGGCCGTTTTCGCGACCGACGCCCGACGGGCGGCGTTCAGTACCGGTAGTGCTCCGGCTTGTACGGCCCTTCCTTCGCGACGCCGATGTAGCGCGCCTGCGCATCGGTCAGCTCGGTCAATTGCGCGCCGAGCTTCTTCAGCTGCAGCCGCGCGACCTTCTCGTCGAGGTGCTTGGGCAGCGTGTAGACGCCGACCGGATACTTGGCCGTATTGGTGAAGAGTTCGATCTGCGCGATCACCTGGTTGGCGAACGAGCTGGACATCACGTAGCTCGGATGGCCGGTCGCGCAGCCGAGGTTCACGAGCCGCCCCTTCGCGAGCAGGATGATGCGCTTGCCGTCGGGGAAGATCACGTGGTCGACCTGCGGCTTGATCTCCTCCCACTGGTATTGGGCGAGCGCCGCCACGTCGATCTCGTTGTCGAAGTGGCCGATGTTGCAGACGATCGCCTGGTCCTTCATCTTCCGCATGTGGTCGTGCGTGATCACGTGGAAGTTGCCGGTGGCGGTGACGAAGATGTCGGCCTTGTCGCAGGCGTAGTCCATCGTCACGACGCGATAGCCTTCCATCGCCGCCTGCAGCGCGCAGATCGGGTCGATCTCGGTGATCCATACCTGCGCGGAGAGTGCGCGCAGCGCCTGCGCCGAACCCTTGCCGACGTCGCCGTAGCCGCACACCACCGCGATCTTGCCGGCGATCATCACGTCGGTCGCGCGCTTGATGCCGTCGACCAGCGACTCGCGGCAGCCGTACAGGTTGTCGAACTTGCTCTTGGTGACCGAATCGTTGACGTTGATCGCGGGGAAGGCGAGCTTGCCTTCCTTCGCCATCTGGTACAGGCGCTTGACGCCGGTCGTCGTCTCTTCCGTCACGCCCTTGATGTGCGCGAGCCGCGTCGAATACCAGGTCGGGTCCTGCGCGAGCTTGGCCTTGATCGACGCGTAGAGATGCGTCTCTTCCTCGCTGGTCGGATGGGCGATGACCGACGCATCCTTCTCCGCTTTGCTGCCCAGGTGCAGCAGCAGCGTGGCGTCGCCGCCGTCGTCGAGGATCATGTTGCTGTAGCCGCCGTCGGGCCACTCGAAGATGCGGTGCGTGTATTCCCAGTAGTCGGCGAGCGACTCGCCCTTGACGGCGAACACGGGGGTGCCCTTGACCGCGATCGCCGCCGCAGCGTGGTCCTGCGTCGAGAAGATGTTGCAGCTCGCCCAGCGCACCTGCGCGCCCAGCGCCTGCAGCGTTTCGATCAGCACGGCAGTCTGGATCGTCATGTGCAACGAGCCGGTGATACGCGCGCCGCGCAGCGGCTGACGGGCGGCGAACTCGTCGCGGATCGCCATCAGGCCAGGCATCTCCGTTTCGGCGATGCGGATTTCCTTGCGGCCCCAGTCGGCGAGCGCAAGGTCGGCGACGACGAAGTCGTTCTTGGCTGAAGTCGTGGACTTGAGTACGGCGCTCATCTCGCGCCCTCCTTTCGAGAAAGAAGTTTGCGAGCGCCGTTGGAACGCGCCGCGCTTCGTGCTGCAGAAAGGCGGCGTCTTCGAGCCTGGCGGAGTCCGGCGAACGCGGCTCCGTTGCAACGCTCCTCGAAGGGGCGAGCATGATAGCCGAATCGATTCCCGCCGGCACCGGGGGAGCCCCCCGATCCGGATCGCCAACGCGGGGGATGGCGCGACGGTCACGCTCCCATCACGATCGCGCCGCCAGAAGCAGCCCCGGTGCGCGGCCGCACCGAAAAGGGGTGCCGGCAAGGAGGGGCAGCGCGTGTTTCCGCTCGGACGGGATGAAGCAGGCGAACGGGTTGGCGCGGTCGCGTCGGTCGTGATCTTCGTCGCCGTCTACGGCGCTTGCTTCCCGACCCTCGGCGTCGTGCTGACGCTGGCGTTGGGCTGGCTGCCGGCGGCGCTCGCCGCACTGCTCGGCGCGCATGCGATCCGTTTTCTCTTCCGCGGCGTTGCTCGCGCCAAGGCGCGGAACTCGCAGTTCGACTAGCGCGCCGCGGTTCAGGCGCGGCGTGCAGCAGCTTCGCCGGCCCACAGCTCGTCGACGTGGGTAAGCCCCCAGCGCTCAGGATCCTCGCGGCTGGCGATGCGGTCGCCGGTGGCCGGCCGCGACAGATCGATCGTCTCGGGCGGGATGTGAAGCTGCGACTTCGTCGAGAAGAACAGCTTGACCTTCGGTGTCAGCAGCGCGCCCTCGGTCTGCTCGACGACGATGCCGAGCCGTCCCGATTCCATGCGCACCAGCGAGCCGACCGGATAGATGCCGACGGTCTTGACGAAGGCCCGGAACACCGCTTCGTCGAAGTGACCGCTGGTCCACTCGGCCATCCTGCGGATCGACTCGGCCGGGTTCCAGCCGCTCTTGTACGGCCGGTTCGACGTGATCGCGTCGTAGACGTCGCACACCGCGCCCATCTTCGCGTACAGGCTGATCGCCTCGCCCTTGAGCCGGTGCGGATAGCCGCTGCCGTCGATCTTTTCGTGATGGTGCAGGCACACGTCGAGCGCGATCGCGCCGGCCGCGCCGCCCGCGGCGAGGATGGCGTGACCGTGCTTGGGATGCGACTTGACCGCTTCGAACTCGGCGTCGGTCAGCTTGCCGGGCTTGTTGAGGATCTCGAGCGGGACCTTGGCCTTGCCGATGTCGTGCAGCAGGCCGGCGAGCCCCAGCTCGCGCGTGAGGTCGTCGTCGAGGCCGAGCTGGCGCGCCAGCGCGATCATCAGCGCGCACACCGCGACCGAGTGCATGTACGTGTACTCGTCCTTGTCCTTGAGGCGCGCGATGCTGATCAGCGCGCCCGGATTGCGGCTGACCGAGTCGGAGATCTCCTGCACCAGCGAGGCCGCGCCCGCGGCGTCGATCGCGCGACCCATGCGCGCCTCGTTGAACATCGCGACCACCGCGGGTTTGGCCTGGCGGCAGATGCGCGCTGCGCGCGCCATTTCCTCGTCGATCGGCGCGCGCGCCGGCGCCGATTGCGGCTGCGCGATCGCGCGTGCGAGCGCGCGCTCGATCTCGCCGTCGACGCGCTCGCGCGTGATCTCGGCGCCGTCGTCGCGCGCGACGTCGAGGCCTTTGGAAGTGTCGATCCACACCTCGGCGATGCCGCTGGCCCGGATGCGTTCGATGTCCTGCAGGTCGGTCAGCTTGAAGCGAGTGCGCCAGAACGGATGCTCCATCCAGGAGCCGCACAGTTCTTCCACGTGCATTCCGAGGCGCAGGTCGGACGCGGGGATGCGCTTGAGCATGGCGGCGTGGTCGCTGATGACGGCCGCGGCATTGTCCGGATCCGCGGTCGCGCGCGATCCGTCGAATTGCGCCGGCGCACGCCGCATTCGGTGCGATCACGGGCCGCCGGCGATCACCTTCGCCGGCGGCTGTCGCGGGATGTGGGCCCCGCCGAGGCCCACGCCGCTACGCGGCCTGACGTTCTACGCCAGCGGCGTCCGCTAGCGCGGCCGCCCGGTCGGTTCGTTCCCAGGTGAACTCGGGTTCGTCGCGGCCGAAGTGGCCGTAGGCGGCGGTCTTCTCGTAGATCGGGCGCAGCAGGTCGAGCATCTGCACGATGCCCTTGGGTCGCAGGTCGAAGTGCTGGGCGACGAGTTGCGCAATCTTGTCGTCGGCGATCTTGCCGGTGCCTTCGGTGTAGACGGTGATGTTGATCGGTTTGGAATAACCGATCGCGTAGCTCACCTGCACCTGGCACTGGCGCGCCAGCCCCGCGGCGACGACGTTCTTCGCCACGTAGCGCGCGGCGTACGCGGCCGAGCGGTCGACCTTCGAAGGATCCTTGCCGGAGAACGCGCCGCCGCCGTGCGGGCAGGCGCCGCCGTAGGTATCGACGATGATCTTGCGACCCGTCAGCCCGCAGTCGCCGTGCGGTCCGCCGATCACGAAGCGGCCGGTCGGGTTGATCAGGTACTTGGTGCCCTGCAGCCACTCCTTCGGCAGCACCGGCTTGACGATCGTCTCGATCACGGCCTCCTTCAGCGTCTCGTACGAGACGTCGGGATCGTGCTGGGTCGACAGCACGACGGTATCGACCGAATGCGGCTTGCCGTCGACGTAGCGCATCGTGATCTGCGACTTCGCGTCGGGGCGCAGCCACGGCAGGCGGCCGTCGCGCCGCACGTCGGCCTGGCGCTCGACGAGCCGGTGCGAGTAGTAGATCGGCGCCGGCATCAGCTCGGGCGTTTCGTCGCACGCGTAGCCGAACATCAGCCCCTGGTCGCCCGCACCCTGATCGAGATCCAGGCCCTTGCCTTCGTCGACACCCTGCGCGATGTCGGGGCTCTGCCTGTCGTAGCAGACCATCACCGCGCAGCCCTTGTAGTCGATGCCGTACTCGGTGTTGTCGTAGCCGATCCGCTTGATCACGTGGCGCGCGATTGTCTGATAGTCGACGACCGCTTTCGTCGTGATTTCGCCGGCGAGCACGACGAGCCCGGTGGTCACGAGCGTCTCGGCGGCGACGCGCGAGTACTTGTCCTGCTCGAGGATCGCGTCGAGGATCGCGTCCGAGATCTGATCGGCCACCTTGTCGGGATGGCCTTCGGAGACGGATTCGGAGGTGAAAAGAAAGTCGTTGGCCACGTTGCCACTCCAGTTCGAAGGTCTTGACCGCGTTGCCCTCGACGTGAGCGGCGACGCTTTAGCGGTATTTGCCGCGCCGGGTCCGAAGCGTTCGCTCGTGCTGGGTGCGATGCGACAATGCGCGGCGCGGCTCGCCCCGCAATTGGTCATAAATCGGCGAGCGGCGAATTCTAAGGACGCGCCGGAGAGGGGTCAAACCCTTGGCCGAACCGAGAACTGGCGGCGGCGCGCCTGCCATCACGATGTTGACGCTGCTCTTCAAGTTGATCGCGCGGATGCCGCTCGCCGCGGTACACGCGCTCGGCGCGGCCGCCGGCTGGCTCGCCTACGCGCTGTCGCCGCGATATCGCGCGCGCTTGCGCGCCAATCTCGCGCAGGCCGGTCTCGACGATGGCGCCACGCGCAGCGCGGCGATCGCGGAGGCGGGCAAGCAGGCGTTCGAAAGCGCGTGGGTCTGGATGCGTCCGCCGCGCGATCTGCTCGGCAAGGTCGACCCCACCGACCTCGAACGCATGAAGGCGGCGCAGTTCGAAGGCCGGCCGGTGGTCTTTCTGACGCCGCATCTCGGCTGCTTCGAAATCATCTCCAAGACCTACGCGCTGCACGCCGACCCGCGCACGCGCACGATGACCGTGCTGTACCGCGTGCCGCACAAGTCCGCGCTGCGCCCGCTGATGGAGGGCGGCCGCGCGGCCGACGGTCTCGTGCTGGCGCCGGCCGACATGCGCGGCGTGCGAATGCTGATGCGCGCGATGAAGTCCGGGCAGGCCGCCGGCATCCTGCCCGACCAGGTGCCTTCGCAGGGCGAAGGCGCGTGGGCGCCGTTCTTCGGGCGGCCCGCGTACACGATGACGCTGCCGGCGCGACTCGCGGTCGCGCACGGCGCCAACGTCGTGTTCGTCTACGGCGAGCGCTTGCCGCGCGGGCGTGGCTACCGGATCCACGTCGCGCCGCTGGCGGAGCCGCTGACCGGCGAAGCGGCCCACGACGCGGCCGTGCTGAACCGCGCGCTCGAGCGGCTCATCCGCGCCTGTCCCGCGCAGTATCTGTGGGGCTACAACCGCTACAAGGTACCGGCCGGTGCGCAGCCGCCCGGGGCCGCGGCATGAAGCGGATCGCCGCGCGCGCGCTGGTCGCGCTGATGGAATGGGCGGCGCGCTGGTCGCCGCGCGCGCGCACACGGCTCGGCAATGTTTTCGGCGATCTGTTGTGGTGGCTCGTCTGGCCGCGCCGGCGTATCGCGCTCGTCAACCTCGCGCTGTGCTTTCCGGAGAAAAGCGCGGCCGAACGCGCGGCGATCGGCCGCCGCACGCTGCGCAACCTGGCGCGCGCCTTCGTCGATCACGGCGTGCTCGCGCGCGCCTCGCGCGAGGAGTTCGAGCGCTTCGTTCGCGTCGAAGGGGCGGAGAACCTGACCGATCCCTCGAATCGCCCGCTGATCCTGATCGCGCCGCACTTCGCGGGGCTCGATGCCGGCGGCGTTCGCATCAACACCTTCGCGCGCGGCGTGTCGATCTACGCGCGCAACCGCAACGCCGACTGGGACCGCTGGCTGCTCGCGATCCGCAACCGCTTCAACGAGCCGCTGCTGATCGTGCGCGAGGGGTTCGACCTGCGCGCCGCGGTGCGCGCGCTGAAGGAGGGCCTGCCCTTTTACTACCTGCCCGATCAGGACCCGGGCGAGCGCAACGGCGTCTTCGCGCCGTTCTTCGGCGTCGACGCCGCCACGCTGCCGATGGTCGCGCGGCTGGCGAAGCTGACGAACGCCAAGGTGATGATGTGCGTGACCGAGATGACGCCCGACGGCTACGTACTGCATCTGGAGCGGCCCTGGCGCGACTATCCGACCGGCGACGTCGTCGCCGACACCGCGCGCATGAACGCCGAGATCGAGCGCTGGGTGCGGCGCCTGCCCGACCAGTACTTGTGGACGCACAAGCGCTTCAAGACGCGGCCTGCCGGCGCGCCTTCGTTGTACTGATGCGCTCGCGCAGTTCGTCGCGCCGCGGGCTCGCCCGGACCGCGGCGGCGTCTCACTGCACGGTCAACGTCGCCGGATTGCTCGTCACCGAACCGTAGACGTTCGACACCACGACGCGGAACTGCGCGCCGTTATCGGACGGCGCCGTCGCAGCGATCGTGTAGGTGGCGGCGGTCGCGCCCATGATCGTCGCGCCGTCGCGTTGCCACTGGTAGCTCGATGCGTTGGTCGCGACGACCGAAAAGCTCGCCGGCTGGCCCGCGGTGACGGTGCTGCTGGCGGGATGCGTCGTGATCGTCGGCGCGAGGCTCGTCGTGTCGGTCGCGCCGCCGTAGCCTCCGCCGCCGCAGGCGGCGAGCACGGCGCAGACGGCCAGCACGAGAACCGGCGCGCCGGTCCGCAATGCACGCGACGCCGTCAGGGTGTTCGAGTGGATGCTCATGGGACCTCCGTCAGTCCGTCGTGGAGGATGGGCGAGCACGCGTGAAACAGACGTCCGGCGCGGCGTCTTCCGCCGGATTGGTAACGCGCTGTATCCGCACGCACCGCAAACGCGTGATCGGGTCGCCGTGCGCGAACGCTGCGCGATAATCCCCGCATGAGACTGCGGTTTGCCAAGATGCAGGGCGCGGGCAACGACTTCGTGATGCTCAACGGCATCGCACAGCGCATTGAGTTGTCGCCCGCGCTGGTGCGCGCACTGGCCGACCGCCGCTTCGGCATCGGCGCCGACCAGATCCTGCTGGTCGAGCCGCCCGCGCAGCCGGGCGTGGACTTCGGCTACCGGATCTTCAACGCCGACGGCGGCGAAGTCGAGCAGTGCGGCAACGGCGCGCGCTGTTTCGCGAAGTTCGTGCACGACCAGGGCCTGACGACCAAACGCGCGATCCGCGTGGCGACCAAGAGCGGCGTGATCGAACCGCGGCTGGAGGACGACGGCGAAGTGACCGTCGACATGGGGCCGCCGATCTTCGACCCGCCGCGCGTGCCGTTCGACGCGAACGGGTTGGTCGCGCGCGGCGAACACCGCGCGCAGCTCTGGCCGCTCACCGTGCACGGGCGCGAGCTGTGGTTTTCCGTGCTGTCGATGGGCAATCCGCACGCGGTGCAGGTGGTCGACGACGTCGATGCCGCACCGGTCGCGCGCGACGGCCCGGTGATCGAGCATCACGCGCGTTTTCCGAACCGCGTCAACGCGGGCTACATGCAGGTCGTCGATCGGCACACGATCCGCCTGCGGGTGTGGGAGCGCGGCGCCGGCGAAACGCTCGCCTGCGGCACCGGCGCATGCGCGGCGGCGGTCGCCGGCATCCAGCGCGGGCTGCTCGACGCGCCGGTCGCCGTGCACGCGCGCGGCGGGCGGCTGCGCATCGCGTGGGACGGCGCGCCGCATCCGGTGTGGATGACCGGCCCGGCGGTGAAGGTTTTCGAAGGGGAGGCGGAGATTTGAAAGTCGACGACGTCGCGCGTTACCTGGCCGAGCATCCGGACTTCTTCGAGCAGCATCCCGAGCTGCTCGGCATGATCAACATCCCGCATCCGCAGAACGGCCAGGCCATTTCGCTGGTCGAGCGCCAGTCGCTGCTGCTGCGCGACCGCATCCGCGCACTGGAGGCGCGCATCGCCGAGATGCTGCGCCATGGCGAGGAAAACGACGTCATCGCCGACAAGGTCGTTCAATGGGCGCGCGCGCTGCTGCTGCAGGCCGATCCGGCGCAACTGCCGTCCACGGCGGTGGAGGAGCTGAAACGCCTGTTCGCGGTGCCGTTCGGCGCGATCCGCGTGTGGGACGTGCAGCCGGCGTACGCCGGGCTCGCCTGCGCCGAAGCGGTGAGCGACGACGTCAAGCGGCTCGCCTCGAGCATGCAGGCGCCGTTTTGCGGCTCCAACGTCGGCTTCGAGGCCGCGCGCTGGATGGCCGCCGACGAAAGCGCGGTGCACAGCCTCGCGATGCTGCCGCTGCGCGTCGGCGCCAACCCCGACGCCTTCGGGCTGCTGGTGCTCGGCTCGCCCGACAAGGACCGCTTCCAGATCACGATGGGAACGGCCTTTCTCGCGCGCATCGCGGAGCTCGCCAGCGCCGCGCTCGCGCGGCTGCGCGGCGGATGAGCCAAGCGGCCGCACCGGCACTGCCGCCGCTGGCGGCGCGCTATCTGCAGGAGATCGCCACGCAGCGCCGGCTCGCCGCGCTGACGGTCGACGCGTATCGGCGCGATCTGGCCAAACTCGCCGAGCTGGCCGGTGCGACGCCGCCGGACAGACTGGCCGGTGCGGACTTGCGCCGCTTCGTCGCGAAGCTGCACGGCGCCGGCCTCGGCGGCGCTTCGCTGGCGCGCACGCTGTCGGCGTGGCGCAGCTTCTATCGCTGGCTGGGCGCGCAGGGGCTCGTCGGTGCGAATCCCGCGGTCGGCATCCGCGCGCCGAAGCGCCCGCGGCGCCTGCCGAAGGCGCTCGCACCGGACCAGGCCGTGCAGCTCGCCGCGCACGAGACCGACGGCTCGCCGCTGGCGCTGCGCGACCGCGCGATGGTCGAGCTGCTGTATTCGAGCGGACTGCGGCTCGCCGAGCTGGTGAGCCTCGACTGGCGGCACTTTCCGGCGCAAGGACGTAACCCGGCGTCGACGAGCTGGATCGACCTCGAGTCGAACGAAGTCACCGTCACGGGCAAGGGCAGCAAGACGCGCGCGGTGCCGATCGGCGCGGCGGCCGGGCAGGCGCTGCGCGCCTGGCTTGCGGCGCGTGCGACGCTGCCGCGCACCGACGAACGCGCGCTGTTCGTCTCCGCGCGCGGCGCGCGCATCGCGCCGCGCAGCGTGCAGCAGCGGCTCGCGTTGCTGGCGCGCAGGCTCGGGCTCGGCGTGCACGTGCATCCGCACGTGCTGCGGCACTCGATGGCCTCGCACGTGCTGCAGTCGAGCGGCGACCTGCGCGCGGTGCAGGAGCTGCTCGGCCACGCGAACATCGCGACCACGCAGATCTACACCAAGCTCGACTGGCAGCATCTGGCGAAGACCTACGACGCCGCGCATCCGCGCGCGAAAGCGAAAAGCGGCAAGCCGTGAAGGTCGACGGCGAGCTGATCCTCAAGCCGGGCAAGGAGCGCTCGCTCGCGCGCCGGCATCCTTGGGTCTACGCGACCGCGGTCGCGCGCGTGGTCGGCAAGCCCGCGGCGGGAGCGACGATCGCCGTGCGCGCGGCCGACGGCGCCTGGCTCGCGTGGGCGGCGTATTCGCCGGAGTCATCGATCCGCGCGCGCTGCTGGAGCTTCGCCGAAGCCGAGGCGATCGATGCCGGTTGGTTCGCCGCGCGTGTGCGCGCGGCGGTCGCGCGTCGCGCGATGCTCGGCGTGGCCACGAACGCGGTGCGGCTCGTCTTCGGGGAGGCGGATGGGTTGCCGGGTTTCATCGCCGACCGCTACGCCGATCAGCTCGTCGTGCAGTTCCAGGCGGCGGGCGTCAACGCGCAGCGCGACGCGTTGCTCGATGCGCTCGGCGCGGCGACCGGTTGCGCGAACGTCTACGACCGTTCGGACAGCGCGACGCGACAGCGCGAAGGTCTGCCGCCTTCGTCCGGCATCGCTCGCGGCGCCGCGCCGCCGGAACTGGTCGAAGTGCATGAGCACGGCGTCCGCTATCTCGTCGACGTGCGGCGTGGCCACAAGACCGGCTTCTACATCGACCAGCGCGACAACCGTCGGCTGGCCGGTGAGCTCGCGGCGCGGCTGGCGCGCGAGCGGGGCCGCGCGCCCGCGGTGCTCAACTGCTTCTGCTACACGGGTGGGTTTTCAATCGCGGCGGCGCGCGGCGGCGCGGGTTCAGTGCTGTCGATCGATTCGTCGGCCGACGCGCTCGCGCTGGCGCAACGCAACTGGGCGCTGAACGGGCTCGCTCCGGCAGCCGCCGAATGGCGCGCCGCCGACGTGTTCGACGCGCTGCGGGCGCTGCGTGACGAGGGCCGCCCCTTCGATCTGATCGTGCTCGATCCGCCGAAGTTCGCGGCGAGCCACCATCACGTCGAGCGCGCCGCGCGCGCGTACAAGGACATCAACCTGTCGGCCCTGCGGCTGCTCGCTCCCGGTGGCTATCTGCTGACGTTCTCCTGCTCGGGGGCAATCGACGTGGACCTCTTCCAGAAGATCGTGGCCGGCGCCGTGATCGACGCACGCGTCGACTGCCAGTTGCTCGCGCGACTCGCCGCCGGCATCGATCACCCGCTGCTGATGACGCACCCCGAGGGCGAGTACTTGAAGGGGTTGCTGCTGGTGCGTATCTAGGGGTTTCCCGGGTCGCTGGATCGGCCGCGGGTTTTGACTACACTACGCGCCCTTTTCGGAGCCGGCACCCGCCGTGCCGAGGCGATCTGGAAGACGCCATGAACGAACCGCAAGTCCCCGTCACCGTCCTCACCGGCTTCCTGGGCGCCGGCAAGACGACGCTGCTGAACCGCATCCTCAAGGAGCGGCACGGGCACAAGATCGCGGTGATCGAGAACGAGTTCGGCCCCGAGGGCATCGACAACGAGCTGCTGATCGCCGACACCGACGAGCAGATCGTCGAGATGAACAACGGCTGCATCTGCTGCACGGTGCGCGGCGACCTGGTGCGCATCCTCGCCGAACTGAAGGACAAGCGCGAGAACAAGCAGCTCGACTTCGAGCGCGTGATCATCGAGACCACCGGCATGGCCAACCCCGGCCCGGTCACGCAGACCTTCTTCATGGAGGACAACATCTCCTCCTATTACCTGCTCGACGGCGTGATCACCGTGGTCGACGCCAAGCACGGCCACGACACGCTCGACGCGCAGCCGGAGGCGCAGAACCAGGTCGGTTTCGCCGACCGCATCCTGCTGTCGAAGACCGATCTGGTCGACGCCGACGAGCTGGAATCGCTGCGCGAACGCATCGTGCGGATGAACCCGCGCGCGCCGATCAAGCCGGTGCACATGGGGCAGGTACCCATTGGCGAGATCCTCGACATCCGCGGCTTCAATCTGAACGCGATCCTCGAGATCGATCCCGATTTCCTGGCCGCCGAGCATCCCGACGCGGCGAAGGCGCGTCGCGCGGCCGGGCACGATCACGATCATGAGCACGATCATGACCACGATCATCACGGCCACGCTCATCGTCACCATCATCACCACGACGATGCGATCAAGGCCTTCGTCTTCCAGTCGAACCGGCCCTTCGATCCCGCGAAGCTGGAGGACTACATGGGCGCGCTGACTCAGGTTTACGGGCAGGACATGCTTCGGTATAAAGGCGTGCTTTTCATGGACGGCAGCCCGCGCCGCATGATCTTCCAGGGCGTTCACATGCTGATGGGAGCGGACGTGGGCCGGCCGTGGGGCAGGGACGAAAAGCCGGCCAGCAAGATCGTGTTCATCGGCCGCAATCTTCCGAAGGACGCGATTCTCAAGGGACTCGAAGCCTGTCTTGCGCGCTAGCGTCGGCGCCTTGCCGGCGGTGTGCAAGCAGCAATTGGGGTAGGAAAGATGGCAGGTAAAGCAAAGGCGCCGGCGAAGAAGGCCGTCAAGGCGCCGGCCAAGAAGACGGCGAAGCCCGCCGCCAGACACGCGAAGGCGCCGGCGAAGAAGCCGGCCAAGTCCGCACCGGCGCGCAGGCCGGCGGCCAAACCCGCGAAGGCTGCCGCGAAGCCCGCGGCCAAAGCCGCGCCGGCCAAGGCTGCGGCGGTGAAGGCTGCTCCGACCAAGGTCGCGAAACCCGCCGCGCCGGCGCGTCCGGCCGCCGCGCTGCCGCCGGCGGTCGTCGCGGCTCCGATCGCCCCGCGCCCGGTTGCGCCGAAGCCTGTGCCGGTGGCCGATCCGAAGGACGTGGCCGCAGCGCACGAGTATCTGCTGAGCCGCTCCGCGAGCCGCAGCGAAGCGCCGGTGATGGTCAACGGCAAGCGGCTGCTGACCGAGGGCGAACTGCTCAGGATGTCGGACGCCGACTACATGAACGCGGATCAGCTCGAGTTCTTCAAGTACCGCCTGCAGCAGATGGAGAGGGAACTGCTCGCCAACGCGGACGAAACGACCGAGCATCTGCGCGAAACCGTGATCGTTCCCGACCCGGCGGACCGAGCGACGATCGAAGAGGAGCACGCGCTCGAGCTGCGCACGCGCGACCGCGAGCGCAAGCTGCTGAAGAAGGTGCAGCAGGCGCTCGCCCGCATCGAAAGCGGCGAGTATGGCTACTGCGAGGAAACCGGCGATCCGATCGGCATCCCGCGCCTGCTCGCGCGTCCGACGGCGACGCTGTCGCTCGAGGCGCAGCAGCGGCGCGAACTGAAGCAGAAGCTGTACGGCGACTGAACCGCCGCCCGGCGGCCGCGCATTCGCCGCGCGCGGCGCCGCGATCGGAGCGGTTTGCGCATCGCGGTGCCATGCTCTCGATCAGATCGCTTTCGCATCGCTACGGCGCGCGCACTGCGCTGCGCGTGGACGACTTCGCGCTCGCGCGCGGCGAACACTGTGCGCTGATCGGCCCGTCGGGCAGCGGCAAGACCACGCTGCTGCACGTGCTTGCCGGCATCTTGCCGCCCGGGGCGGGCGAAGTGCGGCTCGACGGCGACGATCTGTACCGTCCCGCGCGCGACGACCGCTGGCGCGGCGCGCGCATCGGCGTCGTTCCGCAGAAGCTGCATCTGCTCGGCGGCCTGTCCGCGCTCGACAACGTGCGCATCGCGCAGTACTTCGCCGGCATCGCCGACGGCGACGCGGCGCGCGAACTGCTCGCCGCGCTCGGACTCGGCGACCGCTTCGATGCAAGGCCGGGCGAGCTTTCGCTCGGCCAGCAGCAGCGCGTCGCGATCGCGCGCGCGGTCGTCAACCGGCCGCGGCTGCTGCTTGCCGACGAGCCGACCTCCAGCCTCGACGACGCCAACGCCGCGGCGGCGATCGACCTGCTGTTCGCCGCGGCCGAACGCGCGGGCAGCCTGCTCGTCGTCGCCACCCATGACGCGCGCATCCGCGGCCGCTTTCGCCGCGTCGTCCCGCTCGCGGCGCCGGCGGAAAACGGGGCGGGTGGGCGATGAATCTGCTCGCCATCGTGTGGGCGCAGGCGATGCGCCGCCCGCTGCAGACCGTGCTGTCGCTCGTGCTGCTCGCGCTCGGCGTGGCCACGCTGGTGTTCGTGCTGCTCGCGCAGACGCAACTCGCGCGGCAGGTCACGCGCGACGCGCAGGGCATCGACCTGGTGGTCGGGGCCAAGGGTTCGCCGCTGCAACTGATCCTCGCGGCCGTCTATCACGTCGACGTGCCGACCGGCAACGTGCCGCTCGCCGCGGTCGACAAGCTGCGGGCCAACCGATACGTCGCGCAAGCGATCCCGCTTGCGCTCGGCGACAACCACCGCGGGTTTCGCATCGTCGGCAGCGAACCCGCGCTGATCGAACACTACGGCGGACGGCTCGTCGCCGGCGCGCTCTGGCGCGACCGAATGCAGGCCGTGCTCGGCGCGACCGTCGCGCGCGAGACGGGGCTCGCGGTCGGCGCACGCTTCTTCGGCACGCACGGACTGGCGACCGGCGGCGCCGTGCACGAGGACGCCGAGTACCGGGTCGCCGGCGTGCTGGCGCCGACCGGCACCGTGCTCGACCGGCTGATCCTCACCGACCTCAAGAGCGTGTGGTTCGTGCACGAAGGCGAAGCGAACGACCCCGAAGAGCGCAAGGTGCTCGAAGCCGAGCGCGAGGTGACTGCGCTGCTCGTGCGTTACGCCACGCCGCTGGCGGCGGCGCTGCTGCCGCGGCAGGTCAACGCCGAGCCTGCGCTGATGGCGGCGGTGCCGGCCAACGAACTGGCCCGCCTGTTCGCGGTCGTCGGCGTCGGCGTCGATACGATGCGGGCCTTCGGCGGCATCCTGATGGGCGCGGCGCTGCTCGCCTTGTTCGTCGCACTGATGAATGCGCTGGAGGAACGGCGCTACGATCTGGCGATCATGCGGTTGCTCGGCGCAAGCCGCGCGCGCGTGGCCGCGCTGCTGCTCGTCGAGGCGTGGCTGCTCGCGGCGACGGCGCTGGCGGTGGGTTTCGCGCTGGGCCTGCTCGCCGTGCACCTGGTCGGCGCGTGGCTCGCGCAGGCGCGCTCGTTCGGGCTGACGCCGTTCGCGTGGACGCCCGAGCTGGCGCTCGTGGTCGCGGCTGCGCTGGCGACCGCCACAATCGCGGCGCTGGTGCCGGCGTGGCGCGCGAGCAGGATGGACGTGCACGCCACGCTCGCGCAGGGGTAAAGACAACGGAGGATGGAGCCGAAGATGAAGCACAAGCCGAAGATCGGACTCGCCGCGATGTTGGCCTGTGTGTCGCTGCTGACCGGGACCGCGGGCGCGCAAACGACGCCGGCCAAACCGGCCGCGACGAAGCCCGCCGACGACGCGCACCGCAAGGACGACATCGCCAAGCATCGACAGATGGCACGTGCGCACGAAGAGGCAGCCAGGTGCCTGGAGTCCGGCGAAAGGGAGAGCGTGTGCCAGGAGCGGCTGCGCGAAGCGTGCAAGGGCATCGCGGTCGGCCGCTACTGCGGCATGCGCCACGCGCACTAGAATCCCGCCCGATGAACCGCCTCGTTCGCCTGCTCGCTTCGCTGGCCGTCGCCGGCTGTGCCTCGCTCGCACTCGCGCAGGAGCCGAATACGGGCGGGCGCAACGCACTCGACCTGCCGATCGATCCGGCTCTGCTCAACGATCTGCCGGAGCTGAAAGGCGTCGTTTCGTGGCGCGTGCTCGGGCAGGTCAAGTCCGCGCAGGTGGGCAAGCGCATCGTTCCGGAGTTCGCGCCGGCGGTGCGTGCGCTCGACAAGCAGGAGGTCAAGCTGCAGGGCTTCATGCTGCCGATCGTCACGGGCGAAACGCACGACCACTTCCTGCTGACGATGCGACCGCCGCATTGTCCTTTCTGCCTGTCGCTCGGCCCCGAATACATCGTCGAGGTGCGCGCGGCCAAGCCGATCAAGCACACCTACGAGCCGATCGTGCTCGCCGGCCGCTTCGCCGTTCTCAACGACGATCCCTTCGGCCTGTACTACCGGCTGACGGCAGCGCAGCTCACCAGCGCGTCGCGTCCGTAAGAGCGGGCGACCCGCATCACCCGTAGGCGGTAGGCCTTGCGGCGCGCGCGGCCGCGAGCCGAGTCAGTTTCAATCGGCAAAGTTGATATAGTGGCCGCTGAGTAAAGGGCGCCGATTCGCGGGGCCGCGGCCGGTCGGGCAAAGCGCCGAAACGGACCTGCGGGCGGCCGTTCAGCGGGCGATTGCCGCGGGTGCCGTGATTTAGTCTGACCGGGACGATCCGAGCGCGCAGCGGAAGGCCCGCGCCGGCACCGTCCAGTGCGCGGCACCAAACCGAGAGAACACGTGGTTTTTTCGTTCTTCAAAAAGGATCCGAAGGACGCGAAGGACCGCTCCCGCAAGGGCGGAAGCGGCGCTCGCCCCGGCACGCCTGCAGGCGGACGCGTGCCCCCTGCGCCGGTCGGCCGGCCGCTGGCCGAACCGGTCAACCGCTCGCTGAACCGCGCCTCGCTGCCCTCGCAGCGTTTCGCGACGACCGAAAACGCCATTCCCGACAAGGAGCTCGCGCGTTCGCTCGCGATGGAAACCGCGGCGAAGATCGACGCGATCGAATCCGAGATGGCGCGCGACTTCCTGCGCCCCTCGCAGCAGAACGTCGGCGCCAACACCGGCGGCGGCGCGGCCGTGGCCACGCAACGGCTGTCGGCGACGCTGCCGGCGCCGGCGGCGATCGCCAGCCGCGACGACGACGCGTTCGACGCCCACGGCGACGCGCTCGCCGGCAGCATCGACGCGATCGAGATCCATACCTCGGGCGCGGGTTCGGTGATCGACGAGACCGCGATCCTGTTCGCCAACGGACAGGTCGAAGAAGCAGAGGCGAACCTGCGCGCCGCGATCGAAGCCGACGACCTCGGTCACGCGCGGCAGATGGCCTGGCTGATGCTGTTCGAGCTCATCAACCAGCGCGGCGATCGCGCCGCGTTCGAAAAGCTCACGATGGACTACGCGCTGCGCTTCGAGAATTCGGCGCCCGCGTGGGTCGACTACGTCGCGGCGGCCGCGCCGCGGCCCGGCGGCGGCGCGCCGGCGACGACCGCGGGCGCTGCGGTCGTCCGGCTGCCGAACGTCGTCGACGCCAACGTGGTCAAGCCGCTCGAGCAGCTCAAGCAGCTCGCCGCTTCGCATCCGACGCTGACGCTGGACGCCTCGGGCGTGCGCAGCATCGATCTGGTTGGCGCCGAACTGCTGCTGCGCGTGGTCAACGCGTTCAAGCGGGCCAGCCACGAGCTGATCGTTCAGGGCGCGGAGCAGCTGATCAATCCGCTGCGCGCCGCGATCGAGCCGGGTCGGCGCGACGCGTCCGACGCCGGCTGGATGCTGCTGCTCGAGGTGTTCCGCCTGCTCGGCCGGCAGGACGATTTCGACGAGACCGGCATCCAGTACTGCATCACGTTCGAGGTGTCGCCGCCGTCGTGGGAGCCGGCGCCGCCGAACATGAAGACGCGCGCCGCCGCACCCGCCCCGGTGGCAGCGACCGCGCCCGCGAGCGACGATCCGCTCGCCTGGCGCGGCGTGATCGAAGCCGAAGGCGAACCGTTCTTCGGCCGGCTGGCCGCGCTGGCGCGCGTGCACAAGGAGCTCGCCGTCGATTGCGGCCAGCTTCGCCGCATGGCGTTTTCCGCTGCGTCTGCACTGCTGACGCTCGTGATGAAGCTGCAGCAGGGCGGCGCGACCGTCGAATTCCGCAACGTCAACGTGATGGTCGGTGCGCTGTTCCAGCTTCTCGGCATCACCGCCATCGCCGCCGTCCAGTTGCGCCGCGCGTAGCGCGCGCCCTTGAACCGCGCCCGCGCGGCGCCATGTTCCGCCCATGGAACCCTTCCACGGCACCACGATCGTCTCGGCGCGCCGCGGCGCGCGGGTGGCGATGGGCGGCGACGGCCAGGTCACGCTCGGCAACATCGTCGTCAAGCAGAGCGCGCGCAAGGTCCGGCGCCTGTATCACGACCGCATCCTCGCCGGTTTCGCCGGCGCCACGGCCGACGCGTTCACGCTGTTCGAGCGCTTCGAGGCGAAGCTGGAGAAGCATCAGGGTCATCTGCTGCGCTCCGCGGTCGAACTCGCGAAGGACTGGCGCACGGACCGCATCCTGCGCCGGCTCGAGGCGATGCTCGCGGTCGCGGACCGCGAAACCTCGCTGATCATCACGGGCGCGGGCGACGTACTCGAACCCGAGTTCGGACTGATCGCGATCGGCTCGGGCGGCCCCTACGCGCAGGCCGCGGCGCGCGCGCTGCTCGACAACACGGAGCTGGCGCCGATCGACATCGTCAAGAAGTCGCTCGCGATCGCCGGCGACCTGTGCATCTACACGAACCAGTCGCACACGATCGAGTCCCTCGACTGAACGCGATCCGTTGAGAACAGCGGCGACCAAACGGATCGCGGATTGCCGATCGCGGATCACCGATCACGGATCACGGAAATGATGACCCCGAAGGAAATCGTCTCCGAGCTCGACAAGCACATCGTCGGGCAGGACAGGGCCAAACGCGCGGTCGCAATCGCGCTGCGCAACCGCTGGCGCAGGCAGAACGTCGCCGAACCGCTGCGCAGCGAGATCACGCCGAAGAACATCCTGATGATCGGGCCGACCGGTGTGGGCAAGACGGAGATCGCGCGCCGGCTCGCGCGGCTCGCGGACGCGCCTTTCATCAAGGTCGAGGCGACCAAGTTCACCGAGGTCGGCTACGTCGGCCGCGACGTCGATTCGATCGTGCGCGACCTCGTCGACATCGCGATCAAGCAGACGCGCGAAGCCGAAATGAAGAAGGTGCGGGCGAAAGCCGAGGACGCGGCCGAAGACCGCATCCTCGACATCCTGCTGCCGGCGCCGCGCGACTTCGGCTTTTCCGAGGCGCGTTCGACCGAGGCGAACGAAACGCGGCAGAAGTTCCGCAAGAAGCTGCGCGAAGGCGAACTCGACGAGCGCGAGATCGAGGTCGAGGTCGCGCAGCCGCTGCCGACGATGGAGGTGATGGCGCCGCCCGGCATGGAGGAGCTGACGCAGCAGATCCAGTCGATGTTCGCCAACCTCGGCCAGAGCCGCCGCAAGCCGCGCAAGCTGAAGGTCCGCGAGGCATACAAGCTGCTCGTCGACGAGGAGGCCGCGCGGCTCGTCAACGAGGAGGAGCTGAAGGCCAAGGCGCTCGCCAACGTCGAGCAGAACGGGATCGTGTTCCTCGACGAGATCGACAAGATCGCGAGCCGCTCCGAGGTGCAGGGAGCAGACGTCTCGCGCCAGGGCGTGCAGCGGGATCTGCTGCCGCTGGTCGAGGGAACGACGATCAACACGAAGTACGGGATGATCAAGACCGACCACATCCTGTTCATCGCGAGCGGCGCTTTCCACTTCGCCAAGCCGAGCGACCTGATCCCCGAGCTGCAGGGACGCTTTCCGATCCGGGTCGAACTCGATTCGCTTTCGGCCAAGGATTTCGAGCGGATCCTCACCGCGACCGACGCCTGCCTGACCAAGCAGTACCAGGCGCTGCTCGCGACCGAAGAGGTCGCGCTCGAGTTCACGCCCGAGGGCATCGCCAAGCTCGCCGAGATCGCCTATGCAGTCAACGAGAAGACCGAAAACATCGGCGCACGCCGGCTGTACACGGTGATGGAGCGGCTGCTCGAGGAGATCTCGTTCGACGCCGGCAGCCGCCGCGGCGACCGCATCGTCATCGACGCCGCGTACGTCGAAACGCGGCTCGCCGATCTCGCCCGCAACGAGGACCTCGCGCGCTACGTGCTGTAGCGCGCCGCGCGCAGCACGTCCGCCGCGCTGCGGGCAATTGGCGGAATCCCGCAGGCGTGCGCCGCGGGCCAGCGCTTCTATACTGCCGGCCTTGGTACGAGGCGCCGCGTCGTCGGGCGGCCGGTACGCGGGATGGCCATCCAACTGCTGTTCTTCGTTCTCGGGCTGGCTGCGCTGATCGCGGGCGCCGAGTTGCTGGTGCGCGGCGCCTCGAAGCTCGCGCTCGCGTGGGGCATCTCGCCGCTGGTCGTGGGACTCACGATCGTTGCGTTCGGCACCAGTTCGCCGGAAGTTGCCGTGTCGGTCGGTGCGGCGTTCGAAGGCACGACCGACATCGCCGTCGGCAACGCCGTCGGCAGCAACGTCTTCAACGTGCTGTTCATCCTCGGCGTCTCGGCGCTGATCGCGCCGCTGGTCGTTCACGCGCAGCTGATCCGGCAGGAGGTGCCGATCATGATCGGCGCGACCGTCCTGCTGATCGTGATGATGGTCGACGGTGGCGTGAGCCGCCTCGAGGCGGTGCTGCTCGTCGTGCTGCTCGTCGCGTACACCACCTTCCTCGTCGTGCAGTCGCGCCGGCAGACGCGCGCGACCGCCGACGAATACGCCGGCGAAGTCGACCGCAAGGCCGGTAGAGGCGCGCGCTGGGACAGCCACTGGGCGGTGCAGGTGCTGCTGGTCGTCGCCGGGCTCGCGCTGCTCGTGCTCGGTTCGCGCTGGCTCGTCGGTGCGGCGGTCGCCTTTGCGCAGGCTTTCGGCATCGGCGAGCTGGTCATCGGGCTGACGATCGTCGCCGCAGGCACGTCGCTGCCCGAGGTCGCCGCGTCGATCACCGCGGCGGTCAAGGGTGAACGCGACATTGCGGTGGGCAACGTCGTCGGCAGCAACACGTTCAACATCCTCGGCTGCCTCGGACTCGCCGGACTGGTCGCGCCCGCGGGCCTTCCGGTGGCGCCCGCCGTTCTGCACTTCGACGCCTGGGTGATGCTCGCGGTGGCCGCGGCCTGCCTGCCGGTCTTCTTCACCGGCCGCGAGATCGCGCGCTGGGAGGGCGCGGTGTTCGTCGGCTACTACGTCGCGTACGTCGCGTATCTGATCCTGGCCGCGCAGCGGCACGCGCTGCTGCCCGCGTTCAACGCAGCGATGCTCGGCTTCGTCATCCCGCTGACCATCGTCACGCTGGTGGTCGTGCTGCTGCGACCGCCGGCGCGCGCGCCGAAGTAGCCCGATGGCCGCGCTCGCCGTGCTGCTGGTCGGCCTGCCTTTCGGCGGCGGCGCGCTGCTGTTCGCGCTGTCGCGAACACTCTCTCGCGCGGCGGCCGCATGGATCGCCGGTGCCGTCGCGCTGGCCGGTTGTGCGCTGGTCGCGGCGACCGCACCGGCGGTGTTCGGCGGCGAAGTGCTGCGCTGGAGCGTGAGCTGGGTCGCGCAGCTCGGACTCGGCTTCGGCTTCCGCATGGACGGGCTGGCCTGGGTCTTCGCGCTGCTCGTCTGCGGCATCGGCGCGTTGATCGTGCTGTATGCCGCGTACTACCTCGATCGCGCCGATCCGGCGCCGCGCTTCTTTTCGTTCCTGCTGCTGTTCATGGGCGCGATGCTCGGCATCGTGCTCGCCGACAATCTGGTGCTGCTGGTCGTTTTCTGGGAGCTGACCAGCCTGTCGAGCTTTCTGCTGATCGGCTATTGGCAGCACCGCAGCGACGCGCGCGAAGGCGCCAAGATGGCGCTCGCGATCACCGGCGCCGGCGGGCTCGCATTGCTGGCCGGCGTGCTGCTGCTGGGGCAGATCGTCGGCAGCACGCAGCTCGACGTCGTGCTCGCTTCGGGCACGCTGATCCGCGCGCATCCGCTGTACGTGCCCGCGCTCGTGCTCGTGCTGGCCGGCGCGTTCACCAAAAGCGCGCAGTTCCCTTTCCACTTCTGGCTACCGCACGCGATGGCCGCGCCGACCCCCGTGTCGGCGTATCTGCATTCGGCGACGATGGTCAAGGCGGGCGTGTTTCTGCTCGCGCGCATGTATCCGGCGCTCGGCGGGGCCGAACCGTGGTTCTGGATCGTCACGCTCGTCGGGCTCGCGACGCTGCTTGCGGGCGCATATCTGGCGATCTTCCAGCACGACCTCAAAGGGCTGCTGGCGTATTCGACGATCAGCCATCTCGGGCTGATCACGCTGCTGTTCGGACTCGACGAGAAGACGGCGACGGTCGCCGGCGTCTTCCACATCCTGAACCACGCGACCTTCAAGGCATCGCTGTTCATGGCGGCCGGCATCATCGACCACGAGGCCGGCAGCCGCGACATGCGCGTGTTGAACGGGTTGTGGCGCGCGCTGCCGATCACCGGCGCGCTGGCGATGGTCGCGGCAGGCGCGATGGCGGGCGTGCCCTTGCTGAACGGCTTTCTGTCGAAGGAGATGTTCTTCGCGGAAACCGTGCTGAAGGAGGGCTATCCGGCGCTCGAAGTATGGCTGCCGCTCGGCGCAACGATCGCCGGCGTCTTCAGCGTCGCCTACAGCGTGCGCTTCATCCACGACGTGTTCTTCAACGGCGACGCGACCGGACTGCCGAAGTCGCCGCACGAGCCGCCGCGCTTCATGCGCGTTCCGGTCGAACTGCTGGTCGTGTTGTGCCTCGCCGTCGGTCTGCTGCCGGCGATCACCGTCGGTCCGCTGCTCGCGGTCGGCGCGCAGGCCGCGCTGTACGGCGGTCCGTTCGCGCCGCTGCCCGAATACACGCTGGCGATCTGGCACGGCTTCAATCTGCCGCTGGCGATGAGCGCGGTCGCGCTTGCCGGCGGGCTGCTGCTCTACTTCGGCCTGCAGAAGTTCGTCGATCTGCATCGCCTGATCCACTGGCCGCGCGGCGGGCGCGAAGTCTTCGTCTTCCTGATCGAGCGCGTCGTTCGCGCGGCCGACGCGCTGACCGCCGCGCTCGTCAACGGCAGTCTGCAGCGCTACCTGCTGTTGCTCGTGTTGCTCGCGCTGGCGGCCGGTGCGGGGCCGCCGCTGGCGGCGTGGATGCACGGTGGGTTGCCCGAACGGCTGCCGGCGATCGCAGGCGCCACGCCGTTCGCGTTCGTCGCGGCGTGGGCGATCGGCGTGGCGGCTGCGTTCGGCACCGTGTTCGCGCACCGCGCGCGGCTGCTCGCGCTGATCCTGCTCGGCGCGGTCGGGCTGGTCGTGAGCCTCACGTTCGTCTATCTGTCGGCGCCGGATCTGGCGCTGACGCAGTTGCTGGTCGAGGTGGCGACGATCATCCTGATGATGCTCGCGCTGAACTGGCTGCCGCTCGAAGGCGCGCCCGAGCGCGGCCGCGCGCGGCGCCTGCGCGACGTTGCGATCGCGACCGCCGCGGGGCTCGGTGTGGCGGCGACCGTGTGGACCGTGCTCGAGCGCCCGGTCGATTCGATCGCGCCGTACTTCCTGGAGCGCGCCGCGCCGGACGGCGGCGGCACCAACGTCGTCAACGTGATCCTGGTCGACTTCCGCGGCTTCGACACGCTCGGCGAAATCACCGTGCTCGGCATCGCGGGTCTCGTGATCTACGCGCTGCTGCGCGGCTTCGTTCCGAGCGCGGGCGCGCTGTCGCACGCGCCCGCAGCCGGGCCGGAGGCGGCGCGCCACCCGCTGATGCTCGCGCTTGCCGCGCGGCTGCTGCTGCCGCTCGCGGTGCTGGTCGCTGTGTATCTGTTCCTGCGCGGCCACAACCTGCCCGGCGGCGGCTTCATCGCCGGGCTGGTGCTCGCGATCGCCCTGATCCTGCAGTTCGTCGCCAATGGGCAAAGCTGGGTGGAGCGGCGCATGCGCGCGGATTTCCGCGCGTGGATCGCTGCGGGACTGCTGGTCGCCGGGCTGACCGGCGTCGGAAGCTGGCTCTTCGGCAGCCCGTTCCTGACCAGCACCTACGACTACCCGAAGCTGCCGCTGATCGGCCCCGTGCCGCTGGCGAGTGCGGCGCTGTTCGACCTCGGCGTGTTCCTTACCGTGGTCGGCGCGACGATGACGGGACTGGTGGCGATGGCCAGGCTCACGCTGCCGGCGGGATCGACGGGCGCCGACGGGAAGGCGCGCACATGAGCCTGCTGCTCGCGCTGGGGGTGGGCGTGCTGGCGGGCACCGGCATCTATCTGCTGCTGCGCGCGCGCAGCTTCGACACGATCCTCGGGCTGACGCTGCTGTCGTACGCGGTCAACCTGTTCATCTTCCTGATGGGCCGCGTCACGGTCGGCGCGCCGCCGATCGTCCGCAAGGGCGTTCCGGCCACGCTCGCCTCGTACGCGGATCCGCTGCCGCAGGCGCTCGTGCTGACCGCGATCGTGATCAGCTTCGGCATGACCGCGCTGCTGCTGGCGATCGCGCTGCGCGCGCGCGCCGAAACGGGTTCCGATCACGTCGACGGCGTCGAAGGCGAGTCGGAGAAAAATGGTGTCTGACCCCATTTTCTTCGAGCACGCGATCGTTGCGCCGGTCGTGCTACCACTGCTCGTCGGCGCGGCGCTGGTGCCGATCGAGGGTCGATGGCCGCGGCTTGCTTCGGCGCTGTCGCTCGCGGCCGTGCTCGCGCTGCTGGCGTGGAGCGCGGCGCTGGCGGCGCACGCCGACACCGGCGCGGTCGAAGCGTATCTGCTCGGCAACTGGCGCGCGCCTTTCGGCATCGCGCTCGCGCTCGACCGCTTGAGCGCGCTGATGCTGGTGCTGACGGCGCTGGTGGCGCTGGGTGCCGCGCTGTACGCGCGCGGCGGCGAGGAGTCGCGCGGCGCGCATTTCCACGCGCTGCTGCAGTTCCAGCTGATGGGGCTCAATGGCGCCTTCCTGACCGCGGATCTGTTCAACCTTTTTGTTTTCTTCGAGGTGCTGCTGATCGCCTCGTACGGGCTGCTGCTGCACGGCGGGGGGCCGCGCCGGCTGAAGGCCGCGATCCACTACGTCGCGTTCAACCTCACGGGATCGGCGCTGTTCCTGATCGCGGTTTCGCTGCTGTACGGCCTCACCGGCACGCTGAACATGGCCGATCTGGCCGAACGCATGACGCGCGCGCCCGCAGAAGACGCGGCGCTGCTGAAGACCGCCGCGCTGCTGCTGCTGGTCGTGTTCTCGGTCAAGGCGGCCCTGCTGCCGTTGTACTTCTGGCTGCCCGACACCTACAGCGCGGCCGCCGCCCCCGTGGCCGCACTGTTCGCGATCATGACCAAGGTCGGCGTCTACGCGATTGCGCGCGTCTACACGCTCGTCTTCGGCGACGCCGGCGGCGTCGTTGCGCAGGTCGCTCAACCTTGGCTACCGTGGCTCGCGCTGGGAACGCTCGCGCTCGCCGCGCAGGGCGTGCTCGCGGCTGGCAGACTGCGCGAGCTGGTCGCTTATCTCGTGGTGGCCTCGGCCGGCACGCTGCTGCTCGCGCTCGGGCTCGGCACTGCGCGGACGGTCGCCGCGGGGCTGTTCTATCTGATCAACAGCACGCTGGTTGCAGCGGCGCTTTTCCTGCTGATCGATCGCATCGGCGCGGCGCGCGGCGAGGCCGGCGACACGCTCGCGGCCGCGCCGATCGACGGCGTGCGCGGGCGGCTCGGCACCGCGTACTTCGTGCTGGCGATCGCCGTCGCGGGGTTGCCGCCGCTGGCGGGTTTCCTCGGCAAGGCGCTGCTGCTGCAGGCCGCGGCGGCGAGCGCGTGGCCCGTGCTCGTGTGGGCGGTCGTACTCGTTTCGAGCTTCGCGTTGATCATCGCGCTCGCGCGCGCCGGCAGCGTCGTGTTCTGGCAGGCGGCCGAGGCGGCGAATCGCACGACGCCGCAAGCACCGGCAGCACAGCGCGCCGCGCTCCCGTTGCTTACGCTGCTCGTGGTCGCGGTCGCCGCGTTCGCCGGACCGCTCGCGGACTACACGCAGGCGGCCGCGCGCCAGCTCTTCGAGCGGCAGACGTACATCGACGCCGTGCTCGGCAAGCAGCCGGCCGCGCCGCTGTGGAATCCGCGCGAAGGGGTGACGAAATGAAGCTCGTGCCCGCGCCGCTGCTTTCGCTCGTGCTGTTCGTCTCGTGGCTGCTGCTGAACAACACGGTCGATCCGGCGCATCTTCTGCTCGCCGCGGTGCTCGCGCTCGCGATCCCATGGTTCACCGAGCCGCTGCGGCCGGAGCGGCCGCGGCTGCGCCGCTGGGGTGTGGCAGGGAAGCTCGCGCTCGTGGTGCTGTGGGACATCGTGCTGTCGAACATCGAGATCGCTCGCCGCATCCTCGGTCCCGAGTCGGCGATCCGCCCGCGCTTCGTCTGGGTGCCGCTGTCGATCCGCGACCCGCACGGCATCGTCACGCTGGCCGGCATCATCACGATGACGCCCGGCACGCTGTCGTCGGATCTGAGCGAGGACCGGCGCTGGCTGCTCGTGCATGCGTTCAACGTCGACGACGAGGCTGCGCTCGTCGCGACCATCAAGCGGCGCTACGAGGCGCCGCTGCGGGAGATCTTCGAATGACCGTGCTCGCGCTCGTGCTGCCGTTCGCGATCGGCGCGTTCGGCGTTGCGCTGCTGCTGGCGGCGTACCGGTTGCTGCGCGGTCCGGCGGCTCCGGATCGCATCCTCGCGCTCGACACGCTGTACATCAACACGATGGCGCTGCTGATCCTGCTCGGTATCCGCTTCGGCACCGCGCTGTATTTCGAGGCGGCGCTGGTGATCGCGATGCTGGGGTTCGTCTCCACGGTCGTCCTGTGCAAGTTCCTGCTGCGCGGAGACATCGTCGAATGAACCCGCTGCCGATCTGGCTCGACGTGCTGCTCGCGGTGCTGGTCGTCGTCGGCGCCGGCTTTGCGCTGATCGGCTCCTTCGGTCTGGCCAGGCTGTCGGATTTCGTGAAGCGCGTGCACGGGCCGACCAAGGCATCCACGCTGGGCGTCGGCTGCGTGCTGATCGCCTCCGCGGCCTACTTCACCGCCCGCGGGCTGTCCAGCGGAGAGGGTGCGAGCCTGCACGAGTTGATGATCACGCTGTTCGTCTTCCTGACGGCGCCAGTGTCGGCCCACCTGCTGGTCAAAGCCGCGTTGAAGCTCGATCCGACGATCCGTCCGCCGGCACGGCCGGCGGACGACGACGCGGCGCGGCGATCCGAATCAAACCCGTCCTGAGAAGCACGCCGTTATCATCGGCCCGGCTTTCCACGCCGGACCCGCTGTGCCGCTGCCACCCTGGATCGTCCGACTGCTCGCCTGCGCGGCGCTGCTCGCCGCGTTTGCGCCGGCATCGGCGGCGGCGATCCATTTGACCTCGGGCCAGTGGCGCACCGACCTGTGCGACAGCGGCGGCCTGCGCGCCGCGCACGCCGCACATCACGACTGCTGTTTGGGATCGGCGGATCCGGCTTTGCCGGCGACCGGATGGGCCTGGCGTCCGGACGCGCCGACGCCGGCGCCGTCACGCCTGGGCGCGAACGCCGCCTGTTCCGACCCGCGCTACACGCGCGCCCCGACGCGCGCGCCGCCCGGCCTGCGCTGAAACGAAGCCACGGCGACGGCCTCGCGCGTCAGCCGGAGATTGCGAACCGATCGGCGGGCGGCGACGCGACTGCGCCGCCCATTCTTGGAAGGACAGGCAGATGAGAACGAGCTTGAAGCTGTTGCTGGCGCTCGCCGCGCTGGCGCTGAGTGCGGCGGCCAACGCGCAGGTCGAAGCGAAGAACGTATGGGCACGCGCGACGGTGCAGGGACAGATGGGCACCGGGGCGTTCATGACGCTGACCGCGAAGGAGCCGGTGCGGCTCGTCGGTGCGGCGAGCCCCGTGGCGGGTGTGGTCGAGATCCACGAGATGGCGATGGAAGGCAACGTGATGCGGATGCGCGCGGTCGAGCGGCTCGATCTCGCCGCCGGCAAGCCGGTGGAACTGAAACCCGGCGGCTATCACGTGATGCTGATGGACCTGAATCGCACGCTGAAAGCGGGCGACAGGATCGCCGTCGAACTGCGCTTCGAGACGAAGGACAAGAAGCAGTTCACGCTGCCGCTCGAAGCCGAAGTGCGCATGACCGCGCCGGGTGCGGCGATGCCGATGAAGCATTAGCGCGACGCCGCGTCGAGCTGCGCCGCCAGCGCGCGGATCGCGGGTGAGATCTCGACCGGGTAGGGCGGCGCAATTGCGAGCTGCGTGAGCGCAGTCGGCAGCGCGTCGACTTCGCTGCGCAGCCGCGCGCGGATCGCGTCGAGCGATTCCGGCGGTGCCACACGATGGCCGGCGCGCATCACGGGTACGAGCAGCGGCTTGCCGTCGATCGGCTCGTCGGCGAGCGCGACCGTATCGCCCGCGTACCTGTCATCGGCCGCACGGCGGAACACCTGCTTGATGCCCGGCCAGGTCGCCTTGCCGGTCGAACGCTTGCGGCGCGCGCCGCCGGCGTACGACTGCAGCTTGTACGCGCAGTCGAGGACAGGATGGTCGGATGCGCAGGCGAGCGCGCTACCGACGCCGAAGGCGTCGAGCGGGCTGCCTGCGCGCACCAGCGCGTCGATCGAATCCTCGTCGAGCCCGCCGCTGGCGATGATGCGGGTCTCGCGCAGCCCGCCTTCGTCGAGCACGCTGCGCACCGCGCGCGCCAGCGCATCGAGATCGCCGCTGTCGATGCGCACCGCGCGCAGCGCGATGCCTTCGGCGGCGAGGGTGCGCGCGACCGCGACGACCTTGCGCGCGGCGGCGACCGTGTCGTAGGTGTCGATCAGCAGGATCGCGTTGCCGGGATTGGCGCGCGCGAACGCGAGGAACGCCGCGGTTTCGTCGCCGTGCGCCTGCACGAACGCATGCGCCATCGTGCCGTATAGAGGCAGCCCGAACGCGCGGCCCGCCTCGACCGTCGCGGTGCCCGCGAAGCCAGCGATCCAGCTCGCGCGCGCGGCGAGCACGCCGGCTTCGGCGCCGTGCGCGCGCCGCAGCCCGTAGTCGATCAACGCGCGGCCGCGCGCGGCAAGCACGCAGCGCACGGCCTTCGAGGCGATCAGCGTCTGGAAGTGCACGAGGTTCAGCAGCCGCGTCTCGACGAGCTGCGCCTGCGGCAGCGGCGCCGACACGCGCAAGACGGGTTCGTTCGGGAAAAGCACGGTCCCTTCGGGCAGCGCGTCGACGTCGCCTTCGAAGCGAAAGCTCCGCAGCCAGTCGATGAAGTCGGGCGTGCCGAACGTTTGCCGGCGCAGGAAGGCGAGATCGCTCTCGTCGAAGCGGAGGCGTTCCAGATAGTCGAGCGCCTGTTCGAGGCCGGCGGCGACGAGGAAGTTGCGGCCCGGCTGCGCGCGCACGAAGAGCTCGAACACCGCGCGCTCGGCCATGCCTTCGACGCGATAGGTGCGCGCCATCGCGAATTCATACAGATCGGTCAGCAGGCCTTCGTGCAACGCCATCTTCAGTACGCACCAAAGGTGCGTCCGTCCTCTTCCCCCTTTCGTAAAGGGGGACCGAGGGGGATTTGAACCGGAGGTTTCACTTCACCCCTTGATGCAGACGATCGGCTCGAGCCGGGCGACCTTGCGCGCGAGCCCCGCCGCGTCGGCGGCATCGACGACGGCGGTCACGTCCTTGTAGGCGCCGGGCGCTTCTTCGGCCACGCCGCGCATCGACGGGCTGCGGATCAGCACGCCGCGATTCGCGAGTTCGTCGACGACCTGCCGGCCGTGCCAGCGGCGCGTGGCTTCGTGTCGGCTCATGCTGCGCCCCGCGCCGTGGCAGGCGGAAGCGAACGCGCGTTCGCCCGGTGCCTCCGCGCCGGCCAGCACGTATGAGCAGGTGCCCATGCTGCCGCCGATCAGCACCGGCTGGCCGACATCGCGCAGGGCAGGCGGCAGGTCCGGATGGCCGGGGCCGAACGCGCGCGTAGCGCCCTTGCGATGCACGTAGAGCTTCCGCTTGCGGCCCTCGACGACGTGCTCTTCGAGCTTGCAGGTGTTGTGCGACACGTCGTACAGCAGCGGCAGCCGCGCTGCGGGCAGGATGTCGGCGAAGACCCGCCGCGTCAGATGCGTGAGGATCTGCCGGTTGGCGAGCGCGCAGTTGATCGCCGCACGCATCGCGCCGAGGTAGTTCTGCCCGGTCGTCGAATCGAGCGGCGCGCACGCGAGTTCCCGGTCGGGCAGCGCGATGCCGTGCTGTTTAGCCTCGACCGCCATCGACTTCAGAAACTCGGTGCCGATCTGGTGGCCGAGCCCGCGCGAGCCGCAGTGGATGCTGACGACGACGTCGTCGACCACGAGCCCGAAGGCGTGCGCGCTGCGCTCGTCGAACACTTCGGCGACGCGTTGCACCTCGAGGTAATGGTTGCCCGAACCGAGCGTGCCCATCTCGTCGCGCTGGCGCTTCTTCGCATGCTCGGAGACGGCTTCGGGCCTGGCGCCGCGCATGCAGCCGTGCTCTTCGATTCGATCCAGATCGTCGGCGCTGCCGTAACCGCGGTCGACCGCCCAACGCGCGCCGCCGGAGAGCATGCTGTCCATCTCGCTCGAGGAGAGCCGGATCGCGCCGGTCGAGCCGACGCCGGCCGGGATGCGCGCGTACAGCGCGTCGGCGAGCAGCTTCTTGCGGCCTTCGATGTCGGCGGACTTCAGTCCCGTGTGCAGGCAGCGCACGCCGCACGAAATGTCGAAGCCGACGCCGCCGGCGGAGACCACGCCGCCTTCGTCGGGATCGAAAGCCGCCACGCCGCCGATCGGAAAGCCGTAGCCCCAGTGCGCGTCCGGCATCGCATAGGAGGCGGCGACGATGCCCGGCAGCTTGGCGACGTTGGCGACCTGCTCGTAGACCTTTTCGTCCATCTCGCGAACGAGCGCCTCGGTCGCGAAGATCACGCCGGGAACGCGCATGCCATGCGCGCGCGGATCGGAATCCGGCGCGATCACCCATTCGTTTTCGGAGCGGCGGACGAGCTTGCTGGTGTCCATCGTGGTGTCCTCGTCAAACGTCGACGACGCATTGCGCGAGCCAGTTCCCGTCGTCGAGCCGGCGCACGGCGAGCTGCGTGTAGGTCGCGCCCTTGACTTCGACCGCCGGCTTGTGTCGTGCGACGTCGACCGGCTCGCCCCAGGCGCGCGCGGCCAAGCGCGTACCTTCGATCGAAACCTCGAAGCGGCCGAACAGCATGCGCCTGACTTGCATCTCGTAGACGAGCGCGTTGAGCCAGTCAGCGAACAGCAGCTCCGTGTCGGGCGCTTCGCAGCCGATGTCGACCGGCGTGCCCGTTGCGACCGTTGCCGGATCCGCGATCACCGCGGTCAGCGCAAGCGCGGCCTGTTCGAAGGCCTGCGCGGGCGTGCGGCCGATGCCGCGCACGCCGATGTCGGCGCCGTGCTCGAAGTGTTCCCAAGACGGAACCGGAAGCGACACTGCGGCCTTTCGTCGTCCTGCAGGCCAAAATAGCACCGGCGCACGGTTTGGCGGCGCCGCAGATCAAGCGCAGGCATGGCCGTGCGAGAGGTGTTCCCACCCCGGAAGTCGCGGCAGGGCTTGGCAGCGGGCCGCGCGCCCTTTATACCGTCAGCGCAGCGCGCCCGGATGCGGGCGCTCGCGGAGGAGACCATGGTCACGGCGATCGGCAGGCGGATGCGTTTGTTCTGGCTCGGCGCGTCGATGGCGGCGGTCGGTTGCGTCACACCGCCGACCGGCTTCGAAAGCAGGGCAACCCCCGAGGCGCAGGGTCGGATGGACGGCGCGCGCCAAGTCCGCTACCCCGAGGCACCGTTCTCCGGGGTCAAAGAGGACTTTTCGCGCTGGCCGAGCTACGCGAACCGCCTGCGTTTCCCGCCGCCGCAAAAGGCGGCGTTGCCGGGCGAGCTGAAGGGGGACCCGGCGCAGGGACGCAAGATCTTCCTCGACCGCAACAAGGGTCCATGCACCGGCTGCCATCTCGTTCAGGGTGCCGACGTGTGGCCCGCGGGCAACGTCGGCACCGATCTGTCGCTCGCCGGCGAGCGTTACGCGAATGCCGACGCGGTGCTGTACCAGTACATCTACGATCCGCGCGTCTTCAATCCGGCGAGCCTGATGCCGCCGTGGGGTACCGCCGGCCTGTTGACGCCGCAGGAGATCGCGCATCTGGTCGCGTTCCTGAAGACGCAGAAGGGACCCTTGCCGCCCGAAACCGATCCGGCGCGCAATCCGAACACGCGCCCGCGGCCGGCGCCGTATTTCGGCGACAACCTGGATCCGACCAACAACCCGGCGGTGATCCTGGCCGAAGACGCGATCAAGACCTGGCGCCAGCGCGGTCCCGCCGGCAAGTCCTGCGTCGATTGCCACGGCGAGGTCGAGCGGATGAAGGGCGTGGCGACCAGGTATCCGAAGCACTGGCCGCAGTACCGCCGCATCATGTCGATCGAAGACGTGATCGCCTGGCACGGCGCGGATGCGACCGGGCTCGCGTTGCGCGCGCAAAGCGCCGAGAACGTGAACCTCAGCATGCTGATCCGCATGCAGTCCAACGGCCTGCCCGTCGACGTGGACGTGACGAGCGCCGAAGCCAGGCGTGCGTTCGAGCGCGGCCGCGATCGCTTCTACCAGCGCGTCGGCCAGCGCAATCACGCCTGCGCCGATTGCCACGATCCGGCGCGCGGCGGCGACAAATTCCTCGGCGGGCGCCTGTTGGCGACGACCGATTCCGGGCTGACGCGGCACTTCCCGACGTTCCGCACGAACTTCGGCATCGTCTGGGACATCCGCAAGCGGATGCAGTGGTGCCTGCTGCCGCTCGGAATGAACTACCTGCCCGCCGACGCGGTGGAGTACGCCGAGATCGAGCTGTATCTCGCCTCGTTCGATCGCGGCAAGCCGATGAGCGTGCCGGGCATCCGGCACTGAGGGGTTTAGCCGAGCGGCCGCACCGCGTAGTCGCCGGCTTTGGCGACCGCCGCGCGGACGGCGTCCGGATCGACCGGCTCGCCGAAGACCGCACGCGGCGGGTCGAGCGTGACGGTCACGTCGTCGGCGACGGCTTTGAGCGCTTTCGTGACGCGGCTCACGCAGCCGCCGCAGTGCATGCCGGTGATTTCGAACTCCTGTTGCATGGTGCCTTCCTGGTAGCGATGGGTCCGATCGCGGCGGACCCGCAAGCGGATTCTGCGCCCGAACGCGCGGCGGCGCTTGCGTCGGATCAGCCGCTTCCGGCGCCCGCGAAGCGGTCCGATACACTGCGCGCCGTCGTCGCACCGCCTGTGAAGATCCGCATGGACCGCGCCCAGATTCCGCCCGAGCTGAAGGCCGACATTCTGTCCGAGGCGCTGCCTTACATCCGCCGCTTCCACGGCAAGACGATTGTCGTCAAGTACGGCGGCAACGCGATGATCGACCAGCGGCTGAAGGAAAGCTTTGCGCACGACGTGGTGCTGCTGAAACTGGTCGGCATGAACCCGGTCGTCGTGCACGGCGGCGGCCCGCAGATCGACGAGGCGCTCGAGCGCGTCGGCAAGAAATCGACTTTCGTCCAGGGCATGCGCGTGACCGACGCCGAGACGATGGAAGTCGTCGAATGGGTGCTGGCCGGCGAAGTGCAGGGCGAGCTGGTCACGTTGATCAACCGCTTCGGCGGCCAGGCCGTGGGGCTGACGGGCAAGGACGGCGGGCTGATCCGCGCGCGCAAGATGCGCATTCCCGACCGCGACGATCCGACCAAGCTGCACGACATCGGCCAGGTCGGCGAAATCGACGCGATCAACCCGGCGGTGGTCAAGGCGCTCGAGGAAGACGCCTTCATTCCCGTGATCTCGCCGATCGGCTTCGACGACGAGGGCGCGACCTACAACATCAACGCCGATGTGGTCGCCGGCAAGATCGCCGAGATCCTGAAGGCCGAAAAGCTCGTGATGCTGACCAACACGCCGGGCGTGCTCGACAAGAACGGACAGTTGCTCACGGGGCTGACGGCGCGTCAGATCGACGAGCTGTTCGCCGACGGCACGATCTCCGGCGGCATGCTGCCGAAGATTGCTTCCGCGCTCGAGGCCGCGAAGAGCGGGGTCAACGCCGTGCACATCATCGACGGCCGCGTCGATCATTGCCTGTTGCTGGAGATCCTGACCGATGCCGGCGTGGGTACGATGATCCGCAGCCACTAGTCCCGTAGCGCGTCGATGGGAAAAGCGGGCACGCGGCTCGTGTGGTTCTTCGACCTCGACGACACGCTGCACGACGCGTCGCACGCGATCTTCGGTGCGATCGACCGGCGGATGACCGAGTACGTGGCCACGCACCTGGATGTCGACGAGCAGGAAGCGGACCGGCTGCGGCTCACCTACTGGCGCCGCTACGGCGCGACGATGCTCGGGCTCGCGCGGCACCACGGGGTCGATCCGCATCACTTCCTGCGTGAGACGCACGACTTGGACGTGGCGACACTGCTGCGCGCCGAGCGCGGGCTCGCGCGGCTCTTCGCACGGCTTCCCGGCCGCAAGGTGCTGCTGACCAACGCGCCGGACCGCTACGCGCGCGCGGTACTGCGCGAACTGGCGCTGCACCCGCATATCGGCGCGCGCTACACGATCGAGCGGATGCGCGTGCACGGCGCTTTCCGCCCCAAGCCGTCGCGCGCGATGCTGCGGCACATGCTCGCGCGCGAGCGCATCCCCGCGCACCGCGCGGTGCTGGTCGAGGACAGCGCGTCCAACCTGAAGGCCGCGCGTGCGGTCGGGCTGCGCACCGTGCTGGTCGCGCGGCGCGACGAGCCCTTCGCTGCGCGCCGGCCTGGGCGCGCTCACTACGTCGGGTTGTGCGTGCGCTCGGTCCTGGACCTTCCGAAAAGGCTTGCTTTTCTGCGGAAGTAATCCCCCACGTCGCGCGAGTTTCCGGTAGATTTTCCGTCCCGACGGAAGCACGCCATGGAAACCGCCAGTTCCTCCGACAAGCCCGCGGCCGAATCCGGCAAGCGCAAACCTGGCGCGCGCAAGCTGCAGATCCTGCAGACGCTCGCCGCGATGCTGGAAGATCCGAAGGGCGAAAAGGTGACAACCGCGGCGCTGGCGGCCAAGCTCGACGTGTCGGAAGCGGCGCTGTACCGGCACTTCGCCAGCAAGGCGCAGATGTTCGAGGGGTTGATCGAGTTCATCGAGACGACGATCTTCGGACTGATCAACGAGATCTCCGCGAAGGAGACCTCGGGGCTGAAGCAGGTGCGGCGCATCGTCGTGATGCTGCTCGATTTCGCGCAGACCAACCGCGGCATGACGCGCGTGCTGATCGGCGATGCGCTGGTCAACGAGAACGAGCGGCTGCAGGAGCGCATGAACCAGCTGTTCGAGCGCATCGAGGCGTCGCTGAAACAGAGCTTCCGCGTGGCGATGACCGAGAAGGAACTGCCGGAGAACTTCGACCCCGCCGCGCGCGCGAACCTCGTCGTCGCCTACGTCGTCGGCCGCTGGCACCGCTTCGCCAAGACGGGCTTCAAGAGGCTGCCGAACGAAGGGCTCGAAGCGCAACTACCGGCGCTGCTCGTCTGAGCGCGATCGGCCCGCAGGTTGGCGGCTGGCTCACGTGAACGCGCGATGCGCGTTCAGCGGCACTGTCACTCCGCTTTACAGCTTCTTGAAAGGGGCTTCATCCCTTTCGAGCCGATTCCCATTCGATCAACGACTTGCCCGCGTTGAGCGCGGCAGGAATGCCCATTGCTTGCGAGGCTGCATCGGTCCGGAGTTCCACCGGGGGAGAGCCACGATGAATCAATGCACCAAAGCGGTCGCAGCGCTTCTGTTCGGCGTGCCGACGTTGGCGCTGGCGTCAGTCATTCAAACGCTGCAAGGCACGGGGCAGGCCGAATTGCTGCCGATGATCCAGGCGGGTGCGCCGCCCGACAGTCCGGCGGCACGGGTCGATCCCAACGTCACGACGTCGCCATTCACCGGCGTGGTCAGCATCAACATCCGCTATACGCCGCCCGGCGGCACGCAGCAGAGCTTCATCTGCAGCGGCACGGCGATCTCGCCGTTCATGGTGCTGACGGCGGCGCACTGCGTCGATCCGCTCGACAACGGCCAAGTGATCGACATCACGCAAATGGGCAACGACGTTCGCGTCGTCGTCAACGACGACGGGTTCTTCAACCCGGCGACCGACCTGATCACCGCGAGCCAGGTGACGATCCATCCGGACTACGACGGTTTCGGCATCTGCCCCGACGGCACATTCGGCTGCGTCAATGACGATCTCGCGATCATCCGACTGTCGCAGGCTTTGCCGGACACAGTGCAGACCTATCGCTTTGCCGACGAACAGATCGCACCGGGCACCGAGTTCACGATGGTCGGCTACGGCACGAGCGGCGACGGCGTCAACGGCTACACGGTCGCACCGAACTTCTTCGTCAAGCGGGTCGGCGGCAACATCTACGACTTGTTCGACAACGACGACGAAGCGAACTTCAATCCGGCAACGCCGCGCGAGGTCTGGTATTACGACTTCGATGGCACCCGCAACGGGCTGTTCCGCGACACGTTCTGCCTCCTCGGGCTGGCCTGCTCCGGGTATCTTGGCAACGATGTCGAAACGCATCTCGGCGGCGGTGATTCTGGCGGACCTTCGTTCATCCAGTCGTGGACGGGCGAGTACTTCCTCGTCGCCAACAACACGTTCGGAATCAACTTCTGCTACGCCGACGACCCGCGCGACAGCCAGGGGCGCTGCCGCAGCGGCGACTTCGGCGACGCTGGCGGCGGCATCCTGCTGCACTCGTACCTCAGTTGGATACGGATGACGGCGGAGATCCCCGAGCCGAGCTCGATTCTTCTGCTCGGTGTCGGCTTGCTGATGTTGAGCGTGCTGCGTACGCGCGGGCGTCGCCGCCCCGCGGCTTGCAGCGCGACGCGCTGAGCGAGCCGCGCTTCCGTCAGGGCCCTACGGGGCCCTTTTTCGTTTCGACGGTCGGTGCGCACCTCAGCGCGCACCGCACACCGCGCACGCCGGATCGCGCGGCACGCGGACGGTGCGGAACTGCATGTCCCGCGCGTCGAGCATCAGCAGTTTGCCGTTCAGCGGTTCGCCGATGCCGGCGGCGAGCTTCAGCGCCTCGGCGGCCTGCAGCGTGCCGACGATGCCCGTCAGCGGCGCGAACACACCCATGATCGCGCACAGCTCGTCCTCGCCTTCGCCCTCGGGGAAAAGGCACGCGTAGCACGGCGCATCGGCGCGGCGCAGGTCGAACACCGCAAGCTGGCCGTCGAAGCGGATCGCGGCGCCGGACACGAGCGGCTTGCGGTGCCTGACGCAGGCGCGGTTGACCGCGTGGCGCGTGGCGAAGTTGTCGGTGCAGTCGAGCACGATCGTCGCGTCGCGCGCGAGCGCGTCGAGCGCGTCGGCGTCGACGCGGCGCACGACCGGAACGACCTCGACGTCCGGATTGATCGCCGCGAGCGTGGTGCGGCCCGATTCGGCCTTCGGTGCGCCGACGCGCTCGGTCGTGTGCAGGATCTGTCGCTGCAGGTTGGTGAGATCGACCGTATCGCCGTCGACCAGCGTGATCTTTGCCACCCCGGCGGAGGCGAGGTAGTACGCGGCCGGCGAACCGAGTCCGCCGGCGCCGATCACGAGCATCGAGGCCGCACGGATGCGTTCCTGCCCCTCGACGCCGATCTCGTCGAGCAGGATGTGGCGCGAATAGCGCAGAAGCTGGCGGTCGTCCATCGGGCGCCAAAAGGATCGGGCCGCATTATGCGGCCCGATCACGGCGTTGGCTCGGGGAACGCGCCTATTTCTTCGGCGCGGCGTCCTTCGCGGTGGCGACGTTTTCGCGGGTCTTCGCGACCTCGACCGGCAGGCCCTTCAGGTGGTTCATCGCCTGCTTGAGCTGGAAGTCATCGGCGCTGCCGAACTCGTAGCGGCGCGCCGGCGCGGGCGCCTCGCTCGGTGTGCCGTGCGGCGGAGTCGACGCACCCGGCGCCGTTTGCGCAGGCTTTACGGGCTTCTGCGCGTCGGCCTTGTCTTCCAGATGCCGCACCAGATCGGCTTCGCGCACGGAGAAGCCGGCGAAATTGCCTTCCGGCGTGTCTTCGACCAGCAGGTCTGGCGCAATGCCCTTGGCCTGGATCGAACGGCCGTTCGGCGTGTAGTAGCGCGCGGTCGTGAGCTTGATTGCGGCCGGGTTGTCGCCGTCGACGCGGATCGGGATGATCGTCTGCACCGAGCCCTTGCCGAAGGTCTGCGTGCCGATCACGGTCGCGCGCTTGTGATCCTGCAGCGCGCCGGCGACGATCTCGGAGGCCGATGCGCTCGCGTTGTTGACCAGCACGACCATCGGCACGTTCTTGATCTCGCGCGGCAGCTTGCCGATCACGTCGTCGCCGCGCGTTCGGACGTAGTCCTCGGGCGAGGCGATGAAGCGGCGGCGCGCGTCCTCGGTGCGGCCGTCGGTCGAAACGACCAGCGACTTCGGCGGCAGGAAGGCGGCGGACACGCCGACCGCGGCGTGCAGCAGTCCGCCCGGGTCGTTGCGCAGATCCAGGACCAGCCCTTTCAGCGGCCCCTGCTTGTACAGGTCGTTGACGTGCCTGACCAGATCCTCGACGGTGCGCTCCTGGAACTGCGAGATGCGGATGAAGCCGTAGCCGGGCTCGATCATGCGCGCGCGCACCGACTGCACGCGGATCACGTCGCGCACGAGCTTGAACTCGAGCGGCTTGGTTTCGCCCTTGCGCGCGATCGTCAGCACGATCGACGTCCCCTTCTTGCCGCGCATCAGCTTGACGGCTTCCGGCAGCGTCATGCCGCGCGTGAGCTTGTCGTCGATCTTGATGATGAGGTCGCCGCTCTTGATGCCTGCGCGCGCCGCCGGCGTGTCGTCGATCGGCGCGATCACGCGCACGGCGCCGTCTTCGGTGCCGACTTCGATGCCGAGCCCGCCGAACTCGCCCTGCGTGCCGACCTGCAGGTCCTTGAACGCCTCGGCGTCGAGGAACGCCGAATGCGGATCGAGCCCGGTCAGCATGCCCGAGATCGCTTCCTGGATCAGCTTCTTGTCGTCGACCGGCTCAACGTAGTTGGCCTTGATCGCGCCGAACACGTCGGTGAACTGGCGGATCTCCTCGAGCGGGATCGGGCCGCGCGTGTCGCGGAACGCGTACGCGGAAATCGCCAAACTGATGGCGACCCCGGCGATCGCTCCGACGCCGATCAGACCAAAGTTGCGCAAGCGTCCGCTCATGCGGCCTCCGGATGCAGGGGGGTGCGGCTGATGACAGGTCGAAGACTAGCGCGCCGCAGCCCATTTGAGGGGGTCGACTGGCCGGCCCTCAAGACGTATTTCAAAGTATAGGCCCGAGTCCACGCTACCCCCCGTATTGCCTACCTGGGCTATGACCGCGCCGGCTTCGACCCGTTCGCCCACGCTCGCAAGCAGCGTTTCGTTGTTGCCGTAAACGGTCATCGCGCCCTCGCCGTGATCGAGGATCAGCAGATTGCCGAAGCCGCGCAGCCAGTCGGCGAACACCACCCGACCGGCGGCAGCCGCGTGGACCTCGGCACCCTCGGCCGCACGGATGAACACCCCCTTCCAGGTCGGTCCGTCGACGCCGGCTTCGGTGCGCCGGGGGCTGCCGAAGCGCGCGGCGATCTCGCCTTTGACCGGCAGCAGCAGCTTGCCCCGCAATCGGGCGAAACTCGATCCGGACGGCGGCTCCGGCTCGCCTGCCCGCGGCGCGCCGCGCGGCGTCGAGGCGGGCGCGGCCGCCTGCAGGCGCGCCCGTTCCGCCGCGCGACGCGCCTGCTCGGCGAGGATCTTGCCGATGTTCTCGATCAGTCCCGACAGGCGCTGGTCGTCGCGCTCGAGCGTGGCGATCGACTGGCGCTGCCCGGCGATCTGGCGCGCGAGCCTGGCGAGCGCCTGTTTGCGCGCGGCCTGCTGGCGGACGAGCTGCGCGCGGTTCCTGCGTTCGTCTTCGGCGATCGCCGCGAGCTCGGCCTGTTTGGCGCGCGACTCCGCCTCCAGTTCGCCAAGCTCCTGGCGCCGTTCACGCAACTCGTCGATCAGTTGCGCCTTGGCGCGCGCGACGTAGTCGAGGTAGCCGAGATCGCGGCGCACGCGGTTCGGATTCTCGCCGTCGATCAGGCTGTGCCAGGGGCTGCGCTGCGCCAGCGCAAACTGGCTCTTGAGCACGTGCGCAAGCTGCCGTTCCTGTTCGCTCTGGCGGGCGTTGACCGCGCGGCTGCGGTCCTGCAGCGCGGCGATCTGCCGTTCGACCTGCTGCCGCGACGCGGACAGCTCGCGCAAGCGGCGATTGACCGCGGAAATCGCCCGCTCGGACTCGGCCAGCGCGTCGGCCGCTTCCGAGCGCGTCGCTTCCGCCTGCGCGAGTTGCTTTTTCAGTTGCGCGAGCCGCGCCTGTAGCTCGCGCTGCTCGGCTTGCAGCCGGCGTTGCTGTTGCGGCGTGGCGGCCGGCGGCGCGCCTTTGCGCGCCGGGGCCTTCTTTGCGGCCGCGGCGGACTTCTTCGCGTCGGGCGAGCGGCTCTGTGCGTGGACCGTGTGGAAGCCTGGCCCCGCCAGCAACGCCGCCAGCCCGATGGTGAGCGCGCGCCGCAAGGGGAGATTCAAGGTTCGTCGCGCCGAGGGGGGATTCCAAAGGGGGCGCAGCCCCCTTTGCATCTCAATCTTGCCGCCCCGGCGGCGAAGCCGCCGGCGCCGCCTTGCCCTGCGCTGCGACCGCGGCCGTAGCCCGCGCGATCTCTTCCGGGTCGCCGAGGTAGTAGTTGCGGATCGGTTTCAGCGCTGCGTCCAGCTCGTAGACGAGCGGCCGCGCGGTCGGAATGTTCAGGCCGACAATGTCGTCGTCGGAGACGCCGTCGAGGTACTTGATCAACGCCCGCAGCGAATTGCCGTGCGCTGCCACCAGCACGCGCCGCCCGCGCGCAACGGCTGGCGCGATCGAGTCCTTCCAGAACGGAACGACGCGCGCGACCGTGTCCTTCAGGCACTCGGTGGCGGGAATCTCCTCGGACTTCAGGTGCCTGTAGCGCGGGTCCTTGCCGGCCCAGCGCGGATCGTCGGGCGCGAGCGGCTCGGGCGCCACGTCGTAGGCGCGCCGCCAGACGAGCACCTGCCGCTCGCCGAACTTCGCGGCGGTTTCGGCCTTGTTCAGTCCCTGCAGCGCGCCGTAGTGCCGTTCGTTCAGCCGCCAGCTATGGACGACCGGCAGCCACATCAGATCCATCGCGTCGAGCGCGATCCACAGCGTGCGGATCGCGCGCTTGAGCACGGAGGTGTACGCGATGTCGAAAACGTAGCCCTCGCGCTTCAGCAACTCGCCCGCGGACTGCGCCTCGCGCCGGCCGTTTTCCGTCAGATCGACGTCGGTCCAGCCGGTGAAGCGGTTCTCGAGATTCCACTGGCTTTCTCCGTGGCGCAGCAGGACGAGCTTGTACATGGGTGAACGCGCTTCGAACGGGCGGCAATGCGCGGCATTTTATAATTCGCGTCCTTTCGCCGCGCCGGATCCTTTCGTGCAGTTCTTCATCGACAACATCTTCCTGATCGCGATCGCCTTCGTCAGCGGCGCGATGCTCGTCTGGCCGCTGGTGCGCAGCCGCGCCGGCGGCCCTTCGCTGACCACGCTGCAGGCCACGCAACTGATCAACCGCAAGAACGCGCAGATCGTCGACACGCGTTCGCCCGAGGAGTTCGGCAAGGGCAGCCTGCCGAACGCGAAGAACATCCCGCTGGCGACCGTGGGCCAGCGCGCCGGCGAGCTGAAGAAGGACAAGCCGGTGATCCTCGTCTGCAACACCGGCACCTCCGCGACGCGCGCCGCCGCGACGCTGCGGTCGGCGGGATTCGCCGAGGTCTACGTGCTCGGCGGCGGCATCGCCGCGTGGAAAGAGGCCGGACTGCCGGTAAGAAGCTGAACTCGCGCGCCGGCCCGGCGCGCTGCGAAAGGAACGCATGACCGCCAAGGTAGTGATGTACAGCACGGCCGTCTGCCCGTACTGCCAGCGCGCCGAAGCGCTGCTCAAGGCGCGTGGTGTCACCGCGATCGAGAAGATCCGCGTCGACCTCGACCCCGCGCGCCGCGACGAGATGATCGAGAAGACCGGCCGCCGCACGGTGCCGCAGATCTACATCGGCGACACGCACGTCGGCGGTTTCGACGATCTGTCGGCGCTCGACCGCGAAGGGCGGCTTGCGCCGCTGCTCGCCGCCTGAACCGTCCACCCGCCGCCGGCCGCGTTGGCGGCCGGCGCTTTTTCGAAGGATTCCCATGGCCGACAACACCAACGCCGCTGGCGCCGCCGGCGCGCAGACGCCCGTGTTCCAGCTTCAGCGCGTCTATCTGAAGGACGCGTCGCTCGAGTTGCCGCACGCGCCGCAGATCTTTCTCGAGCAGGAGGCTCCGCAGGTCGACGTGCAGCTCGAAGTCACGCACGAGAAGGTCCTCGACGGCATCTACGAGGTGATCGTCCGCGTGACGACCACCGCGAAGATCAAGGACAAGGTGCTGTTCCTGGTCGAGGCCAAGCAGGGCGGCATCTTCGAGATGCGCGGCATCCCGAACGAGCAGTTCGACGCGATCGTCGGCATCGTCTGCCCGGGGATCGTCTATCCGTACCTGCGCGCCAACATCGCCGACCTGATCAACCGCACGGGGCTGCCGCCGATCCACCTCGCCGAGATCAATTTCGAGGCGATGTACCAGCAGCGCGTCGCGCAGCAGCAGGGCGCCGGGCTGATCGTGCCGCCCGGCACCGCCACCAAGCAGTAGACGATGGCCCAGGTCGCGGTGCTGGGCGCAGGCGCCTGGGGCACCGCGATCGCCTGCGCGCTCGCGCCGCGCCATGCGGTGACGCTGTGGGCGCGCGATGCAGCGCAGGCCGAGCGCCTGCGCGCCGAACGCGAGAACGCGCGTTATCTGCCCGGCATCGCGCTGCCTGATTCGCTCGCGATCGAAAGCGATCTTGCGCGCGCGGTGCAGTTCGCGGGCGACGACCTGCTCGTGATCGCGACACCGACCGGCGCATTGCGCGAGACCCTGCGCGCGCTCGCGCCGCTCGCGCCGCGTGCGGCGATCGTCTGGCTGTGCAAGGGCTTCGAGCGCGAAAGCGGCAAGCTCGCGCATCAGATCGTCGCCGACGAGCTGGGCGCGGCGCGCTTGCCCGACGCGGCGGGCCCGCTGTCCGGACCGAGCTTCGCGGAAGAGGTCGCGCGCGGACTGCCGACCGCGCTGACGGTGGCCGGCGGCGCGGCGTTCTGTGAGGCGGTTACGCGCGCCTTCCACGGCGGGGCGCTGCGCATCTACTCGACCGACGACCGGATCGGTGTGGAGGTCGGCGGCGCGGTGAAGAACGTGATGGCGATCGCCACCGGCATCGCCGACGCGCTCGGCCTGGGCAACAACGCGCGGGCCGCGCTGATCACGCGCGGACTCGCGGAGATCACGCGGCTCGGAGTGGCGCTCGGCGCGCGCGCCGAAACGTTCATGGGGCTCACGGGCGTCGGCGATCTGATCCTCACCTGCACCGGCGAGCTGTCGCGCAACCGCAAGGTGGGACTGATGCTCGGCCGCGGGTTGCCGCTCGCGCAGGCGCTCGCCGAGTTGGGCCATGTCGCGGAAGGCGTGTGGTCGGCGCCCGCGGTGGCGGCGCGCGCCGCGCAGGCGGACGTGGAGATGCCGCTGACGCAGGCGGTCTGCGCAGTGCTCGACGGGCGGCTTGCGCCACGTGCCGCACTCGAACAACTGCTCGCGCGCGACCCCAAGCGCGAAGGCGTGCGATGAGGGCGCTGCGTTCGGTCTGCGTGTTCTGCGGTTCGCAGCCGGGCGCGCGCCCGGCGTACGTCGCGGCGGCGCGCGCGCTCGGCCGACTGCTCGCGCAACAGGGCATCGCGACGATCTACGGCGGCGGCCACGTCGGCATGATGGGCGCGCTCGCCGATGCGGCGCTCGCGGCCGGCGGGCGCGTGATCGGCGTGATTCCGGAACACCTGATGCGGCCCGAGGTCGCGCACCAGAACCTCGACGAACTGCTGGTCGTCGCCTCGATGCACGAGCGCAAGCGGACGATGGCCGAACGCGCAGACGCCTTCGTCGTGCTGCCGGGCGGCTACGGCACCTTCGAGGAGATGTTCGAGATGGTGACCTGGCTGCAGCTCAGGCTGCAGGCCAAGCCGGTCGGCATGCTCAACGTCGAGGGTTACTTCGATCATCTGCTCGCGTTCCTGCGGCACGGCGCGGCCGAAGGTTTCATCCGCGCCGAGCATCGCGATCTGCTGCTGGTCGACGCCGCGCCCGCAGCGCTGCTCGAACGGCTGGCGCAGCGCGCGCCGATGCGCGGCGCGGCCGAGGACCTCGAGCGGACGTGATCCTCAGGCGCCGCCGGCGTAGCCGCACTGCCGCCATCCCTCGTAAACGACGACCGCGACGGCGTTCGACAGGTTCAGGCTGCGGTTGCCGGGCCGCATCGGCAGCCGCAGCCGCTGTTCCTGGGCAAAACGCTCGCGCAGCGCCGGCGACAAGCCGCGCGTCTCCGAGCCGAAGACGAACCAGTCGCCGGGCCGGAACGCGACGTCGGCGAAGCGCCGCGACGCCTTCGTCGTCAGCGCGTACATCCGCGCGGGATCGGGCCGCTCGGCAGCGACCAGCGCGTCGAAGCTCGCGTGCACCTTCACGGTCGCGTACTCGTGATAGTCGAGCCCGGCGCGGCGAAGCTGCTTGTCGTCCAGATCGAAACCGAGCGGCTGCACGAGGTGAAGCTGCGCGCCGGTGTTGGCGCACAGCCTGATCACGTTGCCCGTGTTCGGCGGGATTTCGGGTTCGACGAGCACGACGTGGAACATCGCGCGATGCTAGCCGCCGGCCGCGCTCAGGGCGTGCGCGCGACGACCAGGTTGAGCACGCGCGCCGCACCGGCGCGCTTCAGCACCGCGGCGACTTCGTCGAGCGTGGCGCCGCTCGTCATCACGTCGTCGACGACGACCACCGTGCGGCCGCGCACGTCGGCGCGTGCGGCGAAGGCGCCGCGGACGTTGCGCCGGCGCGCGGCCAGCGTCAGCCTTTCCTGCGGCACGCCGTGCTTGACCCGCGCGAGCGCGTCGGCTGCGAGCGGCAGCGCGAGCCGGCGCGCGACGATGCGCGCGATCTCGCGCGCCTGGTTGAAGCCGCGTTCGGCGTGCCGCTCGAAGGCGAGCGGCACCGGCGCCAGCAGCGTGTCGCGCGGCAGCCGTTCGCCCATTCGCTCGGCGAGCAGCTCGCCGAACACGCGGGCGAGTTCCAGGCGATGGCCGAACTTCAGTGCGATGACCATGCCGTCGACCGGCGGTGCGTAGTCGGCGAGAGCGAACGTGGCGTCGTAGCGCGGCGTCTCGCGCAGGCAGCGTCCGCAGACGACGGCATCGCCGGCCCGCGCGAGGCGCAGCGCGCACTGCGCGCAGCGGACCGCGTCGGCGGGGAAGAAGTCCGCCGCGCAGCCGGCGCACACCGGCGCGCCGGGGGCGATGCTGCACACCGCGCAGCGGTGCGCGAACCAGCGGCGCAGCGTCGGGGTGATGGCGCGAAACACGGCGGCGGTTCCGGGACGAAGCGCGCAGCTTATCGAGGCGCGGCCTGGTCCGGTCGCGCTGGCATCATCGCGCCATGTCGCTTGGCCCGGGCACCTCGGAACTCACGCCAACGCTCGCCGATCCGCCGCGCATGCCCGCGCGCGTCGAGACCGTGCGCCGGCAGTTCGATCGGCGCGTCGAGCGCTTCCGCGCGCACGATGCGCTGGTGCGCGAGGTGGGGCGCCGGCTGATCGAGCGGCTCGACTACGTGAAGCTTGCGCCGCACCGCATCGCCGACATCGGCTGCGGCACCGGCGGCGCGCGCGCTGCGCTGCTCGCGCGTTATCCGCAGGCAGTCTGGATCGGCATCGATCTGTCGCTGCCGATGCTGCGCGCAGCGGCGCCGCGCGCCGGACTGCTCGCGCGGTGGTTGCGCCCGCCGCGTGAGTTCCGCGTCTGCGCGGAAGCCGGCACGCTGCCGTTCGCCGACGCGACGATCGATCTGGCGTTCTCCAACCTGATGCTGCACTGGCACCCGGCGCCGCACACGGTGTTTCCCGAGTGGAAGCGGGTGCTGCGCACTGACGGCCTGCTGATGTTCAGTTGCTTCGGACCCGACACGGGCAAGCAGCTTCGCGCGGCCTGCGCGGCGGCGCTGCCCGACGTGCGGCCGTTGCCTTTCGTCGACATGCACGACTTCGGCGACATGATGGTCGCCGCGGGTTTCGCCACGCCGGTCATGGACGTCGAGGTGCTGACGCTGACCTACGCGTCGCCGCGGGCGCTGCTGCGCGAAGTCGCCGCGCTCGGCGGCAACCCGCGCGACGACCGGCGTACGGCGCTCGTTTCGACGCGACAGGCGCATGCGTTGTTCGATGCACTCGAAGCGCAGCGCGGCGCCGATGGCCGTATCGCCCTGAGCTTCGAGGTCGCCTACGGCCATGCGTGGAAGCCGCAGCCGCGCGTGCCGGGCGAAACGAGCATTCCGCTCGACCGCCTGCGCGCGGGATTGGCGGCGCGCACGCGACCGGCCACCCGCGATGCGGGTGTGTGACCGCGATCACCGATGCGAAACGCCGGCGCGCACGCCGTGCGCGCACAGCGCACGGCGTCAGCGGCGCTGCTCGCCGCGCGGCAGAACGTGCTTGCTGCGGCGCAGGTTCTTGCGCGATTCCGGTCGCCCCGCAGTTGCTTGCTGGGGTTTTTCCGCAGCCCCTATAATCCGCCGCGATTCGCGCCGGGGTCGCTGATCGCGACCCCGTCTTTCGTCGGGGCCTCGTCGCAGTACCTGACTCGGCGCCAAGGTAGTCAAGAGCCCCGTCGATGAACGACCACGCCACGTGCTGGACCATCAAGCGCAACTGTTCGGCGAGTCCGCGGCAGCTCGCGCTGGTTTTCGCGTCGATCGTCGCGGTGTCGTTCGCGTTCGGCGCCGCTTTTGCGGCGCACGGCCTGTGGCTCGTGCTGCCTTTCGTGGGGCTGGAAGTGCTCGCGGTGGCGGCGGCCTTTTTCGTCTACGGCCGGCACGCGGCCGACTACGAGCGCATCGAGCTGCGCGACGGCGTCGTGACGGTGCGCTGCGTCGACGGAACGCGCGCGACCGAGTGGCGCGCGGGATCGGCGTGGACGCGCGTCGAGGCGGAAGCAGCGCGCGTGTACCTGGCGGCGCACGGGGCGCGCATCGAGGTTGGACGCCATCTGGCGCACGAGCGACGGACGGCGTTGGCGCAGGAGTTGAGGCAGGCGCTGCGGACGGCCGCGGCGGCGAGGGTTTGAGAACAGGGGACGACACGCGGCGCAAGCCGGTGCAGGAAACGCGATGACAAGAACTGGCCACTCCAAGTTGACGACTCTCCGGACGGTGTTCGCCGCCGGCGCGCTGGCGGTCGCCGGCAGCGCGGGCGCGATCCAGAGCAAGTACAACCTCGCGCCGCCGGTCACGCAGATCGCGCGCGACATCCACTGGCTGCACTGGATGATGCTGATCATCTGCGGCGTGATTTTCGTCGCGGTGTTCGGCGTCATGTTCTATTCGATCTGGGCGCACCGGAAGTCGAAGGGCGCGCAGCCGGCCGATTTCCACGAGAGCACGAAGGTCGAGGTCGTGTGGACCGTGATCCCCTTCCTGATCGTGATCGGCATGGCGCTGCCGGCGACGAGGACGGTGGTCGCGATGAAGGACACGACCAACGCCGACCTGACGATCAAGGTCACCGGCTACCAGTGGAAGTGGGGCTACGACTACCTGAAGGGCGAAGGCGAAGGGATTTCGTTCCTGTCGACGCTCGCGACGCCGCGCGAGCAGATCGAAGGCAAGGCGCCGAAGTCGAACACCTACCTGATCGAGGTCGACAACGAACTGGTCGTCCCGGTCGGCAAGAAGGTGCGCGTGATCACGACCGCCAACGACGTGATCCACGCGTGGATGGTGCCCGCCTTCGGCGTCAAGCAGGACGCGATCCCCGGCTTCGTGCGCGACACCTGGTTCCGCGCCGAGAAGATCGGCACCTACCGCGGGCAGTGCGCCGAGTTGTGCGGACGCGACCACGCGTTCATGCCGATCGTCGTGCGTGTCGTCTCCGCCGAGGATTACACCAAGTGGGTCGCGGAGAAGAAGGCCGCGCTGGCCGCGGCTGCCGACGATCCGAACAGGACCTGGACCGTCGCCGAGCTGCAGGAGCGCGGCGCCAAGGTGTACGCGGCCAACTGCCAAGCCTGCCATCAGGCCAACGGCCGGGGCGTCAAGGGCACGTTCCCGCCGCTGGACGGCAGCGCGGTGGTGATGAACACGCAGCAGCAGATGGCGATCCTGCTCAACGGCAAAGGTGCGATGCCCTCGTGGAAGGGCTTGAGCGACGTCGAGCTGGCGGCGGTTGCGACGTACACGAAAAACGCCTGGGGCAACAAGGCCGGCGCGGCGGTGCAGCCCGCGGAATTCAGGGCCGCCCGCAAGTAAGCAGCCGGGCGAACGCAGAACACTCAGGAATCAGGCAATCGAGGAGTCCGCATGAGCGCAGTCACCCCCGACAAGATCGCCGGCCACGCGCACGACGACCACGCGCACGATCATCCGCACGGCTGGCGCCGCTGGCTGTACGCGACCAACCACAAGGACATCGGCACGATGTACCTGTGGTTCTCGTTCACGATGTTCCTCGTCGGCGGCGTGCTGGCGCTGGGCATCCGCACGGAGCTGTTCATGCCCGGGCTGCAGGTCTTCGCGCCCGAGTTCTTCAACCAGCTCACGACGATGCACGGCGTGATCATGGTGTTCGGCGCGATCATGCCGGCCTTCGTCGGTTTCGCGAACTGGATGATTCCGCTGCAGATCGGGGCGCCCGACATGGCGTTCGCGCGGATGAACAACTTCAGCTTCTGGCTGCTGCCGCCGGCGGCGCTGCTGATCGTCGCTTCGTTCTTCGTTCCAGGCGGCGCGACGGCGGCCGGCTGGACGCTGTACGCGCCGCTGACGGTGCAGATGGGCCCCGGCATGGACATGGCGATCTTCGCGCTGCACATCATGGGCGCGTCGTCGATCATGGGATCGATCAACATCATCACGACGATCCTGAACATGCGCGCGCCCGGCATGACGCTGATGAAGATGCCGATGTTCTGCTGGACCTGGCTGATCACCGCCTACCTGCTGATCGCGGTGATGCCGGTGCTCGCGGGCGCGATCACGATGACGCTGACCGACCGCCACTTCGGCACGAGCTTCTTCAACGCCGCGGGCGGCGGCGACCCGGTGATGTACCAGCACATCTTCTGGTTCTTCGGCCATCCCGAGGTGTACATCATGATCCTGCCGGCATTCGGGATCGTCAGCCAGATCGTGCCGGTGTTCTCCCGCAAGCCGCTGTTCGGCTACGCGTCGATGGTGTATGCGACCGCTTCGATCGCGATCCTGTCGTTCATCGTGTGGGCGCACCACATGTTCACGACCGGCATGCCGGTGACGGGACAGCTCTTCTTCATGTACGCGACGATGCTGATCGCGGTGCCCACCGGCGTGAAGATCTTCAACTGGTTGGCGACGATGTGGCGCGGCTCGATGACCTTCGAGACGCCGATGCTGTTCGCGGTCGGCTTCATCTTCGTGTTCACGATGGGCGGCTTTACCGGGCTGATCCTGGCGATGGCGCCGATCGACATCCAGGTGCAGGACACCTATTACGTGGTCGCGCATTTCCATTACGTGCTGGTGGCCGGCTCGCTCTTCGCGCTGTTCGGCGGCACCTACTTCTGGCTGCCAAAGTGGACCGGCCACATGTACGACGAGACGCTCGGCAAGTGGCACTTCTGGCTGTCGATGATCTTCTTCAACATCACCTTCTTCCCGATGCACTTCCTCGGGCTTGCGGGCATGCCGCGCCGCTACGCCGACTACGCGATGCAGTTCGCCGACTTCAACATGGTCGCGTCGATCGGCGCGTTCGGCTTCGGGCTGTCGCAACTGCTGTTCCTGTACATCGTCGTCAAGGCGATCAGGGGCGGCCCGCAGGCGGCGCCCAACTACTTCGACGCGAAGGACGACGGACTCGAGTGGACCGTGCCGTCGCCGGCGCCGTTCCACACCTTCGAGACCCCGCCGGTGATCAGGTAGGGCGCACGCCATGGCGCAGCAGAGCATCGAAGAACGGCGGCGGAACAAGCGCACGGCGTTGATCCTGCTGTCGGTCGTGCTCGTCTTCTTCGCCGGCGTGTTCGTGCGCCGCTGGCTGGTCGGGTGAGCGCGATGGGCGAAGCGCCGCGCCGGTCCGCCGCCAGCAGCAACCGCACGATGGTGCGCAAGCTCGTCGTCGTCGCGCTGCTGATGTTCGGCTTCGGCTGGGCGCTGGTGCCGATCTACCGCAAGATCTGCGAGGTCACCGGCATCAACCTGCTGACGACCCGCGACGCGGGCGTCGAGCGGCGCGCGCGCAATACGCAGGTCGACACGAGCCGCAGGATCGTCGTCGAGTTCGACGCGAACCGGCAGGGGCCGTGGCGCTTCAAGCCGCACGTCAACCACGTCGAGGTGCATCCCGGCGAGCTGGTGCACGTCGACTACGACCTGGTCAACCTCGAGGCGCGCCCGATGGCCGGGCAGGCGATCCCGAGCTACGCGCCGCTGCACTCGGCACGCTATTTCCAGAAGCTCGAATGCTTCTGCTTCGAGCAGCAGACGCTCGCCGCCGGCGAAACGCGCAGGTTTCCGGTCGTGTTCTTCGTCGACCCGGAGCTGCCGCGCGACGTGACGCAGATCACGCTGTCCTACACGTTCTTCGAGGTGCCGGGCGCCGCGCCGAAGGCGCAGGCCGCCGCACCGGGGCGCAGCTGAGATGAGCGGACAGCAGAGCATGAAGGACGTCGTGCGGCGCCCCGCATCGTTCGCGCAGACCGCGCGCGCGGTGCTGTGGTCCTTCTTCGGCGTGCGCAAGCGCGCGCACTACGAGGAGGACGCGGCCAAGCTCAATCCGGTGCACGTGATCGTCATGGGCATCGTCGGCGCGGCGCTGTTCATCGCCGTGCTACTGTCGATCATCAAGTTCGTCGTGCTGCGCTAGCGGCGCGCCGGAACAACGCGATTCAGGAGGAGGCAAGACGATGGGATCCACGCAAGGGGCAACGGCGTCGCACTACTTCATACCGGCGCCGTCGAACTGGCCGATGGTCGGCATGATCTCGATGATCTTCACGACCTTCGGCGCCAGCATGGTCGTCAACAAGGTGTCGCTCGGCTACCTGCCGCTGGCGATCGGCTTCGCGCTGCTCGTCTACATGATGCTGGGCTGGTTCGGCGCGGTGATCGGCGAGTCCGAGGCCGGCACCTACAACCGCAAGGTCGACGTGTCGTTCCGCTGGGGGATGAGCTGGTTCATCTTCTCCGAGGTGATGTTCTTCGCGTCGTTCTTCGGCGCGCTGTTCTACGCGCGCGTGATCACGCTACCGTCGCTCGGCGACTTCGACCACAAGCTGCTGTGGCCCGACTTCACCGCGACCTGGCCGAACATCGGCCCCGCGGGCATCGTCGAACCTTTCACGAAGATCCCGGCGTGGCCGCTGCCGACCGTCAACACGATCCTGCTCGTGACTTCGGGCGTCTGGCTGACGATCGCGCACCACGCGCTGCGCCAGAACAGGCGCGACAAGGCCGCGTTCTGGCTGTTCATGACGCTGCTGTTCGGTTTTGCCTTCGTCGCGATCCAGGCCTACGAGTACGCGCATGCCTATTCGGATCTCAACCTGCGGCTGTCGTCGGGCATCTTCGGCTCGACCTTCTTCATGCTGACGGGCTTCCACGGCTTCCACGTGCTGGTCGGCGCGATCATGCTGACGGTCGTGCTGATCCGCGTGATGAAAGGGCACTTCAAGCCCGATCACCACTTCGCGTTCGAGGCGGCCGCGTGGTACTGGCACTTCGTCGACGTGGTCTGGATCGGCCTGTACATCGTCGTGTACTGGCTCTGAGGCGTCGGCCGTCGGCCGAGACCGCGAGCAGCGGCAACACCCGATAACGACGGCGCCCGCGGGCGCCGTCGCTACTCTCAGACCCGGTGGACCTTCAGGCGGCTGCCGGTCGCGTCGACTTCCTCGAGCACGACGTCGAAGCCCCACAGCTCCTTGACGTGCGCGAGCACGGCGTCGACGCCGTCGCTGTCGAGCAGCCGGCCGTCGAGCACGCGATGGTGCAGCAGCAGCGCGCGCTCGGTGTCGTCGCCGGCGCGCGCCACCTCGATCTGCGGCACGTGCGTTTCGGCGCGGTATTGCGCGGCGAGCGCCTGGCGCAGCCGCAGGTAACCCTGCTCGTTGTGGATCGCGCGCACTTCGTAGTTGTTCTTGTCCTCGGGCCCGTCGTGCAGCAGGAACAGCCGCATGTCGCGCATCACCTTCGGCGACAGGTACTGCTCGATCAGGCTCTCGTCCTTGAAGTTGGCCATCGCGAAGTGGATCGCCTCGGGCCACGACCGTCCGCACAACTCGGGGAACCACTCGCGGTCCTCGTCGGTCGGCGCCTCGCAGATGCGGCGGATGTCGCGATAGATCGCGAAGCCGAGCGCGTAGGGATTCAGTCCGCGGTAATGCTTGGCGTCGAACGGCGGCTGCGTCACCACGTCGGTGTGGTTCGACAGCCATTCGAGCATGAAGCCGTCGTCGACTTCGCCGGCGTCGTACAGCTCGTGCAGCAGCGTGTAGTGCCAGAAGGTCGCCGCGCCCTCGTTGGCGACCTTGGTCAGCCGCTGCGGATAGAAGTACTGGGACACCTTGCGAACGATGCGCACCAGTTCGCGCTGCCACGGTGCGAGCCGCGGCGCGTGCTTCTCGATGAAGTACAGGATGTTCTCCTGCGGTTCGAAGGCCGGCGTCTGCGGCGCCGTCTCGTCGCGGCGCGAGTTCAGGTGCGCGAAGTCGGGGTTGAAGTGCCGTTCGGCGAAACGGAGCCGCTCGGCCTGCCGCTCGCGCTCGCGCCGCGCGGACAGCCGCCCCGGCTTGCGATAGCGGTCCACACCGTACGGCGCCAGCGTATGGCAGCAGTCGAGGACCTTCTCGACCTCGCGCCAGCCATGGGTCTGCTCGCACTGCATCACGTAGTCGCGCGCGAACTTCAGGTAGTCGAGGATGCTGTCGGCCTGCGTGAACTGCTGGAACAGGTAGTTGTTCTTGAAGAACGCGTTGTGGCCGTACGCCGCGTGCGCCATCACGAGCACCTGCAGCGCCAGCGTGTTGGTCTCCATCAGGTACACGAGCGACGGATTCGTGTTGATCACGATCTCGTACGCCAGCCCCGACTGCCCCTTGCGATACGTGCGCTCCTGCGCGACCAGGTGCTTGCCGAAAGCCCAGTGCGGATAATGCACCGGCATGCCGACCGTCGAGATGAGGTCGATCATCTGCTCGGCGGTGATCAGTTCGTACTGGATCGGGTAGACGCTGAGCCCCAACCGCTGCGCTTGGCGCGCGAGCGCCGCGTCGAAACGTTCGAGCGCCTCGCCGGTCCATTCCGAGCCGCGCGCGATCGGCTCGGCCGCGCGCGGCCGAGCCGGTGTGGGCAGGGGCAGCGATGGCCTCGTCAGCAGCTTGGGCCAGGGCCGCTCGGGCGCGGCCGTACCGCCGCCGCCGCCGGCGTCCTTGGGTTTGGTCATGCGGCTTCCTTGCGCGCGAACAGCTCGCGGAACACCGGCCAGATGTCGCCGCGGCCGTGCACCTGGCGGCGTGCAAACGCTGGGCTCGCGATCGCGCCATACGACTGCCACAGGTCGGACGGCCGGTTGAACAGCCCGTTGATGTGGGGAATGTCGACGTAGGCGAAGTACCGAAGCTGCGGCAGCAGCACGTCGTTGACGTAAGCTGCGCTGCGCGCGCCGTCGTCCGCACCGCAGTCGCCGTCGGAGGCCTGCGCGACGTATACGTTCCAGCCCTCACCCGCGTAGCGCGCCTGGATCACCTTGTGCGCGAGCTCGAGCGCGGGGTGCACGAGCGTGCCGCCCGACAGCGTGTCGTGGAAAAAGGTCTGTTCGTCGACTTCCTCGGCCGTTTCGGTGTGGCGGATGAAGACGACGTCGACCTGTCCGTACTTGCGCTCGAGGAAGAGGTACAGCAGCGTGAAGAAGCGCTTGGCCAGATCCTTCTTGCGCTCGTCCATCGAGCCGGAGACGTCCATCAGGCACAGCATCGCCGCGCGTGTGGCCGGCGAGGGCATCGGCGTGTGCGCGCGATAGCGGCGGTCGACGTCCTCGATGAAGGGCAGTCCGTCGCGCCGCTGCCGCAGGCGATCGATCTCGGCGTGGATCGCCGCGCGCGCCGGCGGGTCGGCGGTTTCCAGCGCGCGCTCGAGCTCCTCGATCCGCTCCGCGATCGCGCCGCGCAGCGCGATCCGGCGCGCGATCGACATGCGTACCGTCATCGCCGGCGCCAGGCTCTGCGGCACGCCGGCGCGGCTGTAGCCGGCGCGTCGCATGCGCTCCAGCGTCACCTCGCCGAAGTGCGTGCGCTCGAGGTTCGGCAGCTCGAGGTCGTCGAAGAACAGCGCGAGGAACTCGTCGCGCGAAAGCACGAACGCGAACGAATCGCGGCTTTCGCCTTCGCCCGGCTCGTCGCCGTCGGGCCCGCCGCGGCCGCCGCCGGGCGGGCGCGGGATCGTGTCGCCCGGCAGGTACTCGCGGTTGCCGGGAAGAACGAAATCGCGGCTGCCCGAGTCCTCGTCGTGATGGAGGAAGGGCTCCTGCAGCCCGCGTCCGGGGATCGAGATGCGGCCGCCCTTGCCGACGTCGGTGATCGAGCGGCGCCGGAATTCGTCATCGGCCGCGCGCTTGATCTCGTCCTTGAAGCGGCGCACGAAGCGCTCGCGGTTGACCGCACCGCGCCCCGGCGGATCGCTGCGCCGGTCGACGATGCGCATCGCGAGCACCGGGGAGACCCGATCGGCCATGGCGGTTGCGCCCTACGTCATCACGATTGCGCCGACTTCTTGAAGTGCAGGTACCAGTCGACCAGACGGCGCACCTGTTTTTCCGTATAGCCGCGCGCGACCATGCGGTTGACGAAGGACTTGTGGCGCTCGTCGAGCTCCTGCGAGCCTTTCGCTTCGAACGAGATCACCGGCAGGATGTCCTCGGTCTTCGAGAACATGCGCTTCTCGATCACGACGCGCAGCTTCTCGTAGCTCGTCCACTGCGGGTTGCGGCCATGCGCGCGCGCGCGCAGCACGAAATTGACGACCTCGTTGCGGAAATCCTTCGGATTGCTGATGCCGGCCGGCTTCTCGATCTTCTCCAGCTCCGCGTTCAGCGCCTCCCGCGAGTACTGCATGCCGGTGTCCGGATCGCGCCAATCCTCGTCGAGCAGCCATTTGTCGGCGTAGGTGACGTAGCGGTCGAACAGGTTCTGGCCGTACTCGCCGTAGGCGTCGAGGTAGCTCATCTGAAGTTCCTTCTCGAGGAACTCCGCGAAGCGCGGGATGACCCACTCCTTGATGTGCGAGCGCAGGCGGCGCTTGTATTCCTCCGGCAGATCCTCCTTGTTCAGCCGCTCCTCCAGCACGACCAGCAGATTGACCGGGTCGGCGGCGATCTCCGACGGATCGCGGTTGAATGCCGACGAGATCGTCTTGAACGCCCAACGGGTCGACAACCCCGAAAAGCCTTCGGCCGCGCCGGCGTCCTCGCGGTATTCCTTGACGCTCTTGGCGCGCGGGTCGACGTCTTTCAGGTTCTCGCCGTTGTAGGCGCGCAGCTTCGAATAGATCGACGAGTTCTCCGGCACCGTGAGCCGCGACAGCACCGTGAACTCGGCAAGCGAGCGCAGCGTCTGCGGTGCGCACGGCGCCGCGGCCAGTGTCGACTCCCTGAGCATCTTCTCGTAGATGCGGATCTCCTCGTCCACCCGCAGGCAGTAAGGCACCTTGACCAGGTAGACGCGATCGATGAATGCCTCGTTGTCCTTGTTGTTGCGGAACTTCAGCCACTCGGCTTCGTTCGAGTGGGCCATGATGAACCCGTTGAACGGCATCGCCGGCAGCGCTTCGGTCCCCTTGAAGTTGCCTTCCTGCGTGGCGGTGAGGATCGGGTTCAGCACCTTCAGCGGCGCCTTGAACATCTCGACGAACTCGACGCAGCGCGGCGAACCCAGGCACAGCGCGCCCGAGTAGCTGTACGCGTCGGGGTCGTCCTGCGCGTAGCGCTCGAGCATGCGCAGGTCGACCTTGCCGACCAGCGCCGAGATGTCCTGCGTGTTTTCGTCGCCGGGCTCGGTCTTGACGATGCCGATCTGGTTCAGCACCGACGGCATCACGCGCACGACGCGGAACTTGGTGACGTCGCCCTTGTATTCCTTCAGCCGTTTCAGCGCCCACGGGCTCGCGATGCCGGTCAGCGCGCGGCGCGGGATGCCGTAACGGTCCTCCAGTTGCGGGCCGAACTTGTCGCGATCGAACAGGCACAGCGGGTTTTCCAGCAGCGGCGAGACGCGACCCGACAGCGGGTCCTTCAGCGCATAGATCGGAAACTTCTCGCACAGCTTCTTGATCTTCTCCGCGAGCGACGACTTGCCGCCACCGACCGGGCCGAGCAAATAGAGCACCTGTTTGCGCTCCTCCAGCCCCTGCGCGGCGTGCAGGAAGTACGCATACAGCGACATCAGCGTCTCTTCCATACCGTAGAACTCGCTGAACGTGTCCCAGGTCTGGATGACGCGATTCTGGAAGATGCGCGACAGGCGCGGGTCCTCCGCGGTATTGACGAGCTTCGGCTTGCCGATCGCCTCGAGTACGCACTCGTGCGCCGACGCGTACGCCATGCGGTCGGTGCGGCACAGGTTGAGGAACTCTTCGAGGCTCATTTCCTCGTTCTGCGCCTCGACGAAGCCGTCGCGGAAAGCGGAAAAGACTTCGGACCTTTCTGTCATGCAACCTCCTTTGGCCGTCGCTCAGGCCTTCGGCCTGCTGACTACAACGCACCGGGTCCGCAACCCGGGGGACAGCGCGACGCGACGGGCCACGCTTACCCTAAGACATTCGCAGGCCTGCGGATGTTTCGAAAAGAACGGAGATTGTTCTTATAGTCGCCTCCGCGGAGCGCGGGGCGGACATCGTGCGGTCTGCGGCGTTGCCGCAGACCGCGATGGAGAGAGCAACCGCGCCTAAAACGTTCGGCGCGGTTCGATCCAGCCCATCCACCAACTGAACCAGATGATCAACAGCAGCGTGACCGACAGCGCCACGCGAACCGTCAGCGCATTGACCGTGCGGTTCGTCGCGCCCCTGTCGCGCAGCAGAAAGACCAGGGCGAAGCCGAGCGCCGAGAGGATGCCCAGGAACGCGACGCCGATGAAGACCTTCATGCCGGGTGCAACCGTGATGTGGCCATTATGTCACCGGCGCGGCACGGTGGTCGCGTGAAGAGTGCACAAGCCCTCGTCGTACTGGTCGCGGCCGCTGCCGGGATCGCAGCGACGGTGTCGCTGGGCAACTGGCAGACTCGCCGCGCCGAGCAGAAGCTCGCCCTGCAGGCGCAGCGGGACGCCGCCGAACGCGCCGCCCCGATCGAGGTGTCCGCGCGCGATCTCGCCGACCTGCCGCGGCGCGCACCGCTGCGCGTGAAGCTGCGCGGGCGTTTCGCGCACGAGCAGACGGTCTGGCTGGACAACCGCATGATGGACGGACGCGCGGGCTTTGTCGTCGTGACCCCGTTGCGAGTCGAAGGCACGGAGACCGCGATCCTGGTCATGCGCGGCTTCGTCGCGCGCGATCCGGCCGACCGCCAGCGCCTGCCCGCGATCGGCGAGCCGCAAGGCGAGGTGGTACTGGAAGGACTTGCGCTCGCCGAGGCGCCGCGCCTGCTCGAGCTCGGCGCCGCGCCGCCGCCGGGGCCGCTGCCGGCGATTTGGCAGAATCTCGACTACGCCGCGTTCGAGCAGGCGAGCGGGCGCCGCGTCGCGCGGATCGTCGTTCAGCAGACCTCGGATGGCGGCGACGGCCTCGCGCGGCGGTGGCCGCGGCCGTCGGCCGGCGTCGAGAAGCATCGCGGCTACGCGTTCCAGTGGTACGCGCTCGCCGTGCTGCTGACGGTCCTGGCGGCGGTCGTCCTCTTCCGCGGGCGCACGCGCGCAAAGAAAGCAACTTCGTGGACGCGATAACGAACCCGCCGCCCGCCTCGCACTGGCGCCGCTACCGCACGCTGTACCTGCTGCTCGCGGTCTGCGTCGCGCCGGTGCTCGCCTCGTATCTCGCCTACTACATCGTTCCGCCGGCTGGTCGCACCAACTACGGCGATCTCGTGCTGCCGCAACGGCCCGCGCCGGCGCTCAGCCTGACGCGGCTCGACGGCAGCCGGGTCGACATGGTGGCGCTGCGCGGGCAATGGCTGATGCTGCAGGTCGACGAAGCTGCGTGCGGGACCGCCTGCCAGCGCAAGCTGTGGAATATGCGGCAGGTGCGGCTGACGCAGGGCAAGGATCGCGACCGGATCGGGCGCGTCTGGCTGATCACCGACGGCGCGCCGCTCGAGACGATCCTGCTGCGCGAGTACGACGGCACGCTTTTCCTGCGCGCGAATCGCGCCGAGCTCGAGAGGTTCCTCGCGCTGCCGGCCGATCCCGGCGCGCGGCTTAGCGACCATGTCTGGCTGATCGACCCGCTCGGCAACCTGATGCTGCGCTGGCCGAAGGCGGAGGACCCGAACCGGATGAAGGAGGATCTGACCAAGCTGCTGCGCGCTTCGCGCATCGGCTGAAGGGCGGCCATGGACGCGGCGTCGTTCGGCTGGCTCGCGCTGAAGGCGTTCGCGGTCGCAGCGCTGCCGCTCGGCTATGTGCTGCTGGCGCGCGATCCGAACAAGCACCAGAAGCTCGCCTGGGTCACGGCCTTCCTGACGCTCGACCTGATCATGTTCGGCGGCTTCACGCGGCTGACCGATTCCGGCCTCGGCTGTCCGGATTGGCCCGGCTGCTACGGCCACTCGAACCCGCTGTCGGCCGGCGAGGAGATCCGTGCGGCGGAAACTGCGCAGCCGACCGGTCCGGTGACGATGACCAAGGCGTGGATCGAGATGCTGCATCGCTACTTCGCGATGGGGGTCGGGATCCTGATCATCGTGCTGATGGTGCAGGCATGGCTGCGCTGGCGACGCCAACCGTCGCGCTCGCCTTGGCTCGCCACCGCGATCTTTTTCGCGGTCTGCCTGCAAGGCGCGTTCGGCGCGTGGACCGTGACGATGAAGCTGCAGCCGGCCATCGTCACCGCGCATCTGCTGGGCGGCGTCGGCCTGCTGGCGCTGCTCGTGTGGCTGGCGCTGCGCGAGGGTGCGGCGCGCCGCATCGCGCCGGCCGCGGCGGCGCTGCGCTGGCCGGCGGCGCTCGCGCTCGTCGTGCTGATCGTGCAGATCGCGCTGGGCGGTTGGGTCAGCACGAATTACGCGGTGATGGCGTGCCCGGACTTTCCCCTGTGCCAGGGGCGCTGGGTGCCCGAGATGGACTTCCGGCACGGCTTCACCGTGTGGCGCGACCTCGGCCGCACCGGCGGCGGCGAGCTGATCCCCTTCCAGGCGCTGGTCGCCGTTCATTGGACGCACCGGATGTTCGCGTATCTGGTGTTCGCCCTGCTCGGCTGGCTCGCCTGGCGCGCATGGCGGCTCGAGGGCGTGTCGCGGCTGGCGCGCGTACTGGCCGCGCTGCTCGTGCTGCAGTTCGTCACGGGCCTGTCGAACGTCGTGCTGCAGTGGCCGCTGCTGCTGGCAGTGCTGCATAACGGCGGCGCGGCGGCGCTGATCGGCGTGCTGGTGACGCTTAACTACCGCGTGCACCGGGCTTCTGTGCAAACGGTCACCGCGGGGGCCGTCGCGCCGGCCGCGGCGCGAGCGAGCGGGTAAACTGCCGCTCCTTCGCAGCATTACCTCCCGCCGAAAGCGCGCTTCACCATGCAGGCTCCCGCCAGCCGCGACGAAGTCACGCTGCTGCCGCATCTGGCGCGGCAGTACTGGCTGCTGACCAAGCCGCGCGTGACGCAGCTCGCGCTGTTCTGCGCGGTGATCGGGATGTTCCTGTCGACGTCGGAGCTGCCGTCGCTCGCGCTGGTGGTCAAGGCGACGATCGGCATCTGGCTGCTCGCCGGCGCGGCCTTCGCCGTCAATTCGATGATCGAGCGGCACATCGATGCGCGCATGGCGCGCACGCGCATGCGCCCGCTGGCGCGCGGCGAGATCACGCTGCCGCAGGCGATCGTGTTCTCGGGCGTCATCGGCGGCGCCGGCATGTGGGTGCTGTACGCGCTGGTGAACCCGCTCACGATGTGGCTCACCTTCGCGACCTTCGTCGGTTACGCGGTCGTCTACACGGTGCTACTGAAGCCGTACACGCCGCAGAACATCGTGATCGGCGGCATGAGTGGCGCCATGCCGCCGGTGCTCGGCTGGGCGGCGGTGACCAACACCGCGCCGGCCGAGGCCTGGCTGCTTGCGCTGATCATCTTCGTGTGGACGCCGCCGCACTTCTGGGCGCTCGCTCTGTACCGGCTCGAGGACTACCGGAAGTCGGGCTTGCCGATGCTGCCGATCACGCACGGCCCGGAACTGACCCGTCTGCACATCCTGCTGTACACGATCGTGCTGGTGGCGACGACGCTGCTGCCGTACGCGATCCGGATGGCGGGCTGGATCTATCTCGGCGCGGCGCTCGCGCTCGGCGCGCTTTTCCTGGTCTACGCGTGGCGGCTGTACCGCGCCTACAGCGACGCGCTGGCGCGCGCCACCTTCAACTATTCGATCGTCTACCTCGCGGCGCTGTTCGCGGCGCTGCTGGTCGATCACTACATTGCCTGACGGAACCGCCCGGCGACGGGAACGGTCGAACTGGGCCCGATGAGATCTCTATTCGCTCTGCTCGGCGCAGTGCTGCTCGCCGCCTGCGACGGCACGCCGAAGTTCAACAACGTCGACATCACCGGCGCCAACTACGCGCGCGAATTCGCGTTGACCGATCACACGGGGGCCAGGCGCACGCTGGCCGACTACCGCGGCAAAGTGGTGGTGGTGTTCTTCGGTTTCGCGCAATGCCCGGACGTCTGTCCGACGACGCTGTCCGACATGGCGCAGGTCAAGCGCAAGCTGGGCGCCGACGGCGAACGACTGCAGGTGCTGTTCGTGACCGTGGATCCCGAGCGCGACACCCCGGCCGTGCTCGCGCAGTACGTGCCGAGCTTCGACTCCAGCTTCGTCGGACTGTACGGCACGGCCGAGGAGATTGCCAAAACGGCCAAGGAGTTCAAGGTCTTCTATCAGAAGGCGCCCGGCAAGACGCCGACCTCGTACACGATCGATCACACCGCCGGCAGTTACGTGTTCGACGGGGAGGGCCGCGTCCGCCTGTTCCTCAAGCACGGCCAGGGCGTCGATCCGATCGTCGCCGATCTGAAACGCCTGCTCTGACGCACGTCAGCCGGGCGGGTCGTGCGCATCGCGCGACTCGGCGCGGCACTGGATCAGCATCAACGCGGCGGCGCGCGAGACGATCGCGTCGCGCGAGTCGGCGCCGAGGTCGCGCTCGAACCGCAGCCGCAGCTCCCGGTAGAGCGCAAACAGCTGCGCGGTCTCCGGGTGCGCGTCAGCCGCAAAGCGCGCCTCAGCGCGCCGCACGTAGTCCTCGAACTCGCGTACGTCGATCGGCGGGCGCCCCTGTCCTTGGTTCATTCAATCGCTCCGGTTTCCGCGTTGATGCGCGTCCGACTCGACAGTTCGATCCCCGGTGCCTCTTCCGCGATGGCGAAGGCCGCGCGGGTGGCTTCGTTCAGTTCGATTTCGAAGCCGGCGAACACGCTCGGCTGGGCGTTGGCGTACTGCGCGCGGTCGTAGGTCGGCGCGCCGGGGTCGAGCACGGCATGCGGCTCGAAAGGATCGAAGACGACCCAGTCGCCGGACGTGGCTGCGGCCCGCAGATCAAGCCGCGGGAAGACGATCTCGCGCGGCGGACCCGCGACACACCACACGCCGAACAGCACGCCTGCGTAATGCGCGTCGTTGTGGAAGAAGGCGCCGCGGCAGACGTACCACTCGAAGCTGCGGCGCAAGCCGGACGCAAGGACGGGCCCAAAGGCGGCGGCCAGCGCCTCATGCGCCTCCGCCAATGCAAAGGGGCCGCCGGATATGACGCGCCCCGGCGCAGTCGCGTCGAAGGCGCCCGGATTCGCAGCCTCACGCAGCACCAGAGGCAGTGCGAGCGAGCCCGCGAGCAGGCGAGTCGCGCTGGCGCGCCGCCCGCCGTCGAAAGACACGCAGACGGCGGCCGGAACCGAAGCATGCATCCAGCGCATGGCCGCGAGCTTAGCGAGTCCTGGGCCGGGGCTGCCGAGTCGCCCCGCATCCGGCGCGCAGCCGAAAAAAAGCCCCGCTCGCGCGGGGCTTAGGTTCCGCCTCTTCGGAGGAGAGGGGGAGGAGGAGAGGCGGACTTACTGCGAACAACCTACCGGAAGACGCGGCCCCTCAAGCCTCGACGGTCAGGGCACCTCGCATCTTCTGCAAGGCTTTGGCCTCGATTTGCCGAATTCGTTCCGCGGAAACGCCAAACTCCTGCGCCAGATCGTGCAAGGTTGCAGTTCCGACGTTGCCATCGGGGTCTTCATTCAGCCAGCGCGCCTCGATGATTCGGCGGCTGCGCGGGTCGAGCGCGTCCAGGGCGCGGGCGATGCCGTCGGTCTGCAGCTTGTCGTACTCGCGGCGCTCAAGGACTTCGGTCGGTTCGTTGCGCGGATCGGTCAGGTAGGCGATCGGCGCGAACTCCTCTTCGCCATCGTCGTTGCGCGCTTCGAGTGCAACCTCGCCGCCCGCCATCCGGGTTTCCATCTCGACCACGTCTTCCGGTCGGACGTTCAGTTCCTGCGCGACGTCTTCCACCTGGCTCGGCGTCAGCGCCGCGTGCCCCTGCTTCATGCTGCGCAGGTTGAAGAACAGCTTGCGCTGCGCCTTCGTGGTGGCCACCTTGACTAGGCGCCAGTTACGCAGGATGTACTCGTGGATCTCGGCTTTGATCCAGTGCAGGGCAAACGAAACCAGCCGGACGCCGCGTTCGGGGTCGAATCGCTTGACCGCCTTCATCAGGCCGATATTGCCTTCCTGGATCAGGTCCGCATGAGGCAGGCCGTAGCCCAGGTAGTTGCGTGCGACGGCCACGACCAAGCGCAGGTGCGACAGCACAAGCCGCTGGGCAGCTTCCAGGCTGTTGCGCTCGCGATATTCGCGGGCCAGTCGGGTTTCTTCCTCCGCCGTCAGCAGCGGGATCCGGTTGACCGCGGCGATGTACGCGTCCAGGTTGCCCAGGCTGCCCGGATGGAGGACGAGCGCCCCACTCCTGCCTGAGAACACCGGAACCAGCGCGTTCGACGTAGCTGACATCCAAGTCTCCGTTTGCGGGCCATGTTAGCACTCGTCACTTTCGAGTGCCAAGACATAGACTGCCCGCTACCCATTTGGTTCTTGGGCGGTTTACTCGTTGTGAGCATTTGTTCGCCGAGCAAGAGAGCGCTCGCTTACAGCGACCGAGGGCCACTTTTCGAGCGATTGCCGAGCCTCTTTAGGGGTTCGGACGGGGCGGTCGACGAACGCCGAAAGTGCCGAGGAAGAGCCCGAGCAATAGTGCGGCCAGCAGCAGACTGACCAGAACCGGCACCGGAAGCATTGGCACCTCGAAGCCCGTCCCGCTGTAAAGGCGCGCGAGTTCGGACAACTCGGGATTCAGCAGGCGCAGCACGGCAGCGACGGCGCCGACGGCCAGCGCGGTGGCCAGCGCGAGCGCTGCTCCGCCGACGTATACGTAGGGACGGGCGATGAAACCCTCGTCGGCGCCGACCATTCGGAGCACGCGGGTTTCCTCGCTCGACGCCGTTGCCAGCAGCCGCACGGCTCCGATCGTGACCGCCGCCACCAGCACGAGCAGCATGCCGCCGACGATGGCGCTGCCGATCAGCGCGATGCGGCCGATCTCCACGAGCTTTCGATACCACGCCGAGTCGAACTGCACCGAGTCGACCCGCGGCAGCTTGCGAATCGCCGCCGCGACAGCATCGACCGTTGCCGGGGCGACGCCGGGGGCCAGCGCAACGACCAGAACATCCGGCAGCGGGTTCGTCTTCAGTTCCCGGAGCGGCGCACCCAGGCCCGAACGTTCGGCGAGTTCGGCGAGCGCTGCCTCGCGCGGGATGTGGCGCACTTGCATCACCCCCGGCACCGCTTCGACGCGTGCCTGCAGGCCCTTGACGTCCTGCGCGTTCGCCGCCGGCGAGAGGAACACGCTCAGTTCCGGCGCGACCGATATGGCCGCGGCGAGCGACCGCGCGCCGACGGCCAGCGTCGCCGCGAGCAGCGGCAGCGTCAGCGCGACGGCGCACAGGACGACGGCGAGCAGCAGGGTGCCGGGCCGCTGCGCCAGCAGGCGCAGCGACCGGCGCAGCGCGTAGGCGCGTGGACTCCAGAAGCTCATTCGACCAGCCTGCCGTTGTCGAGCCGGATCGTGCGCGCGCGCGCCGGCACGACGATCGATTCGCCGTGCGAAGCGACGATCACCGTGACGCCGGCCACCGCGAACTGCTCGAGCAGTTGCAGGATCCCTGCGGCCGAGGCCGCATCGAGATGCGCGGTCGGCTCGTCGACCAGCACCAGCGCCGGGCGATTGACGATCGCGCGCGCCAGCGCCGCGCGCTGCTGCTCGCCGCCCGACAGCTCCTGCGGGCGCGCAGCGAGCGCATCGAGCCCGACGCGCGCCAGCGCCGTGCGCGCGCGCTCCTCGGCCTGCGGCGCCGGCAGCCCGGAGGCGAGCGCCGGCAGCATCACGTTGTCGAGAACGCTGCGATCGTCGAGCAGCATCGGGTCCTGCAGCACGATGCCCATCGAGCGCCGCAGGAACGGCAGCGTGCGCGGGCGCAGCCGCGCGATGTCCTCGCCGGCGACGACGACGCGTCCGCTCGACGGCACTTCGAGCGCGGCGATCAGCCGCAGCACGGTCGACTTGCCGGCGCCGCTCGGTCCGGCGAGCAGCACCAGTTCGCTGCGTCCGATCGAGAAGCTGACCTCCGACAGCGCGAGCCGGAACGCGCCGTAGCGCTTGGTCACGTGATCGAACACGACCAGCGGTGCAGGGCCTTCGATCGGCGCGACGGACATCGGAAGGGCAACGCTTAGAATCGACGCGGTCTGCGCAGCAGGCGCCCGCAACGGCGCCGGATTCTACGGGGCGCGCGCGGCCGGCCTGTCATCCGAGCGTCACCGATCCCCTCTATGGTCAAGCGCAAACGCCGGGCCAAGTCCCGGAAGGACCAGGAAATCGCCGCGCCCGCCGCGCCCCCGGAGCGCTTTCTCAACCGGGAGCTGTCGCAGCTCGCCTTCAACGAACGCGTGCTCGCGCTCGCCGAGCGCGCGTCGGTTCCGCTCGCCGAGCGGCTGCGGTACGTCTGCATCGTTTCGTCGAACCTCGACGAATTCTTCGAGATCCGCGTGGCCGGCCTGATGGAGGAGCTGCGCGAGTCGCGCGGCGGCGGCCCCGCGTCGCCGCTGTGGCAGGAGTTCATGCGGATTTCCGAGCGCGCGCACGCGCTTGTCGACCGCCAGTACGCGCTGTTCAACCAGACGCTCGCGCCGGCGCTGGCGCGCCACGGCGTCGTGATCGTCAATCACGCCGAACGCACACCCGCGCAGCGCGCCTGGGTGCGCGCGTACTTCGAGCGCGAGGTCCGTCCGCTGTTGTCGCCGATCGGGCTCGACCCTTCGCATCCGTTCCCGCAGGTGATGAACAAGGCGTTGAACTTCGTCGTCCAGCTCGCGGGGCGCGACGCGTTCGGCCGGCCGTCGACCATTGCCATCCTGAAGGTGCCGCGTGTGCTGCCGCGCGTGATCCCGCTGCCGGCGAAGCTTTCCGGCGGCAAGCAGGCCTTCGTGATGCTGACCTCGGTGATCCGCGCGCATCTGGAGGATGTCTTTCCCGGCCGCGGCATCGCCGGCTTTTCGCAGTTTCGCGTCACGCGCGACTCCGAACTGTGGGTCGACGAGCGCGAGGTGCACAACCTGCGCCAGGCGCTGCGGATGGAGCTGACGCAACGGCACTTCGGCAACGCTGTCCGGCTCGAGGTCGCGCGCTCGTGCCCACAGCCGCTCGAGACGCTGCTGCGCGAGCAGTTCCAGCTTCCCGAGGCCGCCGTCTATCGCGTGGACGGGCCGGTCAATCTCGTGCGGCTCAATCAGCTCGTCGATCATCTGACGCAGCCCGCGCTGCGCTGGCCGCCGTTTGCGCCGGCGTGGCCGGTAAAGGTCCCGCATTCGACCGAAGGCGCGGACATGTTCGAGGCGATGCGCGCCGGCGACATCCTTCTGCACCATCCGTTCGAGAGCTTCGAGCCCGTGATCGAGTTCCTGCGGCAGGCCGCGCTCGACTCCAAGGTCGTCGCGATCCGCATGACGCTGTACCGCACCGGCACGGGCTCGGTGCTGGTCGACCTGCTGATCGAGGCGGCGCGCCGCGGCAAGGAGGTCACCGTCGTCGTGGAACTGAAGGCGCGCTTCGACGAGGAGGCCAACATCAACCTCGCCGAGCGGCTCGAGGCGGTCGGTGTGCAGGTTGTCTACGGCGTCGTGGAGCTGAAGACCCACGCGAAGCTGCTGCTCGTCGTGCGGCGCGAGGAGGATGGCCCGCCGAACAAAAAGGGCGACGCGCGCACGCGGCTCGTGCACTACGCGCATCTGGGCACCGGCAACTACCACCCGACGACGACGAAGCTGTACACCGACTTCGGCATGCTGACCTGCGAACCCCAGATCTGCGCCGATGTCGAAAAGGTGTTCATGCACCTGACCAGCCTGACCAGGGTGGAGAAGCTGAAGCACCTGTGGCTCGCGCCGTTCACGCTGCACAAACGCGTGCTCGCCGCGATCGCCGACGAGGCGAAGTTCGCCGCCGCGGGCAAGCCGGGCCGCATCATCGCGAAGATGAACGCCCTCGTCGACGAGGCGACGATCACCGCGCTGTACGCGGCATCGCAGGCCGGCGTCAAGATCGAACTGATCGTGCGCGGCGCCTGCATGCTGCGCCCCGGCGTCAAGGGGCTGTCGGAGAACATCCGCGTGCGCTCGATCGTCGGACGCTTTCTCGAGCACCATCGGATCTACTACTTCCGCAACGGCGGTGCTGACGACGTGTACCTGGCGAGCGCGGACTGGATGGGCCGCAACCTGTTCCGCCGCATCGAGGTCGCCTGGCCGGTGCTCGACCGGAAGCTCAAGCAGCGCGTGCTCGACGAGGGGCTGCGTCCCTATCTCGACGACACCGCCGATGTCTGGACGCTGCAGGGCGACGGCACCTATCGCCCGCCGAAAGCGCTCGGACGCGGCGATCGCGGCGGCTTCTCCGCGCAGCGCGCGCTGCTGATCGAGCTGGCCGCGTCGGTCGGGGAGGGCTGAAGGTGGATCTGATCCTGTGGCGCCACGCCGAAGCGGAAGCCGGCGAACCCGATCTGGGCCGCAGGCTGACGCAGAAGGGCGAAAAACAGGCGCGCCGCATGGCCGAGTGGCTGCACGCGCATCTGCCCGATTCGGCGAAGATCGTCGCGAGCCCTGCCGCGCGTGCCCAACAGACCGCGCAGGCGCTCGCCGAACTCGCGCACCGCAAGTTCAAGACGCTCGACGCGATCGCTCCCGGCGCAAGCGCGGACGAGGTGCTCGCCGCCGTCGGCTGGCCCGACGGCAAGTCGCCGGTCGTCGTCGTCGGTCATCAGCCGACGCTCGGCTGGGTGGCGTCGAAGGTCATGACCGGCGAAGAGCTGCCGTGGTCGATCAAGAAGGCGGCCGTCTGGTGGCTGCAATCGCGTTCGCGCGACGGCGAAGAGCAGGCCGTGCTGCGCACGGTGATCAATCCCGATCTGCTTTGATCCCCGCGAGCCGCCGTGCCAACGCGCGCCACGCATCGAGGTCGGCGGGCGGGGCGAGCGCGGCGCCGCTCCCGACCACGTCCAGCACCCGCTGCAGGTGCGCCGGATCGGGCCGCAGCGTTCCCGCGAACAGCACCTCGCCCGCTTCGGCGACGAGTACGGTCGGGAAGTTCTCGACGTCGATGTCGCCGAGCAGGTCGGCCTCGTCCTCGATGTCGATCCAACGGAACGCGAACTGCGGCGAAGCGGCGGCGACCCGCTCGAACTGCGCGCGCCAGGCGCCGCAGGTATCGCACCAGGCGGCGCACAGGCAGGCGACGATGCGCGTCGTCATGCGAGCGCGCGCAGCGCGAAGCGGATGCCGACCCTCTCCCACTGCGCCGCTTCCTCTTCGAGCAGATGCTGCGTCAGCGGATGGCGTGCGAGCCAGTCGGCATCCACGCCCAGCTCGATCGCGCCGCGCGAGGAGCGCAGCGTCCAGCGTGGCGGCTCGACCGCGCGCCGCGCGTGGCAGAAGATCACCGCGAGCCGCAGCGCGAGGATCTTGCCGGCGCGCTGGTTGTCCTCGAGCGCGGCGGCGACCTTCTTCAGGTTGCCGCGCTGGCCGAGGATCAGCGCCGCGATGCGCTCCTGGTCGGTCGTCGAGAAGCCCGCGAGGTCGCTGTGCTGGACCAGGTAGGCGCCGTGCTTGTGATAGTCGTTGTGCGAGATCGCGAAGCCGCACTCGTGCAGCGCGGCGGCCCACGCCAGCCGCTTGTGCAGGTCGTCGGCGGCCTTTGGCGCGAGCGCGTCGTAGAACTGCGCGGCGAGTGCTCCGACCCGCTGCGCCTGCGCGCGATCGACGCCGAAGCGCGCCTGCATCCGCTCGACCGTCGTTTCGCGCAGGTCGCGGCTTTCGCGCCGGCCGAGCAGGTCGTAGAGCACGCCCACCCGCAGCGCGCCGCGCGCGGTGCGCATCTCCGTCAGCCCAAGCGTCTCGAATACGGCCGAAAGCACCGCCACGCCGCCGGCGATCACTTCCTGCCGCTCGGCCTTGAGCCCCTGCAGCCTGATGCGCTTGATTTCGCCCGCGCCGAGCAGCACCTGGCGCAGCTTCAGCAGTCCGTCGGACGTGATCGTCCCGTCGGTCCAGCCTTCCGCGCGCAGGATCTCGGACACCGCGCCGATCGTTCCGCTCGAACCATAGGCCTCGTCCCACTGGCTGCGATTGAACGCGGCGATGCCTTCCTCGAACTCGGCGCCGGCGGCGACCTGCGCGCGCTTGAAGCTCGCGCGGTCGATCGTCCCGCCGCGGAAGTAGCGCAGCGTCGCATTGACGCAGCCGATGCGGAACGATTCGGCCTGCTCGGCAGCGAAACCGCGTCCGACGATCAGTTCGGTCGACGCGCCGCCGATGTCGACGACCAGACGGCGCCTTTCGCTCGGCGGCAGCGTGTGCATGCAGCCTTCGAAGACGAGCCGCGCTTCCTCGCGCCCCGAGATCACCTCGATCGGATAGCCGAGCGCGTTCTGCGCCTCGAGCAGGAACTCGTTCAAGTTGCGCGCGACGCGCAGCGTCTGTGTCCCGACCGCGCGCACGTGTTCACCCTTCATGCCGCGCAGCCGTTCGTTCATCCGCGCCAGGCACTCGCACGCGGACTCGATCGCTCTTTTCGACAGCCGCTGGTCGTCACTGAGCCCGGCGGCGAGCCGCACGGTTTCCTTCCAGTAGCCGTGCCGCTCGATCAGCGAACCTTCGACGCGGCCGATCTCGAGGCGGAAGCTGTTGGAACCGAGATCGACGGCGGCGAGCAGCATGATCCCTTCGACAAGCTCAGGACGGGGGCTTCGACGAACGCGCCTGCATTGACCCGGGCCATTCTACGGCGTAGCTTGCGACGGCTTCGCCGCGTGCGCGGCGAAAGCGCCACCTTCCAACTCGACGGAAAGCGCGCATGCCCGCTCGGCGGTTCCTCGCGCTCGCGCTCGCGCTGTCGTGGCTCGCGTGGCTGCCGGCAACGCTGATCGCCGGCGGCGCGACCGCGATGCCGGGCCGCGTGCTGCACTGGGTCGGCAGCGCGGGGCCGCTGCTCGCGCTGATCGTCGCGCTCGCGCGCAGCAGTTCGGAGCGCGCGCTGTTCGTCGCGCGGCTGCGCGTCGCACCGCTGGCGTCGCGCTACGGATTGGCCGCCTTGCTGCTGCCGATCGCTTTCGGTGCGGCGGCGTGGGCGGCGCAGACCGCGTTGACCGGTCGTCCGCCCGCCTGGCCCGCGCCGGGCCAAGTGGCCGCGCTTGCGCCCCTGCTGCTGTTCGGCCCGCTCGTCGAGGAAGCCGCCTGGCGCGGTTACGCGCTGCCGCAGCTCCTCGAATCGCACGCGCCGCTCGCGGCCGGGCTGGCCGTCGGCGCCGCGTGGGCACTCTGGCATCTGCCGCTGTTCTTCATCGAAGGGACCTACCAGGCAGGGCTCGGCATCGCGTCGGCCGACGCGGCGCTGTTCTTCGGCGCGCTGCTCATCGACGCGGTCGTGCTGACCTGGCTCGTCCTGCGCACGCGCAGCCTATGGAGCGCGGTCGCGTATCACTGGACGACCAACCTCGTCGGCGAAGCGCTCGACCTGCCGTTCGAGGCCGCGCTCGTGCGCACGGCGCTCGCGCTGCTGTTCGCCGTCGTGCTGGTCGCGCGCGGCGCGCTGCGGTCTCACTCGTAGCGGCCGAGCCGCACCATCGTCGTGCCGGGCTTCAGGTGCTTCAGCGAAGGCATCACCAGTACGGTGTCGTCGTACGGCGCGGTCCACACCGTGTCGCCGTCGTACGCGATCGGCGTGCCGGCCTTTTCGATCACTTCGAGTCCTGTGTAGCGGCCGGCGAAGCGGAAGTCCATCGACTTCGCGACGACCGGTTCGGTGACGCGGATCAGGCGTTGCCGCGGCGGCGGCTCGATGCGCAGCCGAGGTTTCGCCCACTCCGCATCGACCGCACCGGCGACCATCAGGAAGCGCAGCGTCGTGTCGATCGCGACGTCGACCGCGCGCCGTTCCCAGTGCTGGCCGCACTCGATCAGCAGCGCGTTCTTCGCGCTCGCCGGATCGCCGAAGCCGCCGCGGTCGCGCATCCGCAATCCGGCGGGGTGGCCGGTATCGATCAGCAGATCCGCCGGCACGCCGAGCCGGCGCGCGAAGTCTGCCCCCTTGTCGATCATCCCGCACACCATGATCGGCCGGCACGGCTCGTGCATCGAATGGATGTCGAGCAGGAAGTCCGCCGCGTCGACGAACGGCCGCAGCTCGCGCGCGCGCCGCAGCTCGGCCGAATCGCGCGCGCCGAGGAGCACGTCGTCGGCCCACACGCGGTTGTAGTCCTCGTCGATGAAGCGCGACGCGTCCGGATCGTCGAAGTCGAAGCGCGCGTACGCGGCGACGTTCGCGAACGCGAGCGTGAGCTTGCCGCGCGTCGGCGCCACCCCCGCGCGGAACAGGTACTCGAGCGCGAGCGCGCCGCAGAACTCGTTTCCGTGGGTCAGCGCCTGCACCATCACGTTCGGGCCCGGCTTGCCGGAATCGAGTACGTGCACGTAGTCGACGCCCGTGTTGGACGCCTTGAACGGCGTGATGTCGGGCGGCTGGATCTCGATCGGGTGGTGTTCGGGCATGTCGTGGTCCTTCAGGTGGCTTTTCGCGCTGCGGCCGCGCACCGCTGCGCGTAGTCGGCGATCGACTCGGCGAGCGTCGCAAGGTTCTTCTGCAGGGTCGCGAACCCGTCGTGCTTCTTTCGTGTCGCCTCGTCCATGTACAGCCGCTTGTTGATCTCGACCTGCAGGCTGTGGCGGCCGCGCGCGGGATCCGAGTACGCGCGCACCAGTTCGACGCCCTTGTACGGGTCGTTGACTTTGACCTCGTAGCCCATCGCGGCGAGCGTGGCGCGGACGAACTCGGTGAACTCAGGATTGCAGCTCGTGCCGTCGCGGTCGCCGAGCACGAAGTCGGCGCGCGGCTTGCCTGCGCCGCCTTCGCCCTGCTTGCCGCCGACTGCCGGCATCGAATGGCAGTTGACGTGATAGACGACGCCGAAGCGCGCGTGCGTGGCGTCGATCAGTTCGCGCAACGCCGCGTGGTATGGCGCGTGGCAGCGCTCGATGCGGCCGAGCACCTCGTCGACCTTGAGCTTGCGCGCGTAGATCGCGCGGCCGTCGTCGAGCGTGCGCCAGACGAGCGCCTTGCCGATCTTTGCCTTGCCGCTCGGTGCGTATTCGTGCGGCCATCGCCCACCTTCGATCAGCTCCAGATCGACGTCGCCGCGATGCCGGTTCGGATCGAGATAGGTGCGCGGAAAACGCGCCGCCAGCAGCGGCACGCCGAGCTCGGTCGCCGGCAGGTACAACTCGTCGACGTAGCAGTCCTCGCCGTCGCGCAGGTCGAACTCGCTGACCGCAGCGTCGAAGTCCGCGGGAAACTCGCGGCCCGAGTGCGGCGAGTCGAGCACCAGCGGAACGGCGGGCGCGGAGCCGTGAATCCGAAGCATCTTCAACTCGATACGTGAAGGGCCGATTCAACCACCGAGACACGGAGAGCACAGAGAATCTCTCAGTGTCTTTCCTCGGCGATCTCTGTGTCTCTGTGGTGAATTCTTCCGTCACTCATTCAAGTGGCAGGCCGACCACCGCCCCGGCGCGATCTCGCGCAGCGCAGGCGCCTCGCTCGAACAGCGCGGCATCGCGTGCGGGCAGCGCGGGTGAAAATGGCAGCCCGAAGGCGGCGCCAGCGGCGAAGGGATTTCGCCCTTGATCGGCACGTAGGTTCTGCGCTTGCGGTCGAGCCGCGGCACTTCGGCGAGCAGCGCCTGCGTGTACGGGTGGTTCGGCTGCGCGAACAATCCTTCGGTCGGCGCAATCTCGACGACGCGGCCAAGATACATCACGACCACGCGGTTCGACAGATGCCGCACGACGCCCAGATCGTGGCTGATGAAGAGGTAGGTGAGGCCGAGGCTTTCGCGCAGATCCATGAACAGGTTCAGCACCTGCGCCTGGATCGAGACGTCGAGCGCGGCGACCGCCTCGTCGCACACGAGGAACTCGGGCCTGACCGCCAGCGCGCGCGCGATGCCGATGCGCGCGCGCTGTCCGCCCGAAAACTGGTGCGGGTAGCGCCGGCGATAGGCCGGATCGAGCCCGACGCGCACGAGCAGGTCGGCCACGTAGTCCGCGACGTCCGCCTTGCCGACGATGCCGTGCACGCGCGGCGCTTCGCCGACGATCTCCTCGACGCGCATCCGCGGGTTCAGCGAAGCGAACGGATCCTGGAAGATCATCTGAATGGGCGGCCGCTTGCCGCCTGCGCTGGCCACGGACGTTCCGCGATAAAGCGCTTCGCCCTCGCTCGGCTCGTACAGCCCGCAGCCGAGCCGCCCCAGCGTGCTCTTGCCGCAGCCCGATTCGCCGACGAGTCCGACCACTTCGCCCTGCGCGACCGCGAAGCTCACCCGGTCGACCGCGTGCACCGTGTGCTCGGCGACCTTCGCACCGAGCGCGCGCGCGAGCTTTTCGATCGCGTCGAGCCGCTTGACGAAGCGTTTCGACACGCCGCGAAATTCGAGCAGCGGTTCGGTCGTCCTCATGCGGTCACCGCGGTCTCGAGCGGGAAGTGACAGCGCACCTTGCGCCCGCCGTGCGCGACGAGCTCGGGCATCGTCGCGCAGCGCTCGGCCGCGCGCGTGCAGCGCTCGCGGAACGCGCAGCCGGGCGCAAGCCGCAGCAGCGACGGTGTCATGCCGGGGATCTGGTTGAGCCGGCGGCCGGCGGCATTGTTCGCCGGCACCGAATCGAGCAGCCCGCGCGTGTACGGATGCAGCGGCGCGTCGAGCACCTGGTCGACCGCGCCTTCCTCGACGATGCGGCCCGCGTACATCACCGCGACGCGATCCGCGAGCCCGGCGACGACCGCCAGATCGTGGGTGATCCAGATCAGCGCCGAGCCGGTCTCGCGCACGAGCCGCTGCATCTCGTACAGGATCTGCCCCTGCACCGTGACGTCGAGCGCGGTCGTCGGCTCGTCGGCGATGACCAGATCCGGCCGGTGCAGCAGCGCGATCGCGATCGCCACGCGCTGGCGCATGCCGCCGGAGAACTGGTGCGGATACTGCACCAGGCGCTCGGCCGGCGAGGCGATGCCCACGCGCCCGAGCGCTTCGATCGCGCGTTCGCGCGCCGCCTGCCGTGACACCCGGTCGTGCGCGAGCACGGTTTCGACCATCTGCGTCTCGACCGACAGCACCGGGTTCAGCGTCATCATCGGATCCTGGAAGATCATCGCGATGCGCTTGCCGCGCAGCCTGCGCAACGCGTTTTCCGGTGCGCCGATCAACTCCTGTCCGTCGAACCGCACGCTGCCCGAAGCGATGCGTCCCGGCGGATCGATCAAGCCGAGGATCGAGAAGCCGGTCACCGACTTGCCCGAGCCCGACTCGCCGACCAGCCCGAGCACCTCGCCGCGCGCAAGCGCAAGCGAAACGCCGTCGACCGCTCGCAGCACGCCGTCGCGCGTCGCGAACTCGGTAATGAGGTCGGTGACTTCGAGCAGGGGCATGGGATTAACCGAGCGAACGCGGAGACGCGGAGAGCGCAGAGAAGCGCGGAGAAAGAAGAGTCTCTCTGCGTTTCTCCGTGCCCTCTGCGTCCCTGCGTTCGCTCACTTCGCCAACCTCGGATTCAGCACGTCGCGCAACTGGTCGCCGACCAGGTTGATCGCGAGGATGGTCAACAGCAGCGCGATGCCGGGATAGACGCTGATCCAGTACTTGCCGCTCAGCAGGTACTCGTAGCCGTTGGCGATCAGCAGGCCCAACGAAGGTTCGGTCGTCGGCAGTCCGAGGCCGAGGAAGGACAGCGTGGCTTCGAGCGCGATCGCGTGCGCGACCTGCACGGTGCCGACGACGATCAGCGGCGGCAGGCTGTTCGGCAGCAGATGACGCAGCACGATGCGCGCGTTCGACAGCCCGAGCGCGCGTGCCGCCTCGACGTATTCCTTGCTGCGCTCGACCAGCGCGGCCGAGCGCGCGGTGCGCGCGTAGTAAGCCCACTGCACGGCGACCAGCGCGATGATGATCTTGTCGACTCCCTTGCCGAGCACCGCGAGCAGGATCAGCGCGACCAGGATCGCCGGAAAGCCGAGCTGGATGTCGACGATGCGCATCAGCACCTGCTCGAAGCGCCCGCCGGCGTATGCAGCCAGCACGCCCAGCACGCTGCCGATCGTCAGCGCGATCGCACCGCTCGCCACGCCGACGTACAGCGATACGCGCAGCCCGTAGAGGATCGCCGACAGCATGTCGCGCCCCTGGCCATCAGTGCCGAGCAGATAGGTCATCTGACCGCTGCCGGCGCGCTCTCCCGGCGGCAGCCGCGCATCGAGCAGGTCGAGCTTGCCGAGGTCGTACGGGTTCTGTGGCGCGATCCACGGCGCGAACAGCGCAATTGCGATCACCGCGACGAGCATCGCGAGGCCCGCGAGCGCGAGCCGGCTGTCGGCGAACTCGCGCGCGAAGCGGGTAAACGGCGACTGTTCGGGCGGGGCGGCCAAGGCACTCATGCGACGCGCTCCTGCGCCGACCACTCTCCCCGCGCGCGGGGAGAAGGAGCGTGTTCCCCCTCGCCCCCCGACAGGGGGGAGAGGGTTGGGGTGAGGGGGCCCGCCACGAAGCTCACTTCTGCTCCCCCAACCTCACCCGCGGATCGAGCGCCGAATACAGCAGGTCGACCACGAGGTTGATCAGGATGAACATGAACACGATCAGCAGCAGGTAGGCGACGACCACGGGGCGGTCGAGCTGGAAGATCGAATCGATCACCAGCTTGCCCATGCCCGGCCACGCGAAGATCGTTTCGGTGACGACGGCGAACGCGATCACCGAACCGAGCTCCAGCCCGATCACGGTGACGAGCGGGATCAGGATGTTCTTCAACAGGTGCACGCCGATCACGCGCGACTTCGGCAGTCCCTTTGCGCGCGCGAACTTGATGTAGTCGAGCAGCGACTGCTCGCGCACCTGCGCGCGCGTCAACCGGATGATCAGCGAGAGCTTGAACAGCGCCAGGTTGATCGCCGGCAGCAGCGCGTACTTCAGTCCGTCCCAATGGAGGATCGAAAGCTGCAGCCCGAGGAACTCGACCGTCGGCCCGCGCCCCGTCGAAGGCAGCCAGCCCAGTTGCACCGCAAACACCAGGATCAGGATCAGCCCGACCCAGAAGGTCGGCAGCGAAAAGCCGAGGATCGATCCGGCCATGATCGTCTTGCTGACCCAGCTCTGCGGCTTCAGCCCCGCGTACAGTCCGAGCGGCACGCCGAGCGCGACCGAAATCAGCATCGCGAGGAAGGCCAGCTCGAGCGTGGCCGGCATGCGCTCGACGATCACCTCGATCGCCGAACGGCCGAACACGAAGCTCGTTCCCAGCTCGCCGGTGAAGGCGCCCTTGAGGAACACCCAGTACTGCTCGACGATCGGCTTGTCGAGCCCGAGCGCGGCGGCGGCGCGCGCCTTTTCGACTTCGTCGGCGACCGGATTGACGAGGATCTCGACTGGATCGCCGACCACGTACAGCCCGAAGAAGACGAGCAGCGACGTGATCGCCAGCACCAGCAGCGTCTGCACGAGGCGGCGGAGGACGTAGACGGTCATCGGAACAGCGGGCGCGGGCCTTGCTGGCACGAGGGGTCTTCCCGGGCCCCCGTATCCCCGCGCAGCGTCGACTACGGATTAACGGTCACCGATCGCGATCACTTCGCGGGCCTGACCTCGAACGCGTAGGTGTACTGGTCCGCGCGGCCGGTGTAGGCGAGGCCCTTGCGCAGCGCCCAGCTCGACACCTCGTAGTGCACGGGGACGATCGCCTGCAGTTCGCCGATCGCCTTGTCGCTGGCGGCGGCGAGCATCAGGTTGCGCTTGGTGTCGTCGATGTTGGTCATCGCCGTCAGGATCAGCGCGTCCACACCGTCGTCCGAGAAGCGCCCGCGGTTGGCCTGCCCCATGCCCGTTTGCGGGCTGAACGTGCCGATCAGCGCGCGCAGTGGCGAAGAGGTTTCGCCGGTCTCCGCGCCCCATCCGGCGAGGAAGAAGCTGAACTCGAGCTTGCCTGCGCGCGAGAAGAACACGTTGCTCGGCATCGCCTCGAGCTTGGTGTCGATGCCGGCGCGCGTCAGGAACTGCGCGATCGCCTGCGCGACCTTCTCGTCGTTGATGTAGCGGTTGTTCGGCGAGTGCAGCGTGAGCGCGAAGCCGTTCGGATAACCGGCGTCGGCCAGCAGCTTCTTCGCCGCCTCCTGATTCACCTTCGGTGCGACGAGCTTCTTGCTCGTTCCCGGGAAGAAGTCGGGCAGAAGCTGGCCGGCCGGCTGCGCCTGTCCCTCCATGATCCGCGAGACGATCGCGTCGCGGTCGATCGCGAGCGAGATCGCCTTGCGCACGCGCACGTCCTTCAGCGGGTTCTTCTCCAGCGGCTTGCCGGACTTGTCGAACAGGTACGGCGACTTGTCGCGGTCGCTGTCCATGTGCAGATAAATCAGCCGGTTCGACACCGCCGACGCCACCGTCACGCGCGCGTCCTTCGCGAGCCGCGCGATGTCCGCGGTCGGCACCGCTTCGATCATCTGCACGTCGCCCGCGAGCAGCGCCGCCACGCGCGCCGGCGCGTTGCTGATCATCCGCAGCCGCACGGTCTTCCAGTGCGGCTTCGGTCCCCAGTAGCCGTCGTTGCGTTCGAGCACGACGCGGTCGCCGGCGACGTATTCCTTGAACTTGTACGGGCCGGTGCCGATCATCGCCTTGCCCGAATTGAAGTCGTCGGTCTTGGCCGCCTCCGCGATGCGCTTGGGCACGATGCGGATCGCGACCAGATCGTTCGGCAGCAGCGGATGCGGCCGCGCGGTCTTGAAGCGCAGCGTCAGCTTGTCGGGCGCGCTCACGTCGGTGATCGGCCGCGTGTAGGTCGCGAACGACGCCGGGCTGTTGGGTACGTTGGGGATGCGCTTGATCGTCGCGATCACGTCCTCGGCGGTGAACTCGCCGCCGTCGTGCCACTTGACGCCCTTACGCAGCTTGAACTCCCAGGTCGTGTCGTCGAGCGCCTTCCACGACTCGGCCAGTCCGGGCTTCAGCTGCTCTTTCGCGTCCTTGTGGACGAGCTTGTCGAAGACGTGATCGGCGACGTTGTTGTTCGGCGTCAGGTTGTGGAAATGCGGGTCGAGCGCGGTCACCGGCGTGGACAGCCCGACGACCAGCTCCTGCGCGCCGGCACTGCCGACGGCGAGCAGCGCGGCGGCGAGCGCGCAAACGTAGCGGGGCAGCTTCATGGTTCTCCTCCGAGCCTCGATGGCGGCGCAAGGATAAGCCAAGCGCCGGCGCGCGTACCTCCGATGGGCGACTTTGACCCAGCGCAGATCGAAGCGGCGCCGGCTCGCGCACGATGCGGGCCATGGAACGACCGACCGCTCCGATGGACATCGACCCGCAGGACAGCGGCGCGCTGCGCCGCCGCGCGCGGCTCGCCACCCCGCGGCTCACGCGCGAGCTGAAGACGATCCACGCGATGCTCAGAATCTGGTGCCGCGACCGGCACGGCATGCGCGGCGCGCTGTGCGTCGAATGCCAGGAGTTCATGACGTACGCGACCCGGCGGCTCGCCGGCTGTCCGTATGGTGCGGACAAGCCCACCTGCAGCAACTGCCGGATCCATTGCTACGGACCGCAGGAGCGCGAGCACGTGAAGGTCGTCATGCGCTACGCCGGCCCGCGCATGCTCGCGCGGCACCCGTGGCTCGCGATCGCGCACCTGCTCGACGGGCATCGCCCCGCGCCGCCCAAGCCGCGCGCCAAACCTGCCTGCGAATCCGCGCAGGGCGGCTGAATCCTTCCTGCCCTGCGGTGTCCCGACGGGCCACAGCGGCGGGCTTGTCAGCTTCGTCGTCTAACTTGGTCCGGACGGCCGCGACCTCGGCCGCCCGGCGCGCTGACGGGCGCCGCGACAAGAAGGAGGTGAAGGATGGACCTGCGATACGACTGCCGAACGGCAGCATCCGCGCCGCACGGCGGCGCGATTCGCCGCGCGTGCCTTGCGGTCGTGGCCGCCGCGGGGCTCGCTTCGACCGGCTGCGCAATGCATACCTACGTCGCGCTGACGCCCGGCGAAGGGATACGCGACGTCACGCTTCCGGGCGGCGGCTTGGCGACGATACGGGTGTCGAGCAACGAGCAGATCGTCGGCCTGGCCTACGAACAGCGCACCGACCGGCTTTTTGCGCGCGAGATCCCGGGGACGCGCCTCGTCGAAATCGAACGTGCGAGCGGCGCGACGGTCAGGACGTTTTCGGCGCAGCAGGTGACGCCGGGATGCGGTGGTCTCCTGACGAACGTCGAGCTGCCGAACATCGCCTGCGGGCTGGCGATGCGCTGGTCGGACCGCCACCTCTTCCTCGATCATCCGAACGGCAATCCGATCACCGAGTTGGACGTCGACGGGCGCTTCGTCCGCCACATCATGCTGCAGAAGCCGGGCGGGCCGATTGGCGGCCTGGGCTACGACCAGCGCAACGATCGCCTGTACGTGCTGTACATCGTCAGCGAAACCGTCGCCGAAGTGGACCTCAACGGCGCCGAGATCCGGCGGTTCCGCCCGCAGGCGCCGATCCAGCCGCAAGGGCTCGACGTGAGCACCGCGCGACGCGAGTTGTACATCCCGCTGGTCAACGGCAACGCGATCGGAGTGTTTGATCTAAGCGGAGCGCTGATCGAACAGCACCCGCTGCAGCGTGCCGGCGTGGCCGGCGGCGTCGGCGCCGGCACGCGGCCCTGGTGGCGGCGCTAGCGCGGCTTCAGCGGCCGTCGCCGACCAGCGCTTCCGCGAACTCGCGCGCGACGAAGGGCTGCAGGTCCTCGATCGCCTCGCCGACGCCGATGAAGCGGATCGGTATCGGCCGGCCCGGATGCTCGCGCGTGCGCTGCGCGGCGATCGCGGCGAGCACGCCGCCCTTGGCGGTGCCGTCGAGCTTGGTGATCACCAGGCCCGTCAGCGCGATCGCCTCGTCGAAGGCCTTGACCTGCGCGAGCGCGTTCTGGCCGTTGGTGCCGTCGAGCACGAGGATCACCTCGTGCGGCGCGCCGGGCAGCGCCTTGTCGATCGCACGCTTGACGCGCTTGAGTTCGTCCATCAGGTGAAGCTGTGTCGGAAGGCGCCCGGCGGTGTCGGCGATCAGCACGTCGATGCCGCGCGCTTTCGCTGCGGCGACCGCGTCGAACACGACCGCGGCCGGATCGCCGCTCGCCTGCTGGATCACCTCCACACCGTTGCGCCGGCCCCAGACCGCGAGCTGTTCGCGCGCCGCCGCGCGGAAGGTGTCGCCGGCCGCGAGCAGCACGGTCTTGTGCCGGTCCGCGAGCCAGTGCGCGAGCTTGCCGATCGAGGTCGTCTTGCCCGCGCCGTTCACGCCCGCGACCATCATCACGAGCGGCTTCGCGCGCTCCAGCTCGAGCGGACTTTCGCACGGCGCGAGCAGCTTCGCGATCTCGTCGCGCAGCGCGTCGCGCACGTCGGCGGGCGTCTTCAACCCCTGCAGCTTGACCCGCGTGCGCACCGCGTCGAGCAGCTCGCGCGTCGTCGCCACGCCCACGTCGGCCTGGATCAGCGCGATCTCGAGCTCTTCGAACAGCGCCTCGTCGATCACGCCGCCCGAAAACAGCCCTGCGATGTTCACGCGCGTGCGTGACAGCCCCTGCTTCAGTCGCGCGAGCCAGCCGGCTTTCGTGGGGGAATTCATCGAGGGACAACAGCGCTGCTGCGGAGGGCGGGCAGTCTAGCAAGCGCGCGGAGAAAGACTCTTCTCACCACGGAGACACGGAGAACACAGAGAAGGGCGTTTCTCGGTGCTGTCGGCGTCTCGGTGGTGAATGCGGCTCTTGCGCTGCTGCGATCCGGGCAGAATCGCGCGGATGAAGCGCAATCCGCAATCCGCGATCCGCAATCCGAGCGCCGCGCTGCACCGGGTGCGCATCATCGGCGGCGCGTGGAAGCGCACGCCGATCCCGGTCGCGGACTCGCCGGGCCTGCGGCCGACGCCCGATCGCGTGCGCGAGACGCTGTTCAACTGGATCGCACACCTGCGGCCCGACCTCGCGGCGCTGCGCGGGCTCGATCTTTTCGCCGGCACCGGCGCGCTCGGCTTCGAGCTGGCTTCGCGCGGCGCGGCGCACGTGACGCTCGTCGAGCGCGACCCGAAACTCGCCGCCAGGCTGCGCGCGTTGCGCGACAGGCTCGGCGCGACGCAGATCGAGATCGTCGCCGGCGATGCGCTCGCGGTCGCTGCGCAGCTGGCCGACAGCAGCTTCGACTTCGTGTTCGTTGATCCTCCGTACGACGCCGGGCTGCTGGCGCCCGCGCTCGACGCCGTGCGGCGCGTGCTTGCGCCGGAAGGGCTCGCCTACGCGGAGTCCGACGCGCCGATCGACGCCGCGCAGGCGGCCGCGCACGGCTACGAACTCGTGCGTGCCGACCGCGCGAGCCGGGTCTGTTTCCATTTGCTGCGGCGCAAGTCGTCCTGAATAATCGCCCCCGGCGCGCCCGAGCGGCCCGTCACGTTTGCCGAGGGGAGGGGGCATGAGCATGGTGATCGCGGTCTATCCGGGCACGTTCGACCCGCTGACGCGCGGGCACGAGGACCTCGTGCGGCGCGCGGCGGGGCTGTTCAGCAAGCTCGTCGTCGGCGTGGCGGACAGCCGCGCGAAGAAGCCCTTCTTCACGATGGACGAGCGCATCGCGATCGCGCGCGAGGTGCTGGGCCACTACCCGAACGTCGAGGTCGCCGGCTTCCGCGGACTGCTGAAGGACTTCGTGCGCGAGCAGAACGCGCGCGTGATCGTGCGCGGGCTGCGCGCGGTCAGCGACTTCGAGTACGAGTTCCAGATGGCCGGCATGAACCGCTACCTGCTGCCCGAAGTCGAGACGATGTTCCTGACGCCTTCGGACCAGTACCAGTTCATCTCGGGAACGATCGTGCGCGAGATCGCCACGCTCGGCGGCGACGTGAGCAAGTTCGTCTTTCCGTCGGTCGAGAAGTGGCTGAAGGCGAAGATCGCGCAAATGGGCGGGCCGGAGAACGGCGGCTGAAGCCCGGCAAGCCGTTGCGGCGCGGGCGCATCGAGCTGATCGACGCGCTGCGCGCGTTCGCGCTCGCCGGCATCCTGCAGGTCAACATCCAGTCGTTCGTCTGGGGCGCGGGCGATTCGCTCGGCTACTTCATCGACCCGCCGAGCGCGGCCGACACGACGACGCATCTGCTGGTCGGCACCTTCGTCGCGACCAAGTTCATCTCGATCTTCGCGTTCCTGTTCGGCTTCGGCGCGGCGCTGCAGATGAGATCCATCCGCGGAATGTGCGGGGGGGACGTCGAAGCGGCAAAGACCGTCTACCGCCGCCGGCTCCGCTTCCTGCTGGTACTCGGCATCGCGCACGGACTGCTGCTGTACTACGGCGACATCCTCGCCTTCTACGCGCTGTGCGGTTTCGTGCTCGTGCTGTACATGGACCGGCGGCCGGCGGCGCTCGCGCGCGCGACGCGCCACTGGTGGATCGCGTTCGCACTTCTCAACGTCGCGCTGACCCTGCTGTTCGAAGCGGCGCGCCGCGCGCTGCCGCCGGAAGTCGATCCGGCGCTGATCCCCCCGGACGTCGTCGACAAGTTCATCGCCTTCAGCGAAGGCGGCTACTGGGAGCAGTTCGTTCCGCGCGCGACCGACTTCGCCTACATCGTGTTCGTGATGGGACTGTTCGCCGCGCCGCAGATCGTCGGGCTGTTCCTGCTCGGCCATCTCGCCGCGCGGCTCGGCTGGATCGCGCATCCGGAGCGGCATCCGCGCGTCTGGCGCGCGGCGTTCGCGATCGGCATCGCCGCGGCTCCGCTCGCGCTCGCCGGCGCCTGGCTGAACTACGAGACGATGGTGAACTCGCCCGGCGATCCGAGCCTGATCGGCTTCGGGCTGCAGACCTTCGGTTCGCTGCTCGCCTGCCTGTACGTCGCCGCGATCGTTCGCTGGCGCGAGACCGCTCCGCTGCGCGCGGCGATCCGCTGGCTTGCGCCGGCGGGGCGGATGCCGCTGACGAACTACCTGCTGCAGTCCGTGCTGATGGGCGCGCTGCTGTCCGGCTGGGGGTTCGGGCTGGGCGCGGCGCTCGGCAAGGCGCAGCTTGCGCTGCTCGCGCTCGCGATCGTCGCGATCCAGATCGCCGCGAGCCGCGCCTGGATCGCGCGCTTCGGCCAGGGGCCGGTCGAGGCCCTTTGGCGCAAGGCCACTTACGGCTCAGTCCACACCGGCAGGTAGGGCGGCGCCGCCGGCAGTCCGAATCGACCGCGACGCCGAGCTTGCAGGGTGCGATTCCCATTCCGCGCGACGGGTTTTCTTACAACGCCGGCGGCCTGCGACAGAGAGCCCCGAACAAAATCAACGTCTTGGGATGCGGGCACGGACATTGCATGGGTGGTGGCGTCGACGGTCTTTTCTTTCCGGACTGTCAATCACCAAGGGGGGTGACCATGAAGAGAGTCTTCGCTGCTTCGCTGGCCGCGCTTGCGCTCGGTTTCGGTCAGTTCGCCAACGCGGCGCTGCTGGATGGCAATTGCATCGAGTACCAGTACCTGTTTCCTGACAGCGGCAACAACTGGCCCTCTGCCGACAACGGGCTGAAGTGCGTTGGTCCTGGGGTGGAGGTGACGAACATCGTCGAGGGCGTCGGCACGATGGACATCTTCGATGACTACATCCTGATCGATTTCACTGTCGGCAGCTCTTTCACTCCTGCGAGCTTCAACGGCTTCCGCCTGCGCGACGTGACCAACACCATCGCGCCGTTCACCTCGGTCACGATCGATCCGAGCACCAACATGATCGGGCTGGACGCTTCGCGCATCTCGTTCGATGCCGACAACATCTTCGTGAACTGGCAAAGCCTCGGCTTCTCGAACGAGACGATCGTCAGGCTGAACATCGGCGGGGGCACGGTGCCGGAACCGGCGAGCCTGCTGCTTCTGGCTTCGGGGCTGCTGGCGGTCGGCGCCTTTGCCCGCAAGGGTCGCCCGCGTCAGGCGTAAGCGGCATCGGGCCGGGTTCACGCAGAATCCCGGCTCGCGTGCATCGGCAGGGCCCGGTTTCCCGGGCCCTTTTTGCGCGCCGGTGCCGCCGCCTCGCGGCCGGCCACAGGTCCGCAGACGGATTGCTACGGCCGCCCGCCGACCTCTTCGACCTTCAGCCACACGCCGCGTCGGCTGGTTTCCGCGCGCTGACCCGACGAAAGCACGCCGCTCGACTGCGACTCGCCTCGGACATCTGCGCCGCCGACCGCGATCCACTCGCCCAGGCGGCCGCGCACCGTGGTCGAAAGCTGCGCGCGTTCGACCGCGCCGGCGACGATCTCCGACTGCTCGGGCGCGAGTTCGACCGTCACCAGGTCGCCCGCGACCTGCGGCTGCGCGTGAAAGCCGGTGACGGCGTCGTAGTACACGGTGCCGCGCAGCTCGGTCAGCCCCTGCGGCGTGATCACGAACTGGCGGAAGCTCATCGGGATCGCGGTGCCGATCGCGACGTACGCGCGGCCGCCTTCGAGCACGCGGATGCGCTGCTCGGCGCCTTGCGTGCCGGTCGTTCGCGTGTCGCTCGCTTCGACGCTGACGTTGCCGTAGCTGCGCCGATTGCTGATCGTCACGCTGCCGTCGGCGCCGACGCGGCGCTCGCCGCTTTCGCCCTCTCGGTCCTGCCGTACCGTGATCACCAGCTCGCGCGGCGCGCGGTCGAGCGTGGCTAGCAGTTGTTTCAGTTGCCGCGCATTGGCGGGCGAGGCGCGCAGGAAGAGCTGGTAACCCTGCCCGGTGAGTGCGCCGCCGGGTTCGAGGAAGGCGCGCAGCGTGGGCAGCACCTGCTCCGCGGTGCGATGGCGCAGCGGGATGATTTCGATGTCTTGCGCGCGGGCCGTGGGGATCAAGGCGAATGCGGCGGTCGTCGCGAGGAAGGTGCGCCGCGAAATCCCCGGTGGCCACGCTTCAGAAATCCCCCCTGGCCCCCCTTTGTGAAAGGGGGGAAGGGACCACGGACTGCGGTCGCCCCCCCTTTGAAGAAGGGGGGCAGGGGGGATTTTCCTGTCGCGGCTCACAGATCCAGCTCGACTTCGACTTCGTCGCCGACGGCGAGCCACGCGCCTGCGCCTTCGACGACGATCGCGTTGACGCCGAACATCACGCCGTTTTCGCGGCGGCGGTAGGTGGCGAGCAGATCGGGAACGACGTTCGACGCTTCGCCGGTCGCCGGATCGACACCCGGCACCGTGCAGCGCGCGCAAGGCTTGACGACGCGCAGCTCCGCGCCGTCGACGCGCAGCGTCTTCGCGTAGTCCTCGTCGAACGCCGGCAGTCCGTCGAGCACGACGTTGGGCCGGAAGCGCTCCATCGCGATCGCCGCGTGCCCCTGCCGCGCGAGCCTTGCGTTGAAGTCGTCGAGCGAAGCCTGCCCGGTGACGAGCAGCGCGAACGCGTCGGCGAACTTGTACGGCGCATCGAACTTGCCCGTGTAACGATGGTTCGACAGCCGCCGCGCTTCGGGATCGAAGCGCACGAGCCGCCCGGGCCGGCCGAGGAAACTCGTGAACCACGCATCGGCGATCTCGCCCTGCGTGACGGCCGGGATCGTGTCGTCCCACACGCGCACGCGCACGACGTCGCCCTCGGATTCGTACGGCACTTCGAGCTGCAGCATGCCCGGCGCCTTCAGCAGCATCGAACTGCCGGTCAGCCGCGTTTCGATCAGCGCCATCCTCGGCAGCTCGCGCTGGCTCAGGAATTCGCCGTGCTCGTCGACGACGATCCACTCGCGGTCGCCGATCTCCTCGTGCTCGAGCCCCGTCGCCGCCAGCCGCGCAGCGCGCAGCGCAACGCCGCGGCAGCCCTTGATCGGGTACAGGTTCAACGCGCGGATCGTCGCCTTCATCGCCGCAGCAGTCCTTTCAACTGATCCTTGAGCCGGCCGCGCTGCTGCTCGAGCTGCGGCGCGACCTTCTGCTTGAGCTGCTCGGTCGCCTTCGCCTTCAGCGCCTCCTGCGCGACGCTGCCCCAGTCGATGCTGTACGACAGTTTCTCGAACGGACCCGACAGCCTGACCGGCACGGTGACGCCGCGCAGCTCGGTCAGCTCGCGCCCGTCCTGCCCTTTCATCGTGCCGACGACCGCGACCTTCGCGGTGTAGTCGAGCGTGCCCGCGCCCAGATCGACCTTGCCCGCGCCGGCGAGCCGCAACAGCGGCGACTTGCCGTCCAGATCGTTGCTGGTGGCCACGCCGTCCTTGATCGTGAAGCTCGCGGTCAGTTCCGAAAAGTCGGTCTTCTCGGCGCTGCTGGCGCGCGCGCTGTCCTCCTTGCGTGCGGAGAGGAACGAACGCGCCTCGCGCAGCTTGGCGGCGATGTTCACGCCCTTGATCGCGCCGTCGCGCAGCGCGAGGTTGCCGCTGCCGTTCAATCCGCGCTTCAGCCCGCCGACGGTCGCTCCGGCGGTGGTGGCGGCGAGCTTCACGTTGCCGGTGCCTTCGAGGATGTCCTTGGCGAGCGCGTCGCGCAGCAGCGGGCCGATCGAGACGCCCGCCAGATTCGCGTCGACGCCGATCTTGTTGCCGGCCGCGGCGGCGTTGGCGGTCGCGCGCAGCCGGCCACCGTACAGCGCCGCGGTCAGCGGTGCGACGTCGAGCCGGCCGTTGGCGATGCGAACGACGACCTGCACGTTGTCGGCGCGGATGCCGCGCGCCTTCAGTTGCGCGACGCGCGCCTCGCCGGCGACATTCAAGTCTTTCAGCGCGGACAGATCGACCTTCGGGTCCTCGCGCGGATCGGCGCTGTCGTTGCCGGGACCGGGCTTCGCCGGCGGGAAGTAGCGGTCGATGTCGAGCTTGTCGGCGCCGGCGTCGAAGGTGATGCGCGGGGTCGCGAAGCCGCGCACCCCGAATTCGGTGGCGAGCGTGGTTTCGTCGAACTTCGTCGTGAAGCGCGCGTCGACGACCTCCTTCTTCGCGTCGATCGCAAACGCGCCGGTGATCGGCAGCTTGACGGTCTTCTGCGGGATCGCCGGATCCTCGACGTCGACGTTGCCGGCGAGCTTCGTCAGCGCGAAGGTTTGTCCGTCGATGCTCGCCGCGGCCGGGCTCGCCAGCGCGGCAACGATGCGGCGCGCGCCCTGCTGCAGGTTGCCGTCGACCGCGAGCTTGCCGATCGCGAGCTGCTTGGCGTTGCCGCTGATGCCTTCGAGCACCAGCTTCGCCTCGACGTTGGGCGAGGTCGCGGCGGCCGCGACGAGCTTCACGTTCGCCTGCACGCGATCGCCGCTCGCCTTGCTTTCGTCGGCCTCGATACGCGGCGCCTGCAGCGACGCTTCGAACGCATCGGCGCCGAGCTTGCCTTTGGCCGAGACGTCGAGGCCGCCGACCGAAAGCACCTTGCGCACCGGATCGAACGCGAGCGCCGGCGCCAGCACGCGGCTGTCGTCGAGCGCGACGGTGCCAAAGGTCCCCTTGGCCTTCGCGTCGAGCCTGGTCACGCTGACCGCGCCGCTTGCAGCGTCGTACTTCGCCTGTCCGAGCTTCGCGTTGACATCGACGACCCGCTTGTCGATCGTCCCCTTGACGAAGGCTTCGAGGTCCTGCGCGCCGAAGGCGTTCTTGACGAGGTCGACGTCGAGGTCGCCCTTGATCCGCGTTTCGCCCTGCGCCGCCGGTTTGGTCGAGGAGAAGTTGGTCGAGAACGTCACCGGCGTGCGGCCCTGCGGCGCGATGCGGCCGGTCTTCAGTTCGAGCTTCGTCAGCGTGATCGTGTTGCCCGCCTGCAGGTCGTTGAACGTCAGCTCGGCGTTGGTCAGCTCGACGCCGCCGATCTCGAACTTCGGGGGGCCGCCGGGCTGTGCGGGCTCGGCCGGTTTGTCGCCGGCCGGTTTGATCAGGTCGTCGATGCTGGTCGTGCCGTCGCGCCGGCGCTCGACCGCGGCCTTCAGCCCGTCGACGCGCACCGTATCGACGACGATCTCCTTGCGCAGCAGCGGGAACAGCGCGACGCTGACGCGCGCGCCCTCGAGGCTCGCCGCGACGCGGTCGCCGGCGCGGCTCGACAGCGAGGTCTTCGGCAGCGCAAGCGCGATGCGCGGGAACACCGAGAGGCTCAGGTCGCCTTCGATCTTCAGCGTGCGCTGGTAGTTGTCCTTGACGTAGGCTTCGATCTGCGGCTTGTACGCGTTGACGTCGACGAAGGCGACGAGCGCGACCGCGCCGACGACGAGCAGGGCGACGACCACGCCGACGCCGATCAGGATCTTCTTGAACATCGCTCGCTCCTTGCTGCGGAGTGTGAGAATTATCCCATTCGAACGACACGCTGCCGGAGCCAGAAGATGACAAACAACGAGGAGGCGCGATCCGCCGAACTCATGAACGCGGTCGATCCCGCGCCGCCGCGCCAGCCGCAGGCGACCCGGCTCGAAGCCGCGTTGATCGATGCCGCGCGGGCGATCCGCGCCGTGGAGGAGCGGCCGGGCGACAAGTCGCCCGAGGTGCAAGCCATGCTCGCGCGCTGCCGCGAACTGCACGCGCGGGCGCGCGCGGCGGCGGCGCGCAAGTCGCACTTCGTCGCCTACGACTGCCTGCAGCAGATCGAGCGCGAACTGGTCGTCGCGCTCGCCGACGACGAGCGCACCGCGCTGATGGGCGCCTATCTGGCGGAAGCGCGCGCCAAGCTGAACGAATGGCGGCGCGCGGCGGCCGACGCGCTGGCCGCATCGGCCAGGGGCGGCGCACCGTCGGTGGCCGTGCTGCAGGCGCTGATGAAGAACGTGCACGCCTCGCAGCAGAACCGCCAGCACAAGATCGAGCTGGTGCAGCGGCAGGCGCCGCTGCTGGTCGGGCTGCTGATCGGCGCGGTGCTTTTCTTCTCGGCGTGGGCGCTCGCCGGCGGATTCGAGTGGCTGATCAACGAGGACACCGACGTGACGCTCGCGATGGTGCTCGTCACCGGCGTGCTGCTCGGCTTCTTCGGCGGGCTGCTGAGCGTGGCGTTCAGCGCGGTGCGCGCCGATCTGGCGGCGAGCATCCTCGAGCTGCGCTGGAACCGCGCGATCACCGTGGCGCGGCCTTTCATCGGCGCCGCGGTCGCGGTGCCGATCGTGCTGTTCCTGCAGTCGGGGCTCGTCAACCTCGGCAGCGTCACGCCGGCGCTGGCGCTCGCCTTGTGCTTCATCGGCGGGTTCTCGGAGCGCTGGTTCCTCGCGCAGGTCGAGCGGATCGCCGGCGCGTCCGAAGGGAAGCCGAAGTGAGCGACGCGTTCTTTCGCGCCAATGCCGGCGCCTGCGTGATCGACGGCGAGGGTCGCGTACTCGCGCTGAAGCGGCGCGGCGTGGCCGACAACGCCTGGCAGATGCCGCAAGGCGGCATCGACGCCGGCGAAACGCCGCGCCAGGCCGTGCTGCGCGAACTGCGCGAGGAAACCGGGCTGCAGCCGCCCGACGTCGAGCTGCTCGCCGAACATCCCGACTGGCTCGTTTACGAGCTGCCGCCCGAGTTCCGCAGGCCGAAGGTCGGCTGGGGGCAGGCGCAGAAGTGGTTCCTCTTGCGCGCGCGGCCTGACGCGACGGTCCGGCCCGATGGCGAAGAGTTCGACGACTACGCGTGGCTGACTCCGGCCGAGCTGATGCCGCGCGTCATCGCGTTCCGCCGCCCCGTGTACGACCGCGTGCTCGCGTACTTCCTGGGCGGGCTGCGGGCGCAGCGCTGAGTTCCGGCGCCTGTCAAGCGCACGATTCGACACGATCGCGCCGCGCGCTGCACGTGGCGCGCAACTGCCGCCGCACCCATAGTGCGTTCGGGGCCATGCCGGCTCCGAACTTCGATCCACATGGGAGGTCCCGATGAGATCTGCAACAACAAGAACGCTGCTTGCGGCCGCGCTGCTTGCCGCGTTCGGATCGGCGCAAGCCGTCGTGCTGCCGCCCGGTTCGACCCAGCCGCTGCCGGGCACGACCGCCGCGGCCGAACCTCAGCTCGCGGGCGTCGTCGAAGTCGACGAACTCGTTCCGTTCTCCTTCGCCACGCCCGGCGGCGACATCTTCGGCAACGTCCAGGTGCGCGTCGTGCGGTCGAGCGTCGACGACACGATCGACTTCTACTGGCGCGTATTCAACGACCGCGAGTCGGCCAGCGCCGTCGGCTCGTTCCGCATCGGCGAGTTCTACCCGACGACGTACGACGCCAACTGGCGCATCGACGGACTGGGCGACGTGGCCCCGCTGTCGGCGACGCGCTTCGACGGCGCCTTCCTGGGCTACGTCAACTTCAATTTCTCCGACCTGCTGTCGCCGGGCACCTCGTCGAATTTCTTCTTCCTCGATACCGACGCGCACAGCTACGCGAAGACCGCGATCTACGACCTGACCAACTTCGGGCAGACGCACATCTCCGGACTGTTCTCGACCTACGCGCCGGTCTACGCCAACGTGCCGGAGCCGGGCACCGCCGCGCTGATGCTGGCCGCGGGCGGCGTATTCGGCTTCGTCGGTCGAAGGAAGCGCCAGCGCGCGTCCTAGACGCCTTCGCCCGGCAGATACGGAGCGCACGGGCGACGGCGTTCGATCGTCGCGACGCCGCGCGCGGCGCAGGGCGAGAACCGAAACACCTTCTCCGCGCGCTCCGCGTCTCGGCGTTCAGCCCGGGCTTTCCCCGACGCCCGGGTACAGCCTGCCGAGCACCTCGCGCGCGCACGCGGCGAGCAGCGGCCGCAGCGCGTCGGCGAGCGCCGGCGCGTCCGCTTTCGCGCGCGTCGACCAGACGGCGGCGAAGTCGTCGCGCCGCGCTTCGACCGCGGCGACGGCCAGGTCCCGCCAGAACGGCGGCGATTCGGACTGCTTCCAGTCGCCGCGGCCGCGACCGTAGTGCGCGACCGCGAGATAACCGAGCAGCGCATTGATCGCCAGATCGCGCAGCGCTTCGTCGCTCCACGCGACCGACGAGGTGTCGAGGTCGCGCACCAGGTTGTAGCCGCGCGCCAGCCCCGCCGCGCCGAGCGCGCCGAGCAGCCCGCCGGCCAGCAGCCCCGCGCCGAAGGAAAGTCCTCCCGTCGCGAGATCCGCTTTCAGTCCCGTCAGCGCGCCGGTCACCATGCCGCCGATCACCGCGGCCTTGCCTTCGCTGACGCGCTGCTTCACCGCATAGTGTTCCGTGAGCCGCGCGAGCACTTCGTCGGACGCCTGCCCCGCGAGGTCGTGCAGCGCGATCAGCCGGTCGGTGCTCGCGCGGATGTCGGCCGCGAGCCGTTCGGCGAGCTTGCGCATCGCCTGCTGCTGCGGCGTCTCCTCGCCTTCGCGCGCCACGCCCAGCGCAGCGCCGACTTCGCGCAGCCGCTGCTTGAGGCTCGCGTCTTCGACCGGTTCCCGGTCGAGCGCGGCGCGCGCGATCCGCTCGGCGAGCACCTGCATCGACCGCTCGAAGCGCGAGCGCCGGCGCGCGAGCCATTCGGCGCGCAGCCGCGCGAACGCCGCGCGCTTGTCCTCCGGCAGCGCGGCTTCGACGAGCGCGAGCAGCGCGATCTCCTGCACCCAACAGCGCGCGAACGCGTCCAGCGCGATCACCGCGCGCACGATCGGAGTCGTCGCGAAGTGCCGCCGCCAGCGCTCGACCTCGGCGTCCTCTTCTTCGCGCGGCCGCGGTGCGCCGAGCTGGTTGAGCAGCACGAGCACCGGCTTGCCGATCAGCGCCAGCACGCGCAGCTCGGGATCGAGATAAGCCGCCTGCTCCGGGCGCTCCGCGGCGTTGACCAGATACAGCACCGCGTCGGCGTGCTCGAGCACCGCGCGCACCGCCTGCTGCGTCGACCAGAAAGGCCGGTCGCGGAAGCGGTCCCATACCTCGGCGAGAAACCAGCCGATCGGATTGCCGGCCTGCGCGAGTCGCTTCGCCAGCCGCACGCTGTCGCCGAAGCCGGGCGTGTCCAGGAGCAGCAGTGCGTCGCCTTCCGCCGTTTCGAGCAGGGTGTAGCGCTCGGCGCGTTCGGTCACGTGCGGCGCGTCGCGCACCTCGCCGATGTCGCGTCCGAGCAGCGTGCGCGCGAGCGTCGTCTTGCCGACGTTGGTGTGCGACACCAGCGCCAGCGCGATCGTTTGCGGCGCGTCCGTCATGCGAGCACCGCGCGCAACGTCGCTTCGTCTGCCGCGAGATCCGGCTGCTCGAGATCGACGAACAGCACCGGCACGCGCCGTTCGGCGAGCGCGTTGCGCCACAGCGCGCGCCGTTCGTCGATGCGATCGCCGCTGCCGAACCGCCGGCGAAAGTCCGATTCGTCGACGAGCGCGACGATCTGCGCTTCGCCGGCGGCAGCGAGCTTGTCGACGAACGCGCCGTGGTTTTCCGGTTCGGGGGTCGCGGTGGCCGCGAACAGCGGCACGATCAGCGTCGCGTCGGCGGCGAGCGCGTTCGCGTCGACGTCGTCTTCGCCGCCGAACGCGGTGGCGGGCGCGAAGCCGAGTGTGGCGCGTGCGCCGAGCGCCTGCGCGAACAACGCGTTCAGGTTCAAGGTCGCCTGCGGCGAAAGCTGCACGCCGTACGGCGCGACGCGCACCTTGGCCGGCTCGTCGCGCAGGACGCGCGCGAGGTTGCGGAAGTACGGCTCGTCGAGCCGCAACGGAAAACGGCGCGTCAGCCGCGCTTCGTGCCAGCGCGCGCCGAGCGCGAGCAGCAGCCGCGGCGCGAGCACGACGAGCGCCACCGTCGTCGCGAACAGATGCAGCCACGGCGCGGCGTTGACGCCGCCGCCCGCCGAGAAGCGCAACGCCTCGAAGCCGGTCGCGTCCGGCAGCGCGATGCCCGTAATCGCCGCGGCCGGCGCGAGCGCCGTCGCGAGCAGCGCGTGCACCGCGCGGGCTTCGAGGAACGTGCTCTCCCATCCGGCCCGATACTCGAACGCGAGCCCGCGCAGGTACATGCCGGCGAGCAGCCCGAGCGCCAGCGCGATCGCCGCGACGTGCAGCACGCGGCCCACGCGCGCCGCGACGAGCGGCGCGCAGGCGCGGGTCCACTCGGCGACGAACAGGACGAGCGGCGGCGACGCGACCGCGGGCGCCTGACGGTGCAGCAGGCGCGCGAACGCGCGCGCCAGCGGGCCGGGTCCGCGCGCGCGCTCGGCGAACGGTCCAAGCACGGCGCGCACCGCGATCAGCAGATACAGCGCCAGGTTCCAGACGAGCAGCGCGGCGAGCGGCGGCGCGAGCAGGTTGATCCGCTGCGCCGGCCCGATCGCGTCGATCGCGACGCCGGCCGCGAAAGCGAGCACGGCGATCGCCGTGCCGAGCCACGGCCGCCACGCCAACGCGCGCAACGCGCGCCCGACGTTGCGGTCACGGCTCGCGAGCCGCTCGACCGCCAGTGCCGCGCGCCGCGCGACGAAGCGATCGAGCGGCGCGCCCGCGCCTTCCACCTCGGCCGCGGCGCGGCTTGCCCACGCGCGATCCTCGTCGCTCCAGCCCGAGCCCGGTGTGGTCTCGAACGCGCGCAGCAGCAGCACCTTGCGTGCGGCGGATTCGTTCATGTTCTTCTCATGTGGCGCGCCGCAATGCCGCCTGCCGCGGCCGGCGGGCGCGCAGCAGTTGATACATTGCCTGCGCGGCGGCCGACAAGCTCGCGTTGCGCCGGCGCACCAGGTAGATGGTCCGTTGCAGCTCGAAGCCGCTGAAGCGGCGCACGGCGAGATCCGCGTGCTGGAAGTGAAAGAGGGTGAGCGTCGGCACGATCGTGATGCCCAGCCCCTGCACGACCATGCCGGCCACCGTCGCCAGGTGCTCGACTTCGAGCACGGAGCGCATCTGCAATGGGTGCAGCTCCGCTTCCAGATACTGCCGCACGCTGCTCGAGCGTTCGAGATGAATGAACGGATACGCGGCCGCATCGCGGATTCTGAGCGGACGCTTGGAGGCGAGCGGATGGTCGCGCCGGCACACCAGGCAGAAATCGTCGCGGGCGAGCTCCTCGGTTGCGAGATCGACCGCGTTCGGATCGGTCGACGCCAACGCCAGATCGGCGCGGCCATCGCGCACCTGCGCGATGCACTCCTCCGACAGCCGGTCCGCGAGCGCGAGGTCCACGCCCGGATACTTGTCGCGATACTCGGCGAACACGGCCGGCAGCCAGCCGGCGGCGAGCGAAGGCAGCGCGGCGATCGCCACGCGTCCCTTGCGCCGCGTTGCGTGTGCGCGGAAGTCTTCGACCAGATCGTCGAACTCGGCGAGCAGCCGCCGCGCCGCCGGTTCGAGCAGCTTTCCGGCCGGCGTCAGATCGACTTTGCGCGTGTCGCGGTCGAACAGCCGCGCACCGAGCGTCGATTCGATCGCGCGCACCTGCGCGCTGAACGCCGACTGCGACAGATGGCAGCGCTGCGCGGCACGAGTGAAGTTGCGCGTGTCCGCGAGTGCGAGAAAGGCGCGCAGATCGCGCGTCGAGAGATTGATCGGCATCGCCGCGCAATCTAGCTGAACTTTCGATTTCACTGCAAAGTGCCGACGACCTAGTCTCCCCCGAAGTTCGAGGGAGACGCATGGACGGGTTGCTGATCGGCGCGGCCGCGGGTTTTTCGGGCGACCGGCTCGACGCCGCGGAAGCGGTGGTCGCGACGCTGATCGCGCGCCGTCGGCCCGCGGCACTGATCTTCGAGACGCTGGCGGAACGCACGCTGGCGCTCGCGCAGTTGCGCCGGCGCGCCGATCCCGACGCGGGCTACGAGCCCCATCTCGAACGCCTGCTGCGGCCGGTGCTCGCGCGCTGCCTTGCGCACGGCATCAGGATTGTCGGCAACTTCGGTGCGGCCAATCCGCACGCTGCCGCGAAGCGCGTAGTGCACCTGGCGCGCGAGCTGGGCGTGCGCACGCCGCGCGTGGCGGTGGTGACCGGCGACGACGTCTCCGGTGCCGAGTTTCGCCCGCTGCTCGCACAGCAGCTCGGCGGCGTGCTCGAGCGCATCGAGATCGTCAGCGCCAACGCGTATCTCGGCGCGGAGTCGATCGCGGCGGCGCTGCGCGAGGGCGCCGACGTGGTGGTGGCCGGGCGCGTTTCTGATCCGTCGCTGACGCTGGGGCCGGCGCTCGCGCATTTCGGCTGGCGGTTGGACGACTGGGACCGGCTGGCGCGCGCGACGATGGCCGGCCATCTGCTCGAATGCGGCGCCCAGGTCACCGGCGGCTACTTTGCCGATCCCGGCTACAAGGACGTGCCCGATCCGCACGCGGTCGGCTTTCCGATCGCGGAGATCGATGCGGACGGCAATTGCGTGATCGGCAAGGCCGACCGCACCGGCGGCCTCGTCGACGCGTTGACGGTCAAGGAACAGTTGCTGTACGAGATCCACGATCCGGCGGCGTATCTCACACCCGACGTGATCGCCGATATCACTGAAGCGGAAGTGCGCGAAGTCGGACCCGACCGCGTGCTGCTGACGGGCGTGCGCGGTCATCCGCGCCCGGACACGCTGAAGGTCAACGTGTTCTACGAGGGCGGCTGGCTCGGCGAAGGCGAGATCTCCTACGCCGGCCCGGGAGCGGAAGCACGCGCGCGGCTCGCCGCCGACGTACTGCGCCGGCGCCTGCAGGGGTTATCCCTGCGCATCGACCTGATCGGCGCGGTGAGCGTGTTGGCCGACGACGGCGGCCGCCTGCTCGCCGCGACGCCATCGGCGGAACGAACCGACATCCGGCTGCGCGTCGCCGCCGCACATGCGGAGCGCGCTGCGGTCGAGCGCCTAGCCGACGAAGTCACCGCGCTTTACACCTGCGGGCCCGCAGGCGGCGGCGGCGTGCGCACCGGCGTGCGCCAGCGGCTGCAGACGTTGTCCAGCCTGCTGCCGCGCGCGGCGATCGCCGCGCGCCACGAATTCGTCGAGGCGCCATGAGCGAACGAATCGTCGTGCCGTTGCGGCGCGCCGCGCACGCGCGCACCGGCGACAAGGGCAACCGCTCCAACATCAGCGTGATCGCGTATCACCCGGATCTCTTTCCGCTGATCGTCGAGCAGATCACCGAACGGGCGGTCGCCTCGCACTTCGCCTTTCGCCGCCCGACGCGCGTCGTGCGCTACGTGCTGCCGAAGCTGCAGGCGCTGAACTTCGTGCTCGACGACGTGCTGGACGGCGGCGTCAACGACGCGCTGAACCTCGATGCGCACGGCAAGGCGCTCGCCTTTCACCTGCTTGCGCTGCCGCTCGAAGTGCCGGCGCGCCTTGCGCCGCTGCTGCGCGGGCCGACCGATTCCCGTACCCCCTTCGCCAAGGAGAAGCCATGAACAGACTCTTTTCCGCCGCCGCCGGCGCGCTTGCGCTGGTGCTGACGGCACCAACGTTCGCGCAGAACTATCCAACCAAGTCGATCACGTTCGTCGTGCCGTTCGCCGCCGGCAGCGCGACCGACCAGCTCGCGCGCGCGCTCGGCCAGTCGGTCAATGCCGAGACCGGCCAGCCGGTCGTCGTCGACAACAAGCCCGGTGCGAATGGCTTCATCGGGGCGCAAGCGGTCGCCAAGGCGGCGCCGGACGGCTACACGGTGTTCATCACGACGAACACCACGCACGCGGCCAATGAGCACCTGTTCAAGAAGCTGCCGTACGACCCGGTCAAGGACTTTGCGCCCGTGACGGGACTCGCCAAGGGCGCGCAGATCATGGTCGTGAATCCGAGCCTGCCGTACAAGACGGTGGCCGAGTTCATCGCCGCGGCGAAGAAGGAGCCCGGCAAGCTCACGTTCGGCAGCGGCAGCTCGTCGAGCCGCATCGCCGGCGAATTGCTGCAGCAGATGGCCGGCATCCAGTTGCTGCACGTGCCGTACAAAAGCAACCCGCTGGCGGTGACCGATCTGCTCGGCGGCCAGATCCACATGATGATCACCGACATGGCCACGGGCATGCCGCAGGTGAAGGCCGGCAAGCTGCGCGCGCTCGGCGTCTCGTCTTTGAAGCGCTCGTCGCTCGCGCCCGACGTGCCGACGATCGCCGAGGCCGGCGTGCCCGGCTACGAGATGGGCTTCTGGTTCGCCGCTTACGTGCCCGCCGGCACGCCGCCCGCGGTCGTGAAGCGGCTCAACGAACTGCTGGTGAAGGCAGTCGCGAGCCCGAGTGCGAAGAGCCTGTTCGAATCGACCGGCTTCGAGCCATTCACGACGACGCCCGACGAGTTGTCGAAGTTCCAGCTCGCCGAGAGCCGCAAGTGGCAATCGATCATCAAGAAGGCGGGCATCGAACCGGAGTGAGCGCGCGCGATTCGATCTCGACATGACAACCGTTCGTGCCGAGCCCGTCGAAGCGCGAACGGTCGGCGGGGCGGTGACGCTCGCCGCGGGCGGCGCAACCGGCCCGCCGCGCGCCGGATGAGCGGCGCGCAGCGTCCGCCTCGATCCGGCGCAGACCGCGCCGCGCGCAACGCGCGTCGAGCTACGGTCAAACGTTGAAGCGGAAGTGCATCACGTCGCCGTCCTGCACGACGTAGTCCTTCCCTTCGAGCCGCATGCGTCCGGCTTCCTTCGCGCCGGCTTCGCCCTTGTACTTCACGTAGTCGTCGAAGGCGATCGTTTCGGCGCGGATGAAACCCTTCTCGAAATCGGTGTGGATCACGCCGGCCGCCTGCGGCGCGGTCGCGCCCTTGACGACGGTCCACGCGCGCACTTCCTTGGGCCCGGCGGTGAAGAACGTCTGCAACCCGAGCAGCGCGTAACCGGCACGAATCACGCGGTTCAGGCCCGGCTCGTCCATCCCCATGTCGGCGAGGAAGACCTGCTTGTCCTCGTCGGACAGATCGGCGATCTCGGCCTCGACCTTCGCGCACACGGCGACCACCGGCGCGCCTTCCTTGGCCGCGTACGCGCGCACCTTCTCCAGCAGCGGATTGTTCTCGAAGCCGTGCTCCTCGACGTTGGCGACGTACATCGTCGGCTTCATCGTCAACAGGAACAGCGGCCGCAGCACCGCCTTCTCCTCCTCGTACAGGTCGACGCTGCGCACGGGCTTCGCCTCGTTCAGCGCCGGCGCGATCTTCTCCAGCGCCGCGACCAGCCGCTGCGCTTCCTTGTCGCCGCCGCTCTTGGCGACCTTGCCGTACTTGGCGAGCTGCTTGTCGACCGTCTGCAGATCGGCGAGCGCCAGCTCGGTGTTGATGACCTCGATGTCCGACACCGGATCGACCTTGCCCGCGACGTGAACGACGTTCTCGTCCTCGAAGCAACGCACGATGTGCGCGATCGCGTCGCACTCGCGGATGTTGGCGAGGAACTGGTTGCCGAGCCCTTCGCCTTTGCTCGCGCCGGCAACCAGCCCCGCGATGTCGACGAACTCGACGGTCGCCGGGATCACCTTCTCGGGCTTGGCGATCGCCGCCAGCGCCGCCAGCCGCGGGTCGGGCACCTCGACGATGCCGACGTTCGGCTCGATCGTGCAGAACGGATAGTTCTCGGCCGCGATGCCGGCCTTGGTGAGCGCGTTGAAGAGCGTCGACTTGCCCACGTTCGGCAGGCCGACGATGCCGCATTTCAGAGCCATGGAATTCCTTGCGCGACGCGGCCGCCCGATCGGCAGAGCGGGCGGAACGCGGCGGGGTCGTTGCGAAGGGGCGGATTATCGCCGGAGTGGATGTTGTTCCCCTTGTGCCGCGTTGTCAGGGATGGGGGTCTCGCCTGATTGGTTATAGGCGGCGACGGGCGCTATGCGCTCTATCGAGGAGCTTTCAGTTCCCCCGCAGAAGTGTGCGTACCCGTGGTTGCCCGCTCAGTCCTAAGAGCACCAGCATTGAGCAGCCGGAACCGACCCAAAGGCGACCGTCACTTCAAGGAGGATCGGGCTGTCGACGAATGCTCGCGATGGAGCGAAGTGCGGACGGCCGGCGATCACGCCGGGACTGCTCCGAAGCGGACATTGGCTGACGGCTACCGCGCCTCTGATCCCGATCAAGACACTAGTCGGGGGTCGGATTCCTGCGGCTGATTGCGGCAAGCGGCCGAAGAGCGCGCATGCCGTGGGTCAACTGTCTCGTGGCATACTCGGATCCGATATGGAGCGCATCCCGCGTCGACTGAAACGCGACCCGATCCTCGAAGCGGTCGCGGAGTGCCGTTTCCAGTCCGAGCGGACTGGAAACGCGGCTGCGATCCTACCCGGCTACTTGTATCAACAACTGCGCAGCGATTTCCCCAACCTCGAGGCGCTGCGCGAATCGCAAATACCGGCGCAAGTACGAGCGAGGGATTCCGACCTTCGATACAGGCCGGTTTATCGATTGCGTGGTGGCAATACCGCGATCCTCGTCGGCGACCACAGCCTTAGCGTGACAGTCAACGAGCCTTACCCCGGTTGGGAGACGTTTAAGCCGCTCGTCACTTCGGTGTGGCGCCTCTTGGAGAACAGTGGCGTAGTTGGTCCACTTGAGAGAATCTCGACCAAGTACACAAACCTAATCGAGGCTGAACTCGGGACTGACCACTTCGCTCTGACAAATTTGGACATCACGGTCGGACAGCAAAGGCTAAGCAACCAACCAACGCAGCTGCAGTCAGAGTTTTCCGAGGGCCCCTTGGTAACGATCGTGCAGGCGATTGGGCAAGCGACGGCAACGTCTAGCGCCGCCAAGCCGAGACATGGCCTCGTACTAGTCGTCGACACGATCTTCAAGGGTCCCTTTGATGACTTTTGGAAGCACTTTGAGGACCTGCTCGAGCAAGCGCACTCCAAAGAGAAGCAGGTCTTCTTCGAGTTGCTAACCGACGAGACGCTCCGAAAATATGAGCCCGAGTACTAGGCTTTGGAAATCGGGCGGAACAAGCCAAACGCTGGCGCACGGGCTGTTGGCATGCCTTCCGTCATTAACGCTCCTCGGTGCTCCCAATGTGGCAAGCGCCGGCGAATACTTCGAGTTCGCCGCTGCGGTGGCCGATGAGATGGCCGACGAAGGTGCTTCCATTCTTGTCTTTGATCGGCGCGTTTTCACCACGTCGATGGAAGCCGAATCCCAATCCGCCACGTCCGAATGGGTGCTGAGTCGCGACTTCGATGATGAAGCGTTCGCCCGACTCGCCCTGTCCTTGTTGGAAAAGCAGCGGCGCCTTCCGTCCGACATGGAAGCCATCATCTCTAGCCGGCTCAGTGCGCTGTACGACTAATGTCTGGGAATGCCGCTTTCGCTTGAGGACGCTCACGTCTTTCTGCCGAAGTACCTCTCGCCGGCAGATCGTGCCGAGCTCTTTAGTGAGCTAAGTCGCCTTCCACAGACGCATTCCTACTACGGCACTGTCGAGGACGATGCACCCTATCAGGGTGATGGGTGGTCTGCCGTCGATTTCTTCGATGTCGACGTTGGGAAACGCCGGAGGGTTCGCGCCGTCATTATCTCCAACACGTGCGATATCGCGCCGGACAATACGCGCACGCGGCCAATGCGTGTGTGCGTTTCGCCCATCATCAGGATTAGTCGACTTGTGAATGAACTCGAGATGGCCGGCGTAGCTCCCGGCGCAATAGCAGATCACTTGGAAACGCTGCGGCGCCAAGAGATTTCGAACATGTTTTATCTTCCTGCGGGTGCCAGTCTAGAAGAAGAATCCGTGGTGATGTTCGACAATCTTCAGTCACTAGCAAACGCGACTTTTTTCGAGAACCAGCAGAAGGTCCGTCTGTTCTCTTTGAGTCAGGCAGGGTTTTGGTACTTCCTGCTGAAACTTGCGATCCACTTTTGCAGAGCGAACGAGGGCGTAGCGAGAAAGTCAGCTGCATAGCGGTGCGGCGGGTGATGCCTACATCGATGACAAAAGGAGCCATGAACCTAGCAAAGCTCAAACAATCGATTGGAACGTGCGTTCGCTTGCGGCCGCCCGCCATTTGCCAGGCGCCCGATGGGAGGGCGCTCCAAGCCGACGACGAATGGCTTGTTGAATCAGCGAGCCACGATGGGCTTCGCTTGTACGACGTTCGCACCGACCACGTTCTCGAGCTGAACCCAGACCATGTCCATCACTTTACGAGCGGCCAGCGCTCGATCGGTGCGCCGCCAACCGGCTTCCTGGAGCTGAACGTCCAGGTGACGTTGAGCGGCCTGCGATGCTCAATCGAGCCAATCTTGTCTGGTGCGGCGAGGGTGTCACGCTTTAGCGTGAGCACGCGCGCGCCACTGCCAAACGAAGGTCGAGAAGGCGACGTGTGGTTTGTCGTCGATGAGTAGCCGGAAAGGCACGATCCCCGGCCACGCCCTGCTTGACCTTGAAACCGTCCGGTTTGCGCGCGATTCTGCTCGCAGTTTCAAAAGTCTGGAGTTGGGGGAAGCTGACGTCCCGATGACTGGTCCGCATGAAGTTCTCGCTTACGCCTGAACGACCGGAAGTGGTCGGAGGCCGCCCGTCCCAACTGCGCGCACTCGGTGTCCCCAACGCCGATGACGGGCTTTGCACGCAGCGCCTTTCGTCAGGTGCTGATCTCCTTGAACACCTCCCGCGCTACCCGAAACCCGTCGATCGCCGCCGGCACGCCGCAGTAGATCGCGGCCTGCAGCAGGACCTCGCGGATCTCATCCTTCGTGACGCCGTTGTTGAGCGCGCCGCGCACGTGCAGCTTCAGTTCGTGCGGGCGGTTCAGCGCGGTGAGCATCGCTAGGTTCAGCAGGCTGCGCGTGCGGCGGTCGAGCCCGGGGCGGTTCCACACGTCGCCCCAGCAGTACTGCGTGACGAGCTCCTGCATCGGGCGGCTGAAGTCGTCGGCGTTCCTGATCGAGGCGTCGACGTAGTCGGCGCCGAGCACTTCGCGGCGCGTCTGCAGCCCCTTGTCGAACAGTTCCTTGTTCACTGCGGCCTCCGGTGGATGAACGGCGAGGGCGCCATTGTGCGTCGAAGCCGCGCGGGCGCGCCGTGCAGCCTGCGCCCGAACGTGCGGGCGCCGACGGCGCTTCGACTACTCGCCGCGCGGCTGGAGCACCAGATCGAACACCGACGAATCGACCGCGATCCGCGACCGCAGCGATTCGTGCACGATGACGGAAACGCGGTCGCCGTAGCGGGCGAGCCGCGCGAGCAGGCGCTGCAGGTCGGCGGTGTGTTGCGCGTGCAGCGCCTCGATGCGCAGCGTCAGCGTCGAATGCGTGTGGCGCAGCAGCCGCTCCAGCCGCGGCGCGATGCGCGCGAAGAAGCGCGCGTCGAGCGGACCCGAGAGCGCCAGATCGAGCCGTGGCGGCCCGGGCCGCCACGCGAGCGCGACCCGGCCCGCATCGACGTAGCGCGCCGCTGCGCGCCGCAAGGCCCGCACGCGCCGCTCGAGCCGCGACGGCTCGACCGCGCCGGAGGCGAAGCGCCGGCGCACGAAGGACTGCATCGACAGCCCCGTGATCCAGTCCGAGATCACGACCGGCAGCCGGCGCGGCGCGGCAAGCGGCAGCGTGCGCAGGAAGGCGAGCCAGCGGTGCGGCCCGCCGGGCAGGATGCCCTTCGCGAGCAGCCGCAACACGATGCGCAGCTTGTCGGCCGCCGCGTACTCGCTGCGGTACACGGGCGCGCGCAGCCAGCGCAGCTTCGCGCGGATGCGCTGCGCGATGCCGCGGTCGCTCAGCAGTTGCCGGTACATCTGCCGGTAGGCGTCGAGCATCGCGTCGTACGGCATGCGCTTGGGAACGACGTTGGTGCCGAGCCGCGTGTTGTCGCCGTCGCCGGCGTCCTCGATCAGGCGCCCTTCCTGCTGCAGCCGGGTGTAAAGCGGCGTGCGCGGCAGCGCGGTCAGCAGCCCGACCATCGCGGCCTGGATGCCCGAGTCGAGGATGAAACGGCGCTGGCGCTCGAAGGATTCGAGCGTGTCGTCGTCGAAGCCGACGATGAAGCCGCCCAGCACGTCGATGCCGTGCGCGTAGATCGTCCGCAGCGCGCCCAGCAGGTCGGTGCCGACGTTCTGCGTCTTGCCGCTCGCCTTCAGCGTTGCTTCGTCCGGCGTCTCGATGCCGATGAAGACCCAGCCGAAGTTGGCCTCGCGCATCAGCCGCAGCAGTTCTTCGTCCCGGGCGATATTCACCGAAACCTCGGTGCCGAAGCCGAAGCGCCAGCGGTGGCGCCGCTGATACTCGGCGAGGAAGCGCAGCAGCGCCTTGGCCTGGGTGCGGTTGCCGATCAGGTTGTCGTCGACGAAGAACACCTGGCGCGCGCCCTGCGCGCGCAGCGCATCCAGTTCGCGGCCGATCTGCTCCGGACTCTTCACGCGCGGCCGCCGGCCGAACATCACGATGATGTCGCAGAAGTCGCAGCGATACGGGCAGCCGCGGGAGAACTGCAGGCTCGCGGTGTTGTACAGGTGCAGCTTCAGCAGGTCGAAGCGCGGCGTCGGCGAATCGGTCAGCGCAACGGTGCCGGTCTCGCGATAAAGTGCGCGCGGCGCGCCGGCCTCGAAGTCGCGACAGAACGCCGGCCAGACGTATTCGGCTTCGCCGGCGACCGTCGTGTCGGCCAGCGCCGCGTACTTTTCGGGGCACAGCGATGCGTAACTGCCGCCGGCGACGACGTAGTGCCCGCGGCTGCGGTAGTACGCGAGCAGTTCCCGCTGCCGCGCAAACTGCACGCCCATGCCGCACACGCCGACGATGTCGGCCTCCGGCGCGAGCGGTACCGGCTCGACGTTCTCGTCGACGATCGTCACATGCCAATGCGCGGGAGAAAGCGCGGCCAGCGTGGCCAGCCCCAGCGGCGGATTGAGCGCGCGTTTGCCGGGAACGATCTCGTCGATCGCGAAGCGGAAGCTCCAGAAGCTTTCGGGGAAGCGCGGGTTGATGAGAAGCATTCGCATGCCGACACCCTCCCAGCAATCGGGCGACGCGGCGCAGTTTGCGCCGGCGCATCGAGCCGGGCAAATCCGTCGGCGAGCGGCGGGGTGATCCGGTCGGCCGTGCGGACCAACGCCCGGCGGCATTTGATCCGCGTCATGTCGTCGCCGGTGTCGCGATCCCACAATCCGCGCCCATCGTCGGGCCGCAGCCCCGCGGCCGCGCTTGCACCGCCGCCATCGCTGTGAACATCGCCGCCGCCAACTCCCCTGCGCAGCCCGTCATCGTCGGCAACCGCGTCGAACTGCAGTTGCTGACGACCCTTCAGTGCAACCTCGCCTGCAGCTACTGCAGCCTCGGCGTCGGCGACGTGCTCGGCTCGCAGAAGCGCGCGACCTACACCGCGGCGCAGCTCGGCGACTTCGTCGACAAGCATCTCGCCGACAAGGAGATCTACATCACGCTGTACGGCGGCGAGCCGGCGATGAACCCGCGCTTCGCGCTCGAGCTGATCGACCGCTTTCCGCTGGTGCGCTTCAACATGCAGACCAACGGCACGCTGGTCGCCAAGCTGCCGGACAAGGTCCTGGCGCGCCTGGTGAACATGATGATCTCGGTCGACGGCGGCGAGGCCGTCACCGACCGCTACCGCGGCAAGGGCACCTGGAAGCGCGTGCTCGACAACGTGCGCGCGATCCGCAACTCGCGCACGCACGCGGTGCTGACCGCGCGCATGACCTGGTGGAGCGGCGAGACGTCGATCGAGGATTTCGACGAGCTGCTGACCGTGTTCGACTACGTGTACTTCCAGTTCGCGCAGGACGATCAGGCGCACCCGCCGGAGTCGGTCGCGCGCAAGAAGGCGGTGCTGAGCGAACTGGTCGAACGCTTCTTCGCGTCGAGCGACACGCTGTACCCGGTCGTGCCGCTGATGGGCACGGTGCGCAACAAGGTCGCGCCGCAGCGGATCAACGAACTGTCGGCCGGCATGACCCAGTGCCGCGTGTCGACGAACCTGCTGAACGTGATGCCCGACGGCAAGATCTATCCGTGTCCGGATATGTTGTACGACACAGATCTGCTGCAGGGCGACGTGGTCGGGAACTGGGTGCGCAAGAGCCCGCTGCAGCCCACGCCGGAGATGCCGTGCGCCGACTGCCGCGCCAACGCCTACTGCCGCGGCAACTGCATGAAGAACCTGTATCTCGCGTACGTGAAGAACGACGCGAATTGGCGCACGCGCGTGGTCGAGCCCGTCTGCGACATGATCCGCCACATGGGCGACGAGATCGACCGCTTCGATGCGCGCGCCTGGTTCGCGCGCGCCGCGCAGCCGGTGCGCAACCGGCTGCTCAATGCCGAGGTGTACGAGTTCTGCGAGGTGATGCCCTAGCCCGCGCCGGGAGCTTCGATGAACGCGTTCGAGCGACAGGTTCGTGCCGCCGTCATCCAGACGCTGAGAGACAGCGCACGCGCGCCATCGGCCGCGCAGCTTGCGGCAACCCTCGGCACGACACCCGCTGCGGTCTCCGCGGCGCTGCATTCGCTCGCCGACGCGCATCGGCTCGCGCTTCGGCCCGGGACCGACTCGGTCTGGATGGCGCATCCGTTCTCGGCGGTGGCGACCGATTTCGTGGTCCGCCTCGGCCAACGCCGGTGGTTTGCGAACTGCATGTGGGACGGGCTTGCGATCCTCGCGCTGCTCGGCGATGGAACGCTCGACACCCATTCGGCCGCCACCGGCGAGGCCATGCGGTTCGCGGTCGCGCGCGGCAGGGTGTTCGGCGACGGACTGGTTCACTTCCTGGTGCCGGCGCGATCCTTCTGGGACGACATCGGCTTCACCTGAAGGAACATCCTGGCCTTCCGGTCGGAGGGCGAACTCGGCGACTGGCTGCACGCGAGGGCTTACGCGAAAGGCGCGGTTGCCGCTCCGCAGGTCGTCTACGAGCTTGGTCGCGACTGGTATGCGCGCCGGCTGGACGTCGACTGGCAGCCGGCAACCGCCGCCGAAGCGACGGCCCTCTTTGCGCGACACGGCTTGACCGGAGATTTCTGGGCGCTTGCGTAAAGAGGTGCGGCCGGCAGCGAGCAAAGGACGAGGGATGCCCGTTCGGGTGCCGCGTGAAGGCGATCGTTGTCCGTGCCCGATGCGCTCACGCGGCCGGCGCGCGCGGCTACAGCGCCCGCCGCACCAGGCACACCGTCGTGTCGTCCGGCACCGGCAGCACGCCGAAGCGCAGGTACCTGGCGAGCGCGAGCATCGGCAGGTTGTCGGCGAGCACGAAGCCCTCGATCGCGCGGTAGCCGTCGCGCCTGGCGCGCAGCATCAGACGACGCAGCAGCGTCGCCGCCAGTCCGGCGCCGCGCCAGTCCTCGGCGACGGTGACCGAAAACTCGCAGGTCTTCGGCTGCGCGGACGCCACGTAGCGCGCGGCGCCGACGATGTCGTAGCCGTCGTAGGCGGGCACGGTCGCCACCAGCGCGAACTCGCGCCCCGGCACCGGGCTGACGCCGCGCGCGAGCGCGTGCGGGTCCAGCTCGCGCTTGTGCTGCATGAAGCGCTGATAGCGCGACTGCGCCGACAGGCGCTCGAACGCCTGCACGATTTCTCCGGCGTCCTCGGGCCGCACCGCGCGCAGCGTGACCGTGCGGCCGTCGCGCAGCGTGGCGCGGCGGGCGCGGTAAGGGACGTGCCCGCGCCTTGCACGCGTCATCGCGATGGCCGCGCAGCGCTCGGGAGACCCCCTTCGCGCTGCGCGCTGTCCCCCCGAGGGGGAGCTGAGCGCCTTCGGAGCGGCCGCGCGGCGCTCACGCGGCCGCCGGGGTTCTCAGCTCGCGCCGCAGGATCTTGCCGATGTTGGTCTTGGGCAGCGGTTCGGCGCGGAACTCGACGAGCTTGGGCACCTTGTAGCCGGTCAGGTGCTGTTTGCAGTGCTCGAGCAGCGCCTCCGAGGTCAGCGCCGGGTCCTTCCTGACGACGATGATCTTCACCGCTTCGCCGGAGCGCTCGTCGCGCTCGCCGATCGCGGCGACTTCGAGCACGCCCGGATGCAGCATCACGACGTCCTCGACCTCGTTCGGGAACACCTTGAATCCGGACACGATGATCATGTCCTTCTTGCGGTCGGTGATCTTGAACGCGCCGTTGGCGTCCATGTACCCCATGTCGCCGGTGCGGAACCAGCCGTCGGCGGTGAACACCTTCGCGGTTTCGTCGGGGCGGTTCCAGTAGCCCTTCATCGCTTGCGGTCCGCGGATGCAGATCTCGCCGACTTCGCCGACCGGCAGCGGCTTGCCCTGATCGTCGAGCACCGCGGCATCGGTCGAGGGAATCGGCACGCCGATGTTGCCGGTCCAGTCCTTGATGTTCAGCGCGTTGGCGATCACGACCGGCGCCGTTTCGGTCAGTCCGTAGCCTTCGACGATCGGCACGCCGGTCAGCGCCTTCCAGCGCTCGGCCACCGAGCGCTGCACCGCCATGCCGCCCGCGACCGTCACCTTGACCTGGCGCAGGTTCACGTTGGCGAACTCGGGCGCGTTCAGCAGCGCGTTGTACAGCGTGTTGACGCCGATCATCGCGGTGAACGGCGTCTTCTTCAGCGTCGCGATGAAGGTCGGCAGATCGCGCGGGTTGGTGATCAGGATCGTGTGCGCGCCGATCTTCATGAACACGAGGTTCACCGTCAGCGCGAAGACGTGGTACAGCGGCAGCGGGATGACGGTCGTCTCCTTGCCGTCGAGCAGATCGTGCGCGATCCACGCCGCGACCTGCTGCAGGTTCGCGACCATGTTGCCGTGCGTGAGCATCGCGCCCTTGGCGACACCGGTCGTACCCCCGGTGTACTGCAGGAACGCGAGGTCTTCGCGCGTGAGCGGCACGTCGTCGAGCGTCTGCGCGCGGCCGGCCGCGAGGGCGGCGTTGAAGTCGATCGTGCCCGCGATGTTCCACGCCGGCACCATCTTTTTCACGTGCTTGACGACGAAGTTGACGAGCAGCCGCTTGACCGCAGGGAACAGATCGCCGATCTGCGTCGTGACGACCGTCTTTATCGGCGTCTTGCCGAGCACCTGCTGCAGCACGCTCGCGAAGTTCTCCAGCACGACGATCACGCTTGCGCCCGAGTCGCGCAACTGGTGCTCCAGCTCGCGCGGCGTGTACAGCGGGTTGACGTTGACGACCGTGAAGCCCGCGCGCAGCGCGCCGAACAGCGCGACCGGATACTGCAGCAGATTCGGCATCATGATCGCGACGCGGTCGCCTTTCTTCAGCCCGGCGACCTTCTGCAGGTAGGCGCCGAATGCGCGGCTCGCCGCTTCCAGCTCGCGATACGTGATCGAGTGGTCCATGTTGCCGTAGGCGGGCAGGTCGGCGAAGCGCGCGCAGCTCCTCTCGAAGATGTCCTTCAGCGACGCGTACGCCTTGACGTCCACTTCGGCGGGGATGCCTTGCGGGTACTGCTTCAGCCAAACGCGATCCATGAGCTTCTCCTTCCTCGGCAGCGGTATCCGCGGCGGGACGCCGCCGGTTGTTTCCCTAGATACCAAAAGTGCGTGTGTCTTCGTCCCCCTTTCGTAAAGAGGGACCGGAGCGGGATTTCAACAAACAGTGTGCGCCGTCCGCAGCGCCTCGGGTTCACCTGCATCAAGCCGCCTTCGCGCGCGGCCGCTGCCGACGAGCCGTGCACCCGCCGGCATAATCGCGCGGCGCCGGCCCGCGGGTCCATCGCGCCGGGCGGCGACCGCAGGAAGCGGATTCCCCGGAACGTCGAGGAGCGGATGAACGACGAAGTCGAATTGCGCGAGATCACGCGCGACACCGTGCGCGCGATCTGCGCGCTCGAAATCGACGAATCGCAGCAGGGCCTGGTCGCGCCGAACGCGGTGTCGATCGCGCAGGCGTACTTCTACGACGAGGCGTGGTTCCGCGCGATCTGCGCGCGCGGCGAACCGGTCGGTTTCGTGATGATCTACGACCCGACGCTTTCGTCCGCGCCCGAGGAGCCGGACTTTTTCCTGTGGCGGCTGATGATCGACCGCCGCCATCAAGGCAAGGGCTACGGCCGCGCGGCCGTGCGGCTCGTCGCCGACCATGTCCGCACCCGCGGCGCCAGCCGTCTGCTCGTCTCGCACGTCAAGCACGCCGAGGCGCTCGGCCGGTTCTACGCGTCGCTCGGCTTCCGCTACACGGGCCGGGAGGAGGAGGGCGAGCTGGTGATGGAGCTGCCGCTCGGCTGACCGGCGCGGTGCTTTGCGCCATGCATTCCGGTCGCACGCATCGCAAGTCCCGCTACAACCCGAGCGCCACGAGCCCGTACGCGATCCCGTTGTGCGCCATGTGCAGCGCGATCGCCGCGGGCAGGCCGTAGGCGAGCCGCGCGTACAGGCAGGCGTAGCCGAGGATCCACTGCGGAAGGACGAGCAGCGGCGTCAACGCGATCGTCGCCGCGGTGAACTCGTAGTTGAGCGCGTGGGTCAGCGCGAAGGCCAGGGTGAACCCGTGCGCGATCGGCGCGTAGCGCCGCGCGAACAGCGTGCGCGCGCCGTCGACTGTGGTGAAGCGATGCCGCTCCAGCGCATCGTCGAGCGCGAGCAGCGCCAGCACGGTCGCGACCGCGGCGACGGCGATCGCGGGCAGCCGTATCCAGGCGTCGGACGATGCGGCCGCTGCGCGCGCGATCGCGAAGAGCGCGAGCCCCGCGAGCGGCAGCAGCACGACGCCGCGCTCGAAGGTGCGCCGCGACTTCAGCGGCCAGCGGAAGACGACTTCCTCGAACACGGGCGCGATCGCCAGCACCAGCGCGACCTCGAACAGGCCGAAGCGGAAGTCGAGTCGGCTGTCGACGCCGAAGCGGTCCGCGAGCGGCGCGACCGCGACCGCGGCGGCGAGCGCCAGCGGCGTGGCGACCGCGAGCAGCGCGGCGAGCACGGCGGCCCGTGAACCGGCGCCCGCGGGCGGTGCGACGTCGGGGCGCGGCCGCGCGACGAACGCGAACCAGGCGCGTGCGACCGTGGCCCAGCGTGCGCGCAGCGTCGGCACGGATCGGTCGCGTCAAAGCGGCGCGAGCCGCGTCGGATCGGGCCGTTCGATCCAGGCCATCACCTCGTCGGCGAAGCGTTCGCATTCGCCGATCGCGCGCCGCCACGCGCGCATGCGCGCGGCGTGGTCGAGCCCATAGCGGTAGAAGTCCTGGCGCTCGGGCAGCCGTCCGCCCGGCAGCCGCGCGAGGAACTCGCGCGACGGAGCGACGAGCAGCACGTTGTCGAGCCACGGATGCGCGCGCGACTGCTTGCGCCAGGGCAGGAACTTGTCCAGCCAGCCGGGCGTGACGTACGGAACGAAGTGCGGATAGAGCACGAGACCTGCGAGCGCGTGATAGGGCAGCAGCAGGTGATAGTCGATCAGCCCGCCGTCCCAGTAGTCGCCGCGCGCAGCGCCGGCCGGATCGCGCACCGGCTCGCACACGAGCGGGATCGAGCCGGAGGCGAGCAGCGCGTCCTCGCAGTTCTCCGGCGCAAGCCGCACGCGCTCGAGGCCGAAGGCGTCGAAGCGCTGCGCCGGAAAGCGCGCCCCACCGGCATGGAAGACGACGCGCTCCATGTGCGCCGCCAGCGCGTGGCGCGAGCGCGCATTGGCGAGCGCGGCCCGCGCGAATGCCGCGCGCGAACCGTTGCGGTCGAGCACGCCGCGCGCGCGCGTGGTGATCAGGCTGACGCCGACGTTGCCGCGCAGCGGCGGCATCCGCTCGCCGCCGAGCACCGCGCGCGCGAGCTTGCGGCATTCGTCGCTGACGTAGCGTGGCGTGGGCTTGCGCGGATAACGCTGCTCGACGTAGCCCTCCGACAGCCGCGCCAGCGCGACAACCGGATCGGTCTGCGCGGCGGCGAACATGCGCCACGCGCCGATCGATGCGCCGATCAGTTCGACGTGCGGCGCGTTGCGCAGCCAGCCGCCGAACAGCCGCTGATCGAGCGGGATCAGCGCGAGCCCTTTCGGTCCGCCGGCGGCCGCAGGGATGCACGCGATGTCGGCGGGTTTGAGTCCTTCGCTGCGCACGTGCGCGGCGGCGCGCGCGCCGGCGTGCACGGTGAAGTTCGCGCTCATGGTTTGGGCGGCGGGGCCTCGGGCGCGACCGGCGCGCGGTGCAGCTTCATCATCGCGCGCTCGAACTGGCCCTCGACGAGCTGCGGGACGATGTCGAGCGCGCGGCCCATCGCCTCGTCGATCGCCTGCTGGTGCTCGCGGCTCGGCGGATGCAGGACGAAATCGGCGACCTCCTGCTTCAGCGCGAGCGTGCGCGGATGACCGACGCCGAGCCGCAGCCGCCAGAAGTCGGGCGTCGACAGCTTGGCCTGGATGTCCTTCAGTCCGTTGTGTCCGGCAGTGCCGCCGCCGCGCTTCAGTTTCACGGCGCCGGGCGGTAAATCCACTTCATCGTGCACGACGAGGATCTGCGTCGGCAGGATCTTGTAGTAAAGCGCGAGCGCGACGACCGCCTGACCCGAGCGGTTCATGTAGGTGCCGGGCTTCAGCAGCCACAGCTCGCGCGCGTGGTCGCGGATGCGGGCGACCTCGCCGTGGAACTTGCGCTCGTGCGTGAACGAGGCACCCGCCTTGCGCGCGACCGCGTCGACGAACCAGAAGCCCGCGTTGTGGCGCGTGGCCTCGTATTCGGCGCCGACGTTGCCGAGCCCGACGATCAGGCGGATCGAGTGAGTCGTGTCGATGTTCATGCCGACAAAAAAGCCCGCGGGTGTCGCCACGCGCGGGCCGGATTGTGCAACAGGCGACGCTTACTTCTTCTTCTCGCCGCCTTTTTCTCCGCCCTTCTTCTCGGGTGCGGCCGGTGCAGCAGCAGCCGGCGGCGCCTTTTGCGCCGTGGCCGGCACTTCCGCGGCCGGCACGACGGCGGCTTCTTCTTCGACGACTTCCTCGCCCTTCGTCGACACCGACACGACGACCGGATTCTCCTTGCCCTTGAGCACCGGTGTGACGCCCGGCGGCAGCGCGAGGTCGCGCACGCGGATCGTCTGGTGCGCGCGCAGGTTGGACAGGTCGACCTCGATGAACTCGGGCAGGTCCTTCGGCAGGCAGGCGATGTCGACTTCGGACAGGATGTGGCTGACCAGACCGCCGGACTCCTTGACTGCGGGCGAGTTCTCCTGCCCGACGAAGTGCAGCGGCACGCGCATGTGGATCTTCTGGTTCTCGGACACGCGCTGGAAGTCGATGTGCATCACCTGCGGCTTGTACGGGTGCATCTGGAAGTCACGCAGCAGCACCTTTTCGCTCTTGCCGTCCAGTTCCATGTCGAGGATCGACGCGTGGAACTTCTCCTTGCGCAGCGCGTGGAACAGCGGGTTGTGCTCGACTTCGATCGTCACCGGCTTGCCGCTTCCGCCGTAGAGGATGCCGGGCACCCTGTCGGCGCGGCGCAGGCGGCGGCTCGCACTCGTGCCTTGCGCGGTACGTGTATTCGCAACGACTTTCATCATTCGCTCCAGTTCTTCGCCGCGGGCCGCGACCAGCCACGACGGCTCTCGGTTTTCACTCGATGAACAGACTGCTCACCGAGTCTTCGCGCGAAATGCGCGAAATCGTTTCCCCCAGCAGCGCCGCGCACGAAAGCTGCCGGATCTTGCGGCACGCCGAGGCTTCCTCCGACAGCGGGATCGAGTCGGTGACGACGACCTCGTCGAGCACCGAGTTCGCGATCCGTTCGACCGCCTTGCCCGACAGCACCGGGTGCGTGCAGTACGCCATCACGCGCAGCGCACCCGCGTCGCTCAGCGCCGCGGCGGCCTGGCACAGCGTGTTCGCGGTGTCGACCATGTCGTCCATGATCACGCAGTTGCGCCCCTCGACCTCGCCGATGATGTGCATCACCTCGGCGACGTTGGCGCGCGGCCGCCGCTTGTCGATGATCGCGAGGTCCGCGTCCATGCGTTTCGCCAGCGCGCGCGCGCGCACGACGCCGCCCACGTCCGGCGACACCACGACCAGGTTGTCGTAGTTGTGCTTCCACAGGTCGCCGAGCAGGATCGGGCTGGCGTAGATGTTGTCGACCGGGATGTCGAAGAAGCCCTGGATCTGGTCGGCGTGCAGGTCCATCGTCAGCACGCGATGCACGCCGACCGCCTGCAGCATGTTGGCGACGACCTTCGCGCTGATCGCCACCCGCGCCGAGCGCGGCCTGCGGTCCTGCCGCGCGTAACCGAAGTACGGAATCGCCGCGGTGATGCGTCCGGCCGACGCGCGCTTCAGCGCATCGACCATGATCATCAGCTCCATCAGGTTGTCGTTGGTCGGCGCGCAGGTCGACTGCAGCACGAAGCAGTCCTTGCCGCGCACGTTCTCGTTGAGCTCGACCATGACCTCGCCGTCGGAGAAGCGCGAGACGGTCGCGCGCCCGAGGCGGATGTTCAGATGCTGGACGACGGCGTGAGCGAGCTTCGGGTTGGCGTTACCCGAGAACACCATCAGGTTTTCCGGCACCATCGCTCGCACCCGTCGGGCTTCGGCCCTGCGCCGCCGTCAAATAAAACCGCCGAAGCGCCAGCAGGCGAGCGCGCTTCGGCGGCAATGTGATGGCTGGGGAGGAAGGATTCGAACCCTCGAATGGCGGAATCAAAATCCGCTGCCTTAACCAGCTTGGCGACTCCCCAGCGCGAAACCCTCACCTCCGCGCCGTCCTCCGGCACCGGTGGCGGCTGGTCACCACGCGGCGAGCGGATGCTCCGACAGGCTTTGCACGGACCAGCCTTTCCAACCGCCCGGCAAATCCGCGATCGCCGCGCGCGCCTGTTCTTCGGATTCGACCGGCACGAACACGGCCGAACCGGAGCCGGTCATCCGCGCCGGCCCGTAGCGCGCAAGGCGCTCGATCGCGGCGTCGACTGCCGGAACCCGGCGCCTGACGACCGCCTCAAGGTCGTTGACGCCGAAAAGCACACGCGGAAAAGCATCCCGCTCCGCGGAAAAGGCCGGCATTGTCGTGAGTTTCGCCTGCCGTGTCAAACCGGGATCGGCAAAGATTTCCGCAGTCGAAACAGCGACTTGCGGATGAACGACGGCGAAGTGCGAACGCGGCCAGTCGATGGACGTGAGTCGCTCGCCGATGCCTTCGACGAAGGCCGGTCCGGCGCCGAGAAAAAACGGCACGTCGGCGCCGAGCCGCAGCGCGAGCGCCGCCAGTCTCTCGCGCGGCCAGTGCAGATTCCACAGCCGGTTCAGCGCAATCAGCGTGGTCGCCGCATCGGACGAGCCGCCGCCCATGCCGCTGCCGGCGGGGATGTTCTTCTCGACGCGGATCGAGACGCCGAGCGCGGTGTTCGACTCGGCCTGCAGCAGCCGCGCGGCGCGCACGGCGAGGTCGCGTTCGATCTCGCCGATCACGTCGCCCGTGCGCTCGATCGCGCCGTCGGCGCAGCTTTCGAAGTCGAGCGTGTCGGCGAGGTCGATCGGGACGAAGACGCTCTGCAGCTCGTGATAGCCGTCGGCGCGCCGGCCGACGACGTGCAGGAACAGGTTGAGCTTGGCCGGCGCGGGCAGGCCGAGGAACAGGCGCGGCACGGTGGTGCTCAGCTCCTTCGCGGCACGGTCCACAGGAAGATCCGGCTGTGGTCGATGTCGACGCGCCGCTCGGGCGTCCAGTCGCCCATGTCGAAGTCGTGCGAAACGATGCGCGTGCCGGGTTTCAGTTCCTTCAGCAGGCGCGGGCGAAGCTGCAGGTTGATGCCGGGCAGCAGGTACATCGTGACGACCGTGGCCGGCGCGATGTCGAAGTCGAACACGTCGCCGACTTCGAAGCGCGTCAGGTGCGCCATGCCCGCCTTCTTCGCATTGGCGCGCGCCTCGACGATGCGCTGCGGATCCAGATCGACGCCCACGCCGCGGCAGCCGAAGCGCTGCGCGGCGCGCACGACGATGCGGCCGTCGCCGCAGCCGAGGTCGTAGACGAGATCGTCCTTCGTGACCTTCGCCAGGTCGAGCATCGCGTCGACGACCTTCATCGGCGTCGGCACGTAGGGCACGTCGAGCGGCCGCGCCGGCTCGCCCGGCCGCGTGTCGGCGGACGCCTCGTCGGGCGCGAACAGTGTGGCGGCGGGCAAGGTCTTGGCGACGGGCAGCAGCGCGGTACCGAACAGCAGGCGGCGGCGTGAGGTCATCGATATCTCCGGTGGGGCGGGGGGACGCGGCGAATCATCCCGCAGGATCGTCGAGCACGAGTTGCAGCCGGATCGCCGGCGAAGCGGCGTGCGCGGGCCGTTCGAACGCCAGGCGGCGCGGCAGACCGTTCGAAGCGAAGCGTTCGAGCACGCGGATCGTCCAGCCGTCCTGCTCGATCGCGCTGATATGCCCGTCCTGCAGCGTCGTGCTCGCGGCGCGGTGCGCGACGGGGCGTCCGACGATCCAGTCGCCGATGCCGGAAGCAGGCAGCGCGAAACCCAGCGCCTGTTCGGCGAGCGCTTCGGCGCTCGCACCGCGCAGTTCGCGCGGCGGCGATCCCGGTTCGGTCAGCCGCGCTCCGTCGGGCCCGGTTTCGACCCGCGCGAGCGTGGTGCCCAGCGGGGAGGCGAGATCGAGCGTCAGCGATTCGCCGCGCACCGACAGCACGAACCTCCCCGACAGATTCTCCTGGCGGTCGTCGAGCTTCGCGATCGCCGAGAAGCGCCCCGCGTGCACGCGCTCGGCCGGCGCCAGCGGCGGCAGGCTCGCGCAAGCGACGAGTCCGCCCGAGAGGACCAGCGCGCCCAGGCGCGCGCAGGCCGCTCGCAAACGGAACGCGTGATGCCGGCGCAGCATCGGACGCGATACGTGTACCTACAGCTTGACCTTGAGCCGCACGAGCGTGGCCTTCAGCGTCTCGTTGTCCGGCTCCTTCTTCCAGTACTCGCGCCACAGCCGCCGCGCCGCGTCGCGCTCGCCCTGCGCCCACATCACTTCGCCGAGGTGTGCGGCGACCTCCGCCTCGGGCTTGAGCTTGTACGCGCGCTCCAGATACTCGCGTGCGCGCGCGAGATCGCCGAGACGGAAGTAGACCCAGCCCATCGAGTCGAGGATGTAGCCGTCTTCGGGCGCGAGCTGGAGCGCCTTTTCGATCAGCTCGCGCGCCTCCTGCAGCCGGATGTTGCGATCGGCGAAGGTGTAGCCGAGCGCGTTGTACGCGTGCGCGTAGTCGGGCCGCAGCTTGATCAGCTGGCGCAGGTGGCCTTCCATCACGTCGAGCTTGTCGAGCCGCTCGGCCGCCATCGCCGCGTCGTACAGCAAGCCCGCGTCGTCGGGCGCGCGCGCCAGCCCCTGCGCGAGCACGTCGAAGGCGTCGCGGTGGCGCTTCGCCTCGCGCAGAAGCTGCGCTTCCGCGAGCACGACCTGGGTGCGTTCCTCGTTGCTGTTGACCGGCGTCTCGGCGAGCACCTTGCGGCCTTCTTCGACGCGCTTCATCTTGCCCAGCACCAGCGCGCGCCGCACGCGCGCGTTGACGTACTGGTCGCCGCCGTCGATGCGGTCGAGCCATTGCAGCGCTTCGGGGTAGCGCTTTTCCTCTTCGGCGATGCGCGCGAGGTTCAGATAGGCGGGGTCGGGATCGCGCTCGACGCCCGGGCTTTCCTCGAGCAGCTTGAGGTAGCGCTCGAACAGCCTGCGGGCGTCGGCGCGCAGCGCCGGCGTCTCGAGCGAAAGCACCGCGAGCGCGTACAACGCGTCGAGATTGCGTTCGTCGGCGCCGACGACCTGCGCGAACTGCGCGCGCGCCTCGTCGTACTTCGCGTCGGCCACGAGCAGCCGCGCGTAACCCATGCGCGCGTCGAGCGCCTTCGGATTGCGCGCGAGGAAGTCCTGCAGAAGCTGCAGGGCGCGCGCGCGTCCGGCCGCGTCGTCCTTGCCTTCAGGCCGCGCGATCAGTTGCGCGGCGGTCAGCGCGGCGCGTTCGAAATCGGGACGCAGTGCGAGCGCGGATTGCGCCAGCTCGATCGCGCGCGGCGCGAGCCCCGCCGCATGCGCGCCGCCGGCGAGCACGAGCCGCACGTCGGCGCCGATCTTCGGATCGTCGCGGTAGGGCTGGGCGAGCTTCTCGAGCAGCGCGAAACCCGCCGCGCGATCCGGCGCGCGCGCGAGCGAACGCTGAACGCGCGCCAGTTCGGCGGCCGGGTCGGCCGCCGCCTTGATCTGCGCCGCGAGCGCCGTGGCCGCTTCGTCGTATCTGCCGTTGGCGACCAGCAGCGCGGTCACCGCCTGCGCCGCTTCGTTCGACGCCGGATCCAGCTCGCGCCAGAGCTGCGCCGCTTCGAGCGCCTGCGGCGCGGCGCGGCCGCCGACTGCGATCTCGGTCGCGCGCCGCGCGAGCCGCGCATCGCGTGTGGCGCGCGCGACGCTGAGATAGGTGGCGAACGCGGCGCCCGTGTCGCCGCGCTGCAGTGCGACCTCGGCGGCCATGATCTGGAACAGCAGCGGGCCGCTGAGGTTGACGTCCGGCGGCACGCCGGCCGGCCTGGGCGGGCTCTCCGCGGCCGCCTGCGGCGCGGCCGGCTGCGTCTCGGCGGATTCGGGCGCAGCCGCCGGAGGGCTTGCGCAACCTACAATCGCCGCCGTCGAGGCCAGGGCCGCAAGCGCGGAAAGACGTCGGGACCAAGCCATCGCGTGAGCCATGATGCGAACACCGGAAGGCGCCGGGGCCGCGGCAGCGCGGCGATCGGCGCGAATGAATCGTGCTGCAGTTTAGCCTCGCCGCCGTATCGACACGACCGCGGGATAAGCGCCCGACGAAGGGCGCTTTGCCGATGACCGCGGAAACGGCCTTTGGTGCCCGACCGCGCGAAGACCACCGCGAGGGGAGCCTGCAGAAGGTCGCCCGCGGCAGTGATCCCGATGCCTGAGCTGCCCGAAGTCGAAGTCACGCGCCGCGCGCTGGCGCCGCACGTCGAAGGGCGCACGGTGCGGCGGCTCGTCGTGCGCGAACGCCGGCTGCGCTGGCCGGTGCCGGTGCAGCTTGCGCGCGCGCTCGCAAACCAGCCGGTGCTCGCGCTCGAGCGGCGCGGCAAGTATCTGCTTTGGCGCTTCGCGCGCGGCACGCTGATCTCGCACCTCGGCATGTCGGGATCGTGGCGCGTGCACCTGGGTGCTGCGCCCGCGCCGGGCGTGCACGACCACGTCGACATCGTCTTCGACGATGCAGCAGCGCGGCTGGCGCGGCTCACGGATCCGCGCCGCTTCGGCGCGCTGCTGTGGCACGCGGCGCGCGACGGCGCGATCGAGCGGCACCCGTTGCTCGCCGCGCTCGGCATCGAGCCGTTCGATGCGCGCTTCGACGGACCGTGGCTGTACGCGGGCACGCGCGGCCGCAGCGCTTCGATCAAGCAGGTGCTGCTCGAGGGCCGAGTCGTCGTCGGCGTCGGCAACATCTACGCGTCCGAAAGCCTCTTCCGCGCCTGCATCCACCCGGCGCTGCCGGCGCGGCGGCTCGGCCCAGCGCGTTGCGCGCGGCTGGCCGAAGCGATCCGCGCGGTGCTCGCCGAGGCGATCGGCGTCGGCGGCAGCACGCTGCGCGACTTCGTCGGCGCCGACGGCGCGCAGGGCTACTTCATGCTCGACGCGTTCGTCTACGACCGCGCGGGGCTGCCGTGCAAGATCTGCGGCGCGCCGATCCGCCGCCTCGTGCAGGGCCAGCGCGCGACGTTCTTTTGCCCGCGCTGCCAGCGCCGCTGAGCGCGCCCCGGTTCGAACGAACAGCGGGCGCTTGATCATCCATTTCTCGCTATCGCGCGACTGTGCGCCCCCGAGGGTGCGTGCTAGAGTCGTCCGCGCCTCTTGGACGTGGCTTGGCCGATGGCTCAACTCGCGACGAGTTTTCAGGAATACGGCGCCTGGCGCGATTCGCTCGCGGGTGCGATCGGGCAGCTCCGCCGCTGGCTCGAGCAGTCCCAGCTTCTCGAAGCCGATGCCGCGCGCCGGCTCGATGTCGCGCTCGACCGCCTCGGCGAGGACAAGCTGGTCATCGCCTTCGTGGCCGAGTTCTCGCGCGGCAAATCCGAGCTGATCAACGCGATCTTCTTTGCCGACTACGGGCGGCGCATCCTGCCGTCGTCGGCCGGGCGCACCACGATGTGTCCGACCGAGCTGATGTACGACGAGTCGCTGCCGCCGTGCATCCGCGCGCTGCCGATCGAAACGCGCGCGCGGCTCGGCACGACGACCGACTTCAAGAAGGCGAGCGCCGAGTGGCGCGTCTTTCCGGTCAACACGTCGTCGCCCGACGGCATGCTGCACGCGTTCCGGCTGGTCGCCGAAACGGTCAGGGTGTCGGTCGACGAGGCGCGCATGTACGGGCTGTTCGATCCCGACGATCCGGACCAGGCGCTCGCGATCGACAAGCACGGCATGGTCGAGATTTCGCGCTGGCGCCACGCGGTGATCAACTTCCCGCATCCGCTGCTCAAGCAGGGGCTCGTGATCCTCGACACGCCGGGGCTCAATGCGATCGGCACCGAGCCGGAGCTGACGCTGTCGCTGGTGCCGAGCGCGCACGCGGTGCTGTTCGTGCTCGCCGCCGACACCGGCGTCACCAAGAGCGACCTCGACGTCTGGCGCCACATCGTCGGCGACTCGGGCAACGCGCACAACCACATCGCGGTGCTGAACAAGATCGACGGCCTGTGGGACGCGCTGAAGAGCGAGGAGGAGGTCGACGCCGAGGTGCAGCGCCAGGTCGCGAGCGTCAGCCGCACGCTCGATCTGGCGCCGGAGCGCGTGTTCCCGGTGTCGGCGCAGAAGGGCCTGGTCGCCAAGGTCACCGACGACACGCGGCTGCTGCAGTTGAGCCGACTGCCGGCGCTCGAAGGCGCGCTGGTGGACCTGCTGGTGCCGGCCAAGCAGCGCATCGTGCGCGACCAGGCGATCGCCGTGGTCGAGCGCGTCAACGCCGAGGTGCGGCAGGCGCTCGCCGCGCGCGAGCGCAATCTGATCGAGCAGCTCTACGAGCTGCGCGCGCTGCAGGGCAAGAACCAGAGCTCGATCGAGCGCATGCTGATCCGAGCGCAGGGCGAGCAGCGCGAGTTCGAGGACAACGTCCGCAAGATCGTCGCCGCGCGGGTCGTGCTGTCGAAGCTGTCGGAGCAGGCGTACGAGCCGCTGCGGCTCGAGTCGCTGCGCGGCCGCGTGCTCGAGGCGCGCGAGCGCATGCGCAGGAGCCGGCTCACCCCGCAGTTCCTGTCGGCGGTCAAGGACTACTTCGCGCAACTGCGCGAGCTGCTGCGCGCGTCCAGCGCCAAGCTGCTCGAGATCGAGCAGATGGTGCTCGGCGTGCAGCGCCGCTTCGCCGAGGATCTGGGCTGGAGCACGCCGCCGCCGATGCCTTTTTCGCTCGACACCTACATGGCCGAGCTGGAGCGCGCGGAGGCGGCGTACAGGAACCACTTCGGCGCGCTCGCGGTGCTGACGCGCGACAAGTGGTCGCTGATCGAGCGCTTCTTCGACACCGTCGTGTCGAAGTCGCGCGAAGTGTTCGCCGCGGCCGAGCGCGACGCCGAAGCCTGGGTGCGTTCGCTGCTGCCGCCGCTCGAGGTGCAGGTGCGCGAGCAGCGCGCCCAGCTCAAGAAGCGCGCCGAGTCGGTCGCGCGCATCCGCGACGCGCAGGAATCGCTCGACGAGCGCATCGGCCAGCTCGAGGAGGCGCTCGAGGACGTGCAATCCAAGCTCGAGGAGCTGAAGCAGCTCGGCGGCCGCGCCCGCCAGATTGCCGACCGCGAGCCGGCACCGATGCCGGCGCGCGCGGCCAACGACGCCGAAACGCCGGCCTATCTGCGCGTCGAGATCTGAAGACGCGCCGGCGCGGGGCGCCGTGTATCGTGGCGCCGCTTCGATTCAACCGCGCCCCCGATCGACCGATGAGCGAGTTCGCCGAACGCGTCGTCGCGTGGCAGACGGCGCACGGACGGCGCGACCTGCCGTGGCAGGGCACGCGCGATCCGTACCGCGTCTGGCTGTCGGAGATCATGCTGCAGCAGACGCAGGTGGCGACCGTCGTCGACTACTACGCGCGCTTTCTGCAACGCTTTCCCGACGTGGCGAACCTGGCCGCCGCGCCGCTCGCGGACGTGATGCGGCTGTGGGCCGGGCTCGGCTATTACAGCCGCGCGCGCAACCTGCACGCCTGCGCGCGCCGCGTCGTGACCGAACACGGCGGCGAATTCCCGCGCGATGCGCAGGCGCTCGCGCGGCTGCCGGGCATCGGCCGCTCGACCGCCGCGGCGATCGCCGCCTTCTGCTTCGGCGAGCGTGCCGCGATCCTCGACGGCAACGTCAAGCGCGTGCTCGCACGACACTTCGGCATCGAAGGTTTTCCGGGTGCGGCCGCGGTCGAGCGCCGGCTCTGGCAGCTCGCAGGCGAGCTGCTGCCGCAGCGGCGCGCGATGCCCGCCTACACGCAGGGGCTCATGGATCTGGGCGCCACCGTCTGTACGCGCGCGCGGCCGCGCTGCGAGGTCTGCCCGGTCGCGCCGACCTGTGTGGCGCTTCGAACCCGTCGCGTGACCGAACTGCCGGCGCCGCGACCGCGCAAGCCCGTGCCGACGCGGCGCGTGCAGATGCTGATTGCCGTGCACGACGGCGCCGTTCTCGTCGAAGAACGGCCGCCGGCGGGCGTGTGGGGCGGGCTGCTCGCGCTGCCGCAATTCGACAGCGCGGCGGCGCTGCGCGCCGCGCTGCGAGCGCTCGCCGACGGTGCACGCGCGCGGCGGCTGCCTGCGCGTCGCCACGCTTTCACGCATTTCACGCTGGAGTTCACGCCGCACGTCGTTCGCCTCGCGCGGATCGCGCAGCGCGCGGCCGAACCGGGCGCCGTGTGGCTGCCGCTCGTGCAGATCGAGAGCGCGGCGCTGCCGACGCCGATCCGCGCGCTGCTGCGCGACGTGCGCTCGGCGCTCGCTGCCCCGCAGGCGGCGCGCGCGCGTCATACTCCGGCCGTCGCGCCGCCCAAACGCGAAGAACGTCACGACAAGGAGACTCGCCGATGAAACGACTTCACCTCTCGATCGCGGCCGCGTGCGCCGCCGCGCTGCTCGTCGCCGCGCCGGCCGCGCTTGCACAGACAGGCTCGACCGGGGCCGCCGCCTGGCCCGCCAAGCCCGTTCGCATCGTCGCGGTGTTCCCGCCCGGCGGATCGGTCGACCAGGTCGCGCGCGTGCTGTCGGCGCAGCTCGCGCAGCAGCTCGGCCAGCAGTTCGTCGTCGAGAACAAGGGCGGCGCGTCGGGTTCGATCGGCACCGCGGAGGTCGCGCGCGCGGCGCCGGACGGCTACACGTTCGCCGTGGTGTTCGACACGCACGCGGTCAACCCTTCGCTGATCCCGAACCTGCCGTTCGACACCGTCAAGGATCTCGCGCCGGTGATGCTGATCGGCACCTCGGCGATGGCGATCGTCGCGCACGCGAGCCAGCCGTACAAGGATTTCCGCGACGTGATCGCAGCGGCGAAAGCCAAGCCCGGCAGCGTGTCGTTCGGCTCGATCGGCACGGGCAGCCTGGGTCATCTCGCGATGGCGCAGATCGGCAACCAGCTCGGCATCGAGTGGACGCACGTGCCTTACCGCGGCGGCGGGCCGCTGATGAACGACGCCGTCGCGGGCCAGGTGCCGCTCGCGATCGGCACGGTCTTCCTGGTCAATCCGCACGTCAAGAGCGGCAAGGTCAGGGCGCTCGCGGTCACCTCGCGCAAGCCCGATCCTTCGCTGCCGGGCGCTGCGCCGCTCGTCGATCAGGGTGTACCGGGATTCGAGGCGCTCGCGTGGTGGGGCGTGTTCGCGCCGGCCGGCACGCCGCCGCCGATCGTGCGCCGGATGCACGAGGAGCTTGCCAAGGCGTTGAAGGTGTCCGCGGTCGCCGAACGGCTGACGGGGCAGGGCATGGAGATCGTCGGCGGCGGACCCGAGCAGCTCGACCGCTTCGTGCGCGCGGAGATCGATCGCTGGGGGAAGGTCGTGCGCGACAACAAGATCAAGGCCGGCGACTGATCAGTCCTCCGGCTCGACGCCCAGCGCGACGAGGAAGCGCGACACCATGTTGTAGGTCGCGATCGTCCCTACGAGCTCGACGGTGCAGCGATCGCCGAGCGCGCGCCGCACCGCTCGGAAGGCCGCGTCGCTCACGGAAACGCTGCGGGTCATCTCGATGGTCAGCGCGAGCGCCGCGCGTTCGGTCGCATCGAACAGCGTGGCGTCGTCCCTTGCTGCGTCGGGATCGCGCAGCGCTTCAACCTGCGCGGCGCTGCCGCCCGCCTTGACGAACTCCGGCGCGTGATGGTGGAACTCGTATTCGGCGCCGTTGAGCACCGCGACGACGCACATCGCCAGTTCGCGCAGCTTCGGGTCGAGCGCGAGCTCGCTGCGCACCGCGCGCAGGTGCGCGTTCCAGCCTGCCGCGAAGGGCGCGCTGTGCAGCAGCATGCGGTCGAGGTTCAGCAGGCGGCCGCCGCGCCGCGCGCGGATCGCCGCGACGAGTTCGGCCGGCTCCTTCAGATCGGCGGGCTGGTAGGGAATGCGAGGCATGGTTCGGATTGCGGATTGCGGAGCGCGGATTGCGTTCGTCAGGGTGCGGCGCCGCGAACGGGGCGCGCGATGCGCGATGCGCGATCCGCGAGGCGAGTCACTTCAGCACCGCGTGCTGCCGCAGGTACTGCGAGACGATCTCGAGGCGTGCGTGCGCGTCGTCCAGCTCCATCAGCTTCTGCTTCGCCTTCAGCGGCACCGGCAGCACTTCGCACAGTCTGTTGCCGACCCACACGCTCGAATCCATGCGGAACGGCTTGTCGAAAGGCATGCCGCCGAGCACGTCGCTTTCCTCGCCGGTGCGCCGCTTCTCCGCGATCTGCGCGCCGAGGTCGTCGATGATGCGCGCGAGCAGATCGGCGCACGGTTTGTGCTCGGGTTCGATCGGCAGATCCTCGTCGGGATCGATCAGGTCGACTTCGCCGAGCATCAGCCCGTTGGCCCGCGCGTGCGAGCGCTGGATGCGGAAGCGCTGCATGCCGACGGTGCGCAGGTGCAGAAGTCCGAGCTGCTTCATGTCCCACGCCCGGATCGAGGCGAGGCAGCCGACCGTTTCCGTGTGCGCCAGCCCGCCGACCTCGGCGCCCTTGGTGATCAGGCAGACGCCGAACGGCGCTTCGTCCTGCATGCAGTCGCGCACCATGTCCATGTAGCGCGCCTCGAAGATGCGCAGCGGCAGCACGCCGCCCGGAAACAGCACGGTGTTCAGCGGAAAGAGCGGGATTTCCATCACAGCTTGTCGATGACCCGGTGGCGCACCAGCACGTGGTCGTGCGCGGCGAGCCGGCGCGCGAGCTGCTCGACCACGTAAGGCGAACGGTGCTGACCTCCTGTGCAGCCCACCGCGACGGTCAGATAGTGGCGATTGTCCGCCGTGTAGCTCGGCAGCCAGCGTTCGATGAACGAGGCGATGTCGTCGATCATCTGGCGAACGTCCGGCGAGCCCGCGAGGTACTCGACCACCGGCGCGTCCAGACCGGTCAGCGGGCGCAATTGCGGGTCGTAGTACGGGTTTGGCAGGTTGCGCACGTCGAACACGAAGTCCGCCGCGACCGGAACGCCGTTCTTGAAGGCGAAGGACTCGAAGGCGAGCGTCAGTTGCGTCGGCGGGCTGTCGACGAAATTGCGCACCCAGACGCGCAGCGTGGTGGGCTGCAGCCCGCCGGTGTCGATCATGTGGCCGACCGTCTCCAGCGGCGCGAGCAACTCGCGCTCCGCCTCGATGCATTCGGTCAGCGTCGGTTCGCGGTCGTCCTTCTTCAGCCGTTGCGACAGCGGGTGGCGGCGCCGCGTCTCGGAGTAGCGCTGCACCAGCGCGGCAGTCGCCGCGGTCAGGAACAGCACCTTGACGTCGTGCCGGGTGGCGCGCAGTCCGTCGATGATCCGCGGCAGGTCGGCGAGCGAGGCCTCCGAGCGCGCATCGATCGACACCGCGAGATCGCGATGGCCGGCGCCGGAAAGGTAGCTGCAGACGTCCTCGAGGAATCGCAGCGGCAGGTTGTCGACGCAGTAATACCCGATGTCCTCCAGCAGCCGGATCGCCACCGACTTGCCGGAACCGGACATGCCGGTGACCAGGACCACGCGCATGACCGGGATTCTTGCACGGCGGCGCGGCGGCGGCCGGCGAGGGCGCAAGCGCCGCCCGGATGAAAAAGGGCGCGGGAGTCCCGCGCCCTCGATCGCTCGCGCCCGGCGTTCAGCCGCGCAGGCACTCGGCCATGAATTTCTTGCGTTCGTCGCCCTTGAGGTTCTTTTCGCCGGCCTGCTTGTTGCAGGCGGTCATTTTCTCCTGCTGCGACTTCTTCGCGGCCGACAGGCAGGCCGACATGAACTTCTTGCGCTCGTCGCCCTTCAGGTTCTTCTCTCCGGCCTCCTTGTTGCAGGCGGCCATCTTCTCCTGCTGGGGCGTCACTTTCTTCTTTTCGTCCGCCGCGTGGGCGACCAGCGGCAGCGCGAGGCAGGCGGCAAGCAGCACGTTCTTGATCATCGTTTCCTCCTCCGGTTGCGGGATCCTGGCGGCACGGTCGAGGGTGCGCCAGTCGGCCGCTAACGCCACCGGAGCCGGACGCGTTGACTCGACCCGCGTCAGCCGCCTTCCATCGCCTGCCGCTGCCGCGCCTGGAATTCGGCCATCGTGTCGATGCCGCGCAGCTTCAGGATGGTGTTGCGCACGGCCGCTTCCAGCAGCACGGCGAGGTTGCGCCCGGCGGCGACCGGTATCACGACCTTGTGGATCGGCATGCCCAGCACGTCTTCGGTCGTTCCCGCGAGCGGCAGCCGCTCCATCATCTCGGCGGCGCTGCGGCGGCGCAGTTCGACGATCAGCCGCAGCTTCATCTTCCGCCGCACGGCGGTTTCGCCGAAGATCGCGCGGATGTCGAGCAGGCCGAGTCCGCGCACCTCGAGCAGGTTGGCGAGCAGCGGCGGGCAGCGGCCCTCGATCGTGTCCGGCGCCACGCGCGCGAAATCCACGACGTCGTCAGCCACCAGCCCGTGGCCGCGGCTGATCAGTTCGAGCCCCAGCTCGCTCTTGCCCACGCCCGATTCGCCCGAGATCAGCACGCCCATGCCGAGCACGTCCATAAACACGCCGTGCATCGTGCAATGCGCGGCGAGGACCTTGGCGAGGTAGATGCGCAGCAGGTCGATGACCTGTGAAGCGGGCAGAGGGGTCGCGAGCACCGGAAGGCCGGCGCGTTGCGCGGCGGCCAGCAGTCCGGGCGGCGCGGGCAGCCCCTCGGCGACGATCAACCCGAGCGGCGCGCCCGCGATCAGCTCGTTCGAGTAGTGGTGGATGCGCGCCGCGTCCATGCGCGCGATGTACCTGACCTCCGGCGCACCGAGGACGTGCAGGCGGTTCGGATGGATCAGGTTGAGGTGGCCGACCAGGTCGGACGTCGCGACGTTAGCGCCTCCGGTTTCCGGCAGGGCGCTGGCGGCTCGATCGCGGCCGGCGAGCCACTCGAGCGCGAGCGAGTCGCGGTTGTCTTCGACGACGTTTTCGAGCGTGACCATGCCGCGAGCATAACGGCCCGCAGGCCGGGCGCGCAGCGCGGCCTACGCGGCCGGGCGGACCGGCTCCCAGTTGGCGAGCATCGCGTGCAGCGCGGCCGGCTCGGAGACGGTCAGCAGGCTTTCCCGGAAGGGCTTGTCGGAGAGCATCTGCGCCAGCTCCGACAGGATGTCCAGATGCTGCTGCGTGGCCTGTTCGGGAACGAGCAGGAAGATCAGCAGTTGCACCGGACGTCCGTCCGGCGCGTCGAAAGGCACCGGCTCGGCCAAGCGAACGAACGCGGCGACCGCTTCTTTCAATCCCTTGATCCGGCCGTGCGGAATCGCCACGCCCTGGCCGAGACCGGTCGAGCCGAGCCGCTCGCGCGCGAACAAACTGTCGAACACCGTCGCACGTGCGATGCCCTGGTTGTTCTCGAACAGCAGCCCCGCCTGCTCGAAGATGCGCTTCTTGCTCGAAGCATGCAGGTCGATGAGCACATTGGAAGTGGGCAACAGTCGCGAGATCAGGTTCATCGGAACGCGAAAGCGATGCAGGCAACGACGGCGAGCGGCCGGATCAGGCAGTCACCCTAGACCCGGGCGGTCCGGGCGATGCCGCAGGAAAACGTCCAATTCAGTCTCAATTCGGCGCAGTCTCACGCGCGAACTCGATTCGGGGGTCGCCCTGATCGCCAGTCGCGTTTCGGCGCGTCGGGTCACCTACAACGCACCGCCGGCAGGGCTGGCCGACCGAAAGAAGGCGCGGAGTATACGCGCGGGTCGGCGAGGCGATCGCCGCTGCGGCAAGAGCTGCCGGATTGACCGTCCCCGTGTTGCCCTCGGGCAACAGCGCGCACCCAGAGAACTACGGATCGCGCCCCTGGCTCGGCGCTCCGCGTTGGAGCGCCGAGTCCGCCTCGGGAGCCCTATTAGCGCCGTTCGAGCGCCACGCTGCCGTCGCTCGACGAGACGATCGCGATCGCGTGCGCGCGGCTCGTGTAACGGTTGCCGTCGCGTGCGGCGAAGCTCACGAGCAGGCCGGTCGTTCGCGGCGCGCCGGCGCGTTCGCGATCGGCCAGCGTGCGCGACAGTCCGCCCAGCACGGGCACGGCGCCCGTCGCCACCGACAGCACCTGGCCGGGCGTGACACCGCTCGCGATCGCCGCATCGGCCGCGAACTCGATCAGCGAGAGCTCGAGGCAGCGTGCAGGGCACGCGACCTCGACCGCCACGCCGCGCTCGAGCAGGCGCGTGCGCAGCAGCTCGGCGACGGCCGGCTCCGCGCCGTTTCCCGTGCCCGGCCGCACGACGACCGGCAGCCCCTTGAACGCATCGGTTGCGAGCCGTTGCGCCGTTTCGGCAGCGAGACTGTCGACGACCTTGCCGATGGCCGCGACGGTTCGCGTCGGCTCCGGCGACTCCACGGCCGTGGCGGCGCAGCCGGCGAGTGCCAACGCCGCGAGCGCCATGCATACCGTTCTCATCTCTGCTCCCCGAGCGGATCGCGGCGCGCAGCGCCCGCAAAAAAGGTCCGCCGCGGCGGACCCTCTCCGGCCTGCGCAGTGCACCTACTGTTGGCTCTGCATCGCCTGATGCTTCAGCGGCTCGCGCGCGTGATTCTTGACGCGGTCCTTGTGGCGCAACACCTGGCGGTCGAGCTTGTCGATCAGGTTGTCGATCGCGGCGTACATGTCGCCGTCGATCGCCTCGGCATGCATGCTGTTCCCCCGCACGCGCAGAGTCACCTCCGCCTTGTGTTGCAGCTTGTCCACCGACAGCAGCACGTCAGCCTCGATCACATGGTCGAAGTGCCGCCGGATCCGTTCCAGTTTGCCGCCGACGTAGTCGCGCAGCGCCGGCGTCACTTCGAGATGATGACCTTGGATGATGAGGTTCATGCACAACCCTCCTTCGACTGGGTTTCGATTCGCGAGCGGCGCGCCGCCGGCGAAGGAGGCGGACCGCTACAGCACCTTGCGCATCGCCACCGGCGCGATCTTCAGCGCCTCGCGGTACTTCGCCACCGTACGGCGCGCGACCACGATGCCCTGTTCGCCCAGCAGCTCGGCGAGCCTGCTATCGGACAGTGGGTTCCTGGGGTCTTCCGCTCCTATCAACTGCTTGATCAAGGCGCGGATCGCCGTCGAAGACGCCGCGCCGCCGGTTTCGGTCGCCACGTGGCTGCCGAAAAAATACTTCAGCTCGAACACGCCGAAAGGCGTGGCCATGTACTTGTTCGAGGTCACGCGCGAAATGGTCGACTCGTGCAGTCCGACGGTGTCGGCGATCTCGCGCAGCACCAGCGGCCGCATCGCGATCTCGCCGTGCGTGAAGAAGTTGTGCTGGCGGTCGACGATCGCCTGCGCGACGCGCAGGATCGTCTCGAACCGCTGCTGGATGTTGCGGATCAGCCAGCGCGCTTCCTGCAGCCGGGCCGACCAAGGCGTCTGTCCTTCCCTGCCCTTTTCGCGTTTGACGATCGCCGCGTAGGACTGGTTCACGCGCAGCCGCGGCATCACGTCTGGATTGAGTTGCGCGACCCACCGGTTCCTGATCCGCCGCACGTAGATGTCGGGAACGACGTAGTCGGGCCCCGACGCGGCAAAGCCTACGCCCGGATGCGGATTGAGTCTACGGATCAGCGCGTGCGCCTCGCGCAACGCATCGTCGTCCGTCTCGAGCAGCTTGCGCAGTTTCGCGTAGTCGCGCGCCGCGAGCAGCGGCAAGTGCTCGCTAACGATGCGTTTCGCGAGCGCGAGGGCAGCGGTCGGCGCGGGCGGATCCGGCTGGCGGAGCAGCGCATCGAGCTGGATCGCGAGGCATTCGGCGGCGCTGCGCGCCCCGACGCCGGACGGATCGAAACTCTGCAGCAACGCGAGCGCCGCGGTCAGATCGTCGAGCTCGACGCCCGCTTCGCGCGGACACAGCGCGAGCAACTCGTCGAGCGGCGTGGCGAGATAGCCGTCCTCGTTCAGCGCTTCGATCAGCAGCTCGACGAGCGCGCGGTCGCGTGGCGACGCGGTCGTCACCGCAAGCTGCGAGCGCAGGTGCTCGGCCAGCGTCGGGCGCGTGCACGCCCACGACAGCGGGCCCTCGTCGTCGTCGCGCTCGGCGCGACCGCCTGCACCCCAGTCGAGCAGCCCGTCCTCCGCGCTCGCGCCGTCGCGCGATGCGGTGTCGACGCCTTCGGACGCGCCTTCGCCGCGTTCGCCCGGCGCTTCGGTGCCGTTCGTCCCCGCCGTGCCGGAGACGATCGCGCCGTCGGCGGCGACCCGCAGCGGGGTGGCGAGCGGATCGTCGTCGCGTTCGAGCAGCGGGTTGTCGGCGAGCGCCTGTTCGATCTCCTGGTTCAGCTCCAGCGTGGAAAGCTGGAGCAGCCGGATCGACTGCTGCAGTTGCGGCGTCAGCGCCAGATGCTGCGAAAGCCTGAGCTGCAGGGCGTTCTTCATGACTTCTGAATCGACCTGCGAATCACATTCTGAAGTGCTCGCCGAGGTAGACGCGCCGCACGCTTTCGTTCTCGACGATCTCCTCGGGGCGGCCGGCGGCGAGCACTTCGCCCTCGTTGATGATGTACGCGTGGTCGCAGATGCCGAGCGTCTCGCGCACGTTGTGATCGGTGATCAGCACGCCGATGCCGCGATCCTTGAGGAAGCGCACGATGCGCTGGATCTCGATCACCGCGATCGGATCGACACCCGCGAAAGGCTCGTCGAGCAGGATGAAGCGCGGCCGCGCCGCGAGCGCGCGCGCGATCTCGACGCGGCGCCGCTCGCCGCCCGACAGGCTCTGCGCGGGATTGGTCCGCAGGTGCGTGATCTGCAGGTCGGCGAGCAGTTCGTCGAGCCGCGCGTCGACCGCCTCCGGCGCGAGCGGCCGGCGCCGCTCGTCGAGCTGCAGCTCGAGCACGGCGCGGATGTTCTCCTCGACCGTCAGGCGGCGGAACACCGAGGCTTCCTGCGGCAGGTACGACAGCCCCATGCGCGCGCGGCGGTGGATCGGCAGGTGTGCGATCGTCCGGCCATCGAGGGTGATGTGCCCGCCGTCCATCGGCACGAGCCCGACGATCATGTAGAAGCAGGTCGTCTTGCCTGCGCCGTTGGGGCCGAGCAGGCCGACGACTTCGCCTGCTTCGACCGCGAGCGACACGTCCTTGACGACGACGCGGCTGCCGTAGCGCTTGTGCAGATGTTCGATCAGCAGGCGGCTGCGCGCCGGCGCGCTGCTTGGCTGCAGCGTCGGTGCGACAGCGGGGCTCGCCGCGACGTCGTTCATTTGGCGGGCGCCGGCGCGGCGGGAGCGGGCTTCAGGTTCGCCGGCGGCGCGGCGGGCGGCGCCTCGCTGCGCGGCGCGATGATCGTTCGCACGCGGCCGTCGCCTTGCGCGGGATCGGCGGCGCCTTCGGCCCAGTACTTCGAGTTGCGGCTGTCGTAGACGATCAGGTTGCCGGTCAGCTCGTCGCGCGGCTGTTCATTCTCGAGCCGCCGCCATTGCGCGCGGTTGATGAACTTCACCGTCTCCGCGCGCTCGTCGTACTCGATCCGCTCGGCGTAGCCCTCGACGTACTCCTCGACGCCGGGGGTCGCCGCGTCGCGCCGCTGGCGGAAGCTCGCGAGCTTGCCCGGCGCGGCGGTGACCACCGCGTGGCGGTAGCGCTCGGGATCCTCGCGCAGTTCCATCCGTTCGCCGGTGATGCGCAGCGTGCCGCGCGTCAGCGTCACGTTGCCCGAATAGACGACCGTCTGCTTCAGATCGTCGCCGACGAAGCGGTCGGCGACGATCTGCGTGGGCTTGTCGCGGTCGGCGCGTTCGGCGTGCGCGGGGGCCGCGAGCGCGAGCGCCAGCAGCAGGCAGGCGGCGCGCGGCGACGGAAGCGGCGTTCGCATCGGGTTGCTCCTCAGCGCTGCGCCGGCGGCGCGAGTTCGGTGCGCACGTTGCCGGCGAGCCGCGTCGTGCGCGCGATGTTGTCCAGCTCGAGGCTGTCGGCGCGCATCCGGTCGGGACCGCGCTCGAGCTCGACCGGCCGGTCGGTCGAATAGCGGTCCTCGTCGGGCAGCGCGAGCAGGTACTCGGTCGCGAGCCGCAGCGGCGGCTGCTCGCCGTCGGCCGCGCGCGTCAGCAGCACCGACCCGCGCAGGTGTACGCGCTCGCCGGCGTTTTCGACGCGTGCGCGCTGTGCGCGCGCCTCGATCTGCGGTCGGTCCGGACGCAGGCTGACCAGCCGCGGGCTGGCCAGCTCGATGTCGTCGTTTTCGGCGAAGTGCGTGAGTCGCTCTGCGAACAGCTTGTGTTTGGCGCGCCCCGCCTCGTCGAACTGCGTCAGCACGAAGCGGTCGACGACGAAGTCCGGCGTTCCGGGCGTGGTCCGTTCCGCGGCGGGCGGACGCCGCAGCACGCGCGAGTACCAGAAACTCGTCGCCGTGACCGCGGCCAGCAGCAGGATCGCGATCAGCATCGTCAGACGGTCACGCACGCGCGACCCCGGCGCGATGCTTCGTGAGCAGTTCGTCGAACTTGCCCTGCGCGCGCACGATGAACTCCGCCAGCGCGCGCACTGCGCCGCGGCCGCCCGGCTGCGGCGCGATCCAGTGCGCGATCGCCTTGACCTCGTCGGCCGCGTCGGCCACCGTCGCCGCGAAGCCGGCGCGCGCGAGCACCGGCAGGTCGGGCCAGTCGTCGCCGATGTAGCCGCAGTTGTCCGCGGAGACCAGGGTGGCGGCGAGCAACTGCTCGAAACCGGCGAGCTTGTCGGACGCGCCCTGCAGCACGCGCTCGATGCCCAGTTCGCGCGCGCGCACGGCGACGATCTCGGACTTGCGCGCGGTCAGGATCGCGACTTCAACGCCCGCCTCGCGCAGCAGCTTGATGCCGTGGCCGTCGCGCACGTTGAAGGTCTTCAGCACCTCGCCGTGGCCGCCGTAGCAGAGCTGCCCGTCGGTCAGCACGCCGTCGACGTCGAGGATCATCAGGCGCACGCGCGCGGCGCGCGCGGCAGCGGTGCTCGTCACGGGGGTCGCCATCGCCTCAGAGCACCTTCGCCGCGGTCAGGTCGTGGATGTGCAGCGCGCCGACGAGCTTGCCGTCCTCGACGACCAGCAGCTGGTTGCGCAGCGTGCGGTCGAGCAGCTCGGCCGCCTCGGCCGCGAGCTGGCCCGCGCGAACGGTCAGCGGATTGCGCGTCATCACGTCGGCGATGCGCAGCGGCCGCACGTCGCCGGCGTGTTCGAGCAGCCGCCGCAGGTCGCCCTCGGTGAAGATGCCGGCCACGCGGCCCTCGCCGTCGACGATCGCGGTCATGCCGATCTTCTTGCGCGTGATCTCGTGCACGGCGTCCATCACGCTCGCGTCGATCGGCACGCTCGGCACCGCGTCGCCCGTGCGCATGATGTCGGCGACGCGCGTCAGCAGCTTGCGACCCAGGGCGCCGCCCGGATGCGAACGCGCGAAGTCCTCCGGGCCGAAGCCGCGCTCGTCGAGGCAGGCGATCGCCAGCGCGTCGCCGAGCGCGAGCATCGCGGCCGTGGACGAAGTCGGCGCGAGGTTCAGCGGGCAGGCCTCCTTGTCGACGCGGCAGTCCAGGTGCACGTCGGCATGGCGCGCGAGCGACGAGTCGGCGCGGCCCGTCATCGCGATCATCGGCGTACCTTCGCGCTTGACGATCGGTACGACGGTCAGCAACTCGGCCGATTCGCCCGAATACGACAGCGCGACGAACACGTCGTCGCGCGTGACCATGCCGAGGTCGCCGTGCGCGGCCTCCGCCGCGTGCACGAACAGCGCCGGCGTGCCCGTCGATGCGAAGGTCGCGGCGATCTTGCGCGCGATGTGCCCGCTCTTGCCGATGCCGCTGACGACCACGCGCCCGCGGCAGCCGAGCAGCAGGTCGACCGCGCGCATGAAGTTGTCGTCGATGCGGTCTGCAAGCGCCGCCACCGCCTGCGCTTCGATCGCGATCACCTGGCGTGCGAGCCGTTGCGCGGAGTCGCGGGCCTTCGGGCGGGTTTGCACAGGCGCGGCGCGCTCCATCGTGACGATCGTGAGGACGTGCGGGTTCGAGGCAGGCGCGCGCGATGATACTCTTGCCAGCCGATCGCTGGCATGGCTCTTGCTGTGGTCCGGCGCCTTCCATAACAAGATGCTCTCCGCCCTCGAACTGACGCTGCTGCTGCTGGCGGCTTCCGTGCTCGGTGTCGTCGCCTTCCGGCTGGCCAATCTGCCGCCGATGCTCGGCTATCTCGCGGTCGGCATCCTGATCGGACCGCACGCGCTCGGCGTCGTGCGGGACGTCGAACAGACGCGGTATCTGGCCGAGTTCGGGGTCGTGTTCCTGATGTTCTCGATCGGGCTCGAGTTCTCGCTGCCGAGGCTGCGCGCGATGAGGCGCATCGTCTTCGGGCTCGGGCTCACCCAGGTCGCGGCCACCATCGTCGCGGTGATGGCGGTGGGTTTCGTGTTCCACCGCTTCTTCGCGCACGTGTTCGACATCAACCTCGCGGGCGCGTTCGCGCTCGGCGGCGCGATGGCGATGTCGTCGACCGCGATCGTGATGAAGCTGCTCGCCGAGCGGCTCGAGCTCGAAACCGACCACGGCCGCCGCATCGTCGGCGTGCTGCTGTTCCAGGATCTCGCCGTCGTGCCGCTGCTGGTGATCGTTCCGGCATTGGCGCAGCAGCCGGAGAACCTCGCGCCCGCGCTCGGCTTCGCGCTCGTCAAGGCGGCGGCGCTGCTCGCGGTGCTGCTGGTCGGCGGGCAATGGGTGATCCGCCGCTGGTTCCACGTGGTCGCCAAGCGGCGCTCGCACGAGCTGTTCACGCTGAACCTGCTGCTGGTGACGCTGGGACTCGCGTGGCTGACCGAACTCGCGGGGCTGTCGCTCGCACTCGGCGCCTTCGTCGCCGGCATGCTGATCGCAGAGACGGAGTACCGGCATCAGGTCGAGGAGGACATCAAGCCCTTCCGCGACGTGCTGCTGGGGCTGTTCTTCGTGACGATCGGCATGCTGCTGAACGTCGGCGTCGTGGTCGGGCAGTTCGGCTGGGTGCTGCTCGCCCTGCTGGTCCCGACCTCGTTCAAGTTCGCGCTGATCGTGGGGCTCGCGCGCGCCTTCGGCGCGGCGGCGGGCACGGCGATCCGCACCGCACTGCCGCTCGCCACCGCGGGCGAGTTCGGCTTCGTGCTGCTGAACCAGGCGGGCGGCCTGCAGCTTCTGCCGGCGGATTTGATGCAGGTCGTGCTTGCCGCGATGCTGCTGTCGATGCTGGCCACGCCCTTCCTGATGCAATACAGCGGCCGCGTCGCGATGCGCTTCGTCGCCTCCGAGTGGATGCAGCGCGCGCTCGAGCTGCATCAGATCGCCACGCGCTCGATGGCTACCGAAAGGCACGTCGTGATCTGCGGCTTCGGGCGCACCGGCCAGCACCTCGCGAAGATGCTCGACCAGGAGAACATCGCCTACGTCGCACTCGACCTCGACCCCGACCGCGTCCGCGAAGCCGCGGCCGCGGGCGAATCGGTCGTCTACGGCGACGCCGCCCGCCGCGAGACGCTGGTCGCCGCCGGGGTGGCGCGCGCCGCGGCGCTGGTCGTCACCTACGCCGACACGAACTCGGCGCTCAAAGTGATCCACTTCGCGCACGAGGTCAACCCGAGACTGCCGATCATCGTGCGCACCGCCGACGACGCCGATCTGGACAAGCTGCAGGCCGCGGGCGCGACCGAGGTCGTGCCCGAGATCTTCGAAGGCAGCCTGATGCTCGGCTCGCACGCGCTCGTGCTGCTCGGCGTGCCCCTGCAGCGGGTCGTCAAGCGCGTGCGCGAAGCGCGCGACTCGCGCTACCGGCTGCTGCGCGGCTACTTCCACGGCGCCGACGAGCGCGAGGAATTCGAGGAGGAGGCGCACGAGCGGCTGCACTCGGTGCCGATCGAGGCGGGCGCCGCCGCGGTCGGGCGCGCGCTCGGCGAACTGAAGCTCGCCGAAGTCGGCGCCGAAGTCACCGCAATCCGCCGGCGCGGCATCCGTGGCGAGGATCCCGCGCCCGAGATGGTGCTGCGCGACGGCGACGTCGTCGTGCTGCGCGGTGTGCCGGAGGCGCTCGAATTGGCCGAGGAGCGGCTGCTGCAGAAGTAGCGCGCTCGGGCCGGCCGCTGTGGATCCGTTACGAAGCCAGCGGCAGATAGCGCAGCATGATCGTCGCCAGGTCGGCGTTCGTGTACGGCTTCGACACGTGTTCGTCCATGCCGACGTCCAGGCTCTTCTGCCGGTCGTCGGGCAGCGAGTTCGCCGTCAGCGCGACGATCGGCACGCGCGCGCGGCGGGCGTTCGCCTCCTCGGTGCGCCACGTGCGCGCGGCGGTGTAGCCGTCCATGCGCGGCATGTGGATGTCCATCAGCACGAGGTCGAAGTTCTCGGCGCGCAGCCGGTCGAGCGCCTCGACGCCGTCGTAGGCGACCTCGACGTCGACGCCGAGTCCTTCGAGGGTCGTGCGGGCGACGATGGCGTTGACCGGGTTGTCCTCGACGAGGAGCACGCGGCCGGCGAATTGGGGCAGAAGCGCTTGCATCGAAGGCGGTCGGCGTGCCCGCGCCGAGGAATCCGGACGGCCGGGGCCGCGCGGGCGATGGTTACCCCGGATCGCGCCATGCTGCCGGGCGCCGGCGGCGGCGATGGTCCGAGTTGCGCGCGCCGCGCCGCGCTATTCCGGACATCGCCGGACCTGCGGCCAGCCCTCGGCGCGGAACCGCCGCCGGCGCATCATGCCGGCCGGCGGGAACTTTTTCGGGACCGGATCGCAATAGCGTGGAAATGGCCTTCGACCCGACGACGACGCGCGCCGCCACCGACGCCGAACTGCTCGCCCGCGCGGCGACGGCCGCCGCGCCGTCGCGCGCGCCCGCGATCGAAGAGCTGTTTCGGCGTCACCGAGCGGCGGTGTACCGCTACGCGTGGCTGCTGACCGGCTCCGAATCGGCCGCGGCCGACGTGCTGCAGGAGACCTTTCTCGCGCTGCTGGACGCACCGCTCGGTTTCGATCCCGCGCGCGGCTCCGCCGCTGCGTACCTGTGCGGCATCGCGCGCCATCTCGCGCTGCGTGACCGCGCGAGCCGCGTGCAGGCGGTCGACGACATCACGCCGGTCGCCGAGGACGGCGAGCGCGCCGACGCGCCGGCGCTGCCGCCGCTGCCGGCCGACGAAGTCGAGCGCGCCCGGGCGATCGATGCGCTGTACGCGGCGATCCGCGCATTGCCGCCGCACTACCGGGACGTGCTGATGCTGGTCGAGCTGCAGGAGTTCTCTTATGCCGATGCCGCCGCGATCGCGGGAGTCGAGGTCGGCACCGTGCGGTCGCGCCTGGCGCGCGCGAAGGCGCGGCTGCTGGAACTTCTGGCGGCGCCGCGCGCAATAGATCGATGAGGACGCCGATGGATTCCCGCACCGATCAACCGCTCGACCGCTGGCTCGCCGCCGCACGCGACGAGCTTGCGCGCCGCGAGCCGCCGCCGTGGAGCGAAGGCGAGCTGCGCTCGCGCATCGACGAACGGCTCGCGCTGCAGGCGGTCGCCGGTGCACGGCCCGCGATGCAACCGCGCGCGCAACCGCGCGCCGCGTCCGCCAAGCGCCGATTCCTCGTGTGGCTGGGCGCACCGGCGATGGCCGCCGGCGCGTTCGCGCTGCTGCTCGTCGCCGGCACGCTGCTGCGCTCCGGCGGCGGTCCGAACCCGGAGCGGTCCGCGCCATTCATCGCGCTGACGTCGATCGACGCGATCGCCGCGGAGCCGGGCAAGGTCGTCGTCCCCGCACGCGTTCCGCGCGCGCAACTTGCCGACTACGGCCTGCCGGTCGATCCGGCGCGGGCCGACGTGCCGGCGCAAGCCGAATTCCTGCTGTCCGCGCGCGGCGTCGTGCTCGCCGTGCGCTTTGTCGAATGAGGAGACCCGCGATGTACCGATCGTTGATCGCCGCCGGAACGTTTGCCGCAACGGGCGCCGTTCTGGCGCAGCCTGCAGCCGCGCCCGCCGCTCATGTGCCCGCGCCTCCGGCGGCGCAGCACGCTTCTTTCGATCTGGCGCTGCCCAATCTCGGCTTCGCGTCGTCCGAGATCGGCGGCCGCGTCGTCAAAGGCGCGCCGTACACGGCCGACGCCGTCACCGAAACCGCGCAGACCCTGGCCGACGGCAACCGCATCGTGCGCAAGTCGACGACGCGGCTGGCGCGCGACAGCGAAGGCCGCACGCGGCAGGAGCGCATCGGCCGCGACGGGCAGGTCGCGTCGATCTTCATCAACGACGTCGTCGCCGGCAAGCGCTACATGCTGTCGCCCGCGCGCAAGACCGCGCTCGAGCTGCCGCGTGCGCCGCTCGCCGAAGGCGTGCCGCTCGCGCCGGCAGCGTCGGCCGACGAGATGCGCTCGTGGGCCGAGGCAATGCGCGAATGGGCGCGCGACTTCGCCGCCCGCTTCCGCGCCGAGCACGTCGAAACCCGCACCGAAAAGACCAAGGACGGCGAAGTGCGGGTCACCGTCAATCGCCGCTCGACGACGAGCGACGCGCCCGGCGACGTCGCGATCGACGTGATCCGCGTCGCCGAAGTCCCGCACGTGCCGGTGCCGCCGGTGCCCCCGGTTCCCGGCGTGGCACCCGTGCCGCCGGTACCACCCGTGCCGATGATCGCGCCGCCGCCGGGGCAGGGCGTCACGACTCCGCTCGGCGCGAAGGAGTTCGACGGCGTGCGCGCCGACGGCACCCGCACCACCTGGACGATCCCCGCCGGCCGCATCGGCAACGAGAAGCCGATCGAGATCGTCTCCGAACGCTGGTATTCGCCCGAGCTGATGCTTGTCGTCGCCACGCGCCATGTCGATCCGCGCAGCGGCGAAACGAGCTACCGGCTGGTCAACCTCAAGCGCGGCGAACCGGACGCGGCGCTGTTCAAGCTGCCGGGCGATTACGAGCTGCGCGGGCTGAAGAAGCGTCCCTGACGTCGCCGCCCGGGGCGGCCGACGTTGCGCGCCGGGGCGCGCGCTACGCCGCCTTCCGCTCGCGCCCGCGCGCGAGCACCGTCGCGAGATAGCGCCCCGTGTAGCTCGCCGGGTTGGCGGCGATCTCTTCCGGCGCGCCGGCGGCGACGATGCGACCGCCGGCGTCGCCGCCCTCGGGACCGAGATCGATCACCCAGTCCGCGGTCTTGATCACGTCGAGGTTGTGCTCGATGACGACGACCGTGTTGCCGGCGTCGCGCAGTTGGTGCAGCACGCGCAGCAGCAGGTCGATGTCGTGGAAGTGCAGCCCGGTCGTCGGTTCGTCGAGGATGTAGAGCGTGCGTCCCGTGTCGCGCTTGGACAGCTCGAGCGAAAGCTTCACGCGCTGCGCCTCGCCGCCGGACAGCGTGGTCGCGCTCTGGCCGAGGCGGATGTAGCCGAGGCCCACGTCGGCCAGCGTCTGCAGCTTGCGCGCGATCGCCGGCACCGCCTTGAAGAACTCGGCCGCCTGCTCGACCGTGAGGTCGAGCACCTGCGCGATGTTCAACCCCTTGTAGTGCACCTCGAGCGTCTCGCGGTTGTAGCGCGCACCGTGGCAGGTGTCGCAGGTCACGTAGATGTCGGGCAGAAAGTGCATCTCGACCTTGATGAGGCCGTCGCCCTGGCACGCCTCGCAGCGGCCGCCCTTGACGTTGAACGAGAAGCGCCCGGCTTCGTAGCCGCGTTCGCGCGCGGTCGGCGTCTCGGCGAACAGTTCGCGGATCGGCGTGAACAGCCCCGTGTACGTCGCCGGGTTGCTGCGCGGCGTGCGCCCGATCGGGCTCTGGTCGACGCTGATGATCTTGTCGAAGTGCTCGAGCCCTTCGATCGACTCGTATGGCGCGGGTTCGGCGGCCGAACCGTAGATGTGGCGCGCAACCGCGGCGGCGAGCGTGTCGTTGATCAAGGTCGACTTGCCCGAGCCGGAGACGCCGGTCACGCAGACGAGCAGCCCGACCGGCAGCTCGAGGTCGACGTTCTTCAGGTTGTTGCCGCGCGCACCGCCGAGCTTGAGCCGATGCAGGCCGGGGCGTGCGCGCGCTTTCGGCACGGCGATGCGCTTGCGGCCCGCGAGGTACGCGCCGGTCAGCGATTCGGGCGAAGCCTCGACGTCCGCGGGCCCGCCCTGCGCGACGACGCGGCCGCCGTGTTCGCCCGCGCCCGGACCCATGTCGACCACGTGATCGGCTGCGCGGATCGCGTCCTCGTCGTGCTCGACCACCAGCACCGTGTTGCCGAGATCGCGAAGCTGCTTCAGCGTGCCGATCAGCCGGTCGTTGTCGCGCTGGTGCAGCCCGATCGAAGGCTCGTCGAGGACGTACATCACGCCCGTCAGTCCCGAGCCGATCTGCGACGCAAGCCGGATGCGCTGCGACTCGCCGCCGGACAGAGTGTCGGCCGCGCGGTCGAGCGTCAGATACGTCAGCCCGACGTCGTTGAGGAACTTCAGGCGCACGGCGATCTCGCGCACGATGCGGCCGCCGATCTCCTGCTTTGCGCCTTCGAGCCGCAGCGCGTCGAAGTAGTTGCGCACGTCGGCGAGCGTCATGCGCTCGATCTCGTAGATCGCGCGGCGCTGATCGCCGTCGCCGACGAAGACGAAGCGCGCCTCGCGCCGCAGGCGGGTGCCTTCGCACGCGGGACAGGGCCTGACGGCGCGGTATTTGGCGAGTTCTTCGCGCACCGCCGGCGAGTCGGTTTCGCGCCAGCGCCGCTCCATGTTCGGCAGCACGCCTTCGAACGGGTGGCGGCGGACGATCTTGCGGCCTTTGTCGTTCGTGTATGAAAACGCGATCTCCACGCCGCCGCTGCCGCGCAGGACCTGTTCGCGGAAGTCGGCGGGCAGCGACTCGAACGGGCCGTCGATGTCGACCTTCGCGTGTTTGGCGAGGGCCGCCAGCATCTGGAAGTAGTACTGGTTGCGCGCGTCCCAGCCGCGGATCGCACCGCTGGCGAGCGAAAGCTCGGGATGCGCGACGACGCGCCGCTCGTCGAAGAATTCGACGCTGCCCAGCCCGTCGCAGCTCGGACACGCACCGGTCGGATTGTTGAACGAGAACAGCCGCGGCTCGAGGTCGGCCAGCGAATAGCCGCAGATCGGACAGGCGTAACGGTTCGAAAAAACCGTTTCGGTGCCGTTGTCCGTATCGAGCAGCAGCGCGCGGCCGTCGGCGATGCGAAGCGCGGTTTCGAACGATTCGGCGAGCCGTTGCCGCGCGTCGGCGCGCACCTTCAGCCGGTCGACGACGACGTCGATCGAGTGCTTTTCGTTCTTCGCGAGCGCCGGAATGTCCTCGGCCTCGACGATCGCGCCGCGCATTTGACCCGACATGATGCGGAAGCGCACGAAGCCCTGCGCCTGCAGGTCCTCGAACAGCTCCCCGAATTCGCCCTTGCGCTCGCGTACGACCGGCGCCAGCACGACGAGCTTGGTGTCCGCCGGCAGCGCGAGTGCCGCATCGACCATCTGCGAGACGCTTTGCGCCGCGAGTGCCTGGTCCGGATGATCGGGGCAGTGCGGCCGGCCCACGCGCGCGAACAGCAGCCGCAGGTAGTCGTGGATCTCGGTGACGGTGCCGACGGTCGAGCGCGGGTTGTGGCCGGCCGCCTTCTGCTCGATCGCGATCGCGGGCGACAGCCCTTCGATCAGATCGACATCGGGCTTTTCCATCAGTTGCAGGAACTGCCGCGCGTACGCGGACAGCGACTCGACGTAGCGCCGCTGCCCTTCCGCGTACAGCGTGTCGAACGCGAGCGAACTCTTGCCCGAACCGGACAGCCCGGTGATCACGACGAGCTTGTTCCGCGGCAGATCGAGCGCGACGTTTTTCAGGTTGTGCGTGCGTGCGCCGCGGATGCGGATTTCTTCCATGGGCGTCGGGCGGGATGAGCGAACCCGACACTATAAGAAACTTCGGCGTCGACGCGCGAGTCGCCGTTCGCTCCTTCTCCGGGAGCGCCTGCGGGCGGTGCACCGGAAATCCCCCGCGCGCTGGCGCGCGCCGCCCCCTTTTCAAAGTGGGCTCCGAACCCACCCCCTTTGGAAAAGGAGGTCGGCCGAAGGCCGGGGGGATTCCGCGGCCCGACGGCGGCCGAAGGAGCTTCGAGAGGCTAAGGAGCCGCCTCGACCTTGACCCACTCGGCCGTCTTGCGCGTCGCGTCGGTGAACTTGACTTCGACGCGCCGGCCCTTCTGCAGGTCGGCCAAGCGGCCCGTCGTCGCGGACAGCCGTTGGGCGCTGCGGTCGATCCAGATGCGCGTGCGGTCGGTCAGCGCGCAGCGGTACGACGTTGCGCCCGCGCTTACGGTCATCGTTCGCGCGGCCGCGTCGATCGCCTCGACCGTGCCGATGACGGTTGCCTTGCCCGACAGCCCGGGCGATTGCCCGATCGGAATGAACTGCTCGGTGGCCTTCTGCGCACGCGCGATCAAGGGCGCGGCCAGCAGCGCCAGCGCGCATCGTGCGAACAATCGTCGCCGGTTCATCGCCTGCTCCTTCGCCCTATTCGACCAGCGCCGCGCGCGCCTGTTTCAGCGCCGCGACCGCCTGCTGCAGCCAGTATGCGCGCGTGAACAGGGCCTGCTGCGCCCTGCGCGCGAAGCGCCGCGCGTTTTCGAGCGGCGCGAGCGCCTCCGGATGCAGGTCCGCTTCGCGCAGCACGCGAATCGCGTCGCCGACGTCGCCGATCGCCTGCTTGAAGACCGACTGCGTCGGATCGTCGTGCGGCGCGGCCGATTCGAGCAGTTCGATGCCCGAGCGGATGTTCTCGAGCGCGTTGAGCACGCGCAGGAACGAGGCGATCGCCTGAGTCTGCGTCGCATCGAGCTTGATGCCGCTTCCGGTGGCGCCGGCCAGCGCCTTGCCCGCGGGCGAGTTGTTGAACGATTCGCCGTCGTAGAAGGCGACCGCCGCTTCGAGCGTGGCCACCGAGTTGTCGTGGAAGAACGGGCCGGTATCCGCCGCTTCGACGAGCGGCGGCGTGTTGAACGTGCCGTCGCCGGGGGTGCCGAACCCGTCGTCGCGCGGCGGTTTCTCGCCGGCGAGCCGCGGCGGCCGGTCGGGCAGATTCTCCACGCCCGTGTCGAAGTTCTGATTGCCGAGGTTGCCGCCGCCGAAGTCGGCGCTGGCGCCGGCGTTGACGTGACAGAAGTTGCACTTGCCGACTTTGCGGTCGAGGAACAGCTCCTGCCCGCGCTTCGCGACCGCGCTCTTCAAGGGCAGCGGCAGCTTCGGGTCTTCCTTGCGCCCGAGCGAGAGCTGGAACGCTTCGAGCGCGTCGAGCTCCTCGTCGGTCGGCAGCCTGAAGTCCACGCCGGGCACGCGCGCGAGCGTCTTCGTGAAGTGCTGGATCACTGCGCCGGTGGCGAAGGATCGCAGCGATCCGTCGCCCGGCGCGCCGTCGCCGGACCAGCCGGTGCGCGGACCCGCGGGGCTCGCGACCGAAGTCCGCAGCGCGAGCGTGTGCGGAACGCCGCGCATCACGAACCTGTTGGCGAGATCGTCGAAGCCGTCGAGGTTTTCGAGGATCAGTCCGAACGCGCGCATCAGCCGCGGGTTCTCGAAGTTCTTCGCCAACGCGGGAACGAACTCGGCGACGAACAGCGGATCGCTGGCCGGCAGACGCGCGATGAACGCCGCGTCGATCGTGAAGTTGTTGTCGGCCGGGTGGCAGGTGCCGCAGGTGCGGCCGTTGCCCGCAAAGGTCTCGTTGAAGAAGATGCGCCGGCCCTTGGCGATCAGCGCGGCCTGCGGATCGGTGGGCGGCGGCATCGTTTCGCACGCGGCCACGAGCGCGGCGATCGCTGCGAGCATGGCCGCACGCCCGCACATGGCTTGCGTTCTCATGGCCGCCTCCCCTTCGAGCGATACAGCTCGCTGTCGAACGCCGGCAGCGAAAAAATCCTAGCAGCGCGCCGTCGCGCGAGCTATCGCGCTTTCGGGCGGCGCCTCGGACGGATCGACTACCATTCGCCTCCCGCGCGCGCACCCGAGTGCCTCCGCCGCGCCGCCCGCTTCAAGCTTCCTCCGATGACCGCCGCCGACCGCATGTCGCCGCTGGAGATCCGCGCGAGCGTTTCGCTCGCTTCGATCTTCGCGCTGCGCATGCTCGGGCTGTTCCTGATCCTGCCGGTGTTCGCGGTGCACGCGCGCGGGCTCGCAGGCGCGCAGGATGCGGCCACGAGCGCAACGCTCGTGGGCATCGCGCTGGGCATCTACGGGCTCACGCAAGGCATCCTGCAGATCCCGTACGGCTTGCTGAGCGACCGCTACGGCCGCAAGCCGCTGATCGTGATCGGGCTCGTGCTGTTCGCGATCGGCAGCTTCGTCGCCGCGGCCGCCGACGACATCTGGGTGACGATCGTCGGCCGCGCGATCCAGGGCGCCGGCGCGATCTCGGCGGCGGTCACCGCGTTCATCGCCGACGCCACGCGCGACGAGCATCGGACGAAGGCGATGGCGATGGTCGGCGCATCGATCGGGCTCACCTTCGCCCTTTCGCTGGTCGGCGCGCCGCCGCTATACGCCGCCATCGGCATGGGCGGCCTGTTCGCGCTGACCGGCGTGCTCGCGATCGCTGCGATCGGCGTCGTGCTGTGGATCGTCCCGCCGGCGCCGCCGAAGATCCATCACGAGGACCCGGCGCACTGGCTCGACGTCGTGCTGCATCCGGAGCTGCTGCGGCTGAACGTCGGCATCTTCGTGCTGCACGCGGTGCAGATGGCGACTTTCGTCGTCGTGCCGGTGCTGCTGGTCGAGCACGGCGGGCTGCCGCTCGCGCAGCACTGGCAGGTCTACCTGCCGGTCGTGCTCGCGTCGTTCGCGCTGATGATGCCGCCGATCGTCGCGGCCGAGCGCCGTGCGCGAATGCGGGCGCTGTTCCTCGGCGCAATCGCGCTGCTCGCCGTCGTGCAGCTCGGCTACGCGTGGTTCGCGCCTTCGCTCGCATGGCTCGCGTTGTGGCTGCTGCTGTTCTTCGTCGCGTTCAACATCCTCGAGGCGAGCCTGCCTTCGCTTACGTCGCGCGTGGCGCCGGCGTCGCACAAGGGACTTGCGCTCGGCGTCTACAACACGACGCAGGCGATCGGGCTGTTCGCCGGCGGCGCGCTCGGCGGCTGGCTCGCCGCGCGCGCGGGCAGCACGAGCGTCTTCTACGCGGCGGCGGCACTGCTGGCGGCGTGGTGGCTGCTCGCGACCGGCATGCGCGAGCCGCCGCGCCGCGCGCGCGGCGAACCGCTGGCGGTCGGCGAGGCCACGCCGCGCTGAGGTGCCGTCCGGACGAGCGGGCACGAAAGGTATGATGCCGGCCTCCCGCTTGCTTGCGACGAACAAGGAGACGAGCGCATGGCCTCCGTCAACAAGGTCATCCTGATCGGCAACCTCGGGCGCGATCCCGAAACGCGCTACACGGCCGACGGCGCGGCGATCACCAACGTGTCGATCGCGACCACCCGCCGCTACAAGGATTCGTCCGGACAGCAGCAGGAAGAAACGGAGTGGCACCGCGTCGCCTTCTTCGGGCGGCTCGCCGAGATCGCCGGCGAATACCTGCGCAAGGGGCGCTCCGTCTACGTCGAGGGCCGGTTGCGCACGCGCAAGTGGACCGACAAGGACGGCAACGAGAAGTACACGACCGAAATCGTCGCCGAGAACATGCAGATGCTCGGCTCGCGCGAGGGCATGGGCGCCGGCGATCGCGGCGGCGACTTCGATGCGTCGGAGCCGCCCGCGCCGCGCGCGGGTAAGCCCGGACCTCGACAGGCGCAGGACGCGGCGAAGCCCGCGCCGAACATCGCCGACATGGACGATGACATACCGTTCTGACCGGATCGCCGCTGCGCGACCGAACGGGGCGCCCGCAGGCGCCTGCTGACCGCGTACGGAGATGACGCCGCTGACGCACCGGCTCGAAGGATGGAAGCACGAAGGCGCCCGCGGGCGCCTTCTTGTTCTGGGTGCGGGCTTCGTCGCGCTGTACGTCGCGGTCGACGCGGTCACATACATCTTTCCGAGCGAGCCGTTCGCCGCGACCCCGTGGAACCCGCAGCCCGCGCTCGCGCTCGCGCTGATCGTGCTCGGCGGCGCGGCGTTCGCGCCGGCAGTGCTCGCCGCCGCCGTGCTCGCCGAAACCTTCGTGCGCGAGGGGCCCGGCGGCGGTTTCGGCTTCATCGTCGCGTCGAGCGGCATGGGGCTCGCGTACGTGCTGACGGGTCTTGCGGTGCGGTCGAAGACCCGGATCGCCGGCGGTGAGCTGACGCTGCGCGACCTGACGTGGTTCGTCGCCTTCGTCGCCGTCGGCGCGGCGCTGTCGTCGATCGTCTACGTCGGAGCCTATCTGCTCGACGGCACGCTGCCGCAGGAGCGCGCCACGCGGGTCTTCCTGCGGCTTGCGGTCGGCGACGTGCTCGGACTGATCGGCGTGACGCCGTTGCTCGTGTACCTGACGCGCGGAACGCTGCTGCCGCTGCCGGCGGCCGATGCGCGGCGCCGCGCGGCGCTGCGCGACTTCGCCGTCTTCGTCCTCGCGCTCGTGCTGACGCTGCTGCTCGTGTTCGCGATCACGCCGTTCGACGAGTTCCGGATGTCGTACCTGCTGTTTCTGCCGATGATCGCGTTCGCCCTGCGCCAGGGTGCGGCCGGTGCGGCGCTCGCGGTGCCGCTCGCTCAGCTCGGCGTGATCATCTCGCTGTACGTGCTCGGCGAAAGAGCGGCCACCGCGTTCGAGTTCCAGATGCTGCTGCTCGCGCTTTCGCTGACGACGCTGTACTTCGGCGCGCTCGCCGAGGAGCGCGCGCACGCGGCCGACGCGCTCGCGCAGCGCGAGCAGCAGTTGCGCGAACAGCAGGCGCGGCTGAACCAGGCGCAGCGCATGGCGGCCGCGGCGGAGCTGGCGGCTTCGCTCGCGCACGAGCTGAACCAGCCGCTGTCGGCGATCGGCACCTACGCCGGCGCCTGCCGGATGCTCGCCGCCGGCGGCGACGCGTCGCGCCGCGAGCTGCAGGAGGCGCTGACGCAGGTCGTGCGCGAGAGCGCGCGCGCCGGCGAGTTCGTCCGGCGCATGCGCGACTTTTTCCGCACCGGCGCGGCCGACGTCGAACGCACCGCACCGTCCGATCTGATCGAGGCCGCGCACGACCAGGTGCGCGACCGCCTCGAGCGCCACGGCGTGCTGTGGACGAGCCGGATCGAGCCCGGCCTGCCCGCGGTCGCGGTGGATCGCGTGCAGATCGGCGCCGTGCTCGGCAATCTGCTCGCCAACGCGATCGAGGCCGTCGTCGCCGCGCCCCCGCCGCGCGCGATCGAGGTGCGCGCGCTGCGTTCGGGCGACGGTCTGGTGCGCATCGAGGTCGAAGACAGCGGGCCCGGCGTGGCGCTCGAAGTGCGCGACCGCCTGTTCCAGCCGATGGCCACCAGCAAACCCGGGGGAATGGGCCTGGGCCTGGCGATGGCGCGCACGATCGCGCAGCGGCATGGTGGTAGCCTTTGGCTCGACGCGACGCGCTCGAGAACGACCTTTTGCCTGGAGTTGCCTGCCGATGACCGCTGACGCCGCCCCGATCGGGGACAACACGAGCTTCGAAGGATCGACCGTTTACGTCGTCGAGGACGACAAGGCGGTGCGCGACTCGCTGCTGCTGCTGCTGCGGCTGCGCGGCTACGCGCCGAGCGGCTACGAAAGCGCGGAGGACTTCCTGCAGCTCGACGCGCTGCTGCGGCCCGCCTGCGCGCTGGTCGACGTGCGGTTGCCGGGGATCGACGGCCTGGCCCTGCAGCGGCGGCTCAAGGAGCGCCACCCCGGCCTGCCCGTGATCGTGATCACCGGCCACGGCGACGTGGCGACCGCACGCAGCGCCTTGCGCGACGGCGCGGTCGATTTTCTCGAAAAGCCGATCGACGAACACGAACTGCTCGACGCCGTGACCGTCGCGCTCGCCAGCGACCAGCGCCGCGTGGCGCAGGCGCGCGACCGCGAGGAGATCACCGCGCGGCTGGCGCGACTCACCGCGCGCGAACTCGAGGTGTTCGAGCGCATCACCAACGGACAGCACAATCGCGAGATCGCCGAGGAATTCGGCATCAGCCCGCGCACGGTCGAAGTGCACCGCTCGCGCATCATGGAGAAGCTGCAGGCGCGCCGCGTGGCCGACCTGTTCCGCCTGCGCTTCGAGCTCGAACAGAGCAGTCCGCCGGTTGCGTAGGCGCGTCCGCGCATAGCGCCGGCTACGTACGGGCGGCGACGAATGGTCGCCGCGCGTCGGCGCGCTTATCTTGCAGACGCGCGGCGGCGCAAGCGCCGCGGCGCTTGCTGCATGGCCGTCCCCAAACTGCTCGATCCGGAAACCGCAACGAACGCGGCCGACCCCGCGTCGGCCGCGCAGGCGGACCGCGCGCTCGTGCGGCTCGCGGCGGCGGCCGAGCGCGTCGCGGTGCTTTCGCGCGCCACGCTCGACGCCGTCGACCTCGCGTGCACGACGCTCGTGCGGCTGCAGCGCCGCGAAGCCGCGGATGACGTGCTGCTGTTCTGGTTCGAGCCGCGCGATTCGATCCACGTCGAGCGGATGTGGAGCCGCGAGCGCATCGACCAGTGGCTCGCGCAGCAGCGCGCGGCAATCGAGCAGGCCGCACGCGCGCGACTGACGCAGGTCGGCGCGCGGGCAACCGTCGTGTGCGGCATCTGCGATGCGCGCAAGCTCGGGCTGCTCGTCGAGGACGCCGGCGCGGACCTCGTCGTGCTGCCGCGCCCGCGCGCCGACCTCACGCCGGCCGGCCCCGATTGGTGGGCGATCCACGTGACGCTGCGCGACGTCGCTCGACCGGTGCTGATCGTCTAGACGAGCACGAACGCGATCGTGCAGGCTTGTACGTACGCTGTTGTGCGAATTTCGCCGCGCGTGTGGCGCCAGTATCGTGCAGTCGTCGTTGCGCAACTGCGGCATCGGCGGGAGACCACCGCCGACCGCGACGCGGATCTGCGGCGGTTGCGCGACGGTTACCAGCGACGGCAGCAAGCAAGCGAGGTCATTTCCTCCTCGCATTGAGGCCCGCGGGTGCCGCGAGGCTCCGCGGGCTCTTTTTTTTGCCCATTCCATCCCATCCACTACGATCCGACCGCGAGTGCGAGCGCGCGCATTGGTTTGCCGATGACCGATTCGAGCTTCTTTCCCGACTGGCCCGCCGACTGGCCCGGCGCGTTGTCGCTCGCGCTGCTCACGCTCGCGGCGAGCCTTGCCGGCGAGTTCGCCGCGCGCTGGCGCGTGCCGCGCCTGGTCGGTTACACGCTGGCGGGCTTCGTCTTCGCGCTGCTCGCCTATGGGCTGGCGCAGGTCGATCTGGTGGCGATCGCGCCGGCCGATGCGGAACTGGCGATCGGCATCGCCGCGGCGCTGATCCTGTTCGACCTCGGCCAGCGCGTCTCCTGGGGCTGGCTGCGGCGCAACCCCGCGCTGCTCGCCACCAGCATCGCCGAAAGCCTGCTCACTTTCGGCGCGGTGTTCGTCGCGCTGCGCGCGCTCGGCATGGCCGCGCTGCCGGCGGTGATGACGGCGGCGATCGGGATCGCGACCTCGCCGGCGGTCGTGCTGGCGATCACGCGCGAAGTGCGCGCGCAGGGACAGGTCACCGAGCGGCTGCTGCTGCTGACCGCGCTGAACTGCATCTACGCGGTCGTGCTGTCGACGCTGCTGCTCGCGTGGGTGCACGTCGAGTCGCGCGGCGTGCTCGACACGTGGGTGCTGCAGCCGCTCTACCTCGTCGTCGGCGCGCTGGTCCTCGCCGCGGCCGCGGCGCAGGCGATGCTCGCGGTACTGCGCTACGTCGGCCGCGAGCGCGCGAGCCAGATCGCGGTCGTGCTCGCCTTCGTCGGCGTCGTCTTCGCGCTGGCGCAGGTGCTGCGGCTGTCGCCGCTGCTCGCGCTGCTGACCTTCGGCGCCTTCGCGCGCGCGTTCGACCGCGAGCGGCGGCTGATGGCGGCCGACCTCGGCCTGCCGGCGGCGCTCGCGCTGCTGATCTTCTTCGCGCTGTCGTTCGCGACCGTCGACCTCTCGCTGCTCGCGCCTGCGTGGCTGCCGGCGCTTGCGCTCGTGCTGGTGCGCGTCGCGGCGAAGATCGGCGCGAGCGTGGCGCTCGCGCACGCCTCGGGGCTCGCGTGGCGCAAGGGCGCGTGGCTCGGCGTGGGCCTGGCGCCGATGTCGGCCGTCGCGCTGCTGATGTCGCGCGAGCTGGCGGTGGCCTATCCGCAGCTCGGCGCGCAGGTGGGTGCGGTGATCTTCTCCTCCGTGTTCGTGCTGCAGATCGGCGGCGCGCTGCTGCTGGCGTGGGCGCTGCGCGCCACCGGCGAGGCGAGGGAGGCGTGATGAGCGAAACGCTGGAGTTCACGAAGTCGGACGCGCTGACGATGGGCGTGGAGCTGGAGCTGCAGATCGTCGATCGGCGCACCGGCGATCTGACGCGCGGCGCCTCCGACCTGATCCATCTGATCGAGCGCAAGCCGTATCCCGGCGACATCAAACCCGAGATCACCGAAAGCATGATCGAGATCTCGACCAAGGTGCACACCCAGTTCGGTCCGTTGCGCGACGAACTGCGCGCGATCCGCGACACGCTGGTGCAGGCCGCCGACAGGCTCGATCTGGCGATCGCCGGCGGCGGCGCGCATCCGTTCCAGCGCTGGCACGAGCGGCAGATCTTCGACCGGCCGAGGTTCCGCCACGTCGCCGGTCTGTACGGCTATCTCGCCAAGCAGTTCACCGTGTTCGGCCAGCACGTGCACATCGGCTGCGCGAGCGGCGACGCGGCGATGCCGCTGCTGCACAGCCTGGCGCGCTACGTGCCGCACTTCATCGCGCTCGCGGCGTGCAGCCCGTACTACCAGGGTGTCGACACCGCGTTCGACTGCTCGCGCCTGAACACGGTGTTCGCGTTCCCGCTGTCGGGGCGCGCACCCTTCGTCACCGACTGGGCGGGTTTCGAGGCGTACTTCGCGAAGATGAAGCGGCTCGGCGTGGTCGAGAGCATGAAGGACTTCTACTGGGACATCCGCCCGAAACCCGAATACGGAACGATCGAGATCCGCGTGTTCGACACGCCGCTGACGGTCGATCGCGCCGCGGAACTGGCGGGCTACCTGCAGGCGGTGTGCGCGATGCTGGTCGACACCGGCGCGCGGCCCGAGTCCGAGGACATCTACCTCGCCTACAGCTACAACCGCTTCCAGGCGTGCCGCTTCGGGCTCGAAGCGCAGTTGATCGACGTCGTTTCCGGCGCGTCGATCCCGCTGCACCGCGACGTGCTCGACACGGTCGAGCGCTGCCGCCCGTACGCGGAGCGGCTCAAGTCCAGCGAGGCGCTCGACGCGATCGAAGCGCTCGTCCGCGCCCACGGCAACCAGGCGCGCTGGCAGCGCGAGACCTACCAGCAATCGCGTTCGCTCGCGGAAGTGGTCCTGCGCAGCGCGTCGCTTTGGTCGCGTCGCAGCGCGTAAACAGACCCCCCCTTTCGTGAAGGGGGGCGGGGGGGATCTCTCGTTGCGTCTCCTTGCTCTGCCGCTTGAAATCCCCCTCCGGTCCCCCTTTAAAGAGGGGGAAGGGGTTCAACCTGCGCCACGCAGCACCGCAAGCACTTCTTCGTGCAACGGACCCGCCGTCGCGATCAGCGACGGCCGCGCCAGCGGATCGCCGCCGCTCCAGCCGGTGACCGTGCCGCCCGCGCCTTCGACCACGGGGATGATTGCGGCGACGTCCCAGTATGCGAGCGAAGGATCGAGCATCACGTCCGCGCCGCCGGTGGCGAGCGCAAAGTAGCCGAAGCAGTCGCCCCACGTGCGATACAGCTTCGCCCGGCGGATCAGCGCTTCGACCGCGGGGCCGCCGGCTTGCTCGCCGGTCGACCAGTGCGTGGTCGCGAGCACCGTCGCGTCCTCGAGCCGCGCGCAGGCGCGCACGCGCGCGACGCGCTCGGTTCCGTCGGTGCGATACAGCCGGCATTCCCCGCGGTGGCCGATCAGCGCCACACCGGCCGCCGGATGCGCGAGCGCGCCGAGCAGCGGCCGGAAGCCGGCACCGTCGTCGCGCTCGAGCGCGATCAGCGTTCCGAACAGGAAGCAGTTCGTGATGAACGCGCGCGTGCCGTCGACCGGATCGAGCACCCAGCGGTAGCGCGTGCCGTGCTTGACGCCGAACTCCTCGCCGAGGATGCCGTGGCCCGGATAGCGCCCCTCGATCAGGGCGCGCATCGCTTCCTCCGCGCCGCGGTCGGCGCGCGTGACCGGAGAGGCGTCGCTCTTCGTGTCGACCGCGGTGCCGCTCAGAAACAGCGGGCGGATCACGCCGAACGCGCAGCCGATCAGCTCGTGGACGAAGGGAACGAACTCGCGCAGTTCGGCGGCGTCGGCGTAGGCGGTGTAGTTCACGGGAAGCGCGGCTCGGTCGGGTGCCGCGATGTTAAGCGAGCGCGCGGCGCTTTCGCGCACGCGCAGGCGGTGGTTACCGGCGCGCGACGCGGGCGGCGACGGCGAGGTAGTGGGAGAAGGGCGGCGTGGCGGCCCCTTCGACTTTCGCGAGATCGTCCCAGCGGCGCAGCCTCACCGCGTCGGCGGCAAACGGCTGCGCGATGAAGGCGTGGGCTTCCGCGGCGGTGAAGACGCCGCCTTGCAGCTCGAGGCTGCGCTTCGAGTCCTCCGACAGCGCGGCCCAATACTCGGCGCCGGACAGCGTGCCGTCGCCGTGCACGCACAGGTAGCGTTTGGCGTCGACGTGCAGCTTGATCGGCTGCAGTACCTCGTCGCCGAACAGACCGCGCAGGAAGGGCAGCGCGACATACTGGTGCTTGTCGTCGACGCCGCGCAGCGTCGGCGTCTCTCCCTGGTCGTTGATCAGGTGGCCGAGGTCGTGCAGAAAGGCCGCGGTGATCAAGGCGTCGCCGGCGCCGGCGCGTTCGGCAAGCTGCGCCGACTGCAGCGCATGTTCGAGCTGAGTCACCGGTTCACCGCTGTAGAGGCGATCGCCCTTCGCGTCGAACAGGCGCGCGATATCGTCGAGCGAAAGGGCCATCTACGCGTGGCGCTCGTCGTGCTTGAACAGCAGCGGCTGCTCGGCGCCGAGCACGCGCGTCTTCGACAGCACGCCGGCGGACTCCAGGATCGGGTAAGCGATCGAGCAGAACAGCGAGTTGATGCGCTTGAAGTCCGCCAGCAGATCCAGGTGCAGCGAGCTCGTCTCGATCGACTGCGGCGTGTTGCCCGACAGCCGCTGCAGATGGCTGTCGGCGTAGCGCATCTCCAGTTCGCGGAACGCGACTTTCTCCGCCATCAACTGCTGCGCCGACTTGAAGTCGCCGTTCAGGAACACCGCGATCGCCAGTTTCAGGTTCGCGAGCAGCCGCGCGTGCAGATGCTCGATCTCCTGCATGCCGGCGTCGGAGAACGACAGCCCGAGCTGGATCTTGCGTTCGGCGATGTCGATCAGCACGCGCTCGATGATGTCGCCGACGTGCTCCATGTTGATCGTGAACTGGATGATGTCGGTCCAGCGCTTGGACTCGCGCTCTTCGAGCGCCTCGCGGCTGACCTGCGCGAGGTACAGCTTGATCGCGGTGTACAGGCGGTCGATCTCGTCGTCGCGCTTGCGCAGCGATTCGGCGAGCTGGAAGTCGTTGGTCTTCAGCACGGTCAGCAGGCCGGTCAGCATGTCCTGCACGATGTCGGCGAGCCGGATCGCCTCGCGCGCGGCGCAGCCGATCGCCAGCGCCGGCGTGGCGAGCGCGGTCGCGTCGAGATGGCGCGGCGTGCCCGGCGTTTCCTTCGCGGCCTCGGCCGGCATCCACGCCTCGACCAGCCGCGCGATCTTCGACACCAGCGGCAGGAACAGCAGCGCCACGACGAGATTGAACGCCAGATGCATGTTGACGACCATGCGCTGCGGCGTCGGGTCGAGCGCGGCGAGCCATTGCACCGCAAACGGCAGCAGCGGCAGCGCGATCAGGCAGCCCACCCCCTTGAACAGGAAGTTGCCGAGCGGCACGCGGCGCGTCAGCGGATCGGACTTCAACGTGGTCAGCACGACGAGCAGCCCGCTGCCGAGGTTGGCGCCGACGACGATCGCCAGCGCCACCTGCACCGGGATCACGTGCGACGCGGTCAGCGCCGCCGTCAGCAGGACGACCGCGAGGCTCGAGTAGCACGCGATCGCGAACAGCGCGCCGATCAGCATGTCGAACAGCATGTCGCCGGAGAGCTGCGAGAACAGCACCTTGACGCCGGTCGCATGCGTCAGCGGCGCGGTGGCCTGCATGATCATCTGCAGCGCGAGGATCATCACGCCGAGCCCGAGCACGATCTTGCCGATCTGGCCGGCGCGTTCGTTCTTCTTCGACAGGTAGACGATCACGCCGGCGGCGATCAGCAGCGGCGCGAGCCACGACAGGTTCAGCGAAAACACCTGCACCATCAGCGCGGTGCCGACGTCGGCGCCGAGCATCACCGCGAGCGCCGCGGCCGTGGCGATCGCGCCCTGGCCGACGAAGGTCGAAGTCAGCAGCGCGGTCGCGGTCGAACTCTGCAGCAGCCCGGTCACGCCGATGCCGGCGAGGAAGGCGGTCGCGCGCCGGCCCACACTGCGCCGCAGGACCTGCCGCAGGTTCGCGCCGGCCACGCGCAGCACGCCGGTCCGGACGATGTGCGTCCCCCAGACCAGCAGGGCGATCGCGGCGATCAGGTTCAGCAGCGTCTGCATTTCTTCCGAGGGTTATTGCCCTTCGCAGTAGATCTCCGAAACGATGAGTCGCGCCGGCGGGCAATTCCTTGCTCGCCGCGCGCGCGTCAGAACGGGATCGAGTAAGTCTTCGTGTTGGTGAACGACTTCATCGCCTCCAGCACGCCTTCCTTGTACCCCAGGCCGGAATCCTTGATCCCTCCAAAAGGCGTCAGTTCGAGCCGGTATCCCGGGACCTCGCGCACGTTGACCGTGCCGACGTGCAGCTCCTGCACGAAGCGGGTCACGTAGTCGAGGCGGTTCGTGCATACAGCAGAAGACAGCCCGTAGGCGGTGGAGTTCGCGATCCGGATCGCTTCGTCGATGTCGGCAAAGCGGATCACCGGCGACACCGGCCCGAACGTCTCCGTCTTCACGACCCGCATCTCGGGCGACACGCGGTCGATCACCGTCGGCGCGTACAGCGCGCCGCGCAGGACGTGGCCGGCGAGCAGCCGCGCGCCCTGCGCAATCGCCTCGTCCACCCGCGCTTCGAACTCGCGCGCCGCGGCCTCGTCGATCACCGTGCCCATGTCGGTCGCCGGATCGAGCGGATCGCCGTACTTCACGGCCTTCGTCTTCTGGACCAGCCGCTCGACGAAACGGTCGGCGACGCGCTCGTGCACCAGCATCCGCTTGACCGCCGTGCAGCGCTGGCCCGAGTTCTTGTACGAACCCGACGCGGCGAGCGCGGCCGCTTCCTCGACGTCGGCGTCCTCCATCACGATCAGCGGGTCGTTGCCGCCGAGTTCGAGCACCTGCCGCTTGTAGACGGCGCGCGCGGCGATGTGCTTGCCGACCGCTACGCCGCCGGTGAACGTCACGAGATCGACGTCGGGGCTGGTCAGCAGTTCGTCGGCGATCTCTTTCGGATCGCCGGTGACGACCGACAGCATCTCGGGCGGCAGCCCCGCCTCGTACAGCACGTCGGCGAGCACGTAGGCGGCGAGCGGCGTCTTTTCGCTCGGCTTCACGATGATCCGGTTGTTGGTCGCGACGGCGGGCGCGACCTTGTGGATCACCTGGTTCAGCGGGTGGTTGAACGGCGTGATCGCGCTGATCGCGCCGAGCAGCGGCTCGCGCAGCGTGTAGACCTTGCGGCTCTTGCCGTGCGGCGTCAGGTCGCACGAGAAGACCTGGCCGTCGTCGACCAGTGCCTGGTTGGCCGCGAACAGCAGCACGTCGGAGGCACGCCCGACCTCGTACAGGGTGTCCTTCAGGCATAGCCCGGATTCGAGCGTGATCAGCCGCGCGATCTCGTCGCGCCGCGCGGCGATCAGTTCCCCCGCGCGCATCAGGATCCGGTAGCGGTCGTGGCGCGTCAGCTTGCTGCGATAGTTCTTCGCGATGCGCAGCGCCTCGCGTACCTGTTCGACGGTCGCCAGCGGCACGGTCGCGACGACTTCGCCGGTGTACGGATAGCGCACCTCGAAGCTGCGCTCGCCCGCGACCTTGCGCCCGGCGATGCGCAGCGCTTCGTGCCTGATGGGTGCGGTCGGAGCGTTCACGGGCTTTGGACTAACCACCGAGACACGGAGAACACCGAGGAAAAGACGAACAGCACTTCTCGCTGCTCTCGGTGTCTCGGTGGTGAAAACGTCATTTCGCGTCTTACTGCGCGTGATTCAACGCGAGGTCGAAAGCATCGAAGTTACGCCACCTGCGCTTGCTGTCCAATCCCTGCACGCACCGGTTGACAATCAGCGGCACGCGCTGCTCGGAGATGCCGCCGTGCGAGCGCAGCGGCAGTTCGAGCTGGGTCAGGTCGTGGCGCGACACGGAGGTGCCCAGCACGACGCTGCGCTCGGACACGACGACCAGATCGCCGATACGGTCGGCCGGCAGCTCGAAGCGCGCCGCCGCCTCTTCGCGGCTGGCGACGACTTCGATGCCCGGGATCTCGCGCAGCCGCCCCATCACGCCGTAGGCCGCGTCGGGGGGCAGGTAGATCGTCGCGAACGATCCCAGCGCGCCGTGATGGACGACGTACGGATCGGTGATCGGCAGGATCACGCGCGCGCGGCCGGCGCCGAGCCAGCCGTCGAGCAGATCCTGCAGGTAGATCACGTTGGGGCTGGCGTCGAGCCTGGTTTTCGCGTTCATGCCGTGGTCGGCGGTCAGCGCGACCACCGCGCCCAGCGCGTCGAGCTTGGCGAGATACCGGTCCATCATCGCGTAGAAGCGGTTCGCGTCGGGATCGCCGGGCGCGTGCTTGTGCTGCACGTAGTCGGTCGTCGACAGGTACAGCACGTCGGGCCGGCGCGTCTCGAGCAGCTTCACGCCGGCGGCGAAGACGAATTCCGACAACTCCGCGCTGTAGACCGACGGCACCGGCATGCCCACCAGCGGCAGCACGCCGTCGATGCCGTTTTCGGCGACCGTCGCCTGGTCGGCCTTCTCCGACGAGAAGCAGATGCCGCGCATTCCGTGACCGAGGAGTTTGCGCAGCTTGTCCTTGGCCGTGACGACCGCGACCGACTTGCCGGCGTCGGTCAGCCGCGCGAGCAGCGTCGGCGCGCGCAGCCACTTCGGGTCGTTCATCATCACTTCGCTGCCGGTCGACGCGTCGTACAGGTAGTTGCCGCAGATGCCGTGCACCGAAGGCGGCGCCCCGGTGACGATCGACAGGTTGTTCGGATTCGTGAAGCTCGGGACGACGCACTCGGCGACGAGCGCCGTGCCTTCGGCGAGCCAGCGCTTCATCGTCGGCATCTGCCCGGCGGCCACCGCCTGCGCGATGTAGTCGGGCTCGCAGCCGTCCACGCAGATCACGACGGTCGGCTGTTTCGGCATCGCATAGTGCCGGCCGTTGACTTGCAGCATCGTCTAGCCCCTTCGTCCGGCGCGCGCCCGTGCCGGGGCGGAGCGCACCGCCTCGCCCTTGAGCATGCGCTCCTTGCTTTCGATCACGTGCTCGTACATCGCGCGGCCGGCGGCTTCGGTGTCGCCCGAAGCGATCACCTTCAGGATCTGCCGGTGCTCGGCGACCGAATGCGGCAGCACGCCGCGGTCGTTCAGGTTGCGGCGGCGGAACAGCGCGAGCTCCTTGACCAGCTTGCGGTAGATGGCGGCGAGCTTGCGGTTGCCGGCGAACTCCACGAGCGCGTCGTGGAACTGCAGGTTCAGCAGGTGGTAGGCGTCGACGTCGCCGCTTTTGGCCGCGGCCTCCATGCGGTCGACGATCGCGCGCGCCTTCTTCGACTGCTCGGGCGTGATCGAGGTCGCGAGCCTGCGGCCGATCAGCTCGTCCATCGCGGCGCGCAGGTCGTAGATCTCGACCGCCTCGTCGAGCGGGATGTCGCGCACGAAGACGCCGCGGTTCTTCTCCTGCCGCACGAGGCCCGCTTCCTCGAGCATGCGGAAGGCCTCGCGGATCGGGCCGCGCGAGATGCCGAGCCGCTCGGACAGCCACGCTTCGGTGAGCTTCGCGCCGGGCGCGATTTCGCCGGCGAGGATCATGCGTTCGATCTCCTGCTGCGCGGCGCTCGACAGCGACGCGGTGCGCAGCAGCGCGATCGTCGGATGCGGGATCACGTGAGAGTCGGGCATGCGGCGAGTCTATCGCCGTCCGGATGGATTGTCGACAATCTGCAAAAAACAATTGACACGAAATTTCGGCGCTGCGTAGACTGGCCCGCCATAAGAGATGCCGAAGGCGAGATGCCGCAGGCACAGGAGACGCGATCGCGCCGGCGCGCGGCAGGGCTTCGCTGGGGCCCGCGGTCACCGGTCGGTCACGCAGGACGGTTAGCTTCGCGGGCTGCCGGCGCTGGTCGTCGACGCGGCCGCACCGCGGGGTCCCCTCATGATGCGTACAACAAGGAGGAGTTCATGAAGTTCCGCAATCCGGCGCTCGGCGTGCTGTGCGCCTTCGCCCTTTCGCTCGCCGCCACCGGGGCAGCGGCGCAGAAGACCCAGCTCACGGTCTACACCGCACTCGAAACCGACCAGTTGAAGGCATACAAGGACGGCTTCGAGAAGGCGAATCCGAACATCGAGATCGTCTGGGTGCGCGACTCGACCGGGGTGATCACCGCCAAGCTGCTCGCCGAGAAGTCGAACCCGCGCGCCGACGTCATCATGGGCGTGGCGGCGACCAGCATGGCGATCTTCGACGCCGAGGGCATGCTGCAGCCGTACGCGCCCAAGGGGCTCGAGCGGATCGCGCCGCAGTACCGCGACCCGAAGAACCCGCCCGCCTGGGTCGGCATGGACGTGTGGGGCGCGACCATCTGCTTCAACACGGTGGAAGCGGGCAAGCGCAACATCCCGAAGCCCGAGACGTGGAAGGATCTGACCAAGCCCGTCTACAAGGGGCAGATCGTGATGCCGCATCCGGCCTCCAGCGGCACCGGCTTCTTCGACGTCTCCGCCTGGCTGCAACTGTGGGGTGAAGCCGAAGGCTGGAAATACATGGACGCCCTGCACGAGAACATCGCGCAATACATGCACTCGGGCTCGCGGCCGTGCGCGGCGGCGGCCAACGGCGAGTACGTCGTCGGCATCTCGTTCGAGTACCGCGCCAACCGCGAGAAGGCGCAGGGCAAGCCGATCGAACTGGTGTTCCCGAAGGAAGGGCTCGGTTGGGACCTCGAAGCGATCGGCATCCACAAGGGCACCAAGAACCTCGCCGCCGCGCAGCGGCTGCTCGACTGGGCGATCTCCGACGAGGCGATGGGGCTGTACGCGAACAACTTCGCGATCGTCGCGGTGCCGGCGCTGAACAAGCCGCTGCCGAACGTGCCGGCCGATTACGGCACGCGGCTCGTGAAGAACGACTTCGCGTGGGCCGCGAAGAACCGCGACCGCATCCTGAAGGAGTGGAGCAAGCGCTACGAGAGCAAGGCTGCTCCGAAGTGACGTTATTCCGGACGCTCGCGCGCCGGAATGACTCGCCGCGTTGGAGCCGGCCGCGCTGCGGCGGCTCAACGCGGCGCTCTACTGCGGGTAATGTGCAGGCATGACGGGCGAAGCGCTTCGGCTCGAAGGCATCCACAAGGCGTTCGGCGGCTTCGTCGCGCTGCAGTCGGTCGATCTTTCGATCCAGGCCGGCGAACTGGTCTGCTTCGTCGGGCCGTCGGGCTGCGGCAAGACGACGCTGCTGCGGATCATCGCGGGGCTGGAGTCGCAGACGCGCGGGCGCGTGATCCAGAACGGCCGCGACATCTCGACCGCGCCGCCGTCGGCGCGCGACTACGGCATCGTGTTCCAGTCGTACGCGCTGTTCCCGAACCTGACGATCAGCGACAACATCGCCTACGGGCTGGTCAACCGGCGCCGCGCGCGCGCGCAGATCGGGGCGCGCGTGAAGGAACTGCTGACGCTCGTCGGCCTGCCCGACTCGGGGCCGAAGTACCCGAGCCAGCTTTCCGGCGGGCAGCAGCAGCGCATCGCGCTCGCGCGCGCGCTCGCCACCGCGCCGAGCCTGCTGCTGCTCGACGAGCCGCTGTCCGCCCTCGACGCCAAGGAGCGCGAGCGGCTGCGTGGCGAGATCCGCCAGCTGCAGAGGCGCGTCGGCGTCACCACGATCATGGTCACGCACGACCAGGAAGAGGCGCTGTCGATGTCGGACCGCGTCGTGGTGATGAACCACGGCCGCATCGAACAGATCGGCACGCCGCTGGAGGTCTACGAGCAGCCGGCCACGCCGTTCGTCGCCGACTTCCTCGGCAAGGTCAACGTGCTGCGCGCGACGAGCCTGGGCGAAGGTCGTTATCTGGTGGGCCGCGTCGAGCTCGCGACGCGGGCCAACGGCTACGCGGCGGGGATGGCCGTGCGCCTGTATCTGCGGCCCGAGGATCGCGTGCTGCCCGACTCGGGTCCGGTCGAGCAGATGGCCAACGCGATGCGCGGGCACGTGCTCGGCGTCGACTTCCTCGGCACCTACTGCCTGGCGGCGATGGACGTCGAAGGCTTTGAAGGCCAGAAGCTGCTCGTCTATTTCTCGCTGAACCAGGCGCTCGAAATGGGCGTGCGCGAAGGTGCAACGATCCCGTTCGCGCTGCGCGGCGAACGCGTGCGCGTGTTCCCGTCCGCATGACCGCGGTCACGCGCCCGGACTTCACGCCGCGGCCGGCGCGCCTGGCGAGCGAGGCGCTGGTCGCGCACGGGGGCCTGCTCCTCGTCGCCGCCGCACTGCTCGTCTTTCTGACGCTGCCGCTGGCGAGCCTGCTGCTGCGATCGGTGCAGGGCGGCGGCGGCGAGTTCGTCGCGTTCGCGAACTTCGCCGAGTATTTCGCCGCGCCGGCGTTCGCGCGCTCGGCGCAGAACACGCTCGTCTTCGCGGGGCTGACCACCGGCATCACGGTGCCGCTCGCGTTCGTGTTCGCTTACGCGATCCAGCGCAGTTGCATTCCGTTCAAGAGCGTCTGGCGCAGCATCGCGATGATCCCGATCCTGGCGCCGTCGATGCTCGCCGCGCTGTCGTTCATCTATCTGTTCGGCAACCAGGGCTGGCTCAGATTCATGCTCGGCTGGTTCGGCCTGCAGAGCGTCTACGGCCTGCCGGGCATGGTGCTGGCGATGGTGTTCTCGTCGTTCCCGCACGCGGTGATGATCCTGCTCGCCGCGCTCGCGCTGTCCGATGCGCGGCTGTACGAGGCGGCCGACTCGATGGCCACGCCCGGCTGGCGCAAGTTTCTGACGATCACGCTGCCCGGCGCGCGCTACGGACTGATCTCGGCCGCGATGGTCGTCTTCACGATGGCCGTGTCCGAGTTCGGCGTCCCCAAAGTGATCGGCGGCAACACCAGCGTGCTCGCGATCGACGTCTACAAGCAGGTGATCGGCCAGCAGAACTTCTCGATGGGCGCGGTGGTCGGGCTGATCCTGCTGGCCCCCGTGCTGGTCGCCTTCTTCATCGACTACGCGGTGCGCAAGCGGCAGAAGGCGCTGCTGACCGCGCGCAGCGTGCCGTACTGCCCGCGGCCGGCGCCGGTGCGCGACTTCCTGCTGCTCGCCTTCGTGCTCGTGATGTCGGCATACATGCTGCTCGTCGTCGGCATGGCGGTGTTCGGTTCGTTCGTCAAGGTGTGGCCGTACAACCTGTCGTTCACGCTGAACCACTACACCTACGGCTTCGAGGAAGCGGGTGTCGACAACGCCTATCCGAACAGCGTGAAGATGGCGCTGTGGTGCGCGCTGTTCGGCGCGGCGGTGACTTTCGCCGGCGCGTACTGGCTGGAGAAGACCCGCGGGGCCGACTTCCTTCGCCCGGTGATTCAACTGCAGGCGATGATGCCGATGGCGGTGCCGGGCATGGTGCTCGGCATCGGCTACATCCTGTTCTTCAACCATCCGGCCAATCCGCTCGGCTTCCTGTACGGCACGATGACGATCCTCGTGCTGTCCACCGTCATCCACTTCTATTCGTCGAGCCATCTGACCGCGGTGACCGCGCTCAAGCAGCTCGACAACGAGTTCGAGTCGGTGTCGGCGTCGCTGAAGGTGCCCTTCTACAAGACGTTCTGGCGCGTGACGGTGCCGGTGTGCCTGCCGTCGATCATCGACATCAGCCGCTACTACTTCGTCAACGCGATGACGACGATCTCGTGCGTCGTGTTCCTGTATTCGCCGAAGACGACGCTCGCGTCGATTTCGATCCTGCACCTGGACGAAGCCGGCAACGTCGGCTCCGCCGCCGCGATGGCCACGCTGATCGTCGCCACCTCGGCCGTCGTGACGGTGCTCTTCTTCGTCGCCGAGTGGTGGCTCGTCCGCCGCACGCAGCGGTGGCGGGATACGGGGCGCAGTTGAACCGAACGGTGCTTCAGCCCAACCCCCCCTTTAGAAAAGGGGGGCAGGGGGGATTTCTTCGGTCGCCCCGCGAGCGGCAAGACGCGAAATCCCCCTCGGTCCCCCTTTACAAAAGGGGGAGGAAGACGGACGCACCTTCGGTGCGTATGTGGCGGTTCCCCCCTCGGTCCCCCTTTACAAAAGGGGGAGGAAGACGGACGCACCTTCGGTGCGTATGTGGCGGTTCCCCCCTCAGTCCCCCTTTACGAAAGGGGGAGGAAGTCAGGCGCATCCGCGATGCGCGATCCAAACTCCCTCACGACCCGTTCGCGAAAGGGCGAGGATGCGCCGCGCTCGCGTAGCGCGTTCGAGCGCCAGCAAGGAGACTGAAACATGATCCGCGGCAACGACCCGATTCTTCTGACCCCCGGCCCGCTGACGACCTCGCTCGCGACGAAGCAGGCGATGCTGCGCGACTGGGGATCGTGGGACGCTGCGTTCAACGGGATCACGCTGTCGATTTGCCGCGACCTCGTCGACATCGTCGGCGGCGGCGACGACTACGTCTGCGTGCCGATGCAGGGCAGCGGCACGTTCTCCGTCGAAGCCGCGGTCGGCAACGTCGTCCCGCGCAACGGGCGCGTGCTGGTGCCGAACAACGGCGCGTACTGCGCGCGCATCGTCAAGATCTGCAGGTACCTCGGGCGCGACGTCGTCGACCTGCCGGTGCCCGAGGACCAGCCGACCACCGCCGCGATCGTCGACGCCGCGCTCGCGGCCGACCCGACGATCACGCACGTCGCGCAGGTCCACTGCGAAACCGGCGCCGGCATCCTCAACGACCTGCCCGGCATCGCGCAGGTGTGCGCGAAACGCGGCAAAGGGCTGATCGTCGACGCGATGAGCTCGTTCGCCGCGATCGAAATCGACGCGCGCGCCACGCCCTTCGACGCGCTGGTGGCCGCCAGCGGCAAGTGCCTCGAAGGCGTGCCCGGCATGGGCTTCGTGATCGTCAAGAAGTCCGTGCTCGAAGCGAGCGCCGGCAACTCGCATTCGCTCGCGCTCGATCTGTACGACCAGTACGTCTATATGCAGAAGACCACGCAGTGGCGCTACACGCCGCCGACGCACGTCGTCGCCGCGCTGCGCGCCGCGATCGACCAGTTCAAGGAGGAGGGCGGCCAGCCCGCGCGCGGCGCGCGCTATGCGGCCAACTGCGCCGCGCTGGTCGAAGGCATGGCCGCGCTCGGCTTCCGCCCTTTCCTGAGGCCCGAGGTGCAGGCGCCGATCATCGTGACCTTCCATGCGCCGGCCGATCCCGCCTACGACTTCAAGCGCTTCTATGCCGCCGTGCGCGAGCGCGGGTACATCCTGTACCCGGGCAAGCTCACGCAGGTCGAGACCTTCCGCGTCGGGTGCATCGGCGCGATCGACGCCAACGAGATGCGCAACGTCGTCTCGGCGGTCGGCGAAACGCTGAAGGACCTGGGCATCCGCGAGATCGGATCCGCGCGGCCCCGCAAGGCGGCCTAGGCTGGGTAAGTCTCCCAGGCAGTGTCGGATTTTCTGACGCTTCCGTTCGAGAGGTCTTCCAAGTCACTGATTTGATTAGTTGGCATTTGCCTTGCTCCCGCAAAGACGTGACGGCATACGCTGTCAAGAAAAACGACGGGAGCCTGTGTGAAATCGATCAAGTCCTTGATGGCCGGCGTGGTGCTGACTGCGCTGGCGACCGCCGCAAACGCCACCGTGATCCTGCCGGGCAGCGAGACGCCGCTGCAGCAGGTGATCAACAGCCTGTACAAGAGCGCAGGGTGCCCCTCCTGCTCGGACATCACGCTCGCGCCGAACGTCAACACCGATCAGTACGCCTACGACGAGCTGTGGTCGATCGAGGCCTCGGGCCTGTCGGCGGCGACCATCATCATCGAGATCGCGGGCAATTCCTCGACCAACACCTTCGGCATCTACGACGCCTACAACGGCAACACGGTGCAGTTGTTCGGCGGACCCGCGGATCAGGCCGATCAGGCGCTGGTCAGCATCTCGCAGACGGGTCAGGTGACCACCGTCTACCTGCAGCGCGACGGCAACGGCAACCTGCAGGCGATCAACTTCTGGTCGAGCGGTTCCGGTTACTTCACGGGCAACCTGTTCGGCTACTACCTCGGCACGGGCGGCGGCACGTTCTACTCGGAGTCCAATCGCAATGCCGACGGCGCGGACCAGATGGTGGCGTTCCGCGGCGACGGCGACACGATCCGCCTGCCCGGAAACACCCCAGGCGTGTGGGGCTCGTCGAGCTACATCCTGGCGTGGGAGGACCTGCGCTACAACTCGAGCGACAAGGACTTCAACGACTTCGTCGTGTACGTCGAGTCCGTGACCGGCGTTGCCGAGCCCGGCACGCTGGCGCTGCTCGGCCTGGGGCTGGCCGGCATCGGCTTCGCCGCGCGTCGCCGCGCCAAGCGCTGAAAGAATCCAAGAGCGACTTTTTCGGGCGGCCTGCGAGCCGCCCTCTTTGTTGCCCGCGCGGCGCGCTCAGGCCGCTTTCAGCGCGATCACGCCGACCACGACCGCGACCACGCCCGCCCAGCGCCGCGCGTTGAGCTTCTCGCGCAGCAGTCGCGCGCCGATCAGCGTGGCGAACAGCACCGAGGTTTCGCGCAGCGACGCGACCATCGCCACCGGCGCCTTGGTCATCGCCCACACCGAAATCGCGTACGCCGCGGCCGACAGCCCGCCGCCGATCAGCCCGCGCAGCGGGTTCGCGGTGACGAACCCGGTGAAGGCGCTGCGCCGCGTCGCGAGCACCCACACGGTGAACGGCACCGCGTCGATCACGAACAGCCAGACGATGTAGCCCCACGCGTCGCCCGCCAGCCGCGCGCCGGTGCCGTCGACGATCGTGTAGGTCGCGATCACGGCGGCGTTGGCGAGCGCGAAGCCCACTGCCTTCGGCGACGGCACGTGGTCGACCGTGCGGAAGGCGAGCGCGAACACGCCGGCCGAGATCAGCGCGATGCCGATCCACGTGAACGTGCCCGGCAGCTCGGCGAGCCAGAAGATCCCGAGCACCGCCGTGAGCAGCGGCGCCACGCCGCGCATCAGCGGATAGACGAGGCTCAGATCGCCGGTGCGGTAGGCGTTGACCATCAGGTAGTAGTACGCGAGATGGATCGCGACCGACGCGCCGATGTAAGGCCAGCTCGCCGGCGCCGGCAGCGGCACGACGAACAGGAAAGGCAGCGCCACGATGCCCGCGCCGGCGACGATCGCCGCCGTGTTCATCAGCACGTCCGTGCTGCCCTTGATCATCGCGTTCCAGCTCGCGTGCAGCAGCGCGGCGAGCAGGACGGCGAAGGAGACGGTGAGGGTCAAGGCGGGAGCGCGGGCGGCGTGGCGTGCGGCCCGCGGCGCCGCGGGCGGGCGCGAGCATAACGCGCGCCGACCGGTCGCGCGCGGTGTCTACGCTTCGCGGCGCCGGCGCGCAACGCGCATCGCCGCTGCGGTGCGGCTTTCGACGCCGAGCTTCTCGTACAGGTGCTGCAGGTGCTTGCCCACCGTGCGCGAGCTGATGTTGAGGATCGCGCCGATCTGCGCGTCGCTCTTGCCGGCCGCAACCCACTCGAGCACTTCGCTTTCGCGCGCGGTCAGCGCCGCGGTCGCCGCGCCGTCCAGGCCCAGCCGGTCGGGCAAGGTCGCGCGCGCCGCTTCGAGCCGCTTCATCTGCCGGTAGAACGCGGCCAGCGCCGGCCCGACGGCGTTCAGCACCGCCGTGTCGCGGTCGCTGAAGTCGCGCCGCGCGCGGCTCAACACGAAGCTGACCAGCCACTGGTCGTCGACGTGCAGCGGCAGCGCCACCACGTGGTCCACACCGACCCAGCGGTAGTAGTCGTTGTACAGGTCCGTCTCGCGAAAGCGCGCCTGGCTGATCGAGTCCGTGATGCGGCGCGCGCCCGGGCCGCGCCGCACGGCGTGGTACTGCACGAGCGGGTGCTCGTTGAAGTGGCGGTCGAACGCCTCGCACAGCTCCCGGCTCAACGTGCCCTGCGGCACGCCGGCCACCAGACGCCGGCCGCGCACGAGGTCGCACAGCGAAAGCGTCGTCAACTCCGCGGCGACCAGCTTCGGCAGGCTTTGCACCACGCAGCGCGCGAACGTCTCCACGCTCTCGGCGGCCTCGCCGGCCTGACCGATCAGCGTCAATGCGACCCGGTAATCGGCGTCTCTCAGCATTTACGCAGGACTGCGTATCGCGAGCCCCGCGGTGCGTGCGGTACAAGTGGCGCACCGCGTCCAGCGCTGCAGGAGTATAGGCATGAAGACGAGCCGGGTGACCTGCATCCTCCCCGTCAAGGACATGGCGCGTGCGCGCCGCTTCTACGAAGACCGCCTGCAGCTCGAGCCGATCGGGCAGCGGCCCGACGGCAACTTCCTGTACCGCTGCGCCGGCACGCACATCGCGCTGATCCCGAAGCCCGAAGGCACCAAGGCCGAGCACACCGCGGCGAGCTTCGAGGTCGCCGACATCGTCGCCGCGATCCGCGAGCTGCAGTCACGCGGGGTGACCTTCGCCGACTACGACCTGCCGGGCCTGAAGACCGTCAACCACGTCTGCGACCTCGGCGCGGAGAAGGCGGCCTGGTTCACCGACACCGAAGGCAACATCCTCTGCCTGCACGAGGAAAAAGCCTGACCCGTCCCGCGGGCCGCCGCGCGTTCCGCGCCGTCCGGCGCCGCCGCGCTCAGTAGCCGACGCTGTAGTTCGCCACGTCCACGCGGATCACGTCGCGCCCGAGCGCGACCGCCGCGTTGCGCGCGAACTGCTCGGCCCACGGCGCGTGTTCCTTGAAGCGGCGCTCGCCGGCGTACTTGGCCACGCTCAGCACGCGGTCCGCGAGCAGCACCTTGCCGATCGGATTCGGCAGGTCGCATTCCAGCGCCTCGAACTCGCGCTCGAGCCACCTGCGCGCGTCGTCCGCCGTGATTCCCGCAATGTCGGCCGCGGTGACCTTGTATTCGTATTCCTTCTTGTCGCCGAACGACACGATCACGTGATGCAGCATGACGCGCTCCTCGCTTCGATCGAAACCCCGACGGCTGCCAGCATAGCGCGCGGTACGCGGAACCTCGCACGCGTGGCGCCGCCGCCCGGGAGAACCGCCGCGCCGGCCGCGCTTATCGGCGGATCGCCGAAATTTTCCCGGCCGGGGCGCGTGGCTACGATGGCCCGATCCTCCACCTCACGCCGTTCCCATGACCGACGAACAGTTCGAATCCCTGGTCGCGCGCCTGGAGCAGGAGCAGGCGCGCAATCCTGCCGCCTACCGCCGCAAGGTGCTCGCGCTCGCCTTCGCCGGCTACGCGTACATCGGCGCGGTGCTGCTGCTCGCATTGCTGCTGCTGCTCGGCTCGCTCGCGCTCACCGTCAAGGCCGCGGCCGCCGGCATCAAGCTCGCGATCGTCTTCGGCGCCTTCCTCTGGATGATCGTGCGCGCGATGTGGGTCAAGCTCGATCCGCCCACGGGGCGCGAAGTCACGCGCCAGGAAGCGCCGGAACTCTTCGCGCTGCTCGACCAACTGCAGCGCGAACTCAAGGTGCGCGCGCGCTTCCACCACGTACTGATCACCGACGACTTCAACGCCGCCGTCGTGCAGACGCCGCGGCTCGGCATCCTCGGCTGGCACGTCAACCACCTGATCATCGGCCTGCCCCTGATGAAGGCGCTGACCCGCAAGCAGCTCGCCGCCGTGCTCGCGCACGAGATGGGGCATCTGGCGGGCGGGCACGCGCGGCTCGGCAACTGGATCTACCGGCTGCGGCTCGGCTGGGCGCGGCTCGCGCACATGCTGCGCGAAGCGCAGTCGGCCGGCAGCTTCGTCTTCCGCCCGTTCTTCGACCGCTTCGTGCCGTACTTCGCCGCGGTGTCGTTTCCGCTCGCGCGCGCCAACGAGTACGAGGCCGACGCCGCCTCCGCGCGGCTCACCTCGCCGACCGCGGCTGCCGCGGCGCTCACGACCGTCAACGTGATGGGCGCTTACCTCTCGACGCGCTTCTGGCCCGAGCTGCACAAGAAGGCCGACGATCACGCGCGGCCGCAGTTCTCGCCGTACGCCGACATGGGCCGCGCGCTGACCGCCAACGTCGAACCCGAGGCGCTGAAGAGCTGGCTCGGCGAAGCGATGGCGCGCAAGACCTCGGTCGCCGACACCCACCCTGCGCTCGCCGACCGCCTGCGCGCGATCGAGCAGGAGCCGCGGCTCGCGCCGCCCGGGCCGGGCGAATCCGCCGACGGGCTGCTGGGCAGCGCGCTCGCACCGATCACCGAAGAGTTCGACCGCCGCTGGCAGCACGCCATCGCACCCGCGTGGGAGCGCCGCCACCAGCAGGTGCAGGAGGATCGCAAGCGGCTCGCGGAGCTGGACGCGCGCGCGGCGGAACTGGACTTCGAAGAGCGCCTGCAGCGCGCGCACCTGACCGAAGAAGTCGGCGCCGGCGCCGACGCCGCGCTCGAAATGTTCCGGCTGCTGAACGCCGAGAACCCCGCGCACGCGCCCGCGAGCTTCGCGCTCGGGCTGCGCCTGCTGCAGCGGGACGACGACGCCGGCATCGCGCTGATCGAGCGCGCGATCGAGCTGGACGACGAAGCACTCGCGCCCGGCGCCGCCCTGCTGCGCGACTACCACGCCAAACACGGCCGCGACGAAGAAGCCCGCCGCTGGCACGCGCGCTGGGCCGAGCGGCAGAACGAGCTCTACGCCGCCGAAGTCGAGCGCAACAACGTCACCGCAAAAGACACCTTCGAGCCGCACGGCCTGAGCGACGAACAGCTCGAATCGCTGCGCCAGCAGCTCGCCGCCGTGCCCGGCGTGCGCAAAGCCTGGCTCGTGCGCAAGCGCGTGCGCAGCCTCCCCGAACGCCCGCACCTCGTGCTCGGCTTCACGACCACGCCGTGGTGGGCCTTCCCGACCGCCAAGCGCATGCGCGCCACGCAGGACCGGATCATCGAGCGGGTGGTGTTTCCGCTGTCGACGGCGGTGCTGTGCGTGGAAGGGGCGAATGCCAGGATCGGGAAGAGGATGCGGAAGGTGGCGGGTGGCCGAATCTACTAATCGAGCCGCGTCGGTTGTTCGGGTTCGTCATTGCATTGCAGGCGGGCGCTGCTAGCGCACTTGCCTATACCCTGTCCTTGAGAACAACCCGTCTCTCGCGTCACGATTGGCAACTTCAAGCCGAGGTCAGTTCTGAGCCCTTCGATGATTCGACCAGTGCTATGAATTCCACGTGTCCCCGACGCTGCGACGAAGCCACGCAGCCACACAAGTGGAGCAAACCGAGTGACTGAAGTGCTTAAGAGAGTCTGGGTCGCGGTCAAATCCCCAGGAGCGATGGCCTTGGTAGCTATCGCGAGCATAGTTCTGGCCGTATATCAAACGTGGTTCTACGAGCGCGTCCACGAAGTACAAGTCGAGATCCTCGGTGTCGGCACGGTGTTTGATGTTCGTGCACCGCTGCCGGAACTCGACTTCCTATACGCCGGAAAGAGTCTCAAGACTTCAAGGGAGGAGCTTCATCTGGTTTCGTTGCGAGTCCGTAACTCGGGCAAGACCAATCTGTCGCGAACCGACTTCGATGATCGAGATCCACTACGTCTTGAGATATCGGGCGGCCGCATTCTGAACGCGATAATCCAAGATGCCTCTAGCGACTACTTGAAGCGCAGTGTCGATATACGTGTCGATGGCTCCACAGTCGTATTCGCTCCTGTGATCATCGACTCAGGGCAATGGTTTCAAGTTCAGTTATTAGTGATAACCGGCGCCGGTACAGTGCCCACTGTTGCGACTCATGGAAAGATTGTCGGGATTCCGAAGAGTGTCCCGGTTGTTGACTTGCGTGAGGAGTCAGCAAGAAAACCGTTCCTGTCTCGGGTCTTCGGCGCAGAGCCATGGTGGGTGCACTTGCTGCGAGTACCCGCCTATTTCGGCGGTTTCTTCTTATTGCTTCTCGGTGTAGCGATTAGCGCGGTCGCGATCGTCGCACCGCTTGCGTTCCTCAGCGACAAGATTGATGCACGTCGCCGCGACCGCCTGGTCCAGCAGTACTCGATGGGCCGTGTCCTCTCGGAGGATGAGCGTCGGATACTCGCGGCCTTTCGGCAGCATGGGACCACAGCCTTAGTGCGAATGTGGACATTTGTTGAAGCTCTTCAGAGATCGGACTGGAAGATCCCGGAACGCAAGCGACTGTTTCGCCACCTGCGGGACCGCCACGTAGTGGCGACCGAGGTTCAGGAACTGCGGAGCTTTGTACAAGAGCGTCTGTACCTTGACGACTCGGACATGGAAGAAGTGTTCCATGCAGACGGAGATCAGGTAACCGTCAGCGCGAGCTTCTTGAGTGCTCTAAAGAGCGTCGTAACGTTTATGAAGACACAGACAGAGTTCCCTAGTCCTGACCCGGAGGACTTCACTGAAGACAGTGCCGGGCCAGTAGCGACTCCATCCGAAAGGACGCCCCCGCCGTGATCATCGAAAGCGACGAGGTCACCACAGACTCCGCTAGTCCGGTGTCAGATCTGCTTCCGTCGTCTTCACCATTCGGCGCTACACGCGCTGTTCTTGTCTCTCAATTGCCGACCTGACCGCCCACACGCCTGCCGTTATCGCCGTTCGTGCCGCCGCTCGATCCGATTCACATAGGCCTTAGGCATGACGGAACCTCGATACCGCTGTGTTTGGTGACGCGCGTACCGTTGGCGACAGTCGCGTGTCCGCGCTCGCGGAGATCGCGTCGCAGCGCGCATGGTGTCCATCGCAATGTGGCGGCCGCGCGCCCGCTCAGGCCCGTGCATCTGCCACGTGAAGGTGAGAGTGCGTGCGCGTTGCGGAAAGTCGAACCCGCGCTCATGGATCCACCCGAAGTCGGCGTGAGCTCGAGGGTCGGGCGCTGCCACACCAGTTCGTTCTCCGTGTGCGCAGAACGCGAACATGTCTACCGGCTCGCGCGCGAGCGTCTTACACGAACTTGGAGGCGATGCTTCGCTCAACCAAGGATGTGTGTTCGTCGGCAGGATCCCCAAGGTTTCAGGCTGCCGGATGCAGACCTTCTAGTCGGCCGACGCCGAACCCTGCAGTCAGCCGGCGCTCCGAGTAGCGACTAGCCGACGCCGAAATGCAACCCGCGCCCCGATCGCGTCGAACCGCTGCTGATGTCTTCTTTGGTAACAGCACGCTGTTATTGGCATCATCTGCAACATGAAGGCGACGATGCTCCTGCACGACAGCGACAAGGCAGGCCAGTACGTGTTCACCACGCCCGAGAAGTTGATCGCCGATTTCCAGCGCGACATCGCGAGGTGGAACCATGAGAACCGTGACGCTTGAAGTCCGCTCGCCGTCGGAGGCGATGACGGACTTCGTTCGGACCTGGAAATCGGGCAAGGCGCAACGAACGGCGCGCATCGCGTTCGCCACGCCCGAGCTGCTGTGGAAGGTGTTGACGGCCAAACGCTGGGAGTTGCTGAAGGCGCTGTGCGGTGTGGGGCCGGTGTCGATCCGCGAGGCAGCACGGCGCGTCGGTCGCGACGTCAAGGCCGTCCACGGTGACGTGCAGGCGCTGCTCGAAGCCGGGCTGCTCGTGCGCGCGCAAGGCGGTGGCGTCGAATTTCCGTTCGACGCCGTGAAGGTGGAGTTTCTGCTGCACGCCGCGTAGGAAGGCTCGACTGCGTTCCCCCGCAGTCAACTTCACACCGGCTCCGGCACGCTCGGCAGCCCCGCCAGCGCCATCGCCAGTTCGCAACTTCCTCCCTTTGCGTGAACCATCCGATTAACGCGCAACCCTGCCGACCATCCGCAGGATGTCGTCGAGCGGATTGCCGTCGCCGTTCAGGTCGAGCATCGACGCGAGTCCTTGCGCGCCGCCGCTTTGGCCGCCGAGCAGACCGCCGAGCAGGCCGCCGATTCCGCCGCCGGCGGACGACGGTGCCGGCGCGCCGCCCTGCTGCTTCGCCATGAAGCCGGCGACGAGCATGGCCAGCATCGGCAGCATCTTCTTCAGCAGCGCGGGATCGAGCCCCGACTGCGCCGCCGCGTTCTGCGCGACCGCGCGGCTCACGTCCTTGGACCCGAAGATCTGGCCGAGCACGTCGTTGCCGCGGCTCACGTCGGTCGGCTGCGGCGACAGCACGTTGTCGAGCAGACCGCCGCCGCCGAGTTGCCCGAGCAGACCGCCGAACGCTTCGAGCCCGGCGGGCTGCGCCTGCTTCTTGAATCCGCCCAGGATCGCGGGCAGCAGCGCGTCGGCGCCGCTGGCCGCCTGCGTCTCGCTCACGCCGAGTTCGCGCGCGATCGATTGCAGGCCGCCCATCTGGGCGAGGATGTCGGTGAGTTGCATGCGCATGCTCCTTCGCGTGGGTGGTCGCGCGCTCGGACTAGTCGAGCAGTTCCTTGGGAACGTTGCCGCCGTTGGCGGCGATCAGCGCGAGCACGTTCTTGTGCAGCCACATGTTCATCTTGGCCGAATCGCCCATCAGCTCGGTGGGGCAGTTCAGCTCGTTCGCGAGTTGCTTGCGCGCGGCCAGGCTGCTGTCGATATCGAGCAGCTTCAGCAGGTCGACGATCGAGGTCTTCCAGTTCAGCTTCTGCGGATTGGCGGCGGCGCGTTTTTCGAGTTGCGCGACCACGTCGACCAGCGGGATCGGCGCGGGCGGCGCAGCGACGGGTGCCGCCGTCGCGGCTGCCGGCGGAGCGGCCGCGGGTTGCGGGGTCGCTGCCTGGACGGTCTGGCTGGCGATACCAAGTTTCTCGAGGATCTTGGTGAACAGCCCCATGGTTCTCTCCTGGTGGGGTTGGGTGGCGGCAGCGACCGAGGCGGATCGCCGTTGAAGGTGGGGGAGGCGGGAGACGCGGGAGACGCCGCCGCGCGGCGTCGGTGCCGGCGTTGGCTGAAGCCAGTCTAGCTTCTCGCGGTCGGCGGACGTGTTGAGCGCGCGCAATGGAACGTCGCGCGGCCCGCGCCGAACGCGTCTGCGCGATCACCGCATCCGCCGGTGCGTGACCGAACTTCGGCAGGTATGCCATCGCTCCCGACGCTTGGCGCACGATCCGGCGCGACGGCGGCGGCAGATATCTCGATCCGCGCGACCCCCGTCCATGCGATTGACGCCATCGTGCGGTCGACGCAGCATGCGCGCGATCAACAGATCGTCCCATCCGGTCCCTCGAGTCCGGACATCGAGCTGGCGTATCGCCAGCAACAGCATAGGGGTGATCATGCGCAGATCCATCTTGGCCACCGCCGCGGCCGTCGTTGTCGGCGGATTCTTCTCTTCGGCAGGCATCGCGGCGCCTCCCAGTCCGCAGGACGCCGATCCGCACACGCGCAACGTGCATGAAATGGGTCACGACCTGCGTGCCGCGTCGTTCGAGGCGCCGGAAGGACAGCGGCGCATCAGCAGCGACCTCGCGTTCCAGGGGAGGCTCGCTTACCAGGGAACCTACGATGGTTTCCGGGTCATCGACATCTCTGCGCCCGGCAACCCGAAGCTGGTTTCCGAGGTCGTGTGCAACGGCGACCAGGGCGACCTCGTCGTGTGGGATCACGTCCTCGTGCGCAGCTGGAACACGAAGCGGCCGGAACCGCGCGCGTGCGCGGGAAGCACCGTGCCCGCGGGCTTCGAGGGCGTGCACATCTTCGACATCAGCAACCCGGCGAGCCCGCAGCTTCTCGCAGCGGTCGAACTGCCGTGCGGATCGCACACGGTCACCGCAGCCGGCGTCGACGGCGGCGACCTGATCGTCTACAGCAACAACTCGAGCAGCGCGGGCTGCGGCGTCGGGTTGACGGTTGCCGAGCAGAATGCGCTCGGCGACTTCATGGACATCATCGCGGTGCCGCTCGCCAATCCGGCCGCGGCGAGTCTGATCCACCGCGAGCCGCTCGCCGGTCCGACCGACCCGGCGGTTCGCACCGGCTGCCACGACGTCGGCGTGATTCTCGGCGGCATCAACAAGGCGGCGTGTGCGAGCGCGGACACGATCAACGTCTGGGACATCAGCAACCCGCGCGATCCGAGCCTGCTGTTCACGATCGTCGAGCCCGGCGTGGGGCAGTCGACCACCAACGGCCGCTGGCATTCGGCCACGTTCACCTGGGACGGCCGGGTCATCGCAGCCGGCTGGGAGCCGGGCGGCGGCGTCGCCGCCGAGTGCGAATCGGGCGACCCCGCGGTGGACAAGAGCATGTTCTTCTACGATGCGGCCACCGGCGCGAAGCTCGGCCAGTGGGTGTTGCCGCGCGGCCAGGGAGCGGACGAGAACTGCACGATCCACAACTTCAATATCGTGCCGCTGCGCAGCGGGAGGTACGTCGCGGTCGGCGGCCACTACCAGGCGGGAACCTGGGTGACCGATTTCACCGACCCGGCCAACCCGCAAACGGTGGGCTGGAGCGATCCCGCTTCGCTTGGCCCGGGCTCGTTCTGCGGCCCGGAGGTGAGCTGCCAGCTCGGCGGCGCCTGGTCGACCTACTGGTACAACAACTTCATCTACGAGAGCGACATCACGGCCGGCCTGCAGATCTATAACCTGAGCGACAAGGCGCGCGCCGGCGCGATCCGCCTGAACCGCCTGAATCCGCAGACTCAGGAAGCGCTTCCGCGATAGCTGCGTTTCGGCGCACTCGCGCCCCTTTGCGTGAGTGCGCCGGCTGCCCGGCGCGCCGGGATCAGACGATCACCGCATCGGCCGGCGTGTAGTTGAGGTTCAGCGCCTTCGCCACGGCCTTGTAAGTCACCTTTCCCGCGGCGACGTTCGGTCCGTTCTTCAGGTGCGGATCGTCCGCGGGTTTCTTTCACCATGCCCTCGTGGCAGGCAAGTGAAATAGCGGATTTGCTATAGTGCGCCCGTGCCCTGGACCGTCGCCTTCTACAGCCGTCGCGTAGAGAACGAAATCCTCGCGCTACCGGCGGGCTTCGTCGCCAGGTTCGTGCGATATGCGGAGCGAATGGAAATCTTCGGGCCCGACTTGGAATGCCGCATACGAGGGCGATGGGCGGCGGTTTGTTCGAGCTTCGACTGAAAGCCGCAGAAGGCATCGCGAGGGTGTTCTATTGCACGGTCGTGGGCCGGCGTATCGTCTTTCTGCACCAGTTCGTGAAGAAGACGGAGAAGACCGCGCACAAGGAACTCGAGATTGCGCGCCAGCGAATGAAGGAAGTGATGTATGGCTAGCACGCTGAAGCGGTTCAAAGCACGCGCGCTTGCGCGGCCTGCGGTGAAGAAGGCGTACGACGAGCTCGATGAAGAGTTTGCGTTCCTCGACGAGGTGCTGAAGGCGCGCGCGGAGGCCGGACTGACACAAGCCGAAGTCGCGGCCCGGATCGGGACGACTCAGTCGGCGATCGCTCGCCTGGAGTCGGCCGAGGCCAGGCACTCGCCGTCGATTGCAACGCTGCAAAGGTATGCGAAGGCGCTCGGCTACAAGCTCCAAGTCCGCCTCGTGAAGGGTGGGCGAGCGCCATCGACCCGCCGGGCCGGGCGTGCTCACAGGCCAGCGCAGCGCCGTGCTGCGTAGCCTGGACTGCCTTCAGACGATCACCGCGTCGGCCGGCGTGTAGTTGAGGTTCAGCGCCTTCGCCACGGCCTTGTAAGTCACCTTGCCGGCGGCGACGTTCAGGCCGTTTTTCAGGTGCGGATCGTCGTGCAGCGCTTTGCGCCAGCCTTTGTCGGCGAGCGCGAGCGTGAAGGGGAGCGTCGCGTTGTTCAGCGCGTAAGTGCTCGTGCGCGGCACGGCGCCGGGCATGTTGGCGACCATGTAGTGCACGACGTTGTCGATCACGTAAGTGGGCTCGGCGTGCGTCGTGGGGCGGCTGGTCTCGACGCTGCCGCCCTGGTCGATCGCGACGTCGACGATCACCGAGCCGTGTTTCATCTTGGGCAGCATCGCGCGGGTGATCAGCTTGGGCGCTTCGGCGCCGGGGATCAGCACGCCGGAGATGACGAGGTCGGCGCGTTGCACCTCGCGCTCGATGTTGTCCTGGTTGGAGAAGATCGTCATCGCGCGGCCGTTGAACATCGCGTCGATCCTGCGCAGCGCATCCGCGTTCCTGTCGATCACGACCACTTGCGCGCCGCTGCCCACCGCCATCTGCGCGGCGTGGGTGCCGACGACGCCTGCGCCGAGGATCAGCACGCGCGCGGGCGCCACGCCCGGCACGCCGCCGAGCAGCGTGCCCATGCCGCCGGCGGATTTCTCCAGGCAGCGCGCGCCTGCCTGCACGGCGAGGCGGCCGGCGACTTCGCTCATCGGCGCGAGCAGCGGCAGCCCGCCGCTCGGCGAGGTGACGGTTTCGTACGCGATGCAGATCGCGCCGCTTGAGATCAGATCCTGCGCCTGCTCGGGATCGGGCGCGAGGTGCAGGTAGGTGAACAGCACCTGGCCGTCGCGCAGCATCTTGCGTTCGACCGCCTGCGGTTCCTTGACCTTCACGATCATCTCCGCGCGCTTGAACACCTCGGCCGCGCTACCGACGACCTCCGCGCCGGCCTTGCGGTAGTCGTCGTCGGTCGCGCCGATGCCGGCGCCGGCCTGCGTTTCGACGATCACCGCGTGGCCGCGGGTTACCGCCTCGCGCACGGACGACGGCGTCATGCCGACGCGGTATTCGTGAACTTTGATTTCCTTCGGGACGCCGATCAGCACAGTCGTTCTCCTTCCTGCGGTTCAGGGGGCGGTTCTTGGCCCGCGGCTCCTCGTGAGAGCGCGGGTCGGCTCACGGCGCAGATTGTGCCTGTCCTCGTCGCGCCGGCGCAGGCCGGGGCGGCCGATCACGCCGCCTTCACGCGCTGCTTGACGATCTGCCACGACGCGAGGCCGATGCACATCAGCCCGAAGGAGGCGACGGCCAGTTCGATCGTCGAGTGCATCACCACCGGCGCGAGCGCGCCCGCGACGATGCCGTTGGCGGTGCTGCCGACGACCGCCTGCAGCGACGATGCGAGCCCGCGTCGCTCGGGCACGAGATCGAGCACCAGCAGCGTGACCACCGGCACCATCAGCGACCAGCCGAAGGCGAAGATGCCGAGCAGCGGCAGCGCCCACCACGGCTGCGCGGTGAACGCCGCGTTGGCCGCCACGTTGACGACCGACACGACGACCATGATCGTGAAGCCGTAGCGGATCTGCTTGCGCGGCTTGATGTGCCCGGCCAGACGGCCGGAGAGCCAAGCGCCGCCCATGATCCCGCTGATCGTGATGCCGAAGAACCAGAAGAACTGCGTCGGTTTCAGGTGCAGCAGCTCGCCGAGAAAGGCCGGCGCCGACAGCACGTACAGGAACATGCCGTTGAACGGCACGCCGCTCGCGAGCGCGAGCAGCATGAAGTCGCGGTGCCCGAGCAGCTGCGCGTAGCCGCGAAAGAGGTTGCGCACGTTGAACGGCTGCGCGTCCTTCGCGTGCAGCGTCTCGGGCAGCGCGCGCCAGTTGGCGAGCCACAGCGCCAGCCCGACGCCGGACAGGAACCAGAAGACCGCGCGCCAGCCGACGTACTCGAACAGCAGCCCGCCGATGATCGGCGCGATCGCGGGCGCCACACCGAAGAAGATCGTCACCTGCGACATCACGCGCTGCGCCTGCGCGGGGGGGAACATGTCGCGAATCACCGCGCGCGACACGACGATGCCCGCGCCGGTGGCGAATCCCTGCATCGCGCGGAAGAACACGAGCTGGCCGATCGTCTGCGCCAGCGCGCAGCCGACCGATGCGACCGTGAACGCCGCCACGCCCCACAGGATCACCGGCCGCCGGCCGAAGCTGTCGGCGAGCGCGCCGTGAAAGAGATTCATCGCCGCGAAGCCGAACAGATACGCCGACAGCGTCTGCTGCATCTGCAGCGGCGTGGCGCCGAGCGAAGTGCGAATGCCGGCGAAGGCCGGCAGGTAGGTGTCGACCGCAAACGGCCCGAGCATGCCCAGGCACGCGAGCAGCAACGAAAGCGCCCAGGCGGGTGCCTTCCACAGATGTGCGGCGTGGGGATTCACGGATTGTTTTCGTTGTTCGGGGGCGAAGCGTAGCGCGCAGCTCGCCGGACGGCGGGATGGAGCGGCCTCTTCGAATGTCGCCGCGAATCAGCCGAGCGTCCGGCCGCCTTGAGCTTGTCGAAGGGCGATCGCCTACCTGAGCGCCGTTCGTGTTTCGACGAGCCTGTCCTGAGCCCGGCGAAGGGTTGAACGCGAACGGAACGCAGGCGCCGGGCTGACTTGGGCCCCGGCCTGCGCCGGGGCGACGGCGGTCGCGCGTCAGCCGGACCCGAGATCGAGCCGTTGCAGCCGCTCGACGAACCAACGGCACGCCGGGCCGGCATCCGGTGTTCGCCACGCCACTGCGAGCGCCACGCGCGGCTTCGGCGCCGACACGCGGCGCTCGACGAGCCGGCCCGCGGCGATCGCCGGTGCGGCCAGCGCACGCGGCAGGAAGCCGACGCCGAGGCCGGCGACGTGCGCGGCGAGCTTGGCAGCGAGGCTGCCCACCGTCAGCACGTCGGCCGCGGCGGCGATGCCGCTGGAGCGCGCCGGCAGGCCGCGCGACGAATCGGCGGCCACGACCACGCGGTGGCGGCGGATCGTCGACGCCTTCAGCGGCTCCTTTTCCGCGGCAAGCGGATGCGAAGGCGCGATCGCGAACACGAACTCCACCGCGCCGAGCGGACGATGCGCGATCTCCAGCGCGCTGCCGTCGCCGAAGATCTCCGTCAGCGCGACGTCGGCGCGCTGCGCGACGAGCGCGTCCCACGGGCCGCCGAGCACCTCGGCCTGCAGCTTGATGCGCGTCGGGTGCCCCGCCGCGTAGAACTCGCCGACGGCGGCGAGCAGCGCCTCGACCGGCACCAGCTCGTTGTACGCGATCGCGAGCTCCGCCTCCCAGCCGCGACCGAGCGTGCGCACGCGGCGCTCGACCGCGGCGGCGGCGTCGAGCACGCTGCGGCCCTCGTCGAGCAACAGACGGCCGACCTCGGTCAGCGTCGCGCGATGGCCGCTGCGGTCGAACACGGTCACCCCCAGATCGTCCTCGAGCTTCTTCACCGTGTACGACAGCGTCGAAGTCGTCCGATGCAGTTCCTCGGCCGCCGCCGCGTAGCTGCCGCGCCGCGCGATCGCGTCCAGAACCTGCAGGGCATCGAGCGTCAGGCGCAGCACGGGATTCGTTGATCGATGGATTCGAACGAGTTGCGCGAAATTATCCGATTTCCCCGGCGCGCGCCCGTTCTCATCATTCGTCGCATTCCAACCGACCGACGGAGCGACGCATGGACCCATCGAATTCACCGCTGTTCTCGCCGCTCGCCGCCGGCGCGTTGCGGCTGCCGAACCGGATCGTGATGGCGCCGATGACGCGCAGCCGCGCCGACGACGAGGGCAACGTCGGCGCATTGACCGCGCAGTACTACGAACAGCGCGCAGGCGCCGGGATGATGATCAGCGAAGGCATCTACCCCGAGCCGATGGGCAAGGGTTACGTGCGCACGCCGGGGCTGGCCGAGGCGGGGCACGTGGTCGCGTGGCGCCGCGTGACGGACGCGGTGCACGCGGCGGGCGGGCGCATCGTCGCGCAGCTGATGCACGCCGGGCGTATCAGCGATCCGTCGCTGCTGCCCGGCCATGCCACGCCGGTCGCACCGTCGGCGATCCGGCCGCAGGGCGTGACCTATACCGATGACGGCCTGAAGCCGCACGCGACGCCACGGGCGCTGACGGTGCCCGAGATCCGGATGATCGTTGACAACTTCGCGCACGCCGCGCAACGCGCAGTCGACGCCGGCTTTGACGCGGTCGAGTTGCACGCCGGTAGCGGCTATCTGCCGATGCAGTTCCTGTCGACCAGGACCAACGTGCGCAGCGACGCGTATGGCGGCAGCGCGCTGAACCGCTCGCGCTTCGTGATTGAGGTGCTGGAGGCGATCGCGGGCGCGATCGGCTCGGCACGTACCGGACTGAAGATCACGCCCGAGAAGCGCTTCAACGACATCGACGACGCTGATTGGCTCGACACGTACACGACGCTGCTGGCGGCGATTCGCCCGCTGCAGCTGGCGTTCCTCGAAAGCGCGCCGGAGGCCAACGCGGCGCTGTACCACGCGCGGTTGCGGCCGCTGTTCGACGGCGCGTATTTCGCCGGGGCGGGTTTCGATCGCGCGCGCGCCGAGGCGGCGCTGTGCGACGGCTCGGCCGATGCGGTGGTGTTCGGGCAACTGTTCATCGCCAATCCCGATCTGCCGCGCCGTTTCGCGCTGAACGCGCCGCTGGCGCAAGCCGACAGGGCGACCTTGTACGCCGGCGGCGCGCGCGGGTACGTCGACTATCCGACGCTCGACGCGCTCGCCGCGCAGGCGGCGACGGAGAGTGCGGAATGAGCGTCACGCTGCTGCTCGTTCTGAACGGCACGCTGCTCGCCGCCGTCTACGCATTCGGCAAGCTGGCGCGCGCCGGCGGCATCGACGCGCTGTCGCTGCTCGCGTGGCAGGTCGGTGCGGCCGCGGTCCTGATCACCGCGGTTGCGATCGCGCGCCGGCAGCCGCCGCAGTTCGGCGGCGCGGTGCTGCGCTACGGCGCCACCGCCGGGATGCTCGGTGTGGCCGTGCCCAACCTCGCGACCTTCAGCGCGATCGCATTCCTGCCGGCCGGGCTGGTCGGCATCGTCGTCGCGCTGTCGCCCGCGTTCACGTACACGATCGCCGCGGCGCTCGGCTTGGAACGCGTACACGCGCAGCGCGCGGCGGGCGTACTGCTCGGCTTCGCCGGCGTGCTGCTGATCATGCTGCCCAAAGGCGCGCTGCCCGACGCGGACGCGGCGCCGTGGCTGCTGGTCGCGCTCGCGGCGCCGCTTGCGCTCGCGCTCGGCAACATCTACCGCACGCGCGCCTGGCCGGCGGGGCTCGCGCCGCTGGCGGCGGCGAGCTCGATGCTGATCGTGCTCGCCGCGACGATCATCCCGCTCGCGCTTGCGAACGGCGGCGTCGCGTTGCCGAGCGGCGACTTCGAGACCGCCGATCTGGCGCTGCTGGGCGCGGCGGCCGGCACGACCGCCTTCTACCTCACCGCGTTCGAACTGCAGAAGCGCGGCGGGCCGGTGGTCACCAGCCAGCTCGGCTACGTGATCAGCGTGGCGTCGCTCGTGCTGGGCATGGTCTTCTTCGCCGAGCGCCCCTCCGCATGGGTCTGGTTCGCGCTCGGTGCGGTGCTGGCCGGCATCTACGTCGTGCAGCGGAGTGCACCGCTCGCGCGGCCATCGTCATTGGCAAGGAGGTCGTCGTGATCCGGCTGCGCAAGGCCGCCGACCGCGGCGCGTTCCGCAATCACTGGCTCGACGCGCGCTTCAGCTTCTCGTTCGGCGCGTACCGCGATCCCGCCTTCGACGGCTACTCGGACCTGTGGGTGCTGAACGACGACCGCGTCGCGCCCGGCGGCGGCTTCGACTGGCATTCGCATCGCGACGTCGAGGTGATGTCGTATCCGCTCGCCGGCCGCGTCGAGCATCGCGACTCGATCGGCAATCGGGTCGTGCTCGGCCCGGGCGACGTGCACCTGATGCGCGCCGGCACCGGCATCTCGCACAGCGAGATGAACGCGTCGGCGAGCGAGCCGGAGCATCACCTTCAGTGGTGGATCCGGCCGGCGCAGCGCGGCGCGGTCCCTGGCTACTGGTCGCTGCACGTCGGGCGCGCAGAGAAGCTCAATCGGCTGCGACTGCTCGCGGCCCCCGGCGGCCCCGACGGTGTCCTGCCGCTCGCTCAGGATGCGCGCGTGTACGCGGTGATCGTCGACGGCGCGACGCTCGACCACGCGCCGCCGGCGGGCCGCCGCATCTACCTGCACGTGGCGCGCGGAAAGCTGACGCTGAACGGGCAATCGCTTGCCGAGGGGGACGGTGCGTTCGTCGAAGGCGAACAGCGTCTCTGGCTTGCGAACGCGCGCGGCGACGAAGGGGACGTGCTGCTGTTCGATCTTCGCTAGTCGTCGCCTCGGCGCAGGCGGGGGCGACATCACGCCCGCGCCGCGCTCGAATCCAGCGGCGCTTTCAGTGACAAGTGTGCCGCGTAGCGTTCGCCGGCGAGGTCGATTTCGTAGGAGCCGGATTCGATCCACGCCTTGTCGGCGGCGCCGTTCGCGTTCGTGATCAACCCCAGCGCGACCGGTTTGCCGAGCGTGTGGCCGAACGCGGCGGAGGTGACGAAGCCGAGCGGTGCGCCGTCGCGCAGGATCAGCTCGTTGCCCCACAGGTTCGTGTGCGGCGCGTCCACGACGAGCGAGACGATGCGGCGCTTGACGCCTTCGCCCTTGATGCGCGCCAGCGCTTCGCGGCCGCGGAACTCGCCCTTGTCGAGCTTGACCGCGAACGACAGACCCGCTTCGAAGGGATTGATGTCCGGCGAGAGTTCCCGTCCCCACGCGCGGTAGCCCTTTTCCAGGCGCAGCGATTCGATCGCGTAGTAGCCGGCGTCGACCAGGCCGAGGTCGCGTCCGGCTTCCATCAACTGCTCATACACGCCGACCGCGAACTCGACCGGCACGTACAGCTCCCAGCCGAGTTCGCCGACATAGGTGAGCCTCGTCGCGCGCACGGTCGCGTAGCCGACGTCGATCTCCTGCGAGGTGCCGAACGGAAACGACGCGTTGTCGAAGCGCGCGGTCGACACGCGGCTCATCAGCTCGCGCGCGCGCGGACCCATCACGGCGAGCATCGCGAACATCGGCGTCACGTCGGTCACCGTGCAGCGCCAGCCGCGCGCGCGGATCGCGCGGTCGAGCACGTCGCGGTCGCGCACCGCGGAGCCTGAGCTGGTGACGATCAGGTACTCGTCGTCGCCGACAAAGGTGACCGTGAAATCGCTCTCGTAGCCGCCGCGCTCGTTCAGCATGCCCGTGTAGACCGTGCCGCCGATCGCCGCGGGCAGCTCGTTGGCAACGAGCCAGTCCAGCGCGTCGCGCGCGTCCGGGCCCTGCACGAGCAGCTTGGCGAACGAGCTCATGTCGAACACCGCGACGCGCTCGCGGCACGCGCGATGTTCGGCGGCGACCCACGGATGCCAGTTCTGATGCCCCCAGCCGTACTCGATCTTCGCCTCCGCGGGCGACGGCGCGAAGAAGTTGGCGCGCTCCCAGCCCATCTTCGAGCCGAAGCAGGCGCCGCGATCGCGAAGCTGTGCGTACAGCGGCGAGCGGCGGAACGGGCGCGCGCTTTCCAGCTCGCGGTTCGGCCACGGCATCTTGTAGTGCAAGCCGAGCACCTCGGCGATGCGGTCGGGCAGCCACGTCTCGTTGCCGTTGAAGCGCGCGAAGCGGCGGATGTCGACCGGCCACAGATCGAGCGTCGGCTCGCCCTGCACGATCCACTCGGCGAGCGCCTTGCCCGCGCCGCCGCCCGAGGCGATGCCCATCGAGTTGAAGCCGCAGCCGACGTACACGTTGTCGAGTCCCGGCGCGCGGCCGAGGACGAAGTTGTTGTCCGCGGTGAACGATTCGGGGCCGTTGTAGAACTGCTTCACGCGCGCGGTCTCGAGTGCCGGCACGCGGATCATCGCGTTGTCGAGCAGGATCTGGAACGCGTCCCAGTTGTCGGGCAGAAGCTGGAACTCGAAGTTCTCCGGGATGCCGCCGCGATGCGCCGCGCTCTGCAGCCACGGCGTGGCCTTGGGTTCGAAGCCGCCCATCAACAGTCCGCCGACTTCCTCCTTGAAGTAGATGTAGCCGTCGGGATCGCGCATCACCGGCAGATCGCGATGCACGCCGTCGATGCGGTCGGTGACGATGTAGTAGTGCTCGCAGGAGAACAGCGGCACCGTCACGCCCAGCATGCGTCCGAGCGCGCGCGACCACTGGCCGGCGCACAGCACGACGATCTCCGCCGCGATCCGGCCCGTCTGTCCCTGTTTGTCCTGCCAGTCGAGGATGCGGATGCGGCGGGTACGGCCGTCGATCGTGATGCGCGTCGCGCCGGTCACGCGCACGCCTTCGACGATCCGGACGCCGCGGTTGCGCGCGCCCTTCGCGAGCGCGAGCGTCAGATCCGCCGGGTTCGCCTTGCCGTCGCCGGGCAGCCAGACCGCGCCGGCGAGGTCGCGCGTTTCCATGATCGGATAGAGCTGGCCGGCTTCGGCTGCGCTGATTACGTCGCAGGTGATGCCGTACGCCTTGGCGACCGCCGCGGTGCGCTTCAGTTGCACCATGCGATCCGCGGTGCGCGCTACCGCGAGCGAGCCGCATTGCTTCCAGCCGGTCGCGAGCCCCGTCTCCGCCTCGAGCTTCGCGTACAGCTCGGTCGAGTAGCGGATCAGCCGCGTCATGCTTTCGTGGTTGCGCAGTTGTCCCACGAGCCCCGCGGCGTGCCACGTGGTTCCGCTCGTCAGCCGCCCCTGCTCGAGCAGCACGATGTCCTTCTCCCCGAGCAGGCTCAGGTGGTAGGCGACGCTGCAACCCATGATGCCGCCGCCGACGATCACGATGCGCGCCTGCGCGGGCGGGGCCACGGCGGTGACGAGGCTTTGCGGTTCGGCCATGCGATGCCGGCACGCGGCGTCCGGCGCGGGCGCGCGTGGCGGTCTCCTCCGGTCGTTGTTTGGGCGCCATTGTGCCTGCGGCAACCGTCGCGCGCGAGGCACGCGGCGCGACCTGGATCAAACCCCGGCGGCGCCGCGCGGCGGGGTGCGGGAGTAGAGTTCCGCGGACAAACACAACACGGAGGACCCCGGCCATGGCCGACAGCACCGCTTTCACGACGGAGAATCTGAGGACCGTGGCCCTCGTGGGCCACGGGGCGGCAGGCAAGACGATGCTCGCCGAACAACTGCTCGCCAAGAGCGGCATGATCGGCGCACCGGGCAGCGTCGAGCGCGGCACGACCGTCAGCGATTACGACCCGCAGGAGAAGGCCGCGCTGCACTCGCTGCGCTCGTCGGTCCTGCACTGCGACGTGGCGGGACCGAACGGCAGCGTCACGCGCATCCACCTGATCGACACGCCGGGCTATCCGGACTTCATCGGCCAGTCGATCGGCGCGCTCGATGCGGTAGAGACCGCCGCCGTCGTCGTCAGCGCGACCGGCGGCATCGAACTGGTCACGCGGCGGATGATGGACTGGGCGAAGAGCCGCAACCTGTGCCGCATGATCATCGTCAACAAGATCGATCACGACAACATCGACCTGCCCCGTCTGCTCGATCAGTTGCAGGAGGCGTTCGGGCCCGAGGTGCTGCCGATCAACCTGCCGGCGGGCGGCGGCAGCCGCGTGATCGACTGCTTCGACCACGATACGGGCGAAGCGGACTTCCTGTCGGTCGCCGAGGTCCACCGCAAGGTGATGGAGCAGATCGTCGAGGTCGACGATGCGGCAATGGAGAAGTACCTGGAGGAGGGCGCGGTCGACCCGAGCACGCTGCACGCCCCGCTGGAGAAGGCGCTGCGCGAGGGGCACATCATCCCGGTCTGTTTCGTTTCCGCGCGCACCGGCGCCGGCGTGCAGGATCTGCTCGACGTGATGGTGCGGCACCTGCCGCATCCGGGCGAAGGCAATCCGCCGCTGCTGGTCAAGGGCGAAGGCGACGCCGCGCAGTCGTTCCGCGCGGAGCCCGATCCGAACAAGCACGTCGTCGCGCACGTGTTCAAGGTCGTCAACGATCCGTACGTCGGCAAAATCGGCGTGTTCCGCGTGCACCAGGGCAGGATCGGCAAGGACACGCAGCTTTTCGTCGGCGACAGCAAGAAGGCGTTCAAGGTCGCGCACCCGATGGTGCTGCAGGGCAAGGACATGGTCGAGGTGTCGCAGCTCGTTCCCGGCGACATCGGCGCGGTCGCGAAGGTCGAGGACATCGTCTTCGACTGCGTGCTGCACGACTCGCACGACGAGGACTTCGTGCGGATGAAGCCGCTCGACTTCCCGAGGCCGATGTTCGGCTGGGCGATCGAGCCCAAGCGCAGAGGCGACGAAGGCCGCATCTCCGAGGTGCTGAACAAGATCGCCGCCGAGGACCCGACGCTGGCGATCGAGCACGACGCCGCGCAGAACGAGACGGTGATGCGCGGACTGTCCGACCTGCATCTGCGTTCGGTGCTCGAGCGGATGAGCCAGCAGTACAAGCTCGAGGTGACCACGCGCCCGCCGCGCGTGCCCTATCGCGAGACGATCAACGCGCCGGCCGAGGGCCACGCGCGCCACAAGAAGCAGACCGGCGGCGCCGGTCAGTTCGGCGAGGTGTTCCTGCGGGTCGAGCCGCTCGGCCGCGGGCAGGGTTTCGAGTTCGTCGACCAGGTCAAGGGCGGCGTGATCCCGTTCAACCTGATCCCCGCGGTCGAGAAGGGCGTGCGCGAGGTGCTCGCGACCGGCTACGTCGCCGGCTACCCGCTACAGGACCTGCGCGTGACCGTCTACGACGGCAAACACCATCCGGTCGACAGCAAGGAGGTCGCTTTCGTCGCCGCCGGCCGCAAGGCGATGCTGGACGCGCTCGCCAAGGCGCGGCCGATCGTGCTCGAGCCGATCGTCAACATCGAGATCGTCGTGCCCGACTCGGCGATGGGCGACATCACCGGCGACCTGTCCTCGCGCCGCGGCCAGGTCACCGGCACCGACAACCTCGCCGGCGGCATGATGGTCGTCAAGGGTGTCGTGCCGCTGTCGGAGCTCGACGGCTACGCGGGGCGGCTGAAGGCGATGACGCAGGGCCACGGCAGCTACTCGATGGAGCTGTCGCACTACGAGATGGTCCCGCCCAACGTGCAGATGCAGCTCGCCAACGACTTCAAGAGCAGGCGCAAGGAAGCGGAAGAGGACTGACGCCGCCTGCCTCCCTCTCCCCGACAAGCGGGGAGAGGGTGTAAAGCGCCTCACCGCTGCCGCCGGCTCAACACCCGCCACACCAGCGCCAGCAGCGCCACCGCGACGATCGTCGCGAACAGCGCGTAGCGGTCGACCGCGGCCGTCCTGTGGTTGACCTCGCTGATCGTGAGCGCCCAGAACAAAGTGGTCAGGTAGGTCGCGCTCAGCACCACGGCCAGGTTGACCAGCGGTCGCAGGCCGATCAGAAAACCGATGATCGAACCGATCACCGGCCCGGTCATCCAGAACGGCACGAAGACGAAGATGAACAGCCCGGCGATGCCGAAGCGCCGCGCCCACCCCTGCTGCGCTTCGGCGCTGACCTGCAGCCGCTCCAGGTAGGGGCGCAGCCGGCCGATGTCGAGCAGGTGCTGCCAGCTCAGCACGAACAGCGGATAGGCGATCAGCACCTGCAGCGTGTCGGCGATGATGCCGGCGCCGACGATCGCGGCATCGTCGAGCCCGTTGGCGTAGCCGAAGGAGATTCCGGCGGCGATGCCGAGCAGGAAGTCGAGCCCGAGCATCGCCGAGAACATCGTCGTCGGCCCGGGCGCCAACAGCCAGGCCACACCGAGCGCGAGCATCATCAGCACGGACAGCGCGGCACCGACGAACAGGATGCGGCCTTCCGTTCCGGACAGCACGCGCGCGGCACCGGCCGGCGCGCTGAACCACGGCACTCTATGCATGCGCAGGAGCTGATTCCCCCGTTGCCGTTGTCAGTATCGGCAGGAACGCGGCGTCGCGCGACATTCTCCGCGGACGACGATTGCGATTGATCAAGGCGGCCGCGCGCGCGCGCGTGCGCCGAAGCGTCTTGCGCTGTCCGCCGAATCTTCCATTGCGCCTGGCGTACGCGGGGCGGAGACTTGCGGCAAGCAAGCGCCGATCGGCCCGGTCGGCGCCAAGGATCTTTCCGCTTTCCGGCTTTGTCAGCGTTCGCCGTCGGCTTCCTTCGAGTCGACGCGACACCCGTGCGCCGGCACGTCGCCGGCTGAAGAGCAGGAGGAGGATCTATGCGCTATGAAATCCGCGGGCGGGTCGTCGATCAGTTCACCGGCGACGGTATCGGCGGCGTGCGAGTCGAAGCGTGGGACAAGGACTTCGGCCTCGACGACTATCTCGGCAGCGCGACGACGATCAGCGACGGGTCATTCTCGATCGGCTTCGACGACAGCGCCTTCCGCGACATCTTCTTCGACAACTGGCCCGATCTGTACTTCAAGGTCTATTGCTACAACGAACTGCTCGCCTCGACCGAGAACGCGGTGCTGTGGAACGTCAAGGCGCCGCAGGTGGGCGTCGAGATCAAGGCGCGCCATCCGAAGCCGCCGGTGTGCGACGAGCGGCACGTCTACCTGAAGATCGAGCGGATCGAGAACTACAGCCCGGTGCGGCCGCAGGAAAAGACCGTGCCGCCGGTGCAGTACGGCCGCGACTGCATGCGCGGCGACGGCCACGGGAACGCGCTGATCCCGCAGGCGGAGATCGACGCGCGCTCGCTGACCGCGGTCGTCTATCGCGAATACCTCGACTCCGGCTACCTGATTCCCAAGCCCGACAAACTGATCGCCGCCGACATCAACGAGCCCGCGTACACGCACCGCGTTCCCGGCACGGTCATCTACACGCGGCCGTGCCAGCGGCTGAAGATCCACGTCTGGAACACCGACGACGTGCCGCACTCGCTGCACGCGCACGGAGTGCGCTACGGCATCGACTCGGACGGCTCGTGGCCGTTCGGCACCGAAGCCGCGCATCATGGCGGCCGGTCGGACGCGATCTGCCCCGGCGAAACGTGGATCTACACGTTCGACGTGCCGGACGACGCGCTCGGCGCCTGGCCGTTCCACGACCACACGCATCACCACGACACCAAGATCGACCAGGGGCTGTTCGGCGGCATCGTCGTGCTCGGACCCTGCGACCGGCCGCCGCGCCGCTTTCGCTTTCCGTGGGAACTGCTGCGGCGGATCTATCTCGACGTCGAGCGCCTCGAGCGGCTGCCGGTTTTTGCCGACAAGCGCATCCCGGAACAGTTCGAGTTCGACGACGAGGCGATCGTGCCGCTCGCGCCGCACATCCACGCGAAACGCCTGCGCGAGCCGACGCGGCAGCTGCTGCGGCAGCACCTCGACTTCCTCGAGGAGTTCACGCTGAAGGAGCTTGCGCTGCCGCGGCGCATCGTCAACACCGACCACGTGCCGGTGTTCTTCCACGTGCTGTCCAACCCCGATGCGAAGCCGGTGTTCGACACCGACGACATCGAGGAGCTGGGCGGCGAAGCCGAGATCGACTTTCCCGCCGCCGGCGACTATCCGTACTTCTGCCGCCATCATCCGGAGATGACGGGCGTCGTGCACGTCGTGTCCGGCGGCCCCGACCCGGTGACGGTGACGATCCAGCCGGGGCCGCCGATGGCGTTCAGCCCCGACGAGATCACGGTCGGCATCGGCGGCACGGTCAAGTGGATCAACAACACGAACTCGCACCACACGGTGACCTCGACGCAGGGCGCGTCGATGCCGACCCATTGCATCAACGGCCGCGGCTTCGTCGGCAACACGCCGACCATCGTCGGCCGCAGCGGCCAGCGCATCCGCTGGTACGTGTTCAACCTCGACACCAGCCCGACCTGGCACAACTTCCATCCGCACGCGATGCGCTGGAAGTTCGGCGGCGAGTACCTCGACATCCGCAGCCTGGGTCCGGCCGAATCGTTCGTCGTCGAGGCCGAGATCCCGCCGGTGCTGCTGCTGACGGCCGACGAGGAAAAGGCGCAGTTGCCCGAGCACCGGCCGCCGGGCGCCAAGCTTCATCGCCTGAAAGGCGACTTCCTGTTTCATTGCCACGTGCATCACCACATGATGAACGGCATGGTCGGGCTGGTGCGCGCGCGCCAAAGCCTGTGGCTGACCGAGGAGATGGCACACGAGATCAGCCATCGCACCGGGCTGCCGCTCGACGACGGCTCGAACGCCTGCCCCGACGTCGACCCGCATCCGTGCCGTGGCCACGGCGGTGGCCGCTGGGAGGAGATCCCCGGCGCGCCCGAGGTGGCATTCATGCACTCGGTGCTGCTGCCCGGCACGCAGCGCGTTCTCTACTGGGGCTACACGCGCGCCGACCAGTCGCGCGTGTGGGACTACTCGACACCCGCCGGAACGTACATGCTGCCGGCCAACCAGCCGGCCGACTCGCCGGGCCTCGACATCAACACGTCGAACATGTGGTCGGCGTCGCACACGCTGCTCGACACCGCCGCCGGCACGGCGCTGATCCATGGCGGTTTCTCGCCGATCAAGTCGTTCACGTTCGATCCGCCTTCCCTCACGTGGACGCGCGTGGCCGACACCGCCGGCGATCGCTTCTACGCGACGACGCTGACGCTGGGCGACGGGCGCGCCGCGACGCTGTACGGCAACGTCAAGACGATCGAGATCTACACGCACGGCGCCGGCTGGGCGGCGCCGATCGCGATGCCGGCCGGCATGAACCACCACCAGTACTACCCGTGGACCTATCTGCTGCCGGACGGCCGGCTGTTCATTGCCGGGCCGCACGATCCGACGCATCGTTTCGACCTCGCCGCGCCGGGCGCGGCCGAAGCGTTCCCGACGATTCACGGCAACCGCAGCACCGGCGGCGAGAAGGGCACGTCGGTGCTGCTCATCCTGCGGCCGCCCGATTACAAGCCGATCGTCTACATCATGGGCGGCAACCCCGCCCCGACGCAGAAGACCGCGGAGGCGATCGATCTGTCGGCGCCGACGCCGGCGTGGACCGCGCTGCCGGACCTGAACGTCCCGCGCGCGCAGCAGTTCACCGCGACGCTGCTGCCCGACGGCCGCGTGCTCGTCGCTGGCGGCGTCAGCGGCGGTCCCGACGGCGGCGTGTGCGAGATCTTCGATCCGCGCAACCCCGGCGCCGGCTGGGCCGTCGGACCGGCGATGAAGTACGTGCGGACGTATCACTCGTCGTTCATCCTGCTCGCCGACGGCAGCATCGTCGGCGGCGGCGATCCGATGGCCGCCGGCGTGCCGACGCCGCACGAACGCTTCTTCCCGGACTACTTCGACATGCTGCGGCCGGTGATCTCGGCCGCGCCGGCGACCGTCAACTACGGCGCGAACTTCACGATCAACACGCCGAACGCGGCCGACATCACCGAAGTCGTGCTGCTGCGCGCCGGCGCGGTGACGCACGGCTTCAACATGTCGCAGCGGGGCATCGAGCTGGTGATCGCCGGCATCGCCGCCGGAGCGCTGACGGTGGAGGCGCCGCCGCAGGCAAACCTCGCGCCGCCGGGGTGGTACCTGATGTTCATCCTGAACGCGAGCCGCGTGCCCTCGATCGGGCGCTGGGTGCGCGTAACGCCCTGAGAGCGCCGCCTTCTGCGCGCGCCGCGAGCCCGGCGCTCACGGTGCGCGCAGATGCCACGCCTTCGGCCGCGTGAAGGTTTCGATGCCGTAGGTCGACAGCGTCAGCCCGACGCCCGAGTGTTTGACGCCGCTCCACGGCAGCCGCGGGCTCACTCGGTCGCAGCAGTTCCAGTAGACGCTGCCGGCGTGGACCTGCGCGAGGATCGTCTTCGCGCGCGCTTCGTTCTTCGCGTACACGCCGGCGGTCAGGCCGTAGTCGGTGTCGTTCATCAGCCGCACCGCTTCGTCGTCGTCGGCGACCTTCTGGATGCCGATGATCGGGCCGAAGCTCTCCTCGCGCATCACGAGCATGTCGTGGTTGACGTTCACGAGCACGGTCGGCTCGAACCAGTGGCCGCCGGGCCAATCGATCGGCTTGCCGCCGGCGAGGAGCTGCGCGCCCTTGGCCACGGCGTCAGCGACCTGCATCTGCAGCACCTTGACCTGCTGCGCGCGCGTCAGCGGCCCGATGTAGCTGTCCTCCGCGGTCGGCTCGCCGACCTTGAAGCTCTTCGCTTCGCGCACGAACGCATCGACGAAAGCGTCGTGGATCTTCTCGTGCACGTAGATGCGCTCGACCGAGCAGCAGCTCTGCCCGGTGTTGTACATCGCGCCGTCGGCGAGCGACGAGGCGGCGGCGGCGACGTCGACGTCGTCGCACACGTAGGTCGGGTCCTTGCCGCCCAGTTCGAGCTGCAGCTTGATCATGCGGCCGGCAACCGCTTCGGCGATGCGCTTGCCGGTCGCGTACGAGCCGGTGAAGAACACGCCGTCGACCGGCTCCTTCAGCAGCTCGATGCCCACGTGGCCGCCGCCGACCAGCACCTGGAAGGCTTCCTGCGGCACGCCGCCCGCGTGCAGCAGGCGGCCGATCTCGAGCCCGGTCAGTGTCGCGTATTCGCTCGGCTTGTACAGCACCGCGTTGCCCGCCAGCAGCGCCGGCACGAAGACGTTGCTGCCCACGAAATACGGGTAGTTCCAGGCCGAGATGTTGGCGATCACGCCGAGCGGCTCGTGCTCGATCACCTCGCGCAGGCCGGCATCGTCGAAAACCTGGCGCGGCGCGAGCGCGGCCGCCGTTTCGTTCAGGAAGAAGTCGAGCCGGCCGAGCAGTCCGTTCAGCTCGTTGCGCGACTGGCGGATCGGCTTGCCGACTTCGGACGTGAGGATCGCGGCGAGCTTGTCGAGATCGCGCACGATGCCTTCGCGAAAGCGCCGGATGCAGGCGAGCCGATGTTCGAGCGTGGTCGCGGCCCACGCCGGCTGCGCCGTGCGCGCCGCGCGGTACTTGGCGACGACCGACTCGTGCGCGTCTTCGGGCAGTTCGGCGATGACGCTGCCGTTGGCGGGGTTGGTGATGTTCAGCATGTCCGTCGGTTCGTCAGGTGGTGTCGCCCCGGCGCGGGCCCGGGCCTGATTCCAAGCGCGGCAACTTGGGCCCCGGCCTGCGCCGAGGCCACGGTCACCTGCCTTGCTCCTCGCGCATTCCTTCCGCCAGCCGCCGCGCCTCGTCGCCTTCCGGTATCGGCCGACCGGAGTCGCGCCATTCGACCGCGGAGTGGAAACCGTGCTTGGCCGCGTGCGCGCGGAACCACATGCCTTCGGGATTGTGCCGCGTGATGCCGTCGAAGACGGTCGCGATCATCTGCGTCGTCGCCAGCCCCATGTTCTCGTAGGCCTGGTTGATCATCAGCTTCTGCATCATCAACTGTCCGCGCGGCACGCCGGCGATGCGTTCCGCGAGCGCGTCGACCGTCGCGTCGAGCCGATCGGGCGGCACCGCGTCGATCGCCAAGCCCCACTCCTTCGCGGTCGCGCCGTCGATCGTGTCGCCGGTGAACAGCAGCCTTTTCGCGCGCTGCATGCCGACGCGGTACAGCCACATCGCCGTACTGGGGCAGCCCCACACGCGGGTGGGCATGTAGCCGATGCGCGCGGTCGCCTCCATCACCAGCAGGTCGCAGCTCAACGCGATGTCGGAGCCGCCGGCGACCGCGTACTGCTGCACGCGGCAGATCGTCGGCTTGTAGCTGCGCCACAGGCTCATGATGTCGTCGGTCGCACCCTTCATCCACCTGTAGTCGACCATCGGGTCCCACGGCATCTCGTTCTGCAGCCATTCGTGCGCTTGAGGCCGTTCGGCCGACTCCTTCATGTCGTAGCCCGCGCAGAACGCGCGTCCCGCCCCCTGCACGACGATCACGTGCACCTCGTCGTCGTCGTTGGCGAGCTGCACCGCGCGGCGGATCTCGCCCGGCATCGCCGGGCTGATTGCGTTGAGCCGCTCCGGCCGGTTCAGCGTGATGCGCGCGATGCGCGGGTTGCGCGGGTCCTTGCCGTACAGCAGCGTTTCGAAGCCGGTTTGCATCGGTTTCTCCTCGAGGATTCGGCGAGACGTGGCCGCGGTGCGCGCGGTCGGTGGAGCGGCTTCAAGCGCCCGACGGCCGGCGGTCGAAGGCCGATGCCTCCTTGCGCGCTCGCGCCGCGGCGAGAAAGTCGTCGCGGATCGGACGGCCGTCGAGCTGCGCGACATGCAGTTCGCGCAGCGCGAGGAATTCCGGGTGCCACTGCATGCCGAACACGTAGCTCGGCCCGCGCCAGCGGATCGCCTCGACGATGCCGTCGGGCACGCCGACCGCCTCGACGGTCAGGTCGCGCCCGAGCTCCTTGATCGCCTGGTGGTGGATCGAGTTGACCGTCGCCTGCGTCACGTTCGGGTACAGCGCCGCGAGCCGCGTGCCCTGCACCAGGTTCATCTCGTGAAGCTGCAGGTCGTACTTGGCGGCGTCGCGGTGCGTGATCGCCTGCGGGATCTGCGTCGCGATGTCCTGATACAGCGTGCCGCCGAGCGCCACGTTGATCAACTGGCAGCCGCGGCAGATGCCGATCACCGGCTTGCCCAGCCCCACGAAGGCGTTGAACAGCTCGATCTCGTAGCGGTCGCGCACGAGGTCGCCTTCCCATTCGGGCGAAAGCGGCTGCTCGCCGTAGGTCTGCGGCGCGATGTCGTTGCCTCCCTGCAGCACGAGCCCGTCGAGATGATCGGCGTACGCGGCGAGGCTCATCTCGCTGCGCTCGATCATGCCCTGGCTCTCGATCGCCGGGATCATCACGACGAGCACGTCGCGCGACATGATCCAGTGCGCGACCGACTGCTCCAGGTAGTGCAGCGTCTTCGTGAACACGCCGCCCAGATCGCGTACCGGCCCCGCGGGTCGATAGATCCGCGCGGAAACGCCGATCAGCAGCGGTCTGGCCATCACATCGCCTGTTCGAAGAACCGCTCGAAGTCCTCGCGCCGGCAGGGACGCGGGTTCGTCAGGTGGCAGTTGTCGCGCAACGCGACGTCGACCAGCCGCGGGATCGCTGCGCGCTGGACGCCGTAGGACGCGAGCCCCTTGCCGATCCCGATCTCGGCCTTCAGCTTCGCGAGCCACGACACGAAGGCTTCGGCCGCGCCTGCGCCGACCACGCGCGCCAGTTCCGCGAACCGGGCGGGCGCGGCCTCGAGGTTGAACCGCATCACCGGCTCGATCATCAGCGCGTTGGCGAGGCCATGGTGCAGGTCGCACACGGCCCCGAGCGCGTGCGCGCAGGAGTGCACGGCGCCCAGATCCTTCTGGAAAGCGATCGCGCCCATCATCGACGCCATCATCATGTCGGAGCGCGCCTGCAGGTTCTTCGGCTCGCGCACGGCGGTCGCGAGCGCGCGCGCGGCGATGCGCGTGCCCTCGAGCGCGATGCCGTCGCACAGCGGGTGATAGGCGGGCGAGAGATACGACTCGACGTTGTGCGTCAGCGCGTCCATCCCGGTGGCAGCCGTGACGTGCGGCGGCAGCGCGAAGGTCACCTCGGGGTCGGCGAACACGACCTTCGCCAGCAGCTTCGGCGAAAAGACGACGCGCTTGACGTGCGTGTCGTCCTCGCTGACGACGCTCGAGCGGCCGACTTCGGAGCCGGTGCCGCTGGTCGTCGGCACCGCGACGAAGTAGGGCAGCTCGCCCGCGATCGGCCGCGCCTTCGGGTGGTCCCATGCGTACTCGAGCACGTGGCCCTCGTGCGTGGCGAGCAGGCCGACGAGCTTCGCCACGTCCAGCGCCGCACCGCCGCCGAAGCCGATCACGCTGTCGGCGCGGTGCAGCCGGTACGCGTCCGCGCCGGCCATCGCCTGCGCCGCGGTCGGGTTGCCGGCCACCCCCGAATACACGCCGACGTCCAGCCCGGTGTCCAGGTGCGACATGAACTCCTTCAGCAGCGGCAGCGCGGCGAGCGACTGGTCGGTGACGATCAGCGGCCGCTTCAGACCGCGGTCGCGCAGGTGCACGCCGACCAGCTTGCGCGCGCCGGCGCCGAAGTGGATCGTGGTCGGAAACGAGAAGCGGGCGATGGTCATGAGGGCTCGCGTAGGTCGATGGTCGTCAGTCGATGCGCACCCAGCGCAGTTCGAGCACGTCGTTCGGCCATTGCACGACGTGCACGTTCGGCCGCATCACCCAGGTCAGCGTGCGGCGGTACAGCGGAATCAGCGGCAGGTCTTCGTGCATCAGCCGCAGCGCGTCGCCGACGAGCTGGCGGCGGCGTGCGAGGTCCGGTTCGACGCGGATCGCGTCGATCAGCGCGTCGAGCTTCGGGTTCGAGTAGCGTCCGCCGTTGAACGCGCCGCTGCCGGCGCCGTCGTAGGTGCGCACGGTGTTCTGCAGCATCGCCCACGGGTCGGTGCTGGGCGACCAGCCGAACTCGAAGAAGCTCGCGGTCGCCTGCGTGAGCTTCGGAAAGAAGATCGCGCTGGGCGAAGGCTGGAAGTTCACGCGGATGCCGACCTGCGCGAGCATCGCGGCGATCGCCTGGCACACCGCCGCCCGGAACGTGACGTTGACGCAGTCGAGCGTGACGCCGAAGCCTTCGCCGTAGCCGGCTTCCTTCAGCAGCGCGCGCGCCTTGGCCGGGTCGTACGGCAGACGCGCTTCCACGTCGGGCGTGTACCCGTCGACGAGCTTCGACAGGTGCGAGCCGGTCGGCGTGCCCTGTCCGCGCAGCACCTTGCCGACGATGAGATCGATGTCGATCGCGTGGTAGATCGCGCGGCGCACGCGCAGATCCTTGAACGGATTGGCGCCGCGCTTGCCGGGCGGAAGTTCGACGAACTGCGGCTCGTCGCGGTGCTGGTCGAACCCGAGGTACTGCGTGCCGATGTCGGAGATCTCGGCGAACTTGAGCTGGCGGTCCTTCTGGGCCTTCAGCCGCGCGATGTCCTGGAAGGGCGGGTCGATCACGAAGTCGACCTGTCCCGACGCGAGCGCGGCGAGCCTCGTCGCGTCGGCCTGGATCATCGAATAGATCGCCTCGGTCACGTTGCCGACGTCCTTCGCGCCGCGGCCCCACCAGTCGGGATTCGCCACGAGCACGAGCCGCTGGTCCGGGTCGTAGCTCTTCAGCCTGAAGGGACCCGTGCCGTTGGCGTTGCGCACCGCGTACGTTTCCTGCTTGGCGTTGTAGTCCTGCGGCAGCAGGACGCCGTGTTTCTCGGCCCACGGCCTGCTCATCATCGCGACGAGCCACAACTTCTCCGGCAGCACCGCGTCGGGCGCGGAAAGCAGCACGTCGATGGTGAGCGGATCGACCTTGCGCACGCCAATAACGCCGCGCAGCTGGTTGGCGCGCTGCGAAGTCTTCGCCAGCGCGCGCTCGATCGAGAACACCGCGTCGTCTGCCGTGAACGGCGCGCCGTCGTGGAAGTTCACGTTCGGCCGCAGTCTGAAGCGCCAGCGCTTCGCGCCGTCGAGCGGCTCCCACGACAGCGCGAGCGAGGGTTCGAGCTTGAATTCCTTGTCGCGGTTGACCAGTCCTTCGTAGATCTGCGTCACGACGCGCGTCTGGTACAGCAGCGCGAGTGAATGCGGATCCAGCGAGTTCGGATCGAAGGCGCTGGCGAAGCGCAGGGTTTTCGCGCCGGTCATGCCGGCGCAGATCATCAGCGCGACAGCGCAGAGAAAGCGGACGGGGCGACGCATGGCTCGTTCAGATGATCTCGAAATAGCGCTTCAGTTCCCAGTCGGTCACGCCATCCTGCCACTGCCGCCACTCCCACTCGCGGGTGGCCGCGAAGTGCTCGACGAAGTCGTCGCCGAGCCAGTCGCGCGCGACTTCGGAACGCTTGAAGATCTCGGTCGTCGCGGCGAGCGAACGCGGCGCGCGCGGGATGTTCTCGGCGCCGACGTTGGTGCCGGTAATCGGCGCCGCGGTGAGCTTCAGCCCTTTCTCGACGCCGTGCATGCCGGCGGCGACCAGCGCGGCGATCGCCAGATACGAATTGATGTCGGCCCCGGGACAACGCGTCTCCAGCCGCGTGCTCTTGGGCGCGCCGGCGATCACGCGGAAGCTGGCGGTGCGGTTGTCGATGCCCCAGGTGGGCTTGACCGGTGCCCAGAAGCCGTCGACCAGCCGCTTGTAGCTGTTGATCGTCGGCCAGAACATCGGCGCGAATTCCAGTGCGACGGCGAGCTGCCCGGCGAGATAGCTCTCGAAGAACCTGCTCATGCCGTGCCTTCCCTTCGGGTCGTAGAAGAGGTTCTTCCTGCCGTCCGAAAGCGACTGGTGCAGATGCCCGCTGCAGCCGGGGTACTGCGCGCTCCACTTGGCCATGAAGCTCGGCATGATGCCGAAACGCGCGCCGATCTCCTTCGTGCCGGCCTTGAACAGCGCGCCGCGATCGGCGGCTTCGAGCGCTTCGGAGAACTGGATCGCGGCTTCGTAGACGCCTGGACCGGTTTCGGTGTGCAGTCCCTCGATCGGCACGCGGAACGCGAGCAGCTCGTCGAGCAGCGCGTTGAAGTAGTCGCGGTTCTCGTTGGCGCGCAGCAGCGAGTACCCGAACATGCCCGGTGTGATCGGGGTCGGATCCACACCCTTCTTCGCCGCCCAGCTCTGCGGCGTCTCGCGGAAGTTGAACCACTCGAACTCCAGCCCGCACATCGGCGCAAAGCCGAGCTTTTCCGCGCGCTTCAGTACGCGCCTGAGCGTCTGCCGCGGGCAGAGCGGGTGGGGGCTGCCATCGGCGCGGACGAACTCGCCGAGAAAAAACGGCACGTTGCCGTCCCACGGCACCTGTCGAAACGTGGCCAGATCGAGCCGAACCTGCGCGTCGGGAAAGCCGTGGTGCCAGCCGGTGAGCTTGGTGTTGTCGTAGCAGGCGTCGTTCATGTCCCAGCCGAAGACGACGTCGCAGAAGCCGAAGCCGCCCTCCACCGCCGAGTTGAACTTGTCCTTGTGCAGGTACTTCCCGCGCAGCACGCCGTCGATGTCGCTGACCGCCACCTTGACCTTGGCGGACTGCGCGCGCGCCACGGCGTCGAGCGCGCGCCGGTCGGCCGCGGCCGCGGACTTTCTTGTGGCCATGCCTGGTCTCCTCGTTGTTCTCCAGCCTCGGGTCCGCGAAAGGCGGGCCAAATCTCCGGACTTGCGCCCCGGACCGCTCCCCCGCGGCCCGCGGGCGAGTCTGCAACAGGACACTGCCGATGTCCAAGAGCGGGGCGTGGATGCGACGGACGGCTTGATTCTCCCGCCGACCTCCCCCATTTCCCGGTTCGGACCCGTCGGGGTCGGCCCATATAATTCAGCCAGTTACGCATCGGAGAGGGAGCCATGCCGATCTACGCATACAAGTGTTCGTCCTGCGGGCACGCGCAGGACGTGCTGCAGAAGATCTCCGACGAACCGCTGACCGTCTGCACGGCCTGCGGTGCCGCGACTTTTGCCAAGCAGTTGACCGCAGCGGGCTTCCAGCTCAAGGGCAGCGGCTGGTACGTCACGGACTTCAAGAACGGCTCATCGGGCAAGAAAGAATCCGGCAACGGCGAGAAGAAGCCGGATACGGCGACGACCGACAGCCAGCCGGCCACGCAGACCGCGGCCGCGTGCGGCAGCGGAGCCTGTCCGGCCTGTTCATAGGCAGCACGACGTCGGGGGAGGAAGAAGCCGCGGTACGCGCCGCGGCTTTTTTGTTCGGATGCTCAGGAAGTACTTCATCACCGGCCTGCTGATCTGGCTGCCGCTCGCGGTCACGCTGTGGATCCTGGACATCATCCTGACCACGCTCGACCGCACGCTGCTGCTGCTGCCGGAAGCATGGCGCCCGGACCAGCTGCTCGGCGTGCACGTGCCCGGCTTCGGGCTGATCCTGTCGGTGCTGGTGATCCTCGTCACCGGCGTGCTGGCGGCGAACATCATCGGCGAGCGGCTGCTGCGCTGGTGGGAGGGCCTGCTCGCGCGCATTCCGATCGTGCGGTCGATCTACTCAAGCGTGAAGCAGGTGTCGGACACGATGCTGGCGTCGCAGGGCAACGCCTTCCGCAAGGCGGTGCTGGTCGAGTTTCCGCAGCGCGGACAGTGGGCGATCGGGCTGGTCGTCGGCGCCCCCGGGCCGGCGATCGACCGCCATCTGCACGGCGAGATGCTGACGGTGTTCGTTCCGACCGCGCCCAATCCGACCTCCGGCTACACGATCATCGTGCCGGTGGCCGAGGTCAAGGAACTCGACATCAGCGTCGACGAGGCGCTGAAGTTCATCATTTCCCTGGGCGTGGTGACGCCGGGCGGCGCGCGGCCGCATCGGCCGGCCGCGCTGACCAGCGAAGATCCGCGCGCGCTGCCGGGCGAATGAGGCCGCGATGATCGATCTGGGGGTACTCGAACTGCACGAACTCGCGCTGCTGCTCGCCGCCGTCGCGTGGGCGCTCGCGGTCGGCGGCGGTTTCGCCTTCTTCGCGTCCAGCCGCGACGCGGCGCTGAAGCGCCGGCTCTGGCCGTGGGCCAACCTGCTGGCGGCCGCGTCGTTCGCTGCGCTCGCGCTGTGGGCGAGCGGACCCTCGATCGAACTGGCGCCGCTGCTGCTGGTCGGCGTGGCGGGACTCACCGCGTTCGGCTATCGCACCGCGCAGTTCTGCGGACGCTGCGGGGCGACCGTGCTCAGCGCCAATCCGTTCGTGCGCGAGCGCTTCTGCCGGAAATGCGCGGCGCGGCTGCGCGCGGACGCGGGTTGAGACTGCCCATGAACCCCTTTAAGCTCCGCCTCGTGACGAAACAAGCGCATCCCGACCAGACTCGCGCGCCGCGCGCCATGGGTCTCGTCGCGCCCGCCGCGGCCCGGAGCCACGACCGAAACCGCTAGGGTCGGACGCCGCACGTCCGGCCCGCCCCGCCTGCAGCCGCGCGTTTGCTCTGCCTGCGCGCACCTTCCGACCGAATCCCTGGAGTTTTCATGCGTACCGAATATGCCGGCCTGGTGGACAGCAAGTTCATCGGCCAGACCGTCACCCTGTTCGGCTGGGTGCACCGCCGCCGCGACCACGGCGGTGTGATCTTCATCGACCTGCGCGACCGCGAAGGGATCGTGCAGGTCGTCTGCGATCCCGACCGCGCGGACGTCTTCGCGCAGGCCGAGCGGATCCGCAACGAATACTGCGTGCAGGTGGTGGGCGAGGTGCGGCGACGGCCGGATGGCACGGTCAACCCGCACCTCGTGTCGGGTGAGATCGAGGTGCTGTGCCGGCGATTGGTCATCCTGAACCCTTCGGTTCCGGTGCCCTTCCAGCTCGACGACGACGACCTGTCCGAAAGCACTCGGCTCACGCACCGAGTGCTCGACCTGCGGCGCGCGCCGATGCAGAAGAGCCTGCGGCTGCGCTATCGCGTGACGATGGCGGTGCGCAAGTTCTTGGACGCGCACGGCTTCATCGACATCGAAACGCCGATGCTCACCAAGAGCACGCCGGAGGGCGCGCGCGACTACCTGGTGCCTTCGCGCGTGCATCCGGGCCAGTTCTTCGCGCTGCCGCAGTCGCCCCAGCTGTTCAAGCAGCTCCTGATGGTCGCGGGCTTCGACCGCTACTACCAGATCGTCAAGTGCTTTCGGGACGAGGATCTTAGAGCCGACCGCCAGCCCGAGTTCACGCAGATCGACGTCGAGACCTCCTTCCTGACCGAGCAGGAGATCCGCGATCTGATGGAGGAGATGATCCGCACGGTCTTCGACGAAGTGCTCGGCGTGAAGCTGCCGAAGCCCTTCCCGGTGATGACCTATGCGGACGCGATGCGGCTGTACGGCTCGGACAAGCCGGACCTGCGCGTCAACCTGCAGTTGACGGAACTGACCGACGCGATGCGCGACGTCGAGTTCAAGGTGTTCAAGGGCGCGACGGAACTCAAGGACGGGCGCGTGGCGGCGCTGCGCATCCCGAAGGGCGGAGAGATGCCGCGCTCGGAGATCGACGGCTACACCGAGTTCGTCAAGATCTACGGCGCCAAGGGGCTCGCCTACATCAAGGTCAACGAGCGCGCGAAAGGCCGCGACGGCCTGCAAAGCCCGATCGTCAAGAACCTGCACGACGCCGCGCTCGCCGAGATCCTCAAGCGCACGGGTGCCGAGGACGGCGACCTGATCTTCTTCGGCGCCGACCGCGCGAAGATCGTCGCCGACAGCATGGGCGCGCTGCGCGTGAAGATCGGCCACAGCGAATTCGGCCGCAGGCACGGGCTGTCCGCCGAAGGCTGGAAGCCGCTGTGGGTGATCGACTTCCCGATGTTCGAGTTCGACGAGGACGAGCAGCGCTACGTCGCCGCGCATCATCCGTTCACGAGTCCGAAGGACGAGCACATCGACTACCTGGAAAGCGATCCGTCGAAGTGTCTGGCCAAGGCCTACGACATGGCGCTCAACGGCTGGGAGATCGGCGGCGGCTCGGTGCGGATCCACCGCGAGGACGTGCAGAGCAAGGTGTTCCGCGCGCTGAAGATCGGCCCCGAGGAGGCGCGCGCGAAGTTCGGGTTCCTGCTGGATGCGCTTCAGTACGGCGCGCCGCCGCACGGCGGGATCGCCTTCGGCCTGGATCGCATCGTCACGATGATGGCCGGCGCGGAGTCGATCCGCGACGTGATCGCCTTCCCGAAGACGCAGCGCGCGCAGTGCCTGCTGACCCAGGCGCCGAGCGCGGTCGACGAGCGGCAGTTGCGCGAGCTGCACATCCGCCTGCGCGGCGAACCGAAGGCGGCGGAGGCGAAGGTCGTCTCCGCATGATCGTCGCTGCGACGCCGGACCGATGCCGTTGTTCAAGATCCCGGAATCGGTCCTCGTCGTGATCCACACCCCCGCGCTCGAGGCACTGCTGCTCGAGCGCGCGGATCATCCGGGGTTCTGGCAGTCGGTGACGGGCAGCCTGGCGCGACCGGACGAGCCGCTCGCGGAAACCTGCGCGCGCGAAGTGCGCGAGGAAACCGGCTACGAGGCGCCGCCGACCGCGTTCGACGACTGGCAGCTCACACATCGTTACGCGATCTACCCGCATTGGCGGCACCGCTACGCGCCCGGCGTTACGCATAATACGGAGCATGTTTTCGGGCTGCGCGTGGTATCCCGGTTCGAGCCCCGCCTCGACCCACGCGAACACACGGCCTGGCGCTGGCTGCCGTGGCGCGATGCCGCCGACGCCTGCTTCTCCTGGACCAACGCGCAGGCGATCCGGCGCCTGGCCGATCGCTGAACTCGCCGCGGCGATCGCGCTCGCCGCACCGCTCGCCGCCGCGGCGGCGCCGCTGCAGCTCGACGTTCAGCGCGACGGAGACCGCTTCGAGATCCACGCCGCCGTGCGGCTCGCCGCGCCGCCGAAGCTCGTCTGGGACACGCTGACCGACTACGAGCGCCTGCGCGAATTCATGCCCGGCGTGTCGTCGTCGCGCGTGCTCGAGCGCGACGGCAACCGACTCACCGTCGAGCATCACGGCGAGTTCGATCTGCTGTTCTTCGCGCGCCCGGTGCGCGTGCGGTTGGCGGTCGAGCACCGCCCGTTCACGACGATCGTCGCGCGCTCGCTGCCGCGGCTCGCCGACGGCAGCGCCTCGACGCTGCGCGACTTCTCCGGACGCTACGAGCTGGCGGTCGTGCGCGATGGCGAGGTGCGGCTCGCGTACGACGCGCGCTTCGAACTGGCCGAGCCGCTGCCGCCGGTGATCGGGCCGTTGTTCGGCACGATGGCGATGCGCAGCGCGATCCGCGCCGACTTCGAAGCCCTGATCCGCGAGATCGAGCGCCGGCGGGCGGCGGTGCCGCGGATCGAGAGGAGCCGATGAATCGCGCAGCGCGCGCGTTGCTCGCCGCGGCCGCGTTGGCCGCGACGGGCTGCGCCACCGTCGATCCCTACGCGCGCGCGCCGATCGCGCAGCACCTCGAACGCAGCGACGCCGCGGGCGATTGCGCGCGGCTGTTCCGCGAGGTCGACGCGCGGATCGACGCGCTCGGCGTGCGCGACGCGATGGCGCCGCGCGTGTCCGGCTTTCCGTACCTGCGCGTCGACCGCGCGACCGCCGCGCTGCGCGATGAAGCGCTTGCCGCGCGCGCGAGCTTCGGCGTGTGGAGCGAGCTGATGGCGCGGCTCGACCGGCAGGCGCGCACTGCGGAACTGGCCAATGCCGGCGCTGCCGACCTGCCGCCTGCGGCAGCGCTCGACGCCTGCCGCTACCAGCTTGCGGTGGCCGACAACGGCCAGATCGCGCGACTCGCGGAAGCGGCGCGCGTGCCCGACGACTATTCGCTGCTGATGCGCGCGCTCGGGCTGTATCCGCTGACGCGCCTGCCGTTTGTCGCCGGCATCCGCGCCTGGCACGACCGCACGCGAGCCGTCTTCGCCACGCCGCTCGAAGCGCTGCCGGTCGCGGGCCGTCTCGTCCGCTACGCGCCGGCGGCGCGCATCGAGTCGATGCCTGCGGTCGCGCAGTCCACTGCGTTCGGGCTGCCGCTGGTGTCGGCGGCGCGGCTCGCCGAACTGGTCCAGCGCAATGCGCCCGTGCTGGAGGTCGATGCCGTCACCGACGACGACCGCATCGGCGCGCTCGTCTGGCGGGCGGGCGAGCCGCCGCGCGTCGCCGTCGACGTCGGACGGCCGGTCGCGTACGTGCGCATCGCGCACACGCGGATCGCCGGGCGCGTCCACCTTCAGCTCGTCTACACGTTCTGGTTCCCGGCGCGTCCGCCCGAAAGCGCCTTCGACATCCTCGCCGGCGATCTGGACGGGCTCATCTGGCGAGTGACGCTCGGCGACGACCTCGAGCCGCTCGTCTACGACTCGATCCATCCCTGCGGCTGTTATCACATGTTCTTCCCGACCGCGCGCGTGCGCGCGCGGCCGCAACCGGAGACGCTCGACGAGGGGCTGTTCGCGCCGCAGACGGCCGCGGCGCCCGCTGCGGGCGAACGCGTCGCGCTGCGGGTGGCGAACCGGACGCACTACCTGCAGCGCGTGCGCGCCGCCGTGGACGGCGGTGAAGCGTCGATCTATGCGCTGCGCGACGACGACGAAGTGCGCAGCCTGCCGCTGCCCGACGGCGGCCGCCGCAGCGCGTTCGGCCCCGACGGCCTCGTGCCCGGCAGCGAGCGGCCGGAGCGCTTCATCTTCTGGCCGATGGGCATCGCCAGCGCCGGCCAGATGCGCCAGTGGGGCCGCCACGCGACGGCGTTCGTCGGCCGCCGACACTTTGACGATCCTCTGCTCTTCGACAAGTACTTTGAGGTGGTGAAGTGAATCGGATCGCGGATTGCGGATTGCGGATTGCGTCGGCGGCCGTCCTGCGACGATCTCACGCAAGACGCCGCATCTGCTCCACGGCAAGTCGTTCGCACGTGGACACCGTACGATCAATCCGCCATCCGCACTCCGCAATCCGAGAATGAAGCTGCGCGTCGCCACCTACAACATCCACAAGGGCGTGACCGTGCGCGGGCGGCCGCGCATCCACGACGTGCGGATGGCGTTGCAGGCGATGAACGCCGACATCGTGTTCCTGCAGGAGGTGCAGGACCGCAACGAGCGGCTGGCGGCGCGCCACGCGGGTTATCCGAAGTCCACGCAGATCGAGTTCCTGTCCGCGCAGATCTACGAGCACCACGCGTACGGCATGAACGCGGTCTATCCGCACGGCCACCACGGCAACGCGATCCTGTCGCGCCATACGATCCGCCAGTTCACCAACCACGACGTGTCGGACCACGCGCTGGAGAAGCGCGGGCTGCTGCACGCGGTCAGCCACTTCGGCAGGCGCGACGTGCATCTGATCTGCGTGCACTTCGGACTGTTCAAGCGCAGCCGGCTGCGGCAGGCGAGCTTCCTCATTGACTTCGTCGAGTCGGAGGTCCCCGCGAAGGCGCCGCTGATCATCGCCGGCGACTTCAACGACTGGCAGCGCCGCGTGGACACCGAGCTGCGCCGGCGGCTCGGCGTGATCGAGGCGTCGGACGCCGCGGCCGAACCGACGCTGCTCGACCGTCTGCTGCCCTGGCGCAGCATCGAACGCGCGAACGGCATCGGCAAGGCGCGGCTGGCGCGCACCTACCCGGCGCTTCTGCCCTGGCTGCACCTGGACCGCATCTACCTGCGCGGCTTTCGCGTCGGCGCCGTGCACGTGCCGCGCGGCGCAGCGTGGGCGAAGCGCTCCGATCACGTGCCGCTGATCGCCGAACTGCAGTTCAGGTAAGAATCCGTTCCATGTCCGCGCGCCCGCCGCAGTCGCGCCCCGCCGCGCGACGCTTCGAGCTGTCGCTGCGTCCGGTCGTCCACGCCGGCAACCGCGTGCGGCTGCTCGTCAACGGCGAGCAGTACTTCCCGCAGCTTCTTGCGGCGATCGAGGCGGCGCGCCGCTCGATCCACATCGAGACCTACATCTTCGCCGACGACAACATCGGCAAGCGCGTCGTGTTCGCGCTCGCCGCCGCCGCCAGCCGCGGCGTGCAGGTGCATCTGATCATCGACGGCTACGGCGGCGGCGAACACGCACGCCGGCTCGTGCACGAACTCGGCGCGCAGGGCGCGGAGGTGCGCATCTACCGGCCGGAGCGCTGGTGGCGGCTGGAGCGGCGGCTGCTCAGACGGCTGCACCGCAAGATCGCGGTGATCGACGACGCGATCGCCTTCGTGGGCGGCATCAACATCATCGACGACCACAACCATCCGGGCGGCGAGCGCGGGCGGCTGGGCCCGCGCTTCGACTTCGCGGTCGCCTGCGAAGGTCCGATCGTCGCCGCGATCGCGCTCGCGGCCAAGCGACTGTGGTGGACCTTGTCCTTCGTCGATCCGACCGAGCGGGCGGGACCGCTGCCGCAGCTCGCCGGACAGCCGCGCACGCCTTACTTCGCCGACGGCGTACGCGCGAGCCTGCTGCTGCGCGACAACCTGCGCCATCGCCGCACGATCGAGCGCGCTTATCTCGACGCGATCGCCGGCGCGCGACACGACATCCTGATCGCCTGCGCGTACTTCCTGCCCGGCAGGCGCTTCCGTGCGGCGCTGCTCGACGCGACGAGGCGCGGCGTGCGCGTGCGGCTGCTTCTGCAGGGGCGCGTCGAGTACTCGCTGCAGCACCACGCGCAGCGGGCGCTGTATCACCAGCTCTTCGCCGCCGGCATCGAGATCTACGAGTACGTGCCGAGCTACCTGCATGCGAAGGTCGCGGTGATCGACGGCTTCTGGTCGACGGTCGGATCGAGCAACATCGATCCGTATTCGCTCCTGCTCGCGCGCGAGGCCAACGTCGTCGTCTACGACGCCGGCTTCGGCGCCGAACTGCAGGCGGTGCTCGAGCGCGCGATCGAGCACGACGCCTACCTGCTGCGGGCCGAGGATTACGCGCGCCGTTCGTGGCTGGAGCAGTTGCGCGACTGGTTCGCCTACCGCGTCGTGCGGCTCGCGACCGTCGTGCTGGCGCGGGCGAGGGACTATTGAGCCGCGCGTCGGATCTCCGGTGTCGGGCGTCGCGCGCCGACTGCCGACCGACGGCGATGAGAGCGCGCGCCGACGCCGGCGGCCGGCGACGGTGGCTCGCCGCATGCGCGGCGTGCGTGGGGCTGCTGCCGGCCGCTGCCGACGCGGAAGAGCTGCCGCTGTGGGAGATCGGGCTCGGCGTAGCCGGGTTGTATCTGCCGGACTATCGGGGGGCGGATCAGGCGCGCGGCTACGCTTTGCCGTTCCCCGTCGTGTTCTACCGCGGCGAACGCGTGCGCGCCGACCGCGACGGTCTGCGCGGGCGCCTGTTCGACAGCGACCGGATCGAACTCGATCTGAGCCTCGGCGGTGCGCTGCCGGTGCGGTCCGAGCGCAGCGACGCGCGACGCGGCATGCCCGCGCTCGATCCGGTGCTGGAACTCGGACCTTCGCTCGTCGTCAGGCTCGCGCGCAGCGAGGACCGCCGGCGCGCGGTCGAGCTGCGGCTGCCCGTGCGCGCGGCCTACGCGGTCGACGGCGGCGGACTGCGCGGCGTCGGCGCCGTTTTCGCGCCGCAGCTTCGCGCGTCCTGGCGCGAAGCCGCTTGGGGCTGGAGTGTGGGCGCGTCGACCGGACCGATGTACGCGTCGCGCGCCTTCCACCAGTACGTCTACGGCGTCGAACCCGCCTACGCCACGCCCGACAGGCCCGCCTACCGCGCGCGCGGCGGTTACGCCGGCGCGCACTTCACCTTGACCGCGGATCGGCGCCGCGGCGCCCTGCGCCTGTTCGCTTTCGTCCGCACCGAGGCGCTGTCCGGGGCGGTGTACGCAGCGAGTCCGCTCGTACGGCGCAGCACCCACGTGCTCGCCGGTTTCGGCGTCGGCGCAGTGCTGGCCGAATCGTCGCGGCGCGTGCCCGCCGCCGACTGAGTCCGTCCCGCGCACCGCGGCGCATCCCAAGGCTGCGTTACCGCGTCGGCGCGAAGCCGGCGTGCGCGCGGGGCGCGCGGGAATACACTGCCCGTCCGCGCTGTTTGCGGTTCGGTCCGGCGAGGACGATCAACCCAAGGAGACGAACGATGAAGACGAAACTTGCGTTTGCCGCGGCTGCCCTGGCTTTTGCGTCGGCCGCGCTGGGCTCTCAGTGCCCGGCCGACATGAAGAAGATCGACGAGGCGATGGCCAAGAACCCGAAGCTCACCGCCGAGCAGACGGCCGAGGTGAAGAAGTACCGCGCCGACGGCGAGGCGCTGCACAAGGCCGGCAAGCACAAGGAGTCGGTCGACACGCTGGCCAAGGCGATGAAGATCCTCGGTGTCAAGTGATCGCCGCAGCGCGATCGGAAAAGCCGCCCGCCGGGCGGCTTTTTTTTGGCCTGCGAGTCGTCTGCCGCGCCGATTCGGCTTTGCGCACGCCGCCGGCGCGGCGCACACTGCGCGTTTAAGCGGCAGCGCCCGTTCTGCGGGCCAAGGAGCAACGATGGTCGGCGAATCCCTCCATGCCAGTTGTCTGCGGATCGCGCAGCACCTGGCCGACGGCTATGCGCGCAGCGGCGGCGCACCGTGCACGTTCAGCATCGTCGGCGCGGGCGACCTCGTTCGCACGCCGCGCCAGACGATCAATTGCACGCTCTACGCGTACCGCTTCGCGCAGAACCAGAACCTGCGCAGCGCGCGTCCGCGCGATCTGCGGCCGCGGGCGAGCGGCGACGCGCCGCCGGCGGTGCTCGATGTCCATCTGCTGCTGACCGCGTGGGCCGAGCGCGCGGAAGACGAGTTGGCGGTGCTCGGTTGGGTCGCACGCGAACTGAACGGCGCGCCGCGCATCGAGTACCCGACGCCGGGCGGCCCCGCCATGGCCGACGTCGTCGCCGACGAACTGTCGATCGGCGATCTTGCCGCGCTGTGGCGCGCGCTGGCGCTGCCGCTGCGCCCCTCGTTGACCTACGTCGTGCGCCAGATCGCCTTGTGACGCCCCGCCAGCTACAAGATATGGGATTCCTGACCGCACTTCTTCAATATCTTGTAGCGCGATCGACCGGTGCAAACCGAAGCGCGCTCTGAACAAGCCGCGTTTTCCCTCTGAGGAACGTTGTTCCATCGCAAGTTTTTCTGCGTTTTCCCTCTGAAAACGCTTGATTCCCGACGCGTTTCGCTTAGTATCCGGCTCACGCAACGAGAGCGCTCTTCATGCACTTCGAGTCGAGAACGCTGTCGCTGTGATTCGCCAACTCAATCAGGAGATCGACATGGCAACGAAGAAAGCGAAGAAGGCGGCCAAGAAGGCCCCGGCCAAGAAGGCCAAAAAAGCGGCGCCGAAGAAGGCCGCCAAGAAGGTCGCCAAGAAGGCAGTCAAGAAAGTCGCGAAGAAGAAGGTCGCACGCAAGCCGAACGCGGCGTTCATGAAGCCGATGACGCCGACCGGCCCGCTGGCCGCGATCATCGGCGCCAGCCCGATGCCGCGCACCGAGGTGACGAGCAAGATCTGGGCGTACATCAAGAAGAACAAGCTGCAGGACGCCGTCAACAAGCGGATGATCAACGCGGACGAGAAGCTGCGCGCGCTGTTCGGCAAGGCACAGGCGTCGATGTTCGAGCTGACCAAGTACGTCAGCAAGCACCTGAAGCCGTAAGCGCCGCGCGCCGAAGCGCATCAGGTGAGAGGGCCCGGGCGACCGGGCCCTTTTTCATTCGGCGCCGAGCCCGCGCAGCGCTGCGGCGATCGTCGGTGCCAGTCCGACCCGGTTCGACGGATGCGCGATCGAATCCGTGCTCCAGATCTCGCGTACGCCGGCGGCGGCGAGTGCAGCGAGCGCGTCGCCGACGAACAGCGCGTGCGTCACCGCGACGTCGACCCGCGCCGCCCCGGCCGCGTACGCCGCCTGCGCCGCGCGCGCGAAGGTCCGGCCGGTGCTGGCGACGTCGTCGACGAGCACGACGTGGCGGCCGCGCAACTCGACGGCCGGCAGCTCGATCTGGACCTGGTGGTCGCCGTGGCGCGTCTTGCGGCCGACCGCGTGCTCGAAGCCGCCCGCGGCGGCGGCCTGCGCGACCCACTGATGTGATTCGCCGTCGGGGCCGACCAGCAGCGGTCGCAAACCCTGCTGCGCGACAAAACGGCCGATCAGCGGCGCAGCGGAAAGCGCGATGACGCGGCGCGCGGGGACCGCCTGCACCAGGGTTTCGGTGCGGTGCAGGTGCGGGTCGACGGTGATGACCGCGTCGAACAGTCCCGCCAGAAAGCGGCCGACGATCCGCTGGCTCACGGCTTCGCCCGGCGCGAACGCCATGTCCTGGCGCATGTAGGCGAGATACGGCGCGACCAGCGTCAGGTGGCGCGCGCCGAGCGTGCGTGCGGTTTCCGCCGCGAGCAGCAGCTCGACGAGCTTCTCGTTCGGATGATCGAGCGTGCGCAGCAGGACCACGCGTTCGGGCAACCGCTCCGGCAGCGTCAGCTTCAATTCGCCGTCGGGGAAGCGATGCCGCGCGATCGCGGCGAGCTCGAGCGCGGCCGCCGCGCCAAGCAATCGCGCGAAGCCGGATTCATCGTCGAACGCGAGCAGCATCAGAACTCCACGAAGACCCTCGGCACCTCGTCGGCAGTGCCGATCGCATAGCCGGTCGCCCGTGCGGCGACCTGGCGGGCGAATTCGAGCTCGGAGGCGCTGTCCGCGTAAACGCGATAAAGCGGCTCGCCGCGTGCGACTTTTTCGCCGAGCTTGCGGAACAGGTCGACGCCGGCGCCCTTGATCTTCGGCGCACCCGCCAGCCGCGCGATGCGCGCGAGCCGCTCGTTGTCGATGCCGGTCACCACACCATCGTCGGGGGCGAGGACGTCGTGCGCGAGCCGCGCCAGCGGCGGCGTTTCGGCACGGCGCCCCTGCGCGTCGAGGATCTCGTTCATCTTGGCGAGCGCCCGCCCCGAGTCGAGGATGTCGCGCGCGACCGCGAAGCCGTCGCCGCCGCGCAGGTCGGGATCGAACTCGAGCACGCGCCCGGCGAGCCGCAGCGCCTTGACGCGCAGGTCGCTCGGCGCGCCCGGGTCGTTGTTCAGCACCTGCATCACGTCGCGCGCTTCGAGGACCGGCCCGATGCCGCGGCCGACCGGCTGGCGGCCGTCGCTGATCACCGCGTCGAGGGTCATGCCCATCCGGTGCGCAACGTACTCGAACAGCTTCTTCAGCCGCTGCGCGTCGTCCATGTGGCGCACCTTCGCGGTCGGCCCGAGCGGGATGTCGAGCACGAGGTGGGTCGAGCCGGCCGCGATCTTCTTCGACAGGATCGACGACACCATCTGCCCCGGCGAGTCGATCGTCAGCGGGCGCGACACCGAGATCAGCACGTCGTCCGCAGGCGAAAGCTGTGCGCGCCCGCCCCACGCGAGGCAGCCGCGCACCTTGCGCACGATCTCGCCGAGCCGTTCGAACGGCAGCTCGACCTGCGCGAGGCACTCCATCGTGTCGGCCGTTCCCGCAGGCGATGTGATGGCGCGGCTCGAGGTCTTCGGCATCAGCATGCCGTGCGCGGCGACGATCGGCACGACCAGCATCGACGTGCGATTGCCGGGGATGCCGCCGATGCAGTGCTTGTCGACGACCGGACGCTCCTTCCAGTCGAGCTTGCGGCCGACCGCGACCATCGCTTCGGTGAGGAACAGCACCTCGTCGCGGTCGAGTTCGAACTGGTTGGTCGCGACGACGAAGGCCGCCAGCTCGATCTTCGAGTAGCGGTGCGCGGCGATGTCGCGCACGACCGCGTGCAGCTCGTCGCGCGTCAGCCGCTCGCCGCCGATCTTGCGCTTGAGCGCCGAGATCGAAGGCGGCGGCTCGGCGTGCGCGATGTGCACCGGCTGCCCTTCGGCGATCGCGAGCTGCGCGAAGGCTTCCTCGGACAGCCCCAGCTCGCACTCGCCGATCAGCCGGTCGTCGTCGACGACGTTGAGCACCGCGAGGATCGCGTTGCCGTCGGCGCGCACCTCGACCTTCGACAGCGCCTGGAAACCCTCGGCGCGATACACGGGGCAGTCGCGCCGCAGGTAGACGACGTTCTCGCGGTAGGTGTCGATGCCGACCTTGCGCGCAATCAGCGCGGCCGGCGCGGCGGGGGCGGTCTCAGACGTCATAGCGCGTCTCCGGCGCGGCGACCGTCGGATTCCACTTCAGCTCGCGCGCGATGCGCGCCGACAGCGCGTGCGCGGCCTCGGGTTCGCCGTGCGCGACGAAGGCCGCCTTCGGCCTGCGCGGCACCGCGCGCAGCCAGGCCATCAGCGAATCCTGTCCGGCGTGCGCCGACAGCCCGCCCAGCGTGTGCACGCTCGCGTGCACGGGGATCGTCTCGTTGAACAGGCGTACCGAGCGCGCGCCGTCGACGATGCGCCGGCCGAGCGTGCCTTCGGCCTGGAAACCGGTGAACAGCACCGCGCACTCGCGCCGCGGCAGGTTGTGCCGCAGGTGGTGGCGGATGCGGCCGGCCTCGCACATGCCGCTCGCCGCGACGATCACCGCGCCGTTGCGGATCGAGTTCAGGAACATCGAATCGTCCACGCTTTCCGTGTAGCGCAGCGTGAACGGCAGCTTGCGCGCGCGCTGGGCGAGGTGAAACTCGTGCGCCAGCTCGTCGAGTGCCTCCAGGTGCGCGAACGTGACCTCGCTCGCCTGCGCCGCCAGCGGCGAATCGACGAACACGAGCGGTACGCGCAGCCGGCCCGCGCGCGCCAGCCGGTACAGCAGCACGAGGAACTCCTGGGTGCGGCCGAGCGCGAACGCCGGAACGATCACGTTGCCGCGCCGCTCGTACAGTACGTCGTGCAGCACGCCGACCAGCTCGTCCTCGGTGTCGGCGAGCGACCGGTGGTTGCGGTCGCCGTAGGTCGATTCGACGACCAGCACGTCGGCGGCCCCCGGTGCTTCGCGGTCGCGCACGACCAGCGGCGACGCTTCCCCCAGGTCGCCCGAAACCAGCAGCGTGCGCTCGCGCCCGCCGTCGCGCAGCCGGATCTCGGCGAACGCGGCGCCGACGATGTGGCCGGCGCTGCGAAAGCGCACCGCCACGTTCGGATGCGGCCGGAACTCGACGTCGTAGGGCACGGCGCACAGCCGGGTCGCGAGCCGGTCGATGTCCTCGATCGCGTACAGCGGCTGCGCCGTCGCGCGTGCACCGCGCGCACGACCGCGCGACGCGTTCGAGCCGCGTGCCTGCACGTAGGCGCTGTCCTTCAGCATCACCGGCACCAGGTCCGCGGTCGGCTTCGTGCAGTAGATCATCGGCGCGCGCCCGCGCGCGGCGAAGCGCGGCAGCAGCCCGCAGTGGTCGATGTGCGCGTGCGTCAGCAGCACGAAGTCGAGCCGACCGAGGTCGCGCGCATACGCGACGCGATTCTTCGCCGCCGCGTCGCGCCCTCCCTGGAACATGCCGCAGTCGACCAGGAAGCGCACATCGTCGGCCTCGACGCGCAGGCACGATCCGGTCACCTCGCCGGCCGCGCCGAAGAAAGTCAATCGCACTCGCAAACCTCCTGCGGGCAGTCTAGCGGCACCGACGCACGCGAGCGCGGCCGATCCTTGAGCACGGTCATAATCGGCGCATGCCCTCGATCGTTCTCGCCACGCTGAACACCCGCTACGCGCACGCGTCCCTCGGGCTGCGCTACCTGCGCGCCAATCTCGGCGCGCTGCGCGAGCACTCCGCGGTCGTCGAGTTCGTCGTCGACCGGCGGCCCGAGGAGATCGTCGAGCATCTGCTGGCCGCGCTCGACGGCGACGGGCCGCGCATCGTCGGCTTTGGCGTGTACATCTGGAACGTCGAGGCGACCACGCGCGTCGTCGCGCTGCTGAAGACCGTGGCGCCCGAGGTCGTCGTCGTCGTGGGCGGACCGGAGGTCAGCCACGAGGTCGATGCGCAGCGCATCTGCAGGCTGGCCGATTACGTCGTCACCGGCTGGGGCGATGTGACGTTCCCGAAGCTGGCGCAGGCGATTCTCGCGGGACCGCGGCCCTTGACCAAGGTTCAACCCGGCGAGCAGCCGCCGCTCGCTGCGATCGCGTTGCCGTACGGCGAGTTCGGCGACGAGGATCTGCGCCGCCGCTACGTTTACGTCGAAGCCTCGCGCGGCTGTCCGTTCAAGTGCGAGTTCTGCCTGTCGGCGCTCGACAAGACGGCCCGGCCGTTTCCGCTCGAGCCGCTGCTCGCGGAGCTGGCGCGGCTGTACGAGCGCGGCGCGCGCCACTTCAAGTTCGTCGACCGCACGTTCAATCTGAAGGCGGACACGGGGCGCGCGATCCTCGAATTGTTTCTCGCGCGCATCGACGCGCATCCGGACGATCCGCCTTTCCTGCACTTCGAGCTGATCCCCGACCATCTGCCCGAGCGGCTGCGCGAGCCGATCGCGCGCTTTCCCGCGGGCACGCTGCAGTTCGAGATCGGCATCCAGACGTTCAACGAGGAGGTGCAGAAGCTCATTTCGCGCCGCCAGGACAACGCCGCGGCGGAGGCGAACCTGCGCTGGCTGCGCGCGCACACGAACGTCCACCTGCACGTGGATCTGATCGCCGGACTGCCGGGCGAGGACCTCGAAAGCTTCGCGCGCGGCTTCGACCGCCTCGTGCGGCTTGCCCCGCACGAGATCCAGCTCGGCATCCTGAAGCGGCTGCGCGGCGCACCGATCGCGCGTCACACCGAGGCGTACGGCCTGCGCTTCAACCCCGAGCCGCCATACAACGTGCTGGCGACCGATCGCATCGACTTCGCGACGATGCAGCGCGTGGCGCGCTGCGCGCGCTACTGGGATCTCGTCGCGAACTCCGGGCGCTTCGCGCGCACGCTGGCGCTGCTGCTCGCGCCGGATCGACCGGACGCGTCGCCGTTCGCGCGCTTTCTCGCGCTGTCCGACTGGCTGTACGCGTCGATCGGCAAGACGCACGCGATCGCCAACGAGCGGTTGTACGAGCTGCTGCACGAGTTCCTCGTCGCGCGGCTCGACGTGCGCGCCGCCGACGCCACTGCGGCGCTGACCGAGGACTACCTGGCGAGCGGCGCGCGCGGGCGGCTCGGCTTCGTGGATATCGAGGCGATCGCCAACGAGCCGCGCCGGCGTTCGCCGGCGCGGGCCACGCCGCCGCGGCAGTCGCGCCACCTGCAAGGCTGACTCGTCCACCGGTGGCGCCGCTTCGTCGCAGCGCGCTGTTGCGTCCGGCGCGTGCTGCGTACGCTGCGCGCAGCAGCCAAGCCGAGGAGCGGAAGATGCGCGCAGTTGCGTTGCTGGGAGCAATCCTGATGACGACTTCGATTCATGCGGCGCCGGCCGACGAGGTGATGGCCGCCGATCGCGCCTTCGCCGCGGCGGCGAAGGCGCGCGGCGTCCAGTCCGCGTTCGTCGAGTTCGCCGCGCCCGACGCGGTGCTGTTTCGCGCAGGCATCGGCCCGTTGCGCGGGCACAAGGCGATCGCCGCCGCCTTCGAAGGGCAGGCATTTTCGCTCGAGTGGGAACCGGAGTCGGCCGACGTCGCGGCGAGCGGAGATCTCGCGTGGAGCTGGGGCTATGCGCGCTGGACCGCGCAGGACGGCAGCGGCAAAACGGGCACGTCGAACTACGTGTCGATCTGGCGCCGGCAGCCCGGCGGCGCCTGGAAGTGGATCGTCGACATCGGCGTGCCGGCGCCGCCGAAGCCCGCACCCGCGAAAGCCGATTGAGCTGCCGTCGCGGGAGTGCAACTCGTTCGACCGCGAGGCCGTAGCCGCGCTAGCCTCTCTTGCATGGCGTGGCAACCTGTCGAAACCGTCCCGATCGACCTCGGCACCGGCATTGCGCCGGACCGGGCGCAGGCGATCGCCGCGGCGCTGACGCGGCGCGTGCTGCCGCTGCTGCGCCTGCTCGACGGCCGTCCCGAGCCACTCGCCAGCGCGGCGCTGTTCCGCGCCGACGGCCGCTGGCTGCTGTTGACGTGCCGGCACCTGTTCGAAACCGGCGCCGCGCTCGGCGATCTCGGCGTTCCGCTCGGCGCGAGCGGGCGCATCCTCTGGCTGCGCGACGCGGCGCCGCGCGTGATCGAGCATCCGGCGCGCGATCTCGCCTTCATCGTGATCGGCGATGCCGCTGCGGCCGAGGAGCTGGCGCGTCACTGGCGGCCCGCGCTGCTCGCGCCCGAGGCGGTCGCGGCGGGCGGTGAACTGTTCGTCGTTGCCGGCTACCCGTACGCGCAGACGCGGCGCGAGAACGCGATCGTCTACGCGCGGCCGGTCGTGCTATTCACGCGCGCGCAGCAGGCCGGCGCCGAAGAGCTGCGCGCGGCCTACGCGCGCATCGCGCGGCGGCTCGACGGTATCGACATCCACACGCCGCCGCTCGACGGCGTGTCCGGCGCGACGTGCTGGGCCGTGTCCGCCGCCGGCGACGACTGCGACGCCTGCATCCTGCGCCCGGCCGGCGTGCAGGTCGCCTTCACGCACAGCCGCGAGATCCGCGCCGAAGCGCTCGCCGCGGCGCGCGAGATGTTCGAGCGGTTGCGCGCCTCGTAGCGCCTTACGCGTGCGCCCAGCGCGAGTACTTGGGCAGCGTGGCCTGCAGGAAGGCCATCTGGTCGGCGAGGATGCGCCGGTTGCTGAGGATGAAACCTTCGTTGCGGCAGACCGCGTAGGGCACGTACAGCAGCGGCATCCTTGCCTGTTCGGGCGTGCGGTTACCCTTGCGCGTGTTGCACGAGCGGCAGGCGGTCACGACGTTGGTCCACTGGTGTAGCCCGCCGCGCGATACCGGCACGATGTGCTCGACCGTCAGCTCGCTCTCGTGGAACTGGTCGCCGCAATAGGCGCAGATCTGGCGGTCGCGGATGAACAGGCGGTGCTTGGTGAGTCCGACGTGCGCGTGCCCGCTCGGGATGCGGTGCCGGCCGCGGATCATCACGATCGAGCTGGTGACGAATTCGGAGCGCTGCCCCGATTCCTCCTGCACGCCGCCGCACATCGAGAAGAGGTTCTCGCCGAGGTCGGTCAGTACCTTGCCCGACGCGTAGTAGCGCGCGGCGCGCGCCAGGACCGCCCAGCGGACCGGTTGGCCGTGGGAGTCGACGATCAGGATCCTTGGCGCAGACTCCGAGGTTTGCATGACGGCAAGTGTGCCACGCCAGTTCGCCCTTTGCATGAGCTCCCCGGCCTAACGGGTTGTCGGCAAAGGCGGTGCACCGCGGCCCGGACGGCGCGGCGTGATGGTCGGGTCAAGCGGGCGGATGGCGGCGGGGAAGGGTGCCCCGGGGCGGGAATCCCGCAGCGCCTGCCGGGTCGCTTCGGCAGCGGGTCAGATCGGCAGCCAGCAAGCGGCCGAATAGGTTTCGCGAGCGCCCTTGTCCGTCACCACGACGACCCGCGGCGGGTGGTCGTCGCGGTCGATCCAGAGCCGGCCGGCATCGCCGGTCGCGGCGTGGTGGACCGCATCGCCTTCGCGCAGACCCGCGCGCGCCAGTTCGCGCATCAGCGCCAGCACGTCGCGCTCATGCGCAATGCGATCCAGCTTGTTCTGCAGCGACAGCGCGGGTGAGTTCGGAAGTGTGTCGTGCTCCATGTCGCGCAACGCGAAGCGATTCGTCGGCTGCGCATTCTCGCCCGCCGTCCATCGCGGGCAATCCGGTGTTTCCCGACGAGGATTACCCCAGATCAATCCGCTGCGGCGCGTGCGGCGTAGCGTGCCGATGGCCGGCATGGAGCGAGCCGGCAACGAACGACGACGACTGCGTGGAGGAAATGACGATGAGCAATTGGCTGCAGACCGCATTGGCGGCGCTGTCGATCCTGCTGGCCGCCGGTTGCGCGACGGTACCGATGGCGCCGCCGGAGGCCGACGCGAAGGCCAAGACCTTCGCCGTGGAGCCCGGCAAGGCCAACATCTACGTGTACCGCAACGAGTCCTTCGGCGGCGCGATCACGATGACCGTGGCGCTGAACGGCAAGTTGATGGGCCAGACCGGTCCGCAGACCTATTTCTTCTGGCAGGTCGATCCGGGCAAGTACGAGATCCAGTCGATCGCCGAAAACACGTCGACGGTCGCGCTCGACGTGCAGGCGGGCAAGAACTACTTCGTCTGGCAGGAAGTGAAAATGGGCCTGTGGATGGCGCGCTCGGCGCTGCAGACCGTCGACGAGGCGACCGGGCGCAAAGGCGTCGCGGAGTGCAAGCGCATCCAGTAGCGCGTAGCCGCCGCGCGCGGCGAACGGCCTCTCAGCGGTCGCGGTCCGATCCGTTGCGCAGGAAGCGCGGATCCGGGCCCGACTCGACCTTGCGCACGATGCCGCTCTTGTCGAAGTACACGGCCATCTCCGAGTTCCACGCGCCATTTTCCTTGTACGGATACATCCAGGCGGTCAGGCCCGACAGCGGATACGGCCGCTCGTCGAACGGGATGCCGAACTCGCGCAGCACGACGGTGCGATCGTCGATGCCGACCCGCAGGCGCGCGAACTTCTCGTAGGTCAGCACCTGCTCGACGCGTTGCACGCGGCCGCCCGCGTCGACGTCGACCATGTACTTCGTCTGCTGAAACGGCCCCGTCAGGTATTCGAGGCGCTTCGCCCCGGCGTCGAGCGCGTGCTCCGCGGTCGGGCGCCCGAACTGCGCGCGCAACTGCGCCTCGGAGGTCCCCGGCGCGACCGCGCCGGGCGCCGCACAGCCCGCAATCGCTGCAACGCAGGCGGCGCAAATCAGCGAGCGGAACATGTGTATTCGGTGGCAAGATTCGGCGCCTTCATCATAGTGAGGGGAGACGACGATGAAATGGCTGATTCGCGTCGTGCTGGCCTTGGTCGTGCTGGCGCTCGCCTTCGTCGGCATCGGTTTCCTGCTGCCGTCGCAATTCCATGTCGAGCGCAGCGTCGTGATTAACGCGCCGGCGGAAAAGGTCTATGCGCTGATTGCCGATCCGCGCGAATGGAAGCGCTGGACGGTTTGGAACCAGCGTGATCCGGCGATGAAGATCGAGTACGCGGGCCCGCCCTCGGGCGTCGGCGCCAAGTGGTCCTGGCAGAGCAAGACGGAGGGCAACGGCGAGATGGAATTCACCGAAGCGACGCCGCCGGACCGGCTCGGCTACCGGCTGAGCTTTCCGGAGTTCGGCATGCAGTCGAAGGGCCTGCTGCGCGTCGTGCCGGACGGCGCGGGGGTGCGGGTGTCCTGGTCCAACGAGGGGAACATGGGCTCGAACCCGCTGAATCGCTGGTTCGCCCTGATGATGGATCGGCTGGTCGGCCCGGACTTCGAGGGCGGGCTGGCGAACCTGAAGCGGCTCGCCGAGTCGTCGTAGGCGCGCAGGATCGCCACTGAGCGGCGTCCCGCGCGCTTCGGGCCGGTCGCCGACCCGAGGAGAGGGAGTTACTGCGTCGAACTCGCGCGCTTGCGCGGGTAGTTGACCCAGATGACCTGGGTGCCGAAGCGCTTGGCCGCGCCCTCGACCGCGGCCACGTAGGCTTCGTCGATGTCGTCCTGCCCGGTAGAGCCGCCTCCGATGACGGCGCAACCGGTGGCGAGCGCGGTCGCCGCGAGCAGCAGAAGGATCCGTTTCATCGCGTCCTCCTCGAGCGTGCCGGCCGCGCGCGGGCGCGGCCTTCGCCCATTCTCGTCCGACTTCGGCCGCAATCAAGCCCCGTGCGACGGAAGCCGCCCGCCCCGCCGTGAAGGTCGGCTAGCGGCTGCCGGCCCGGGTCAGCAGCTCGTGCGCGTTGGGGTAGCCGTATTCCAGCAGGAAGGGCTCGAACGAAGGCAGGTCGGCGACGATCTTGCGCGCGTAGTACTCCAGCGGCAGCGCCACGTCGTCGAAGTTCAGCAGGCCGATGTTGACGAAGTGCTGAAGCTGCTCGACGCGATCGAACAGCTCCTCGAAGCAGTCGCGGACGAACATCTCCTTGTAGTCGAAGGTCAGGCGATCGGTGCGCAACGCATGGCCGAGATCGGCGGCGCCGACTTCGAACTGGTGGTCGCCGTCGCTGTACTGCCGGCCCGACCAGTCGAGCATCTGCAGCGCGGCCCGCGCCTTGGCGCTGGCGAACAGGTCCTTCAGCATGTCGCGCGCGGCGAGCGCCTGGCGGATGCGGTTCTCGCGGGCCTTCTCGCGCGTGCCGAGCGCGAGTTCGCGCAGCGCTTTCCATGCGCCGGCGAGCGCGGCCGGAATGCCGACGATCACGAGCACGTTCTTGACGATCTCGACCCAGCCCTCACCCATCGCGGCGCCTCCGCTCGACGACCGCCGATGCTACCCGGGTAAATTCGCGCCCTGCCGATGAGCCCCGCCACCGTTGCGCTGGTCGCCACGACCGCGATCCAGATCGCCGCCGCCGCCGCCGCGCTGACGCTGCCCGCGATCGCGCCCGTCGTCGCGCGCGACCTCGGCGTGCCGACCTCGATGGTCGGCACCTACATCGCGCTGCTGTACGTCGGCTCGTCGACCGCGGCGCTCGCCGGCGGGGGCATCGTGCTGCGGATCGGCGCGATCCGCCTGTCGCAGTTCTGCCTGCTCGCGTGTGCAGGCGGGTTGGGGCTCGGGCTGGCGCCTGCGCTCGGCGCGGTTGCGGTCGCGGCCGTGCTGATCGGTATCGGCTACGGGCCGATCACGCCCGCCTCCAGCCACGTGCTGGCGAAGACCACGCCGCGCGAGAAGATGGCGCTGACGTTTTCGATCAAGCAGACCGGCGTGCCCGCGGGCACGGCGCTCGCCGGGCTCGTCGTGCCGCCGCTCGCGGTGACTTTCGGCTGGCACGCGGCGGTGCTCGCCATCGCCGTCGCCTGCGCGCTGCTCGCGTTCGCGGTGCAGCCTGTGCGCGCGCCGCTCGATGCGGACCGCGACCGGTCGGCGCGGCTGTCCGCAGGCCAACTCGTCGCGGGGCTGAAGCTCGTCGCCGCCTCGGCGCCGCTCAGAACGATGGCCGCGGTGTCGTTCGTCTACGCCGGCATGCAGATGTGCGTGTCGAGCTTCATCGTCGCGTACCTGGCGGAGGAGATCGGGCTTTCGCTGGTCGCCGCGGGGCTCGGACTGACGACGGCCAACGTCGCGGGCGTGGCCGCGCGCATCGTGTGGGGCGCGATCGCCGATCGCTGGCTGTCCGCGCGTGCGGTGCTCGCCTGGCTCGGCGCGCTGATGGCGGCGGCGAGCGTCTTCGCCGCGCTGTTTACGCAGGCCTGGCCGCTCGCGGCGCTGCTCGCGGTCGCGGCCGCGCTCGGGGCGACCGCGATCGGCTGGAACGGCGTCTATCTCGCGGAAGTCGCGCGGCTCGCGCCCGCGGGCAAGGCGGGGCTGGCGACCGGAGGCTGTCTGTTCTTCACCTTCGTCGGCGTGGTCGTCTGCCCGTTCCTGTTCGGCGTGCTGCAGCGGGCAACCGACAGCTACGCGCTGTGCTTTGCGGTCGCGGCGGGCGTGTGCGCGGCCGCGGCGGCGGTGCTCGGGCTGTCGGGGCGCCTCAGGGCGCCTTCCGGATCTGCGTGACGATCAGCGTCTCGCCCTGCTGTTCGGCGGCGAACTTCACGCGGTCCCCGACTTTCAGGTCCCTGGCCGCCGCGGGGTCCTTCAGCTTGAAGCCCATCGTCATCGCGCCCATGCCGAGGTTCGGAATGTCCCCGTGCTTCAGCAGGATCGTGCCCTTCTCGAGGTCGATGCGGCGGATCTCGCCGTCCGACATCTGGGTCGCGGCGGCGGCCGGCGCTGCCGGATGATGACCGCTGTGCTGCGCAAGCGCTGCGGCAGACGTGCCGGCCAGAACGGCGGCGAGAAGGATTTGCGGAATCTTCATTGCGGTTGCTCCAAGGTTGGGGATGATCGGTCGACGGCGGGCGCGCGTCTCATTCGCCATTGCATAACGAGCGCATAGATCGCGGGGATGACCGCGAGCGTCAACACGGTCGACGAAATCATGCCACCGACCATCGGCGCGGCGATCCGGCGCATCACCTCGCTGCCCGCGCCGGTGCTCCACATGATCGGCAGCAGCCCCGCCATGATCGCGACGACGGTCATCATCTTCGGCCGCACGCGTTCAACCGCGCCCTGCATCACGGCGGCGTACAGGTCGGCCGTCGTCGGCGTCCTGCCTTCCGCCGCGCTGCGCGTGACGACCTCGCGCCATGCGTTGTCGAGGTAGATCAGCATCACGACACCCGTTTCCGCGGCCACGCCCGCCAGCGCGATGAAGCCCACCGCGACCGCCACGCTCAGGTTGTAGTCGAGCCACCACAGCAGCCAGATCCCGCCGACCAGCGCGAACGGCACCGACAGCATCACGATCAGCGACTCGGTCACGCGGCGGAAGTTCAGGTACAGCAGAACGAAGATGATGGCGATCGTCAGCGGCACGACGATCTTCAGCTTCTCGAGTGCGCGCTCCATGTACTCGAACTGTCCGCTCCAGGTCACGTACATGCCGGGCGGGAAGTTGACGTTGTCCGCGACCGCTTTGCGCGCATCCGCCACGTAGCCGCCGATGTCGCGGCCGCGCATGTCGACGAAGATGTACGCGCTCAACAAGGCGTTCTCGGTGCGGATCACCGGCGCGCCCTTGGTCAGCTTCGCGCGGGCGACCTGGCCGAGCGGGATCATCGCCGGCAGCTTGCCGGGTTCCGCCATCAGCGGCACCAGCACCTCGCGCTCGATCCGCTGCGGATCGGCGCGCGCATCGCGCGGGTAGCGCACGATCACGCCGAAGCGCGCGCGGCCCTCGACGGTCGTCGTCACCATCTCGCCGCCCAGCGCGCTCGCCACGATGTCCTGCAACTCGCCGATCGTCAGCCCGTAGCGGGCGAGTGCGGCGCGGTCGGGCTCGATGTCGAGGTAGAAGCCGCCGGTCAGCCGCTCGGCGTATGCGCTGGTCGTGCCCGGTACGTTGCGCACGACCGTCTCGATCTCGCGTGCGACCTTCTCCATCTGCGCCAGGTCGGAGCCGAACACCTTGATGCCGATCGGCGTGCGGATGCCGCTCGCCAGCATGTCGATGCGCGCGCGGATCGGCATCGTCCACGAGTTCGCCACGCCGGGGAACTGCAGCGCCTTGTCCATCTCCGCGATCAGCTTGTCGATGTTCATTCCGGGCCGCCATTGCGATTCGGGCTTCAGGTTGATCACCGTCTCGAACATCTCCAGCGGCGCCGGGTCGGTCGCCGTGGCCGCGCGGCCGGCCTTGCCGATCACCGATTCGACCTCGGGGAAGCTCCTGATGATGCGGTTCTGCACCTGCGCGAGTTCGGCCGCTTTCGTGATCGACATGCCGGGCAGCGAGGTCGGCATGTAGAAGAGCGTCCCCTCGTTGAGCGTCGGCATGAACTCGGCTCCGAGCTTCGAAGCCGGCCACAGCGTGGCCGCGCTGACGACGACCGCGGCGACGATCGTGACGACCTTGTTGTTCATCACCCACGCGATCACGGGGCGGTAGAGCGCGATCAGCATGCGGTTCACCGGGTTCTTCGACTCGGGCAGGATGCGGCCGCGGATCAGCCAGATCATCAACAGCGGCACCAGCGTCACGCTCAACAACGCCGCGCCCGCCATCGCGAAGGTCTTCGTGTAGGCGAGCGGCGCGAACAGTCGACCCTCCTCGGCCTCCAGCGTGAACACCGGCAGGAAGCTCACCGTGATGATCAAGAGCGAGAAGAACAGCGCCGGTCCGACCTCCTTGCCGGCTTCGACGATCGCGCTCGTTCGCGCGCCTTCGTGGCCTGCGCCGGGGGGCAGCCGCTCCAGGTGCTTATGCGCGTTTTCGATCATCACGATCGCCGCGTCGATCATCGCGCCGATCGCGATCGCGATGCCGCCGAGGCTCATGATGTTCGAGTTGATGCCGAGCACGCGCATGCAGATGAAGGCGATCAGCACGCCCACCGGCAGCATGAGGATCGCGACCAGCGCGCTTCTGACGTGCAGCAGGAAGAGCACGCAGACGAGCGCGACGATCAGCGATTCCTCGATCAGCGTGGTGGTCAGCGTGTCGATCGCGCGGTGGATCAGGTCCGAGCGGTCGTACACGGTTTCGATCGACACGCCTTCGGGCAATCCGGGCTTCAGCTCCTCGATGCGCTGCTTGATGCCGTCGATCACGCTCAGCGCGTTTTCGCCGAAGCGCGCGACCGCAATGCCGGACACCACTTCGCCTTCGCCGTTCAGTTCCGTCAGCCCGCGCCGTTCGTCCGGGCCGAGCTCCACGCGCGCCACGTCGCGCACCCGCACCGGCGTGCCGTTCTCCGAGCGCAGCACCAGGTTCTCGATGTCGGCCGCGCCGCGCAGGTAGCCGCGGCCGCGCACCATGTACTCGGTCTCGGCCATCTCGACGACGCGCCCGCCGACGTCGCGGTTCGAATCGCGGATCACCTGCGCCACGCGCATCAGCGGGATGCCGTAGGCGCGCAGCTTCACCGGATCGACGATGACCTGGTATTGCTGCACGAAGCCGCCGATCGAAGCGACCTCGGACACGCCCGGCGCCTTGGTGAGCTGGAAGCGCAGGTACCAGTCCTGCAAGGTGCGCAGCTCGGCGAGCGTGCGGTTTTTCGCTTGCACGACGTACTGGTAGACCCAGCCCACGCCGGTCGCGTCCGGCCCGATCTGCGGCGACACGTTGGCCGGCAGCCGCGCGGTCGCGTAGTTCAGATACTCGAGCACGCGCGAGCGCGCCCAGTAGATGTCGGTGCCGTCTTCGAAGATCACGTAGACGAAGCTCGCGCCGAAGAACGAGAAGCCGCGCACGACCTTCGACTTCGGCACCGCGAGCATCGCGGTCGTCAGCGGATACGTGACCTGGTCCTCGACCACCTGCGGGGCCTGCCCCGGATACTCCGTGTAGACGATGACCTGCACGTCCGACAGGTCCGGCAGCGCATCGAGCGGCGTGCGCAGGATCGCCAGCACGCCGGCGAACACGATCGCCAGCGTGGCGAGCGCGATCAGGAACGGATTACGCGCCGACCACGCGATCAGTCGTTCAAGCATGGATGCTGCTCCGCTTCTTGTTCACCACAGAGACACAGAGGCACAGAGGCACAGAGGAAAGAGACACGTGTCGTTCTCCGTGCCTCTGTGCCTCTGTGGTCGAACCGTCCTGCGTTCACTTCCGCGGCTCGAGCTTGGTGACGACCCATTCGCCGGGTTTGCGCTCGACGAACTCGAACGCGATCGCCGTTCCGGGCTTCGCCGCCCTGGCGATCGCGTCGTTGGCGGGAACGAACTCCATCGTCATCGCCGGCCACTTCAGGCTCGGGATCGCCTCGTGCGAAATCAGCAGCGTGCCGGTCTTCGCGTCGACATCGTCGAGCCTCCCGCGCGCGCTATGCGCGACCTGGACCTTGCCGGCTGCCGCCGACGGCTCGGGTGCGGTCATCGAGCCGAGCGCCGCCTTCAGGTTGCTTTCGGCGTCGATCAGGAAGTTGGCGGCGACGACCACGCTTTCGCCTTCCTTTACACCGTCGAGCACCGCGGTGAACTCGTCGCCTTTGCCGCCGAGCTTGACTTCGCGCGGCTCGAAACGCCCTTCGCCGCGATCGACGATCACCACGCGACGCGCGCCGCTGTCGATCACCGCCGAGTTCGGGACCGCGAGCACGGTCGTCGCGCCCGTCGTCAGTTCGACCTGTGCGTACATCGCCGGCTTCAGCCGTCCGCCGGGATTGGGCAGCTCGATGCGCACCTGCGCCGAGCGCGTTTCCGGTTTCAGCGTCGGATACACGTACGTGACGCGCCCGTCGAAGCGCTGGCCGGGGTAGGCCTCGAGCAGCACGGTCGCGCGGCTGCCGACACGCACGCGGCCGATGTCCTGCTCGAACACGTCGGCGATCAGCCACACGGTCGACAGATCCGCGATCTGGTACAGCATCTCGCCGGGCATGAAGCGCATGCCCTGCACGGCCCTCTTCTCGAGCACGACGCCCGCCACCGGGGCGCGGAAGCTCAGGTTGCGCCGCGGCTCGCCGCCGGCCGCAAGCTGCGCGATCTCATCGTCGCCCACGTCCCAGTTGCGCAGCCGCGCGAGCGCGGAATCCGCCAGCCGTTTCATGCCAGCCACCGTCTGCGGATCGGCATCCTTCAGTTGCGCGAGCGCCTGCGCGGCCACCGCGTATTCGCGCTGCGCGGCGAGCAGCTCGGGGCTGTAGGCGTCGAACAGCTTTTCGCCGCGTGCGACGAACTGGCCGGTCGAGTTGACGTACAGCCGCTCGATGTAGCCCTCGAACTTCGACGTCACCGTGAACTGACGCCGCTCGTCGACCTCGATGCGGCCGGTCGCGCGGACGACCGCGTCGAGCGCGCGCCGCTCGACCTTCGCCGTGCGCACGCCGAGCTTCTGCACTTTCTCCGGGCTGATCTTCACGCCAGAGTCGACTTCCCGCTCCTCGCCTTCGTAGACGGGGATGTAGTCCATGCCCATCGAGTCCTTCTTCGGCGTGGGAGAAGTGTCCGGCAGCCCCATCGGGTTGCGGTAGTACAGGATCTTCTTGCCGCTCTTGTCCGGCATCGAATCCGCGTTCGCCGCCGCCACCGGCGCATGCGCCCCGCGCGTGCCGAACCAATACCCCGCCGCCGCAGCGAGCGCTGCCGTCGCGACGACCGCCAGCACCACCGCCGCCGCTCGCCCGCGCATCCGCGCAATCCGCAATGCGCAATCCGCAATCCGACTCATAGCTCTTCTCCCAGCAGCCGCTCGATCTCGGCGAGCCGCATGCGCGCCTCGGCGCGCGTCCTGATCAACGTGATGCGCGCCTGGCGGATCTGCCGCTGCGCGTCGAGCACGGTCGCGAAATCGACCTTGCCGGTTTCGTAGCCGGCGAGCGCGGCCTGCAGCGTCAGCTCGGCCTGCGGCAACAGACTCGCCTGCGTCAGCGTCTCGACGCGATGCGCCGATTCGAGCGCGGCGAGGTTCTCCCCGAGCGCGGCAAGCGTTTCGGTCGCGATCGCCTCGCGCCGCGCCTGCGCGGCCGCGAGCATCGCCGCGGCCTCGGCTTCCTCGCTGCGGCGCGTCTTCTGCTGCAGCGGGATGTTGATCTCGAACATCAGCTCCCATTCGCTGACGCGGTTGCGCGTCTGGATCGGAGAGACGCCGAACGTGAACTCGGGATAGCGGTTGGCGAACACCGCGTCCTTGGTGCGCTCCGCGGCGCGGATGCGCGCGGCTTCGGCGGCCAGTTGCGGATTGCGCGCCAGCACGCGCTCGCGCAGCGCCGCGGCGTCGAGCCTGGCGAGCGAGGGCAGCGCGGCCTCGTCACGCGGCTCCGCGAGCGGTGCCTCGACCGGACGAACCAGCAGGCCGTTGATGCGCGCGCGCGCCGATCGCAGTTCGGATTCGAGCATCGCGATGTCGCTCGCCATCGACGTGCGCTCGACCTGCGCACGGATCGCGTCCTGCTGCGCCGCCAACCCGCCCGCGTAGCGCGCCTGCGCGACGCGCTCGAGCCGGTCGACGAGGTCGAGCAGCGCACGCGTCTGCGCGAGGCTTTCGGATGCCTGCCGGTAGCGTGCGTACGCGGTCTTGATCCGCATCGCGAGCTCGGCCCAGGTCGCATCGGCGCGGCGCGCGGCCTCGTCGGCGGAAGCAGTCGCCGCATCGCGCTTGGCGTCGCGGCTGCCCCATGCGGGAAAGGTCTGGCGGAACTGGTAGCGCGTCGAGCCCACACGCGCGGGCAGCAGGTTGAAGCTGCCGCCGCTCATCTCGTTGGTCACGTCGCGCAGTTCGACCTGGAACATCGGGTCGGGCAGCGCGCCGGCCGGCGTGATCCGCTGCGCCGCGGCGTCGGCTTCGTAGCGCATCGCGCGCAGCTCGGGGTGCCTTTCCTTCGCGTACGCGAGCAGTCCTTCGAGCGTTGCGCCGAGATCGGCGGCGGGTTGCGCGGCGGCAGCCGAGCAGGCGATCGCCAGCGCGAGCGCGGCCGCCGCGCGTCGCGCAGTGAACGGGTTGTTCATTCTTGTCTCTCCGCGGCGACGCGCTGCCGCTAGCGCGTATTACCTTCGTACGAAGCGAAGACGGTCGCGCGGCCGTCCGGCTGCACCAGCAGCACGTCGTAGGGATCGACGACACCGCGGTACTCGGGGCCATCCATGCCGGGCGAACCGACCGGCATGCCGGGCACGGCGATGCCGAGCGCGTTCGGCCGCTCGGCGAGCAGTCGCTTGATCTCGCGCGCGGGCACGTGGCCTTCGACCACGTAGCCGCCGACCAGCGCGGTATGGCACGACGCGAACTTCGCCGGCATGCCGAAGCGGGCGCGCATGAAGCGCGAGTCGGTCACGTCGGTCGCCTTGACGGTGAAGCCGTTGGCCTGCAGGTGCCTGATCCAGTCCTTGCAGCAGCCGCAGGTCGGCGACTTGTAGACCTCGACTTCGGGCAGCGCGCGTTGCGCGCGCGCGATCATCGGAACGAGGGGGACGGAAAGCAACGCCAGCGTGGCGGCGCGACGGCGGCGATCGACGGACATGATGTTCTCTCCTGACTGTGGCCGCAGCGACGGCGGCTTGAAACGTGTTGAACGGACGTGCGGACGCGCGCAGGCGCGCGCGGACGGCCGCTTAGGTCAGGGAGACGCAGTACAGGATGTTCAGCGGCGGCGCGTGCGGTTGCGCCAGGTCGCAGCGCAGCGCGCGCTGCGGCGCCGCCGACGGCAGCAAAGGGGACGCCCACCAGCTCGTCGCGGCGGGCGGTGCGGCCGCGAACGCGGGTTGCACGGTCGCCTGCTCTTCGCCCGCACAGTGCTTGACGCAGACCGTCGAGGCTTCGTCCTCTTCGCAGCCGCAGTCCGAGTGCGCGGTGGGCGCCGGCGCTGCGGCCGCGGCGACCTCGATCGCATCGCCGAGCGCCGCGTACAGCGGACAGGCATGCGTCGCGAGCGACCATTGCGCGAGCAGCAGCGCGCACAACGCGAACAGCGTCGTGCGGAGGCGCGTGCGGGCTGGCAGCTTCATTCGGTCGGTCTCGAAGCCGAACTGTAACGGAACCGGGGGCAGGCTAACGGGCTCCGCCAAGCGGCGCTTTGCGTTAGCGCAAACGCGCGACAGGCGGAGCGCATTTCCGGCTTCACGGGTGCGAATGGCGATGATGCAGGTCAGGGTAATGCGGGTGACGGTGGACGAGCCGCTCGTGCGTGTGCTCGTGCGCGTGCTCGCCGGTCAGCGCATCGACGGCGGGTGCTGCTGCCTCGTGCGCGTGCCGGTGGTGTTCGTCGTGCCGGTGTGCGTGCGTGTGCGTGACCGGCTCGTGCACGTGCTCATGCTCGTGCTTTTCGGTCAGATGGAGCCACAGGCCGGCGCCCATCAGCGCGGCCGCGATCCAGGCGAGCGGCGCGAGCGACTCGCCGAGCAGCGGCAGCGCCACCAGCGCGCCGACGAAAGGTGCGGTCGAAAAGTATGCGCCGGTGCGCGCCGCGCCGAGGTGTCGCAGAGCGAGCACGAAGCAGACGAGGCTCGCGCCGTAGCCGGCGGCGCCGACCGCCGCGGCCGCGGTGCCGGTGGCAAGTGCGGGCGGCGCGAGACCGAGCGAAAGCGCGAGCACCGCGTTGACGCCGCCCGCGATCCCGCCCTTGAGCGCAGCGATCAGCACCGGGTCGCCGCCGGAAACCTTGCGCGTCAGGTTGTTGTCGAGACCCCAGGCGAGGCACGCGGCGACGATCGCGAGCGCGGGCCATAGCGCGCCGCGTTCGGCCGCCGCGCTCCACGTCAGCGCGAACCCGCCGGCGACGATCAGCAGCATGCCGACGACGAGGCGCCGATCGGTGTGCTCGCGAAAGACGACCCACGCCAGCAGCGCGGTGAAGACGCCTTCGAGATTCAGCAGCAGCGACGCGGCGTTGGCCGGCATGGCCGCGAGTCCGACCAGCAGGAGCACCGGACCGATCACGCCGCCGGCGACGATCGCCGCCGCGAGCCAGCCGAAGTCGCGCCGCGTCAGCCCGAACTGCGGGCGGCGCCGCATCGCGCGCAGCGCGAGCCAGCCGCCGAGCGCCAGCCCGCTGCCCAGATAGAGCAGCGACGCCAGCCACAGTGCCGGCATCTGGCCCACCAGCAGCTTCGCGAACGGCGTGCTCGCGCCGAACAGCAGCGCGGAGACCAATGCGAGAGCGATGCCGCGCCGGCCTTCGTCGCGGTGCACGTGTGTTCCGTCGGTCGCGTGATCCGTCATCGTGTTCGCCTCGGTCGCGCCGGCGATCGTATCCCGCGTTCCGGCGGCGCGCTGCCGGCTTCGGAGCTTTCGCTTCGATGGGGTCGCCAGTCGGCGCAATCGAGAATGTCCGCCGCCACGACGCCGGCGGACCGGCAGCCGCGCCGGCGGTCCGCGCCCCGGCGACTGGAACCGGTCAAGCACGACGTGCGCGGCCCGAATAGGTGTAGGTGAAGGGTCGCGGTCCCTTCAGATACGCCTGGTGAAGATCGACGATTTCGAAGCCGGCCTCGCGGATCAGTCGATCGACGTGGCGGTCGAGGTGGCAGCCGCCGGCGATGCGACGCCACGTCGGATTGATCCGCCGCTGCCAGCGTTGCACACCGGGATCGGGCGCCAAGCCGTGTTCGACGAAGATCAGCGTGCCGCCGGGTTTCAACACGCGGCGCGCTTCGCCGAGCGCGCACGACGCGTCCGGAATCGAGCACAGCGTCCAGGTGCTGACAACGGTGTCGATCGAACGACTGTCGAGCGGAATCGCTTCGGCCGAGCTGGGCAGGAACGCGACCGGAAAGCCGACGGCGGCCCGCTTGCCGCGCGCCATCGCCAGCAGTTCCTCGGAAGGATCGAGCGCGACGAGCTCGGTGACCTCCGCGCCATAGAAGGGCAGGTTCAACCCCGAGCCGACGCCGAGTTCGAGCACGCGGCCGCGCGCGGCCGGAACCATCGCCTTCCGCTGGCGCGTTGCCTCGGGGTTGCGCATCGCCAGATCGATCAGCCGCGGCAGCAGCCAGTGCTCGTAAAGGTTCATCGCCGTCTCGCCCCAGCTCAGGCGAAGTGGCAGTTGCGCATCATGCCGCCGTCTTCGTGCTCGAGATTGTGGCAGTGGTACATGAACAAGCCCGGTTCGGTCGGCGCCACCAGCACGCGCACGGTTTCGCCGGCGAAGATCAGGAACGTGTCCTTGTAGCCGGCGTCGATCACGCCCTCGCGCAGATCGACGGGCGCCCGTGCGCCGGAGCGCTCGAGGACGCGGAAGCGCACGCCGTGGATGTGCATCGGATGCGGCATGCCCATGCCCATGCCGTCGTTGGAGAACGTCCATACGCTCGCCCGGTCCAGCGGCAGCCGCTCGTCGTCGGCCACTACGGTCGGGTCGCGATGGTCCCACGCGCGCCCGTTGAGGAAGCCGCGCATGTGGCGAAAAGCGAGCTGCGTGCGCAGCTCGTAGCGCCCTTCGCGCGGCCGCAGCTGCGCGGCGGGCAGCTCGACCGCGCTGCGCGCCGCGGCCGCTTCGCGCGCGACGCTGAACTCGGCGATGTGCATCGCTTCGCCCTGGCCGCCGCTCATCATCCCGCCCATCATGCCGCGGCCGCCCATCATGCCGCGGCCCATCATGCCGCCGCCCATCATGCCGCCCATCATGTTCATCGTCGTGCCGTCGTCGAATTCGCGGCTGACGAGTGCGACCTCGGCACCGGGCGCGCGCGTCCCGAAGTCCTCCAGCAGCTCCACGCGTTCGAACGGCGCGAGCACGACATAGGGGCGCTCCTGTACGCCTTCGTCGCGGCTCAACAGTCCGTTGTCGGTCGCGATCACGTTGAGCGGCCGCGCGTCCGACCAGGCGAGCTTGTAGATGCGCGCGTTCGACATGTTGGCGATGCGCAGACGGTAGCCGCGCCGCGCCACCTTGAACGCGGCGTTCGGTGCGCCGTTGACCAGCACGCGGTCGCCGAGCACGCCGGTCATCTGGTCCATCATCATGCGGCGGTAGACGAGCCGGTTGCTGCCGTCGATGCGGCGGTCCTGCAGCACGAGATTCAGCTCGTGTTCGCCCGCGGGCAAACCGAGAGCCGTCTCGTGCGGCTCGCGCACGATCAGCAGCCCGCCGAGCCCTGCATACACCTGAAGGCCGGTGCGGCCGTGCGGGTGCGGGTGGTACATGTAGGTGCCCGCGGGATTGCGGACTTCGAAGTCGTAGACGTATTCGGTCCCGCTCGCGATCGCGAAACGCGGATGGCCATCGGCGATCTCGGGCACGAGCATGCCGTGCCAGTGCACGATGCTCGGCTCGCCGCTCTCGTTGACGAAGTGGACGCGCACGCGCTCGCCGCGCCGCAGATCGAGCGTCGGGCCGAGATAACTCGCCGAGGGCCGCACGGCGTCGCGCCGGCCGCGCAGCACCTCGGCGGTAAAGCGCAGCACGCTCGTCTTCGGCCCCGGCCACAGCGACACGCGGTCGGGCGCCGCGGTGAGCTTCAGCACCAAGTCGGGTTCGGCCGCGGCGCGCGCGGGTCGGAGCGCCGCAGGCGCTTGCATCAACGCGCCAGCCGCGGCGAGGCTCTTCAGCACATCGCGTCGGTTCCACATGAGGCTTCTCCCGGTTGACTCGGCGATCATCGGTGCGTCCGTGCGTCACCGCGCGGCCAGGTCGCGCCGGATGAAATCGATCACGTCGGCGCGATCCCACGGCGCGGGACCCGGCACGCGCCAGCGCTCGCGCCCCTGCTCGTCGACGAACAGCGTCAGCGGGATGCCGATGCTGTCCAGGCGACCGAGCGCTTCGGCGCTCGGATCGACGTAGATGCGCAGCGCGCGCAGATCCAGTTCGTCGAAGAACGGCTTTACCGCGGCCAATCCGCCGCGATCGATCGACAGCGCGACGACCTCGAACCCCGGGCCGCCGAGCGCGGCTTGCAGGCGGTCGAGCGCGGGCATCTCGGCGCGGCACGGCGCGCACCAGGTGGCCCAGAGGTTGAGCAGAACGGCGCGGCCGCGAAACTCCGCCAGCGAGCGCGGGCGGTTTTCCGCGTCGACGAATTGCAGGTTCGGCAGCGGGCGCGGCGGTTCGGCACGCCGTACGGCGAGCGGCGCGTTGCCGGATTCGGCGCGCGCGCCGCCGCCGTCTCGCGGCGGCAGCCATTGCACGAGCAGCGCAGCCGCCGCTGCGGCCAGGATCGCCAACGCGACGGCAAGTTGAGCGCGTTTGCCCATCATGCCCGTGCAGCCCGTGCGAGCGCAGCGCGCACCTGCGGCACCGCCAGCCGTCCGGCGCGCTCGCCGGCGGCGAGGATCGCCGGGTTGTTTTCGATGCGCATGTCCTCGAGCGGCGGCAATTGCGGGCGGATCGTTACGTCCGCGCGCGCCAGTTCCTCGCGCAGCACGCGGCTGGCGGCGATGTAGAACGCTTGCACTGCGACGTCGTAGCCATTGGTTGGCGCCGCCTCTTCGGGCAGAAACGTCACGCTTACGGCGATTGCGGTTCTGGCGCCGAGCGCGCGCGCGATGCGTACGGGCACCGGGCAAGCGACGCTGCCATCGACGTAGTGGCGCCCGTCGATGCGAGTCGGTCGCACGAGCCCCGGCGCGCTGGCCGACGCCATCACCGCGAGGCCCGGTTCGCCCGCGTCGATGAGCTTCGGCTCGCCGGTGCGCAGGTCGGTCGCCACCGCGGCGAAACGCGTCGCGAACTGCTCGATGCGCCGTCCGCCGGTGCCGCGGTTGACGAATTCGCGCATCGGTTCGAGGCTGTAGAAGCCGTACTTCGAAGGGCGGAACTGCTCGAGGTCGTCCCAGCGCAGCGAAAGCGCGGTGCGTTCGAGCGCCGCGGCGTCGGGCTGCGCGCAGTACAGCGCGCCGACCAGGCTGCCGGAACTGGAGCCGACGACCAGATCCGGGTGCAGGCCCGCTTCGGCGAACGCCTTGATGACGCCGACGTGCGCGAACGCGCGAATGCAGCCGCCGCTTAACGCGAGCGCGAATCGATGGCGCGGCGGGCCTCGATCGATGGCTGGCGCGGCCTTTGCGGGCGACGCGGCAGCGGCCTGCTGCTCGCGCGCGGCGAACGCGAGGGCGGCCAGGTTGGCAAAGAAGGTTCGGCGCGTCGTGCGCCCAGCTTGAATCATCGTTGGCTCCGTCGGATAGGCGCGCGGGCGAACGCACGCGCGCCGCAACCCGGCCCGCAGGCCGGTGCGATCAGACGGAAGGTTTCGGCGGCGCCGTGTCCGGTGCAAGTACGAGCGAGGTCAGCGGCGTTGCGGCCCACGCCGCGATGCCGGCGTGCATCGCCGGCGCGGCGGGCAGCGCGGGGCGCGCAACGATCGCCGGCAGCGTGCAGCCGGGCGAGCCCGCGGGACAGATCCCGCCCGTGCTCGGGCCGCAATCGCAGTCCGCGTCGTGCGCGCATTGCGCGCACGGCGGTTCGCCGCCGGCGACGACCGGCATCGAACCGAGGCCGAACCCAAGAACGAGGGCCAGGATCAGAAGAATGCGCGCCGTTCGCATCGTCAAAGGAGTCGAGCACTGCAACCGCCGGCACTCCGGCCGGATCGGCAAACGCGTCTGCCGCGCGGCGGTCGATCGATACGGCTCGGACAAGCGGCGCGCCGCCGAGTTCACCGCGCGCCTGCGGTGATGCCGGCAACGTGCGAGTCGGCGCAGTCAACGGTCGGGGGACGACCTCCGACGTGTCCACTGACACTGAATGCCTTGCCGATCCGCGGCATCGCGCCGATCCGATCCGAGCTTGACGTGCTCGACGCCGACGCGCTTGCCGTCCTCGAGCGCGCTTCGAAGGGGCGGCGTTCAGAAGAACCACTGAAGTTGTGCGTACCAGGCGTCGGCCAGGCGAGCGAACTCGCTGCCTTCGCCGCCGCGGAACCGCTGCGCTCCCAACGTGAGGTCGAGGTTGGTGCGCAGCGAGTAGACCAGGCTCGGCGCGAAGTAAGAACTGCGGTCGTCGAGATTCGCGACGAAGTAGTTGTTCCATTTCAGCAGCGGCGTGATCTCGTACCCGGCAAACGCACCGACATACCTGCGGCCGACGTTCTGGATCCGGCCTGCGAACAGCGACGCGAAGTCGTAGTGCTGCCGGTCGCTCGCGCCCGCACCGTCGTAATACAACTCGGCGCTCAGCGTCAGCGTGTTCGCGAACGCATAGTCGGCCCCGAGCAGCGCGCGCGAGTGGCGGGCGCCGGCCGCGCGCCGCGTCCGCGTGAACTCGGCGCGCAGCCCCGCGTCGCCGATCTGTGTCGCCACGTCCGCACCGATCACGCGGTCGCGCGCGAAGCGGCCGGCGACGAGCGCGTGATCGATGCCGGCCGTGTTGGCCTGCCAGCGCAGCGCCGCGCTCGCGTCGCGGCGTTCGTGTTGGGGCGCATAGACGGCGCTGAAGCGCGCCAGCGCGCCCAGCTTGTATTCGGCCAGCGCCGCGTCCACACCGATGCGCTCTTGGCGCTCGAGCGCGATCGGGCTGAACGGATTGAGGATGTCGAGCGGGCTGAAGAAGCGCCCCGTGCCCCACGCGATCCGCTGCCGCCCGATGCGCAGATCCGCGTTGCCCGAGCTGAACGTGACTGCGCCGCGATACAGCCGATGGCGGCCGTAGTACGAGCGCGATTCGGCGTAGTTGCTTTCTGCGTCCCAGTACTGCGGTGCCGGCTGATCCTTCTGGAGGCGGAACTGTTCGGTGCGAAGGTAGCTGCCGAGCAGCACTTCGTTGTCGTACTGCAGGTCGAGCGCAACCGCCTCGCTGAGCTTGCCCTTCACCTCCAGTCGCAAGCGATTGAGGTCGAGCACATACGACTGTCCCGCGGGGAATACGGTTTCGGAGCCGATCAGCAGGTTCTTGTAGTAGCCGGAAAGACTCAGCGCCGGGGTCTGCTGCGCGGCGGCCGGGCACAGCGCTGCCAGCAGCGCGGCGAGCACAAACCTAGACATGCCGGATCGCGCGCACCGGATCGAGCCGCGCCGCCTTCGCGGCCGGATACAGCGACACCAGTACGCCGGCCGCGAGCAGCGCCAGGCCGGGCGGCACGACGTTCGCCGCAAAGACCTTCGGGTAGACGATGCCGGTCAGCCCGGGAATCGCCGAGTAGCCCTGGAAGAAACCCGACAGATCGATGCCCGCGCGACCGAGGTACTCGACCAGCGGCACACCGACGCCGTAGCCCACGACGAGCGCCAGCGCCATCAGCGCGACCGTCTCGTAGACGATCATGCGCTGGATTGCCGCCGGCGACGTGCCGAGCGCCATCATGACGCCCAGCTCGCGCGTGCGTTCCGCGACCGCCATGAACACCGTGTTCGTCACCGCGGTCGCGACCACCAGCAGCAGCACCGCGAGCATGATGTCGCCGACGACGCGGTTGAACTTCACCATCTCGTCGAGCTGCGGCAGCAGCGCTGGCCAGGGCGCAGGCGCCACGCCCGACGCTTCCGCGAGCGGGCGCAGCGTCTGCAGGATCTCGTCCATTCGCGTGCGGTCGACGAGCCGCAGGTTGATCGTCGAAACACGGTCGCCGAGCGCGAGCAGCGATTGCGCCGCCGGCAGCGTCACGAACGCGATCGCGCCGTCGAACGTGCTGCTCTCGGTCGCGAAGATGCCGCTGACGCGATACGCGGCGGTGCCGAGCTCGCCGTTCGCCGCCTGCGCCATCACGACGATCTTCTCGCCGAGCCGCACGCCGAGCTTTTCGGCGAGCCGGCGGCCGATCATGATTTCGCGCTGCGCCGCGGGTTCGAGCGCCCGGCCTTCGACGATCGTCCGGTGGATGAACGTGACCTCGCGTTCCGCGGCCGGATCGATGCCGACCAGCGCGACGCCCTCCGATTTCGTCGCGCTGCTCGCCAGCGCCTGCGCCTGCACGCGCAGCGTGGCCGCCGCCACACCGGGCGTGCGGCGGATGCGCTCGAGCAGCGACGGCGCGTCGTCGAGCGCGAGCTCGGGCGCGTAGTCCTTGCGGAAGCCCGCGCGTTCGATCTGCACGTGTCCCGTCAGGTAGCGGGTCGAGTTCTCGATCGTCTGTTCGAAGAAGCCGTCGAAGAAGCCGAACAGGAACACGTACCCGGTGACGCAGAAGGCCGTCCCGCCGATCGTGATCGCCGTGCGCCGCCGGTTGCGCAGGATGTTGCGCGCCGCGATCAGCGCGAATACCGGCCAGCGGCGGCGCGCCGGGCGGCCATGGCGGATCGAAATCGCTCCGGCGAGTCCCCGGATCGCCTGCACGGGGACGAGCAGCGCGGCCTTCGCCGCCGGATAGAGCGCGGCCACGCCGGCGATCGCGAAGACGAGCGCCGACACCATCAGGCTGCGATCGAGACTCACCGCCGGATAAAGGACATCCGACAGCCCCGGCATCGTGCGCAGCCCTGCCTCGAACGCGCCGACGTCGATGCCGCGGCTGCCGAAATACGCGGTCACCGGAACGCCCAGCAGGTTGCCGACGACCAGCCCGACCAGACCGAGGATCATCGCCTCGTACAGCACCAGCCGCAACATCCTGCTGCGGCTCATGCCCACCGCAAGCACGATGCCGAACTCGCGCGTGCGCTCCAGCACCGCCATCAGCACCGGGTTGGCGACGGCCGCGCCGACCACGACGAAGAACACGAGCAGCACGACGTAGCCGAAGACCTCGTGAAAGCGGACGCTGACCGCGACCAGCGGCAGCAGGCGCTCCCAGCCGAGCACTTCGTAGCGTTCGCCCAGGTGCGGCGCCAGCGCGGCGCGCACACGCTCGATCCGGTCGCGCTCCTTCAGCCGCAGCACGACCGCGGTGGCGCCGCCCGGCGCGGCGAAGAACTCGCGGGCCGCGTCAACGGTCATCACCGCGACGAACCCGTCCACTTCGTCGATCTTGGTGCGAAAGATCCCGCGTACCGCGAAGCGCTCGCTGGCCAGCGACCCGTCGTAGGCCTGGCCGACGAAGACGACCTCGTCGCCGACCCGCGCGCCGAGCCCTTCGGCAAGCTGCTCGCCGAGCAGCACGCCGGACGCAACGCCGCCGAGCGCCTCGCCTTCGACGACCGCGTCGAACAGCCGCGTCACCTGCGCTTCGTCTCCCGGCGCCACGCCCACGACGAGCACGCCGCGCGACTTGTCGCCGCGGCTCGCAAGCGCCTTGCCCTCGAGCCGCGCGCTTGCCGCCGCCACTTCGGCGTGCTCGCGCACCGCCGCGAGCACCGGCGTCACGTCGGGGATCGTCAGATCGAGCGTCGGATCGTCGTGATAGCCGGTCAGATGGATCTGCATGTCGCCGGCGTACAGGCGCGTCGTGTTGTCGACCATCTGCCGGTTCATGCCGTCGACGAAGCCCCACAGGAACGTCAGCGCGGCCAGTCCCAGTGCGATCGACGCGATCGTGATCGCAGACCGCCGCCGGTTGCGCAGCACGTTGCGCGTTGCGAGCTTCAGCAGCGTCACGCAGACCTCGGCTCGTCGGACACGATGCGTCCATCCTGCAGGCGGATCACGCGCCGCGCGCGCTCGACCACCCTCGGATCGTGCGTCGAGAACACGAAGGTGACGCCCTTGTCCTCGTTGAGCCTGCGCATCAGGTCCATCAGCGCGCCGCCCGCCTTCGAATCGAGGTTCGCGGTCGGCTCGTCGGGCAGCACGATGATCGGCTCGGCGGCGATCGCCCGCGCCACCGCGACGCGCTGCTGCTGGCCGCCGGACAGCTCGTTCGGCCGCCGATGCTCCAGCCCTTCGAGCCCCAACTCCTTGAGCAGCGCAAACGCGCGCGCGCGGCGTTCGGCCTCGGGCACGCCTTGCAGCAGCATGACGAATTCGACGTTCTCCACCGCCGACAGAACCGGGATCAGATTGAACTCCTGGAACACGAAACCGATCTTGCGCAGCCGCACTTCCGACAGCTGCGACTTGCGCAGCCGCCCGATCTCGGTGCCGGCGACCCAGATGCGCCCCGACGTGGGCGTGTCGAGCCCGCCGATCAGATTGAGCAGCGTGCTCTTGCCCGACCCCGACGGGCCGACCAGCACCGCGAAGTCGCCCTTGCGGAATTCGAGATCGACACCGTCGAGCGCATTGACCGCAACGCTGTCCTGCCGGTACACCTTGGTGACCTGTTCGAGCCGGACGACGGCCTCCGCGCCGGGGGTCATGGCTTCTGCAGATTGCGCTGCGTGAAGATCTCGGGATCGATCGGCCGGTCGTAGCGGGCATCCTTCAGCACGATCACCGTCGCATTGCCCGGCTTGGCGAGCGGCCGCATCTCCCAGCGCGTCGGCACCGATCGCCCGCCGATCGGACGCACGTCGGAGAAGGTCATCACGCGCACCAGTTCGCCGCGCTCGCTGTAGTACTCCTGTTTCAGCGGAATGAAGTCGGACGTGCGCACCCAGTAGACGATGCGGCCCCAGACGACCGCGGCATCGGGGTTCGGCAGCGCGTCGATCACGTACGCCGGTGCGCCGTCGAGCGGCTCGACGCGCAGCACCTTCTGCGTGTAGTCGTTGACCGCGTTGCTCGACTTCACAAGATCGTCGTTGGTGAAATCCGACCCCATCCACGGCTGCAGCATCATCGACGGCGGGATCTTGATCGTGCGCTCGACGTTCGGCAGGTAGTTCCACATCTCGGCGCCGATCCTGAGCGACCCGATGCCCGCCTCCTTGGCGGGCGCGAGGATGCGGACGAACGAGCGCGTCGGCCGCTCCATCCAAACGCGCAACGACAGCGTCCGCTGCCAGCGCGGCGTGATCACGCTCATCTCCATTTCGCCCTGCATCGTGCTCGCCCACAGCAGGCGCTCGACGCGCTCGACGATCTCGCGGCCGGAGGGCTGCTGCGCGGACGCGGGCAACGGCATCAGCCACGCAGCGACGGCAAGTGCAGCCAGCCAGGAGGAAACGCTCGTCCGCTTCATGTCGCCCCCGACGCGCCGCAACGCATCCGATCCATGGCCGCAGTCGCTCGCTGCACTCTAGTTTCCGTCGCGAAGGAACTCAAGCGAGGTGCGCTGCTTGCGCCGAACGGCAGGCGTTGCGAGTCGCAAACGGTTGACACGCGTGCGCCTGCATCAGAGCATCCGGCATCGGTGAATCTCATGAAGAGACTGCTAATCGTCGTTCTGATCGCCGCGTTCGCCGCCTTTGCGTGGCGCCTTCTGCCGTCGCCCCACGGAACGGGGGGCTCGAGCCAGGTCGCGACCGGCAGGGGCGTGATCCAGCATGTCGACCCGGCAGCGGGCGAAGTCACGATCAAGCACGGTCCGCTACCGGCGCTGAACATGATGGCCATGACGATGTCCTACCGGGTCAAGGACAGAAGCCGGCTCGTCAATCTGCAGCCGAAGCAAGAGGTCGAATTCACGGTCAGCTACGACGGCGGCGAGTACTTGATCACGGACATCAAGTGATCCTCTCCGCGGCTGCTTCCTTACGGGTTGACGGCGGTAGCGGGGATCTGCGCGTCGGCGCAAGCTTTGCGCCCCAGCTTGAGCCGGATCGCCAGGGCAAGCAGGGCGACGCCGCCGAGCGCCACGTACGGCCGCACGGGCTCGAAGTACTCGAGCAGCAGCGTGCTGCCGACGAGAAACACGAGGACCTTGTTGCAGACGGGGCAGGCGATGCCGAGAAAGCCGATGACGGCGCCCGCTCCGGCCATTCGCTTCCCGCACCGGCTTTGCGGCAGGCCGACGTAGAACCCTGCCAGCACCGACTGCAACAGCAGCAGCGCAATCTCGAAGTCGCCGGTCGGCGTCATCCGCACGAAGAAGGGGTTGTCCCAAAGTGCGGCGACGGTGCCGAGCCCGATGAACATCGCGATGGCGGCAGCAGCACCCCGCAGCAGGCTCTTGAACGGAATCCGGGTCAGCGTTCGAGGCATCTGGACGTCTCCTTCCGGTTCATCGATCCGTGTCCGGCGCGACCGGACATGCTGCCTCGACCCGCGCGAGCAGGGCCGCGACGATCTCCGCACACCGCTGCGGCGCACGCAACCATGGGTGGTGGTCGACGCCTTCGAGCACCTCGAACGTCCACTCGCGGCGCATGCCCGCGAGCGCGCGTGCACCATCGATCGGCGCGGTCGTATCGGCCGAACCGTGGACGAAGCTGATGGGGAGTCCCGGCGCAAGCGCAGCCGCGTCGACCGCGAGGTCGTGCCGATACAGCACCTGCCACAGCGACGTGGTCGAAGACACCATGTGGTGCCGCACCAGATCCTCGGCGACGATGCGCGGCACGTTCGGCAGCAATCTCGGCAGCAGTCGGCCGGCTACCCGGCGCGTCAGCACGCAGGCCAGCATCGTGGCCGCCATGTTCGTATAGACCCAACCGCCGGGACTGCGCCCGAACCAGCGCGCGGCATTCTCGACGCCGCCGTAGTGGGGGAGGCCGATCAAGCACAGACCCGACACGCGCTGCGGATGTCGAACCGCGTAGCTCAGCGCCAGCGCGGCGCCCATCGAGTGGCCGACGATCACGCTGTCGTCGAGGTCGCGCAGGCATTCGTGCAATGCGTTCAGATGCCGATCGACCGTGTACGAGAACCACGGTTTCGGCGAAGCGCCGAATCCCAGCAGATCGACCAGTCGCGCACGATGGCCGAAGCGGGGCAGCGGCACGGATGCCGCCGACCAGTAACGGCTCGTGCCGCCCAATCCGTGCAGGAAGACGACCGCGGGCAGCGCGCCGTCGATGTCGATCGTGTGAAGCGGGCCGGGCGTGCCCGTTCCAGAACCGGCGCCGTGCGCATCGATCCGGATCGCCCGGCTCGCGCCGTGTCCGCCGTCCGCGGACGACCGCGCCGCATCGCCGTCGAGCGTCGGATGCCAGGTCCGCGTCATTTCAATCCCGCGATCGGTGCGCGTTTCAGCAGCAGCGCATTGGCCGCCACCAGCAGCGAGCTGCCCGACATCGCGATCGACGCGATCTCCGGGTTGATCGTCAGCGGATAGAACACGCCCGCCGCAACGGGGAAGGCGACGACGTTGTAGCCGACCGCCCACCCCAGGTTCTGGCGCATCTTGCGCAGCGTCGCGCGCGACAGTCCGATCGCCCCGACCACGTCGAACGGATCGCTCTTCATCAGCACGACGTCCGCGCTTTCCATCGCGACATCGGTGCCGGCGCCGATCGCGAAGCCGACATCGGCCTGTGTCAGCGCCGGCGCATCGTTGATGCCGTCGCCGACCATGCCGACCTTCTTGCCCTGCGCCTGCAGCTTCTTGACCTCGTCGGCTTTCTGGCCGGGCAGCACCTCGGCCAGCACGATCGACACGCCGAGCTCGGCGCCGATGCGCTCGGCGGTCGCGCGGTTGTCGCCGGTGAGCATCGCGACCTCGACGCCGCGCGCCTTCAGCGCCGCGACGGTGGCCGCCGAAGTCGGCCGCGCTGCGTCGGCGATCGCGATCAGCCCCCACAACTTGCCGGCCCGCGCCACATGAACGACGGTTCTTCCGCCGCCGGCCAGCCGCTCGGCTTCGTGTTCGAGGCCTGCGAGATCGACGCGCTCCTCATCCATCAGCCGCCGGTTGCCGATCAGCGCTGCATCGCCGCCGACCGTCGCGCGCGCACCCATGCCGTCGACGTTCGTGAAGCGTTCGGCCGGCACGGCGTCGAGCCCTTGGGCCCTTTCCAGAATCGCGTGCGCGAGCGGATGCTCGGAATGCCTTTCCAGGCCGGCGGCGAGCGCGAGCACCTCGTCCTCGCTGCGGCCCGCTGCAGCGACGACTTCGACGACCTGCGGCTTGCCCTGCGTCAGCGTGCCGGTCTTGTCGAAGATCACGACATCGAGCTTGGTCGCCTGCTCGAGCGCCACCGCGTTCTTGATCAGGATGCCGTTCTTCGCGCCGCGGCCGGTGCCGATCATCACCGCCATCGGTGTGGCCAGCCCCAGCGCGTCGGGGCAGGCGATCACGAACACGGTGATCGCGAGCGTTACGGCGACGAGCAGCGTCTGGCCGATCAGCCAGAGCCAGACGGCGAACGTGCCGGTTCCGATCACGAGCGCGGCGAGCACGAGCCACTGCGACGCCCGGTCCGCGAGCCGCTGCGCCGGCGCCTTCGAGTTCTGCGCCTGTTGCACCAGCTTGACGATCTGCGCGAGCGCGGTGTCGGCGCCGACCTTCGTCGCGCGGTAGCGGAAGCTGCCGCTCTTGTTGATCGTGGCGCCCGCCACGCTCGAGCCGACCGCCTTCTTCACCGGCAGCGACTCGCCGGTCAGCATCGACTCGTCGACCTGCGACTCGCCTTCGACGACCACACCGTCGACCGGAATCCGGTCGCCCGGACGGACGACGACGATGTCGCCGGCGAGCACGTCCGCGGTCGGGATCTGCTCTTCCTTGCCCTCGCGGATCACTCGGGCCAGCGGCGGCGCCAGATCCATCAGCGCGCGGATCGCGTCGTTCGCGCCGGCGCGCGCGCGCATCTCGAGCCAGTGGCCGAGCAGGATGAACGCGAGCAGCACCGACACCGCCTCGAAGAACTGCGCGCCGCCCCAGACGAAGGTCGCGCCGACGCTGAACAGGTATCCGGTGCCCACGCTCAGCACGACCAGCGTGGCCATGTTGAGCACGCCGTTCTTCAGCGCCCGCCACGCGGCGACGAAAAACGGCCAGCTCGGCCACACGATCGCGCCGGTGGCGAGCACGAACAGCCATTGCTCCAGCGTCAGGCCGAAAGGCGGTGCGAGTGCGCGCATCTCGAAGCCCATCGGCGCCCAGAAGAACAGCGGAACGACGAACGCGACGCACACGAGCAGCCGGTTGCGCATGTCGCGCACCATGTCCGTCATGTCCATGCCGGCGCCGTGGCCCATTTCGTGCGCCATGCCTTCCATCGCACCGGCGTGCGCCGCGTGTTCGGCCGCGGGCGGGTGCGCGAGTTTGCCCGGCGCGTGGGCGGCGTGCTCGGCGTGCGCGTGGTGCGCGTGGCCCGCCGGCAATGCCGCGGCGGCCGCGTCCGCCGGCGGATCGCCCGGCGCGCAGACATGCCCGGGCAGCATCTCGCCGCCGCAGCGATAGCCGCAAGCGCGGATGCAGCGCTTGATTCTTTCGAGGTCGATCACCGACTCGTCGTATTCGACCGTCGCGCTGCCCGACACGAAGTTGGCGTCGGCGCGCCTGACGCCCGGCATCCTGCAGAGCTGCTTTTCGACGCCGCGCGCGCACAGCGGTGACAGCAGGCCGCCGACGTCGATCGTGGTGGTTTTCATGGTTTCCTTCGCAGTGCGAGCGCCGCCGGTGCCGCGCTCAACGCGTTCGCGAACAGACGGAAGAATCCACCCAACGGCGGGACGTCACGCATACTCGTCCCGGCAGCGACACCAGATGCACGTGCAATCCGCGTGGTTGCAGGCAAGGTCGTGCCGCCTGCTGCGATAGCGCGCACGGGCCCACGGCAGAAGAAGGCGCGTCGCGAATCCCGGACGGTAGAGCCACCGAAGGAAGCGCCGCGCGTCGCCCGAGGACCGCTGCGCGCGCAGCAGCCAGACGTATCCGCCGTTGCCGCAGCGTTCGTAGAGCACGCGGTTCACGACCGACGCCTGCAGCCACGGCATGAGCTCGCGACGCCACAGTGCGTCGTAGTCGATCCCCTCGAGGACGCTGCGTGCGGCCAACACGCCGGAGGTGATCGCAAAGCGCATCCCGAAGCCCCACAACGTGTCCTGAAAGCCGGCCTGCTCGCCGGCGAGCGGATGCCCGCCGGAAAGCGCGCTGTCCGGGACACGGAAATTGCCCACGCCGCCGTGCCGCTGCGGGGCGACCATCTTGAGATCCGCGAGGCGCTCGAATGCGGCGACGGTACGTTCTACGTACAGCGACTCGCGCTTGAAGTCGGCGAACATGCAACTCTTCACCGTGCCGCGGCCGTTCATCACCAGCAGGTAGGCGTAACCCTTGGGCGCCACGTCGTCGTCGCAGAGGATCCAGAAGCCGTCGCGCATCGTTGTGTCGAAGTGATAGCCGACCGCGATGGCATCCGCGGCGCGCGGGCCCAGCGCGAGAACGCCGACGCCGCCGAGCCGATCGAGACGGCTGCCGAAGCGCACCTCGGCGCCGAGCGCGCGCGCCTGGGCGAGCAATGCGGCATCCAGCGACCCGGGGTCGGGACCGCGCTCGACCATGTAGAAGAGCGGCAAGCGGCTTCGTACTGCGTACGCCCGCCCGCGGGCATCGAAAGCGGTGCCGGCATGGCACGGCCGCGCGGCGAACGCGGTGGTGATGCCGAGGCGGCGCAGCCACTCCAGCACGTCTTCGTCGGTCGTCCAGTTCTCGAGGCCTTGCAGATCGCGTCGAAAGCGCGCACCGACCGTCGGATGCGCTTCGTGGACGACGACGCGGCGACCTGCGCGCGCGAGCGTGATCGCCGTAGCCAGACCCGCAGGCCCGGCGCCGGCCACATGAACCGCGTCCTGCGTCAGATGGAGATGCGCCATTCGGAAGCAGCGGCGCTCCGCGCCAGGGCCCGGCGCGTGCCGCCGCAAGGCCCGACCGGGCGCGTTCCGCGTTCGCTCCGCATGCGTTCGTCGCGTGATGCCGCCACGGGATCGATCCCCACCGGGGTCAGCTCCGGGGCCGGTTCGGGACCGTCTCCGACCGGGATCTGACGCTGAACACCCTGTCCACCGGCAGGACCGCGACGAGGCCGTCTCCCGGTTCGCCGGTGTGCGCGGCATCGATGATCGTTTTCACGATCGCATCGACCTCGTGCGCCGCGGTGTAGATCTCGAGCCGGACGCCACCGCTCATCCAGTCGCTCGTGAAGAGATTGCGGTACTCGCCGTAGCCCTTCGATTGCGTGACCGTGATGCCCTGCACGCCGGCCTGCTGCAGCCTGCTTTCGACGGCTTGCAGCGCGTCGCTGCGCACGATCGCGATGATGACTTTGAGCTCCATGGACTTCTCCATCGGTTGGATTGCACGTTTCCCGGCAAGGCGATGCGCGGCCGACCGCGACAGGTTGGGCCGCGATCAGGCCTTCACGCGGTATCGAATCATCATTCCCACTTCGGCGTGCTCGAGGTTGTGGCAATGGAACACGTAGTCCTGGTCCCCGGAAAACGGATGCGAGAAGTCGAGCGCGACCTGCACCGTTTCGCCGGGCCACACGTGGACCGTATCGATCAGCCCGAGGTCCTGCGGCAGCAGGCCGCGCACGCCTGCGAGCGCGTGCACCTGGGGCGGGCTGCCGCGCCGCGCGAGTACGCGGAACTGGAAGCCGTGGATGTGCATCGGGTGCGGCATGCTCGCGTCGGCGTTCTCGATCAGCCAGGTTTCAGTCGCGCCGCGCCGTACGGTGATCGGTATCGCCTTGGCGTCGTAGGTCCAGCCGTCGATCGTCCAGTTGCTCTTGCCGTCATGTGCCAGCCGGATGCGCCGAGGCGATCCGGCGGGCGCTCTTGCGGCCGGCAATCGGGAAAGCGTCGCCGGAACCTTGTTCGCGTAGCCAGGCGCGGGCTTCACGTCGATGCGCAGCAGTGCACGTGCCTCGCCCTCCGTCGCCATCCCTGGCATCGATTGCGCTCCCATGCTGCCGTGGTCCATTCCTGGCATCGCGTGGCCGCCTGTACCCTCCAGGTGCATCGGATCGAAGGCGAGCGTGGCGAGCGTGACCGGCCGACCCTCGGCTGCTTCGCGCAGATCGAGCAGGAGATCGAGCCGCTGACCGGGCGAGATGAACGTTCGCACGATCCGCTGGGGCGCGGCAAGTAGCCCCCCGTCGGTGCCGGCGAGGTAACAGCCGAGTTGGCGCCCGTCCTGAAGGAACGCGAGCAGATAGGTGCGTGCGTTCGAGCCGTTCAGGATCCGCAAGCGGATGATCCGGCGCGGCGCGGCGATGAAGGGGCCTTCGGTAAGGTTCACGAGCAGGCGTTCGCCGATGAAGCCCGCGAACCGCTCATCGGGCGAAGCCTTGTACTGCAACCGTCCCTGCGCGTCGAACCGGCGATCCTGCAGCACCAGCGGGATCTCCGTTACGCCGAGCGAGAGATCCAGGCTGCGGCGCAGCGCCGCTTCTTCGTCGTCTTCGACGAACAGCAGGCTCGCCAGTCCGCCGTACACCTGCTGCGGGATGTAGCCGTGCGGGTGAGGGTGGTAGAAGTACATCGACGCGCGGTCGCGCACCGTGAAGGCGTAGTCGAACGTCTGCCCGGGCGCGGCGACGATGAGCCCGCTGCCGTCGTTGCGCGCGTCGTTCGTGAGCCCGTGCCAGTGAATGATCGTCGGCTCGTCGAGCCGGTTGACCATGCGCAGGCGCACCTCGTCGCCGCGGCGCGCGAGCAGCGCCGGATTGAGGAACTGCCTGCCGCCCGCTTCGACCGCGTAGGCGAGATACGGCGTAAGCCGGCCGGGCAGCATTTCGACCTCGGTGCGCACCACGCGCATCTCGCGCACGTCCGCTGCACGCACCACCCCGTACAGGCCGCTTGCGCCGGGCAGACGCAGCGGATTGGCAAACGCCGCTGCTTCCTTCTCGATTGCCGCGGCGTCGATCGCGGGCGCACCGCGCGCACGGCCGTCCTGGGCTGCAAGCGCGAAGCGCGGCGCGACCGCAGAGGCGCCCAGTGCTGCCATGCGTTGAAACGCGATCCGGCGCGAGATGCGACGTGACGGATTCATCGGTGTCCTCCTTCGTCAATGTCCTGTGCCCGACCCTTTGCCCTGGGTTTCCGCTTTGACGTACTGCTCCGGCTTCCGGTCGAACTGTGCCGCGCAGCCTGGGCTGCAGAAGTAGTACGTCGTCCCTTGATACTGGCGTTTGGCCGCTGCCTTGACAGGATCCACTTGCATTCCGCATACGGGGTCATTTGCCATGACTTGCGCTCCTTTCGATCAACGGCCTGCGCCGAACCGCTCTGCGCAAGCGCGATGCCACCGCGCGACCGCGCGGACCCTATATCGAGCCGGCTGATTCATTGCCCGGTTTCCCTTGTCTGATCCGCACTCAGTATCCCGAGCGCTTCTTCAGCGAGGATCGTCGCCTCGTCCACCGGCACCACCCAGACCTGTACAGGACTGTCGGCGCGGCTGATCCGCACTTCGGTTCCAACCGCGGCGTTGCGCTTCTCGTCGAGCGCGATGCCGGCCCATTGCATGTCGGCGAGGATGCGCGCGCGGATCGCCGGTGCGTTCTCGCCGACGCCGCCGCCGAACAGGATCGCGTCGGCGCCGCCGAGCACGGCCAGATACGCGCCGACGTACTTGCGCGCACGGCGGCAGTACATGTCGATCGCAAGCGCGGCGTCGACATCGTCGCGCGCCAGAAGGCGCTTCATGTCGGCTTCGCCGGCCACGCCGAGCAGACCGCAGCGGCGGTTCAGCAGGTCCTCGACCGCCTCGGGCGCAAGCCGCTCGTGGCGCTGCAAGAACGTGACCAGCCCCGGATCCAGGTCGCCCGGGCGCGTCGCCATCATCAGGCCCTCGAGCGCAGTGAACCCCATCGAGGTGTCGCGCGCAGATCCGCGCTCGATTGCGGCCATCGAGCAGCCGGCGCCAAGCTGCAGCGAGATCGTACGACCCCCGTCGAACAACAGCGGGCGCTCCTGAAGGCTCAGTTCGCACCAGCGCCGCCACATCGCCCGATGCGCGATGCCGTGAAAGCCGTAGCGTCTTATGCCGTGGCGCCGACACAGGTCGCGCGGCAGCGCATAGGCCGCAGCCGCCGGCGGCAGCGATGCGAAAAACGCCGTGTCGAAAACGGCGACCTGCGGCACGGCGTCGCCGAGAACGGTTCGGCACGCCGCGATCCAGCGCAGCGCCTGGGGATTGTGCAGCGGCGCGAGCACAGCGACCCGCGCGATTTCGGCCTCGACCTCGGCATCGATGAGGCAGGTACTCGTCAGGCGCTGCCCGCCGTGCACGATCCGATGCGCGATCGCGCCGATCTCGTCGATGCCGTTGTCGGCGACGAACCCGCGCAGCTGCGCCTCGGGCACGCCATTCGTGCCGGCATCGCGCCAATCGATGCGACTCTTCAGTGGCGGCGCGTGCGCGAAAGCGGCGAGCCGGACCGATGAGCTTCCGCTGTTGACTGTCAGGACGTTCATTGCATCGGGTCGCGCGTTGGCCCGTCTCCACCGCCCGGCCCGCGGGCCGCGATGTCGGGACAGCGCACGAGCACGTGCTCGATCGACCGGAACGCGGGCATTCCGTGGAACCACCGACGGTTGTGGAGCACAGCGACCTCCGCGCGCGGCGAATGCGTTCAGATCGTGACCAGCCGGTCGCGCACGCGTTCGAGCCGCGCGCGCACCTCGCGCGCGATGCCGGCGATCTCCGCGTTGTCGGTCAGGCGCAGCACGGCGATCGGATCCATGAAGCCGACCGTTATCGTCCTGTCCGCTTCTTCGCGCACCACGACGTTGCAGGGCAGAAGCAGCCCGATATCGGGATCGGCCGTCAGCGCGCGATGCGCGAAGGGCGGATTGCACGCGCCCAGAATCCGGTAGGGCCGGCCGTCGACGCCGAGCTTTTCCTTCAGCGTCTTCTGCACGTCGATGTCGGTGAGGACGCCGAATCCTTCGGTTTTCAGCGCCTCGGTCACGCGCGTCACCGCGTCGGAGAAGCGCTCGCCCTTCAGTTGCACGTTGAAGCCGTACATGGTCCTTCCTTTCACTGTCGTGTATGCCGGGTTGCTCCGACGCCCGGCCAGGTGTTCATCGCTGCCGGCCGCATCCTGTGTTATCGGCACGAAGCCGTCTCGTACCGGGTAGCCTCGTCGAGCATGTCCAGCGCCATCGCGGCCAGGTCGGCGAGCATTCGTTGCCGGTTTGCCAGATCGCGGTCGGAGACGATGCGCCCTTTGTCGACGTCCTCGACCATCTGCAGCGCCATCGCGTGCAGTCCGGTCATCGTCTGCCGCAGATTCAGCAGGTGCTCCTTGATCAGCTTCTGGCGCGCTGAAGGATCGGTGGTTTGCGCGATCCGTTCCATTTGTGCCTTCAGTCGGTTCATCTCCGCGTGCAGCGCGTCCATTCCTTTGGCCATGCGCGTGTCGGCGCGCAGCCCCACGCCGGCAGTCGTGGCGTCATGCGAACCGGCAAGCGCCGCCGCCGGACCAAGCACGATCGGGAGGATCGCGGCCTGCACCAGCGCGAACAGTCGTCCCGATTGACCGGCTTTCATGGCGTTCTCCTCGTCGCGAGGCAGGATCCCTTCCTCGACTTCGCAGTGCCAGTGGGCCAACCGCTGCCTCATGGCGGTAAAGCGGTCTTTCCGCGGCGGCGCCCGTCGGTCTATTCGTGAGCGCCGGGGCTCTGCAAGCCCGCTTCGACTTCGGCTTCGGCACGAAGCCAGTCGTCGAGCTCGCAGCCGGGGGCGAAGCCGCGGCGTTCGGCAAGGTAATAGGCGGCCACCGCGATCAGCTCCCTTTTCGCCTGCGCGTCGATGGGGCGCGCCGCCTCGTTCTCGCGTTGCTCGCGCGCGGCCTGCGCCGGGGCCGGCGAGGGTGCCGCGGAATGCTGCGGGTCACTCGCCGCGCTGGCGCGGCGACCGGATCGGCTGCGTTCGCTGACTTTCATTGCGACCTCCTTCTTCAATACGGCCACGTCCAGTTCCTGATGTCGGGCATGTCTTCGCCGTGCTCGACGATGTACTGGCGATGCTCGATCAGCTTGTCGCGGACCTTCTGCTTCGCATACGCGGCGAGGTATCCGAGCTTCGGCACGCGGTCGATGACGTCGGCGACGAGGTGAAAGCGGTCGAGGTCGTTCAGCACCGCCATGTCGAACGGTGTGGTCGTCGTGCCTTCCTCCTTGTAGCCGCGTACGTGCAGATTCCCGTGGTTCGTGCGGCGATAGGTGAGTCGGTGGATCAGCCAAGGGTAGCCGTGGTAGGCGAAGATGATCGGCTTGTCGGTCGTGAACAGCGCATCGAAGTCCCGATTCGACAGCCCGTGCGGATGCTCCTCGCGCGGCTGCAACGTCATCAGGTCGACGACGTTGACGACCCGCACCTTGAGTTCGGGCACGTATTCGCGCAGCAGCACCGCTGCGGCGAGCGTCTCGAGCGTCGGCACGTCGCCCGCGCACGCGAGCACGACGTCGGGCTCGCCGCCGGTGTCGTTCGATGCCCACTCCCAGATGCCGATGCCGGCGCTGCAATGCTTGATCGCCGCATCCATGTCCAGCCATTGCGGCGCCGGCTGCTTGCCGGCAACGATCACGTTGACGAAGTGGCGGCTGCGCAGGCAAGCATCGGCGACGGCGAGCAGCGTGTTCGCGTCCGGCGGCAGATACACGCGGATGATGTCGGCCTTCTTGTTGACAACGTGGTCGATGAAGCCCGGATCCTGATGGCTGAAGCCGTTGTGATCCTGCCGCCAGACGTGCGAAGTGAGCAGATAGTTGAGCGAGGCGATCGGCCGCCGCCAAGGGATCTCCTTCGTCACCTTTAGCCACTTGGCGTGCTGGTTGAACATCGAGTCGACGATGTGGATGAAGGCCTCGTAGCAGGAGAACAGGCCGTGGCGGCCGGTCAGCAAATAGCCCTCGAGCCAGCCCTGGCACGTGTGCTCGGACAGGATCTCCATCACGCGGCCGTCGGCCGACAGGTGGTCGTCGAACGGTTCCGTCGCCGCAAGCCAGGCGCGGTCGGTGACCTCGAACACCGCGCCGAGCCGGTTCGACGCGGTCTCGTCCGGCCCGAACACGCGGAAATTGCGCCCGTCCAGGTTGAGCTTCATCACGTCGCGCACGAACTCTCCCATCACGCGCGTGGCTTCTGCGACGGCATGCCCCGGGCGCGGGACCGGCACCGCGTAGCCGCGGAAGTCGGGCATCCTGAGATCCTTTAGCAGCGCCCCGCCGTTGGCGATCGGGTTCGCGCCCATCCGCCGGTTTCCCTTCGGCGCCAGCTCGCGCAGCTCGGCCACGAGCCGTCCGTTCTCGTCGAACAACTCGTCCGGCCGGTAGCTCTTCATCCACTGTTCGAGGAGCCGTACGTGTGCGGCGTTGGTCGCCATGTCGGCGAAGGGCACCTGATGGCTGCGCCAGTGGCCTTCGGTCTTCTTGCCGTCCACTTCCTTCGGACCGGTCCATCCCTTCGGCGTGACGAGCACGATCATCGGCCAGCGCGGTCGAGAGGCGGCCTTGGCATTCCTGCGCGCGTCGCGCTGGATCGCGGCGATTTCGTCGAGCACCGCATCGAGGACGTCGGCCATCCGACGGTGCATCGCTTCGGGATCCGATCCCTCGACGAAGTGCGGCGCGTAGCCGAAGCCGGCGAGCAGCGACGCAAGCTCCTCGCGCGGAATGCGCGCGAGCACGGTCGGGTTGGCGATCTTGTAGCCGTTCAGATGCAGGATCGGCAGCACGGCGCCGTCGGTGACGGGATTGAGGAACTTGTTCGAGTGCCACGCCGCTGCGAGCGGACCGGTCTCCGCTTCGCCGTCGCCCACGACGCACGCGACGATCAGGTCCGGATGGTCGAAGGCCGCACCGAAGGCGTGCGCGAGCGCGTAGCCGAGCTCTCCGCCTTCGTGGATCGACCCCGGTGTCTCGGGCGCCACGTGACTCGGAATGCCGCCGGGAAACGAGAACTGCCGGAACAGGTTCTTCATTCCCTCGGCGTCCTGCGAGACGTTCGGATAGATCTCGCTGTAGGTCCCTTCGAGGTAGACGTTCGCCACCAGCGCCGGTCCGCCATGTCCCGGACCGGCGACATAGATCATGTCGAGCTCGCGCGCCTTGACCGCGCGGTTCAGGTGGACGTAGATGAAGTTCAGTCCCGGCGTCGTGCCCCAATGGCCGAGCAGGCGCGGCTTGATGTGCTCGAGCCGCAGCGGCTCGCGCAGCAGCGGGTTGTCGTAGAGGTAGATCTGGCCGACCGACAGATAGTTCGCCGCGCGCCAGTACGCGTCGATCCGGTGCAGCTCGTCCGGCGCAAGGACGCCGCGCTGGGTTCGTGGCGGTCCGTTCGGTTTCTGCATGACGACTTCCTTGCCGCAACGTGCCGCGCTCAGCGCAGATACGCTTCGGCCGCATAGCGGCGCATCATCCGGTGGCTGTTGAAGAAATAGGCGTTGCGGCTGATCGCGCCCTTCATGATCGCGATCCAAGCCGCGCGATCGCGGTGATAAAGCGGCAGCACCTTCTGCTCGAGCTTGTCGTAAAGAAGCGCGGCGTCGCGGGCGTTGTCGGAATCGGATTCGCCGCCGACCGCCCAGCCGGTGACATCTTCGATGCACCCTTCCAGCCACCAGCCGTCCAGCACGCTCAGATTGGGCACGCCGTTCAGCGCCGCCTTCATCCCGCTCGTGCCGGACGCTTCGAGCGGCCGTTGCGGCGTATTGATCCACACGTCGGCACCCGAGACGAGCAGCCGCGCGAGGTCCATCGAGTAATCGGGCAGGAAAACGACCGGCACGTCGCCTTCCAATTCGCGCGCCCAGCCGTGCAGCCGCTCGATCAGGCGCTTGCCGCCTTCATCGCGCGGATGCGCTTTGCCCGCCAGCACGATCTGGAACGGATGACGCCCGGCGATCGCCTTGAGGCGGGCGAGGTCCGAGAAGAGCAGATCGGCGCGCTTGTAGTCGGTCATTCGCCGCGCGAAGCCGAGCAGCGGAAGCGCGGAATCGAGCAGCGGGCCGCCGAGCGCGCGAATGCGCTCGAGCAACGCGCGTTTGGCCGCGGCGTGCGCTTCCCGGATCTCCTCGTCCGGAATCCGGTCGGCGCGGACGAGCAGCTCCGGTTCATGGCACCAGCGCGGCAGATGGGCGTCGTAGAGCCTGCGGAAGCTGTCGCAGGCCCAGGTCCACGGGTGCACGCCGTTCGTCACCGCATGCACGCGATAGCCCGGAAACATGTGCCGCGACACCTCCGCATGCCGCCGCGCGACGCCGTTGACGTACTCGCTCAGATTGAGCGCGAGCCGCGTCATGTTGAGCCGGTCGTTCCCGGCGAGCGCGCGTAGCTGCTCCGGGTCGATGTAGTCGCCGAGCAGCCGGCCGGCCAGCTCGTAGGCGAACTGATCGTGCCCCGCTTCGACCGGCGTATGCGTGGTGAACACGCAGCGCTGCCGCACCGCGGGCACGTCGTAATGCACGCCCGGCGTCCCCGCTTCGTCGGGCGTGTGGGCCAGCCGCCGCAGGAGCTCCAGCGTAAGCAGCGCAGCGTGTCCCTCGTTCAAGTGGTACTTGCGGATGCGGAATCCGAGCGCACCGAGCATCCGGACGCCGCCGATTCCGAGCACCATCTCCTGCCTCAACCGGTACACCTCGTCGCCGCCGTAGAGGAAGTGCGTGATCCGCCGATCGTCGGGATGGTTCTCGTCCAGATCGGTATCGAGCAGGATCACCGGCGCCGCGCCGCCCCTGTGGCCTTCGACCACGTAAAGCCAGCCGCCCACCCACGCTTCGCGACCCTCGATGGTGAGGGCGATCTTCGCGGTGAGCCGGCGCGCCCATTGCTCCGGCTGCCACGGGGCGGGCAGCTCGATCTGGCGGCCGTCGGCGATCTGCTGCCTGAAGTAGCCGGCGCGGCTGGCGAGCGTGACGCCGACCATCGGCAGTTCCAGATCGGCCGCCGTCCGCATCGTGTCGCCGGCGAGAACGCCGAGCCCGCCGCTGTAGGTCGGGATCTCGTCGCGCAGCGCAATCTCCATCGAGAAGTAGGCGATGCGCGGTTCGAGCACGAAGGCTTCGACCTGGGTGGTCACGGCACCGCGCTCCGATGAGACGACCTGCCGCCGGCAGCTCTCTGCTTCACGTTCGGCCTGACGGCGCGATACAGCGACAGGGTCCCGAGGACGGTCGAAAACGTCCGCCGTTCGGATACCTCCGAGAAGCCGGCACGCCGAAACAGCTCGACGAGCCGTCCTTCGACGTTGTCCCCGGTGTTTTCGAATCCGTCGAGCACCTGAACCGCGAGATACGCCGCGCGCATCGACGGCCCCGTGGCGCGTCCCCAGTCGGCGACGTGCAACTGCCCGCCGGGACGTATCACGCGATACAACTCACGCGCGGTGCGCTGCTTGTCGCGCCAGGAAAGATGGTGGAAGAACAGGCTCGAAAGAACCCGGTCGAACGACGCGTCGGGATACGGCAGGCTGAACGAGAGTCCGCGGTCGAAGTCGATCGCGGCGTTCGCCTCTTTCGCCTTGCGCACCGCGATCGCCAGGATGTTCGGATCGCCGTCGATGCCCCGCACGTTGGCGCGCGGGTAGCGCTGCTTGATCCAGATCGCCAGCGTCCCCGTCCCGCAAGCCAGATCGAGCACGTCCTGGCGCGGGCCGATGCCGGCTTGTTCGATCAGCGCCGTCTTGAACGTTCTTTCGCGGGTCGTCATGCGGACGACCAGGTCGTACGCAGGCGTCAGCCAGTGAAAACCCAATGCCGGGACGTACCGCGAATCGCCGGTTTCCGACATGTCGGCTCCTTTGCGCCCGCCTTCGCCTTCATTCGCGCGCGCAGGCCGCGCGCGGCAACGCCTCGGGCAAAGCGGCCAGCAGATCGACCAGCGCGGCGCGTTCGACGACCTCCTGCTCGAGCAGTCTCTTGGCGAGCGCATCGAGCGCGGCGCGCTTTGCGGCCAGCGTCTGCCGCACGCGCTCGCGTGCCTCCGACAGGATCTTGCGCACCTCGGCGTCGATCGCCTGCGCGGTGCGCTCGCTGTAGCTGCGTATGCCCTCCGGCAGCGGCGTGTTCAGGAAAGGCGTCGTGCGCGGCTCCTCGAACGCCGCGAGCCCCAGTTCCGCGCTCATGCCGTAGCGGCTGACCATGCTGCGCGCGATGTCGGTGGCGCGCGCCAGGTCGTTCTGTGCGCCGGTGGAGACGTCGCCGAAGACGATCTCTTCGGCCACGCGCCCGGCGAGCAGCACGTCGATGCGGTCGAGCAGCTCGCTCTGCTTCAGCAGGTAGCGGTCTTCAGTCGGCTGCTGTTGCGTGTAGCCGAGCGCGCCGATGCCGCGCGGAATGATCGACACCTTGGCCACGCGGTCGGCGTAGGTGCGCGATTCGGCCACGATCGCGTGCCCGGCCTCGTGGTAGGCGACGGTTTCCTTCTCCTTCGGGTTCATCACGCGGTTCTTTTTCTCGAGGCCGGCGACGATGCGGTCGAGCGCGGCGTCGAAGTCGCGCATGTCGACCGCGCCCTTGTCCTCGCGCGCGGCGCGCAGCGCCGCCTCGTTGACGAGGTTGGCGAGATCGGCGCCGGCGAAGCCCGGCGTCAGCGCGGCGACCCTCTCCAGATCCACCTCGGGTGCGAGCTTGACGTTGCGGGTGTGGACCGCAAGGATCGCGCGCCTTCCTTTCAGGTCCGGCTTGTCGATCGCGACGTGGCGGTCGAAACGACCGGGACGCAGCAGCGCCGGATCGAGGATCTCCGGCCGGTTGGTCGCGGCCATGATGATGACGCCGCGGTTGGACTCGAACCCGTCCATCTCGACGAGCAACTGGTTGAGCGTCTGCTCGCGCTCGTCGTGGCCGCCCCACACACCCACGCCGCGCGCCTTGCCGAGCGCATCCAGCTCGTCGATGAAGATGATGCAGGGCGCCTTTTCTTCGGCCTGCTTGAACAGATCGCGCACGCGGGCGGCGCCGACCCCGACGAACATCTCGACGAAGTCCGAGCCGCTGATCGTCAGAAACGGCACGCCGGCTTCGCCCGCCACCGCCTTGGCGAGCAGCGTCTTGCCGGTGCCGGGCGCGCCCACAATCAGTACGCCCTTGGGGATCTTGCCGCCGAGCCGGCGGTAGCGCTCGGGACTGCGCAGGAACTCGACGATCTCCATCAGCTCCTGCTTGGCTTCGTCGATGCCGGCCACGTCGGCGAACGTCACCCCCGTCTGCTTCTCCAGGTACACCTTGGCCTTGCTCTTGCCGATCTCGAGCACGCCGCCGTGTCCGCCCATGCCCATGCGGCGGATCAGGAAGCTCCAGAGCGCGAAGAACACCAGCGCCGGAACGATCCACGACAGCAGCGTCGCCAGCCACTTGCTTTCGATCTGCCCCGCGTACGACACCTTGGCCGCTTCCAGATCGGCGATCAGTTGCGGATCGTCGACCCTGACCGTCGTGAAGCGATGCGGGCCCTGACCCTTGCCGATCGCGTCGGCCCGCGCTTTGGGCAGGACGCCTTCCAGACCTTCGGCACTTAGGGTGCCCGTAATCAGCTGATCGGTCAGCGCGACCTCGGCGAGCTTGCCGGCGCGCAGCAACTGCTTGAACTCGCTGTAGGCGATCGGTTGCGCGTGCTGCCGGCCGAAGAAGTCCTGCAGCAGCATGACCGCGGTCACCGCGATCAGGAAGTACCAGATCGAAAAGGCCTGTTTACGCTCCATGGCTCGATTCCCGCTCGACGCTGCGGGTCGCGCGCAAGCCGTAGCCGGCGCGTGCCGGCATGAGCGGCCGCACCGTGCTCGCGAGCGCGCCCCCGGCCATCAGCGCGGCCGCGACCCAGAAGGCGTCCGCCGACAAACCCGTGAACAGCCATGCGCCCGCGGCGGATCCCACCGCTTGGCCGAGGCTTCCGGCGCCGACCAGCCATCCCAACGCGGTGCCGACGCGTGTCGTCCCGCGCAGCGAGGCGACGAAGACGACGGCAGGAAGCAGCAGTCCGGCACCCGCGGCGATCAGCGCGACCGCAAACAGCACCGATCCGAAGCCGGCGGCGCTGCCGAGCAGCGCAAAGCCGGCCGCCATCGCGACAAACCCGGCACCGAGCAGATGCCGGCTGCGTTCGCGCGTGAGCAGCGGCGCGAAGAACAGCATGCCCTGCACTGCGAGCATCATCAGGCTGCACCCGATGAAGAGCAGCGCGATGTCGCCCGGGTCGAGCCCCGTCGCCGCGCGTCCCGCAAGCGGTAGCGCGACCTCGAAGGCGCCCAATCCGAGCATCGCCAGGAAGTTCAGCGCGAGCAGAACGACTTCGCCCTTGTCGGGCCCTCCGCGGGCCGGCGCATGGGCTTGCCCTGCGTGCCGTCGAGCGTCGGACGCAAGCGCGAACGCAAACGAAAGCACGCCGAGCCCGAGCGCCGCCGTGGCGAGCAGCGGCCAGACGGCCATGTTCGTGACCATCGCTTCGGATCCGCCCATCGCACGCGCCGCGCCGTACGCGGCGCCGCTCAGCGCCGGGCCGGCGAGGTAGCCGAGCAGCGTGGCCGCGCCGAGCGTGGCGTAGCGGCGCGCCCGCTCCGATTCGTCGGCAATCTCGGCGACATAGGCCGAGGCGACCGGGAGCACGGCTGCCACGAACGCGCCGGTGAGTACGCGCGTGACATAGGCGAGCCAAAGCGAGCGGGACAGCGCAAACGCGACCAGCATCAGCACATAGCCGAGAAATCCCGCGCACAGGATCCGCCGGCGCCCGAAGCGGTCGGACAGCCGCCCCCACAGCGGTGCGCAGGCGAACACTGCCAGCATGTACGCGCCGGTGAGCGCCCCTGCATGCCAGGCGATGTCGGATGGGCCCGCGGCGCCTGCAAACCGCTCGACCAGCAGCGGCACGATCGGCAACACCACGCCGTAGCCGAGCGCGACGACGAACGCGCCGGCCGCGAGGATCGCGAAGCGCGGGCTCCTCACGTCGACATCTCCCCGCTGCGCGCGCTGCTCAACAGCCGTGGCGTCGATGGCCGCGCTGCGAGCGCGCGGGATCGAGACCTTCGGCGTTCTTCGCGAAGTCCTCCGGTGCGGCTTCGAAGCGGCGACGATTCTCTTCGTTCTCGAAGAAGTACACCCGGCCGCGGAAGTAGGTCGTGATCGCGTGCTGCGCGTCGAGCGATCGGCCGCTGACCGGATCGGTCGCAGTGCGGCCGGTTTGCGCCGGCCCGGGTTCGCGATCGTGTCCGTGGTGTCCGCCGGTTTCGCCGAAACCGTGGTGCCGCCGGCGGAAGAACAGAAGGTAGGCACCGATCAGCACCAGGATCCAGATCCAGTTCTGCGTCAGCCAATCCATGTCCTGGCTCCTTCGCCGGCAACGCGAGCAGGCGCGGCTCCCATCCGCATCCTCCTGTCGCGTCGAGTCGATTCTCGGCCGTGGCGACCTCCGTCAATCTGACCGGGCGATTACAGTCTCGTCATCTTTGCGGTCGCCTAGGCGGTCACGCGAGCGTCACGCTGTCGCGATAGTCGGGAACGTCGCACGGCCAGCCGAACCGTTCCTGGATCGCCAGCCGCAGCGCATCGGCCGCGACCGGTTCGCCGTGCGTCACGAACACGCGACGCGGCGGCTGCTCCAGCCCGCCGAGCCAGTCGAGGATCTCGTCGCGATCGGCGTGCGCCGACAGCATGTCGAGCAGCGCGATCTCCGCGTGCAGCGTGACATAGGCGCCGTGGATCTTGACGCTGCTTGCGCCGCCGACCATCGCCGCGCCGCGCGTTCCGGCCGCTTGATAGCCGGTGAACAGGATTGTGTTGCGTGCGTCCGGCCCGAGCGCCTTGATGTGATGCACGACGCGCCCGCCGGCAGCCATGCCGCTGCCGGCGATGATCACCATCGGCATGCGGCGCGAATCGAGCCAGCGCGATTCCTCCGGCGATCGGACGATGCGTGCGGTATCGCACATCTTTCCGCACTGGTCCGGCGTCAGACGGTGCTCGGCACGGTGCGCGCAGTAGATCTCCGTCGCGTCGACCGCCATCGGGCTGTCCAGATACACGGGTACGTCGGGGATCGCTCCTGCCTGCTTCGCGAGATGGATCAGGTACAGCAGGGCCTGCGCGCGCCCGACGGCGAACGAGGGCACGACGACGATCCCGCCGCGGGCGAAGGTGCGCGACAGCACGTCGGCAAGCGCCCGTTGCGGATCGGCCCGCGAACGCCTGCGATCGCCGTAGGTCGACTCGACGACGACGTAATCCGCGCGCGGCGCCGGCCGCGGCGGCCGCATGATCGGGTCGTCGTTGCGGCCGAGGTCGCCCGAAAACAGGACCGATCGACCGTCCGCTTCGAGTTGCACCAGCGCGGCGCCCAGCATGTGGCCGGCCGGCATCAGCGTCGCGGCGATGCCGGGAGCGACCTCGATGCGCGCATCGAAGTCGATCGGCTCGAGACGTTCGAGCGCCCGCGCGGCGTCGCCTACCGTGTACAGCGGCAGCGCCGGCTGGTGCTTCGAATAGCCGTGCCGGTTGGCGTGTTCGGCTTCCTCCTCCTGCAGCCTGGCGCTGTCGGGCAGCAGCACGCCGCACAGGTCGCGCGTGGCGCGCGTGCCGTAGACCTTGCCGCGGAAGCCGTTGCGCACTAGCAGCGGCAGATAGCCCGAGTGATCGAGATGCGCGTGCGTCAGGACAACCGCGTCGATCGATGCCGCATCAACCGGCAGCTGTGCCCAGTTGCGCAGCCTCAACTGCTTCAGTCCCTGGAACAGCCCGCAGTCGACCAGCACCGTGCGCCCCGCCGCGCGCACGAGGTACTTCGATCCGGTCACCGTGCCGGTCGCGCCGAGAAAGGTGAGTTGCACGACCGGCCTCACCGCGGCTTGGCGTCGCGCTGGTGCGCCTCGACCTGGTGGCGGACCTCCGCTTCGGCGTCGCGCTGCATGCGCATCACGATCAGCACGACCAGCGGGCAGGCAAGCGCGAACAGCGCGAGCGCCAGCGCGAGCAGTCCGCCGCCGTAGACCCACCAGGTGGCTGCGGCCGCGGCCAGCACGAGCGAAATGCAGGCCAGGACGTTGCGCAGCGACATGGACGTGCTCTCAGGCGCGCGCCAGCTTCAGCGTCTTCAGCAGCGCCGAGTTGGCGACGACCGACAGCGAGCTCAGCGCCATCGCGGCGGCGGCGATGATCGGATTGAGGAATCCGAGCGCAGCGATCGGAATGCCGATCGTGTTGTAGATGAAGGCCCAGAACAGGTTCTGCTTGATCTTGCGCATCGTCGCCTTCGACAGGCGGATCGCCGACACGACGTCGCGCACATCGTCGCGCACCAGGATGATTCCGCCGGTTTCCTTCGCCACGTCGGAACCGGATCCGATCGCAATGCCGATGTCGGCGGTGGCGAGCGCGGGCGCGTCGTTGACGCCGTCGCCGACCATCGCGATCGCCTTCCCCTGCTTCTTCAGATCGGCGATCACCTGCGCCTTGTCCGAAGGCAGCACCTCGGCGATCACGTCGGTGATGCCGAGCTGGCGCGCGATCGCCTGCGCGGTGCGGCGGTTGTCGCCGGTCAGCATCACGACGCCGACGCGTTCGTCTTTCAGCGCGGCGATCGCCTCGGCCGCTTCGGGCTTCAGCGTATCGGCGACCGCGATCGCGCCGGCGAGCCGCCGGTCGCGCGCGACCAGCATCGCCGTCTTGCCTTCGCTTTCGAGGTGGACCAGCGTCTCTTCGGCGCCGGCCGCATCGATGCCCTCGCGCTGCATCAGACGGCGGTTGCCGAGCAGCACGTCCGCGCCGTCGACGCGCCCGCGGATGCCGTGGCCGGGAATCGCCTCGAAGCCTTCGACCTTGAGCAGCGCAAGCGCTCGGTGGGTCGCGCTGCGGACGATCGCTTCGCCGAGCGGATGTTCGGAACCCGTCTCCACACTTGCAGCGAGACGAAGCACGTCGTCTTCGGTCGCGTCGCCGAAGGCGATCACGTCGGTCACGCTCGGCTCGCCGCGCGTCAACGTGCCGGTCTTGTCGAAAACGACCGTCGCAAGCGTCTGCGCGCGCTCGAGCACTTCGGCGCCGCGGATCAGGATGCCGGCTTCCGCGCCCTTGCCCACGCCCACCATCAGCGCCGCCGGCGTGGCCACGCCGAGCGCGCACGGGCACGAGATGATCAGCACCGCGATGAACGCGAGCAGCCCGGCGGGGAAGTTGCCCGCGAGCCACCAGCCGAAGAACGCGATCACCGCGACGCCGACCACCGCCGGAACGAAGTAGGCGGTGACCTTGTCGGCGATCCGCTGGATCTGCGCGCTGGACGACTGCGCTTCCTCGACCAGCTTGATGATCTGCGCGAGCGCGGTGTCGGCGCCGACGCGCGTGGCGCGACAGCGAAGCATGCCGGTGCGGTTGAAGGTACCGCCGATCACCGGCGCGCCGGGCTTCTTGTCGACCGGCATCGACTCGCCGGTCAGCATCGATTCGTCCACCGAAGACGCGCCTTCGGTCACGACGCCGTCGGTCGGGATCTTGTTGCCCGGCCGCACGATGAACACGTCGTCGAGCTGAACGCTTTCGGCCGGCACTTCCATCTCCTGGCCGTTGCGGATCACCGCCGCGGTTGCCGGCCGCAGATCGAGCAGCTTGCGCACCGCCGCCGAAGAGCGCTTCTTGATGATCTCCTCCATGTACTTGCCGAGCAACACGAAGGCGATGATCACGGCCGACACTTCGAAGTACACGTCGCGCTCTTCGACCTCGACCGGCAGCGCCTCGGGGAAGAACAGCACCGCGACGCTGTAGAAGTACGCCACACTGGTGCCGAGCGCGATCAGGAAATCCATGTTGATCGAGCGCGAGCGAACCGCCTGCCATGCGCCCTTGTAGAACTGCCAGCCGCCGATGAACTGCACCGGCGTGACGAGCAGGAACAGCCATATGCCCCAGGTGAACCAGGGCAGCGCGGGGATCGGCGCCCAGGTGACGATCGTCGCGCCGGTGGCGAGCGCGAGGAAAGCCCCCGCGCGCAGGATCGCGAGCGCGAGCACGCCGGTCAGCGCGATCGCCACCCGCGTGCGCATCGACTTCAGTTCCGCCTCGGGCTGTTCGAACGTGCGCTGGCAGCCGACCGAGCAGAAGTAGTAGGTGCGGCCGCCGCGCTCGCTCTTGAGCGCGGTGCCCCTGTCGACCATCATTCCGCAGATCGGGTCCTTCGCCAGGTCCTTCGCGCGCGTCCGAACGGCGGTCTGCAGCGGCATGCCGGCATCGGCCGCTGCGGCAGCCAGCGCGAGCGAGGGCGATCCGCCACCGGCATAACGCTGCGGATCGGCGTTGAATTGCGCCACGCAGTCCGGCGAGCAGAACCAGTACGTCGTGCCTTGATACGCAGCGCTGCCGGCGGCCGTCTTCGGGTCGACGGTCATGCCGCAAACGGGGTCGGTTGCCATCGCATCGGCTCCTTTCGTGTCCGGTGCCGCCGGCGCGTCGACAGCCTTGACCGCCGATGCGGCACAGCGCGCGTGCTCACGCGTGGCGCGGGCAAGCTGCGTCGCAATGAACGCGATGCCCGCACCGCTCGCGGCGAGCCCGAGCCAGAAGAACTCGACCTGATACTGGGCGGCCAGCGTCACCAGCCCCGATGCGCCGAGCACGGGCAGGATGTTCACGAGGTAGTGTGTGCAGCACGACACCATCGCCGCCGTCGACGTCGTTCCGGACGCGGCGACGACGGCGCGGCCCGGTCCGACCCGTCCGATCACCTGCTTCAAGCGCGTATACAGCCCGACCTGCACGCCGAACCCGGCCGCCAGCGGAAGGATGAAGTACCAGTAGCTCGCCAACTGCTCGAGCGTGAACGACCAGCCGGACACGGCCGTAAGCGCACTGAGGTAGATCGCGATGAGCAGCGCGAACCCGGCCAACCCGAGCGCGACCGGATACTCGGGCTGCGCGATCGACGCTATGCCGCGCAAGCCGACGGCACCGCGACCGAGGCGCCGCATCGACGGCTTGATGGAGTTCATCGGGCCTGCCCCTTGAGCGACCAGCGAAAGACGCGCTCGGGCATGCCGACATCGCGGATGCGCAGCGTGATCTCGTCGACCGCGCCAAGCGGCTTGAAGCTCAGCACGCCCTTGCGGTGATGGCCTCCCGGCGGGTCGCCCTCCCAGGCGAGCGGCGCGTGCCTGCCTCCTGCGGCGTCGATCAATGCAGCGCTCTTGACGACGTCGTGGTTCAGGTCGACGGTGTGCGTGTCGAAGACGATCTCGAAGTCCCAGCGCCGCGCACCGGCCGCGAGATCCTTCGGCGTCACGCTGACCGTGACGCCGCCGCCGCGACTCGTCTGTGTGGCCGGCGCCGTCGCTGCCGTCGGCTGCGCGACTGCGGAAGCCGACCCGAAGAGCGCGAACAGCAGCGCGCACGCGATCGTCGCGATCGTTCTCATGACGGCCTCCGCGCGTCCGGTTCGCGCTTCGCCGCGTCGTCGTCGGCCGCGTGCTCCGCCCACCGGTGGTAGCAGTCGAGGCCGCAGAAGTGCGCCACGTAGTCGCCCGCTTCGGCGTTGATCGCCTCGGACCGCGGGATCTCCCGGAAGCAGACATCGCACGCGACGAGGGTCGATTCGGTCGATTTCTGGATCATGACCATCACATCCTCCTCTTGCCTTCATGGACGGGCCGCGCCGCGGTCCGCATCCCGCGGCGTGCGGCGCGCGACACGGGTCGAGCGCGCCGTCGCCCAGGCCCAGCCGAGGCCGAGCACTGCAGCCAACGCAAATCCGGCGACGGCGAGCAGCGGCAGGTCGAACACGTGCGCTCCCGCATGCGCGGTCAGGACGACCGACGCGCCGATCACGATCGCGCTGACGATCAGCGCAAACGCGATGCGGTTGGCGGCGCGCGTCAGCTCGCCGACGCCGAGCTGTTCGTGGCGCACGCGCAGCACCGGACCCTCGCCGCCGAACTGATCGAGCAGGCGGCGCGCGGCGATCGGCAGCTCCATCAGCGCCGAGCGCGCCGCGCCCAGCGACCGGTAGGTGCGCGCCAGCGCCGCGTCCCCCGTCTCGGGCGCGAGCAGCGTGGCGACCAGCCGGCCGGAATACGCGCGGAATGCCTCGATCGCGTCGAACTCCGGATCGAGCTCGCGCGCCAGCGATTCGACCGTCATGAAAGCGCGCGCGACCAGCGCGCCTTCGCGCACGAGGCGCACATGGTGCTTGCGCCCGAGCCGGACGAACTCGCCGAGCACGGCGCCGAACGAGTGGCCGGCACCGGCCGCGTAGTACGTGTCGAGCGCCTGGTCGATGTCGCGCACGAATGCGGCGCGATCGACGGGGCCTTCGACGCCGCCCATCGCGAGATAGGTGTCGGCGAGCCAGTCCGGGTCGCGCGCGATCACCGCCAGGAAGAGGTGGCGCAGGTTGTCCCGGTCGCGCGCGTCGAGCACGCCGAGCGCGCCGAAGTCGTGGAAGCACAGCCGGCCGTCGTCGAGCACGAACACGTTGCCCGCGTGCGGATCGGCGTGAAACACGCCGTGCTCGAGCACCTGCGTCAGAAACAGCCGCAGCAGGTCCGCGGCAAGCCGGCGGCGCAGCGCGCGATCGGCCGGATGTTCGGCGTCGATCGCGCATCCTGTCGAATGCGCCATCGTCAGCACGCGCCGCGACGACAGCGGCCAGACCACCGGCGGCACCCACACCGCCGCTTCGCCCGCATTGGCGCGCGCGAAGCGCTCGGCGTTGGCCGCTTCGTGCGCGAAGTCCAGTTCGTGCGTGATCATCGCGGCGAACTCTTCGACCAGCACGGGCAGGTTGTACCCGCGCACCGAATCGACATGGCGGTCGAGCAGGCGGGCCACGTGCCGCAGCAGGGTCAGATCGGCGGCGATCGTCTCGTCGATGCCGGGCCGCTGAACCTTGACGACGACCCGGCTGCCGTCGGCGAGCGTGGCGCGATGCACCTGCGCGATCGACGCGGCGGCGAAGGGCTCCTCGTCGAACGAGGCGAACAGGCGCTCGATCGACGCGCCGAGTTCGCGCTCGACGATGGCGCGCGCCGCTCGGCCTTCGAACGGCACCACCTGGCTGCGCAGTTGCGCGAGCTCGCTGACCAGTGCCTCGGGAAGCACGTCGCGGCGCGTCGCAAGCATCTGGCCGAACTTCACGAACGTCGGGCCGAGTTCTTCCAGCGCCTCGCGCAATTGCTGCGCGTCGGTGCCGGCGCCGGCCGGCTGCGCGGTGCCGGGCGCGAACCGCCCCAGTCCAAGCCGCTCGACGTAGTGCCGCCAGCCGTGCGCGGCGGCCACGCGGGCGATCGCGCCGAGTCGCGGCAGGTCGCGCAGCGGCACGCCGCCCGGCGGGTGGTCTTCCGCCGACTGCGGATCAAGCGTGCGGGTGAGCATCGAACGCCTCGCGCGGATCGGATCGCACCGCTTCGGCTTGCACGCGGTTCGGCGCAGCGTCGCGCAGATCAGCCCGAGTCGGCAGCCGGCAGAAGCCTTGCGGCGCGACGCCGAGCGCGCTGTTGAACTTGCTCGACAGATTCTGGAACGCGATGAGGCCGGTCAGTTCGACGATCGCGTCGTCGTCGAAATGGCGCTTGACCCGCGCGATCAGCGCATCGTCGACGCCGCGGCGCGGATCCGTGACGGCCTCTGCATATTCGAGCGCCGCGCGCTCGCGCGCGTCGAACAGTTCGCTGTCGCGCCAGCGGTCGAGCGCCTGCACCTTGTCCGGGCTCGCGCCGCGCTTCATCAGCGTCGCCGAGTTGAGGTCGATGCAGAAAGGGCAGTGATTGATCTGCGAGACGCGAACCGTGAGCAGCGAGCGCAACGCCGCCTCGATCGGCGAGGATCGCCGGTCAATCATGCCGTACAGCGTTGCGACGCCGAGAAACAGCGGCGGCGAGCGCGCCCACAGCAGCGCCGAATCGAGCGCAGCGCCGTATTTCCTCCGCTGATTCCAGAAGAACGGGCGCAGGTACCAAGGCGCCTCGGCGGGCGACTTGATCGGAATGCGCATGTCCGGTCCCTCCTTCGTCGGTGCGGGCTCGCTCAGCGCTCCGCGGCCGCGGCGGTTGCGCCGAACCGCGGGAAGAAGCGCGGCGTGCGCGCCGCATAGCGCTCGTAGTCGGCGCCGAACTGCGCAAGCGCTTCCCGCTCTTCGCGCAGCGCAAGCCGCACGTACATGAAGACGAGGATCGGATACATCGCCAGCGTCACCAGCGTCGGCCACTGCAGCAGAAAGCCCGTCATGATCAGCACGAAGCCCGCGTACTGCGGGTGGCGGATGCGCGCATAGGGTCCGGTGGCGGCCAGTCGGTTCTCGCGCTGCGCCGCGTGCAGCACCTTCCAGGCCGACGCGAGCAGGATGAAACCGCCGAAGATCAGCACGGTGCTTGCGATGTGAAACGGTCCGAAGTGCGGGTTCGCCCGCCAGCCGAAGACGACTTCGAGCAGATGGCCGGCGTCGTGCGACAGGAAGTCCACACCGGGGAAGCGGCTCGCCAGCCAACCGGACAGCAGGTAGATCGTCAGCGGGAAGCCGTACATCTCCGTGAACAGCGCGACCAGGAATGCGGTGAACGCGCCGAACGAGCGCCAGTCGCGCCGGCTCTGCGGTCGCGCGAAAGAGAACGCGAAGATTACGAAGACCGCGATGTTGATGAAGGCGAGCGACCACAGCCCGTAGGCCGGCGTCGGGTCGGCGTTCATTGCGAACCTCCGTCGTGGCGATGCGGCCGGTCCGCCCGGGGCTGATCGGCCTCGTGGCCACCCTGCGTGCCGTGGCCGCCATGTCCGTGCAGCAGATGAAGCAGCGGGCAGGCGAGCAGCAGCACGAACGGCAGATAAGCGAAGAAGTGCGCCCGGTGCTCGGTCAGCAGGAAATACGCCGCGATCGCCAGAAAGGCGATCAGCACCCAAGTGCCGCGCGAACGGCCCTTGCGAGGTGTGGGATGTTCGTGGTCTTGCATGGCGCCGATCCTCGTTGGGGCATCCCGCAGCCGCGCTTCATCGTGCGGGCGCGTAGGTGAAGGTTGCGACCGTGGGTCTGACCGCATCCGGACGCACGATCTGCAGTTCGATCCGATACGGACCCGGCGGCGCCAGCGCGAAGTAGTTGCCGTAGCTCATCGCGCCGGCGATGGCCATCGGTTCGAGCCGCCTGCGCACCGGCGCCAGACCCGGCTCGCCGATCGTCGCTGTGATGATGGCGTCGTCGATCCGCGCGCCGGTCGCGGCGTCGAACACGGCGACCATCACGTGGTGCTGGTGTCGCCCGCGCGCCACGCCGCCATGCATCTTGCGTTCCGGATGCTCGGGCGGATGGCCTTGCGCGATCGCCGCCGGAACCACGCCGAGATAGATCGCGTAGCCGTCGACGGCGCGGTAGTCGCCCGCCGCATACGCAACCGCCGCCGGCGAAAACGCAACGACGGCCGCACAGGCGGCTAGCGCGATTCGCCGCGCCGACCGGAGATCGACGTGCTGTCGACGTCGCGAAAGCTCGGGCATCGAGCCCTCCTGCCTGCAACCGGATCCGGACTCGCGCACCCACGGCGCGATCGGCTCACTTGCCGCCCTTCATCTTCATCTGGCCTTCGCGCATCGGCATCATCATCATGCGCTCGGCGTCCATCATCTGACTCGTCATCTGATCCATCAGTTTCAGATGTTCGTCGATCCATTCGCGCAGCTGCTGCGGTGTGGCGTTCGGACCGGGCCGGGCCGACGTCATCTGCTTCATCATCTGACCCATCAGATCCATGTGTTCCTGCAGCAGCTTGTCGCGCTGCGCGCCCTGCGCGCTGCCCGCGGCGTCCAGCTTGCGGCGTGCCTCCATCGAACGCTGCATCAACTGCTTCTGCGACTCGTCGGGCGCGGCCGACGCGAGCATCGGACCCGCCAGCATCACGACCGCCATGGCCGAGAGGAATTTGCGTTTCATCGTCGTTCTCCGGTGAGTGAGGGGGCCGGCCGTCGTTCGGCCGACCGAGCCGCGTCGGAACCGTTCAGTGACTGCACGCGCGACGGGTTCCGACGCAAGTGTCGGCCGCAACGCCCGCCGTCAGGCTGACGGGACGATTACAGCTCTGTCATCTTTGCGCGGGCGCAAGCGCGATTCCGCTTGCGCATCGGCATGCGCAAGGGCCCGATCGCCCACGGGGCCGGATCACGCCGCGGGCGGTTGGCTGCTGACGCAAAGGTAAAGGCGCCGTCAGCGCGATGTCACCGGGCGGACGCTAGCGTGCGATGCATGGCGGCGCTTACGACCAACCCGCACGCCGCCCTGACTCGGGAGATGACAATGACGATCGCACGTACGACACTGGGCATTGCAGCGCTCGGATTCGCGGGGGTGGTGGCCGCGCAGCCCGCGCAACGCATCGCGCCGAACGAGGCGCCGAATCTCGCCGCACCGGCGGCGTTGCTGGCATCGACGAAACAGCCGCCCGCCGACGCGAAGATCTACGGTCTGCCCGCGACGCCGCGGACGGCCGACCGAACCATCGACATCACGCCGTTGACGCGCTGGATCAACGTGAAGCAGGACGAAACGGTCGCGCTGCGCAGCGGCGACAAGACATACGCCTGGACCTTCGCCACGTGGTCGATCGGCAGTTTCCCGCTCAGCCGGATCGTGCCGCCGGAGTTTTCCGTTCCGGCCGAGGTGCGGGTCTACGTCGCGCCGGATCCGATGCGCGACGGCGGCCGCTGAGCGCGCATTCCGCGCCTACCCGGCGAGGTCGCGCTTTTTCTGCTCGTACTCGTCACGGCCGATCTCGCCGCGCGCGTAGCGCTTGTCGAGGATGTCGCGCGCGGTTTCGCGCGGTGCCGATGCGCCGTCGCCCGCGCGCCGGAACAGCCAGACGCCGAGCACGACCACGAGCGCGACCAGCAGGATCCACCACAGGCCCATGCTGAACCAGCCGCCGCCCATGCCGTAGCCGTTCATCATCGGCGTCTCCCCCGCGCGGCCGTCATTGCGCGTAACGCCGGAGCTGCTCGCGCTGTTGCGGCGTGAGCACCCCTTCGGCCTTGTCGGCCGCGTCGAGCATGTTCTCGAGCATCTGCTGGCGCAGCTCGGACATCCGCTTGTTGCCGGCGAGGATCGCCGCGCGGTCGCGCTTGTCGGTCCACATCGCGTCGCGCATCCGGGACATCTCGTCGTGCATCTTGCCCATCAGGTCCCAGTTCTTGCGGCGCAGTTCGTCGTCGATCTTCTGCACCTGACGGCGCTGGCTGTCATTCAGATCCAGGCGGCCGATCGCACCGAGCCCGAAGCCCATCATGCCCATGCCGTCCATCATCATGCCGGGGCCCATGCCGCGCCCGCCCATCATGCCCATGCCGCGGCCGCCCATCATTCCCCAGCCCCAGCGGTCGTCGTCCTCGTCGCGCCAGCCGCGGCCGTAGCCTGGCCCGCCGCCCATCATCCCGGGCCCCATCATTCCGGGACCCATCGTGCGCGGCGGCTCCTGGCTCTGCTGCGCGTACGCGGCGATCGTGCCGATACTCAACACGGTTGCCGCGGCAACCGCGGCCTGTTTCCAGTTCATGCGCGTCCTCCTGTGGAAAGTTGGATCAATCGGGCGGCGCCCACGCCGATACGAGCGCCAGCTCGCGCAGCATCGCGAGCGCGACCGCAAGGACACCCATGACCGCCGCCGTGCCGGCTGCGCAAAGCCAAAGCAGCGGGCACGAATTCGCCGCCTGCCATGCCGGGTAGGCGAGCAGCAGCCAGACCCAGTGCGGCGTCAGCCAGCTTTCGATCGACATCGGGTGCCTCCGGTGGGTTCGTCCATCGCAGTCGCGCGTCCCGCCTTCCCGCGAGCAGCGCCGATCGAGCCCGTGATCAGCGCTGCCTGCCGAGCCTGCCGCGTTCAGTCTCGGCCGCGGTCTCTGACGCGCGGATGACGCGCCGATTACAGCCGCGTCAGCTTTGCGCCGGGGCAGGCTGCGCGGGCATTTCCGAACCCGTGGCGGCAAACGCCAGCGTAAACCGCACCTGCGTACCGTCCGCGTCGGCCGTCACGTTGCCGCCGTGCAGCCGCATGATCGATTCGACGATCGAAAGCCCCAGCCCGGCGCCGTCCGTGCCGGCCGCGCCGCGGCCGCCGCGCGCAAAGCGTGCGAAAAGACGTTGCAGTTCGTCCTGCGACAGCGACCCGGCGGGATTCTCGACGATGATCTGTGCGCGCTGTGCGTCGGTGCGCGCGCGTACGCGGATCAGCGCCCCGGCGGGCGCGTAACGCACCGCGTTGGACAGCAGGTTCGTGATCGCGCGGCGCGCCATCGAGCGGTCGCAGGCCGCACGCGCGCGACCCTCGACCTCGATGCGCTGCCCTTTTTCGTCGGCGGCCGCCTCGAAGAATTCGGCCACGCTGGCCGCCTCCTGCGCGAGATCGACGGGCTCGAACTTCGTCTCGATCATGCCCTTGTCGGCGCGCGCGAGGAACAGCATGTCGGAGACCATGCGCTGCAGCCGTTCGAGCTCGACGAGGTTCGAGTGCAGCGCTTCGCGGTACTCGTCGGCGCTGCGCGGCCGCGACAGCGTGACCTGCGTCATCAGCATCAGGTTGTTCAGGGGCGTGCGCAGCTCGTGCGCGAGGTCGGCCGAAAAGTCGTCGAGCGAGCGGAACGACTCGCGCAGCCGCTCGAGCATCCGGTTGATCGCAACGATCAGCCCGCGCACCTCGGCCGGCGCGTCGTCGGCGCGCAGCGGCTGGCCGAGCCGGTCCGCGGTCACGCGTTCGGCCGCGCGCGCGATCACGGCCATCGGTGCCAATCCGCGGCGCGCCGCCCACCAGCCGAGTGCGGCGCTCGCCACCACGCCGAGCACCCCGGCCACCGCCATCGCGCCGCCGAGCAGGCCGAGCATCTGCTGCACCGGAGTGACGTGTTGCGCGACGTAAGCGACGTAGTGACGCCCGCCGGGTTCGACGTAATCGAGCCGGCGCAGCCACCAGGCGTCGTGGCCGATCGTGTAGCGGCCGATCTGCGGCGCATGCGGGATGGCCTCGCCGCCGGCCGCGTCGATCAGCGCGGCGATGCCGGGCTCGGGCTCGACGAGCCAGCGCGCACCGCTGCGCAGGCCGAGCTGCAGGTGCGAATGGCCGATGCGCAGCTCGGCGAATCGCGCGCGGTCGGATTCGATGCGTTCGGCGGTCCCCAGCTCGTGCAGCAGGTGCTGCACCAGCTCGGTCTTGCCGTCGATTTCCTCGCGGTCGCGCGCTTCGAGTTGCACGCGCAGCAGCGCCGCCAGTCCGACGCCGAGCGCCACGAGCAGCACCGCGGTCGCCGCGGCGAACAGCAGCACGAGCCGCGCCGCGAGCGACCAGCGCGCGCCCGGCGCGGCCACGCGCGCGGTCAACCGCGATCCTCCAGCACGTAGCCGAAACCGCGCACGGTGTGAATCAGCTTCTTGTCGAACGGATCGTCGATCTTGGCGCGCAGCCGGCGCACGGCGACTTCGACGACGTTGGTGTCGCTGTCGAAGTTCATGTCCCACACCTGCTCGGCGATCATCGTGCGCGACAGCACCTCGCCGGTTCGCCTCAGCAGCAGTAGCAGCAGCGCGTATTCCTTCGCGGTCAGATCGATCCGCTGGCCGGCGCGTTCGACGCGCCGGCGCAGAAGCTGCACTTCGAGGTCGGCCACCCGCAGCACGTCGGGCTCCTGCTGCTTGCCGCGCCGGGCGAGCGCGCGCACGCGTGCGAGCAGCTCGGAGAACGCGAAGGGCTTGACCAGGTAGTCGTCGGCGCCGAGTTCGAGGCCGCGCACGCGGTCTTCGACGCGGTCGCGCGCGGTCAGGAACAGCACCGGCGTGCGGTTGTCGTGGCGGATGCGCTTGATCGCTTCCCAGCCGTCCATCCTCGGCAGCCCGACGTCGAGCACGATCACGTCGTACTCGGCGTTGCCGGCCAGGTGCACGGCGTCCACGCCGGTCTGCACCCAGTCGACGATCCAGCCGTTCTCGCCGAGACCCTTGACCAGGTATTCGCCGGCCTGGCGTTCGTCTTCGGCCAGCAGCAGTTTCATCGCAAAACCCCCGCTCGACACGTGTCCATCCTGCGCTCGATGGTAGGTCGGCCGCTCGGCCGCGAAGCTGACGGGAAGATTACGCCTTTGTCAGCTAGCGGTGCGCGCTGGCGGCTGACGAACGCGCGCCGGGCGCAGCGACGCTGCGCCCGGCGCGAGATACCGCAGCTTCGATTACGCGCCGCGATAGAGGTCGGGCGCAACCGGACCGGTGCCCTTGCCCGTAGCGGATTTCGACGGATCGAACAGGCAGTCGTCCGCGTGCGCAAGCTGTCCCTGCGTGTAGTTCAGACGGGCGCCTTCGGCGATCCAGCCGGCTTCGCCGCCGGCGAAGCGCCAGCCGTCCGCGGCGCCGATCGGATAGGTCAGCGCGCGCTGGACTTCCTCGCGCGTGAGCCGGCTCGGCTCGAATTTGAAGACGAAGCTCAGGTCGCCGGCGGGCACACCGACCCGGTCGCCGGCCGAAGCCATGGCGGGGGCGAGCAGCGCGGCGGCGATCGCGACGGCCAGTTTGCGGTTCAACATGACATGCTCCTTTCGGGGTTGATCAGGGGGCTTTCGGAGGTGCCGTTCGCTCCGTTTCGTGCGGCGCCTCGTTGCTTCGCACTCTACGGAGGCGACGCCGACATCCAACCGACGCGCAGATGACGAGACTGTCAGCTGTGTTGTCCGAGCCGCGAACCTTGACCCAGCGCAAGCGACGGCGGTACCGACCGACGCTCACGACTTCACGCTCAGCGCGCGCGTTGCGCCGCGACCTGTCGCTGCAACTCGTCGTGCGTCCTGCGGACCTTGTCCGACCAGCGGCTGCGGATGAACGCGAGCACGTTCCAGATGTCCTCGTCGCTCAGCCGTCCGCCGAAGCCGGGCATGTCGCTCGCATAGCCGTCCGGTGCGTACGGCGGAACCAGGCCGTGCTTGGTGATCGCGAACAGCACGTCGAACGGGTGATGCCAGGTGTGACCGCTGTCGTCGTGCGGCGGCGCCGGCAGGCGTCCGTCGGCGCGGCGCGTCTTCCAGTCCGGTTGACCTTCGAGGTTCGCGCCGTGGCAGGCCGCGCAATGCGCGTCGTAGACGCGCTTGCCTTCGGCGATACGGCGCGCGTCGTTCATGTCCGGAACTGCGCCGTCCGCGCGCCCGTCGCTGCGCTGCGCGGCGTCCCACCAGATCAGCGCGGCGATCAGCGTGATCGCGACCGCGAAAGCCGCGTAGATCCAGCGCAGCCGTGCGCCGCCGCTCGAAGCAGGCGCCTTCATCGTTCAGTGCGCGCGGCCGTGATGCATCGGCGCCGAATCGCCCGGCGCGTCGTAGCCGCGCAGCTTCGCGTACGACGCGATCTGCGCGGGCGCGAGCAGTGCGGTCGCCGCCAGATGCGTCTTCAGATGCGAAGCGCGCACGCGCGCGTGCGCTGCGCCGATCGCCGCGGTGAGCCGATCGATCTCTTCGACGGTGGCGCGCCGCTCCGCGAACAGTCGGTCCAGCTCGCCTTCGAGCCGAACGACTTCGGCGCCGAGCGCGCGCGCCTCGTCCTTGTGGCGCGCCATCAGCGACTGCAGCGCGCTGCGCTGCTCGGCGGTCAGCGCGAGTGCGTCGGCCAGCTCGAGCGCGTGCATCGGTCCGGGATAGCGGTTCAGTTCGGCCGCCTTCGCGAACCCCATGCCGGCGCCGTCGAGGTAACCGCGCGTCTCTTCGGGCGAAAGCGCCTTGATCGCGCGCATGTGCTGGCCGGCGTAGGGTCGATCGGTCTGCGCCGCGGCCGCGTGCGAGACGAGCAGTGCGGCGACCAGCATCATCGTCGTCGGGTGGTTCATCGTTCGTTGCCTTTCCATCGATCGCCCTTCCTCTACATGCCGATGAGCCGGCGCAGCGCCGGCCACGCGTCGCGCACGACCTTTTCGCCGAAGTCGATCAAGGCGCGTTCGCCGCTGCCCATCGCGAGCGAATGCACGTCGAGCCGGATCGCGTGATCGGCGCGTCGCACCTGTTCGGCGATCAGTTGATTGACCATGATGTGGAACATCTGGAACGCCATGCCGGTGATGCCGGTCACCGCTTCTTCGTACGGCCGGTACGCGACGTCGATCGCGATGACGAAGTCGGCGCCGAGCACGCGCGCGGCGTCGACCGGCAGCGGCGCGGTCAGCGCACCGTCGACGAGCCGGCGGCCGTCGATCTCGACCGGTTCGTAGCGGATCGGCACGGCGCAGGACGCGGCGACCGCGGAGGCGAGCTCGCCGCGCGTCAGGATCTCGCTGCGGCCGGTCGCGAGGTTGGTCGCGACCGCCGCGAACGCGGTGTCGAGCGTCTCGATGCGCGCGCCGTTCGTGCGGGCCTCGATCAGTTGCTGCAGCCGGGCGAGCTCCGCGAAACCGTAGCGCGGCATCCGCCAGCGATCGGGCTCGCGCCAGGACGCGTCGAGCGCGGCCGCTTCGATGTCGTCGGCGGGCAAGCCCGCCGCCCACAACGCGCCGGCGATCGCGCCCACGCTGCAACCGGCGATCGCGTACGGGCGGAAACCGAGCTGCTGGAACGCGCGGATCGCGCCGACGTGAACGAGCCCGTGCAGACCGCCGCTGCTCAACGCGATGCCGACGCGGCGCGGCCGCGCCTTGCCGCGCGCGGCGGCCGGCCACAGCGGCGCGGTCGCGGCCAGCCCAGCCGCGCGCAACGCGTCGCGCCGCCCCTTCATCGCGCGATCAGGGCGCGGGTTTGATCGCGGTGACGACGTAGGTGCCGCCGTCTTCCTTGGCCGCGCGGAACAGCACCCTGTCGCCGACCTTGACCGCGTCGAGCAGCTTCGGATCGCGCACCGTGAACACCATCGTCATCGGCGGCATCTCGAGCGACTTGATCTCGCCATGGCGCAGCGTGATCTTGTTCTGCTCCTTGTTGATGCGGCGGACCTCGCCGTTCGCCATGTCCGGCTCGGCCGCCGGCGCGGACTGCGCGGCGGCGGCAAGCGGTGCGAGCAGCGCGGCCGCGATCAGCGCGCGGCGGAATGCGTCGAGTCTCATCGTCAATCTCCTTGTGCGGTCGGAATGACCCTGATCGAACCCTTCATGCCCGCTTCGAAGTGGCCGGGAATCAGGCAGGCGAAGTAGAACTCGCCGGGTTCGGTGAACTGCCAGATCATTTCGCCTTTCTTGCCGGGCGGCAGATGGACCATGTACGGCGCGTCGTGCTCCATCGTCGGGTGCTTCTTCATCCATTGGGCGTGTTCTTTCAGTTCTTCCATCGTGCCGAGCACGGTTTCGTGGAAGACCTTGCCGTGGTTGGCGACGACGAAGCGGATCGTCTCGCCCTGCCTGACGGTGATCTTCGACGGCGAATAGCGCATCGTGTCGTGGCCGCTGATGCGGATCGTGCGGGTGACCTTCTTCGGGTCGCCGGTCCGGCCGAACGCCTTTTCGACCATCTCGAGGTTCGGACCGTCGTCGTGCGTCTGTGTGCCGTGCGCAAGCGCGGCGCCGCCGGCGAGGATCGCGGCGATCAGAAGGGCCAATCGGTGCATGGGAGTTCTCCTTTGTCAAAATCCCGCAAGCGATCGTCGACCGTTTGCGGCTCGAAACCCCCTCTCCCTTCGAGGAAGAGGATTCGGGGGAGAGGGGGCGGGAAGGGGGTCATCGATTCGAATGGGAATTCGGCTTGCGGACTTTCACCTCGATCTCACGCAGGCCGGTCGCACGGCCGGTCGCGGGATGGATTTCGGTCGCGCGCGAGGTCGGCGCGCGCACGGGGTTGGCGCTTTCGCCGGTCCACTCGTATGCGAGTGTTCCCGCCGGGTGCTTGTACGGACCCGGGTCCTTGTAGTCGCCGCGCGCGAGCCCCTCGCGCACCTTGACCACGGTGAACATGCCGCCCATCTCGAGCGGGCCGTACTGGCCGGTGCCGGTCATCATCGGCAGCGTGTTGTCGGGCAGCGCCATCTCCATTTCCTGCATGTCGGCCATGCCGCGTTCGCCCATCACCATGTATTCGGGGATCAACCGGTTGATCTGCGTGACGACGTCGCGGTGATCCACGCCGATCATCGTCGGCACGTCGTGCCCCATCGGATTCATCGTGTGATGGCTCTTGTGGCAGTGGAAGGCCCAGTCGCCGGCTTCGGTCGCCTCGAACTCGATCGCGCGCATCTGGCCGACCGCGACGTCGACGGTGACCTCGGGCCAGCGCGACGCGGGCTGCGTGAAGCCGCCGTCGGTGCCGGTGACGACGAACTCGTGCCCGTGCAGATGGATCGGATGATTGGTCATCGTCAGATTGCCGATGCGGATGCGAACGCGGTCGCCGAGCCGCACCGGCAGCGCATCGATGCCGGGAAAGCTGCGCGAGTTCCACGTCCACAGGTTGAAGTCGAGCATCGTGTTGATCTTCGGCGTGAAGCTGCCGGGCTCGATGTCGTAGGCGTTCAGCAGGAAGCAGAAGTCGCGGTCGACGTCGGCGTAGCCGGGCGTCTTCTTCGGGTCCTTCGGATGCGTGACCCAGAAGCCCATCATGCCCATTGCCATCTGCACCATCTCGTCGGCGTGCGGGTGGTACATGAAGGTGCCGGGGCGGCGCGCCTCGAATTCGTAGACGAAGGTCTGCCCCGGCTTGATCTGCGGCTGCGTCAGTCCGCCGACGCCGTCCATGCCGTTCGGCAGCCGCTGGCCGTGCCAGTGGATCGAGGTGTGCTCGGGCAGCTTGTTGGTGACGAAGATGCGGACCTTGTCGCCCTCGACGACCTCGATCGTCGGTCCCGGCGACTGTCCGTTGTAGCCCCACAGATGCGCCTTCATGCCCGGCGCGATTTCGCGCACGACCGGCTCGGCGACGAGATGGAACTCCTTCCAGCCGTTGTTCATGCGGAACGGCAGCGTCCAGCCGTTGAGCGTGACCACCGGGTTGTACGGCCGGCCTGCGCTCGGCGCCAGCGGCGGTGCCATCGTGGTACCCGGGGCCACCGGCGCTTCGGGCACCGCGCCCAGCGCCGCACGGCTCACGCCGGCGGCACCGAGCAGCACGCCGGCGCCCGTCAGGAAATTGCGTCTTGATGTCATCGAATCCTCTTTGTGACTCTTCGCGATTCAGTGCGGCCGTTCGGGGGCGCCGGTGGCGGCGGCGCGCGTCTCGATCGCCGGCGCGGCCATCGGATGGCCGAGCACCACGGCCTGCAGCGCGGCGTCGGCGAGCCAGAAGTCGCGTTGCGCTTCGATCGACTGGATCACCGAGCCGATCTGCTCGCGCGCATCGGCGAGCAGATCGAACACGCCGATCAGCATGCCGTTGTATTTCAGGAGCATCTCGTCGGCGATGCTCTTGCGCAGCGGAACGATCTCGTCGCGATAGTGGCGCGCGAGGTCGTACGCGGTGCGGTACGCGCCATAGGTCTCGCGCAGCCGCGACTGCGCGTCGACCGCCACCTGCGCGGTGCGGTGCAGGGCAGCCATGTAGATCGACTGCGCCTCGGCGCGCCGCGCGTCGCCGAAGTCGAACAGCGGCAGCGGCAACTCGATCTCGTAGCCCTTCTGCGGCGGCTCGCCGGTTTCGCTGTTGCGGATGCCGGCCAGATGCAGGCCGTCGATCACGCCAGTCGCGCGTGCAAGCCCCAGGCTGCGCGCCGTGAAGTCCAGTTCCGCGCGCGCCAGCCGCACGTCGAGCCGCTCGTCGAACGAGCGGCGCGCGACCTCGGCTTCGTCGCGCGGCGCCTTCGGCAGATCGGGCAGGCGATCCGGCAGCTTCAGTCGCGCGGCTTGCGTGCCGTCGAGCCCGAGCGCGCGGACGAGCGCTTCGCGCGCGCCCGCCGCGGCCAGTTGCGCGCGCGCGTACTGTGCGGCGGCGTCGGCGTAGAAGGCCTGTTCCCGCGCCCGCTGCAGCCGGCTGTAGTTGCCGACCGACTGCATCCGGCGGGCCAGCTCCGCGCTCGCTTCGGCCGCGCGCATGACCTGCTCGAAGTACGCGAGCGACTGCTGCGCCGCGACCGCGCGCACCCAGGCGGCGCGCGCCTCGGTGGCTGCGGCGAGCACGCCGCCGGCGGACTGCAGTCGAAGCTGCTGCTGCCTGTGCTCCGCGATCCGCATGCGCGCGGGCAGCGTCAGCAGATCGAACAGCGAAAAGCTCAACGTGCGGCCGATGTCCTTGTCGGTTGCACCGTCTTCGCTGCGCGTCAGCCGCTCGAACGCGAACACCGGATTCGGCAGTCGCGCCGACTGCGTCGCGGCGGCCGAAGCCGCGTCGGCCTGCGCGAGCAGCGCGTGCAGCGCGGGGCTCGCCGCAAGCGCGATGCGCACGGCGTCGTCGGCGGACAGGGGCGCGGCGAGCAGCTGCTCGACTTCGGCGGCGGTCTCGCGGCGCGCGTCGTCCGTCGCAAGCCGCGCCACTTTGGCGCCGAGCGCGTCCTGCGAAAAGGCCCGCAGTTGCGCGCGGTCGTCTTCGATCGAAAGCGTCGCGCAGCCGGCGAGCAGTACCGCAGCGGCCGCCGTCACGGAGAGTCTGGTCGTTCGGCTCACCGTTTGACTCCGTGATGAGCGTCGTGCGAATCGCGTTCGGTCGGCGCCTGCTGCGCGGGCTTGCGCAGGGCCTGGTAGGCCTCGCGGCTGTAGGCCTGCCAGCCGCCGATGCGTCGCACGGTTTCGTTGGCTTCGCGCCAGGAGGCCACCGGTTCGTCGGCAAAGGCGCGGTAGTCGCGCAGCGGCGAAACGTACTTGGGCGCTGCGCCGGCGCCCTGTACGGGCGCGGGGGCAGCGGTCGTCGGGCCTTGCGCGAAGGCGGCGGCACACGCGACGACGAGCGTAGCCGCACATAGCGATCGGGATCGCGACATCGAATTCCTCGGGTCGATGAACGTTGCGCGGCCCGGAGCGGGCACGGCGCAGGGAAGCCGCGGGGGTCCGCCGCGGCGTGCGAAACGGGACTACGCGCGCCGGGTCGGCGGCGGCGAAGGCACGTCGAGTACGACCGAAACGAAGTGCGCGACGAACGCGCTCGACGCGCGCGGCACGAAGTGCTCGGCTTCGAGCGTCGCCGGCACCGGCGCGACCAATGCCATGCCCAGATGCGGGCAGGCGTGCTCGTGCAACGTGTCGGCGGCGGCCGGTACCTCCGCGGCGTGCGCCCCGCAATCGTCGTGCGCGTGATCGATCGCCTGGGCAACGACCTGCGCGTGCGCGGGGACGTGCGCGTGCTCAGGCGCGCCGACGATCGGCACGACGCCGGCCGCCATTGCCTTCAGCGGCAGCACGAACGCGAGCAGGACGAGCAGGAGGCGACGCATGCGCGAAGTCTAGCGGGAGCGGCCTGACGTTGACCATCTTCCATGCGCCGGGTTCCGTGCCGGCTAGACTAGCCCGCATGGACGATGCGCTCCGTACCCTGTTGGTCGCCGCGGCGCTGGCCGCCGGTGACGCCGCCGCGGCCGACGATGCGTTCCGTTTCTCGATTGCGTCGGGCAAGTTCGATGAACACTGCATGAAGATCGAAGCGGGGCGCGCGATCGCGTATCGCTTCGAAGCGAGCGCCCCGGTCGACTTCAACATTCACTACCACCGCGGCAAGGACGTGCTCTATCCGGTCAAACGCGAGGCGACGCGGCAGTTCGCGTCGACGTTCCGCGCCGAGTCGACCGACGAGTACTGTCTGATGTGGGAGAACAGGGGCGCGACGGCCGTGACGGTCGAAGGCCGCGTCGACCGGCGCTAGCCCGGATCCGGTTCAAAGCAGCAGCGCGCTGGCGATCGCGAAGTAGATCGCCAGCGAAAGGACGTCCTGCACGATCGTCGCGAGCGGCCCGCTGCCGAACGCCGGATCGCGTCCGCCGGCGGCGAGCGCCCACGGCAGCAGCAGACCGATCGTCGCCGCGGTGGTGCCGGCGACCGCGAGCGACAACGCGACCGCGGTCGCAAGCCGCGCTTCGCCGAACGCGAACCAGATCGCCGCCCATGCGATCGCGCCGAGCACGGTGCCGATCACGAGCCCTGTGCGCAGCTCGCCCCACACGAGTGTACGCATCGGCGCGTGCGAAAGCGACAGCCCGCGCACCGCGATCGCCTCAGTCTGCGTGCCGATTGCGTCGGCCAGATAGACGATCGCCGGCACGAAGAACGCGATCGCCACGCGCTGCGTCAGCGCGTGCTCGAAAGCGGCGACGACCCAGGTCGCGAGCACCGATCCGGCCAGGCCGGCGAGCAGCCAGGGCAGGCGGTCGCGCGCGCGCCGCAGCGGCGGCGCCTCGATCGCCGCGCGCGCCTGCGCGCTGCCGTGTGCGGCCTCGCGCCGGATGCCGGACATGCGGTGCAGGTCCTCGACGTGTTCGCGCCGCAGGATCTCCATCAGCCCGCGCGGCGGCACGACGCCGACCAGGCGGCCGCCGCGATCGACCAGTGCAACGGCGTCGAGCGCGTGCCGAAGCGCGTGCGAGGCGATGCGTTCGGGCGCGGTGTCGACGGCGATCGGCAGCGCGGGCCGGCGCAGTGAAGCCATCGTGCGTTCCGCCTCGGCGCCGAGCAGCGCCTGCAGCGAGACGACGCCGCGCAGCCTGCCGTCCGCGTCGAGCACGTGGATCGTGTCGACGAAGTCCGGCGTCGTCGCCGCCAGGCGCGCGCGGACCGCACCGGCGGTTTCGTCCTCGGCGGCGACCGCCGGCTGCGGCGAGACGTACGGCGCCGCTTGACTGTGGTGCGCGTTCGGTTTCATGCGCGGGCAAAGCAGGCGTTCAACGCAAGACTAGAAACCTCGCTCGACCGCCTGTTGATGACCGTCAAGGGCGTGGGCGCCGCGGCGCTGTCACCAAATGAAGTGCCGCGACCAATACACTGCCCGGCGCCGCAACCCTCGCGCAGCATCGAATGCCGACGGCCGCACCGATCGAAGTCGAGTTGAAGCTGGCCGTGGCCGCCCGCGATCTGCCGCGGCTTCGCCGCCGCCTCGAACGGCTCGGCCCGGCGCGGCGCGTGCGCCTGGAGACGATCTACTACGACACGCACGACGGCCTGCTCGCGGCACACGGATTCGCGCTGCGGCTGAGGCGCGTCGGCGAACGCTGGATCCAGACGCTGAAGTCGGAGACCGAAGCGGCCGCGCTCGCGCGGCGCGGCGAATGGGAGTGGCCGCTGCGGCGGCCACGCCTCGATCGCGCGTGTCTTGCAGACACGCCGCTCGCACCGCTGCTCGCGCGGCGCCCGCGCGTGAGCTTCGCCGAGCTGTTCCGAACGCGCTTTGCCCGCGACACGTGGATCGTCGAGGAGGACGGCGCATGCATCGAGCTGGCGCTCGACCAGGGCGAAATCCGCGCCGGCGAGCGCAGCGAGGCCATTCGCGAACTGGAACTGGAGCTGGAATCAGGCGCCGCCGAAGCGCTGCCCGCGCTCGCGCTGCGCATCGCGCGGGCAGGAGGCGGCCGTCCGCTCGCGTTGCTGCCGTACGGCGACTCCAAGGCGCGGCGCGGGCAACGGCTCGCCGCGGGCGCGGCGCCGCAACCGGTGAAGGCGCAGGCGCAGCGGCTTCTCCGCGACCTGCGCGCCGACGACGCCGCCGAAGCTGCGCTGAAGCGCGCAGTCGGCCGCGCGACCGAAGTGCTACTCGCCAATGCGCACGGCGCGCTGGCGTACGACGATCCCGAGTTCGTTCACCAGGCGCGCGTGGCGTTGCGGCGCATGCGCTCGGCGCTGCGGCTGCTGCGCCGGCAGGTCGAGTTTCCCGCGCGGCTGGCGGCCGATCTGCGCTGGATCGCGCGCGCGCTCGGCGCCGCGCGCGACTGCGACGTGCTGGTCGGCCAGATGCTGCCCGCGATCGCCGCTTCGTTCGACCCGGGTCTTGGCCCCGCATGCGAGCGCCTGCTCGCCCAAGCGCAGCGGCGGCGCGGGCGCGCGCGGGACGAGGCGCGCGCGGCGCTCGCGTCGCCGCGCTTCGCCGGCGCGACGCTGGCGTTGCTCGCCTGGTCGGCCGCACGGCCGCGCGGCGGCGGGCCGACCCTGCAGACCCTCGCGGCGAAGCTGCTGCAACGGCAGCACGCGCGGCTGTTCGAGGCTGCGCACGCGTTCGCCGAGCTGTCGGCTGAGAAGCAGCATCGCGTGCGTATCCTCGCCAAGCGGCTACGCTACGCGCTCGACTTCTTCGCGATCGCGCTGCCCGAGCGCGCGACCGCGGCCTACGCCAAGCGCCTGGCCGCGCTGCAGGACGAACTCGGCGCGATCAACGACGCGGCCGTCGCGCGCGCGCATCTGCGCACGCTCGTGCGTGCGCGCGCGTTGCGCGAGGCGCTCGATGCGTGGGCGGCGCGCACGCGCCGCGACCGCGCGATCGCCGTCGAGCGCCGACTCGCCCGTTTGCGCGAGCGCCCAGTGCCGTGGCGGCGCGGCGCTGGGTCCGGAGGCGGTCGGTAGCGCGCGCGGCCTCGTGCCGAACCCGGGCCGTGTGACGAAGGTCACGCAACCCGGCGACGCGGCCGGAAATCGGGCCCGCCGCGGGGCGGCGCGCTTGAATACCATACCCCCCACGGTATATGCTGCGCGGCGTTGAACGCGCTTCTTACCGAACGAATCCAGCCATGCATCGCACAACCATCGTGGTGGCGACGGCTGCGGCGATCGCCTTGACGGGCGCACTGGCCGCCGGCCTGCTCGCCGCGCAGGACAAACGGACGCCGCACGCTCCGGCCCGGCAGGCCGCCGCAGAAGCGGCGCTGGTCGCGCCGGTCGAACTGCGCACGGTCGAGGACTACTACGCGGCCGACGCCGTCGTCGAGGCGGTGCGCCAGGCCACCGTGTCGGCGCAGATCGCCGGAACGATCACGCAGTTCTACGTGGATGCGGGCGACCGCGTGAAGCGCGGGCAGGTGCTCGCGCGGATCGACGCGCGCGAGACCGATGCGCAGGTCGCCGCCGGACGCGCCGGCGTGGCGCAGGCCGAAGCGGCCGCGGTGCAGGCTCGGCTCAACTACGAGCGCACCAGGAGCCTGGTCGCGCAGAACTTCGTCAGCCAGGCCTCGCTCGACAAGGCCGACGCCGACTACAAGGCGGCGCTCGCCGCGCTCGAAGCGGCGCGTGCCGGCAGCGCGCAGGCGGTGACGGCGCGCAGCTTTGCCGAGGTACGCGCGCCGATCGACGGCGTCGTTTCGCAGCGGCTGATGGAAGTCGGTGAACTCGCGACGCCGGGCAAGCCGGTGCTCGCGCTGCACGACCCGAGCGCGCTGCGCGCGGTCGGCAGCCTGCCGCAGTTCGTGCTGCCGCAGACGGCGAAGGTGCAGAAGGCGAGCGTCAAGCTGCCGGCGGCCAATCGCATCGTCGCGGCCACGCGGGTGACGGTGCTGCCCGCAGCCGATGCGCGGCTGCTGTCGACGCTGATCCGCGCTGATCTTCCCACCGACTTGCCGGCCGGCGTGGTTCCCGGCACTGCCGCGAAGATCCGCGTGCCGCTCGGCTCCGCGCAGAAGCTCGTGATGCCTGCCGACGCGCTGATCCGCCGCGGCGAGCTGACGGCAGCGTACGTCGTCGGCGCCGACGGCGCGCCGCAGCTGCGCCAGGTCCGCGTCGGACCGGCGTACGAAGGCGGCGTCGTCGAGGTGCTCGCCGGCCTGGCCGAAGGCGAGCGCGTGCAGCTCAACCCGCTGGTGGCCAAGCAATGAACGCCGCCGACCACGCCGCGCTCGGCATCTCCGGGCGCATCGCGCGCGCCTTCCTGACCTCGCAGATCACGCCGCTGCTGGCGCTGGTCGGCCTGCTGATGGGCATCTTCGCGGTGCTCGTCACGCCGAAGGAGGAGGAACCGCAGATCAACGTGACGATGGCCAACGTCTTCATCCCGTTCCCGGGGGCGACGAGCGAGGACGTCCATAACCTCGTCACCGTGCCGGCCGAGCAGGTCGTCTCGCAGATCACCGGCATCGAGCACGTGTATTCGGTGACGCGGCCGGGGCTTGCGATCCTGACGGTGCAGTTCAAGGTCGGCGAAGACCGCATCGCCGCGCTCGTGCGCCTGCACGACACGCTGCTCGCCAACCGCGACTGGGTGCCGGCGCACCTGGGGGTGGGCGAATTCATCGTCAAGCCGAAGGGCATCGACGACGTGCCGATCGTCTCGCTGACGATGTACTCGAAGCGCGCCGACGCGACCGCCGAAGGCCTCGCCAAGATCGCGCACGCGATCGAGATCGAGCTCAAGCGCGTGCCCGGCACGCGCGAGGTCATGACCTTCGGCGGGCCCGACCAGGTCGTGCGCGTGACGCTTGATCCCGAGCGGCTCGCCGCGCACCGCGTCACGGTGACCGACATCGAGCGCGCGCTGCGCGCGACCAACGCGTCGGCGCCGGCCGGCAGCCTGACCAGCGGCAACCGCGCGATCGAAGTGCGCACGGGCGAGTTCTTCGCGGGCGCGCGCGACGTCGCGCAGCTCGTCGTCGGCGTGCGCGGCGAAGGCACCGAGCGCCGGCCCGTCTATCTGTCCGACGTCGCGCGCGTGACCGACGGCGCCGATCAGCCGACGCGCTTCGTCTGGCACGGCGAGAACGTGAAGGCCGCCGACGGCTCGATCCGGTACACCGAGTTCCCGGCGGTCACGATCGCCGTGTCGAAGAAGGCCGGCGAAAACGCGCCGACCGTAGCCGACGCGTTGATGAAGCGGGTCGACGAGCTGCGCGGCACGGTCATTCCAGACGACGTGCAGATCGCCCTGACGCGCAACTATGGCGACACCGCGCGCGACAAGGCGAACAAGCTGATCCAGAAGCTCATCTTCGCCACGCTGTCGGTCGTCGCGCTGGTGTGGGCCACGCTCGGCCGGCGCGAGGCGCTGATCGTGGGCATCGCGGTCGTGCTGACGCTGGCCACGACGCTGTTCGCGTCGTGGGCGTGGGGCTTCACGCTGAACCGCGTGTCGCTGTTTGCGCTGATCTTCTCGATCGGCATCCTGGTCGACGACGCGATCGTGGTTGTGGAAAACATTCATCGCGTCGCCCTCGGCGGCGTGATGAGTGTTTCGGCGGAGGCTAACGTCGGCGGAGCCGACGTTAAGGCCGCGGAAGCGGCCGGCCGCAACCAGAACATCCACCGTCGGGCCGCGTTCGATCATGCGCCGCCGGCCGAGATGATCCCGCGCGCGGTCGACGAAGTCGGCGGGCCGACGATCCTGGCGACGCTGACCGTCATCGCGGCGCTGCTGCCGATGGCCTTCGTCACCGGGCTGATGGGCCCGTACATGGCGCCGATCCCGATCAACTCGTCGATGGGCATGCTGCTGTCGCTCGCGATCGCGTTTGTCGTCACGCCGTGGCTCGCGCTGCGCCTGCTGCACAAGCATCGGGCCGGCGCGCACGCGGCGCCGGCCTCCGCCGACAAGCTGTCGCAGAAGCTGGCGGAGTTCTTCACGAAGGTGATGACGCCGTTGCTGCGCGGCGACGCCGGCAAGCGCCATCGCCGCAAGCTGTGGATCGGCATCGTCGTGGCGATCGCGCTGTCGGTGGCGCTGGTGCCGGCCAAGCTCGTCGTGCTGAAGATGCTGCCGTTCGACAACAAGAGCGAGTTCCAGGTCGTCGTCGACATGCCGACCGGCACCGCGGTCGAGCGCACGGCCGGCGTGCTGCGCGAGCTGGCCGCCGAGATCGCCGAGGTGCCCGAGGTCACCAGCGTGCAGGCGTACGCGGGACTCGCCGCGCCGATCAACTTCAACGGGCTCGTGCGGCAGTACTACCTGCGCACCGGCGGCGAAGTCGGCGATTTGCAGGTCAACCTCGTCGACAAGCACGAGCGCGAACGCAAGAGCCACGACATCGCGCAGGGCGTGTTGCCGGCACTGCAGGCGATCGCGAAGCGTCATGGCGCCGACATCAAGGTCGTCGAGGTGCCGCCCGGCCCGCCGGTGCTGTCGCCGATCGTCGCCGAGATCTACGGCCCCGACTACGACGCCCAGATCCGTCTGGCCAAGCAGGTGCGTGCGGTGTTCGAGGCCACACCCGACATCGTCGCGATCGACGACACGACGCTCGATGCCGCCAGCCGCGTCGTGCTGCGCGTCGATGCGGCGAAGGCGGCGCTGTACGGCATCCCGGTCGCCGAAGTCGCGCGCGCTGCGCGGCTGGCGCTCGCCGGCGAGGACATCACGCCACTGCACGACGGATCGAGCAAGTACGCGGTGCCGGTGCGCGTCGCACTCGCCCCCGAGGCGATGGGCAATCTCGACGCGGTGCTGAAGCTGCGGCTGCGCGGACAGGACGCCAACGGCCGCAGCTACGAAGTCGCGCTCGCCGAGCTCGTGCGGCCGCAGACGCTGCCGTCCGAGCGGATCATCTACCGCAAGGACCTGCAGCCGGTCGTTTACGTCGTCGGCGACGTCGCCGGCGGCCCGGGCAAGACCGACTCGCCGCTGTACGGCATGTTCGGCCTGCGCGACGGCATCGCCAAGCTCGAGAAGCCCGGCGGCCTGCCGCTCGGGGAACACTGGATCGCGCAACCGTCGGACCGCTTCACCGCGTTCGGGTTGAAGTGGGACGGCGAATGGCAGATCACCTACGAGACGTTCCGCGACATGGGCATCGCGTACGGCGTCGGACTGATCCTGATCTACCTGCTGGTCGTCGCGCAGTTTCGCTCGTACCTGACGCCGCTGATCATCATGGCGCCGATTCCGCTGACCATCATCGGCGTGCTGCCGGGGCATGCGCTGCTGGGCAGCCAGTTCACCGCGACGTCGATGATCGGAATGATCGCGCTGGCCGGCATCATCGTGCGCAACTCGATCCTGCTGGTGGACTTCATCCACCAGCGGCTCGGCGAATGCGGCGACCTGCAGCAGGCGACGATCGACGCCGCCAGCGTGCGCGCCAAGCCGATCGTGCTGACCGCGGTGGCGGCGATGCTCGGCGCGGTGTTCATCCTCGACGACCCGATCTTCAACGGCCTGGCGATTTCGCTGCTGTTCGGCATCTTCGTGTCGACGCTGCTGACGCTGGTCGTGATTCCGGTCCTGTACTACGCGGCGACGTGGCGGCAGGAAGCCGAACGCGCGCGCGCGACCGAACCCGCCGTTCAACCCAAGCATCAAGGAGCTTGATATGACCGTCGAACGCTACATCCGGGTCCTTGCGGGCACCTTCGTCCTGCTTTCGCTCGCGCTGGGCATCGAAGGCAGTCCGCTGTTCCTGTCGAAATGGTGGCTCGCGTTCACCGCCTTCGTCGGCGCGAACCTGCTGCAGTTCGGCTTCACCAACGTCTGCCCGCTCGGCTGGATCCTGAAGAAGCTCGGCGTGCCCGAAGCGCGCGCTGCGCGCGCCTGAGGCGACGATGGCCGAAGTACGCGACGCACAGACCGCGCGGCGCGACCTCGTGATGCGCCTGAAGCGCGTCGAGGGCCAGATCCGCGGCGTGCAGCACATGATCGAGGCGAATGAGGACTGCGAGGCGGTCGCGCAGCAACTGTCGGCCGCGCGCAAGGCGCTCGACAAGGCGTTCTACGAGCTGCTCGCCTGCGCGCTCGAGCATCCCCAGTTTGCAGTCGCGAAAGGCGAGAAGCAGGAGGCGCGCGTCCAGCGCATCGCCCGCGCGCTGGCCAAGTTCGCCTAGGACTGGGTATCGTCGATCGCCGCCTCGGGCGCGCCCTGAGGTGGCAGGGTCGGCGGCGTTCGGATCGACGGCGGGTCGTAGGCCCGCCGGATCGCCGATCCCTGGGCGAAGCCGAATCCGGCCTGCACTGCCAGCGCGCGCTGCTCGCGCGTCTCGATGCCGGCGACGATCAGTCGATCGGTGCGCAGGCCCGCGACGCGCGCTTCGAGCAGCACGTCTTCCCAGAATTCGGGACGTTTCGAGGCCGGCGCCAGCAGCTTTGCGAAGTCGGGCTGCACCAGGTCGATCGCCCTCAGCTCCATGCTGACGCGCGGGGCCGACAGCCGATAGCCGACCGGGACGTGCATCGACCGCAACCAGTCGATGAAGCTCTGAACGCGGTACGGCGAGCGGAGCCGGTCGAGCTGGCCGCGCAGCAGCACGACGATCCGATGCGTGTGGAAGCGGTGTGCGTCGAAAGCGTCGGTCACGAGGTCGAGGCAGCGCTCGACCGTGCCGAACGACAGCGTGACGCCGATTCGCCGCACCTTTTCGCGCTCCAGCAGCACGAAAGCCTTGGTGAGCGCGTTGAGCTGAATGCGCGCGCGCTGCATCGTGCCCGGCTGAAAGCCTTCGGTCCAGACGTACAGCTCGTCGAACCAGCGCTCGTCGGTGTCGAGCTTGAGCGTCGGCCACATCGCGGCGCGCACCGAGGTATCACCCGGCCGGTTGCGGTCGAGGGAAAGCGTGACCGCGGGCCAACCTGCGCCGGTCTTCGCGTCGTCCTTCTCGCCGGACATCGAGGGTACTTCCGTCTCCGTTGGCTTGGATTCTCGCCGTCGGTTTGCGCGCAGGCAACGCGAGTATCCGACTCGCCGGTCACCAGCGCCCGGACCGCCGCGCCTACCCGCGGCGTGCCGGCGAACCGTAGGCGCCGAACTTCTCCAGCACGCGCGCCATTTCGTCGTCCGGCAGCCGCGGCGGCTCGCCCAGCGTGCGGGCCTGCAGGTAGATCCGCGCGAGGTGCTCGACCTCGATCGCGAGCGCGAGCGCCGCGTCGAGCGACGCGCCGCAGGCGATGACGCCGTGATGCGCGAGCAGGCAGGCGCGCCGGCCGGCGAGCGCGGCGAGCGCGTTGTCCGACAGCGCCTGCGTCCCGAAGGTCGCGTACTCGGCGCAGCGGATGTCCTTGCCGCCCGCCATCGCCACCATGTAGTGAAAGGCCGGCAGCCCCATACCGTGGCACGCGAGCGCCGTCGCCGCCGGCGAATGCGTGTGCACGATCGCAGCGAGTTCCGGCCGCTCGCGCAGGATGTCGACGTGGAAACGCCACTCGCTGCTGGGCTCCCGCCGGCCGACCGCACCCGCCGGCGCATCGTCGTCCGTGCGTGCGGTCGAAAGCGGCAGGAATACGAGATCGGCCGGCTCGAGCGCGTCGTATGGCAGTCCGGTCGGCGTGACCAGCAGCCCTTCGCGCGCCCCGCGCGTGCAGCGAACCGACACGTTGCCGGCCTTGTTGACGTTGATGCCGACCGCGTTCATCCGGCGCGCCACCGCGATCAGTTCCGCGCGCAACGAGGGGCCGTCTTCGGCGATTCCGTTCGGTTCAGTCATCGATCTTCCGTTGACCGTTATCTGTTGCCCGTAAACCATCCGGCTCGATGCGGTCGTCAACGCTCAACGGATCACGGGGAGCGGGCCTTTCAGGCCGCCGCGCGCAGATCGGGAAACAGCGCCGCCAGCTCGCGCGGCGCGGCGATGCCGCGCTCGGTGATGATCCCGGTCACGAGTTGCGCGGGCGTGACGTCGAACGCAGGATTGGCCACCGGGACCGCTGCGTCGGCAATGCGCACGCGCGTTCCTTCGCCCGCGTCGGTGCGTCCGGCGACGAAGCGCAGTTCGTCGCCGTCGCGCTCTTCGATCGGAATCTCGGCGAACGCGTCGCGCACGGTCCAGTCGATCGTCGGCGAAGGCACCGCCGCGTAGAACGCCACGCCGTTGTCGCGCGCGGCCAGCGCCTTCAGGTAGGTGCCGATCTTGTTGCACACGTCGCCCGCCGCGGTCACGCGGTCTGCGCCGACCAGCACCAGATCGACGCGCCCGCGCTGCATCAGATGGCCGCCGGCATTGTCGGCGACCAGCGTGTACGGCACGCCGTGCGCGGCGAGTTCCCACGCGGTCAGCAGTCCCTGGTTGCGCGGCCGCGTTTCGTCGACCCACACGTGCAGCGGCACGCCGGCATCGTGCGCCTGGTAGATCGCCGACAGCGCGGTGCCGTAATCGACGGTCGCCATCCAGCCCGCGTTGCAGTGGGTCAGCACCTCGACCGTACGTCCGGTGCGCGCGTGCACGCCGGCCAGCAGCTTGGCGCCGTGCGCACCCAGCGCGCGATTGATTTCGACGTCCTCGTCGGCGATGCATGCAGCTTCGCGCCATGCGGCGCGCGCGCGCTCGTTGCGCGGCGTGCGCGCGAGCAGGACCTGCATGCGGTCGAGCGCCCAGCGCAGGTTGACCGCGGTCGGTCGCGCGGCGGCGAGCGCCGCCTGCGCGCGCGCGAGATTTGCGTCCCCAGGATCTTCGTTCATCGCGAGCGCCATGCCGTAGGCACCCGCCACGCCGATCAGCGGCGCGCCGCGCAGCTTCATCGCGCGGATCGCATCCACGACCGCCGCGCAGGACGCGAGCTCGAGCGTGGCGAACGCGTACGGCAGCCGCGTCTGGTCGATGATGCCGACGGCGCGCGTGCCGATCGGCCAGATCGAGCGGTAATGGATTCCTTCGACCTTCATGGCGTCGATTATGCGGCCGCCGCGGTCGCGCGCGGCTGCGCGGGGCGATGCAGCGCCAGGATGTTGCCGGCGACCGCGAGCGCGATGCCGGCGAAGGTCTGCCAGGTCCACGGATAGCCCTCGAACACCGACGAGATCAGCAGCGCGACGATCGGCACCATCACGCCGACGTAACCGGCGCGCGCTGCGCCGATGCGCGCCACCAGCGTGAAGAACGCGCCGAATGCGAGAACCGAGCCGGCGACCACGAGGTACAGGAACGAGGCGACGGCCGCGAAGCCCAACTCGAAGCCGAGCGGACGGCCGAGCGCCAGCGCGATCGCGAGCGTGGCGCCGCCGCCGTAGGCCATCGCCCATGCGAGCGGACCCCAGCCCGAGACGCCGAGCGCGTGATAGCGCGTCGCCGCCATGCTCGCCAGCCCGGACAGCAGCACCGCGCCGATCGTGAACACGGCGCCGGTCGCGACCGGCCCCTGCAGGTCGAGCCGCGCGAACTCGTGGCCGAAGATCGTCGCGATGCCGGCGAGCCCGAGCACGCCGCCGGCCGCCACGCGACGCGACATCGGCGTGCCGAACAGCCAGCGCGCCAGCAGCAGATTCACGAGCGGCGAGGCGGCGTAGCCGACGGCGACGAGCCCGGACACGATGAAGCGTTCCGCGTGATAGACGAAGATGTAGCTGACCGCAAAGCCCGTCAGCCCCTGCGCGGCAAACAGCAGGTGCATGCGGCGATCGAAGCGCAGCGGCACGCGGCGCCACAGGCAGTATGCGGCGAGCAGTGCGGCCGCGCACAGGAAGCGCCACGCCACGCCCGTTTCCGGCGCCGCGGCGGCGAGCTGGAAGGTGATCGCGATCCAGGTCGAACCCCAGATCGCCACGGCGAAGAAGAACAGCGCGGGTGTGCTCATCGCGCAATTGTCGCCGATCAACGATCGGTGAGCTGCGCCGATGTCGCCTTCCAGACGAGACCCGCCAAAAAGAAACCGCGGCCGAAGCCGCGGTTTCCCGGGTCAAGAGATGTCACTCAGAAGCGATAGCTCAGCCCTACGGACAACAGATCGACATCCTCCTTCTCGCCTTGGAACTCGGCGCGGAAGCGCTCCCACTCGAGGCGAGCGCCGAGGTTCTTCGTGAAGTTGTAGCCGGCACCGAGACCCCAGGCCACGTTCGTGTTCGTCTCGGAGTCACTGGCGGAGCCGAGTCCTGGCACCGTGCCGGACAGCTTGACCTTCGTCGATGCGATACCGAGTTTCGCGAAGACGGAGAACTGGTCGATCGGCGCCAGCGCAACGCCGTACACCGCGAAGCCGGATGCCTTGAATTCGGCCGTCACCGTGCCGAACGGCGGAACGACGCCCGATTGCGTCGACTTGCCGAGGTCGAAGTACGCGCCTTCGATACCGAGATTCGGCGTGAACATGTAGCCGCCGAAGATCTTGAAGCCGGTGTCCTTCGTGTCGCAGGTGATCGTGCCCGCGCAGTCGACGTTCAGATCCGACTGTCCAATGGACGCGCCGATGTAACCCTGTGCCATCGCGGCACCCGAGAACACGGCTGAAGCAAGGATGACCGAGCCCAATAGCGCTCGTTTGAATCTCATAGAACCTCCCACTGGTTAGCGACGGTCGCGCCTTCTTTCATCGAGGCACGACGAGCAATGTGCCTTGACGCAGCGGCTTGCCCTTGCCCGCGATCAAGGTTCGCGGCGCTTGTTGCCGAAACGACTCGACCGTGGGCTCTAGATCGGCGACGGAAGTGGGACGAAAGAGACAACCGCCGTTGACAGTGACACGGCGGCCAGGGACGGGACGCTGCTAGAAGCGGTAGGACACGCCCAGCGACAGCAGATCGGCTTCGAACTTCTCGCCCGCCTGCGTGCGGCCGCGCATCCGATCCCAGTCGAAGCGCACCGAAAGATTGCGCCAGACTTCGGCGCCGATCGCCGCACCGAACACTGGCTCGCCGCGCGACTTCGTGCTGCCGTCGCTGACGCCGCCGAATTCGTCGGAACGCTCAGCCGAGGCCGCCGCGTATCCGGCGCGCCCGGCGACAAAGGCCCGACCGAGCGGGACCATGCCGACGACGGACAGGCCGAATCCGGTCAGGCGGATGTCCTGACGCAGGACGCCGAAGCCGAGGTCGATGCGCTGGCCTGCATCGCCGAGGTGGTAATAGATCCCCTCGACGCCGAGATAGGGCATGAACATGTGCCCCGCGTACAGCTTGAAGCCGGTCGGCTTGTTGTCGCATTCGACTGCGCCCGGCGCGCACAGGTCGTTCGCGATGCCGGCGGGCGCATTGCGCCACTTGTACTTCGACTGGCCGACGTTGACGCCCACGTAGGAACGCTGTTCGACAGCTTGGGTCTGCGCCTGCGCCGCACCGCCCAGCGCAGCGAGCAGCGCCAGCGCGACCGCCGGCTGGATTCGTTGCATTTCTTGTTCTCCCGATCGTCGCGCTCGCGGCTGCGGCGCCGGCGCGACTGTAGGCGAGATCGGCGCGTGCTGGCAACCGGCGGCGAACGCGGACCCGCGCACGAGCTTCACGCGCGCGCACCGCGCAGCAGGCCGCGCCGCTTCTCGAAGATCTCCTGGCAGGTTGCGCAGCGCTCGGCAGCCGGATTGGCGGTCAGGCGCGCGATGCCTATCGCTTCGCCGCAGTCGGCGCATTCGCCGTAACTGCCTGCGGTCACGCGCGCGAGTGCTGCGTCGACGCGCGCCAACTCGTCGGCCGTGCGCGACAGATGCGCCACGTCCGCGTGGCGTTCCGCTTCGGCCGCGGCGTCGTCGTCGGTTTCCTCCGCGCGCCGCGGCAGTCCGGCTTCGGCGTGCCGGTCCGGTCCGTGACCATGCAGCCGCGCATCGACGGCGGCCGCCAGTTCGGCGCGGCGTTCGCGCAGACGCGCTTGCAGTCGGGCGACCTCTTCGGGGGTGAGCGGCTTGGCTTCGTCCATTGTCAGAGCTTGTCCTTTTCGGCAGCCGAGGCTACCCACTCATGCTGCACCACCGTTGATACGCGTCAATGCCACGGACAGCGTCACACGCGGATCGGTTCTTGCACCATAATGCTGCAACGCGACATCCCAGCGGTTCACCGGTCCGGACACGGCGGGCCGTTCACGAAACGGACCCGGCACCGGGTTGCGCACGCGGCTCATCCGCAGTCGGCTCGAAAGGAATCATGTTCACGTCACACTACCTGCGCAAGGCGCTCGCACCGCATTCGGTCGCCGTCGTGGGTGCGACCGAAAAGCCGGAAGGGCTCGGCAACTACGTCTTTGCCAACATCGTCGCGGGCGGCTTCAAGGGCGAGGTCTATCCGGTCAATCCCAAGTACAAGAAGATCGGCGAGCACGTCTGCTATCCGACGCTCGCCGCGCTTCCGCAGGCGCCGGAACTCGCGGTGATCGTCACGCCGGCGCGCACCGTGCCAACGCTGATCGACGACGCCGGCAAACGCGGCGTCCGCGCGGTGCTCGTGCTGTCGGCGGGTTTCGCCGAGATCGGCGAAGAGGGTCGCCGGCTGCAGGCGCAGGCGCTGGCCCGCGCGCGTGCGCTCGGCATCCGCATGCTGGGCCCCAACTGCCTCGGCATCATGCGGCCGGAGATCGGGCTGAACGCGACCTTCGCACGCACCGGCGCGCGGCCCGGATCGGTCGCGCTGGTTTCGCAGTCGGGCGCGGTGGTTGCCGCGCTGCTCGACTACGCGTGGAACGCCGGCTTCGGCTTCTCCTCGGTCGTGTCGACCGGTGCCGGTTCCGACGTCGAATTCTCGGAGATCCTCGACTTCCTCGCGCTCGATCCGGCCACGCGCAGCATCGTGCTGTACGTCGAAGGCGTGCACGACGCGCGTGCGTTCATGTCGAGCGTGCGCGCGGCGGCGAGCGTCAAGCCCGTGATCGTGCTGAAAGTCGGCCGCCATCTGACCGGGTCGAAAGCGGCGATGAGCCACACCGGCGCGCTGGTCGGCAACGACGAAGTGTTCGGCATGGCGCTCAAGCGGGTCGGCGCGATCCGCGTGCACGCTTACAACCAGATGTTCGCCGCAGCCGAGGCGCTCGCCTCGGGGCGGCTGCCGCGCCCCAATCCCGGCAACCGGCTTGCGATCGTCACCAACGGCGGCGGACCGGGCGTGCTCGCGGCCGACGCCGCGGCCGACGCGGGCGTGGCGCTCGCGAAGATCTCGCCGCAGGCGATGGAAAGGCTCGACGCGGCGCTGCCGGCGACCTGGTCGCACGGCAATCCGGTCGACATCATCGGCGACGCCGACGCCGAGCGCTTCGCGCAAGCGATGCAAACCCTCGTCGAGGACAAGAGCAACGACGGCGTGCTGATGCTGTTCTGCCCGACGATCAAGCTGGCGTCGGAAGATGCTGCGCGCGCGGTGCTGCCGGTGATGGAAGCGACCGAAAAGCCGGTCGTCACCGTCTGGCTCGGCGAAGCGGACGCAGCCAGAGGCCGCGCGGTGATCAAGGCTGCCGGGCTGCCCGCGCTGACGAGCCCGGAACGCGGGGTGGAGTCGTTTTCGTATCTGGCGCAGTTCGTCCGCAACCGCGAGCTGAGGCTGCAGATCCCGCCGCCGCGCGTCGACGAATTCACACTCGACCTGCCCGGCGCGCGCCGCATCGTCGAGCGCGCGCTGCTCGCCGGTCGCGCCATGCTCGACGAGCAGGAGGCGAAGGCGCTGCTCGGCGCCTTCGGCATCGAAACCGCGCGCGGCATGCTCGCGACCTCTGCCGACGAAGCCGCGCGCGTCGCCGACCAGATCGGCTACCCGGTCGTTCTGAAGGTCGTCGCCGCCGGCATCACGCACAAGAGCGAAGTCGGCGGCGTGCTGCTGTCGCTGCAGTCGGGCGCGGACGTGATGCACGGCTTCGAGACGATCCGCGCGCGCGTCGCGGAACGCGCACCGCACGCCAAGTTCGTCGGCGTGCTGGTGCAGCAGATGATCCGCCGTCCGCACGGCCGCGAGCTGATCGTCGGGCTCGCGCGCGACGCAGCCTTCGGCCCGGTGATCACCTTCGGCCTGGGCGGCATCGCAGTCGAGGTGCTGCGCGACTCGGCCGTGGCGCTGCCGCCTTTGAACCGCTTTCTGGCGCAGGAGATGGTCTCGCGCACGCGCGTGGCGAAGATGCTCGACAGCTTTCGCGGGCTGCCCGGTGTCGACCTCGATGCGTTGCTCGACGTGCTGCTGAAGATCTCGGACCTCGCATGCGAGATCCCCTGCATCCACGAGCTGGATATCAACCCGCTGCTCGCCGACGAAATGGGCGTGGTCGCGCTCGACGCGCGCGTCGTGCTCGGCGACGGGCCGCTCGCGCCGGACGCGACGTATTCGCATCTCGCGATCCATCCGTACCCGAAGAACCTCGTACGCGCGACGCGCCTGAAGACAGGCGAGACGGTCCTGCTGCGGCCGATCCGTCCCGAGGACGCGCAGGCCGAAAAGCGTCTGATCGCGCGACTGTCGCAGAAGACGATGTACATGCGCTTTCACGCGCCGCTGCGCGAGCTGACCGCCGAGCGGCTCGCGCGCTTCACGAGCATCGACTACGACCGCGAAATGGCGTTCGTCGCGATCGACGCGAACGCCGATGCCCCGGGCGGCGAAGGCGAGATCCGCGGGGTGGCGCGCTACACGCGCAACCCGGACGGATCGACGGCCGAGTTCGGCATCGTCGTCGAGGACGCGTGGCAGGGGCGCGGTCTCGGCCACGCGCTGATGGAGGCGATCGAAACCTGCGCGCGCGAGCGCGGGCTGAAAGAGATGATCGGCTACGTGCTGCTGGAGAACGAGGAGATGGGCACGCTGATGCGCGCGCGCATGTACGACGCGCGCCGCGACGAGGACGATCCGAGCGTGGTGCGCTTCAGCAAGCCGCTGCAGCCGGTGGCCGCCGCGCCCGCGCTCGGCTCCGTCTCCGTGCGCGGCGAAGCGAGCGCGACGGTGCCGTAGAAGGCCCGACGTGGAACGGGTCGACTGCGTCGTCGTCGGCGCCGGCGTGGTGGGCTTGGCGGTCGCACGCGAACTGGCGCGGCGCGGGCGCGAGGTGGTCGTGCTCGAACGCGCGCACACGATCGGCACCGAAACCAGCTCGCGCAACAGCGAGGTGATCCACGCCGGCATCTACTACCCGCAGCGGCTCCTGAAGCGCAGGCTGTGCGTCGAAGGCAAGACGCTGCTGTACGCGTTCTGCAGCGAATACGGCGTGGCGCACCGCCGCTGCGGCAAGCTGATCGTCGCCACGAGCGACGCGCAAGTGCCGCAGCTCGCGGCGCTGAAGCGGCAGGCCGAAGCCAACGGCGTGGACGACCTGCGTTTCCTCGCGCCGGCCGAGGTCGCACAACTCGAACCCGAAGTGCGATGCGTCGCTGCGCTGCTGTCGCCGTCCAGCGGCATCGTCGACAGTCACGGCCTGATGCTCGCGCTGCAGGGCGACGCCGAGCGGCACGGCGCGTTGTTTGCGTTCGCGACACCGGTCCAAGGGGGCGCGGTGCGCGACGACGGCATCGAACTGCGTACCGGGGGCGCGGCGCCGACCACCCTCGTCGCGCGAACGGTGATCAACGGCGCGGGCCTGGGTGCGCAAGCGCTCGCGCGCGCGATCCAGGGCGTGCCGGCCGCGACGATCCCGCCCCTGTATCTGGCCAAGGGCAACTACTACATGCTCGCGGGGCGCAATCCGTTCTCGCGGCTCGTCTATCCGATCCCCGAGCCGGGCGGGCTCGGTGTGCACGTGACGATCGATCTCGGCGGACAGGCCCGCTTCGGCCCCGACGTCGAATGGATCGAGGACATCGACTACACGGTCGATCCGCGCCGCGCCGACGCGTTCTACGCGGCCGTGCGCAAATACTGGCCGGGGTTGCCCGACGGCGCGCTGCAGCCGGGTTACGCGGGCATTCGCCCGAAGGTCGAGCGGCCCGGCGGATCGAACACCGACTTCGCGATTCACGGCGCCGAGATGCACGGCGTGCGCGGGCTCGTCAACCTGTACGGCATCGAATCGCCGGGATTGACCGCGTCGCTTGCGCTGGCGCGCGACGTCGCCGATCTCGTCTGACAACCCCCAGAAGGGGGGCAGGGGGATCTCAACGGCGCATCGCGCATCGACGCTGCAGCTTCGAGCAGCGCCATTCACCGCCGATAGAATCGCCGCATCCTTCGAGAGGCCCGCCCCATGATTCCATCCGCCGTCGTGCGTCGTGTCGTAGGTCTCGTTGCCGCGGTCGCCGCCTCCGCGTTCTCGCCGTGCTGGGCACAGTCGTCGGGCGCAGACGCCGCGCGCAAGACGGAGGCGGCCGCGCCGCGCGGCTTCGCGTGGGAAGCCGCGAAGAACGGCCGGCGCGTGCTGCTCGTGGGCACGATCCACGTCGGCCGCACCGCCGCGCCGCCGGCCGACTGCAGCCAGCGCTTTGCCGAAGCCGCGGTGGTCGCGTTCGAAGCCGACGTCTTCGACGCGCAGAGGGTCGGTCAGCTCGTGCAGAAGATCGCGATGTATCCGCCGCAGGAGGCCGACCTGAAGTCGCGCCTGCCCGCGCCTTTGCGCCAGCGCGTCGAAGCGCTGCTCGCCCGGCACGGACTGGACTCGCCGGCGCTGTGGCGGATGAAACCGTGGATGCTCGCCAACACGCTCGTCGTGATCGAAGCGAGCCGCCTGGGCTTCAGCCCCGCGTACGCGACCGAGGCGACGCTGCACGAATTCGCGCGGACCTGCGGCAAGGCGATCGTCGAGATCGAAGGGATCGAGAAGCAACTCGGGATCTTCGACAGCACGAGCCCGGAACTGCAGCTCGCCTACCTCGAGCAGGCGGTCAAGGGCATCGAAAGCGGCGAAAGCGAGCGCGAGGTGCGGCGCCTCGTCGCCGCGTGGGAGAAGCGCGACGCCGCCGACATCGAGCGCGTGCTGGCGACGATGCGCGCGTCCAAGGGTGCGGCCGAGCGTTTCGTCGTCGAGCAGGTGATCGACGCGCGCCATCCGGCGATGGTCGAGGCGATCGAACGCTTCGCCGCGAGCGGAAAGCTGCATCTCGTCGCGGTCGGATCGCTGCACTACTTCGGGCCGAACGGACTGCTCGCGCTGCTGCGCGGCCGCGGTTACACGATCAGGCCGCTCGACTGAGAAGGCCGCTCTACTGCGCGTCCTCGCGCGGCCAGAACAGATACGCGTCCATCGCCAGCACACCGGCGTCGACGCCGGCGTCGATCCGTTCTACGCGCGGCGCAGGCCCGGCGGCGGCGAAGGCAACCGGCAAGGGCAGGAAGTGCTCGTCGCTCGGATGTGCGCGCAGCGCGTGCGGCGCGCGTTGGCGCCAGGCGGCGAGCGCGCCGCGGTCGTTCTCGCGCAGCGCGCGGTCGATCCAGCTCCTGAACTCGTCGACGTACGGCGCGGCCGGCGTATCGCCGGGCTGCATGCCGTGGCGGCGCACGTACTCGATCCACTCGCGCAGGTTGTGCGTCATGTGGCCCGAGCCGACGACGAGCACGCCTTCGCGCGCGAGCGTTGCCAGCGCCGCGCCGAGCCGAAGGTGATGCGTGGCGTCGAGCGACGGTTGCACCGAGACCTGTGCTACCGGAACGTCGGCGCCCGGGCAGAGGTGCAGCAGCGGCACCCACGCGCCGTGGTCGAGCCCGCGGCAGCCGTTGCCCGATGCGGGCAGACCGGCGGCCTTGAGCAGCTCGAGCGCGCGTTGCGCGATCTCCGGCGTGCCGGGTGCGGGATAGCGCAGCTTGTACAACTCCGGCGGGAAGCCCCCGAAGTCGTGGATCGTTTCGGGACGCGCGCTCGTCGAAACCATCGGCAATTCGGTCTCCCAGTGCGCCGAAGCGACGAGGATCGCGCGCGGCCGGGGCAGGCGTTGCGCGAGTTCTGACCAGGTGCGCCCGGCCCGTCCGGCATGCAGCGCGTGCATCGGCGAGCCGTGCGAGAGGAAGACGGTGGGGAGCATCGGTCGGGAGTCGGCGGTCAGGAGTCGGGAGTTCGGGCATCGGCCGACGGCCGATGCCCGGCGTTATTTCACCAACCCTTCGGCCTTCATCGCTTCCTGCACCTTGGGGCGCGCGGCCACGCGCGCCGCGTAGTCCTTCAGCGCGGGCCACTTCGCGAGGTCCACGTCGGTCCACTGGCTCCAGTTGAGCACCGTGAACAGGTACGCGTCGGCGACGCTGAACCTGCCGGTCAGATACTCGCGCCCTTCGAGCTGCCGGTTCAGCCAGTCCAGGCGCAGGCCCAGCCGGGCACGCGTGCGCTCCTTCTCGTCGTCGGTGCTGTCGGGTTTCCACAGCGGCCCGAAGCCCCGGTGGATCTCGGTGGCGATGAAGTTCAGCCACTCCTGCAGCCGGTAGCGCTCCATCGTTCCTTGAGCCGGCGCCAGCCCGGCCGCAGGGGCGCGATCGGCCACGTATTGCAGCAGCACCGCAACTTCGGTCAGGCGTTCGCCGTCGTCCAGTTCGAGCGTCGGCACGTAGCCCTTGCCGTTGATCTGCAGGTAGTCGCTGCCGTCTTCGGTCTTTTTGGTTTTGGTGTTGACCTTGACGGCCGAGAACGGCAGCCCGAGTTCACGCAGCACGATATGCGGCGCCAGCGAGCAGGCGCCGGGCGAGTAGTAGAGCTTCATCGAATCCTCCATGAAGTCGGAAGTCGGAAGTCGGAAGTCGGAAGTCGGAAGTCAACCCCCGACTACGCACTCCGAACTAGGCTGTTTGCAGTTTGACCGTCGCCGTCTCGCGCCGGCTCCCGAGCGCGTAGGCGCCGTCGCCGAGCAGGGCCTGCACGCCGGACAACACGATCAGATACAGCGGGTACTCCCAGCCGCCGTTCGGCGCCGAGAAGACCCAGCCGTTGCCGGCGTGTACCCACAGCGCACCGAGCAGGATCGGCGCGAGCGCCAGCGCGACGTAACGCGAGCCGATGCCCAGCACCAGCAGCGCACCGCCGACGGCTTCGGCGATCACGGTCGCCCATGCGGTCCAGCCGGGCAGGCCGATCGACTCGAAGAACTGCACCGTACCGGCCATGCCGTACATGCCGACTTTCAGCACGAGCCCGTGCGTCAGGTACATGATGCCGAGCGAAACCCGCAGCACGAAGGCCGCGAGCGGAGCGGTTTGTGGATAGAACATGTTCAGCCTCATTCGTTGGTTGGTCGGGGTGTGTCCGGGTTCGACGAACACGCGGGCCGAACTGTAGGAATGCCGCGACACAAGATAAATACTCACTCGTGGAATGATTTGTGCCGGGTTTCGGGATAATCTCGCGGCATGGATCGTTTCGCATCGATGGCGGCGTTCGCCGCGGTGGTCGAGTCCGGCAGCTTCGTTCGCGCCGCCGAACGGCTCGGCACGTCGACCTCGACGCTGTCGCGGCAGATCGCCGAGCTCGAGCAGCATCTCGGCGTGCGGCTGCTCAACCGCACGACGCGCAGGCTGTCGCTGACCGAAGGCGGTCAGGCCTTCTACGAACGTGCGGTCCAGGTGCTCGCGGATCTGGAGGAAGCCGAGGCGCTCGCCAGTTCGTCGACCGCCGCGCCGCGCGGGACCTTGCGCCTGACCTGCTCGCACGCGATGGGCGTGCAGCGCGTGGCGCCGGCGATCGCGAGCTTCGGCGCGCGCTATCCCGAGGTGCGCTTCGAGGTGTCGGTGTCCGACCGCATCGTCGATCTGGTCGAAGAAGGCTTCGATCTGGCAATCCGCATCGGCCAGGTCGGCAGCGACCAACTCGTCGCGCGCCGGCTCGGCACGATGCGTCTGCTCGCCTGCGCCTCACCCGCGTATCTGAAGGCGCGCGGCACGCCGCGCGTGCCGGCCGATCTCGCCGCGCATGCGGTGATGACCTACGCGTATTCGCCGAACCCGCGCGTGTGGCGCCTCGTCGATCGGACGGGCCGGCAGGAAGAAGTGCGCGTCGGCGGACCGCTGCATTCGAACAGCGGCGATCTCGCGGTCGCCGCCGCGATCGCCGGGCTCGGCATCGTGTTCGAGCCCGACTTCATCGTCGCGCCCGCGCTTGCCGCCGGCCTGCTCGTGCGCGTGCTGCCCGAGTACGAAAGCGCGCCGGGCGATATCTGGGCCGTCTATCCGAGCCGCCGCCATCTTTCGGCGAAGGTGCGGCTGTTCGTCGATCACATCGCGCAGCAGTTCGCCGTGCCGGTCGCGGGGAAACCCGGGTCGCGCACCGCCCGCTGATCGCTGCCGCGGCGCACCAATAGGGGCGCGCCTCTAGAGCGTGCGGTTGACGGCCGGCGGCGCCTTCGAAATAGTACGAACGTTCGTTTTTTCGGAACCCGCTCCGGCGCTTCGCGCGGCACGGGTGCTGACGCCCCTTCGACCGATGGCACTGATTTCCGCCCTTCACGCGCTGGCCGCCCCGTTGCGCACGCGCAGCGCTGAGCGCCCGCGCAAGGGCGAGGCCACGCGCGCGGCGATCGTCGAAGCCGCGCTCGCGCTGGCGCGGCGCGACGGCCTCGAAGGGCTGACGATCGGCGTCCTCGCCGAGCAGATGCGCATGAGCAAGAGCGGCGTGTTCGCGCACTTCGGCTCGCGCGAGGACCTGCAGCTTGCGGTGATCAGGGAATACGCGGCGCGCTTCGTCGACCAGGTGCTGCGGCCGGCCGTGCGGCGCCCGCGCGGGCTGCCGCGGCTGCGCGCGCTGCTGGAGAACTGGCTCGCGTTGCTCGCGCGCGAGCTGGAGCAGGGCTGCCTGATGATCTCCGGCGCGAGCGAATACGACGACCGCCCGGGGCCGCTGCGCGACGCGGTGGTGCAGATCGTCGAAGGGTGGAAACGCGAGCTGCTGCGCGCGATCGAACAGGCGCGCGACGAGGGTCACCTGAAGCGCGACGTCGACTCCGAGCAGCTCGTCTTCGAGATCTACGGGCTGATGCTCGTGCTGCACCAGGACGCGCGGCTGCTGCATTCGCCCGACAGCGTCAAGCGCGCGCGCGCAGGGCTCGCGCGCCTGCTCGACGCGGCCAAGGCGGCACGCGCGAGCGCGTCCCCGCCGGCGCGGCGCCGCACCGACACCGCCCAGCCGCCGGAGCGCCGGGCGGTCAAGCGCCCGCGCACACCGAACGCGTAATCCAGAAGGAGAAGTTCATGCCGATCTACACCCCGCCCCTGCGCGACCAGCGCTTCGTGATGCACGAGCTGCTCGGCGCGGTCGACGAGCTGAAGGCGATGCCGCGCTACGCGGACATCGATGCCGACACGGTGAACCACGTCATCGAGGAGGCCGGCAAGTTCTGCGCCGAAGTGCTGCTGCCGATCAACGCGAATGGCGACGCCGAAGGCTGCGCGTACGACCCGTCCACGCACGCGGTGAAGACGCCGCGGGGATTCCGCGAGGCCTACGACAAGTTCCGCGAAGCGGGTTGGCAGGGGCTCGCGGCCGAAACCGAATACGGCGGCCAGGGCCTTCCGCATCTGCTGCAGATCGCCCTGTACGAGATGCAGTACTCGACCAATCAGTCGTGGGCGATGTATCCGGGCCTGACGGTGGGCGCGTACGAGTGCCTGCTCGTGCACGGCACGAAGGAGCAGAAGGACCTGTACCTGCCGAAACTCGCCTCCGGCGAATGGACCGGCACGATGTGCCTAACCGAGCCGCACTGCGGGACCGACCTCGGCATGCTGCGCACGAAGGCAGAGCCGCAGGCCGACGGCAGCTACAAGCTGACCGGGACCAAGATCTTCATCTCGTCGGGCGAGCACGACCTGGCCGATAACATCGTGCATCTCGTGCTCGCGCGGCTGCCCGATGCGCCGGCGGGAACGAAGGGGATTTCGCTCTTCGTCGTGCCGAAGTTCGTGCCGACCGGCAAGGGCGCGCAGGCCAAGGTCGGCGCGCGCAACGGGCTGCACTGCGGCGGCATCGAGGAGAAGATGGGCATCCACGGCAACTCGACCTGCCAGATCATCATGGACGGGGCCTCCGGCTGGCTCGTCGGCGCGCCGAACAAGGGCCTCAATGCGATGTTCGTGATGATGAACGGCGCGCGGCTCGCGGTCGGCGTGCAGGGACTCGGCATCACCGAAGCCGCTTATCAGAACGCGGTCGCGTATGCCCGTGACCGGATCCAGGGTCGATCGCTATCCGGCGTGAAGAACCCCGACAAACCCGCCGATCCGATCATCGTGCACCCGGACGTGCGCAAGATGCTGCTGACCGCGCGCGCCTACGCCGAAGGCGGCCGCGCGTTCGCCTACTGGGTCGCGCTCGCCGCCGACAAGCAGCTGCACCATCCCGACGAGACCGTGCGCAAGGACGCCGCCGACACGATGGCGCTGATGACGCCGATCGTGAAGGCGTTCATGACCGACAACGGCTTCCAATGCGCATCGCAGTGCATGCAGGTCTTCGGCGGGCACGGCTACGTCCGCCAGCAGGGCATGGAGCAGCTCGTGCGCGACGCGCGCATCAACATGATCTACGAGGGCACCAACACGATCCAGGCGCTCGATCTGATCGGCCGCAAGGTGCTGATGGACAACGGCGCGAAACTGAAGAAGTTCGGCAAGCTCGTGCAGGCGTTCATCGACGAGCACGGCACGACGCCGGCGATGAACGAATTCGTCACGCCGCTGGCCGATCTCGGCGACAAGGTGACGAAGCTCACGATGGAACTCGGCATGAAGGCGTTCCAGAACCAGGACGAAGCCGGCGCTGCCGCGGTCGACTACCTGCGCGTCGTCGGCCACCTCGTCTACGCGTACTTCTGGGCGAAAATGGCGCGCATCGCGCTGACGCGGATCGAGCGGGACGGCGACAAGGTCGATCCGTTCTACACGGCGAAGCTGGCGACCGCGCGGTTCTATTTCCAGCGCCTGCTGCCGGAGACCGCGTACCACATCCGCGCGGCGCGCTCGGGAGCGAAGAACCTGATGGAATTGCCGGCGGACCTGTTCTGACCAGGACCTTCCCTTGAGGGGGACGCAGCGCGGCTCAGCAAGAACCCACTTGAAAGAAGACCCATGAGCAACTTCATCGTCAGAAAAGTCGCCGTCCTCGGCGCCGGCGTGATGGGCGCGCAGATCGCGGCGCATTGCGTCAACGCCAAGGTGCCGGTCGTGCTGTTCGACCTGCCGGCCAAGGAAGGGCCGAAGAACGGCATCGTGTTGAAGGCCATCGAGAACCTGAAGAAGCTGAATCCGGCGCCGCTCGGCAACAAGGACGACGCCCAGTACATCGAGCCGGCCAACTACGAGGAGCACCTCGAACTGCTGCGCGGCTGTGACGTGATCATCGAGGCGATCGCCGAGCGGATGGACTGGAAGCACGACCTGTACCGGAAGGTCGCGCCGCACATTCGCGCCGACGCAATCTTCGCGTCCAACACCTCGGGCCTGCCGATCGCCAAGCTGGCGGAGGTGATGAACACGGAGCTGAAGCAGCGCTTCTGCGGCGTGCACTTCTTCAACCCGCCGCGCTACATGCACCTCGTCGAGCTGATCCCGACGCCGGCGACGAAGCCCGCGATCCTCGACGACCTGGAGACCTTCCTTACCAGCACGCTCGGCAAGGGGGTGGTGCGCGCAAAGGACACGCCGAACTTCATCGCCAACCGGGTCGGCATCTTCGGCATGCTGGCGACGATCAAGGAAGCCGAGAAGTACGGCATCCCGTATGACGTGGTCGACGATCTCACCGGCTCCAAGCTCGGCCGCGCCAAGAGCGCCACCTTCCGCACCGCGGACGTGGTGGGGCTGGACACGATGGCGCACGTGATCAAGACGATGCAGGACACGCTGCCGGCATCGATCGATCCGTTCGCCGCGCACTTCGTCACGCCGCCGGTGCTCAAGGCGCTGGTGGAGAAGGGTGCGCTCGGACAAAAGACCGGGGCCGGCTTCTATCGCAAGGACGGCAAGGTCATCAAGGTGCTCGACCCGAAGAAGCAGGACTACGTCGAGTCGACCGGCAAGGCGGATGAACTCGTCGCGCGCATCCTGAAGAAGAAGGATCCCGCCGAGCGGCTGAAGCTGCTGCGCGAGACCGATCACCCGCAGGCGAAGTTCCTGTGGGCGATCTTCCGCGACGCGTTCCACTACATCGCCGTGCATCTGGAGTCGATCGCCGACACCGCGCGCGACGTCGACTTCGCGCTGCGCTGGGGCTTCGGCTGGAACACGGGCCCGTTCGAAACCTGGCAGGCCGCCGGCTGGAAGCAGATCGCCGAATGGGTGCAGTCCGATATCGACAAAGGCGAAGCGCTGTCGAGAGCGTCGCTGCCGAAATGGGTCTTCGAGGGACCCGTGGCGAAGGCGGGCGGCGTACACACCAAGGACGGCTCCTGGTCGCCGGCGAAGAAGAAGTTCGTCGGCCGCTCCGAGTTGCCCGTGTATGCGCGGCAGATCTTCCGCGCGCCGCTGCTCGGCGAAGGCGCGCCGACGGGGCACAACGGCGGCACGACGATCCACGAGGACGATTCGGTTCGCATCTGGAAGCTCGACCAGGGACTCGCCGCCGAGGTGCTGATCCTGTCGCTGAAGACCAAGGTCCACGCGATCGGCCCGGGCGTGCTCGCCGGCATGAACAAGGCGGTCGAGCTGGCCGAGTCGCAGTACCGCGGCCTGGTGATCTGGTCGCCCGACGATCCCTTCTCGGTCGGCGCCGATCTGCAGGCGATGATGCCGGTGTTCATGGCGGGCGGCGCGAAAGCGATCGGCCCCGAGGTGGCCAAGTTCCAGCAGACGATGATGCGGCTGAAATATTCGCAGGTGCCGGTCGTTGCCGCGGTCAGCGGCATGGCGCTCGGCGGCGGCTGCGAAACGCTGCTTCATTGCGCCAAGCGCGTCGCGAGCCTGGAGAGCTACGTCGGCCTGGTCGAAGTCGGCGTCGGGCTGATCCCCGGCGGCGGCGGACTGAAGGAAGGCGCGCTGCGCGCGGCGCAGGCCGCGCAGGCGGCGGGCATCACCGACGTCTTCCCGTTCATCCGCAACTGGTTCATGAATGCGGCGATGGCCAACGTCTCGAAGTCCGCGCTCGAAGCGCGCGCAATGGGCTATCTGCTGCCGACCGACACGATCGTCTTCAACGGCCACGAGCTGCTGTGGACGGCGATCGGCGAAGCCTTCGCGCTGCACGCGACCGGCTACCGGCCGCCGCTGAAGACCAAGGGCTTTCCGGTCGCGGGCCGCTCGGGGGTTGCGACCGTCAAGGCGCAGCTCGTCAACATGCGCGACGGCGGCTTCATCAGCGCGCACGACTTCTTCATCGCCAGTTGCATCGCCGAGGTGCTGTGCGGCGGCGACGTGGAGCCCGGTTCGCCGGTCGACGAGCAGTGGCTGCTCGACCTCGAGCGCAAGTACTTCGTACAGCTCGTCGCCCACCCGAAGTCGCAGGAGCGGATGATGGGCATGATGCAGACTGGGAAGCCGGTCAGGAACTGAGCGGCTTCCCTGTGGGCCGCTTGCGCGGCCCCCGGGCGTGAATGAAACGAGGGGGCTCGGCTGGCCCTCTCGTGCTCCCCCAGCCAAGGCTGAGGTCCTTTGTGGAGAGATCGAAATGAGACAAGTGCAGGACGCCTACATCGTCGCCGCCACGCGTACGCCGATCGGCAAGGCGCCGAAGGGCAGCTTCAGGAACCTGCGCCCGGACGATCTGCTGGTCGCCGCGATCCAGTCGGCGCTCAAGCAGGTGCCGAACCTCGATCCGAAGGCGATCGAGGACGCGATCATCGGCTGCGCGATGCCGGAAGCCGAGCAGGGGCTGAACGTCGCGCGCGTCGCGGTGCTGCTCGCGGGGCTGCCGCCGAGCGTCGGCGGCATGACGATCAACCGCTTCTGCTCGTCCGGACTGAACGCGGTGGCAATCGCCGCCGACCGCATCCGCGTCGGCGAGGCCGACGTGATGATCGCGGGCGGCACCGAATCGATGAGCATGGTGCCGATGACCGGCAACAAGCCGTCGTTCAACACGCACATCTTCGAGCGCGACGAGAACGTCGGCATTGCCTACGGCATGGGTATGACCGCGGAAAAGGTCGCCGCGCAGTGGAAGGTCACGCGCGAGATGCAGGACGAGTTCGCGTACCAGTCGCACACGAAGGCGATCGCCGCGCAGAAAGCCGGCGAGTTCGCCGACGAGATCACGCCGATCGAGGTCGTCGAGAAGTTTCCGAACCTCGACAGTCGCGAAGTCGACGTCAAGACCCGCAAAGTGTCGCTCGACGAAGGTCCGCGCGCCGACACGAACATCGAGGCGCTGGCGAAGCTGAAGCCCGTGTTCGCGGCCAAAGGCAGCGTCACCGCGGGCAACAGCTCGCAGACCTCCGACGGCGCGGGCGCGCTGATCCTCGCGAGCGAACGCGCGGTCAAGCAGTTCAACCTGACCCCGCTCGCGCGCTTCGTATCGTTCGCGATCCGCGGCGTGCCGCCCGAGATCATGGGCATCGGTCCGAAGGAGGCGATCCCGGTCGCGCTGCGGCTCGCGGGTCTGTCGGCCGACGACATGGGCTGGATCGAGCTGAACGAGGCCTTCGCCGCGCAGGCGCTGGCGGTGATCAACGACCTCGGCCTGGACCGCGCGAAGGTCAACCCGATGGGCGGCGCGATCGCGTTGGGCCACCCGCTCGGCGCGACCGGCGCGATCCGCTCGGCCACCGTCGTGCACGCGCTGCGCCGTCGAAACCTCAAGTACGGCATGGTGACGATGTGCGTCGGCACCGGCATGGGGGCTGCCGGAATCTTCGAGCGGGTCTAGATGGCGGCGGGGCCCGAACTCGATCGCCGCGCGCTGCTCGAGCGCGGCTTCGCCGACGCGCCGTTCGTGCACGGCAACGGCATCCGGCTCGCCGACATCGGCGCCGGCTGGTGCGAAGCAAGCGTCGACGTACAGCCGCACCATTTGCAGCAGACCGGTGTCGTGCATGCCGGATTGCTGACCACGCTCGCCGACCATTGCGCCGGCGCGGCCGCGTTCACGCAGGCCGGGCCCACGGCGCAGGTGCTGACGACCAACCTCAACGTGAGCCTGCTGCGCGCGGCGCGCGGGCAGCGGCTGCGCTGCCGCGCCGAGGTCGTGCGCGCCGGCCGGCAGGTGTCGTTCGTCGAAGCCTCCGTGTGGGCGAGCGACGGCGATGGCGAAACGCTGGTCGCGCGCGCGATGGCCACGCTGGCGGTCGCGAGGCCGGCATGACGCACGCGGCGAACGTGGTCGCCGCCGACGGCTTCGCGCTGCGCGCGAGCACATTCGGCGATTCGCACACCTGCCGCGCCGGCGTGCTGATCGTGCCGGCGATGGGTGTCGAGCAGCACTTCTACGCGGCCTTCGCGCACTGGCTCGCCGGGCAGGGCTTCTTCGCGGTGACCTTCGACTACCGCGGCATGGGGCACTCGCGGCCGCCGCAGTTCCGGAAGTCGCTGCGCGGCTTCGAGGCCGACGTGTTCACCTGGGCGCAGCGCGATTGCGCGGCGATGGTCGATTTCGTCGCCGCCCGCATCGGTGCGAAGCCGCTGCTGTGGGTCGGCCATTCGCTCGGCGGGCAGATCCTGGGACTCGTGCCCAACCGCGAGCGCGTCGCCGCGATGATGACGGTCGCCGCCGGCAGCGGCTACTGGCGCGAGAACAGCCCGAAGCTGCGCAGCTACGTGTGGTGGTTGTGGTACGTGGCCGCGCCGCTGTCGCTGCGGCTGTTCGGCTACTTCCCCGGTCGCAAGCTCAGGAAGATCGGTGATCTCCCGGCCGGCGTGATGGCGCAGTGGCGGCGCTGGTGCCTGAACCGCGAGTACCTGGTCGGCGCCGAAGGCGAAGACGTGCGGCGGCGGTTCGAGCAAGTGAAGACGCCGATCCTGTCGCTGTCGTTCACCGACGACGAATACATGTCGCTGCGGAACACCGAGTCGCTGCACGGCTTCTACGCGTCGGCGCCGCGCGAGATGAAGCGCATCGATCCGCGCGCGATCGGCGAGGCGCGCGTCGGCCACTTCGGTTTCTTCCGCCGGCGCAGCGCCGAGAAGCTGTGGCCGCAGGCGGCGGCGTGGCTCGCGGCGCAGGCCGAACGCCGCCGCACCGGTCATTCCGAGGGCGTGCCGGCATGAGCGTCGCGCAGCGCTTCTTCGATGCCTTCATGCTCGGCGACCACTACACGATGGGTCAGCTCTACGCGCCCGACGCGACCTTCAGCGACCCGATCTTTCCGCTGCTGTCGGCGGAGGAGGTGCGCCTGATGTGGCGCATGCTGCTGACGCGCGCGCGCGACTTCAGCGTATCGGCCACCGTTGACGAGGGTCCGGACGGCGCCCGCGCCGTGTGGGTTGCGCGCTACACGTACGGCACGCGGCCGGTACGCAACCGCGTGTACACGGAGATGGTGATCGCGGCCGGCAAGATCGTGCGGCAGGTCGATCGCTTCAGCTTCTGGCGCTGGTCGCGTCAGGCGCTCGGCTGGAAGGGGTGGCTCTTCGGCTGGACGCCGTGGCTGCGCAACCGCGTGCGTGCGCAGGCGGCGGAATCGCTGCGACGGTTCGCGCAGCAGGAACGACAGGGCAGCAAGGAGAGGCGATGAGTATCAGGACGGAAACTGCAGACGGCGTGATGCGCATCGAGATCGCGCGGCCGGAGAAGAAGAACGCGATCACGATGGCGATGTATCAGCAGATGGCCGACGCGATCGCTGCCGCACACGACGACGGCGGCGTGCGCGCCATCCTGATCCACGGCCAGCCGGACATCTTCACGGCGGGCAACGACCTCGAGGACTTCATGAAGCATCCGGCGCAGAGCATGGACGCGCCGGTGTTCAAGTTCATCCAGACGTTGGGTTACGCCGAGAAGCCGGTCGTCGCCGCGGTCAACGGTGCCGCGGTCGGCATCGGCACGACGATGCTGTTGCACTGCGACCTCGTCTACTGCGCCGACAACGCGATGTTCTCGATGCCCTTCGTCACGCTCGGACTGTGCACGGAGTTCGCGTCGAGCCTGCTCGTGCCGCTCGCGGCCGGCTATCACAAGGCCGCGGAGAAGCTGCTGCTCGGCGACCCGCTGAGCGCCGAAGAGGCGCTCGAGATGAAGATCGTCAACCGCATCCTGCCGCCCGACGAGGTGCTCGCCTACGCGCAAAAGCAGGCCGCGCGCTTCAACGCGCTGCCGCCGGCCTCGGTGCGCGAGACCAAGCGCTTGATGAAGGCCGGCTGGAAGTCGGTCGTCGAGAAGATCATCATGGACGAAGCGCAGACCTTCGGCCGCATGCTGAAGAGCCCGGAGGCGAAGGAAGCCTTCACCGCGTTCTTCGAGCGGCGCAAGCCGGACTTTTCGCGCTTCGCGTGAGTCGCATTGCGGATTGCGGATTGCGCGAGCACGGCAGGCTTCGGAGGCTACCGTTGATGGCTACCGCGCAACTTAAAGGACAGGCCGATCATGCGCCGTGGCCAGCGCGATCCGCACGACGCAATCCGCAATCCGCGTTGCGCAATCCGAACCGATGAAACTCCGACCCGACGTCAGCATCGACGCACTGAACGCGCGCGCCTCGACGCGGCTGCCCGCGCTGTTCGGGCTGAAGGTCGTCCGCATCGATCCGCGCGAACTCGCGGTGCGGATGGACATCCGCCCCGAATTCCTGGCGCCGAACGGCTTCTTGCACGCGGCGAGCGTGATCGCGCTCGCGGACACCGCGTGCGGCTTCGCCACCGTCGCGCATCTCCCGGACGGCGCGGAAAGCTTCACGACGATCGAACTGAAGTCGAACTTCCTCGGTACCGCGACCGAAGGCACGCTCGAAGCGATCGCCCGCGGTGCGCATCTGGGCCGCACGACGCAGGTGTGGGATGCGACGGTGACCGAAGTCGCTACCGGCAAGACTTTGGCGCTGTTCCGCTGCACGCAGATGGTGCTGTGGCCGAAGAAGGCGTAACGAACCCCCCTTTCCGTAAAGGGGGGCAGGGGGGATTCCTCAGACGCAGCCCTGGCGGCGACGACCCTCCAAAATCCCCCTCAGTCCCCCTTTACCAAAGGGGGACGAGAACGGATGCACGTTCGGTGTGTGCCGTCGTAATCTGCCCCTCGATCTCCCTGTAAGAAGGGGCTGGTTCCTGCATCCGTAAATCGACGCGTCCTTGATCCACCTCGCCGCCAAATTCGCCCTCGGCCCGCTGTTGCTTTGGCAGGCGCGCCGCGTTCGCCGCACGACGCCGCGGCTGCCCGTCGCGGCAGGCGCGCTCGCGGGTGAAGTCGGCAAAGGCGAACCGCTGCGACTGCTCGTCGTCGGCGAATCGACCGCAGTCGGCGTCGGTGCCGCGCATCACGGCGAAGCGCTGGCCGGCGAGCTGGCCGCGCGGCTTGCGGCGAAGCTCGGCCGGCGCGTGTTCTGGCGCGTGCTCGGTGAGAACGGCGCGACCGCGCGCCGTACGCTGCGACTGCTCGAAGCGACGCACACGGTAGCGGCCGATCTCGCAGTCGTCGTGCTCGGCGTCAACGACGTGCTCGAACAGACGCGCGCGGCGCGCTGGCGGCGCGACATCGCTGCGCTCGTCGCAGCGTTGCACGCGCGCACGGGCGCGCGCGAGCTGATCCTGCTCGAGGTGCCGCCGCTCGCGCACTTTCCGGCGCTGCCGCGGCCGTTGCGCGACGTGCTGGGCGCCGACGCGCGCAGGCTCGACGCGGCGCTCGCGCGCGTCGCGGCGCGGCTCGATGCGCCCGCCCGGCGCGTGCGGCACTATCGTTTCGCTTTCGACGGCGCGCGCGAGTTCTTTGCGCGCGACGGTTTCCACCCCTCGGCGCGCGGTTACGCGCGCTGGGCCGAACTGATCGCCGATCGGCTCGCGCGCGAGCCGGCGGCCAGCCCGAACCACTGACACACGACCGGAGACGACCATGAACCTCAAGGGCAAGACGATCTTCATTTCGGGCGCCTCGCGCGGCATCGGCCTGGCGATCGTCAAGCGCGCCGCCGCCGACGGCGCCAACGTCGCGATTGCGGCGAAGACGACGGAGCCGAATCCCAAGCTGCCCGGAACGATCTACACCGCGGCCGAGGAAGTCGAAGCCGCCGGCGGCAAGGCGCTGCCGATCCAGTGCGACATCCGCGACGAAGCGCAGGTCGTCGCCGCGGCCAAGCGGACGGCAGATCACTTCGGCGGCATCGACATCCTCGTCAACAACGCGAGCGCGATCAACCTGACGCCGACCGAAGCGACGCCGATGAAGCGCTTCGACCTGATGTTCGGCGTCAACGTGCGCGGCACGTTCCTGTGCACGCAGGCCTGCCTGCCTTATCTGAAGAAAAGCGCAGAGCGCAAGCGCAACCCGCACGTGCTGACGCTGTCGCCGCCGCTCAACCTGGACGCGCGCTGGTTCGCGCCGCACGTCGCCTACACGATGGCCAAGTACGGCATGAGCATGTGCGTGCTCGGGCATGCCGAGGAGTTCCGCAGCTACGGCATCGCGGTCAACGCGCTGTGGCCGCGCACGGTGATTCAAACGGCTGCGTTGCAGATGATCCCGGGCGTGCAGCCCGAACACTGCCGCACGCCGCAGATCATGGCCGACGCCGCCTACGCGATCCTGACGCGAGAGGCGGCGACGACGACCGGCAACTTCTTCATCGACGAGGAGGTGCTGAAGCAGGCGGGCGTGGCCGACTTCGACAGGTATTCGGTCGTGCCCGGAAGCAAGCAGCTCCTGCCCGATCTGTTCCTGTAGGCGCCGGCGCGACCACGAAGGTCGGCGAACCGTCGATTCGCCGGCGCGCGCACGCAGCGCGTTATCCTTCGCGCGAGCGCCGCGCAGGCCGGTCGGGTGTGCCGCGGCTCGACCTTCAAGGAGACAACAATGACCAACCATCGCAACCGCTTTCCCGCCCGCCGCAAGTTCCTCAAGCAGACCGCTGCGCTGTCGGCGGGCGCCGCGACGCTCGCCGCGCCGGCCGTCGTGCTCGGCCAAAGGCCGCCGGCGATCAAGGTCGGCGTATTGCATCCGGTGACCGGCGCGCTCGCCGTCTCCGGCGTTCCGTGCCGCGAGGGCGCGCTGATGGCGATCGAAGACATCAACGCCGCTGGCGGCATCAAGTCGATGGGCGGGGCGCGGCTCGAGGCGGTGCTCGGCGACGCGCAGAGCCAGCCGCAGGTAGGCGCCTCCGAGGTCGAGAAGATGAACGAGGCGGGCGTGGCCGCGATCGTCGGCGCGTACGCGAGCAGCATCTGTCTGGCGACGACGCAGGCGGCCGCGCGTCACGGCATCGCGCACATCGTCGACGTCGGGGTGGCCGACCAGATCGTCGAACGCGGCCTGAAGAACACGTTCCGCTTTGGCCCCGGCTACCGCACCGTCACGCAGATCGCGATGCAGAACCTGCACGTGCTGAACACGCTCGCCGGCAAGCCGGCGAAGACCGTGATGATCGTGCACGAGGAGTCGCTGTTCGGCACCGGCACCGCCAACCTGCTCGCGAAGGAGCTGCCGACCTTCGGTTACGAGGTCAGGGAAATCGTCAAGCACGCCAACCCGACGCGCGACTTCAACAACATCGTGCTGCGGATGAAGGCGGTCAATCCCGACGTCGTGATCCCGGCCAACTACTACAACGAATACGCGCTGCTGGTGCGCACGATGCGCCAGCAGAAGGTCGTGCCGATGGCGATCTATTCGGTGCTCGGCGGCGCGGCGTCGAACTACCGCTTCGTCAAGGAGTTCCCGGACGCCGCGAACGGCATCATCGACGTCAACCACTGGTACAACCCGAAGGACAAGCGCGTAGCGGCGCTGCGCAAGCGCGTCGAGGCGAAGGGCGGCTTCTTCGTCTACGAGTTCTTCATGAACTACACGTCGATGTGGCTGCTCGCCGATGCGCTCGAACGCGCGAAGAGCGCGAAGCGCGAGGACGTGATCGCCGCGCTCGAGTCGAGCGCCTTCGCCAACCACATCATGCCGTACGGTCCCACCAGGTTCGTCAACGGCCAGAATCAGGGCGCGCGCCCGCTGATGACGCAGGTGCTGAAGAACGACATCAAGGTCATCGTCCCGCAGGAGTTCCGCGAAGCCGAGCCGGTGTTTCCCTGGAAGGCGTGACGCCACCCCCTCTCCCCAGACTTGGGGAGAGGGCAGGGGTGAGGGGCCGTGCCGACGAACGCGATCATCGTCGCGAGAGCGCTGCGACGCTCCTCGACCGACGCCGAGCGCCTGCTCTGGTCGAAGCTGCGCGACCGCCGGCTCAACGGGTACAAGTTCAAGCGGCAGGTGCCGATCGGGCGCTACGTCGCGGACTTTGTGTGTCTCGAACGGATGCTGATCGTCGAGGTCGACGGGGGGCAGCACGCCGACAGAGTCGCATCGGATAGGGAGCGAACGAAGGAACTTGAGGCGCTCGGCTACCGAGTACTTCGGTTCTGGAACAACGAAGTGATGGGCAATCTACAGGGCGTGCAACAGACAATTCTTCGCGAACTGGCTGCGGCCCCTCACCCCAACCCTCTCCCCATGCCTGGGGAGAGGGAGTAAACCCGCGATGCTCGAATTGTCGATCCTCTGGCCGTCGATCGCGAACGGGCTGACCACCGGCGCGATCTACGCGCTGGTGGCGCTCGGGCTCACGCTGATCTACGGCGTGCTGCACATCATCAACTTCGCGCACGGCGCGGCGCTGATGGTCGCGCTGTACGGTGTGCAACTGCTGTTCACGCGCTACGGCGTCGATCCGTATGCCGCGCTCGCGGTGATGGTGCCGGCGATGTTCGGCTTCGGCTACCTGCTGCAGCGACTCGTGATCGGCCGCGCGAGCCACGGCAAGGACGAGAACATCCTGCTCGTGACGCTCGGCATCGCGATCGTGCTGGAGAACCTCGCGCTGGTGCTCTTCACCGCGGATACGCGGACGATCGAGACGCGCTGGTCGCTCGCGACGATCGACGTCGCCGGCGCCTTCATCGCGGTGCCGAAGGCGATCGCCTTCGGCGGCGCGCTCGCGGCGGCGGCGATCCTGCTCGCCGTGATGGCGAAGACCGATCTCGGCCGCGCGATCCGCGCGCTCGCGAAGGAGCGGCAGGGGGCGAAGCTGGTCGGCATCGACGTGGAGCACGTCTTCGCGATGAGCTTCGGCATCGGGCTGGCGTGCCTGGGGGCGGCGGCGTGCTTCCTGCTGCCCGCGTACTACGTGAACCCGACGGTGGGCAACGGCTTCGTGCTCGTCGCCTTCACGATCGTCGTGCTCGGCGGCATGGGCAGCTTCGTCGGCGCGCTCGTCGGCGGGCTGCTGATCGGCGTCGTCGAGTCGGTTTCCGGCCTGTACCTCGGCGAAAGCCTCGGCCAGATCGGCATCTTCGTCATCTTCCTGCTGGTGCTGATGTTCAGGCCGACGGGGCTGTTCGGGAGCAAGGCGTGAGGCGTCGCCGATTCGCGCGGGCATACGTTTCGTTTGCGGTCTCCGCGCCGATCGTCGATCGTTCGATTGCGGTCGATGGTGCCGCTTCGCGATTCTGTTCTTCGTTGTTCGAAGGGTGGACGCTCGGACCGCGGGGCCGTTACTTTTCTTGTCTTGCCAAGAAAAGTAACCAAAAGAAGGCGCGCCGAGGAAGGCGCCCGCTGCGCGGGTGCCCTGTGCTGCTCGTCGAGGGCACGGCCCCCGCCCTCGCCTGCGCTGCTCGGCGCCTTCGACGGCAGGCACTTCAACCGACACCCCCTCTCCCTTGCCCTCTCCCCCTCGCGGCGGAGAGGGAAGGACTTCTCCCTCTCCCGCCGGGGCGGGAGAGGGTTGGGGTGAGGGTGCGTCTTTGGCT
>BOKW01000007.1 GCA_016861185.1 Betaproteobacteria bacterium
GGCACAAGGGAGCCGGAAACCTCCACTTCCAAGCGGACCTAATTCGGGGAAGGGATCAGGGAGCCGGAAATCTCCACTTCCAAGCGGACCTAATTCGGGGAAGGGATCACCGGATTCGTCCATGCGGGCTTAGCTCGGCGAGCTGGTGGGGCTCAAGGACAAATGTGCAGACCGGCGCAAACGGTTGGTCGATAAACATCGTGCGATTCCTTGTGGAAGTTTCTGTTGAGTTGATTACATGCTGCGGCCAGTATTGCGAACGGTTTTATCTGAGTACCTGGTCCGGTTTGCGACCGTCGTCCGTGGCCGTGACAATGCAGCGGTGCGCGTACACCTTTGTTTGCGCCGATGGCCGCGCCCGGCGCGGTGGTGCGCATCGCAGTCGAAGGCGCCCCTGCGAGGAAGAGCGCGAGCTGGAGCGCGCGAGCGCGGCAGAATGACTAGCATCTGGCGCGAGGCCTTTCAGAATCAACTTGTTGTCTGACTCCCCGTACTGGACCTGTAGGCACGAATCCTCCCGCTTGAGAATCGTGCCCCCCGCATAAGGCCTGGTCTCGAAGGCCTGGCCCAAGCGGCGCTTCCGAATTCGCGTGCGAGCCGCGGTTCTTACCGTCGGCCGGTCAGGGCGCGCAGCGCCGGCACGTACTGATTGGGGACGCGAGGGTAGTAGCGCCCGCCCGCGACGTACACGACGCGCCAGTACGTGCCGCTGGGCGACGACGGATGGGGAAGGCGCGCCGCTCGGAAAAACACCGTTCCGCCGGCGCGGGCGTGCGCCCGCTCAGCGTCGGTGAGCTTGCGGACGTGCTTGTGCCGGTCTGTGCCGTAGCCGCTCTGCTCGGCGGTTTCGGAAATCAGGTAACCGTCCGGCAAGGGCGGCGCGCCTACGGCCGGGGTCGGGGTCGTCGTCATCTGCATGGTCAGTCTCCGGTGCGCACGCGGCGGAATTGCTCGTCGTGCGCCTCGTGTAGACAGACCCTTTTATCCGGGGAGGCAAACGGTCCCGCCGGGCTGCCGAGCGCGAGAACGCCGCCAGCGGTGACGTACCGGCAGGAATCGCGCCGCCGCTGTGTCCGGCACCTTGAACTGCGTCAGGCAATGCGCCGGGGCGTCATACGCCACGATTGGATGCGTAGGTGCCAAAGCAATTGCGGCCCCGAAGCCGGGGCCGCGACTGCCTGAAGCGCGTAACCGCGTAACGCTGTAACGCCGTAACGGTGTTATGCGGTCTTGTGTGACGGCGGTGCGTTGCTGTCCGGACCGCGGTCGGCGTGCTGCGCACCGGGTGTCGCGTCAGGGGCACGGCGCGGGCGTATGGGCACAATGTTGCTCGCGCGGCCTTCGTCGGAACGCTGCTCGCCGCCCGCCGTGACCTCCGTCGCAGTGGAACCGCGCCCGCTCGGCCGGGTGAGGGTGCCGAGCGGAGGCAACGGCTGTTCGGTCGCGTCGAGGAACGGCAGCACGTCCTTCGGCGCGAAGTGCACGTAGCGCGCCAGCATCGCGTCCGACCGGTGTCCGGTGATGGCCTTCAGCATTTGGGTATTGGGCAGGCGACAGGCATGGCGCGTCGTGCCGATGTGCCGCAAGTCGTGCACGCGCAGATGCGGCAGCCCCGCGCGCTCGACCGCGCGGTCCCAGGCCGCGGCCAGGGATTCCTCGGTCAGGTCGAAGACGCGCTCGCCGCGGCTGTGCACCCTGGCGTGGCGCAGGACTTCGACCGCGCGCAGCGTCAACGGCACGGCGACGTTGCGCCCGTTCTTCGTCTTGCGCAGCAGCGCCACGCGCCGCTCGAGGTCCACATCGGCCCAGGCGAGCCGCAACAGGTTCTTGCGCCGCGCGGTGGTCTGCACCGCGAGCTCGAAGTACACGAGCATCAGCGGGTTCTCGCAGCGGGCGAGCGCCGCGCGCAACGCGTCCTCCTGCTCAGCGCTCAGGGTCACGTCGCGCGGCGGGCTCGCCGGCGGCAGCTTCACGCGGCGACAGGGGTTGTCGAGGCCGGCCCAGTTCCACTCCTCCGCGGCGACGTTGAACGCGTGCTTCAGCAGCGCCACCTCCTTCTGAATCGTGCTCGCCGACAGGCCGTCGAGCGTCATCGTCGTGATGAGCTCGCGGATGTCGGCGCGCGCCAGGTTGCTGCAGCGGGTCGCGGCGATGCGCGCGCGCAGCGCATTCGTGCGCTCGCGCTTATCGGCGCGCTGCGCGCGGTACTCGCGGAACGTGCGGGGAAGGTCCCGGGTCGGTTCTTCCTCATCGGCCAGGCGGAATCCGCGCCGGCCGTCCTTCTCGTCCACGGGCACGAGCGGCCGGCTGCCGGCCGCGACGAGATATCGGTTGATGCGCGCCAGCTCCTGCTTCCAGCCTTCCTTGTGCAGCGTGAAGTGCTGCGCGTATTCGTAGAGGAGCCCCGCGACGTTCACCTTCGCGGGGCCGCCGAGCCGGGGGGCGTGTCCGCCCGCCATCCTGCTCTCGGTGTCGCGCGCCCAGGCCAGCGCCTTTGCGTGTGTCGCGAAGTTCTTGCGCTTGCGCACGCCGTCGACGACGACGCACGCCTGCCAGTACTTCTTCTGGTGCCTGTACACCTTAGCCATGGCGCACCTCCGCGTCGAAGGTGCGACCGCGGCGCGGACTCCGGAGGCGCGCGGTTGTTGCTGGTGCCGTGTTGCGCATGATGCGACTCCACAGTGGTTGGGAGCCGCATCTAGCGAATCGGGTTTATCCGGGTGCGCGCATCGCCGCAGCGGTGCGCAGCGGGCCGCCGGGGGGCGCAGGCGGGAGCAGCCGGCGCGCAGCGCCCTCTGCCTCAGATCGTGCCTCACGGCCGCGCCCGGTCCGAATAAACCGCGAGCCGCGCGCCAAAGCCGCTTGCGAATCAGGCACTTCGAATGGTGGGTCGTGAAGGATTCGAACCTTCGACCAACGGATTAAAAGTCCGCTGCTCTACCGACTGAGCTAACGACCCGCCCGGAGTAGACAGTCGGCGCGAAGACGTTCGGTGGCCGACCGAATTGCGAGGGCGCGATTATCCCGGTCGGTGGGACGCGAGTCAAACGAGTCACGCGGCGCGTCTCCCAACTCATCAGCCGCTGCGCTCGATACGCCACGCCTGATACTTCACGCCGGCCACGGCGCCGGCGACGATCGACGCGAACGCAAGCAGCGAGCCGATCGCGAGCGTCGAGACGCCGCTCAACCCCTGGCCGATCGTGCAGCCGAGCGCGGTGACGCCGCCGAAGCCCATCAGGGTGGCGCCGACCAGGTGGTTGGCGGTGTCCTCGGTATCGCTGAAGCCCTCGAACCGGAAGCGGCCGCTCGCGAGCGCATAGGCGGCCGAACCGGCGAACGTGCCGAGCACGCCGGCCACGCCGAGCGTGATGACCTTGCTGCGATCGCTGAAGAACATCAGCCAGTCGAGCGTATAGGCGACCGGTGCGACGAAGGACAGCGATTCCATCCGTCCGGAGTTGGTGGCGACGAAGGCCTCCTCGATCGTGACTGGATGCTCGTCGAGCCGCCCGACGTAGCCGGACACGAACCACACGCCGGCGATGACGCCGCCGACGGCGATGCCGGCGAGCAGGTTGTCGAAGTGCAGGAAGTCGCGGCGAGCGAGCGCGAAGGCGAGCAGCGCGCCGCCTACCAGCAGCCCCAGAGCCCATTGCAGCGTCGGCTTGGCGACTCCGGTCGCCGCCGCGAGCAGCGAAGGCAGGTCCTGGTGGGTCGGCAGTTCGACGCCGACCGGTTCGATGCCGTAGACGCGAACGACGGCGAACGCGCCGCGCAGGGAGATGTAGGCCGACAGCCCGAGCACGAGGAAAACCACGAGCGACTTCAGGCTGCCGCCGCCGGCGCGGACGACAGTCCGGCTGCCGCAGCCGCCGGCGAGCACCATGCCGAAGCCGAACAGCAGCCCGCCGACGACGTAGGCGAGCGGTGTGAAGCGCGGCGTCGTGTAGAACGCGTCGGACAGGTCGATGACGCCGGCTGCGGCCATGCCGTTGGTGGCGAGCACGGCCACCGCGATCGCGAGCAGCCACTGCCGCATGCGCGTCCAGTCCCCGAAGTTGACGACGTCGGCGACCGCGCCCATCGTGCAGAAGCCCGTGCGCTGCGCGACGGCCCCGAACACGAAGGCGAGCGCGAAGCTCGACGCCACGACGGTCGCGGCAAGCGCGGGCAGATCCTCGACGGAGACGGTGGTCACGGCAGACAGCTCGATGCGACCGGGGAAACGCGCACCGGCGCGAACGCGGCGCACTCTTCGACAGGCTCAGGACGCGGCCTCATGCTACCGCGCGCACCTGTCTGAAAGCCGCTTCCGGCGTCGATGGAATACGCAGCGAAAGAACCGGCGCCGCCTCTTCGGTCGGTGTCCGACGGCCGACGGTGAGCGGCCGAGGACGATCGCGCTCAGCGCAGCGCGGTGGAGGGCAACCGCTCCTTCGCGAGCTTCGCCGCCTCGCTGTCCGGATACTCCTTGATGATCCGGTTCAAGGTGCTGCGCGCCGACTTCTTGTCGTTCAGCTCGATCTGGCTGGCGGCGATGTTCAGCAGCGCCTCGGGTGCGCGCGGCGAATCGCGGTAGCGCTCGGGGACGACCTGCAGCGCGGAGATCGCCGCCTTGTAGTCCTTCAGCGCGAAGTGCGAGTTGCCGAGCCAGTAGTGCGCCGAGGCGGCGTACGCCGACTGCGGGTAGCGCGCCAGGAAGGTCTGCAGGCTCGCGATCGCGCCTTTGAAGTCGCTCGCGCGGAACTGCGCGAGCGCGGCGTCGAACGCGGCCTGCTCGCTGCGTTCGACCTGCGCCTGCTTGCCGTCGACCGTGGCCGTCGTCGGCTCCAGCTTCTTCAGCCGCGCGTCGAGGTCGCCGTACAGATCGCGGTTGCGCTTCTGCAGCGTGGCGACTTCGTGCGCAAGCTGCTCGACCTGGCCGCGCAGCTGCGCGATCTCGCGCCGGAGCGCGTCGATCGTGTTGGCGAACTCCAGCTGCGCGCGGTTGGCCGCTTCGAGCCGCTCCAGCCGCGCGGCCAGCTCGGCGTCCTTCTGCGCGAGCGCCTGGTTCTGCTCGTCGACCTTCTTGCGCAGGTCGAGGATGGCCTTGCGCGCCTCGTCGTCGCCGAACAGCGCGTGCGCCGGTGCGGCCGCCGCCAGCGCGGCGGCGGCCACGAGCAGCACACGCGCCGCGCGCGCGGCGGCGTTCATGCGGGAGCGTTCAGCGGACACGGGTCACCGGTCACTTGTAGACGATGTCGGCGCGGCGGTTCTGCGACCAGCACGACTCGTTGCCCTCCTTGCAGCGCGGCCGCTCCTCGCCGTAGCTGATCGTCTCGATCTGCGCGGCGGTGGCACCGAGGATCTGCAGGCGGCTGCGGACCGCGTCGGCGCGCTTCTGGCCGAGGGCGAGGTTGTACTCGCGGCTCCCGCGCTCGTCGGCGTTGCCTTCGATCACGACGCGGCGGTCCTTGCGCTGGGCCAGGTAGCGGCCGTGCGCCTCGACCAGCCCGGTGAACTCGGGCTTGATGTCGAACTTGTCGAAGTCGAAGAACACTTCGCGCTTGGCGAGCGGGCTCTTCGGATCGTTCAGCGGGTCGATCGGCTGCGGCGCGGGTTCGGCGCGCGTGACCGGTCCCGGGGCCGGCGCGGGCGCGGGGGCCGGCGCGGGTTTTTCGGTTACCGGCGCGGGCTTCGGTTCTTCGAGCTGCGTCGTCGCGCAGCCGGCCATGAACAGGGCGGCCAGGCCAAGGGTGAGGATGCGTGCGTTCTGCATGTGGCGCTCTCCTTTTGTCTATTTGGTGAAAGGTCCCCAGGTCGGTTCGCGCACGTCGCCGCTCGGGCCCGAGAGGCGCGTGCGCACGCGGCCGTCGGTCGATGCCGACGCCAGGATGCCGCGGCCGTTGACTTCGGTCGCGTACAGCAGCAGGCGACCGTTGGGCGCGAAGCTCGGCGACTCGTCCATCACGGTGTCGGTCACCGCGAGCTCCTGCCCGGTGGCGAGTTCCATCACGTGTACCTGGAAGCGGCCGTCGCGGCGGCCGACATAGGCGATCTGCCGGCCGTCGGGGCTGACGCGCGGCGACACGTTGTAGTCGCCGTTGAAGGTCACGCGCTGTACGTCGGCGCCGGTCGGGCTCATCCGGTAGATCTGCGGCCCGCCGCCGCGGTCCGACGTGAAATAGATATGGCGGCCGTCGGGCGAGAACACCGGCTCGGTGTCGATCGCGCCGGAGTTGGTCAGGCGCCGCAGGTTGTTGCCGTCCACGCCGATCGAGTAGATCTGCGAGATCCCGTCGCGCGTCAGCACGACCGCGAGTGTCCTGCCGTCGGGCGACCACGCCGGCGCGCTGTTGCTGCCGCGGAAATTGGCCACCGCCCTGCGCTCGCCGGTGGCCAGCGTGTGCACGTAGACGACCGGCTTCTGCGACTCGAACGACACGTACGCGAGCCGCGCACCGTCGAACGACCACGCCGGCGAGATGATCGGCTCGCGCGAACGCAGCGCGGGCTGCGCGTTGCCGCCGTCGGCGTCGGCGACGTGCAGTTCGTACTGGTTGCGGCCGAGCTGCACGACGTAGGCGATGCGCGTCGCGAACACGCCCTTGTCGCCGGTCAGTTTCTCGTAGATGCGGTCCGAGATGCGATGCGCGTTCAGCCGCAGGTCGTTCGCGGTGCTGACGTACGACAGCCCGTCGAGCTGCACCTGCTTGACGGTGTCGTACAGCCGGAAGCGGATGTCGAAGCGGCCGTCGGCGAGCCGCGCGATCGAACCGACCACCAGCGCGTCGGCGCCGCGCGCCTTCCATTCGCCGTGCGCGACGGCGGCGTTTTCCGGGAGCGCGGCGCCGCCCGTATCGATCAGGCGGAACAGCCCCGAGCGCTGCAGGTTGGCACGGATGATCGCGTCGACCTCCTGCGGCACCTGACCGTCGCGCTGGAAGTTGGCGACCGCGATCGGAAACTGGTTCGATCCGACGCCAGTGATCTCGACGCGAAGCTGCGCGTCGGCGGCGCCGGCGGCGAGCACAACGAGGGCGAACGCGAAGGAACGCGCGATACGGAACGATCGAATCATGAGCGCGCGATTATAGGGAGCGATGTCCTGTGGACTGTACGTACGTCATCGCCTCTCGACGGGATAAAAACGGATGGTCACTACACGGTCGACGGTGCCGTCCGGTTTACGCGGAAACGGATTGGCGCGCGCGATGGCGCGCTCGACCGCTGCGTCGTAGCCCGCGAGACCGCTCGGTTTGACCAGCCGCACGCGCGCCTGTTCGCCGGTGGGCAGCAGCTCGACTTCGAACTCGGCGTAGATCTGCGGCGACGTACCCTCGGGCACGGGGAAGACGATGAACTGCTTGATATAGGCGACGAGCCGCGCAGCGTATTCGGCGCTGCCGCGCGCGCCGCCGGTCGGTCCGGTCTGCGCCGTTGGCGTCCCCTGCGCGCTGCCCGCCTGCGCGAGAAGGCGCTCGACCTCGGCCTTGCGCTGCGCTTCGCGTTCGGCCGCGAGCTTCGCTTCGGCGCGCTTGCGTTCGGCTTCGAGCTTCTTCTTCTCCGCCTCGACGCGCTTCTTCTCGTCCTCGATCCGCTTCTTCTCCTCTTCGATCCGGCGCTTCTCCTCCTCGAGCTTCTTGGTGTCAGGTTCGACTTTCGGCGGCTCCTTCTTCTGCTGCTTGACGACGATGTCGGCGTCGCGCCGCTCGGGTTCGGGCTCGACCTTCGGCGCAGGCGGCGGTGGTGCGGGCGGCGGCGCCGGCACTTCGATCGGCGGCAGGCTGCCCCACAGCTCGGCCACGACGGGCGCTTCGGGCTGCGTACGCCACTGCACGACCAGCGACAGCCCGCCGAACAGCAGCGCGTGCATCGCGAGCGCCAGCGCGAACGACGACAGCGTGTTGTGCTGCTCGCCGGGCAGGCGCGGTCGGTGCAGGACGGCGGTGGTCATCGGAGTCGATCGGCGCGGGCGTTGCTGCGGTTCAACGCGGCCGGCGGCACTACGGGGTCGGCGGCTTCACGGACAGGCCGACGCGCGCCACGCCTTCCTTCTGCAGCGCGTCCATCACCTTCATCACGTGGTCGTAGCGCACGTCCTTGTCGGCGGCGATCACGACCGGCGGCGGCTGATCCTTCCTCGCCTGCTGGCGCTTCTTGATCGCCGCCACCGCGCCCGGCAGGTCATTCGCGAGTTCCTTGCCGACCTCGCGCAGCGTGAGCCGGCCGTCGGCACGGATCACGATCTCCAGCGGCCGATCCGGCGCGCGCGAGGACTTGCCGACGGTCGGCAGGTTGACCAGGCTCGGGTTCACGAACGGTGCGGCCACCATCAGGATCACCACGAGCACCAGCATCACGTCGATGTAGGGCACGACGTTGATGTCGGCCAGCATCCGGCGCCGGCTGCCGGACTGTCTGCGCGCGAGCAGGGCCATCGCCGTGCCTCTTCAGTGCTGCCGCTGCAGGATGTTCGAGAACTCCTCGATGAAGGTCTCGAAGCGGTTGGCGAGCCGGTCGATGTCGTGCGCGAAGCGGTTGTACGCGACGACCGCCGGGATCGCCGCGAACAGACCGATCGCCGTGGCGATCAGCGCCTCGGCGATGCCGGGCGCCACCGTCGCGAGCGTGGCCTGCTCGAGGCTCGCGAGCCCCGTGAACGCATGCATGATCCCCCACACGGTTCCGAACAGGCCCACGTAGGGGCTCACGGAGCCGACCGATGCAAGGAAAGCCAGCCGCGACTCGAGCGCGTCCATCTCGCGCTGGTAGGCGGCGCGCATCGCGCGGCGCGCGCCGTCGAGCATCGCCTGCGCGTCGCCCTTGCCGCGCAGCTTCAGGAACTCGCTCATGCCGGCTTCGAAAATGCGCTCCAGCGCGCCGGTCTTCTTGCGCGGGTTCGACGCCGCCTGATAAAGCGCGCCCAGATCGGCGCCTCCCCAGAACGTGCTCTCGAAGCGCAGCGTCTCGCGCCGCGCGCCGCGGATCGCGAAGCCCTTGCTGAAGATCGCCGTCCACGAGGCGAGCGAGACGACGAGCAGCAGCGCCATCACGAATTGCACGACGATCGTCGCCTGCGTGATGAGCTTGAGTATCGAGAGATCGGCGGCAGCGGTCATGGCGGTCGGGGAAAGGATCAGGCAGCCGCGGTCGGCTGCAGGCGGGAAACGAGATCGGCGGGCAGGCGCGCCGGCGCGCCGCGCCGCGTGTCGACGCACGCGACCTTGACCGTCGCCTGCGCGAGAAGTTCGTCGCCGCGCCGCGCCCGCTGCCCGAACACGAGGTAGCTGCGCGCCAGTTCGGCGATGCGTGCTTCGATCGTCAGCATGTCGTCGAGCCGCGCCGGCCGCAGGTAGTCGATCGCGAGCTGCGCGACGACGAACTGCAGCCCGTGCTCGGCGGCCAGCTCGCGCTGCGCGAACCCGAGCGCGCGCAGCCACTCGGTGCGGCAGCGCTCGAAGAAGCGGAGGAAGTTCGCGTAGTAGACGATGCCGCCGGCATCGGTGTCCTCGTAGTACACGCGCACCGGCCAGCGGAAGGTCGCGACGGAAACTTCGGGACGGACGGTCGTCGACACGGGCGCGAGTTTATCGCGCAGCCCCTTTGCCGCCGCTCGCGTCCGGACGCTAGCCCGGATACTTGACGAGGGACGCGGGAAAACGAGCCGCACGGAGCGTGCGGCGAGTTTCGAGCGCAGCGGCCACTGTGCGAGCGAATGCGGGATGTGGATTGCGCGAGAACACGTAGGTTGGGGTGAGCAAAGCGAACCCCAACGCGGTTCGGCACGTTGCGGTGTCGCGGTGAGCAAAGCGAACCCCAACGCGGTTCGGCCCGTTGGGGTTCGGCTCTGCCTCGCCCCAACACGCGCCGGCCAGCCCGTACAATCCGCGCTTCGCAGAAGGGCGAAGAACAAGGAGACGTGTGCCGCCTCACGAGGGCGGACGCACCGACGACGATGCAGCTTCATCGGATCGGATCGCCGCCGCGGCATTGGCTCGCCGCGGCAGCTGCGCTGGCGCTCGCCGCCTGCAGCGGCGTCACCAACAGCCCGCACCCGAGCGGCGCCGAGCGGACCAACACGCTGTTCGCCGCGTTCACCGAGCGCTCGCCGCGCTATCTCGATCCGACGGCCTCGTACAGCAACGACGAAACGCCGTTTACGTTTCACGTCTACGAACCGCTGTTCCGCTTCCATTACCTGAAGCGGCCCTACGAACTGGCGCCGCGGACGGCGGAAGCGGTGCCGAAGCCGCGCTACTTGGACAGGAACGGCCGCGAGCTGCCGGCCGACGCGCCGGGTGAAGCGATCGCCGAAAGCGTCTACGACATCCGGATCAAGAAGGGAATCCTGTTCGCGCCGCATCCGGCGTTCGCGAAGGATGCCGCGGGCAGCTACGTCTATCACCGGCTGACGCGCAAGGACACCGCGGACAAGTACAAGGTCACCGACTTTGCGCTGACCGGCACGCGCGAGCTGACCGCGCACGATTACGTGTACGCGATCCGGCGGCTCGCGACCACGCGCATCAAGTCGCCGTCGTTCTCGCTGATGAGCGAGTACATCATCGGGCTGAAGGAATACGGCGAACGGATCGAGAAGATCGACAAGGAACTGCGCGCGGGGCTGGCGCCGACCGACCGCGACCTGCCTTTCCTCGACTTCCGGCAGTACGACTTCCCCGGCGCGCAGGCGCTCGACGATCACACGCTGCGCATCCGCATCAAGGGCAAGTACCCGCAGTTCCGCTACTGGCTCGTGATGCCGTTCTTCGCGCCGGTGCCGTGGGAGGCCGACGCGTTCTACGCGCAACCGGGCATGGCGGAAAAGAACCTGACGCTGAACACCTGGCCGGTCGGCACGGGCCCGTTCATGATGACCGTGTACGAGGAGAACCGCCGCCACGTGCTCGAGCGCAATCCGAACTTCCGCGGCGAACCGTATCCGTGCGAAGGCGAAGCCGAGGACAAGGCGGCCGGGCTGCTTGCCGATTGCGGCAAGCCGATGCCGTTCATCGATCGCATCGTCTACACGATCGAGAAGGAGAAGATCCCGCTGAAGGCGAAGTTCCTGCAGGGCTTCTACGACGTGCCGGAGACATATCGCTTCGAATACGGCATCGAGTACGGCATCGACGTGCGCGACTCGCCCGAGATCGCCAGGATGTTCGAGGAGCGCAAGATCAAGCTGCCGAAGACGATCGACATCTCGAACTGGTACCTCGGCTTCAACTGGCTCGATCCGGTGGTGGGCAAGGGCAAAACGCCCGATCAGCAGCAGCGCAACCGCAAGCTGCGGCAGGCGCTGTCGATCGCGATCGACTGGGAGGAGTACGTCAAGATCTTCGAGACGAAGGCGAGCGGCGTGCCGGCGATGAACCCGGTGCCGCCGGGCGTGTTCGGCTGGCGCGGCGGGCCGGAAGGAATCAATCGCGTCGTCTACGACGTGGTCGACGGCAAGCCGGTGCGCAAGTCGCTCGAAGTCGCCAAGAAGCTGCTCGCCGAAGCGGGCTATCCGGACGGCCGTGACGCCGTGACCGGCAAGCCGCTGGTGCTCAACTACGACTACCAGCGCGTGCTCACGCCCGAGTTCAAATCGGAAGTCGACTGGATGGTCAAGCAGTTCGCCAAACTCGGCGTGCAGCTCGAAGTGCGCGCGACCGACTACAACCGCTTCCAGGACAAGGCCGACAAAGGCTCGCTGCAGATCTTCTTCTGGGGTTGGCTCGCGGACTATCCGGACGCGGAGAACTTCCTGTTCCTGCTGTACGGGCCGAACTCGAAGGCGCTGACCGGCGGCAACGGCGAAAACGTCGCCAACTACCAGAACGACGAATACGACCGGCTGTTCGAGAAGCTGAAGATGCTCGACGACGGCCCCGAGAAGCAGGCGACGATCGACCGCATGGTGCGCATCCTGCAGGAAGACGCGCCGTGGAGCTTCGGCTACAACCCGTACGCCGCCGGCGCGTATCACCAGTGGTTGAGCAACACGAAACCGACCAACTTGGTGAAGGATCTGCTGCTCTACTATCGGCTCGATCCCCCGCTGCGCGCACAGAAGATCGCCGAATGGAACAAGCCGATCGTCTGGCCGGTCGTGGCGATCGCGCTCGTGCTGATCGCCGCGATCGTGCCGGCGTTCGCCGCCTGGCGCCGGCGCGAACGCGAGACGGCAGCGCGCACGCTCGCGGCGCAGGGGGCCGAGTAGGTGCACGACGCACGTTTGCCCTCACCCTCGTTCCCTCTCCCAGGGGGAGAGGGAGGACGAGCCCCTCTCCCTCCGGGAGAGGGGTTGGGGTGAGGGGGAGGTTTTGATGGGTGCCTACATCCTGCGCCGGCTGGCGTATTCGGTGCTGATCCTCGCCGGCGTCAACCTGCTGACGTTCACCCTGTTTTTCGCGATCAACTCGCCGGACAACATCGCGCGGCTGAACATCGGCGGCAAGCGCGTGACCGCCGAGGCGATCGAGAAGTGGAAGGTCGAGCGCGGCTACGACAAGCCGTTGTGGTTCAACGCGCAGGCGCAGGGGCTCGACAAGGTCCGCAAGACGATCTTCTACGACCGCTCATTGCGCCTGTTCACGCTGAACTTCGGTTCGAGCGACAGCGGGCGCGACATCGCGCACGAGATCGGCAACCGCATCGGCCCCAGCCTCGCACTGATGCTGCCGATGATCGCGCTGACGGTGATCGTCGGCATCGCGTTTTCGCTGCTGCTGGTGTTCTTCCGCACCAGCTACCTCGACTTCTGGGGCACCGTGCTGTGCGTGTTGATGATGTCGATCTCCAGCCTCTTCTACATCATCATGGCGCAGTGGTTCTTCGGCAAGATGCTGCGCGTCGTGCCGATCTCGGGTTTCGGTCCGGGGCTCGATCTGTTCAAGTTCCTGCTGCTGCCGGTCCTGGTCGGCATCGTCTACCAACTCGGCTCCGAAGCGCGATTGTTCCGCGCGATGCTGCTGGAGGAGATCGGCAAGGACTACGTGCGCACCGCGAGATCGAAGGGGCTGGCGGAATCCGCCGTGCTGTTCCGCCACGTGCTGCGCAACACCTGGCTGCCGATCCTGACGCACGTCGGCGCGCTGCTGCCGTACGCCTTCCTGGGCTCGCTCGTGTTCGAGTCGTTCTTCGGCATCCCGGGGCTCGGCAGCTACACGATCGAGGCGATCAACGCGCAGGACTTCGCGATCGTGCACGCGATGGTGTTCCTCGGGTCGGCTCTCTACATCACCGCCTATCTGCTGACCGACATCGCGTACACGTGGGTCGATCCGCGTGTGCGGCTCGCGGGGTGAGGAAAGCGCGACCGTGCCGAAGTTCGTTTTCATCTGGACCGATCTCGCCGTTTGGCTGTTCGCTGCCGCCGCCGCGTTCTACGCGTGGCGCGTGCGCGGCAATGCGAACCTGCGCGCGACCTGGCGTCACGTCGCGCACGATGCGCCGGCGATGTGCTCCGGCGTCGTGCTGCTCGCCTTCATCGCGGTGGCACTGCTCGATTCAATCCATTACCGGCCGCTGCTGCCGCCGGCGCCAGGCGCGGCCGCCGATGCCGCGCCGGCGTACGCAACGCGCACGTACTCGGTGCTCGACGGGCTGCTCGCGCACGCGATCGAATCGCGCGAGCGCACCTACTCCGCGCCGCTTGCCTACCGCTCGTTCCAGAAGGAAACGTTGATCGTCGATGGCAAGGAAACGCGCGAGTTTCCGCGCCTGGCTTTCGGCGGCGCGCATCTGAAGGACCCGGCGCGCGAGTGGGTGCCGGATCTCGTCGCGAAGTCGGTGCAAGGCGTGGTCGGCGGAGCGCTCGTTGCCGTTGCGCTGGCCGCGCTGCTCGCGGCGCTGCGCGCGCGCAGCCGCGGCCAGACATGGGCGGCGTCGTGGCAGGAGATCGCGCGCGGACACACCGACGTGCCTTGGCGCGCGATCCTGCTCACGCTCGCGCTGCTGTCGCTTTTCATCGGCTGGATCGCGGCGCTGTGGCCCTGGTATCACCCGTTCGGCACCGACCGCACCGGCAACGATGTGCTGTTCCAGGCGCTGAAGAGCATCCGCACTGCGGTCGTGATCGGCACCTTGTCGACCGTGGCCACCCTGCCGCTTGCGATCGCGCTCGGCATCCTGGCCGGCTACTTCAAGGGCTGGGTCGACGACGCGATCCAGTACTTCTACACGGTGCTGTCGTCGATTCCGCCGGTGCTGCTGATCGCCGCGCTGGTGCTGCTGATCCAGGTGTGGATCGACAAGAATCCGCAGTGGTTCGAGACGGGGCTGGAGCGCGCCGAGTTTCGCCTGTTCCTGCTGTGCCTGATCCTCGGCGTGACGGGCTGGGCCACGCTGTGCCGGCTGCTGCGCGCGGAGACGCTGAAGATCGTCGAGCTCGACTACGTGCAGGCCGCGCGTGCCTTCGGCGTGTCCAACCTGCGCATCATGGCGCGCCACGTTCTGCCGAACGTGATGCACCTGGTGCTGATCGTCGTCGTGCTCGACTTCTCCGCGCTGGTGTTGTACGAAGCGGTGCTGTCGTACGTCGGCGTCGGCGTGGATCCCACTTCGTCGAGCTTCGGCTCGATGATCAACCTCGCGCGTTCCGAGATGGCGCGCGACCCGGGCGTGTGGTGGAACCTGGCGTCGGCCTTCGTCTTCATGCTCGCGCTGGTGCTGGCCGCGAACCTCTTTGCCGACGCCGTGCGCGAGGCTTTCGATCCGCGCGCGCGTGTGTTCCGGCCGAAGCGGTGGCGGCCGGCGTTGGCGCGTGCGCGCGCGCAGATCGCACAGCCGGCCGCGGGTACTCAACCGGCACGGGCGGGTTGACATGCTGCGTGTCCAGGACCTCCACACTGTCCTCGAAACCGACAGCGGCCTCGTCCGCGCGGTCGAGGCCGTCACGCTGACGATCGAACGCGGCGAGACTTTCGCGCTGGTCGGCGAGTCGGGCTGCGGCAAGTCGATGACCGCGCTGTCGATCCTGCGGCTGCTGCCCGACAACGGCCGCGTGGAACGGGGCGCCGTGCGGCTGCGCGCAGGCGGCCGCGAGATCGACCTCGTGCAGTTGCCTGAGTCGCGTATGCGCGACGTGCGCGGCCGGCGCGTGAGCATCATCTTCCAGGAGCCTTCGACGAGCCTGAATCCGGTGATGCCGGTAGGCGAGCAGATCGTTGAAGTGATCGAGCGCCACACACCGCTGAAGGGCGAAGCCGCACGCACCAAGGCGATCGAATGGCTGCAGCGCGTCGGTCTGCCTGAGCCCGAGCGGCGCATCGACGACTATCCGTTCCAGCTTTCGGGCGGGCAGAAACAGCGCGTGATGATCGCGATCGCGCTCGCCGCCGAGCCGGACGTCGTGATTGCCGACGAGCCGACTACCGCGCTCGACGTGACGATCCAGAAGCAGATCCTGGATCTCCTGCAGGAACTGCAGCGCCAGCAGGGCATGGCGCTGCTGCTGATCACGCACGACCTGGGCATCGTCGCGACGATGGCGCACCGCATCGCCTTGATGTACGCGGGCGAAGTGGTCGAAGTCGCCGAGACGCGCGAGTTCTTCGCCCGGCCGCTGCATCCGTACGCGCAGTTGCTGCTCGCCGCGCTGCCGGACACCGCCAAGCGCGGCCAGCCGCTCGCCGCGATTCCCGGCACCGTGCCGCGTCTCGATCAGGCGTTCGCCGGTTGCCGCTTCGTCGAGCGCTGTCCGCAGGCGATGGCGGCGTGCAAGGTCACACCGCCCGGCTTGTATACGCCCGTCGATGGCCACGGCGTGCGCTGCCTGCTGTACGACGCAACTCCCCCCTTTGAAAAAGGGGGGCCTGGGGGGATTTCCTCGTCCGCCACCGCCGAACAAATTCCCCCTGCCCCCCATTATGAAAGGGGGGTGGATTTCACTGATCGACGGAGAGCGGAGCCGCCGCCACTGCTCGACGTCCGCGACTACAAGGTCTACTTCCCGGTCCGCCGCGGCCTGCTCAAGCGCGTGGTCGGCTACGTCAAAGCGGTGGACGGCATCTCGTTTTCGCTCGCCGCCGGCCGCACGCTGGCCTTGGTCGGCGAGTCGGGTTGCGGCAAGACAACCACCGGCAAAGCATTGCTGCAGCTACTGCGCGGCGCGGTGCGCATCGAAGGGCAGGCGCTGCTCGAAGGCCGGCTGCTCGACGCGCTGGAAGGCGACGCGCTGCGCGAGGCGCGGCGCAAGGCGCAGATCATCTTCCAGGATCCGTTCGCGTCGCTGAATCCGCGCATGAGGGTGGCGGAGATCCTGGAGGAGGGCGTGGCTTCGCTGCGCCCCGAGATCTCGGCCGACGAACGGCGGCAGCGCGCCGCCGCGCTGCTCGAGAAGGTCGGCCTGCGGCCGGAGTCGATGAACCGCTTCCCGCACGAGTTCTCCGGCGGCCAGCGGCAGAGGATCGCGATCGCCCGCGCGCTGGCGGTCGAACCGAAGCTGATCGTCTGCGACGAACCGACCTCCGCGCTCGACGTCTCGGTGCAGGCGCAGATCCTGAACCTGCTCGCGCAACTGCAGCGCGAGCTTGGCGTCGCTTACCTCTTCATCACGCACAACTTCGGCGTCGTCGAATACCTCGCGCACGACATCGCCGTGATGCGGGCCGGGAAGATCGTCGAGGCGGGTGCGGCCGAGCAGGTGCTGGAACGGCCGCGACACGAGTACACGAAAGCGCTGCTGGCGGCGGTGCCGCGACTTCGACGCGCGGCTTGAACAATCCAGCGCACGGCCATGGTTGCAGCCGCATCAAAGTGCTGCGACGCAGTGCTGCTGAGGGCTTTCCGTTGCTGTCGGCCAAAAACAACATGGCCTCGACGCTCGTCACCGAAGTGTTGCAAAGCCCTAGGTCGGGTAACACAATCGCCGCGTTTGCAGGGGACAGGGGTCGACCTTTCGGTCGATAGCTGCCGGGGATACGCGGTCTCCACAACGCGTTAAGCGCCGGATTCTGCAGCGAAGTTCTGAACTCATTTCGGGGGAATCCATGTTTGAGTTGAAGCCCATCGTGCGGCAAGTACTGCTTGCGTGCGGCGGTTTGGCGGGCGCGATGCTCGCCGCCACTCCGGCATCGGCACAGCAACAGGCGCAGGTCCAGCAGCAGCAACAGCTCGAGCGCGTCACGATCACGGGAACGAACATCCGGCGCACCGATACGGAGACGGTCACGCCGGTTCAGATCATCACGCGGGATGAGATCGAGCGCACCGGCAAGGCGACGATTGCCGAGGTGCTCCGTAACATCCCGGGGAACACCGGTGGCGCATTCAACGAGAGCTTTGCCAACAGCTTCGCTCCCGGCGCCGCAGGCATTTCGCTGCGGGGTCTCGGCCAGAAAGCCACGCTCGTACTGATCAACGGACGGCGCACGGCCGGTTATGGGTTTGCGCAGAACCTTCAGGACACGTTCGTCGATCTGAACAGCATTCCGACGAGCGCGGTCGAGCGTGTCGAGATTCTCAAAGACGGCGCGTCGGCAATCTATGGTTCGGACGCGATCGCAGGCGTCGTCAACATCATTCTTCGACGCGACTTCAAGGGCATCGAGGTTGGTGCGGAAGCGGGCACGTTCGAGGGCAAGAACGAATATCGGGCCAACGTCGGTGCCGGTTTCGGCGACTTGGGCGCGAACAAGTTCAATGTGTTCGGCGTTCTGGACTTCTATAAGCGCGACGAACTGCTCTTTAGCGATACGAAGTTCATGGAGACGCGGGATTTCCGTGGCGAGCAGGGAGGACGGAATTTCCGTTCGCTGCTGGCCGGTGGAACCTGGACCGGGGTCCCGGGCGCCGCGAACGCCAACGACCGCCGCGCGATGTCCGAGTGCGCGCGTTGGGGCGGGCAAGTCCTGAACTTTGCCCAGGCCGTCGAGGCCGGCCTTATCTCCGGCGCCGCCGCAGCAGCGGCGCCGGGCACGGGTCAGAACCTGCCTGGCAACACGTGGTGCGCGTTCGACTTCAACAGCGAATTGACGGCATTGCCGGGGACGCAACGTGTCGGTTTCCTCGGACGAGGCACGTACGAGCTGTCGTCGGATACGCAGCTGTACGCGGAGCTCGGACTCAGCCGCATCGAAACCGAACAGACGTTCACGGCCCCGTTCTTTGCCGGGACGACGGGTCTTGCGCAGACGCCGCAGGGATTGCGGCCGTTTACCTACAACATCAACTTTGCCCCGGGCGTCGCAGGCAATCCGCTCGGCACGAACGCGCGCTTCTCGGGCAACCTTCACGCACTCGGCACGCGCGACAACGAGATTACGTCGGACACTATCCGTGGGTTGCTCGGCGGAAGATACCGGCTGTTCAGCTGGGACCTCGACTCTGCAATCGGCTATTCGGAGAACGAGGTCGAGAACATCAACATCAACCGCATGACGCTCGCGGGCACCAGCGCGATCTTCAACGTGCCTTCGACGCCGCAGCCGCCGACACCGCTCTCGAACGCGTCGAGCTGCAATCTGGATGCGCCCTCGACAACGCTCGCTGCGTGCGGCGCCTCGCTGGTACGCTTCCCGCGCACGTCGACCTCCAAGCTGGAGTTCATCGACACGAAAGCCTCGACGGAACTGGGACAGTTGCCTGGCGGGCCGATTGGCTTCGCGATGGGCGTCGAATACCGTCACGAATCGATTGCCGACGTGCCGGATCAACTCGCGAAATCGGGCCAGATTCTCGGGCAAGGGATCACCGAAACCGACGGTTCGCGCCATCAGTTCGCCGTCTTCGGAGAACTAGCGCTTCCGCTTACCCGGACGCTTGAGGCGCAGCTTGCGCTTCGCAACGACCGGTACAGCGACTTCGGCAACGCACTGACACCGAAGGTCGGCCTGAAATTCAAGCCCACGCCCGAGTTCCTGCTGCGCGCCAACTGGGGACGGGGTTTCCGCGCTCCGACGCTGCCGGAGATCTCGCCGTCGGTCGCCACGTTCTTCATCCAGGTGATCGACGACGTTACCGGCACGATCCCGCAGGCTTCCGGCATCTTCGCCGGCAACCCCGGGCTGCAGGCCGAACAGTCGCGCAGCAGCACCCTCGGCTTCGTATACGAGCCGTCGTCGAACTTCAACGTCAGCGTCGACTGGTACGAGATCAACTGGAGCAACATCGTCGGCTCCGACAGCTTCCAGTCGATCGTCGACAACGATGCCGTGACACGCGATCCGGTGACCTGCACGGGAGGCGATCCGCGCGTGATACGCGATCCGGTCACGTGCACGATCATCACGATCCTGAACAACTACCGCAACCTGGCGAACGTGATGACGAACGGCATCGACATCGATGTTCGCCACGACCTGCGCACGACTTACGGTAAGTTCACGTCGCGGCTGATCGTCGCCTATATCAACAAGTTCGAGGAGGAGGGCGTCGACTACGCGGGGACGAACGGCGGCAGCAACACCTACCCGCGGATCAAGGGCAGCTTCAGCCTGAACTGGGACCAGGGTCCCTGGGCAGTTACCGGTCGCGTCAACTACATCGACTCGTATCGCCAGGAACTGCTGCCCGGGTCGTTCTTTACGCCCCAGGATCCGCGTTTCCAGACCGGAACCTACCCGAGGAAGGTGCCTTCGTATACGACCCTCGACCTGTTTGCACGTTACAACGTGACGTCGAAGCTGTCGGTATCGGGTTCGATCCTGAACGTCACGGACGAGCTGCCGCCGTATGACCCCGGCTTCACGACGACGAACCTGTACGACTTCTCGCAGTACGACGTTCGCGGGCGACAGTTCCGCGTCGGCGTTCAGTACAAGTTCTAGTCTCGGAAGCCTTCATCGATGTGGGAAGAGAGCGGGCGTACGCCCGCTCTTGCTTTGTAGGCTACGACCGCGGCGAGCGGATTTGGAACGGACGCCGGAGAAGCACGGGGCCGGCGTTGCGCAGACGCTGTAGGACACGTCGTATGAACCGCGTTCTGACCTTCTTTCTGCTCTTGGCGATCGGCGCTAACTGCTGCGCGCAGACGCCGCTTTCCGTGGAAGAGTTCGTGCGACCGCCCGCGTATGCGAACCCGACGCTGTCGCGCAGCGGCAAATACTTCGCGGTGACGGTGCCGATCAACGGGCGAATGAACCTCGCGGTCGTCGACCTGGAAACCCGCAAGGGTGTCGCGCTGACCAATTTCAGGGACTACGACGTCATCGGCGTCGACTGGGTCGGCGACGAGCGACTGCTCTTCACCCTCGGACAGTTCAATTCGCCGACCGGCCCGGGTCGTTTCGACGGTGGCGGTCTGTTCATGGTCAGCCGTGACGGGAAGGAATCGCGCAGACTGTTCTCGACGGTGCGTGACCTGCGCAGTCAGAACCAGTTCGTCTATCGCTATCTGTCGTTTGCGCGGGCGATCCCCAATAGTGAGGATGAAGTCATCGCGGTAGGGAACCTGCGCGATGCGGAGTCGCTGGATGTGTACCGTTTGAACGTGGTCAGCGGGAGGACGACCTTGCTGACCGAGGACCGACCGGCGCGCACGATCCGCTGGATCCTCGACCGCAATCGCGTGCCGCGCGTGGCGATCTCCCACGTCAAGGACACGCTGACTTACGTGGTCCACTATCGGCGCGATGAACGGTCCCCATTCGAGGAACTGCTCCGGTACGAGGAGGCGCGGCCCGGTGCGTTCGTGCCGTTGTATTTCGAAGCCGACAACAAGACGCTGCTGGTCGCGACCAACGCCGGCCGCGAAACGATGGCCATCTATCGCTACGACCCGGACGCGCGCAAACGGCTCGATCTGATCGCCGAGCATCCGAAGTTCGACATGGGAGCGGCGGCGGACGGATCGCGCGGAGTCGGCGGTGTCGTGACCGATCCGATTACCGACGAGGTCGTTGGCTACTCCGTGGAGGGTGAGAAGCCTGAAGTCGTCTGGCTGACCGAATCGATGAGCCGGTTGCAGCGGATGGTCGATGGCGCCCTGCCGAATACACACAATACGATCCGTCGAACTCGCGGCGACCTGTACCTCGTCACCGCGTACTCGGATCGGCAACCGGCGGCCTGGTATCTGCTCGACGAACGCAAGAAAACGCTCGAGGACCTGTTCTCGAGTCGCCCTTGGCTGACGCCCGATCGCTTGGTGGACATGCGCCCCTTCTATCTGAAGACGCGCGATGGATTGGAGATCCTCTCCTACTACTTCCTCCCCGCCGACTACAAGCCCGGTCAGAAGCTCCCCACGGTCGTTCATGTGCACGGCGGGCCGATGGTGCGCGCCGACTACTGGGGTCGCTTCACCTTCGGCGTCCGCGAAGCGCAGCTGCTCGCCTCGCGCGGTTACGCCGTGGTGCTGCCGAACTTCCGAATCACGCCGGGGTTGGGTAACCGCACGTACTTTGCCGGCTTCGGCGCGTTCGGGCGACAGATGCTCGAGGATCATGAAGACGCAGCTCGCTGGGCGGTCGCGCAGGGCTTTGCGGATCCGGAGCGCATCTGCATTTCCGGGGCCAGCTACGGAGGCTATGCGACGCTGATGTCGCTGGCCCGCTTTCCGAAGACGTTCAAGTGCGGGGTTGCCGGTTTGGTGGTCAGCGACGTCGAACTGCTGCTGACTTCCCCGGCGGGCGACATTCCGTTCAGCACCGAAGGGGTCGAGTTCTGGAAGCGCATCATCGGCGCGGCGCGGGTTTCGGACATCCCGCGCGAGATATCACCGGTCAATCTCGCGGACCGGATCAAGCAGCCGGTACTGTTCTACGCGGGCGCTGACGACATCCGGACGCCGCTGGAGCAGACGACCAGAATGGTCCGCGCGCTCGAACGCGCCGGCAACCCGCCGAAGGCCGTGATCATCAAGCCGGAAGAAGGGCATGGTTACGGTCGGATCGAAAACAACGTCGATCTCTACAACCAGATCCTGAAATTCCTCGACGAGACGATCGGCAGCAAGCGAGGCGGCTGAGCTGAATCCGCGCCGCGCGTCGTACCCTGCGGGCCGCGCACGGACCCGCACCGCGTGCGGACGAGTACGTACTGGACGCATACGCGCAACTGGTTCGCGGGCTCAGCACGCTTGCGGTCGATCACGGGGGTTCGCGGCGAGGACGGCGGCACGCGACACCAATCGCAATGCAACGAAGCCTTCGTTCGTCGCAGGTCAGCGAACATCCATGTTGGACGGACGCGACACGGGATCACACTCTGTTGGCGGATGTCGCACAAATGTTCCGTTGCTGCAACGAGATTGGTTACGCTTTACGGCGTTCCGCGCTCGGGGTTGCGCGAGCAGCCTGACGTGGGCGGCCGAACAATCATTGGAGGAGACATCATGTTGAAACGAACGCGAATCAGCATCGCCATAAGCGCTGCATTCGGCGCGAGCGTGGCTGGCTACGTGCCGGCTGCAACCGCGCAAGACAGCTCGCAGAGACTGGAGCGCATCGAGATCACGGGCTCGTCGCTGCGTCGGGTCGACGCGGAAACGGCGCTGCCGGTCACCGTCATCAAGACGGAGGATCTGGTCAGGCAAGGCGTCACGACCGTCGAGCAGGCCGTGCTGCGAATCGCCGCGAACCAGTCGAATTTCGGCTCGAGCGCGGCGATCGGCGCGACCACGGGCGGGAAGGCCGAGGCCGACTTGCGCGGTCTAAGCGCAGCGAGTGGTACGAATGCGAACAAGACGCTGGTGCTGCTCAACGGCCGGCGCCTCGCGAACCACGCGTTCGACGCAGCAGCGGTCGACCTGAACGCGATTCCGCTGTCGGCGATCGATCGGATCGAGGTGCTGCGCGACGGAGCGTCGGCCATCTACGGGACCGACGCGATCGGCGGAGTGATCAACTTCATCGTGCGCCGCGACTTTCAGGGCCTCGAAGTCAGTGCCGAGAACCAGGCGCCCCAGAAGTCCGGCGCCGACACCAACCGCGCGAGCCTGACCGCCGGCTTCGGCTCGCTCGCGAAGCAGCGGTTCAACGTGATGTTGGCGTTGGACTGGCGCAGGCAGGAGAACCTGCAGGCCGACGAGCGCAAGTTCTCGGAGACGGGCATCATCGGCGGCAACATCGTCGCCGGTACCAGCGGCACCAGCTTCCCCGGCGACGCGAGCGGCTTCGAACCGTCGCTGCCCAATTGCAATCCGCCCCGTTCGATTCCGAATCCGGCAGGAACGGCATGCCGCTACGACTTCACGCGCGACATCGACATCCTGACGACCAACGAGCAGCTGACCGGGCTGTTGCGCGGATCATTCGCAATCGGTGCGGATCACACCGCGTCGCTCGAGTATCTGCGCGCCGAGAACAAGGGCACGGCCCAGGTCGCCCCTGCGCCGACCAGTATGTTCATCCCGTCGACCAGCCCGTTCTTCCCGGCGGGGGCTCCCGTCTCTGCCGTGCCCGGATTCGGCAACGGCGCGATCGCCAACTGGCGGATGGTGCCGGCCGGCAAGCGGACCAGCGGGGACGACACGACGACCGAACGGCTCATGGTCGAGATGCAGGGTCTTCTCGCCGGCTGGGATTACAGGGCGGCGCTCGGCAACACGAAAAACCAGAGCGACGCATCGGTCAAACGCGGATACGTGAACGACGGCATGATCCAGAACGGCATCATCGCCGGCATCATCAATCCGTTTGGCCCTCAGCCGCCCGCGGGCACCGCGTTGATCGAACAGGCGCAGGTCCGGGCGGTCACTCTGACCGGTGAGAACAAGGTCGACTTCGCAGACTTCCGAGTGACGAAGGATCTGATGCAGATGGCCGCGGGCCCACTTGCCGCAGCTTTCGGCGTCGAGCACCGCAAGGAGGAGTCGTTCTTCGAGGCCACCGACATCACGGCACAGCTCGGCAGCCTGGGCATCGATCCGGACAGCGACACCAAGGGCGATCGCAAGGCAACGGCGTTGTTCACGGAGTTTGGCATTCCGCTGATGCGCAACCTGGACTTGACCCTGGCGGCGCGCTACGACAAGTACAGCGACTTCGGCAACACGACCAACCCGAAGATCGGCATTCGCTACCAGCCGACGCGCCAGATCCTGGTTCGCGGGTCCTACAACAAGGGATTCCGCGCACCGACGCTGTATGAGATCTACCAGCCTGCGTCGCTGACCTTCACGACCGACAACTACGACGATCCAGTGCTCTGTCCCGGCGGCGTCGCCGTACCTGGCGCTTCGCCGGGCGTCGTGTGCGGTCAGCAGGTGCTTCAGCGTAACGCCGGTCCCGGCGGAATCGGCCAGCCGGTCAGCTCGCTGCAGCCGGAAAAGTCGGACACGTTCACCGTGGGCTTCGTATTCGAGCCGACGCAATCGACGTCGATCGGTATCGACCTGTGGTCGATCAAGATCAAGAACCAGATCAGCGCATATCCCGAGCAGGCGGTATTCGGCGACCCCGTGGCGAATGCGGGGCGCTTCACGCGATGCAGCCAGCTTCCCGCAGGTCCCATCGCCGGCCAGATCGACCGCTCCGACGTCGACGTCTGCCTGAACTTCCCCACTTTCGATCCGATCGCCTTCATCGACGGAACGACGACGAACCTCGGCGAGCTGCGCACGCGCGGTATCGACCTGTCGTTCAACTGGCAGTCTGGCGCGACGCCTTATGGTCGTTGGGGCTTCGGTCTGGACGGCACGTACGTGGACGAGTACAGGTACCAGCGCGAGCGCAACGGCGAGTTCTTCTCGGCGGCCGGCAGGTACTCCGACAACGCTCCGGTCTTCCGCTGGCAACACGTAGCGACCGTCAGTTGGGGCGCCGGCTCGTGGAGCGCGCTGCTGGCGAATCGCTACAAGTCCGGCTATACGGATCAGGACGAAGTGAACCAGGTTCGCCATTACTCGGTTTTCGACGCTTCGGTAACCTGGACCGGCGTGCGGAACCTGACGATCACCGGCGGAATCCTCAACATGTTCGACGAGGATCCGCCCGTGAGCGTGCAGTCGACGACGTTCCAGCGTGGCTACGATCCGCGGTTTACGGATCCGCGCGGGCGCACGTACACGGTCCGCGTTGCATACAAGTTCTTCTGATCCGGAACGACGGCAACCCAAACGAAGCCCGTGGACCGCAAGGTCCACGGGCTTTTTTTTCTTTGGCGGCTGCTGCAACGGGCCGCCGGGATCGCCGGGATGTATGGGCGCGACGCGATGGCGACGCAGCGCCCTGGATCGGAACTAGAAACCGACTCCGTCAGCGTGTCGGCACCGGCGTCGGCTCTCCTTCGCGAGCGTCTTGTGGCGCGCGCTTTCTGGCGGTGCAAGTTCGATCCGAGAGCGTCTCCTGAGCACCGCCGGGTGCCGAGGCATGGCCAACATGAGGCGCTACGGCACCCTTACCCACAACCGCGCCAGATCCGCCGTCCCGTCGGTGCCGCTGACCGTCTTGAGCACCTGCGCGGCACGGCCCTTCTGGCCGGCGCGCAGCAGCGCAATGCCGAGGTGAAGATTGGCGTCGTGCGGGCGCTTGAGCCCGCCCTTGGCGATGCCCTGCTGCATCAGCGCAATGCCCTTGTCGTGCTGGCCGAGCGCGGTGTACGCGAGCCCGATGCGCACCAGCGTGTTGCCGTCTTTCTCGGCGGCTGCTTCGGCTTCGGCGTTCTTCAGCATCGCCGGCGCCTCGTTGGCGCGCTGGGTCGCGAGCGCGAGCAGCCGCTGGTGCCGCTCCGCTTCGGGACCCTTGCCCAGCGCACCGGAGGCGAAGCCCTCGTCGAGCACCTTCTTGGCCTCGGCTGCCTGACCTTCTTGCAGCGCAAGCTGCGCCATCTCGAAGTAGTCGTTCGCGCCGTTCATCGTCTTCGTCGCGAGCTTCAGGCGCAGCACGTCGAGCGTGAGCCGGCTGGAGAATCCGGGCTTCGATTCGATTCGCCGCAGCAGGTCGGCCCAGTACTCGCGCTTCGGGTAGTAGGCGACCAGCCGCTCGAGCGCCGCGATGTACGCGCTGCGGTCGCCGCCGTTGCGCGCGGCGACGTTGGCGAGAAGCTGAAGCTTGTCCTCGGGCGGGGTCTGCCCGGCGCGTTCGGCCGCCTGGATGTCGGCGAGCGCCTCGCGGCTCGCGGCAGCGTAGTCGCCGGCGAGGTAGTAGGACTGGATCATCAGCGTGCGCGTGGCCTGGTCGCCGGGATTGCTCTTGAGCGCGCGCGCGGCCCAGTTCGCGGCGTTGCCGTAGTCCTTGGCGCGGTAGTACAGCGCTGCTACGTTGGCGGCATAGCGGCTCTGCTCGGCTTCCGGCAAACGGCCCGAGGCGATCAGCGCCTGGAACGACTTGATCGCTTGTTCGTAGTCGCCGGCCTGCGAAGCGGCCGAGGCGCGCATCTGTTCGAGCACGAAGTTCTCGTAGGCCGTGCGGTTGGGCACGGCCTCGGCTTCGCGCAGCTTGGCGAGCGCCTCCTTGAATTTCTGCGCCTTGATCAGATCGCGCGCCGCCTGCAGCGGCTTGCCGATTTCGGCGCGGACCTGTTCGCCCTGCGCGTGCGCCGTCGCCCAGCTCAAACCGCCTCCGGCGTCGGTCTGCAGCCCGAAAGCGGCCGCGACCGCCATGGCCAGGGTCGACGCGCGCAGCGCCGCTCGAAGGGGGGTCTTCCGATGCATAAGCAACTCTCCTTAGTGGCGAGTCGTAGCCAGCGAACAGAGCAAGCGACCGGCGCCGGGGCGATTCGTTCCGACCCCAGAACGCTCTCACCGCGCCGCAGCGCGGTGCGAACCGAACGGGTGCGCCGCGCTGCGCTCAGCGCACGAACTGTTCGTTGCCGACCAGTCCGAGTTTGGTGACGCCGAGCCGCTGCGCCGCCGCCATCACCGCCGCCACGTCCTTGTACTCCGCGAGCTTGTTCGGACGCAGATGCACTTCCGGCTGGACCGGTCGGGCGGCCGCGTCGATCAGGCGCGCCTCGAGCGCGGCCTTGTCGGGAACGATTTCGCCGTTCCAGAAGATCGTGCCGTCGAAGTCGACGTCGATCGTGATCACCTGCGGCTGTTCGATCGGCGGCGGCGGATTGCCGACGGGCATGTTCAGGTTGACCGCGTGAAGCTGGATCGGAATCGTGATGATCAGCATCACCAGCAGCACCAGCATCACGTCGATCAATGGCGTGGTGTTGATGTCGATCATCACGTCCGGTTCCTGCGAGCCGCCGCCGGGGCCGACGTTCATTGCCATCGTGCTCTCCTCGATCAGACGCCGCGCGCCGGCGGTTCGGTCACGAATCCGACCTTCTGGATGCCGGCGCGCTGGCAGGCGAACACCACGCGGCCGACGAACTCATAGCGGCCGGCCAGATCGCCGCGGATGTGGACCTCGGGTTGCGGCTGCTGCGTGGCGATCTTCTTCAGCCGGTTCACCAGATCCTCGTTGTCGCGCACGAGCTGCAGACCCCAGTAGACGTCGCCGTCCTTGGTGACCGCGATCTCGATGTTCTCCGGCTTGGTCTGGCGCGGGACGTTCGTTTCCTTGGGAAGCTGCAGCGCTATCGACTGCGTGATGACCGGGATCGTGACGAGGAAGATGATCAGCAGTACCAGCATCACGTCCACGAGCGGCGTGGTGTTGATGGCCGAGATCGCTTCGTCCTCGCCGCCTTCGGCGGGACCGACACTCATCGCCATGGCGAGACTCCTTGGGTGGGGCGGCCGACTAGCGCGCGGGTGCGGCGGCCTTCGCCTCGGGGCGCGCCCCGAGCAGCACGGAGTGCAGGTCCGCGCCGAAGCCGCGCACCGTCTCCATCACGACCTTGTTGCGGCGGACGAGCCAGTTGTAGCCCATGACCGCCGGCACCGCGACCGCGAGGCCCAGCGCTGTCATGATCAGCGCCTCCCCGACCGGTCCGGCCACCTTGTCGATCGACGCCTGACCCGCGATGCCGATGGCGGTCAGCGCGTGATAGATGCCCCACACCGTACCGAACAGGCCCACGAACGGCGCGGTCGAACCGACCGTCGCGAGAAACGCGAGTCCGTCCTGCATGCGATTCTGCACGGCGTCGACGGCGCGCTGCACCGACATCGTGACCCAGGTGTTCAGATCGATGTTCTCCGTCAGCGCCCCCTCGTGGTGTTCGTTGGCCTCGAGTCCCGTCTCGGCGATGTAGCGGAACGCGCTGTTGGCCTTCAGCCGCTTCGCGCCTTCCTTCAACGAAGGCGCCTTCCAGAACGAAGTCCGCATCTCGCGGCCTTCGCGGATCAGCCGGTACTGCTCCCACAGCTTGACGAAGATGATGTACCAGCTCCCCATCGACATGATCACCAGGATGATCAGCGTGCCCTTCGACACCCAGTCGCCCTGACGCCACATCGCCTCGATCCCGTAGGGGTTCTCGATCGTTTCCTTCGTCACGGTGGGTGTCACGGGAGACACGGGGGCGGCGGCGGGCGCCGGGGGCACCGCGGGGGCGGCTGCGGGAGTCGCCGGGTCGGCGGATTTCGCGGCGTCCTGCGCGTGCGACACGGTCGGCGCGGCCAGGCCCGCCGCCAGGAACACGGCCATGCAGATTGCACAGCGACGGACAAACTGAATCATTGGAAGTCTCCTCGTGGAAGAAGGTGCGATTGGGATCAGCGGTCGACCCGAGCAGCGCGGTGGCACCGCCTCACGACCGGCCTCGCTCCATGAAAGTCAGCGGATCTTAAAGCTCACGGGTGCCTGTACTCGGATGTCCTGCCCTTGCCCCTGGCACGACAACCGCGTCTGGACGACGCTGAGCGAGGGGCGATTGAAGACGCGGTTGCTCGAAGAGCGGATGACCGGATCGCGGATCTGACCGCTCGCGGTCACCGTGAACTCGATCAACACTTCACCTTCGATGCCGTCCAGCAACGCCTCCCGCGGGTACGGGATCGAAGACATCACCTCGCGGTAGTTCGCGCACACGACCTGTGCACTGCGTACCGCCGGCTGCGGCGGCGCCGGTGCTTCGGGAACGCGCTGGATCACCGGTGCCTGCGGCGCCGGCGGCGCCTCCTGCGTGACGACCGAAATGGTCGGCGCGGGTGTCGGCGGCGGCGCGATCGCGATCTCCGGCGGCGGGATGAACGGCGGCGGCGGCGCGGCAAGCTTCGGCGGCGGCGGAACGACTTCAGGCGGCGGAGGCGGCTTCTTAATCACCTCCTCGATCACCTTGACCTCGATCGGTCCTTTGACGACCTCGACGACCTTGCGCGCGAGCCCGCTGACGAGCGCCCAGCCGATGAGGACGTGCAGCAGCACGACTGCTCCGATGCCGACGAGATGCCGGGCCGGATTGCGCTGCTGGCGCGCAAAATCCATGGAGCCTCCTCGGGTTCGATTTTTGAAAGTGCGCGATTCTAGTGATTCGCGCAAGCTTTGCACCCTGCATGCGCACCAAATCGCTGCCGCACTGCAGCGACGAGCGGCCGCCCAAACCGCGGCCGAGGCGTCTAGAAAAGTTCGCCTAAACCGCCTGCGCGCTGCGGTTCGGCGATGCCGAAGTGCCGGTACGCGCTGACGGCTGCGACGCGCCCGCGCGGAGTCCGCTGCAGCATGCCCTGCTGGATCAGGAACGGTTCGACGACGTCTTCGAGCGTGTCGCGCTCCTCGCCGACCGCGGCGGCAAGATTGTCGATGCCGACCGGCCCGCCGCCGAAGCGTTCGATCACCGCGCGCAGCAGTTTGCGGTCCATCACGTCCAGCCCGAGCGCGTCCACATCAAGCATCGCGAGCGCGCGGTCGGCGACCTCGCGCGTGATCTGCCCGCTTTCCTTCACTTCGGCAAAGTCGCGCACGCGCCGCAGCAGCCGGTTGGCGATGCGCGGCGTGCCGCGCGAACGGCGCGCGATCTCGCGCGCGCCGCCGGCGTCGATCTCGGCGCGCAGCAATCGCGCCGAGCGCGTGACGATCGCCGTCAGTTCATCGTCCGTGTAGAACTCCAGCCGCGCGACGATGCCGAAGCGATCGCGCAGCGGATTGGTCAGCATGCCCGCGCGCGTGGTGGCGCCGACCAGCGTGAAGGGCGGCAGGTCGAGCTTGATCGAGCGCGCCGCCGGGCCTTCGCCGATCATGATGTCGATCTGGAAGTCCTCGAGCGCCGGGTACAGGATCTCCTCGACGACGGGGCTCAACCGATGGATCTCGTCGATGAACAGCACGTCGTTGCGCTCGAGATTGGTCAGCAGCGCCGCGAGGTCGCCGGGACGCTCGAGCACCGGCCCGCTGGTCTGCCGCAGATTGACGCCCATCTCGTGCGCGATGATGTGCGCAAGCGTGGTCTTGCCGAGCCCCGGCGGGCCGAACAGCAGCACGTGGTCGAGCGCCTCGCCGCGGTTGCGCGCGGCGCTGACGAAGATCTCGAGCTGCTCGCGGATCTTCGCCTGGCCGACGTACTCGGAAAGCCGCTGCGGACGCAACGCGCGTTCGACCGCTTCTTCGTTCGGTGAAGAAGGGGTGGCGGCGACGATGCGGTCTTCGAGCATTCTTCCACCCTCTCCCCTTGCGGGAGAGGGGCCGGAGGAGGGGGATCAGGACTTCGCGAGCGATTTTAGGGCGATGCGGATGCCGTCCGAGACACCCGTGCCGGGCGGCACCTGCTTGACTGCCAGCATCGCCTCCTTTTCCGAGTAGCCGAGGGCCGTCAGCGCGCGCAGCACGTCGGCGCCGGCGTCGCTGCGCGCGGCCGCCGCGCCCGCGCCTTCGAGCGCGGCGCCGAGCTTGCCCTTCAATTCGAGCAGTAGCCGCTCCGCGGTCTTCTTGCCGATGCCGGGGATCTTCGTCAAGCGGCCGCTTTCCTGCAGCGTGACCGCCTGCGCCAGTTCGTCGACGCTGAGCCCCGACAGCACCGCGAGCGCCGTGCGCGCGCCCACCCCCGAAATCCGGATCAGCTCGCGGAACGCGTTGCGCTCGGAGGCCGTGCCGAAGCCGAACAGCAGATGCGCGTCCTCGCGCACAACCAGATGCGTCAACAGCGTCACGCGCTCGCCGACCGCGCCGAGGTTGTAGAACGTGCTCATCGGTACATCGACCTCGTAGGCGACGCCGCCCACGTCGACCACCACCGCGGGCGGGTTCTTTTCGAGCAGCGTGCCGGACAGGCGGCCGATCATCGCTTCAACCGACCAGCCGCCCGTCGCGCACACGCCAGCCGCGGCGCGGCGCAGCGCGGCCGGCGCGCGCGACGGCATGCAGCAAGCCGCCGCTGTGCGCGTGGCAGATCGCGCAGGCCAGCGCATCGGCCGCGTCAGCGGCCGGCGCTTTCGGCAGCGCGAGCAGCCGCTGCACCATCGCCTGCACCTGCGTCTTGTCGGCCTTGCCGTGGCCGGTCACGGCCTGCTTGACCTGCAGCGCGGTGTACTCGTGCACGGCGAGCCGCCGCGCGACGAGCGCCGTGATCGCCGCGCCGCGCGCTTGGCCGAGCAGCAGCGTGGACTGCGGATTGACGTTGACGAACACCTTCTCCACGACTGCGACCGCCGGCTGCGTGCGCTCGACGACCTCGGTCAGTCCTGCGAGGATCGCGCCGAGCCGCGCCGGCAGTTCGTCGGCGGCAATGCGCAGCACGCCGCATTCGACGAAGCGCAACCGCATGCCGACTTGATCGATGACGCCGAAACCCGTGCGCTGCAAACCGGGGTCGATGCCGAGGATGCGGATGGAAGAGGACACGCGGGCATTCTGCCACGCGCCCTCACTGCGCCGGCATTGAGACGCCGCGTTTCGACGCGGCGCCGCCGTCAATGCCGGAAGTGCCGCGTCCCGGTGAAGACCATCGCGACGCCGCGCTCGTTGGCGGCGGCGATCACTTCGGCGTCGCGCAGGCTGCCGCCGGGCTGGATCACGCAGGCGGCACCCGCGTCGGCGACGACGTCGAGGCCGTCGCGGAACGGGAAGAACGCGTCGCTCGCGACCGCCGAGCCTGGGAGCGAGAGCCCCGCTTCCTTCGCCTTGATCGACGCGATGCGCGCCGAGTCGAGCCGGCTCATCTGGCCAGCGCCGACGCCGAGCGTGGCGCCGCCGCGCGCGAAGACGATCGTGTTGGACTTGACGAACTTCGCCACGCGCCACGCGAACATCAGGTCGTCGATCTGCGCGGCGGTCGGCGCGCGCTTCGTCACGACCTTCAGCTCCGCCGGCTGCACCTGCTTCAGGTCGGGCGACTGCAGCAGCATGCCGCCGCCGACGCGCTTGAAGTCGAAGTCGTTGTGCGCGTCGCCAAGAGCAATCTCCAGCAGGCGCACGTTCTGCTTCGCCGCGAACACCGCTCGCGCATCGGCATCAAACTCCGGCGCGATCACGACTTCGACGAACTGCTTGGCGATCGCCTGCGCGCACGCGCCGTCGACCGGGCGGTTGAACGCGATGATGCCGCCGAAAGCGGAAGTTGGATCGGTCCTGAACGCCTTTGCGTACACCTCGGCCACGGTGGTGCCGATCGCGACCCCGCAAGGGTTGGCGTGCTTGACGATCACGCACGCGGTTTCGGCGAACGAGCGCACGCACTCCCACGCCGCGTCGGCGTCGGCGATGTTGTTGTAGGAAAGCTCCTTGCCCTGAAGCTGCGCGTAGCCGGCAAGCAGGCCCGCGCCGACCGTGCGCTCGCGATAGAACGCCGCCGACTGATGCGGGTTCTCGCCGTAACGCATCTGCTGCACCTTGACCCACTGGCGCGTCAGCACCTGCGGGAAGGCGCCGCGCGCGCCGTCGTCGCCGAGCGAGGTCAGGTAGTTGACGATCGCGCCGTCGTAGCGGGCGGTGTGCGCGAAGACCTTCTTGGCCAGTTCGAGCCGGGTCGCGGCGCTCACCGCGCCGTGCTGCTGCAGCTCTTCGCGCACGCGCGGGTAGTCGGCCGGATCGACGACGACCGCGACCGAGCCGTGGTTCTTCGCGGCCGCGCGCAGCATCGCGGGGCCCCCGATGTCGATGTTCTCGATCGCGTCGTCGAAGGTGCAATCGGCTTTCGCAACGGTCTGCTCGAACGGATACAGGTTGACGACCAGCAGCTCGATCGGATCGATGCCAAGCTCGGTGAGCGACTTCACGTGCGCGGGATCGTCGCGCCGCGCGAGCAGCCCGGCGTGGATGCGCGGGTTCAGCGTCTTGACGCGGCCGTCGAGGATCTCGGGGAAGCCCGTGTACTGCGCGACCTCGGTGACCGCGATGCCGTTGTCGGCGAGCAGCTTCGCGGTGCCGCCGGTCGAAAGGATCCCGTAGCCCTGCGCCGCGAGGAAACGCGCAAAGTCGACGACGCCGGCCTTGTCCGAAACGCTGATCAGTGCCTGCTTCATTCGGAGTTTCGGTGTTCAGAGCAGGCGATAGTCCTGCAGCTTCTTGCGCAGCGTATTGCGGTTGATGCCGAGCAGCTCGGCCGCCGCCGACTGGTTGCCGCCGGCGCGCGCCATCGCATACTGCAGCAACGGGCGTTCGACCGCCTGCAGCACCATCTCGTGCAGCGCGTGCGGCTTGGCGCCGTCGAGGTCCGCGAAGTACTGGTCGAGGCTGCGCAGCACGGCCTGCTCGAGCGTTTCGCCGCCGCGTCCGCCCGCGCGCGCGGGACCCGCAGCGCCGCGATCGATGCCGCCGTTCAGTTGCCGGTTGATCGTCCGCGGTGGCGTGTTCGCTCCCATGGTTCCTCCGGTTCTTGTGATGTGGTTCAGTGCAGCGTCGGCGCGACGTAGCACAGCCGTTCGTGGCGCTCGCCGTGCGCGCGCAGGAACGCGTCGAGCGCCTCGGCCTGCGCATCGCAGTCGTCGAGCCGGTTCATCCGCTCGCAGAACTGCGCGCCGCCGGCGAGCCGCTTCGTGTACCAGATGATGTGCTTGCGCGCGGTGCGCACGCCGATCTCCCGCCCGTAGAAGCGGTAGTGATCCTGCAGGTGCGCGGCGAGCAGCGGCCGCACCTCGTCGACGCGCGGCGGCGGAAGGTGCTCGCCCGTGCGCAGATAGTGCTCGATCTCGCGAAAGATCCACGGCCGTCCCTGCGCGGCGCGGCCGATCATGATCGCGTCCGCTCCCGTGTAGTCGAGCACGAAGCGCGCCTTCTCGGGTGTGTCGATGTCGCCGTTGGCGACGACCGGGATCGAAACCGCCCGCTTGACGGCGCGAATCGTGTCGTACTCGGCCTGGCCCGCGAAGCCGCACGCACGCGTGCGCCCGTGCAGCGTCAGCAGCGCGATCCCGGCCGCCTCCGCCATTTGCGCGATCGCGATCGCGTTGCGGTTGTCCGGATCCCAGCCCGTGCGGTACTTCAACGTGACCGGCACGTCGACCGCGCGCACCACCGTTTCGAGGATGCGCGCGACCAGCCGCTCGTCCTTCAACAGCGCCGAGCCGCACGCGACGTTGCATACCTTCTTCGCGGGGCAGCCCATGTTGATGTCGATGACCTGCGCGCCGCGGTCGACGTTGTAGCGCGCGGCCTCGGCGAGCATCGCGGGATCCGCGCCGGCGAGCTGCACGGCAACGGGCGCGGCTTCGCCTTCGTGATTCAGCCGGCGCATCGTCTTTTCGCTCGCCCACAGCCGCGGATTCGACGCCGCCATCTCGCTGACCGCGTAACCCGCGCCGAGCCGTTTGCAGAGCTGGCGGAACGGCCGATCGGTGACGCCCGCCATCGGCGCGACGAAAAGGCGGTTGTCCAGCTCGTGCGAGCCGATGCGCATTGCGGGCGGGGGAGCGGATTCGAGGGGAGGGCGCGGATTGTAGCCAAGCCGACTCGGTGCGGCGGCGAAATCTCTTCGCCTGTTGCGCGGATTTGACTCGCGTCAGTCCCGCACGCCGAACATCAAGACTTGCGCCAGTTGCCGCCGCAACAGCGGCGACTGGTCGAGCGCGGCCAAGCCCATCGAGCGCGCGAGCGCAAGCGGCGCAAAACGCGTGCGGAAAACCGCCGGCAGCCAGCGCGTCAGCGCGGCGATGGCCTGCCGGTCGACGCGGCGCCGCGCTTCGTAGTCGCGCAGCGCAGCGCCGACATCCGCATCGTGCGCGGCCACGCAGTCGACGAGCGTCGCGCAGTCGCGCATGCCCAGATTGAATCCCTGGCCTGCGACCGGATGCAGCGTCTGCGCTGCATTGCCGAGCGCGACGAGTCTGTGCTCACGCACGCGCTCGCGCAGCTGCTGATGCAGCGGATGGCGGCGGCGCGGCCCGATCCGCTCGACGCGGCCGATCCGGGTTCCGAGCGCGGCCTGCAGTTCGTCGCGGAACGCCGCGTCGGGCAGCTCGCTACGCCGCGCCGCCGCCGTATCGTCCATGCACCAGACGAGCGACATCGCTGGCGCGCCGCCGAGGGTCGACGGGGTCGGCAGCAACGCGAGCGGACCCTCGCGGGTGAAGCGCTCGAACGCCGCGCCCGGCGCGGGGCCGCGCAGCGTCACGTCGGCGAGCAGCGCCCAGTCGCGAGCCTGGCCCGCGGACGCGGCGCCCGACTGAAAGCCCTCAGCATTGATCGCGAACGGCGCTTCGAGCGCCGAACCGTCGTCGAGCGCGACCCGCACCGCGTCGGGCCGCTGCAGGACTTCGGTCGCGCGCCGCGGTCGCAACACTTCGATGGCAGGCTGCGCGGCGACCGCCGCCGCGAGCGCCGACAGCAGATCGCCGTAGAGAACGGTCGCGCCGAGCGGCGCGCCGTCGAAGTCGGCATCGGCGATGCGCGTGACGCCGAACTCGCCGGCCGAGCTGACGTGCACGGTACGGATCGGCGCCGAACGCGGCGGCGCGGCGCCGAGCAGCGGGTCGAGCAACTGCCAGGTACCGCGCGACAGCGCGAGCAGCCGCGCTTCGCGCAACGCCTCGTCGAGCGTGCGGGCGTCGACCACGATCGACGCCCGGCCGCGCCGCGCGAGCAGCAGCGCGCAGGCGAGCCCGATCGGCCCGCCGCCCAGGATCGCGATGCGTCCGTCGTGCGCCATGACGATCAGCCGCGCATCAGCGCCTCGATGTCGTCGGGGCGCTTCGGCGCCTCGTGCGTGAGCACTTCGCGCCCGGTCGGCGTGACGAGCACGTCGTCCTCGATGCGAACGCCGATGTGTTCGAGCGGTTCGGGCACGTTCGGCGCCGGGCGGATGTACAGGCCCGGTTCGATCGTCAGCGTCATGCCGGGCGCAAGCCGGCGCCACGGGCGTTCGCCCTTGTCGTCGACCGCCGCTCCGGGTTCGCGATAGTCGCCGGCGTCGTGCACGTCCATGCCGAGCCAGTGGCTCGTGCGATGCATGTAGAACTGCCGGTACGCGCCCGACTCGATCGCGCCATCCACGCTGCCGGCGAGCAGCCCGAGATCGATCAAGCCCTGCGTCAGCACGCGCACCGCCGCCTCGTGCGGCGCGTGGAACGAATTGCCCGGCCTGACCCGTTCGATCGCCGCCGCCTGCGCTGCGAGCACGAGGTCGTAGACGGCGCGCTGCGGCCCGCTGAAACGCCCGCTGACGGGGAAGGTCCGCGTGAGGTCGGTCGCGTAGCCGTCCAGCTCGCAGGCGGCGTCGATCAGACACAGCTCGCCGTCGTTCAGCTCGGCGTCGCCAGCGCGATAGTGCAGCACGCAGGCATTGCGGCCGGCGGCGACGATCGACGTGTACGCGGGCCCGGTCGCCCCCTGCCGGCGGAACTCGTGCAGCAGCTCCGCTTCGAGCTCGTACTCGCGCGCACCCGGACGGCACGCCCGTAGTGCGCGCACGTGCGCGCGCGCGGAGATGCTCGCGGCGCGCCGCATCGTCGCGATTTCCGCGTCGTCCTTGACGAGCCGCATCTCGTCGAGGATCACGTGCAGATCGTGCAGCGCGCCCGGCGCGGCCACGCCGGTACGCGCCAGCGCGCGCACGGCACCGAGCCAGCGCTGCACCTGCTCGTCGAAACGCGGTATCGAGCCGATCCCGTAGAACAGCGCCGGCGCGTCGGCGAGGAACTTCGGCAGTTCTTCGTCGATGTGCTCGATCGGATGCGCGGCGTCGAAGCCGAAGACGCCGCGCGCCAGCTCGGGTCCGTAGCGATAACCGTCCCAGATCTCGCGCTCCTCGTGCTTGGCGCGGCAGAACAGGATGCTCTCGCGCCGCGCGCCGAGCGCGAGGAGGACGACGACCGCCTCGGGCTCCGGGAAGCCGGTGAGGTAATAGAAGTAGCTGTCGTGCCGGTACGGGAACTCGCTGTCGCGGTTGCGCAGGACTTCCGGGGCCGTCGGCTGGATCGCCACGCCGCCGCCGCGCGCCGCGATCGCGTCGAGCACACGCGCGCGGCGTGCGCGAAAGTGGTCGATGTCGATCGTCATGCGCGGGCCGGGCGTCGGGGCGGGACGAAAAATTCTAGGACGTCGCGGCGGCGGACCCGGCGTCCGTCCGCAGCCGTGCATCGAGCGCGGCGAGTTCTCCCGGCGTGCCGACGTTGTGCCAGCGCCCCGCGTGGTGCTCGCCGCTCACGCGGCCGCGCTCGGCGGCGCGATACAGCCACGGAAAGAGCTTCTTCTTCACGGGCGCTTCGCCCGCGAACAGGCGCGGCGCGAACACGCCGATGTTCCCGTAGGTCAGCAACGGCGGGTGCAGGTTGATGCGTCCCTGCGCCAGGCCCATGTCGCCGGCCGGATGCGACGGCGGATTGTCGACCAGCACCAGGTGCGCGTCGGCCACCCCCAGTTCGATCGCCTGTGCATGCGGCACCAGGCGTCGATAGTCGTAGTCGGTGACGATGTCGCCGCTGACCGCGATGAACGGCGTCGCCCCGCTCGAACTCAGCAGCGGCAGCGCCTTCACGATGCCGCCGAGCGTCTCCAGCGCATCCTCGGCGGTTTCGCCCTCGTGCGAATAGGCGATGCGCGCGCCGTAGCGCGCGCCGTCGCCGATCGCGCTCTCGATCTGCGACGCGAGGTGCGCGGTGTTGATCACCAGCTCGCGAAAGCCCGCGCGCACCAGCGCGTCGATCTGCCATTCGATCAGCCGCTTGCCGCCGGCTTCGAGCAGCGGCTTCGGCGTCGCGTCCGACAGCGGTCGCATCCGTTCGCCGCGGCCGGCGGCGAAGATCAGGGCTTTCATCGCCGTTCGCAGCGCGGATTGCGGATTGCGGATTGCGTCTCGAACGGTGCGCGTCGTTGCGACCTCCTCGAGGGTCGGGGGAGGGTCCCCGCCCCGCGCGCACCCAGACGCCTCGCCGCGCGGCGGCTACAACCGACACGCACGGGCAACTCGCGCAATCCGCAATCCGCGATCCGCAATCCGGCCTCCGTCAGAACGTATACCCCACGCGCACCTCGACGCCCTCCAGTTCGTCGATGAGTCGCGCGAGCGGCGCCAGTTCGCTGTAGCGCTGGATCACCGCGCGCACGTACCTGACGAAGCGCGGCGTGTCGGCGAGATAGTGCGGTTTGCCGTCGCGGTAGTTGATGCGCGCGAAGATGCCGAGCACCTTCAGGTGCCGCTGCAGTCCCATCCACTCCAGGTCGCGATAGAACTCACCGAAGTCCGCGGGCACCGGAAGCCGCGCGCGGCGCGCCTTCTCCCAGTAGCGCACCGCCCAGTCGATCACGCGCTCCTCCTCCCAACTGATGAAGGCGTCGCGCAGCAGCGACGCGAGGTCGTAGGTGATCGGTCCGTAGACCGCGTCCTGGAAATCGAGGATGCCCGGGTTCGGCGTCGAGATCATCAGGTTGCGCGGCATGTAGTCGCGGTGCACGTACACCGACGGCTGCGCGAGGTTCGAGGCGAGGATGCGGCGAAACATCGCTTCCAGCGTGCGGCTCTGCCGCTCGTCCAGCGTCCGGCCCAGATGTCGCGCGACGTACCAGTCGGGAAACAGCATCAGCTCGCGCCGCAGCAGCGGCTCGTCGTACGGCGGCAGCTCGCCGGCGCGGCTCGCGAGTTGCCAGCGGACCAGTGCGTCGATCGCGTCGGCGAACAGCGCGTTTGCATCGGCCGTGCCCGCGTTGAGCGCGTCGAGGTAGGTCGTGGTGCCGAGATCGGTCAGCAGAAGGAAGCCGCTGGCGACGTCGCGCGCGAGCACCTGCGGTGCGTTCAGTCCCGCTTCGCGCAGAAGCCGCGCGACGTGGATGAACGGCCGCACGTCCTCCTTGTCCGGCGGTGCGTCCATCGCAACGAGGCTCGCCGCGCCGGCGTCGATGCGGAAGTACCGGCGGAAGCTCGCATCGGCCGACGCCGGGCGCAGCGTTTCGACGTGCAGGTCGTGTTCGGGCGCGAGCGCGGCGAGCCAGTCGCGCAGCAGCTCGAGTCGTCGGTCGGGAACAGCGTCGGTCATTCGGAGGTCTTGTTCTGTTCTCGTCGCGCGCGGCGGCGCGCAAACCGGCGGCGGCGCGATTGCCTCCGCTCACCGCGATCGCGCCGATCCGCGCAGGTCGCTCCCTATAATACGTTGCGCATGGTCGCTCGACGCCGTGCTTCTGTCCCCATGCCGACACGCCCGGCGCGCGCCGCCCGCGCTACCTTCGATCGCACGCGCCTCGTCTCCGCGCTGCTGATCGCATTCGCACCGCTCGCGCAGGCGCAATCACCGGGCAACGACGACACCCATCCGCGGCTGACGCTGGAACGCGCGCTCGGCGACGGGCGCGCGCCGGGCGGCGCGGAGGCTCCCACGCCGACCTATGCGCGCGCGCGCCGGCTCGAAGGCGAGGTCGACGAGCGCGTCGTGCTGCAGGGCGACGCCGAGGTACGGCGCGCGGGCGCCGTGCTGCGCGGCGACCGCATCACCTATACGGTGCCGACCGACGAACTCGAAATCGAAGGCAACGCGCGCGTCTATCGCGACGGCGTGGCCTTCTTCGGACCTTCGTTGAGGCTGCGCGTCGATGCGCAGACCGGGCGGATGCCGGAGGCGAACTTCAGCTACGCGCAGCGCGGCGGGCACGGCCGGTCGAAGCTGCTCGAATTCCTCGGCGAAGAGCGCGTGCGCCTGCTCGACGCAACCTACAGCACCTGCTCGCCGGACGACCAGGCCTGGTGGGTCCGCGCCGACCGGCTCGACATCGACCGGCTCGACGAGCTGGCGAGCGCACGCGGCGCGGCGATCTACTTCCAGGGCGTGCCGATCTTCGCGTCGCCGTACTTCCAGTTTCCGCTCGGCGACCGCCGCCGCAGCGGCCTGCTGACGCCGAGCTTCGGCATCAACTCGCGGCTCGGGCCCGAGGTGACCGTGCCGTTCTACTGGAACATCGCGCCGAACCGCGACGCGACGATCGCGCCGCGCGTGATGGCGCGCCGTGGCGTGCTGCTGCAGAACGAGTTCCGCTATCTGGAGCCGACCTACCGCGGAACGGTCGAGATCGACGTCGTTCCGGACGACCGCGTGTTCGGCGGCTCGCGCGAGTTCGCGACCGTGCGCCACGAATACGCCGCGCCGACGGGCGTGGTGGCGGGTCTGAACTACAACCGCGTCACCGACGACCGCTTCTTCGTCGACTTCTCGCGCACGATCGTCGGCAGCGCGCAGGCGGTGCTGCCGCAGGAGGGTTACGTCGGCTACAACCGCACCTACTGGAACACCGCGCTGCGGATCACGAAGAACCAGACGCTGCAGGATCCGCTGGCGCCGGTGGTCAAACCGTACGAGCGCGTGCCGCAGCTCGCGTTCAATGCGCGGCGCGACGACCTGGCGGGCTTCGATGTCGCGCTCGCCGCCGACGCGACGCAGTTCGAGCATCCCGCGCTCGAAACCGGTTCGCGCATGATCCTCAATCCGAGCGTGGCGTACCCGCTGCAGGCGCCGGGCTGGTTCGTCGTGCCGCGCCTGCAACTGCACTCGACCGCGTATTCGCTCGACGCCGTGCAGCGTGCCGACGCCTCGCCGACGCGCAACGTGCCGATCGCTTCGCTCGACGCGGGGCTGGTGTTCGAGCGCGAGGCGTCGTGGTTCGGCGCGCCCTCGCTGCAGACGATCGAGCCGCGCCTGTACTACGCCTACATCCCGTATCGCGAGCAGAACGCGCTGCCGAACTTCGACAGCGCGCTCGCGGACTTCAACTTCGCGCAGCTTTTCACCGAAAACGTGTTCGTCGGCGGCGATCGCATCGGCCAGGCCGACCAGCTCACCGCCGCGCTGGTCGGCCGCGTGCTCGATCCGGCCACCGGCGCCGAGCGGCTGCGCGCCGCGATCGGACAGCGCTACTACCGCTCGCCGCAGAACGTCGTGCTGCCCGGCGGGGCACCGCGTACGGGCGACGCCTCCGACGTGCTGTTCGCGGTGAGCGGCTTCCTGTACCGGCACTGGATCACCGACGTCGCCGTTCAGCACTCGACCGAGCTGAAACAGGTCGTGCGCGCGACGATCGGCCTGCGCTACCAGCCGCGACCGGCGTCGGTGCTTTCGCTGTCGTACCGCTACAAGCTCGACGAGCTGCAGCAGATCGACATCGCCGCGCAGTGGCCGCTGTCGCCCAAGTGGTACGGGGTGGCGCGCGTCAACTACTCGCAGCGCGACCGCCGCTGGGTCGAACTGCTCGGCGGCCTCGAATACAAGGCCGACTGCTGGACGATGCGCGTCGTCGCGCAGCGCTTCGCCACCGCGGTCAACGAAGCGACGACGACCGTGTTCGTGCAGCTCGAGCTGAACGGCCTGGCCAGCATCGGGACCAGCCCCGTCGAGGCGCTGCGGCGTAATATCCCCGGCTACCAGGTCATCAATCCGCCCCCGCGCGAGCCGGGGCGTTTCGATTTTTACGAGTAGCCGATGAGTCGAACCCTTCCGGCGCGCCGCGCGGCGCGCCTCCTCGTGCTTGCCGCGCTGTGCGCGACGGCCCTTGCCGTCGCGGCGCAGACCCGTCCGCCCGCGTCGACGAAGCCGCTCGACCGCATTGTCGCCGTCGTCAACGACGAGGTGATCACCAGCGCCGAGCTGCAGGCGCGCGTGCAGATCGCCGAGCAGCAGTTGCGCAGGCAGAAGATCAACCCGCCCGCGCGCGACGTGCTGACGCGCCAGGTGCTCGAGCGGATGATCGTCGACCGCGCCCAGCTTCAGCTCGCCAAGGAGACGGGCGTGCGCGTCGACGACGCGACGGTCAATGCGACGATCGCGCGCATCGCCGAGCAGAACGGCGCCACGCTGCCCGTCTTCCGCGAGCGCCTCGAGCGCGAGGGCGTGAGCTTCGCGCGCTTCCGCGAGGACGTGCGCGACGACATCACGATGGCGCGGCTGCGCGACCGCGAGGTCGACAGCCGGATCCAGATCGCCGAAGGCGAGATCGACAATTTCCTGGCCGCACAGGCGGGCGTGGAGGCGGGCGCCACCGAATACAACATCGCGCAGATCCTGCTGCGCGTGCCCGAGGCTGTGTCCGCGCAGCGCATCGACGAGATCCGCAAGCGCGCCGAGGATCTGCTTGCGCAGCTCAAGGCCGGCGCCGACTTTGCGCGGCTGGCGGCGAGTTTTTCCGCGGGACCCGAAGCGCTATCCGGCGGCGAACTCGGCTGGCGCACGGCCGAGCGGCTGCCGACCCTGTTCCTCGACGCGGTCAAGGACCTGAAGCCGGGCGAGCTGGCGCCGATCGTGCGCAGCCCCGGCGGCTTCCACGTGTTGAAGCTCGTCGGCAAGCGCAACGCGGTCGAAGGACGGCTCGCGACCGGGCCGGTACAGCAGACGCGCGCGCGGCACATCCTGCTGCGCGTGTCGGACCTGACGCCCGAGCCGGAAGTTCGGCGCCGCCTGCAGGACCTGCGCGACCGCGTCGTTCGCGGCGGTCAGGACTTCGGCCAGCTCGCGCGCCTGCATTCGGTCGACCCGAGCGCGACGCGCGGCGGCGACCTCGGTTGGCTGTACCCGGGCGACACCGTGCCCGAGTTCGAGCGCGCGATGAATCAGCTCAAGCCCGGCGAAGTCAGCGAGCCGGTGCAGAGTCCGTTCGGCTGGCACCTGATCCAGGTGCTCGAGCGTCGTACCGAGGAATCGCCGATCGAACGCAACCGGCTCGCCGCGCGCCAGGCGCTGCGCGACCGCAAGGCCGACGAAGCCTACCAGGAGTGGCTGCGCCAGTTGCGCGACCGCACCTACGTCGAGTATCGGCTGGAGGACTCATAGCATTGCGGATTGCGCTCACCACGGGCGAACCCGCGGGGATCGGACCCGAGATCGCGGTCGCGGCGCTCGATGCGCTGCCGGCGGGCGTGGAATGCGTGCTGATCGGCGATCGTTCGCTGTTCGCGCACGCACGGCTGCCGGGCAGCGGGTCGATCGAGCATGTCGCGCTCGGTGTGCCCATCGTTCCCGGGCGGCTCGACGTTCGCAACGCGCGCTACGTGCTCGCCACGCTCGACCGCGCAATCGCCGGCGCACTGTCCGGCGAGTTCGATGCCGTCGTCACGGCGCCCGTGCAGAAGAGCGTGCTCAACGACGCCGGCATCCGTTTCACCGGCCATACCGAGTATCTCGCGGAGAAGACCGGCACGCGGCAGGTCGTGATGATGCTGGTCGGCGGCGAAGCGGCGCATCCGTTGCGGGTCGCGCTGGCGACCACGCACCTGCCGCTCGCGCAAGTGCCGCGCGCGATCACGATCGACGGCCTGGTCGCCACGATCGAAGTGCTGCACGCGGAACTGGTGGCGAAGTTCGGCATCGCGTCGCCGCGCATCGGCGTGTGCGGGTTGAATCCGCACGCGGGCGAAGGCGGGCATCTCGGCCGCGAGGAGATCGAAGTCATCGCGCCCGCGCTCGAACGGCTGCGCGCGCGCGGCATCGCGCTCGACGGCCCGCTGCCCGCCGATACGGTCTTCGTTCCCGCCAACGCGTGCCGCTACGATGCGATCGTCGCGATGTACCACGACCAAGGGCTGGCGCCGCTGAAGTACGCGAGCTTCGGCCACGGCGTCAACGTCACGCTGGGACTGCCGTTCGTGCGGACGTCGGTCGACCACGGCACCGCGCTCGATCTGGCGGGCACGGGACGCGCCGACGCCGGCAGCCTGCGCGCCGCGCTCGCGCTCGCGGTCGAGCTGGCGCAGCGGCGCGCGGGCGCAGAAAGGGGTCGCGCATGATCACACCGGCGCAGTTCGACGACTGGCTGCGGCGCTACGGCCGCGCGTGGATCGGCGGCGATCCCGACGCGGTCGTCGCGCTGTTCACGGACGATGCCGCGTACCACGAAGTGCCGTTCGCGCCGCCGATGGTGGGCGCAGCGGCGATCCGGCACTACTGGACCGTCGGCGCAAAGGACGGCCAGCGCAACGTGACCTTCGACGCGACGCCGATTGCGCTCGACGGCGACCGCGGCTACGCGCACTGGCGCGCGAGCTTCACGCGCGTGGCCACCGGCGCCTTCGTCGAGCTCGACGGCGTGCTCGCCGCGCGTTTCGACGACACCGGCCGCTGTCGCGAATTCCGCGAGTGGTGGCACCGGCGCGAGACGCCGTCCGCCGCGTTGCGCGCGCCGAGCGAGCGCGAAGAGTAGGGCGCCGGGCGGCCGGGGTCGATGGAAGGCCACCGCGCGCGCAAGCGCTTCAGCCAGAACTTCCTGCACGACGCCCATTACATCGCGCGCATCGTCGACGCGATCGCGCCTGCGCCCGGCGACCGCATCGTCGAGATCGGCCCGGGGCTCGGCGCGCTGACCGCACCGCTCGTCGAGCGCGCGGGACACGTCACCTGCGTGGAGATCGACCGCGATCTCGCCGCCAGACTGCGCGCGCGGTTTGCGCCGACGCAGCTCACGCTGATCGAAGCGGACGCGCTGAAGCTCGACTGGCGCGCGCTCGCGCAAGCCGACGCGCGGCCGCTCGCGATCGTCGGCAATCTGCCTTACCACATCTCGACGCCGCTGCTGTTCGCGCTCGCGCCGCTCGCCGACCGAGTGAGCGCGCAGCACTTCATGCTGCAGAAGGAGGTGGTCGACCGCATCGTCGCCGCGCCGGGCGGCAAGGACTACGGCAGGCTGTCGGTGATGCTGCAGTTCCGCTACCGCGTCGCGCGGCTGTTCGTCGTTCCCGCGGGCGCGTTCTCTCCGGCGCCGAAAGTGCAGTCGGCGATCGTGCGGATGCTGCCGATTCCGCAGGGCGAGCTGCCGCCGGTCGACGCGGACGCCTTCGCGCGCGTGGTCTCCGCCGCATTCGGCCGGCGGCGCAAGACGCTGCGCAACGCGCTCGCCGAGCTGCTGCCCGAAGACGCAATCCGCGCGGCCGGCGTCGATCCTTCGGCGCGCGCGGAAACGCTGGCGGTGGAGCACTTCGTCCGCCTCGCCGCGCGGCTCGACGCCGGCTGATCGCCGGCGCGCCCGACTGTGCGGCGCAGCCGCCCGGGCGGCGCTCAGCGCGCCGCCTCGATCAGCTCGATCTTGTAGCCGTCGGGGTCCTGCACGAAGGCGATCACGGTCGAGCCGCCTTTGACCGGGCCGGCTTCGCGCGTGACCGTACCGCCGGCCGCCCTGATCCGCTCGCACGCGGCGCGCGCGTCGTCGACCGCGATCGCGATGTGGCCGAAAGCGTTGCCCAGCTCGTACCGGTCCACGCCGTAGTTGTAGGTCAGCTCGAGCACGGCGCCCTCGGACTCGTCGCCGTAGCCGACGAAGGCCAGCGTGTACTTCTGCTCGGGGCGGTCGGTCGTGCGCAGCACCTTCATGCCCATGACCTTCGTATAGAAGTCGATCGACCGCTGCAGGTCGCCAACGCGCAGCATGGTGTGGAGGATTCTCATCGGAAGGGCCAGGCGATGACGGAGGCAGGGCGAGTGTAGTCCGCTGCGGTGCGGGCGGACGCTGCGCGGCTGCGCCGGCGCATGGGTGCGCGCCGTCGTCGTCATACGGGGTAAGCCTTAGCAGGTAAGCGGGAGACGCAGCCGGCGGCGAAGGTTCTATGTTGACGCGCCCATCGCGCCGCCGCCGGCGCGCCTTACCCACCGCAATCGAAGGAGGTCCCGATGGATGACTCGCGCCGCTCGTTCCTTGCTCGCGTCGCCGGTACCGGCGCGATCGTTGCACTCGCCGATCCGCCGCTGGTCTTCGCGCAGGCGCCGGCGCCGGCCGCACCCGAACCGGTGATCCCGGGCACCGTGTCCAACGCCGACGTGCTGAAAGGCAAGGACATGTCGGTCTTCAAGGTCCATTCGGAACGTCCGCTGACCGGCAGCGTCCCCGCGGAAGCGCACGACTTCGACGCGACGCCGACCGACCGAATGTTCGTCCGCAACAACCTGCTGACGCCCGATATCGACGCGTCCCAGCATCGGCTGTCGATCAAAGGGCTCGTCGACAAGGAACTGACGTTCTCGGTCGACGAGCTGAAGCGTTCGTTCAGGGCGGTCACGCTGCAGGCGATGCTCGAATGCGCCGGTTCGGGACGGACGGGCTTTCAGCCGACGCCGCGCGGCACGCCCTGGTTGGTGACGGGCGGCATGGGCTGTCCGAAGTGGACCGGAGTACGCCTTGCCGACGTGCTGCGCGCCGCCGGCGTCAAGGCGAACGCGGTGCACGTTGCGGGGCAGGGCGCGGACTTCGGCGCGGTGCCGACGCTGGCACCGGTGATCCGTTCGATCCCGATGTCGAAAGCGATGGAGGAGAACACGCTGATCGCCTGGGACATGAACGGCGCGCCGCTGCCCAAGGTCCACGGCTATCCGATCCGCCTGCTGGTGCCCGGCTGGGCCGGTTCGGCGTCGACCAAATGGCTGCACACGCTGACCGTGCTGGATGCGCCATTCAAGGGCACCTACATGGACGACAGCTACCGGATTCCGCGCTACCCGGTCGCGCCCGGCGAACGGATGCCGAAGGACGCCGTCTCGACCGAGGCCTGGCCGGTGAAGTCGATCATCACCGCGCCGGCGCCGAACGCGAAGTTCCGCGTCGGCGAGCCGATCCTCGTGCGCGGCAAGGCCTGGGTCGGCGAAGGCGCGATCGAGCGCGTCGAGATCTCGCTCGACGAAGGCGTGACGTGGCAGGCCGCGCAGCTCGATCCGCGTGGCGACAAGTACGCGTGGCGCGGCTTCCGCTTCCTGCACCGCCCGCAGCGCCCCGGCTATCAGACCTTCCTCGCGCGCGCATGGGACGACAAGGGCAACGCGCAACCGCTGGTGTCGCCGTGGAATCCGCTCGGCTACTTCTGGAACGGCGTGCATCGGGTCGGCGTCTCGGTCGAGGCCTGAAGTGCGGGCCGCAAGCGCGCTGACGCTGGCGGTCGCGCTCGCGGCGCTCGCGACCGCAGCCGTACCGCGCGAGCTCACGTCGGGACCGGGCGCCGGTCTGACGGCCGCGCGTTGCGCCATCTGCCACGACCTCGAGCACATCCTGCGCTCGCGGCTTTCGCGCGGCGAGTGGGAGGACGTGCTCGCGAACATGCGCCAGCGCGGCATGCCGCCGCTGGCCGACGACGAGCAGCGCGTGATCCTCGACTATCTCGCCGCGTATTACGGCCGCGATCCGGCGCCGCCCGCCGCGCCGGATACGTTCGCTGCCGGCGGGGGCGATCCAGTCGCAAAGATGCTCGACGCACACGCGTGCAACGGCTGCCATACGGTCGACCGCAAGCTGGTCGGGCCGGCCTTCCGCGATATCGCTGCGAAGTACGCGGCGGATGCCGGCGCGGCGGCGCGGCTCGCGGCCAAGATCCGCAGCGGCGGCGCCGGCGCTTGGGGCGACGTGCCGATGCCGCCGAACCCGAAGCTTTCCGAAGCCGACGCGCTGGCGCTCGCGCGCTGGGTCCTCGACCGCAAGCAGTGAACCGCCGGCGCCCGACCGTCCGCGTCAAACGGGCAGCGACGCGATATCGACGCCCTTGATCTCGTCGCGCGCGGCTTCGAACCCCGGCAGCAGCTGCGCAACGGCGCTCCAGAAGCGCGGGCTGTGGTTCATTTCCTTCAGGTGCGCCAGTTCGTGCGCGACGACGTAGTCGATCACCGGCAGCGCGAAGTGCACCAGCCGCCAATTTAGCCGGATGCGCCCGTCGTGCGTGCACGAACCCCATTGCGAGCGCGCCGACGACAGCGACCACGCGGCGGGTTTCACGTCCACGCGCGCAGCGAGCAGCCCGAGCCGTTCGCCGAGCACGCGCTTGGCCTCGGACTGCAGCCACGCCTGCACGGCGTCCTTGACCTGCGGCTCGGCCGCCTCCGGCGGCAGCGCGACGTGCAGCTCGCGGCGCGGTTCGGTGTCGACGAGCCGCGTGCCGGCGGCGTCGGCGCGCAGCCGCAGCACGAGCGGCCGGCCGAGATAAGGCAGCGTTCCGCCGTCGGCGAAGTGCACTTCGGGCAGGCTGCGCTTGGCGCGCCACTCGCGCCATTCGGCGAGCTTGGCGCGGATCCAGCGTTCCTTTTCGACGATCGCCGCCTCGATCTCGGCGAGCCGCACCCAGCGCGGCGCGCTGACGGTGAGCCCGCCGTCGTCGATCTGAAAGCCGATCGTGCGGCGTTTGGCACGGCGCAGGCGGTAGCCGATCGCATGGCCGCCGACGTGAAGCTGTCGCGTGCGCTGCGCCGGTTCGGAGTTCGGCTGTTCGGGAGGGAGCGGAGACGCGGGTTCGGCGCTCGGGAAGTCGAACGCCAGACTGAGCTGTTGCGCCGTATTGGTCAGGGCTCTTTTCAAGCGCCTAGCGATCGATCGGTGCCTGTCGCTCGGGTTCGCTCGCGGCGTCGCGCTCGTTGCCGCGCGCCGCCGGAACGTAGGGTCCGCCGTAGCGATGCGGCGCCAGCCGCCGCATCTCGCTTTCGATCCAGGATTCTACAAGCGCGGATAGCTCGTCGGCGCTTTTTCCCGCGGGATCGATCGGCGGTCCGATCGAGACGGTGATTTCGCCCGCGCGCCGGATCAGCGGGCCGCGCGGCCAGCACTCGCCGGAGTTCACCGCGATCGGAATCACCGGCGTGCCGGTGCGCACCGCGAGCCGCGCACCGCCCGTCTTGTAGCGCTTCGTCGAGCCGGGCGGCGTGCGCGTGCCCTCGGGGAAGATCACGATCCACCAGCCGTCGCGCAGCAGCGCGGTGCCCTGGCGGACGACCTGCTCGAACGCATCCTGCCCGCGCGAGCGGTCGATGTTGATCATGCCGAGCGAGGCGATGCCCCAGCCGAAGAACGGGATCCAGTGCAGTTCGCGCTTGTAGACGAACGACAGGCGCCGCGGCAGGAAGCTCGGCAGCCAGAACGTCTCCCACGTCGACTGGTGCTTCGGCAGCACGATCGCGGGACCGTCGGGCAGGTTGTCCCAGCCTTCGACGCGCCAGCGCACGCCGCAGATCGCGCGCGCGGCGCGGATCGCGAGCCGCGTCCACATCACGGCGAGCTTGTAGCGCACCGCGGGCGGCGTAACCCACGAGGCGACAACGACGAACGACCACGGCGCGACCGTGATCGTCATCACGAGCAGGTACAGGATCGCGCGCAGGCGGCTCATCGGGGCGCGCGCGCTCGATTCAGCCGGCCGCCAGCAGCGACAGGTCGGCGACGCGGTTCATCGTCGCGCGCAGCGCGGCGAGCAGCGCGAGCCGGTTGTCGCGGATGCGCGCATCCTCGACGTTGACCATCACGTCGTCGAAGAACGCATCGACGGGCAGCTTCAGCGGCGCGAGCGACTTGAGCATGCCGGCATAGTCGCCCTGCGCGAAACGCTGCTCCGCGATCGGCCGCACCTGCTCGAACGCCGCGGCGAGCGCCTTTTCGGCCGGCTCGAACAGCAGCGAAGGATCGAAGCTCGCGGGCACGGCGCCTGCCTTCTTCAGGATGTTGCCGATGCGCTTGTTCGCCGCGGTGAGGCTCTCCGCTTCCGGCAGCTTCATGAACGCGCGGACCGCTGCAAGCTGCGCCGGCACGACGTCGATGCGCGTCGGCGCAAGCGATACGACGGCTTCGACTTCGTTGGCCGAGTAGCCCTGCTCGCGCAGCAGGCCGCGCAGGCGGTCGTAGATGAACGACGCGACTTCTCCGGTCGCGGCGGCATAGGCCTTGGCCACGGAGAACGAGCCCTCGGCGATCGCGAGCAGGCGATCGAGCGCGATGTCGAGCCGCTTTTCCATCAGCATCCGCAGCACGCCGATCGCGTGCCGGCGTAACGCGAACGGGTCCTTGTCCCCGGTCGGCTTCTCGCCGACGCCGAACAGACCGACGAGCGTTTCGAGCTTGTCTGCGAGCGCGACGCAGGTGCCGACCCTCGACGCCGGCAAGGCGTCATCGGCGAAGCGCGGCCGGTAGTGCTCCTCGATCGCGTTGGCGACGTCGGGCGCTTCGCCGTCGTGCTGCGCGTAGTAGCGGCCCATGATGCCCTGCAGCTCGGGGAACTCGCCGACCATCAGCGTGCGCAGGTCGGCTTTGGCGAGCCGCGCGGCGCGCTCGACGTGCGTCTCGTCGACGCCGAGCGCCTTCGCGATCTCGACGGCGATGCCGGTGACGCGCTCGACGCGCTCGAGCTGCGAGCCGAGCTTGTTGTGATAGACGACGCTCGCCAGCCCCGGGATGCGCGATTCGAGCGTGGCCTTGCGGTCCTGGTCGTAGAAGAACTTCGCGTCCGCCAGCCGCGCGCGCACGACGCGCGCGTTGCCGGCGACGATCGCCGACGGATCGTCGGTCTGCAGGTGCGACACCAGCAGGAAGCGGTTCAGCAACTTGCCGTTCGCATCCATCAGCGCGAAGTACTTCTGGTTCTGCTGCATCGTCAGGATCAGGCACTCCTGCGGCACGGCGAGGAACTCGGCCTCGAAGCCAGATTCGTAGACGACCGGCCATTCGACCAGCGCGGTGACTTCGTCGAGCAGCGCCGCCGGCATCACCGCTTGCGCGCCGAGTTTCGCCGCGGCGGCGGTGACCAGCTCGGCGATGCGCGCGCGGCGCGCCTCGAACGAGGCGATCACGCGCCCTTCGCGTTCGAGCTGCTCGGCGTAGGTGTCGGCCGAGTGCACGGCGATCTCGCCCTGCGACAGGAAGCGATGGCCGAAAGTCTTCGTGCCGCCGATCAGGCCGAGCGCCTGCACCGGCAGCGGCTGATGGCCGTGCAGGGCGACCAGCCGATGTGCGGGCCGCACGAACTGCACGGTCGTGCCGTCGGCAAGCTGGTAGCTCATGATCTTCGGAATCGGCAGCTTCGCGATCGTCTCGTCGAGCGCCGCCTGCAGCTCTGTGATCAGCGGCTGCCCGGCGGCCACGCTCTTCAGGAACACCGACTCGGCCTTGCCGTCGTTCTCCACCAGCAGCGCATCGGGCCCTTCGTGCGTACCGATCGCGAGCTTGGCGAGATGCCCGCGGCCGAGCGATTCGAGCTTCTTGAGGAAGGCTGCGGTCCAGTTCTTCGCCTTGTCCTGCGCGACCGCGAGCGGCATCAACTTCTGCTTGAACGGCTGGTCGGCCGACCTGGCCGCGACGTGCGTGATGTGCACGCCGAGCCGGCGCGGCGAGCCGAACACGGTGACGCGGCTGTCGGGCGCGAGGAACTGCAGGCTGCGCAGCCCCTGCTCGATGCCGGCCGCAAACGCCTCCGAAAGCGTCTTCAGCGCCTTCGGCGGCAGCTCTTCGGTGTGCAGTTCGATCAGCAGATTGGCGGGGTGTGCCACTTCGATGAGCCTTGATTAGCCACCGAGACACGGAGAGCACAGAGATCTGACTTGCACTTCTCCGTGTTCTCCGTGTCTCGGTGTTGAAAACGTTCTCACGCCGCGGCCCTGCGGTCGGCTTCGGCGAGCATCGGGAAACCGAGCCGTTCGCGCGACTCGTAGTAGCTCTGCGCGACCGCGCGGGCAAGCGCGCGGATGCGGCCGATGTAGGCGGCGCGTTCGGTCACGCTGATCGCGCCGCGCGCGTCCAGCAAGTTGAACGTGTGGCCGGCTTTCAGCACCATTTCGTAGGCGGGCAGCGCGAGCTGCGCGTCCATCAGGCGCTTCGCTTCGGCCTCGAACAGGTTGAACTGGGCGAGCAGCACCTGCGGATCGCTCGCTTCGAAGTTGTACCTGCTCTGCTCGACTTCGTTCTGATGGAACACGTCGCCGTAGCGCAGCACCTTCTCGACGCCGCGGTCGCGCCACTTCGTGTAGACGAGGTCGAACACGTTGTCGACGTCCTGCAGGTACATCGTCAGCCGTTCGAGGCCGTAGGTGATCTCGCCGGTGATCGGCCTGCATTCGAGCCCGCCGACCTGCTGGAAGTAGGTGAACTGCGTGATCTCCATGCCGTTCATCCACACTTCCCAGCCCAACCCCCACGCGCCCAGCGTCGGGTTCTCCCAGTTGTCCTCGACGAAGCGGATGTCGTTTTTCCTCGTGTCGATGCCGAGCGCCGCGAGCGAACCGAGGTAAAGCTCGATGATCTCCGGCGGCGAAGGCTTCAGCACGACCTGATACTGGTGATGCTGGTGCAGGCGGTTCGGGTTCTCGCCGTAGCGTGCGTCCTTCGGCCGGCGCGACGGCTGCACGTAGCCGGCGCGCCACGGCTCCGGGCCGATCGCGCGCAGGAAGGTCGCGGTGTGCGAAGTGCCGGCCCCGACTTCGAGGTCGATCGGCTGCAGCAACGCGCAGCCCTGCTGGTTCCAGTAGGTCTGCAGGCGGAGGATGGCTTCCTGGAACGTGATCATCGCGGCTCGGCTCGCTCTTGCGGCAGGGCGCGATTCTAAGAGCTTATCCGCCAGTAATTCGTGCGTGCGACGGGCGTCTGCGGCCCGCAGGGCTAGGCGCGAGGAGCGCGGTTGGGCCGGCCCCAACAAGCGACGAGCAACAACGCCATGCGGGCCGCAGACCCCCGTCCCGCAGGGTTGCCGCCAGAAAGCCCGCCTGCGTTGTTGCGCGGCTTGGCCGTAGGCCGAGCTACTGTCCTGCGCCGCGCGCCTAGCACCCGGGCTTTCTGGCGGCAACGCACGCACGAATTACTGGCGGATAAGCTCTAAAGGCGCCGCGCGCGCCCGGCCGCGAACGCAGCGAGCAGCAGCGCCGCGATGACGGCGAGCGCCGGCCAATCGCCGAAGCGCACGTAAGGCGTGGTGCCGACATGGCCGCGCACCTCGCCGTCGAGCGCGCCCTCGGTGTTGAACGGCAACTGCGCGACGACGCGGCCGCGCGCGTCGACGATCGCGGTCGCCCCGGTGTTGGTCGCGCGCAGCATCGGCCGGCCGGTTTCGAGCGCCCGCAGCCGCGAGATCTGCAGGTGCTGCGCGAGCGCGATCGAATCGTCGAACCACGCGAGGTTCGACAGGTTCAGCAGCAGCGTCGGCGCGTTGCCGGGGTCCTTCCACGCGTCGATGATCTCGGCGCCGAACAGGTCCTCGTAGCAGATGTTGACGGCGATGCGCTGGCCGGCGAGCGCCAGCGGCGGCTGATACTTCGCCCCGCGCTCCTGGTCGCCGATCGGGATCGCCATCAGGTCGACGAACCAGCGGAAGCCGAAAGGAATGAACTCGCCGAACGGCACGAGGTGTCGTTTGCTGTAGCGCTGCGGTTGCGCGCCGGGCGCCAGTCCGATCGCGCTGTTGTAGTAGCGGCCGGGCGGGTCCTCGATGAACACGCCGAAGACGAGCGCGCTCGCGCGCGCGGCGGTGTACTCGAGCAGGTCGCGCGTGACGAAGTCGGGGAGATAGGCGAGCGGCAGCGGAAACACCGACTCCGGCAGCACGACGAGATCCGCACGCGCACCGGCGCGCATCAGCTTGAGATGCGTGTCGTGCGCACGCTGCAGGCCCCCGGGACCGAATTTGAGGTTCTGCGGGATGTTGCCCTGGACCAGCCGCACGCGGATCGGCTCTCCGGCCGCCTGCGTCCACTCGATTCGCCGCAGCGCCTCGCCGCCGGCGAGCGCGGCGGCGAGCAGCGCGATCGAAATCGCCGCAATCGCACGCGATTGACGGCGCAGCAGCGCGACCAGCGCACCCGCGACGAGTGCGGCGAGCAAGCTGAGGCCGTAGACGCCGGCGACCGGCGCGAAGCCAGCCAGCGGCGTATCGGTGTGCGCGTAGCCGCCCGCAATCCATGGAAAGCCGGTGAACACGACGCCGCGCAGCCACTCGGTCGCGACCCAAGCCGCGGGCAGCGCGAGCAGCGGTCGCAACGACGATGATGGACCGAAGCGGGTCGCCGCCCACAGCGCGAGCGCCGGAAACAGTGCCAGCAGCGCCGCGAACGCGAGCGTGGCGAGCGCTGCGAGCCAAGCCCACATGCCGCCGTAGACGTGCATGCTGATGTAGACCCACGACACGCCGACGCCGAACCAGCCGAGCCCGAAGGCGAAGCCCGCCACTGCCGCCTGCCGCGCGCTGTGCGCGGAGTCCGCAAGCGCGAACAACGCGGCGAGCGCGAGCACCTGCAGCCAGCCCTGATTCCACGGCGCGAACGAGAGCGCGTGCGCCGCACCGAGCAGCGCGCCGGCAAGGGCTTGCAGGGGGAAGGAGAGGACGAAGACGGGCACGCGGGCGCCGGCGGGGCGAAGTCGGCGCGCAGTCTACCTGCGCACCCGCTAGACGCCCGCGTCGAACGACTTACCGAGCGTTCAGGAGTCGCGTGACAGCTTGAACGCTCGGCCCCCTCACCCCGCCCCTCTGTGGGCCTGCGGCCCATCCCGCTCCCGGCTTTCGCCGGGAGCGGGACCGCCACGATGTAGCGTCCTGCGCCCTGCGGGCTGGTCCCTCAAGGGGAGAGGGGAGGTTTGAGCAGCAAACGGTCGCTTACCGTTTGCTGAAACGGCACTAAGCGTGCTGGCGCGCGGCTTCGACTTCCGCGAACTCGCGCGCGACGGTCTTGGGCACGCGCGCCACCTGGAACAGGTGCGCCTGGCGCGCGTCGGCGCGCAGAACCTCGAAGCGCACGCCGTCCAGTTCGAGCGTGTCCCCGCGGCGCGGCACGCGGCCGAATTGGTCGGTGACGAAGCCGCCGATCGTGTCGAAGTCCTCGTCCGGGAACTGCGTGCCGAAGGTCTCGTTGAACGCCGCGATTTCGGTCAGCGCCTTGACGCGATAGCGGCCGTCGCGCTCGGCGACGATGTTGTCGGCTTCCTCGTCGAGGTCGTATTCGTCCTCGATGTCGCCGACAATCTGCTCGAGGATGTCCTCGATCGTGATCAGGCCGGCCACGCCGCCGTATTCGTCGACGACGATCGCCATGTGGTTGCGGTTGGCGCGGAAGTCCTTCAGCAGCACGTTCAGCGGCTTGCTTTCCGGCACGAACACGGCCGGCCGCAGCATCGAGCGGACGTCGAAGTTCTCGTCGTGGTAGTAGCGCAGCAGGTCCTTGGCGAGCAGGATGCCGATCACGTGGTCGCGGTTGCCTTCGATCACCGGGAAGCGCGAATGCGCCGTATCGATCACGCGCGGGATCCAGGTCTTCGGGTCCTCGGCGATGTCGATCACGTCCATCTGCGGGCCCGGCACCATCAGGTCGCGCGCACGCAGTTCGGACACCTGCAGCACGCCTTCGATCATCGACAGCGCGTCGGCGTCGAGCAGGTTGCGCTCGTGCGCCTCATGCAGCGCTTCGAGCAGCTCTTCGCGGTTTTCGGGTTCTCGGGTGATGAACGCGATCAGGCGTTCGATCAGGGAGCGTTGGTTCTGGGACGTCGACGGGCGACCCTGCGGAGGTTCTGACATTTTCGTCGGGCGCGGCGACCGGCCCGGCTGTTGGGACGCGACGAGCATATCCGATGCGCCTGTGCTGGCAATGCCGGCTTTTTCGTACCCGCGCTGCGGTACCCGGCGGCCGGCGAACGGCGCGCAATGCAGTAAGCCTGCGCTAACTTACGTGTACGGGTCGGCGACGCGAAGCTTGGCCAGTAATTCGACCTCCCGCGCCTCCATTGCGCGTGCTTCGGCGGGCCGCCGATGGTCGTAGCCCTGCGCGTGCAGCGTGCCGTGGATCACGAGGTGCGCGAGGTGCGCGCGTAAGGGTTTGCCCTGTTCGCGAGCTTCGCGCCGGACCACTGGCACGCAGATCGCGATGTCGGCGACGACCCGCGGCCGCTGCGCATAGTCGAAGGTCAGCACGTTGGTCGCGTAGTCGCGGCCGCGGAAGGCGCGGTTCAGCCGCCGGCTTTCGCGTGCGTCGACGAAGTTCAGTGCGATCTCGGCGTCGCGCTCGAGCGCGAGTTGCACCCAGCGACGCAGCGTGCGGCGCATCGGCAGCCCGGCGAACTCGTCGCGGCCGTGAATCGACAGCGCGAGCCGCGTCACAGGACGCCCCGCGCGTTGCGCTTCGCCCTTGCGACGGCCCGGCGGGCTCATGGCGCCGCGCGCGAGCGGCGCGGCGCGGGCGGGTTGAGGCTCTCGGCTTTTTCGTAGGCCTCGACGATGCGCGCCACGAGCGGATGCCGAACGACGTCGGCCGCGGTGAAATAGGTGAACGCGATGCCCCGCACCCCGCGCAGGATGTGCTGCGCTTCGATCAGGCCGGAAGAGTTGCCGCGCGGCAAATCGATCTGCGTGACGTCGCCGGTGACCACCGCCTTGCTGCCGAAACCGATGCGCGTCAGGAACATCTTCATCTGCTCGGGCGTCGTGTTCTGCGCCTCGTCGAGGATCACGAACGCCTGGTTCAGCGTGCGGCCGCGCATGTAGGCGAGCGGCGCGATTTCGATCGTCTGGCGCTCCAGCAGCCGCTGCGTCTTGTCGAAGCCGAGCAGATCGAACAGCGCGTCGTACAGCGGCCGCAGATACGGGTCGACCTTCTGCGCAAGGTCGCCGGGCAGGAAGCCGAGCCGCTCGCCCGCTTCGACCGCCGGCCGCGTCAGCACGATGCGCTTGACCACGTCGCGCTCGAGCGCGTCGACTGCGCAGGCCACCGCCAGATACGTCTTGCCGGTGCCGGCCGGGCCGATCGAGAACGCGATGTCGTGCTCGAGGATCGCCTGGATGTAGTCGCGCTGACGCGGCGTGCGGCCGTGCAGGTCGCGTCGGCGCGTGTGCAGCTCGGGCAGCGTCGTGTCGTCGACCTCGGCCTCGACTTCGGCCGCGCGCGCCGCCGCGCGTTTGCGGCCGCGGTTCTCGACGAAGTAGAGCTGGATGTCGTCGACCGAAATCGGCCGCTGCGCGCGCGCGAGGAAGTGCTCGAGCACCGCGATCGCCTGCTGCGCGTGCTCCTGCGCGCCTTCGATGCGGAACTGGTGGCCGCGCCGCCTGATCGAGACGTCGAGTTCGGTTTCGATCTGCCGCAGGTTGCCGTCGAGTGCGCCCGTCAGGTTGGCGAGTTGCGAGTTGTCCGCGTCGGCCGAATAGGCCAGCACCTTGGCGGCGGCTTTGCGTGCCACGCGGGTTTCAGGCGGCGAGCGCCGATTCGCGCAGCACGACCTCGCCGCGCAGCGAGTGCGGCAGCGCCTGCGTGATGCGCACGTCGATCATTTGTCCGACGAGCTGCTGCGCACGTGGACCGCCGGCGAAGTTGACGATGCGGTTGTTTTCGGTGCGGCCCATCAGCTCGCGGCCGTCCTTCTTCGACGGGCCTTCGACCAGGATGCGCTGCGTGGAGCCGACCATCGCCGCGCTGATGCGCGCGGCGTGTTCGTTCAAGAGCGCCTGCAGCCGCTGCAGGCGCGCGAGCTTGACCTCGTGCGGCGTGTCGTCGTGCAGCTCGGCGGCCGGTGTGCCCGGGCGGCGGCTGTAGACGAACGAGAAGCTGGCGTCGAAGCCGACGTCGTCGACCAGCTTGAGCGTCTTCGCGAAGTCCTCTTCGGTTTCGCCCGGAAAGCCGACGATGAAGTCCGACGACAGCGAAATGCCGGGACGCACCGCGCGCAGCCGGCGGACGATCGACTTGTACTCGAGCGTGGTGTAGCCGCGCTTCATCGCCGCCAGCACGCGATCCGAGCCCGCCTGCACCGGCAGGTGCAGGTGGCTCACCAGCTTCGGCAGCCGCGCGTAGGCGTCGATCAGTCGCTGCGTGAATTCCTTCGGATGCGAGGTCGTGTAGCGAATGCGCTCGATGCCGGGGATCTCGTGCACGTACTCGAGCAGCAGGGCGAAGTCCGCTGTCTCGCCCGTACCCATGCGGCCGCGGTAGGCGTTGACGTTCTGACCGAGCAGCGTGATTTCCCTGACGCCCTGGTCGGCGAGATCGGCGATCTCCGTCAGCACGTCGTCGAGCGGCCGCGACACCTCCTCGCCGCGCGTGTACGGGACGACGCAGAAACTGCAGTACTTGCTGCAGCCCTCCATGATCGACACGAACGCGCTCGCGCCGTCGACGCGCGGCGGCGGCAGATGGTCGAACTTCTCGATCTCCGGGAACGAAACGTCGACTTGCGGTGCGCCGGTCGCGCGACGCCGCTCGATCAGCGCGGGAAGGCGATGCAGCGTCTGCGGACCGAAAACGATGTCCACGTACGGCGCGCGCTCGACGATCGCAGTACCTTCCTGGCTCGCCACGCAGCCGCCGACGCCTATCACGAGATCGGGGTTCCTCTTCTTCAGATGCTTGACGCGGCCGAGGTCGGAGAAGACCTTCTCCTGTGCCTTCTCGCGTACCGAGCAGGTGTTGAACAGAATGACATCGGCCTCGGCCGGATCCTCGGTCGGCGTCATGCCTTCCGCGGCGGCGAGCACGTCGGCCATCCGAGCCGAGTCGTACTCGTTCATCTGGCAGCCGAACGTGCGGATGTAGACCTTGCGGTTCATCGCGACTTCAGCGCTGCGGTCCGCTGCGCTCGACGCCCGGAGCCGCGTCCACGATCCAGACTGTCCGGACCAGGCCCTGCGCATCGAGCTCGTAGCGCACCGGCGTTCCGGCCGGAACGAGATTGGGTGTGACGGTCAGGTTGTTCGCATTGAGGATGCGTGCACCGGGCGCAAGACGGAACTGCTTGCCGTCGATGCTCACCAGCGGAAGCTGCAGCGCGGTGAAGCGGCCCTTCGGTGCGTCGGCCGGAATCTTGCGCGCGGCCTGCGCGGCGACGCCACCGGCGAAAAGCAGGGCGACGAGCAACGTCAGCAAGCGCGAGATCATGCGGATCCGGAAGAGAGGTGGTGGCGGATCAGGGACTCGAACCCCGGACACAAGGATTATGATTCCTCTGCTCTAACCAGCTGAGCTAATCCGCCTGCCGAAGCAAACTCCGCCGGGCGGCGGAGGGCGCGAATTATCGACGCTGACCGCAGTGCGGTCAAATGACGCGGATGTCCGTGAGCGAGCGCCGCGGGCGCGCGGCGACAACTTGCCACGACGTAGCGAGTTGCGGCGAAGGCTGAGCTGCGCGTAGCGCAGGTCAAGCGTCGCGCAGCGACGCGGCCGAAGCCAACGGAAACAGCCGCGTCATTCCGGTTTCGCAAAGCCGAGCCTGCCCCCGCGAAGGCGGGGCACCGGGTTCCAGTCCAAACCAACGCGAGCGGGTTTCCGCCTGCTCCCGAGCGGCCCGCCAAGCCAGTCACGCAGCAGCCCCACTCACGCAATCGGCAGCGTCGGCGGGCTCGTCAGCGTGTGCGTGAACTCCACGCTGATCAAAGTCCCGGGCAGACCGGGTTCGGTTCCGCGCGGGTTGTCGCCGAGACGCAGCAGCGCATCGTGCTGCTCGGCGATCTCGCGCACGATCGCGAGCCCCAGCCCGCTGCCGTCGACGTTGGTGCCAAGGACGCGGTAGAAGCGCTCGAACACGAGCTGGCGCTCGTGCTCGGCGATCCCCGGTCCCGTGTCCTCAACCTCGAGGAAGGCCGAACCGGACTCGGACGCCGTGCGCACCCGTACCGTGACGCTGCCCTGTTCAGGCGTATAGCGCAGGGCGTTGTCGACGAGGTTCTTCAGCAGCTCGCGCACCAGCACGGCCATCCCGATGATTCGCACCGGCCGATTCGGTCCTTCGAAGCCGAGATCGATGCATCGCGTCTGTGCGAGCGGATAGCATTCGCGCACCAGTTCGCGCGCCAGCGGAACCAGGTCGATCGCTTCGAACGCGCGCAGGTCGGTCGCGTGATGTTCGGCCCTGGCCAGCGCGAGCAACTGGTTGATCAGGTGGGTGGCACGCTCGGTCGACGCCGCGATCTGGCGCAGGCTGCGCTTCAGTTGTTGGGGATCGGTCTCGCGCAGTGCGAGCTCGGCCTGCGTGCGCAGCCCCGCGAGCGGCGTCTTCATCTGATGCGCGGCGTCGGCGGTGAAACGCCGCTGCGTCTGCAGGTTCTGCGCCATGCGCTCGAGCAGCTCGTTGAACGAATTGACGAGCGGTGCCAGCTCTTCGGGCGCGGCTTGCGGATCGATCGGGGACAGATCGTCGGGCCGCCGCGCCCGAATGCGCGCCTGCAGCGAGTTCAGCGGCGCCAGTCCGCGCGACAGCCCGAACCACACCAGGATCACCGCGATCGGCAGCACGACGAACTGCGGCACGATGACGCCGCGGATGATCTCGTTGGCGAGCTGCGAGCGCTTCTCGAGCGTCTCGGCGACCTGCACCAGTACGGGCTGGCCGCCCTTGGCGTTGCGGAACTCGACCCAAGTGTAGGCGATGCGCACTTCGGTGCCGCGGATCTGGTCGGAGCGGAACTTGACCCGGCCGGGCGTGGGCGCGTCGTTCTCGTCGGGGATCGGCAAGTCGCGGTCGCCGGCGACGAATTCGCCGCGCAGCCCGAGCAACATGTAGTACGTGCTGTCGATCGTGTCGGCGTGCAGGAGTTGGTGCGCCGGCAGCGGCAGTTGCAGCGCGACCTGCCCCTTGAACTCCTTGACGTGGTCGGCCAGCAGCTCGAGGCGCTCGCCGAGGGTGCGGTCGAACGGCGCGTTGGCGATCGACTGCGCGACCAGATAGGTGACGGTGACGCTCATCGGCCACAGCAGCAGCAGCGGCGCGAGCATCCAGTCGAGGATCTCGCCGAACAGCGAACGCTGCTCGCCGGTCCGCCGCAGCGGATTGAAGCCGGTCGGCGCCTTTTCGCCGGTCGATGCGCGCCGCGCGGCACCGGGTGTGAGCGCCGAGGCGAGCGCGCGCATGTTGGCGCGCCAGCCGGGCCGGGCCGACGGCGGTTGCGGCGCAGGCAGCGCCGCGGGATCGACGGTTTCGTCGGGCATCGTCGGTCGGATTATCGGCGCCGCGGCCGCGCGGCGCGGACGCCGCTATGCCGCGCCCGGCGGCACGGCGCCCGGCTGCGCCGGGCCGACTGCCGGCGCGTCGTTGGCCGCCTCGGCGGCGACGCGTTCGAGGCAATAGCCTAGTCCGCGGACCGTGGCGATGCGGATGCCGCCGGGCTCCAGCTTCTTGCGCAAGCGGTGGACGTAGACCTCGATGGCGTTGTTGCTGACCTCTTCGCCCCATTCGCACAGATGGTCGACGAGCTGCTCCTTGCTGACGACGCGCCCGGCTCGTTGCAGCAGGACTTCCAGCAGGCCGAGTTCGCGGGCCGAAAGCTCGAGCGGCTGCTCGTTGATCATCGCGACGCGGCCTGCCTGATCGAGCGCCAGTGCGCCGTTGCGCAGCACGCTCTGACTGGCGCCGAGCGCGCGGCGCGTCAACGCGCGAACGCGCGCTTCGAGCTCGGACAGCGCGAAGGGTTTGGCCATGTAGTCGTCGGCGCCGAGGTCGAGCCCGCGCACGCGTTGTTCGACGCTGTCGGCGGCCGTCAGAATCAGCACGGGCACCTTGGAGTTGCGCGCGCGCAGCCGACGCAAGACTTCCAACCCGGACAGCTTCGGCAGACCGAGGTCGAGGATCAGCAGATCGAAGGGTTGGGCAGTGAGCGCCGTGTCGGCCTCCTCGCCCGTGGTCACCACGTCGACCGCGTAGCCGCCGGCGCGCAGCGAGCGCGACAGGCCGTCGGCCAGCACCGGATCGTCTTCGGCGATGAGGATGCGCACTTGATATGCTGCAAGCCGCCTTGGCGCGGACTTCGATGCCGAGGTCCTTGCGCGGGCGGGTTCTCCCTTGCCGCGGCAGTCTAGGCAGCGGGTTCGCCCGCTGCAAGCCGCAGGGCAGCAGCGTGCGTCGTTGCCGCGTTGCGCATCCGTGGGGGTGCTTGACGCCGATACTGAATGAAACTACAGTGACACTGTCATTTCATTCAGTTGGTGGCGCGCAGTGCGCCACTTCGATTCGGCGGCGCGAGCGGAGGCGACGATGGACGACGGAAGGAGCGGGTTGGTGGCGGATTCGAAAGAGCGGCAGAAGGCCCTGGCAGCAGCGCTGGCGCAGATCGAAAAGCAGTTCGGCAAGGGTTCGATCATGCGGCTGGCCGACGGCGAGGTGGCCGAGGACATCGACGTCGTGTCCACCGGCTCGCTCGGCCTGGACATCGCGCTGGGCATCGGCGGGCTGCCGCGCGGCCGCGTCGTCGAGATCTACGGGCCGGAATCGTCGGGCAAGACGACCCTGACGCTGCAGGTGATCGCCGAGATGCAGAAGATCGGCGGCACCTGTGCCTTCATCGATGCCGAGCACGCACTGGACGTGCAGTACGCGCAGAAGCTCGGCGTCAACCTGCAGGACCTGCTGATCTCGCAGCCCGACACGGGCGAGCAGGCGCTCGAGATCGCCGACGCGCTGGTGCGCTCGGGCTCGGTCGACCTGATCGTCATCGACTCGGTCGCGGCGCTGACGCCGAAGGCTGAAATCGAAGGCGAAATGGGCGATTCGCTGCCGGGGCTGCAGGCGAGGCTGATGAGCCAGGCGCTGCGCAAGCTCACGGCGACGATCAAGCGCACGAACTGTCTGGTCATCTTCATCAACCAGATCCGGATGAAGATCGGCGTGATGTTCGGCAACCCGGAGACGACGACCGGTGGCAACGCGCTCAAGTTCTACGCCTCGGTCCGGCTCGACATCCGCCGCGTCGGCTCGATCAAGAAAGGCGAAGAGGTGATCGGCTCCGAGACCAAGGTCAAGGTCGTCAAGAACAAGGTCGCGCCGCCGTTCAAGCAGGCCGAGTTCGACATCCTGTACGGTGAAGGCATTTCGCGCGAAGGCGAAATCGTCGACCTCGGCGCGCTGCACGGCATCGTCGAGAAGTCGGGCGCCTGGTACAGCTACAACGGCGACCGCATCGGCCAGGGCAAGGACAACGCGCGCGACTATCTTAAGGAGCACCCGGAACTGGCGCTCGAGATTGAAAATCGCATTCGCGAAAAGGTGGGCGTTGTAGCCCGCAACGCACCGATGGCTGAAGGCTGAGCTGCTCTCGATGTGACTGCGCGCGCAAAGGAGCCACCATCGCTGCTGCAGCGAGCCGTCGCGGCGCTGGCGCGGAGAGAACACAGCCGCGCGGAGCTGGCGCGCAAACTGCGGCGGCATCTTCCCGAAGGAGCCGATCCGTCGGAAGTCGACTGCGTGCTCGACGAGCTGGCACGCAAGGGCATGCTGTCCGAGGCGCGCTTCGCGGCGAGCCTCGTGCGGAGCCGGGCGGAACGATTCGGTACCACGCGGGTCCGGCAGGAGCTCAAGCAGCACGGCCTCGCTCCCGATCTCATCGCGCGGGTGACGGACGAACTTGCGAGATCGGAACTGACCCGCGCGCGCGAGGTCTGGCGTAAGCGCTTCGGCGTGCCGCCGCGCGACGACGCCGGGCGGGCGAAGCAACTGCGCTTTCTTGCCGCGCGTGGTTTCTCGACCGACGTCATCCTGCGGGTCGTGCGCGGCGCATCCGAAGACGACTGACGCGATTGCGCGCGCGGCGTCCGCCGCTGGGCATAATGCCGGTGCGCGCGACGCCGGTCGCGCGCGGCACGCCTGATTTCCGATCCGATGCTCGTGGACTCGCAGACCGAGAACCCGCTTGGACGCGCGATCGTCGAACGCGCCGAGCTTCTCGCGGCGCACTCGGACCAGCCCGACGCGCTGACAGTGACGTATCTGACGCCGGCGCATCGGGCCGCCGCGGCGCAGATCGCGGCTTGGATGCGCGAGGCGGGGCTGCAGGTTCAAGTCGACGCGGTCGGCAACGTCGTTGGCCGGTACGCTTCCGCGGATCCCGAGGCCAAGACGCTGATCACTGGCTCGCACTTCGACACGGTGCGCAATGGCGGACGCTTCGATGGTCGGCTCGGCATCCTGCTGCCGATCGTCGTGGTCGACGATCTGCGCCGCCGCGGCGAGCGCCTGCCGTACCACCTCGAGATCGTCGCCTTTGCCGAGGAAGAAGGCGTGCGCTTCAAGTCGAGCTTCCTTGCGTCGAGCGCGCTCGTCGGCGCTTTCGACATGGCGCTGCTCGATCGAATCGATGCCGACGGCGTGACGATGCGTGCGGCGATGCGCGCCGCCGGTCTGCCCGGCGACGAGGCGGCGATCGCGGCGCTCGCGCGCGATCCGGCGCGGCTTGCCGCCTACATCGAGGTTCACATCGAGCAGGGGCCGGTGTTGCTCGACCGCGGTTTGCCGCTCGGCGTGGTCACGTCGATCGCAGGTAGCGTGCGCATGTCTGCCACCGTCACCGGCGTTGCCAGCCACGCCGGCACGACGCCGATGCCGATGCGTCGCGATGCGGCCGCGGCCGCCGCCGAGATGATTCTCGCGATCGAGCGCCGCTGTTCGCAGGCGCCGACGCTGGTCGGCACGGTCGGCATGGTCGGCGTGCCGAACGGCGCAGCCAACGTCGTCCCCGGCCGCTGCGAGTTCTCGATCGACATCCGCGCCGGCGACGACGCGACGCGCGACGCTGCAGTGGACGATGTCGTGCGCGAGTTGAACGCGATCGCACGAAGGCGCGGCGTTGCGCTCGACCTCGCGCAGACGATGCGCGTGCCGTGCGCCCCATGTTCGCCGCGGTTGATGGATCTGCTAGAGCAGTGCATTGCGCGCGCCGGCGCCGCGCCATTACGGCTGCCGAGTGGCGCGGGCCATGACGCGATGATCCTGCAGCGCGTGACCGAGGTGTGCATGCTGTTCGTCCGCTGCGGCGACGGGGGCATCAGCCACAACCCGCGCGAGACGATGACGGTCGAAGACGCCGAACTCGCCGCGCGGGTGTTCCTCGACTTCGTGCGGACCTTCAGACCCTGAAGACCGGGTTGCGCGGCGGCGCGCGATCCACCTCGGGTGGCCCGGCGCGTGCTGCGTGCTACCATCCTCGCGCCGGGAGCGCTTTGCCCGGCTTTTTTTCGGTCCGTGCCTCGACGCACGCGGATGTCCAGCTCCCCAGTCAGCGCCAACCGCCGCCGCCATGTGCACACGCGCGCGATCCGCGTGGATGCCTACGCGCGCGACGACGGCCTGTGGGATCTGGAAGCGGCGCTGATCGACACCAAGTCGCGCGACTTCCCGCTCGCCACCGGCATCCGCAATGCCGGCGAACCCGTGCACGGAATGCGCGTGACGCTGACGATCGACACGCAGTTGAACGTCGTCGATGCGCGGGCGCGCTCGGACGCCACGCCTTATCCCGGCTACTGCGAGACGATCGCCGCCGACTACCGCAAGCTGATCGGACTGAACCTGCGGCAGGACTTCCGGCGCCACGTGCGCGAGAAGCTCGGCGGCACGCTCGGCTGTTCGCACCTCACCGAGCTGACCAACGTGCTGCCGACGGCCGCGATCCAGGCCTTCGCCGGCGAGGTCTTCAAGCCGAGCGACACGGCGGCCGAGGACCATCACCGGGCGCAGGAAAAACCGTGGCAGCTCGACCGCTGCCATGCGCTGAAGAGCGACGGACCCGCGGTGGCGCGCTACTACCCGCGCTGGTATCGGCCGCAGCACAAGACGCACAAGTCCAACTAGCGAGACTTCGATGAAGATCCACGAGTACCAGGGCAAACAGATCCTCGCCAAGTACGGCGTGCCCGTGCCGCGCGGCGTGCCTTGTTTTTCGGTCGACGAGGCCGTGGCCGCGGCGAAACAGCTCGGCGGGCCCGTGTGGGTCGTGAAGGCGCAGATCCACGCCGGCGGCCGCGGCAAAGGCGGCGGCGTCAAGCTTGCGCGTTCAATCGACGAGGTGAAGGCGCACGCGTCGCGCATCCTCGGCATGCAGCTCGTCACGCATCAGACGGGTCCGCAGGGGCAGAAGGTGCGGCGGCTGTTGATCGAAGAAGGCGCGGACATCAGGAAGGAGCTATACGTCGGCATGGTCGTCGATCGCGCGACGCAGCGCGTGTGCCTGATGGCTTCGAGCGAAGGCGGCATGGACATCGAGGAAGTCGCGGCGCATACGCCGGAGAAGATCCACAAGGTGTTCGTCGATCCCGAGCGCGGCCTTACCGATCGCGAAGCCGACGACGTCGCCGTCAAGATCGGCGTGCCCGCGGCGAGCGTGCCGCAGGCGCGCGCGGTGCTGCAGGGCCTGTACAGGGCATTCTGGGAATGCGATGCATCGCTCGCGGAGATCAATCCGCTGATCCTGACCGGCGACGGCCGCGTCGTCGCGCTCGACGCGAAGATGAACTTCGACTCGAACGCGCTGTTCCGCCATCCGGACATCGTCGCGATGCGCGATCTGGACGAGGAGGACCCCGCCGAAGTCGAGGCGAGCCAGTTCGATCTGTCCTACATCCAGCTCGACGGCAACATCGGCTGCCTGGTCAACGGCGCGGGGCTGGCGATGGCGACGATGGACACGATCAAGCTGTTCGGCGGCGAGCCCGCGAACTTCCTCGACGTAGGCGGCGGCGCGACGACCGAGAAGGTCACCGAAGCGTTCAAGCTGATGCTGCGCAACCCGAAGCTGCAGGCGATCCTGGTCAACATCTTCGGCGGCATCATGCGCTGCGACGTGATCGCCGAAGGCGTGATCGCGGCTTCGAAGGCCGTGCATCTGAAGGTGCCCCTGGTCGTGCGGATGAAAGGAACCAACGAGGATCTCGGCAAGAAGATGCTCGCCGAGTCGGGCCTGCCGATCATCTCTGCCGACACGATGGCCGAGGCGGCGCAGAAGGTCGTGGCGGCGGCGAAGAAGGCCTGAGGCGCTCGGGAAGAGGGAACGCTATGAGCATCCTGATCAACAAGGACACCCGCGTGATCACGCAGGGGATTACCGGCAAGACCGGGCAGTTCCATACGCGCGCGTGCCGCGAGTACGCGAACGGGAAGAACTGCTTCGTCGCCGGCGTCAATCCGAAGAAGGCGGGCGAGGACTTCGAAGGCATTCCGATCTTCGCGAGCGTCAAGGACGCGAAGGTGCAGACCGGCGCGAACGCGAGCGTGATCTACGTGCCGCCGGCAGGGGCGGCCGCAGCGATCTGGGAGGCGGTCGAAGCCGACCTCGACCTCGTCATCTGCATCACCGAGGGCATTCCGGTGCGCGACATGATCGAAGTGCGCGACCGCATGCGCAAACAGCACCGCAAGACGATCCTCGTCGGTCCCAACTGCCCGGGTGTGATCACGCCCGACGAGATCAAGATCGGCATCATGCCGGGCCACATCCACAAGAAGGGCCGCATCGGCGTCGTGTCGCGGTCGGGCACGCTGACCTACGAAGCGGTCGGGCAGCTCACCGAACTTGGCCTGGGGCAGTCGAGCGCGGTCGGCATCGGCGGCGATCCGGTCAACGGGCTGAAGCACATCGACGTGCTGAAGCTCTTCAACGAAGATCCGGAAACCGACGCGGTCGTGATGATCGGCGAGATCGGCGGATCCGACGAAGAGATCGCCGCGCAATGGGCGAAGGACCACATGAAGAAGCCGATCGTCGGCTTCATCGCGGGCGTGACCGCGCCGCCCGGCAAGCGCATGGGCCACGCCGGCGCAATCATCTCCGGCGGCAAGGGAACCGCGCAGGAAAAACTCGCCGTCATGGAGGCTTGCGGTATCCGAACGACGAAGAATCCGTCGGAGATCGGAAAGCTGCTGAAGTCGGTGCTGTAGGCGAGTTTTCGGCGGAGGCTAACGTGAACGGAGTGAACGTTAAGGCGCACAGCGCCGGCCGTAGCCAGAAACTCGCGGTGATGGAAGCCTGCGGTATCAAGACGACGAAGAACCCGTCCGAGATCGGCAAGCTGTTGAAGAGCGTCCTCTAACAAGACGCGGCGCCGCGCAGGCGGGCAACGCCGGCAGACGAGGAGACACGGCGCATGTGGCAGTGGCTGTTGAATCTGGAATGGGATGCCATCGTCCAGATCATCATCATCGACATCCTGCTTGGGGGAGACAACGCCGTCATCATCGCGCTCGCCTGTCGCAACCTGCCGCCCAAGCATCGCCGGCTCGGCATCATCTGGGGCGCAGCCGGCGCGATCGCCCTGCGCGTGATTCTGATCACTGTCGCCGTCGCGCTGCTGACCCTGCCTTTCCTCAAGCTCGTCGGCGGGCTGTTGTTGCTGTGGATCGGCGTCAAGCTGATCGCGCCGCCGCCCGAGCACGACGAGCACGCCAGCATCCAGGCGAGCGACAAGCTGTGGGCGGCGATCAAGACGATCATCGTCGCCGACTTCGTGATGTCGCTCGACAACGTGATCGCGATCGCCGGTGCCGCGGAGCAGGCCGATCCGAGCCAGCGCACGGGGTTGATCATCTTCGGTCTGCTGGTCAGCGTGCCGTTCATCGTGTTCGGCAGCCAGCTGATCCTCAAGCTGCTCGATCGCCTGCCGATCATCGTCGTACTCGGCGGCGGTCTACTCGGCTGGATCGCGGGCGGGCTGATCGTCGGTGATCCGATTGTCCAGCCCTACTTCCCCGGTGATGCGTACGTCGGTTACGTCGCGAGCGCGCTCGGCGCCGTGTTCGTCGTGGCGCTGGCCAAATGGCTCGAACGACGCCGCTCGGGCGCTGCGATCTGAATGTCCTGCGGCCGGCGCCGCGTTTCGACATAATCCGCCGCGCAGGATCGCGCCCTCCCGATGAACCACGCGCTCGACTTCGCCCTCAGGACCCATGCGGGACTCGTGCGCCCGTTGAACGAGGACGCGCTCGGCGCCGACCCCGACGCGGGCCTGTTCATCCTCGCCGACGGACTCGGCGGGTACAACGCCGGCGAGATCGCCAGCACGATGGCCGTCAGCACGCTGCTGACGGAACTGACCGCTGCGCAGGACAAGGCCAGAGCCGAAGATGCCCCGTTCGATCCGCGCGCCGCGCTGCGCGAGTCGATGGTCGGCATGAACGCGACGATCTTCCGCGCGGCGCTGAACAGCACCGCCTTCGAGGGCATGGCCACCACGGTGGTCATCGCGTGGCTGCTCGACGGCAGGCTGTGGGCCGCGCACGCGGGCGACTCGCGGCTGTACCGGTTTCGCGGCGGCGTGCTCGAGCAGCTCACGCGCGACCACTCCTTTTCGCAGGAGCTGCTCGACGCGGGCATGGTGACCGAAGAAGAGGCGCGCCTGCTGCCGGCCAAGAACCTGGTCACGCGTGCGCTGGGGGCGAGCCCCGACGTGGAACCCGAGATCCACGATTACGACGTGCGGGCAGGAGACTTGCTTGTGCTCTGTTCCGACGGCCTGACGGAAATGGTGACGCACTACGAGATCGGCGGACTGATCTCGGCCTGCGCGCCCGACGTCGACGAGGCCGCGCGCCGTCTGGTCGATATGGCCAACGAGGCCGGCGGCCGCGACAACGTGTCGGTGATCGTCGTCAACATCGGCGACGGGCGGGACGAGACGGCGACCGATCGTCAGGCCGAGGACGCCCGGGCCGCGGATGGAGCGGCCGCTTGATTGGCAAGCCGGGCGTCGCGCTGGCAGAATCACCGTCTATCCCATAAGTAGAACTACAGGGAGCAAGCATGCCGAGGATGGTGCTGAGCCTGGACGGGGTGGTCCTGCGGGAGGTCAACCTCTCGAAGGAGCGCACGACCATCGGCCGCCGCTCCCACAACGACGTCGTGATCGACAACCTCGCCGTCAGCGGCGAGCACGCCGTCGTGTACGCCTCCGGCTCGGACATCTACCTCGAGGACCTCGGCTCGACCAACGGCACCACCGTCAACGGCCAGCCGATCAAGAAGCACCTGCTGCAGAGCGGCGACATCGTCGAAATCGGGAAGTACCGGCTGAAGTTCCTGGCCGACGGCGCGACCGGCTCAGAGACCGAAGTCGACATCGACACCTCGCAGCCGTTGCGTCGAGAGTTCTACGGCCCCGGCCCGGCGACGATCCAGGTCCGTCAGCCGGCCGGCGGTGCCGACGAGGGCGGGCAGCCCGCCGCGATGATCAAGATCCTCTCCGGCGCCAATGCGGGGCGCGAGCTGGCGCTCGTCAAGGCGCTGACCACCATCGGCCGTCCGGGTCACCAGGTTGCAGTGATCACGCGCCGTCCGACCGGCTATTTCATCGCGCACGTCGAGGGCGAAGTCTTCCCGACCGTCAACGGCGCCAACCTCGGCTCCGCCGCGCACCCGCTCAAGGACAAGGACATCATCGAGCTGGCGGGCGTGAAGATGGAGTTCTCGAACCCCGCGGCGGCCGGCTAGTTGGCCCTGCGTTTCCGTCGCACTCTCGATAAGACTCGTTCGCGCGGGCACGGCCGGCGTTGCTCGCCCTCGGTCTTAGACCCTTCGGACTAGCGCACAGGGGACGGCACACCTGACGCGATTCGTCACCGGCAACTGACAGACCTCGTCAGTTTTCGTCGCAGAAATGCGGCAATTCCGCGCTCAAACTCCCGATTTCGACTGGCACGGAACTTGGAGACACTCTGGCCATCGGCACCCCCGCCGGTGTTTCCTCAGAGGAGTGGTCAATGATCAAACGTCAAATCGCCCGCGCCCAACGCGGCTTCACCCTGATCGAGTTGATGATCGTTGTGGCGATCATCGGCATTCTCGCCGCGATCGCGATTCCGCAATATCAGGACTACGTGACGCGTTCGCGGTGGGCGGACGTGCAGCAGGCGGTCGGCTCGCTGAAGGCAGCGATTGGCGAGTGCCTGCAAAACAGGAACGGCACCGCCACCGAGTGTGACTCGAATGACGACCTGACAGGCGTGTCCGGCACGACGCCCACTGTGTGGATCCCTGCGATTCCCACGATCTCGAAATACGCCGTGACGGTCGCAGTCGCTGCCGGCCCGGCGATCACCCTCACGTCGGCTGATGCGCGCCTCGTCAATGGCTGCGTCGTGACGCTGACGGCGACCACGAATACGGGCAACGTAAGTTGGGATGGTTCGCGTGCGGGCTGCACGCGCGCCCAGACTGGCATCGGCACGTAAACGCCGACCACTTCTGTTGAAAAGCAAGGGGCCGGCTCGTCCGGCCCTTTTTTCGTCGGTGCTGTGTCAACCGCTATCGCCTTCTATGCACAGAGTGACCCCGCCACCGCTCGATAGCACCGCCCCTCCCGCGCGGGCGCATCATACCTCCGTGATTGCGGTCTCGACCTTCATCGCGCTCGCGCTTGCGCCCCTTGGGTTGGTACTGTTTAGCCTGCGCGATCACGACGGACAGCGCATCGTCGAACTGGTATTGCTCACCGTTACCGCGATCATCATCGCGGCGCGGGCCATACCAAGGTGGGACGGTGCGATCCACCCGAATGGACGGCGCGCGATCGGGATCATGTCGGCGATTGCCGCGCTCGGCGTGCTGTCGACGTTGCAGGCGCCGGTCACGCGCGCAGCGATGCTCGAAGCCGGACTGCTGCTGGCGCTTGCGCTGTTTGCCATCGGCATCGGGTTGGCTGCGGCGCGTCTGGGCATCGAACGGATGATGGCGATCCCGGTCGCGGCGAGTCTGTTGTTCGTCTTTGCAGTCGCTGTCCGCTACGCCGCGGCGCTGTCGGCGCAGACGCCGCTACTGCGCGAACATCTGCTGCCCGCTTACAGCAACTATCGCTTCTTCAACCACGTCCAGACGGTCACGATCCCGCTGATTCTCGCGGCGGCGACGGTCGGGACGATTCGAGTGGGAGTCCGGCGCTGGGCGATGTTCGCCCTGGTTCTGGAGTTCTGCCTGCTGTTCTTCACCGGCGGCCGCGCGACCATGGCGGCGCTGGGCCTCGCGGCGATCCTCGTCGCGGCCATCTTTCGTCGCGAAGCGTTCCGCTGGGTAGTCCGCCTCGGATTCGCAGCGATGCTCGGCGCGGTGCTGTACCTGCTCCTGTTCAACGCGATTCCGCTGCTGCTCGGCCTGCCGCGCGACTTCTTCGCCGCCGACGTGATCGAACGAAGCGGCGCTGGCGTCGGCAGCCAGCGCGAGTATCTCTGGTCACTCGCGTGGCAGTACATCCGCGAATCACCGCTGCTCGGCATCGGGCCGATGCACTACGCCCATCGCATCAACGAGGAGGCTGCGCACCCGCACAACGTCTATCTGCAGCTTGCTGCCGAGTGGGGCGTGCCGTTCGCCGTCCTAGTGATCGGCTTGGCCGCGTTCGGCTGGGTTCGTCTGCTGCGCGCGGCAAGGTCGTGCGCCGACCCTTACAGGTGCGCGCTCGGCATCAGCCTGGTGGCAGCAGGGGTTGCGATCGCAGTCGACGGGACGTTCTCGGGCAACTTCGTGATGCCGATGTCGCAGCTCTGGATCGCGTTCTTGGTCGGTCTTTCGATTGCCTATCTGCACTCGGCGACCCGGCCGTCATTAGCCGCGACTGGCACGGTCGCGTTTCCGGCTGCTCGTTGGACCGTGCCGGCGCTTTGCGTCGCTAGCGTGTTCGCGATCTGGCACGGCGTCTGGCCGGAGATCATGGACGTGAATGCGCACGTCGACCGCGTGCGTGCGGAGATCGTCCACAACCAGCGCGACAATCCTCGCATCTGGTCGCACGGCTGGTTCAGGTAGCGCTGCAGCGAGCGCTCGTACGCACACGCATACCCGCGGTCGGCGCGCCTGGGCTAGGCAAACCCCGCAGGCACTGGCCCTCAGTTCGGCACCACCCGCCAGATCTCTCCGGCATCGGTGGCGATGTACAGACTGCCGTCGGGTCCCTGCACGAGCGAGCGGTAGCGCGCCGCGGGCAATCCCGCGTTCGTGTTGCCGACCGCCATGCCCGCGGCGTCCAGCTCGAGGATCTCCAGCCGATTGCCGCCCATGATGCCGACGGCCAGCCGGCCGTCCCACGCTCTCCACTGACTGCCGGCGAGGAACGTCGCGGGTCCCATGCCTTGCGAGCTGCCGTTGTTGCTCCAGCTCGGCCGCATCGCATTCGGAAAGCGCGTCGTGTCGGTCATCGGCATCGTGCTGACGTTGCCGGCGTAACCGCAGTAGTTGTCGGGGCAGTTGAGTCCCGGGCGGTTCTGCGGATCCCAGCCCGCGTTGCCGCCGGCAACGAGCGCCGTTACTTCGTCACTGTGATTCGGACCATGCTCGCCCGTGAACGGCTGGCCGCTCCCGGGGCGGAACGCGATGCCCTGCACATTGCGGTGCCCGTAGGTGTAGATGCACCCGTCGAAGCCCGCAGGCGGGTTGTTGCCGGGCGCGGCGGTGCCATTGCGATCGACTCGCAACACCTTGCCGCCAAGCCGCTGCGGATCCTGCGGCAAGGTGGCGTTGTGGTTGTCGCCCGTCGTGATGTACAGATAGCCGTCCGGGCCGAAACGGATGCGGCCGCCGCTGTGCGCGCCCGCGCCGGCGACGGCATTCGCCTGATCCTTGAACGCGATGTCGGTGACGATATCGGTGCGTCCGCTCACCGACGCGAAGTTCGGAGCGACGGTGAGGCGCAATACGCGGTTCGTGCGCGGGTTGATGCTGAGGTTCGACGCCGAGAAGACGTAGATCGTGCGATTGTTCGCGAAGTCCGGGTCGATCGCCACCCCGTGCATTCCGCTCTGGCCAAGGCAGAACAGATCGCCCGCGGTGCTCGCGTAGCCCGACGATCCGCTCATACCGAGCAGGCGATTGACCGTTCCGTTCGGTAGCCGCACCGACAGACCGCGGCACTTTTCGGTGAAGAACATCGTACCGTCGGGCAGGAACGCCATGTCCCACGGACCGCTCAGTCCTGACATGAACACCGAGCGCGTCAGCGTCGGCGCGACCGAGCCGCCGGGCGGCGGCGGAGAGGGCGGAGCGGGCGGCGGGGGCGTGGGCGCAGGCGCGGGCGGCTGCGTGGAGTTCGTCGAGTCGTTGCCGCCGGAGCAGCCGGCCGCAGCGATCGCCGCAGCCACGCTCAACGAACACGAGAACAGCAACGCGAGACGGTTCATGACGGCACCTCCGCGGCGACTGCGCGAGCAGCCAGTCTAGGCGCCGGGCTACCCCTGATCACTCCGCCGCCCAGACTAACTTCGCCTTGGTAAAGCACGGCGGATTGCCCGGGCGTCACCGCCCATTGCGGCTCGTCGAAGACGAGCTCGAACGCTTCGCCTTCGACGCGCGTGACGACGCAGGCCGCATCGGTCTGCCGGTAGCGCGTCTTCGCGGTGAGCCGCGTTCCCGCCGCGGGCGGTTCCCCCGCGATCCACGATGCATCGGCTGCGTGCAATCGATCGCTCATCAGCCACGGATGATCGTGGCCCTGCACGACCCACAGCGTGTTGGTCGCCATGTCCTTGCGCGCGACGAACCACGGTTCGCCCGAGCCGCCTTTCGTGCCGCCGACGCCGATGCCCTTGCGCTGGCCGATCGTATAGAAGGTCAGCCCCACGTGCTCGCCGATCACGGTGCCGTCGGGTGTCTTGATCGGTCCCGGCTGCATTGGCAGGTAGCGGTTCAGGAACGCGCGGAACGGCCGCTCGCCGATGAAGCAGATGCCGGTCGAGTCGCGTTTGGCCGCGTTCGGCAGACCGATCGAGCGCGCGATCTCGCGCACCTGCGTCTTGCGCAGGTGCCCGACGGGGAAAAGGGTCTTCGCGAGCTGCGACTGGTTCAGCCGATGCAGGAAGTAGCTCTGATCCTTGTTCGGATCGACGCCGCGCAGTAGCTCGAAGCGGCCGTCGCCCGCGCGCGCTTGCGCACGCTCCTCATCATGCGCGATGCGCCCGTCACTTGTGACGACGCGCACGCGCGCGTAGTGGCCGGTCGCGATGCGTTCGGCGCCGAGCGCGATCGCGTGGTCGAGGAAGGCCTTGAACTTGATCTCGGCGTTGCACAGCACGTCGGGGTTGGGCGTGCGGCCGGCCGAGTACTCGCGCAGGAACTCCGCGAACACGCGGTCCTTGTATTCGGCCGCGAAGTTCACCGCCTCCAGGTCGATACCCAGCACGTCGGCCGCGGCGGCCGCATCGATCCAGTCCTGCCGAGTCGAGCAGTACTCGTCGTCATCGTCGTCTTCCCAGTTCTTCATGAACAAGCCGACGACTTCGTAGCCCTGCTGCTTCAGCAGATACGCGGCAACGGACGAGTCGACGCCGCCCGACAAGCCGACGACGACGCGCGCCTTCATCACACCCCCCTTTCACAAAGGGGGGGAGGGGGGATTTCGTTGATCGTGGCAAACGAGAAAATCCCCCCCAGCCCCCCTTTTTCAAAGGGGGGAGGAGTAGAGGGTGGCATGCGAGAGGCCGTCATCGATCGTCGATCACAGTCGGATGTGTGTACACGAGTTCGATCGGATAGCGCTGTCCGCGCAGGTAGTCCTCGACGCACTTCATCACGAGCGGGCTGCGATGCTCGTGCGAGCGGGCGCGCAACTCCTCCGGCGTGAGCCACAGCGTGCGCAGGATGCCGTGGTCGAGCGCGCGGCCGGCGATGCGTTCGCCCAGCTCGCCGATGAAAGCGAAGCGCAGGTAGGTCACGTCGTCGCGCTCAGCGCCGTTGCGCGCGTGGCGGAACATGTAGACGCCGAGAAGCTGCGTCGGTACGAACGGATGCGCGGTTTCCTCGAGCGTCTCGCGCGCGCACGCGGCCGCGAGCGACTCTCCCGGATCCAGATGCCCGGCCGGCTGGTTGATGCGGATGCCGTCGCTCGTCCGCTCCTCGACCAGCAGGAAGCGCTGCTCGCGTTCGACGATCGCGGCGACGGTGACCGACGGCTTCCAGACGTTCGACATGGATCAAGGCGCAGGCGCCGTTGCGGGCGTTCCGCTAGAGGGGACGCGGCGATTCGCGTAAGCTAGATTTTATTCGCAAGCAGTCTCGTACCGACGCACGAAAGCCGCCGCCGGCGGCAACAACAAGCGGGGGAGCATCCCAGATGAGAATCGGAGTACCGGCCGAAACGCGCCCGGGAGAAACGCGCGTGGCCGCCACGGCGGAGACGGTCAAGAAACTCGTCGCCGGCAAACACGAAGTCGTCGTGCAGGCGGGGGCCGGCATCCGCGCCGCGCAGACCGACGCGATGTACACGGCCGCGGGCGCGACGATCGGAACCGCGGCCGACGCGTTCGGCGCCGAGCTCGTGCTCACGGTGCGGCGCCCCGAAGCGGCGCAGCTCGCGACGATGAAAAAGGGGGTCGCGCTCGTCGGCATGCTCGAGCCGTTCGACGGCGAGGGCATCGCCGCGATGAACGCCGCGGGGCTGACGGCCTTCGCGCTCGAAGCCGCGCCGCGCACGACGCGCGCGCAGAGCATGGACGTGCTGTCCTCGCAGGCCAACATCGCCGGCTACAAGGCCGTGATGCTTGCGGCCAACACCTACGGCCGGCTGATGCCGATGATGATGACGGCGGCCGGCACGATCAAGGCCGCGCGCGTCGTCGTGCTCGGCGCCGGCGTGGCGGGCCTGCAGGCGATCGCCACCGCCAAGCGGCTCGGCGCCGTGATCGAAGCGAGCGACGTTCGCCCCGCGGTCAAGGAGCAGGTCGAATCGCTCGGCGCCAAGTTCATCGACGTTCCGTACGAGACCGAAGAGGAGCGCCAGATCGCCGAAGGCGTGGGCGGGTACGCGCGACCGATGCCCGACAGCTGGATGAAGCGGCAGGCGGCCGAGGTCGCCAAGCGCATCGCCGCGGCCGACATCGTGATCACGACAGCGCTGATCCCCGGCCGCAAGGCGCCGGTGCTCGTGACCGAAGAGATGGTCAAGAGCATGAAGGCCGGCTCGGTGATCCTCGACATGGCGGTCGAGCAGGGCGGCAACTGCGCGCTGTCGGAGGCTGGCAAGACCGTGACGAAGCACGACGTGCAGATCATCGGGCTGCCGAACCTGCCCGCGCTGGTGCCGGCCGACAGCTCCGCGCTGTACGCGCGCAACGTGCTCGACTTCCTCAAGCTCGTCTTCGACAAGGACGGCAGGTTCACGGTCAACCTGGAGGACGACATCGTCGCCGCCTGCCTGATGTGCATGGGCGGCGAGATCCGGAGGAAGGCGTGAGCGTCATCCCGGCCGCGCGCTGCCGGCCGGGATCGCACGCAAGGCGGCATTCGAATTCAATCCGAGTTCCGGCTGCGGCCGGAACCAATCGCAAAGGGAGGTAGCGAGTGGAAGCGGTCAGTCCCACCGTCGTCAACCTGATCATCTTCGTGCTGGCGATCTACGTCGGCTACCACGTCGTGTGGAACGTGACGCCGGCGCTGCATACGCCGCTGATGAGCGTGACCAACGCGATCTCGGCGATCGTCATCGTCGGCGCGATGCTCGCCGCCGCGATGACCGAAACCGGGCTCGGCAAGAGTATGGGCGTGCTCGCGGTCGCGCTCGCCGCGGTCAACGTGTTCGGCGGATTCCTCGTGACGCGGCGGATGCTCGAGATGTTCAAGAAGAAGGAACCCAAAGGGGAGAAGAAATGAGCACGGCGTCCGTCGCCCCGGCGCAGGCCGGGGCCCAAGTACGAAGGCACGATGATTGGGTCGCGGCCCGCGCCGGGACGACGCATGCCGGAGGCCGGCGATGACACTCAGCCTCAACGTCGTCATCCTGCTGTACCTGGTCGCGTCGGTCTGCTTCATCCAGGCGCTCAAGGGCCTGTCGCATCCGACGACCTCGCGCGCGGGCAACGTGTTCGGCATGGTCGGCATGGCGATCGCGATCGCGACGACCGTCGCGCTCGTGTACAAGCTGCGGCCCGACATCGCGACCGCCGGCATGGGCTGGATCCTGCTCGGCATGGTCGTCGGCGGTGCGGTCGGAACGACGATCGCGTTCCGCGTCGAGATGACCAAGATGCCGGAGATGGTCGCCTTCATGCACTCGATGATCGGCTTGGCGGCGGTGTTCATCGCGATCGCTGCGGTCGCCGAGCCGTGGGCCTTCGGCATCGTCGAGCGCGGCGCCGCGATCCCGGTCGGCAACAAGTTCGAGCTGTTCATCGGCGCCTTCGTCGGCGCGATCACCTTTTCCGGTTCGGTTATCGCGTTCGGCAAGCTGGCGGGCAAGTACAAACTGCGTGTGTTCCGCAGCGCGCCGGTCGTCTTCCCGGGCCAGCACATGCTGAATCTCGCGCTCGCGCTGGCGATGCTCGCGTTCGGGCTGTGGTTCGTCGTCACGCAGGCGTGGCTGCCGTTCTGGGTGATGCTTGTGATCGCCTTCGTGCTGGGCGTGCTGATCATCATCCCGATCGGCGGCGCCGACATGCCGGTCGTGGTGTCGATGCTGAACAGCTATTCCGGGTGGGCGGCGGCAGGCATCGGCTTCTCGCTGAACAACTCGATGCTGATCATCGCCGGCTCGCTGGTCGGCTCCTCGGGCGCGATCCTGTCGTACATCATGTGCCGCGCGATGAACCGCTCGTTCTTCAACGTGATCCTCGGCGGCTTCGGCCAGGAAGGCGGCACCGTCGCGGCGGCCGCGCAGCAGCGGCCGGTCAAGAGCGGATCGCCCGAGGACGCGGCGTTCCTGCTCGCCAACGCCGAAAGCGTCATCATCGTTCCGGGCTACGGCCTGGCGGTCGCGCGCGCGCAGCACCCGCTGAAGGAACTCGCCGACCGCTTGATCGAAAAGGGCGTCAACGTGCGCTACGCGATCCATCCGGTCGCCGGCCGCATGCCCGGACACATGAACGTGCTGCTCGCCGAAGCCGAGGTGCCGTACGACCAGGTGTTCGAAATGGAGGACATCAACCCGGACTTCAGCGACACCGATGTGGTGCTCGTGCTCGGCGCCAACGACGTGGTCAACCCGGCCGCGAAGGACCCCAAGTCGCCGATCGCGGGCATGCCGATCCTGGAGGCGCACAAGGCGCGTCAGGTCATCGTGAACAAGCGCTCGATGGCCGCGGGCTACGCGGGGCTGGACAACGAGCTGTTCTACATGGACAAGACGATGATGGTCTTCGGCGACGCGAAGAAGGTCGTCGAGGAGATGGTCAAGGCGGTGGAGTAGATGTCGCCCGACAGCCTGCTGCTCGTCATCGACGTCCAGAACGACTTCCTGCCGGGCGGCGCGCTCGCCGTACCGCGCGGCGACGAAGTCGTTGCCGTGATCAACCGGATCGCGCGCAAGTTCGAAAACGTCATCCTGACGCAGGACTGGCACACGCCGAACCACGTCTCGTTCGCCTCGTCGCACCCGGGCAAGAAGCCGTTCGAGACGACGCAGCTCGCGTACGGGGCGCAGGTGCTGTGGCCCGATCACTGCGTGCAGGGCACGCGCGGCGCGGACTTCGCCGCGGCGCTCGACGTGCCGCACGCGCAGGCGATCGTCCGCAAGGGCTATCACGCGCACACCGACAGCTACTCGGCGTTCGTCGAAGCGGACCGACAAACGCCGACGGGCCTGGCCGGACTGCTGCGCGAACGCGGTATCACGACCGTCTACTGCTGCGGGCTCGCGACCGACTTCTGCGTCGCATGGAGCGCGCTCGACGCGAAGGCGGCGGGCTTCGAGACCTACGTGATCGAAGACGCGTGTCGCGCGATCGACACCGCCGGCTCGCTCGCCGCCGCGCGCGCGGCGCTCGCGCAGGCGGGCGTGGCGTTCGTGACCTCCGACGCGCTCTGAGCGCGATCGAAGGTATCGGGTCCGTACCAACATCGCGTTAACGCGATGTTGGTAAGCGCGCGGCGCCCTTGGACACGACGCACGCGCGCGATGTTCCGCGCGCGTTTCGCATCGCGAGCGACTCGAACATCGCGACTAGCGAATCGTGTGGATTCCGCTCGCGCCCCGCGTCGCCTACCTTGACTGCACGCGCCCTTGAGCGCGTTGCCACGTTTCCGATGGAGGTGCGACATGAAAAGGATCTCGCTTGTCCTGCTGAGCGCCGCGAGCTGCGGCTTCGCGTTGCCTGTTTTCGCGCAGCCTGCCGACTGCGCGGCGGAGATCAGGAAGGTCGACGAAGCGCTGGCCAAGGGCCCGCAGGTCGACGCCGACAAGCTGCAGCAGGTGCGCAAGCTGCGCGACGACGCCGAGAAGCTGCGCGCCCAAGGCAAGAACGCCGAGTGCGTCGCGACGATCGAGCGCGCAAAGGCGATGCTCAAGCTCGGCACCTGATCGGCGGTACGGTGCCGGCGGCGGTGATGCGCGTCACCCGCGAGGCGGGCGGAGGGAGGTCGGACAGCGTCGATTGAAGTAGCCTTGTCGCGTTCGCCGCGGAGATGCCCCGCGCGGCGCGACGCTTCACCGACCATGTCCGACCCGATCCAGCTTCCCGCCGAGCACCCGCTGCGGCGCCGGCTCGCCGACGAGGTTCACGCGCGCCCGCCGGTGGCCGTCGAGCCGCCGGCCGCAGTCTCGTGCATCGCCTTGCTGCGCGGCGCGGACGAGGGCGACGACCTCGCGCCGCTGCGCGCGCTGCTCGCCCGACGCGGACGAGAGCTCGACACCCCGCGGAACCCGCACGTCGTCGTCGAGCTCGATGCGCTGCGTGTGAAGTGGGAGCGCCACAGCGAGTTCACGAGCTACACGCTGATCCGGCCGCTCGCGACCCGGGACTTCGCGGCGCCGCCGGCGCTCGTCACCGCGTTCGACGCCGTGCCGGCCGACTGGCTCGCATCGCTGCCCGGGCAGACGATCAAGGCGATCGACGTGACTTTCCTGCCCGCAGGCGAGCGCGACCCGTCGACCGAAGCGCTCGCGCGGCTCTTTTCCGGGCCGACGCTGGTCGGCAGCCAGGTGTCCGACGCGGGCGCCTGGGTCTTCACCGACTTCCAGTTGACGTCCGACGGGCGCGGCCGCTGGCTCGTGCTCGACCGCAAGCTCACGCGCGGCCAGCGCGCGCGCGTCGTGCAGCGGCTGATCGAGATCGGCATCTACCGCGTGATGGCGATGCTCGCGTTCCCGCTCGCGCGCGAAATGTCGGCGACGCTGACCGTCGCCGAGCAGCGCCTGTCGACGATCGCCGAGCGCATCGCCGAACTCGGCACGCGCGCGACCGCGACCGCCGAGGTCGAACGCGAACAGCGCAGGCTGCTCGACGACCTGACCCAGCTTGCCGCCGAAATGGAGAAGGCGGTCGCGCAGAGCGCGTTCCGCTTCTCCGCGTCGAAGGCGTACTGGGACATCGTCACCAAGCGCGTCGCGGAGCTGCGCGAGGAGCGCATCGGCGGCATCCCGACGATCGGCGAGTTCCTGTCGCGCCGGCTCGAGCCGGCGATCAACACGGTGCTCGCCGCGGCGCGCCGGCAGCAGGAGCTGTCGGCGCGCATCGCACGCGCGAGCGAGCTGCTGCGCACGCGCGTGGACATCGCGCGCGAGGAGCAGAACTCGCAACTGCTCGCCGCGATGGAACGGCGCGGCAAGCTGTCGCTGCGGCTGCAGCAGACGGTCGAGGGTCTGTCCGTCGCGGCGATCACCTATTACGCCGTCGGCCTCGTGGGCTACGCGGTCAAGCCGGTGAAGTCCGTGTGGCCCGCGCTGAATCCCGACTGGATCACTGCCGCCGCGATCCCCGTGCTCGCCTGGCTGGTCTGGCGGGGCGTGCGCAAGATCCGCAAGGAGCTGGCCACCGTCTGACCGCCGCGATTTGCGCGGCGATCAGTGGCCTTTTCCGGGCGCTGCACGAGGCCGCCGGACATCACCATCGACGCCATCCCAGCCGTGATGTGCGGGCGACGGAGCGGAACGATGGAGTTCGACACGATCCACAACCACCACGAACGTCCGGTGATCGCCGAGGTCGTGCGCGTCGCGCGCGAGCGCGGTCTCACGGATCAGCGGCTGCTTGCCGATGTCGCCTGCGTTGCGCTGAACCGGCTGCCGCCGCGCTATATCCGCCACGACGTGGACTTCGCCTTCTACCTCACCGACGACGAGCGGCGCGCCAACGCCGAAGCGGTCGAACGCGCCGTCGCGCAGGCCTTCGACTTTGTGCTCGCGCGCGAACGCGACCGCAAGCGCGCCGCCTGATCCGCGGCTACTCCTCCTGCATCCGGCGCAGATAGTCCGGCAGGCGCCGGCCGCTTTCGTCGGGGTAGGGCTCGTCGAGCACGGCAAGCCGCGTCACGCGGTCGAGCCTGAAATTGCGGAAGTCGCCGCGCAGCTCGCACCACGCGCCGAGCGACCACGCGTCGCCCCAGAAGAAGATGCCGAGCGGCCACACGCGCCGCCGCGTCGCCTGCCCGGCCGCGTCGCGGTAGTCGAGCTCGACGACCCGGCGCGCGCCGATCGCGCGGCGCAGCGCCTCGAGCCGCTCGCCCGGTTTCGGGTCGACGAAAAAATCCGGCGCGAACAGCCGCGAGCTTTCCAGCGCCGCGCGTTTGTCCTTCGGCAGCGCAGCGGCGATCTTCGCGAGCGCCGAGCGCGCGCCGCCCGCCAGCGCGGGCCCGCCCCACGACTCGACGAAGCGGGCGCCGATCGCGAGCGCGTCGATCTCGTCGAAGTCGAACATCAGCGGCGGCAGATCGAAGTCCGCGCGGATCCGGTAGCCCACGCCCGCCTCGCCGTCGATCGGCACGCCCGAGGCGGCGAGATCGGCGACGTCGCGATAGATCGTGCGCTCCGACACCTCGAGCCACTGCGCGAGCTGCGCGGCCGTCGTCAACCGCCGCCCGCGCAGGTACTGCACGATCTCGAACAGCCGCTCCGCCCGCCTCATGAAAAATCGGGGTCAGACACCATTTTTCCAGACACCATTTTTCGGCGGACGCGGCGGCCGCGCGCGAGCGCTCGCGACGAAGGTCCCCTCCGCCTGCCGCCGCTTGCGCTCGCGCGTGAAGTGCCACCACGGCAGCGCTTCGCCGGTGCGCGCCTGGTGGATCGCGGCGGCGAAGGTGTCCCACACGCACGGATCCTGGCGCTTGCCGGTGAGCCGCTGCAAGCGGAGGTACAGCGCGTCGGCGTCGCGTCGCGCGAGCTGCGCGACGCTGCGGACGCCGAGCAACTCGAAGTCGCGCAGCATCGCGGGCCCGATGTTGCGCAGCCCGGCGAGCGAGGCGGTCCGGCTCGCCGGGCGCGGCGCGGGATGCGCATGCTCGTAGTCCTCGACCGCGAGCAGCAACTCGAGCTTGCGCGTGCGTCGGATCTCGCGCCAGTCGCGCCCTTCGATGGCGCCGGCGAGCGCGTACAGCGCGTTGAGGCTTGTGCGCGGCACCGAGCGCTTCAACGCGACGTACGCGGGAACGGCGCCGCGCCGGCGCAGGTCCTCCAGGCTTGCGACGCCGACGGCGCGCAACCAGGCCGCGGTCTTCGGGCCGAGCTTCGGCAGATCCTGCAGGCGGGCGGCGTCGCGCGGCATCGGTCGGCCTTCAGCGGACGATCTCGAAGTGTCGCATCCGCGCGTTTTGCATGTCGAGCAGAGCGAAGAACGGTGCGCATTCGGGCGACGACTCGGCGGCCTCCATCGCCGCGAGCGCGTGCTTCATGTCGGTCCACTCGGCGATGTCGGCGTAGCGATCGCCGTCGCGCACCGTGCGGCGCGCGACGAAGCCCGGGCAGCGCGCGAGAAAGCGGTTGCTCGATTCGATGCCCGCGTCGAGCTGCTCGGGCGTCACGCCCGGCAGCAGGGTGAATTCGGCGAACTCGATGATCCTGGTCTGCATGATGATTCCTCTCGCTGGTTGTACGGATCGGCGCAACGCGTGCGCACGCCGAGCATGGTGCGCGGACGCTCCTGACAGCGTGGTGTCAGGAGCCGGGCGGAGGAACGGTCAGACGAGCAGCGCGATCAGCCAGGGCGCAAGCCAGGGCGCCACCAGCGCGGTGACGAGCGCGGTGAGCCCCATCGCCAGCCCGGCGAACGCGCCCGCTTCCTCGCTGACGATGAACGCGCGCGCCACGCCCTGCCCGTGCGCAGCGAGCCCGATCGCGAAGCCGCGCGCCGCCCACGAGCGCACGCGCAGCGCGTCGAAGACGAAGCGCCCGAGCGCCGCGCCCGCGATGCCGGTCAGCACCACCGACACCGCGGTCAGCGACGGTAGCCCGCCGATCTTTTCGCTGATGCCCATCGCGACCGGCGTGGTGACCGATTTCGGGGCGAGCGACGCAAGCGTCACCGGCGACGCGCCGAGCAGCCACGCGATCAGCACGGCCGAGACGACCGCGACCACGACGCCGACCGCCAGCCCCGCGGTCAACGCGAACCACGCGCGCTTGAGCTTGCCCGCCTGTTCGGCGAGCGGCACCGCGAGCGCGACGGTGGCCGGCCCGAGCAGGAAGTGCACGAACTGCGCGCCTTCGAAGTAGGTCGCGTAGTCCGACCGCGTCGCCCACAGCACGACGACCAGCAGCGCGATGCTGATCGCGACCGGATTCACGAGCGGATTGAAGCGGCTGCGCTTGTACAGCGCGAACGCGAACAGATAAGCGAGCAAGGTCAGCGTCAGCCACAGCAGCGGCGAGGCCGACAGATAGACCCAGACGTCCTTGACCGGCGCGAGCGGCGGCGTCATGCGGCATCTTCCTCGTCGCGCGGCCACAGCGCGCGCACCGTGAGCGCGGTGGCGGCGAGCGCGAGCACCGTCGAAATGACGAGCGCGACGACGATCGCCGCGCCTTCGTCGGCCAGCCTGCGCCCGTGCACCATCACGCCCACGCCCGCCGGCACGAACAGCAGCGACAGGTGCTGCAGCAGCGTCGTTGCGGTGGGACGCAGCGCTTCGAACAGCGCGGGACGCGCGGCGAGTGCGCCCAGCAGCAGCGCCATGCCGATCACGGGTCCGGGGATCGGCAGCCTGAAGCCGAAGGCCAGCGCTTCGCCGGCGAGTTGGAACGCGAGCAGGGTGGCGAGCGGGGCGATCACGGGGTCGATGCGCGGGAAACGCGCCGGGGAGCGGGCGCTACCCGAGTCGCCGGTCGAGCCACTCGATCCAGTGCATCACCGGTGTATCCGTGCCGCTCGCCAGATGCGCGATGCAGCCGATGTTGGCCGACAGGATCACGTCGGGCTGCGGTGCCTGCAGGTTGGCGAGCTTGCGGTCGCGCAACTGGTACGACAAGTCCGGCTGCAGCACCGAATACGTGCCGGCCGAGCCGCAGCAGAAGTGCGTTTCGGCGAACGGCAGCACCTCGGCGCCGACCGCGCGCAGCAGGTCTTCGACCGCGCCGCGGATCTTCTGCGCGTGCTGCAGCGTGCAGGGCGGGTGAAAGACGACGCGTTGCGCGGGCGCCACGCCAAGCCTGCGCTTGAGTTCGCCCGCCAGCGCCGGCAGCAGCTCCGCGACATCCTTCGTCAGCTCCGCGATGCGCATGGCCTTGTCCGCATACGGCGGATCGTGCTGCAGCAGATAGCCGTACTCCTTGACCATCGCGCCGCAGCCGGAGGCGTTCATCACGATCGCCTCGCAGCCGGCTTCGACGTGCGGCCACCAGGCGTCGATGTTCCCGCGCGCATCGGCCAGCCCGCCGTCGTGGTCGTTCAGGTGATAGCGGATCGCCCCGCAACAGCCGGCATTGGCGGGCCGAACGAGTTCGATGCCGAGCGCGTCGAACACGCGCGTGGTCGCGGCGTTGATGTTGGGCTGCATCGCCGGCTGAACGCAGCCTTCGAGGAGCAGCATCCTGCGCGGGTGCGAGCGCGTGGGCCATGCGCCGGCATCCTGCTTCGCCGGCACCTTGGCCTTCAGCGATGCCGGCAGCAACGGGCGCACCGCCTGGCCGAGCTTCATCGCCGGCGCGAACAGCGGGCTGGTCAACCCTTCCTTCAACGCGCTGCGCAAGAGCCGCGCGCCGAGCGGCCGCGGCACGCGTTCGTCGACGACGCTGCGGCCGATGTCGAGCAGCCGGCCGTACTGCACGCCCGACGGGCAGGTCGTCTCGCAGTTGCGGCAGGTGAGGCACCGATCGAGGTGAAGCTGCGTCTTCGCGGTGACGGCGTGCCCTTCGAGCACCTGCTTCATCAGGTAGATGCGGCCGCGCGGGCTGTCGAGTTCGTCGCCGAGCAGCTGGTAGGTCGGGCAGGTCGCGGTGCAGAAGCCGCAGTGCACGCACTTGCGCAGGATGGCATCGGCCTCGCGGCCTGCGGGCGTGTCCTTGATCCAGTCGGCGAGCGCGGTTTGCATCAGAAGTGCGCGTACATCCGCCCGGGATTGAAGATGCCGGCCGGGTCGAATTCGGCCTTCAGCCGCTGGTGGATCCTCGCGATCGCCGGCTCGAGCGGATGGAAGACGCCGCCGAGGCGGTCGCCGCCGCGAAAGAGCGTCGCATGTCCGCCGAGTGCAGAGGCGCGCGCGCGGATCGCCGAGGCCGGCGCCGTCGAGCGCAGCCAGCGCAGCGCGCCGCCCCATTCGATCAATTGCTCGCCCGGCAGCGCAAGCGGCTCGGCGGTCGAAGGCACCGATAGTCGCCACAGCGGCGCGTTGAAGACGAAGAACGCTTCGGTGTGCTCGCGGATGCCGCGCCAGAAGCTTGCGGCGCGCGCATCGTCGATGCGCTCGCCGCCCATCCGTTCGCGCGCCGCGCGGATCGCAGCCTGCGCACCCGAAAGCCGCACGTGCAGTTCGCCGGCACGCCAGGCGGTCGCCGAGATAGGCAGCGGCTGACCGGCCCATTCGTTCATCCGTCGCAGCGCGGTCGGCTCGTCGAACTCGAAGCGCAGCGTCGCCTCGGCCACGGGCTTCGGCAGCACCTTCAGCGACGCTTCGGCGATCAGCCCGAGCGTGCCGAGCGAGCCGGCGAGTGCCCGCGCGACGTCGTAGCCGGCCACGTTCTTCATCACGGTGCCGCCGAAGGACAGCAGGTTGCCGCGGCCGTCGACGAGCTTCGCGCCAAGCATGTAGTCGCGCACCGCGCCGGCGGTGGCACGCCTCGGACCGGACAAGCCCGAGGCGACGCAGCCACCGACCGTCGCTGCCGCGCCGAAGTGCGGCGGCTCGAAGGCGAGCATCTGGCCCTTGCCGTCGAGTTCGGCTTCGAGTTCCGCGAGCGGCATCCCGCAGCGAACCGTGATCACGAGTTCGGTCGGCTCGTAAGCGACGATGCCGTCGCCGCGGCCGCCATGGCCGCGCGGATCGAGCACGTCGCCGCGCGAAGGATTGCCGTAGAAGTCCTTGGTGCCGCCGGCGCGGATCTGCAGCGGCTGCTTCGCGGCGGTTGCGGTGCGGATGCGGTCGATCAGCTCGGAAAGCGCGTTCATGTTCTTGTCGCCGCTCCCTCTCCCGCATCGGGGGAGAGGGGACTTCCATGCGCACGATGCTGCGAGTTCAAAACCTCGGAATCTCGGGGAACTTCAGCTCGCCGCCATGCACGTGCATCTTGCCGTACTCGGCGCAGCGCGCGAGCGTGGGGATCGCCTTGCCGGGGTTCAGCAGGCCGGGCGGATCGAACGCGCGCTTGACCGCGAAGAAGGCTTCGAGCGTGGCTCGATCGAACTGCTTGCACATCTGGTTGATCTTCTCCACGCCCACGCCGTGCTCGCCGGTCACCGTGCCGCCGACCTCGACCGACAGCTCCAGAATGTCGAAGCCGAATGCCTCGGCGCGCGCGACCGAATCCGGGTCGTTCGCGTCGAACATGATCAGCGGGTGCAGGTTGCCGTCGCCGGCGTGGAACACGTTCGCGCAGCGCAGGCCGTAGGTCTGCTCCATCCGCTGGATCGCCTTCAGCACCTCGCCCAGCCGCTTGCGCGGGATGGTGCCGTCCATGCAGTAGTAGTCGGGCGAGATGCGGCCGACGGCGGGGAACGCCGCCTTGCGGCCGGCCCAGAAGCGCAGCCGCTCGGCCTCGCTTTCCGAGACCTTCAGTTGCGTCGCGCCGCTTTTCGACAGCACCGCCTTCATGCGCTCGATCTCTTCGGCGACTTCTTCGGGCGTGCCGTCGGATTCGACCAGCAGGATCGCGGCGGCGCTCGTGTCATAGCCGGCGCGCACGAAGGGCTCGACCGCGCCGACGGCGGGCTTGTCCATCATCTCCATGCCGGCGGGGATGATGCCGGCGGCGATCACCGCCGCGACCGCGTCGCCGGCCATTTCGATGTCGTCGAACGAGGCCATGATCGCCTGGGCGTACTGCGGCTTCGGCACCAGCTTGACCGTCGCCTCGGTGACGACCGCCAGCATGCCCTCGGACCCGACCATCAGCGCGAGCAGGTCGAAGCCCGGCGCGTCGAGCGCGCGCGATCCGAACTCGACGACCTCGCCTTCGATCGTCACGCCGCGCACCGCGAGCACGTTGTGCACCGTCAGCCCGTACTTCAGGCAGTGCACGCCGCCGGCGTTTTCGGCGATGTTGCCGCCGATCGTGCAGGCGATCTGGCTCGATGGGTCGGGCGCGTAGTACAGGCCGTGCGGCGCGGCCGCTTCCGAGATCGCCAGGTTGCGCACGCCCGGCTGAACGACGGCGGTGCGCGCGACCGGATCGATCGCGAGGATCCGGTTGAACTTTGCGAGCGACATCAGCACGCCCGCGTTGTGCGGCAGCGCGCCGCCCGACAGCGACGTACCCGCGCCGCGCGGAACGACCGGCACCTGCATCGAATGGCAGATCTTCAGGATCTGCACGACCTGCGCTTCGGTTTCCGGCAGCGCGACCACCATCGGCAGCTGCCGGTACAACGTCAGACCGTCGCACTCGTAGGCGACCGCGTCCTCCTCGCGGTACAGCACGCAGTGCTCGAGCAGCGCGATACGCAGTGCAGCGACGACCTTGCGTTGGCGCTCGGGGTCGATCGGCCCCGTGCCTTCGAGCGGAAGGCGCTCAGCGAGCTGTTTGACTTCGGCGGGGTCGTTCATCGCGGACGAAAGCTAGCACAGCGGACGCAGTGCGGCCGCACCGCGCGGGCAAGGCAGCTTTGACCGGGCGTCGCGGATTCCGTGCGCTCGGTAAGATGCGCGGGCCTTGCAGGGGAGGAAACCATGCGAACCGCCGTCGCCGCGCTTGCGGCCGGTGCTCTGTTCGCGGCCGTGCCGGCCGCGGCGCAGGACCCGGCGCGCGGGCAGACGCTGTTCACCAACACGCGCGGCGCGATCGGCAAGCCGGTCGGCAACTGCGTTGCCTGCCACGCGAACATCGGCGCACTGCGCGAAATGATCCGCAACCGCGGCGGCAAACCCGACGATGCGGTTTCGGTGCGGCGCGTGTTGCAGCGGGCGATCGACGGCGCGCAGCCCGGCGCGGCCGGCGTCAAGGCGCAGTACCGCGGCGTGTTCAAGGCGAAGGATCTCGATGACCTCGCCGCTTACATCGTGCGCGCGAAGCTGTCGTCGGCGCCGCGGCACGAGGCGCTCGCGCAGCGGTGAGCGACGGTGCGGCGACCATCGCCGCACCGCAGGCGGCGCTGCGCCTACTTCGAATCGACGCCGGCGAGCGAATCCAGCGCACCGAGCCGCGCGTGGCGCGCCGCCTTGTTCCGCTGCCACCACAGAAGCAGCTTGTCGAAGTCGCCGCCGAACTTGCGCGCCTTGAACGCGTCGTAGATCGCCGCGCAGCCGGCCATGTCGCCATCAGCCACGCCGTACGTCGTCGCCACGTAGTCGCAGACCCAGAACGCGTCCTCCAGCTCGGCCAGGCTCGCGTGCGTGAGCCGCACCTCCTGGGGCGAGGGCGCGTCACGCGATTGCGCGCCTGCGCCGCCGGCGAGCGCAAACGCCGCCACGGCCGCCGCGACGATCTTGACGGTGGCTGTGCGAGCCGACCCGAATCGGTACTTGAACATGTTCCGCCTCCTTTGCTGTCGCTTCTCGATCGAGTTGATCGGGAGATCGCGTGACCGGCAGTGTGCGAAGGACGCGGCGGAAAGAGAATGCGACTGAAGTCTGGCGGGCGGGCCGGGCGCCCGACCATGGTCACAGGACCGAAGTACTGTTGCATGCCGGCGGGCGCGGCGTAAATTTGGCCGATGGCGCGCCGCCCGATCGCCACCCGCTATGCCGCGCTGGTCGCGGCATTGCTGGCCGTCGCGCTGATTGCGAGCGGAGCACTCGAAACCTGGGTTTCGCACCGCGACCGGCAGGCGGCGCTCGAAGTGCTGCAGCGGGAAAAGGCGCAGGCCGCAGCGGCGGCCGTGTCGCGCTTCGTCGAAGACGTGCTGCGCAACCTCGAATGGGCCACGCTGTCGGTACCCGGCGCGGGCGGCGAGCTCGACGGGCGCCGGCTCGAGTTTCTGAAGCTGCTGCGACTGGAGCCTGCGATCACGACCGTCACGCTGGCGGATGCGAGCGGGCGTGAGCAGTTGCGCGTGTCGCGCATCAGGACCGATCGGATCGCCAGCGGCGTGGACCTGTCCGCCGAACCGGGCTACGCCGCCGCGCGCGGCGGTCGCACGCACTTCGGCGACGTGTTCTTCGTGGCTCAGAGCGAACCATACGTGACGGTCGCCATACCGAGCGCCGCACGCGACGGCACGGTCGTGCTCGCCGATGTGAACCTGAAGTTCGTGCGCGAAGTGGTGTCCGGGATCAAGGTCGGAGAAACCGGCTACGCGTACGTCGTCGACGCGCACGGCCGGCTGGTCTCGCATCCGGAGCTGAGCCTCGTGCTGCAGATGACGGATCTGTCGGCACTGCCCCAGGTACAGGCGGCGAGTGCTTCTCCGCTGCAAGCGCAGGGATTCGTCGGGCACGGGCGCGATCCGTCAGGCGCACCGGTGCTGGCCGCGTACGCGAAGATCGCGCCGCTCAACTGGACGGTGTTCGTCGAGCAATCGCGCGCCGAAGCCATCGCGCCGCTGATCGAGTCCATCGGCCGCAGCGCCGCGATCCTGCTGGTCGCACTCGCGCTGGCAGTGACGGTCGGCGTGATCGCCGCGCGCCGCATGGTGGCGCCGATGGAGGCGCTGCGGCGCGGTGCGCAGCGTTTCGGCGCCGGCGATCTCGCGCACCGAATCGCCGTCGCGAGCGGCGACGAGTTGCAGGAACTGGCCGCACAGTTCAACGCGATGGCGGCGCAACTCTCGGGCATCTACGCCGAACTGGAGCAGCGCGTGGCCGCACGCACGCGCGACCTCGATCAGCGCAACCGCGAAGTCACCGAAGCGCTCGAGCAGCAGACGGCGACCGCCGAGATCCTGCGTGCGATCAGCGCCTCGCCGACCGACGCCACGCCGGTGTTCGACACCATCGTTCGCAACGCGGCGAGGCTGTGCAAGGCGAACACGGTGTTCGTGATGCTGCATCAGGACGGGCTGCTGACGCTGGCGGCGCGCACCGGCTGCACGCCGGAGTTCGCAGCCTACCTCGCCAGCGGGATTCCGGTGGACCGCAGGACCGCCAGCGGCCGCGCGGCGCTGGCGAAGAGGCCGGTGCAGATCCTCGATTTCCTGCACGAGCCCGGCGTACTGGTGATGGACGCGCATCGGGCCGAAGAGGTGCGCACGATCCTGGCCGTGCCGATGCTGCGCGACGACACCGTGCTCGGCGTGATCGTGATCTGGCGGCGCGAGGTGCGCGCGTTTACCGATGAGCAGATCCGGCTGCTCGAGACGTTCGCCGCGCAGGCGGTGATCGCGATCGAAAACATCCGGCTGTTCGAGCGGATCCAGGAGACGAGCCGCCGCCTCGATCTCGCCAATCAAGCGAAGTCGCGGCTGCTCGCCGCGGCGAGCCACGACCTGCGCCAGCCGATGCACGCGCTTGCCCTCTTCGTCGGGCAGTTGCGCGCGAGTCGCACGGCCGGCGAACGCGTGGCGCTGACGCAGCGGATCGAGCAGGCGGTCGCCAGTCTCTCGGAGCTGCTCGACCAGCTGCTCGATCTGTCCAAGCTCGAAGCGGGCGCGGTGCAGGCGTCGCAGCAGGACTTCGCGCTGCGCGACGTACTGGCGGCGATCGAAACGCAGTTCGCGCCGCAGGCGGCGGCCAAGCGCATCGAGCTGCGCCTGCGCGCGACCGGCGCCTGGCTGCGCAGCGATCCGGTGCTGGTGCAGCGGATCCTGCTCAATCTCGTCGCCAATGCGATCCGCTACACCGACCGCGGCGGCGTGCTGATCGGCTGCCGGCGGCGCGGCGATCGCCTGCGCGTCGAGGTGTGGGACACCGGCTGCGGCATTCCCGAGGAGCGGCGCGACGACGTATTCCGCGAGTTCGTCCGCCTCGATCCGGGCGACCATCGGCGCGCCAGCGGCCTCGGTCTCGGCCTGGCGATCGTCGCGCGGCTGGCCGAACTGCTCGGCGCGAAGATCGAGCTGTCCTCGCGCGTGGGTCGCGGCTCGGTGTTCGCATTCGAGCTGCCGCTTGGCACAGTCGCTGCACGCGCGCAGCCGGCCGCCGCGCTTACCGCGCAACTGCACGGCTTGTTCGCGCTCGTGATCGACGACGACGAAAGCGCGCGCACCGGAACCCGTGGTCTGCTCGAACGCTGGGGCTGCGTGACGCTTGCCGCGCCGAGCGCCGACGCGGCGATCGAACAGTTGGCGGCGCACGACCGGCCGCCGGAGCTGATCGTCTGCGATTATCGGCTGGCCGGCGATGCCGACGGGCTGGATGCGATCGCGCGCATCCGCGCCGCCGCCGGCGAGCACGTGCCGGCGATCCTCGTCACGGCCGACACGAGTCCGGCGACGCTGCGGGCGGCGCAGGCGCACGGCGTGCCGGTGCTGCACAAGCCGGTGTCGCCGCTGAAGCTGCGGGCGCTGATCGCGCAGCTCGTCGCCGCGCGCGCGAGCGAACAGGCTGCGTAACCGACCAAACGAGCGCTACTCGATCACGTGATCGGCGCGCAGCAGCAGCCCCTGCGGCAGCACGATGCCGAGCGCGCGTGCGGTCTTGGCGTTGACGACGAGTTCGAAGCGCGCGGAGCGCTCGACCGGAAGCTCGGCGGGTTTCGCACCCTTGAGGATGCGGTCGACGTACGCGGCGGCGCCGCGCGCCGCGTCGTCGAAGCGCGGTCCGTAGGTGAGCAGCGCGCCCGCGTCGGCCATGCTGCGGGTTCCGCTGACGGTCGGCAGCCGTTGCCGTAGCGCCAGTTCGGCGATCTGCCGGGCATGGGTCACGAACACCGGATCGCCGAGCACCAGCAGCGCGGACGCCGGCTCGCGCGCGAGCGACTCGAACGCGTCCTCGATCGCGCGCGGGTCGCGCGCTCCGATGAGCCGCAGCTGCAACTTCAGCTCCGCCGCCGCCGCCTCCGCCTCGCCGAGCTGCTGCTGCTGGAACACGCGATTGGCCGGGTTCCACAGCGCGGCGATGCGCGTCACACCGGGAACCAGCTCGCGGACCAGCTCGAGCTGCTTGCCGACCACGCCGGAGACGACCGCCGAAGTTCCGGTCACGTTACCGCCCGGTCGCGCGAGGCTGGCGACCAATCCGGACGCCACGGGGTCGGACACGCCCATCATCACGATCGGGATCGTCGCCGTGGCGTTCTTCGCCGCGATCGAGGCCTGCGTGACCTGCGCGACGATCACGTCGACCTTCAGCCGCACCAGTTCCGCGGCGAGCCCCGGCAGGCGCTCGAAGTCGCCGTCGGCCGAGCGGTATTCGACGATGACGTTCCGCCCCTCGACGTAGCCGAGCCGCCGCAGCTCCTCGCGAAAGAGCTGCCTCATCGGATTGGCGCCGGCACTCAAATAACCGATCCGCGCCACCCGCTTCGGCCGCTCGGCCGTCGCGCCGAGCGGCGCCAGCAACGCTGCCAGCGCGAGTAGCGCACTCCGCCGGTTCGTCATCGCTGCCTGCGGGGAACGTCGGACAGCGCCAGCCCGAGCTTTGTGACCGCGAGCACCGCCTGCGTGCGACTCGTCACGCCGAGCGCCTTGAGGATCGCGGTGACCTGGTTCTTGACGGTCGACTCGGCGAGATCCAGCTCGCGGCAGATCACCTTGTTCGGCTCGCCCTTCATCAGCAGCGCGAGGATCTGCGCCTGCCGCTCGGTCAGCCCGATGTCCGCGGGCGACCGCGTTCCGGGCTGAGGCGCAGCGACGGGCGCCTGGCCGCGGCCGACCAGCTCGGGCGGAACGTACACGCTGCCGGCGAGCACGAGCGCGAGCGCGCTCCTCAGCACTTCGTTGCTCGACGACTTGGGGATGTAGCCCATCGCGCCGAGATCGAGCGCCCGGTGCACCGAGTCGCGATCGACGTTGCCCGACACGATGACGACCGCGACGTCGGGATGATGCTCGCGCAGGCGCTTCAATGCGGTCAGGCCGTGCATGCCGGGCAGCGCCAGATCGAGCAGCACGAGATCGAGATCGGGCTCGCGCTCGATGATCTCGAACGCAGGGCCGGGCTCGGCGGCCTCGCGCACGTCGACGCCCGGCACAAGGCTCGCCAGCACGCGCGCCAGCGCGTCGCGCACGAGCGCATGGTCGTCGACGATCAACGCTTTCAATCGACCACCCGATCGGCGCGCAGCAGGATCGAGCGCGGAACCTCGATGCCGATGGCGCGCGCGGCGCGCAGGTTGACGTCGAGCTCGAACCGCGTCGGCTGCTGGAACGGCAAGTCGGCGACGCGCGCGCCCCTGAGGATGCGGTCGATGATGCCGGCGACCTGTCGCCATTGCTCGTCGAGCGACGGGCCGTAGGCGATCAGTCCGCCCACTTCGGTGAAGGCCGGCGTGTGGTACATCGCCGGCAGGCGGTGCGTTGCCGCCAGCCGGGTGAGTTCCGTGCGTGCGCCGATGAACATCGGCGAAATCAGCACGAGCATCGCTTCGGCGCGCGCCCGCTGCGCGGCTTCGAAGGCGCCGGGAAGCTCGGCCGCCGACGCGGCGCGCACCGTCTCCACCTCCAGTCCGAGCGTGCCGGCGGCGGCCTCGACCATCCTCGGCTGGCGCTCGTGCGTGACCGGATCCCACAGGACGGCCACGCGGGTGAGCTTCGGCACCATTTCCTTCAGCAGTTCGAGACGCTTGAGCGCCAGTTCGTCGGCGAGCACGGCAAAGCCGGTGATGTTGCCGCCGGGGCGCGCCAGGCTGGCGGCGAACCCCGACTCGACCGGATGGCCCACCAGCGCGACGATCGGAATCGAGCGCGTCGCCTGCTGCGCGGCGCGCGTCGAAAGATCGCCGGCGGTGGTGATCAGGTCGACCTTGCTGCGTACCAAATCGGCGGCCAGCGCGCGGAGCCTGGCCGCGTCGTTTCCGCCGTAGCGGTACTCGACCTCGATGGTCTTGCCCTCCTGCCAGCCCAGATCGCGCAGGTTCCTGAATAGCGCCGCCAGATGCGGATGAACGGGCGGCGGCGGCGGTGTTTGCCACAGCACGCCGATGCGCGGCACGCTGCCCGCGGATTGCGCACCCGCGGGGGCCGACGCGACGAGGGCGGACACGGCCGCGATACAGACGGCGAGCCGGATCAGCATGCCGGCGCTCCCGCCCGCTGCGCGAGTTCGAACGCGAGCATCACGGCATGGCCTTCCCGTCGGCGAAGACCCGGAACATGCCTGCGCGGCAACGCGACGCTTCGACGCACCATGCTCACTGCAGCCGCACCACCTTGCCCGGATTCAGGATGTTCAGCGGATCGAGCGCACGCTTGATGCGCGCCATCAGCTCGACCGCATCGGTGCCATGCTCCTCGACCAGAAAGTCCATCTTGTGCAGGCCGATGCCGTGCTCGCCGGTGCAGGTGCCGTCCATCGCGAGCGCGCGCGCGACGATGCGCCGGTTCAGCCGCTCGGCTTCGTCGACCTCTTTCGGATCGTCGGGATTGGCGAGGATCGCGCAGTGGAAGTTGCCGTCGCCGACGTGGCCGAGGATCGGCGCCGGCAGGAAACTCTGCGCGGTGTCCTCGATCGTCTCGCCGATGCATTCCGCGAGCCGCGAGATCGGCACGCACACGTCGGTCGTGAAGCTGCGTGCGCCGGGCTTCAGTTGCAGGCAGGCGAAGTAGGCGTTGTGCCGCGCGGTCCACAGCCGCGAGCGCTCCTCCGGTTTCGTCGCCCAGTGGAAGTCCTGCCCGCCGTGCTCGCGCGCGATCTGCTGCACGGTTTCGGCCTGCTCCCGCACGCTCGCGGGCGAACCGTGGAACTCGAACAGCAGCAGCGGCAGCTCGGGCAGGCCGAGCTTGCTGTGCGCGTTGACCGCTTTGACCGTCAGCGCGTCGAGCAGCTCGCAGCGCGCGATCGGCACGCCCAGTTGAATCGTCGCGATCGTCGTCTTGACCGCGGCGTCGACGCTCGGGAACGAGCAGGTCGCCGCGGAGATCGCCTCCGGCTGCGGGTAGACCTTCAGCGTGATCTCGGTGACGATGCCGAGCGTGCCCTCGGAGCCGACGAAAAGCCGCGTCAGGTCGTAGCCGGCGCTCGACTTCTTCGCGCGGCGCGACGTGCGGATCACCTTGCCTTCCGCGGCGACGACGGTCAACGCGAGAACGTTCTCGCGCATCGTGCCGTAGCGCACCGCGTTCGTGCCGGACGCGCGCGTGGCCACCATGCCGCCGATCGTCGCGTCCGCGCCCGGATCGATCGGAAAGAAGAAGCCCGTGTGCTTGATCTCGTCATTCAGCTGCTTGCGGGTGACGCCCGCCTGCACGGTGACGGTCAGATCCTCCGGATTGACCGCGAGCACCTTGTTCATCTGCGAAAGATCGACGCAGACGCCGCCGGCGATCGCGAGCAAGTGCCCTTCGAGCGACGAACCGACGCCGAAGGCGATCACCGGCACGCGCCAGTCCGCGCACAGTTTCACCAGCGCGGCGACGTCCTCGGTCGACTGCGCGAAGACGACCGCGTCGGGCGGCGTCGGCGGAAACGGCGACTCGTCGCGGCCGTGGTGCTCGCGCACCGCGGCTGCCGTCGAGCAGCGTTCGCCGAAGTGCGCCTGCAAGGCGGTCAGGAACGCCGTCGGCAGCGGCTTGCGCAGTGCGGTCGTCGAGGTCGGTGCGTTCATAATCCTCCACCCCCTTCAGAGCGAAGCCATTCTAGGACAGCACCATGGGCAAACGCCTTTCGAAGATCGCCACGCGTACCGGCGACGACGGCACCACGGGACTCGGCGACGGCACGCGCACGCGCAAGGACGCGCTGCGCATCCAGGCCATCGGCGAGGTCGACGAGCTCAATTCGTTCATCGGGCTGCTCGCGACCGAAGCGCTGCCCGACGAAGTGCGCACCGATCTGCTCGACATCCAGCACGATCTGTTCGACCTCGGCGGCGAGCTGTGCATCCCCGGCTACACGATGCTAAAGGACGTCCAGGTCGCGCGGCTCGACGAACGGCTCGAGCATTACAACGCGAATCTGCCGCGGCTCGAGGAGTTCATCCTGCCGGGCGGTTCGCGCGCCGCGGCGATCGCGCACGTCTGCCGCACGGTGTGCCGCCGCGCCGAGCGCGCGATCGTCGCGCTCGCGGCGCAGGAAGCCGTCAACAAGGCGCCGCGCCAGTACGTCAACCGGCTGTCCGACCTGCTGTTCGTGCTCGCGCGCGTGCTCAACCGCCACGGCGGCGGTGCCGACGTGCAGTGGCAGCAGCGGAAGAATCAGTGAGTTGCACGTCGGTGTTGGATCAGCCCTTCGTCTTCGTTGATGCGCATTCCGGTCGCCGCAGCGCGCAGTCCGTCCGACGCATCGCCGGTTCGTCGCCCCGGGGCTGAAGCGGCTGCGGCGCTTGCCTACACTGCGCGCCACTCAAGTCCGGGAGTACTCCGAATGAACATCCTGACGGGCCTGGCCGCGACGCTGGTGCTGGCCGGCACGCTCGACACGGCAGCGGAGCCGGCGCGCCCGCTCGTTCCGGTGTTCAACGCGGCGACGATCGACGCGCGCTGCGACGGCGAGCTGGAAAAGCTGCGCGCGCAGAAGGCGGCGATGGAACGCACCCGCGGCGCGGGTCGAATCCTCGCCGAATGGAACCGGCTGTCGATCGCGTTCGGCGATTTCGTCAATCCGGTCTACCTGCTCGCCAACGTCCACCCGGATCAGGGCGCGCGCGATGCGGCGCAGCGGTGCGTCGAGAAGCTCATTCCGTTCGAGACGGAGCTGTTCCAGAGCGAGCGGCTGCATGCGCGCGTGAAGGCGCTCGCGCCGCGCGATCTGGTCGACAAGGTCTACCGCGGCGAGCTGCTCGACTCCTTCGAGGACAGCGGCGTGGCGCTGCCGCCGGGCAAGCGCGCCCGCGCCAAGGCCCTGCGCGACGAGATCGAAAGCCTCGCGCTGAAGTACCAGAAGAACGTCAACGAAGACCGGACCACCGTCGCAATCGCGCCGGAAGAGGCGCAAGGCATGCCGCAGTCGTGGATCGACGCGCGCAAGCGCGACGAGCAGGGTCGGCTGATCGTCACGCTCGACTATCCGACCTATCTGCCCTTCCTCGAGAACGCGGTGAACGAGGACGCGCGCCGCCGCGTCTGGACCGCCAAGCTGCAGGAGGGCGGTGCGGTCAACCTCGAGTTGCTCGACCGCGTGCTGCAGCTCAGGCACGAAATGGTCCAGCTCTACGGACTGCCGGATTACGCGACCTTCGCGCTGCGCCGGCGGATGGCGCAGACGCCGGCCGCGGTGAACGACTTCCTCGCGAGCGTGAAGAAGGCGGTCGACGAGGTCGAGGCGCGCGAGCTGGAAGAGCTCCGCGCCGACAAGGCCGCGCTGCTCGGCAGGCCGCTCGCGGAGGTGAAGCTCAACCGCTGGGACGTCGCCTTCCATCAGGAGCGCGTGCGACGCAGCCGTTTCAACGTCGACCAGGAGGCGCTGCGCGCGTACTTCCCGACCGAGGCGAGCATCCGTTACGCGCTGACGCTCGCCGAGATGCTGTACGGCATCCGCTTCGTCGAGCGCGAGGTGCCGCGCTGGCACCCGGACGTGCGCTATTTCGACGTGCGCGAAGCCGGCGCGAACGGCAAACCGGGCGAGTTCATCGGCGGCGTCTACCTCGACCTCTATCCGCGCGAAGGCAAGTACAACCACGCCGCGGCGTTTCCGGTGCGCGCGGTGTCCACGCTCGCGCAGCGCACGCCGATTTCGGTGCTGGTCACGAATTTCGACCGGCGCGGACTGAATCACGACGAACTCGAAACGCTGCTGCACGAGTTCGGCCATGTGCTGCACGGCGTGCTGTCGAAGACGCGCTACGCGGACCTCGGCGGCACCTCGGTCAAGCGCGATTTCGTCGAGGCGCCATCGCAGATGTTCGAGGAGTGGGCGCGCCGCGAAGAGCCGCTCGCGCTGTTCGCGAAGCTCTGTCCCGCATGCCCGCGGCTGTCGAAGGAACAGGTCGAGCAGTTGCGCGCGGCGCGCCGTTTCGGCAACGGCATCCGCTATGCGCGCCAGTGGCAGTACGCCGCGTACGACATGCGGCTTCACACGGGCGCACCCAAACCGGCGCTCGCGACCTGGATCGAGGTCGAGCGGGCCTCCAGGCTCGACCACGTCGAAGGCACGATGCTGCCGGCGAGCTTCGGGCACCTCGTCGGCGGTTACGCGGCCGGCTACTACGGCTACATGTGGTCCGAGGTGCTCGCGCTCGACATGCTGTCGGGCTTCGGCGGCAAGCTGCTGAACGCGGAGGCCGGACGCCGCTACCGCAAGGCGATCCTCGCGCTGGGCGGAGAGAAGCCGCCGCACGCGCTGGTCGAAGCCTTCCTCGGGCGGGCGCCTTCGAGCGGCGCGTTCTACGCCGAGATCACCGGGCAGCGGAGGTAGCGGCCGCGCGCGGCGCGCCGACGAAGCCGAGGGCAAGCGCGGTGCCGACCAGGATCACCGCGCCGCCGGCCGCCATCTGCAAGGTGATCGGTTCGCTCAGGAACACCGCGCCCCACAACACGCCGAACAGCGGGATCAGGAAGGTGACCGACGCCGCGCGCATCGCGCCGACGCGATCGATCAGCCGGAAGTACAGGATGTAGGCAAGCCCGGTGCATGCCACACCGAGCGCGATCGCGGCGGCCCAGTCGCGTACGCCGACCGGCGCGGCCGGCCAGGTCGCCAGCGCGAAGGGCAGCAGCGCGAGCGCGGCGGCGATCTGGCTGCCGGTGGCGACCGCGAGCGTGTTGACGCCGGCGAGGCGGCGCTTCGTGTAGTTGGCCGCGACGCCGTACGACAGGGAAGCGAGCAGCGCCGCGGCGATCGCAAGCGTGGCCGACCACTGCGAGCCACCCGGCCTCAGATCGATCCTTCCCCACACGAGCAGCACGACACCGCCCATTCCGATCGCCAGCCCGAGCCATTGCGCGGCGCGAATCCGCTCGCGCAGCCAAAGCCACGCGCCCAGCGCGGCCCACATCGGCACCGTGGCGTTGAGAATCGACGCGAAGCCGGCCGTGATCGTCAGCGTCGAATACGTGAACAGCACGAACGGGATCGCCGAGTTCAGCACGCCGACGACGGCGAGCGTCGGCGCGCGTGCGCGCAGCGCGGCCAGGCCGCCGCGCCACGCGAGCAGCGGCAGCAGAAAGGCCGCGGCGATCGCCACGCGCACCTCCACCAGCGCGAACGGTCCGAACGCGGGTGCCGCCACGCGCATGAACAGGAAGCTCGCGCCCCACAACGCGGCGAGCAGCAAGAAATCCGTGAGGTCGCGGGGCTTCATCCGGCACGCTCGATGCGGCACTGGTAGCAGTTGTACTGCGCCGAGCGGACGTGCACGTAGGCGACGGCCGGGTCGGCGAGCACGTCGGCCGCGGCTTCTTCGAGTTCGTCCGCGCGGATCTGCCCGCCGGTGCCGTACACGATGCGGTCGTCGGTGCCGTAGCCGCGGATCAGCAGGTGCAGCCAGTCGCGGAACATGCGCGGCGGCGCGCTTTCGTCCGTGTAGCGCGCGCAGGGCGCTGCGTGCAGGAAGATCGGACCGGATTCTGCATACGGCTGCAGCGCCGGAAACGGCCGGTGCGCGAGCACGAGATACGGCTCGCCGGCGGCGATTTCGGTCAGGCAGTGCCGGCACGGAACGTGGTCGCCGTCGGAAATCCGCAACTCGGGCTTGTGGCCGTGCGCGTCAGGCGCGCCGGACTGGTAGCTGCGGGCGATCTCGGTCGGCAGGGCGATGAAACGTAGCGCGAAGCTCATCGACCGTGCCCCACACCGCGCGTGCCTTCGAGTGCGAGAAGCTTTGTCTTGCGTGGAAGCCCGCCGGCGTAGCCGGTCAGCGTGCCGTCGGCCCCGATGATGCGATGGCAAGGCACGACGACCGCCAGCGGGTTCGCGCCGACCGCGGCGCCGACCGCGCGTGCGGCGGTGGGCCGGCCGATCTCGGCCGCCAGCGCGCCGTAGGTCGATGTCCTGCCGAACGGCACCTTCAGCAGCGCGCGCCAGACGCTCTGCTGAAACGCCGTGCCTGCCGGCCGCAGCGGCAGGTCGAAGCGCGTGCGGCGCCCGTCGAAGTATTCGGCGAGCTGCGTGCGCGCCCGCGCGAGCACCGGCGCGGCGTCGTCGCGCTGCCAGGCGCGCTCGACGGCCGGTCGACCGTCGCGGCGCGGGAAGTGAATGCCGGTCAGGTGGCCGCCGTCGGACGTGAGCGCGAGCTTGCCGAGCGGGCTGTCGAGCAGCGTGTAGATCGTCATCGGGGTTTCTCCAGCGATTTCCAGAGGTGAATCACCGCGTAGGCGCGCCACGGGCGCCAGCGTTCTGCCTGCGCGAGCGCCTCCGCGCGGCTGCAGCCCAGCGCTTTGAGCACGGCGACATCGCCCGGCGGAAAGGCGTCGGGCCAATGCAGCGCGCGCATCGCGATGTAATGCGCGGTCCACTCGCCGATGCCGGGCAGCGCGCTCAGCGCGGCGAGCGTGCTTTCGACGTCCGCTGCCGGATCGAGCCGAACGCGGCCCTCGGCGACCGCCTGTGCGAAGGCCACGAGCGCGCGGGCACGCTGCGCGACGATGCCCAGTTCGGCGATCTGCGCCGGCTTCGCCGCCGCCAGTCGCGGCGCGTCCGGGAACAGGCGGTCGAGGTCCGCGAAGGGAGTCTCGATCGGCGCACCGAAACGCTGTACCAGCCGGTGCGCGAGCGTACGCGCAGCCTGCACGGTGACCTGTTGTCCGAGGATCGCGCGCACGCCGAGTTCGAACGCGTCGAACGCGCCGGGCAGCCGCAGTCCGGGGCGCGGCCGTGCGAGGTCGCCGAGCACGGCGAGCACTTCGTCGGGCCGACAGTTCAAGTCGAACGCGTGCTTGCACGCCGCCAGCACCCGCGGAATCGCCGTCGCCAGCCGCGCGTCGACGCGTACCTCGATGCCGGCGCCGCGCGCGGCGCGCCGGATCTCGAGCCAGCCGGCGGCCGTGCGCCCGTCGGCGACCGGCAGCGAGAGCGTGCGGCCGTACCCCTTCGCGTCGGCCGCTTCGACGCCGCCGACCGCGCGGTCGCCATGGAAGCGCAGCAGCGCGGCGAAATCGAACGGAAGCTGCGTGTGCAGGCGAAAGACGTGGTGATCGAGCGGACGCGGCGCGCGCTCGCTGCGCAGCGCCGACGGGCTCATCCGGTAGCGCTGCGCGAACAGCGTGTTCAGCCGCCGCAGGCTGCCGAAGCCGGCCGCCATCGCCACGTCCGTGACCGGCATCGCCGTGTCGGTCAGCAGACGCTTGGCGAGCAGCAGCCTCGCGGTCTGCGCGTAGGCGATCGGCGTGACGCCGAACTGCGCTTCGAACACGCGCCGCAGATGCCGGTCGGTGACGCCGAGCCGTTCGGCGAGCGACGCGAGGTTCGCGTCGGTCAGCGCACCGTCGTCGATCAGGCTCGCGGCCGCCCGCGCCAGCCGCGCCGACGCGTCCACGCTCGCCAGCCCCGGCGCGAGCTCGGGCCGGCAGCGCAGGCAGGGGCGATAACCCGCCTGTTCGGCCGCCGCCGCGCTCGCGTAGAAGCGGCAGTTCTCGCGCTTCGGCAGCGGCGCGGTGCACACGGGCCGGCAGTAGATGCGGGTGGAGCCGACGGCCGTGTAGAAGCGGCCGTCGAAGCGGGCATCGCGCGCCCGGTGCGCGCGGTAGCAGATGTCGGGATCGAGCTGCATGGCGCCAATATGAACCAAAGCGGCGGCGCGCGCTCGCCGTTTTCGGACATCGGCGCGGGACGCGGGGTTCAGCGGCGCGGCGGCTTGCCGCGGGCGGCCGGCTTCGGCGTTCGGCCGCGTTGCGCGAGCGCTTCGCGCAGCAGGTATTCGATCTGGCCGTTGACGCTGCGCAGCTCCTGCGCCGCGAGCCGCTCCAGTTCGGCCCAGAGTTCGGGGTCGATGCGCAGCAGGAAGGCTTTCTTGTCCGGGCTCGCCACGTGACTACAGATTCCGCTTCGCGCTTTCGATCGCGGCGACGAGCTTGCGCGGCTCGTCGGTGCCGAGCAGGAACGTCTTGCCGCCGGTCCTGCGGATCAGTACGGCGTCGAAGCCCGACACGTTGTAGAGCCAGCCGCGCCGCGTGTAGCGAATGCCCCAGCCCTCCCAGAACGTCGTGCGCGTCGCGGTCGCTTTGGCGATGTCGGCGAGCGCGAGCCGCCCGCGCGGGAAGCCGAACACGCCGAACGCCCAGCGCAACTCGCCGCCGGCGATGCGGATCGTCAGCCCGTCGAAGGCGAGGAACAGCAACAGAAGGAGCGGAGCGACGATCAGGAGCACGCGTTGTTCCGCCGGCTGCGCGGCGTACAGCGCGAGCAGGACGGCGGATACGAGTGCGAAAGTCACGCGCATGAACACGGCAGTCTGCCGATGCTCGTAGACCGGTCGCGGCTCAGCCATTGCGATGCCCCCTCGTCGCACGCCGTGCGGCGATGAAAAGCAGCGTGCCGCCGACGTCGAGGGCGGCGCCGAGCGCGACGACCGCGATCGCCGCCGGCGGCCAGAGCCATGCGGTCACGTAGGCGACGATGCCGGCGGCGAGCAGCAGCCCGCCGCCGGCCACCATCGCGAGCGCAAGCGCGGGATTCATCGCCGCCTACGTGTACAGCGTGCCCGTGTTGATCACCGGCTGCGCCTCCGATTCGGCGCACAGCACGACGAGCAGGTTCGACACCATCGCCGCACGCCGCTCGTCGTCCAGGTGCACGATGTCGCGCTCGGACAGGCCGCGCAATGCCATCTCGACCATGCTGACTGCGCCGTGCACGATCTTGCTGCGCGCGGCGATGATCGCCTCGGCCTGCTGGCGGCGCAGCATCACCTGCGCGATTTCCGGCGCGTACGCCAGGTGCGTGAGCTTGGCGTCCTCGACGACGATGCCGGCCTGGTCGAAGCGCTCGGTCAGCTCGCGGACCAGCGACTGCGCGACCTTGTCCTGTCCCGCGCGCAGCGTGATATCGCCCTCGTGCAGGTCCTCGCCTTCGTCGTACGCGTAGCTCGAGGCGAGGTGGCGCACGGCGGCCTCGGCCTGGATCTTGACGTACTGCTCGTAGTCCTCGACGTCGAAGCTCGCCTGCGCGGTATCGCGCACGCGCCAGACGATCGCGGCGGCGATCTCGATCGGGTTGCCGCGCTTGTCGTTGACCTTCAAGCGCTCGCTCGCCAGGTTGTGCGCGCGCAGGCTGATCTTCTGCTTCTTGTAGAAGGGGTTCGCCCAGCGCAAGCCTTCGGCGCGGTCGGTGCCCTTGTATTCGCCGAACAGCAGCAGAAGCGCCGCTTCGTTCGGCTGCAGCATGTACAGCCCGGCGAGGATCAACGCGCCGGCGAGCACGAGCAGGATCGCGAGGATCAGCCCGCGCGGACCGAAGGCCGGCACGTTGACGAACAGGTACACGCTCGCCGCGAGCGGCACGAGGCCGAGCACGAGCCACAGGTAGCCGTTGGCGGTGCGGCGGCCGATCTCGCGCCGGCGCGGCAGCGGATGCATCGTCATGTCGTCCTCCCGGCGGGCAGGGGCCCGCGTTGCTTTCAAAGTGATATCACTTTGATAGGAACGGGACGGGCTGTCAAGAGCGGCGCCACGAACCGGGGCGGGCAGCCGACCGGCGGTCGGGCCGTCTATCCTCGGCCGGCATCCAGTTCGGGAATGGAGGCGCCATGCACTATCTGCTCTTCTACGACGTCGTGCCGGATACGTCGAGCGCCGCGCCGCGTATCGCGCCGAACATCTGGCCCTGGCGCGCGCCGCGGTCGAGCGCGGCGAGCTGCTGCTCGGCGGCGCGCTGGCCGATCCGGTCGGCAGCAGCGTGCTCCTGTTCCAGGGAGATTCGCCCGCCGTCGCGGAGGCCTTCGCCAGGGCGGACCCCTACGTGAAGAACGGCATCGTCACGCGCTGGCGCGTGCGCAGGTGGACGACGGTGGTCGGGCCGCTCGCGGCGGAGCCGGTCGTCCAGCGCAGCGCCTGCCTCGCTGCCGTCGCCCCGGCGCAGGCCGGGGCTCAAGGATCCGCGCCGCAACTGGATCCCGGTCTGCGCTCTGCGCAACCGGGGTGATGCGTTGGCTGCTGCTTGTTGCGAGGCTTCGCCTCCTGCTCGCAGGGCAACGCGTCACTTCCCAGCGTAGTCGGCGGCTTTGATGCGACGGCCGCGGACGGCGGCGGCGAGCCGGTCGAGCACCTTGACGCTGTCTTCCCAGCCGAGGCACGCGTCGGTGATCGACTGGCCGTACGTGAGCGGCTTGCCGGGAACGAGGTCCTGCCGGCCGGCGACGAGGTGGCTTTCGACCATCACGCCGACGATGCGCGATTCGCCCGCTTCGAGCTGCCGGCCGATGTCGTCGCAGACAACGATCTGGTTCTCGTGCTTCTTATGGCTGTTGGCGTGGCTCGCGTCGATCATCAGGCGCTGCGCGAGCCCCGCCTTGCCGAGTTCGGCGCACGCGGCCTCCACGCTCGCCGCGTCGTAGTTGGGCGCGCGGCCGCCGCGCAGGATGATGTGGCAGTCCTCGTTGCCCTTGGTCGAGACGATCGCCGAATGACCGCCCTTGGTCACCGACAGGAAGTGATGCGGCTGCTGCGCCGCTTTGATCGCGTCGGCCGCGATGCGGATGTTGCCGTCGGTGCCGTTCTTGAAGCCGACCGGGCACGACAGACCCGAGGCCAGCTCGCGATGCACCTGCGATTCGGTCGTGCGCGCGCCGATCGCCCCCCAGCTGACAAAGTCGGCGATGTACTGCGGCGTGATCATGTCGAGGTATTCGCAGCCCGCCGGAAGCCCCAGCTCGTTGATCTCCATCAGCAGCTCGCGCGCCACGCGCAGGCCGTGGTTGATGCGGAAGCTGCCGTCCAGATCCGGGTCGTTGATCAGGCCCTTCCAGCCGACGGTGGTGCGCGGCTTCTCGAAGTACACGCGCATCACGATCTCGAGATCGGCCGCCAGTCGCGCGCGTTCGGCGGCGAGCCGGCGCGCGTATTCGAGCGCGGCCTTCGGGTCGTGGATCGAGCAGGGGCCGATCACGACGACCAGCCGATCGTCCATGCCGTGCAGGATGCGGTGGATCGCCTGCCGCGCCTCGAAGACGGTCTGCGAAGCGGCCTCGCCGCAGGGAAACTCGCGCAGCAGATGCGCCGGCGGCGCGAGCTCCTTGATTTCCTTGATCCGCAGATCGTCGGTCATGTACTTCATTGGTCTTGCTCCGTCCATCGGGGCCTCTCTCGTCGGTTGGCCCGCCCCGGCAAAAAAAAACCGCCAGGTTCGGGCCTGGCGGTTGGTGTCGAATCCGGTGTGTCTACGCGCGCCGATCGACTCTTTCCGCCAGAGGCCGGAAAAAGCCGAAAAAGTAAAAGAAGTAGAAGCGCGCAGCGGTCATTTCGATCGCGCGCGGTCGGCGAGACGCGCGCACGGACGGCACTGTAGCCGAATCGGCCGCAGCGCGGCAAGCCGCCGGCTTGCCGCAGATCAACACCGTCAGAACCGCAGCCGCATGCCGACGTTGGCGCTGTTGGCGAGCCCGCCCGCGTAGGCGTCGTCGCCTTCGGCGGCCGGGTCGCTCAAGCGATAGCCGCCGTACAGGGAGAAGTTGGGGCTCAGCGAATAGCTGACCCGCAGACCGAGGTCGAGCGAACGACCGCGCAGCGTCGTCGGACTGTCGGCGTCGAAGGCGAGCCGCCATTTGTCCGCGAGGCGACCCTCGCCCGCGAAGTGCACCTGCGGCAGGCCGCCGAGACGCAGGCGCTGGCCGAAAGTGAGCCCGGGGCGCAGCACGTCGCCGGACGCGCGCAGGTTGGTCGTGACGCCGACCTTCCACTGCCAGTCGCGCCGTTCGAGGATGGTGTAGCGGTAGGTCGCGCGATACGGATCGAGCCGCAGCGTCGGCGCGTTCGACAGCGTCGCGAACGAAACGCCGTCCAGCGAGCGCGCGTAATCGGCGCCGGCCAGCGGCGTCGTGCTGAGCCGCAGTTCATGGCGCGGAGCGATCCAGGCCGTGCCTTCCAGCCGCGGACCGAAGGCCGGGACCTGCCAGCGCGAAGAGATCAGCGGCGCCGAGTCGATCAGCCGGTAAAGCGGAGCAACGCTGCCTTCGCCGGCCGGCGTCGGTTCGGCGGCGGGCGCCGGCAGGGCGATTGCGAACGCGCCCAGCGCGATCGACGCGCGAAGCGTTCGGTGGAAGACGGGGCGATGGTGCATAAGTCCTCCTCCATTCGCAGTTGCCGGTGGCCCGGCCCACGCATGCATTGCAGCGCGAATCCCTGCCGCTTGCCAAGTAGACGAACGCATGAATCTTCGACATCCCTCGCCGGCGGCTGTTCGAAGTCAAGCGAACGGGGGCTTGCTGTGGCTCGGCGGCAACAGCTTCAGGCGGCGAAGAAGTACCAGGTGAGGTGGAAAAACACCGGTGCGGCAAAGGACAAGGCGTCGAGCCGGTCGAGCACGCCGCGCGACAGCTGCACGCCCTCGTACCACTCGCGCGCGCCGAGGCTGCGTTTGATCGAGGCCAGCACCAGCCCGCCCATGAAGCCGGCCACGACGATCGCCGTCGACATCAGCGCCGCCTGCCACCACGCGAACGGCGTCATCCACCACAGCGCGGTTCCGAGCAGCGTGGCGCCCAGCCCGCCGATCAGCACGCCTTCGCGGCTCTTGTTCGGATTGGAGCGCAGCGGCGTGCGGCCCATCGCCGCGCTCGCGATCACCGCGAGCAGTTCGGACAGCTGCAGCACGAGCAGGAAGTACAGCAGCAGCAGTGCGCTGCGGTCTTCGTAGCCGGGGATCTCGAGCCCGGCGATCGCCGGCGCGTGGCTGACGCAGAACACGCTGATCATCAGCCCCCACTGCACCTTGGCGACGCGCTCGAGGTAGCGTTCGGTGTCCTGCTTCAGCGCCATCACGACCGGCAGCACGAGGAACACGTACACGGGAATCAGCACCGCGTACATGCCGTGCCAGCCCGTGTAGACGAGCGCGTACTGCAGCGGGATCACGACGTAGAAGGCGAGCACCAGCGCCCAGTGGTCCGACGGCTTGATCGGGGTGAGCGCGACGAACTCGCGCAGCGCGAAGAACGAGGCGATCGCGAAGATCAGCACCAGCGCGCCGCCGCCCGCCGCAAACGCGATCGCGAAAAGCAGCACGATCGCCCACGACGCGCGGATGCGCGCGTTGAGCTGGGCGATCCACGCGAGCTTGACGACGTCGGCGGTGCGCGCCTGCAGCCAGCCGCCGAGCGCGGTCGCGGTCGCGAACAGCAGGATCAATCCGCCCAGCACCGCGAAGAAGGTCTCGTGCAGTGTCAGTTGCATCGGCGTTCCTACTGCGCCAGCGCGATCACCGCGTCGCGCGCGCGTTCCAGGAACTGCTCCTTCGACTCGCCTTCGCGCAGCGCGATCGGCGCGCCGAAGCGCACCGTGCAGATGATCGGCACCGGCAACAGTGCGCCTTTCGGCATGCTGCGGTGGAGGTTCTCGAGATAAACGGGGATCAGCTCGACCTGCGGAAACTCGGTCGCGAGCCGGTACAGCCCCGATTTGAACGGCCCCGGCAGCGGCTGCGCCGCGCGCGTGCCCTCGGGAAAAATGATCAGCGAAAACCCGTGTTCGAGCGCGTCGCGCAGCGGATCGAGCGGATCGGCCTCGGGATCCTCGCGCGCGCGGTCGATCATCACGACGTTCAGCTCGTCGCGCGCGATCTGCGTGCGCAATCCGCCGCCGCCCCAGTAGTCCTTTGCCGCCACCGGGCGCGTGTTCGCGCGCAGACTGCCCGGCAGCGCCGCCCACAGCACGACCGTGTCCATGTGGCTCGTGTGATTGGCGAAGTAGATGCGCTGATTCGCGCTCGGCGCCGAACCGATCCAGCGCGGGTACGCCCCGACCAGCGTGCGCACCAGCCACACGATCGGCGGCATGAACTTGACGGGGAACTTCAAGCGATTTTTCCGGCCGCGTCGCGCCACGCCCCGCGCCGGCGGCTGCTTTCTTTGCGGGCGGCGCGGATTATGCCCGCGTCGCGCTTCAGCGCCGTACCGGGCGCTTGTTCAGCTTGCGTTGCAGCGTGCGGCGATGCATGCCGAGCGCGCGCGCGGTCGCCGAGATGTTGCCGTTGTTCTGCGCAAGCGCGCGCTGGATGTGTTCCCACGCCAGGCGATCGACGGAAAGCAGTTGCCCCTGCGTGTCGCGCTCGGCGTTGCCCGCCGAGTGACCGAAAGCCGCTTCGATCGCGTCGGCGTCGACGGGCTTGACCAGGTAGTCGGTCGCGCCGAGCTTGATCGCTTCGACGGCGGTGGCGACGCTGGCGTAGCCGGTCAGCATCACGATGCGCGTGTTCGGATCTGCCTGCTTGAGTTTCGCAACGAGCGTGAGCCCGGACGGCCCGGGCATGCGCAGATCGATGACCGCGAACTCCGGGCTCTGCCCGTCGACGATCTCGAGCGCCTCGCCGACCGTGGCCGCGGTCTTGACGGCGTAGCCGCGCCGCTCGAACGCGCGCCCCACCGCCCAACGGCACGACTCGTCGTCGTCGACCAGCAGCAGCGTGGGCCGATCGTCGGCGTTTGCCGGCGCGGCGGATGCATCGGCCGCGCCGCCGTTGTTGTCCTTCGTGTCAGCGCTCATCGATCGGCAAGGTGATGCGGGCGCAGGTGCCGCCGCCGTCGCGCTCCAGGAACTCGAGCCGCCCGCCGACGCGCGCGAGGTTCAGATTTGCAAGAAAGATGCCGAGACCGCAGCCGCTGCCGGCCTTGGTGGTGAACGGCTGCGCTCCCAGACGTTGGCGCACCTCGGGCGGGATGCCCGGCCCGCGGTCGAGAATGTCGATCTGCAGGCTGTCGTCCCCGCAGCGAAGAACGACGCCGACCGATGCGGGCGAGACATCGGCCGCGTTGACGATCAGCGACAGCACGCTCTGCCGCAGCGTCGCACCGGTCCGCAGCGCGGCGCCCTCGTCGCACTGCGCCGTCAGGCTCACCGGCACGCCGGGGCGCATCAGCTTGAACCGATCGATCAACTCTTTCACGAAGTCGACCGCCCGCTGCGGCTGGTCTTCGGGCAGTTGGTCCGCGCCGACCGCCACGACCATGTCGCCCAGCGAACGCTTGCATGCCTGAATCGCGTTCCAGATCGCGTCCAGGTTCGCGCGCTGTTCGTCCGACGAGATCCCGCCGCGCCGCATCTCGCCGACGAGCACCGCCATCGTCGTCAGCGGCGTGCTCATCTCGTGCGCCGCGCCCGCGGCCAGCGACGCGAGGTTCAACGCGGACTCCTTGCGCACATCGCGTTCCTTGGCGTCGGCCGCGATCTTCAGGTGGCGGCGGCCGACCGTCGACACGCGGTAACCGAAGTAGGCGACGATCGCGCCCAGCAGCACGAACTCGGTCGTGTGCGCGATGCTCTCGAAGTCGGTTCCATGCGCCCGCAGGCTGCCGAGCTGCAGTTCGACGTAGTAGACCTGCAGCAGCGCGTAGGCCGCCAGCGCGGCCGCCAGCGCGACGCCGGCGTAGCGCCAGTTCAGCACGAGCGCCGCGATGCCTACGTACACGATGTACAGATCGACGAAGGGGTTGTGGCGCGAGCCACCCATCCAGTACAGCGCGATCGACAGCCACGCGATGTCGCACAGCAGGTGCACGAAGAACTCGCGTTGCGTCACCGGGTGCGGCTGCCGCAGCCGATAGACGAGGGCCGCTTCGAGAACGACCAGCGCACCGAAGGTCGCGAACAACTGCGCCAGCGGCAACTCGACGTTCCAGACGAACGCCATCGTGCAGATCGCAGCCAGTTGCACGAGCGCGGCCACGCCGCGCAACACTGCGAGCACGCGCAACTGGGAACGCAACGAACCGTCCGCGATGGCCGCCCGTCCCGCCATCCGGCCCGCATGCCGATCCGGCAGCGCGGCGCCGCGCCGCGGGTGCGACAAAGCGCCGCGCGACACCGTGTCATCTGTCGACACTGCGGACATCGAACTACCTTTCGCTTAGCTAAGACGGGTTAGGCACTTACCGCACGGATGGTATTGACTTGCTCGCCGCGCGCATTGACGCAGATCGTAGGGACGGCTTCCCATGCAGGGAACAAGCAACTGCGGCCGGTCTGACATTCGTGGCGAGTTCGCGACAAACGGCCGTTTCTCGGATGCGAGAAAACGCTAGTGACGGCGGGCCGGTATGAGCCCGCCACTGGAAGGGAGGAGCCCACGATGTCGAACGAGCGCGACGTTGCCGCACTGCGGCTGAACCCGATCGGTGCTGTCCGCCGGCCCTTGTTGGCCGCAACCTTGCTGGTCGCGGCATTCCTTGCGACGAGCGCAGCGCAGGCGCAAGGCACGTGCGCGCGCACGCTGACGGCCGACGTGGTCGCCTTCGACCAGCCGCTCATGTACAACCGGCTGGGCGCGGCGAACATCAACGGCATGATGTACGCGCTCAAGCGCGACGTCGTGTTCAACGACCGGGGCAATCCGGCCGATTCGGACAACCTCAAGCCGCTGACCCAGGTCACCCGCACGGATCTCGCGGGCAACGTCGAACTGCGCCCCGACAAGCGGCCGCGCCCGCTCGTGCTGCGCATCGCGAGGGGCGACTGCCTGCAGGTGACGCTGACCAACCTGCTGACGCCGCTGGCCAATCCCAACAAGACGCCGCGTCCGCTCGACACGCCGCCGTTCAATGTCATCGTGGACGAGCAGGTGGCCGACCGGCACGTCGGTTTTCACGTCAACGGCATGCAGCTCGTCAACAGCATCGCCGACGACAGCAGCTTCGTCGGCAAGAACGCCAACAGCCTGACCGGCGCCGACGGCTCCGGTTCGGCGCAGCCGCGCACGCAGGTCTACACGCTGTACGGGGAAAAGGAGGGCGTGTTCCTCGTCACGAGCTATGGATCGACGATCGGTTCCGACGCCAACCAGGGCAATTCGAGCAATGGCCTGTTCGGGCAGGTCATCGTCGAGCCCAAGGGCGCGCGCATCTATCGCAGCCTGGTGCTCGAAGAGGAGATGCGTCTGGTCACGACGGGACGGACCGCGTCCGGTCATCCGGTCATCGACTACGAGGCCATCTATCCGAACCAGGCACCGTGGACGCTCGAAGGCAAGGCCGGGCTGCCGATCCTCAACACGCTCCAGGGCAACGCGATCGTGCATTCGGAACTCGAGGCGATGATCCTCGGACCGAATGCCGACGGCACGTTCCCGCCTTCGACTTATCCGCTCGAAAGCAAGAACCTGCGCAATCCGACGATCCCGAATCGTCTGGAGCCGTTCCGCGACTTCGCGCAGCTCTGGCACGACGAGCCGTCGGCCACGCAGGCCTTCCCGGGTTTCTATAACGACCCGGTCTTCGGGTACGTGCTGGCCGGCGTCAAGGACGGCTTCATGATCAACTTCGGCTCAGGCGGCATCGGCAGCGAGATCATCGCGAACCGGCTCGGCGTGGGACCGATGCACGACTGCCTGACCTGTACGTACGAGGAGTTCTTCCTGACCTCGTTCACCGTCGGCGATCCCGCGCTGCTGGTCGATGTTCCGGCCAACGTCGGGCTCGAGGCATTGGCGCCCGGACAGGCGCCCGACCCGGCGTTCGTCGGGCCGAAAGCGAACTACGCGCTGTACCCCGCCGATCCTTCGAACATCCATCACACGTACATCGGCGACTTCGTCAAGTTCCGCAACACGCACGTCGGCAAGGAACAGCACGTCTTCCACCTGCACAACCACCAGTGGCTGTACAACCCGAACGACGACAACGCCAACTACCTCGACGCGCAAGGCCTTGGACCGGGCATCGGCTACACGTACGAGATCAACTTCGGCGGTTCGGGCAACCGCAACAAGAGCGCGGGCGACGCGATCTTCCATTGCCACTTCTACCCGCATTTCGCGCAGGGCATGTGGTACCACTGGCGCCACTACGACGTGCTCGAAGAGGGCTCGCTGCTCGACGTCAGCGTCGCGCCGCGGCGTGACGCCGCCGGCGCGCTCGTCGCGCCGGTGACGGTCGCCGGCAAGCCGGGCACGTTCCATGGACTGCGCTGGGCGCTGAAGGAAGGCACGCCGGCTGCGGGCGCACGCGCGCATCCGGACGGCGAAGTGATCGCAGGCATCCCGATCGTCGGCATCGTTCCGCTGCCGGGCAAAGGCATGGCGCCGTTGCCGGCCAAGGTCACCGTCAAGGCGAATCCGCTGACGACGCCGACCGGGCGTCCGGTCGGAAGCCTTGCGCAAATCGACCGCACCGACATGCTCGGCCCCGACGGCATCGCCGGCACGGCAGACGACAAGAACCCGGGCTATCCGTTCTGGATCGCAGGGATCGAAGATGTCGTCGGCCAGCGCCCGCCGACACCGGTGCTCGACATGCTCGACCGCGCGAAGGCCACGCAACTGGCCAGCTCCGGCAATCCGCTGTGGGCCGGCATCAAGCCCGACCAGGCCGACGGCCACGACGGCGGCCTGCCGCGCAGCGCGCTGCAGGGCTACGCCGCCGGCGGCGCCACCGAGGCCAACGTCGTCAGTGCACGCGACTTCACCAAGATCGTCGGCAAGGCCAAACCCGTGTACTACCCGGAGGAAGGCACCGACGCCGAGAAAGTCGCGATGCGCTTCCACAGCGTGCGCGCGCACTCGACCGTCAGGATGGATTTGACGACGGGTCAGGCGGTCGCGGGAACGTTCGTGACCAACGGTGCGCCGCCCGCGGTGGGCGCCCCGTACCACGAACCCTGCGTCGACGACAACGGCGCGCGCCTCGGCGCCGGCTTCCTCGGCAGCTTCTTCAGCGGCGAAGCGGGCAGCGCCGCCGCCAGCGTCGGCGCCTCGCTGCCGGGCGCAGGCTTCATGAACACGCGCGGTCGCAGCGCCTTCAACGCCGATACGCCGCGCAAGTACAAGGGCGCGAACATCCAGTTCGACGCGATCCTGAACAAGGTCGGCTACCACTTCCCGCAGCAGCGGATCATCACGCTGTGGGAGGACGCGGTGCCCGTGATCAACAAGGAGCAGCCGCCGGAGCCGCTCGTGATGCGGCTCAACACCTTCGACTGCGCCGTGTATTCGCACACGAACCTCGTGCCCGAGTACTACGAGATGGACGATTACCAGGTGCGCACGCCGACCGACATCATCGGCCAGCACATCCATCTTCCGAAGTGGGATCTGACGACGACCGACGGCGCCGCCAACGGCTGGAACTACGAGGACGGCACGCTGGCGCCGGGCGCCGTGCGCGAGCGCATCCACGCGATCAACGAGTGGAACTTCGAGCACATGTGCGCCGGCCACGACCCGGTTCTTCCGCTCGAGTCGGGACAAGCCACGCCCAAGCCGCACGTGTGCCCGGCGGGCACGCTCAAAGCCGGCGAGACGGTGACGGTGCCGGAACTGACCGCGAAAGCGCATCCGTACTTCGGCCAGTTCAACCGCGCCGACTGGGTTGGCGCGCGCACGACGATGCAGCGCTGGTTCGCCGACCCGGTGGTCAATACCGACGGCGTGGACCGCGGGCTCGGCATCATCTTCACGCACGACCACTACGGGCCGTCGTCGCATCAGCAGATCGGCCTGTACGCGACCGTGCTGACGCAGCCTGCGGGTTCGACCTGGGTGCACAGCGAAACCGGCCAGCAGCTCGGCGCCGGTCCGAACGGCACCGGCGGCCGCATGGACGGAGGCCCGACCTCCTGGCAGGCGGCGATCCTGCCGCCGTCGTCGGCACCGGCCGGCGTGACGACACAGCCGGAAACCGTCGGCGCGTTCCGCGAGTTCTATTTCGAGTTCAGCGACTTCCAGCACGCGTACGAGGCCGGCAAGTACGTCGGCGCAGGGCCCGACGGGCGCCCGCTCGCCGCCTACGCACCGCCGCCGGCCGGATTCGATCCGATCGCCTGGATCCCGAACCCCGGCAACGTCTCCGGCACGACGATCACCGACTCGTTCCGAGTGGCGATCAATCCGCCCGCGCGCTTCCAGATCAATCCGCTCTATCCGGATCTGGTCGTCGAGGCGCGGGACTGTGTGAAGAACGCGGCTGGCGCCGTGCTGCTGACGCGGCCGTGCCCGCAGGCGATCGACGTCCAGGACCCGGGCATGCACGTCGTCAACTATCGCAACGAGCCGATCGCGCTGCGCGTGTTCGATCCCGACAAGGTCGGGCCGGACGGCAAGCGCGGCATGCAGGCCGACGGCATCGAAGGCGACCTGGCGTTCGCGCTCGCTTCGAAGATCGTCAACAAGGACGGAACGACCGCGCCGATCAACCGCAAGATCGCGGCGCTGAACAAGTCCGAGCAGCAGCTTGGCTTCTGGACGAAAACGCTGAACGCGCCATCGGCGATGGACGCGGGCGATCCCTTCACGCCGATGATCCGCGCTTACGCGGGCGACACGATCCGCGTGAAGATCCAGGCCGGCGGCCACGAGGAAGAGCACAACGCATCGATCTCCGGCATGAAGTGGCTGCAGGGCGGCTCAGGCCACGGCAAACAGCCGAACGCGGGCTGGCGCGGTTCGCAGGCGGCCGGCATCTCCGAGCAGTTCACGCTCGCGATGCCGATCGTTCCGCCGGCCAATACGCCGACGGGCGGGGGCACGATCACGCAGCGCGACTACCTGTACAACATCGACTCGTCGATGGACGGCTGGTGGAGCGGCACCTGGGGTCTGGTGCGTGCGTACGACGTGCTTCGCAGCGATCTGTTCGCGTTGCCCAACAACACGAACGTGAAGCCGGACCGTATCGCCAACCGGCGCAATTTCGACGGCGTGTGCCCGACGACGGCGCCCGTGCGCAACGTCAGCGTGGTGGCGATCCTGGCCAACGACCTGCTGCCCAATGCGGGCGTGACGATCAGGCCGGCGGGTACCGACAACCAGCACGTCGGCGCGTTGCTGAACGGCGCGGGCGGGACGCTGGTCTACAACCCGCGCGAAACGGAGGTGGGCGGTAAGGACGCCGGCGAAGACGCACCGGCTCTCGCGACGCTGACGCACCAAGGTCCGATCCACGATCCGACGGCCATGCTGTGGGTTCGTCTGGAGGACCTGAAGCCGCGCGGTCCCGCGACGGGCGCGTGCAGGGACGGCAGGAACATGCCTGGCGTGGCCAACGCCGAGTGTCCGGTCGAGCTGAAGTCGGGTATCCGGCCCGAGCCGCTGGTATTGCGCGCCAACGCCGGCGAGTGCGTCAACCTGACGATCTACAACCGCCTGCCGGAGAAAGCGCCCGATCTGCCGACGCTCAGCAACCTGATGGGCGTCAACAAGCGCGACCGCGACCGGCCCGAGGGATCGATCCCGTTCGACAACAACCTGATCCGCGCATCGACGCATGTCGGCATCAGTCCGCAACTGCCGGCGCTCGACGTCCGGGCCGATCTCGGCGTGAACGTCGGCGCCAACATTACGCAGACGGTGCCGCCGGCGACGTTGGTGAACGGCAAGCCGAAGACGAACATCGGCACGTTCCGCTGGTACGTGGGCGACCTCGCCTCTGCGCCGGCGTCGGGCGGCAATGTCAACGCCGTGGCCACGCCGGTCGAATTCGGCGGCTTCGGCCTGTCGCCCGCCGACAAGATCAAGCAGGGTCAGAAGTCGATGATGGGCGGCATGGTCGCGCTTCCGCCCGGATCGACGTGGACCGAGGACGCAGGCCAGCACGCGCAGGCAACGGTGACGCGCACGGACGGCACGACGTTCCGCGACTTCATGCTGGTGATGGCGAAGGACCTGAACCAGCGCTACAAGGACGGTGCGGCGGTCGAGCACATGAACGGCGAAGGTCTCGGCATTCCGGAGGACAGCCAGGAGAACAGCAACATGGCGTTCAACTACGGCATCGAACCGCTGTGGTTCCGCTTCGGCATCCTGCCGCAGGCGCCGTTCGGCGGTGCGGGCTGCGGGCCGGGCTGCTACGGCGGCGTGCCGAACGCGCACGCGGCCTACAGCAACTCGATCGCCGGTAACGCCGATCCGGCCACGCCGGTGTTCAAGGCCAAGGCCGGCGACGAAGTGCGGATCCACTCGGCCGTTCCGCACGGGACTTCGCGCGGCACGACGCTCGCCTTCCACGGTCACATCTGGCAGCGCGACCCGTACGTGTGTCCGGGCGAAGCGCGCAACGGGCTCGCCGGCGCCTGCAACATGAACACCGTCGGCTCGCGCGCGATCGGCGACAACCCGATGGGCTTCGCGCAGGGTGCGCAGGAGAGCGTCACGCCGTACTCGCACTTCACCTTCCGCTTCCCGAAAGCGGGCGGTGCCAATGGCGTGATAGGCGACTACCTGTTCCGCGACATGGGCTCGTTCGGCAACGCGAGCGGCCTGTGGGGCATCCTGCGGGTCGAGTAGGCGGAGCCGGCGAGAGGCGCGTAGCGACTCCCGGGCCGACGGGGCGTTTCGACGCGGCGAAGAAAAACGGGGCGCGGTGCAAGCCGCGCCCCATTCCGTTTGCGCAGGTTCAGCTGGTCGTTGCACCCGACGGCCCAGGGTATCGATCGCGGTGCGGCGGGCACCGACCAAGGGGATTCCGCGCGCGCGGTAAGTCCGAGCGCCCGATGCAGAACCAGAGGCGCAGTGGCATGCGGGGATTGACGAGGGCGCGTCGCGCGCTGCGCCCTCGTTCGTTTTCTCCGACTCGAACGCGGCGCGGCGGCGGCTTCGGTCGCGCACGCCGCTGCGACAATGTGACGCAAACCCGCGCGGGAGATTGTCCGCTAACTTTCTCCAGGCATCGCTCTACATCGAGCGCGCCGTGCGCGGCGGCTTCGGAGACTCTGCCGTCCGGCCGTCCACGCCTTCGCTGCTGAAGAGTCTCACGCATGAAACCCGGTTCGAATGCACTCGCGGCTGTCCTTGCATGGTCTGCGGCGTGCGCCTGCCTCGCCGCGCAGCCGCCTGCCGAAGCGCAACCCGATTCGCGGCGTTACGTCAAGGACGGCATCGTCGTCGAGTTCGAAGCGCGACCCGCGGCGGGCGCGGCCGCCCTGACCGAAGACGAACTCGCCGAACTGCGCTTCAGCATCCGCGAGGCGGCGAGCGGCCGCCCCGTGCGCGGACTCGCGCCCGGTGCCTGGCTCGACGTCGCCGAGAACCTGCGCAACAAGGAAGGCGCCGAGCAGAAGTCGTGCAAGGACAAGATCGCGCTGTACCTGAAGGGGATCGTCGGCATCCGCCCGCTGGTCGACCTGAACAGCTACTACGTCGTCGTGCTCAACCGTGACGCATCGCTGTCGATCGTCGATCCCAAGGTGTCGATGGTCGGCCGCACGAGCACGCTGGCGCGCGTGCCGCTCGCGCGCGCGGGTGCCGACCTGGCGCGCAGCGGCGACGATCGGCGCATCTTCGTGTCGATGCCGGCGGCCGGCCAGGTGGCGGTCGTCGAAGCCGATTCGTTCAAGGTGATCGCCAACGTGCGCGCCGGCCCGGGCGCGACGCGCCTGGCCCTGCAGCCCGACGGACGCTACCTGTGGGTCGGCAACAACGCGCCCGCGGGCGAGAAGGGCAGCGTCACGGTGATCGACGCCGACGCGCTCAAGCCCGTGGCGACGATCCCCGTCGGGCGCGGACACCACGAGATCGCGCTGTCGAGCGACAGCCGCTGGGCCTTCGTCACCAACCGCGCCGACGGCAGCGTCACGGTGATCGATGTGCGCACGCTCGCGCCGGTGCGCGAGATCGCGCTCGGCGGGCAGCCGATTTCGCTCGCGTACTCGGCGCTCTCGCAACTGCTCTACGTCGCCGAAGCGCAGGCGGGCGTGCTGTACGCGATCCGTCCCGGCGACTTTTCCACGCAGGCGCGAATCGCGCTGGCGCCCGGGCTCGGGCCGATGCGCTTCACGCCCGACGGCCGCTGGGCCCTGGTGCTGAACACCGCGGACGACAAGGTCCACGTGATCGATCCTTCGAGCAATCGCGTCGTTCACGACATCGCCGTGCCCGGTCAGCCGTATCAGCTCGCGTTCACGCGCGCGTTCGCCTACGTGCGTTCGCTCGGCAGCGAGCGCGTCAGCATGATCAATCTGGCCACGCTCGGCCCCGGCAAGCAGCCGACGGTGCAGAGCTTCGCGGCCGGTGCGCGTCCGCCCAAGGCGGCCGGCGAACTGGTGATTGCCGACTCGATCGCGCCGGCGGCCGGCGACGCCGGCGTGCTCGTCGTCAACCCGGCCGACAACACGACGTACTTCTACATGGAAGGCATGAACGCGGCGGCGAGCAACTACCAGACGCAAGGCGCGGCCGCGCGCGCGGTCATGGTGGTCGATCGCAGCCTGCGCGAGATCGAGCCTGGCGTCTATGCGTCGCGGGTCAGGATGCCCGTCGCGGGGCGCTTCGACGTCGCGTTTTCTCTCGACTCGCCGCGCATGCTTCACTGCTTTGCGACGGAAGCCGCGGTGAATCCGCGCGGCGCCTCGGGACGCGCAGGCACCCGGCTCGAGTATCTCGTCGAGTCGCGGCGGGTCGACGCGGGCACCAGCGTGCCGGTCCGCTTCCGGATTCTCGACGGCGCGAAGCAGGAACCGCGGTCGGGTCTTGCGGATGTGCGCGTGATGGTGGTGCTCGCACCGGGCCGCGGGCGCACGGAACTCGCCGTGTCGGAGGTCGGCGACGGCATCTACGAGGCGCGAGCGACGTTCGCCGAGCCCGGCGCGTACTACGTCTACGTCGCGTCGGCGACGCTGCGAAAAGGCTTCGGCGAACTGCCTTTCCTGACGATGCAGGCCGTCGACGGCAAGCTTGCCGAGCGGGATCGCCGATGAGCATGCCGACGCGCGAGCGCTTCCCTGCGACGGGCCGGCGGATCGCGGTCGCGCTGCTGTTCGGCGCGCTGCACGGCGGAGCGCTGGCGCACGGCCAGCACGACCGCGCGAAGGCGAACCCGGAAACCGCTGCCGTGCAGGTGCGGCTGGCGGATACGCCGCTGATCGACCGCCACGGACGCGAGCGCCGACTGAAGTCCGACGTGCTCGGCGATCGCGTGACGGTCGTGAACTTCGTCTACACGACGTGCACGACGATCTGTCCGATCACGTCCGCGACGTTCGCACAGTTGCAGGAGCGGCTCGGGGCGCGACTCGGCGGGCAGGTCCAACTCGTCTCGATCACGCTCGATCCGCAGCGGGATACCTCGGCGCGGCTGGATGCGTACGCGGCCAAGCACGACGCCGGTGCGCACTGGACCTGGCTGACGGGTCGCAAGGATGCGATCGACTCGGTACTGAAGGCGTTCGGCGCGTATACGCCCAGTCCGGAGAATCATCCGGCGATGGTGATGGTGGGCGACGCCCACTCAGGGCGATGGACGCGTCTGTACGGCTTTCCGAGTGTCGCGGAGATCCTCGCCGAGGTCGGGCGGCGGACGGCCGAACGCGCGGCAGCGGCGCGGTGATGCGCGGGCCGAGCGCGACGCCATGAGGACGCGAGCCGCCGCAACGATCGCCGTCGTCCTCGTCGCTCTTGCGTCCGCGTCGGCCGCGGACGATGCCGGGACCGATCTCGGCCGGCGCATCTACCACGAGGGCCGCGCCGCAGGCGGCGAACCGGTGCGCGCACTGCTCGGCTCCGCGAGCACGCCGTTGAGCGGATCGGCGGTGGCTTGCGGCAACTGCCACGGCGCCGACGGGCGGGGTCGTCCGGAGGGGGGCGTGCTGCCGCCCGACATCACCTGGGACGAACTGACCAAGCCCTACGGCCATCAGCATCCGAGCGGACGCCGGCACGGCCCGTTCGACGAACGCAGCTTTGCGCGCGCCGTCACCGAAGGCGTCGATCCGAACGGCGGGCGCATCGATGCGGCGATGCCGCGCTACGCGCTGTCCGTCTCCGAAGTCGCCGCGCTGACGATCTACCTGAAAGCGCTCGCACGCGAGCGGGATCCGGGCGTCTCCGAGGCGACGATCCGGCTCGGGACGGTGTTGCCCGACGCCGGGCCGGCCGGCGAGATCGGGCGCGCGATCCGCGCGATGCTGCGCGCCTACGTCGGCGATCTGAACGAGCGGGGCGGCGTGCACGGGCGCCGTCTGGAACTGGTCGTCGCCGGAGATCTCGAGCAGGCGGCAAAACGCTTCGGCGAGAAGCCCGTGTTTGCGCTCGTGAGCCCATACGCGGTCGGGTCCGAGGCGCGTCTGTTGCAGTTCGCCGCCGAACGCCGGCTCGGGTTGATCGGCCCGTTCACGCTGGCGGCCACGCCCGATGCGTCGCTGCAGACCTTCTTCCTGCTGCCCGGCGAAGCGGATCTTGCGCGCGTGCTGCTGGAATTCGCGGCCCGCAACGCCGGACTGCGTTCGCAGCGCTGGGCCGCGTTGGTGCCGGATCCCGACGGGTCGACCGCGCAGGCGCTGCGCAACGAATGCCGGCGGCGCGAGTGCGGCGGTCTCGAGGTACTGCCCGCGAGCGCGGCGCTCGATCCGGGTGCGGTCGCGCGGCTGATGCATCTCGGGATCGAAGGCGTGCTGTTTGCCGGCAGCGAGCGCGAATTCGCGGCGCTGACCGCCGCCGCCGACCGCATGGGGTGGCATCCGTCGATCTACACCCCCGTCGCGGGCCTGGCCCGCGCGATGACGGCGGCGCCGCCCGCGTTTGCGGGGCGGCTCTTCGGGGCCTACCCGATGCGCGCGGACGCGCCGCAGACCAGCGCGGCGGCGCGCAGCTTCGAGACGCTGCGCCGCGACCGCGGGCTCGGCGACCAGCACGCGGCCGCGCAGCGGTTTGCGTACGCGGCGATGGCGATCGTCGAGGAAGGCTTGCGGCAGGCCGGCCGCGACGTGAGTCGCGAGCGCTTCGCGCGCGCCGTCGAAAGCCTGCACCGGTTCGACGCGGGGCCGCTGCCGCCGATCAGTTACGGTCCGGGCCGCCGCGTCGGCGCGCTCGGCGGATACGTCGTCGCGATCGAGCCGCAGGGCGGCTTCAAACCGGTGTCCGACTGGATCGCGATCGAGCAACGTTGAAGGGCACGCGCTGAACGGAGGATCGGACATGATCGGTCGGTGGATGGGGTGGTTTGCACTGGTGGTCGGCGGTGCAGCGGCGGCGGCGCACGACGGCCGTGCAGCACCGGCGCAGAAGGACGCGATCGCGCCGGTGGCGGGTACGGCCGCCGCGGCGGGCACGCGCGACGCGCGCGCGTACTTCACCGACCTCGAACTGCGCACGCACGACGGGCGCCAGGTGCGTTTCTATTCGGACGTGCTCGAAGGCCGCACGGTGCTGATCAACGTCATCTACACCAACTGCCGGGACGCGTGCCCGCTGATCACGCAGCGGCTGAACGAAGTGCGCGCACTGATCGGCGAGCGCTTCGGCCGCGACGTGCACTTCGTGACGCTGACCTCGGATCCCGAGCGCGATTCCCCGGCGACCCTGCGCGAATTCGCGGCGAAGCAGAGCGCCGACGTCGCCGGCTGGACCTTCCTGACCGGCGAGCGCGCGAACGTCGAACACATTCTGAAGAAGCTCGGGCAGTTCTCCCAGACGGTCGAGGCGCATTCGACGCTGCTGATCGCCGGCAACGTCGGCGCCAAGCGCTGGAGCAAGATCCGCCCCGATGCGCCGCCGCTGGCGATCGCCGAACGGCTGACGCTCCTGGCCGACGCCGACCGCACGGCGGCGCCGCGCTGACGCGGCGCGACGAGGCGGCCGATGCGTCGCGGTTTGACGCTGTTCGCCGTGCTGATGGCGGCCGCTGCGGCGGCCGTTGCGCAAGTGCCCGTGGCGAGCGTCAACGGCGTGAAGATCTCGTCGGAGGCGCTCGATCGCCGCTTCGACGAGCACCTGCGGGCGCGCAACATGAACATCGCGCGGCTGCAGCGGCCCGACCGCGTGCGCGAAATGAAGCGCGCCGCGCTGGACGAGCTGATCCACGAGGAACTGCTGTGGCAGCAGGCACAGCGCGAGAACCGCATCGCGAGCGACGACGATGTCGAGCGCGCGCTGGCGCAGGCGGTCGAGCGGGCCGGCTCGCGCGAGCGGTTCCTGAACGGCATCGCGCGGCAGGGTTTCGACGAAGCCGGCTACCGGCGGCACGTACGGCGCATGCTGTCGGCGGATCTGGCCGCGCAGCGGCTCGTCGACGGGCGCGTGCAGGTGCCCGATGCGGAGGTCGAGGCTTTCTATCGCGCGAATGCGCAGACGTTCGAGCAGCCTGAACGGGTGCTCGTGCGCGAGATCATGCTGCACGTCCCGCGGGACGCGGATGCGGAGGCGCGCAACGCGGCGCGTCAACGGATGCAGGCGGTCGCCACGCAACTGGCGGCCGGCGCGGATTTCGCCGAGCTGGCGCGGCGCTATTCACAACATCCGACCCGCCAGTGGGGCGGGGCGCACGATCCCGTTGCGCGCGGCCAGCTTGCACCGGCGCTCGACGATGTGGCGTTCGCGCTTCGACCGGGACAGACCTCGGGCATCGTCGAAACGGCCGATGGCCTCCACCTGTTGCGCGTCGACGAGCGCAGACCCGCGCAAACGGTGCCGCTCGAAGCCGTGCGCGAACGCATCCGCGAGCATCTGCTCGCGACGCGTGGCCGGCAGGCGCTCGAACGGGAACTGGCTGCGCTGCGCGCGCGCAGCCGCGTCGAGATCCTGGTTCCGCTATGAAACGCGCGGCGCCGCGCCGCTCATAGGCCGGTCATGCACTGCGTTGCGGCGATCACCGCGTTGTTGATGCCGGTGGCGTCGTCGAGCTTCGGCTTGGCTGCGCCGGCGAGCGCCGTGGCCGTATCCGAAATGTCGCCGAGCTTCTGGATCGCGTCGCTCCACTTGCCGGCGACCGCTTTGCTGTAGGCGGACTCCAGCTTGGCGAGCAGGTTCGACTTGTCGGTCGTCGCCCGATTGCCGAGGAAGCTCGCCGAGTTGATCGCCGTTTCGACGGCGGTGAGCGACTGGCCGACGGTCCCGAGCGCGGCGTTGGAGCACGCGCGGATGTCCGCGAAGGGCCCGGCCTGGGCCGCCAGCGGCACTCCCGCCGAAGCGAACAGCGCGACGGTCAGGCTCGTACGGAGGATGGACTGTGCGATCGACATGGACGGACTCCTGTTGCGGGTGGTGGGGGCGCGCTCCGCGTCGACGTGCGTCCGCAGCGGCGGACTGCGTGGCGCGCCGATTCGTTTCGTGTCGGCGCTAGCGCCCGATGTTGTTGATGCAGGCGATCGTCTCGTTCGACGACAGCATCAGATCGCTCAGCTTGTACGTGCTGGTGGGCGCGAAGCTGACCTGCGTGAGCTTGGTCTGATAGTCGGCGAGCTTCTGTGTCGAGTCGACGAACTTCGACAGCGCGAACTTTGCCTGCGCTTCCGTGACCTTGCCGAGCAGCGCGCGCTCGTCCTTGTCCGCGTTGCGCCCGATCAGCTCGACCTGGTTGGTCTGTCCCTCGAGCGCAGTCAGCATCCATTTGCACTGCTCGACCGTCGTCGCCGCGGCTGTGCCCGCGCCGAAGGCGAGCGCGAACGCGGCAAGTGATCGGCGGGTTCTTTTCGACATGCGTGATCTCCCTGGTTTCGTCGGATCGTCCGCGGCGCCCTCGCCGCCCAAATCGGCGACTCGGTGCTGCGGCACGCCTTTCGGCGTGTGACTTGTTGTTTGAAGGGAAACTATCACACGACGATTTTGACGAGCAGTGTCGTTCGGCGGCGCGGCCGCGACAAGTTGACGCACGCCCCGCGCGCGTTCGGCGCGACCAGAACGCTCGGAAAATCAATGCCTTGGCGTGTCCTGCCGGCTTCCGGCCGGCGCCGGGATGGATCGGGTCGAGGCGTGCCGACCGACGGTCGGTCGATCAGCGCGCCGGGCCCGCGGGCTGATTGCGCGCGACGTGCTCGAATCGCCAGTCGGCGTAGCTCGCGGCCTTTTCGAACGCGACTTCGCCCGCTTCGAATCGGGCGCTCTTCAGCGGCGCGCGCTGCGACTTGCTGAACACGCCGCGGATGCGACCGTCCGGCGTCGTCACGAAGCCCCAGTCGTTGCTGCCGGTGATCGGGTCGGCATAGGCGTTGCGCAGATGCCGGCGCAACACCGGGCCGCGGCGGTCCTCGAGCAGATCCTCGAGCCGCTGCGGATAGGCCGGCGTGCCGGGCCGCGTGCTGGCGAAGTAGCTCGCGATCGCCTGCCGGTAGGCGCGGCCGACGAGCAGCAGTTCCGCCTCGCGTTCGCGCTGCGCCTGCGTGCTCCACAGTTCGCCGATCGCGGCGAGCCCGATGCCGAACGCGGCGACGATCAGGATGATGCCGACGTAGCCGAAGCCGCGCTCACCAGTCCGCATAACGTACGCCTTGCGCGTCCTCGCCGGGCGCGCCGCTCTTCACGTCGTACAGTCCGCCGCGCGCGGCGTCGGTCAGCGCGACCCACGTGGTCGCGCTTTCGGTCAGCGGATCGACCGGCACCGCGCGCAGGTAGCGGCGCTTGACCAGCTCGTCGAGCGATTCCGGAAAGCGGCCGTGATCGCCGTAGAACTTGTCGAGCGCGTCGCGCATCACTGCGAGGTCCGCGCGCAGCACGGCTTCCTTCGAACGGTCGAGGTGCGCGAAGTAGCGCGGCGTGGCGATCGCGACCAGCAGCGCGACGATCGCCATCACCACGATCAGCTCGATCAGCGTGAATCCGCGGCGCACTCACCAGCTCCGGTAGGGCAGGCCGTTCAGGCCCGTGCCCGGCGCGCGCGAATAGACGTCGAACACGTCTTCGCCTTCGCGCGGATCCTGCGCGCTGCTCGCGTAGCTGCGTTTGCCCCAGGTCGAAGCGGCCGGCGTGCTCGCGTCCGGATGCAGCGGGTCGCGCGGCAGCCGGCGCAGGAAGAAGATCGTCCGCCGGTCGGGCGTGCGCAGATCTTCGACGCCGTCGACCAGCGCTTCGAGCGAAGGCGGGTAGCCGCTTGCGTTCAGCCGCCGCGCGACGCGGCCTTCGTCGTGGGCGCGCTTGTAGGCGTCGATCGCCGTGCGGATCTGCCACAGGTTGCGCCGCAGTTCCTGTTCCTTCGACCGCTGCACCGCAAGCTGCGCGATCGGCGCCGCCACCGACGCCAGCAGCGCGAGGATCGCCAGCGTGATGACGAGTTCGATCAGCGTGAAGCCGCGCCGCGGGCACGGTCGCATCAGGGTGCTCCCGTCACCGCCAGCGCGAGCGCCGCCTCGCCGCTGGCCGTCAGCCGCTGGCCGCCGCGGCCGACGGGCGACGCGAGCGTGAGCTGCAGCACGGCCTTTTCGGCGGGCGCGCGGGGCCGGATCTTCACCTTGAGCAGCGGTCCTTCGCCTTCGATCGGCGCGCCGGCGCGAACGATGCTCACCAGCACTTTGCCGGCGACCGGGTCGATCTTGAAGCTGAAGTTCGTGCGCGCGGCGCCGGCCTTCAGAAGTTCTCCTTCGGAGACGCCGACGATCTCGAGCGCATTCGGGTCGAATGCGAACTGCAGCGATGCACCCGTCACCGGCTGCCCGATCGAGGCGTGCAGGTCCACATCGGCTTCCGCGCCGACACGGACGCTTTCGGGTCCCGTCCACCGCAGCCGCATGTCGACCGGCGCCTGCGCCGTCGCGGGGCCTGCGGCGGCGGAATCCGCGACCGCGCCGGTCTGCGCCGGCCGCAGCGCGATCGGCTGCGCGCGCAGCGTGGCCTCGGTGCCCGACCAGAATTCGGACACGGCGGCTTCGGCGCGCGCGACGTTGCGGACCACGCGCGGCGTGATCGACAGCACGACCTCGGTCTTCTGCGCATCGTCGAGATGGCTCGCAAACAGGCGGCCCAGCAGCGGCAGATCGCCCAGCCCCGGCACGCCCGAGGCGGTCCGGCGGTCGTCGTCGCGGATCAGTCCCATCAGCACCTGCGTCTCGCCGTTGCGCAGCCGCAGCACCGTGTTCGCGGTGCGCGTTCCGATGTCGTACACGGTGGTTCCGTTCTGCGTCGTGCGGCGGTTGCTCGCGGTGCTGACTTCGAGTCCGATCTTGATCGCGACTTCGTCGTCGAGGTGGACGTTGGGCTCGACCTCGAGCTTCAGGCCGACGTCGAGATAGGTGACAGTCTCGGTCGTGATCGGCGTGCCGGTCGAAGGCGTGACGATCGCGGAGATGACCGGCAGGCGGTCGCCGACCAGGATGCGCGCCTTCTCGCGGTTCTTCACGCGGATGCGCGGGTTGGCGAGCAGGTTGCTGTCGCCGCGCGAGCGGCGCGCGTTGATCGTCACGCTCGGATTCGGACCGACGGCGATCGTGTCGCGATTGATGTCGCGCAGCTCGCCGAGCAGCAGCGGCGCGGCGCCGCTCGGATCGACCACGCTCAGGCTCACCGCTTCGGGCCACTTGACGCCCAGCTCCGTCAGCCGCGTGCGCGAGATCTCCATCACCGCGACCTCGAGCACCACTTCCGGCTCCGCGAGGTCCTGCGCCGCGATCAGCTTCTCGGCCAGACGGATCGCCTCCGGCGTGTCGCGCATCACCAGCAGGTTGAGCTTCTCGTCAATGTAGACGTCCTTGGTCTTCAACATCGTCTTGATCATGTTGAGCGCCTGCTTGACGTCGGCGTTGGCGAGATAGAAAGTCTTGATCACGAGGTCCTGGTACTCGCGCTGCTTGGCCGGCGTGTTCGGGTACACGAGCACGCTCGTCTCCGACAGCACCTTCTTCTCGAGCTGGCTCGGCAGCAGGATCAGGTCGATCGCGTCCTCGACCGGGACGTTGGCCGCGTAGATCGTGGTGCGCAGGTCCGCCCGCACTTCGCGGTCGAAGATGAAGTTGATCCCGGTCGAGCGCGCGAGCGCGTCGAACACCTGGCGGATCGGCGCCTCGCGGAACTGCACCGTGACCGGCTTGGCGAGGCGCGAGCGCAGCACGGGCGAAGCCATTCCCTCCTTCTGCCGCTCCTCGTCGATGCGTCGCTGCAGGTTCTGCGCTTCGCGCTGCTGCGGGTTCTCCAGCAGCACCGCGCGCAACATCACCGCGGCGCCTTCGCGGTCGCCTTTCTTCAGGCTCGACTGCGCACGCTGCAGCAGATCGCGATGCCGGCGTTCGCGCGCGACGCCGTCGAGGGCCGCCTGCGCGCGGCCCGCGTCCGCCCCGATCGCCAGCGCGCGATTCAGCGCGGCCTCGGCGTCGTCGAGCCGCCCGGCGCTGCGCGCCGACTCGGCGCTCTTCAGCAGGTTCTCGAACGCCGCATCGCGCTGCTGCAGGTATTCGGCGCGATACGCCGCGTGGCCGGGCTCGGCCGCGACGACCTGCGCGAGCTTGGCGAGGCCGGCTTCGTACTGCCCGGCCTCCATCAGCGCCTTGCCTTCGCGGAACGCGAGCGGCGTGGCGCACGCGGCGAGCAGGCCGGCGAGCAGCGGAAGCAGAAAGAGGCGGCGCATCTTCGTCACGGTCGGTTCAGTGAAAGCAGTTGCCGCACGTTCAGCGGCAGGTACAGCAGCGCCAGGCCGCCGGGTTCGCGTTCGACGAGCCGGTAGACGCCGTCGATCGTGTCGCCGAGCGCGACCGCGTGCACGCGATCGCCCTGCGCGAGGTAGTAGACGGTCGCCTCCCCCGGCACGTCGAGTTGCCCGAGGTAGACGAGCGCGAGCGGCGGCGGCGCGGGCGCGGGCGGCGGCGCCGGCGGACCGTGCGGTTCGGGCGGCGGCTTCGGCTTCGCGGGCAATGCAGGTCGCGGCGTCCAGCTGTGCGGCGCGAAGGCATCGCGTTTGCCGCTCGAGGCCGCGCGCCGCGGCAGTTCGATCTGCGCCTGCGCGGTTTGCGCGTCGCGCGGTGCGATGGCTGCGACCGGGCCGCGCTCGCCGTCGGCGCTCGCCGTTCGCGCGGGGATCGCCGCAGCCAGTGCGAACGCGCCGCAGACGAACCAGAGGCGGGATCGGGTCATGGCGCCCCCTCGACCGCGGAGACGCGCTGTGGCGCGTTGGCATCGTGCGCATGGCGCGCCCTGCCGGCGCGCAGATGCAGCGTGACTTCGATGCGCGCGTCGATCCGACCCTGGCCCACGCGCTCGCGCTGCAGACCGATCTGCGTGACGGCCGCCCACGGCACTTCGCCCAACACCGCACCGACGAACCGGCGGATGCTCGGATACGAACCGTTGACGGGCAGCGAAAGCCGGTACTGCACCATGCCGAGCGCGTCGGGTTCGACGAACCGGTACTCGGCCTGCGCGAGCCGGACGCCTTCGCGCTCGCCGATGGCGTACAGGCGCGCGAGCAGAGGTGCAACTTCGCGCTCGTCCGGAAAGGCCGCGGCGAAGCGGCGCACCGGCTCCGCCGGATCGGCCGCGGGCGTGCGCGGACGCTGCGGCTGCGCCGCTGCGGCATCGAGCGACTCGATCTGCTCGACGAGCGGACGCACCGAACCGGCGTAGTAGCCGACGCAGGCGGCCAGGACGGCCGCGCCCACCAGACCGGGCGTGCCCAGGCGATCGGCCGCAGCGCGCAGGCGGCGCCGGGAGGCGCCGAGCGTCGCTGCAATCGGCGTGCGCATCACGGCCGTTGCTCCCAGTAGGCGACCAGCGTGAACTGCACGCGCTTGCCCTCGCCGCGTTCCGCGTGGGACTCGAGCAGCGCGCGCGCGATGGGCGGCTGCGCGCCGAGCCGAGTCAGGTAATCGAGCATCGCCCGCTTGTCGCGCGCTTCGCCGCTGACGCGCAGCGCGGCGCGGCGCGCGTCCGGTTCGATCGCCAGCAGCGCGACGCTCGGATCGGCCGCGGCTTCGACCGCGTCGAACAGCTCCGCCCACGGCAGCCGCAACTCGGCCGCGACCGATTGCGCGCGCCGTGCGGCCTCGTCGAGCCGGCGCGCATCGAATGTCGCGGGCACCGCCGCTACCTTCGGCGCCGCGCGCGCAGCGCGCCGCTCGGCGGCGTCGAGCGTCTGCACCAGCGTGTGCTGCCATGCCGACAGGGCGGCCGCGCCGAGCAACGACGCGACGAGCAACGCCCACCCCGCGCGCCCGGTGTGCCGCTCGCATCCGAAGTGATCCAACCGCAATGGTCGCAGCGCCTTCATGCGGCTTTCCTCGCGTCCGACTCCGTCGCTCGTCCATCGGACGCCGCATCCGGCCACAGCGGCGGCAGCGTGCGCGCTTCGTCGGCATCGAACGCCGCGTCCACCGGCAGCAAAGGCAGCACGCAGACGGGGGCGTCGTCCGCGTCGTCGTCCAGCGCGCGTTCGCGGTCGATCAGCATCGGCAGGTCCTGCGCGGGCGCTTGCGCCAGGCGGTGGCTGCGCACGCGGCGCCAACCCTGGCGCCACGTCGCGCTAACCGCGATGCCCGGCTCGACGACGAACAGGCGGACGCCGGCGGCGGGCAGCTGCGGGCGCACCGCGTTGAACGCAGCCATCAGCGCGGGCTGCAGCGCGCACGCGCGCAGGCCGTTGCGCGCGAGCAGCGCGCGCAACGCATCGACGAGTTCCGGTTCGACGGCGCTGGCGATCGCCGCGCCGGCGGCGCCGCCGACGCGCACGCTCCAGCGCTCGGCGGCCGGTCCGTGCACGCGCACGAAGTTGTGCCGCGCGTAGCGCAGCCGATCGTCCTGCGTGACGAGCAGCACGTTGTCCGGCACCAGCGCGTAGCGGACGAAATGGTTCGAGACGATCACGTGCGCGTCCGCGCCGCGGGCGGGTGCGGAAGCGAGCAGCGCGGCGAGCGCATCGACGGCGGCCGCCCAGTGGACGTCGCCGCTGTCGATCTCGGCGTGCGCCGACTGCACGATCGCCGGTCGCCATCCGCGCGCAGACCGCCGCAACGCGACGCGATGCGGCGCCAGCAGCAGGTGCAGCGTTTCACGCCACGGCGACGACACGGTTGACCTCGTCGAGCGTGGTTTCGCCGCGCGCCACGAGCGCGAGCGCGGCTTCGCGCAGGAAACGGGTGCCGCCCGCAGCCGCAGCCTCCTGCAGCGCGCGCAGCGGCGCGCGGGCGACGATCAGCTCGCCGATCTCCGGCGTCAGACGCAGCAGCTCGCCGATCGCCTTGCGGCCGCGGAAGCCGGTGCCGCGGCAGCGCCCGCAGCCGCGACCGGCGCGGAACAGGTAGCTGCCGACGTCGGCGCGCGCGAGTCCGGCATCGGCCAGTTGTTCGTCGCCCGGCGCGACCGGCTCGCTGCACTCGGGGCAGTTGATGCGCAGCAGCCGCTGCGCCAGCACGCCGTTCAGCGCCGACACCAGGTGGTACGGATCGACCTGCATGTGCGTGAAGCGGCCGATCACGTCGAACACGTTGTTCGCGTGCACGGTCGTCAGCACCAGGTGCCCGGTCAGCGCCGCCTGCACGCCGATCTGCGCGGTCTCCGGATCGCGGATCTCGCCGACCATGATCTTGTCCGGATCGTGGCGCAGGATCGAGCGCAGCCCGCGGGCGAACGTCAGCCCCTTCTTCTCGTTGACGGGGATCTGCAGCACGCCCGGCAACTGGTACTCGACCGGATCCTCGATCGTGACGATCTTGTCGCGCCCGTGGTTGATCTCGGTGATCGCGGCGTACAGCGTCGTCGTCTTGCCGCTGCCGGTGGGCCCGGTGACGAGCAGCATGCCGTACGGCTCGCGCGAAAGCCGGCGCAGGCCGCGCACGATCGTCTCGTCGAAGCCGAGCTGCGCCAGCGTGAGCCCCGCGACCCGGTCGGCGAGCGACTGCTTGTCGAGAATGCGCAGCACCGCGTCCTCGCCGAAGATGCTCGGCATGACCGACACGCGCAGGTCGACCTCGCGCCCGCGTACCGCGATCTTCAGCCGTCCGTCCTGCGGGATGCGCGTTTCGGCGATGTCCAGCTCGCTCATCACCTTGACGCGCGAGATCGTCTGCTGCGCCAGATCGCGGCCGGCGACCTGCCCGACCGGCGACAGCACGCCGTCGATGCGGTACTTGATCTCGAGCCCGTCGGCGCGCGATTCGAGGTGGATGTCGCTGGCGCCGGTCTTCAGCGCGTCGTACAGCGTCGAGTTGACCAGCCGCACCGTCGGGTTGGTGTCGGCGCTGATCGACGCCAGCGACAGGTCCTCGACCTGCGCACGCGCCTGCGCTTCATTCGCGGGCGCGAGCGCGCCGTCGATCGCGCGCAGTGCGTCTTCCTGCCGCGCGAAGTAGACGGCCAGGTCGTCGCGCTGCGCGAGCCGCCATGCAAAGGGCGCACGGATGCGCGCCTCGGCCCATTCGATGCGCTCCGCGTCGAGCGGATCGGCGCAGACGACGGCGAGCGCGCCGTTCGCGTCGCGCGCGGCGATCACGTCGTGGCGGACGGCCTCGGCGAAGGGCAGCGCGTCGTAGTCCGGCACGAGCGCGGCGAGGTGCGCGTTGGTCAGCGTCGGGTAATGCAGCAGGCGGCCGAGCTGCTCGACGAATTCGCGCGGCGGCAGCCCGGCGCGCTCCTCGAGCACCTCGAGCGCAGTGCGGCCGCTCTGCCGCGCCTCGGCGCGCGCTGCGCGCAGCGCCGCGGCGTCGAGCACGAACGGGGCGACCGGCGCGTTCATTGCAGGCTGCCCGCCAGTTCGAACACGGGCACGTACATCAGCACGACGATCAACCCGATCACCGCGCCGATCGCGAGCATCAGGATCGGCTCGAACAGCCGCGTGAACCATTCGACCGCGCGCGCGATCTCGTCTTCGTGGAAGCTGGCGATGCGCGCCATCAGTTCGCTGATGCGGCCCGAGCGTTCGCCGACGCGCAGCATGCGCAGCGCCACCGGCGTCGTCAGCCCGTGCGCGTCGAGCGCCGCCGAGATCGGCTGACCGGTCGCGAGCGACTGCACCGCGGCTTCGAGCCGCGGGCGCAACTGCGGCGGCAGCATGTCGCCGCATTGCCTGAGCGCAGCGACGATCGGCAGGCCGCTTTGCAGCAGCATGCCGAGCGTCCGATACAGGCGCGCAAGCTCGTACACGCGCAACCGCTCGCCGATCGAAGGCACGCGCCACAGCGCGCGCGCCAGCCGCGCACCGACCGCGGGCCGCGTCGCGGCGTAGCCACCCGCGGCAATCAGGACTGCAAAGCCCGATAGCGCGACGGCCCAGTGCGCTTCGAAAAAGCGCCCCCAGGCGAGCAGCAGTTGCGACAGGAAGGGCAGGTCGCGGCCGGCGTCCTCGTAGACCGCGGCGAAACGCGGTACGACGTAGGCGAGCAGGAACAGCGTGACCAGCGCGCCCACCGCGAGCAGCAGCACCGGGTAGATCAGCGCCCCGACGACGCGCTTGCGCACCGCGTCGATCTGACTGCGATACGCGACGAAGCGCGTCAGCGCCTCGGGCAGATCACCGGTCTTCTCCGCGGCCTTGACGGTCGCGACGAACAGCGCCGGAAACGCTGCGGGGTGCTCGGCGAGCGCCGCCGACAGCGGCGCGCCGGCCGATACCGTGCGGATCACTGCATCGAGCAGCTGGCGCAGCGGCGCGCGCTCTTCCTTCTCGGCGAGCGTCTGCAGCGACTCCACCAGCCCGATGCCGGCAGCCAGCAGCGCGCACAACTCCTGCGCGAACGACAGCAGCGCAAACGACGCACGACCGGGCCGCCAGCGCGCCAGCGAATCCGCCGCGCGCACCGCGACGACGTGATAACCGCGCGCCGCCGCATCGCGCTGCGCATGCGCGGCGTCGCCGGCTTCGATCGTCAACTGCACCGGATCGGCGCGTGCGGAGATGGCGGTGACTTCGAAGCGCATCGGCCCGTCTCACCAGTTGGTGATGTCCGCCGCTTCCCCGCTGCCGCCGGGCTGGCCATCCTTGCCGAACGAAAGCAGGTCGTATTCGCCGTGCTCCCCCGGTGACTTGTAGGCGTACGGGCGGCCCCAGGGATCGCTCGGGACGGCCTTCTTCAGGTAGGGGCCGGCCCACTTCGGCTCGTTCGCGGGCTTGCTGACGAGCGCGGCGAGCCCCGCATCGGTCGGCGGATAGCGGCCGACGTCGAGCCGATACTGGTCGAGCGCCTTTTCGAAGGCGTCGATCTGCGCCCTTGCGGCCTTGACTTCCGACTTGCCGATCTGGCCGAAGTACTTCGGTCCGACATAGCCCGCCAGCAGGCCGATGATGACCATGACCACCAGCAGCTCGAGCAGCGTGAATCCGCTTCGCTTGCGCAGTGGCGACACATGGCCGCGTCGGGCCGCCGGACTCATCCAGAACTCCTCGTCGCGCTCGCGCGAACACGTGACGCGACAGCGTTCGATTCATTCTATCGACGGGTCGTTGCGGGTCACTGCGACGATGTGTCGCAGCGGGACGATGGCGCGCGCGCACACGGCACGCACGCCGATCGAAGGCGGGGGATCTGCGGTACGTAGCCGGCGACGGCCGGCGCTGCGGCTCAGCCCGTGCCGCCGACCGTCAGCCCTTCGATGCGCAGCGTCGGCTGGCCCACGCCGACGGGCACGCTCTGGCCGTCCTTGCCGCAGGTGCCGATGCCCGGGTCGAGCGCCATGTCGTTGCCGATCATCGTCACGCGTGTCAGCGCGTCGGGGCCGTTGCCGATCAGCGTGGCGCCCTTGACCGGCGCGGTGACGCGGCCGTTTTCGATCAGGTAGGCCTCGGCCATGCTGAAGACGAACTTGCCGTTGGTGATGTCGACCTGGCCGCCGCCGAAGTTGGTCGCGTAGATGCCGCGCTCGACCGAGCGGATGATCTCCTGCGGATCGTGTTCGCCGCCGAGCATGTAGGTGTTGGTCATGCGCGGCATCGGCAGGTGCGCGAAGGATTCGCGCCGCGCGTTGCCGGTGAGCGGCGCCTTCATCAGCCGCGCGTTCAGCGAATCCTGCATGTAGCCGCGCAGGATGCCGTCCTCGATCAGCACGGTGCGTTCGGTCGGGTTGCCTTCGTCGTCGACGTTCAGCGACCCGCGCCGATCGGCGATCGTGCCGTCGTCGATCACCGTGACGCCTTTCGACGCGACACGCTTGCCGATGCGGCCGGAGAACGCGCTCGAACCCTTGCGGTTGAAGTCGCCTTCCAGCCCGTGGCCGACCGCTTCGTGCAGCAGGATGCCGGGCCACCCCGGCCCGAGCACCACGGTCATCACGCCCGCCGGCGCCGGCCGCGCGCGCAGGTTGGTGAGCGCCATGTCGACCGCGACCTGCGCGTACTGCCGCAGCCGCTCGTCGGTGAAGTACGAAAGATCGACGCGGCCGCCGCCGCCCGAGAACCCCTGCTCGCGCCGCCTGTTGTCCTCGGCGATCACCGTCAGCGACAGCCGCACGAGCGGCCGTACGTCGGCGGCGAGCAGACCGTCGCTGCGCGCGATCAGTACGACGTCGTACTCGGCGCCGAGGCTCGCCATCACCTGCTTGACGCGCGCATCGCGCGCCCGCGCGCTGCGCTCGAGGCGCTCGAGCAGCCGGACCTTGTCGGCCGCTTCGAGCGAAGCGACCGGATCGTTCGCGCCGTACAGCACCGGATGTGCACCCGGCGCCAGGCGCGCAGCGACCTTGATGCGGCCGCCGCCTGCGCGCGCGATCGCGCGCGCGGAGCGCGCGGCCTCCATCAGCGCGTCGGGCGACAGATCGTCCGAGTAGGCGAACGCGGTCTTGTCGCCGACGACGGCGCGTACGCCCACCCCCTGCTCGATGTCGAAGCTGCCGCTCTTGACGATGCCTTCCTCGAGCGAGAACGACTCGCTGCGCGTGTACTGGAAGTACAGGTCCGCGTAATCGGCCCGATGCTCGAAGATCGTCGCGAGCGCGCCCTGCAGCTTCGCCTCGTCCAGATCGTAGGGGTCGAGCAGCAGGCGCTTCGCGGTGGCAAGGCGGTCGAGCGCGGGGTCGGTGAGTTTCATGGGGTATGCGGTCGGGAGTTCCGGGTTCGAAAGTCTGCCACGTGAAAGCGGGTGTGCCGTCGCGCAATCCGCGACCCGCAATCCGCGCTGCGAATCAAAGCACGCGATGCTTCAGCGCCGGCAGATCGGTACGCATCTGCGCGATCAGTTGGGTATCGACGTCGCCGATCACGAGCCCCGGGCCGGCTGCGAGCGATGCAACCACGCTGCCCCAGGGGTCGATCAGCATCGTGTGGCCGAAGGTCGCGCGACCGTTTTCGTGCTGTCCGCCCTGCGCCGGTGCCAGCACGTAGCAGAGATTCTCGATCGCCCGCGCGCGCAGCAGCGTTTCCCAGTGCGCGCGACCGGTCGTCGCGGTGAACGCGGCCGGCACCAGGATCAGATCCGGCGCCTTGCCGTCGGCCGCGAAGGCGCGATACAGCTCCGGAAAGCGCAGGTCGTAGCAGACCGAAAGCCCCACCTTGAGCCGCGGCCCGCCCGGCGGCGCAAACTCGAAGCTCGTCACGCGTTCGCCCGGTGTGATCGTGCGCGCCTCGTCGTAGCTCTCTTCGCCGCGCGAGAACGCGAACAGATGGATCTTGTCGTAGCGCGCGACGCGCGCGCCGTCGGGTCCGTAGACGAGCACCGAGTTCTTCACGCGGTCCGGCTGAGGCGCCACCAGCGGCACCGTGCCGCCGACGAGCCAGACCCCGTGCCGGCGCGCTTGCGCCGCGAGGAAATCCTGGATCGGCCCGCGGCCGTCGGCTTCGCGCGCGGCCACCTTGTCCTCGTCGCCATGGCCCATCAGGCAGAAGTACTCGGGCAGCGCGACGAGCTTCGCGCCCGCGGCCGCGGCCTGCGCGATCGACGCCTCGGCCGCGCGCAGGTTGTCGTCGACGCGCGGCGTGGAAACCATCTGCGCAGCGGCGACGCGGACGGTTTGTGCAGCCACTGGCATCGAAGAAAGAACCGAACTCACGCTGGCTGTATCACTGCTTGCGGGCGTCGGCGGCATCGGGGACAGCGCGTTCGCGGCGCTTGACCTGCGGGTCGGTCCACGAGCCGGACACCTCGTACTCGTAGGAGAAGGCCTTGGACAGCGGATCGCGCAACAGCATCTGCGCGAGGAACGTGCCTAGACCCACCGCCGGATTCGCCATCAGAGCATACACGAGCGATGCCGAGCGGGCGTCGATCTCCGGCAGCACGAGCACGTGCAGGTTCTGCGTTTCGTTCTGCAGGTCGGCGCTGCCTTCCATCAGCACGGTGGCCGAGACGCCGCGCATCTTGAAGTCGCGCGTTATCAGCGTGCCGCCTTTCAGTTCCGCGCTCGCGCTGATCTGGTCGAACGCGAAGCCCTCGGAGAACACGTCGCGGAAGTCGAGCGTGATCCGCCGCGGCAGCGACTGCAGCGATATCACGCCGAGCAGCCGTCCCACGCCGGCATCCGCTTTGAGGAACTGTCCCTTCGCGGTCGCAAGCTGCAGCTTGCCCGACAGCGACGGATAGTCGATCGCCAGCGGCGAGCCGCGCCACGACAGCTCGCCGTCGAGCTTGCCGCTGCCGTTGCGCACGGCATCCGGAATGCCGAGCCGTCCGAGCAGCGCGCCGGCGTTGCCGAACTCGAGCGACATCGCCATCGTCATCCGGCGTCGCGCGTTCGGCGCTGCGTTCGCCTCGCGCTCCCAACGGCCGGTCGCCGTCAGGCGCCCGTCCGGATTGGCGATCTCCAGCTTCTGCATCTGCCATGCGTTGCCGCCGTTGGCTGCGACGTTCTGCGCGATCAGCTCGAGCCGGCCGAGCTTGCGGTTGCCCAGCTCGAAGCTGTCGACGACGACGTCGAGTGCGGGGATCTCGACCGGCGGCGCGTCGAGCAGCTCGACCACCTGGTCGCGCTGCGCGTCGGGGATTGTCAGGCGCGCCAGCCGCGCGCTGACGCGCCCGGGCGCCGTGCCCGCGCCCGGCCGCCACGCGAGCGCGCCGGTGGCGTGATCCGAGACGACGTTCGCGTTCCAGTGACCGTCGGCCGCGCGCGTGGCGCCGAGCACCACGTTGGCGATCGGCTTGCCGGCGATCACCAGCTCGCGGACGCGCAGCGCGAGCAGATCGGGCATCGCGCCGTCGCCGGTCCGCGCCGCCGCGGTGCCGCCCGGGCCGACGACACCTTCGAACAGCGGGAGCCAGCGATCGACGTCGAGCCGCGCCAGGTTCACGCTCGCGAGCACGCCCGCTTCGGGTACCGGGATCGCTTCGCCGATGCCGATCGCGCCGCGCGCCACGCGCATCGCGCCGCTCGCGTCGCGCGTGCGCTCGAGGCGCAGCGTGAGCACCGCGCCCGCGGTCACGCGCAAGCTGTCGCGGTCGGGCGCGACCGGAGTCAGCTCGAAGCGCAGCGGCAGCGCTTCGGATGCGGCCTTGCGCGCCGGCGCCGGCAGGTCGAACGCCCAGCCGACGAGGTCGGAGTCGATGCGGATCTCCGGTCGCTTGCCGCGCACGGTTACGCTGCCCGTGTAGCGCGTCGTTCCCTGCGCGCGGTCGAGCAGCCGTTGCGCCAGCGCGTGCTCGACCGCGCGCTTCACGCCCTGCGGCGTAGCCGTGCCCGCCGCAGTGATCGTGATCGCCCCGTCGGCGGCGGTCGTTCCGTCCAGCCGAACCTGTCCGCCGACGAAATTCGCGGTGATGTTGGCCAGCCGCAGCGAGTGCTCGGTGAACTCGACGCGACCCGCCGCGCGCGCAAACGGCGGGATGTTGGCGCCGAGCGCGATGTCGCTGTTCTGGAACGTCACGCTGCCGGCGACCTGCGTCGTGCGCGCGTTGCCGAGCGGAATGTCGAGCTTCAGTTCGAGCCGGCCCGTACCGCTCGCCTGCGCGCCGGCCAGGAAACCGCCAAGCCAGCCGCCGACCGGCGAAGCGTTCACGTAGCGCAGCATGTCGGCGAGCGCGCCGTTCGCTTCGCCGCCGATCAGAAGATGCGGGTCGCGCGCGCCCAGATCGGGAATGCCGACCTTGACGTTGGCAAGCTGCACGCCGTAGATCGATCCGCGCTGGCCGGTGATCGCCATGCGCTGGCGCTCGAACAGCAACTCGCCGTCGATGCCCTCGATACGCGGCCACAGCCTGTCCTGAGCCTGCCGAAGGGACTTGCCGACGTCGCTCGCGACTTCTCCCGCCCCTTCGACGCGATTCGGGGCAACGCCGTCGACGTGAGGCATGTAGTCGAGCGTGCCGTTGCGCACGCGCGCGGCTACGCGGAACTCGCCCGTTCTCGGGTCATTGAAGGGAAAGTCCGACAGGTCGCCGCGCAGCCTGAAGCTGCCGTCGATCGCTTCGCCCGCGACGAGCGCGTTGCGCAGCCAGGCGCGAGTGTTCGTGCCGGCCACCAGCGGCACGTACTTGTGCGCGGCGCGTGCTTGCGCGCGCACGATACGGCCGCCCAGGTCCACGAGCCCCGGTCCCTTGCCGCCGCTGCGGTACGAGCCGCTCGCGTTCAGCTCGACCTCGTCGTTGGATGCCGTGAAGTTGTCGATGCGCAGATCGAGGCGCGGCCGCGTGGTCCAGTACACGCGCGTCGCCAGCTGGCGGAACGACAGCCGCGGCTCTTCGAAGACGCCGGGAAACACCAGCGCGGCGTCGCGCGCGTCGATCTGCACCGTGCCGCCGGCCTCGGTCGCTTCGATCGAGCCGGCCAGGTTCTCGAAGCCCGGCAGGCCGGCGCGCGGCTTGCCGCTCGCGGTGAACTGCGGTTCGGCCTGCTGGCCGCTCGAGCCCAGCCCGTCGAAGCGCGAGCGCAGCGAAAAGCGCTGCGGCTCGGCGGGCTCGCCTTCCCAGGCGAGCTTCAGGTCCGCCAGCCGTCCGCGCACCGCGTGGCGCGCGACGAAGGTGCGCAGGTCTCGCGCGAGCGGTACGTGCGCGGCGAGCGCGCTCAGCGTGTCGAGCGAAAGAACGTTCGCTTCCAGCTCGCCGCGCGGCGGCTTGTCGTCGGCGGCGCGCGTCAGGCGCAGCCGCAGGTCCGTCGGCGGCAGCGCGAAGTCGTCGGCCTGCAGCGAGAAGCGCGCGAGCGCCAGCTCCTGGCCGCCCTCGAAATCGTTGCCCCAGGCGCGCTGCGTGAAGCGGCCCTGCACGCCCGCCAGGCGCAGCGGCTCGAGGTCGGCGCCGAGCCGCGCGTCGACGTCGGCGAGCGCCAGATCCGCCGTGAAGCGCGTGGCGGCGAGCGCGTCGAAGTCGAGCCAGGCGCGCAGCGCGCCCTGCGCGCGCGCGATCGCGACGGACTCGGGCAACACGCGCGCGAGCGCGGCGATGCGCGCGACATCGGCGTAGTCCATCTGCGCGAACACGCGTCCCGACCAGTGCCGCACGTCGGACGGGCGTTCGCCCCAGCCGTGATCGAACCGGGCGCGCACGTCGATCGGGCTCGCGAGATCGGCCGGCGGGCGCGCCTGCAGCGCGAAGCGGTGCGAGCGGAAGCCCGCTTCGAGCACCAGGTTCACGTCTTCGAGCGCGACCGTCTCGGGGTTCGCCTGCGTCTGGTCGGTGTAGCGCAGCGTGGCGTGGCGGATCGCGACGTGCTTCTGCGCGAGCACCCAGTCGGCCGCGCCGCCGTCGCCGCCGCCGGCCGGATCGATCGTGAAGCCGGCGACCGCGAAGCGCCCGCCGGGCAGCCGCCGCACGTCCAGTTCCGGCGCGAGGATCGACAGCGACGCGAAGCGCAGCCCGAGCGTCGGCACGCTCGCCCACGAGATCGTCGCTTCGAGCTGCGGCAGCGCCAGCCGGACGTCGCCGCGCGCGTCGAGCAGCCGCACGTCGTCGAAGCGCAGGTGCGGATTGAACGCGCGCCAGCTCGCGTCGATTCGACCGACCCGAACGTCGGCGCCGAGCAGCCGGCTCGCCTCGCGTTCGAGCGCCGGCCGGTACTCGTCGATGCGCGGCATCAGCCAGTAGCGCGTGGCGAGCAGCAGCGCACCGAATGCGAAATAGGCGACGAGCGCGGCGACGAGCAACGCCTTCAGGGTCCAGCGCAGCCCGCGCACGCAGCCGGCGCCGAAGCGCTGCGCGAGCGTGCGTTCGGTCGCCTCGAGCGCGTGCTCGACCGCTTCCTCGACCGCGTGCTCGAGCTGCGCGAGCGCGGCGGTCGCCGTCGCGGACGGCGCGGATTCGGAACGGAGCGGGTCTTCGGGTTTCACGCGGAGGCGGCGCGGCGCGCGCGGGCGGACGTACGGGTTAGGCGCAGGCTGGCGTCGTTCGGTTCCATCTCCCGCCGACCGCCGACATACAATGCGCGCGGACCCGGTGGCCCTTGCCGCTGGGCCTGCCAAGCACTTTCGACACGTCGACGCTGGTTGTGAACGCGCAGCGCGGGCGATTCGCCGACCGAGGCTAGCACAGCGAGTACTCCGCCCGCCTTGATCCCCGACACGAACGAATCCATCGCAGCCGGCTGCGCCGCGGCGCTGGCGCTCTCGCGTTACGTCCAGCGCGCGCTCGCGGCCGAACTGGGCGCGCACGCCGACGACGCGGCCAAGGCCGCGCACCTGCGCGACCTCGCCGCCACGCCCTGGCCGCGCGAACGCATCGAGACGGCGCTCGATGCGCTGCTGCCCCGGATCCAGTCCGGGGTCGGCGCCGACGCCGGCGCGGAGGACTTCGCCGAGAAGCTGGCGGTCGCGTTGCGCCGCGTGCGCCGGCAAGTCCTGCTCGCCGCGATCGCGCGCGACCTGGGCGGCGCCGCGCCGCTGGCCGAAGTCGTCGGGGCGATGACCGCGCTGGCGGAAGTCGCCGTGCAGCGCGCGGCCGCCGCGCATGCGCGCGCGCTGGCGCGCGTGCACGGCGTGCCGACGAGCCGGGAGGGCGTGCCGCAGGACCTGCTGGTCGTCGCGATGGGCAAGGGCGGCGGCGGCGAGCTGAACGTGTCGTCCGACCTCGATTTGATCTTCGTCTACGACGAGGACGGCGAAACGCGGCCGGGCGGCGAGTTCGCCGAGGCGCGGCGCCCGCTGACGAATCACGAGTTCTTCGAGCGGCTCGGCCGCAAGCTGATCGCCGCGCTGTCCGACGCGACCGCCGACGGCTTCGTCTTCCGCGTCGACATGCGGCTGCGGCCCAACGGCGACGCCGGTCCGCTGGCGGTGTCCAACGCGATGCTCGAGGAATACCTGGTGCGGCAGGGCCGCGAATGGGAGCGCTTCGCGTGGCTGAAGGGACGCGTGATCTCGGCGCCGGTGTTCGCCGACGCGGCCGCGTTCGACGCGCAATGCCGCGCGCTCGACCAGCTCGTCCGCCCTTTCGTCTACCGCAAGTACCTCGACTTCAACGCGATCGCCTCGCTGCGCGAACTGCACGCGCTGATCCGCGCCGAAACCGAGCGCAAGCGCGCGGCGCGCGCGCAGGCGCAGGACAACGTCAAGCTCGGCCGCGGTGGCATCCGCGAGATCGAGTTCATCGCGCAGACCTTCCAGGTGATCCGCGGCGGTCGCGACGCGCGGCTGCGGAACCGCAGCACGCTCGCTACGCTCGCGACGCTGGCGCAACTCGGCGCGCTCGCCCCTCCCATTTGCGAGCGGCTCGCCGTCGCGTACGACTTCCTGCGCCGGCTCGAGCACGCGCTGCAGTACGTCGACGACGCGCAGACGCATCTGCTGCCGAACGAGCCGGCGGAGCTGGCGCGCGTCGCGGCGATGCTGCGGCTGCCCTCGGCCGACGCGCTGCGCAGCCGCTTCGACGAGGCGCGCGAGTTCGTCGCCAAGGCTTTCGACGCGATCTTCCTCGCGCCCGAAAACGGGCGCGCCGAGCGCGACAACGGCAAGGAGGCGCTCGCGCTCGGCGAGCCGCTCGTGCGCCGCATGGTGCAGCTCGGCTATGCGGATCCGGCCGAGGCCGCGCAGCGCGTCGCCGACGCGCTGGCGGCGCGGCGCGTGGTCGCGGCGAGCGAGTCGGTGCGGCGCGCGATCGACGGGCTCGTGACGCGCGCGGTCGACGCGGCGGCGGATGCCGCGCGCGGCGTGACTGAAGGGGGTGCGCCGCATGCGACCGGCGTCGTCGCCGACGAAGTGCTCGCGCGTTTCCTGCAGTTGATCGACGTGATCGCCGGCCGCAGCACCTACGTCGCGCTGCTGAACCAGTACCCGCAGGCGTTCGCGCGCGTGCTGCGCGTGCTCGCATCGAGCCGCTGGGCGACCGACTACCTCGCGCGCCATCCGATCCTGCTCGACGAGCTGCTGGACGAGCGGCTCGCCGAGCGCGAGATCACGCTCGACTCGTGGCCGGTGTGGGGCGCCGAGGTGGCGGCGCATCTCGCCGAGCACGAAGCCGAGCTGCGCGACGATCCCGAGCGCGCGATGAACCTGCTGCGCGACGCGCACCACGCGCAGGTGTTCCGGCTGCTGCTGGCCGACCTCGATGGCCGGCTGACCGTCGAGCGGCTCGCCGATCACCTGTCGGCGCTGGCCGACGTGACGATCGCGCTCGCGCTCGCGATGGCGTGGAAGGCGATGCCGCGCCGGCACCGCGAGCAGCCGCGCTTCGCGGTGATCGGCTACGGCAAGATCGGCGGCAAGGAACTCGGCTACGCGTCGGATCTCGACCTCGTGTTCGTCTACGACGACGAGCATCGCGACGCGGCCGAGATCTACACGATGCTGGCGCGCCGGCTGATCACCTGGCTGTCGGCGCAGACCTCCAGCGGCAACCTGTTCGACGTCGACCTGCGGCTGCGGCCGCACGGTGAAGCCGGGCTGCTCGTGTCTTCGTTCGAGTCGTTCGAGCGCTACCAGCGCAACGACGACGGGCTCGGCGCCTGGACCTGGGAGCACCAGGCGCTGACGCGCGCCCGCTACTGCGCGGGCTTCGCCCCGCTCGGCGCGGCGATCGAGCGGCTGCGCAACGAAGTGCTCGCGCGCGAGCGCGATCTCGCCAAGCTCGCGGCCGACGTGCTCGAGATGCGCAAGCGCATGCTCGACGGGCATCCGAACCGCTCGCCGCTGTTCGACCTGAAGCACGACCGCGGCGGCATGGTCGACATCGAGTTCATCGTCCAGTACCTCGTGCTCGCGCATTCGCACCGGCACGCGCGGCTGCTCGGCAATCTCGGCAACATCGCGCTGCTGAAGATCGCCGGCGAACTGGGGCTGATCGACCTGCCGCTCGCCGTCGCGTGCGCCGACGCGTATCGCCTGTATCGCAAGCTGCAGCACGGGCTGCGGCTTAACGGCGCGCCGTTCGCGCGCGTGCCGCATGCCGACGTGCAGCCGCAGATCGACGCGGTGCGAGCGCTCTGGCGGGCGGTGTTCGGGGTCGAGTAGCTCGGATCGCGGATTGCGGATGCCATTCGGATTGCGGATCGCGGATTGCGGATTGCGCTTCGTGGACTGCCGTCGCTTCGGGCGAAGCGATGCGCATCGGCCTGTGCAGACGGAGGTTCTTCGCCACTCGGCGGAGCGCCGCGCAGCAGATGCTTACGCAATCCGCGATCCGCGATCCGCAATCCTTGCCGTTGTACGCGGCGCGAGCGCCAGCGCGACGAGCGTCAGCGCGCAGAAGCCCGCGCCGGCGTAGAAGGTGAACGCGGCGCCGAGCGCATCCCACAGCCATCCGGCGAGCACGCTTGCGGCGAGCATCGCGACGCCGCTCACCAGGTTGAAGAAGCCGAACGCGGTGCCGCGCAGATCCTCGGGTGCGGTGTCCGCCACCATCGTCGCGAGCAGGCCCTGCGTCATGCCCATGTGCAGCCCCCACAGCAGCACGCCGGCGAGCACGATCGTCCAGTGATCGCCCGAGGCCAGCACGAGGTCGGCGGCGATCAGCACGGCGAGCCCCGCCGCGAGCAGCTTCGCGTGACTGACGCGATCCGAAAGCCGGCCGAACGGATACGCCGACAGCGAATACACGACGTTCATCGCAACCATCACGAGCGGCACCCACGCGACCGGCATGCCGCCCTGCTGCGCGCGCAACACGAGGAAGGCCTCGGAAAAGCGCGCGAGCGTGAACAGCGCGCCGAGCACCACGACCCACCAGTAGCCGCGCCCGAGCCGGCGCAGGCTGTCGAGCCGGATCGGATTGACGCGCGGCGCACCGTCGGCGTGCCGCTCCGGCTCGCGCACGCCGAAGGCGAGCAGCGCGACCGCGGCGAGCCCCGGGATCACCGCCACCCAGAACACGGCGCGGAAGTCGTTTGCCCACAGCAGCATCAGCGCGACCGCCAGCAAGGGGCCGACGAAAGCGCCGACCGTATCGAGCGACTGCCGCAGCCCGAACGCGGCGCCGCGGACCGCGGGCGGCGCCAAATCGGCGATCAGCGCATCGCGCGGCGCGCCGCGCACGCCTTTGCCGATGCGGTCGATCACGCGCGCGGCGAACACCCAGCCCACGCTCGGCGCGAGCGCGAACACGGGTTTCGTCAGCGCGCCGAGTGCATAGCCGGCGACCGCGAGCCCTTTGCGCCTGCCGAGGTAGTCGGACAGCGCGCCGGAGAACACCTTGACGATCAGCGCGGTCGACTCGGCCGCGCCTTCGACGAGTCCGACCGCGAGCGCGCTCGCGCCGAGCACCGACACCATGAACAGCGGCAGCAGGCTGTGGATCATCTCGGACGAGACGTCCATCAGCAGGCTGACGAAACCCAGCGCCCAGATGCCGGCGGGGATGCGGGCTTGCGCGGCGGGCGCGTTCATCGCGGCGGCGCAGCGGATCGCATCAGGCGAGGAAGTAGCGCGCCGCCGTGAACGCGGCCATGCCGACGGCCATCGTGGCGACGATGCTGCGCGTGGCGAGCATGGTCGCGACCGCCGCGAGGCCGGCGACGAACTTGTGGTTGGCGAGCGTGGGCGCAAGCGCGCCCTGCTGCACGAGCAGCTCGGGCGCGAGCAGCGCCGCGAGCGCGCACGCGGGCGCGTAGCGCAGCCCGTGCTGCAGCCGCTCCGGCATCGGCAGCAGCTCGCCGAGCACCAGGAACACGTTGCGCGTGACGAGCGTGACGACCGTCAGGCCCAGGATCGTCGCCCAGATCTCGAGCGCGCTCATCCGGAGCTCCGCGCGCGGTCGAAAGCGATTTCGGTCGCCATCGCGACCGCGGTGCCGGCGATCACCGCGGCGACCAGCCCGAGCTTGAGCGGAAAGTTCGCCGCGACCACTGCGATGACCGCGGCCACCGCGGCGCCGGCGAGCGCCGGTCGGCTGTTGATCATCGGCAGGGTCAGCCCGAGCAACGCGAGGATCGCTGCGAAGTCGAGCCCCCAGGCGCCGGGGATGCCGCCGGCGATGAAGATGCCGGCGATCGAAAGCGCCTGCCAGGCGAGCCAGATGGCGGACGTGACGCCGAGCAGGAACCACACCTGCTCGGTGCTGCCGCGTTCGTCTTCCGGCGCTTCGGCATAACGCGCGACGAACACCGCGGCGGCGATGTCGGCGGTGACGTAGCCGAGCAGCAGTCGCTTGCGCAGCGGAAAGCGCCGCAGATAGGGCCACAGCGTCGCGGAGAAGATCACGAAGCGCAGGTTGACGACGGTCGCGGTGATCAGCACGACCCACACCGGCGCGTCGGCGGCGATCAGCGGCAGCGCGGCCATTTGCGCGGTGCCGGCGAACACGAGCAGCGTCATGCCGAGCGCCTGCCATTCGGTCAGACCCGTCTTCACCATCGCCACGCCGGTGACGAGCCCCCAGACGCCGGTGGCGAGCAGAGCCGGCGCGACCGCACGCGTGCCGCGCACGAACGCGCCGCGCCGCAGACGGGCGAGCGAGGCACGCTCGCCGAACAGCACGCGCTCGATCATGCGGTCGCCGGACGCGTCGCCGGCCGCAGCATCAGCAGGACGACCGCGGCCGCGGCCAGCGCGACGAAAGGCAGCGACCAGAGGTTCAGATCGGTCCAGCCGGTGGCGGACAGCAGCGCGCCCGAGGCGGCCGACGAGGTGATCATCGTCAGGAACACCGCGAGGTCGTTCGCACCCTGCACCTTGGCCTTTTCGCCCGGCGTGTAGGTGGTCGTCAGCAGCGTGGTCGCGCCGACGAACATGAAGTTCCAGCCGATCCCGAGCAGCGCGAGCGCGGACCAGAAGTGCCAGTAGGTCAGCCCGTGATGCGCGATCGCCATCGTCGCGAACATCATCACGCAGCCGGCGAGCATGATCGGAGCCGTGCCGAAGCGGCGCACGAGATGCCCGGTGAAGAAGCCCGGCGCGAACATCGCGACGACGTGCCACTTGATCACGTCGGCTGCCTCGGGGTAGCCGAAGCCGCACACCTTCATCGCGAGCGGCGTGGCGGTCATCAGCAGGTTCATCGCGCCGTAGCTCACGGCGCCGACGATCACCGCGACGACGAAGGCCGGTTGTGCGGCGATCGCCTTCAACGGCCGCGCCGGTCCGTGCGCGGCCGCGTGCCCGTGCGGGATCTGCAATCGGCTCGCGACCAGCATCGCGACGAACGCGATCGCCGCCAGCCCGATGTAGGTGCCGGCGAAGTCGACCGGCAGCAGCGTGCGCGTGAGCTTCGACAGCTCGGGGCCGACGACGCCGCCGGCGATGCCGCCGGCGAGCACCCAGGCGATCGCGCGCTCCTTCAGCGAAGGCTCGTACGCGTCCGCCACGTCTGCGGCGGCGAAGCGCAGGTATTGCGCGAACGCGTTGTACAACCCGACGACGAAGGTGCCGAAGCACAGCAGCGCGAAACTGCTCGTGAGCATCGCGAGCATCGCGATCGCCGTGCCGGCGAAGCCCATCGCGGTGCCGAACATGAAGCCCCTGCGGCGGCCCCAGCGCGCCATCGCGAACGACGCGGGCACGGTGGTCAACGCCGAGCCGACGATGTAAGTCGTCACCGGCAGCGTGGCCCACAGCGGGCTCGGCCCGAGCGCGAGCCCGGCCAGGCCGTTGACCGCGATCAGCGTGACGTTGTTGACGTACAGCAGCGCCTGGCAGGCAACCAGCAGCAGAATCTGCCGCCGGGCGAGGGCGGGGTTGTGCATGGGGACTCCGTGAGGCGGCGATTATAGGAAGCGGGACCCGCATCACGGATTGCATTCGTAACGCCGAGGGCGGCTTGAACTCGGATTGCGGATTGCGGATTGCGCGCCGTGGACTGCGCCCGTCGCCAGCCGCTGCGCGCGGACGAGCGTCGGCCGTCGAAGTCCGAACGCACGTGCTTCGGGCGTTTGCCGCGCATGAGACGCCCACGCGATCCGCAATCCGCGATCCGCGATCCGCAATCCGACCGCAATCCGCAATCCGAATCGCTAGAATCCGGCCCTCGCCTGAAGGAGAACGACGATGTCGATGGCCGACCGCGACGGGTGGATCTGGTACGACGGCAAGCTGGTGCCGTGGCGCGACGCGACCACGCACGTGCTGACGCATTCGCTGCACTACGGGCTCGCGGTGTTCGAAGGCGTGCGCGCGTACAAGACGGCCGACGGCACGGCGATCTTCCGGCTGCGCGAGCACACCGAGCGGCTGTTCAACTCGGCGAAGATCTTCATGATGGAGATTCCGTATTCGCCCGAGCAGCTCGCGGATGCGCAGCGCGAGGTCGTGCGCGCCAACAAGCTCGACGCCTGCTATCTGCGGCCGATCGTCTTCTACGGCTCCGAGAAGATGGGCGTGAGCCCCAAGGGCGCGCGCGTGCACGTGGCGATCGCCGCGTGGCCGTGGGGCGCCTACCTCGGCGAGGAAGGTCTGCAGAAGGGCATCCGCGTCAAGACCTCGTCGTATGCGCGGCACCACATCAACGTGTCGATGGTGCGCTCGAAGACCGCGGGCCACTACGTCAACTCGATCCTCTCCAACCTCGAAGCGACCCGCGACGGTTACGACGAGGCGCTGCTGCTCGACACCAACGGCTTCGTCGCCGAGGGCGCCGGCGAGAACCTCTTCATCGTGCGCGACGGCCGGATCTACGAGCCCGAGATGGTGTCGGGGCTGATCGGCATCACCCGCCGCAGCGTGATCGAGCTGGCCGGCGATCTCGGCTACACGGTGAGCGCGATGCCGATGACGCGCGACGACGTGTACCTCGCCGACGAGGCGTTCTTCACCGGCACCGCCGCAGAAGTCACGCCGATCCGCGAGCTCGACGGCCGCGCCATCGGCGCAGGCCGACGCGGTCCGATCACGGAGAAGATCCAGAACCTGTTCTTCGACGTGGTCAACGGCCGCGCGGCGAAATACAAGCATTGGCTGACGAAGGTATGAACACGACCGAACTGCCCGTGGTCGAGCTCGCGGCGAAGGACCTGCCCGCGTTCTGCCCGAACCCGTCGATGCCGGTGTGGAACCACCACCCGCGCGTTTTTCTCGACGTGACCAAGACCGGCGAGGCGATGTGCCCGTACTGCGGCACGCGCTACCGGCTGAAGCCGGGCGAGGTCGTCAAGGGTCACTGAGTCGCGCGCGCCCGCGCCTCTGCGGCGGCGTCGCGCTCGATCGAGCCGGATCGCATCGCGAAGATGTCCCTCACCAAGCCGCTGCTGTTCGCTTCGCCCGCCGAGTGCGAGCAGGCGTTCTACGAGGCGCTCGAAGCGGCCGACGCCGAAGCGGTCGCCGAGCTGTGGCTCGACGACGAGGACGTCGCCTGCATCCATCCGAACGGTCCGCGGCTGGTCGGCTACGCGGCGGTGGTCGGCTCGTGGCGCGCGATCCTCGCCAACGGGCCGCTGCGCATCCGCGCGAGCTCCAAGAAGTCGCTCGAGACGCCGACGGTCGCGCTGCACGCGGTGATCGAGGAGGTCGTCGTCACGCAGGGGCGCCAGCAGCAGGTCGCGCACGTGTTCGCGACCAACGCTTACGTCAAGACGCCGGGCGGCTGGAAGATGGTGCTGCACCACGCCTCGCCCGCGCCCGAAGGCCGCGCTGAGGACGTCGAGTCGCCGGGCGGGTTGCTGCACTAGTTCGGATTGCGGATTGCGGATCGCGGATTGCGCGTCGCAGACTGCGCCTCACCGGCCGCTATGCGGTGACGAGTTTCAGCGCATGCAGTCCGAAAGTCGCAGTTTGACTCGCAGCGACACGCATTGGATGCCCACGCAATCCGCGATCCGCAATCCGCAATCCGAGTAGTCCGCAATCCGCAATCCGATGCCGTTGATTCGCTCCGCCTACCTTGCCCCGCGCTGGCTGCCGGGCGGGCACGCGCAGACGATCTACTCGGCGCGGTTCGTTCCGCAGCCGGAGGTGCAGTACCGTCGCGAGCGCTGGGATACGCCCGACGGCGACTTCATCGACGTCGACTTCGCGGCACCCGAGCCCGCCGCCGCCGACGCGCCCGTGCTCGTGCTGTTTCACGGCCTCGAAGGCTGTTCGCGCAGCCACTACGCGCTCGCGATCATGCGGCACTTCGCCGACCGCGGCTGGCGCAGCATGGTCGCGCACTTCCGCGGCTGCTCGGGCGAACCGAACCGGCTGCCGCGCGCGTATCACTCGGGCGACTCGAACGAAGGCGACTGGGTCCTGCGCCGCGCGCACGCGCGCTGGCCGCAGGCGAAGCTGCACGCCGCCGGCATCTCGCTCGGCGGCAACATGCTCGCCAAGTGGCTCGGCGAGCGCCAAGAGGACGCGAGCTTCGTCGCCGCGGCCGCGTCGGTCGGTTCGCCGCTCGATCTGGCCGCCGGCGGCGCGGCGCTCGCGCGCGGCTTCAACCTCGTCTACACGAAGATGTTCCTCGCGACGCTGAAGAACAAGGCGCTCGCGAAGACGCAGCGCTTTCCCGGCATCGCCGACCCCGACGCGCTGCGCGCCAGCCGCAACCTGTACGACTTCGACAACGCGTTCACCGCGCCGGTGCACGGTTTCCGCGACGCCGACGACTACTGGGCGCGCGCCTCGGGCAAGCCGTGGCTGCCCGGCGTGAAGGTTCCGCACCTGGTGCTCAACGCGCGCAACGACCCGTTCGTTCCGGCCGCGAGCCTGCCGCGCGAACACGAGGTCTCGCGCCATGTCGTGCTGGAGCAGCCCGAGGAAGGCGGGCACATCGGTTTCGCGCAAGGCGCGCCGCCCGGCAAGCTGGACTTCCTGCCGCAGCGGCTGTTCGACTTCTTCGCGCGCGGCGCCTGAGCCCGACGGGGCTCAGCGCGTGAGCGCGCGCAGCAGTGCGGCGGCCGCACGATCCGCGACCGCTATGCTCCGCGCATGGACGACAGCGTGCTCGCCGCGATCGCCAAGTGGCCGAACGTGCCGGCCGTTTTCGGCTGGCTGCTGCTCACCGCGCGCGGCGAATGGCGGATCAAGGGGGAGCCGATCGCGAACGAAGCGATCCGCGACTTCATCGGCCGCAACTACGCGGCCGACGAACGCGGCCGCTGGTTCTTCCAGAACGGCCCGCAGCGCGTGTACGTCGCGCTCGAAGCCACACCCTGGATCTACCGGATCGACGCGGACGGCGCGGTGCGGTCGCACACCGGCGCGCAGCCGCGGGTCCTGCTCGCGGCCGGCCTGCTCGACGATGGGCGTTTCGTGCTGCAGACCGACCTCGGCGCGGGGCTCGTCGACGATCGCGACGGCGCGGCCTTCGTCCGCGCGGTCACCGACGCACGCGGCGTGCCGCTCGACGACCACGCGATCGAGCGGTGGCTGAGCGGCGATGTCTCCGCGTTTGCTTCGCCCGGTCTGCTGCGTCTGGCCGGCCCGCTGCGACCGTTCGAGCGACTGCGTGCCGCGGCGCTCGAGCAGCGGTTCGGTTTCGTCCGCGCTCCCGCCGGCTGAGCGCGCCGGCCGGGGCGGCGGCGATTCAGTCGAACACCGGCGTCTCGACGCCGAGCACCTTGTGCAGCTTCGGGCTCGTCGTCGTGTATTGCAGGTGGATCTTCCTCTCCGGGAAGACGTACTTCGCCGCGCCGAAGGCCGCCAACGCGGCCTCGTGGAAGCCGGACAGGATCAGCTTCTTCTTGCCGGGGTAGGTGTTGATGTCGCCGACCGCGAAAATGCCCGGCACGTTCGTCTCGAACTTCTCGGTGTCGACGACGAGCTGCTTGCGCTCGAGCGCGAGCCCCCACTCGGCGATCGGCCCGAGCTTCGGCGACAGGCCGAAGAACACCAGCAGATCGTCGAGCGGCAGCCGGCGCGTGACGCCGTCGAGCGAGGTCACGCGAATCTCGACGAGCTTGTCGCCCGCCTCCTCGAAGCCGGAGATCTGCCCGACCAGGAACTGCATTTCCATCCGCTCGCACAGCTCGCGCATCTTTGCGACCGATGCGGGCGCCGCGCGAAAGCCGTCGCGCCGGTGCAGCAGCACCACGCTCTCGGCCTTGCCGACCAGATCGAGCGTCCAGTCGAGCGCAGAGTCGCCGCCGCCGCAGATCACGAGGTTGCGGCCGTGGAAGCGCGCCGGGTCCTTGACGCGATAGAAGAGCTGCGAGCCTTCGAACTTCTCGATGCCCTGGACTTTCAGCGTGCGCGGCTGGAACGAGCCGACGCCGGCGGCGATGAAGACCGTCTTTGTCAGAAAACGCGTGCCGTGCGAGGTTTCGACGTAGAAACGCCCGTCGTCGCGCCGCTCGACCACGGTCACCTCCTGACCGAGATGGAAGGCCGCGCCGAACGGCTCGATCTGCTTGAGCAGGTTGTCGGTCAGCTCCTTGCCGGTGCACACCGGCACCGCGGGGATGTCATAGATCGGCTTGTCGGGATACAGCTCGATGCACTGCCCACCGATCTCCTTCAGCGAGTCGATGATGTGCGCCTTGATCTCGAGCAGTCCGAGTTCGAAGACCTGGAACAGCCCGACCGGGCCGGCGCCGACGATCACGGCGTCGGTTTCGATCGGCGGCTGCGTAGCGTGCTGGCCGGGGGCGTCGACCGCGGCCTCTTTGGCGGTGTCGTTCATGGGAAGGCGGATGCGCAAAGAGGCGCGATTTTCGCCGATCCGGCGGCGCCGCGCGGCGCAGTGTCAGCTTGGCCCGGCCCCGGCGCGGGCAGGGTGATTACGTGCTAGCGACGCCGCTCGCGCTCTTCTTCAGGCGCGCGGCGGCCCTGGCGCGCCAGCTCCTCGCGCTGCTCCTTCATCTGCTGCGACAGTTGGCGCAGCCGCGCGTCGACCTCGGACAGCACGTAGAAGTCCGCGTCGCCCGCCTTGCGCGCAAGCTGGAGCTGGTCGACCGCCGAAGGCACCGCGCCCATCAGCGCGTACATCTCGGCGGTGGCCTGGTGCTGCAGCGTGCGCCGGTTCAGCGCCGCGTAGCTCTTCGCGAGCGACGCGAAGTACTGCGGCTCGCTGCGCGGAATCGCGAGCTGCTGGCGCAGGTACGCGACCGCGGCCTCGTGCTCGCCGGCGCGCTGCATCAGATCGACGTAGGCGAGCGCGGTCAGCCGCGACAGCGGAAAGCGCTGCGTCGCTTCGCGCGCCAAACGCAGCGCCTCTTCGCGTTCGGCCGGCGTGGTCGCGGCGGCGAAGCGCGTTTCGGCGACGATCTTGTCGAGCATCGGCGAGGCGAGCCGCGTCAGCTTGCGCGCCGCCAGCGCCGCTTCGTAGGCCGCCTGCGTCTGGTTCAGCCGCAGCGAAGCGAGCGCCAGCCCGTACTGCGCGGCGGCCTCGCTCGCCGCCGAGCGGTTCCTGAGCTGACCGGCGAAGTGCGTCTGCGCGTCGCGCGCGCCTTGTAGGCTGTCGTCCTGCAGCACGCGCAGCCGCGCGCGGATCAGGTGGAAGTCGAGGCTGTCCGCGCGCTGGCGCACGCGCGCCTCGCGGATGCGGTTCTGGATGTCGCCCATCCGCTCGGTGGTCAGCGGGTGCGTGCGCAGGTATGCGGGCGCGGCGCTTTCGTAGATGCGCGAGCCCTGCTGCATGCGGCCGAAGAAGGTCGCCATCGCGCGCACGTCGAAGCCCGCCGTCTCCAGCGTCTGGAAGCCGACGCGGTCGGCTTCGCGCTCGGCCTCGCGCGAGAAGTTCAACTGCTGCTGCAGCGCCGCCGCCTGCCCGCCCATGATCGCGGCCTGCGTCAGGTCGCCGCTCGACGACGAGTTGCTGCGCGCCGCCAGCAGCGCCAGCAGCAGCGCGCCGATCGCGATCGCGCTCGACTCGCGCTGCTTGGCGAGCATGCGCGCGACGTGACGCTGCTCGACGTGGCCGATCTCGTGGGCGAGCACGCTCGCCAGTTCCGATTCGCTCTGCGCCGCGAGCACCAGCCCCGTGTGCACGCCGATGAACCCGCCAGGCAGCGCGAACGCGTTGAGCATCGGGTCGCGCACCGCGAAGAAGCTGAAGTCCATGTGGCGCGCGGGCGAGGCTGACACGAGCTGGTAGCCGAGGTTGTTCAGGTACTCGGTGGCGTCGGGATCGGCCAGATACGCGGGGTCGCGCCGCACCTCGCGCATGATCGCTTCGCCGAGCTTGCGCTCGTTGGCGGGCGAAAGATCGTCGGCCGCCGCTTCGCCGAGCGTCGGCAGCTCGATCGACTGCGCGCGCGCCGGCGCCAGCGAAGGCGGCGCCGCGGTCGTCAGAGCGACGGCGAGGGCGAGGGCGCGGACGGCGGGACGGGGCACGGCGTGGCTGCGAATCGAGAGCTTCCGACCGCCGACCGATCGGATCGACGGTCGACGGCAAACGGCCGACGGAGAACTGCACTTATGATAGTCGCCCGAGGCGATGGTTCCGGCGCAGACAACGATTGGTTACATGAGCAAGCTCACCCATTTCGACGATGCTGGCCAGGCCCATATGGTCGACGTCGGCGGCAAGGAGCCGACCCACCGCATCGCCGTCGCGGCCGGGCGCATCCGCATGCAGCCGATGACGCTCGACCTCGTGCGCAGCGGCTCCGCGCAGAAGGGCGACGTGCTCGGCGTGGCGCGCATCGCCGCGATCCAGGCGGCGAAGAAGACGAGCGAGCTGATCCCGCTGTGTCATCCGCTGCCGATCACGCGCATCGCGGTCGACTTCGCGATCGACGAAGCCGCCACCGCGATCGAATGCCGCGCAACCGTCGAGACGCGCGGCCCCACCGGCGTCGAGATGGAAGCGCTGACGGCGGTTCAGATCGGCCTGCTGACGATCTACGACATGTGCAAGGCGGTCGACCGCGGCATGATCATCGAGTCCGTGCGGCTGCTGGAGAAGCACGGCGGCAAGAGCGGCGACTACGTCGCTGCTTAGGATCGCGAATCGCGGATCGCCCGCGCGACCCGAACTCTCCGGACAGCCCGGCGGCGGCGCGCCGACCGACCGCTGTACCAGGCCGGGCTCGCCCGAAAGCCGGACGTTCGGCTGGAGACCTCTCCCGTACGCGCGGGGATGAGCCTGCAGGGGGACGCGCTGGACGCGGCCGGGGTGCGGTCGTACGCTTTTGCGGCGGGCGCAACGTGCTTGAATGCACGGACGACCTTCTTGCTGACCAGTCATCGAGAGGGACGAGCGCCGGGTTTCGCGGTTCATGTTCGTAACCGGGAGGACCGCGATACCCGTGCGGAAAGCGAGGCGGGGCGCGGTTTCTCGCGGATCGGGCGAACCAGGTTGGCCGCTACCGGGGCAGGTTATTCGGTGGCGGAGGTAGAGGTGAAATTACGTTGGGCAGCATGAGCCATGGTTGCTAGCGCCGAAGCTTTTCCGAGAAGGATCGCGAGTTGGTCCGATCTCACCAAGCTCGTCGAGCATTTCTCGTACTACAACGGTCATGATTGGCTCTTTCGGGGTGTGACGAGCGTCGAGCATGGCTTGGTGCCCAAGATCGGACGCCCAAAAACTCGAAAGCTCAAGAAGGTTCAGGGCACGACCGAGCGAAAGCCCGTGCCATATCGGCTTGAGGATGAGCGAGCCATCCTAAGCATGTTTCGTCAGCAGGCTAGGGCCCACCTGCAGTCCGTTCCGCAAAGCAATCTGGAGTGGCTTGCGATCGCGCAGCACTTCGGACTCCCGACCAGGCTCCTCGATTGGACCGACAGCCTCCTTGTTGCGGCTTGGTTTGCCGTGGAGGAAGCAGGCGCCAAGGAAGTGGACTCCGCCATCTGGGTCACGAGGGGTGTCCGAACCGTGTCTTTGGATGAACCCGGCGACCCCCTTTCTTACCCAGATCCCGCTGTCTACCGCCCTCCACACATCAGCCCGCGCATCGCAGCACAAGGCAGTGTGTTAATGATCTGTCCCAATCCGACGCAGGAAGTCGCTCCGCCCTTCTCAGCGAAGATCGTCATCGAGCGTAAGGTGGAGTTCACATTGAAGAAGCGACTTAACGCTTGCGGGATTAACAGGCGTCACTTGTTTCCGGACCTTGCTGGCCTTACCGAACATTTGGCGTGGATATACAAGAACGACTGGCTGATGGGGTACAGACTGCGGCCAGGATCGGACGTGGCGCTCGCTGATGACACCAATGATCAAGCCGTGGAGTGAACGGTGACCGTGATGCCGCCCAACCACGCGCTCGAGCCGACCGCCGCCAGCGCGCTTCGCCTGCTGGCGGTTCCATCGTCGCTACGCTCCTCGGCGGCGGCTCAGCGCGAACGTTAAGTGCACAAGAGCAGTTCCCGCTGTCATCAACGCATGCAGGGAGATCAAAGTGAAATTCACCCAACTATATTTCCTTTTCTGTATCGCCCTGAGTGCTCCTCTAGCACTCGCGCAATCCAAGTACTCCTATTTGCATCAGACCACGAATGAAATTCTTCAGATCGACCGCAGCTCGATGAAGATGACACCCGGCGATTTCGCAAGCATTGCGACCAGAGCATGCAAGACTTTGGAGTTACTGCTGAAAGACGAGAACTTCAAAAAGGATCTGAGCGACCTGGCCAATGCCGCGGGCTCACACTCGACGTATCACAAACAGTTGACAGACGATCTTGTTCTCTTCATCGATTCCTTTCTTCGCCGAGAAAGCGATCTCCTCAAACAAGCAGGCTTAACTCCGAAGGCCTCCAGCGAGGTCCTGCTTGTAGCAAGTTCCGTCCGCGTTTCTCTTCGCGAGAAGCCAGATTTAAGCAAACTAATTGAAAATATCGAGAGACTTCGCACTGAGATATGCCGTGCTGCTTCCGCAGTTGCCAAGGCTCAGGACGATGAAAGGGCACGAGAACAACGATGGAAAACCGTCAGGCGCTGGGGGCTAGGGCTCGCTGGCCTGTCGTTAATCGGCGCTGATGCTATAGCTCTTGCGCCTTCTGGCGGTGTGGCAACAGCTTCATTCACCCTCGGTGGCGTGGCAGTAGGAGCCGCAATTGCCCAATAGCGTCAGTCTGCATCCATGGGGTGCACCTAACTTTAGGTCGAACGGACGGGCCATCAGCATCGTGCCGAATCCCCCATTTGTACCGGACCGCCGTTCACCAACGCGTGAGACGGCTCAAAAGCGCACACGACGGACGGGGGCTTGGTAGTCGCAGTGAATCGAAGGCAAAGAAAAGGGGGCAATCGAGCATGGCAAAACAACGCGCGTTCATCAGTTTTGACTACGACCACGACGAAGGGGTAAAGATTCTGCTGGCCGGCCAAGCCAAGCACCCCGATAGCCCGTTCGACTTCACTGACGCTTCGGTCAAAGAACACCTTACCGGAGATTGGAAGGACAAGGTCCGACGACGGATGAACAATATCGACATCGTCATCGTTCTATGCGGCGAGTGGACACATACTGCAAAGGGGGTCGCTGAGGAACTGACGATTGCGAGAGAAAAGGGCAAGCCCTACTTCTTGCTAGCGGCGTATGGAGATAGGACGTGTACGAAGCCGAGTTCCGCGCTGTCATCGGACAAGGTGTACAAGTGGACGTGGGATAACTTAAAGGCGCTTGTGGGCGGCGCTAGGTGAATAAGAATGCGCCGCGCCCTCTGCGTCGGAGTTGACAACTATCCCTTTGGTGCACTGCACGGTTGCGTCAGTGATGCGGAGCGGCTTGCGTTGCTTCTCAGCAAGCACCAAGACGGCACGCCCAACTTCGACTGTAAGAAACTCGTTGCCCCGCAGGGCGGAGCGACTGATATCGTTACGCGAGCGAAACTAAAGCAAGCTGTGGAACACTTGCTTAAGGACAGAGCCGAGGTGGTCCTTCTGCACTTCTCAGGGCATGGCACAGAGAACAATCTCGGGGGCTACTTGGTTACCCAAGACGCCAAGAGTTATGACGATGGGCTCGCCATGTCTGACGTTTTGAAGATGGCGAACGACTCTAAGGCAGATGAGGTCGTAGTGCTGCTAGATTGCTGCCACTCAGGCCATATGGGCCAAATCCCAGCTATTAACAATAACGCGGCGCTGCTACGCGAGGGAGTGTCGATAATCACCGCGAGCCGCGGAGATCAGCCGTCAGTCGAGGTGGGAGGCGGTGGTTTGTTTACATCTCTGGTTCTGGATGCGCTTGAGGGCGGCGCCGCTGACCTTCTTGGGCATGTGACGATCCCCGCGATATACGCCAAGGTTGAGGCCGCTCTCGGGGCATGGGATCAGCGCCCACTCCTGAAGTCCCACGTATCAAAGGTCATCGCAATTCGGAAGTGTGAGCCCCCCATCAGTATTGCGATACTTCGAGAACTGCCAGTTCTCTTCCCCCTTCCGGCAGAAGACTTCCCCTTGGCGCCCGAATACGAAGATTCCTACCAAGGCAAAGACGAGTCTAAGGTCGCTGTCTTCTCTAAACTTCAACAGCTGAATCGTGTTCATCTCGTTGTTCCTGTCCAAGCTAAGCACATGTATGAGGCGGCGATGCAGTCGAAGGGGTGCCGGCTAACGGCGGCAGGCCGCTACTACTGGCGCCTTGCCAAGAATGACAGGCTTTAATCATCGGTCTCCCGGGAAGGAACGCCGTGATCAGTGTCGGCGCTCAAACCGGCGCAAATAGATGAGGATTGTGGGGTGATGCCAAAGGTCTTCATCAGCGCGGGGACCGTAGCCACGCCAACGCAACAGCAGGCTATCGAGATAGTTGTAGGCTGTCTTGAAAACGCCGGTCTTTCACCGCGTCGCATGGGTGTGAATGAGTGGTCGCATGACCAACCCCTGCGCGCAATCCGGAAGGTTATCCAAGAGTGCGATGGCATCGCCGTCATAGCGTTCGAAAGGATCCACTTCCCTGCCGGGACGGAGCATACAAAGCAAGGAGATAAGTCGCTTACGGACAGGCGGCTACCTACGGTCTGGAACCACATAGAAGCGGCCATCGGTTATGCGAATGACTTACCTCTCCTTGTAATCGCTGAGAAGAGATTGTGGGAGCAAGGTTTGCTGGAAAGCATGTATGACTGGAACGTCTATTGGACAGACTTCTCGCCGACCGACTTTCGATCAGAAAGGTTCAAGGGTTGGCTTCAATCGTGGAAGGCGGCGGTTCTTGCCCATGCGGCTCGCACACCGCCATCTTCGGCCGCAGCATATTTCGACGCATCCAAGCTCACAGTCGGTGATCTGCTCAGACGACTAACTCTCCCACAACTGTGGGCCGTTTTTTCCGCTTTGACCGGACTGTTAATCGCCGTCGCGACGATTTCTTATCGTGTGGGGGCGTCGAAGTGGCCTTGGCAGTAGCGCGCAGGATTCATCCGTCTAACTCGTCGCTCAGCGCGGACGCGCGCGAAGGTCGCGCGCGCCGGATAGCTTTGGCGTCAGGAAGCGCTCGGGAACCGAGATCTCAGAGAGGGCCGCTGCGCTCGCCGCGCAACCACTCGGCCGTTCAAATGACGTTTGCCTCGACCAGCGGCGCGCCGCTGGCAATGCGCGCCGGCGAAAGCGGCGACAGATCGAGCGTGCGGTATTCGCCGGTCGCGACGAGCTCGGCGATCCCGCGGCCGACGGCGGGTGCCTGCTGGATGCCGTGGCCCGAGAAGCCGCAGGCGACGAAGGCGTTGTCCGTGCCGGGCACGCGGCCGACCAGCCCGTTCTGATCGAAGGTGTTGTATTCGTAATAGCCGGCCCACGCGTGCGTCCGGCGCAGCGCCTCGAACGCGGGAACGCGCGCCGCCAGATGCGGCCAGATCCAGTCGTCGAACAGGCCGTGGTCGATCGCCTCAAGCGGCGCATCATCGAGATCTTCGCCGCGCGGCGGCGCGCCGCAGATGAACCCCTGACCCTCCGGCCGGAACCACAACCCTGACGGATCGATCACCAGCGGGCAGCCTGGAAGACGGGCCGGCGAATGGAAGACGAAAACGTCGCGCTTGCGCGCCCGCACCGGCAGGTCGAAGCCGAGCGTTCGCGCGAGCGGCGCCGACCACGCGCCCGCCGCGAGCACGAAGGCGTCGGCTTCGAGCGCCGAACCGTCGGACGTCTGCGCGCGCACGACGCGGCCGCCGGCCGTGGTCATGCGCTCGATGGCGGCCGCGACGTAGTTCACGCCGAGCGCGATCGCCTTGCGCCGGAACGCTTGCAGCACGCTGTAACCGTCGAACCAGCCTTCGCCGCTCGTCGCGGTGCTCAGGCCTAGGCTCGCGAGCGCCACGCCTTCGACGGCGAGCCACGGAAAACGCCGCTGCAGCTCGGCCGGGGCGAGCAGCACCGCGTCCGCGCCGCACGTGCGCTGCACCTCGTGGTTCGCGCGCAGGATTTCGACGCCGGCCGCGCTGGCGAGAAAGAGATAGCCCGGCTCGACGAGCCCGATGTCGGGTCGCTCGTCGCCGATCGCGAGCTCTTCGCCGATGCGCCGGTAGAAGGCGAGGCTCGCCTGCGAGATGCGGATGTTGATCGCGGTGGAGAACTGCTGCCGGATCGAACTGGCCGACAGCGCGCTCGACGCGAAGCGGTAGCTCGGATCGCGTTCGACGACGGTGACGCGCACGCCGAAGTCGCGCGCCAGGAAGCATGCGACGCTCGAGCCGATCGCGCCGCCGCCGATGACGACCACGTGTTGCGGCACGCGCGCCCCATACAATCGCGTTGATGACGCTGCGATTCTATTCGGCCGAACAGGTGCACGCGGCGCTCGACTGGGAGCGCCTCGCCGAAGCGCTTGCCGCGGCCTTTGCTGCGGGTGCGCAGGTGCCGCTGCGGCACGCGCACCGGTTGGGCGAGACCGATACGCTGCTGCTGATGCCGGCGTGGCGCGACGCGGGCGACGGCGGACTCGGCGTGAAGATCGTCACGGTGATGCCGGGCAACGCGGCGCGCGGCGCAGCCACCGTCAACGCGCTGTACCTGCTGCTCGATCGCGCGAGCGGCGAGCTGCGCGCGGTGGTCGACGGCGAAGCGCTGACGCTGCGGCGGACCGCGGCGGCTTCCGCGCTCGCCGCGCGCCACCTCGCGCGCGCCGACAGCGCGAACCTGCTGGTCATCGGCACCGGCAAGCTCGCGCCGTTCATGGCGCGCGCCCATTACGCGCTGCGTCCGCAACTGGCGCGCGTGCGCGTCTGGGGCAGGCGCGCGGAAGCGGCGCAGACGCTCGCGCAACTGCTGCGCGACGAGGGGCTTCCGGCCGAGGCGGCCCCCGATCTGGAAACGGCGGCGCGCGACGCGCACATCGTCAGTTGCGCGACGACCGCGACCGCGCCGATCGTGCACGGTGCCTGGCTCGCGCCGGGCACGCACCTCGATCTGGTCGGCAGCTTCACGCGCGCGATGCGCGAAGCCGACGACGCCGCGGTCGCCCGCGCGCGCATCTTCGTCGACACCTATGCCGGCGCGCTCGCCGAGGCCGGCGATCTGGTGTCCCCGCTAGCACGGGGCGTGATCGCGCGCACGCAGATCGAAGCCGAGTTGGCGGAGCTCGTGCGCGGCGAAAAGCCCGGCCGCCGCGGCGGCGACGAGATCACGCTGTTCAAGTCCGTCGGTACGGCGCTGGAAGACCTGGCCGCCGCGGAGCTGGTCGTCCGCGCCGGCGGCTGAAGTCTCAGGACTTCGGCGGCGCGGTGTCGATGAAGCTCGGTCGCGCGGCGAGCTTTTCGCTCAGCCGCGCGAGGTTGGGATACTGGCCGCGCCAGTCGACTTCGGGGAAGCGGAAGTCGAGATAGCCCAGCGCGCAGCCGACCGCGATGTCCGCCAGCGTGTAGCTGTTGCCGTTGCACCAGGGCTTGTCGCCGAGCCCGCGGCTCATCGCCTTCAAGCCGTGCTGGACCTTGCCCATCTGGCGGTCGATCCACTTCTGCGATTGCTGCTCGGGCGGGCGCTGCGTCTTCTCCAGCCGCACGAGGATCGACGCGTCGAGCACGCCGTCGGCAAGCGCCTCCCACACGCGCACTTCGACGCGTTCGCGCCCGTTCGGCGGGATCAGCCGGCCGACGGGCGTCAGCGTGTCGAGGTATTCGACGATCACGCGCGAGTCGAACACCGCGCCGCCGTCTTCCATGATCAGGCACGGCACCTTGCCGAGGGGGTTGGCGTCGTGGATCCTGGTGTCCACGGCCCACACGTCCTCCAGCTCGAGCGCGCACTCGATCTTCTTTTCCGCCATCACGATGCGCACCTTGCGCACGTACGGGCTGGTCAGCGAAGCGATCAGGCGCAGGTTCTTTTTCGACACGGCGGGCGTTCCTTGCTGTTTTGCTCGCCGAATCATATCAACGGCACTTCGGTGCCGACGCGCGCCTGCGACCCCATGTCGCGGTCCCGCGCGACCTCGGTGCTAGACTCGCCGCGGCTCGTCCGCCCGGGCTTTGCCTTCCGATTCCTCCGCGTCCGATGCCTCCCAACGACGTCTCCGCGCTGACGGCCTTGTCGCCGCTCGACGGACGCTACGCGCGCCAGGCCGCGCCGCTGCGCGAGGTCTTCTCCGAGTACGCGTTCATGCGCGCGCGGCTGCGCGTCGAGGTCGAATGGCTGATCGGGCTGTCGACCCTCGGACTCGCCGAGCTGCCGCCGCTGCCGGACGATGCGATCGAGCGGCTGCGCGCGCTGGTGCGCGACTTTTCGGTCGAGGACTGCAGCGAGATCAAGGCGATCGAGGCGCAGACCAATCACGACGTCAAGGCGGTCGAATACTGGATCAAGCGCCGCACGGGCGACGTGCCGGCGCTCGCGCGCGCGGCCGAGTTCGTCCACTTCGCCTGCACGTCGGAGGACATCAACAACGCGTCGCACGCGCTGATGCTGTCGCAGGGCCGCTTCGTGCTGCAGGACCGGCTCCGTACGGTGCACGCCAAGCTGCGCGAACTGGCGCACGCGCACGCCGATCTGCCGATGCTCGCGCGCACGCACGGGCAGCCGGCGAGCCCGACCACCGTCGGCAAGGAGTTCGCGAACTTCGCGGTGCGGCTCGCGGCCGCGATCGACGGCATCGCGCGCGTGTCGCTGCTTGCCAAGATGAACGGCGCGGTCGGCAACTACAACGCGCATCTGGCCGCCTATCCGCTGATCGACTGGGAGCGCTTCGCGCGCCGCGTGGTCGAGGAGCTGGGCCTGGCGTTCAACACGCACACGATCCAGATCGAACCGCACGACTATATGGCGGAGCTGTTCGACGGGGTCGCGCGCGCCAACACGGTGCTGCTCGACCTCGACCGCGACGTCTGGGGCTACATCGCGCTCGGCTATTTCAAGCAGAAGTTGAAGGAAGGCGAGGTCGGCTCCTCGACGATGCCGCACAAGGTCAACCCGATCGACTTCGAGAATTCCGAAGGCAACCTCGGGTTGGCCAACGCGCTGCTGCGGCATCTCGCGGAAAAGCTGCCGGTGTCGCGCTGGCAGCGCGATCTCACGGACTCGACCGTACTGCGCAACCTCGGCGTCGCGTTCGGCTACTGCCTGGTCGCGTATGAGGCCTGCCTGCGCGGGCTCGGCAAGCTCGAAGCGAACCCCGAGCGGCTCGCCGCCGATCTGGACGACGCCTGGGAAGTGCTCGCCGAACCGGTGCAGACGGTGATGCGCCGCTACGGCGTGCCCGAGCCGTACGAAAAGCTCAAGGCGCTGACCCGCGGCCGCGCGATCACGCGCGAGGCGCTGCACGACTTCGTGCGCGCGCTGGCGATCCCCGACGAAGCGAAGCATGCGCTGCTCGCGCTGACGCCCGCGACCTACGTCGGCAAGGCGGGCGAGCTGGCGCGGCGCTGCTGAGCGCGAACCGCGGTCACGCCAACGCGCGAGGGCTCCGCGCCCTGCGCAACGGAATAATCCGCTCCGACGCTTTGTTCACGCGCTGCCCGGGTTCGATCGGCCCGGCTCTTTTTCACGACCATGGGGGATTCATGAAGCTTTCGATTCGAGCGCTGCTCGTTGCCGTTGCATTCGCCGTTGCGGCGCCCGCTTCGGCGCAATTCGCCAAACCCGAAGACGCCGTGAAGTATCGCCAGTCGGCGATGGCGCTGATCGGCAACCACATGGGCCGGATCAACGCGCAACTGAAGGCGGACAAACCCAACGTCGCGGCGATCCAGTCGAGCGCGGCCCTGATCGAAACGCTGTCGAAGCTCCCGTTCGAGGCCTTCACGCCCGGCAGCGACATGGTGGCGAACACCAAGGTGAAGCCCGAGTACTTCAAGGACACGGCGAAGGTCAAGGAGTTGGCCGAGAAGATGCAGGGCGAAGTGAGCAAGCTCGCCGCCGCGTCGAAGGCGGGCGACGTGAAGTCGATCCAGGCTCAATTCGGCACCGTCGGCCAAGCGTGCAAGGCCTGTCACGACGACTACCGGATGAAGTGATCCGTCGTGGCGTTCCGCGGCGCCGTCCGCGGAGCGCAGTACGGGGAAGGGCCGCGCGAGCGGCCCTTTTTCGTTACAGGTTGACGACGTAAGCGACGAGCCCCGCCGCCAGCAGCGCCAGCACGGTGGCGCGCGCACGCGTGAGCGCGTCGTCGTGCGCGGGTTCGGCGGCGATCCCGCGCTTGACGCCGGTGATCATCGGCGCGACGAGGTCCTCGCGCTTCGAGAAGAAGTAGTACGCGATCGCCGCGAGATGCAGCGCGACGAGCGCGTAGATCACGTTCTGGTTGAGCGAGTGGATCCGCGTCATCAGGCTCGCCGTCGCACCGGAAACGAGCTTCGACAGCGGACCTTCGGTGGCGATCTCGTCGTTGGCGAACAGCCCCGTGCCTGCCTGCACGAGCAGCGCCGCCAGCAGCGCCAGCACCGACCACGCGCCGAGCGGGTTGTGCCCGGCGTGCCGTTCGCCGGCGCCGCGCGGCGCGCGCAGATAGTCCAGCACCACGCGCGGCCCGCGCACGAACTGCGCGAACAGCGCGTAGCGCGCACCGGCGAAACCCCACAGCAGCCGGAACACGAGCAGCGTCAACACCGCGTAGCCCGACCGCATATGCCAGTCCATCCAGTTGCCGCCGATCTTGGCCGTCGTCACCGAAAAGACGACCAGCAGCGCGAGCGTCCAGTGAAACAGCCGCGTCGGCAGATCCCAGATGCGGACGGGTGTCACTTCAGTCGGGAGTCGGGAGTGAGAAGACGTCGGCCGTCGGGCGTCGGCCGCGGATGTTGGATGAAGATCCGGCGTGAGCGCAATCCGCAATCCGCAATCCGAATCAAGGAACGATCTGCTGTTCCTCTTTTTTCGCCGGCTTGATCAGGTCCTCGCGCTTGACGCCGAGGTACATCGCGATCGCGGCGGCGACGAAGACCGACGAATAGATGCCGAACAGGATGCCGATCGTCAGCGCGAGCGCGAAGTAGTGCAGCGCCGGGCCGCCGAAGAACAGCATCGCCAGCGTCATCATCAGCGTCGATCCGTGCGTGATCATCGTGCGCGAGATCGTCGCGGTGATCGCCGAGTCGATCACCTCGGTCACGCTCGCCTTGCGCATCGTGCGGAAGTGCTCGCGCACGCGGTCGAAGATGATCACCGACTCGTTGACCGAATAGCCGAGCACCGCGAGCACGGCTGCCAGCACCGGCAGCGAAAACTCCCAGCCGAAGATGGCGAACATGCCGACCACCAGCACGACGTCGTGCAGGTTGGCGACGATCGCCGCGACCGAGAACTTCCACTCGAAGCGGAACGCGAGGTAGATCATGATGCCGATGCAGACCATCAGCAGCGCGAGCGCACCGTCGTGCGCCAGCTCCTCGCCGACCTGCGGGCCGACGAATTCGACGCGCTTCAGCTCGACCCCCGGTTCCTGCGCCTTCAGCAGCGCCATCACCTGCTCGGCCTGCTGGCCCGACGTGAAGCCCTCCTTGACCGGCAGCCGGATCAGCACGTCGCGCGAGGTGCCGAAGTTCTGCACCTGGAACTCGCCCCAGCCCTTGCCTTCGATCGCGTCGCGGATCTTCGGCAGATCGGCCGCCTGCGGATACGACACCTCCATCACGGTGCCGCCGGTGAATTCGATCGACAGGTTCAGCCCGCGCACGGCGAGGAAACCGACCGCCACCAGGAACGTGATCACCGAGATCGCGTTCAGGATCAGCGCGTAGCGCATGAACGGAATCGTGCGGCGGATCCGGAAGAATTCCATGCCTGGGTCCTTTCAGCGCACGCTCACTTGCCGGTCGCCGTTCCCGGCTTCCAGACCTGCCCGATCGACACGCCGGTCAGCCGCTTGCGCGAGCCGTACACGAGATTGACGATGCCGCGCGAGACGAACACCGCCGAGAAGATCGAGGTCAGGATGCCGAGGCAGTGCACGACCGCGAAGCCGCGCACCGGTCCCGAGCCGAGCAGGAACAGGAAGATGCCGGCGATCAGCGTCGTGACGTTCGAGTCGAGAATCGTCGCGAACGCCTTTTCGTAGCCCTGCGCGATCGCCTGCTGCGGCGTGGCGCCGCGCCGCAGCTCCTCGCGCACGCGCTCGTTGATCAGCACGTTGGCGTCGATCGCCATGCCGAGCGTCAGCGCGATGGCTGCGATGCCCGGCAGGGTCAAGGTGGCCTGCAGCAGCGACAGCAGCGCGATCAGCAGCATCACGTTGACCGACAGCGCGATCACCGAGATCAGCCCGAAGATCACGTAGTAGGCGATCATGAAGATCGCGATGCCGGTGAAGCCGTACACCGTCGACGTGAAGCCGGCACGGATGTTCTCCGCGCCGAGGCTCGGGCCGATCGTGCGCTCCTCGACGATTTCCATCGGCGCGGCGAGCGCGCCCGCGCGCAGCAGCAGCGCGAGGTCGTTGGCGACGCTCGGGCTGTCGAGCCCCGTGATCTGGAAACGCGAACCGAATTCGCTCTGGATCGTCGCGACCGTCAGCACCTCGCCCTTGCCCTTCTCGAAGAGCACGACCGCCATCGGTTTCTTCAGGTTCTCGCGCGTGACCTTGCGCATCACGCGGCCGGCGGCCTCGTTCAGCTCGATCGACACGGCCGGGCGCTGGTTCTCGTCGAAGGTCGCCTGCGCGCCTTCGAGCTGCTGGCCGGAGAAGATCACGTCCTTCTTCAGCACCACCGGCGCGCCGCGGCCGACCGTGAAGCGCTCCGAGCCGAACGGCACCGGCGCGCTGCCCAGCACCGCGGCCTGACCCTCGGCGCTGATGTCGACGAGCCGCGCTTCGAGCGTGGCGGTGCGGCCGATGATGTCCTTCGCGCGCGCGGTGTCCTGCACGCCGGGCAACTGCACGACGACGCGGTCGGCGCCCTGCTGCTGGATCACCGGTTCGGCCACGCCCAGCTCGTTGATCCGATTGTGCAGCGTGGTGATGTTCTGCTTCAGCGCGTTGTCCTGCACGCTCTTGACGGCGGGGGGCGTCATCGTCGCGACGAGCAGCAGGTCGGCACCGGCCGCTTCCTCGCGCAGCGCCAGTTCGCTCAGGTTGTCGCGGACCACGCCGCTCGCCTTGGCGCGCGTCTCGGCGTCGCGGAAGCGGATCTCGATCTGCTGGCCGTTGCGCGCGATGCCCGCGTGCCGCACGTCCTTCTCGCGCAGCAGCGTGCGTACATCGCCGACCAGCGAGTCGAGCCGCTTGTTGACCGCCTCCGCCGTGTTCACCTGCATCAGGAAGTGAACGCCGCCGCGCAGGTCGAGCCCGAGGTACATCGGCAGCGCACGGATCGACGCCATCCAGCGCGGCGAGGTCGACAGCAGGTTCAGCGCGACGACGTAAGCCGGGTCGGTCGCGTCCGGGTTCAGCGCGCGCTCGAGCGCGTCCTTCGCCTTGATCTGCGTGTCGGGATCGCGGAAGCGCACGCGCACGGTCGTGTTCAGCCCGACCTGGTCGAGGAACGCGCCGTCGTGCGCGATGTTCGCGTCCTTGAGCGCCGCCTCGACCCGCGTCAGCACGGCGGGGTCGACCTTGACGGTCGCCTTCTGCGACGATACCTGCACGGCCGGCGACTCGGGGAACAGGTTCGGCGCGGAATACAGCGCACCGAACGCGAGCGCGACGGCGATGACGATGTACTTCCAGAGGGCGTAGCGGTTCATGGGCGAAACCGGGGATCGGGGGCGGGACTCGGTGGAACGGGCTTGGCGGCGGCGGTCGGCTGCGGTGCCGCCCGACTCCCGGCTCTCGGTCGCAGACCCTAGAGCGACTTCATCGTTCCCTTCGGCAGCAGCGTCTGCACGGCCATCTTCTGCACCGAGATCTCCACCGGCTTGTCGCCGGCGCTGGCGATCTGCAGCGTGATGTACTGGTCCGACAGGTCGGTGATCTTGCCGACGATGCCGCCCGCGGTCAGCACCTCGTCGCCCTTGGCGAGGCCTTCGACCATCGCCTTGTGTTCCTTCTGGCGCTTGGTCTGCGGGCGGATCAGCAGGAAATAGAAGACGACGAAGATCAGCACCATGAAGCCGATCGAGGTCAGCATCGATTCGGCGCCGGGCTGGGCGGCGGGCGCGGTCTGAGCGAGCGCGTCGGAGATGAAGAACATGCGTGACTCCAGGGCCGCGCACGCGCGGCCGGTCGTGTGGTCTGAGCGCCGCCTCCCGCGCGCGGGTGCGGCTTCGGAAAGCGGCGGATTATAGCCAGCGCCCCCGCTCAGTCGCCGATGCCGCGCGCACGCGATTCGGCGAGGCGCCGCGCGAAATCGTCGAAGCGCCGCTCCTCGATCGCGATGCGTACCTGCCGCATCAGGTCGAGATAGAAGTGCAGGTTGTGGATCGTGTTCAGTCGGGCGCCGAGGATCTCGTTGACGCGCTGAAGATGGTGCAGGTAGGCGCGCGTGAAGTGCATGCAGGTATAGCAGCCGCAGTCGGCATCGAGCGGGCGCGTGTCGCGGCCGTACCGGCTGTTGCGGATCTTGAGGTCGCCGCTGCGCGTGAACAGCCACCCGTTGCGCGCGTTGCGGGTCGGCAGCACGCAGTCGAACATGTCGATGCCGCGCGCGACACCCTCGAGCAGATCCTCCGGCGTGCCCACGCCCATCAGATAGCGCGGCTTGTCGGCGGGCAGCCTGGGCGCGACGTGCGCGAGCGTGCGCAGCATCTCCTCCTTCGGTTCGCCGACCGATAGCCCGCCGATCGCGTAGCCGTCGAAGCCGATCGCGGCGAGCCCGGCCGCCGATTCGTCGCGCAGCGGTTCGTACATGCCGCCCTGGACGATGCCGAACAGCGCGTTACGGCGCGGGCGATCGGCGGTGAGCCGGTCGAACTCGGCGCGCGAGCGCCTGGCCCAGCGCAGCGAAAGCCGCATCGACTCGGCCGCGTGATCGAACGTCGCCGGCCTGCCGTCGATTTCGTACGGCGTGCACTCGTCGAACACCATCACGACGTCGGAATCGAGCGCGATCTGAATGCGCATCGATTCCTCGGGCGTCAGGAACAGCCGGTCGCCGTTCACGGGCGAGGCGAACTGCACGCCCTCTTCGCGCACCTTGCGAAGTTTTCCGAGCGAAAACACCTGGAAGCCGCCCGAGTCGGTCAGGATCGGCCGCTCCCAGCCCATGAAGCGGTGCAGTCCTTCGTGCGCGGCGATCACCTCCAGCCCCGGCCGCAGCCACAGGTGGAAGGTGTTGCCGAGCACGATCTGCGCGCCCAGCTCATCGAGCTCGCGCGGCGTCATCGCCTTCACCGTGCCGTAGGTGCCGACCGGCATGAACACGGGCGTTTCGACCGTTCCGTGTGCGAGCGTGATTCGCCCGCGCCGCGCGGCGCCGTCGGTGGCGAGCAGTTCGAAGTTCAGTGCCATCGTGTCATCTCGTTGTTATTAGCGCGGCCGAAATCCCCCGCACGCTGCGCGTGCGCCCCCATTTCAAATCCCCCGCACGCTACGCGTGCGCCCCCTTTTCCAAAGGGGGCGGGGCAGTGACCCCCCTTTCGTAAAGGGGGGCAGGGGGGATTCCTCCGACCTCCCATCTACGAACCCCGCTCCAACAGCATCGCGTCCCCGTAGCTGAAGAACCGATACCGCTGCGCGATCGCGTGCGCGTACGCGCTGCGGATCCGCTCGATGCCCGCGAACGCCGATACCAGCATCAGCAGCGTCGAGCGCGGCAGATGGAAGTTCGTGATCAGCCGGTCGACGACGCGGAACCGGAAACCCGGAACGACGAACAGTTGCGTTTCGCGCGCGCCCGACTGCACGCGGACACCGTCCGGCGCGTCGATCGCCGCCGATTCGAGCGCGCGCAGGCTCGTCGTGCCGACCGCGGTGACGCGCCGGCCTTCGGCGAGCGCGCGATTGATCGCATCGGCCGCGGCCGGCGCGATCTCGTACCACTCACTGTGCATCACGTGATCGCGGATGCGTTCGACGCGGACCGGCTGGAAGGTGCCGGCGCCGACGTGCAGCGTCACGTGCGCGAACTCGACCCCGCGCGCGCGCAGCCGTTCGAGCAGCGGCTGCGTGAAGTGCAACCCGGCCGTCGGCGCGGCGACCGCACCCGGCCGCGCCGCGTACACGGTCTGATAGCGCGCAGCGTCTTGCGCATCGTCGGGATGCGCGATGTAGGGCGGCAGCGGCACGTGACCATGGCGCTCGAGCGCGGCGAAAACCTCGCCGTCGAAGGCGAGCACGAAGAAATCCTGCTCGCGCCCGAGCACGGTCGCCGTGACCGGATCGCGATCGCCGAACACGAAGGCCTGTCCCGGCTTCGGCGTATGGCTCGTGCGCACGAGCGCGAGCGCGCGGCGCGGCTCGACGATGCGCTCGACCAGCACCTCGACCTTGCCGCCGGTGGGCTTCCGTCCGAGCAGCCGCGCCTTGATGACCTTGGTGTCGTTGAAGACCAGCAGCTCGCCCGGCGCGACCAGCCGCTCGAGATCCGTGAAAGCCAGGTCCGTCAGCCGATCGCGCTCGACGTGCAGCAGCCGGCTCGCCGCGCGGTCGGGCAGCGGATGCTGCGCGATCAGATCGCTCGGCAGTTCGTAGTCGAAATCGGCGACGGTGAGTTCGCGATCCATGGCTTGACCGGCCAGGGAAGGGCTGTTTCACCGTCGAGGTGCCGCGATCGGCCTCGGCGGTGCGAACGAGTTGGTGCCGGGAGCGAGAATCGAACTCGCACGGTATCGCTACCGCGGGATTTTGAGTCCCGTGCGTCTACCAGTTCCGCCATCCCGGCTGTGTTCAAAGAGCGGGGCGGGATTTTGGCTCCGGCCGCTCGCTTGCGCGAGCTTAACTTGCCGTGCAAGTTAGCCTTCGCCGCAGTGTCCCGGCCGAGCCGGGACACTGTGAGTCCCGTGCGTCTACCAGTTCCGCCATCCCGGCTCGGGCGGCGGATTATCCGCGAAAGCGCTGCGCCAGCCAAACCCGCATCAGATCACGATCTGCGTGCCGATCTCGATCACGCGGCCGGGCGGCAGGCGGAAGAAGTCGGACGCCGGCTGCGCGTTGCGGCTCATCCATGCGAACAACCGCTTGCGCCAGCGCGCCATGCCGCCGCGCCGGTCGGGGATCAGCGTTTCGCGCGACAGGAAGAACGAGGTCTGCTCCGGGATCAGTTCGAAGTCGTAATGACGCGACAGCAGCTTCGCGATGTCGACGATGTCGTACGAATCGTGGAAACCGCGGTGCAGCGCGACGTGATAGCAGCCGTCGCCCAGATCGCGGATGCGGGCGGCGCTCTCCGGCGGCACGTGCGGCTCGTTCTCCGCGACCGCGGTCAGGAAGATCAGCCGCTCGTGCATGACGCGGTTGTGCTTGAGGTTGTGCAGCAGCGAAACAGGGATCAGGTCGAGCACCGGCGTCATGAACACGGCCGTGCCCTCCACCCGCTGCGGCGGATAGGTCGTCAGGCTCTTCAGGAAAGGTTCGAGCGCGATGCCGCTGCGCTTCAGTTCGCTGCGCACGAGTTCGCGGCCGCGCTGCCAGGTCGCGAGCACGGCGAAGATCGCCGCCGCGAATGCGAGCGGAAACCAGCCGCCGTGCGGGATCTTCGCCGTGTTGGCGGCGAGGAACAGCAGGTCGAGCAGCGCGAGCGGGGCGAACACCAGCAGCACGCGCTGCGCCGGCCAGGCCCAGCCCCACGCGGCCACGAAGGCCACGCCGAGCGTCGTGACCACCATCGTGGAGACGACCGCGACGCCGTACGCGGCGGCGAGGTTCGAAGAGCTGCCGAACGCGAGCACCAGCGCGATCACGGCCGCGAGCAGCAGCCAGTTGACGGCCGGCACGTAGATCTGCCCGGCCTCGGTCGCGGACGTGAACTCGATCCTCGTGCGCGGCGCCAGCCCCAGCTTGATCGCCTGGCTCGTCAGCGAGAAGGCGCCCGAGATCACCGCTTGCGACGCGATCACCGTCGCCGCGGTCGCAAGCAGCACGAGCGGAAGCTGCAGCCAGACGGGCGCGAGCAGGAAGAACGGGTTGCGCGCGGCTTCGGCGTCGGCGAGCACCAGTGCACCCTGGCCGAAGTAGTTCAGCAGCAGGCTCGGCATCACCAGAGCGAACCACGCGCGCTGGATCGGCCGGCGGCCGAAGTGGCCCATGTCGGCGTACAGCGCCTCGCCGCCGGTGACGGTGAGGAAAACGGCGGCGAGCACGACCAGCGTCAGCGCGGGATCGCGCAGCGCGAACGCGAGCGCGTGCGCCGGCTCGATCGCGCGCAACACGTCGGGACGCTGCGCGATCTGCAGCGCGCCGAGCACGGCGAGCACCGCGAACCACAGCAGCATGATTGGCCCGAACAATCCGCCGATCTGCGCCGTTCCGCGCCGCTGGACGAGGAACAGCGCGACCAGGATCGCGATCGTCGCCGGCAGCACGTAGTCCTTCGCGGCCGGCGTGACGACCTCCAGGCCCTCGACGGCGGACAGCACCGAAATCGCCGGCGTGATCACGCTGTCGCCGTAGAACATCGCCGCGCCGGCCAGACCGAAGCCGATCGCAGCGCCGCGCCAGCGTCCTTCGGCCGGCATCTGCCGCAGCACGAGCGCCAGCAGCGCAAGGATGCCGCCTTCACCCTGATTGTCCGCTCTGAGCACCAGCAGCACGTACTTGATCGAGACCACCAGCGTGACCGCCCAGAAGATCATCGACAACACGCCGTAGATGCTGGCGGGGTCGACGCCGGCGCCGTGTGCGCCGGTCAGGCTCTCGCGGAAGGCGTACAGCGGGCTGGTGCCGATGTCGCCGTAGACGACGCCGAGCGTGGCGAGCAGCAGCCCGGCCGCGGGGCGGCGTTCGGCTTCGTCGTCGCTGGTCGTCGCGACCGGACTGTTCACGGCAGTGTGTTCAGGCCGCGCCGGCGTCCGTCGCGCAGGACGCGGCCGATGCGGCGAAGGAGGAAGACACGGACCAGGCGGACGCGGCGGCGCGACGGCCCGACGCGATCAGATCTCGAGGTTGTCGATCAGCCGGGTCGCGCCGAGCTTAGCCGCGGCCAGCACGACCAGCGGCTCGCCGCCGGCGACTTCTTCGCGCGCCGGCACCCTCAGATCGCGCTGGCGGCGCACCGACACGTAGTCGACCTTCCAGCCGGCGGCGGCCAGCTCGCGCTGCGCATCGTGCTCGAGCTTCGCCGCGTCGGTTTCGCCGGCGCGCAGGCGAGCGCGCACTTCGTTCAACACGCGATAAAGGCGCGGGGCCTCGCGCCGCTCGACCTCCGACAGGTAGCGGTTGCGCGACGACAGCGCCAGGCCGTCCGTGTCGCGCACCGTCTCGTGCGGGATGATCTCGGTCGGCAGCGCGAACTGCCGGCACATGTTGCGCACGATCATCAACTGCTGGTAGTCCTTCTTGCCGAACACCGCCACGCGCGGCTGCACGCACGAAAAGAGCTTCAGCACCACGGTGGTGACGCCGACGAAGAAGCCGGGGCGGAACTCGCCTTCGAGGATGTCGCCGAGGTCGTGCGGCGGCGAGACGCGGAACTCCTGCGGCTCCGGGTACATCTCGGATTCGTTCGGCGCGAACAGCACGTACACCTTGTTCTGCCGCTGCAGCTTGTCGATGTCCTCCTGCAGCGTGCGCGGGTACTTGTCGAAGTCCTCGTTCGGACCGAACTGCAGCCGGTTGACGAAGATCGACGCGACGACCGGATCGCCGTGCTGGTGCGCCATCGCCATCAGCGCCAGATGCGCGTCGTGCAGGTTGCCCATCGTGGGCACGAACGCGATGCGCAATTGCCCGCGCAACTGGTCGCGCAGCTCCTGGATCGTGTGGACGACTTTCATCGCGGGCTCCGTCGGGCGCCGGCCGTCGGCCGAAAGGCAAATGGCGGCGGATTGTACGGGGTCGGATTACCGATCGCGGATGGCGCGACCGGCGGCGGCTCAATAGCTGTGCTCGGGACCGGGGAAGGTGCGCGCCTTGACCGCGGCGACATAGGCTTCGACGGCGGCGCGGATGCCGGGTGCCCCGTCTATGAAGTTGCGCACGAAGCGCGGCCGGCGACCCGGATAGACGTCCAGCATGTCGTGCAGCACCAGCACCTGGCCCGAGCAGTCGACGCCGGCGCCGATGCCGATCGTCGGGATGGCAAGCGACCGCGTGACCTCGGCCGCCAGGGCCGCCGGCACCAGTTCGAGCACGAGCATCGTCGCGCCGGCCTCCTGCAGCGCGAGCGCGTCGCGCTTCAGTTGCGCGGCGGCCTCGTCGGTCCTGCCCTGTACGCGGTAGCCGCCCAGCGCGTGGATCGACTGCGGCGTCAACCCCAGATGCGCGCACACCGGGATACCGCGCGTCGTCATCCGCCGCACGGTCGGCGCCAGCCACGCGCCGCCTTCGAGCTTGACCATCTGCGCGCCGGCGGCCATCAGCCGCGCCGCGTTGTCGTACGCCGCGAGCGGCGACGCCTGGTAGCTGCCGAAAGGCATGTCCGCGATCAGCCACGCGCGCCGCGCCGTCTGCGCGACGCACTTCGTGTGATACGCGACGTGCTCGATCGTCACCGGCAGCGTCGAGCGCTCGCCCTGGATCACCATGCCGAGTGAATCGCCGACCAGCAGCACGTCGACGCCGCATTCGTCGAGCAGTGCCGCGAAGCTCGCGTCGTAGCAGGTCAGCATCGCGATCGGCTCGCCTTGCGCGTGCATCTCCAGCAGGCGCGGCAGCGTGACCGGTTTTCGTTCGGCGGGCGGGGGTGGGGTGTGCACGCTCATGGGATCACCTGTGTGCGGCGCGCCGCGCGCTCGCGCGGGGGCGGCCCGACGATATCAAGCGGCGAGGTTGAAGTACTCGCGCCGCCCGCGCATGCGCTCGATGCGCGACAGCAGCAGCTCGAAGTCCGCGTCGCGTTCGATCGGGTTCAGGTTTTCGGTGTTGACGACCAGCACCGGCGCCGCGTCGTACTGGTGGAAGAAGCGCGCGTAGCTCTCGGACAGCGCGCGCAGGTAGCTCTCGGTGATGCCGGCTTCGTAAGCGTTGCCGCGCCGGCCGACGCGCTCGATCAGCGTCTCCGGCGGCGCCTGCAGGTAGATCACGAGGTCGGGCGCGGCCGCCTGCGGCGCGAGCTGCGCGAGGATCTGCTCGTACAGCTTCAGCTCGTCGTCAGCGAGCGTCAACCGCGCGAACAGCGGGTCCTTTTCGAGCAGGAAATCGGCGATCACCAGCGAATGGAACAGGTCGAGCTGCTTGAGCTCGCGCAGCTGCTGCACGCGCTGGAACAGGAAAAAGAGCTGCGTCGGCAGCGCGAAGCGCGCGCGGTCGCGGTAGAAGCGCTCGAGAAACGGATTCGCCTCGGGCTGCTCGAGCAGAAGCTCGCCGCCCGCGTGCGCGGCGAGCCGGCGCGCCAGCGTCGTCTTGCCGGCGCCGATCGGGCCTTCGATGACGATGTGCCGCAGGCGCCCCGCGCTGGTCTTCATGTCGAACGGAAGATGAAGTACACGGCGCCCAACAGGCACAGCGCGGCCCACAGGTAGTCGAGCCGCAGCGGCTCCTTCATGTACAGCACGGCGAACGGGACGAACACCGACAGCGTGATCACTTCCTGCAGGATCTTGAGCTGGCCGACCGAGTACGCGGTATAGCCGATGCGGTTGGCCGGCACCTGCAGAAGATACTCGGCCAGCGCGATGCCCCAACTGACCAGCGCGGCGATCCACCACGGCTTGTCGTTGAGGTCGCGCAGATGCGCGTACCACGCGAAGGTCATGAAGACGTTCGACGCGACGAGCAGCAGCGTGGTCTGCGCGAGTACCGGCATCGGTCGGCGCCGGTCAGGGTTGCGGCGCGGCGGCTTCGAAGGGCTCGACGCGCTGGTCGGCGACTCCGTCGAGGAAGCGCGCCGCCGGTCCCAGCCCGGGCAGCACGACATCGGGCGCGATGTCCAGCAGCGGCCGCAGCACGAACGCGCGTTCGTGCAGGCGCGGATGCGGCAGCGTCAGCGGCGTGCTGCGCACGATCAGATCGCCGACCAGCAGCAGGTCCAAGTCCACTTTGCGCGGCGCGTTCTTGTGCGCGCCGCGCCGCTTGCGGCCGAGCATCATCTCGATGTCGAGCAGGTGCAGCAGCAGCCCGTAGGGCTCCAGCTCGGTGTCGACGCCGGCGACGGCATTGATGAAGTCCGGCCCCGGCGCATCGATCGGCGCCGTGCGGTAGTAGGGCGAAACGGCGACGAACTGGGACCGCTCGATCGACTTCAGCGATTCGACCGCCGCGTCGAGCGTGGCGACGAGGTCGCCCTGGTTCGCTCCCAGCCCGATGTATGCGCGTCGCTTCAACGATCGATCCTCACTGTGGTGCGGCGGTGCGCGCCGCGCCGCCGCCGCGCCCGCGCCGCCGGCGCCGCCGTGCGCCCGCCCCGGGCACGCCGCTCGCGTGCGCGGCCGCGACGAGTTGTTCGCGTTCGGCGTCGGTCGCGTGCATGAACCCGGTCCACCATTCGCCGAGTTCGGCGGGCGCCTCCTCGGCCGCGCAGCGCAGCACGAGAAAATCATAACCGGCGCGCAGCCGCAGGTGCTCGAGCAGCTTGAACGGCGCGCGCCCGGTGCGCCGCTCGAAGCGCGGCTGCAGCATCCAGATCTCGCGCATGTCGGACGTATAGCGGCGCTGGATCGCGAGCTTCTCGGTCTGCGCTTCGAGCACGTCGTCGATCGCGGCATCGAGCGCGGGGATGCGATGCTCGCCGCGCGCCTCGCGCTCCTTCCAGCGCTTCAGCACCTCGTGCCACAGCAGCGTGGCGAACAGGAAGCCCGGGGCGATGTGCTTGCCGGTCTGCACGCGCTCGTCGGTGCGCGACAGCGCGAGCATCACGAAGCGCTCGCCCGCGGGCTGCTCGAGGATCACGTCGAGCAGCGGCAGCAGGCCGTGGTGCAGCCCCTCGGCGCGCAGGCGCATGATGCAGGCCACGCTGTGGCCGCTCGTCAGCAGCTTCAGCATCTCGTCGAACAGCCGCGCCGCCGGGACGTTTTCGATCAGCGGCGCCATGCGGCGGATCGGTTCGCGCGTGGCTTCGTCGATCTGGAAACCGAGCTTGGCGGCGAAGCGCACCGCGCGCAGCATGCGCACGGGGTCCTCGCGGTAGCGCGTCTCGGGATCGCCGATGATGCGCAGCCGCTTGCGCCGCAGGTCCTTGACGCCGTCGTGGTAGTCGAGCACGGTCTCCGTCAGCGGGTCGTAGTACAGCGCGTTGATCGTGAAGTCGCGCCGCGCCGCGTCCTCGTGCTGCGCGCCGAACAGGTTGTCGGCCAGCACGCGACCGTGCTCGTCGGTCTGCCGCTCGGGATTGTCCAGCGCGCGGAAGGTCGACACCTCGATCGTCTCGCTGCCGAACATCACGTGCACGAGGCGGAAGCGGCGGCCGATGATGATCGCGCGGCGGAAGTGCGACTTGACCTGCTCGGGCGTGGCGTCGGTGGCGACGTCGAAGTCCTTCGGCGTGACGCCGAGCAGCAGGTCGCGCACGGCGCCGCCGACGATGTAGGCCCGGTGGCCCGCCTTCTGCAGCGTCTCGCACACGCGCACGGCGTTGCGCGGCACGCGGTTGCGGTCGATGCCGTGTTCGGCGACGGGGATGCGCTTGGGCTCGCGCCTGACGCGCGCCGGCCGCGCCAGCGATCGGGAAAAAAGCGTGGAGACCTTCTGGACGAGGCGTTTGATCATCGTTCAGGCGGCGCGCTCGAACAGTTCCAGCACCGGCCAGTTCCGCGCGGCCGCCACCGCGCGCAGCTTGGCGTCGCCGTTGGTCACGACCGCCCGCCCGCCGGCTGCGGCCACGCGCTCGAGCAGCGGCAGATCGACGATCGAGTCGCTGTAGAACGCGAGCGATTCGCAGCGCTCGAAGGTCGCGCCGCGCTGCGCCAGGAAATCCTCGACCTTGCGCACCTTGCCTGCGCCGTGCGAATGCGTGCCGACGTGGCGGCCGGTGAACTCGCCGTCGCGCTCCTCGGGTTCGACCGCGAGAAGATGCTCGACGCCGAAGGCGTCGGCGATCGGTCGCGCGACGAAGGCGTTGGTGCCCGTGACGACGGCCAGCTCGTCGCCGGCGCGGCGATGCACGTCGACCAGTTCGAGCGCCTCGCGCCGCACGTGCGGCAGCACGCGGCCGCGCACGAACTCCGCGCGCAGGCGTTCGAGCTGCGCGCGCGGAAATCGCGCCAGCAGCCCCATCTGGAAGTCCAGGTACGCGAGGGCGTCGAAGCAACCCGCCGCGTAGGTGTCGGTGAATTCGCGGATGCGCGCGCCGTAGCTCGCCGCGTCGAGCCCGCCAGCGCGTACGACGAAGTGCGACCAGTCGTCGGCGCTGTCGATCGGCAGCAGCGTGCGGTCGAGGTCGAACAGCGCGAGCCTCATCGGCTGCTCCGGCGCGAACCGCCCGCGCGGACTGCGCCCGGCCGGCAGGGTTTGTCGTTCATCGGACGCGATTCTACGTGCCGCCCGCCAGCCATTCGCGCAGCAGCGGTACGGTCAGCGCGCGGCGGCGCGCGAGCGCGTAGGCGTCGAGCGCGTCGAGCGCGGCGACCAGCGTGCGCAGGTCGCGCGGCAGGTGCGTCAGCATGTACGGGATCAGATCGTCGGACACCGCCACGCCGCGCGTGGCGGCATGCGCGGCGAGCGCGGCTGTCTTCTCCGCGTCGCTCAGCGCGTGAAGCTGATAGACGAGCCCCCACGCGAGCCGCGTGCGCAGGTCTTCGCGCAGCGCGAGCTGTGCCGGCGGCAGCGGGCCGGCAACGGCGCAGGCGGCGTCCACCCGCGCGCGGACTGCGTTCAGCCGGTTGAAGAGCGCCACCTGCGCGGCGGCGTCGAGCCGGTGGACGTCGTCGACGAGCGTCAGTCCCGGCGAATCCGGCGCGCCGTCCGGCGACCACCAGGCGGCGCGGGGCGCGCGTGCAAGCGCGGCGAGCAGATGCGTGCGGCCGCTGCCGTCTTCGCCCCACAGGTAGACGATCCGCTCCGCGAGCGCGCCGCGCGCGAGCCGGCGCAGCGCGTCGAGCGCCTCCGCGTTGCGCCCGGCGACGAAGTTGTCGAGCGTGGGCTCGCGCGGCTGCAGCAGATCCAGCGCGAGTTGGCTCATGCCCTGCGGTAGAACTCGCTCGCGAGGTAGGCATCCTTCAGCCGCCGCAGCGCGACCAGCAGCGCGGCGCTCGCGGGCAGCGCGAGCAGTACGCCGAAGAAGCCGAAGACCTGGCCGAACGCCAGCAGCGCGAAGATCACCGCGATCGGATGCAGGCCGATGCGCTCGCCCACGAGCCGCGGCGTCAGGAAGAAGCTTTCGATCGCCTGGCCGACGCCGTAGATCACCGCGACGGCGAGAAAGCCGTACAGGCTGCCGAACTGCAGCAGCGCCGCCAGCAGCGCGAGCACGAGGCCCAGTGCGAAACCGACGTAAGGAATGAAGATCAGCAGCCCCGTCAGGATGCCGACCGGCAGCGCGGTCTGGAACCCAGCGATCGCGAGCGCGACCGAGTAGTAGGCGGCAAGCACCAGCATCACGGTGAGCTGCCCGCGCAGGAACTGCGCGAGCAGGCCGTCGATTTCGCCGAGCATCGAGACCGTCTGCCCGTGCCAGCGGCGGGGGATCAGCGCTTCGGCGCGGCGGCGAAAGTCGTGCCAGTCGAGCAGCGCGTAGAACAGCACGATCGGCACCAGGAACAGCGTTCCGATCAGGCCCAGCAGCGCGATGCCGCCCTCGCGCGCATGGGCGAAGATGCGCGCGATCAGATCCTGCTGCGAGCCGACGCGTTCGGCGAGCAGTTCCTTCAGCGTCTGCGCGTCGAACCGGATCGTGAGACCGAACCACTCCTGCAGCTTCGGCGCGACCGCCTGGTTCAGCTTGTTGATCAGCCCCGGCAGCTGCGCCTGCAGTTGCACCAGTTCCTTCTGCAGCACCGGGATCAGGATCAGCAGCAGCCCGAGCAGGATCAGCCCGAGCAGGAAGATCATCGCCAGCACCGCGGCCCAGCGCGGAAGCCGGCGCGCCGCGAGCCAGTCCACGCCCGGCGACAGCAGATACGCGAGGATCGCTGCGAGCGCGAACGGCGTCAGCACCGGCGCGAGCAGGTACATCAGCGCGAGCAGCGCCAGACCGACGCCGACCCACATCCCCGTCTGCAAACGTTCGGCGGTGAAGAAGCTCATCGAATAGAATCCGCGGGCAAACGGCGCGTAGTCTAGCCGCCGAACTTCGATCGTCGGGCGTCGGCCGCGGGCCAGCGGACACGATCCGAACGCACTCCGACATGTCCCTCGACTACAAACAAGCCGGCGTCGACTACGCGCAGATCGATCCGCTGAAGATCCTCGCGCAGCGCGCCGCGGCGGCCACCGCCGGCAATCTGGCGCGGCACGGGTTGATCGAGGTCGCCGCTTCGCGCGGCGAATCGGCCTACGTGGTCGACTGCGGCGAGTTCTATCTGGCGTCGATCACCGAATGCCTCGGCACCAAGGCGCTGGTGGCCGACGCGATGCGCGCGATCACCGGTCGCACGTATTACGACCGCATCGCGCAGGACACGCTCGCGATGGCGATCAACGACATCGTGACCGTCGGCGCCACGCCCGTATCGGTGCACGCGTACTGGGCGACCGGCGGCAGCGACTGGTTCGCCGATGAAGCGCGTGCGCGCGAACTGGTCGAGGGCTGGAAAGCCGCGTGCGATGCGTGCGGCGTGGCATGGGGCGGCGGCGAAACGCCGGCGCTCGCGGGCGTCGTAGCGCCGGGGCGGATCGATCTCGCGGCTTCGTGCGTCGGCATCGTGCGGCCGAAGTCGCGCCTGACGCTCGGCGAAAAGCTCGCCGCAGGCGATGCGATCGTGCTGCTTGCTTCGAGCGGCATCCACGCCAACGGCGTATCGCTCGCGCGCAAGCTCGCCGAGCGACTGCCGGACGGCTACGCGACGAAGCTCGGCGACGGCACGCTGTACGGCGAGGCGCTGCTCGCGCCGACCGTGCTGTATTCGCCGGTGACCGAAGCGCTCGCCGCCGCGGGCATCGTTCCGCACTACTGCGCGAACGTCACCGGCCACGGCTGGCGCAAGCTGATGCGGCATCCGGGCGCGTTCACCTATCGCATCCACACGCTGCCGCCGGTGCCGCCGGTGCTGCAGTTCATCCAGCGCGAAGCGCAGATCGACGCGCGCGAGGCCTACGGCAACCTGAACATGGGCGCGGGCTTCGCGCTCTACGTCGCTGCGGAGGATGCCGAGCGCGCGGCGCAGATCGCCCGCGCCCACGCCATCGACGCCTGGGTCGCCGGTCGCGTCGAAGCCGGTGCGAAGCAGGTCGTGATCGAGCCGCTCGCGCTGACCTTCGGCGGCGAAGACCTGCACGTGCGCCTCTAGATCTCCGCGCACAGCGCGTCGCTCGACGCGCTTCCTTCTTACTCGGTTCGCGTCGCACGCATCGCGCGGATGCGGCATGAAAGATTCACGCCGCTCGCCTGACCAACGCAGCAACGCAGCGCCGGCCCGAGCGGCGCAAGGCGCGAAGGAGGAAATCCGCAGTCCCTGATTTCGAGCGTGCGGCGAAGCCGCGTGCAGGGGCGAGGCTTGCCTTCTTCCGGCTGGTGCTGCGACCACATGTCGCGGCCGACCGGCTGCGGCGCAACCAGCGTACGAAGGAGAAACCTCATGCAAAGCAAGCACAACCTCTGGCGCCGTACGGCGATCGGCGCTCTCGTCGTGGGCGCGCTTTCGTTCGGCGCGGCCGCCCAAGCCGGCGAATGCCCGGCCGACAAGCGCGTTGCCGACGGTCAGGGTCAGAAGAACCCCGGTTACGCCGCCAAAGGCGTCAAGGACGTCGTCCGCAACGCGATCGATCTCGGCAGGGAAGCGCCGATGCTGAACGGGCGGCTGTTCCGGATCCGCCAGCTCGACATCGAGCCCGGCGGCATCGTGCCGTGGCACAGCCACGACGAGCGGCCGGCGCAGATCTACGTCGTGTCGGGCGAGATCGTCGAGTACGCGAGCAACTGCGCGGTGCCGATCGTGCACAAGGCGGGCGAGATCTCGTCCGAAGCAAAAGGCACGTCGCACTGGTGGCAGAACCACGGCAAGTCGCCGGTCGTGCTGATCTCCGTGGACATCTTCCACGACAAGAGCGGCGCGGACAAGAAGATGATGTGACGCGCCTCGACCCGAGACGTCGACCGGACGCCCCGGGCCGCCGCCCGACGAGACAAGCCATGTCCAACGCTACCGACGTCTGCGCGATTCCCGGCGCGCCGCCCGACACGCCCGCCACGGCGCTCGCGCGCCGGCTGCTGATCGGGCTGACCGCCTTTCTGACGCTGGTCGATCTGTTCGCCACGCAGGCGATCCTGCCTTCGCTCGTGCAGCACTACCGCGTGACGCCGGCGGCGATGGGCTTCGCGGTCAACGCGAGCACGATCGGCATGGCGATCGCGGGGCTCGTCGTCGCGTACTTCAGCCGCCATATCGACCGGCGGCTCGGCATCTTCGCCAGCCTCGCGCTGCTCGCGGTGCCGACCGCGCTGCTCGCGTCCGCGCCCGACCTCGCGACGTTCACCGCGCTGCGCATCGCGCAGGGCCTTTGCATGTCGGCGGCGTTCACGCTGATGCTCGCGTACCTCGCCGAGCACTGCAGCGCGCAGGAAGTCGCCGCCGCGTTCGCCGCCTACATCGCCGGCAACGTCGCGAGCAATCTGTTCGGACGCCTGATGTCGGCCGCGCTCGCCGATGCGTTCGGCCTCGCCGGAAACTTCTACGTCTTCGCGCTGCTCAACCTCGCGGGCGCGCTGCTCGTCTGGTTCACGCTGAGCCGTACGCCTTCGGTGCTGGTGCCGATGTCGGCGGTGCGTTCGCCGTGGAACGTCTGGCGCGACCATCTCGCCAACCCCGCGCTGCGGGTCGCGTTCGCACTCGGCTTCCTGATCCTGTTCGTCTTCCTCGGAACGTTCACCTACGTGAACTTCGTGCTCGCGCGGCCGCCGCTGGCGCTGAGCGCGATGGCGCTCGGCGTCGTCTACTTCGTCTTCGTGCCGTCGATGATCACCACGCCGCTCGCCGGCCGCGCCGTGCAGCGCTTCGGCGCGCGGCGCGCGGTGGTCGCGGGGCTCGCGACCGCGGCGCTCGGACTGCCGCTGCTCGTGCTGCCGAATCTCGCCGCGGTGCTCGCCGGCATGGTGCTGGTCGCCGTCGGGACGTTCTTCGCGCAGGCGACGACGACCGGCTTCGTCGGTCGCGCGGCGACGACCGACCGCGCTTCGGCCAACGGCATCTACCTCGCGAGCTACTTCCTCGGCGGCCTGGTCGGCGCCGCGGTGCTCGGGCAGGTGTTCGACGGGTTCGGGTGGGGCGCGGTGGTCGTGGGGCTGGCGATCGCCATCGCGGCGGCCGCGCTGCTCGCGTCGCGCCTGACGCTGCCGCAGCCGCAGCTTCGCCCCGCGGTCGCTTGAACGGGGCGCGCGATGAGCGTTCACGAGTTCATCGAAATCGCCGGCACCGCGGCCGAAGTCGCAGGCGTGGCGCTGATCATCGGCGGGCTCGTCGTCGCCAGCGCGCGCTACCTGCTGCCGCGCGCGGGCGAGCGCGCGAGCAGGCTGCAGCGCTACCGGCAGGACCTCGGCCGCGCGATCCTGCTCGGGCTCGAGGTACTGGTCGCCGCCGACATCGTGCGCACCGTCGCGTTCACGCCGACGATGGAGAGCGTGCAGGTGCTCGCTGTGATCGTCGCGATCCGCACGTTCCTGAGCTGGAGCCTCGCGCTCGAGCTCGAAGGCCGCTGGCCGTGGCAGCGCGCCGCGCACGAATTCCGTTCATCGACCTCCGGCGGTGCGCCGGAACAACCCACCTTACGGAGAACGCCATGATCAAACAGATTTCGCAATCGGCCGTCGCTTTGCTCATCGCCGCCGGCACGGCCGCGCCGGCGCTCGCGCAACCCGACGACGGCATCGTGCGCGTGAAAAGCGCGTATTCGACCGACGAGACGATCGCGCGGCTCAAGCAGGACATCACTGCGAAGGGCATCCGCTTCTTCGACGAGATCGACCAGGCGAAGCTCGCGGCCGACGCCGGCGTGAAGTTGCCGCTGCGCCGCTCGACGCTGCTCGTCTTCGGCAACCCGCCGCTGGGCACGCAGTTCATCAACGGCCGCCCGGAGGCGGGGATCGACTGGCCGGTGCGCCTGCTCGTGCAGGAAGACCAGCACGGCAACGTGTGGGCGACCTACACCGACTTCGGCTGGATCGCACGCCGCCACGGCATCAGCGGCGCCGGCGAAGGCCCGTTCAAGACGGCAAGCGGCGTGATCGCGTCGATCACGTCGAGCGTGCAGGCGAAATAGTTCGCAGAGCGTGAAAGGTTTACGGCGCTCGCAGGACTAACGCGTCACGAACCGACGCTGCCCCTCACCCTAACCCTCTCCCCGTGATCGGGGAGAGGGAATGAAGGCAAAGGCGTCTTACAGATCAGCGGGAGAAGCACATGCGATTCAGCGGCAAGACCGCGTTGATCACCGGGTCGACGAGCGGGATCGGGCTCGGCATCGCCGAGGCGTTCGGCGCGGCGGGAGCGAACCTCGTGATCAACGGCTTCGGCGACGCGGCCGAGATCGAACGGCTGCGCGACGATCTCGCGCGCCGGCACGGCGTCAACGTGATCTACGACGGCGCCGACATGAGCCGGCCCGAGCAGATCCTGGCGATGGTCGCGCGCGCGGTCGATGCGTTCGGCGCGGTCGACATCCTCGTCAACAACGCCGGCATCCAGCACGTCGCACCGGTCGACGATTTCCCGGTCGCGAAGTGGGACGCGATCATCGCGATCAACCTGTCGAGCAACTTCCACGCGATCCGCGCGGCGCTGCCGGCGATGAAGAAGCGCGGCTGGGGCCGGATCATCAACGTCGCCTCGGCGCACGCGCTGGTCGCCTCGCCGTTCAAGTCGGCGTACGTCGCCGCCAAGCACGGGGTGGCCGGCTTGACGAAGACGGTCGCGCTCGAAGTCGCCGAGTCCGGCATCACGGTCAACGCGATCTGCCCGGGCTACGTGCTGACGCCGCTGGTGCAGAAACAGATTCCGGATACCGCGAAAGCGCGCGGCATCAGCGAGGAGGAGGTCGTCAAGAACGTGCTGCTCGCCGCGCAGCCGACGAAGAAGTTCGTCACGGTCGAGCAGGTCGCCGCGTTCGCGACCTTCCTCGCGAGCGACGCCGCAGCGTCGATCACCGGCGCCGTGCTGCCGATCGAAGGAGGGTGGACGGCGCATTGAGCGGATTGCGCGACTCGGATTGCGGATTGCGCAAAAGCGCAGCCGGCCGAAGCTCCGAGCGAAACGAGAAGCTCAGCCTGCGAAGTCCGAAGTGGCCCACCGCGCAGCGGCTCGGAATAGCGGCAGGCCACGAACCGCGCAATCCGCAATCCGCAATCCGCAATCCGACCAGCAATCCGCAATCCGCGATCCGAAAAAGCAAACTGAGGAGACAGAAATGGACCTGGCAGAAATCCTGAACCTCCGGCCGCAGCGCGCGGCCGGCGAACAAGGCGCGCAGCGGCGCATCGTCGAGCGCGAGCAACTCGTCGTCACCTATCGCAGCGATCCGGCGGCGATCCGCGCGCTGCTGCCCGAGCCGCTGAAGCCGGACGGCTCGCACACGGTGTCGCTCGAATTCATCGCCACGCCCGACGCCGCGGGGTGCGGCGCCGACGTGCAGTCGCGCGTGGCGATCCCGGCATGGTTCCGCGGCACGCCGGTCGAGTTCGTCGCGCGCAGCTTCATCGACGAGACGCCCGACGCGGTCGAGCGCTGGGATGCCGCGCGCCGCCCGGGGCATTCGCGGCTCGTGATCGTGCACGACACGCTGACCGGCGTGCTCGAAGCCGAAGGGCGCGCGGTCGCCGTCGCCAGCATGGGCTACAAGCAACAGCACTTCGTCTGCGGCGCCGAGCGCCTGCGCGCTTGTCCGACCGAGGACGTCGCATTGCGGCTCGCACGGCTGCAGGTGCAGCTGCGGCGCATCGTCGACGGCGACGGGCGCGTCGTGCTCGCGCAGCTCGTCGGCGCCGCGGCCACCGCGATCGAAGTCAAGGGCGCATGGGCCGGGCCCGCACAGCTCTATCTGCCGACGCTCGCGGCGAGCCCGCTGCCCGTGCGGGAAGTGATCGGCGGCGTGCATTTCATCGCCGATCTCGCGCTCGCGGCGCCGCGCGTGCTCGTCGACTACGCGGCGGCCGGCGCCAAGCGCGCAGCCGCCGAAGGGCCGGCTACGCGTGAACGCGCGCCGGCGCCGAAGCGTACGATCGGGCGCAGCACGAGCCCGCGTGCGATCCGGCAGGAGGCCTACGCATGAGCGCAGTGATACGGCCGATCGATCGCGCTTCGCACGGCGGCCGCCGAAGCGATACGGCGGATCCGGTAGCCGCCGCTGCGCGGCTGATGCGCGCGCTCGCCGAAGCGCTGCTCGCCGGAGTCCAGCGCACCACCGAGTTGAACTGGCAGGCGGCGCGCAGGCTGCTCGTCGCTTCTCAGTCGCCCACCTGGCAGGCGCAGGCGGAGCAGACGATGCAGGCGTGGCGGCTTTCGTGGCGCGCGTATCGCGTCTGCTCGACGACCGCGTCCGACGTGCTGGAACTGGCGCGCGTGCACGTGCAGTCCGACACCGACGAGGTGTGGCGCGCGTTGCAGCGCGCGGGTCTGGAGCTGGCCGGCGTCGAGCCGCAGCGCGCGCTCGAGCTGCAGCGGCGCACGCGCGAGGTGCAGCAGGCCTTCTCCGCTTACCTCGACAGCGTGCTGGCGCTGCAGCGCGAACTGGTCGCCGTCGCACAGGAGCCGCAGTGATGGCGCGCGCCGGCACAGGGAACGGAAAGCGCGGCGCAGCGGCGCCGGCCGCGCGTCCGCCGGGACAGATCGTGCTCGTTCTGCAGGGCGGCGGCGCGCTGGGGGCATATCAGGTCGGCGTCTACCAGGCGCTGCACGAGGCGGGCATCGAGCCCGACTGGGTGATCGGCACGTCGATCGGCGCGATCAACGCCGCGATCGTCGCCGGCAACGCGCCGGGCGAGCGGCTTGCGAAGCTGCACGCGTTCTGGGACTCGCTGCAATGGCGCACGCCGTGGGGCGTGCCGGTCGCGCCGCCCGGCGTGCTCAACCCGCTCGCGAACCTGACCACGCTGACGCAGGGCATCGGCGGCTTCTTCGCGCCGAACCCGGCGTCGTGGTGGGGGCCGTTCGCTTCGCTCGGGCTGGAGCGCGCGGCGTTCTACGACACGGCGCCGCTGCGTACCACGCTCGAAGGGCTGGTCGACTTCAAGCGGATCGCGCAGGGACCGACGCGGCTGACGGTCGGCGCGGTCAACGTGCGCACCGGCGAGATGCGCTACTTCGACAGCCGGCGCGACAAGCTCGCCGCCGCGCACGTGATGGCCTCCGGCGCGCTGCCGCCGGCGTTTCCCGCGATCCGCATCGACGGCGAACCGTACTGGGACGGCGGCGTGTACTCGAACACGCCGATCGAGGCGGTGCTCGACGACAACCCGCGGCGCAGCTCGACGATCTTCGCCGTGCACATGTGGAACCCGAGCGGCAGCGAGCCCGACACGATCTGGCAGGTGCTCGGCCGCCAGAAGGACATCCAGTACGCGAGCCGCGCCGGCAGCCATATCGCGCGCCAGCAGCAGATCCACCGGCTGCGGCACGTGATCAACGAGCTGGTCGCGCGCCTGCCCGAGCGCGAGCGCGCACACAACGACGTGCGCGAACTCGCCGCCTGGGGCTGCAGCACGACGATGCACATCGTGCGGCTGCTGGCGCCGCGGCTCGAAGGCGAGGACCATACGAAGGACATCGACTTCACGCCGGCCGGCATCCGCGCGCGCTGCGAGGCCGGCTACCGCGACACGAAGGAAGCGATCGCAGAAGCGCCGTGGGCCGCGCCGGCCGATCCGCTGCAGGGGGTCTACGTGCACGACCACGCGTCGGCACACGTGATGTGAGGAGGTTCGCGATGGCGCAGATCGAGGCGTTCGACGCAGTGATCCTCGGTGCCGGCCAGGCCGGCAAGCCGCTCGCGCTGGCACTCGCCAAGGCGGGCCGGAAGACGGCGATCGTCGAGCGCGAGCATGTCGGCGGCACCTGCATCAACGTCGGCTGCACGCCGACCAAGACGATGGTCGCGAGCGCGCGCGTCGCGTATCTGGCGCGCCGCGCCGCCGACTACGGCGTCGCCGCCGGGCCCGTCGCGGTCGACATGCGGCGCGTCGTCGCGCGCAAGCGCGCGATCGTCGAGCGCTTCCGCAACTACGGGACGCAGCGGCTGCAGAAGACGGAGAACGTCGAGCTGATCTTCGGCGCCGCGCGCTTCGTCGACTCGAAGACGGTCGAGGTCGCGCTGCGCGCGGGCGGTACGCGGCGGCTGACCGCGTCGAAGATCGTGATCAACACGGGCGGGCGGCCGTCCGTGCCGCCGATTCCGGGACTGGCCGACGTGCCGCATCTCGATTCTTCGTCGGTGATGGAACTGAACGAAGTGCCGCGGCATCTGGTCGTGCTCGGCGGCGGTTTCATCGGGCTGGAGTTCGCGCAGATGTTCCGCCGCTTCGGCGCGGAGGTCACGGTGCTCGAAGGCCTGCCGCGGCTCGCCGCGCGCGACGACGAGGACGTGGGCGAAGCGCTGCGCAAGGTGCTCGAAGAAGACGGCCTGCGCATCGAAACCGGCGCGCTCGCCGAACGCGTCGAAGGCAAGGCCGGCGACATCGCCGTTTACTACAAGCAGAACGGCGCGGCGAAGACCGTACGCGGCTCGCATCTGTTGGTCGCGGTCGGCCGCAAGCCGAACACCGAGGACCTGACGCTCGCCGCGGCGGGCGTGGCGACCGAGCGCGGATTCATCCCGGTCGACGAGACGCTGCAGACCAACGTGCCGGGCATCTACGCGGTCGGCGACGTCAAGCCCGGGCCGCAGTTCACGCACGTCTCGTACGACGACTTCCGCATCCTGCGCGACCGCTGGGTGTTGGGGCTCGACGCGAAACTCGGCGACCGGCTGGTGCCGAACACCGTGTTCACCGACCCGCAGTTGGCATCCGTGGGGCTGAACGAAACCGAGGCGCGCAAGCGCGGGCTCAATGTCCGCGTTGCGAAGATCGGCATGAACGGCATCGCCCGCGCGCTCGAGATGGACGAGTCGCGCGGCTTTCTCAAGGTCATCGTCGACGCGAAGACCGACCGCATCCTCGGCTGCACCGTCTTCGGCATCGAAGGCGGCGAGATCATGGCGATGCTGCAGATCGCGATGATGGGCAAGCTGCCTTACACGGTGCTCAAGGAAGCGATCTTCGCCCACCCGACGCTCGCCGAGGGGCTGAACAACGTCTTCCTCGCGCTCGACGCCTGAACGGCTGGCGCCGTCGCGCAATTGCGCGATCGCGCGCATTTGTCGCTCGTCGATTGCTCCGTAGCGGTCGGGATACGCAACGCCTACCTTGACTTGCATGCGGGCCTCGCGGCGAGGGGCGTCGCGGCGCATGCGCCGGCGGACTCGCATCGGAGCCGGTCACCTTCGTGCGTTCCGTGACCACGAGCCGAAGGAGCAAGGCGATGCCAACCAAACGTACGCGCAACGAGTTCGAGGATCCGGTCGAGGGCAAACCGCCGGAAGAAGGTTCCACCCAGAGCGAAGAGTTCGAGCCGCCCGCCGATGCGGCGACGCTGGCCGTCGAAGCGGGCGACGCCGAGATGGAAGCCGCGCTCGCGCAGGTCGACCCGCAGATCCTGTCGGCGAAAGCGGAACTGGAGAAGCTGCTCGCCGAGCATGCGCGGGCCGAAGTCGGAATCCAGTCGGCCGAGGTGATGGAAGCGAACATCGTCGGCGTCGGCATCGGCCTCGGCGATCCGGCCGCCGGTGCCTTGCCCGGCGAGCCCACGCTCGAGGTGTACACGATCGAGCCTGCGACGGAAGCGGAGACGAAGGCGCGGCTCGCCTCCGCCGCCGGCGTCTCGGCGCTCGCCGAAGCGGACTTTCCGATGAACGTCGTGTGCACCGGCATCATCGACGCGCAGCCGCACCGGATGCGCATGCGGCCTGCGCCGGGCGGCATCAGCGTCGGGCACTTCCGCATCACGGCCGGCACGCTCGGATGCCTGGCGCGCGGCCGCACCGCGCCGCGCATCAACCGGCTGATGATCCTCAGCAACAACCACGTGCTCGCCAACTCGAACGCGGCCGCGATCGGCGACTGCGTCGCGCAGCCGGGGCCGATCGACGGCGGGCGCTGTCCGGCGGACCAGGTCGCCGTGCTCGAGCGCTTCGTGCCGATCAACTTCGCGGGCGGCGCGAACGTCGTCGACTGCGCGACTGCCTGGGCATGGCCCGACCGCGTGCGGCGCGAGCTGATGTACATCAGCGGCGGTGTGACGCGCTTCTTCCGTGTCGGCGCCACTCCGGTGGCGGCGGCGCGCGGCATGCTGGTCGGCAAGAGCGGGCGGACGACGCAACTGACGCGCGGGACGATCACGGCGGTCGGCGTCGCGATCAACGTCAACTACGGCGGGCGGATCGCGCGTTTCGTCGATCAGATCGCGATCCGTGCGGCCAGCGGGGATTTCAGCCGCGGCGGCGATTCGGGTTCGCTGATCTGGACCTGGGACACGCGGCGCGCGCCGGTCGGGCTGCTGTTCGCGGGCGGCGGCGGGACGACCTTCGCCAACCGCATCACCCGCGTGCTGGCCGCGCTCGACATCCAGCTTTTCACGTGATCGCGGGCGCTGCGCGGGAGTAGTATCCGCAGCAACGGTGCTGGCGGGGTTCGAACCCTGCCGGCGCCGCACCCGCAGGCAGGAATCGCGCATGGCCTCCCGCAAATCGCTCGGTTCGCTCGACTTTCTCGCGCAGGATCCGGTCCGCGTTCAGACGGAGGATCCGGCGCGCGGCGACGAAGGCGACGTGCTGCCCGCCGAAACGATCGACGCGCTGATGCGCATCCCCGGCGTCGACGGCGTCTGGGTCGAGGTCAACGCCAAGGGCCAGCGCGAGGTCGTGATCTACGTCGCCGATCTGAAGCAGAAGGTCGCGGTTCCGCCGGTCGTCGCCGGCATGCCGACGCGCATCATCGGCGGCGAGCCGATTCGCGCGCTGTAGCCCAGACGCGGCTTGCCGGCCGGCGCCGCCGGCCGCGGCGCGACCGCTCGCTTTCGAACGCGCAGGTGGTGCGAGCGGCGCGGCGCCGTTCAGCGTGTGAATTCTGGGATCGCGCGCCGCATGAACTCGTCGAACAGCGGCACGGTGAATGCCATCTCACCGTGGGCCGGGCTGTAAATCATCCCTTTCCTGATCAGCTTTGCGCGTACAGGGCCGAGGCTGTTGACCTGAACGCCGAGCGTTGCCGCGATGTCGCCGGTGCGGTGCGGGCTCGGCCCCATCTCGGCCATCGCACGCAGAAACTTCTTCTCGCTCGGCGTCAGCCGGTCGAAGCGGACGCGAAAGAAGTTCTCGTCGAGCCGGCGAATCACAGTGGTGGTCGCACGCTTCACGACGTCGAGCCCGATCGGGCTCGACGTGGCCTGATTCCAGGCCTGGTAGCCCCACTCTTGCAGAAAGTACGGATAACCCTGCGTCGTCTTGAAGATATGCGCCAGCGCCGCCGGCTCGAACCGGATACCGGCCGCGCGTGCGGGCTCCTGCAATGCGCGCCGGGCCTCGTCCTCGGTCAGCGCGCCGATCGGCGGAAAGCTGAACAGCCGCTCCGCATAGGACTTCGATTCGCCGGCAAGCCCGGGCAGTATCGGCAGACCGGCGCCGACCAGCACCATCGGCAGCTGGCGCTGCTGCACCTTGTGCATCGCCATGATCAGCGCGCCCAGTTCCTTCTGGCTGAAATACTGGACCTCGTCGATCAGCAGCGCCACCGCGCTGTTCCGTTCGGCGGCAGCCTCGGCTACCGCCACCAGCAGGTTGGGCAAATCGATTTCCAGATCGCCGCTGTCGGCGACGCCCTTTTCCGGCTCGATGTCCAGCCCGATGTCCACATCGCCGACCGTAACCCTGATCGCGGAGATGAAGCCGCGCAGCACTGCCAGCCCGCGCCTGACCTTGTTGCCGGCGCCGGCCAGCCGATCCAGATCGAACAGAAGTCTTCTCAGGCTGGGTGCCAGCAGCGGCCCGAGCCGCTTGTCCTCGTGGGCCTCGATCTCTATCGTCCGGTAGCCGGCTGCGGCGGCCATTCGCTGGATCTCGTTCAGCAGCACCGTCTTGCCGACGCCTCGCAGTCCCGTCAGAAGCAGGCTCTTCTCCGGTCGGCCGGCCTTGATCCGCCCGAGAAGAATGCGCGCCTGCTCGAGCACCGGCTCGCGCCCCACCAGTTCAGGCGGCGGCGCGCCGGCGCCCGGCGAGAACGGGTTCTTGATCGGATCCATGTCTATCGACTTATAACGATTTATGTCTGAAATCGAGTATACGTCGATAAACTCGCTACAGTCGATGTCACCGACGACGGCGGCACCCGCCTACTTGCTGCGCAGGTCGTCGAGAAACTCCGACGCCGGCTCAGTGCTCGTCACGAGCAGATGCTCGCGCGCCCGCGTGCAGGCGACGTACAGCAGGTGGCGCTCGGTGTTGTAGACCTCTTCGAGATCGCTGTCGTCGGTCACGCCCTCGATGCGCGATTGCAGCGGGACGATCTCGTCGTCGCAGGCCATGACCGCCACGGCGCGGAATTCGAGGCCCTTGGCCAAGTGCATGGTGCCGATCGCCACGTGGCCGTGCGCCGTCTCGACGTGCTCGTCCAGCACACGGAACGGCAGCGCGGCGCGTTCGACCGCGGCCTGCGCGCGCGGCAGTTCCGCTTCCGAGCGCACGAACACGCCGATCTCGTGCGGCGCCACGCCTTCCTTGCTGCGGGCCGCGATCCAGGCCCCGGCCGCGGCGATTTCCTCTTCCTGGGTGCCGAACGTCTGCACCACGGGCAGCGGACCGTTGAACACCGAAACCGTGCCGCGTCGCTGCTCCGTGTTGCCGTCGACATCCGCGACTTCCGGCGCGAGCAGGCGATCGGCCTGCATCCGGATCTGGTGCGACGTGCGGTAGTTGATGTGCAGCGTGCGCGCGCGGCCGCGGATGTCGACGCCGAGCGACTTCCACGAGAACGGCTGCTGAAAGATCCGCTGCCCCAGGTCGCCGGCGAAGAAAAGCGCATTCGGCCGGTCGGCGCCGTCGGTCTTTCCGATCGCGGCGAGAAAGCGCAGTTGCGCCGGACTCAGGTCCTGCGATTCATCCACGACCACGAAGTCGAACGGCGGATGCTTGCGGCCCGCCAGTTCCGCTGCGAGCCGGCTGAACATCGCGGCGCGCGTGATCAGACCGTCGGCGTGCAGCCGCGCGTGCACGGCTTCGAAGACGGACCACAGCGCGGCCCGCTGTGCCTCCGGCAGGCGCGTCTTGCGGCCGAGCCGCTTGACGTCGCGATACGCCTCCCAGCGATCGAGCTGCCAGGCGTCGACCAATTCGTCCCACTCGGTCAGCAGAAAGCCCACGCCCGGCTTCTTCGCCGTAACCGCTGCGGCGGCCTCGGTCATCAAGCTGCGGATCGCATCGCGCGAAGCGAAGCGCGGCGGGCCGAAGTGGCGCTCGTACAGCCGCTCGCCGATCGCATCGATGGCGTGGACTTCAAGCCGCTCGGCCAGGCGCGGTTCATTGCTGATCAGACGGCGCAACCGGGTGCGCAGCGCGTTGGCGAGCGTCTCCGAAAACGTCGTCAGCAGCACTCGACTGTCGGGGTGCCTGCGCGCCAGGAACACCGCGCGGTGCAGGGCGACGATCGTCTTGCCGGTGCCGGCCGAGCCGGAGACGCGCGCCGGGCCGCTGAAGTCGCGCTCGACCAGTTCGCGCTGGGCGGGGTGAAGGAAGATCGTCCACTTGTCCCAGGGAAACTCCAGCGCACGCTGCAGTTCTTCAGCATCGGAGATCAAGCGGAACCGCCGCTGTGCGTCCGGGTGAGCAAACGGGTCGTGTGCCTGGTCCTCCGATTCGACGGCCGCGCCGATCGTTCGCCCCACGGCGTCGGGTCGTTTGCTGATCCGATAGGGCGCGGCGGGCTCGTGCGCTGCTGTGCGCGCCGACGCAGGGCTGCCCCCGGTCGCCAGTTCCAGCACGGCCTCGGCCGCTTCGCTAGGTAGATGGCTGGCCAGCTCGAGCAGGCTGTCTTCGTCGGCTTGGCGCACGTCAGCGAGCCACTCCGGGGGCACCCCGTAACTCAGCAGCTCCTCGTCCGATCTGTGCGCAAACAGGGGCGTCTTCCGCGGCGCGGGCGTTGGGACCTCGACGTATCGAGGCACCACGATTTCCTCGACGCGCTCGCGGATCTCGACGATCTGCGCGGCACCGGTCTTCGGATGGGTTTCGAGCTTCCGTCTTTCCGCCCACGCATAGGCCCTGTCGTGGTGGTCGACGTAGCACAGCATCAAGCTGGCCGGGGTCCGGTGCACGATCAGCCGGATGTCGCTGTTTACGCGCACCGACCAGAAGTTCTTGTCCTTCGCCTTGTCGAGCTTGTGAAAGCTCATCCCCGGATTGGCCGGGTTGAGTTGCAGGTCGAACGCGGTGGTCTTGGCGGCCTTCTGCTCATCGCCGGTCAGCCGGGCGAGGCTATCGGTGAAGGTTTCGGCGATGAGGAAGTTCATCGAACTGGGAACTAGCGGCGCGGAACGAAGGAGAACTTGGCCGCCATCTTCTGCGCCCGATCGATCCAGAAGTGCTTCTTCTGTTCGTCCGGCGTGTCGGGAGGATCGTGCCACCCAACGATATTGGCGTGTTCGGGATATGGTTTGCCGTCCGCGTCGCAGGCCAAGCCAACTTCGAACACAACTGCTGCAAGACCGACGCCGCGGCCAATCGCAGGCTTTGGAGCAAACCTGTCAAAGTGTTCAGTACAGATTGCCCAAACCTGGGCATCGCTCAAGGCTGATGATCTACAAACCGACATCTCGAGGCGCCCGTCCGGCGCTTTGTTTCGACGACGGGGCATCAAGCGTTGGTGGCGAATGGTGTTCGCCTTTGCGTCTATCTGCTGGCGGTCCCACACAAAACTGCTGAGTAGTTCGTCAGGCCGCACGCCTTGCGGCTGCTGGGGGCTCATAGAGCCGGCCGATGAACCGAACCACGTCTCCAAGGGAAGCTTCAAGAGTCTCCTGACTGCTTGCATCAACCGGCTGCCACGCATGAATACCCCCCTCGCTACCGAACTGACCCGCAAAGTTGATCTTTCCGTGGTCACCGATGCTCATAGAGAACATCCGCGTTGGGTCAATTGACCAGTTTAGAGAGATCTCACCATCGTGCTCAGCGATCACGTCTGGTGCCGGTGTTCCCTTTGGGAGCAAGACAAACAGTGATTGGGCGATCCTTTCCGCGAGAAGAACAGTTGCCTCCGCAACGGGCGATGCCCCTTCGCCGTCCCAGTTCGCATGCCTGCAATCGATCGCAATCTCGCGCAAAGCGGCTTCTATCGTCGGCGTCCAATCCGATGCGCTCCGACTCAGGTAGTTGCTGCTCTTCGCCCAAGCGACGCGAACCGCCCTGGCAGCTTCGCTCACTGGGTCGTAGTCCTCACCACGGCGCAGGCGCAGACCGTGCATCGCGATTGCTGTGCTCATTGGTACAACTCCGCCGCTCGCTCGGTAATGGTGCTAAAAAAGGTCCGATTCTTCAGCTGCCTCAACCTCTCAAGGATGGTCCAGACTTGCGCGTCAGCCGGGTCCAAGTCGATAAGCATGAAGGCATCGATGTCAAGGATCACGGGGACTGGCGGACTTTCGGGGGTTTCGTCAACTGCCAGGGTCAGGTTTACGCGCGCACCAGTCTCCATGTCTACCAACTGAAACCGCTGAAGGAAGGATGCCATAGCCTGCGGCGCTTCTTCCGGGACATCAGCGAGCTTTTGAAGGTACGTTTGATAGGAGTCCCCGGGACGCATTGGCAGACGAAGATTATTTATGAATCGGGTCGCCACGCGAACGACCCTGCGCGGCGCAAGCCGTGCCATGTAGATTGCCCAGACGCGCCGGGTTTCCTCGACCAGCCTTTCCCACTCTTCGTACGGAGGCAGACGACTTAGCGTGAACCCCGTCGTCCGGAATTGAGCCACGTACCTCTCGTCCAAGGAGTGCAGACGCACTCCTACCAGTTCGGCCTGAGCCTTGGTTTGGGGCGTCCGGCCGTTCGTGGGAAGCTCGAGATTGAAGAAACCCTGTGCGATCGATCCCTTTACGTAGTAGCCGAAGCCCGGTTCGCCGATGCTTGCCGTTAGATCTGCGTGCTTAAGACCGTCTCGCGGGGCGACGTGAATATCGATCAGTGCTTCGGTGATCGGTGCGCGCGACAGATGTCGTTGCTTAGCCATTTCCGCTCCGGCGTGACGGACACAAGTTAGCGGTCTCCCTATCCTTGCGGAGCTTGTGAAAGCTCGTGCCTGCATCGGCTGGATTCCGCTGCGCGTTGGCGAACGCCGTCGTCTTGACGGCCCTCTCCTCATTGCCCGTCAGCCGGGTGAGGGTACGGGTGCAAGTTTCGGCGACGAGGAGGTTCATTTCGCTCGCCTATATCAAAGCAGTGTGCCCTGCGAGTCGCTTTCCAGGGGAGTGACGCGCCTGATGATGATTGTCGGCCGCCGATCAACGACAAATCGTGATTTGGAGTGTCGAGTGACGCCGCCTTCAACAATGCAGCGAAGAAACAACGCAGACTTGTACTGCACGATGCTGCCTTGCTCCGGAATGCAGTTGAGGTTGTGTCCTTGGTACTCCAATCCGATCGAATTCGTTTCCGCGTTTCCGCGAATAAGACGCCCCTCAAGCCTGACTTGCATCCCGTGTTCGAGCTCTGGAAACAGAAGTTCTTCGTCGACCTCTTCCGTGGTTTCGGTGAAGATCCGTTTCTCTCGAATCGTCACTCTCTGCTCAATGAGGATGTCGCCATCGCGCACACTCACTGTGAGCGTTCGCTCTTCCTCTACTACCTGCGCCAGCTTTGCCAGCGTCGCAGCAGGCACGGCTGCGTACCATTCCACGAATTCGACCGGCAAGTACTCATACTCGCCATGCGCATTGGGAATGCCGACCTCCGTGTTGTCGTTCCGCCAGCGGACGTTCTCTAGCGACCATCCCTTCAATTTGCCCGTGTGCTTTGCAAGGCGGATTAGATCGACAATGGCCGTGAGGGATCTCTTGAATATGTCCTTGAGGCCGACGCCATCGAAGTCCCGCTTCGCCATTTCTTCGCCGGCGCGTTTCGCGTAGGCGATCCCAAATGCGCCGACGACCGCCACGCCCGCGAGCACCGCTGCTTCCCAAGACCCCTCCCGAATTCGTACCGGCACTTCATACTCGGCTTTCGCGAGTTCTGACGACTGCTTTGAGTTGAAGTAGCGCAGAAGGTCATCCAACCCGGTCAGTGCTATCCCGGCCATTCCGGCGTCAAGAATACCGGGGCCAACAGCTTTGCCGTCGTATCGTACAAAGCCGACTTCGGTTCTCTCGTCGCCCACGGCATCCCCTGCAAAAGCCTCGAGGCAAGCTCAGTTCACCCTAAATACCTTCATCACCTCATCCCCCAGGTGATTGATCACCTTCACCGCGATGCGCCCCGACTGCGGCTTCGGGAAGGGCCGTGAGGTGTCGCTGTTCAGCGTGGCCCAGGCTTCTTCGTTGATCTCGGCTTTCAGCGTCGTCTTCAGCGCGCTGTAGGGGTCGTTGGCGCCGAGGAAGTAGGCGTGGCGGACGAAGAAGCTTTCTTCGTTGTAGTCGGTGTCTATGAACCAGCAGGCGATGCCCTCGGGGCCGTCGCTGCGGACTTCGCCGGTTTGCGGGTGGAAGACGTCCACGCCGTTGACCTTGACGCGGATCTTGCCGTCCTCGGCGGGCAGGATCGTGATGTCCGGCTCGCCGAAGATCACGAACAGGTTGCCCTTGCCGGTGGTCTTCAGGTCCTCGGCCATGTGCAGGTCGGCGTTCATGCGCGCCTTCAGCACGGGGATGCGGCCGAGCTTGCTGAACTCGGTGGCGTGCGCCTCGTAGTTGAAGGCGCAAGCGATCAGCACGTCGAAGTCGGCGTCGCCCGCTTCGCGCGCGGCGGCGACCAGATCGGGGCGGGTGACGGTGCCGAACTCGGGGCCGATGAAGATCGCGGCGCGCTTTTCGACACGACTGCCCTCACCCTGCCCTCTCCCGGAGGGAGAGGGTTCCGAAGACGCGCCTTCGACGTAGCGGCCTTCGGCGCAGATGAGTTCGCCAGGCCAGGGCTTCAGCGACGTGAAGGTGATCCGGTCTTCCTTGTGCGCCTGCTGCACGCCGGCCGCTTTCAGGTTCTCCAGGATCATCTGCGGGAAGCTCTGCCTTTCGCCGTAGCCCGAACCCGGCTCTCCCGCATGCGGCTTGCTCGGGTCGATCAGCTCGTCGTTCTCGTCCACGCCCAGCACGCGGTGCGGCGACAGGCTTTCGACCGTGAACGGTCCTGCGACGCGAACCTTCTTCTTGTCTTCGTACGGCTTGTCGTACAGGTACTCGAACTCGGCCTTGGCGGCGATCGAGGCGTCGATTTCCTTCTGGCGCGCGATGCGCGCCTGCCACCAGTCGGCGTGCAGCTTCTTGGCTGCGTCGGGCCACTTGGCGTCGGCTTCGCGCGGGATCTCCCACTCCTCCCACGCCTTTGCTCCCTCTCCCCTCGCGGGAGAGGGCTGGGGAGAGGGGGCGCCGCGCCCGAGCGCGGCGTTCAGCTTCTCGCGCAGCGGCTCCAGCTTCGCCTGCCACTTGTCCCAGATGACGTCGATCTCGGCGTTGTTGGCGATCGACTTCAGCGTGATGTGCGGCACGCGCTCGTAGACGAAGCCCTGGCGGATGTCGCCGCGCGTCGGTTGCGACGACGGCGCGCTGCGGGTGATCTCGGCTTCCTTCAGTTGGCCGTCGCGCGAGTCGGCCAGGAGGTAGTACGGATAGCGCGCGCCCATGATGCGGGCGCGGGCCAGCGCGAGCGCAACGCGCGAAGTGTCGATCGTGATCCAGCGGCGGCCCCATTGTTCGGCGACGTAGGCGGTGGTGCCGGAGCCGCAGGTGGGGTCGAGCACGAGGTCACCGGGGTCGGTCGACATGACAATGCAGCGCTGAATCAGCTTCGGCGTTGTCTCCACAACATAGCGACGGTCAGGGGCTCCCCCGATGTCCGTCCAGATGTTGTTCAGCCCGTATACGGCGAAGTCACCTAACCGCCGTGCGTAACGGATCGCGTTCTGCTGGGCAACAACGCGATTCGCCATCTTGAGCCGCGCCATGCCCTGCTCGTTTGTCTTCCAGCGCGTTTTCTCGGTCGGGCGAAATGTCCTACCTGCGAACTCGACAGGAAACCAAGAAGCGGCTCCCTCGCCTTTGTCCCTGCCGATGCTCGCGGACTGAAGGTTGTCCGGCGTCAGGAAGTCAGCTCCCGTGGGCAGGGGGCGCGTGCCGATCCGCTCCGACTCTGTCGCGGGTCGAATGCGTCCGTCGGCTTCGACTACCAACCCGTAATGCTCGGCACCGCCTTCGGTGTGGCTCTTGGGCAAGTACAGCGAGCGATACTTCACCGCCTCGACGCGCCGCGCATACCAGAGGATGAAGTCCGTGACTAGTGGCAGAGTGACATTCGTCGCGCTGGTCGTCTTTTGTGCCGTGATCTGGCCGACGAAGTTCTCGTCGCCGAACACCTCGTCCATCACCGCCCGCACGCGATGCACGTTCTCATCGCCAATCTGCACAAAGATCGACCCCGAATCCGCGAGCAGATCCCGCGCCACCGTCAGCCGATCGCGCAGGTAGGTCAGGTAGCTGTGAATCCCGTCGCGCCACGTGTCACGGAACGCCTTCACCTGCTCCGGCTCGCGCGTGATGTGCGCGGCGCCGTCCTTCACGTCGCGGCTCGTCGTGCTCCACTGGAAGTTGCTGTTGAATTTGATGCCGTACGGCGGATCGAGGTAGATGCACTGGACCTTGCCGCGCAGCCCTTCGCGCTCGGCGAGGCTCGCCATCACCTGCAGTGAATCGCCGAGGATCATGCGGTTCGACCAGTTCTGGTCGTGTTGATAGAACTCGGTCTTGTCGACGCCGTGCGGGATGCCGTTGAAATCGGCAAACAGATCGGGTTGCACGCCCTCACCCCCGGTCCCTCTCCCGGAGGGCGAGGGGTGCAAGGCGGTTTCGCGCAGCAGGTCGTCGATCAGCGCCTTGGGGTGGACTTTCTCCTGGATGTACAGCGGCGGCGCGTGCACGACAAGATCGGACCAGTCCTGCTCGTCCTTGCCGCGCCAGACGAGCTGCGGGTCCAGATCGCGATTGCGCCGCTGCTTTTCTTCGTCGAGGCCGGCGGCGCCGCGCGGGTAGGCCACGCGCACGGGGTCCTGTTCGTTCTTCTGCATCACCGACTGGTACTCGGCGGTCGGGATGTTCTTGCGCTTGGCTTCCTCGTGGGTCAGCGCTTCGACGGTCTTGGCGGTTGCGGTTTTCTTGGCCATGTTGTCTTGCTTGATCCTGCGTCGTTGGCCCTCACCCCCGGCCCCTCTCCCGCGGATGCGGGCGAGGGGAGGGAAGCCCTTCTCGTCAAGAAAATCCTATGCGGCGCTTGGGCTGCGCCTTGCGAGATTCGTCTTCGGCGATCAGTTGCTTGATGGCGTCGAAGACGACGGCGAACTTCTCGTCGTACTTCTTCTCCATCGCCTCAATCTTGCGCGCGAGTTCGCGGTTCGAATCCATCAGCCGGCGCAACTGCACGAAGGTGCGCATGATGGCGATGTTCACTTCGACCGCGCGCGGGGAGCGCAGCACGCTGGAGAGCATGGCGACGCCCTGTTCGGTGAAGGCGTATGGCAGGCCGCGACGGCCGCCGTGCGAAATCGAGGTCACGATCCGTGACCTCAAAGTGTTTCGAGCGGGGGATCGCTCTGCCGAACTTGAAATGCCAATCTGGCATTTCAAGTTTTCCCAGTCGTCGGCCGTCAGCCGAAACATGAAGTCGTCCGGGAATCTGGCAACGTTGCGCTGGACGGCGCGATTGAGTGCGCCAGTTGCGACGCCATAGAGCAGTGCAAGATCGGCATCGAGCATCACACGCTCGCCACGAACGAAGAAGACAAGCTGGGCGAGGCTCTCCGGCTTCGGCGTCAGTGCGGTCATCGGTCAGTTCCGCCGGTACTCGTGTCCGTCGTTAGCGGCCCCAGCATCGCTCCACGCGGTCACAGCCGGTGACCGCATGCGGCCGATCGAGCCGGCCAAGATCACAAGCTGTGATCTTGAAGGAAAGCGGAACTCATCACGAACTGTGACGAGTTCGAATTTCCGCTCGATGCGGTCACAAGGCGTGACCGCATCACTTTGCGGCTTGAGGTCACGATCCGTGACCCCAAGCCCGGCCGCTCCCCGTCGCGATACACGCCGGATGTCTTGTCGGTGGTCGACCCGGAGCGAGGTATCTACCAGGATCATGCCGAGGCGGGGCGGCGTCGGGGGATCGACCGCAGCCGCGGCTCGCTGCCGCCGAGCCTTGCGAGCCGGCGCGCGCTTTCGCGCTGGATCAGCGCCCTCAAGGCTTCGTGGATCAACGCGGTGCGCTCCGTCAGGCCGGTGAGGTGCTGCGCTTCGCTGACCAGACGCTCGTCGAGGTTGATAGTTGTTCGCATGTTCGGCTTCCGTCCGATGTGGCCGGAAGATACATCGGGTGATGCCTCGCCTGTGATCAACGCCGCGGTCCCTCACCCTCGGTCCCTCTCCCGGAGGGAGAGGGAAGAAAAGCCCCTCTCCCCCTGGGAGAGGGGTCGGGGTGGGGGAAGGAGGTGTCACGCGGTTTGGAAAAGCTCAATAGGCCGGGGCGACGGTCGTCACGCGGCTTCGAGCGTGACGACGCGGTCGATCATCTTGTCGAACTCGGCTTCGACCTTTGCCTTGAAGTCGGATTCGATCTGGTAGATCTCGGTGAATTCGGCGAACGCCCAGCGGCCGAAAGTGCCGAGGTTGTTCACGCCGGGCACCCAGTGGGTTTCCATCGCCAGCTTCTTTTCTTTGGCGTCCTCGCGGCGGTAGCCCTTGATCTCGACGACCAGGTGCAGCAGGTCGTCGTCGCCCCGGCCGTCGTCGACCAGCACGATGAAATCCGGCAGGTACTTGCGCGTCTCCGAACCGTAGCGATACGGCACCTCCAGCCCGAGGTTGTGGTTCTTCACGTAGGCGCGTACGCGCGGATGCGCTTCGGCCACGCGGCAGAACTCGGCTTCCCAGTCGCTATCGAGGATCACCCAGTTGACGTGGCACTTGGGCGGCGGCCCGCTGGTATCCCAGCGCAACGTCTTGGAGGTGTTGAAGCGCACGTGCGCGGTGGAGCCGACGGGGTTGTAGGGGTCGAGCACGGCCTTGATCGGCCGCTCGCCGACGAACTTGCGGGTGATGCCGGCGGTGATGCGGTTGCACGCCATGTCCGCAAGTTCCTGGTACATCAGCAGCGCCGGGTACGTGCCGCCCTTGCACACCAGATAGCCGTCGAGCCATTGCTTGGTGATGCGCTTCAGTTGCCCGAACAGGTGCAGCTTGGGCGCCTCGCCGGGATCGCGCCACTTGGTGTAGAGCAGCCGCTGCGTGAGGTGAAAGAGTAGCGTCGAGTGCCGCATGTCGCCCAGGTGGTCGAGGCTCAGATCGACGGACTCGCCGATGATGCCGGCGTTGCGGGTGATCGACGGGCCGACCAGTTCCGGCGTCAGCACCAGCACGGAGTCGTCGTTGAACTCTGCCGTAAGGCGTTCTTCCGGCAGTTCGACGCGGTAGCCCTCGACGCGCGGGAAGCGAATCTCCAATGCATCGCGCTCGGGCCTGACCGCTTTGACCTGGATCGTCTCGCGCGGCGGCTGCGGCGGCGCGACGACCGGCTTGGCCGTGAAGTCGAACGGGATGCCGAGCACGTCGGCGTATTCGACGTTGAAGAGGTTCTGTTCGTTCAGGTCGTACGACTGGCGGCGCAGCGCGCGGCCGATCACCTGCTCGCACAGCAACTGCGTGCCGAACGCGCGCACACCGAGCACATGCGTGACGGTGTTGGCGTCCCAGCCTTCGGTCAGCATCGAGACGGAAACGACGCAACGGACCTGTTCGCCGAGCCGCCCCGGCTTGCCGACGGTGTTCATCACCTCGCGCAGCAGATCCTGGTCGGTGAGGTTGTCGGCCTGCCGCCGGTCGCCGGTGCGCTCGACGATCTCGCGGCGGAAGCGCTCGATCTCGTCGGCGGCCATCGTGTGGAAGTTGTCGTCGAGCGCTTCGCCCGATTCGAGCTGTTCGCTGTCGATCAGCAGCGTGTTCGGGCGCGGGAGCGGGTTGCCGTGCTCGTCGAAGTTCTGGAACAGTCGCAGGCGGCCGTTTTCGAGCGTGGTCGTGCCGTCATCGTTGCTCCTGTAGAAGCCGGAGATGTAGTCGTAGACGAGCTTGGACGTGGAGGTGTTGTTGCAGACGACGATGAAGCAGGGCGGCACGCGGATGCCGGCGTCCTGCCACAGCTTGAACGTTTTCTCGTAATGACCGTACAGCGCCAGCAGCGCCGTCTGCAGCGGCGCGGGCAGTGCGAGCGGATCGAGGGCTTCGGCCTTGCCGCGACCTTTCTTGGGCATGTCCTTGCGGATGTTCTCCCACAGGTTGCGGTACATCGGCATCTCGTTGCCGGGAATGTTGTCGGCGACCGGCACGCGCGGCAGCTTGACGATGCCGCACTCGATCGCGTCCATCAGCGAGAAGTCGCTCATGGTCCACGGGAACAGCGTGCCCTCGGCGTAGCCCGAGCCGCGCAGGAAGAACGGCGTGGCCGACAGGTCGATCACGCGCGCGATGCCAAGCTTGCGGTTGACGGCCTCCAGCCCGGAGATCCACAGGCGGGCGGCTTCGTTGTTCTTCTCAGCTTCCTTGCGCTCGTCGCCTTTCAGCTCTTCGTCTTCGTCCGCGCCCGGTTTCTCCCGGTAGCAGTGGTGCGCTTCGTCGTTCAGGACGAGGATATTCTTCAAGCCCATCAGGTCGGGCATCACCCGCTGCAGCATCTGCCCCTCGGTTTCGAGGGTGCTCAGCGCCTCGCCGCGACCCTGCAGCAGGGCGCGGCCGCCTTTGGACAACTCGAGGCGCTCGCGCAGCTTGAAGGCGTGGTAGTTGGTGATGACGATCTTGGCGCGGTGGATCTCTTCCAGCAGGTCGCCCGGGACGAGTTCGCGCTCCTTGTAGTAGCTGTCCGGATCGTTCGGCTGCAGCACGCGCAGCCGGTCCTTGATCGTCAGGCCTGGCGTGACGACGAGGAAGCCGCGCGTGAAGCGCTTGCTTTGCGGCCGCCGCACCGCGTTGATCGTCTGCCAGGCGATCAACATCGCCATCACCGTCGTCTTGCCTGCGCCGGTGGCGAGCTTCAGCGCGAGCCGCATCAGTTCCGGATTGGCGTCGTTGTTGGCGTTGGCGAGATGCTCCAGAAAGCGCTCGCCGGCCTTGCCGATGCTCGGCGCGACTTCGGTCAGCCAGATCGCCGTTTCGACCGCCTCGATCTGGCAGAAGAACGGCCGGATGCCGCTGAACTCATGATGGCGCCAATGCTGGAGCAGGCGGGCCGTTTCCGGTGTGACGCGCCAGTCGTTCGGATTCGGCAGCCGGCGCCATTCGTCGACGTGCTGGCGCACCGACTGGATGATGGCGGTGTGGTCGTACTGCTGCTCTTTGGTGGAAAGGCCCTTGCCCTCGTCGAAGACGAGCGAAGCCTGTTCCGCGGCGCCCTTGCGTTTCCTGGGCTTGGGGATCGGGGTGATGAATTCTGCGCGGCGGCGGCTCTCAACGATTCTCTGCGTCGGCTGGCCGGTTGCGTCGAGCTCCCAATGGCGTGACGGATAACCGTAGGGGCTGTTGAGGATGGGTTGCTCGAAGAAGCGGTTATCCATGTCCCTTGACGAGAGGTGGGCATGCGAGCGGGTCGCGCCCGAAGCTTACAGGCGCGCCCGTCGAAAGGGCAGCCTCGACACCCGGTTCCGGCGCGCCCGCGCCAGCGACGACGCCGGCGACCGCGAACCACTGCCTTCGCCTCCCCCCCGTTGATTCCCCCGCGCGCCGCCCCAAAATTGCGCGACCGAATGCGCCGGCGGGTTCCGGCCGTGACGAAACCGGCCGGCGCTTGCGGGTGAACATGGAGGAGCGCCATGCCAACGTATCAATACCGCTGCGAAAAGTGCGGCGAAACGTTCGAGCGGGTCGAGCGCCTGGCCGAGCGCGAGTCGCCGCATCGCTGCCCGAAGTGCGGCAGCGAGTCGGTGCAGTCCGCACCGACGACCTTCATGGCCAAGACGTCGCGCAAGAGCTGAGCGCGGCGCGAACGATCGGCGCGGCGGGCGCAGTGCACCCGCCGCGCGCCGTCAGCGCGCCAGCGCGCCGAACCGCCCGCCGTTGAAGTCCTCGATCGCCTGCACGATCTGCTCCTCGCTGTTCATCACGAACGGGCCGTAGCCGACGACCGGCTCGTCGATCGGCTCGCCGGCGAGCAGCAGCACGGTGGCGTCGCCGTTGGCTTCGAGCGCGACGTCGCTGCCTTCGCGGTCGAGCAGCACGAGCTGCGCTTCGCGCGCGACCTGCGCGTCGTTGACCAGCACGGTGCCGCGCAGGACGACGAGCGCGAGCGTGTGGCCCGCCGGCAGCGTGAACTCGGCGCGGCGTCCCGCGGCGAGCCGCACGTCCCACACTTCGATCGGCGTGAACGTGCGCGCCGGCCCGCGTTTGCCCGCGAACTCGCCGGCGATCACGCGCACCGTGCCCGCGCCTTCCGGCAGCTTCACGGCCGGAATGTCCGCGTCGGGCAGCGTCTGGTAGCGCGGCGGCGTCATCTTGTCCCTGGCCGGCAGGTTGACCCACAGTTGCACCATCTCGAACGCGCCGCCCGTGCGCGTGAACTCGCGCGAGTGGAACTCCTCGTGCAGGATGCCGGCGCCGGCGGTCATCCACTGCACGTCGCCGGGGCCGATCCGGCCGCCGGCGCCGGTCGAGTCGCGATGCTCGACTTCGCCGGCGTAGACGATGGTCACGGTCTCGAAGCCGCGGTGCGGGTGCTCGCCCACGCCGCGCGGCCGCGCCGCCGGCGCGAACTGCGCCGGGCCGGCGTAGTCGAGCAGAAGGAACGGGCTGGTGTGCCGGCCGAAGCCGTGGTACGAGAACAGCGTGCGCACCGGAAAGCCGTCGCCGACCCAGTGGCGATCGGTGCTGGTGTAGACGCCGAGGACTTTTTTCATCGATTGCTCCATGCGGGGTCGCGGCCCCATCGAGATGCGCGGAAGGTAGGGGCGCCGTGTTCGTCGCGGTAGTCCGCGGAAATCGACCGCACCGTTCCACGCCGGGAACGATCTCGGTGGCCCTACCGCGCTGCGCGCGAGCCGCGACGCACCAGACCGATGGGAAGAAGCGAACGCGGAGACGCAAGGGCGCAGAGGGGCGCGGAGGAAAAGCGTTCGACCGACCTTCTCTGCGCTTCTCAGCGTCCTCTGCGCCTCTGCGTTCGCTCAGTCACAGTTCAACGCGGGCGATGCGCGAGCGCTTCGATGTCCCAGCCCGCGGCCGCGGCGCCCGCGCGATAGGCGCTTTCGAGGAATTGCAGCAGCGCGGCCGCGGGATCGGCGGCCGTGCGTGCGTCCTCGTACGGATAGATTGCGAGCGAGCTGCCGTTCGGCCGCGCCGTCCACGCCGCGCCGCTCGGCTGCAGCGGCGCCGCGCGCAGCCCGGCCGGCTCGGGGAAGGTGTACGAGTAGAAGGCCGGGTAGGGGACATTCTCGTCGCCGGCCCAGAAGCCGAAGCTCGCGACCTCGTGCGAATACGCCTCGCGCATCACGCGGCTGGCGCCTGGCATCGGCGGCGCTGCGCGCCCGGAAAACCGCGTGACCGCGAGGTCGAAGGTGTGCCAGAACAGGTGCACCGGTGTGCTCTTGCCGACGAAACGTCCGCGAAAGGCCTCGAACACGCCGGCGATCGCCACCAGCGCGCGCCAGAAGCGCTGCACGGCCGCCGCGTCGTAGCGCGCGTGCACGCGATCCTCGACGAACGGGATCGTGCTCATGCAGTCGTACGGATGCGGATGGATGTCGGCGCGCACGCCGAGCGCGGCGAGCCGATCGCGCAGCGCTTCGTAGAAGTCGCAGACCGCGAGCCCGTCGTGCAGCGGAAACGAAGCCCGCCGCCCGGACGACAGGTCGATCCGCAGCGCGTGGTCGACGAAGTCGAACGCGATCTCGCAGGCACCCGCGCCGGTCGGCATCGCGCCGGTGGTCAGCCCGCGCGCGTTGACGTACAGCGTGACGTGCCACCAGTGGTTGACGGGAGGCGCGAGCGCGAGCCGCAGCTTGCCGACGATCTGCAGGTAAAGGTGCAGCGTGTCCTTCGAGTCGCGCCAGTCGGCGTACGGCAGCGCGGGCCAGCCGGGTGCGGTGGCTTGCATCGCCTTGCCTTCAAGCCTGCGCGCCGCGGACGAACTCAACGAAGCCCGCGACAAAGCCGCGAAGCTGCTCGCGAATCGCGGCGTCGGTGAGCGCGCCGTTCGGATCGAACGCCGTTCCGGCGCGCGACACCATCAAACGGGCGCCGAACCACGGCCGCGTGCCGAGCGTGCGCAGCACCGGCAGCCACGCGTTCTGGGCGAGCACGGTGCCGAAGCCGCCCGGTGTGGCGCCCATCACCGCGACCGGCTTGCCGCCGAACACGCGCGGGATGTCCGCCGCCGGGCGCGTCAGCCAGTCGATCGCGTTCTTCATCACGCCGGGGATCGAGTTGTTGTATTCGGGCGTCGCGAGCAGCAGACCGTTGGCGGCGGCGATCGCGTCCTTCAACGCCTGCACCGCAGGCGGGATGCCTTGTTCGCGTTCGACATCGCCGTCGTATAGCGGAATGTCGCGGATCGATCCGATCTTCAGTGCGGTGCCTTCGGGCATCGCCTCGACCGCCGCGCGCAGCAGCGCCGAGTTGAACGAGTCGCGCCGCAGGCTGCCGGAAACTCCGACGATCGTCGTCACGAGCGTGCTCCTCTTCGATGTGGCCGCCGCGGCTGCCGTGCGGGCGCCGGCCGCGGCGCGCTATCCATAAACGACCGCCCCGGCGATGACCGCGCTGTTCAGCACGATCCACCCGATGCAGGGCAGGTAGATGTTCTTGTCGCGCTTCAGCAGCCCGAACCAGAACCACAACAGCGCCGAAATCAAGTACGCGCTCCAGGACCAGACCGAAACTCCCGCCGCCTGGCGGCCGATCCATATCGTCAACACCTGCGGAACGGTCATCAGCAGAGTGAAGAGCGACATGCCTCCCAGCACGCGCCGCAGGGTGGTCTCGGAAAGCAAACCGAATGCGGAAGCGGGCGTCGGATCCGGAGCCATCTTCACCTCCCGTCGCTTGATTCATGGGGCCGGTCTCACGTCGGCGCCGATGCGCTCCGTCGTCGCCGCGCATCGAATCCGCCGGTCGGTCCTCCGGGCGATCGTAGAACCGACTTCGGCGGCCGCGGAAGTACCGTGATTTATCCTGTCCGTTCCGCTGCTGGAACGATCGCGATCGGCCCCGTGTACGACCTCAACGATCTCTACTTCTTCGCGCAGGTCGTCGATCACAGGGGCTTTGCGCCCGCCGGCCGCGCGCTCGGCGTGCCGAAGTCGAAGCTGAGCCGCCGCATCGCGCTGCTGGAAGAGCGGCTCGGCGTGCGGCTGATCCAGCGCTCGACGCGCCGCTTCGCCGTCACCGACATCGGCGAACGCTTCTACCGCCACTGCAAGGCGATGCTCGTCGAGGCCGAGGCGGCGCAGGAGGCGATCGAGACGATGCGCGCCGAGCCGCAGGGCATCGTGCGGCTCGCCTGCCCGGTCGCGCTGCTGCAGTACCAGGTCGGCGCGATGCTCGCGCAGTTTCTCGTGCGGTGTCCGCGCGTGAAACTGCAGCTCGAAGCGACCAACCGGCGCGTCGACGTGATCGGCGAGAGCTTCGACCTCGCGCTGCGCGTGCGCTTTCCGCCGCTGGAAGACAGCGAGCTGGTGATGAAGGTGCTCGGCGAAAGCCCGCAATGCCTGGTCGCCGGCCCCGCGCTGCTCGCGCGCCACGGCGTGCCGCAGGTTCCCGCGGACCTGCACGCGCTGCCGAGCCTCGATCTCGCGCGCGGCGACGGCGAGCACGCCTGGCGGCTCGGCGGACCGGACGGCGCGGACGCGACCGTGCATCACGAACCGCGGCTCGTCACCGACGACATGGCTGCGCTGCGCGCGGCGGCGCTCGCCGGCGTGGGCGCCGTACAGCTTCCGACGATGGTCGTGCGCGACGATGTCGAACGCGGCGCGCTGATCCGCCTGCTGCCGCGCTGGCGGCTGCGCAGCGGCATCGTGCACGCCGTGTTTCCATCGCGCCGCGGGCTGCTGCCTTCGGTGCGCGAGCTGATCGACTTCCTCGCCGCGCGTTACGCGGAGTTGGGTGCCGCGGAGAACCGACCCTCGCCCGCATCGGCGGAAGAGGGCGCCAGCGCGGCGGGCGGGTGAGGGCAGGCAGCGCGTCGACCGCCGCCCGCCGGCTCAATCCGGCCGCAACAGAAACCGCTCGAGAAACAGCACGCGCGCGTAGAAGGCGTAATCGGCGTTCGCCTTCTTGGCGAAACCGTGGCCTTCGTCCTCGGCGATCAGGCTCCACACCGGCACGCCGTTGGCGCGCACGGTGCGCACGATCTGCTCGGCTTCCCGCACCGGCACGCGCGGATCGTTGCGGCCGTGCAGGACGAACAGCGGCACGCGGATCTGCGCGGCGTTCGTGAGCGGCGAGATGCGGTCGAGGAACGCGCGCATCGCCGGATCGCGCTCGTCGCCGTACTCGGAGCGGCGCAGGTCGCGCCGGTAGCTTTCGGTGCGCTCGAGGAAGGTGACGAAGTGCGAAATGCCGACCGCGCTGATCGCGGCGCGGATGCGGTCGCCGTAGTGCACCGCGACCGCGAGCGTCATGTAGCCGCCGTAGCTGCCGCCCTGCACGGCGACGCGCTGCGCGTCGAGGTCGGGCTGCGCGGCGATCCAGTCGAGCAGCGCGCCGATGTCGCGCACGGCATCCTCGCGCCGCATGCCGTCGTCGAGCGCGACGAAGGTCTTGCCGAAGCCGGTCGAGCCGCGCACGTTCGGCTCGATCAGCACGATGCCCAGCTCGTTGATCAGGTAGTTGTTGCGTCCGTTGAAGTCGAGCCGCGCCTGCACCGCCGGCCCGCCGTGGATGTCGATCAGCACCGGCCGCGGCCCCGCGAAGCGCGCCGGCGGCCGCGTGATCCAGCCGCTGATCCTGCGGCCGTCGAAGCTCGTCCACTCGACCAGCTCCGACGGGCGGAAAGTTCGCGTGTCGATGCCCGCCGTGTCGGCCGGCGCCCACACGGTGCGCGTGCGCGCCGCAAGGTCGACGACCTCGACGCTCGACGGCGACTGCGCGGAGACGACCGCCAGCGCGACCGCACGCGCGTCGGGCGCGAAGCGCAGCGCGGTGACGTTGCCGGGCGGCGCCGGCACCGCGATCGGCTCGAGCGTGGCCGCGTCGTAGAGGCGCGGCACGCCGCGCCCGGCCTCGTTGACGACCACCGCGATGCGCGAGCGGTCGCGTGCGATCTCCACCGCGTGCACGTCCCACGCGACGCCGCGCGTCACGCGCTCGAAGGCGCCGCTCGCAGGATCGAAGCGCTCGAGCCGGCGGAACTCGTCCGCGCGGTCGGTCGCGACGAAGATGCGCCGCCCGTCCGGCGCGTAGTGCGCCGACGCGAAGAACGCGGGCGCGTCGCCCGCGCGCGGCAGAAGCCGCGTGCGTCGTCCGCTCGCGGTGTCGAGCGTCCAGACCTCGCTGTCGGCCGGCGAGCGATAGCGGACGAGCAGCACGCTGCGGTCGTCGTCGGAGACGTCCGACGCGAACCAGCCCGTGCCCGGCAGCGTGGCGAGCACGCGCCGCGCGCCGCTCGCGGGTTCCAGCAGCGCGACCTCGGTCGTCACGCGCTCGCGCGTGCCGCCGGGCGCGGTGCGGTCCAGCGGCACCGAGGTCTGCACGAACGCGGTGCCGGCGCGGTTGAACGGTCCGAGCGCGTGCCGCCGGCCCGCGTCGCTGAGCTGCGTTTCCTGTCCGGTGGTGATGTCCAGCCGGTAGATCTGCGTCGCTTCGTCGCCGCCGGCGTCGCGCAGGAACACGAGCAGGTTCGGGCGTCCAGGAACGAAGGCGCCGCTGCGGGTCGGCTCCTGCGAGCGCGTCAACGCTTCGAGCGGCCGGCCGGGGCGCGCGCGATGAAGCTGCACCGTGTTGCCGCTGCGGAAAGCGACCAGCAGCGATGCGCCGTCCGGCGACCAGTCGAGCAGCGCGGCGCCGCGGAACTCGCCGTACGGACCCACGCGGCGCACGAGCTCGGCCGGCACCGCGGGCACACCGGACAGCGTCAACGCCGGGGGTGGCGCAAGCGGAGGCGTTGCGGGCGGTGCGGCGCAGGCGGCGAGCAGGGCGGTCAGCGCGAGCGGCAGGCGGGAATTCATGTCGATCGGGTCACCGGGTGTCGTGCGCGCGGATCATGCCCGATCGTTTGCCCCGCGGCGCGCAAACAAAAACGGCGCGGAGTCCGCGCCGTTCTGGATCGAAAGCGCTGCCGTTACGAGACCAGCTGCCACTGCCCCTGGCCGTCGCGGCAGGCCTTGCGCAGTGCGCTTTCGCTGGCGGCTCCGCGGCTGGCATTGAGCCGGAAGTTGCGGCAGTTCCTGCCGTCGCCGGCGAGCGGCACGAGTTCGTAGGCCACGCCGGTCTGCGCGTTGTTCCAGCGCACGACCTTGTTGTCGCCGGCCAGTTCCAGCGAATGGCCGATACAGGCCTGGTCGGCGCGATCGAGCTCGCGGCCGATCTTCGCGCCGAGCACCGCGCCGATCGCGGTGCCCACGATCACCGCGACCGCCCGCGAATCGGGATCCGAGCTGCGCGCGCCGACGATGCCGCCGATCGCGCCGCCCGCGACCGCGAGCACGGCATCGGTGTTGCAGCGGCCGGAGACGACGCCGTAGTCCTTCTCCCAGACCTTGCCGGTGTAGCCGCGGTAGTTCGGGTCGTTCTTCTTGCGCCAGCCGTGCGCCTTCGCGTGGGGCGGCGGTTCGGCGGCCGCGGGCAGCGAGGTCGCGAAAGCCAGCACGGCCGCAGCGGTCGCGAGAACGCGCAGCGCGTTGACGTTGAATCGCATCGGAAGGTCTCCGTCGAGTGAGGTCGACGGCAAGGCTAGCGCCGTACCCGCGGACCGCGAACCCGCAAAAAGGGCGTATCCACCCGGCTTTTCGTTCGGGACGGCGAATCGCGCGCTCGCCGGCGCTCAACGCGATTCCCGATCTGATTGGCGGTCGCTCGTCTGCTGGGCACCGCCGCTGCCACATTCGTAAGCGAGTTCAACGAGCTCGAAGGGGATGCCCTCGGGATCGCCGAACGGCGCGACGATGCCGAAGCCCTCGTCGTGCGGTGGCCGAATGCAGGGGCGCCCAACCGCTCGAGCCGCGCCCGGCACTCAGCGAGCGAGGTCGCGTCGAAGGTCAGTTGTCGGCATAACCGTCGGTCCACGACCGCGACGCATCGTGATTGCGCAGATCGATGCCGTGATCGACGGCCGCCTTCATCGCCATCAGCACGGAAACCCATCCGGCCACCATCTCCATCCGGATCGACTCGTCCACCTGCGAGGCGAACAGCGATAGATCGGATCCGCCGCGGCCGTCGCCCGCCAGGCTGAACTCGACGATCGAGCCGAAGTACTCCACCGCGAACACCCGCGGACGCTCGCGCCGAAGCACGCGACCCGAATACGGCTCGTAGTTGACGAAATGAAACGTGATGCGGCCGTCGCGCTCGGGCGCGGACTCGGCCCAGTAGCTCGCCCGGCCGGCGTCCGTGGCCAGCGCATCGAACACCTTCTCGGGCGGCGAGTTGAAGTGGAGTTTCCAGCGGATCGTTCCCGGTTCGGATTGAAAGGACATGAGGATTGCTCCCTTCGGGTGGCGTCGGTCGTCGATTGGATGTTCAACACGCCGCGGAATCAAGCTCATGCACGCAGCGCGCGCGTCTTCCCTCCCCGAGTCTTCGGCATCGAACTAACCCAGGGCTGCGTCGAACGAAGCGGCCGTGTCGCGACATTCATTGTCGCTCATGCGCCGCCCGGATCGCTTCGACGCGCCGGCGGTTGACGCCGAAGTCCTTGCGGCCGACGCGCGAGGCGGAGCGGACGTGGATCACGCCTTCGGCCGGAGAGGCCCAGAACTCCACGTCGTCGACGAACTTGAGCCACCTCGTCGTGAACTGCGCGTACAGGTAGTCCGAGCGCGCGCCGACGACGCGCGCGCCCGGCATCGACTCGACGATGCGTCTCAGGCGCGCGATCGCGGCCGCGGGGTCGCCCGCGAGCGGCAGCGGCGCGATCGCCGCGTAGTCCTTCTGCGGCGCGTCGGGATAAAGATGCGCCTGGCTGGAGACGCTGTTGGGCGTGCGCGAAGGCGGCTTGAGCCGCCCGTCGCGCACGCCGAGATCCGCCGGTTCGCGGCCCGACAGCAGCCCGAGCTGCCCGGCGAGGAAGGTCAGCGCGACCAACGCGAAGGCAATCCACAGGGCGACGGCGAGGAATTTCATCTTGGTATCTCCTTCGCGGCCGCGTCGGCCGGTGCACGTGCGGATTGGAACACGGAAAGCGGCGCCGTTCTTCCCGCCGCCGGACCGATCCGATCGCGGGGCCGCGGCGCTCAGCGCGCGTAGCGCGCGACGAAGCGGCGGTCGATGCGGTCCTTCCAGCGCCAGACCCAGCGCCCTTCGGCGCTCAAGCCGTCCCAGCTCGCGATCGCATGTTGCGGGCCGGTCGAGATCAGGTACAGCGCGACGCGCTGCGGGCGGTAGCGGCGCGGCCGCTTGCCGGCGAGATGGCGCAGCAGGTTCAGCGCGAGCGGCGGGCCGGCGCGCACCGCGTAGACGCCGGACTTCGGACGCGGATGGCCGACCATCGACGCGCAGTCGCCGGCGGCGAAGACGAACGGGTGCGAGATCGACTGCAGCCGCTCGTCGACCGCGATGAAGCCGCGTTCGTCGACGGCGAGCCCCGCTTCGCGCGGCCACTCGGCGGCAGCCGCGCCGATCGCGGCGATCGTCACGTCGGAGGCGATCTCGCCGCCGTCGGCGAGCAACACCGTATGGCGCGTGATCTCCGCGGCGTCGTCTTCGATCAGCCGCACGCCGCGCGCGGGCGCGAGCCGCGCGATGCGCCGGCGCACGCCTTCGCCGAGCGTCGGCAGCAGGCCGGGTTTGCCGGTGACGAGCTGCACGCGCGCCGGCACGCGCGCGGTCTGCATGCGGTGCGCGATCGCGAGGGCAAGCTCGACGCCGCCGGCACCGCCGCCGAGCACGGTGAGCGTGGCGGCGTCTTCGCCGGCTTCGGCCAGTGCAGCAAGCTGCGCGAAAAGCCGCGGCCAGGCCTGGATCAGCGATTCGATCGGCCGCAGTGCGATCGCATGCTCGCGCAACCCGGGGATCGCGTCGAGGTTCATCACCGGCCCGGTCGCGATCGAGATTACGTCGAAGGGCAGCGGCTCGGAAGCCTCCGTGTACGCGATCCGCGCGGCAAGGTCGAGCCGGGCGACGTGCGCCTGCACGAAGCGCGCGTTGGCCCGCTGCGCGAGCGGCGCGAGCGGGATCACGCACTGCTCGATCTCGTAGTGGCCCGCGATCCAGCCCGGCAGCATGCCCGAGTAGACCTGCCGGTCGAACGGCGACACGAGCGTCACCTCGACGTCGACGAGCGGCTTGCGCGCGAGCGCGTCCAGCACGAACACGTGCGAATGGCCGCCGCCGGCCAGCAGCAGCCGCTTCACGGTGGGCTGAGGCGCGGCTTTCTCCGTACTGGCTGGGGGAGCACGAGGGGGCCAGCCGAGCCCCCTCGTTCGTCACCCGCCCGGCACGGGAGGTCGCGCGCGTTGGTCAAGTACATGGTGGCCGTCGAATCAGGGCGTGTCGGTTTGGATCGAGATATCACCAAAGTAGGACAGCGCGTGCCCTCCCGTGTTGTCGCCGTCCGCCGAGAGGGCGACCGCGGCGAGCGGCGGCAAGCCGCCTTTGCTCTCCTCCGGAAACGCGGCGGCGAAGTCCGCGCGCAGATCGCGCGACTCGTCGAACCAGCGGCCGGGCGCTCCCTGCCGCAGCACCAGCATGCGGACGCGATCCGTGTACGCGTTGGCGAGCCACGTGCCGGCGGCGAGCTTCGCGTCCCACACGTAGCAGATCGCCGCGGCGGGCAGCTTGGGATCAAACAGCATGCGGCCGAGCCGTACGCGGAAGCGGTCGCCCGCCGACAAACGCTGGAGCGGCAGATCGAAGAGCGCGCACACGCGCGCCGGCACGTCGTCGCCCGCTTTGCGGGTCAGGTCGGCGCCTTCGATCGTCCGCTCGATGCGCCAGCGCCACGCGAGCCTCGTCGCGATCGTGCCCGGCGGCAGCTCGTGAACGAGGTTCGCGTACGAGGTGTCGGCGCGTGCGCGCAGCACGTGCGCACCGCCGAGCGGCACCACGTCGTACTGCGTGTGGCGCGCGATCTTCGGCGAGGTGGCGAGTTTCCACGGCGCGGGCGGCGCGCCGGTCGGCGCTCTGGAAAAAGGCGCCAGCTCGATCGTGGCGGCGGCCGCGGGCGCAAGCGGCGCGAGCGCGAACGGCGCGAGCGCGAGCAGCGCGGCGCGCCTCACGCGGTGATCCAGCCCGCGGCGAGCGCGCGCTCGTAGTCTTCCGGCGTGTCGAGATCCGGCAGCGGCGGGCGTTCGCACCAGCGCAGTCCGAGCCGCGCCATGCGCGCGCGCGTGGCCTGCATCACCGTCGATCCGCCCCATTCGATCCCTTCGAACAACTGCGCGTGCGGTGCACGCAGTCCGATCAGCACGTAGCCGCCGTCTTCGGCGGGCTGCACGACCGCGTCGTGCGCGGCGAGCGCTTCCGCCGCCGCCGCGAGATCCGCGGTCGTCAGGGCCGGGCAATCGGTGCCGATCAGCAGGCAGCGAGCGCCGCGGCCGGGCGCGAGTGTAGTGGCGAACGCCTGCAGCATTCGCGTACCGAGATCACGTCCCTGCTGAATCCGGACCCGGATGCCGACGCGCTGCGCGCAGGCGGCGATGAACGGATGCTGCGCGTCGCCGGCGACCCACAGCGTCACGCGCGCGCCCGCGAGCGCGACGGACTTTGCGAGCGCGCTTTCGATCAACCGTTCCTGCAGCCGTGCCGCACCCTCGGCGCCGAGCCGCGGGATCAGCCGCGTCTTCGCTTCGCCCGGGACGGGCGCCTTGGCGAAGACGGCGATGTCGAGCGAGGCTGCGTCTGACGGTCGCATCGGGTGCGTCGCGGTTCTCCCTCCCCTTCAGGGGGAGAGTCGGGGTGGGGACGGGCGAGACGCCGCAGGCTACCCGATCCCTCTCCCGACCCCCCTTGGAGGGGAAGGAGTCAGGCCGTCGGTTCACCGCGCATCGCGATAACGCCGCGCCAGCTCCGCCGGATCGGCGCCGAAGAAGTACGCGAGCCGCAGCCGCCACATCAGCAGGATCGTGCGCCACACGCCGTGCTTTTCCCAGCGGCGGCCCGAGGTCGTCACGCGTGCGGCGAGCGCGAGCGGCGGCGAGATGCGCTTGGCGCGTTTGCAGAACTCGATGTCCTCCATCAGCGGAATCGGCGCAAAGCCTTCGAGCGCAAGGAAGGCGCCGCGTTCGACGAAGATCGCCTGGTCGCCGGTGGCGATGCCGGTGAGCCGCGAGCGCCAGTTCATCAGCGCCTCGACCACCGGCAGCCAGCGCGAGCGGCCGTCGATCGAAACGTCGAAGCGGCCCCAGCGGCGGTCCGAGTTGGCGAGCGTGCGGAAGATGATCCGGTCGGCGTCGGGCGGAAGCTGCGTGTCGGCGTGCAGGAACAGCAGCACGTCGGCGTCGGCTGCCTCCGGCGCGCGCGCTCCCGCGTTCATCTGCAGCGCGCGGCCGCGCGGCGTTTCGATCACGCGGTCAGCCAGCGGTGCGGCGCGCCGCACCGTGTCGTCGCCGCTGCCGCCGTCGACGACGATCACGCGCGCGCCGCGCGCGCGCAGTTCCGCCAACCGCGCCAGTGCCGCCTCGATGCCGCGCGCTTCGTTGAGCACCGGAACGATGATCGCGAGTCGCATGCTTCGGCGTTCTGAGGATGCTGTATTTCAACACGGAGACACCGAGTGCACGGAGAAAAGCCTCTCGGCTCCCCGTTTCCTCCGTGTGCTCCGTGGCGGAATCTCCGACTGCGAAGGCCGAAGGATTCACCACAGAGACACCGAGAGCACAGAGAAAACCAAAGCGACGTCCTTCTCGGTGTTCGCGGTGTCTCGGTGTTCGAATCGGCCTCGTCCACCATCACCGCAGTTTTCGCCGCTTCGGCGCGAGTTGCGGCCACTTCGCTTCGACAATCGCGAGCAGGTCGCGCGCGCCGAGCACGGTGACGCCGGACCGCGCGGTGCGGGCGGCTTCGACGATCGCGCGCGCGGCCGACTTGACCGACAGCGCGCGCGCGTACGTCGGCAGCATGATGTCGGCGAGCGTGCGGCCGGCCGCGCGGACGAGCCCGGCGATCCAGCGTCCCGCGGGACGCGTGTCGTCGGCCGCGGTCGGTCTGACGATCAGCACCGATTCGAAACCCATGCGCGCCAGCTCGATCTCGTCGCTGCTGGCGATGGTCGCCGCGGCCGCGCTCATCTGCAGCAGCGCATCCAGCGGCGCGACGACGACGAGCCGGCGCGCGCCGCAGTCGCGCGCGATGCGCGCGGCTGCGAGCAGCTCGCCCGGCGCGAACGCGCGCAGCGGCGAGCCCGCCGGCACGAAGGTCTCGGGTCCCGCGAGGCAGACGTAGGCATCGTCGGCGATCACCACGCCCTGGCCGACGACCCACGGGCGGAAGCGCGCGGCGGCCGAGCCGATCGGCTGCGTGACGCCGACGTGTACGACGCGGTACTCGCTCGAGCCCACGAGCCGCGCCAGCAACTCCTCGCCGAGCGCGCCGACCAAACCGAGCGCAAGCGCGGTGCGCGCGCCGTCGTCCGCGCGCACGTTGCGCACGCGGTCGGCGGCGACTGCGGATTCGAGCGACGGCGCATCCGACATGGCGGTGCGAGGTTAGCAGCCCGGCACGCCGCCTCGGCCGAAGGCCGACGGCGATCGGCCGACGTCACTTCGCGTCGTTCAATGACCAGTCGTATTCGACGAACCTGATCGGCGCACCCTTGGCGCGCAGCGCGGTGCGGTCGGCGTCGGTGTCGGCGAGCACGTCCGCGTAGCGCGCGCCGAGATCGGCGAGCGACGCGAAGCCCGGATAGCCGAGGAAGCTCTTGCCGCCCTTCTTGAAGTCGTCGGCGTACCAGTCGAAAAGCTGCGACAGCTCGAGCGTCTTCGTCTGCGGGTCGTAACGGTTGCGCGTGCGGTCGGACAGGAAGCGCCGCATCAGGTCTTCGAGCTGCGCATCGAGCCTGTCCGCGGTGAACGCCTGCCGGCCGAGCATCGGGCAGCCGATCGACGCGCAGTTCACCGCCACGTGCACGCGCGGGTCGTCGAAGACGCCGGGCGCGCGCATCGTTTCGTGCTCGATGCCGTCGAGGTGCTGCGGTCTGCCGAGCAGCGTGAAGAAGCGGTCCTTCCACGGATTGCCGAACACGAGGCCGAAGTCGCGGATCGACTTCAGGTTCGGGTAGCGCGTCAGGATCTTTTCGACCGTGAACGCGTTGTACGCGTTGGCGAGAAAGGCGTACTGCTGCGGCTTGCTCCACTTCGCGTATTCGTCGGCGCCGACCGCGGACAGCGACTTCAGATACGCCTGAAGCTGCGCGCGGTCGGCCGCGAAGCTCTTGTAGTCGACGCGCGAGCTGTTGCCGTCGGGCGCGACACGGACGTGTTTCTGCAGCAGCGCGGTCCACGCCGCGTGCGTGTGATCGAACTGCGCGCGCGCCTCGGGCGACACGAGCGCGAGCAGCGCGACGGCGGCGGCGCAGAGCAGGGCGGCGAAGCACGGGCGATGCGACATTGGGGGTCTCCGTGGTTTCAACGCGTGGACTGCCGGGCGGGTTCGGGCGCGGCGCTGCGCGCTGCCAGCGGCGCCGGCGTCGCCTCTTCGATCCGGTCCGCCCACAGCACGCGGCGGTAGTCGAAGCCGCGCTCGAGCGTCGGCTTGACGATGCGGAAGTACGGCGAGATGTCGAAGTCGCGCGGCGCGTACAGGCTGTGGTGGCGGATGTGCAGGTATTCGCGGTAGCAGTGGCTGCAGTGCGGATCGGCGAGCTTTTCGCGCGTGACTTCGGGCAGGATCGGATAGCGCACCGACTGGTACGCCTGCGCGATCAGCGTCGAGCAGATCGCGCGCGTCGGGTCGCCGCTGCCGAACGCGAGCAGCCGCCGGCGGTACTGCGCCGGCACCGGCGGCGTGCGCAGCAGGTAGCGAGCCAGGTCGATCACGTTGCGCAGGTCGTAGCGGTGGCCGATGCGGCCGATCGCGAAGCGGATCACGCGCTCGCGGTCCTCGTCGGTCAGCCCGACCGGGCGGCAGATGCGCGTGTGCAGCGTCGCGTACGTCGACAGCGGAACCGCGCGCACGCCGTGCTTCAGGTCCGCTTCGATCAGCTCGGCGGGCTCGCCGTCGATCGGCGCCAGCTCGGGCCGCCGGCCGACGTACAGCGTCGCGTGCGACCAGGTCGATTGCGTCAGGTACTTGATCGCGACGCTGATGCGCGTATTGCCTTCGACCAGCAGCACGTCGCCCGGCTGCAGCGCTGCGGCGAGCGCGTGCGCGTCGCTGGTGGTCGCGCTCGGCCGCCCGACCGGACGCGTGAGGTAGTCGGCGAGCTTGGCTCCGATCCAGCGCGCAATCGGATTCATCGAAGCGAGTGCTTGGCCTCCGCAGCATAAGCGGGGCGCTTGTCCCTGAGCAGAGCGCCGACCTTGCCGAGGACCGCGCCGAAGCCGAAGGCGCCGCGCCGCCACGCCTGGAACGCGGCGAGGAACGCCCATTGGCCCTGCGTGACGGTCGCGCGCTTCCAGTTGCCGGCGGCGTACTTGTTCGCTTCCGCGAGCGTCGGGTAGATGTGGATCGTGCCGAGGATCTTGTTCATGCCGAGGCCGTGTTTCATCGCGAGCACGTACTCGGCGAGCAGGTCGCCGGCGTGCTCGCCGACGATCGTCGCGCCGAGGATCCGATCGGTGCCGGGTTTGGTCAGCACCTTGACGAAGCCGTGCGCTTCGCCGTCGGCGATCGCGCGATCGAGATCGTCGATGCCGTAGACCGTCACCGCGTGCGGAACGTTCTGCGCCTTCGCCTCGGACTCGTTGAGTCCCACGCGCGCGACCTCGGGGTCGGTGAAGGTCGACCACGGGATCACGCGGTAGTCGGCCTTGAATCGGCGGAAGCTGCCGAACAGCGCGTTGACCGCCGCGTACCACGCCTGATGCGACGCGGTGTGCGTGAACTGGAACGGCCCGGCGACATCGCCGCACGCGTAGATGTTCGGATAGATCGTCTGCAGGTACTCGTCGGTTTCGACCGTGCGCGCCTTGGTCGTTCCGATGCCGAGTTCTTCGAGCCCGTAGCCCTCGGTATTGGCGATGCGGCCGACGGCGACCAGCAGCGCGTCGAAGGGGATGCGCACGTCGTGCCCTTCGTACTCGGCGATCAGGATCTTCTCGCCGCCTTCGACGGCGAAGCGCTTGGCCTTGTGGCCGACCAGCACGCGGATGCCTTCGGCCTCGAAGCGGCGCTGCACGATCTCCGAAACCTCGGGGTCCTCGCGGATCAGCAGACCCGGCAGCATCTCGACCTGCGTCACCTGGCTGCCCAAACGCGCGAACGCCTGCGTCAGCTCGGAGCCGATCGGCCCGCCGCCCAGCACGACCAGCCGCTTCGGCAGCTCGCGCAGGTTCCACACGGTGTCGGAGGTGAGATAGCCCACCTCCTCGATGCCGGGAATCGGCGGCACGAACGGGCGCGCGCCGGCGGCGATGACGATGTTCTTCGTCGCCAGCGTCTTCTTGCCGTTCGGCGTGGCCACCTCGACCGTCCACGGCGAGGTGATCTTCGCGCTGCCCTCGACGCATTCCACGCCGAGCGACGTGTAGCGCTCGACCGAATCGTGCGGCTCGACCGTCCTGACCACGCGCGCGACGCGCTCCATCACCTCGGCGAAGTCGAAGTCGGCGCGCGCTTCGCGAATGCCGAACTCCTTGCTGCGCGCGATGTGCGACAGCAGCTTGGCCGAGCGGATCAGCGCCTTGCTCGGCACGCAGCCGGTGTTCAGGCAGTCGCCGCCCATGCGGTGTTTCTCGACCAGCGCCACCTTCGCTTTCGTCGCCGCGGCGATGTACGCCGATACGAGCCCCGCCGAGCCCGCACCGATCACGACCAGGTTGTAGTCGTACTTCGCCGGCCGCTTGTCCTTCCACTTCGCATAGACGCGGCGCGACTTGACCGCGGCGAGGGTGCGCTTGGCGATCAGCGGGAAGATGCCCAGCAGCACGAAGGCGACGATCAGGCCGGCCGAAACGCGGAACTGTCCGAGCTGCGTGCCCGCGTAGACGTAGACGATCGTCCCGGCGAGCATGCCGAGCTGACTGACCCAGTAGAACGTGCGCGCTCGGATCGGCGTCAGCGCCATCGCGAGGTTGATCAGCCAGAACGGGAAGATCGGCACCAGCCGCAGCGCGAAGAGATAGAACGCGCCTTCCTTCGCGATCCCTTCGTTCAGGGGTTTGAGCCGGTCGCCGAACCTGCCCTGCACCCAGTCGCGCAGCAGGAAACGCGCGGCGAGGAAGGCGAGCGTGGCGCCGATGCTGGAGGCGAACGAGACGACGATCGTGCCGACGACCAGCCCGAAGATCGCGCCGCCGGCGAGCGTCATGAGCGCCGCGCCCGGCAGCGAAAGCGCGGTGACCGCGATGTAGACGGCGAAGTAGATCGCGATCGTCTGGAGCGGATGCGCGGCGTAGTACGCGTCGATCTTCGCGCGGCTCGCCTGGAAGAACTCGAGCGTCAGGTACTGCTTCAGATCGAAGACGAAAAACGCCGCAATCGCCGCGGCGATCACGGCGAGCAGCGCGAGCTTTTTCTTGTCCATCGGATCTCCCTGCGCGCCGGGGGCGGCGCGCGAACCGGGCAGTGGTCGACGCGTCGGCGTCGATCTTACGCAGTCGCGGGCCGGCAGATCGCCGCCGGCGCGCGGCCGAGCGCCTGGTCGATCGTGAACGCGGGTCCCTCGACGATTCGGCGGCGATACGAGATCGCCGCCGGCGAATCGGACGGCCAGATCGCGTCGAAGCGCGCGAGCCACGCCGCGAGATCGAATTCGATCCTGAGCGCGTCGACGAAGCAACCGGCGTCGAAGAGCCCGTACAGCCGCGTGCGTTCGAGCGCGCGCGGCAGACCCCGCGTCGAGATGCGCGTCAGCACCCCGTACGTGGTGCCGGCGAAGTTCGCCATGCCGGCCGCGCCATTGTTGATCACGAAGCCGCGCTCGAACGCCTTCAGCGCCGGCGCACAGGTGTGGCTGCACGCGTAGCCGTCGACCGCGCCGAGTTCGAGCGCGCCGGCGAGCTGCGCCGCGCGGCTTTCGTCGTGCAGGCTGTCGTGCGCGAAGCGCCAGCCGGCGAGCGCCCACGCGTCGCCGTGCACGACCGCGATGCGCGCGTCGCCGACCTGCGCGACCGCGTGCATCGGCAGCTCGCCCAGCAGCCGTCGCGAATGAAAGCCGTCTTCACACAATGCGCGCGCGACCGCGCGCAGTCGCGCGAGGATCGCGTTGCTGCGCTCGACGTCGTCGTCGGGCACCGATTCGGGATACGCGCAGCCGCAGCCGGCGGCATCGTCGTCGCTCGCGATTTCGGTCTCGACGTTGCCGCGCAGCGCCACGCTCGCTGGCGCGGCGACGACCCTCCGCTGGATCTCGGCGTACAGCGCCGGCTCCGCGTCGAACCAGTGGAAGTCGCCGTTGAACACGCGCTTGGGCGCAACGACTTCGGCCGCCGCCATCGCGTCGATCGCATCGAGCGCACACGGATTGCCGTACAAGCCGCCGATCACGTACAGCGTGTCGGTCGCGATCTCGGGCGGGCGCGCGAACACGCGCGGCGAGTAGCCGTAGTGCGGCGGGCAAAGCCGGCCGGCGGGTTCGGATTGCGGATTGCGGATCGCGGATTGCGCTCGCGTCATCGGCTCGCCTGTATCGCAGTACGGCCGAACGCTGCTGCGCTTCGCAGCGCGACCGGCAGCAGGAAGCCTGCGGTGCACAACGCGAGCCCGTACGCGTTGGCGCCGAGCAGCAGCGCGTACTTGCCGTCGCCGATCGCCCAGCTCTGCGGCAGCACGCCGGCCGCGAGCGCGAAGCCGATCGCGATGCCGGTCCAGAAGCTCAGATGGAAGCTCCACGGCGAGCGGTCGGCCCAGCGGTGCAACAGGAACACCGGCGCCAACCCCATCACCATCGTGCCGCTGACGGTCGTCGCCTTGAGGATATCGGTGCCGGCGACCATCGGCAGGTTGCCGACCACGGCGATTGCGATCATCGCGACCATGCCGATGCGGATCGCGCGCGGCGCGTCGAGCGTATGCCCGGCCAGCAGCGGCAGCTCGCGGCCGACCGACTTCGCGACCGACGAGAAGGTCGAGTCGAGCGTGGAGCCCGCTGCCGAGATCATCACGACGCTCATCAGGAACAACGCGCCCAGCCCGAGCGCGCCGGCGACCGCCGCCGGCACGTTGTCGCCCGGCGCGATGCCTTCGAGCCGCGCGTGCACGCCGACCAGGCTGAAGCCGAAGATGCAGACGAAACCGAGCACGCCGGCGATCACGAACGCCCGCAGCATCGAACGCTCGCGCGTGATGAAGCCGCGGTCGGTCAGCACGGGGTCGTGGAACGGGTAGCTCAGCACCTGCAGCGCGGCGACCAGGATCAGATCGACGCCGCCGCGCAGCGTGAACTCGCCGACCGCAAGCAGCGTGCCGGTGCCGTGGCGCGGCAGCACGACGAGCAGCGCGAACGCGGCGAAGACGACGAACAGCGCGGCCTGGATCACGTCGGTGAAGATCGAGCTGCGCAGCCCGCCCTTCAGGCTGTAGAAGAGCGTGACCGCGGTGAACAGCAGCGCGGCGCCGATGAACACACCCGATCCCGCCGGCCCGTAGTAGCCGCCGACGACGGCGGTGTTGCTCCACACCTCGTTGTAAAGCCGGATCAGGATCGCGGCGCTGAACGCCAGCGCGGCGAGCTTGCCGTACTTCGACGTGAGGAACTGCACGAGCCCGGTCGCCGCGTAGCGCGTGCGCAGCCGGTAGATCACGAAGCCGGCGAGCGGGATCGACAGCCAGTAGGTCGCGTAGGCGAGCCCGCCGACCACGCCGTGGATCGCGCCGAGGTTGGCCGCGTTGGTGATCGACTTGGCGAAGATCCACGAGATGAAGATGCTCAGCATCAACGCCCATTCGCTCGCCGCGCGCCCCTGCTCGTCGGTGCCGGCGAAAAACGCCGACAACGTACGCGCCTGCGGCGACACCGCGTACATCGCCACGCCGTACAGGATCAGGAAACCCCAGAAGGCGAATCCGAAGAGAAGCTCGGTCTGCATCGTCGCCTCCGCGTCAACCGAGAGCGCCGCCGCAGCTCGACCCTTGCCCGGCGGTGCAGCCGTAGCAGTGGTCGGCGACGACGATCGGGTTGTCGGTGAGGTCCAGTTCGAGCCAGTCCTCGAGGTGCAGCCGGCCGTGCCCCTTGCCGCCCTCGCGCAGCGGCAGGCCGAGCATCTGGTGGAAGTCGCAGTCGTACAGGAAACCCTGCCAGTCGACCGAAACGAGCGTGCGGCACATCACGTGCTCGACGTTCTCGGCGCGATGCGCCGAGCGCAGCAGCGCCATGTAATCGCGGAACTGCCCCTTGCTGATCAGCGTGGAGCCGAAGCGCGCGATCGGCATGTTCGCCAGCGCATACAGCCGCGTGAAGACGATGCCGAAGTGCTCGCCGAGCTGCTTGCGGTAGTCGGCTTCGAGCTTCTTCTGGTCCGGCGGCAGCGACGGCCCCTGCGGGTTGTAAACGAGCGAAAGCGGAAGCCGCTCGTCGCGGCCGTAGCCGAGCGCATTGAGCTTCTGCAAGGCGTGCACGCTCTTGTCGAAGACGCCTTTGCCGCGCTGACGATCGACGTTGTCTTCCAGGTAGCAGGGCAGGGAGGCGACGACCTCGACCCCGTTCGCGGCGAGAAACTCTGCGAGTTCCTCCTGCCCGGGCTCGAACAGGATCGTCAGGTTGCAGCGGTCGATCACGTGCACGCCGCGCGTTCCTGCCTCGCGCACGAGGTCGCGGAAGTGCGGGTTCAGTTCGGGTGCGCCGCCGGTCAGGTCGAGGGTCTTGATCTCCTTCGCGACGAGCACGTCCAGCACGAGGTCGATCGTCTCGCGGCTCATCTGCTCGGTGCGGTTGGGCCCCGCGTTGACGTGGCAGTGCACGCAGGACTGGTTGCAGGTGTAGCCGAGATTGACCTGCAGCGTTTCGACGACGCGGCGGCGGATCGGCGGGAAATCGGTGGCCTTCAGCAGCGGCAGGGTGGCGTGCACGGGGCGTCCTTCGGAGGGGCTGGATAGCTTGGTCGCGGCCGGCGCGCGGGTCTTACGCCGGGCCGCCGCTATGCCTCCGACCGGGGAGGATCGTAGCGGTTCAGTCCCGCCTCATTCGCCGAGCCGCCGCACGGCGCGGCGCATCAGGTCGAACTGGCGGTCGACCCGGGAACAGAGATCGCAGGCCTTCAAGTGCAGGTACAGGCGGTAGCGGCCGAGCGGCGAAAGCGGCCGATCCATCCGCTCCGAAAGCAGCACGTGGGCCTGCCGGCAGGTGATTCGGGTCAGTCGCTTGATCATCCGGCTTGCACCTTCCCGAACCAGTTCGATTCGAGGCACTCCCGCAGGCGCATGCGCGCGCGGAAGAGCATCACGAAGCAGTTGGTCGACGTGATCGCCAGCTCCTTACAGATCTGCTCGGTCTCGAGCTCGAGCCACTCGCGCATCATGAACACGCGGCCGAGATTGGCCGGCAGCCGGTCGACGCAAAGCTGCAGGATCTCGAAGAACTGCGTGCGCGCGAGCGTCTGCTCGGGATCGCCCCAGTCGAGCGGAGGATCGAGCCGATGGCCGCTGGGGTGGTAAAGCTCGTCGAAGGTTTCGACTTCGGCCGCTTCGACCTGCGCGTCGGCGGAGATCTCGCGCGCCGCGCGGCGGAAGTGATCGATGATCTTGTGCTTGAGGATGCCGACGACCCAGGTCTTCAGTTGCGACTGGCCGGCGAAATTGCCCGCGCCTTCGAGCGCCGCGATCAGCGTCTCGGAGACGACGTCCTCGGCCCAGGTGTCGTTGCGAAGCTGCAGCCGCGCGATCTTCAGCAGCGCGGGGCGCAGCTCGGCGAGCGACTGACTGACGGCAGCATCCATCGGCGCTCCGGGCGGATGGGGCGTTCCGATCGAACGGCGCGCGATCCAGCACGCCGGCGTTTTGTTCTGTCTTGCCTACTTCTTGTGCCGCAGGCGGCGGATCAGCGATGACGTGTCCCACCGCCCGCCGCCCATCGCCTGCACGTCAGCATAGAACTGGTCGACCAGCGCCGCCACCGGCAGCGGCGCGCCGTTGCGCCGCGCTTCGTCGAGGCACAGGCCGAGGTCCTTGCGCATCCAGTCCACGGCGAAGCCGAAGTCGAACTTGTCGTCGACCATCGTCGTGCCGCGGTTGTCCATCTGCCAGCTCTGCGCCGCGCCCTTGCCGATCACCTGCAGCACGAGCTTCATGTCGAGCCCGGCGGCCAGCCCGAAGTTGATCCCTTCCGACAGACCTTGGACCAGCCCGGCGATGCAGAGCTGGTTGACCATCTTGGCGAGCTGGCCAGCGCCGCTCGGGCCGATCAGCGTGACCGCCTTGGCGTAAGCCATCGCGACCGGCTGGATCCGTTCGAACGCGGCCGCATCGCCGCCGCACATCACCGTGAGCATCCCGTTGACCGCGCCCGCCTGGCCGCCCGACACCGGGGCGTCGACGAAGTGCAGGCCGCGCTTGCGCGCCTCGCCGTGCAGTTCGCGCGCGATCGCGGCCGAGGCGGTCGTGTTGTCGACGAACACCGCATCGTTGGCCATGCCGGCGAACGCGCCGTCGGCGCCGAGTACGACCGAACGCAGGTCGTCGTCGTTGCCGACGCAGCAGAAGACGATCTGCGCGCCGGCCGCGGCTTCGCGCGGGGTCCCGGCGAAGTTGCCGCCGTATTCGTCGACCCAGCGCTCGGCCTTCTTGATCGTCCGGTTGAAGACGGTGACGTGATGGCCGGCGCGGGCGAGATGGCCCGCCATCGGATAGCCCATCACGCCGAGCCCGACAAAGGCGACCTTGTGCGGAGTGACGGGTTCGTAGGTCTTGTTGGTCATCGGCTGCAGCTCCTCCTGTGAGCGGCGATTCTATCGGGCCGCCGGGCGCGCGGCCGCGCTCGCGCAAAAGCGGGACGCGCATAAGGGGGTCGCGGAGCGCGCCCGTCGCGCGCATCGTCATCGGCGCGACACGCCGTTTTCGTAGCGTGCCGCCGTTCCCGTCCGACAGAGGAGGTTCACAATGAGAACGACGCGTGCCGGCCGCCTGACGGCGGCGCTGCTGCTGGCCGTTTCGCCGATGACGATCGACACAACGCATGCGCAGGGACGTGCTGCCGAGGCCGCTCGCGGCGGCATGCGGCCGGCGGTGCCGCTCGTCATCGCGCATCGCGGCGCGAGCGGCTATGTGCCCGAGCACACGCTCGAGGCGTATGCGCTCGCGATCGAACTGGGCGCCGACTACGTCGAGCCCGACCTGGTCGCGACCAAAGACGGCGTGCTGATTGCCCGCCACGAGCCGAACCTGATCGCGACGACCGACGTCGCCGCGCGGCCCGAGTTCGCTTCGCGCAAGCGCACCGCCGTCGTCGATGGCGTCATCGAGGAAGGCTTCTTCGCGAGCGACTTCACGCTGGCGGAGATCAAGACGCTGCGCGCAATCCAGCCGCTTTCCGAGCGGGATCAGTCGTTCAACGGCCGCTTCCGCATTCCGACCTTCGCCGAGATCCTCGAACTCGTTCGCCGCAAGTCGGCCGAGCAGGGGCGCGCGATCGGCGTGTACCCCGAGACCAAGCATCCCACCTATCACCGCGACCTCGGGCTGCCGCTGGAAGACCGCGTGCTGGACGAACTCACCCGCGCCGGCATGAACCATCGCGGCGCGCCGGTGTTCATCCAGTCCTTCGAGGTGTCGAACCTGCAGTACCTGCGAACGCGAACGCGCGTCAAGCTCGTGCAGTTGATCGACGGCGACTCGGTCGCCAACGACGGCACGGTGACGCTGGCGCCGCCGTTCGACAGGCCGTACGACTTCGCGGTGCGCGGCGACCCGCGCACGTTCAAGGACCTGCTGACCCCCGCCGGGCTGCGCGAGATCGCGACCTACGCCGACGGGATCGGCCCGTGGAAGCCGTACCTGATCAGCTCGAAGTGCACCGACGCCAACAACGACGGCCAGTGCGACGACGTCAACGGCGACGGGCGGGTCGACGAAGCCGACCGCACGCTGCTCGCGCCGACGACGGTCGTGGCCGATGCGCACGCCGCCGGCCTGCTCGTGCACCCGTTCACGTTCCGCAGCGAGCAGCGCCGGCTCGCAAGGGACTACGCCGGCAACCCGATCAACGAGTACCTGAAGTTCTACGAACTGGGCGTCGACGGACTGTTCAGCGACTTCACGGACACTGCGCGGAGCGCGCGCTTCATGTTCCTGCTGAAGACGCGACCGGAACTCGCGCAGTGCCTCACCGGCGAGCAGCGCGGCCGCGCGTGCGACGCCCTGCGGTGAGTCGCCTGCGCACGGAAGGGACGCGCCTCAGCGCTTGATCCGGTGCGTCGTGCCGCCGGCGTGTTCGCGCCGGCGCACGAGCACGCGCATGAACTGCGGGTGCCAGGGCCGGCAGGCCAGCAGCAGGCTCATCGGCGGTCGTTCGGCGGCGGGAAACTGCGCGTCCTCCGCGTGCCGGTCGGAGAACTCGCGCGCCAGCCGCTTGAGCCTTTCGATCAGCAGCGCGCTGGACGCGGGCGACAGCCGCCCGTTCAACAGGATCATCAGCTCGTCGTCGCCCGCGAAATCGGAGTCGAAGAAGTCGTCTGCGGCGCTCTTGAACGCGGTCTGGATCGGCCCGTTCGGAATCCACGCGAAGGTGCGCGCGATGCGCAGCTTGAAGCGGTTGTTCGGCAGCAGCTCGATGATGCCGATGCGATCGAGCCGCACCAGCAGGCCGACGAGCTCTGCCTCGGTCAGGTCGTAGGTCGCGAGGATGTGGTCGAAGGAAAGCAGGTTCAGCGCGCAGATCGCGACGAGGAAAAGCTTCGGGTCGTCGACGATCTCGCGCTCCTGCGCGACCGTCAGCCGGCTGATCAGGTGCTCTTCGCGGTTGAAGCCGCGCGTCAGATCGGTGAACTCGATGCCGGCGGCCGTGCAGATCTGATCGAGCCGCTCCAGCGTGAAGTTGCGCTGCGAGAACATGCGCTTGACGCTCGGCTCGCTCATGCCGATGCGGCGCGCGACCTCCGCGTAGGTCAGCCCGCGCGCCTTCAGCTCGCGCTTGAGCACGTCGATCACCGCACTGGCTTGCGCCATCGAGAGGCCCCTCCCTCGCACTTCGCCGGCGCGCCCGACCTCCGTTCGTGCTGAGCCCGTCGAAGCACGAACGGCGCACTAGGCTCCAGTCGCTCTCTGAGCGAGCGCCCTTCGACGAGCTCAGGGCGAACGGCTGCGCGCAGCGTTCCCTTACCGATGCCGACCAGTATCGCTTCCCGATACCATCGGCCGCAAGCGGCGTGACGCCCCCGCCGTCCCGATGACAGCGCGGCGGTAACGGCGGCAGCATCGCGACATCCAAGAACAGGGAGAACAGCCATGTTGCGGATCGAACGCAGCCATCTCGCCGAAGCGAGCGCGGCGGACATCATCACGCGCGAGCAGGCCGATCGCCTGTGGGCCTTTCTTGCCGAGCGGATCGCTGCCGCGCCCGCTGCGCGCGAGCACGGCCCGCGCTTCACGTTCACGAACGTCCTCTATTACCTCGGCGGCATGCTCGCGATCGGCGCGATGTCGCTGTTCATGACGCTCGGCTGGGATGCGTTCGGCGGCTGGGGCGTGTTCTTCATCGCACTGCTGTACATGGGGGCGGCGCTCGCGCTGGCGCGGCGCTTCGAGCGGCAGGATCTCGCGATCCCGATGGGCATCATGGCCGCGCTGGTCGTCGTGCTCGTGCCGCTCGCGGTGTGGGGTTTGCAGCACGCGCTCGGCTTCTGGGCCGACGCGAAAGGCGCCGAGCACTACCGCCAGTACCACTACGTGATCGACTGGCGCTGGGTCACGCTCGAGTTTGCCACGCTGCTCGCGGGCGTGCTGATGCTGTACCGCTGGAAGGCGCCGTTCCTGCTGATGCCCGTGGCGGTGACGCTGTGGTACATGAGCATGGATCTGGCGTTGCTGCTGCTGCCGCCCGACGTCAAGCCGTGGTCGGAAAGCGAATGGCTGTTCCGCAAGTGGTTTTCGGTCGCGTTCGGGCTCGTGATGGTGCTGGTCGCGTTCTGGGTCGACCTGCGCTCGCGTTTCACGAAGGACTACGCGTTCTGGCTCTACCTGTTCGGGCTGCTGGCGTTCTGGGGCGGGCTGAGTTCGCTCGGCTCCAACCAACTCGCGGGCAAGCTCGTGTATCTGGCGATCAACCTGGGTCTCGTGCTGATCGGCGCGGTGCTGGTGCGGCGCGCCTTCACCGTGTTCGGCGGAATCGGCGTGGCCATCGTGCTCGCCGACATCTCGTGGCGCTTCTTCAAGGACTCGTGGCTGTTCCCGATCGCGCTGACCGCGATCGGGCTCGCGATCGTCTATCTGGGCATCTGGTGGAGCCGCAACGAAGCCCGTCTCGCCGGCACGCTGCAGGCGCGGCTGCCGGCCGATCTGCGCGAGCTGATCGCCAGCCGCCGCGCGAGCCTCGGGCACTGACGCGCGTCAGCGCTTCGCGTCGCCGCCGCCCGGCTCGATCCAGAACGCGCGGCTCGAGCGCTTGGCGCGGTACATGGCGAGATTCGCGGCGAGCAGCAGGTCGTCCTCGCTGCGGCCGTCGCGCGGGAACAGCGCGCCGCCGATGTTGACGCCGACCGTACCCGAGACGTCGCTGACGCGGAACGGCTGCGCAATGCTGTCGGCGAGCGCGACGGCGCGCGGTTCGAGCAGCGCGGCGCTCGCCACCCCGTCGAGCAGCACGGCGAACTCGTCGCCGCCGATGCGCACCGCGAGGTCGTCGGCGCGTACCTGAGTCTGGATGCGGCGCGCGACCATGCGCAGGATCTCGTCGCCGATGCGGTGGCCGTGCTGTTCGTTGAACGGGCGGAAGCGCGCGAGGTTCAGGAACAGCAGAGCGAACGGGCGGCCGGCCGCGATCGCGCGCTGCATGCGGCGCGACAGACCGAGCCGGTTGCCGAGCGTCGTCAGCGCGTCGCTTTGCGACTGCGGCGGCGCGTCGCTCGGACGCGCACGCGCCGGCGTGGCGTCGCGCACGATCGCGACCGCGTAACGCGCGCCGTCGAGTTCGATCGTCGCCAGCGCGATCGACACGGGCACTTCGTCGCCCGACTTGGCGAGCGCGGGCAGGGACGGCCGCGCGCTCATCGCGGCCGCCTGTGCGCCCCGCATGAACTGCGCCTGCAAGCGCGCGTGGCTCTCGCGGTAACGCTGCGGCAGCAGCATCTGATGCTCGCGGCCGATCAGCTCGTCGGGCATGTAGCCGAAGACGCGCCGTACGGCCGGGTTGGCCAGCACGATCTTGCCGCTTTCGTCGACGACGATGCAGGCGTCGGGCAGGACTTCGAGCAGGTTGCGGAGGGTGGAAACGGCGTCTTTCATTGCGGCTCGCGGTGATGGCTCGATCCCGGCGACCCTCAGGGGTGCCGCGCAGCGCGCCGGAGCGCGCCACGGCCGGATCATGCCATCGCGCGCGGTGCCTCGATCGCGCCTTCTGCCGCCAGCGCGTCAATCTGTTCGTCCGAATAGCCGTGGTCGCGCAGCACGTCGAGCATGTGCTGGCCGGTGCCGCCCGGCTGGTGCCCGCGTTCGCGCGCGGTCTTGTCGTCGTCGCGCGGGCCTCGCCCCCGCCGTTCGGCCGCTGTCCGCCGGCCACCGCCGTGGCACACCGGCGAATCGCGCTGGCGCGTCCTGGAGCTCTAATCCCGCCGCGAACGCCAGATCGAGACGATGATCCAGACGCTGTTGACGAACGCGAGCACGTAGCCGAGCAGCCCGAGCACCGTAAAAAACGGGATGCCGAACAGCTGCGGGCCGGACGTGACCGTCATCACGATCGAGGAGCCGATGACGACCGACGCGGTCATGATGCCGATCGTGATGCGGTCGATCGTGTTGTCCAGTTTGCGCACGAAGCTGTCCAGCCGCTTCAGGTCGATGTCCACGCGCATGCGACCGCGGCGCGCGTCCTTCAGCAGCCGCGCGACGTCGCGCGGCACCGAGCCGAGCAGGCCGAGGAACTGCGCGAGATTCGCGCCGCCGCGCCGCCCGACCTCCGCCGGCGCGTAGCGCGCGGCGAGCGCGCGCTCGAGGAAGGGCTGCAGCCGGTCGACGAGGCGGAAGTCCGGATCGTATTTGCGGCCCAGCCCTTCGAGCGTGATCAGCGCCTTGAACATCAGCGTGAGGTCGGCCGGCAGCACGATGCCGTGCTCGCGCACCAGCGCGGTGATGCGCTGGATCAGCGCACCGACGCGCAGGTCCTTCAGCGGCAGGTCGGCGTAGTCGAACACCAGTTCGTCGACGTCGGCGGCGAGCCGCTCGTCGTCGATCGCGTCCTCGCCCGCCCAGTCGAGCAGCACCTCGAGCATCGGCTCGCTGTCGCGACGCGCGATGCCCGACAGCAGATCGACGATCTGGTTGCGGCGCGCCGGCGAAAGGCGGCCGACCATGCCGAAGTCGATCATCGCGATGCGGTTGCCCGGCAGGTAGATCACGTTGCCCGGGTGCGGATCGGCGTGAAAGAAGCCGTCCTCGAGGATCATCTTGAGCACCGCGTCGACACCGCGCTGCGCGAGCAGCTTCGGATCGAGCCCGGCGCGCTCGATCGCCGCCACGTCTTCGCCGCCGATGCCGTCGATCGCTTCCTGCACGTTCATCGCGCTGCTGGTCCACTGCGGGAAGACGTGCGGGATCAGGATGTAGGGGTCGTCGCGGAAGTTGCGCGCGAAGCGCTCGATGTTGTGCGCTTCGGCGGCCAGGTCCAGTTCGCGCGCGAGCGAACGGCGGAACTCCTCGACCACGCGCACCGGCTGGTAGCGGCGCGCGTCGGGCAACTCGCCTTCGATGAACTGCGCCAGATGCGACAGCAGCCGCAGATCGGCGTCGACCTTGACCTCGATGTCCGGGCGGCGCACCTTCAGCACCACCGCGCGGCCGTCGCGCAGCCGCGCGCGGTGCACCTGGGCGATCGAGGCGGAGCCGGACGGCGTGCGTTCGAGGTCGGCGAACACCGCGTCGGGTGCGCTGCCCAGCGCGCGCTCGATGACCGGAGCGATCTGCTCGAACGGCACCGGTGCGACGGCTGCGTGCAGTTGTGCGAGTTCGGCCGTCCACTTGGGCGGCAGCAGATCCTCGCGCGTGGACAGCATCTGGCCGAGCTTGACGAACGTCGGACCCAGTTCCTCGAACGCGAGCCGCAGCCGCTGCTGCGGCTCGAGCGCCGCGCTGCGCGACACTTCGCCCCAATGCAGAATGGTGCCGGCGCGCTCGAGAATCGACGCCACGCCGACGCGCCGCACGAGATCGCCCAGGCCGTGCCGGATGAAGACCAGGCTGATCTCGTGCAGGCGCGGCAGATCGCGCACCGCGCTGAACGCCGCCTCGGGCACGGGCGGACCTACTTCGCTTTTTTCGGCTCCGCCTGCTGGCGCAGCGCGTCGGCGAAGCCGGCGAGCAACCCGCTGGTGAGCAGCGTCATGTTGGCGCCGTATTCGCGCACGGCTTCCATCCCCGGCACCGCGCGTGTGCGCGCCGAGCCGCCGAGCCGATTCGCGAACTCGCTCATCACCTGCGCGAAGCGCACGCTCGCGTCCGCCCCGACGCGTTGCGCGTGCAGCGCGAGATCGGCCAGTTCGCGCCGCAGGTTGCCGGTGGTCGCGTCGGCGATGTGGTTGGCCACCGCGACGTAGTCCTGCTGCAGCTTCTGCAGCGCCGCGAAGGCGTTTTTCAGGTCGTTGTCGGTGAAGTCCTTGCCGCGCGCGGCAAGCGCCGCCAGCGCTTCGTGCACCGCCTGCGCCGAAGCGGCCAGCGCCTGGTCGAAGCCGCGGATCGCCTCGGCAAAAGCTTCGCGCGCCCGTGCGTTGTCGAGTGGCGGCGGCAGTATGGCGGCGCCGGTCATCGCGCGCACGACTTCGGTTACGCCCTCGGCATCGAGCCGGCCGCTGGTCAGCATCTGCGCGGTCAGCTCCCGCACCCGTTCGCGGATCGCCTGCTCGTCGGCCGGCGCGGAGGAACCCGCACTGCCCGCCGGCGCTGTCGTATCGGTCATTTCGCGCCTCCCGTCGTGTCGATGCGCAAGATCAGGATAGACCGATTCGGCGCCGGCTGAGGAGTCGCCGGGGGCGGTCCCGCTCGAGCGAAGGGTCGGGCGGCGCTGCTCGCGGCGCGGCTGGTCCATGCCCGTGCGCTCCAGTAGCGCGGCTCCCGATGCCGATGCGCGATCGCATAGATCCGAGGACCGGCATGTTCATCGACTTCGTAGACGACGGCGTAGGGGAATCGGTCGAAGTGCCACCGTGCGGCGCCAGGCGGCTGCGCATCTGGACCGGCTGCCGCCCCGGGCATGGCCTCGCCAAGCGAAGGCGTCCGCAATGCGCTCGACGTGACGGGCGAGTGTATTGGCCGGCAGACTGTGGTGCGGAAACCAGGCATGTTGGTCTGCCTCCGAAGCGGCGAGCAACTCACCGCCCTTCCGCAGGCAAAGGAAGTTGAACACGCTCTCGTGCTTGCCGGGAACGAAATAGACACCGAGCCGCCGCGCGGCCGGTACGACGAGGCCCGTTTCCTCCTGCACCTCACGCACCACCGCGCGCTATGGCGTTTCGCCAGGTTCGACGTGACCCTCCCGGTAGGTTCCAGGCGCCACGGTCTGTGCGGTGCGATAGCAGGACCCGGCGGTTCGCATCGAAGACGATCGCGAAAGCGCCGACCGTCTTCACGGGCATGATCGCGGGCCTAACGTTCGACATGAGCGGCGGCTGTAGGCCGCAGGCCGGAAGCCGTCCGCTCGATGGAGGGGTTAGGTCGCATTGAGAATCTCCTTTACGCCCTTTCGCGCGCGTGACAGCAGATCGACGTTTCCAGACGGAACCACTATTCCGCGGCCAACGATGTTGTCTGGCGCTCCGCGAAAGTTGTCCTTCGCCAAGCGCAGGCAGTCGACGCCTTGCCCACTGTCCTTCTTCTGTAGGCAGCATTCTAGGAACTCGCGTGTAGCTCCTACCACTAGGTCTGCAACCTGCAACAAAGTGCTGTGGTGCATGCTCGTGAACAAGACCGAATCCGCAAACCCGAGATTGCTTAGCTTCCCGCATTGATAGGTGACGCTTCCGTTCGCGGTGCGACCGCGAGAGAACGCCCAGGCGTACTCCGAATCGAACGGCTTTGCATTCCCCTTGTCTGGCCAGTCCAGCACAACCTGAGCAGAAGGAGGCTTCTCGTCTCGGACGTGAAGACCGAAACGCATGAGGCCGTTGGCGAATATGAAGCGACTTAGTTCTTCCTTTTTGTCTTTCAACACCTGTCGGTCAGCACTGTAGCCCTCAATGCATGAGATGAGGATGGCGCAGTCCGTCTCAGCCAAGCATGAGAAGACTTCCTTCCTCCACTCCTTTGACGTTCGCATCAATGACTCATAGATCTCCGTCTTGCCTTGCGTCTTGTACAGGTCCCTTAGGTCTTTCAGATTCCACTTGACTGGCGATCGCGAGTTTCCTGTATGCCGCCGTTTTATGGACTCGACGCCGGTGCGAATGTGATGCTCTGCCTCCGGCGAAACCACCAAACCGCCAAAGAGCAAGATGTCAGGAATCTCGGCTTCCTTTATCCCGTGCAGTTCAGAGTTGTCGGCGTACCACTTCACCGCTGCGTCTCCGTGCGACCTAACGTAATTTCATCCGTACCGCCGCCACCGAATAACTTGCCCCTGTAGCGGCTAACCTGGCCCGGCGGGTCCGCGGAAAACCGCGCCACGCCTTGCTTTCGGCCCGGACATCGGGGTTTCTCCCGGTACGAACAGAAACCGCGAAACCCGGCACTCGGCTTCCGGGCTGTCGCGTCCGCAGCCGGCGGCCCCTTCCACCCGCACGTGGCGCGAACGCGGGCAAAGCTTAAGAACCGGACCCCCACCGTGTCCAGAGGGAGTCGTTACCCGCGACACGCTTCGCAACTGGGTACCATGCGGCCCGCCCGTAACGCTTTCGCCTTCGCCCCGCCGTGCTCAACAAGCTCCTGTTCGGCTCCGCCCAACACGAACACGCCGATCCCGCGCAGCGATTGCTGGGTGTGGCCGAGCTGGCGCCGGATGCCCCGGCGCTGGCGCAACTGCTCGCCGCCGATCCCGCACCCGAGGTGCGCGCCGCCGCCGCCATGCGCTGCGTCGATGCGGTGGCGCTCGCCGCCGCGTGGCGGGAAGAAACCGAGCCGGCGGTGCGGGCGGCGATCGCATCGTCGTTGGGCAGGGCGCTCGCCACGAGCGCCGGCGTTGCGGCCGCGCGGTCGCTGCTCGCCGCGTCCGAGTGCACCGACGCGATCCGCGCCGCGGTGGCGCTCGCCGCAACCGACGAAACGCTGCGGCGCGCGGCCATCGAAGGCATCACCGACGAACAGGTGCTGATCGATATCGCGCTGGCGGCGGAACTGGCGCCGGTGCGGCTCGCCGCGGCCGAGCGCGTCCAAACGCCGGAGCCGCTGCGGCGCTTGGCGGAGGCGGCGCGCGACAAGGATCGCGGCGTGGCGCGGATCGCGCGCCAGCGGCTCGATGCGATCGAGCATCGCGCGCAGCAGGCCGCCGCCGCCGATGCGCTGCTGGCCGAAGCAGAAGCGCTCGCCGAGCGGGCGGGGCCGATCGTGATGGCCGCGGTCGAGCTGGACCGGCGCTGGCACGCGCTCGATCTGGGCGACGACGCCGTTCGCCGGGCGCGCTGGGAGCAGATCGGCGCGCGGCTGCGCGCGCGTTTCGAGCGCGAGCACGAAGCACAACGCGCGCGCGCGGCGTTTCAGCGGCGCTTGAACGAATGGCTGGCGGCGCTGCAATCGGCGCCGGCGACGAGTCTCTTGCCCGCGCTGCGCGGCGAACTGCTGGCGTTGCGCGAACAGGCGCAACAACTCGAAGACGGCGCCGCGCTGGCGCAACTGGAGCAGGCCGAGCAACGGATCGCGCAGTGGGAGCAGGCGGCGCCGGCGCTGGCCAGCGCCGAAGCGTTGGTCGCGGAAGCGGAGCGACTCGCAGCGGAAACGCCGGTCGACGACGCGGGGCTGCCGCGCCGCTGGCAGGCGCTCGACCTGTCGGTTCGCACGCCGGAGCTGACGCGCCGGTTCGAAGCCGCGCTGCTGGTGATCGAGAGGCGCCGGCTGGCGCTCGTGCGCGCCGCTCAGCAGCAGGAAGGGGCGGTGCGGCAGCGATTGCACGTGGCCTTGCACGCCGCCGAGCAGGCGCTGGCCGCCGGGCAATTGCACGAGGCCCGCGCCGCGGCCGGCGAGGCGCGGGAGCTGAAGTCCACCGCTGGCTTGCTGCCGAAGCCGACGGTGCAGCGGCTCGCGCGCGTCGTGCAGCAGTTGCGCGAGCTGGAGCGGTGGGAAAGCTTTGGCCAGCAGACGGCCCGCATTCAGCTGTGTGAACGCGCCGAAGCGCTCGCGCGCCAAACGCTGCCGCCCGCGGCCCTGGCGCGCGAGGTGCAGCAGTTGCGCGCGGAATGGAAAAAGCTCGACGAGCAGCACGCCGGCGTGCCGAAATCGTTGTGGGAACGCTTCGATGCCGCCTGCGAAAAGGCGTACGCGCCGGCGGCGCGGCATTTCGCCGAGCTGGCCGCGCAGCACAAGCAGGCGCGCAAGCAGCGCGAAGAATTCATCGCCGCGGCAGCGGCGCATGCGCCGGCGCTGCTCGCCGAGCCGCGCGACTGGCGCGCGATCGAACGCTGGTTGCGCGAAGCCGATGCGACGTGGCACGGGCCGAGCCTCGGCAGCGTGGAGCCGGGCGCGTGGAAAAAGCTCGACGCGCGCTTCAAGGCCGCGGTCGCGCCGCTGCGCGATGCCTTGTCCGGCGCGCGGGCGCAAGCGAAAAGCGAACGCCAGGCGCTGATCGCCGAAGCGCAGGCGCTCGCGGCGCAGGCGCTGGAGCGCGACACGCCCGCCAAGGTGAAAGCGCTGCAGGCGCACTGGCAGGCGCAGGCGAAGCATGTGCCACTCGCGCCGCGCGACGAACGCGTGCTGTGGGAGCAATTTCGCGCCGCCTGCAACGCCGTGTTCGAAGCGCGCGCCAGCGCGCGCCAGCAGGCGGATTGCCGGCAGCAGGAGCAGCGCCGCGCCTTCGAGGTCTTGTGCGGGCAGCTCGAGCAGTTGGCGCGCGCGAGCGACGTCGACGAAGCGCAGATCCGCCGCGCGCGGCACGAAGTGCTGGAGCAATGGAAAAGAGCGCTCGCGGAGAACGGCCCGGCGCCGGCGGCGCTCGAGGGGCGCTTCAGAGCCGCACGCACGCGGATCGAAGCCGCGCTCGGCACGCGCATGCGCAGGCAGCAAGAGGCGGTGTGGCACGCGCTGCTGGCGAAGGAAAGCCTGTGCGCCGAGCTCGATGCGCGGGTGATTGCCGGCGAGGCCGATCGGACCGCGGCGGACTCCGTGCGCGAGCGCTGGGCGGCGCTGCCGCCGCTCGCCCCGGCGATGGAGCAAAAACTGCTCGCGCGGCGCGACGTTGCGTTGGCGGTGCTCGCGCGGTTGCAGGAAGAGTACGTGCGCGAAGATCACCTGGCGCTGATCGAGAAGGCCGCGCCGGCGCGCTGCGACGCGCTGCTCGAACTGGAGTTGCTGCTCGGCCTGGACAGTCCGGCCGACCTCCAGCCGCAGCGGCTCGCGGTGCAGGTCAAGCAATTGCGCGGCCGTTTCAAGGAGGCGGCGCCGCGCGGCGCGGCTTCCGTCGGCGCGATCCTGCTCGAGTGGTGCGCGTTGCCCGGCGTGGCCGATGCGCGCGATCGGCAACGCTGCGAGCGCATCGCGGCAGCACTGAGTCCCGGTGCAGTCGTTCCGAGCCCGCCCGCGCGGGGGCAGGCTGCGGCGAAGCGCTCGGGTTGACGGCGCGGCGGTGCCGCCGTCAACGTGCGATTTCGATCGCGCCTTCTGCCGCCAGCGCGTCGATCTGTTCGTCCGAATAGCCGTGCTCGCGCAGCACTTCGCGCGTGTGCTCGCCGAGCAGCGGGGCGGGGCGCTCGATCGACGTCGGCGTGTCGGAAAAGTGCAGCGGGCAACCGAGCGCTTTCGTCGGCCCGGCCTGCGGATGGACGAGGTCGACGACCATGCCGCGTGCCTGCGTCTGCGGATGCGCCAGCGCCTCGCCGATCGAGTGCACCGGGCCGACCGGAACGCCGGCGGCGTCGAACGCCTCGATCCACTGCGCGCGCGTGCGCGTGACGAGCACCGCGTTCATCGCCGCCACCAGCGCCTCGAGGTTGCGCATGCGATCGCTGTTGGTGCGGAAGCGCGGATCGTCGCGCCACTCGGGATGGCCCAGCACTTCGGCGATGCGCTCCCAGTTCGCCTGGTTCGCCCCGCCGATGTTGATCCAGCCGTCCTTCGTTCTGAACGCCTGATACGGTGCGGTGAGCACGTGCGCGGAGCCGGTCGGCCCCGGCGATTCGCCGGTGGCGAAGTAGATCGCCGCGTGCCAGTAGGTCTGCTGCAGCGCCGCTTCCATCAGCGACGTATCGACGACCTGGCCGCGGCCGGTCTTCAGCTTGTGCGCGTACGCGGCGCAGATGCCGACCACCGCGAGGATGCCGGCGTTGATATCGGCGACCGAGTTGCCGGTCTTCGCCGGCGGGCCGCCCGGCTCGCCGGTGATCGACATCAGCCCGGCGAAACCCTGCGCGATCAGATCGAAGCCGCCTTTGTCCGCATAGGGCCCCGTGCGGCCGTAGCCGGAGACCGCGCAGTAGATCAGCCCGGGATTGACCTGCGCCAGCACGTCATAGCCGAGGCCGAGCTTTTCCAGTGTGCCGAGGCGGTAGTTCTCGGTCAGCACGTCGGCGTCGCGCACCAGCCGCAGCAGCACGTCGCGGCCTCTCGGATGCTTGAGGTTCAACGCGATGCCGCGCTTGTTGCGATTGAGGATCAGAAATGGCGCGGAGATGCCGTTGACGCGCGGCTCCTGGTAGCCGCGCGCGTCGTCGCCGCCGGGCAGCTTCTCCACCTTGATCACGTCCGCGCCCATGTCGGCGAGCATCATCCCCGCGGTCGGCCCGGCCATGATCTGCGCCAGCTCCAGCACCCGCATGCCGGCGAGCGGGCCCGTCTTGCTTTCGGTCATCGCGAATTCAGGTACTCAGTATCAACACGGAGACACGGAGAACACCGAGAAAAACTTGTTTCGCTCTTCTCCGTGCCCTCTGTGTCTCTGTGGTGAAGATTCATCTGCCTACGAAACGCGGCTTCTCTTTCGCCAGGAACGCGCGGTAGCCGATGCGGAAGTCCTCGGTGTCGAAGCAGTCGAAGCACTCGTCGTATTCGGCTTCGGTCAGCGGCCGCGGATCGGCGAGCCGCCGCGCGAACTTCTTGTGCCAGCGGGCCGTGAGCGGGGCGCCTTCGGCGATGCGCTCCGCGGTGGCGCGCGCCTCCGCTGCCACCAGATCGTCCGATACGACCCGCGTGACCAGCCCCTTGTCCTTCGCTTCGGCCGCATCGAACACGCGCCCTTCGAGCAGGATCTCCAGCGCGACCGCGGGACCCACCAGCCGCACCAGCGGCAACATCTCCGGATAGGCCATCACGAGGCCGAGGTTCTTGATCGGCGCACCGAAGCGGCTCGACTGCCCGCAGATGCGGATATCGCACAACGCGGCGATCTCCAGCCCGCCGCCCACGCAGATGCCGTGGATCTGCGCGACCAGCGGCGTCGGGCAGTTCGCGAGCGCGGCGGCGGTCGCGTGCATCGCTTTGCCGTACTCGATCGCCTGTTGCTTGTTGGAGCGCTGCGTTGCGAATTCGGAGATGTCGTTGCCCGGTGAAAACGCCTTGTCACCGGCGCCGCGCAGCACGATGCAGCGCACTGCGGTGTCCCGCGACAGGGCGGAGACGGTGTCGCCCAGTTCGGCCCACATCGCGCGCGTCAGCGCGTTCAGCTTATCCGGCCGGTTGAGGACGACGGTCGCGATCGGTCCGTCGCGTTCGACGAGGATGGTTTCGTCCATCGGCTAGCGGTAAAAGAGGTCGATCAAACCCAGCGTTACGACGGGTACGTAGGTGATCAGCAGAAGCACGGCAATGAGGACCCCGATGAACGGAATGTTCGCCTTGGTCACGTCCCAGACGCTCTCCTTCGCGATCGAGCAGGTGAGCAGCAGCACGCTCGCTACAGGCGGCGTCTGCTGGCCGATGGCGAGGTTGAGCGTCACGATCAGGCCGAAATGGATCGGATCGATCCCCGCCGCGGTCACCGCCGGCATCACGATCGGCACCACCAGGACGATGGCGGCCGCCGAGTGCAGGAACATCCCGATGATGAGGAAGAAGATATTCAGGATCGCGAGGATCGCCCACTTCTCGCTCGTGATGGAGAGCATCGCCGCCGCGATGCGTTGCGGAAGCTGCACTTCGGTCAGATACAGGCCGAGCAGCGCCGAGGAGGCGACCAGCAGCATCACGGTGCCGGTCTGCACCGCGCCGTCGATGACCGCCTCGCGCAGGCGCGCCCAGTCGAGCTCGCGATAGATCAGGCCGCCCACCACGAGCGCCGCGACGACGGCGAGCGCCGCGCCTTCGGTCGCCGTCACCACGCCGCCGAAGATGCCCCCAAGGATGATGACCGGCAGCGTGAGCGCCCAGAACGCATGCTTGAACGCGCGCCAGAGCGCGCCCCACTGGAAGATCTGCTCCACCGGCCAGTTGTTCTTGACCGCGTACCAGTAGCACAGGCCCATGAAGCCGAACGCCGCAAGCAGGCCGGGCACGATGCCCGCGACGAACATCTGGACGACCGAAGTGCCCGCCATGACCGCATAAAGGATCATCGGGATCGACGGCGGGATGATGATCGCGAGCGTGGCCGTCGAGGAGGTCACCGCGGCCGTGAAGGGGCCCGGGTAACCGCGCTTCTTCATGGCGGGCATGATGATGGACGCGGTGGCGGCGACGCCGGCAACCGCCGAGCCCGAGATCTCCGCGAAGAACATGTGGCTGAGCACGTTCACCTGGGCGAGCGCGCCTCTCACCCAGCCGACGAGCGCCTGGCAAAAGTCGATCAGCCGGTGCGAGATCCCCGACGTGTTCATGATCGCGGCGGCGAGGATGAACAGCGGGATCGCGATCAGCGGAAAGCTGGTCGCGCCCTGGTAAAGCGCGATCGGCACGTTGGGCAGGCTTGCCACACCCTGGGTCGCGAGCATCGCCACGACCGCCGCAATGGAAAGCGCCACGGCGATCGGGACGTTGATCAGCACCAGCGCGACCACGCAGACGAGGACGAGGAAGCCGATCATGCGGGCTCCTCCGCGCGCGTCGCCTCGTCGCGCGCTTCGCGCAGCACCTCGGGAAACACCAGCAGCTGGCCGACGACGATGAGGGCGGCGCTGATCGGGATCACCGAGTTCGCATAAGCCACCGAGACCTCCGGCAGCGACACGAGCCGGTCCGTTGCGAGGACCTCGAGGATCGAATAGCCGACCCAGGCGAGCAGCACGAAGAAGGCGAGCGTGCAAAGTTGCGCGACGACGGCGGCGGCGACCCGCGAGCCGGGCGGCAGCATTCGCACGATCTCGGGCACGCCCATGTGCGCGTGCTTGAGCACCGCCAGCGCCGAGCCGTAGAAGGTCACCCAGGCCAGCAGGATGGTGGCGACCTCGTCATACCAGACGAGGGAATCGCCCGAGTAGCGGAAGACCACGCCCGCCGTCACCTCGGCGGCGAGCGCGGTCATCAGCGCGATGCAGACCCACTCGAGGAAGCGCTCGTATCCCCGGCGAAACGATTGGAAAGTCATCGCCTACCTGCCCAGAGCGATCGCGCGATCGATCACGTCTTTCGAGCCGGCGACCTCCTTCGCGAACTCGTCGTAGACCGGCTTGCTGGCGGCGATGAAGGCATCCTTGTTCGGCGCGTTGACGGCCACGCCCGCGGCCTTGATCTTGCCGAGCAGCTCCTCGTCGTCCTTCGCGGCCTTCTCGTACACGAACGCCTGCGTCTCCTTGGCCGTGTCCTCGAGGATCTTGCGCACGTCGGCGGGCAGCGACGCCCACTTCTTGGCGCCGACCGTCACGTACGCCGGCGTGTAGACGTGGCCCGTCAGCGACAGGTATTTCTGCACCTCCTGGAACTTGGCGCTGAAGATCTGCGTGAACGGGTTTTCCTGGCCGTCCATCACGCCGGTCTGCAACGCAGTGAAGACCTCCGAGAACTTCATCGGCGAAGGATTGGCGCCGTAGGTCTGGAACATCTTGACCCGCCACTTGCCCTCGGGCACGCGCAGCTTGATGCCCTTCAGGTCGTCCGGTGTGTTGATGGGCCGCTTGTTGTTGGTGATGTGGCGGTAGCCGTTCTCCCAAACGGCGATGACCTTCAGCCCCTTCTTCTCCGCCTCCGGCGCGAGCTTGGACCAGAACACCTCGCGCTCGATGCGCTTCATGTGCTCGCGGTCCTTGACCAGGTACGGCATCTCGAACACGCCGAACATGTCGGCCTCCGACGACATCACCGTCGAAGGCAGCGCCATGTCGACGGTGCCGAGCTTCAGTTTCTGCAGCAGCTCCTTGTCGCCGCCGAGCTGGCTCGAGCCGTAGACGACGACCTTGGCCTTGTCGCCGAGCTTGGCGTTGGCGCGTTTGGCGAACTCCTCGGCCGACGCGGCGAACAGCGATCCCGGTTCGCCGACGTGACCGAACTTGATCTCGATCTGCGCAGCCGAGCTGCCGGCAGCCGTCAGTGCGACCGCGCCGAAGGCGGCGGCGATCAGTCGAATGCGGAAGCGAGGATTGGTGCGGTCGGTCATCGGTCGTCTCCTTGGCGTTGATCTCGTTCGCCCCTCCTCCCCATTGGGAGAGGGGAAGGGCAGAGGGGGTTCAAGCTACCTTGCGTTGCGGCGAACGGCGCGCCCCAGGCGCCGTCTCGCGCAGATACTCGAGCGCGGCTTGCACGCCGCCGGCGCGATGCGGCACGCCGGCGAGCGCAAGGCCCATCTCGACGCCGGCGAGCGTTCCCGCCAGCGTCAGGTCGTTGAAGTCGCCGAGGTGCCCGATGCGAAACACCCAACCGGAGAGCTTGCTCAGCCCCTGGCCGAGCGACATGTTGAAGTTCTCCAGCGCCACCTTGCGGAACGCATCGGCGTCGTGGTGTTTGCCTTGCGCGTCCTTCGGCATCACGACGGCGGTCAGCGTATTGCTGTACTCGGCCGGGTTCGTGCAGAGGATCTCAAGTCCCCAGCCGCGCACCGCGCGCCGCGTGGCCTCCGCGTGGCGCGCGTGGCGCGCGAACACGTTCGACAGACCCTCTTCGAGCAGCATGTCGATCGCTTCGGACAGTCCATAGAGAAGGTTCGTGCTCGGGGTATACGGGAAGAAGCCGTTCGCGTTCGCCGCCAGCATCTCGTCCCAGCCCCAGAAGGACTTCGGCAACCGCGCGGACTTCGACGCGGCGAGCGCCTTGTCGCTGACGGCGTTGAACGACAGGCCCGGCGGCAGCATCAAGCCCTTCTGCGAGCCGCCGACCGTCACGTCCACGCCCCACTCGTCGTGGCGATAGTCGATCGACGCGAGCGAGGAGATCGTATCGACCAGCAGCAGCGCCGGATGGCGCGCGTTATCGATCGCGCGGCGCACCGCGGCGATGTCCGACGTCGCACCGGTGGAGGTTTCGTTGTGGACGACGGCGACCGCCTTGATCCGGTGCTCGCGATCCTCGACGAGCCGCGCTTCGATCGCCGCCGCATCGACGCCGCGCCGCCAGCTTCCCTGCTCGAAGCCGCCGAGGACGATCGGCACGAGCCCCAGCTTCTCCGCCATCTTCTTCCACAGGCTGGCGAAGTGCCCCGTCTCGTACATCAGCACCGCGTCGCCCGGCGACAGCGTGTTGGCGAGCGCGGCTTCCCACGCGCCGGTGCCCGACGCGGGGTAGATCACGACGGGACTCCTGGTCTGGAAGATCGCGCGGATGCCGGCGAGCACTTTCTTCGCCAGCGTCTGGAACTCCGGCCCGCGATGGTCGATCGTCGGATGATCGATCGCGCGCAGGATGCGGTCGGGCACGTTGGTCGGCCCGGGGATCTGCAGGAAGTGGCGGCCGCTCGGATGCGAGTTCAAGCGCAGCATCGTGTTTGTCCTGTGGGTCTGCGGCGCTCGAATCTTCTTCCGGCCGCGATTGCATTTTGTATACACTAGGCCATCGGAACGCGGGAGGCAAGTACGTGATTCCCGTCATCGAGTCCGCGCAGCCGCACGCGATCGGCCGGCAGGTGCTGCACGCGGCCGTCGTCGCGCAATTGCGCGACATGATCACAGAAGGCCAGCTCACCCCTGGCGAACGGCTCAACGAACGCGTGCTGTGCGAGCAGCTCGGCATCTCGCGCACGCCGCTGCGCGAGGCGTTCAAGGTGCTGGCGACCGAGGGGCTGATCGTGCTGCTGCCGAACCGCGGCGCACAGGTCGCGAAGATGGGGCGCGACGAAGTCGTGCACGCGTTCCAGGTGATGGGCGCGCTCGAAGGCCTGTCGGGCGAACTGGCCTGCGCGAATATCACCGAAGAAGAGCTGGCCGAGATCAGGGAGTTGCATCGGCAGATGGCCGCGTGCCACCGCAAGCGCGACCTGCCCGGCTATTACCGCCTGAACCGCGCGATCCACGAGCGCATCAACGCCGCTGCGCGCAACCCGGTGCTGACGCAGGTGTATCGCACGGTCAACGCGCGGCTGCACGCGTTGCGCTTCCGCTCGAACTTCGACCGCAAGAAGTGGGACGCCGCGCTCGCCGAGCACGAGCAGATGCTCGAAGCGCTCGCTGCGCGCGACGGCGAACGGATGCGCCGACTGCTGGTCGAGCATCTCGCGCACAAGTGCGCGGCCGCGGTGCTCGCGCTGATGGAAAGCGAGCGCGCGTCCGCACCTGCGGCCGACGGCGAAGCGCAGGCGCGGCGCGGCAACGGCGCTGCCGCGCGATCGGCAGCCGCGCGGCGCTCGGGCGCCCCGCGCGCCGCCGGCGCCGCGGCGGGACGCGCGGCCAAGTCGGCGCGCCGGATCAACGGTCGCCGCGTATGAGCTCGACCACGGCCGGCAGCGCGCCTTCCGCGCGCCGCATGTTCTTTCAGCCGTCGCTCGCCCGGACCGATCTCGCGCATCGCCTGCGCCGTGCGGTGCGCGGCGAAGTGCTGTTCGATGCGGCTTCGCGCGGGCGCTATTCGACCGACGCGTCGATCTATCAGGTCGAGCCGCTCGGCGTGCTGATCCCGCGGGACGAAGACGACCTGCGCGCCGCGCTCGAGATCTGCCGCGAACTGAAAGTGCCCATCCTGCCGCGCGGCGGCGGCAGCAGCCAGTGCGGGCAAACGGTCGGCCGCGCGCTCGTGATCGACTACAGCAAATACCTCGACCGCGTGGCCGCGTTCGACAAGGAAACGCGGACCGTCGAAGTGCAGCCGGGCATCGTGCTCGATGCATTGAACGCGCTCCTCAAGCCGCACGACCTGTGGTTTCCGGTGGACGTGTCGACCTCCGCGCAGGCCACGCTCGGCGGCATGGCAGGCAACAACTCGTGCGGCTCGCGCTCGATCGCGTACGGCAACATGGTGCACAACGTCGCCGGCATCGACGCGCTGCTCGCCGACGGCACCGACGAGTTCTTCGGCCCGTTCGGCGTAGACGCCAAGCGGCCCCTGCGCTCGCCGCGCGCCTCGACGCTCGTGTCGAAGCTGTTCGAGATCGGCGCGCGCGAGCGCGACGAAATCGAACGCACGTGGCCGACCGTGATGCGCCGGGTCGGCGGCTACAACCTGGACGTTTTTCATCCGCGCAGCGAGCGGCCGTACACCGCCGACGGGTCGGTGAACCTGGCGCATCTGCTGGTCGGCAGCGAAGGCACGCTGGCGCTGTTTCGCCGGCTGCACTTGCAGCTTGCGCCGCTGCCCGCGCACAAAGTGCTGGGTGTGGTGAACTTCCCGACGTTCTACGCGGCGATGGATTCGGCGCAGCACATCGTGAAGCTCACGCCCACCGCGGTCGAGCTGGTCGACCGCACGATGATCGAACTGTCGCGTGCGAATCCGGCGTTCCGCCCGACGATCGAGCGAGCGCTGATCGGCGAGCCGGAGGCGATCCTGCTCGTCGAGTTCTCGGGCGACGATCGCGCCGCACAGGTCGCGCGACTGAAGCAGCTCGTCGCGCTGATGGGCGACCTCGGATTGCCGCGCAGCGTCGTCGAGATGACCGACGCCGGCGCGCAGAAGGCCTTGTGGGAAGTGCGCAAGGCGGGGCTGAACATCATGATGTCGATGCGCGGCGACGGCAAACCGGTGTCGTTCATCGAAGACTGCGCGGTGCCGCTCGAACATCTGGCCGAATACACGGCGCGGCTCACCGACGTGTTCGCCAGGCACGGCACCAAGGGTACCTGGTACGCGCACGCGAGCGTGGGCACGCTGCACGTGCGGCCGATCCTCGACATGCGCCGCGACGGCGCAAAGAAGATGCGCGCGATCGCCGAGGAAGCCTCCGCGCTCGTGCGCCAGTACAAGGGAGCGTACTCGGGCGAACACGGCGACGGGCTCGTCCGCAGCGAATGGGTCGCATGGCAGTTCGGCCCGCGGCTCACGCGCGTGTTCGAAGAGATCAAGGACCTGTTCGACCCTGACGGCCTGATGAACCCCGGCAAGATCGTGCGGCCGTCGAAGATGGACGACGCGGGCCTGTTCCGCTTCAAGCCGGGCTACGCGATCCAACCACTCGAAACCGCGCTCGACTGGTCGGCTTGGAACGTTCACAACGACCACCGCACCGAAGAAACCACGCCGCCGGGTACGGGAGGAGACCCGGCACGCGGCTTCGGCAAGGCGGTCGAGATGTGCAACAACAACGGCCACTGCCGCAAGTTCGACGCCGGCACGATGTGCCCGAGCTTTCGCGCTACGCGCGACGAGCAGCATCTGACGCGCGGCCGCGCCAACACGCTGCGGCTCGCGCTTTCCGGTCAGCTCGGCGCCGATGCGTTCACGTCGGACGCGATGTTCGCGACGATGGACCTGTGCGTGAGCTGCAAAGGCTGCCGGCGCGAATGTCCGACCGGCGTCGACATGGCGAAGATGAAGGTCGAGTTCCTTCATCACTACAAGAAGAAACACGGCCTGACGCTGAAGGACCGGCTCGTCGCCTACCTGCCGCGCTACGCGCCGTGGGCGGCAAGGCTGCCGTGGCTGGCGAACGCGCGCGAATGGCTGCCTGGCGCGAAGGCGCTGGGCGAGCGATGGTTCGGGCTGTCGGGGCAGCGATCGCTGCCGCGCTGGCGCCGCGATACGTTCCTGCGTACCGCGCCCGACGAGCACGCGAACGATGCCGACGTGGTGCTGTTCGTCGATACGTTCAACCACTACTTCGAGCCGGAGAACGCACGTGCAGCGCTCGCGGTGTTGCAGGCTGCCGGCTTGCGCGTGCACGTCGCGCGCGCGGCCGTGGATGACGCGGAACCGGCGCGCCCGCTGTGCTGCGGGCGGACCTTTCTCGCTTCGGGTCAGGTCGACGAAGCGAAGCGCGAGGCGCGCCGCCTGCTCGCCGCGCTCGCGCCATTCGCCGAGCGCGGCGTGCCGATCGTGGGGCTCGAGCCTTCGTGCCTGCTCGGCCTGCGCGACGAGTACCTCGCGATGGGGCTGGGCGAGACGGCGCGCAAGCTCGCGGTCAACGCGCTGACGATCGAGGAGTACCTCGCGCGCGAGCACACCGCCGGCCGTCTGAAGCTCGCGTTGAAGCCGCTGCCGCAGTCGCGTGCGCTCGTGCACGGCCACTGCCATCAGAAGGCGTTCGACGCGATGAAGCCGGTCGAGCAGGTACTGCGGCTGATCCCGGAACTGAAGGTCGAGACGATCGAGTCGAGCTGCTGCGGCATGGCCGGCAGCTTCGGCTACGAAGCCGCGCACTACGACGTGTCGATGAAGATGGCCGAACTGTCCCTGCTGCCTGCGGTGCGCGCTGCCGACGAAAGCACGCTCGTCGTCGCCGACGGCACGAGCTGCCGCCATCAGATCGCCGACGGCGCAGTGCGCGAGGCGCTGCACGTCGTGCGCGTGCTCGAACGCGCGCTCGCTCGATAGACGGCGCAGGTCCGGTCAGCACGGAGAAAGTCGCCGATCGAGTCCCCCTTTCCGTGCTCTCCGTGTCTCCGTGTCGATTCCTGATGCCCTCGAAGGCTGCGGTTCAACCACCGAGAACGCCGAGAACAGACAGTTGCTTTTTCGGCGTTCTCCTTTCGCCTTCCGAGTGAAGATGCTCAGTACCCCGCCGCCAACCCATCGCGCCGCGCGTCGCTCGCGGCGACGTAGCCTTCGATCGTGGGGTCGCCGAGCCGCCAGACGAACTGGCCGGCGCCGTAGTCCATGTAGCTGTCCTCGATCTTCGCGATCTGGTGCCCGCGGCGGGCGAGTTCTTCGCGCACGGGCGCGGGCATCGTCGGCTCCAGGTCGACCTTCAGCCCCGAGTCCCATTTCCAGCGCGGCGCGTCGCACGCGGCCTGCGGCTGCTGCTTCGCGAGCAGCATGCGCGTCAGCGTCTGCACGTGTCCCTGCGGCTGCATGTTGCCGCCCATCACGCCGAAGCTCATCACCGGCGCGCCGGCGCGGGTCAGGAACGCCGGGATGATCGTGTGGAACGGCCGCTTGTGCGGGGCCACGCAGTTCGGGTGCGCGGGATCGAGCGAAAAACCGTAGCCGCGGTTCTGCAGCGAGATGCCGTAGCCGGGAACGACCACACCCGAGCCGAAGCCCATGTAGTTGGACTGGATGAACGACACCATCATGCCGTTGGCATCGGCCGCCGACAGATAGATCGTTCCGCCTTTCGGCGGCGCGCCGGGCCCGAAGACCTGCGCGCGCTTCATGTCGATCAGCCGCGCGCGGCCTTTCAGATAGTCCTCGTCGAGCAGCTGCGCCGGCGTGCACGGCATCGCCCGCGGATCGGCGACGTAGGCGTACGTGTCGGCGAAGGCGAGCTTCATCGCTTCGATCGTCACGTGATGCCAGTCGGCGCCGTCGACCTCGAAGCTTTCGAGCGGCGTGTGCTTCAGGATCCCGAGACACGCCGCCGCCGCGATGCCCTGACCGTTGGGCGGGATCTCGTGCAGTTCGTGGCCGGCGAAGGACTGGCTGATCGTGCCGACCCAGCCGTTGGCCCGCACGAAGTCCCAGTACGCGGCGAGATCGGCCGCGGTCAGCGCGCCACCGGCTTCAGCCGCGAAGCGCGCGATCGCCGCGGCGATTTCGCCGCGATAGAAATCTTCGCCCTTGCTGCGCGCGACGAGCTTCAGCGTCTCCGCCGCACCGAGCAGAACAAAGTGCTCGCCGACCTCGGGTGCCCGCCCGCGCGGCAGAAAGTGCTCCGCGAATCCCGGGTAGCCCTTCAGGATCGGCTCGGCGAGCTTCCACTTCGATTGCGTGACCGGGCTCACCGCGAAACCGCGCTCGGCGTATTCGATCGCGGGCGCGAGCACATCTTCGAAGGGCAGCAGGCCGAGCCGGCCGTGCAACAGCGCCCAGCCCGCCACCGCGCCGGGGACCGTGACGGCATCCCAGCCGCGCGCCGGGCGCTTGCGCGCGGCGTCGGATCCGTACTTGTTTCGAAAGTAGTCGAGCGTCCAGGCAGCCGGCGCAAATCCGCTCGAGTTCATGCCGTGAAGCTGCTGTCCGTCCCAGACGATCGCGAAGTTGTCCGAGCCGAGCCCGTTGCTGCACGGTTCGGTCATCGCGATGACGGCCGCGGCGGCGATCGCCGCGTCGACCGCGTTGCCGCCGTGCTGCAGGATGCGCAGCCCGGCCTGCGCAGCGAGCGGCTGCGACGTCGCGACGATGTTGCGCGCGAACACCGGCGTGCGCGTGGAGGGATACGGGTTGGTCCAGTTGAACATCGCGTCTCGGTTGCGGAAAGTCAGGCGCCGCGCGGCGGCCGGCTCCGGAAGCGCCGCCTCATTCCACGGTGATCTTGCGCTCGCGGATCAGCTTGGCCCACTTGTCGGTTTCGCGCGCCACGAGCGCGGCGAAATCCTGCGGGCTGCCGCCGGCCGGCTCGTAACCGAGCGTGCGCAGGCGTTCGACGAACTCGGGCGACTTCAGCACCGCGTTGATCTCGCCGTTGAGTCGCTGCACGACGTCCGGCGGCAGGCCTTTCGGTCCGAACACGCCGAACCAGGTCACCGATTCGAAGCCGGGCACGGCTTGCGCCACCGGCGGCACGTCGGGCAGCAGCGGCGAGCGCTCGCGCGAAGTGACGCCCAGCGCCCGCAGCTTGCCGTCCTTCAGGTGCGGCAGCGCCGAGGCGATGTTGTCGAACAGCAGATGGATCTGGCCGGACAGCATGTCGGGGATCACGAGCGCCGTGCCGCGATAGGGGATGTGCACGACATACGTGCCGGTCATCGCCTTGAACAGCTCCGAGGTCAGGTGAACGATCGTGCCGTTGCCGCTCGAGCCGTAGTTGTAGCGGCCGGGCGAGCGCTTCAGCAGCTCGACCAGTTCCTTGACGCTGGCCGCGGGCACGTTGGGGGCCACGAGCAGCACGTTGGGCGAGTTGGCGACATGCGCGATCGGCGTGAAGTCGGTGCGTGGGTCGTACGGCGTCTTCGGATTCAACAGCGGCCCGATCGCGTGCGTCGAACTGGTCGCCATCTGGATCGTGTAACCGTCGGGCGGACTCTTGGCGACGATGTCGCTGCCGAGGGCGCCGCCCGCGCCGGGGCGGTTGTCGACGATCACCTGCTGCTTCAGGCGCTCCGAAAGATGCCGCGCCAGCTCGCGCGACACGATGTCGGTCGCGCCGGCCGGCGGAAACGGCACGACGAGGCGTACCGGCTTGCTCGGGTACTGCGCGAACGCGGCGACCGGCGCCAGCGCGAGCAGGAACGCGAGGCGCTTGATCGCGTCTCCCACGCTCTTTCCGCAACGGGCGATCCGCTCAGTCAACCTCATGGAACGCCTCCTCGCGCTTGGCCTTGATCGCCGGCAGCGCGACGATCACCAGCAGCGCCGCGGCCATCAGCAGCAGCGTCAGCGACAGCGGCCGCGTGAAGAAGGTCATCGGATCGCCGCGCGACAGCAGCATCGCGCGCCGCAGGTTCTCTTCCATCATCGGCCCGAGGATGAAGCCGAGCAGCAGCGGCGCCGGTTCGCAGCGCAGCTTGTAGAACACGTAGCCGACCACGCCGAAGGCGGCGGTCATGAACACGTCGAAGGTGTTGTTGTTGATCGAGTACACGCCGATGCAGCAGAACACCAGGATCGCCGGATAGAGCCAGCGATACGGGACCTTCAGAAGCTGCACCCACAGCCCGATCAGCGGCAGGTTCAGGATCACCAGCATCAGGTTGCCGATCCACATCGACGCGATCAGCCCCCAGAACAGCGCCGGGTTGCTGCTCATCACCTGCGGGCCGGGCTGGATGTTGTGGATCGTCATCGCGCCGATCATCAGCGCCATCACCGCGTTCGGCGGGATGCCGAGCGTGAGCATCGGGATGAACGAGGTCTGCGCGCCGGCGTTGTTGGCCGATTCGGGACCGGCCACGCCGGCCACCGCGCCCTTGCCGAACTGCGAGGGGTCCTTCGCGATCTTCTTCTCGATCGTGTAGGCGGCGAACGCCGACAGCAGCGCGCCGCCGCCGGGAAGCACGCCGAGGATCGAACCGAGCAGCGTGCCGCGCACGGCGGCCGGCGCCGCCTTCTTGAACTCCTCGCCGCTCGGCCACAGCCGGCCTACACGGTCGGTGAAGACCTCGCGGTGTTCGCGCTTCTCGACGTTGGCGATGATTTCGGCGAACCCGAACACGCCCATCGCGATCGCGACGAAACCGATGCCGTCGGTCAGCTCCGGGATGTCGAAGGAAAAGCGCGCCACCCCCGAGTTGACGTCGGTGCCGACCAACCCGAGCAGCAGCCCGAGCAGGATCATCGCGACCGCC
>BOKW01000008.1 GCA_016861185.1 Betaproteobacteria bacterium
CCGGAGAAACCGGTGGTCAGGCCGGCGACCCTTTCGAGATCGACATCGGGTGCGAGCCGGATCTTCCTGACGTGTACGTTGAGGATCTGCACACGGCCGCGTTTGTCGGGTCGGTCGACGAGCACCTGGCGGTCGAAGCGGCCCGCGCGCAGCAGCGCGGGGTCGAGGATCTCGGGCCGGTTGGTAGCCGCCAGCAGCACGATGCCGGTGCGCGGGTCGAAACCGTCGAGTTCTGCGAGCAGTTGGTTCAGGGTCTGCTCGCGTTCGTCGTGCCCGCCGATGCCGGGCGTGATGCCGCGCGCGCGACCGAGCGCGTCCAACTCGTCGATGAAGATGATCGCCGGCGCCTTGGCGCGCGCCTGCTCGAACAGGTCGCGCACGCGCGCGGCGCCGACGCCGACGAACATCTCGACGAACTCGGAGCCGCTGATCGAAAAGAACGGCGCCTTCGCCTCGCCGGCGACCGCGCGCGCCAGCAGCGTCTTGCCGGTGCCGGGCGGCCCCGCCAGCAGCACGCCCTTCGGTACGCGCGCGCCGAGGCGGCCGTAGCGCTGCGGATCTTTCAGAAACTCGACGATCTCGCGCAGCTCTTCCTTGGCTTCGTCGACGCCCGCCACGTCGGCGAACGTGACACCGGTGTCCTGCTCGACGTAGACCTTCGCCCGGCTCTTACCGATCGACATGAAGCCGCCGAGCCCCTGCTTCTCGGCGAAGCGGCGGAACAGGAAGAACCAGACCGCGAAGAACACGAGCGCCGGCGCGACCCACGACACGAGGTCGCGCAGGAACGTGCTCTGCGCGACGCGCGTGTAGGGCACGTTGTAACGATCGAGGCGCTCGGCCAGAGCGGGTTCGACGCGCGTGGCGGCGACCGCGGTTTTGCCCCGCTCGTCGGGCGCCTTCAGACGGCCGACGACCTGCTGGTCGCTGATCACGACCTCGGCGATGCGCCCGTCGGCCAGCAAGCGCTCGAACTCGCTGTACGGCACGGGCTCGACCCGGCTCGCTTCGCTCCACCACATCTGCAGCAGCAGGAAGAGCGCGATCGCCGCGAGCCAGTAGCCGACATTCCACTCGTTCTTTCGATCCATGAGCATCTCCTGCACGACGGTACGGCCGCTGCGGTTGCGCGGGCGGCCGGTTCAACCGTCTTTCAGATGGTGGCCCGCCGCCGACGGATCAAGGTCGAAGCGACAAACCCCGGATGTGCGCGAGGCGCCGCCCGGCGCGGCGCGGAACCGGCAGGATGCGCCGACCATCGACGCTGTCAGCCATGCCGACCCGCGCATCGGCAACTGCCGGCAACCATGGCGCGCAGCGGCGGATTCGTCGGTCGCGGCTACCTGCGCGCCGGCGGCGGTTGCAGAATCCGCGGTTGAGCGATTCCACGGTCGAGCACTCGGATGCGGGACCACGTCGCCGTCGCGCCAGCTCATGCCGACGCGCGCTTCGTCGCGCGCGCGGCGCGCGCCGTCGCGTGGGAGCGCGTGGGCGCAGTGGCGCTGGTGGCGTTGCTGCTGTCGCTTGCGCCGCTTGCCGACCCCGCACTGCTCGATTTCTTTTCGCCGGCCGAGCTGGCGCTCGCCTGGCTCGGCCATTTCGCCGAGCTGGGGGTCATCGCGACCGCCCTGCTCGCCGCCTTCGCCGCGCTCGACCGGGCGCTGCCGCGCGCTTTGCCGTTTCGGCTGGCCTACGTGTGCGCGGCGCTGCTGGTGCTGTCGGTGGCACTCGCGGTCGTCTTGCACGCCTACTACGCGGGCGGCTTCGAGCATCTGGCGTCGCCGCTGCGTATGTTGTCCGACTCGCTGCGCTGGGGCCTGCCGGCCGTATTTCTGGCGCTGGTTGCCGACGTTCATCAACGTGCGCTGCATGCGGATTCGGCGGCGCACGCGGTCGAGCTTGCGCGGGCGCAACTGGAGCAGGGGGACAGCGAACAGCAACTCGCGCTGCTGCAGGCGCAGATCGAGCCGCATTTCCTGTTCAACGTGCTCGCCAACGTACGGCGGCTGTATCGCACCCGGCCTCGGGCGGGCGCCGAAGCGATCGGCAGTCTGATGTATTACCTGCGCACGGCGCTGCCGCAGTTGCGCAGTCGCCGCAGCTGCCTCGGAGAAGAGATCGCGCTGGTGCGCGCCTATCTGGAGCTGTTTCAGCTCAGGATGGGAACTCAGCTTCGCTTTTCGATCGACGTCGATCCGGTTCTGCATGACACGGAGTTCCCGCCGATGTTGCTGGTCACGCTTGCGGAAAACGCGATCAAGCACGGGCTGGAACCCGTGGGCGGCGGCCGCGTCGAGGTGCACGCGCGCCGGCGACGCGATCTGCTCGAAGTTGCCGTGCTCGACGACGGCGCAGGCTTCGCGGCGACGGCAAGCAGCGGCACCGGCGTGGGACTCGTCAACGTCCGGCGGCAGTTGGCGGCGCGCTACGGCAACCAGGCGCGACTCAGGCTGCAGGCGCGCGAGCCGCGCGGAGCGCGCGCGACCCTCGTGATTCCGCTGCGCGGTGCGGGCGGCGCCGATAAGGTTGCCGGCGACGGCGTTGCCATGGCGACGCCGGCGACGGCCGCCACCGCGCCGCCGCTGCCCGACGCCCCGACGACGGATCGTGCGGTCGGCCTCGCGCATTGGCTGCAGGCGCATCGAGGTGCCGCCGTGCTGGCGGGCCTGCTCGCCTTTGCCGGGCCGCTGATCTTCTTCACCGGTGCGCTGAGCGTGATGCGCGAACCGAGTGCAGCCAACGTCGTTCGGCTCGGCCTGTGGTGGACGCTGTACGGCGCTTCGCTGTGGGGCGCGCTTCTGATCGCCGGTTACGCGATCGAGCGGGTGACGCGGTCCGCCGGTCGCTATGTCCGTAGCGCCGTCTGGCCGCTCGCCGCGTGTGCGGCGGCCGCCTTGCCGACCGCGCTGACCGCCGGGCGGGCGACGATGCTGATCGAGCAGGGCCTCGTTCACAGCGCGCGCACCATGCACCTGCACGGGTTCACCGTTGCGCTGATCATGGCGCTGCTGTATTTCGCGCACCTGCGCCGCAGCCGCGCGCACGAACGCGCCGCGGCGCGTCTGGCCGCCGCGCAGGCCGCGCAAAGGCATGCGCGGCGCCGCATCGTCGAAGCGCGCCTGCACGAAGTGCAGTCGCGCATCGACCCGCGGATCCTGTTCGACCTGCTCGACACAGTGCGGCGGCTGTACGACCGCGACGTGCTGCTGGCCGAGCGCTACCTCGACGAGCTGATCGACTTCCTGCGGGCGGCGCTGCCGCGCCTGCGCAGTCCTTCGTCGAGCCTGCTGCGCGAGGCGGAACTCGCACGCGCCTTCGTTCGACTGAACGCGCTCGCCGGCGCCGGCGCGCTCGGCATGACGATCGAGGTCGCGCCCGACGCGATGCACGCGCGCTTTCCGCCCGGCGTGCTGCTGCCGCTGCTCGATGGCGCTGCGGCTCCGTGTCGCTTGGCGGCGGCGCGTTCGGGCGAGCGCTGCCGAGTCGTGCTGACGCTGGCGGCGGCGCCGTCCGAAGCGGCTGTCGCGCGCGTGCGCTTGCTGCTGGCGGAGCTTTACGGCGCGGCGAGCAAAGTCGGGATTCGACCGGCCAACGCCGCGGTCGAAGTCGTCGTCGAGGTCCCTTATGAGCTTGCCTGATCCGGTCGCACGATCCGCCCCGACGGCGATCCTCGCCGAAGACGAGCCGCTGCTCGCCGACGAGCTGGCCGAGCTGCTGCGCGCGCTGTGGCCGCAACTGGCGATCGTCGCGCGGGCGGCGGACGGCGTGGCGGCGCTGAACGCGATCGAAACGCATCGCCCCGACATCGCGTTTCTCGACATTCGCATGCCGCTGCTCACGGGCATCGACGTGGCGCGGCAGCTCGGCGGCCGCTGCCATGTCGTGTTCATCACGTCCTATGACGAGCACGCGCTCGAAGCGTTCGAGGCCGGGGCGATGGACTACGTGCTGAAGCCGCCGACCGCGGCGCGGCTGGCGACGACGATCCAGCGCTTGAAGGCGCGGCTGCACCAGCCGCCGCCCGATCTGCGGCGCGCGCTCGAACATCTGGTCGAGCGCACGCCGCGCGTGCCGCGCTATCTGCAGTGGATCAACGCGTCGCGCGGCACGGCGGTGCGCCTGATCACGGTCGAAGAGATCCTGTACTTCAGGTCGGACCAGAAGTACACGCTGGTCGTGACCGCCGACACCGAAGCGCTGATCAAGAAGACGATCAGGAACCTGGCCGGCGAGCTCGATCCGACGATGTTCTGGCAGGTGCACCGCTCGACGATCGTCAACGTGCATGCGATCGACAGCGTGATCCGCGACGACCGTGGCAACCTGACGCTGCGCCTGAAGCAGCGTCCGGAGCGATTGCCGGTCAGCGAACCGTACGCGCACCTGTTTCACCAGATGTAGGCAGCGGCCCGCGCTCGGCCGCGGGCGACACTCCACGAGCGAGGCAAACGTATGGACAACCGCAAGACGCGCCGTGAAATTCTGGCGCTGTTCGCCGCCCTCGGCGTCGGGCGCGAAGCACTCGCACAGGACGCCGTGACCGCTGACCCGCGGTCGTTTCGCGTCGTGCTCGAGAACGACCGCGTGCGCGTGCTCGAGTACAAGAGCGGCCCCGGCCTCGGCGTGTGCGGACAGGGCATGCACTATCACCCGGACCGCGTCACGGTTTCGTTGACTGGCGCCAAGGTACGGATCACGAACGCGGACGGCAGAACCGTCGTGCGCGACATCCCGCCCGGCCATGTGTTCTTTGCGCCGGCGGAAACGCACGCCACCGAAAACATCGGCGGCGCCGGCGCGCGCACCTATATCGTCGAGCTGAAGGGCGAAGGCTGGAAACCGAGCACCGGCTGACCGTCGCATCCGTCTCGTCCATCCTCGATTCGGCGGCAGTCATGCCGCGATCTCGCTCGTCCGTCGCCGCGCTTGCCGCGGAATCGATCGCGCCGCATACCTTGTGCGCCCGGTGCACGGCGGTCGATCGGTTGCAGCGAGGCGCCGGCTGCACCGCATTCGAAAGGACGATCCGATGAACGCTCGAAACCAGACAAGGCCGCTGCGTCGCTTCGTCGCAGCAGCGACGCTCTTCGCTTCTTCAATCACCGCGGCGCTCGCCGCGCCGATCAAGATCGAGGCTGTCGTCGCGCCGAAGGCCGACGCGAGACTCGACTTCGCCGATGGCAGCAAGCGCTATCTGCTCGCCGCGCAACGCGAAGGCAAGGTCGCGGGCAGCGGTCCGCTCGCCGGCACGACGATGCTCGAGTGGGGCATGCACGACGTCAATCCGGCGACGGGTGCCCATGTGAACGGCTACCTCGTCTTCACCGCGGCCGAAGGCGACATCGCGTATCTGAGGTACGAGTTTCGCGCCGTCGTCGTGCCCGGCGCGGACGGCAAGCCGCGCTTCGTCGCCAACGGCATCTGGGAGACGGCGGGCGGCACCGGCAGATTCAAGGGGCTGCGCGGCGCGGGCATCGTGCAGTTCGAGCCGAGGGAGCGCCGCTTTACCTTGCTGGGCGAACTCGTGTCCGCGGACTGAAGGCCGTGAACGATCGCAGGAGGGGCAGATGCAATCGTTACGTGTGCTGACGCGGATCGCGGCTTGCCTGTTGGCGGCCGGCGTCGCAACGCCGCCGGATCTGCGCGCCGACGAGGCGGATGGCGTCTTCGACTGCGAGAGCCGCTTCGTTGCAGCGCTGCGCCGGCTTCCCGCAACGGAACTGAAGGCGTATTACCTGCAGTGCTCGCGGGCCGCGATGCAAAGGGTGCTCGACTCGCACGAGATCGCGCTGTGCTCGATCGGGTACGAGATGCTGCTGCAGGAAGTTTTCGGCGGCGACTTCTCCGCGCTTCTCGCCTGGTCGAGGAGTCAACTGAGCGACGGCGTGGCCGTTGCGCGCTCCGGGCGCGGGCCGTTCGACTAGCTCGGACCGGCGGCTCGGACTGCGCGGCGTGCGCCGGCCGTCAGCCGAGGGTGGCGATCACCGGCGCGTGGTCGCTCGGCTGCTCGCGCCGGCGCGGTTCGACGTCGATCGTGCACGCCGTGCATTGCGCCGCCAGCGCCGGCGACAGCAGGATGTGATCGATGCGCAGGCCCCACTTGCGGCGGAACGCCATGTTGCGGTAGTCCCACCACGTGTAGCTGCGCTCGGGTTGCTCGAACAGGCGGAAGGCGTCGCGCAGCCCGAGGCCAAGCAGCGCGCGGAATGCGGCGCGCTCGGGTTCGGAGAACAGGACCTGCCCGTCCCACAGCACGGGGTCGTGCACGTCGCGCGGTTCCGGCGCGATGTTGAAATCGCCGGCGAGCGCGAGCTTTTCGTGCCGCGCGAGCTCGTCCTTGAGCCACGTCGTCAACGCGCCGAGCCAGCGCAGCTTGTAGTCGTACTTGTCGCTGCCGACCGCCTGGCCGTTCGGAAAGTACGCGCAGACGACGCGCAGGCCGTCGAGCGTGACTGCGAGCAGGCGCTTCTGCTCGTCCTCGAAGTTCGGCAGGTTGACCTGTACGTCGATCGGCGCGCCGACCGCACCGTCGCGCAGCAGGATCGCCACGCCGTTGTAGGTCTTCTGCCCGGCGTAGACGCTGCGGTAGCCGACCTTTGCCAGCTCGTCGACCGGGAACTTGCCGTCGGTGAGCTTGGTTTCCTGCAGGCACACGATGTCGACCGCGTGCGCGCCGAGCCAGTCGGTGAGGTGCGGCAGCCGCACCTTCAGCGAGTTGACGTTCCAGGTCGCGAGCGTGATCGGCATCGATTCGCCGCGCGAGCGCCTCGCGCGGCAGCGTTCAGTTCGACGGCGTCGTGCTCGCCTGCGGCGCGGGCGGCGGCACGAGCGGCCGTGGCGCCGGCGGCTGCCAGCTTCGCGCCAGCAGCGACGCGCGCGGATAACCCGCGAGGTCGAGCAGCGTGTTCCATGCGCCGGTTTCGAAGCTGCGCTCGAGCTGGCGTCCGACCGCGAGTACCGGAAGCCGGTTCGTCCCCGCGATGCGCTGCAGCTGTTCGATGTCGTCGTTCGACGTGACCGTGCGCTCGACGTAGGGCACGCCACGCGCGCGCAGCAGTTCGCGGCCGGACTCGCACGGCGCGCACGAAGTCGTCGTGTACAGCACGACCGGGTGCTGTTCGGCGACTTTACGCAGCGCGTATGGCAACCCGCGCAGCAATTCGTCGCCGCTTTCGTCGCTGCGCACGTCGATGCGCTGGATGTTGCGCGCTTCGCGCGGCGGGCTGTCGCCGTAGCTCACGCGGCCGTCGGCGTCGGTCCACTTGTACTGGGCAGCCCCAAGCACAGGCGCCAGCAGCAGCGCGATCAGGATCTTGAGCCTCGTACCCTGCACCTCGCACCTCGCTTCCTATCCGGCCATGCCATTGTGCTGCAGCAACGCGTCGATCTGCGGCTTGCGGCCGCGGAAGGCAACGAACGACTCCATCGCCGGCCGGCTGCCGCCGACCGCGAGGATCTCGTCGAAGAAGCGGCGGCCGACCGCGGGGTCGAGCACGTTGCCGTTCTCCTCGAACGCGGCGTAGCAATCGGCGGAAAGCACCTCGGCCCACTTGTAGCTGTAGTAACCCGCTGCGTAGCCACCGGCGAAGATGTGCGTGAAGCTCCACGCGCCACGGAAGAAGTCGGGCGGGAATACGACCGCAACTTCGCGCCGCACGTCTTCGGCCAGTTGCAGCACGTCGCGCGGCGTGGCGTGGACCGGGTCGAACTCGGTGTGCAGCCGCATGTCGAACAGGCCGAACTCGAGCTGCCGCACCATCTGCATGCCGCTCTGGAAGTTCTTCGCCGCGATCATCTTGTCGAACAGCGCGCGCGGCAGCGGCTCGCCCGTGTCGACGTGCGCGGTCATCTGCTGCAGGCACTCCCACTCCCAGCAGAAGTTCTCCATGAACTGGCTCGGCAGCTCGACGGCGTCCCATTCGACGCCGTGGATGCCGGAGACCGCGAGTTCGTCGACGCGCGTCAGCATGTGATGCAGCCCGTGCCCGAACTCGTGGAACAGCGTCAGCACCTCGTCGTGCGTGAACAGCGCGGGCCTGCCGCCGACCGGTCGCGTGAAGTTGCAGGTGAGGAAGGACACCGGCGTCTGCACGCCGCCGGCCACCCGCCGGCGCCCGCGCGCGTCGTCCTGCCAGGCGCCGCCCTGCTTGTGTTCGCGTGCGTACAGGTCCAGATAGAACTGTCCGACCAACGCCCCGCCGCCGTCCTCGATGCGGAAGAACTTCACGTCCGGATGCCACACCGGCGCGGTGTCGGGCCTGACTCTCACCGAGAACAGCGTCTCGATCACGTGGAACAGCCCCGCGAGCACCTTGTGCTCGGGGAAGTACTGCTTCAGCTCCTGTTCCGAGTACGCGTAGCGCGCCTGGCGCAGCTTTTCGCTGGCGTACGCGATGTCCCACGGCTGCAGATCGGCCAGGCCCAGCTCGCGGGCGGCGAACTCGCGCAGTTCGGCCATGTCTCGCTCGGCGTGCGGCTTGGAGCGGCGCGCCAGGTCGCGCAGGAAACCGAGTACCTCGTCGGGCGTGGAGGCCATCTTCGGCACCAGCGAGACCTCGGCGAAATCGCGGTAGCCGAGCAGCTGTGCCATCTCGCGCCGCAGCCGCAGCAGCTCGAGCATCACCGCACTGTTGTCCCATTCGGGCTTGCCGAGCTCGGAGGCGCGCGTCGCGTAGGCGCGATAGAGCTGCTGGCGCAGCACGCGGTCATCGGCGTACTGCAGGGCGGGGAAGTAGCTCGGAAAATGCAGCGTGATCTTGTAGCCGGACTTGCCTTCGGCGGCCGCGGCCTCGCGGTACATCTCGAGCACGTCGTCCGGAATGCCGGTGAGCCGCGCGCGGTCTTCGACGACGAGCGCATAGGCGTTGGTCGCGTCGAGCACGTTCTCGGCGAAGCGCGTCGACAGCTGCGCCAGTCGTTCGCGCAGCGCACGCAACCGCTCCTTCTGCGGCGCGGGCAGCTCGGCGCCGCCGAGGCGGAAGTCGCGCAACTCGTTTTCGACGATCTTGCGACGTGCGGCCGGCCACGACGCGAAGTCGGGCGCGGCGGCGAGCTGCTTGAAGCGCTCGTACAGGCGCAGGTTCTGCGACAGTTCGGTCCAGAACGCCGTGAGCTTGGGCAGATTGGCGTTGTACTGCTCGCGCAGCGCAGGCGTGTCGACGACCGCGTTCATGTGCGAAACGGCGGCCCACGCGCGCGACAGCCGTTCGGTCGCGTCGTCCAGCGGCGCGACGACATTGTCCCAGCTCGCGGGGGCGGTCGTGTCGGTCACGCGAGCGACGATTGCGCGGCAGTCGGCGAGCAGCGCATCGACCGCCGGCGAAATGTGTTCGGGCCGGATCTCCGAGAAGCGCGCGAGATCGCGGAAGTCGAGCAGCGGATTGGTGGCGTTTTCGAAAGGCATCGGTGTTCGGCGCAGGCGAAGCGGACTGCGCCTCGTCAGATATGAGGCTCGGTCGGTCGACGGCCGATCGCCGACGGCGAGCGCGCGGCCGCGCGCTCGGCCGCCTCGACCGTGTTGACGAGCAGCATGGTGATCGTCATCGGTCCGACGCCGCCGGGCACCGGCGAGATCCAGCCGGCGACCTCGCGCACGGCGTCGAAGTCGACGTCGCCGGCGAGCTTGCCGTCCGGCGTGCGGTTGGTGCCGACGTCGATGACCACCGCGCCGGGCCTGACCATGTCCGCGGTGACGAGCTTGAGCTTCCCCACCGCGGCGACCAGCACGTCGGCCTGGCGCGTGATCGACGCCAGGTCGCGCGTGGCGCTGTGGCAGATCGTCACGGTCGCGTTGGCGGCGAGCAGCAGCATCGCCATCGGTTTGCCGACCATGTTCGAGCGCCCGAGCACGACCGCGTGCGCACCCCTGAGCGGATAGGCGATCGACTCGAGCATCTTCATCACGCCGTATGGCGTGCACGAGCGGAAGTGCGGACGGCCCATCAGCGTCAGCCCCGCGTTGGTCGCGTGCAGCCCGTCGACGTCCTTGTCGAACGCGATGGTCTCGAGGATCTTCTGCGCGTCGAGGTGCTTCGGCAGCGGCAGCTGTACGAGGATGCCGTGCACGTCCGGATTCGCGTTCAGCGCCGCGATCCGCGCGAGCAGTTCGGATTCGCTCGTCTGCGCCGGCAGATGCTCGAACCAGGAGCGGATGCCGTTCTCCTCGCACGCCTTGACCTTGTTGCGCACGTACACGGCCGACGCCGGATCGTCGCCGACGAGGATCACCGCGAGCCCTGGCCGTTGGCCGCGCGCGGCGAGCGCCTCGATGCGGGGTTTCAGGCCGGCGCGTACCGACGCGGCGAGCGCCTTGCCGTCGATCAGACGGGCGGTCATGGAAGCGGGAGGACGGGACGAAGAAGCAGAGGCGCGGATTTTACGCTGCACCCCGCCCGGACTTACGATGCCGCGCCACTGGAAAGCGCGACGCGCATCAGGTCGGCGACCGTGTTGGCGCGCAGCTTGTCCATGATGTTGGCGCGGTGAGCTTCGACGGTCTTGATCGAAATGCCGAGATCGTCGGCGATCTGCTTGTTAAGACGCCCCGCGACGATGCGCTCGAGCACCTGCTGCTCGCGCGGGGTCAGCCGGGCGAGCAGCGCCTCATTGAGCCGTTGGCGCTCAGCGGCGGCGGCGGCCTCGCGCGCGTGCGCGAGCATGCGTTCGACCAGCGCCTTCAGCGCGGTCTGGTCGAAAGGCTTCTCGATGAAATCGACCGCGCCCTTTTTCATCGTCGACACCGCCATTGGCACGTCGCCGTGCCCGGTGATGAAGATGATCGGCAGGTTGAGCTTGCGCGCGAGCAACTCGTCCTGCAGCTCGAGGCCGCTCATCCCGGGCATGCGCACGTCGAGGATCAGACAGGCAATGGCGTCGGGGTCGAAGCCGGCGAGAAAGGCCTCGGCGCTGTCGTAGGTCGCGACCCGATAGGAACTGGCTTCGAGCAGCCACTGCAGCGAGTCGCGCACGGCTTCGTCGTCGTCGACGACGTAGACGACGCCCAGGGTGTCCTTCGATTCCGTCTCGGTCATTCGCTTTCGCTCACTTGGCGGCCGCTTCGCTCGGCTCGCGCGCATTGTCGGAGCCGCAGCCGTCGGCCGCAAGCGGAAGCGTGAAGCGCATGATCGATCCGCCCGTCGGCTCAGGGTTTTTCTCGAGATGGAGCCGGCCCTGATGGAACTCGATGATCGAGCGGCAGATGTTCAGCCCCATGCCCATGCCCTCGGACTTGGTGCTGAAGAACGGCTGGAACACGCTCGCCAGATGCGCTTCGGGAATGCCGCTGCCGCGGTCGATCACGGCGACCTCGGCCATACCGTCGGCCGGTGCGCGCTTCACGATCACGTCGATCAGGCGCACGGTCGCGTGCTCCATCGCGTCGATCGCGTTCTTCAGCAGGTTCAGCAGCACCTGCTCGATCAGGATCGGATCGACGTCCAGCGGCGGCAGCGTCGGATCGACCGCGGCGGCGATCGCGATGTTCTTCTTGCCGGCCTCGATCTCGGCGAAAGCGATTGCGTCGTCGACGATGCGTTGCGCCGGCGTCGGGCGGCGCCGCGGCTCGGAGCGTTTCACGAACTCGCGGATGCGGCGGATGATGCGGCCCGCCCGCTGCGCCTGCGTCGAAGTCTTCTCCAGCGCCGCGCGCAGCTCGGCCGACGGCACCTGTCCGGCGCGCAGCCGCGCGAGCGTGCCTTCGCTGTAGTTGACGATTGCGGTGAGCGGCTGGTTCAGCTCGTGCGCGAGCGAAGATGCCATTTCGCCCATCGTCATCAGGCGCGAGGTGAACTGCACCTTTTCCTGCTGCTGGCGCGCGATTTCCTCGGTCGTCTTACGCAGCGTGATGTCGGTGGCGATCTGCAGGCGCACCGCGCGGCCGCCGTCGTAGTCCTTCGCAGGCCAGCGGATCTCGCGCATGCGCACGTCGTACCAGCGCCCGCTCGCCTCGTCGAGCGCCTCGCCGCTCATCTCGGGGCCGCCGCGCCCGCGCAGCCGCTGCGCGAGGCGCTTGTGGCCGCCGTCGGTTTCGCCGAAGCGCGCGCGGTACTCGCGGTTGGCGAACAGCAGCGCGTCGCCTTCCGCCGTCGAATCGATCGGCACGACCGATACCGCGGCCTCGAGCGACTCGAGGACCGTCGTGAAGCGCTCGTGTGCGGCGGCCAGTTCGCTGCGGATGCGCTTGGGTTCGGTGACGTCGGCCATCGAGCTCATCCAGCCGATCTGCCGTCCGGCCTCGTCGACCAGCGGCGAGACGTACATGCGGGCGTCGAAGCGGGAACCGTCGGCGCGCAGCACCTGCGCCTCGAAACCCGCGCTCGGGATGTCGGCCGCGAGGATGCGCCGCAGGTTCCTTTCATGCTCGGCGCGCATGTCGGCCGGCCAGTACGGCAGCGGCGCGCCGCTGCCGATCAGATCACGCTCACTCCAGCCGGTCATCTGGCAGAAGGCACGGTTCACGTAGCGCAGTACGCCTTCGGTGTCGAACACGCTGAGGCCGGTGGCCATCGAATCTTCCATCGCGCGCCGCAGCGCGGTTTCGGCGAGCAGCGCGCGATCGATGCGCGCTTGGCGCGACGTGTAGTGGGCGAGCGCGCCGAGCGCGATCGCGACGGCGGCGGCGAGCGCGCCCACGACCCAGACGAGCGCGCTGCCGACCAGCCCCGACTCGAGCTTGAACGCGCTGGCATGCAGGCGCACGTCGGGCGGCAGCGGCGACACGCCGGTGGAGTAGCTGAGCGCACTCGGCGAAGGCGCGCTCGCCGTGCTGCTGGCGAGAACGTCGGCGGCCGCCTGCAGCGAAAGGCGGTAGCGGTCAGCGGTTTCCGGGGCCACGCCGGCGCGCAGCAGCTCGCCCGGCGACACGCGCGCGACGATCGCGCCGACGTAGCGCGCCTGTGCGAACGACGGAACGATGAGCACGATCGCCGGATCGGTCGTCGCTTCGCCGGCGAGGGCGAAGGTGGCGGTGCCGGCGGCGCGGGCGCGGGCAAGCAGAGGTTGAAGCGCCGGTTCGACGGCGTTGCCCGCGACCGCGCTCGGCGCGGACGGCAGTGGCCAGGCGAGGCGTCCGCCGGCGTCGACGAAGCGAATCTGAATCACCTCGGGCTTGGAGGCGACCAACTCCGACGCCACGCTCGCGAAACGGCGCTCGCCGATCGTTCCGGCGCCGATCTCCAGTGCCGCCGTCGTCAAGGTCTCGCTGAGCGCGGTCAGGCGCAGCGTGATCTGTTGCGCCGCGGAGTCGATGTCGCGATGCATCGCGTCGCGCTGCAACTGCCGGTCCTCGACGACCATTGCGACGAACAGGCCCGCGATCAGCACCGCCAGCAGGCCGATCACTGCGAACGGCAGCCACGGCGCGGAACGCAGGCGACGCGACCGCGCTTCGGCCAGCGCGTCGAAGGCAGCGATCAAAGAGTGCTTGTCGGCCGGCGCGGTCATCGGGCACAGTGCGCTCGATGCGGCGGAATGCGGATGCAGTCGCCGCGGGCGCATTGCATATTAGCGAGAGCATCGGTACGCCTTGATGCCGCGTTATCGAAGAACGAAGAAAGGGTGGTTTCATTATTCGAAACCAAGTATCGCTATTTGAAAGACGCACCAACCGCTGTTAAAGTCGTGCGGTGCACTTCGCCGACGGTCGCGCGGCCGGCCGCGACGCACATTCCGAGGAGACAGCGATGTCCGCGATTCCGAACATCCCGGCGGCCGCGGCCGCCAACGATCCCGATGCGCTCGAGACGCAGGAATGGCTCGAAGCACTCGATGCGGTGCTCGAGCGGGAGGGCGCGTACCGCGCGCATTACCTGCTGGAACGCCTGATCGACAAGGCGCGGCGTTCCGGCGCCTACATCCCGTTTTCGCCGAACACGGCGTACATCAATACGATCCCGCCGCACCTCGAAGAGCAGTCGCCGGGCGACTATGCGATCGAGGAGCGCATCCGCTCGTACGTCCGCTGGAACGCGATGGCGATGGTCGTGCGCGCCAACCGGGGGGAAGGTGACCTCGGCGGCCACATCGCGAGCTACGCATCGGTGGGCACGCTGATGGAAGTCGGTTTCAACCACTTCTGGCGCGCACCGACCGCGGACTTCGGCGGCGATCTGCTCTACATCCAGGGGCACTCGTCGCCGGGCGTGTATGCGCGCGCCTTCCTCGAAGGGCGGCTCACCGCCGAGCAATTGCAGAACTTCCGGCGCGACGTCAACGGCAAAGGCGTCACGTCGTATCCGCATCCGAAGCTGATGCCGGACTTCTGGCAGTTCCCGACGGTGTCGATGGGCCTGGGACCGCTGCAGGCGATCTATCAAGCGCGTTTCCTCAAGTACCTGCACAACCGCGGTATCGCCGATACCAGCGGCCGCAAGGTGTGGTGCTTCTGCGGCGACGGCGAGATGGACGAGCCCGAGTCGATGGGCGCGATCGGCATGGCCGCGCGCGAGAGGCTCGACAACCTGATCTTCGTCGTCAACTGCAACCTGCAGCGGCTCGACGGACCGGTGCGCGGCAACGGCAAGATCATCCAGGAGCTGGAAGGCAGCTTCCGCGGCGCCGGCTGGAACGTGATCAAGCTGATCTGGGGTTCGTACTGGGACCCGCTGCTTGCCAAGGACAAGGACGGCTCGCTGCTACGGCTGATGGAGGAAACCGTCGACGGCGAGTACCAGAACTACAAGGCCAACGACGGCGCCTTCGTGCGCAAGCACTTCTTCGGCAAGTATCCGCAGACGCTCGAAATGGTGTCGCGGATGAGCGACGCCGACATCTGGCGCCTGAACCGCGGCGGCCACGATCCGCACAAGATCTACGCGGCCTACGCGGCTGCGGTCAAGCACGAGGGCCAGCCGACCGTGATCCTGGCGAAGACCGTCAAGGGCTTCGGCATGGGCAAGATCGGCGAGGCGAAGAATCCGACGCACCAGGTCAAGAAGCTCGATACCGAGGCGGTGCGTGAGTTCCGCGACCGCTTCGCGATCCCGGTGTCGGACGACGAGATCGAGCAGGTGCCCTTCTACAAACCGGCCGACAACTCGCCGGAAATGAAGTACCTGCACGAGCGGCGCCGCGCGCTGGGCGGCTATCTGCCGCAGCGGCGGCGCACGTCTTCCGAGAAGCTCGCGGTGCCGCCGCTCGAAGCCTTCAACGCGATCCTCGAGCCGACCGCCGAAGGCCGCGAGATCAGCACGACGCAGGCGTTCGTGCGCTTCCTGACGCAGCTCGTGCGCGACAAGGGCGTGGGCCCGCGCGTGGTGCCGATCATCCCCGACGAGGCGCGCACCTTCGGCATGGAGGGCATGTTCAGGCAGCTCGGCATCTTCAGCCAGCAGGGCCAGCTCTACGAGCCGGTCGACCGCGACCAGGTGATGTACTACCGCGAGGACAAGGCGGGACAGATCCTGGAGGAAGGGATCAACGAGGCCGGCGCGATGGCCGACTGGATCGCCGCCGCGACGTCGTACTCGAACAACGACCGCATCATGATCCCCTTCTACATCTTCTATTCGATGTTCGGCTTCCAGCGCGTCGGCGACCTGTGCTGGGCGGCGGGGGACATGCAGTCGCGCGGCTTCCTGCTCGGCGCGACCAGCGGCCGCACGACCTTGAACGGCGAGGGCCTGCAGCACCAGGACGGCCACTCGCACCTGATGAGCGCGACGATCCCGAACTGCATCAGCTACGACCCGACCTTCGCGCACGAGGTCGCGGTGATCCTGCAGGCGGGACTGAAGCGCATGGTCGAGGAGCAGGACAACGTCTGGTACTACGTCACGCTGATGAACGAGAACTACCCGCAGCCGGGCCTGAAAAAAGGCCAGGAGGAGGGCATTCTCAAAGGCATGTATCTCTTCAAGGAAGGCATGGCGGGCAGCGGCAAGGGCCTGTCGATCCCGCGCGTTCAGCTTCTGGGCAGCGGAACGATCCTGCGCGAGGTCATCGCGGCGGCCGATCTGCTCGAGCGCGACTGGGGCGTGGCGGGCGACGTCTGGAGCGTCACGAGCTTCACCGAGCTGCGGCGCGACGGCATCGACTGCGAGCGCTGGAACCTGCTGCACCCGACCGACAAGAAGCCGAAGAAGGCCTACGTCGCCGAGAAGCTCGAACGCACCGCCGGCCCGGTCGTCGCGTCGACCGACTACATGCGTCTGTTCGCCGACCAGATCCGGCCGTACCTGCCGAAGGGCCGCACGTATCACGTGCTCGGCACCGACGGCTTCGGGCGTTCGGACACGCGCGAGAAGCTGCGCGAGTTCTTCGAGGTCGACCGCCGCTTCGTGACGGTGGCCGCGCTGCGTGCGCTCGCCGAGGAAGGCGCGCTGCCGATGGCCAAGGTCGCCGAAGCGATCAAGAAATACGGCATCGATCCGAACAAGCCGAACCCGACGCGCACCTGACGCGCGCGCCGCGCGCCGGCGCGGTCAACGAGAAGAACGGAGACACGACGATGGGCAACCTGGTCGAGGTGAAGGTCCCGGACATCGGCGACTTCAAGGACGTGGAAGTCATCGAGGTGCTGGTGAAGGCGGGCGATGCGGTGGCGCGCGAGCAGTCGCTGATCACGGTGGAGAGCGACAAGGCGTCGATGGAGATACCGTCGTCCCACGCGGGGCGAGTGAAAGCGATGCGGGTGAAGCTGGGGGACAAGGTTTCCGAAGGCAGCGTGATTCTCGAGTTGGAGGCGGCCGAGTCGGGGGCCGCTGCAAATCCTCCCCAGCCTCCCTCTGCGAAAGGGGGGAGTGAACCGCGTCAGGTCGCCTCACCCCCCTTTGAAAAAGGGGGGCCAGGGGGGATTCCTCCGGCGCCGCGCCCGACAGGCGAAGCGCTTCAGGTCACCGTCCCCGACATCGGCGACTTCAAGGACGTCGAGGTGATCGAAGTCCTCGTCAGGCCGGGTGATCGCGTCAACAAGGATCAGTCGCTGATCACCGTCGAGAGCGACAAGGCGTCGATGGAGATCCCGAGCCCGGCCGCGGGCCTGGTGCAGTCGCTGCTGGTGAAGATCGGCGACAAGGTTTCGCAGGGTTCGCCGATCGTGATGCTGGCCGCGAACGAAGCGGCTGCCGCGCTGCCGAGCCCCGCACCCGCGGCGCCGGTTTCCGCACCCCCGGCAGCAACGACTTCACCGCCGTCGACCGCTTACGCGGTCGACATGGTCGCGCGGCCGGCGGCGGTCGAACCCCGCCAGCCGGAGGGCGCGATGCCGCACGCGTCACCTTCCGTGCGCAAGTTCGCGCGCGAGTTGGGCGTCGACCTCACGCAGGTCGCCGGCAGCGGACCGAAAGGCCGCATCACGCAGGACGATGTGCGCGAGCACGTCAAGCGCGCACTCGCCGGCGGCGCGCGCCCGGCCGCGGCGCCTGTTGCCGGAGCCGCCGCCGGCGGTTTGAACGTGATTCCGTGGCCGCAGGTCGATTTCGCGAAGTTCGGCCCCGTCGAGCGCGTCGAGATGTCGCGTATCAAGAAGCTGTCGGGTCCGAACCTCGCACGCAACTGGGTGATGATCCCGCACGTCACCAACCACGAGGACGCGGACATCACCGAGCTCGAAGCCTTCCGCGTGCAGTTGAACAAGGAGAACGAAAAGAGCGGCGTCAAGGTCACGATGCTCGCTTTCCTGATCAAGGCCTGCGTCGCGGCGCTGAAGAAGTTCCCCGACTTCAACAGCTCGATCGCGCCCGAAGGCGACGCAATCATCCGCAAGAACTACTGGCACGTCGGCTTCGCCGCCGACACGCCGAACGGGCTGGTCGTGCCGGTGATCAGGGACGCGGACAGGAAAGGGATCTTCGAGATCGCGCAGGAAACCGCGGCGCTTGCCGCAAAGGCGCGCGACGGCAAGCTCGCGATCGGCGACATGCAGGGCGGAACGTTCTCGATCTCCTCGCTCGGCGGCATCGGCGGCACCTACTTCACGCCGATCATCAACGCGCCCGAGGTGGCAATCCTCGGCGTGTGCCGCTCGACGACGAGACCGGTGTGGGACGGCAAGCAATTCGTGCCGCGGCTGATCCTGCCGCTGTCGCTGTCGTGGGACCACCGCGTCGTCGACGGCGCGAGCGCGGCGCGCTTCAACGCGTATCTGGCGTCGCTGTTGGCGGATTTCCGGCGCGTGCTGCTGTAGCCGTGACCACCATCGTCGTCGTCAAGAAGAACAACGAGATCGCGATCGCGTCGGACGCGCTCGTGACCTTCGGCGAGACCCGGCTGCCGCACGGCTACGAAGTCAACGAGAAGATCATCCAGGTCGGCGACTCGTACATCGGGCTGGCGGGCAGCACCGCGCACTTTGCGGTGCTCGCCGAGGCGCTGCGCAACCTGGGCGAGGAGTGTCGGCTCGGCAGTCGGCAGCAGATCTTCACGACCTTCCAGAAGCTGCACGCGGTGCTGAAGGAGAAATACTTCCTGAACCCCAAGGAGGACGAGTCCGATCCGTACGAGTCCTCGCAGATCACCGCGGTGATCGCGAATCCGACCGGCATCTACGGCGTCTACTCGTACCGCGAGGTGTTCAGTTTCGAGCGGTTCTGGGGCATCGGCTCGGGCCGCAACTTCGCGCTCGGGGCGATGTACGCCGCGTACGACCGCCTGAAGTCGGCGCGCGCGATCGCCGAGCTGGGCGTCCAGGCGGGCGCCGAGTTCGACAAGAGTTCCGCGCTCCCGGTGCGCGTGTTCAGCCTGCCGCTGGCGGGCGGAGAGACGACATGAGCCAGACGATCGAAGTGAAGGTTCCGGACATCGGCGACTTCAAGGACGTGGAAGTCATCGAGGTGCTGGTGAAGGCGGGCGACGCGGTGGCGCGCGAGCAGTCGCTGATCACGGTGGAGAGCGACAAGGCGTCGATGGAGATTCCGTCGTCGCACGCGGGCAAAGTCAAGGCGATGCGGGTGAAGCTGGGGGACAAGGTTTCCGAAGGCAGCGTGATTCTCGAGTTGGAGGCGGCCGAGTCGGGGGCCGCTGCAAGTCCTCCCCAGCCCCCCTTTACGAAAGGGGGGAGCGAACCGCGCCAGGTCGCCTCACCCCCCTTTGAAAAAGGGGGGCCAGGGGGGATTCCTCCGGTCCCAGCCGCGCAGCGCCCCACCACCGTCGGCGCCGCCGACATCGACTGCGACATGCTCGTCCTCGGCGCCGGCCCCGGCGGCTATTCGGCCGCGTTCCGCGCGGCCGACCTCGGAATGAAGACGGTACTCGTCGAGCGCTACGCATCGCTCGGCGGCGTATGCCTGAACGTCGGCTGCATTCCGTCGAAGGCGCTGCTGCACGTCGCGGCGGTGATGGACGAAGCCGCACACTTCGGCGACATTGGCATCGCGTTCGGCAAGCCGACCGTCGATCTGGCCAAGCTGCGCGCGCACAAGGCCAAAGTCGTCGGCAAGCTCACCGGCGGGCTCGCCGCGATGGCCAAGATGCGCAAGGTCACCGTCGTACGTGGCTACGGCAGCTTCGTCGGGCCGAACCATCTCGAAGTCGAACTGACCACGGGCACGGGCCAGGATAAGACCGGCGAGAAGAAGCTCGTCCGCTTCGACAAGGCGATCATCGCCGCGGGCTCGGCCGCGGTCCGGCTGCCGTTCATGCCCGACGATCCGCGCATCGTCGACTCCACCGGCGCGCTCGAGCTGCCTTCGATCCCGCAGCGGATGCTGGTCGTCGGCGGCGGCATCATCGGGCTGGAAATGGCCACCGTGTACTCGACGCTTGGCAGCCGCATCGATGTCGTCGAGATGATGGACGGCCTGATGCTCGGCGCAGACCGCGACCTCGTGCGCGTCTGGCAGAAGCACAACGCCGGCCGCTTCGAGAAGGTGATGCTGAAGACGAAGACGGTCGCGGTCGAAGCCAAGCCCGACGGCCTGTGGGCGCGCTTCGAGGGCGAAGCCGCACCGGCCGAGCCGCAGCGCTACGACCTGATCCTGCAGTCGGTCGGCCGCAGCCCGAACGGCCGCAAGATCGGCGCCGAGCGCGCGGGCGTCAGGGTCACCGACCGCGGCTACATCGAGGTCGACTCGCAGATGCGGACCAACGTGCCCCACATCTTCGCGATCGGCGACGTCGTCGGCCAGCCGATGCTCGCGCACAAGGCCGTGCACGAAGGGCACGTCGCCGCCGAAGCTGCCGCCGGACACAAGTCGCACTTCGACGCGCGCGTGATCCCTTCGGTCGCGTACACGGATCCGGAAGTCGCGTGGGTCGGCCTGACCGAAGACGAAGCGAAGGACAAGGGCGTGCGTATCGGTGTCGCGAAGTTTCCGTGGAGCGCGAGCGGGCGTGCGATCGCCAACGCGCGCGACGAAGGCTTCACGAAACTGCTGTTCGACGAAGACACGCATCGCATCGTCGGCGGCGGCATCGTCGGCACGCACGCCGGCGACCTGATCTCCGAGATCGCGCTGGCGATCGAAATGGGCTGCGACGCGGCCGACATCGGCCGCACGATCCATCCGCACCCGACGCTCGGCGAATCGATCGGCATGGCGGCCGAGATCCACGAAGGCGTCTGCACCGACGTGCCGCCGCCGCGCAAGTAGGCCGTGCCGATCGTCGACGTCGAGTGGGTCCCCGCGGACGACGGGCCGCCCGAGCTCGCGCGCGCGATCGCCGACGCTGCGGGGCGCGTCTTCGGGTCTGCGCCCGAGGCGACCTGGGTGCGCCTGCGGCCGCTCGCCGCCGACGCCTACGCCGAGAACGAAACCGCCGCCGCCCCGCGCGCGGTCTTCGTGCGCGTGCTCGCGCGGCGCGCTTCGATTGAGGATCGCGGCCGCTGCGCAAGCGCGCTCGCTGCGGCCGTAGCCGCGTGCCTCGCGCGTCCGGTCGAAAACGTCCACGTGATCTTCGAGCCGGAGGCCGACGGGCGCGTGTTCTTCGGCGGCGCGCCGGACCCGCGCAAGTCGCGTTAAGAACGCCGCGGTACACGCCCCATCGCGCGTTCTTGTGTTGCCCGGCGGTTGGTTCGGCGCCGCCTTCGGGTGTAGCCTTCGCCGCTCGTTGCGGACGTGCTCGTGCGCGGCACCGCGACCGCTTCGAGTCCCCGCAGAGGGACGCGATCTACGCTCAGGGGGATATGGGCTTCCTCGATTTTCAGGCTGCCGGTGGCGCTGTCGGCGCGGCCGGATCGCGCGACGCGGAGGCGTTCGCGCCGGACGCGCGCGCGTGGTCCGACTCGGCCGCCTGGAACGGACGCGTTCCGCGGCCCGACGAGGACGTGGTGATTCCGCCGGGGCGCACGGTCGTCGTCGACGGCGACGTGCGCGCGGCGTCGATTACGGTCTTTGGCACGCTGCTGTTCGCGCCGCGCGAACTGTCGCTGCGCGCGCGCTGGATCCTCGTCGAAGGCGGCGGTGCGCTGCGCGCGGGCAGCGCCGAGACACCGCGCGACGCGCGGCTGACGATTTCGCTCGGCGGTGGTGCGCCCGACGAAAACGCGCACGGCCTCGGCACCGCGTTTCTCGCGGCCGTACGCGGCGGCACGATCGACCTGCATGGCCGCCAGCGCAAGAGCTGGGTTCCGCTGGGCGACTCCACCGTCGCCGGCGGCCGCACCCTGCGGCTCGCGCAGCCGGTCGATTGGCAGGCGGGCGATCCGATCGCGATCGCCTCGGGCGGCGCCGAACTGCCGCTGGTCGAGGAGCGCTCGATCGAAGCGGTCGCGCGTGACGGAATGGCGGTGACGGTCGATCGGCCGTTGCAGCACCGCCATCTCGGCGAGCGCTCTCCGCTGCGGGCGCCGGCCGGCACGCTGGGCAAGGTCGTGCTGATGGGCCGCGGCATCGTTGTCGAAGGCGACGAAGCTTCGGTCGAGCGCGGTTTCGGCGCGCATTGCCTGATCGGCAGCGGCGCGCGCGACGGCGACGAGGGCGCGCGCTCGTCGATCGGCCGCTTCCGCAGTGTCGAATTCCGCCGGGTCGGACAGTTCGGCCGGCGCGGTCGCTTTCCGCTGCACTGGTCCGCCAACGGCGACTCGGGCGCGAGCTGTGCGATCGACTGCCTGATCCACCATTCGTTCCAGCGCGGCGTCGTCGTCGCCGGTTCGCCGCATGTCCGGCTCGCGGGCAACGTCGTCTACAAGCCCTACGGTCACGCGTTCGTGATCGAGCACGCGGAAGACGCCGCACAGACCGTCGCCGCCAATCTCGCAGTACGACCGCGTGTCGCGCGCTTCGCCGATCCCGCGCTGCGCGGCCTGCACGAGCACCGCCCGCGCGCGTTCTGGTTCGGTCCGCTACGGGCGCCGCCGCTGACGATCCGCCGGCCGCGCTGAAGGCGGCGCGGCGTGATCGGCCGGCCTGCCCGTTATGATCGCCGCGCAGCGCAGGGAGAGGGCAGGTGAGCACACAGGCGGAACTCAAGCGCGCGGTTGCCAAGGCCGCGATCCGTTTCGTGCCGGACGGCAAGATCATCGGCGTCGGCACCGGTTCGACCGCGGATCTTTTCATCGACGAACTGGCGGCGGTCAAGGACCGCATCCTCGGCGCGGTGACGAGCTCCGAGCGCAGCGGCCAGCGGCTTGCCGCGCACGGCATCCGCCTGTTCGATCTGAACGACGTCGAGGACCTGCCCGTCTACATCGACGGCGCCGACGAGATCGACGGCTCGTTCGCGATGATCAAGGGCGGCGGCGCGGCGCTGACGCGCGAAAAGATCGTCGCCGCGGTGGCGCGGCAGTTCGTCTGCATCGCGGACGAAAGCAAGCGCGTCGACGTGCTCGGCCGCTTTCCGCTGCCGGTCGAGGTGATTCCGATGGCGCGCCGCTACGTCGCGCGCCGGCTGGCGGAGCTCGGCGGGCAACCCAAGTGGCGCGAAGGCGTGGTCACCGACAACGGCAACGTGATCCTCGACGTGCACGGGCTGCGCATCACCGATCCGGTCGGCCTCGAAACCGCCATCGACGGCATCGTCGGGGTCGTGACCAACGGCTTGTTCGCGCGGCGCGGCGCGGACGTACTGCTGCTCGGCACGACGGACGGTGTGATCGAGTCGCGGCGGCCGTGAAACGTTTGCGGCCTGCGGCGCGGCTGCGCGGAAGGCGCGCGCCCGCTTGAGCGCGATGCGGCGCCGGTGGGTACGCGCGCTGCTCGCGTTCGCCGCGGCCCCGGCGTCGTATGTTCTGCTCGCGGTCGCGCTCGGCGCGTGGCCGGTCAACCGCGGCTTCGTCGAAGCGCCCGACGGCGTGGCGATCTACGTGCGGACCAACGGGGTGCACGCCGAGATCGTCGTGCCGACGCGCGCCGAAGGCGTGGACTGGTCGATCGACCATCCGCCGCAGCACTTGCGCCGGCTCGATGCGCCGCTCGCGTGGATCGCTTTCGGCTGGGGCGATCGCGATTTCTATCTGAACACGCCGACCTGGCGCGAGCTGCGGCTGCGCACCGCCCTCGTCGCTCTGTCCGGGCTAGGGCAGGGGGCGATGCACGTCGAATACGTCGATCGCCCCGAAGCGTATGCATCACAGCGCGTCCGTATCAGCGCCGCGCAGTACCGGAAACTCGTTGACTACCTGCGCGCATCGTTCCGCCGCGACGGCGAAGGCCGGCCGATTCGCATCGACGCGCCGGGCTACTTCGACACGGACGCCTTCTACGAGGCGATCCCCGTCTACACGTTCTGGTACACGTGCAACGAATGGGTGCGGCGCGGGCTTGCGCACGCAGGCGTGCGAACGGCGGCTTGGGCGCCGTTCGACATCGCCATTTTCGGACAGTTGCGAGCGATCGACTGAGCCTCATCCCGCCGCGCGCTTCGCGGCGCGGATCGCGCGCCAGACGCGTTCGGGCGTGGCGGGCATCCCGAGGTCGGTCACGCCGAGCGGCCGCAGCGCATCGACGATCGCGTTGATCACGGTCGGCGTGGCGCCGACCGTGCCGAGCTCGCCCACGCCCTTTGCGCCGAGCGGATTGATCTTGCACGGCTGCGATTCGTCGGTGTGGGTTGCGATCGGCGGCAGATCGTCGGCGCGCGGCAGCGCGTAATCCATGAACGAGCCGGTCAGAAGCTGACCTTCGCCGTCGTAGACGACGTGCTCCATCAGCGCCTGCCCGACGGCCTGCGCGATGCCGCCATGCACCTGGCCGGCGACGATCAGCGGGTTGATCACGCGGCCGACGTCGTCGTAGGTCGTGTAGCGGTCGATCCGCACCTCGCCGGTCTCCGGATCGACCTCGACTTCGCAGACGTGTACGCCGTTCGGCCAGGACGGCCCGCCGACCTTTTGCAGCGTGGTCACCGCGATGCGTCGATCCGGCTGCTTGGCTGCGAGTTCGCCGACTTCGATGCCGCGGTCGGTGCCGGCGATCTCGAAGCGGCCCGCGCGATAGACGATGTCTTCGGGCGCGGCTTCGAGCTCTTCCGCGGCGAGCTTGCGGCCGGCGTCGATCGCCTGCTCCGAGGCCGTCAGCATCGCCGAGCCGCCGATGTAGAGCGACCGGCTGCCCATGCTGCCGATGCCTTGCGCGACGTCGCTGTCGCCCTGGACGATTTCGATGCGCGCGGGATCGATCTGCAGCCGCTCGGCGAGGATCTGCAGGTAGCTCGTCTCGATGCCCTGGCCCATCGCCTGCATCGCCGTGAAGACGCGCACGCGGCCGTCGGCGAGCACGTGAAGCTGGACGGTTTCCTCGTGCACGACGCCGGTCCATTCGAGGAAGGTCGACACCGCGCGGCCGCGCAGCCTGCCGCGCGCCTGCGACTGCTTGCGCCGCGCATCGAAGCCGTTCCAGTCGGCCGCGGCGAGCGCCTGCTCGAGCAGGCGCGGGAAGTCGCCGCTGTCGTACGTTTCGCCCATCGGCGTCTTGTACGGCATCGCGGCCGGCGGGATCAGATTGCGCCGGCGCAGTTCGGCCGGGTCGATCTTCATCTCCGCCGCCGCGCGGTCCATCAGCCGCTCGATCAGGTAGATCGCCTCGGGGCGGCCGGCGCCGCGATACGCGCCGATCAGATTCGTGTGCGTCAGCACGGCCTGCGAACGCAGGTCGAGCGCCGGCACGTGATAGACGCCGGTCGTGACCTTCGGCCCGATCAGAAGATGGATCGCTGCGCCGGCCGTCGCGCCGTAGGCGCCGATGCCGCCGCGGATGCGTGCGCGCAGTCCGAGGATGCGGCCTTTCGCGTCGAGCGCCAGCTCCGCGTCGGCGTGCTGCTCGCGGCCGTGCGTGGCGGCCTGGAATTCCTCGAGGCGCGTCGCGCGCCAGCGCACCGGCCGGCCGAGCTTGCGCGCGGCGAATGCACACACGACGTCTTCCGGATGCAGCGTGGCCTTCATGCCGAAACCGCCGCCGACGTCGCCGACGACGACGCGGACGTTCTCCGGCGGCACCTTCAGCACGCCGGCGAGCGACTTCTGGAACCCCGCGGGATTCTGCGAGCTTGCGTGCAGCGTGAGCCGCCCCGTCTTCGCATCGAACTCGGCGACGCAGCCGCGCGGCTCGAGCGTCACGGGCGCCAGCCGCTGGTTGCGCACGGAAAGCCGCGTGACGTGCGCCGCTTGCGCGAACGCGGCATCGCAGGCCGCAGCATCGCCGAAGCTCGAACTGCCGGCGATGTTGCCCGGCGCATCCGGCCACACCAGCGGCGCGCCGGGCGCGAGCGCGTCCTCGATCGTCGCGACCGCCGGCAGCGGCTCGTAGTCGACCGCGATCAGCGCGGCGGCGCGCTCGGCCGCCGCACGCGATTCGGCGACGACTGCGGCGACCGGCTGCCCGACGAAGCGCACGGCGTCGGTCGCCAGCGGAAAGTAGGGCGGCGTGGTCGGCGGTTGTCCTTTCGCGCCGCGCAGCGCAGGGTTGGCCGGGTAGGGCGCGATACCCTCGGCGACGAGATCGGCGCCGGTTAGCACCGCGACCACGCCTTCGGCCGCTTTCGCGTCGCTCGCGTCCACCGACGCGACGCGCGCGTGCGCGTGCGGCGAGCGGACGAACGCGACGTGCAGCTCGCCTTCGAAGCGCAGGTCGTCCACGTAGCGACCGCGACCCGTGAGCAGGCGGTCGTCCTCGATCCGCGTGACCGCCTGGCCGATGCCGAATTTCATCGTTGTGTCGACTCCAGGAATTGAACCGAGATCAGCGGCGCCGGCGCATCAGCAGCACGGTCGCCGCGAACCCGACGATCGCGAGCAGCCCGACGGCGATCCAGGCCGCGCCCGAACCGGTCAGCAGCAGCGCCAGCGCGACGCCGACCGCAAGCCCCGCCGCCCACAACAACACGAAGGCGAGCGGGCCGTGCAAGGCATCAACTCTTCGGCGGGACGTAACCCTGCGCGACGTCGGCGCCTTCGCCGAAGAAATGGCGTTCCATCTGCGTCTGCAGGTACTTGCGCGCGCGCGGATCGGCGAGGTTCAGGCGGTTCTCGTTGACGAGCATCGTCTGGTGCTTGAGCCACTGCGCCCACGCTTCCTTCGACACGTGCTCCCAGATGCGCTTGCCGAGTTCGCCGGGCACGGGCGGAAAGTCGAGGCCCTCGGCCTCGTGCCCGAGCTTCACGCATTTGACCATTCTTGCCATGACGCCTTCCTTGGTTGTCGGTCCCGCTTGCGCCGGACCCACGGTTCAGATCGTCTTCATCAACACCTGCGAGCGGCGCTGCCAGTTGTAGAGCTTCTTGCGCTCGACCGGCAGATCGTCGACGTCCGCGAGCGCGAAGCCGCGCTTGAGGAACCAGTGCGCGGTGCGCGTCGTCAGTACGAAGAGCTTCTCCAGCCCAGCGGCCTTCGCGCGCGCCTCGATGCGTTTGAGCAGCCGCGCGCCGTCGCCGTAGTTCTGGTAGCTCGGATGCACGGTGAGCGCGGCCATCTCGCCCATCTTCGATTCGGGGAACGGGTACAGCGCGGCGCAGCCGTAGATCACGCCGTCGTGCTCGAGCACGGTGAAGCGGTCGATCTCGCGCTCGATCAGCTCGCGCGGGCGCTTGACCAGCGTGCCGTCGGCTTCGAGAGGCTCGAGCAGCTTGAGGATGCCGCCGACGTCGTCGATCGTCGCTTCGCGCAGCGCCTCGAGGTCTTCGATCGACAGCATCGTGCCCACGCCGTCGTGCGTGAACAACTCGATCAGCACGCTGCCGTCGAGCGCGTACGGGATCACGTGCACCCGCTGCACGCCGCCGCGGCAGGCGCGCAGCGCGAAACGCAGATTGAACGCGGAGTCGGCATCGGCGTCATCGGCCGCGAGCAGGTTCTCGGCCTGCGCGATCGTCAGTTCCTCGTACAGCTTGCCTGCGCGGTCGCGCACGCCGTCGATGTCGGTGATCAGGATCAGCTTGTCGGCGCGGATCGCGGTGGCGATGCTGGTCGCGACGTCCTCCATCGTCAGATTGAACGCCTCGCCGGTCGGCGAGAAGCCGAGCGGCGAAGCCAGCACGATCGTATCGGCCGCGAGCGCGTGCCGGATCGCGTCGGCGTCGACCTTGCGCACGACGCCGGTGTGCAGGAAGTCGACGCCGTCGAGGATGCCGACCGGGCGCGCGGTGACGAAGTTGCCGCTGACCACGCGCACCTTCGAGTGCGCCATCGGCGTGTTCGGCAGCCCTTGCGAAAAAGCCGCCTCGATGTCGAGTCGGATCTCGCCCGAGGCTTCCTTCGCGCATTCGAGCGCCGCCGCGTCGGTAATCCGCATGCCCTGCGCGAAGCGGGCTTCGAGCCCCTTCAGCGCGAGCTGCGCCTGCACCTGCGGGCGCGAGCCGTGCACGATCACGAGCCGGATGCCCATCGCATGCAGCAGCGACAGGTCGTGCACCAGCGCGTTCAGCCGCCCCGCCTCGATCAGCTCGCCGCCGAACGCGACCACGAAGGTGCGGCCGCGATGCGCGTGCACATAGGGCGCGACGTCGCGCAGCCAGGCGACGAACTGCGCGTGCGTGGCTTCGACGAGCGAGGAGGGCAGCGAGGCGTCGGCGTCGTTCACGCGAAAAGTATACTTCGCGCCCTCTGATCGCCCCCCGTTTCGAACGATGACGCGACTTCGGTCGCGGACCGATGCAGCAGTCGAATCGACAGCCCGCGCAGCGACCGCAACGGTCGATTCCATCGCGCGCGCCGCTGCCGCCGATCGCGTTCCCTGAGGAACTGCCGGTTTCGGCGCGGCGCGGGGAGATCGCGCGCGCGATCGAAGCCAATCAAGTCGTCATCGTCTGCGGCGAGACCGGTTCCGGCAAGACGACGCAACTGCCGAAGATCTGCCTCGCGCTCGGCCGCGGGCGCGAGACGCTGATCGGCCACACGCAGCCGCGCCGCATCGCTGCCTCCTCCGTCGCGCGCCGCATCGCGCAGGAGTTGAACACGCCGCTCGGCGAAGTGGTCGGCTTCAAGGTGCGCTTTACCGACCACACGCGACCCGGCGCGTCGGTCAAGCTGATGACCGACGGCATCCTGCTCGCCGAAACGCAAAGCGATCCACTGCTTTCCGCCTACGACACGATCATCATCGACGAGGCGCACGAGCGGTCGCTGAACATCGACTTTCTGCTCGGGTATCTGAAGCAGCTTCTTCCGAAGCGGCCCGATCTGAAGCTGATCATCACGTCGGCGACGATCGACGCCGACCGCTTCGCCGCGCACTTCGGCACGAAAGACCAGCCCGCGCCGGTGATCAACGTCTCCGGGCGGCTGTATCCCGTCGAGATTCGCTATCGGCCGGTGAAGGACGAAGACGATGCCGACGATCGCACGCTGATGGACGCGATCGTCGATGCGGTGGACGAATGCGCGCTCGCCGGCCGCGGCGACGTGCTCGTGTTCCTGCCCGGCGAGCGCGAGATCCGCGAGGCGGCCGAAGCGCTGCGCAAGCACAGGTTTGGAGCCGCGGGGCCCTCACCCGCGGCTGGGCCGGGCACCGAGATCCTGCCGCTGTTTGCACGGCTGTCGGCCGAGGAGCAGGAGCGCGTCTTCAAGCCCGGCGGCGCGCGACGCATCGTGCTCGCGACCAACGTCGCCGAGACCTCGCTCACGGTGCCCGGCATCCGCTACGTCGTCGACACCGGGCTGGCGCGGGTGAAGCGCTACTCGTATCGCAACAAGGTCGAGCAGCTTCAGGTCGAATCGATCTCGCAGGCTGCCGCGAACCAGCGCGCGGGCCGCTGCGGACGCGTGGCCGAAGGCATCTGCATTCGCCTGTACGACGAAGCCGACTTCGCCAGGCGGCCGAAGTTCACCGATCCGGAGATCCTTCGCTCGTCGCTGGCCTCCGTCATCCTGCGGATGAAGTCGCTCGGGCTGGGCGACGTGCGCGCGTTTCCGTTCGTCGAGCCGCCGCCGGCGCGCGCGATCGCCGACGGCTACGACCTGCTGGCGGAGCTGAACGCGGTCGACGAGACGAACGAGCTGACCGCGATCGGCCGCGAACTCGCGCGGCTGCCGGTCGATCCGCGCATCGGCCGCATGCTGCTCGCCGCGCGCGACAACCATGCGCTGACGGAGGTGCTGATCATCGCCGCGGCTTTGTCGGTGCAGGACCCGCGCGAGCGACCCCTCGAAGCGCAGCAGGCCGCGGACCACGCGCATCGCAAGTTCGCCGACGAAAAGAGCGACTTCCTGTCGTTCGTCAAGCTGTGGAACTTTGTCGAAGAACGGTTCGAGCACAAGAAGTCGAACCGCAAGCTGACCGACGAGCTGAAGTCGAACTTCCTGTCGCCGCGCCGCGTGCGCGAGTGGAGGGAAGTGCATTCGCAACTCGCGACGATCGCCGGCGAAATGGGCTGGCGGGGCAACGCCACGCCGGCGACCTTCGAGCAGGTGCACCTGTCGCTGCTCGCGGGACTGCTCGGCAACGTCGGCTTCAAGACGCTCGATGCCGACTATCGCGAACCGCCGTACGTCGGCGCGCGCGGCATCAAGTTCTTCGTCTGGCCGGGTTCGCCGCTGGCGAAGAAGGCAGGGCGCTGGGTGATGGCGGCGGAACTGGTCGAAACGACGCGGCTGTTCGCGCGTTGCGTGGCGACGATCGAGCCGCAGTGGCTCGAGCGTGTCGGTAGCCATCTGCTGAAGAAGTCGTGGACCGATCCGCACTGGGAAAAGAAGCCTGCGCAGGTCGTGGCGTTCGAGCGCGCGACGCTGTACGGCATGGTCGTCTACAGCCAGCGGCGCGTCGAGTTCGGTTCGAAGGATCCGAAGACCGCGCGCGAGATCTTCATCCGCGAAGCGCTGGTCGAAGGCGAGTACGAGACGCAGGCAGCGTTCTTCTCGCACAACCGCCGCCTGGTGCGCGAGATCCGCGAGTTGGAGCACAAGACGCGCCGGCCCGACGTGCTGGTCGACGATGAACTGATCTACCGCTTCTACGACGCGCTGATCCCGGCCGACGTGTGCTCGGGCGCTTCGTTCGAGCGCTGGCGCAAGCAAGCGGAGCAGGGCAACCCGAAGCTGCTGTTCCTCAATCGCGACGAGCTGATGCGACACGAGGCGCGCGGCGTGACGACCGAGCTTTTCCCCAAACAATGGGAGATGCGCGGCGTCACGATGGCGCTCACCTATCACTTCGAGCCGGGCAGCCCGCGCGATGGCGTGACGCTGACGGTGCCGCTCGTCGCGCTGAACCAGGTCGATGCGGTTCGCTGCGAATGGCTCGTGCCCGGCATGCTGAAGGAGAAGGTGCACCTGCTGCTGAAAAGCCTGCCGCAGAAGCTGCGCCGTCATTGCGTGCCGCTGCCCGAGTACGCAGCCGGTTTCGTCGAGCGGCATGCGGTCGAACTGGCGTCACCCCAGCGTTCGCTGATCGACGCGTTGATCGCAGATCTGCGCGAGCAGAAGAACGTCGCCTGCCAGCCGGCCGACTTCAAGCTCGAAACGCTGCCCGCGCACCTGACGATGAACTTCAAGGTCGTCGACGAACACGGCCGCCAGCTCGGCATGGGCCGCAGCCTCGCCGCGCTTCGTGCCGAGCTGGGCGAGCAGGCGCAGCAGACCTTCCAGACGTTCGCCGCGCAGGACGCGAAGGTGGCCGAAGGGCTGCACGAGAACATCACCGACTGGGATTTCGGCGAACTGCCCGAGCTGCTCGAGATCGAGCGCAAAGGGCGCAAGCTGATCGGCTTTCCGGCGCTCGTCGATCGCGGCGACCGCTGCGAGATCGAAGTGTTCGACGACGCCAACGACGCGCGCACGAAGCACCGCGACGGCCTGCGCCGGCTGTTCCGCCTGCAGCTGAAGGAGCAGGTGAAGTTCCTCGAGAAGAGCCTGAATCCATTGCAGACGACGCAGATGCAGGCGGGCACCGTTCCGGCGTTGGCCGGCGCACTGCCGAGCTTCGAAGAACTGCGCGATCAGGTGATCACCGCCGCGATCGATCGCACCTGCCTGATTGACCCTTTGCCGACCGACAACGCGAGCTTCGTCGCGCGGAAGGCCGAGGCGCGCGGCAGGCTCAATCTGATCGCGCAGGAGATCGCGCGGCTCGTGACGGCGAGCGTGCAGGAAGCGGCGGCACTGCCGAAGAAACTCAACGCGTCACGGGCGTTCTCCGCAGCGGTCGCCGACATCGAACAGCAGCTCGCGCGGCTGTTTCCGAAAGGCTTCATCGTCGACACGCCGGCCGCGCAGCTCGCGCACTATCCAAGGTATCTGAAGGCGATCGCGCTGCGGCTCGACAAGCTGAAGTCCGATCCCGCGCGCGACGCGCAGCGGATGAACGAAGTCGCGCAACTGCAGACGCCTTTTCTGCGCGAACTGGCCGCACGCAAGGGCGTGGCCGATCCGCGGCTGGAGGAATTCCGCTGGCTGCTGGAGGAACTGCGCGTGTCGCTTTTTGCCCAGGAGCTGCGAACGCCGGTGCCGGTCAGCGTAAAGCGGTTGGCGAAGGTGTGGGAGAGTCTGCGGCGCTGACCGTCAGGCGGTAACTTCAACGCCGGCTCATTCGAGGAACGCTCTCACCGTGGCAACGGCGAGGAGAACAGTAATCACCGCAAAGATCAGGGCCAACTGGCCCAGCCCGATGCCCCAGGACGCCGCATGCTCCTTGAGCTTCTGCTGTTCCCACAACGATAGATGCGTCAAGCCGCCCTTCCATAGGGATGCAGCGCTTTCGAACGGTCCGCGCTTCAGGCCGCGCGACCAGCGGAAGATCTCGTACGTGACGAACGCGCAGAGGAGCGTAACAAGCAACAGAAGCCAGGCCGCATAGTTCATTGCTTAAATGCCACGCGCGGCTACAGAGTCCGATGCAGGGAGATGACGGTACGGAGCGACTGGCTTCGGCTGTAGAGGTTAGTTCGCTGCGCGCTCGGATGCCGGCCGCAGCAGCAACCCCGTCGTCGACACCCTGAGCTCCAGCGACTTCTCCTTGTCCGCCGCGACGAACGTCCCCGATCCGTATTCGGCGTCGAACATCGGCGCGAGCCACGCGTGCTTGCGACGCAGCGCGAAGAGATCGACGGGCCGCTCCGCGCCGAGGGCGAATACGGTGCGCGGGGCGCTGCGCTCCTTGTCGATGTCGTCGTAGCGGCCGGCGACGCGGGCGAGTTCGTACGACGTGTGCAGGCCCAGCACGTTGACCCACGGTTTCCACTTCAGCACGTGCGCATCGACGTACAGCGCGTCGCCGGCGAGCGTGTAGCTCGCGGTGCGGCCGTCGGCGAAGCGGAAGGTCGCGGCGAAGCGTTGCGGGCCGAGCGGCTTGACGTCGATGCGCGCGGCGACTTCCTCGTGCGTCAGCGCGCGATAGCCTTGCACGCCGAGCGCGATCGCGCTGACGAGTGCGCCGATCGCGATCAGCAGCGCACCGGCGAGCAACCGCGTCAGCGCGCGCAGCGGACGCACGCGGAACAGCGCGACCACACCGGCGACGACGAACAGCAGTCCGAAAGCGGCAATCGCGAAAGCGGCGATGGTGAGCGGAGTCGGCGTCATCGGGTTTGCACGGATCCGATCGGTACGTATCGGTTTGCCGCTAGAGTAGCGGCGGTTCGATCTATCCAGGCCATCGAGGCGTGAATACGAAGCAGGGCGTTCCGGACGCCAGCCGATCCGAAGCGCAGATTGGCGAAGCGCAGACCGCCGACGACGCCGTGCGCGAACACGCCTCGCCGGTCGTGCGCTGGCTGCTGCTCGTCGCCGGTACGGTGTGCGTCGTGCTCGGGTTGATCGGACTGTTCCTGCCAGTGCTGCCGACCACGCCGTTCATGCTGCTCGCCGCGGCCTGCTACGCGCGCGCATCGAAACGCTTCTACTACTGGCTGCTTTCGAACCGCACCTTCGGTCCGATGATCTACGAGTGGCGCAAGCATCGCTCGATCCCGTACCGGACCAAGATGGCGGCGATCGGCCTGATGCTCGTGACGCTCGCGATCTCGATCGTCTTTTTCGTCGAGCCGGCGTGGCTGAAGGCCGTGCTGGCCGCGCTGGGGCTGGCGCTCGCGGTGTGGATGTACCGGCTGCCTTCGCGCGACCGCGTGAAGCACTGATCGTCCTTCAGCGGCTGCGCACGACGACCAGTCGATCGTTGCCCGACTGGGCGCCCCACGCTTCGCCGGGCCGGCCGAGCATCTGGCGGACGTTGGCGCCGCGTTCGTCGCTCGGAAAGCTCGTGAACTTCTCGGTCGCCGGATCGAAGCGCACGATCGCGTTGGCCCCGAAGTCCGTCAGCCAGACCTGGTCGCGCTCGTCGACGTAGACGGAGTAGGTGCGCGGGCGTTCTCCGGGCAGCTTCCACTGGCGCCAGCTCTTGTTCGTCGGGTCGTAGACGCTGACCTGGCCCGAATTCCATTCGCTGATCCACAGCCGGCCCTTCGAGTCGGACCACACGCGGCGCGCACCCTGGTCCGGCGTGGGCGGCTCGATCACGGTGGCCTTGCCGGTGTCGATGTCCACGTGCGCGAGATGACTGCCCGCGAGCGACACGTAGTAGATGTCGCCCTTCGGCGTCGCCGCGATGCCGTACGGTCCGCGCCCGCGCGGCGCGCTCCACACGCGCACTTCGCCGGTCTTCGGGTTGACGCTGCCGTAGTAACCGGCTTGCCCGGTGAACCACAGCAGCCCGTTGCGATCGAACGCAGCCGTGTTCAGGTTTGCATACGGCGTGCCTGCCGGCAGCGGAAAGGTCTTCACTTCGCGCGACTTCGGGTCGACACGCACGATCGCGTTCAGACCGCTGTCGGTCACCCAGGCTGCGCCGTCGGGGCCGACGATCACGCCGTGCGGCGCCGAGCCGCGCCCGAGCAGAATCTGTTCGGTCTTGCCCGTCGCCGGGTCGAGCCGGCCGAGCGCGCCCTGGCGCTGCGCCGTGTACCAGACGCCGCCGTCGGGCGCGGGCGCGACGTCGTGCGGACCGGCGCCGCGCGGAACGGGGAAGTACTGGACCTCCTCCGCGGCGCTGCTTCCGGCAACGACAGCGAGCGTCGCGCAGATCGACAACAGTCGGCGATTCATCGGTTCCCTCCCAAGTCCTGTGTGCGTCGCCGGCGGGCGGTCAATCCGCGCCCTTTGCACGCAGCCAGGCGAGCCGCGCAGCTTCCTTCTTCACGAGCCACTCATCCCGACCGAGGAGTTCCGCCGCGCGGCGAAAATACGGCCGCGCCTCGTCGGTCTTTCCGCCCGCTTCGAGCAGTTCGGCGATTTCCTCGAACACGTAGCCGCTTGGCTTGGCGGCGGCGGCGTACTCGAGTTCCAGCGCGCGCTGGATCGACAGCGCTTCGTCGCCGCGGTTCAGCAGCCGCAGGCAGCGGCCGACCGCGTACTTCGCGAAGCGGATCTGTTCGGGCCGCTTCCGTACGGTCCATTCGGCGAGCGCTTCCTGGAACAGCGGCAGTGCCTCGGCGTGGCGGCCCAGGTCGTGCAGATCCCAGGCGGCGTTGTTCAGCATCGCCGGGATCAGCGCGCGCGCCTTGGCATCCCGTGATGTGCGCGCAATCGCGAGCCCGCGACGGTTCCACTCGACCGCATCGAGCGAGCCGCCGTAGCTGATCGCGACCATGTGCGCGGCGTCGACCGCGAGGCCTTCGAGCTTCTCCGCCCGGCCGCGCTCCCAGGCCCGCAGGAACAACGCACGCGCCTTGTCGCGCTCGCCGGCGGAGTTGAAGCTGCGCCCGCGCTCCAGCAGGTAGCGCACCTGCGGACGGGCTCCGGCGGCGGCAAGCTGCGGTTCGACTTCGTCGAGCAGGGCGTGCGCCCCGGCGAAGTCGCGCCGCAGCGAGAACGTGCGCGCGATCTGCGTCAGCAGTTCGAGCCTGTCGTCGCCTTGCGCCCGTTCAAGGGCGGCGCGAAAGCGCATTTCGCTCGCGGCCGGGTCGGCGTACTCCCACAGCGCGTCGATGTCCATCGCCGACGCGATGCTCGCCGCCGCGCCCAGGAGCGCCGCAAGCACGGCCGGGCCGAACGCGCGCGCACGCAGCGTTCGCACGGCGTTGCGGAATCAGGTGGTCGAGCCGCCGCGGCGCGGCGCGTGCGGGCTGCGTGGGCCCCCGCGCTGGCCTTCCGGCGCTTCCTCGATGTCGAACTTGAATTCCCTGATCAACTGGCCGTCGATGTAGACGCGCATCGCGTGCGCGCCGATCGGATCGCCGGGCGCGTAGCGCCATTCGTTGGCGATGAAGCCGAGCCGTGTCGGAATGATGCGTTCGGTGACGGCGGTCTTGCGGTCGGGCGAAATCGTGTAGATGCCCATCGCTTCGCCCGGCCCCCAGGTCGGCGGCGCCTCGGGCAACTCGAACTCCTCGCGCCAGATGACCGTCGGCTTGTCGGTCTTGAAGACGATGTACCAGCCGTAGGGCGCAGCCGTGATCGCGGGGAACTTGTTGGTTTCGAAGAGGATGCGACGACCGCTCGGATCGGCGCCGAACACGCCGAACTGCGCGGAAACCACCTCGACCTGCGCGGCCTTGAACGTGGAGGCGGCCGGCACCGCCGGCACGGTGTTCTGGGCACCCGGCGTCGCGCATCCCAGGAGCACAACGGTCAGGGCCGCGGGAGCGAGTGAACTGAACTTCGTCATGGTCGGCCTCCCTTGGCGGATCGCGCAAAGCGGAACTGCCGGACCATTCTAAGCGCACGTCGCCGCGCAGCGCAGCCTCGAAAAGCACGTGGGTTCCGTGTCACACGTCGGGCGCGGAGCCCGCACCGCGGTCCACGATCGAGCGTCGCCGCGCGTCAGTCTGCCCGCGCCTGCACCTTGCCCCGACCTTCGTGCCGCGACTGCTCGACGGGCGACTTCGGCCGCGGCCCGCCTTCGACCGGTCCGCGCTCCTTCGGCTGCGGTCGGACCTGCTCGCGCGGCGGTTCTGCACGTGGCGGTGCGACACGCGGCTGTTCGACCCGCGGCGCATCGACGCGCGGCTGCGAACGACCGCCCGGCGCGGGAACGTGGGCCGGCGGCGGGACCCCTTCGGGAACGGGCACGAGGCGCTTCGGCGGTTGCCGCGGTTCGGTCTCGACGCCGCGTGGGCCAGGACCGAACGGCGCGGGTTGTGCGGGGCCGGCGATCGGCGGCTGCGCCGGCGCGGTAACCGGGGGCTGCACGCGCTTCGGCGGCAACTGGTGGGGCGGTTGCGGCGCAGGCACTGCGCGAACGCGGTCGCCGTCCGGGCGTCGCTCGACGGCAGGCGGCGCGATCTCGCGCGGCTGCGGTCGGACGTGCTGCTCGTCGCCGCGGCGGTCCGGTTTCGGTCCGCCTGCGTCGCGCGGGCCGGGCGCGGGCGCGGCGATCGCGCTGCCGACGAGGCGCTTCTTGCTTATGTCGCCCGACACGACGACGGGCGGCGTCGTGCGCGTCGGAATCTTGACCCAGTCGTTCGGCGCGGGGCGCGCGACGTTGTGCACGGGCATGCGGCGCAGCAGCGCATCGCCCAGCGTCCAGGTCGAGTGCCCCGGTTGCTGATGGACGTAGCGTGGCGGCGGGTTGATGACCGTGATGTGGTTGATGTTCGTGATGTGCTGCACATTCAGATAATTGATGTGGCGGCGCGAGCAGCGGTAGTAGGGGATGTAGACCTCGCGCGGACCGAGCGGGAACCAGCCGATCGGGCTGCCGATCGTGACGCCCACGCTTACGCCCGGCGTTCCGTACCAGACGACCAGCGCCGGCGCGTACACCGGACGCGGCACGATGACGCCAGGCACCCAGCCCCACACGCCGCCGACGATCACCCAGCGGCCGTAGTGGAACGGTGCGAAGCCCCACGGCGCCTCGTCGATCCAGGTCCAGCCCCACGGTGCGATCCAGGCCCAGCGGCCGTAGCGATACGGCGCCCACCCGACCGGCACGCCGGACGGGAACCACACCGGGCCGTAGCTCTCGACGGTGCGCCACTGGCCGTACTCGTCGAGGCTTTCGATACCGGTCGTCTCCTCGGAAACGTAATGCCGGCTGCGCAGCGCGTCGTCGCGCCGGTCGCGCGCGGCGACCCAGTCGTCGAACGAGTCGGGCGCGGGTGCGACGAGCTGGAACGACACCATCGGATACGAGCTCACCTCGCCGCGCTGGCCGCTCTGCACGACGAAGGTGTTGCGGCCGGCGCTGATGCGCGCGTAGCCGACGTGCGCGGTGACCGCCGTGATGGCGGCGGCGCGGTCGACGTCGATGCGATAGCGGCCCACGTCTTCGAGCGCGATGCGTTCGCGCGGCGTCAGCAGGTCGATTTCGCGCAGCAGTTCTCGGTTGCGCACGCGCAGCGCGGCGGTCCCGCGCTGGACAACGATCTGGATCGCTTCGTCGTCGATGCGGTTGAAGTCGACGTCGGTTTCGTCGTCGAGGCGGACTGCGAGGGAGCCGATACGCACTTCGGCGCGGCCCAACCGGCCGGTGCTCAGCCGGTGCTGCGAAGTGATCGGCCAGTTCAGCGTGGCGGCTTCGGCGTCGCCGTCGCGCAGGTCGGTCAGCGTGACGGGCCCGGACAGCAGCGCGATGCGGCCGACGCGCGCCGGCGGATCGACGTAATCCTCGCCGGGATCCGTGCGCGCGCTCGACGCCGTGACCACGCAGCCGGTCGCCAGGACGAGCGCCGCGAGCTGCAGCAGTCCGGTGCGGAGCAATCGATACCGACGTTGGGCGATCAGCATGGCGGACCTCGAAGGCTGTTGGCGTCTTGTAGCACGCATCCGTGCGCGGGCTCTTCTGCTGCGTCAACGGTCGGCCGCAGCGGCGGGTGGACGGATGAAACAACTGGTTGCAGTTGGCAAAGGCGGCTTTTCGCTGCGCGGTAGCGATGCACCGCGCGGCTAGAATCGCCGCAAAAAGAGGGGGCTGTCGTGCGTCTGCTTGCTGAAAGAATGGCCGCTGCCGGCTGGCGGCGCGCCGCAATGGTTGCGCTGCTCGCCGGGCCGCTGGCAGGCTGGGCCAACGTCGTCGTCGTGCTGAATTCGGGCGAGGCTTCCGTCAGTCTGATCGATCCAGCGACGCGCACGGAGATCCGGCGCTTGGACGTGGGCAAGGAGCCGCATCACCTGATGCGAACGCCGGACGGCCGCGCCCTGATCGTCGCTAACGCGATGAGCAACGATCTGCACTTCCTCGATCCGGTGACGGGCGAAGTGCAGCGGCGCATGCGCAACGTGCCCGACCCGTATCAGCTCGGCTACTCGCCCGACCGGAGGTGGTTCGTGACGGCGGCGCTACGGCTGGACCGCGTCGACGTCTACGCCGTCGAGGGCGAGGGCGCGCAGGTCAACTTCCGGCCGATGCGTCAGATCGCGCTGCCGAAGGCGCCGAGCCATCTGATCTTCTCCGCCGACAGCCAGTTCGTGTTCGTCACGCTGCAGGAGAGCCACGAGATCGCCGCGATCCGCCTGACCGACCAGACCGTCGCGTGGAAGCTCAAGGTCGGCGATCTGCCGGCGGGCATCTGGATGACGCCCGACGACCGGCATCTGCTCGTCGGCGTGATGGGCAAGGACTACGTGGAGGTGATCGACTGGCGCGCGCAGAAGAGCGTCAAACGCATCGCCACCGGCAAGGGGGCGCACAATTTCCGTCCGCTCGGCGACGGACGCCACGTGTTCGTCAGCAATCGCGTCGAGGACACGGTGAGCCTGATCGATCAGTTCACGCTCGAGAAGAAGTTCGACATCGCCGTGCCGAACGGCCCCGATTGCATGGAAGTCAGCGCCGACGGCAAGCTGCTGTGGGTAACCCAGCGCTGGGCCAAACGTGTCGCCGTCGTCGACATTGGCGCGCGCAAGGTCGTGCAAACCATCCCCGTGGGCAAGTCGCCGCACGGGATCTTCTTCGCGAACTCCGCCGCCTGGAAATGACGATGCGATCGTCGGATCGCGGCTTGCGCCCGGCGGCATTGCTCACCGGCGCGTTCCTGGCTGCGGCGCCCGTGCTGGCCTCCGAATGCCGGGGCGTCGTCTATCTGACGCTCGACACCGGCAACATGCGCCACGCCGAGGAGATCGCGCAGATCCTGCGCAAGCACGACGTGCGGGCGACCTTCTTTCTCGCCAACGAACGCACGTCGCGTGGGGACCATGCGCTCGACGCGGCCTGGGGCGCGTACTGGAAGGCGCGCGCCGACGAGGGACACGCCTTCGGCAGCCATACCTGGCGGCACGGTCGCTTCGTTGCGGATGCGGTGGGCGGAGGCGTGCGCTATCGGCCGCAGTTCGGCGAGTCGGCGGGGCGCGTGGTCCCGCTGTCGCCTGCGCAGGTTTGCGAAGAACTCGACCGGGTGAATCAAACCTTCGCCGGGATGACCGGACGGCGTCTCGACGCGTTGTGGCGCGCACCCGGCGGGGCGACGACGCCCAACGCGCTGGCCGCCGGACGCGCCTGCGGCTATTCGCACGTGCGCTGGGCCGACGCCGGTTTTCTCGGCGACGAGCTGTCTTCCGAGACCCATCCGAACGACAGGCTGCTCGCGCGCGCGCTCGAACGCGTGCGCGACGGCGACGTGCTGATGGCGCACCTGGGCATCTGGTCTCGGCGCGATCCGTTCGCGCCGATGCTCGACCCGTTGATCGCCGGGCTCAAGCAGCGCGGGCTGTGCTTCCGCACGCTGCGCGAACATCCGCAGTACGGTGCCGGCGCGACCCCTGAGCAGTTGGCGGTTGCGCGCACGGCGGCGACGAGGTAGCCGCATGGACAGCCTGCGGCAACTGTTCGACGCCGTGCACACGCAGCTCTTCGAAGGCATCGTGCAGCCGCTGCTGTACGCGGCGGGCGGCATGCGCTACGTCGAGGACGCGTACACCGCGACCGAGTGGTTCCTGCTCGGCGCGCTGCAGGTGGTACTGCTGTACGCGGTGCTGCGGCCGCTCGAGGCCCTGTATCCCGCCGAGCGCTGGAGCGATCGACGCGGCGTCGGCGTCGACGTGATCTATACACTGCTGCACCGGCTCGGCGCGTTCGCGCTGCTGATGTTCTTCGTGATGACGCCGCTGGTCGATCGCGTCACCCAGGCGCTGCGTGGCATCGGCTACACGCCGTTCGAGCTCGATGCGCTGTGGCCTGGCGTCACCGACGTGCCGCTCGTGAGCTTCGCGCTGTATCTGGTCGCGCTCGACTTCGCCGATTACTGGCTGCACCGCGCGCAACACCGTTTCCGCTGGTGGTGGGCGCTGCACGCGCTGCATCACTCGCAGCAGAAGATGTCGTTCTGGACCGACAGCCGCAACCACCTGCTCGACAGCTTCATCGTCGACGGCGCCAAGGCGGTCGTCGCGCTGGCGATCGGCGTCGGCCCGGCGCAGTTCGTGGGTCTGGTCATCGCCACGCGCGTGCTGCAGAGCTTGCAGCACGCCAACGTCGCGTGGACTCTGGGACTGCTGCGGCGCCTGCTCGTGAGTCCGGTGTTCCATCGGCGCCATCACGCGATCGGCATCGGCCACGAGGGGCGGCGCTACGGGTGCAACTTCGCGGTGCTGTTTCCGCTCTGGGATCAGTTGTTCGGCACCGCCGACTACCGCAGCACGATCGAACCAACCGGCGTGCGCGACCAGCTTGCGCCGCCGGCGGGCGGCGGACGCGACTACGGGCGCGGTTTCTGGGCGCAGCAGTGGCTGGGCTTGAAGCGTCTGCTCAACGCGTCGGCGTGAGGTGAACGCGTGGTCCCGCGGTTCGGGCTGTATGTCATCGGCGACGAGATCCTGTCGGGCAAACGCGCGGACAAACACCTCGCCAAGGTCATCGAGCTATTGAACGTACGCGGATTGCGGCTCGCCTGGGCGCACTACCTGCCGGACGAACGCGCGACGATCGCCGCCGCGCTGCGCCGCTCTTTCGCGAGCGACGACGTCGTGTTCAGCTGCGGGGGCATCGGCGCGACGCCGGACGACCACACGCGGCAGGCGGCTGCGGAGGCGCTTGGCGTCGCGATCGAGCTGCATCCCGATGCGGCAGCCCTGATCGCGCAGCGCTGCGCCGAGATGGCCGCCGAGGGACGCGGCAGCGCCGATATGAGCACGCCGGAGAACCGGCAACGGCTGAAGATGGGTGAGTTCCCGCGCGGCGCGCGCATCGTGGCCAACCCGTTCAATCGAATCCCCGGATTCGCCGTGGCGCGTCACTACTTCATGCCGGGCTTTCCGGTGATGGCCTGGCCCATGATCGAGTCGGTTCTCGATAGCGAGCACCGCGAGTATTTCAATCGAACCCCGCGCGCCGAACGCGCAATGCTCGTCTTCGAAACGCCGGAATCGGCGATCGCTCCGCTGATGGAGGAAGTCGAAGCACGGTTCCCCGAGGTCAGGGCGTTCAGCCTGCCGTCGGTGGGCGACGGCCGCGACGGCAGACCGGCACGCCGCCACATCGAGCTTGGCGTCAGGGGTCCGCCGGCGTCGATCGATGCTGCGTTCGAAATGCTGCGGATCGGCGTGCAGCGGCTCGGTGTGCCATTCGAACTGGAGTAGCGCGCGCACCCCCAAAAAAAAGCCCGGTCGGGGGACCGGGCTCGAAAAGCACCACCAAAGGAGGAGACAGAAGGGGTTTGGACTTGGGGTCCAAACAAGTGGTGCCAAGGAGACAACCGTTACAGGATGCGAATCAACTTACCTTGTTCGTTCGTCCGTTTCGACTGAATCTTCGACGATTCCGCCGCGGCAGATCTGACCAAAAACAAAACTTTCTCGCGTTCTTCGGCCCCTCGTGTTGCTCGGGGCTTCGCTCTTAGCCCTGAAGATGGGGCGCATGCGCGCCCCATCAAGCGGCTAGAGCGTTTGCACTAGCGCCGGACCTCAGGCGGCCTTGCGGCCCTTGACCTTGACGGCGTCGTTCGCAGCAGCAGCGGCTTTCATCGTCGCCGAGGTGGCTGCCGTGACGTTCGACTCGACCATCTCGACGGCCTGCTTGGCAGCCTTGCTGAACGTGTCGTACGCGGTGTTGGCCGCAGCCAGCGCGCTCTTGAACATCGACACTGCGGGTTCCGAACCGGCCGGCGCGTTCTTCGCCGCGAACTCGATCAGCTCCGACACCTTCTTGTTGCTGTCGGCGATCTGCGTCTCGACGATCTTCGACACTTCCGCGCCGGCGCCGCTAGCGATGCCATACACGGTGCGGTTGTAGCTGACGAGTTTCTCGACGGTCGGCTGCGCCAGTCCGCCGGTCAGCGCGAGCAGTTCCTGCACGTCCTTGACGCTCATCAGCGCCTGGGCCCTCTCGGCAGCCTCTTCCATCACGGCCTTGGTCGCGGCGAGGTTGAGGTCGACGAGTTTTTCGGTCGCGTCGAACACGGCGTGCGACAGCGCATACAGCGCGTCCATCTGACCCTTTTGCAGTTCGGCGAATTGAGCGGGCGTTGCGATCATGACTTTCTCCTCTGGTCCTAGTGGCTCCGATTCCCGGGAGGGTCCCGGGTCCCTGACTCGTTTGCGCCGCGATTGTGCGACGCACAAAGCGAATTCTAAGGATCGACGAATCGATGTCAAGCGATTTTTTTGCGATGCACTAGTTCGCTCATGGTCATTGGCTCATGTTCGATTGATGTTTATGAATCAATGCTTTGCTTGGACTTTCTATGTCGGTAAGAGGGGTGTGATGGATCGAAATTGGCGCGACGCCGCATCCACGTGAGGAGAATGGCGAGCGCTTAGAATCGCCGCTCTAACTGCGGGGCATCATCAGTTGAAGGCCTTCTACAGCGACCGCTACGTGCTGCCCCTCCCGGCGGGGCACCGCTTTCCGATGGCGAAGTACGAGCGACTGCGTGCGCGCGTAGGCGCAGAACTGCCGTCTGTGCGCCTGATCGAGCCCGCCGCCGCGACCGACGATCAGCTTGCGCGCGCGCACGACCGCGAATACGTCCGCCGCGTCGCGTGCGGCGAGCTCTCGGCCGCCGAGCAGCGCGCGATCGGATTTCCGTGGTCGGCGCCGATGGTCGAGCGCTCGCGACGCTCGGCCGGTGCCACGATCGCCGCCGCGCGCACCGCACTGGCGGAGGGCGTGGCCGTCAATCTTGCCGGCGGAACCCATCATGCGCAGTGCGAACGCGGGCAGGGTTACTGCGTGTTCAACGACGCCGCGGTTGCGGCCAGGACGATGCAAGCCGAGGCGGGACGCGCCCTGCACGTTGCGATCGTCGATCTCGACGTGCATCAAGGCAACGGCACGGCCGCGATCCTCGCCGGCGACCCGACGACATTCACGCTGTCGCTGCACGGCGAGAAGAACTTCCCGTTCCGCAAGGCGCGGAGCGATCTCGACCGCGACCTGCCCGACGGCACCGGCGATGCCGAGTACCTGCGCATACTCGACGAGGCGCTCGACGAGATGCTCGCGCACTTCCATCCTGCGTTGATCGTCTATCTCGCGGGCGCCGACGCGCACGAGAACGACCGTCTCGGTCGACTGGCGCTCACGACCGCGGGCATGGCGTCGCGCGACGCGCGCGTGTTCGACCTCGCGTTCCGTCTGGGCGTGCCGATCGTCGTCGCGATGGCGGGTGGCTACGGCCGCGACATCGACGTGACGGTCGATGTGCACTTCAACACGGTGCGCGCTGCGTACCGGCACTGGGAGCGGTGTTCGGCGCGCGCGACCACGGAGCCGGCGCTTGTCTGAGCCGGCGGCGACGGCGTCCGGCGGCAACGCGCGGCAGGCGTGGCTGGCGGCGATGCCGATCGTGTTCGTGCTGCTGTGGAGCACGGGCTTCATCGTTGCCAAGTACGCGGCGCCGCATGCGCCGCCTTTGACCTTCCTGCTGTATCGCTTCACCGGCATCGTGGCGTTGCTGCTTCCGCTGATCTGGGTCAGCGGCGCCCCGTGGCCGCGCCGTCGGCTGCAGTGGATGCACGTCGCGATCGCCGGCATGCTGCTGCAGGCGGTGTATCTCGGCGGCGTGTGGTACGCGATCGCGCAGGGCATGCCGGCCGGCGTGTCGGCACTGATCGTCGGCGCGCAGCCGCTGCTGACCGCGCTGCTCGGTTTCACGATCGGCGAGCGTGCGTCGCTGCGGCAGTGGACGGGTCTCGCGCTGGGTTTCGCGGGTATCGCGCTCGTGCTGTCGGACCGGCTGACGCTTGCCGGCGCCGGCTGGCACGCGACGACGATCAACATCGCGGCGCTCGCCGGCATTACCGCGGGCACGCTGTACCAGAAGAAGTTCTGCGGACCGGTCGATCTGCGCACCGGCAGCGCGATCCAGTTCGCCGCGTCCTTCGTGCTGCTGTTGCCGTTTGCGCTGGCGACCGAGACCCTGCGCGTCGACTACAGGCTCGAGTTCTGGCTCGCGCTCGCCTGGTCGGTCGTCGGGCTGTCGCTCGTCGCGATCAGCCTGCTGCTCGCTATGATTCGCCGCGGTCGCGCCACCGAGGTCGCGAGCCTGATGTACCTGACGCCGCCGGTGACCGCCCTGATGGCCTGGACGTGGTTCGGCGAGCGGCTCGGGCCGCTGGCGTGGGCGGGCGTGTTCGTGACGATGACCGGGGTGGCGCTGGTGCTGAAGAGGAAGCGCGTGGGAGAGCGACCGTGAGCGAACGCCGGGCGCCGCATCGCCGATCCGAGTACCGACACTTCCTGACCATCCAGACGCGCTGGATGGACAACGACGCCTACGGCCACGTCAACAACGTCGTCTACTACAGCTTCTTCGACACGGTGGTCAACGAGTACCTGATCCGCGCGGGCGTGCTCGACATCGCGCGGGGCACGACGATCGGGTTGGTCGTCGAGACACAGTGCAATTACTTCAGCGAGTTGTCGTTTCCGCAGACGGTTGTCGGCGGACTGCGCGTCGGCCGCATCGGCACGTCGAGCGTGCGCTACGAGATCGGGATCTTCGCCGACGACCACGACAACGCCTGCGCGCAGGGGCACTTCGTTCATGTCTACGTCGATCGCGCCACGCGCCGGCCGATGCCCCTGCCAGCGGCGCTGCGCACGGTGCTCGAGCGGATCCATGCTTGAAGTGCGGCGCCGCGCGCATATGAACCGGAGCGACGCGACCGAACGCGGACCGGTCGGACGCTTCGCCGAGTCAATGGAGTAGCGAGATGGGCAAACACAGAATCGCCGTCATCCCCGGCGACGGCATCGGCAAGGAAGTGGTCCCCGAGGGGTTGCGCGTGCTCGACGCGGCCGCGCGCCGCTTCGGCATCGAACTGCAACTCGACCACTTCGACTTCGCGAGTTGCGATTACTACGCTCGGCACGGCGAGATGATGCCGGCCGACTGGAAGGACCGGATCGGCGGCCACGACGCGATCTTCTACGGCGCGGTCGGCTGGCCCGCGACCGTGCCCGACCACGTTTCGCTGTGGGGCTCGCTGCTGAAGTTCCGGCGCGAGTTCGACCAGTACGTCAACCTGCGGCCGTGCAAGCTGATGCCCGGCATTGCGTCGCCGCTGGTGGATCGCAGCGGCAATCCGCGCAAGCCCGGCGAGATCGACTTCATCGTCGTGCGCGAGAACACCGAGGGCGAATACTCGTCGATCGGCGGGCGCATGTTCGAGGGTACCGAACGCGAACTCGTGATCCAGGAAACGGTGATGACGCGCATCGGCATCGATCGGGTCGTTCGATTCGCCTTCGATCTGGCCGCGAAGCGGCCGCGGCGGCATCTGACGTCGGCGACCAAGAGCAACGGCATCTCGATCACGATGCCGTACTGGGACGAACGCGTCGAGGCGATCGCGCGCGAGTTCCCGGGCGTGCGCCACGACAAGTACCACATCGACATCCTGACCGCGCACTTCGTGCAGCGGCCCGAGCAGTTCGACGTCGTCGTCGCGAGCAACCTGTTCGGCGACATCCTGTCCGACCTCGGCCCGGCATGCACCGGGACCATCGCGATCGCACCGTCGGCGAACCTGAACCCGGACCGCAAGTACCCGTCGTTGTTCGAGCCGGTGCACGGGTCGGCGCCGGATATCGCGGGCAAGGGCGTCGCCAACCCGATCGGTCAGATCTGGAGCGCGGCGCTGATGCTCGACTGGCTGGGGCACGCGGAGGCCGGCGCGGCGGTTGTGCGGGCCATCGAAAGCGTGCTTGCCGCCGGGCCGAAGCACGCGCCGCTGACGCGCGACATCGGCGGCACGGCCGGAACGGCCGACCTCGGAGCCGCGATCGCTGCGGCGATCTGAGCGCTTTCCGTGCCAACATCGCGCGCCCTCGCGCCTACGCGCAAATGCGGATGGGCGAGGGGCTTTGCAGCGGCACGTTCCTCAGTAGAATCAGCGCGTTGCAGTGACAACTTGAGCCTCGAGAGGAGACATCGGTGAAACTCCTGCGCCACCTATCATTGCTCGCCGCCGGACTTGCGACGAGCACCGTCGCGCTCGCCCAGGCCTATCCGGCGAAACCGATCACGCTGATCGTGCCATTCACCGCCGGCGGGCCGACCGACACCGTGGGGCGCTCGCTCGCGCAAGCGATGAGCAAGCATCTCGGTCAGCAGATCGTCGTTGAGAACGTCGGTGGCGCCGGCGGCACCGTCGGCGTGACGCGCACGAAGAACGCGGCCCCCGACGGCTACACGATCCTGCTGCATCACATCGGCATGTCGACCGCGCCGACGTTGTATCGCAAGCTGCAGTTCGATCCGCTGAAGGACTTCGAGTACATCGGGTTGATCGTCGATACGCCGATGACGATCGTCGCGCGTTCGGACTTCGCGCCGAAGAACATCGGCGAATTCGTCGCGTACGTGAAGGCGAACAAGGACAAGCTGAACTACGCGAACGCCGGCGTGGGCGCGGCTTCGCATCTGTGCGGGCTGCTGTTCATGAGCGCGATTGAGACGCCGCTCACGACCGTGCCGTTCAAGGGTACGGCCGACGTGATCAATGCGCTGCTGGGCAAGCAGGTCGATTTCACCTGCGACCAGACCACGAACACGACGGGCCAGATCCAGGCCAACAGAGCCGACCCGACGAAGGGCGTGAAGGTCTACGCGGTGACCAGCTTGCGGCGGCTGTCGGTCCTGCCGGACGTACCGACGCTCGACGAGAGCGGTCTGAAGGGCTTCGAGGTCGGCGTCTGGCACGGCATCTACGCGCCGAAAGGCACGCCCAAGGCGGCCGTCGACAAGCTCGTCGCCGCCCTGCAGGCTGGCGCGAAGGACCCCGACTTCGTCAAGCGCATGGCCGATCTCGGCGCGACCGTGTATCCGCCCGAACGGATTACTCCGGCGGCCCATGCGGCCCATCTGAAGGCCGAGATCGACAAGTGGGCGCCGATCATCAAGAAAGCCGGCGTTTACGCCGATTGATCGGGCGAGTCTTTTGCATTCCCGCATGTAAATCTCGACCGGCACGAGGCGCTGCTGGCGGCACCTCGCGCCGGATTGGCCTTGCGGTCGATCGCTCGACGCCGGCATTGACCGACCGTTCCGCCCACGCGGCACTCGATCAGGGGAAGAAGTGAGCAGGTTTCCACTCGTGCTAGTCCTTTGCCTGCCTGTCTTTGCGTTCGCACAGACCGCGACGCGGACGGATGCACCGGCGCGCGCGGCAGTCAAGACGGTTGCCGTTTCGAGCGCAGCGCAGAAGACAAGAGCCGCAACCCGGCCGACGAAAGTCAGGCCGGCCAAGCGCAAGGTCGTGCGCCGGCCCGCGATCCCGAGCGAGGGCATGCGCGCGGGACTGCACAAGGCGGACGACCCGCTCGATCTCCGGTCCTCGGTGGCGCTGGTCGTCGATCAGGACACCGACGAGGTGCTGTTCGAAAAGAACCCGGAAGCGGTGCTGCCGATCGCGTCGATCACCAAGCTGATGACCGCGATCGTCACGCTCGATGCCGAGCTGCCGCTCGACGAGCAGTTGGTGGTGACGCGCTACGACCGCACGATCGATCGGGTCCGCTCGCGGCTGACCCCGGGCGTCAAGCTGACGCGCGCGCAGGCGCTGCAGCTCGCTTTGATGTCGTCCGAGAATCACGCGGCGCAGCTGCTTGCGCGCACCTACCCGGGCGGAGTTCCGGCCTTCGTCGAGGCGATGAACGCCAAGGCGCAGATGCTGGGCATGCACGACTCCCACTTCGCCGATCCGACCGGGCTGTCGCCCGAGAACCGCTCCAGCCCCGGCGACCTCGTGCGGCTCGTCAAGGCCGCTTACGACCATCCCGAGATCCGCGAGTACTCGACCAGCGCCGAGCTGAGCCTGCCGGTCGGCCGACGCGTCGTGCGCTATGCGAACACCAACCGGCTGATCGCGCACCCCGAGTGGGACATCGGCGTGCAGAAGACGGGCTACATCTCCGCCGCGGGCCGCTGTCTCGTGATGCAGGCGGTGATCGAAGGCAAGCGCGTCGTGATGGTGCTGCTCGACTCGGTCGGCAAGTACTCCCGGATCGGCGACGCGCAGCGGCTGCGCCACTGGATCGCCGAACAGAAGTCGAATCCGTCCGCGGACGCAGGGGGCTCGCAGACGAAGCCGATCTGAGCGCGGCGCGCGGAATCAGGTCGCGGGCGCGCCCGCGTAGCCCAGCCGCGCCGAAATCCGCGCGGCCGTCGCCTGCAGGTCCTCGATCCACTCTTCCTGCAGACGCTCCGCCGGCGCGGATACCGACAGTCCCGCCACCACGCGGCCCGAGTCGTCGCGGATTCCGGCCGCGATGCAACGCACCCCGAGCTCGAGTTCCTCGTTGTCGCGTGCCACGCCGCGCGCGCGCACCAGCGACAGCTCGCGCTCGAGCCTGGGCAACTCGGTGATGCTGTTGCGCGTATGGCCGCCGAGCCCGGTGCGCGTCGCATAGGCGCGCACGAGGCGCGGGTCGTCGTAGGCGAGGAACAGCTTTCCGCTCGAGGTCAGGTGCAGCGGCGCACGACCGCCGATCGCGCGCACCACCTGCATGCCCGAGCGCTCGGAGTACGAGCGCTCGATATAAACGATCTCGTCGCCCTGGCGCACCGACAGGTTCACGGTCTGTCCGGTCTTGCGATGCAGTTCCCGCATCGGCTCGAGCGCCGCCTCGCGCACCGAAAGCCGCGCCTTCACGAGGTTGCCGAGTTCGAGCAAGCGCATGCCGAGCCGGTACGTCCCCGGGGCTTCGCCGCGATCGACGAATCGGCCGAGCACCATGTCGTTTAAGATCCGGTGCGCCGTCGACGGATGCAGCGCGGTCGCGCGCGCCAGCTCCTTCAGGCTCACCGGATCGGCGTGCGCGGCCAGCGCATCGAGCAGCTTCATCATTCGCTCGATGACTTGGATCGCGGTTTTTTCGCGCGGCGTGGGTGGCGGCTCGGCTGGGCGAGGGGACATGGTGCGACGCAGAATACCAATACCAGCGCCTTATATCACGATACGAAAAGCCCGTCGACCCGCGCCGGATCTGGATTTGTGTGCTGGCGATGGGCAAAGTTGCGCAAGCATCGGGCTGTTGCGAAGCAGCATCTCCGATTGACGTGAGTTCCCCATGCGCGTCGGCCTGTTCGTCACCTGCCTTGTCGATCTCGTACGGCCGGAAATCGGCTTCTCCGCGCTCAAGCTGCTCGAGCAGGCCGGCTGCAAGGTCGAAGTCCCCGAGTCGCAGACCTGCTGCGGTCAGCCGGCGTACAACAGCGGCGATGCCGCGACGGCGCGTGCGCTCGCCGAACGCGTGCTGCGCGACTTCGAAGGCTTCGATTACGTCGTCGTGCCGTCGGGTTCGTGCGGCGGCCAGATCGCGACCCATTACGTCGATCTGTTCCGCGACGATCCGGACCTGAAGGCGCGCGCCGACGCGCTGGCGGCGAAGACCTACGAGCTGACCGATTTTCTTGTCAACGTCGCGCGCATCGATCGGCTGTCGTCGGACTTCCGCGGCACCGTCACCTATCACGACTCGTGCAGCGGGCTGCGCGAGCTCGGCGTAGCGGCGCAGCCGCGGGAACTGCTGGCGAAGGTGCCCGGCGCGAAGCTCGTCGAGATGAAGGATTGCCGCAACTGCTGCGGCTTCGGCGGCACGTTCTCGTTGAAATACGGCGAGATCTCGGCGGCGATCGTCGACGAGAAGTGCCGCAACGTCCGCGCGACCGGCGCGGATGCGGTCGTGCTCGGCGACCTGGGTTGCATGCTGAACATCGAGGGCCGGCTGCGCCGCATCGGCGACGAGCGCACGCGTGTCCTGCACGTCGCGCAGGTGCTGGCGGGGGACGCGTGATGCAGGTGCAGTCGATGCACTTCAAGTCGCGCGCGGCGATGAAACTCGCCGACGCGCGGCTGCAGAAGAATCTGACCAAGCTGGCCGACAAGTTCGTCACCGCGCGCGCCCGCGCGCTTGCCGAGCTGGACGACTTCGAGGGAACGCGCACGGCGGCGGTCGAGCGGCGCAACCGCGCGCTCGCCGCGCTCGACGTCTGGCTCGAGATCTTCGAGCGCAACGCCACCGCACGCGGCGCGACCGTGCTGTACGCCGAGACGCGCGAGGAGGCGGCGCGGCTCGTCGTCGACATCGCGCGCAGGCATGGCGCGCGCAAGGTCACGAAGTCGAAGTCGATGGTGTCGGAAGAGATCGGCCTCAACCGCGCGTTCGCCGCCGCGGGCATCCAGCCGGTCGAAACCGATCTCGGCGAATACATCCTGCAGATCAACGACAACGAGGCGCCGTCGCACATCATCGCGCCCGTCATCCACAAGGACAAGGAAGAGATCGCCGATCTCTTCGCGCGCACGCACCGCACGGCGCGCAAGGACGAGATCACCGCGCTCGCGCGCGAAGCGCGCCAGGTGCTGCGTGGCCACTTCCTCACTTCGGACCTGGGCATCTCCGGCGGCAACTTCCTCGTCGCCGAGACCGGTTCGGTGGCGCTCGTGACCAACGAGGGCAACGAAGGCATGTGCACGATCGTGCCGCGCGTTCACGTCGTACTGACCGGCATCGAGAAGGTGCTGCCCACGCTCGAGGACTTGGCCACATTGCTGCGGCTGCTGCCGCGCTCCGCCACCGGTCAATCGATCACGAACTACGTGTCGCTGCTAACGGGGACGCGCGCCGCCGGCGAGCCGGACGGGCCCGAGCACATGTACTACGTGCTGGTCGACGGCGGTCGCACCGGACTCGTCGGCGGCGAGTTCCAGGACATGCTCCGCTGCATCCGCTGCGGCGCCTGCATGAACCACTGCCCCGTGTACCAGAAGATCGGCGGACACGCGTACGGCTGGGTCTATCCGGGGCCGATGGGCTCGGTGCTGACGCCGAGCTACGTCGGCCTCGAGAACGCGCTCGATCTGCCGCAGGCCGCGACGCTGTGCGGCGAGTGCCAGGTCGTCTGTCCGGTGAAGATCCCGCTGCCGGACCTGCTGCGCAAGCTGCGCGAAAAGCAGTTCGAGCGCGGACTGCGGCCGTGGTACGAACGCGTCGCGCTGACGGCGTGGGGCTACGCGGCGCGCCGCCCGTCGCTGTATCGCGCGGGCAGCCGCATCGCGGCGCGCGTGCTCGCGTGGATGGGCGGCGAACGGCGCCGCATCCGCACGCTGCCGTTCGCGTCCGGCTGGACCGATCACCGCGACTTTCCCGCGCCGAGCGGCAAGACCTTCCACGAGCTGTATCGCGCGCGGCGCGGCGCGCGCTGAGCGCTACTGGGAAAGCGCCTCGGCGACCAGCTCGGCGATGTCCTTGTTCTGGATCTCGCTTTCGCGGCCGAGCTGTGCGAGCCCGTCCTTGATCATCGTCGCGCAGTAGGGGCAGGCGGTCGCGATCAGGCGCGGCGAGTGCGGCAGCGCCTGCTCGACGCGCGTCACGTTGATCCGTTTGCCGATGCGCTCTTCCATCCAGAAGCGCGCGCCGCCCGCGCCGCAGCACATCGCTTTTTCGCGGTTCAGCTCGAACTCCAGCGGACGGTCGACCGTGACCGCGGCGAGCGCGCGGCGCGGCGCTTCGTACTCTCCGTTGTGGCGGCCGAGATAACAGGGCTCGTGGAAGATCACGCGCTCGAACGTGCGCGACGGCTCGATGCGCCCGCTGCGGATCAGCTCGTCGATCAGTTGCGTGTGGTGGACGACCTCGTAACGCCCGCCGAACTCCGGATACTCGTTCTTCAGCGAGTTGAACGCATGTGGATCGCAGGTGACGATCCGCGTGACGTTCATCCCGTTCAGCGTTTCGACGAGTCCCTTGGCGAGGGTCTGGAACAGCATCTCGTTACCGACGCGGCGCACGCATTCGCCGGTCGAACCCTCGCGCGGGCCGAGGATGGCGAAGCGCACGCCGGCGGCGCGCAGGATCTTGACGAATGCGCGCGCGACCTTCTGACTGCGATCGTCGAACGACTGCGCCGAGCCGACGTAGAACAGATAGTCGATCCCCTTCGCCTGCTCGGGGGATGTCAGCAGCGGAACGTCGAGCCCTTTGGCCCAGTCCGCGCGCGTGTCCGCCGGCAGGCCCCAGGGGTTGCTTTGGCTTTCGTAGTTGTCGAAGACCGTTTTCAGCTCGGCCGGGAAGTTGCCTTCCATCAGCACCTGGTGCTGCCGCATCCGGAAGAACTTGCCCAGATGTTCGAGCTCGATCGGGCAGGCGTGCTCGCAATAGCCGCAGGTCGTGCAGGCCCACAGCGCGTCCTCCGGGATCGCATGGCCGACGAGCGGCGGCAGCTCGGCGTCCTTGCGTGCGACGATCGCGTCGCGATGCGCGAGCAGGTGGCGCTTGACGCCGTCGTGCACCCATTTCAACGCGAGCGGCTTGCCCGTCAGAAAGGTCGGGCAGGCGTCCTTGCAGCGGCCGCATTCGGTGCAGGTGAACGCGTCGAACGCGTCCTTCCACACGAGATCGGCGGCAGTGCGTACGCCGATCTTCATTTCGCCGGCGTCGTCCTCGCTCATGATGCGTTCGAGGTCGAGCGAAGGCACGCGATTCAGCGGCGTGTCGCGCGCGAAGAACAGCGCGGGCAACGCGGTGACGATATGGAAGTGTTCGCCGACCGGCAGCAGTACGAGGAAGCTGAACACCGTGAGGATCTGGATCCAGTAGCTCGCGTGGTAGCCGGCGGTCAGGGTCTCGGGCGAAAGGCCCGACAGCGCCGTCGCGACGAGCGAGCCGAACACCGCGAACGCGCGCTCGTGCGCGATGCCGGCGTCGGTGTCGGCGAGCAGCGCGAACTTGAAGCCGTCGTACAGGAAGTCGGTCACCATGATCGCGAGGATCAGCGCCAGCACCAGGATCGCTTCGCGGTTCGGTTCGAGCCGCTTGGGCTTCAGCACGAAACGGCGCCAGAACGCGTACAGCACGGCGGCCGTGACGGCCGCCTCGACGAGATCCTTGAACGCGGCGTAGATGCCGCCGAGCACGCCGGAGAAGACGAAACCCGCGTCGTAGCCGATGACCAGCAACTGCAGCTTGCGCACCAGCAGCGCCACGAAGCCGAGGAAGATCACCGTGTGCATGATCCCCGGCTTCCACTCGCCGGCGATCATGCGCGACTGCAGGAAGCCCAGCCGCAGCACCTTGCCGAGCCGCCCGGTCGGACGGTCCCAGCGCACTTCAGGCTGCAGCGCGGCGACGATCGCGAGCTTGCGCCACGCGAGCCAGAAAAAGCCCGCGAAGCCCGCGAGCATCACCAGGGTGATCGCTAGCGGACCCACGTCGTGCCTTCGTCGCGGGTTTTCCGCGCGACCCGCCTCGCATTTCGCGCCGTGCGCATGGCGCGAGGATCGGTTCAGGCGTCGCGCTTCGTCAACGGCCGATTCGCCAAGGTTTGATCCGCGCCAAAGTCGGCGTCCTCGGTGACCGCCGGCACAAAGCGCTCGTAGCGCAGCCGCCCTTCGCGCTGGGCTGACTGCAGCAGTTGCGGGCGATCCGCCCGCCAGACGACCGGCGGCGCGATCGGCGCTGCGGCGCGCCGTGCGTCGTCGCGCGTCAGATCGCGCAGCAGCGTCACGTGCGCGACGAAGGGCTTGCGGTCGTACCGGACACGCAGTTCGTCGAGCAATGCCCGGACCCGCTGCGCGAGCGCCGCGAGCGGCGCACAGTCGGGCCCGGCCGCCCACAACACGCGCGCGCGGTCGAACGCGCCGACGGCATCGAGCGTCCACCCGAACGACTCGAAAGGCAACGCGTCGAGCACGGCGGCCACCTTCGCCGCGCGCGTTTCGTCGAGCTCGCCGATGAACGCGAGCGTCAGATGCAGGTTCTCGGCGCGCATCGCGCGCGCCCGCGGAAAGCGCCGCTGCTGCTCGCGCGCAACGGCGGCAAGCCGCTCGCGTGCCGCGTCGTCCGGCCAGAGCGCGACGAAGCAGCGCATGACCCGTCAGCGTCGCCGCACGAGCAGCGCGCGGCGGCATTCGGCGACGAGCGCCGGACCGCGATAGATGAGGCCGGTGTAGATCTGCACGAGCGTTGCGCCGGCTTCGACCTTGGCCACGGCGTCCGCGCCGCTCAGGATGCCGCCGACGGCGACGATCGGCAGCGCCCCCTTCAGATGCGCGGCGAGGGTGCGCACGACTTCGGTCGAGCGCTCGAACAGCGGTGCGCCGGACAGCCCGCCGGCTTCTTCGGCGTGCGGAAGCCCCGCCACGCGGTCGCGCGCGATCGTCGTGTTGGTCGCGATCACCGCGTCCATGCCGTGCGCGACGAGCGCGTCGGCCACGCGCGGTAGATCCGCATCGTCCAGATCGGGCGCGATCTTCACCGCGATCGGTACGCGCTTGCCGTGTCGGTCCGCGAGCCGCGCGCGCTCGACCGCCAGTCCGCGCAGCAGCGCGTCGAGCTCGGAGCCGCCCTGCAGCGAGCGCAGGTTCTTCGTGTTCGGCGAAGAGATGTTGATCGCGACGTAGCCCGCCCGCTCGACGAGCAGCGGATACACCGCGCGCAGTCCGAGCACGTAGTCGTCGAGGGCGTTCTCGATCGGCGTGGCGGCATTCTTTCCGAGGTTCAGTCCGAGTACGCCGCCGGCCGCGGAGAACGTTCGACTCGCCGCGACGTTGGCGACGAAGCGCTCGAGCCCCTCGTTGTTGAACCCCATCCGGTTGATCAGCGCCGCAGCCTTCGGCAGCCGGAACAGCCGCGGTTTCGGGTTGCCGGGTTGCGGCAGAGGCGTCACCGTGCCGACTTCGATGAAGCCGAAGCCGAGGTCGCCGAGCGCGTCGATGTAGGCGGCGTTCTTGTCGAGTCCGGCTGCGAGCCCCACGGGGTTGGGGAAGCGCAAGCTCATCGCGTCGACCGGATCGGCCGGTACGTGCGGGCGTGCCAGCTTCGTCAGCCCGAGCGCATGCACGCGCGCCAGGCTGCCGAAAGCGAGATCGTGAGCGGTTTCCGGGTCGAGGGCGAAGAAGAACGGGCGGGCGAGGTCGTAGAGCACGCCGCAATCCTACGGACGGTCCTCCGACCCGACCGGCGCTTCGTGCCGCACCCAGCGCCCGTTCTGCAGCATCTCGACCGGGCGGAAGCGCGCCTTGTACGCCATCTTCGGGCTGTGCTCGATCCAGTAGCCGAGATACAGATAGGGCAGGCGCAGCGCGCGGCACTGCTCGATCTGCCACAGCACGTTGAAGGTGCCGAAGCTCGCGCGGGGCACGTCGGGGTCGAAGAACGTGTACACCGACGACAGTCCGTCGTTCAGGATGTCGATGATCGACACCATGCGCAGCGTACCGAGCGCGTCGCCCGCGTCGGGCGGCGCCGGGTCGCGGAACTCGACGAGCCGCGTGTTGACCTTGCTCTGCAGGAGGAACTGCGAGTACTGCTCGCGGCTGTCGTTGTCCATGCCGCCGCCGGCGTGGCGGGTCGACTGGTAGCGCAGGTACAGGTCGTAGTGCTCGTGATCGAACGCCAGCCCGACGACGCGGGTGACGAGCGCGCGGTGCTGCATCCACGCGCGCCGCTGGCTGCGGCTGGGCCGGAACTGCGCCGCCGGTACGCGCACGGGGATGCATGCGCGGCAACCGTCGCAGTGCGGCCGGTAGGTGAAGATGCCGCTGCGACGGAAGCCCATGCGGACCAGTTCGCTGTAGACGTCCGCATTGATCAGATGCGCGGGCGTGGCCACCTGCGAGCGCGCCTGCCGGTGCTCGAGGTAACTGCAGGGATACGGCGCCGTCGCGTAGAACTGCAGCGCCGCGAACGGCAGTTCCTTCAGGTTGGCCATCTGGTCAGCAGCTTCCCAGCAGGAGATTCAGCGTCCCCGCGCGATAGTTCGACCAGTCGATCGGGGCCCTTCGCGTCGCGGCGGCGACGTGCGCGCAGAAATCCGCGCGCCGGATTTCGCGCGCCCCGAGCGAGGCGAGATGCCCCGTGTTCTGCTGGCAGTCTATCACCGGCACCTGTTCGTTTCGCAGCAGTTGCACCAGCGCGGCGAGCGCAATCTTCGACGCGTCGGTCGCGCGCGTGAACATCGACTCGCCGTAGAACATCCGCCCCAGCGCCACGCCGTACAGGCCGGCCACCAGTTCGCCGCCGCGCCAGACCTCGATCGAATGCGCCAGGTCGCGCCGGTGCAGCGCCACGTACGCGCGCACCATCGCCGCGGTGATCCACGTTCCGTCCTGGCCGGTGCGCGGCGCCGCGCACGCGCGCATCACCGCTTCGAACGCCGCGTCGCAGGTGAGGCGCAACGCGTCGCCGCGTGCGACGGCGCGCAGTTTCTTGCGCAGCGAACGCGCGACCTTGAATTCGTCGGTGAACAGCACCATGCGCGGATCGGGGCACCACCACAACACGGGTTCGCCCTCCGCGTACCAGGGGAAGATCCCGCGCCGATAGGCGTCGATCAGCCGATCGACCGAAAGCTCGCCGCTGGCGGCGAGCAGCCCGTTCGGATGCGCCAGCGCCGCTGCGACCGGCGGGAACGGGTCGCCCGGGTGCAGCCAGTCGATCATTTATTGAGCTTCCAGCAAATGGTTGACAACCATTTGCTGCGCGAATCTCCCCTCTCCCCCCGAGGGAGAGGGGCGGGGGTGAGGGGGCTGAGCGTTCAAACCGTCATCCACTTTCTGAACGCTCAGTAGGCGCCGGCGGCCGCGGCGGCAGCGGCGCGATCGCGCCGGTGTGCATGCCGAAGACGCCCCGCGCGCGATCCTCGAGATAAAACCGCAGCGTCATCGCGACCGTGCGGAACGCGATCTCGTCCCAGGGGATCTCGCGTTCGTCGAACAGGCGCACCTCGAGGCTTTCGGCGCCCGGTGCGAAGTCGAGGTCGAGCAGTTGCGCGCGGAAGAAGATGTGCACCTGCTCGACGTAGGGCACGTCGATCATCGTGTACAGAGGGCCCAGCTCGACACGCGCGCCGGCTTCTTCGAGCGTCTCGCGCAGCGCTCCTTCGGCGGTCGTCTCGCCGATCTCCATGAACCCCGCCGGCAGCGTCCACTTGCCGTAGCGCGGCTCGATCGCGCGCCTGCACAGCAGGATGCGGTCGCGCCACACGGGGATCGTGCCGACGACCGGCCGCGGGTTGACGTAGTGGATCGTCCCGCAGTGGTCGCAGCAGTCGCGCTCGCGGTTGTCGCCCTGCGGCACGCGGCGCACGACCGCATGCCCGCAGACCGAGCAGAAGCGGGGATGGGCGCGCGTAAACACGCCGGGAGTCTAGCCCGCACCGGCGCGGCGCCGGTTTTTTGCGGGGGCAAGACGGCGGATCTGACCTGCATCAACCAAATCGGTATCGGAGTACCGATATGATCCGCCGCATGAACGAAGACCGGCACACCAGCACGTTGCTCCACCGCGAGCACTACGCCAACCTCGATCTGCTTGGCCGCGTCGAGCAGGCCCTCGCGGGCGCACCGCGCCGCGACGCCGAGCTGGTCGCGCTGGTGCGAACGCTCGGCGCGCACCTCGCGCAGGAGGTCGACCGCCACTTCGGCTTCGAGGAGCGCGAGCTCTTCGGCCGCATGGTCGAATCCGGCGAGGGCGACCTCGCCGCGCTGCTGGCCGAAGAGCACGTGACGATCCGCGCGGTTGCCGCCGAACTCGCCCCGCTGATCGGGCGCGCGGGGGCGGGCACGCTCGACGATGCGGGGTGGGACGCGCTGAAGCGGCTTGCGCTCGAGCTGGTCGAGCGACTGACCGCGCACATCCACAAGGAAGAGTCGGCGCTGCTGCCGCTGCTCGCGGACCTGCTCGACGAAGACGCCGACCGCGCGCTCGCGCTGGCTTACGCGGCGTCCTGAACGAGCCGCGCCGGAGCCCATCGATGAAGGAAACCAGCGGCACGGCGCAGTTCGCGGTCCGCGCGCTGCAGCCGAGCGATCTCGACGCGGTCGTCGCGATCGACCGGTCGCTCGCGGGGCGGTCGCGCCGCGCCTACATCCAGCGCCGGCTCGATGCTGCGCTGCGCGTACCCGCCAGGCACGCGCAATTCGCGGCGACCGACGCGAACGGCCTGGCGGGCTACATCCTCGCGCGCGTGCTGCGCGGCGAGTTCGGCCGCAGCGAACCCGCGCTGCGCATCGAGCTGGTCGGCGTGCGGCGCGAGGCGCAGGGGGGCGGGATCGGCACGCGGCTGCTCGACGCGCTGGTCGAACACGGACGGCGCAAGGGCGTGGTCGAGCTGCGCACGGCGGCCGCGTGGAACGAACACGCGATGCTGCGCTGGTTCGACGCGACCGGTTTTGCGCTTGCGCCGGACCGCATCGTCGACTGCCCGGTCGGCGACGGCGGCTATCGCCCCGAGCGCGACGCCGCAACCGGCGCGGCCGAAGGCGCCGAGCCGCGCCGCGAAATCGACTACGGCGCGCCCGCAGGCAACGACTACGAGAAGCTCGCGCGCGACCGCGCCGACCTGCGTTCGATGACGGCGGACGACCTGCCCGCGATCGCGCGCATCGACCGCGCGCTGACTGGCCGCGACCGCACCGACTACATGCGCGCGCAGCTCGCCGAAGCGCTCGACGATTCGGCGATCCGCGTGTCGCTGGTCGCCCGGCTCGACGACGTGGTGGTCGGCTACCTGATGGCGCGCACCGACCTGGGCGACTACGGCCGTACCGAGCCGGTCGCCGTGATCGACACGATCGGCGTCGATCCCGACTACGCGCAGCGCGGCGTCGGCCATGCGCTGCTGTCGCAGCTCTTCGCCAACCTGGGTGCCCTGCGCGTCGAGCGCGTCGAGACGATCGCGGCGCCGCGCGACCTGGCGCTGCTCAGTTTCCTGTACGGCTGCGGTTTCGCGCCGTCGCAGCGGCTCGCCTTCGTCCGAACCTTGGCGTAGGCGACGCCGGCTTTCCCTCGGACCGCGCCCGGCAAAGCGTGCCGCCGGACGCTTTGCGATCGCGGGAGGGCGGCGATGAGATACGAGCTGTACTACCGGTCGACGTTCCCAGTGGCGGCCGGACTGAACGACGCCTTTTGGCGAACGAACGGGCCGCTCGCCGCCCGTCTCGCATCGACCCGCCGGCCGCCTTTCGACGCACAGGGATCTTTCGGCGTAATCCGGAGCTGGATGCGGCGTGACTGGCCGCCTGCCTCCGGCGGAATCGCGCGGCAGCCATCCCGCACGCTCACGACCGCATCGCGCGCGGGCTCCGGCGCGACCGGCCCGTCGAGCGCCGCGCGGCCGATTCGAAGATAGACTGGGTGGTCTTCCATCCCGACCGGAGCGAACGATGGCTGCACCGATCACGTCGACCAGCCGCACTGCGGCCGAGCACCGTTTCTTCACGGCGATGGCGCTGGCGGTCCTGGTGACCGTCTTCGTCGGCTTCTCGCGCAGCTTCTTTCTGCGGCCGATGTTTCCGGACTGGCCCGCGCCCTACGAAACGATCTTCTACGTGCACGGCACGGTGTTCGCCGCGTGGGTCGGCCTGCTGCTCGTTCAGACGTCGCTGGTCGCCGCCGGACGAACCGATCTGCATCGCAAGGCAGGCGTGTTCGGCGCACTGCTGGCCGTCGCGATGCTGATCCTCGGGACCGTCGCGGCGCTGATCGCCGCACGACGCGCGACCGGATTCGTCGGCGTGCCGGTTCCGCCGCTGCAGTTTCTCGCGGTTCCGATCTTCGACATGGTGCTGTTCCCCGCGTTCGTCGCGCTCGCGCTCTTTCGCCGGCGCGAGCCGCAGTACCACAAGCGCCTGATGCTGCTGGCGACGATCGTTCTGACCACCGCGGCGATCGCACGCTGGCCCGGTGTGTTCGAGTTGGGTCCGTTGGCGTTCTTCGGCTTGACGGACCTGTTCGTCGTGGCGCTCGCGATATGGGATCGACGCGTGCTCGGTCGGCTGCATCCCGTCACGTTGTGGGGCGGACTGACGCTCGTCGCCTCGCAACCGCTGCGGCTCGTCGTGTCGGGTACCGACGCCTGGCTCGCGTTCGCGCGCTGGGCGACCGGGCTGCTCGGTTAGCCGCGCCTGCCGCGCTGTCGCACGATGCCTGTCACGCCGTCCGCGCGCAACGGCGCGATCACCGGCGCGACGAAACGATGGCGGTGGCGACCGGTCCCAGCGGCGAGATTGCGTCCATCCGTGCCGCCGCGCCGACGCGTTCCCCGCGTGGCGTGGTGGCGGGTGAATCAAGCGCGCTGAGCTGGGTATGCCCGCCGCGCCGAGCGGCAGCAGCCTGTGCTCGGACCCGACCACGCCAAGGAGGCAAGCCATGCAACTGACCACCGTCCGTATCGACAAGCCGGCCGACCTCAACTTCATCCTCGGCCAGTCGCACTTCATCAAGACCGTCGAGGACCTGCACGAGGCGATCGTGCAGACCGTGCCGCAGATGAAGTTCGGCATCGCCTTCTGCGAGGCCAGCGGCCCGTCGCTGGTGCGCTTCAGCGGTAACGACGAGGCGCTGATCGAACTGGCGAAGAAGAACGCGCTGGCGCTTTCCTGCGGTCACTGCTTCATCGTGTTCGTCAGCGGCGGGTTCCCGATCAACGTGCTGAACACGATCAAGGCCGTGCCCGAGGTGTGCGGCATCTACTGCGCCACCGCCAACCCGGTCGAGGTGATCGTCGCCGAAACCGAAGGCGGGCGCGGCATCCTCGGCGTCATCGACGGCGAAAAGAGCAAAGGCGTCGAGTCGGAGTCCGACATCGCCGCGCGCAAGCAGCTTCTGCGCAGGTTCGGCTACAAGCTCGGCTGACGGCGTCACCCGCGATCGGCTCGAAGACCGCGGCGCGCAGCGTGTGGCTCGTCGGCTCGCGGCGATCCCGTACGGATCGCCGCGAGCCTTGCTTCGAACTGCGCTACTGCTGCGCGAGCCGCAGCTTCGCGCCGGCACCGGCGTTGGTGAACGTGTAGTTCAGGCCGGTGCCGCTCGTCACGTCGCACGGATTGGCGCCGTTGCACGCGCTCGACGCGGTCGTGTACTTGCCCTGCGCATCCGCGCCTTGCACGTTCGCGGCCCAGGTGTTGCCCACCGCGCTCACCGTCACGTTGGCGGCGACCGACACGCGCACGCGCGTGGAGGTGGCCGTCAGCGTGTTGTTGCCCGGCGCAGCCAAGGTGCCGAGATCGAAGCTCGAGGTGCCGTCGCCGGCCAGCCGCAACGCGTCGGCGCCCTTGATCGTCGCGTTGCGCACCGTCAGCGCATACGGCTTGGCGCCGGCGAGATTGACCGCGATCTGCGTTCCCGCGTCGATCGCGCCGCCGTTGACGGCGAGCGTGCCGCCGTTGTTCAGCGACACGCCGAGGCCGTTGCCGGAGATCGAGACGCCGGTGAGCGTGACGTTCGGCCGCCCGTACAGGTTCGCGCTGCCATCGAAGCCGATCTGCCCGGCGACGATCGCGCCCAGCACCGCCGGGTTGGCGAGCGCGCCGGTGGCGATCGTGCTGTTGGTGGCGACGACCGTCGGCGTGCCCTCGCGCAACTGCATGCCGCCGCCGTTGCAGTTCTTCAGCGTCGCGCCCTGCAGCGTGATGCTGGGCGTGGCCACGGGGCCGGCGCCGGCATCCTGCAGGATGCACGGTCCGCCCTGGTTGCCGAGGTCGATCGTGCTGTTGGTCAGCGTCACCGCGCTGGTGAAGCCGGCCACGTCGATCGCCGGGTTGGCGCTCGCCCACGCGAGCGCCGTGTTGGCGATCGTCACGTTGGCGAGCGTCAGCTTGGCGCCGTGCGTCACCCTGAACGCGCTCGCCAGCGCGGCGCCGGTGTTGCGGTCGATCACGCCGCCGTTGACCGTCAACTCGGCGCTGTCCGCCACGGTGGCGAAGCCGCTCATGCCGACCGGCGCGTAGTTGTGCGTGGCCACGCCCTTGGGGTCGAGGAAGACCTGGGCGGTGCCGCTCGCCACGATGCCGTGATCGAGGTTGCTCGTGCCGAGCTTGACCCATTGCGGGCGCTCGATCGTCAGCGTGCCGCCGCTGGCCAGCACGCGGCCGGCGGAGGACACGTCGAAGTTCACGCCCGAGATCGAGCCGCCGTTCGGGAACTGCAGCGTGAAGCCGACCGAGACGCCGCCGTCGCTGACCGCCTTGATCGCCGTGCCGGCGGGCACCGTGCGGCCGATGAAGGGGTTCGACACGCCTTCGGTGGTTGGCGTGAACGCGCCGTTCTGCAGCCAGACCGTGCCGCCGCCCGCCGTGGTGAAAGCTTTGGCGAGCGTCTTGAACGGCGCCGCGGGCGTACCCGGGTTGCTGTCGCTGCCGCTCGCCGCGTTGACGAACACTTCGTTGGCGGCCGGCGCCGACACGTTCACCGTCACCGGGCTGCTGGTCGTCTGATTGTTCGCGGCATCGAACGCAGCCGCGGTGTACGACTGCGTGCCGATATCCGCGGACGTGTACGCCGGCGTCGTGTAGACGAACGGCGGCGCGGCTTTTTCGAACACCTTGGCGCCGTTGCGGTGAACCTCCACCTTCACCACGCCGACGTTGTCGCTCGCGGTCGCGGTCAGCTCGACCGTCTGGCCGACGAAGGCGTTGTTCGCGGACGCGGCCAGGCTCACGCTCGGCGCCTGCGTATCGGGCACCGTCACCGTCACCGCGTTGCTGGTCGCGCTATTGCCGGCCGCATCGGACGCCACCGCCGTAAACGCGTGCGTGCCGATGTCGGCATCGGTGAACGCCGGCGGCGTGAAGGCGAACGGCGCCGTGCCGTCCTCGCCGATCTTGGCCGCGTTGCGGAAGAACTCGACTTTCGCCACGCCGACGTTGTCGGTCGCATCCGCCGTCAGCGTCACGCTCTGGCCGACCGGCACCGTGTTGGCGGAAGCCGCGAGGCTCACCGCCGGCGGTTGCGTGTCGGAGGGCGGCGCGGCGCTCACCGTGACGACCACCTGCGCGCCGCTGCTCGCGTTGTTGGCCGCATCGAACGCGTAGGCGACAAACGACTGCGGCACGCCGACGTCGGCGGCGGTGAACGGTCCGAACGCCTGCGTGTACGGCGCGCTCGTGTCCTGGCCGATCAACACGTTGTTGCGATAGAACTCGACGCGCGTCACACCCACGTCGTCGGCCGCGTTGGCGGTCAGCACGATTGACTGGCCGACCGCGACGTTGGTGGCACTCGCGCTCAGGCTCACCGTCGGCTTCACGCCGTCGATCGTCACCTGGAACCGGATCACCTTGCTGCCGCTGTTGCCGTTCTTGTCGAAGGCGCGCATCACTAGCCCGTAGCGGCCGTTGTCGGCCGCCGTGAACGAGAACGTCGCCGTGTACGGAGGCGCCGTCCTGGTCGCCAGCGTCACCGTCGGCTTCGGCGTTTCGTTCGGCGCCGGCAGATGAATGCGGATGAACTCGACCCGGTCGACCGCTTTGTTGTCGGTCGCGTTGACCGTCACCGTGATCGGGTCCGGCGTGCGCACGACGTACTGGCCGAATGCGTCTTGCTCCGTCACGCTGACGCTCGCGATCGTGACGGTGGGCGCGACGTTGTCGAACAGCACGCCCCAGATGCCGGGCCCGAGGTCGCGTACCTTGCACGTGAGCTTGGTCACGGTCGGCACGCAGTTGCCGATCGAGAGCGCGGCGTTGGCGCTGAGCTTGGCGATCTGCGGCGGCACGATGCAAGGACCGTCGTTAAGCAAGTCGTCGGCATCGGCGTCGCCGTCGCCGTCCTTGTCGCAGCCGAAGGCGAATGTATCGCTCATCCGCCGCACCCGCGCGGCCTGCGCAGTGGGAGTTTCGGTCTCGACTTCGTAATCGGCATCGGCACCGAGCATCGCGCCGTTGCCGCCGATCTCGTAGAAGCCGCCCGGCGCAAACCCCACGTCGCTCGGCCGCGGCGCGTTCGGCGCCGCGGTCAGCGTGACCGTCATCGGCGCTGCGGCCGCACCGGGCGGCACGATCAGCTTCGCCTTGTTGTCGGCGGAGGTGACCGTGCCGCCGCTCGGCGTGATGTTCGGCTGCGGCGGTGGCGGTGGAGGCGAATCGCCGCCGCCGCCGCAGCCGGCCGCGAAAGCCGCCATCGCCGCGAGCGCCAGCGCGCGTCCGAACTTCGATCCGGGTAACCGTGTCATGACCGTCCTCCTGTGCTTTGTCAGCCTCAGCGCAGACCGGACGGGCCGCGCTGCGGATACGTCAGGCGGGCGAGGTAACGGACGAGCTCGAGCGGAGAGTCGAACTCCACCACCTGCGCCGGTGCCAAACCGACTTCACGCAGCGCGGCGCGCCAGGCCGCATCGCGGGCGGCGGGGCGGATGTCGAGTTCGAAATGCCGGATCGCGTTCGGGTCGTCGCCTTGCATCGCCAACCTCGCGCGCAGTGTGGCGAGGCGGGCGTTGCAAAGACGTTGCAACGGCGTGCGGAGGATTCGCCGGCTAACGGCCCCCCAGCAGATCCGCGTGCAGCGCTTCGAACTTCGCGCGCAAGGGCGGCTCGGCGGCGAGGCTGGCGGCGAGCCGCTCGACCTCGCTGCGCGCGACGGCGCGATGCTTCGCGGCGCGCTGCGCCGCATCCGAGCGGGCCTGCAGCGCAGCGGCGAGCTGGCGGCGCAGTTCGATCGCCTCCAGCGCCGGGGTTTTCGGCAGCATGCGCTCGGCCGCGTCGATCAGTTCGCCGCAGTCGAGCGCCAGCGCGCTGCGCACCGCCAGCCGCAGCGCGAGCGGACTGGCCGCGTGCATGATCAGCGGGGGTGCGGCGAGCGGCACGCCCCGCGGCTCGAGCGCCGCGAGCGCCTGCGTTGCGCGGCCGGCAGCAAGATGGGCATAGGCGCGCCAGTACGCGATCAGCGCTTCCGGCATGTTCAGATCGATCGGCGGCGGTGCGGTTGCATCGAGTCGATCCGCAATTGCCGCCGCGCGTTCGGGCAATTGATAGATCGTCGAGAAGAACGACACCGCGGGTTCGGCCTTCGGTAGATACGCAGGCGAGCGCGGCAAGTCGGCGTACACGGCCGTCGCCGCGTCGCGATCGCCGCAGCACCACAGCAGGCGTGCGAGCAGGTACCAGGGGTAGAAGTCGGGGGTGCCGCCGCGGTTTTCTTCGATCAGCCGCACGCTTTCGCGCGCGGCCGCCAGTGCCGCACCGAGTTCGCCTCGGGCCGCGTGCACCTCGGCGCGCCGCAGTTGCAGTCGATGCCGAGCCGCGTTATCCGACGCGAAGCGCAGCAACTCGCTCAGACGGTCGAGCAGGCGCTCGGCCCTTTCGAACTCGCCGATCTGCAAGCAGACCTTCATTAGATTGGCGAGCGAATTGCGCTGCATGGCGACGTTGTGCAGCCGTTCGCCGTCGGCCAGCGCCTGCTCGAGACAGGCCAGGCTTGCGGCGTCGTTCCCAAGCTTCGTGTACGCGTACGCGAGGATGTTGAGCGAGCGCTGCCGCCCTTCGACATCGCCCGCCTGGGTGAGCAAGTCGACCGCCTGCCGCAGGTGCCGTTCGGCCTGCACGCAATCGTCGAAGCTCGTGGCCAGATACGCGAGCGCGTGATAGATGCGACCGCGCTGGCCCGGCGTGAGGTCCCCGCGACTCAACTCGCGCTCGCACAGGGCGCGCGCCTCGCCGTAGCGGCCGACTTCCGTCAACGCGTGCACGGCGTCGCACAGGATCTGATCGCGCAGCGCGCTTGGCAGGGCTGCGAAGCCCGCGTGCGCCCAGGCCCGCTGTGCCAGTTCGATCGCTTCGGCGAAACGCTGGCCGAGCGTGCGCACCCGCACGCGCCAGGCGAGCGACTCCGCTTTCAGCGCAAGGCCGTTCGCCTGCACGGCCAGCGCGTCGAGCGCATCGAGCTCCGCGTCCATGCCCGCCAGATCGTGCAACGTGCGCAGCAGTTCGATGCGCGCGCGGCGGATCTCGATCTGCCGGTCGAGATCCGGCCCGAGCGCCAGCGCCGCTGCGTAGTGCGCCAGCGCCTCGCGTTGCGCGAACACGCGTTCGGCGGCTTCGGCGGCGGCGATGCGCCAGCGCAGCGCCTCAGTGCCGCGGCCGGCCTGCTCGAAGTGCAACGCGATGCGATCCGGCCGCGCCTGCTGCGCTTCGAGCGTCTGCGCGAGCCGGCCGTGGATCAGCCGCCGGCGCTCGCCGCTCAGGCTCGAAGCCAGCGCGTCGCGCGCCAGATCGTGCACGAAGCGATACGCGCTCTGCGGCGCGGTCTGCGTTTCGGCAAGCAACTGCACGCCCACCGCGCGCTCCAGCCCTTCGAGCGCCTCCCAGTCCGACAGCGCCGTGGCCGGCCGCACTTCGTCGAGCGTGAAGCCGTCGGCGGTCAGCGCGGCCGTTTCGAGCACGCGCCGCGCGGCCGGTCCCAGGCGCTCGACGCGTTCCAGCACCGTCTGCCGCACGGTGGGCGGCACGGGCAGCTCCGCGTAGTCGGTCGTGGCGTCGTCGTAGCGCGTCGACCATTGGCCGTCGGCGCCGATCGTCAGTTCGCCGCTGTCGAACAGGTAACGCAGCGTCTCCAGCACGAAGAACACGTTGCCCGAGGTCGCGCGCTGCAGCCGGGCGGCGAAGCGATCGCCGCGCGAAGTTCCGGACAGCGCGCGCAGCAGCGCGAGCGTGGTCGCTTCGTCGAACGGCGCCAGCTCGATGCGCTGCGCGAGCCCGCTGCGCTCCAGCAACCGCAGCGCGTCGCGCGCCGGCTCGCGTTCCGCCAGTTCGTGCACGCGCGCGGTGGCGAGCACGCGCGGTGTGGAATCGGCGGCCCGCGCGCGCCGGTGCGCCAGATGCACGACGAACGCAAGGGTGGACGTGTCGGCCCAATGCAGGTCGTCGAAACACAGCGCACCGGCGGGGCCGACCCACGCGGTGAACGCGCCGGCCAGCGCTTCGAACAGGCGCGTGCGCGCGGCCTCGGGCGAGAGCTTCGGTTCGTCCGCCTCGGGTGCACCGCTCGCCAGTTGCGGCAGCAGGCGGGCCAGTTCGCGGCGGATGTCGGCCGGCAGCACCGCGATGCGGGCCGCGCGTTCGGTGTCATCGAGCGCGCCGCTCAGCCCTTCGGCGATCGCGTAGAACGGTGCGTCGCGCGCGATCTCGGCGCAGCGGATCGAAATCGCGGCCGGCAGTCGGCGCGCCGCTTCGCTCATCAGCCGCGACTTGCCGACACCCGCTTCGCCGATCACCAGCACGACCGGCGCGCCGGCCGCACCGATGCGCGCCAGCTCGGGGGCGCGCCCGATCAGCGCGGCTTCGAAGCGGACCAGTCCCGCGGCGGCGCGCGTCGCCAGCGGCGCGAGCTTCTCGGCGGCGCGGATCCGTTCGGCGAGCGCAGCGGTTTCCGGCAGCGGCTCCAGGCCCAGCTCTTCGCGCAGCACGTGGCGGCAGCGTTCGAACGTATCGAGTGCGGCGGCGCGTTCGCCGAGCAGGTAGTGCAGCCGCATCAGCGCGGCGTAGTGCGCTTCCTGCAGCGGATCGTCTTCGAGCAGGCGCGCATGACACGCGAGCGCCGCCCGCGCATCGCCGCGCGCCTCGGCGTCTTGCGCCATCTTCGCCAGCGCGTCGCGCCAGCGGCGCGCCAGCTCTTCGCGGCGCCGGATCAGCCAGTCGTCGAATTGCGGCGCGTCGGCCAGCGCAAAACCGTCGAGCAGAGGGCCGCGATACGCGGCGGTCGCCTGCTCCGGCGCATCCTGCGCATCGAAGGCGAGGAACGATGCCACGTCGGTCGTCACCGCCGGCGCGAGCGCGAGGCTGTCGTCGCCGGCCTCGAGCGCAGCTTCCAAGCCGGCATCGCGCAACCGCGCCAACTCGCGGCGCAGGTTGCGGCGCGCGCTCGATTCGTCCAACTCGCCCCAGAACAGGGTGGACAGGCGGCCGCGCGTGCAGCGGCCTTCGAGCGCGAGATACGCGAGCAGCGCGAGCAGCCGCCGGCTCGGCAGCCTCTGCTCGGCGCCGTCGACCCGCAGGCACGGCGCGCCGAGCAGCTCGAGGCTGATCACGTGGGCGGGCTCGCGCTCGGACCTCATCGGAATGCGTACCCCATCGCATTGCGCCGCGGTCGTCGTCGAGAGGATTCTAGGTTCCAGGGACGGCCCGCCACCACCTCTGGCCGTCGGACAACGCTCGTCCGCCACGAATTACGGCTGCGGCGTATGTCGAAAGCCGGCCGAGCGGCGGGATGTCCAGCCGCGCCAGCGCCCGCTCAGTGGTAGCGTCGCCGCCGGATGTTCACAGCGAGACCGCTGCCTCGATGATCGATCTTGTCGAAGCCTGCGCACGCGAAGCGCTGCACCTGCTCGAATCCAACCTGACGCCGCAAGGCATCCTCGCCGCGCGGCGCAGCGCCGCGGCGGAGAAGCGCTCCTACACGCGCATCTTCGCGCGCGACGCCGGCGTGTGCGTGCCGGCGATGGCGGGCAGCGGCGTGGCGGCGCTCGAAGCAGGCGCGATCGCCAGCCTCGACGCGCTCGCGCAGGCGCAGGCGGGCAACGGCCAGATCCCGAAGTACGTCGACCCCGAAGGCCAGGACGCGGACTTCTGGTATCTCGGCTGCATCGACGCGACGCTGTGGTGGCTGATCGCGGTCGATCACCTGCGCCGCCGCGGCGCGGTCGCGCACGAGCGCTGGCAGAGCAATGTCGAGCGCGCGCTGCAGTGGCTCGCCGCACAGGAGCACCAGCGCTTCTTTCTGCTGCAGCAGAACGAGGCGAGCGACTGGGCCGACATCATGCCGCGCTCGGGCTTCGTGCTGTACACGAACGCGCTGTGGTACCGCGTGAAGACGCTGTTCGATCTGCCGCACCGGGACGACACGCACCATCACTTCAACCACCTGTTCCATCCGTTCCGCGACGATCTGCCGGAGTACCGGCGCGCGCGGCTGCTGCGCCATTACGCGCGGCGCGGCAAGCTCTCGCGCGGGCTGTATCTGAGCTTCGTGAACCTGTCCTTCGCCGGCGACGAGGGCGACGTTTTCGGCAACGTGCTCGCGATCCTGTGCGGGCTGGCGGGCGATGCGCGCGCGCATGAGATCGTCCAGGCGCTGCTCGCGGCGAAGGCATCCGACCCGTATCCGATCCGCGTGGTCATCGAGCCGATCGATGCGGAGCATCCGCACTGGCGCGCGTACATGGCGCGTCACCAGCAGAACCACCCTCACCAGTACCACAACGGCGGCATCTGGCCGTTCGTCGGTGGGTTCTGGGTGATCGCGCTGGCGCGGCTGGGCCTAAACGATCTGGCGCGCGCGGAGCTCGCGAAGCTCGCGCACGCCAACAGCCTCGACGACTGGCGCTTCACCGAGTGGTTTCACGGCCGGACGCTCAAACCGATGGGCATGGCCGGGCAGAGCTGGAACGCAGCCGCGTTCCTGCTCGCGCGGCAGGCGGTGGAGCAGGGGAGGTTCGCGCTTTGACGGCCACGGCACGGGCCTGCCTACCCGTTCGGCGCCACGTCCTTCGCGAGCAGTTCTTCCTTGGATTCTTGCCCCGATTCGGCGCGCGAGCGGAGAATCGAAGCGAGCGCCGGCGAAGCGGCGCTTTTCGCAGCACTGCTGCGGGCCGACGGCCGGCAGCATGGCGGCGCTTCCAAGGACCCGGCCGCATGAACGACCCCGAACCCAACGACAAGCCCAAGATCAAGCAGCCGCCGGTGCTGTTTGCCAGGACCCAGGCGGTGATCCAGCAGGTGTCGCACCTGCTGGGCGGGCCGCTGATCACGTACTGGAACAACCCGCGCGGCTCGGTCTGCTCGAACGACGTGCTCGCGCTGTACGAGATCCTGGAGCGGCTCGGCCAGCACGACAGGATCTACCTGTTCATCAAGTCCGACGGCGGCAGCGGCCAGGTGTCGCTGCGGATGGTGAGCCTGCTGCGCCAGCACTGCCGGAAACTGATCGCCCTCGTGCCGCTCGAATGCGCGTCGGCGGCGACGATGATCACGCTCGGCGCGAACCAGATCCTGATGGGCCCAACGGCGTTCCTGACGGCGGTCGACACGTCGCTGAACCACGCGCTGTCGCCGGTCGATCGCGACAACGACCGCGTCAGCGTCAGCCTCGACGAGCTGAACCGCGTCATCCGCCTGTGGCGCGCGCAGCAGGCGGATTCCGTCGAGAACCCGTACAAGAGCCTGTTCTCGTACGTCCATCCGCTCGTGATCGGCGCGGTCGACCGTGCCGAGTCGCTGTCGATCATGCTGTGCCGCGAGCTGCTCGCCTATCACATCGACGACGAAGCGAAGGCGCACGAGATCGCGGCGACGCTGAATTCGAAGTACCCGTCGCACAGCTACCCGATCCTGCTCGCCGAGGCGCGCAAGATCGGCCTGAGCGCTGCGCCGCTGCCGCCGGACGTCAACGCGCTGCTGCTCGAGCTGAACCGCCTGTACAGCGAGATGGGGCAGAAAGCGACGACCGACTTCGACGAGATCCGCGCGCACGGCAACGAGATCCTCAACATCCACGAAACGACCGACCTGCAGATCTACTTCCAGCAGGACAAGGACTGGTTCTACCGCAGCGAGGAGCGGCGCTGGATCACGATGAACGACAACAGCAGCTGGCGGCGCATCGAGCGCATCAACGGGCGGCTGCGCAAGAGCATCATGCACGTGGCGTAGGCGCCGGCCGCGCCGCGATCCGATCGCGCGTTCCGACGGCCAGCCGCCGGCGGCAAACTCCCGGCGTCCTGCGCGAACCATGAACGCCGCTCCCGCGCCGCTCGATCGCTTCATCCCGCAGCCCGACGTCCGGGAGCGCTTCGAAATCGTTATCGCGGCGCCGGCCGATCTGGTGATGCAGACCGCGGTCGATTTCGACATGCAGTCGTTGCCGCTCGTCAAGGCGATCTTCCGGCTGCGGGAGAAGTTCATGCGGGCGACACCCGCCGTGCCGCGCAAGCCGCAGGGGATCGTGGCGGAAACGCGTTCCCTCGGCTGGGGTCTGCTTGTGGAGAGGCCCGGCCGGCTGATCGTCTGCGGCGCGACCTGTCAGCCGTGGCTGGCGGACGTGACGTTCACGCCGATCGCGCCGGAGCGGTTCGCCTCGTATGCCGAGCCCGACCAGGTGAAGATCGCTTGGACGCTCGAGGCGGAGCCCCTGGGCCCGGCGACCACGCGCTTCGTGCAGGAAACGCGCGCCATCGCGACCGACGCATCGGCGCGCGCGAAATTCCGTCGCTACTGGCGCTGGGCGCGCTTCGGGATCGTCGCGATCCGTCTGCTGCTGTTGCCCGCCGTGCGGCGAACGGCGCAGCGGCGCTGGGCCGCCATGCAGCGCGCGGCCGGCAGCGGGTGAGCGGGAAGGCGGCGTGCGGCAAGTCGCACGACAGGCGCGACGCTCTCCCGATCAGCCGTGCAACGCCTCGTACTTCGCGAGCAGCTCTTCCTTCGATTCCTGGAAGTCCGGATTCGGCACGATGCAGTCGGCGGGGCAGACGTCCATGCACTGCGGCGTGTCGTGCGCGCCGACGCATTCGGTGCACTTGAGCGGGTCGATCACATAGATCGGGCTGCCGACGCTGATCACTTCGTTCGGGCAGGCGGGCTTGCAGGCGTCGCAGGCGGTGCAGTCGTCGTTGATCAGCAGGGCCATCGTGTACTCCTCGACGATGTGAATCAGGCGGCGGCCGCCTCCAGTTCGTTGAGCTTCGCGTGCCGGTACGCGCCCCAGAGCGCGGCGCCGATCGCCCCGGCGTAGATCGAGTCGGCGTGCGATACCGCGGTGACGTTGACCTTCTCGTTGGCCATCTCCTCCTGGATCGCCGCGAGCAGCCCGGTGTCGAGCGCCAGCCCGCCGGTCAGCAGCGCGATGCCGTCCTTGATGCCGGTGACCTTCAGCAGCTTGACGATGCGCGAGGCCATCGACAGGTGGATGCCCTTGAGGATGTCGGGCGTCGCGATGCCGCGGCTGACCATGTTGATCACGTCGGTCTCGGCGAGCACCGCGCAGATCGAACTGACCTTCTCCGGGTTCTTGGAGCTTTGGGAGAGCGCACCGATCTCCTCGACCGCCACGCCGAGATAGCGCGCGATGTTCTCCAGGAACTGGCCGGAGCCCGACGCGCACTGGCTCGTCATCTTGTACGAGAGCACCTTGCCGCGCTCGTCGATGTAGATCGCGCGGCCGTTCAGCGCGCCGATGTCGACGACCGCACGCGCGCGCGGCTCCAGGTACACGCCGCCGCGCGCGTGCGTCGTCATCGAGTAGAAGTGCCCGGTCGCGAACTTGACGTTTTCGCCTTCGCCGGTGGTCGCGATGTAGTCGACCTCGTCGGGCGCCAGTCCCGCGTCGGCGAGCACGGCGTCGTGGCCCTCCTGCGCCAGCGTCATCGGATCGCGGCGGCGGATGCGCTCGCAGCGCTTGGCGAGCCACTCGTGCCGGTCGCCTTCGGTGCGGAACAGGACGGTCTTGACCGCGCCCGAGCCGATGTCGATGCCCATCGTGATCGTCATGTTGCCCCCTATGGCGCTTCGCGCCGTCCCCCCGAGGGGGACTTCGCGCTTGAGGTGGCTCGGCGCGCTCATTGCCTTGCCTCCGCGGTCTTGCCTTCCTCGACCACCGCGCGCCAGGCGAAGGTCGCGCCGCCGAGCGCGCCGGTGTAGATCGAGTCGGGGTCGATGTTGATCGTCAGCTTGCCGTAGTTCTCCTCGACCAGCTCGCGCAGTGCCTTGACGGCCGCTTCGTTCTTCGCCACGCCGCCGGTGAAGGTGAACTCGTTGCGGATGCCGCCCGAGCGCGCCAGGATCGACATCGCGCGCAGGATGATTGCGCGGTGCAGGCCGGCCATGATGTCCTCGCGCTTGTCGCCGAGCGAAAGGCGGTCGCGCAGCTCGGCGCCGGCGAACACGGTGCAGGTCGAGTTGATGCGGATCGTCTTGGTCGACTTCATCGCCAGCGGGCCCAGCTCATGCAGCCCCATGTTCATCTCGTCGGCGATGTAGCCCAGATACCGGCCGCAGCCCGCCGCGCAGCGGTCGTTCATCTGGAAGCTCTCGACGATGCCGTGCGGATCGACCTGGATCGCCTTGGTGTCCTGTCCGCCGATGTCGAGCACCGTGGCCGTGCCCGGATACATCACGTGCGCGCCGAGCCCGTGGCACAGGATCTCCGAGCGGATGTGCTCCTTCGAAAACGGCAGCCGCGCGCGCCCGTAGCCGGTGCCGACGACGTAGGTCTCCTCCAGCTCGGTGTCGAGCACGCCTTTGATCGGCGCTTCGATCTGTGCGCGCCGCGAACGCGTCTCGGGCATCACTTCGAACGTGCGCTCGAGCGCATCGAGCAGGTGGCGGCGGATCGCGTCGCCGTAGACGCGGTTCTCGACTTCGATGATCGAGCGGTCGAAGAGATTCAGCAAGAAGTCGTAGCGGATGCCGGCGTCCTTGGCGACCGATTCGCCCACCGCCAGGTACTGGCTGCCGGCGATGTCGCGGAAGAAATCGCTCTTGCGCTTCGCGCCCGGCGCGAACAGCGGGCGCGCCTCCGCATACAGACGCTTGAAGACTTCCGCGAGCGCCTCGCCGACCGCCTTCGTCATGTCGCCGAAGTGCGCGGTCGCGAGGTTGCGCTGGCAGGTGGCTTCGAGGTCGCCGAGCTGCTCGATGTACTGCTCGGCGCGGAAGTCGCGTTCGAGCTGACCGATGAACGCGTCGAGCCCGCCGTTCAGCGCCTTGGTCTCCGCCAGTGCGCGGCGGAACAGATGGAAGCGGCCGTTGACCAGCGCCTCCTGCTTGGCGACCGCCGCCGCGGTGTCGTAGTTCGACCGCGAGTTGGTGATGCCGCGGCCGAGCACGTGCTGGTTCTCGTCGATGACGACCGCCTTCGTGGTGGTCGAGCCGAGGTCGATGCCGATGAAGAGCCGCATGGTGTTCTCCTCCTGCAGCTCAGTGCGCGGCCGCGATCGGCACGAACGGCGCCGGCGCGTTCGCATGCGCCAGGCGCTTCTGCTTGACCATCTGGAAGTAGCTCTCCAGCCGGTTCTTGACGTTGGCCGCCGAGAAGTAGCGCGGGTCGACGAGGTCCGTTTCGATGAACGCGGCCGGCTTGCCGGTGCGCTTTTCCACCTCGCGCAGGATCAGCAGCTGGCCGGCGGAGAAGCTGTTGCAGCTCTTGATCGAGTTGATCAGCAGGCCATCGGCCTGGTACTCGTCGATGTACTTGCAGATCATGTCGATCCGCGACGGCAGGTTCAGGTTCGTGTAGCAGCCGAGGCAGTATTCGGCGAGCGATTCGAGCGGCCGGTCCGGATCGTGGCGGAAGCCGAAGTCGTAGACGCCGCCGACCTTCGCGTACGTCGACGTGACGACGACCGCGCCTTCGTCGTAGAACATCTTCCAGAAGTCGCGGAAGCTGGTCCAGTTGGGCGGGCCTTCGACGACGAGCCGGTACTTCTCCTCGCCCATCTCGCCTTCGGGCGTGATCGGGCCCTTGCCTTCGCGCACGCGCTGCTCGATCTCGCCGCGCAGCACGCGGTAGTACTCGGTCGCCTCGGGTGTGCCGCGGAACGCGGTGAAGATCGGGCCGATGTAGTAGACGGCGCCGAAGTAGCCGTCGATCGGCGAGGGTCGGTTCTTCGCGCTCTGCAGGACGGCGACCAGATCTTCCTCGGCCTTCTGCGATTCCTTCATGTACTGGCGCAGCCGGTCGATGTCGAACTTCACGCCCGAGATGCGCTCGAGCGCGGGAATCACCGTCTCCTTCAGCTGCTTGACGACGTAGTCGCGCATGTTCGGGTTGATCCTGCCTTCGCCCTGGTACGGGACGTGCAGCATCACCGTCTCGCAGCCGTACTTGTGGCGAATCAGCTCGAACCACTTCATAAAGGTGAAGCAGCCCGTGTAGGACAGCAGCAGGATGTCGGGCTTCGGCAGCGGGTCGCCGGTCGGCCCGACTTCGCCGCCGAGCATCATCCCGAGGTCGGCCTTGACGTACGTGCAGACGTCCTCGCTTTGGCCGTCGCGTTCCGCGTCCATGATGAACTTGCCGCTCTTCTTGCGCATGCCGTTCTGCAGCGCGTTGGTCTCGGGCAGCGAGCGCGCGAAGTCGAAGCACATCAGCAGCTCGTTGAGATTCCCCGGCACGAAGGTCGCCGACACCTTGCGGCCGAGCGCGCGTGCCTGCGCGAGCTCCTCGTAGTTGCGATTGATCAGCTCCTTCTGCAGCCACATCGCGTCCTCTTTCTGGACGTTCTGCGGCTTCTTCGTCGGGGTGGGCATCGCGATCGTGCTCATCGTTCGTCTCCTACGCCGCATTCCACAGCTTGATCGAATCGGCGAACGTTCCGGCCTGCTCGCGGATCGGCGCCATCTGGCCGGTGTTTTCGGCGTACTTGAAGGCGGTGTGCGGAATCTTCTGTTTCGACAGCACGTCCTGCAGCATCGGCCGCTCGAGCAGCGCCGGATCGCAGAACGACGGCGCGGCGAAGATCACGCCTTCGGCGCCGAAGTTCTTGACCTGCTTCAGCAGGAATTGGCCCTTCTCCTCGCGCCGCGTGTCGTACTTGGCGGCGGTCGTCGCCGAGCGATGCAGGAACGCCTTCGACAGTTCCTCGAGCGGCTTGCCGCCGGTCGGCACGTCGTCGAGCAGCCAGCGGTGTACCAGCATGAAGTCGTCGTCGACGATGTAGCAGCCGGCCATCTCGATCGACTTGATCAGCGCGAGCGGCGGCTGTTCGCAGAACGTGCCGTTGATCACGACGCGCGCGTTGTCGCGCTTGGGCCGCGGCAGGGCATCGGCGGCGGCGATGTAGTCGCGCACGAGTTGCGTGTGCTCCTTGGGCGGCAGCACCATGCCGGCGCGCAGCACGAGGTACACCTCCGAGGTCGGCGCCTGCCAGGGTTTGGCGGCGCGGTATTTGTACAGATCGCGGATCGCCGCGCGGTTGTCGTTGTAGACCGCGATCGACGCGTTCAGCATGTCGTCGGTGATCTCGCGGCCGGCCACGCGTCCGAGATCCTCGCGCAGCACTTCGAGCTCCTGCACGTAGAAGCGGCCGCCGATCGCGTCCTCGTAGTTCTGCGGGACGTCGAAGTAGCGGACGTATTTGTCCTTGAACAGGATCTGCCACATGCCCGACAGATTCCGGATCACGTCGCAGATCGACGGGAACAGCATGCCGTCGAGGCAGTCCAGGCGGCCGGTCAGCCCCAGCTCGATCGTCGAGCGCGGGATGCGGCAGATATAGCTCTGGTAGTAGGCGTCGCCCTGGATCACCTCGAGCTGGTCGCCGCCGCCGAGGATGCCGACCGGCAGCATGCCCGCCGCGTGCATGAGCTCGCGCGGCACGTAGACGGGCATGTAGCCGATCGCCTTGCGGCCGGGTGCCGCCGCCTTCCATTCCTTGACGGCGTTGAAGTGCAGGTCCTCGAACAGCGCTTCGCAGCGCTGGACGATCTGGACGACGGGCGGGACAGCGGCCATCGCAGTGCTCCTATCGGTGTTCCCACTGCGGCCGGCGCTTGGCGAGAAAGGCGGTCAGGCCTTCGTTCGCGTCGCGCGTGGCCATCAGTCGGTCGAGGTAAAGGCGTTCGACGTCGGCGAGCCGCTGGCGCACGTCGCGGATCATCGGTCCGCGCACGGCTGCCAGCGCGCAGGCGAGCGATGAGGCGCTCTTGCCGGCAAGGTGTTCGTTGAAATAGGTGAGCGCGGCCGTCTCCGGATCGGCGAAGACCGTGTGCACGAGTCCCGCGGCGCGCGCTTCTTCGGCGCCGATCGAGCGGCCCGAGAACAGCAGGTCCTCGGCCATCGGCCGGTTGACGCGGTAGGGCAGCAGTACCGAGGCGGCCGGCGCGAAGACGCCGAGCTTCATCTCGGGTTGGCCGAACTGCGCGTCGGGCGAAGCGAAGATCAGGCTGCCCGCGAGCGCGACTTCGAGCCCGCCGCCCAGACACTGGCCGCGCACCGCGACCAGAATCGGCGCCGGAAACTCGATCATCGCGACGATCAGCGCGTGCAGCGACGCCAGCATCTGCGCGCACTGCGTGGGCAGGTGTTCCTCGACGCTCGCGCCGAAGCTGAAGTTCGGTCCCTCGGCGTCGAGCAGCACGCCGCGCAGCTTGTTGTTCGCGCGGTGCGCGAGCAGCGCGCCGTCGAGCGCGGCGATCATCGCCGCGTCGACGATGTTCGCGCGCGGCCGCGCCAGCCGCAGCCGCAGCAACGCGCCGTCGAGTTCGAGCCAGTCCTTCACGCTCATCCGACCTCCTCAGCCGGGCGAAGATCGCTGTTCGAACACGGAGACACAGAGCGCACCGAGAAAAGCACTTCTGTCCTGCCTTGCCTCTGTGTTCTCTGTGTCTCTGTGGTGAATATGGCCTTTGCCGTCATCGCCGTCAGCCGCCACGCTTTGCCTTCGGCTGAATCGAATCGTGCAGCGGCCCGACCCACGACTCGCCTTGCGCGAGCTTCTGGCGCAGCAGCACGAAGTCGACCTCGCGATCGTCTTTCGTGCCTTCGTTGAACGCCGTGAAGCCCGCGCGCGCCTCGGTCATCATGTTCAGTGCGAGCCACGCGCGCGAGTCCTCCTTGTTGCGGTTCCACGCTTCGAGCTTCGGTTTGCGCAGCTCCTCGAGCGTCTTGGTCGTGCAGTCGGGGAAGGTCAGCAGGATCTTGGCGCACAGTTCCTCGACCTTGGCGTCGAGCAGCGACAGGTCGACCGTGCCGCGCGCGAGCAGCGCCTTCGCTTCCTTCGCGGCGTCGCCGGTTCTGGGTTCGCCGTAGACGAAGCGGCCGTACTCGTCGACCATGCGCTGCGTCTCGACGAGCGGGTTCGCGACCCACTTGCCGTCGACTTTCAGCGCCGGCACGAGGTCGGTCAGGATGCCCATGTGGTACGCCTTGTGCGCGGAGAACGGCTCGCACAGCACGCACGCGGCCATCGCGCGTTCGGCGCCGACGACCACCGGCAGGAAGTCGGTCGCGCCGCCGATCGGCGCCGAGCCGTGCTTGGGACCGGCCTGGCCGAAGCGCGCCAGATCCTGCGCGACCGAGAAGTCGCACGCCATGCCGATCTCCTGGCCGCCGCCGATCCGCATGCCGTTGACGCGGCAGATCACCGGCTTGTCGCAGGCGAGGATCGCCGAGACCATGTCGTTGAACAGCCGCATGTACTGCCGGTACTCCTGCGGGTGCCCGGCGTAGTACTCGGCGTACTCCTTGGTGTTGCCGCCGGTGCAGAAGGCCTTGTCGCCGACGCCGGTGAAGACGACGCAGTTGACGTCGCGCGCGTTGCTCGCCGCGCGCATCGCCAGGATCACGCCCTTGACCATGTCCGTCGTGTACGAGTTGTACTGGCTCGGGTTGTCGAGCCAGATCCAGGCGTTGTACAGGCCGGCGACTTCCTTGCCGTCGGGCGTGCGCGCGGGTCGCTTCTCGTAGCGGACGCCGGGTTTGCGGATGTCGTCGACGAGGTCGTGGTTCTTGAATTCGCGCATGGCGGCGGATCCTTCGTTCGGAAGTTCAGGACGGCACCAGCACCGCGCGCTTGCGGATCTCGCGCGCGTGCACGGCGTGGAAGACGTGGTTGATGTCGTCGAGCGGATGCAGTTCGACGAAGGGCGCGATCGCGACCTTGCTTTCGAGCACGAGGTCGAGCGCGGCCGGATAGTGCTCGGGCGGGCAGCCCCAGTTGCCGATCGCGCGCGCGTCGAACGCCATCAGGTTCGACAGCCGCACCTCGACCTTGTCCATCGTGAAACCGACGACCGACAGCGTCGCCCCGTGCACCAGCAGACCGAACGCGGTGAGCTGTCCCGCCGCCGTGCCCGAGCACTCGAAGATGCGCCACTCGGTCGAGCGCAGCCCGTTCTTCTTCGCGAACGCCGCGATCTCGGCTTTCAGCGCCTTGGCGTCGAAGTTGCGCGCGTTCAAGGTCAGGTCCGCACCGTGCGGCGCGATCGCCGCGAGCTTGGCGTCGTTGACGTCGATCGCGACGACCTGCGCGCCGAACGCGCGCGCCACCTGAACGCAATAGCCGCCGACGCCGCCGACGCCGATCACGATCGCCACGCAGCCGGGCTCCACCTCCGCGCGGCGCACCGCCTGATAGGGCGTGGTCAGCGCGTCGGCGACGATCGACACCTGCGGCAGCGTCAAGCCCGCCGCGGCAAGCCGCTGCGGATCGACTTCGCACAGCCCGCGGCCCGGCACGACGATGTGCGACGCGAAGCCGCCCTGCACGTCGTTGCCCGGCATCTTCTGGCTGCGGCAGATCGGCGCCAGCCCGCGTTTGCACAGGTCGCATTCGCCGCAGGGCAGGACCGCCGGGACGATGACCGTCTTGCCGAGCCAGCGCTCGGCGCCCGCGCCGGCTGCGACCACGGTGCCGCTGATCTCGTGGCCGAGCGCGAGCGGCAGCGGCGCGTTGGTCCGCACGCCGTCGTAGTAATAGCCGAGGTCGGTGTGGCAGACGCCGCAGCCTGCGACCGCGACCACCACCTCGCCCGCGCCCGCTTCCGCGTCGAACGACGCGCGCTCGAGCGGCGCCTTCGGCGCGGTCATCAGCCAGCGGTGTGCCTCGATGCCCATCGAACGACTCCCCCTTTGCGCCAGATCACTTTTCGACCGCCTGCCGATTGACCCGGCCGTTGATGCGCGGCTATTCTGGCATAGCGGTACCGATTTACCAGTTCAGATGTGCATGCTGCGGAAGCACAGTGCGGATTCAATGATCTGGGTCAAACCGGGTCGGTCGGCGGCGCGGATGTAATGGGCGCCGAGGGAGGTTCACGTGAGCGATGACACGAAGGCGGCGGCCGCGGGCGGTGCGCCGCAGGGCGTTTCGATCGCGCTCGCCGGCAGCGGCGGCAGCGGCGTGATGACCGCCGGCACGCTGCTGCTGGCGGCGGCGGCGAAAGCGGGCAGCTACGGGCTGATGGTGCGAACGAGCGGCCCGCAGATCCGCGGCGGCGAAGCGGCCGCACTGGTCCGGCTGGCGGACCGTCCGGTCGACACACTCGGCGACGCGTTCGACCTGCTGCTCGCGATCGACTGGGGCAACATCAACCGCTTCGCCGACGAGATTCCGCTCAACGCAAAGAGCGTGATCGTCGGCGACCCCGACGAAGGCGAACCGCCCGAGATCTACGCCGGCACCGGCGCGCGCTACGTCGCGCTGCCGATGAAGAAGATGGCCAAGGGCATCGCCGGCAGTTGGGTCAACATGGTCGCGCTCGGGCTCGCCGGCGCGCTTGCGGGGCTGCCACAGGCAGCGCTCGAAGACGCGGTGCGCGCCGACTGGAAGCGCGGCGAAGCCGCGCTCGCCGCGAACCTCGCCGCGCTCGCCGCCGGCTATGTCGCTGCGGGCGGAATCACGCCGCCGCTCGCGGTGCCGCAGCTTCCGCGTCTGGGCGCCATGCGCGATCGGTGGCTCATCAGCGGCAACGAAGCGGCCGGCTTCGGCGCGATCCGCGGCGGCGTGCGGTTCGTCGCTGCGTATCCGATCACGCCGGCGACCGAAATGCTCGAATGGATGGCGCCCGCGTTGACGAAGGTCGGCGGCACGCTGCTGCAGGCCGAGGACGAGCTGGCGTCGATCAACATGATCATCGGCGGCGCCTACGGCGGCGTGCCTTCGCTGACGGCGACCGCGGGGCCGGGGCTCGCGCTGATGGCCGAAGGCATCGGGCTTGCCGTTGCGTCCGAAACGCCGGTCGTGATCGTCGACGTGATGCGCGGCGGCCCCTCGACCGGCATTCCGGCGAAGACGGAGCAGAGCGACCTGTCGTTCGCGGTCAGCGGGCTGCACGGCGACGCGCCGCGGCTCGTGCTGGCGCCGACCTCGATCGCCGACTGCGCGACCACCACCCAATGGGCGGTGCACCTGGCCGAAGCGCTGCAGGCGCCGGCGATCGTGCTGTCGGACCAGTTTCTCGGCCAATCGCGCGCGATCATCGATCCGCCCGCCGATCCGGGCCTCGTCGCGCAGCGGCTGACCGCAGAAGCGAACGCGCCAGACTACAAACGCTATCGCAACACCGAATCGGGCATTTCGCCGATGGCGATCCCGGGGACGCCAGGCGTCACCTACACCGCCGACGGACTCGAACACACCGAAGCCGCGGTGCCGAGCAGCGCCGCGCGCGACCATCGGCTGCAGCTCGACAAGCGCGAACGCAAGCTGCTGAAGTACGACTACGGCGAGCGCTGGGCCGACATCGAAGGCGAGGGCGACGCGGCGGTGATCACGTTCGGCTCGACCACCGCCGCGGTGCGCGAGGCCGTCGCCCGCGCCCGCGCGCAGGGGCATCGGATCAAGCTGATCGCGATGCGGCTGCTCGCGCCGGCGCAGCCCGCGCGGCTCGCGGCCGCGCTCGAAGGCGTGCGGCGCGTGATCGTCGTCGAGCAGAACCACGGCGCGCAGTTCTATCGCTACCTGCGCGGCCACTTCGATCTGCCGGCCAGGCCAGCGAGCTATCACCGCCCCGGTCCGCTGCCGCTGCGGCCGGGCGAACTGCACCGGGCGCTGGTCGACTGGAGGAACGAAGGGAGGGCCGCCGCATGAACGACATCGGCATCCAGCCCGCGGCGCTCACGCCGGCGAGCTTCAAGTCGGCGATCAAGCCGATCTGGTGCCCGGGTTGCGGCGACTTTTCGGTGTTGAGTGCGATCACGAAGGCGCTCGCGATGATCGGGCGCCCCCCGCACGAAGTCGCGGTCGTTTCCGGCATCGGTTGCTCGTCGCGCATCCCCGCCTACACGAGCTGCTACGGTTTCCACGGTGTGCACGGACGCGCGCTCGCCGCGGCGACCGGGCTGAAGATCGCGCGTCCCGATCTGACGGTGCTCGTCACCGGCGGCGACGGCGACGGTTATTCGATCGGCGGCAACCACTTCCTGCACGCGTGCCGGCGCAATGTCGACCTCACGTACATCGTGATGGACAACCACGTGTACGGCATGACCAAGGGCCAGCCCTCGCCGACGACCGAACCCGACTGGGATTCGAAGCTTGCGCCCGGCGGGACGCACATCCGCGTCTTCCATCCGCTCGTCGTCGCGCTCGCCGCCGGCGCCAACTTCGTCGCGCGCGCTTTTTCCGGCGATCCGAACGGAACCGCGGCGTTGATCGCGCAGGCGATCCGGCATCCGGGCTTTTCGTTCGTCGAGATCCTCAGCCCCTGCGTGACGTTCCGTCCCGAACAGAAGGAATGGAAGACGCAAGTACACGCGTCGCCGGTCGAGGCGACCGACGATCCGGTGCGCGCCGCGCGGCGCGTGATGACCGACGACGGACTGAACATCGGCGTGCTGTACGCGGGCAACCGCGCGCCGTACGTGCCCGAGCGGCGTCCGTCGCCGGCAGCCGTCACCGAACTCGAAGCGGAGTTTCGCGTATGAGCACCGACGTTCCGCAGACGCTGGAAGCGTTCATGGCGCAGGCGCTGGCGATGGAGTTCGAGGCCATGCAGCGCTACGCCGATCTCGCCGACGCGATGGAGATGCACAACAACCGCGACGTCGCCGAGCTGTTCCGCCGGATGGCGCTGATCGAGAACAAGCATGCGGCCAAGATCATGGCCGAGATGGGCTGGAAGGAGCCGCCGCCGCTCGCGGCGGCCCCGGCCTGGGAGGGTTTCGAGGCGGCGGAGACGATCGCGCTCGACGACGTGCACTACCTGATGCGGCCGTGGCACGCGCTGCAGCTCGCGTTGCGCGCCGAAGAGCGCGCCGAGCGCTTCTTCGCGCGGCTGGCGCAGGCGGCCACCGTCGATTCGATCCGCAAGGCGGCGCTCGAGCTGCAGCAGGAGGAGCACGAGCACGTCGAACTCGTTCGCGTCTGGCTCGCCAAAGTGCCGCAGCCGGAGCCCGACTGGGCGCACGACCCGGACCCGCCGCGGTACGACGAGTAAGCGATGCCGCACCGGACTCTCCTTCCTCCCGGCTGGGCGCCGCCGATCGGCTATGCGAACGGCATCGCGGCCGACGCCAGCCGCATCGTCTTCATCGCCGGGCAGGTCGGCTGGGACGCGCGACAACGCTTCGTTCGCACCGACTTCGTTTCGCAGTTCGACCAGGCGCTCGCGAACGTGCTGGACGTGCTCGCGCAGGCAGGCGGTCGGCCCGAGCACGTCTGCCGGATCACCGCGTACTGCTGCGACAAGCCGGCGTATCTCGCGGCGCGCGCGGCGCTGGGCGAGGTCTGGCGCAAGCGCATGGGCAAACACTATCCGGCGATGAGCATGATCTTCGTCGCCGACCTGCTCGATCATCCCGCGGTGATCGAGCTGGAAGCGACCGCAGTGGTTCCTTCGGCGGCGTGAGCGCCGCAGCGAGGTCCGCATGAGCACGACATCCATCGAACCGAAGCGCGCGACGCGCGACGTGCCGACCTATTGCTACAACTGCGTGGCCGGCCCCGACCTGCTGACGGTCAAGGTGACCGACGGCGTGGCCACCGGCATCGGGCCGAACTTCGACGGCATCGGCCTGCATCCGTCCGACGGCCGGCCCTGCGTGAAAGCGTACGGGCTGATCCAGAAGACCTACCACCCGGCGCGCATCCTGACGCCGATGAAGCGCACGAACCCGAAGAAGGGCATCGCCGAGGATCCGGGCTGGGTGCCGATCTCGTGGGACGAAGCGCTCGACGCGATCGCCGCCAAGCTGCGCGAGATCCGCAGCCGCGGGCTGCACGACGAGCACGGTCTGCCGCGCCTTGCCGCGACCTTCGGCCACGGCGGCACGCCCGCCAACTACATGGGCAGCTTCCCGGCCTTCCTCGCCGCGTGGGGCGCGGTCGACTACAGCTTCGGTTCGGGGCAAGGCGTCAAGTGCGTGCACTCCGAGCACCTGTTCGGCGAGTTCTGGCACCGCGCGTTCACCGTGTCAGCCGACATGCCGCACACGCGCTTCAACATCTCGCTCGGCAACAACAACGAAGTCACCGGCGGCCCGTGCGCGGTCACGCGCCACGCGGACGCGCGCGTGCGGGGTGCGAAGCGTGTGCAGATCGAGCCGCATCTGTCGGTGACCGCGGCGACCTCGGCCGAATGGATCCCGATCAAGCCGAAGACCGACGCCGCGTTCATGTTCGCGCTGATCCACGTGATGCTGCACGAGCATCCGCGCGAGCGGCTCGACCTCGACTTTCTGCGCGACATGACTTCGTCGCCTTACCTCGTGGGGCCGAACGGCTACTACCTGCGCGACGCCGACAGCGGCAAGCCGCTGCTGTGGGACGTGAGGCGAAGCGCAGCCGTTCCGTACGACACGGCGGGCAGCGAGCCGCTGCTCGAAGGCCGCGTGCGGGTCGCGCGTGCGGTCGAATTGGGCGCCGACGGCGAGCGCTGGACATACGAGAACGTCGACGCCGACACGGCATTCGCGAAACTCGTCGCGCACATGCGCCAGTACAGTCCCGCGTGGGCGGAGTCGATCTGCGAAGTGCCGGCCACGACGATCCGCCGCATCGCCGGCGAATACCTCGACAACGCCTGCATCGGCGAGACGATCGAGATCGACGGCGAGCTGCTGTCGTTCCGCCCGGTCGCGGTGACGCTCGGCAAGACGGTCAACAACGGCTGGGGCGCATTCGAATGCGTGTGGTCGCGCACCGTGCTCGCGGTGCTGGTCGGCGCGCTCGAAGCGCCGGGCGGGACGCTCGGTACGACGATCCGGTTGAACAAGCCGCACGACAACCGCCACGCCAGCGTAAAGCCGGGAGTCGACGGCTTCATGAACACCAACATGAACCCGACCGGCAAGGACACGTGGGTGCGCAAGCCGACCGGCCGCAACGCGCACCGGACGCTGGTGCCGCTGTCGGGCAATTCGGGCGCGTGGAGCGAGGCGCTCGGACCAACGCATCTGGCGTGGATGTTCACCGACCGCACGCCCGAAGCGTGGCCAGAGGCGAGCCTGCCCGAGATGTGGATTGCCTACCGCACGAATCCGGCGATCTCGTTCTGGGACACGCGCAAGGTCGCCGCGATGATGGCGAAGTTCCCGTTCACCGTGTGCGTCGCCTACACGCCGGACGAGACGAACCACATGGCCGACATCGTGCTGCCCGAGGCGACCGACCTCGAATCGACGCAGTTGATTCGCATGGGCAAGACCAAGTTCGTCGAGCAGTTCTGGCATCACCAGGGTTGGGTGCTGCGCCAGCCCGCGGTCGCGCCGCAGGGCGATTCGCGCGACTTCACTTGGATCGCCACGGAACTCGCACGGCGCACGGGATTGCTCGAACCGTACTTCGAAGCGATCAACCGCGGCGCCTGCGGCGTTGCGCTGAAGACCGATGCGCGCGACTTCGCGCTCGACCCCACGCAGCCGCATTCGGTCGACGAGATCTGGGATGCCGTCTGCCGCGCGGCGAGCCATGAACTCTCGGGTGGTGCCGAGGTGCACGACCTCGACTGGTTCAAGGAACACGGCCTGATGACGCGGCCGTACAAACAGACCGGCTGGTACCTGTACCCGACGCTGAAGCGGCAGGGGCTGCGCTTCGAGCTGCCGTATCAGGAGCGGCTGCTGCGCGCCGGCCGCGAGCTCGGCAACCGGCTGCACGAGGCGGGCGTCCAATGGTGGGACCGCCAGCTCGACGAATACCAGCCGCTGCCCGTGTGGCACGACTTTCCGGCGATGTGGGAGAAGGATCTCGTGCGCCGCGGCCACAAGCCCGAGGACTTTCCGTTCTGGCTGCTGACAACCAAGAGCATGCAATACCACGCCGGCGGCAACGCGGCGATCCAGCTGATGGACGAGGTCGCCGGCAACCTGCGCGGCCACCGCGGCGTGATGATCAACGCGCGCACCGCCGCCAGGCTCGACATCGACGATGGCGACCTGATCGAGGTCCGCTCGGTCGTCGGCGCCACGCAAGGCCGCGCGGTGCTCGCGCAGGGCATCCATCCGCAGACGCTGCTGATCATCGGCCAGTTCGACCACTGGGCTACGCCATACGCGAAGGACATGAAGGCGCCGAGCCTGAACACGATCGCGCCGATGTCGCTCGAACTGACCGACGCGACCGGCTCCGGCGCCGACGTCGTTCGCGTGGCGGTGCGCAAGCTTACGCGCGGCTAGAGCCCGATCCACCCCCCTTTGAAAAAGGGGGGCAGGGGGGATTTCGACAGTGCCACGCACTGCAAGAGCCTCAAAATCCCCCTCCGTCCCCCTTTACGAAAGGGGGAAGAATTCCGAACGAATGCCTCGCCATCACCACCTCCTGTCCCCGCTCGACCTCGGCTTCGTCACCCTCCGCAACCGCATCGTGATGGGCGCGATGCATACGCGGCTCGAAACGCTCGATCGTCCGGTCGAGCGGCTGCAGGCGTTCTATGCCGCCCGCGCGCGCGGCGAAGCGGGGCTGATCCTGACGGGAGGATTCGCGCCGAACGCCGAAGGCCTGATCGAGCCCGGCGCGCCGATCCTCGACCGCGAGGATCAGCTCGAACCGCACCGCGCGATCTGCGACGCGGTTCACCGCGAAGGCGGACGCATCGCGCTGCAGATCCTGCACGCGGGTCGATACGCGAAAGTGCCCGAGTGCGTCGCGCCGTCGGCGATCAAGGCGCGGATCAACCGGTATGCGCCGCGTGCACTTTCGACCGCGGACGTGTGGCGGACGATCGGAGATTTCGCGCGCACCGCGGCGCTCGCGCGCGCCGCGGGCTACGACGGCGTCGAGATCATGGGCTCGGAGGGCTATCTGATCAACGAGTTCACCGCGCCGGCGACGAATCAGCGGACCGACGACTTCGGCGGCTCTTTCGACAACCGCGTGCGTTTTCCTGTCGAAGTCGTCAAGGCGGTGCGCAAGGCGTGCGGCGACGACTTCCTGCTGATCTACCGTATCTCGTCCATCGACCTCGTCGAAGGCGGACTGTCGGCCGAAGAGATCGCACAATTCGCGCGCCGCATCGAGCAGGCCGGCGCGAACCTGCTGAACACCGGCATCGGCTGGCACGAATCGCCCGTGCCGACAATCGCCGCCAGCGTGCCCCGCGCGGCGTGGACCTTCGCGATTCGCCGCGTCAAGCAGGCAGTGTCGATCCCGGTGATCGCGTCGAACCGCATCAACGATCCGGACGTCGCCGAAGCGCTGCTCGCCGGCGGCGCTGCCGACCTCGTGTCGATGGCGCGGCCGCTGCTCGCCGACCCGGACTTCGCGAAGAAGGTCCGCCTCGGGCGCGCCGACGAGATCGCCACGTGCATCGCCTGCAACCAGTCGTGCCTCGACCGCATCTTCACCGAGCAGCCGGCGACCTGCCTCGTCAATCCGCGCGCCGGTCGGGAAATCGAGTTCGTCGATGCGCCCGCGGCGAAACCGAAGCGCATCGCGGTCGTCGGTGCGGGTCCTGCCGGCATGGCCTTCGCCGTCAACGCGGCCGAGCGCGGGCATCGCGTAACGCTGTTCGAAGCCGCGGATTCGCTCGGCGGCCAGCTCAATCTGGCGAAGGTCGTTCCCGGCAAGAGCGAGTTCGGCGAATTGCTGCGCTACTTGCGCGCCCGGCTCGAGCGGCTCGGTGTGACGGTCAGGCTCGGCATGCGCGCCGACGCCGATGCGCTGATCGCGAGGGCTACGACGAGATCGTGCTCGCCACGGGCGTGAAGCCGCGCGTGCCCACGATCCCGGGTATCGACCATCCGAAGGTCGTTTCGTACGTCGACGTGCTGAGCTGCGCCAAACGCGTCGGCGAGCGCGTCGCGATCGTCGGCGCGGGCGGCATCGGCTTCGACGTTGCCGAGTATCTGCTCGGCGACCCCGACGAATCGCGCGTGCCCGACGCGTTTCTCTCGGCGTGGGGAGTCGATGCAAGCGTGCGCGCCGGCGGGCTGGACGGGCAGGCCCTCGAACGGCCGCGCCCGCGCAAGCGCCAGGTGGCGATGCTCCAGCGCAAGAGCGACAAGCTCGGCGCCAACCTCGGCAAGACGACCGGGTGGATCCTCAAGGCGAAGCTGCGCGACGCAGGCGTCGAAATGATCTCGGGCGCCAGCTACACGGCGATCGACGATCGCGGGCTGCACTATCGGATCGACGGAACGGAGAGAGCGCTGGACGTCGATCACGTCGTCATCTGCGCCGGCCAGGAGAGCGACCGTGCGCTGTACGACGCGCTCGTCGCGCGCGGCGCGAAGCCGCACTTGCTCGGCGGCGCCAAGCTGGCCGCCGAACTCGATGCCGCGCGTGCGATCGACGAGGCGACGCGGCTCGCGGTGGGAATCTGACCGCCGGCGGGGAGTTGAACCGGCGGAATGCGCCGACAATGGCGGCATGAAAGGAGGGTGCGAATGAACGTCGATCAGTTTCGCGAGTTGCTCAAACCGATCACCGACGCCGTCGCCGGCAAGCCGCTCGCGCCCGAGCTCGGCGACGAGCTCGACCGCCGCTTTCCGCCGACCTCAACCGAATTCAAGGCGATCGAAGCGGCGTGCCACGCGGCGATCGCCGCGGGTTGGATGTGCACGCAGGGCGGCGCCGGGCGGCGCTTCGGCCGCGTGATCGAGCCGGGACCGCACACGTCGAACCTGAGCGTCGACGTGGTCGACCTGACCGACATCGTCGGTCCGCATCACCGCCATCCGACCGGCGAGATCTGCATGGTGATACCGGTGACGCCGACCGCGCGCTTCTGCGGCAAGGGCGCGGGCTGGAAGGTCTATCCGCCGGACTCCGCGCATCATCCGACGGTGACCGACGGCCGCGCGCTCGTGCTTTACATGCTGCCGGAAGGCAGGATCGAGTTCACGCCAGCCGGCTAAACCCCCGTGGCCGGCGCTTCGTTGAGCTTCTGCAGCACGAAGTTCTGCAGCAGGACTTGATCGCTTTCGCTGAGGTTCTCGAATTGCAGGCCGTGCGCGTAACTCGGCGGCGCGTCGCCTGCCGCCGCGAGCGGCTTGACGCCGCGGATCGTCGCCGCGACCGCGATCTTCGCCGCGACGCCCTGCGGTCCGCGCGGGATGTCGAACGCGAGTTCCAGCGTCTGCCCGCGCTCTCCGAGCGGCTCCGGCGCGAGCACCTTGGCGCCCAAGGCGCTCAGGTCGGTCAGCCGAACCGGAACCGCCGCCGCGTCACTGCGGGTCGCCTGCGCGCCGAGATCTACGCGCGTGCGCGGGGCGGCGCGCAGCGTGGTCACGCGCACGTCTTCCGGATAGCTCAGGTGCCAGTACGAAATCGGCGCGCTGAACTGGCGCAGCAGCGACGTGCGGAACTCGACGACGTGCGTGCCGGTGAACAGCCGCACGTCGAGCGGCTCGCCGTTCTGCAGCCGCACCGCCAGCCCGCCTTCGGCCGGCGTGCGCACGATCAGGTACTCGGATTCCGCGTAACCGAGCAGCGTCGAGGCCAGTGGGCTCCTGCGCCCGAACGCGGATACGACAAGTTGAAGCCGCGCCCCGACCCGAACGTGCAGTTCGCCGAAGCCGGCGCGGTGCGCGCCGGAGGGCTCCCCCGGTTCCTGCTGCATGGTCTTTGTTCTCCCCCAGCGCGGCGCGCCGTGCGCGGCCGATCCGCCCGTATTTTGACTGTGTCCGGGCAATCGCGCGAATCGACCGGCGTGCCGAACCTCGTGCCGATGAGCGTCACCTCGTGGCTGCCGTTGTTCACGGGCGACCTTCTCGCGCCGTCGGGCGTCGAACTCGTCCGCCGCGGACGGCTGGTCTGGGCGAAGACGGGTTCGGCGCGTCCGCGGCCGATAGCGCACCGGCATGTCCATATGCGCAGGCGTTCGTCCGCACCGCAGCGTTGCCCCACATAATCGCGGCAGGGAGCGAACGATGAAACACCTGACACCGCAGCAGGCCTATGACGTGTTGCAAGCCGATCCCAACGCGCTGCTGATAGATACGCGCACCGACATCGAGTTCTGGTACGTGGGCCATCCCATCGGTGCGATCAACGTCGAGTGGCAGACGGCGCCCGACTTCGAACTGAACCCGCACTTCGTCGAGGAAGTGCAGCGCGTTGCCGTGCGTAAGGACCGCCCCGTCATCCTGATCTGCCGCAGCGGCAAGCGCACGCTCGACGCCGGTGCAGCCCTCGAAGCGCACGGCTTCACCGACGTGGCCAACGTGCTCGAAGGCTTCGAAGGCGAGCTCGACCACGACCACCACCGCGGCACGCTCGGCGGCTGGCGCAAGCACGGGCTGCCCTGGCGGCAAACGTGACGCGCGCAACCGGTCGCGTCGGCGGGCGTTGACGCGCGCGAGCGCGCCGAGACTACTTCACCTTCGCCCTCAACACCCTCCCCGCGCGATTCACGTCCTTCGGGTCGACCCACAGGATCGCGCCCCAGCGGCCCTTGCCGGCGGACAGTCCGTCGACCGCCGCGACGTTGATGCCTTTGTCGGCCAGCAGCTTGAGATTGTCGGCGAGCGCGCCGGGGCGGTCTTCGCCCTGGATCAGGAAGCCGGACTTCTTCGGCGCGAACTTGAGCCCCGCCTTCTTGACCGCGGCGTTGAACTTGCGCGTGTCGTCGGGCACGACGTCGATCTGCGCGCGGCGACCCCGCGGCGTGCCGGTGCACGCGAGCAGATTGATGCCCGCGCTGACCAGCGTGGCGAGCACCTTGAACGCCTGGCCAGGCCTGTTGGGTACCAGGGTGGCGTAGTGGTACACCTTGCGCACGGTGTCGCCCATCGCTTCCTCCGCGGTCCGAGTTGCGATCCTGCCGACGTGGTGCAGCGTAAATCGGTGCCGCGCGCTGGGTATCCCCGGAACGCGCGGGCGCAGACGCTTCGGCCCGCCCCAACGCGCGTTCAGCCGCGGCCGCGCCGCGCGAAGAGCTTCTTCATCAGCGCGCGCAGCCAGGCATGCGCCGGATCGCCGTCGGCCGACGGGTGCCACAGCATGCGCACCTCGTACTGGGGCGCGACGTCGGTCAGCTCCCAGATCTTCACCGCGTAGCGCGGCGCGAGCGACTCGGCGAACATCCGCGGCACGATCGCGAGCAGGTCGGTGCGCGCGACGAGTTCCGGCAGCGCGCCGAAGTGCCGCGCGTGCAGCACCGCGCGATCGGCGAGCTTCAGTTGCTTCAGCCGCGCCTCGACGCTGCCGTGCACGGTCGCGGTCGGCGTGGCCACGGCGATCGCGGCGCGCGCGAGCTGCTGCGCATTCAGCGTCCTGCCGCTTCTCCCTGCGGGCGGTGTCCAGTCGGGCGACGTGATGCCGACGAAACCTTCCTGGAACAGCGGCTCGCCCGCGATGCCGCGATGCCCCGGCTTGAGGATGCCGATCGCCAGATCGATGTCGCGCGCTTCGAGCGCGGCGCTGACCTGATCGGCGGCGACCGCGACGTTCGACAGCGCGCAGTTCGGCGCCTCGCGCCGCAGGACGTGCGCGAGCGGCGGCAGGAACAGGATTTCGCCGAGATCGGACAGCGACAGCCGCCAGTGAACGCGACTGGTCGCGGGGTCGAAGGCCTCGGCCGACAGCACCGTCGATTCGAGCGCCTGCAGATGCGCGATCACCGCCGGCGCAATGCGCTGCGCGACGTGCGTCGGATGCAGCCCGCGCGGCGAGCGGACGAACAGCTCGTCGCCGAAGAACTCGCGCAGCCGCGCCAGAGCGTTGCTGGTGGCCGGCTGCGACAGCGCGAGCTGCTGCCCCGCCGCCGTCACCGAGCCGGTGCGATAGACCGCCGCGAGCACGCGCAGCAGATTCAGATCGAGCTGGCGGAAGTTCATACGCCCGGCACGCATTCACCCCCCTTTCGTAAGGGGGGGCAGGGGGGATTTCGCAAAGGCGGGGCAGGGGGGATTTCGGCGACGCCGACACGAACGCGGCCGACTGAAAATCCCCCTCGGTCCCCCTTTACGAAAGGGGGAAGAAAAGCAGGGCTCGGTGTCACGGTGGGGATCGCTTATCCGAATCGTGAATACGAGGGATTCTGACAATCAATTCGACGAATGGCCACAACCGGCCTAGATTGAGTCGAGGCAAAGCGTTCGAGGAGACGCGCTTGCTGCAGATCATCATCCAGGGGCGCGGCGGGCAGGGTGCGCAGACAGCGGGCAACCTGCTCGCGACCGCGTTCTTCGCCGAAGGCCGCCAGGTGCAGGCGTTCGCGAGCTACGGCGGCGCGCGCCGCGGAACGCCGGTCAGCTCGTACATCCGCGTCGACGACCGGCCGATCCGCCTGCGCTGCGACATCGAGCGCGCCGACGCGATCCTGTGCTTCGACGCGAGCCTGCTCGCGGGCCCGCTCCTGGCGGCCGCGCGCCCGGACACGCTGATCGTCGTCAACTCGTCGCGTCCGGCCGAGCACTACGCGGCCGCACTGCCGGGTCTTCGCGTGATTCCGGTCGACGGGCTGGCGATCTCGCGCCGGCACGGGCTCGGCCGCATCGTCAACTCCGCGCTGCTCGGTGCGTTCGCGCGCGCGGTCGCGGCGCCCGCGCTCGACGTGCTGACGCGCGTGCTGACCGACGAGGCGCCCAAGCTGCACGACGAGAACATCGCCGCGTGCGAGGACGGCTATCGCTGGGTCGACGCGCAGTTGCAGAGGCTTGCCGCATGAACGATCCGATCCCGCCGATCTGGACCACCGGCAGCACGGAGGTCTTCAAGACGGGCACGTGGCGCGCGGCGCTGCCGCAGCACATCCGCGCGCCGTCGCCGTGCCATGCCGCGTGCCCGGTCAACGGCGACATCGCCGAGTGGATCGGCCGCGCCCGCGCGCGCGACTTCCGCGGCGCATGGGAGATCCTGACGCGGCACAACCCGTTTCCCGCGATCGCTGGCCGTATCTGCCACCACCCGTGCGAAGCCGCGTGCAACCGCGGCGGCTTCGACGAACCGCTGGCGATCTGCAAGCTGGAGCGCTTCGTTGGCGACGCGGCGATCGAGCAGGGGTGGGCGTTCGAGCCGCCCCCCGTCGAGCGCGCCGAGCGCGTCGCCGTCGTCGGCGGCGGGCCGTCGGGGCTGTCGGCCGCGTTCCAGATTCGGCGGCGCGGCTACCGCGTAACGCTGTTCGAAGCGCAGCCAGAACTCGGCGGGCTGATGCGCTACGGCATTCCTTCGTATCGACTGGCGCGTTCGGTGCTCGACGCGGAGATCGCAAGGATCGTCGCGCTCGGCGTGGACGTGCGTTGCGGTGAGCCGCTCGCGTCGCACGAGGATTTGGAGCGGCTGCGCGGCGAGTTCGACGCGGTGTATCTCGCGACGGGTGCGCAACGAACGAAGCGGCTGCCGCAGCTCGACTACACGCAGCCCTGGGTAATCGATGGCGCCGAGTATCTCGCGCGCAGCAATGCCGGGGCGGCGCCTGTGCTCGGCAAACACGTCGTCGTGATCGGCGGCGGCAGCGCGGCGCTCGACGCTGCGCGCAGCGCGCGCCGCGCGGGACACGACGTGACGATCCTCGCGCTGGAGTCGCGCGCACAGATGCCGGCGCAACGCGAGGAAGTCGTCGAGGCGCTGGAAGAGGGCATCGCACTGGTCGACGGGGCGATGCTCGTCGACGCAGCCCAGGCCTACGAGAACACGATCAGCGTAGATGCGGCTGTCTCTCCCCCCTTTGAAAAAGGGGGGCCAGGGGGGATTTGCCCGTTCGGCGGCGCTGAAGAAATCCCCCCTGCCCCCCTTTACGAAAGGGGGGTAAGTGCGGCCCCCCGTTACGAAAGGGGGGTGAAGGCGCACAACGCGGACGGGGCTTTCCCCGGCGCGCGGGAGACCTGCCCGGAGTCTGTCCAAGCCGGTGGGGGGGCGGGGGCAATCGCGCTTCGGTGCATCCGCGTCCGCTTCGTGCCCGGCGTGCAGCGCGGTCAGTTCACGGTCGAACCGACTGCGGGCAGCGGATTCACGCTCGCTGCCGACGCGATCGTCACCTCGATCGGCCAGGACCCGGAGCTCGCGGCGCTGCAGCCGATGCTCGAAATCGACGGTGCGCTGCTGAAGGTCGACGCTCTGCAGGCGACGAGCGCGGAGCGCGTGTACGCCGGTGGCGATCTGTCGAGCACGGCGCGCTTCGTCACCGAGGCGATCGGCATGGGCAAGCGCGCGGCGTTCGAGATCGACCGCGTGCTGCGTGCCTCGCCGGCAAAGGTGCAGACCACCGAGCCGCTCGTGCCGCTTGCCGCGATCAACACCTACTACTACCCGAAGCAGCCGCGCGCAATGGAGGCTCGGCTCGACGCGACCCGGCGCCTCGCGTGCGCCACCGAGGTCCAGCTCGGCCTCGAGATCGAGCAGGCGCTCGCGGAAACGGAGCGTTGCTTCTCCTGCGGCACCTGCATCTTCTGCGACAACTGCGTCAACTACTGCCCCGACCTCGCCGTCAAGCGCAACGGCGCCGGCTATACGGTGCTCGCCGACTACTGCAAGGGCTGCGGACTGTGCGTGCGCGAATGCCCGACCGGGTCGATGAAGATGGTCGAGGAGGCGCGATGAACGCGCGCGACGAACTGACCGCACTCGAACGCGGCAGTACGCAGGACGGGCCCGTGCTGCTGACCGGCAACCATGCGGTCGCGTGGGCGGCGCGGCTGGCGCGGCCGAAGGTCGTTCCCGTCTATCCGATCACGCCGCAGACGCCGGTGCTGGAAAAGCTCACCGAGTTCCAGGCCGAAGGCGAGTTCGACGCCGAGATCATCACGCCCGAGTCCGAGCACTCGGTGATGGCCGCGTGCATTCCCGCGTCGCTCGCGGGCGTGCGCGTCTTCACCGCGACCGCCTCGCAAGGGCTGCTGCTGATGCACGAGTTGCTGCACTACGCAGCCGGCGCGCGCGCGCCGATCGTGATGGCCAACGTCAACCGCACGGTCGCTTCGCCGTGGGCGTTCTGGCCCGACCAGACCGACAGCCTGTCCCAGCGCGACACCGGCTGGATCCAGTTCTACAGCGAAAGTGCGCAGGAATCGCTCGACGCGACGATCCAGGCCTTCCGCATCGCCGAAAGCGTCCTGCTGCCGGTGATGGTCAACCACGACGCCTTCTACGTGTCGCACGCGCTCGAGCCGGTTTCGATCCCGTCGCAGGCGCTCGTCGACGAGTTCCTGCCGCCGTACGCGCCCGCACACCGGCTCGACACCGAGCGCGTCGAGTCGTGGGGCAACGTCGTCACGCAGGACATGTTCTACCGCCATCGCCAGGCGCTCGACGAAGCGATGGCGAAGGTGCCCGCGCTGACCGACGAAGTCGGCCGCGAATGGGGCGAGCGCACCGGCCGTAGCTACGGCGCGCTCGAGCGCTATCGCTGCGAAGGCGCCTCGACCGTCGTCGTGACGATGGGCAGCCTGTGCGGGACCGTGCGCGAAGCGGTCGATGCGCTGCGCGACGCGGGCGAGGCGGTCGGTTTGTTGAAGGTGCGGCTGTTCCGCCCGCTGCCGGTGCAGGCGCTGCGCGCGGCACTGGCGGGCGTGCGCGACGTGGTCGTGCTCGATCGCAACCACTCGCCCGGCCATGGCGGCGTGCTGCACCAGGAACTGCTCGCCGCGCTGTACGGCCTCGCGAACGCGCCGCGCGTGCACGGTTATCTCGCGGGCGTGGGCGGCGTCAACGTGTCGCCCGAGCGGATCGTCGAGTTCGTCCAGCGCGCGCAGGCAGCCGAGCCGGCGGTGGGGTCGGTGTGGGTGAGGTGATTCCGATGCGCGGACTCGAACTGCACGAAACCCCGATGCTGTGCTCCGGCCACGCCGCCTGCCCGGGTTGCATCGACGCGCTGTCGGCGCGGCATGTGCTCGCGACCCTGGGCCCGAACACGATGGCGGTGATCCCGCCGTCGTGCATGGCGATCATCGCCGGGCCGCAGCCGTACAGCTCGCTGAAGATTCCCGTCTACCAGCCGACGCTCGAGGCGAGCGCGGCGGCGGCCTCGGGTTTGCGCCGCGCGCTCGACGCGCAGGGCAAGCGCGACACGCAGGTCGTCGTGCTCGCCGGCGACGGCGGCACCTACGACATCGGCTTCCAGTGCCTGTCCTCGGCGGCCGAGCGCAACGAGGACTTCATCTATGTGTGCCTCGACAACGAGGGTTACATGAATACCGGCGCGCAGAAGTCGTCGTCGACGCCGCACTTCGCGCGCACGGGCTCGACGCCGGCCGGCAAAACCTCGCGCAAGAAGAACCTCGTCGAGATCATGGCGGCGCACGGCGTGCCGTACGTCGCGACCGCGAGCGCCGGCCATCTGCCCGACCTGATCCGCAAGGTGGAAAAGGCGAAGTCGATCCGCGGCACGCGCATCCTCACGCTGCTGATTCCCTGCCTCGACGGCTGGGGGCTGCCCGACGACGCGGGGCTGACGGCCGCGCGTTATGCGGTCGAGTGCGGCGCGTTTCCGCTGTACGAAGTCGAAAACGGCCGCACGTGGACGGTGAACCACAGCGCGAAGACCCGACCGGTCGGCGACTATCTCGCGCTGCAAAGCCGCTACAGGCACATGACCGCCGAGCAGATCGAGGCGCTGCAGGCGGAGATCGACGAAGGTTGGGAACGGCTGCTGCGGCAGGCCGAGGCGAGCCGCGCCTCGGCGGCCTGACGGCAGTGGCCGATGCAACGCGCCGGAGCGAAAGCGCTATGCCGCCCGGCGCGCGTTCCTGGCGACCGGGTTCGCGGCCGCCGGCTCGCTCGCGTCGATCCTGCGCTCCGCCAGACGCAGCAGCGTGGCGAGCGTGATCGACTGCAGCGTGGCCTTGGTGATCTCGTCGATCTCCGAGAGCACGATCGCGAGCGCGTGGTCGGCGGGCGTGCGGTCGCGGCGCTCGTCGCTGCCGCTGGAAATGTCCTCGAAGCGCGAGATGACATCGAGCAGCGTCAGCCGCCGCGCGTTGCCGGCGAAGCGGTAGCCGCCGCCGACGCCGCGCACCGACTGCACGATGCCGGCGCGCGCCAGTTCGGCGAGCACTTTCGCCAGGTGGTGCGGCGACACCCGGTACTTTTCGGCGATCTCCGCGGCCGAAATGTGCCGCAGCGGATCGGCGGCGAACTCGAACAGGCTGTACAGCGCGAGCATGCTGTTCTGTTGCAGCTTCATCGGCGTTCAGCCTTCCAGATCCATCTCGAGCGGAATGAAGCGGCCGGCCATCATCCCCTGGCTGCGGAAGAACGACAGGATCAGCGTGTTGTCGCTGGCGAGCATCGTGCGCACCTTGCGCACGCCCGCGCGACGGAAGCCGGCACAAATCGTCTCGAGCAGCCGCGTGCCGATGCCGGCGAGCCGCGCGTCGGGCCGCACGTCGATCGCGAAGACCCAGCCGCACGGCGGCGCGCCGAACTCCCAGTCGCGCACTTCGCCGATCGCGAAGCCGACCACCTCGCCGGCCGACTCGGCGACGAGGAACTGCGCGCCGGGCGCGGCCGACTCGCCGTAGCGGCGGTAGATCGAGCGCCAGTAGTCGCGTTTTTCGATGCCGGTCACCTGCGCGTCGATCGCGATCACCGCTTCCAGGTCCCCGCGCCGCACGGGCCGGATCGTCAGCTCGCGGCGCTGCGGCGCCGCAGCAGCCGAGGATTCGACCGCGTTCGGCTTCGTCCTGCGGGCGGCGCCGGCCGGCGCGGCGTTTCGTCGAGCCATCGGGTTGACCTGAATTAAAGAATATCGGTATCCAGTTGCAAGAATAGCCTGACCCGGCCTCCGCGGCGACGCGGCGCCCCGCAGCGGCGCGCGGATCGTAACAGCGGACCCGAACGGAACGACAAAGGGGAGCACGATGAAGCCATCGCTGACCGCCGGCCTCGAGGCGACCCGGCGCGTGACGGTCGACCGCGAACGGACGATCGACTTCATGGGCGAGGCGGCGCGCGTGTATGCGACGCCGATGCTCGTGCGCGATATCGAGATGGCGTGCCGCGAGCTGCTGCTCGCGCACCTCGATTCCGGCGAGGACTCGGTCGGCACGCGGGTCGAGATCGATCATCTCGCGCCCACGCTGCTCGGCATGGCCGTCGAGTTGCGCGTGCGCGTCGCCGGCGTCGACGGCCGCGCGGTGAGCTTCGAGGTCGAAGGGCGCGATCCGGTCGAGACGATCTGCCGCGCGAAACACGCGCGCTTCGTCGTCGACGTGGCCAAGACCGCGCAGCGGCTCGCGGCCAAGGCGCAGAAGGCGGCAGCGTGAAGCGGCCCCTGCGCGCGGACACGGAGGCAGCCGCATGAGCGCGCACGGCCGCTCCGAAGCGCTCATCCCGGAGCGCGCAGCGCGGAGGGTAGTCCAGTGACCCGCTGGGCGATGGTCGCCGATCTGCGCCGCTGCGTCGGCTGCCAGACGTGCACGGCGGCGTGCAAGGTGACGAACGCGACGCCGCCGGGCGTGCAGTGGCGGCGCGTGCTCGACATGGAGTTCGGCGAGTATCCGAACGTCCGGCGCGCGTTCGTTCCGGTCGGCTGCCAGCACTGCGACGATCCGCCGTGCGCGCAGGTCTGTCCGACCACGGCGACGAAGAAGCGCGCCGACGGCATCGTGACGATGGACTACGACCTGTGCATCGGCTGCGCGTACTGCGCAGTGTCCTGCCCGTACCAGGCGCGCTACCGCACGCTGCGCGCGACCTTCGCCTACGGCGAACCGATCGAAAGCGAAGCGCAGACGCTCGACGAAAGTCGGATCGCGGTCGCAACCAAGTGCACGTTCTGCGTCGATACGATCGACGCGGGACTGGCGCAGGGGCTGAAGCCCGGCGTCGATCCGGAAGCCACACCCGCCTGCGTCAACGCCTGTATCGCCAAGGCGATGGCTTTCGGCGACCTCGACGATCCGGACAGCAACGTGTCGAAGCTGATCGCCGAGAACGAACACTTCCGCATGCACGAGGAACTGGGCACGGGACCGGGGGTGTACTACCTGTGGGACCGGAGTGGAACATGACCTACGGGCCGAAACCCTGGCAGCAGACGGCATGGGACTGGCGCGCGGCCGGGAACTTCATCGGCGGCGGCGCCGGCAGCGGGCTGATCATGTTCACCGCGCTGGCGGGCGTGGAGGACGCGACTGCGGCCGCGCTGCTGCTGGCGGGGCTTGCGCTGATCGGACTGGGACTTGCCTGCGTGTGGGCGGAACTCGGACGCCCGCTGCGCGCGCTGCATGTGTTCTTCAATCCGCGCACCTCGTGGATGACGCGCGAGGCGATCGCAGCGACCGTGCTGTTCCCGGTCGGCGCGCTCGCGGCGCTGTTCGCCTATGCGGGCGTGAGCGGCGTGGCGTGGCTGCCGGCGCCCGTGGCCTTGGCCTTCATCTATTGCCAAAGCCGGATGTTGCAGGCCGCCCGCGGCATACCGGCGTGGCGCGCGCCGCGGGTCGTCGCGCTGTTGCTGGCGACGAGCTTTGCCGAGGGCGCTGCCCTGTTCTGGCTCGCGCAGCCGTGGCACGGGGAGGGCACGCCGCTGCTGGTACTCGTCTTCGGCGCGCTGCTGATCGCGCGCATCGCACTGTGGTACGCGTATCGCCTGCGGCTCGAGGGTCACGTGGCGCGGCGTGCGCTGGCCGCGCTCGACCGCGCGGGCGTGCTGCTGATCGGCGGGACGGTCGTGCCGCTGGCGCTGCTCGTGGCCGCGCTCGCCGCGGGAGGGACGACGGGCACTGCGCTCGCAGCGCTGGCCGGTCTGGCGGCCGCGCCCGCGGGCGCTTTCGTGAAGTTCGCGCTGATCACGCGCGCCGGCTTCAACCAGGGCTTCGCGCTGCAGCGGCTGCCGGTGCGCGGTCAGGCGCCGCGAGGAACGCGGTGATGGGCGCGGCGGCGCGAGTCGACGCCTTGCGCGCGCCCGCCGCCGGCGCCGGCGCGTTCTTCGATCGCGCGATCGAAACGATGCCGCGCGAGCGGCTCGCGGCGCTGCAGCTCGAACGGCTGCGCCGAACGCTGCAGCATGTGCGCGAGCGCGTGCTGCTGCACCGGCAACGACTCGAAGCGATGGGCGTCGAAGCCGACGACGTGCGCACGCTCGACGACGTGCGCGCGTTGCCGTTCACGTACAAATCAGATCTGCGCGACCACTATCCGTTCGGATTGTTCGCGCGGCCGGTCGGCGAACTGGCGCGGCTGCACGCGTCGTCGGGAACGACCGGCAGACCGACGGTGGTCGGCTACACCGCCGGCGATCTCGACACGTGGGCGCAACTGATGGCGCGTTCGCTCGCCTGCGCCGGCGCGCGACCGGGCGACGTCGTGCACAACGCGCACGGCTACGGGCTGTTCACCGGCGGGCTCGGCGTGCACGCGGGCGCGGAGCGGCTGGGCGCGGTGGTCGTGCCGATCTCGGGCGGCGCGACCGAGCGGCAGATCGCGCTGCTGATCGATTTCGGCGCGCACGTGCTGGTGGCCACGCCGTCGTACGCGCTGGTGATCGCGGAGACGGCGGAGCGGCTCGGCGTCGATCTGCGCGCGAGCGCGCTGCGCACGGGCGTCTTCGGCGGCGAGCCGTGGAGCGAATCGACGCGGCGCGCGATCGAAGCGCGCTTCGGCCTGCGCGCGCACGACCTGTACGGCCTGTCCGAGATCATGGGGCCCGGGGTCGCCTGCGAATGCGACGAACAGGCGGGGCTGCACGGCTGGGAGGATCACTTCCTGTTCGAGGTGCTCGACCCCGAAACGCAGCAGCCGGTGCCCGAAGGGCAGGCGGGCGAGCTGGTGATCACGACATTGACCCGCGACGCGCTGCCGATGCTGCGCTATCGCACGCGCGACATCACGCGGATCACGACCGCGCCGTGCGACTGCGGCCGCACGCATCTGCGCATCCTGCGCATCGCCGGCCGCAGCGACGACATGCTGATCGTGCGCGGCGTCAACGTCTATCCGTCGCAGATCGAAGCAGTGCTGGTCGGCAAGCCGCGGCTGGCGCCGCACTACCAGCTCGTGCTGCGCAGGAACGGACCGCTCGACGAGGTCACGCTCGAAGTCGAAGCGCTGCCCGGCGTCGCGTCAGACGTCTTCCCCGATCTGGCGCGCGAGGTCGCGCATCTCGTCAAGGCGATGGTCGGCATCAGCACGCAGGTCGTCGTCAAAGGACCGGGCGAGATCCCGCGCTCGGAGGGCAAGGCGGTGCGCGTGCGCGATCTGCGGCCGAAGGAGGGCGCGTGAACAAGCGGCTGCTGCGTTTCACCGTCAACGGCCGGGCGCGCGAGCACGCCGTCGCCGACCACGCGCTGCTGATCGACGTGCTGCGCGAGGACTTGGGGCTGACCGGCACCAAGCGCGGCTGCGACGGCGGCGAATGCGGCGCCTGCACGGTGCTGGTCGACGGCGCACCCAGGCTCGCGTGCATCACGCTCGCGGCGCGCTGCGAGGGGAGCGAGATCGAAACGATCGAATCGCTCGCCGCCAACGGCCGCATGAGCCGACTGCAGCAGGCGTTTCACGAAAGGCTCGGCGTGCAATGCGGCTTCTGCACGCCCGGAATGATCATGGCGGCCGAAGCGCTGCTTCGGCGCAACCCCGCCCCAAGCGAGGAACAGATCCGCGAAGCGCTGTCCGGCAATCTGTGCCGCTGCACCGGCTACGTCAAGATCATCGAGTCGGTGCAGGTCGCGTCGTGCGCGGGTGCGACCGGGAGCGGCGGATGAAATCCGGATGCAACACGGAGACACGGAGAACACGGAGAAGAGCTTTCGGATCTTCGCTCCCTGCCTGCTGCGTGCTTCGTGGCGGCATCGCGGACTTCGAACGCCGAAGGGTTGACCACCGAGACACGGAGAACACGGAGAAAAGATATGAAGCCTTTGGTTTTCTCGGTGTGCTCGGTGTCTCGGTGGTGAATACGACTTTATGAACGCGCCGAAGGACCAAACGCTGCGCAGCGCCGTGCCGGCCGCGGTCGGCGTGCGGCAGCCGCTGATCGACGGGGTCGAGAAAGTGACCGGCCGCGCGCTATACACGGCCGATCTGCCGGCGCGCGATCCATTGGTCGGCGCGATCCTGCGCAGTCCGCTCGCGCACGCGCGGATCCGCGGCATCGATACGCGCGCGGCGCGCGCGGCTCCGGGCGTGCGCGCGGTCGTCACCGGCGACGACTGCGATGTGCCCTACGGGGTGATCCCGATCGCGCAGAACGAGTTTCCACTCGCGCGCGAGCGCGTGCGCTATCGCGGCGAACCGGTCGCCGCGGTCGCTGCGGTCGACGAAGCGACGGCGCAGGCGGCGCTGAAGCTGATCGAACTCGACCTCGAACCGCTGTCGGCGGTCTTCGACGCCAAAGCGGCGTTGGCGCCCGACGCGATCCAGCTGCATGACAACAAGCCGCGCAACATCGAGCGCGAGGTCGACCAGGCGTTCGGCGACGTCGACGCGGGTTTCGCCGCGGCGGCGCTGGTGCGCGAGGCGAACTTCCACTACGCCGAAGTCACGCACGCGATGATGGAGCCGAACGCGGCGCTCGCCGAATGGGACGCCGAGCGCGAGCGGCTGACGTTGCATTCGGTGACGCAGGTGCCGTACTACGTGCACCTGGCGCTGGCGCGCTGTCTGAAGCTCGACGAGTCGCAGATCCGCGTGGTCAAGCCCTTCGTCGGCGGCGGCTTCGGCCATCGTACCGAGACGCTGAACTTCGAGATCATCGCCGCGCTGCTCGCGCGCGCGGCGGCGGGCACGGTGAAGCTCGAGCTGTCGCGCGAAGAGACCTTCCTCACGCATCGCGGCCGGCCCGAAACCGACGTGCGGCTGAAGATCGGGCTCGCCTGCAACGGCGCGATCACCGCGGTCGACTGCGAAGTGATCCAGCGCGGCGGCGCCTACGCGGGCTACGGCCTCGTGACGATCCTGTACGCGGGCGCGCTTCTGCACGCGATCTACCGCGTGCCGGCGAGCCGCTATCACGGGCTGCGTGTCTATGCGAACACGCCGCCGAACGGCGCGATGCGCGGCCACGGCTCGGTCGACGTGCGGCATGCGTTCGAAGCGTTGCTCGACAGCATGAGCGCGGAACTCGGGCTTGATCCGTTCGCCGTGCGCCGCGCGAATCTGTTGACGGTGCCGTATCGCACGATCAACGAACTGCAGGTCAACTCGTGCGGGCTCGCCGAGTGCCTCGACAAGGTCGAAGCGGCATCGGGCTGGCGCGAGCGGCGCGGCAGGCTGCCGAAGGGGCGCGGGCTCGGCATGGCCTGCTCGCATTACGTCAGCGGATCGGCCAAGCCCGTGCACTGGACCGGCGAGCCGCACGCGGTCGTCAACCTCAAGCTCGACTTCGACGGCAGCATCACCGTGCTGACCGGCGCGGCCGACATCGGGCAGGGCTCTTCGACGCTGCTCGCGCAGGCGGTCGCCGAGGTGCTCGGGCTGTCGCTCGCGCGGTTGCGCGTGATCGCCAACGACAGCGCGGTCACGCCGAAGGACAACGGCTCGTATTCGTCGCGCGTGTCGTTCATGGTCGGCAACGCCGCCATCCGCGCTGCGCGCGCGCTGCGCGACGCGCTCGTCGAAGCGGCGGCGCGCAAGCTCGGCGCAACGGCCGACGAGGTGGACTGCCTCGGCGAGCTGTACCGCGCCGCCGGCACCGACCGCACGCTGAGCTACAAGGAGGTCGTCGCCGCCGCGCTCGAGGACACCGGCACGCTCACCGTCAAAGGCATCTGGTCCACCCCGGTCGAAGTGCAGGGCGGCAAGTTCAGGGGCGCCGCGGTCGGTACGGGGGCGGGCTATTCGTACGCGGCGCAGGTCGTCGAAGTCGATATGGACGAGGAGACGGGCGTCGTGAAAGTCGTGCGCGTGTGGGTCGCGCACGACTGCGGGCGCGCGATCAATCCGCTCGCGGTCGAAGGCCAGGTGCAGGGCTCCGTGTGGATGGGCATGGGGCAGGCGCTGTGCGAGGAGACGCAGTATCACGACGGGCTGCCGCTGCGCGCGAACTTCCTCGACTACCGCGTGCCGACGATCGTCGAGTCGCCGCCGGTCGAGACCTTCATCGTCGAAGCGCCCGACCCGAACGGTCCGTTCGGCGCGAAGGAGGCGGGCGAAGGTTCGCTGTCGGGTTTCCTGCCCGCGCTGACCAACGCGATCGCCAACGCGACCGGATTACGCATCCACGAGCTGCCGGTCACGCCCGACCGTCTGCTCGCCGCGCTGCAGGCGCGCGCGCGCAAGCAGCGAGTCCAGCAGGCGATTGCCGAGCGTGCGCAGAAAGCGGAAGTGTGAGATGAACCCGAGCGAACGCACAGACGCAGAGGGCGCAGAGGGGCGCGGAGGAAAGGTGTACCGAGTCTCTTGTCTTTCTCTGCGTTTCTCCGCGGTTTCTGCGCCTCGGCGTTCGCTCATTACCGTCCGTTTCGCGCGTCGTGGATCGCGCGCAATGCGATGGAGCCACTGAGATGCCGACGCTCGCGCCGTTCACGCTGCACCGGGCCACGTCCGCGACGCACGCGGCCGCGCTGCTCGCGCGGCTGCCCGGCGCGCGGATCGTCGCCGGCGGCACCGACCTCGTGCCGAACCTGCGGCGCGGCATCGGTCAGCCTGCCGCGCTGGTCGACGTGTCGTCGATCGCCGACTTCGATGCGATCGTTCGCGACGGCGACGGTTGGCGCATCGGCGCGGGCGCGACGCTCGCGGCGCTGGCGAGCGACGCGGCGCTGGCGCGCGAATTGCCCGCGCTCGCGCAGGCCGCCGCGAGCGCGGCCGGTCCGGGGCATCGCCCGGTTGCCACGCTCGGCGGCAATCTGTGCCTCGATACGCGCTGCGTTTTCTACAACCAGAGCGACTGGTGGCGGCGCTCGAACGACTACTGCCTGAAGCTCGGCGGCTCGACCTGCCACGTGGCGCCGCAGGGCGAGCGCTGCCATGCGGCGTTCAGCGGTGACCTCGCGCCCGCGCTGCTCGTTCACGAGGCGCAGATCGAGGTCGTCGGCGCAAACGGCGCGCGCTGCCTGCCGTTGGCCGACCTCTATTTGGACGACGGCGCGCGGCACTTGGCGCTCGCGCCCGACGAGCTGATCGTCGCGGCGCGCATTCCGCCGCAGCCGGCCGGTGCGCGCTCCGGCTACCGCAAGGCGCGCGTGCGCGGCGCGATGGACTTTCCGCTGGCCGGCGTCGCGTTGCGCGCGAGCTTCGCCGACGGCAAGCTGGCGACGCTGCGGGTCGCGCTGAGCGGCACGAACTCGCGGCCGCTGCCGCTCGCCGATACCGACGCGCTGTGCGGCACGCCGGTCGACGACGCGCTGCTCGCCGCGCTCGGCAAGCGCATCGGCAAGCAGGTGAGTCCGATGCGGACGACCGTCACGTCGTCGCACTACCGGCGCCAAGTCGCGATGGTTCTCGCGCAGCGGCTGTTGCGTGATCTGGCGGCGGAACGCTGAAGGGAGGCCTCATGGGCGCGATCGATCCCGTGCCGGGTTCGCCCGAATCGGCGGATGGCGAGGCGCTCGCCGCCGGCGACGCCGTCGAGCCGCGCGTCGTCGAGCGACGCAGCGGGCGGGCGCAGGTCGCCGTCGCCGCGGATCTGGCGCAGGAGTTGCCGATCGCTTTCGAGTACAACGGCATCTCGCACGCGGTGATGCTGGCCACGCCCGCCGATCTGCACGACTTCGCCGTCGGCTTCTCGCTGAGCGAGGGCATTGCCACGTCGGGTCAGTGCTACGGCGTCGACGTTCAGCGGAACGCGGCCGGCATCACGCTGGCGATCGAGATCGCCGCCGAGGCGTTCGTGCAGCTGAAGGCGCGCCGGCGCACGCTCGCCGGACGCACCGGCTGCGGCATCTGCGGAACCGAAAGCCTCGACCAGGTGCTGCGGCCGCTGCCGGATCTGTCGGGCATCGCGCTGCAGGTGACGCCGTCCGCGCTCGCACGCGCGCATGCGGGGCTCGAGGCCGTGCAGCCGCTGCAACGCGCGACCGGCGCCGCGCACGTTGCCGTCTGGTGCGCGCGCGACGGCGCGGTCGTCGTCGCGCGGGAAGACGTCGGCAGGCACAACGCGCTCGACAAGCTGATCGGCGCGCTGGCACGCGCGCGCACCGACCCGCGCGACGGCTTCGCGCTGGTGACCAGCCGCGCCAGCGTCGAGATGGTGCAGAAGAGCGCGACCGCGGGCATCGCTGTGCTGGCGGCCGTCTCGGCGCCGACCGCGCTCGCCGTGCGCACGGCCGAATCCTGCGGCCAGACGCTAATCGGCTTTGCGCGCGGCGCGGCGTTCAACGTCTACACGCGGCCGGATCGCCTGAGCACCGGTTGAGCGGACGCCCGTCTACACCGGCGCGATGCGGACGATCTGCTTGAGCAACTCGTCGAAGGGCGCGTCGGGCGGCAGTCCGTGCAGCGGGTCGCGTTCCTGCGCCAGCGCCTCGGCGATCGCCTGCCAGTCGGCGTTGCCCAGCAGGCGTTCCGCGGCCGGGAAGACCTCGCGCTCCTCGCGCTCGATGTGCGCGTACCAGTCGGCGACGACGCGGTCGACGTCGGCGCGGTAGCGTTCGCGTTCGCTCGCGCCGCCGAACTCGACGCGGTTCAGCTGATGCGCGACGCGCAGCACGGTCGCGAGGCTGTCGTCGTGTTCGCTGCGCAGGCGGTCGAGCACCGCGTCGAGCGCGGCGTCGCGGCCGCGCAGGCGCGCGAAGAGCTCCGTCTCCTCGCGCCGGTGGTGCACGCGCTGCGGGTAGTCCGCCAGATACACGAGCAGCGCACGCGTGGCGCGCAGATCGTCGGCGCGCGGCTCCAGTGCGATCTGCAGCGCGAGCTGCTTGACCGTCTGCAGCACGGCGGCGAGCGTCTGATGTTCGGCGAGCCACCGGACGTGTGCGGTGTGCATCGGATCTCCCGCCTCAGAAGCTGTGAATCCTTCTACTGCGCGGCCCGCTGGCGTCGTTGCGCGGTGCTCGGGCCTCGCCTATCCAATCGATATGTCTCGGCCCTGTGCTCCGTGCGCCTAGCCAGCGGCCCGCTCGCGACGAAATCTTCACAGCTTCTCAGACGCCGAGATGGCGCTGCAGCCGCGCTTCGTCGTCGAGCAGCTCGGTCGAGCGGCCCTCGACCACGACGCGTCCTTTTTCGAGCACGACGCCGCGGTCGGCGTGCGCAAGCACGGCGCGGTAGTTGCGGTCGACGACGAGCGAGGCGATGCCGCTGGCGCGCACCAACCCGATGATGCGCCAGATCTCGACGACGACCAGCGGCGCGAGCCCTTCGGTCGCTTCGTCGAGGATCAGCACGTCGGGATTGGTCATCAGCGCGCGGCCGATCGCCAGCATCTGCTGCTCGCCGCCGGAAAGCTGGTTGCCGCCGTAGTCGATCCGGTCCGCCAGCCGCGGAAAGGTGTCGAGCACGCGCTCGAGCGTCCAGTCGACGCGGCCGTCGGTGCCGGGGCGCGCGGCCATCACGAGGTTCTCGCGCACCGACAGGTTCGGAAAGATCGCGCGCCCCTCCGGCACGTAGCCGATGCCGAGTTGCACGATGCGCTCGGTCGGCAGCCCCGTCACGTCTCGGCCGGCCACGCGGATTCGGCCGCCGCTGGCCGGCACCAGCCCGAGGATGCAGCGGATCAGCGTGGTCTTGCCCATGCCGTTGCGGCCGAGCAGGCCGACCGCTTCGCCGCGTCCGATCGCGAGCGACACGCCGTGCAGCACGTGGCTCGCGCCGTAGTGCGCGTGCACGTCCTGCGCTTCGATGATCGGCGCCGCGTCGGTCATGGCGGCGACCCGGCTTCGACGTCCGCCGCGCGCAGGCCGTCGCCGAGGTAGGCGCGCTGCACGTCGGTATTGGCGCGCACCGCGACCGGCGCGTCGCTCGCGAGCACGCGGCCGTTGACCATCACGGTGATGCGGTCGGCGACGCGGAACACCGCGTCCATGTCGTGCTCGACGAGCAGGATCGCGTGCCCGGGCTTCAACTGCTCGAGCAGCGCGAGCATCCGTTCGCTTTCGTCGGGCCCCATGCCCGCGAGCGGCTCGTCGAGCAGCAGCACCTGCGGCGAAGTGGCGAGGCACACGGCGATCTCGAGCTGGCGCCGCTCGCCGTGCGACAGCGTGCCGACGATGCGATCGGCCACCCCCGCCAGGCCGACGCGCCCGATCGCCGCCTCGGCCGCGCGCGTGCTGAAGCGGCAGCGCGCGGCCGGCGTGACCCAGTCCCACGCGCGCTGCAACTGCGCCTGCGCCGCGAGGCGGCAGTTCTCCAGCACGGTGAAGCTCATGAACAGCGTGCTGCGCTGGTAGCTGCGCCCGAGACCCGCGCGCGCGCGGCGCGGCTGGCTCCAGCGCGTGACGTCCTGCCCGAGCAACTCGACGCGGCCGCCGCTGACGGGGATCTCGCCGGCCAGCACGTTGATCAGCGTCGACTTGCCCGCGCCGTTGGTGCCGATCACCGCGTGCAGCTGGCCGCGCTCGAGCGTCAGGGAGACCTCGTCGACCGCGCGCAGCCCGCCGAAGCGGCGCGACACCGCGTGCGCGGCGAGCAACGTGGCCGGTCCGACGCTCATCGTCCGCCGCTGCCCCGGTCGAGCAGCCCGATCAGCCCGCGCGGCATCAGCGCGACGCAGGCGATGATCGTCAGCCCGAGCGTCAACTGCCAGTGCTTGGCGAACGGTCCGAAGATCGCGTGCCACTGGAACAGCTCCTGCAGCAGCGTGAAGACGAACGCGCCGAGCACCGCGCCGCGCAGATGGCCGATGCCGCCCAGGATCACCATCAGCAGCACGGCGCCCGACTGGTGCCAGGACAGCAGTTCCGGATTGACGTAGCCGTCCTTCAACGCGTGCAGGAAACCGGCCAGTCCCGCGAGCGCGGCGGCGAGCACGAAGGCGACCAGCTTGTACGCGTACGTCTGGAAACCGGCGGCGCGCATGCGCTGCTCGCCGACGCGGATGCCGGCGAGCGCGCGGCCGAAGCGGCTGCGCAGCATCACCGCGAGGAAGCCGAAGGTGCCGACCAGACAGAAGAGCACCGCGTAGTAGAAGGTGTGGCCCGCGTCCAGATCGAACGGCCGCCAGCCGAAGAGCGACGCGTCGGGGCGGAAGTACAGGTAGATGCCGTCGCTACCGCCGCCGAACGGCGTGTCGTGGAACACGAAGTACGCCATCTGCGCGAAGGCGAGCGTGATCATGATGAAGTGCACGCCGCGCGTGCGCAGCGACAGCGCGCCGACGGCGAGCGCATAGAGCGCGGCCGCGCCGATCGCGGCGGGCGCCACCAGCCACAGCGACGCCGCTTCGCTCTTCGGTGTCAGCAGCGCCGCGGCGTACGCGGCGATGCCGAAGAAGGCCGCATGGCCGAAGCTCACGAGCCCGGTCTGGCCGACCAGCAACTCGAGGCTCAGCGCGAAGATCGCGAGGATCATGATCTTCGCCGCCAGATCGACGTAGAACTTGCCACCGATCCACGGGAACACCGCGAGCAGGATCACTGCCACGGCGAGCGGCGCCACGCGCGCGAGCGCGTCGCTGTCGCGCCAGGTGCGCGCTTCGGCGGCGCCGAGCGCGGGCGTGGCGGAGGAGGCGGGCGGGCTCATGCGGCGGCGCTCGGCGGCGTCATCCGACCTTGAACAGGCCTTCGGGCTTCCACAGCAGGACGGCAGCCATCAGCAGGTACACGAGCATGCCGGCGGCCGCGGGAAACAGCACCTTGCCGAAGGTGTCGACGACGCCGACGAGCAGCGCGGCGACCAGCGCGCCGCGGATCGAACCGATGCCGCCGATCACCACGACCACGAAGCAGATGATCAGCACCTGGTTGCCCATGCCCGGATACACCGAACTCACCGGCGCGGCGATCATGCCGGCGAGCGCGGCGAGCGCCACACCGACCGCGAACACGAGCCGATACAGCAGCCGGATGTCGATGCCGAGCGCGCGCACCATCTCGCGATTGCTGGCGCCGGCGCGCACGCGCATGCCGAGCCGCGTGCGCGTGATCACGAACCACATCGCCACCGCCAGCGCCAGGCACACGGCCGAGATGAACAGGCGGTAGACGGGATAGCTCAGCACTTCGGACAGTTGGATGCTGCCGGCGAGCAGGGCCGGCGCCTGCACGCCGTGCACGTCGTCGCCGACCAGCAGGCTGCGCAGTTCCTCGAACACCAGGATCAGCCCGTAGGTCATCAGCACCTGCTGCAGGTGTTCGCGCTCGTACAGGAAGCTGAAGAACAGCCACTCGAGCAGGTAGCCGAGCAGCACCGACAGCGCGATGCCGACTGCGAGCGTCGCGAAGAAGCCACCGCCCGCCCACTGCTGCACCCACGGCGCGAGCCCGTAGGCCATGTACGCACCGATCATGTAGAAACTGCCGTGGGCGAGGTTGATCACGCCCATGATGCCGAAGATCAGCGTCAGGCCGCTCGCGACGAGGAACAGCAGCAGCCCGTACTGGACCGCGTTGAGGCACTGGATCAGGAAGGTGGCGAAGTCCATTACGGGCAGGGCATCGCGATCGCGGCAGCGCCGATCGCCGCCTCGGGCGTCACGGAGCGGCAGGGGTGCGCGACATCGCCTTCACCCGGCGCTTCGCGCCGCCCTGTCCCACCGATGTGGGAGAGGGTTGGCGCACTCGCCCGCAGCAGCGGGCGAGGGGCGGGGTGGAGGCGATCTGTCGCGGGTCCGCCGCCGCCGCTACATCTTGCAACCGCGCGCCGGATCGGCGAGCGCTTTCACCGCGATGCCGGCGACCTTGTTCTGCGCGCCTTCGACCTTGCGCAGATAGAAGTCCTGCACGGGGTTGTGCGCCTTGGACAGCGTGAAGCCGCCGCGCGGGCTGTCGATGCGCGCCTTCTCCATCGCCGCGATCATCTCGTTGCGTTTGCTGACGTCGCCCTTGACCGCGGCCAGACCGATCGCCAGCAGTTGCGCCGCGTCGTAGCCCTGCACCGCGTACACGTCCGGCTGCAGCTTGTAGGTCTTGGCGTAGTTCAGGCGGAACGCGTTGTCGCGCGGCGTGTTCAGGTTGTCGGCGTAGTGCAGCGCCGTCAGGATGCCCTGCGCCGCTTCGCCCTGCGCCTCGAGCGTGCCGTCGGTGAGGAAACCCGTGCCGTACAGCGGGATCGTCTTGTTCAGGCCCGCGGCGGCGTAGTCCTTGACGAACTTCACGGCGCCGCCGCCCGCGTAGAACGCGAACACCATCTCGGGCTTCAGCGCGGCGATTTCGGTCAGCAGCGCCTGGAACTCGACGTTCGGGAAGGGCACCGTCAGGTCCTTCAGCACCTTGCCGCCGGCTTTCTCGAAGGCCTCCTTGAAGCCTTCGACCATCTCGTCGCCCGCGGCGTACTTCCACGTGATCGTGACCGCCGTCTTGTGCTTGCGCTGGGCCGCGGCCACCCCGGTCGCGAAGCCCGTCTGCCAGTTCGAGAACGACGTACGGAAGATGTTCGGCGCGCACATCGCGCCGGTGACCGCACCGGCGCCTGCGTTCGGAACGATCAGGATCGCGTTGCTGCCGCGCACCGCCTTGGCCATCGCCATCGCCACGCCCGAGTGCACGGTGCCGACGATTACATCGACCTTGTCGCGGTTGAGCAGCTTGTTGATGTTGTCGGTCGCCTTCGCCGGATCGGATTCGTCGTCGACGACGAAGTATTCGATTTCGCGGCCCGCGAGCTTGCCGCCCTGTTCCTGCACGTACAGCTTGAAGCCGTTGTCGATGGCGGTGCCGAGCGCCGCGAAGGTCCCGGTGAAGGGCAGCATCATGCCGACCTTCAGCTTGCCCTGCGCGTGCGCGGCGCCGGCGGCGGCGAAAAGCGTGGTGGCCAGCAGGCCGGCCAGGATCCTAAGTCGCGTCATGGTGTCCCCTCCTGTCGTTGGAATGCATGCTGCGGTGATGAATCGTCCGGTGGCGTCCGACGAACTCGATCGTCGCCTGCGTGACGGCCTCGGGCCGGTCGCGGTGCGGCGAATGCGCGCAATCGTCGAGCTTCAGCACTTCGGCCTGCGGCACCCGGGCGGCGAGGTCGTCGACCTGTGCCATCGTTCCGTACTCGTCATTGTGCCCTTGCACCGCGAGCACGGGCACCCGGATCGCGGGCAGCAGCGCCTCGATGTTCCAGTGGCGGAAGGCCGGGTCGAGCCAAACGTCGTTCCAGCCCCAGAACGCGGAATCGACGTCGGCGTGATGGCGCGCGAGCTTGCGGCGCATGTCGGTCGTTGCGTACGCGTACTTCGCCTGCTCGATGCTGTGGACCGACAGGTCCTCGACGAAGATGTGCGGCGCCAGCACGACCAGCCCGGCGAGCTTGTCCGGATACGTCGCCGCGTAGATCAGCGCGATCGACGCGCCGTCGCTATGGCCAAAGAGCCACGGCGGATCGGCCTCGGCGTCGACGCCGATCGCCGCGAGAAAGGCCGGCAGCACTTCGCGCGCCTGCACGTGCATGTAATCGGTGGCCCAGCGTTCGCCCGGCGCGCGCGGCGTGGAGCGGCCGTAGCCGGTGCGCGAATACACGAGCCCGCGGAAGCCGCCCGCTTCGCACAGCCGCGCGGGATAGTCCTTCCACATCGACGCCGAGCCGAGCCCCTCGTGTAGGAACACGAGCAGCGGCGCGGCGCGATCGGCGACGCCGACCCAACGGTACTCCAGCCGCACGGCGCGGCCGCGCTGCGTGACCGCGGCGAAGTGAACCTGCGTGGCGGCGTCGTGGGTCATCGGTCGTCGTTTCGGTCGCAGGCCGCATCGTAGCGGCCGGCGGGCGGATCAGCGCGCCGCCCGACCCTTCTCGCTTTCCCGCAGCCGGAAGCGCTGGATCTTGCCGGTGGCGGTCTTCGGCAGTTCGTCGATGAACTCGAGCAGGCGCGGGTACTTGTGCGGCGCAAGCCGCGCCTTGACGAACTGCTTCAGTTCCTCGGCGAGCGCATCGCTCGCCTGCTTGCGGTCCTTCAGCACGACGTACGCCTTCGGCCGGGTCAGGCCGTGCTCATCGGGAATGCCAATCAGCGCCGCCTCGAGCACGGCAGGGTGCTGCACGAGGGTCGCCTCGACCTCGAACGGCGAGACGTACTGGCCGCTCACCTTCAGCATGTCGTCGCTTCTGCCGGAGTACACGTAGTAGCCGTCGGGGTCGCGTTCGTACTTGTCTCCGGTGCGCGTCCACGCGCCCTGGAAGGTCGCCGCGCTGCGCGCGCGGTCGCCCCAGTAGAACAGCGCCGACGACGGCCCGCGGACGTACAGGTCGCCGATCTCGCCGTCGCCCGCGATCACGCGGCCCGCTTCGTCGCGGATCTCGGCGTCGTAGCCGGGCACCGGCCTGCCCGAGGTGCCGTAGCGCACGTCGCCGGGGCGGTTCGAGATGAAGATGTGCAGCATCTCGGTCGAACCGATGCCGTCGATGATCTCGCAGCCGAAATGCGCGGTGAAACGCTCGCCGATGTCGCGCGGCAGCGCTTCGCCGGCGGAGGAGCACAACCGCAGCGCGACCTTGTCCCGCGCCGGCAGGTTCGGCGAAGCGAGCATGCCGGCGTAGCCGGTCGGCGCGCCGAAGAACACCGTCGGCTTGCGTTCGGTCCAGCGCTTGAAGATCGCATCCGGCGTGGGCCGCTCGGCCATCAGCAGCACGCTCGCGCCGACCGCGAGCGGGAAAGTCAGCGCGTTGCCGAGCCCGTACGCGAAAAAAAGCTTCGCCGCGGAGAAGCACAGATCGTTCTCGGTCAGGCCGAGCACCGGCTTCGCATACAGCTCCGCAGTCCAGTAGGGGTTCGCGTGCGTGTGCACGGTGCCCTTCGGCCTGCCGGTCGAGCCGGACGAATAGAGCCAGAAAGCGATCTCGTCCGCGCCGGTGTCGGCCGCGGACGCGAGCGGCCCGTGTGCGCCCAGCCATTGCTCGAAGTCGAGCGCCCCGGGGGGCAGGTCACTGCCGCGCGAGACGATCACCGACCGCACTTCGTGCCCGCCGCGGGCCATCGCCGCCTGCAGCACCGGCACTAGCGGGGACGACACCAGCGCGGCCTGCGCGCGGCTGTGCGCGAGCATGAAGGTGTAGTCGTCGGCCGTCAGCAGCGTGTTGACGGCGACCGGAACGACACCTGCGTACAGCGCGCCGAGGAAAGCGACCGGCCAGTCGTTGGTGTCGTGCATCAGCAGCAGCACGCGCTCCTCGCGGCGAATGCCGAGCGCGAGCAGCGCCGCAGCGCACCGCCGCGCGCGCGTGGCCAGGTCGCCGTAGGTGAGTTCTCCGGCGTCGTCGAAGTACGCGACCTTGCCCGCGCGCGCGCCGTTCAGCTCGAGCAGGTGGCGGGCGAAGTTGAAACGCTCGGGGGGCGGTAGCGCCCGGGCTGCGGCGGTATCGGTCATCGCGGACCTCCGGAACCAAGCGGGGGGAACGGTCGGGTAACGACGTCGGCGGCGCTCGCGCGAACGCCCGCCCTCGAATCCCTGCAGCGCGGGCCCCTCCGCACGCCCGCGGCGCCGGCTTCGGTCCTCGGTTCCGTCGACCTTCGACCGAAATCGGTATTAGGGTACTATATTTGCGCCCGGTTGGACTGGGGAGTCTCCATGAACGCGCCCGATGTCGCTTCCTTTGCACGCGTTGATTACCAGACCGACCCATCGCGGTATCGGCACTGGCGCCTCGCCTTCGACGGCCCGATCGCCACGCTGGCGATGGACGTGGCCGAAGACGCGGGGCTGGTTCCCGGCTACAAGCTCAAGCTGAACAGCTACGACCTCGGCGTCGACATCGAACTGGCCGACGCGCTGAACCGGATCCGCTTCGAGCACCCCGAGGTTCGGACGGTCGTCATCACCAGCCTGAAGGAGCGGATCTTCTGCTCGGGCGCGAACATCTTCATGCTCGGGCTGTCGTCGCACGCGTGGAAGGTCAACTTCTGCAAGTTCACCAACGAGACGCGCAACGGCATCGAGGACTCCAGCGCGCACTCGGGTCTGAAGTTCATCGCCGCGGTCAACGGCGCCTGCGCCGGCGGCGGCTACGAGCTGGCGCTCGCCTGCGACGAGATCATCCTGGTCGACGACCGCTCGTCGACGGTCAGTCTGCCGGAAGTCCCGCTGCTCGGCGTGCTGCCGGGCACGGGCGGGCTGACGCGGCTGACCGACAAGCGGCGCGTCCGGCACGATCTCGCGGACGTGTTCTGCACGACCACCGAAGGCGTGCGTGGGGAGCGCGCGCTGCAATGGCGGCTCGTCGACCGGCTGGCGAAGCCGGCGGTGTTCGCGCAGAAGGTGCGCGAGCGCGCGCTCGAACTGGCTGCCCTGAGCGACCGTCCGGCGGACGCGCAAGGCGTGGCGCTGACCCCGCTCGAACGCGCGATCGAGGCCGACGCGCTGCGCTATCGCCACGTGACGGTCGAAATCGACCGCGCGCGGCGCACGGCGACCTTCACCGTGCGCGCGCCGGGCGGACCGCAGCCGCAGACGATCGACGCGATCGTCGCCGCCGGCGCCGCGTGGTGGCCGCTCGCGATGGGACGCGAACTCGACGACGCGATCCTGTCGATGCGCACCAACGAGCCCGAGATCGGCCTGTGGCTGCTGAAGACCGCGGGCGACGCGCAGGCGGTGCTGGCGGCCGACGCGCTGCTGGGCACGCACCGCGATCACTGGTTCGTGCGCGAGACGATCGGCCTGCTGCGGCGGACTTTCTCGCGGCTCGATGTGTCGTCGCGTTCGCTGTTCGCGCTGATCGAGCCGGGTTCGTGCTTTGCCGGCAGCCTGTTCGAGCTGGCGCTTGCGGCCGATCGCAGCTACATGCTCGCGGTTGCCGATGACGCGGCGCAGGCGCCGAAGATCGCGGTCAGCGACGCCAACTTCGGCTTCTATCCGCTGGCCACCGGCCAGACGCGGCTCGCGCGCCGCTTCTACGACGAAGCGCCCGCGCTCGATGCGGTGCGCGCCCGCTGCGGCCAGTGGCTCGACGCCGAAGCGGCGCTCGCGCTCGGGCTCGTGACCTCCGCGCCCGACGAAATCGACTGGGCCGACGAGGTCCGCCTTGCGATCGAGGAGCGCGCGAGCCTTTCGCCCGACGCGCTCACCGGCATGGAAGCGAATCTGCGTTTCAACGGCCGCGAAACGATGGCCACGCGCATCTTCGGCCGGCTCACCGCATGGCAGAACTGGATCTTCAACCGCCCGAACGCCGTCGGCGACAAGGGCGCGCTGAAGGTCTACGGCAAGGGCGAAAAGGCCGTGTTCGACTGGAAGCGGGTCTGAACGCGGAGCGATGAAAACCCGTCCGCGCGCACGCGCCGACGCATGGAGCCAACCGATGTCAACCGTCGACTACAGCGAGAAGATCCCCAACAACGTCCACCTGTCCGAGGACAAGGCGCTGCAGCGCGCGCTCGAGCACTGGCAGCCGAACTACCTGTCGTGGTGGAAGGACATGGGGCCGGAAGGCTCGCAGAACTTCGACGTGTACCTGCGCACCGCCGTCAGCGTCGATCCCGGCGGCTGGGCGCACTTCGACTACGTGAAGATGCCCGAGTACCGCTGGGGCATCTTCCTGAATGCGCCCGAGCCGGGCCGGCAGGTCAGCTTCGGCGAGCATCGAGGCGAGCCGGCGTGGCAGGAAGTGCCGGGCGAGCACCGCGCCAACCTGAGGCGGATCATCGTCACGCAGGGCGACACCGAACCGGCCTCGGTCGAGCAGCAGCGCCACCTGGGACTGACGGCGCCGTCGCTGTACGACCTGCGCAATCTGTTCCAGGTCAACGTCGAGGAGGGCCGCCATCTGTGGGCGATGGTCTACCTGCTGCACAAGTACTTCGGTCGCGACGGCCGCGAGGAGGCCGAGGCGCTGCTCGAACGCCGCAGCGGCGACACCGACAACCCGCGCATCCTCGGCGCGTTCAACGAGAGAACGCCCGACTGGCTGGCGTTCTTCATGTTCACCTACTTCACCGACCGCGACGGCAAGTTCCAGCTCTGCGCGCTGGCGGAGTCCGGCTTCGATCCGCTCGCGCGCACGACCAGGTTCATGCTGACCGAGGAGGCGCACCACATGTTCGTCGGCGAGTCGGGGGTCTCGCGCGTGATCCAGCGCACCTGCCAGGCGATGAACGAGCTGAAGACCGACGAGCCCGACCGCCTGCGCGCGGCCGGCGTGATCGACCTGCCGACGATCCAGCGCTATCTGAACTTCCACTTCAGCGTGACGATCGACCTGTTCGGCGCCGACGAATCGAGCAATGCCGCGACGTTCTACAACTCGGGGCTGAAGGGACGCTTCGAGGAAACCAAGCGCGACGACGACCACAAGCTGCACGGCATGACCTACAAGGTGCTCGGCGTGCACGATGGCCGGCTGGTCGAGCGCGAAGTGCCGATGCTGAACGCCTTGAACGAAGTGCTGCGCGACGATTTCATCCGCGACTCGATCGCCGGCATCGGCCGCTGGAACCGCGTGATCGAGAAGGCGGGGCTGCCGCATCGCCTGCAGGCGCCGCACAAGGCGTTCAACCGCCGCATCGGCACGCTCGCCGGCGTGCGCGTCAGCCCGGACGGTCGCGTCGTCAGCGAGGCCGAATGGAACGCGCACGTGCGCGAATGGCTGCCGAGCGACGAGGACCGCGCCTTCGTCGGTTCGCTGATGGGCCGCGTCGTCGAGCCCGGCAAGTTCGCCAACTGGATCGCGCCGCCGGCGACCGGCATCAATCGCCAGCCGATCGACTTCCAGTACGTCCGCTTCAACTGAACGGTCGCCGCGCCCGCCGATGAACGCGCCCGAGCTGCTGCGGCAGCACCTGATCGACCCGGAGATCTGCATCCGCTGCAACACGTGCGAGGAGACCTGTCCGGTCGACGCGATCACGCACGACGCGCGCAACTACGTCGTGCGCGCCGACAAGTGCAAGGCCTGCCTCGCGTGCATCGCGCCGTGCCCGACCGGCGCGATCGACAACTGGCGCACGGTGCTGCGCGCGCAGGCGTATTCGATCGAGGACCAGTTCGGCTGGGACGCGCTGCCCGCGGAGCAATCGCTCGGCGAGGCGGTCGCCGCGCCGGCGAGCGAATTCGCGGCCGAAGACGCGCCGCCGGTGCCGGCTGCGGCCGTGCCCGGTTCGACGGTGCCGCCGTGGTCCGCTTCGCATCCCTACGTCAATCTGTACACGCAGCGCAATCCGGCCATCGCAACGGTGATGGGCAACTACCGCGTCACCGACGCCGCCGCCGAAAGCGATACGCGGCATATCGTGCTCGACTTCGGCGCCACGCCGTTTCCGGTGCTCGAGGGCCAGTCGATCGGCATCCTGCCGTCCGGGGTCGACGACAACGGACGCCCGCATCACGCGCGCCAGTATTCGATCGCCTCGCCGCGCGACGGCGAGCGACCCGGCTACAACAACATCGCGCTGACCGTGAAGCGCGTCACCGTCGATCACCAAGGCCGGCCGGTGCGCGGCGTGTGCTCGAACTACCTGTGCGACCTGAAAAAGGGCGACACGGTGCAGGTGATCGGTCCCTTCGGTAATACCTTCCTGATGCCGAATCACTCGCCGAGCCATCTGCTGATGGTCTGCACCGGCACCGGCTCCGCGCCGATGCGCGCGATGACTGAACGCCGGCGCCGCCGGCGCGGCAAAGGCGAAAGCGGCAAGCTGATGCTGTTCTTCGGTGCGCGCTCGCAGGCGGAGCTGCCTTACTTCGGGCCGCTGATGAACCTGCCGAAGGACTTCATCGACATCAACTTCGCGTTCTCGCGCACCCCCGGCCAGCCGCGCCGCTACGTGCAGGACGCGCTGCGCGACCGCGCGGCCGACGTCGGCGCGCTGCTCGCCGACGCGAACACCTACGTCTACGTGTGCGGGCTGCGCGGCATGGAAGCGGGCGTGCTCGACGCGCTGAGCGCCGCGGCGGCCGCGCAGGGCCTCGACTGGACCGCGCTGCACGCGAAGCTGCAGCAGGAAGGGCGACTGCACGTCGAGACGTATTGACGCGCGCAGCGCGGGCGCGTCGATCGGAATGCGGGTATACTGCGCGCTCGTCGCCGGTGACCGATCCGGCCGGCGAACCAGTTGCCGCGGGGTGGAGCAGTCTGGCAGCTCGTCGGGCTCATAACCCGAAGGTCGAAGGTTCAAATCCTTCCCCCGCAACCAGACAAATCAAGGGCTTCCGTTCGGAAGCCCTTGTCGTTTTCCGAGTACCGCGACGCGCGAGCGTCGCGCGTCGCTTCGGTCGAACTGTCCTGCGCCCGCGCCGCGCTCAGGGCCGCGCCTGGTCCGGAAGGCTGTAGTCGCACACGCCTTCGGGGAAGATCTGCTCCAGTTGTGCGGCCTCGTCCGCGCTCGGCGCCCACGGCGCGTACACGCCGTCGGCGACCGCCTGCCGCACGGATTTCAGCGCGCAGCGATAGATGCCGCCTTCAAGCGGTGCGCCGGCGACGATGCGCGACGTGCTGTAGAGCGGAAACGCTGTCGTGCACGGTCCCGCTGGCTGATCGTCGAGGATGCCGCTCCACACGCCGGGGCCGGCGTGCATCAACTGGCCGTTCAGATCGAAGCAGCTGTCGACCGCCCGTGCCGGTCGGTTCCCGGCGATGCTCTTCTCCGGGTTGGCGAGGATGTTCGTCATCCACTGGTCCATGACCGCGAGCGCTTCGAACGTCTGGCTCGCCTTCGGCACGCCCGGCTGCGTGTCGGTGAACCAGATCACGAGGTTGTCGGAATGGCCCATGCGATTCAGCACGCGCTTGCGCACCGCGAACGACTGGTGCGAGTTGTGCATGTCCAGTTCGCGCTCCATGTACTGCCGATGGTCGATCGCCGGCACGTTGAGGTTGCCGCCAAACACGTGGCCCGAGGTATACGCGGCGCGCATCGCGGAGAAGTCGCCGCGCGTGCGCGGCGCCGGCATACCGGCCGCGGGGCTCAGGTTCATGTTCTTGCGGCTCCACGGGTCGAAATAGCCGGGGATCGTCAGCGCCTTGTTGATCTCGGCCTGCGAGGTGCCGAAGAACGGGAACGTCTCCTGGACCATCTCGCTCGGATGCTTCCAGCCGCCGACGTGGAAGTTCAGGTGCAGGAACTCGGCGGGCGTGATCTTGCCTTCCTTCAGCGACTTCAGTCCGTACTGCACGCCGACGTTGTCCCAGGTCGGGCGCGCGGCGCCGGTGGAATCCACGCCGTAGACGTTGCGCAGGTCGTCGTAGTGCGTCCAGCGGATCGCTGCGATCGCGGACGGCGGATCGTAGAACTGCTGATTGGGCACGGCGCCGTACAGCGGGTTCATCGCCAGCGGTGTCAGCCCGCGCCAGCCGGGGATGCACTCGGTCGAACCGAGCGCGGTGCTGTAGCCGAGCAGCGTCTTCAACTGCGCGAATGGATCGTTGACGCGCGCGAAGCCTTCCTCGGCGTTGAAGCCGACCAGCAGGCTGCGGTTCTTGGTCACGCGCCACCTGGCGTTGGCGCGGTCGGTCGCGTCCATGTAGTGCTCGAGCAGCTCGCAGTCGCCCACATGAATGGTCTGCGTCACCATGTCGGGATAGGACTGCACCGGCAGCAGCGCGTCGAGAACGCCCGGATGGTTCTGCGCGATGATGTACTGCTGGATCGCGCCACCGGAGCCGCCGAGACCGACCGTGTACAGGGGCACGCCGTAGCGCTCGATGAAGCGCTCCTTGGTCATCATCGCGGTTTCGCCGGCGAGATTGAGGTTGTAGTGCGTGCCGGTGTTGTTGCCGCTGGAGTGCGCGATCGCGAAACCGAGCCGCAGGATGTCGGGGTTCAGCGATCCGCCGTGCACGACGCCCTGCGTGTGGCCGATCGCCACGCCGCCCTGGAACCAGTACAGCAGCTTGCCGTTCCATAGGCTCAGGTCGGGCGCTGCGGGGTTCTCGCCGCGCGGCGCCAGCATCGCGAAGCTGTACAGGAAGCGGTTGATCGATCCCGTCTCGCGGCGGACGACGAAGTCGACGGTGCGACCGTCGGGGAGCGTCACCGTGCTCATGTCCGCGGGCCGGCTGCCGTCGGCCGGCAGAGCTTTCCAACTGTTGGCCGTGCTGCGATAGAGATACGAGACGACCGTGTTGACCGAGCAGTTGCGGCTGTAGCCAATCGTGTTGCCCGCAGCGTCGCGCACGCGGTAGCCGGGCGGGGTGGCGCTGTCGACGAGCGGCTCGGTGCCGAGTTGATCGGTGCGGCACACGAAAGGATGCTGGTGCGGGCCCGAGAACATCGGCCCGGCGATCGGATGGTTGGTCAGCTCGAGCGCGTCGCGCAGGCCGCTCGAACGGTGGTGCACCTCGAGCCGGTTGGCGCCGTCGACGAGACCGCCGATCACGCCTTCGAGCCGGTCGCCCTTCGATTGCAGCCCGACGTTCAGCTGCCGGCCGTTCAGCCACAGCTCGAGCTTGTCGTGCAGCCCCGGCGCAGCGCGCACCTCGATGCGCGCGTCGCCGCCCGAGACGTACTGCGGCGGGCTCGACAGAACGCGCAACTGCACTTTCATCGCCGGATCGGCGGGGTTTACGCCCTGCGCCGATGCGCTCGATGCACCCGCCTCGCCGCTGCCACCTCCACAACCCGCGACCACGACCGCACAGGCCGCCGCAGCGGCCAGCCAACCGATTCGAATCATCGCCCCGTCTCCCCCGCAGCCTCCTGGCCGCCGCGGCTAGCTTACTCAGCTTTCGGCCCGTGGCGCATCCGCTGCTTCGTGAATGCGGCACCGGATCCGCTGCGCGAATGGGTACTTCACGGTACCGGGCCGCGCGGTTAGCCTTGCGCCTCCCGCGGCAGAGCAGAGCGACGAAGCGCGCACAGGCTTCCGCGGCGCGGTCGAGATCCGCTGCATTGAGCGGGACCGGAACGTCGGTCCGCCAGCATCTTCGAACCCGATCGAATCGAAGCGAAACCGACGATGAAGCGAAGCGTGTTGCGCCGGCTGCTCGGCGTGGCGGCCCTCGTGTTCCTGCTGGCGCTCGCGACATTCGCGCTGCCGGTCTCAACGTGGCGCACGGGCCAGGAGGATTGGAGCGCTTTCGAGCCGCTCGCACCCCATCGGCGGCCGGCGCTGCCGGCGCGCGTCTGGATCGACACCGACGCTGCTTGCGGCGAAGGTGCGTGGCGCGATCCGGACGATTGCCTCGCGCTGCTCGCCCTGCTGACGCAAGCCGGCATCGACGTGGTCGGCATTTCGACGGTGTTCGGCAATGCCGCGCTGGCAAGGACGGACGCGGTCACGCGCGAGCTGATCGCGCGCCATGCCGCCGCGGGCGGACGCGCGGTGCCGGTACATCGCGGCTGCGCCCGCGCGTTGCCTGCGTGCTCCGCCGGGCAGGAAGCCGACCGCGCGCTGCGAGCAGCGATCGCGCAGGGGCCGTTGACGATCCTCGCGCTGGGGCCGCTGACCAATGTCGCGCTGGCGCTCGCATCGGTGCAGTCGGCCCGCGACGTTCATGTCGTCGCGGTGATGGGGCGCCGTCCGGGGCACCGCTTCCATCCGACCGAAGGCAAGTCCGCGGGCGCGATGCTGTTCGGGCACGGTCCCGTCTTCAGCGATTTCAACTTCGCGCTCGATCCGCGCGCGGCCGCGGCGGTCGTCGCCGCAGGCGTACCGCTCACGCTGATCCCGTACGAAGCGGCCCGCGACGTTCTGCTCGGCGTAGACGATCTCGATCGCATCGCCCGCGGCGGTGCGCCCGGCGCCTGGGTCGCCGAACGCAGCCGCGCCTGGCTCGCGCAGTGGCGGACCTCGATCGGGCTGGACGGCTTCTATCCCTTCGATCTCGTGGCCGCGCTGTATCTGGTCGCCCCCGAGCGCTTCGCGTGTGCGCGCGTATTCGCATGGGTCGGCCGCGATCGCTGGCGCTCGATCTTCGAGTGGTCGGACGCACTGCTCGTCGCGCAGCACGAGCCGGCGGACGACAACGCTGTCGCGAAGACCACCGCGACCTATTGCACCGACGTGCGCGCGCGGGTGGAAGATGTCCTTTGATGCCGAAGGCAGACCGGCGCTGGGCGTCGGCGAGGTCGCCGCTCAGCTTCGCGCGCTCGGCGTGGAACGGGGCGGCATCGTGCTGGTGCACACGTCGTTTCGCGCGGTCCGGCCGATCGTGAACGGTCCCGCCGGACTGATCGAGGCACTGCGCGCCGCGCTCGGACCGGACGGCACGCTCGTGATGCCGTCGTGGACCGGCGACGACGATGCACCGTTCGACCCGGCGGCCACGCCGTGCGCAGCCGATCTCGGCGTCGTCGCGGATACGTTCTGGCGGATGCGCGGCGCGGCGCGCAGCGATCACCCGTTCGCGTTCGCCGCGCTCGGACCGCAGGCGCGCTCGATCACGGACGGGCCGCTGCCCGCGTCGCCGCATGCGCCCGACAGCCCGATCGGCCGCGTGCATGCGATGGACGGGCAGGTGCTGCTGCTCGGCGTCGGCCACGACGCCGACACCGCACTTCATCTCGCGGAGGTCATCGCCGGCGTGCCGTACCGCGTGCCGAAGTTCTGCACGATGCTGCGCAGCGGCCGGCCGGTGCGCGTGCACTACGAGGAGAACGATCACTGCTGCGAGCGCTTCGCGCTGGCCGACGAGTGGTTGCGCGCGCGCGGCCTGCAGGCCGAAGGCCGCGTCGGCTATGGACAGGCGCGGCTGTTCCGCGCACGCGACGTGATCGCGCTCGCCGTCGAGCGGCTCGCGCGCGATCCGTGCCTGTTCCTGCACCCGCGCGGCGCGGGTTGCGCGGAGTGCGAGGCGGCCTGGCGCAGCGTCGCGGTGTGAGCCGACCGCTCGAGGGCAGGGCCGGAAGCGATCTCCGCGCAATGGACTTCGCGCTGCGCGACCTTGCCGCCGGCGAGGAACCGACCATCGGCTATGGGCTCAGCGAAGTGCGGCAGCCGTGATTCTTCGCAGTCGCGGCGACGGCGCCGACGACCTGTTCCCAGCGCGCGTGGCCAAGCCAATCCCGCAAGCCGACGGCGCCTTTCGGCGTGATCTGCAGCGCGCGCGTACCCGGCCGACGCAGCAGCCATCCGTGTTCGAGGCAGTGCGCGCAAAGCAGCGCGCCGAGCCGGCCCGCGAGGTGAAAGCGGCGTTCGCTCCAGTCGAGACAGCGACGGCAGTGCAGGCGATTCGACGGCGATACGGCGCCGGCGATGCCGATCCGCGCGAGCGCCGCGCGGCCGCGTTCGGTCAGATGGCCGATCTCGCCGTCGAAGACGAGCGCGCCGTCGGCATGCAGATGCTCGGCGATCGCAACGCCCAGTCGGCCGGCGAGATGGTCGTAGCAGGTCCGAGCCATTCGCAGCCCGGCGTCTTTCGGCCCGGGGACGAACGTGGGTCGCGGCGACGCCCCGCCGCGCGCCGCGAGCTGCATCAGGCTCTCAAGGGCTTCGGCGACTTCGCGGCCGGCCAGGCGGTGATAGCGATGCCGGCCGAAGGCTTCGACGCGCAGGAGTCCCCCGTCGACCAGCTGCGCGAGATGCCGGCTCGCCGTCTGCGGCGAGACGCGCGCCGCCGTCGCCAGCTCGCGCGCCGTCAGCGATCGTCCGTCCATCAGCTCGAGCAGCATCGCCGTGCGCGCCGGCTCGCCCACCAACGAAGCGATACGCGCGATCTGGTTCGTGTTCATCGGCTCCCCCGCGGTGGCGACCGACGCTAGCAGAAGCGCGGCGCCGATGCTTCGCTCCGCGGCGAAGCATCGGGCCGCGTTCGGCGCCGATCATTTCGCCTGCGCCGCCGCACGCCATCCGGCCGCTCGAATCGCGGCGATTACCTCGCAGGTAATCGACCGCGGAAGGCGGTGACGCGACACTCCGATCAACGACAGCGAGCCAACCCCATGACCGTCACCTGCTTCATCCGTTACGAACTCGATCCGTTCCAGCGCGAGTCGTTCAGGACCTACGCGCGGAACTGGGTGCGCATCATTCCCCGCTGCGGCGGGCATCTGCTCGGCTATTTCCTGCCGCACGAAGGCACGAACGACATCGGCTGGGGCCTGATCTCGTTCGACGGCCTGGCCGCTTACGAGGCGTACCGCGCGCGCCTGCAGCGCGATGCCGAGGCGCGCGAGAACTTTGCACTGGCGCAGCGCCTGCGCTTCATCCGGCGCGAGGAGCGGACCTTCAACGAACTCGTGGCGGAAACGTTCCACCTTCCCGCCGCGCCGCAGGAGTGAACGCGATGCCGCCGGTCATCGTCGAGGCGATTCCGTGTGCGGGGCAGGCGCAAGCGCTGCACGCGCAGCCTGCGGCTGCCGAGGACGATCCATCCATCACCGAAACGAAAGGAGCAAACGCATGAGAACCGTCGTTCCATCGAAGCTGCTGCGCGCGGCGCTGATCGCGGATGCGAGCGCGAGCGGGGCGCTCGCGCTGCTGCAGATCGCCGCCGCCGCGCCGCTCGCGGAGTGGCTGCAGTTCCCGCACGACCTGGTGGCCGAGTCCGGCGCTTTCCTGGTCGCCTACACGGCGCTGCTGATCGTGCTCGCCGCGAGCGGCCGCGTATGGCCGGCGCTGATCGTTCTGATCGTCGCCGGGAACGTCGGCTGGGCGATCGGTTGCGCGGCGCTGCCGGCGGGCGGCTTCGTCGCACCGAACGCGCTCGGCGTCGCGTACCTCGCCGTACAGGCGGTCGCGGTGCTCGTCTTCGCTGCGCTTCAGTACTTCGGACTGAAGTCGTCGTCGGCGGCGCTCGGTGAGACATCAACGAGCGCGGCGTGAGCCGGCGACGAGCAACCCTCATCCACTTCAGGAGTCGACCATGTCCGGCAACGACCTGCTTCCCCTGGCCGTCGCGTTGATCGTCGGCATACCGGCGCTGGGATCGTGCATCGGCATCGGGCTGGCCACGATGAAGCTGCTCGAAAGCTCGGCGCGCCAGCCCGAACTGATGCAGCAACTGCAATCGAAGTACTTCGTCGGCGTCGGCGTCACCGACGGTGCGTTCATCATCGCCACCGGCATCGGACTGTGGCTCGCGACGGCGAATCCCTTTGCCGGCTGATTCGTTACGCTGTGCGGCGGCAGGAGCGTGACGGGAGTGCGATCGATGCAATCGGAGAACGTCGTCGAACGGGGCGCGGCGCGCGCGTATCGCGCCGCGCGCGGCGCCGGCGCGATGATCCGCGCCTGGCGCGCGCGGCGCCGGCTGAGCCAGCTTGCGCTGGCGCTCGACGCGGGCGTTTCCGCACGGCATCTGAGCTTCGTCGAGACCGGACGGTCGCGGCCGAGCGCCGAGATGCTGCTCGCGCTGGCCGAAAGGCTCGACATCCCGCTGCGCGCGCGCAACGAGCTGCTGCTCGCCGCGGGCTACGCGCCGCGCTTCTCCGAGACGCGCCTGTCCTCGCCCGATCTGGCGAGCGTGCGTTCGGCGCTGCAGCGGCTGCTCGACGCGCACGATCCGTATCCGGGCGTGGCGCTCGATCGGGACTGGAACGTCGTGCTCGCGAACGCGGCGGCGTTGCGGCTCGCCGCCGCGCTGCCCGATTCTCTGCGCGGCCCGCCGCTGAACATGTTCCGCGCGAGCCTGCATCCGCAGGGCTTTGCCGCGATGACGGTCAACTTCGACGATTGGGGCCGCTATCTGCTCGGCGAGCTGGAGCGGCTCGCGGCCGACGGCCCCGGCGGATCCGAAGCCGCGCTGCTCGAGGAGGTCATGTCGTACCCGAACGTGCGCGCGCTGCGCGGCGGGCGCGACCGGCCGGCCGATCGCGAGGACCGCCTGCTGATCCCCTGCATCCTCGAATTCGCGGGAACGCGGCTGTCGCTGTTCACGACGCTCGCGACGTTCGGCTCGCCGCGCGACGTCACGCTCGCCGAGCTGACCGTCGAGCTGTTCTATCCGGTCGACGCGGCGACCGAGGCGGCGCTGCGCGGCGTGGTGTAAGGCGTGCCCCGCAGGCGCGTGCGCTTACCTCCGTTCGAACACGCCCTGCACCACGCGGATCCGTTCTTCGTTCAGGTTGCGCACCTGATTGGCGAACATCGCGCCGAAGTCGGGGCCGAGCAGCACGTGCAATCCGAGCGGCGGCAACGCGCCGCCCGCGGCGGCCGCTGCGCCGCGCGCGAACCAGTCGAGCACGCGATCGGTTTCGTCGATCCACTCGCGCTCGGCGAAACCGGCCGCGACGACGAGCGCCCGCAGCTCGTCGGGCGCGACGAGGTGGCTGATCTCGGGCGTGCGCGCCCATGGCACCGGAAAGTGCACCGGCGCCCGCGGACCGGCGGCGATTTCGTGCAGCGCGAACGTGCCGCCGCGTTTCAGCACGCGCGCGATCTCGCCGTACAGCCGCGGCTTGTCGGCGATGTTCATCGAGCTGTGCTGGCTCCACGCGGCGTCGAACGCGGCGTCGGCAAACGGCATCGCGAGCGCGCTGCCGCACTCGAAGCGAACGCGCTCGGCGAGCCCGCAACGGGCGGTCAGCAGCGCGCCGGCGTGGCAGTACTCGCGCGTGAGATCGAGCACCGTGACGCGGCAGCCGATCCGCTGCGCGAGCGCGCGCGCCGCGCCGCCGAGTCCGCCGCCGACGTCGAGCACGTGCGCACCCGCAGCGAGTCCGGCGCGCTCGGCCAGCTCCAGCGTGGCGACGATGCCGCGGCTGTGGAACTGGTCGACCGGCGCGAGATCCTCGGGCGCAAGCCGGTCGGGATCCTTGCCGGCCGCCTGCAGCGCCTGCAGGATCGTCGTTGCGAGATCGGCGCGGCCGTAGTGGTCATCGACTGCCTGGGCGTGAACGAGGGTGTTCATCGGATCGACAGCCGGTTGCGCGGCGACGGTGCCCGGATGAACTGCGGACGGAACGGGGTCTGCGGACGGTTCATCGCACTCCCGGCGTTGCCTGCGACGATGCGGGAATCTTCGTCGCCCGGCGCACGCGCGTCCAGTTCCAAATCTGTACTTGCTCCGGGGCGGGGGCGGCGCCGACAATGCCCCGCATGAGGGGCTACGGCCAGTTCTGCCCGATCGCGATCGCGGCGCAGATCCTCGCGCAGCGCTGGACGCTGCTCGTGCTGCGCGAGCTGGTGCTCGGCGCGCGTCACTTCAACGACATCCGGCGCGGCGTGCCGCTGATGTCTCCGGCCTTGCTGACGAGACGTCTGAAGCAGTTGCAGGAGGTCGGCATCGTCGAGCGCGTGGACGGCGAATACCGGCTGACCGCGGCCGGTACCGAACTTGCGCCGCTGCTCGATATGGCCGGACGCTGGGGCCGGCGCTGGCTCGGCGGCACGATTGCGCGCGATCAGCTCGATCCGGGCCTGCTGATGTGGACCGTGCGCCGCCTTCTCGATCCGGCGCCGTTGCCTTCGCGCCGGGTGGTCGTTGAGGTTGCCTTCTCCGACGTCGACAGGAAGAAGGCGCGCTGGTGGCTCGTCGTCGAGGCCGGCGCGGTCGACCTGTGCTTGCACGACCCGGGGCACGAGGTGGACGTCTACGTCTCGACCGACATTCGCACGCTGACGGAGGCGCTGGTCGGCGACCTGCCGCTTGCACAGGCGATGCGCAGCGGCGCGCTGCGCGTTAGCGGTCCGGCCGCGCTGGTCCGTTCGTTCGAGCGCTGGTGGCCGAAGAGCCCGTACGCGTCGATCGCGCCGGTACGCGCGCCGCGCAACGCGCGGCGCCCGCCGCAGCCGGCAAGCACCGTCCGGTAACATCCCGCCCCTCTGTAGCGCCCCGCGGGGCACGGGTCGGAGATGTCGGAACAGCAGTCGCTATTCGCCGCGCCGGATGAAGGCGCGGAATCGCTGACGCTCGCGCAGTTCGCGAGCCGGGCGTATCTCGATTACGCGGTGTCGGTCGTCAAGGGCCGCGCGCTGCCGGACGTGGCCGACGGCTGCAAGCCGGTGCAGCGTCGCATCCTGTACGCGATGAACGAGATGGGCCTGGCGGCCAACGCCAAGCCCGTGAAGAGCGCGCGCGTGGTCGGCGACGTGCTCGGCAAGTTCCATCCGCACGGCGACCAGGCCGCTTACGACGCGCTGGTGCGCATGGCGCAGGACTTTTCGCTGCGCTATCCGCTGATCGACGGCCACGGCAACTTCGGCTCGCGCGACGGCGACGGCGCGGCGGCGATGCGCTACACCGAGGCGCGGCTGACGCCGATCGCGCGGCTGCTGCTCGACGAGCTGGACGAAGGCACCGTCGACTTCGGCCCCAACTACGACGGCGCGTTCCAGGAGCCGAAGCTGCTGCCGGCGCGGCTGCCGTTCGTTCTGCTCAACGGCGCCTCGGGCATCGCGGTGGGGCTCGCGACCGAGATCCCTTCGCACAACCTGCGCGAAGTCGTCGCCGCGCTGCAGATCGCGCTGAAGAACCCCAAAGCGCCGCTCGAAGAACTGCTCGCGGCGATACCCGGGCCGGACTTTCCCGGCGGCGGCCAGATCATCTCGAGCAGCGCAGAGATCCGCGAGGTCTACGCGACCGGACGCGGCAGCCTGAAGGTTCGGGCGCGCTACACGTTCGAGGATCTCGCGCGCGGCCAGTGGCAGCTCGTGATCACCGAGCTGCCGCCGGGCGTGTCGGCGGCAAGAGTCGAACAGGAGATCGCGGAACTCACCGACCCGAAGGTCAAGGTCGGCAAGAAGTCGCTGACGCCGGAGCAGCAGAACCTGCGCCAGATGGCCAAGTCGCTGCTCGACCGCACGCGCGACGAGTCGGACAAGAGCGCTGCGGTGCGCTTCGTGATCGAGCCGGCCACCTCGCGCATCGACCGGCAGGAGCTGGTCAACTTCCTGCTCGCGCACACGAGCCTCGAAACGAACGTGCCGGTCAACCTCGTGATGATCGGCACCGACGGCCGGCCGCGGCAGAAGGCGCTGCCCGAGATCCTGCGCGAATGGATCGACTTCCGCGTGGCGACGGTGCGCCGGCGCACGCAGCATCGGCTGACGAAGGCACAGGACCGCATCCACATCCTCGAAGGGCGTCAGCTCGTCCTGCTGAACATCGACAAGGTGATCAAGCTGATCCGCAACGCGGACGAGCCGAAGCCCGAGCTGATGAAGGCGTTCAAGCTGACCGAGCGCCAGGCCGAGGACATCCTCGAGATGCGGCTGCGCCAGCTCGCCAAGCTCGAAGGCATCAGGATCGAGCAGGAGCTTTCCGACCTGCGCAAGGAGGAGGCGAGCCTGCAGAAGCTGCTCGGCTCCGACGCCGTGCTGCGCAAGCAGATCGCGAAGGAGTTCGACGACGACGCGAAGAAGTTCGGCGACGCCCGCCGCACGCTGATCGAAGCCGCGGAGCGCGCGACGGTCGAGACGAAGGTGATCGACGAGCCGGTGACGGTCATCGTCTCGGAAAAGGGCTTCGCGCGCGCGCGCAGCGGGCACGGCCACGACGCCATGCAGTTCACCTTCAAGCCGGGCGATGCGCTTTACGGCGCGTACGAATGCCGCACGGTCGATCACCTGATCGCGCTCGGCAGCAACGGCCGCGTGTACTCGGTGCCGGTCGCGCAGCTTCCTTCGGCGCGCGGCGACGGCGCGCCGGTGACCTCGATGATCGAGCTGGAGTCGGGCACGCGCCTGGTCGCCTACGTGGCCGGCGCGGCTGCGCAGCCGCTGCTGGTGGCGACCTCCAACGGCTACGGCTTCGCTTGCACGCTCGGCGACATGGTGTCACGGCAGAAGGGAGGCAAGCAGTTCATCACGGTCGAGGAGGGCGCCGTGCCGCTGCGGCCGGCGCTGGTCGATCCCGCGAGCGACGATCGCATCGCCTGCCTGTCGGAGAAGGGACGGCTGCTCGTGTTCGCCGCGAACGAGATCAAGGCGCAGTCGGGCGGCGGCCGCGGCGTCACGCTGATGGGACTCGACGACGCTGAGTCGATGATCGCCGCGCTGCCCTGCGGCGCGGGCGGCGTGGTCGTGCACGGCACGTCCCGGACAGGCAAACCGGTCGAGCTGCTGGTGGCCGGCGAAGAGCTGAACGCGCACACGGGCCATCGCGCGCGCAAGGGCACGCTGGCCAAGTCGAAGTTGAAGGTCAGCGGGCTCGCGAAGCCGGCGGCGACGCAGTGAGAGGGCGCAGCCGGCGTCGCAGCCTCGTTTGCCGGCGCGCTCGTCCCGCCGGGGCAACGGTGATCCGTCGTCGCGGGCGCCTCACGCGCCTCCTGCGATCCGCCGATACCCGACGCCGATCTCCGTCAGCAGGAAACGCGGCCGCGCCGGATCCGGCTCGATCTTGTCGCGCAACTGCTTCATGTAGACGCGAAGGTAATGCGGATGCTCGACGTGATCGGGCCCCCAGACTTCGCGCAACAGCAGCCGCTGCGTGGCCACGCCGCCCGCGTGCCGCGCGAGCACCGCGAGCAGGCGATACTCGATCGGCGTGAAGCGGATCGCGCCGCCGGGTCCGGCGGCGGTGCGGCGCGCGAGGTCGATCGTCACCTCGCCCAGCCGCAGCGCTCACGCAGGCCAGCGCGGCGGATGCGTGCCGAGCGGAACCGAAACGCGGTCCCAACGAAACGGCGTGCGCGACAGGCGCGCGGCATGCCGCACGATCGTCAAGCGGCCGAATCCCGACGGCAATTCACCCGTGAGATCGCGCACGTCGGCGAGCGTCGGATCGGGAATGTTCAAACCGTTCTCGATGCGGCCGAGCCCGCGCAGCCATCTTCCGGTCTGTGCAAGCGAGCAGCGGACGTGCCAGCTTCCGCCTTCGGCCGCGCGGCGTTTCAAGGCGACTGTCACCGCGAACGCCATCAGATAGCCGGTTGCGCGGTCGAGCGCCTGCGTCGGCAACGGCTTCGGCGTATCGACGCCGGCGGCTTCGGCTTCGGCCGCATTGAAACCGCTTGCCGTCTGTACGAGCGAGTCGTAACCGCGCCGATCGGCCCACGGGCCGACGTGTCCATACGCGCTGAGCGACACGTAGACGATGCCGGGGCGAAGCCGCGCGGCGTCCTCGGGGCCGAGACCGAGCGCCGCCAGCCCGCCGGGCCGATAACCCTGCACCATCACGTCGGCGTCGCGCAGCAGCGTGCGGAACGTCCCGCGGTCCTTCGCATCGCGCAGATCCAGAAAGCACGACAGCTTGCCGGGCCCGGTTTCGATCACCAGCGGTTCGATCGCGGGGAGATGCGGGCCGCTTACCAGCAGCACGTCGGCGCCATGGCCGGCGAGCGTGCGGCCGCAGACCGGGCCGGCGATCACGCGCGTCAGATCGAGCACGCGCACGCCGGCGAGCGGCCGCTCGGCGGGTCCGAGCGGCTGCGGCTGCGCGTCCGCGATGCGTTCGATCGTCAACAGCGGCAGCCGCGCCACCGCGGCGCCCTGCGGGTGCGCGTCCCACTGCGCGAACGTGCGCATCGCGGTGACGACGAGGCCGCGTTCGGCGGCGGCGTCTTCGAAGCGCAGCGCTTCCCGTTGTCGGAGCGCGCGGCCGACCGCTTCGCGGTCGTGCGCGCAGCCGAGCAGCGCGAGCACGCCGTCGCGATGGTGCGGAAAGTTGGCGTGGATACGAACCCAGCGGCCGTCGCCGCAGCGGTACACGCCGGTGATCTTGTCGCGGAACTCCAGCGCCGGACCGTCGTTGACGCGCAGGTAGTGTTCGCTGCGAAACTCGACCGCCGCCGCGCGCATGTCGACCGCGATCGACTGCCGCGCGCCGCCGCGCAGTCTCCACAGTTCGGCGGCCGCGAGCGCGGACGCGGCGATGCTGGCTTGCGCCGCGGTGCCGATCGCGAACGACGAAGGCAGCACCGGCTCGGCGCCGGTCAGCTCGACGTCGTCCAGCGCCGCTCGCTCGCCGCCGCCGCCGAGCCACAGCGCTTCGAGGCAGGCGCGCGCTTCGAGCGCGGGCATCAGGGACCTTCGCCGATCGGCGGCGGAACGACGCGCGGGCGCCCGCCCTGGTCGAGCGCGACGAAGACGAAGGTCGCCTCGGTGACCTTGACGCTTTCCTCGCCGTCGCGGCTGCGCCGCCACGCGTCGACCTGAATGGTCATCGACGTGCGGCCGACGCGCGTCAGCCGCGCGTACAGGCTCACTTCGTCGCCGATGAGTACGGGGCTGTGGAAAGTGATGCGATCGACCGACACCGTCGCGCAGCGGCTGCGCGCGCGGCGCGCGGCCACGTTGCCGGCGGCCAGATCCATCTGCGACATCAGCCAGCCGCCGAAGATGTCGCCGGCCGGGTTCGCGTCGGCCGGCATCGCGATCGTCCGGATCGCCGGCTCTGCGGCGGGGCGCAGTTCGCTCGCGGTCATGGATGCGCGATGTCGTCAGCGCAGCCGGGCGACGATCGCCTGCGTCATGTCTTTCGTCGTCGCCTTGCCGCCGAGGTCGGCCGTGCGAACGCGGTCTTCGCGCAGCACCGCGTCGATCGCCGCGCGCAGGCGCGTCGCCTCGTCGAGCCTGCCGACGTGGTCGAGCATCATCGCCGCCGCCAGCAGCAAGGCGAGGGGGTTCGCCACGCCTTGGCCGGCGATGTCGGGCGCTGATCCGTGCACGGCCTCGAAGATCGCAGCTTCTTCGCCGATGTTTGCACCGGGCGCCATCCCGAGACCGCCGACCAACCCGGCGATCTCGTCGGACAGGATGTCGCCGAAGAGATTCGTCGTGACGATCACGTCGAATCGCCACGGGTCGAGCACAAGCTGCATCGCGCAGGCGTCGACGATGCGCTCGTCGGCGGCGACGCGGCCTTCGTAGCGCTTCGCCACCTCGCGCGCCGTTTCGAGAAAGATGCCGGTCAGCGCTTTCAGCACGTTCGCCTTGTGCACGATCGTCACCTTCTTGCGTCTGTTCTTGACCGCGTAGTCGAACGCAAACTCGGCGATGCGGCGCGAACCGGCACGCGTGTTCACGCCCGAGGAGATCGCGGCAGCCTGCGGATCGTCGCCGATCGGGATGTAGTGCTCGAAGCCGACGTACAGGCCTTCGAGGTTCTCGCGCACCAGCACGAGGTCGATGTCCTCGTACCGCCCGCCGGGGATCAGCGTACGCGCCGGTCGCAGGTTCGCGTACAGCTTGAACTCCTCGCGCAACCGCACGTTGACCGAGCGGAAGCCGCCGCCGACCGGCGTCGTCAGCGGCCCCTTCAGTGCAAGACGCGTGCGGCGGATGCTGTCGAGCAGCGACTGCGGCAGCGGGTCGCCGAACTTCTCGATCGCCGCCATGCCGCCCGGCTGCACGTCCCATGCGAACGGCGCGCCGAGCGCATCCAGGATCTCGACCGCTGCCGAAACGATCTCGGGACCGATTCCGTCGCCGGGAATCAGCGTCGCGGGGATCGCGTTTGCCGTCCGCGTTGCAGCCATCGTTGCCGCTCTCAATGGCGCGCTAGCTGACGAACCGGCACTGCGACGCGGGCGTGCGCGTGTCCATGTTGCGCCCGCGGTTCATGTGGTCGTCGATCTCGGCCGCGCAGCCGATCATGCGCGCGTACAGGAACACGGTGAAGGCGGCCGTCTCGAGCTGCGCGTCGGCCAGCGTGCCGGCGCGGTATGGCTCCCACAGCGCCTTCAGCAACTGGGTGGCGATGACCGCGTCGACGTTCACGCAGAACACGTTGCGCGTCACGCCTTCGTCGGCCAGCGCCTGCACCAGCGTGCGGTAGAAGTCGTGGAACACGTTGTACTCGCCGCGGGATTCCAGCAGATTGCGCACGTACTCCTCGCGCGGGTCGATATTGACCGGGCGATCCTTGAACACCGGGTGGTTGATGCATGGGATCGCGCGCGCCGCGCCGCCGCCGATCTCCTTGCGCGCGGCCTTGTCTTTTGCGTATTCGCGCACGAAGTCGAGCGCCAGGCGTCGCAGATCGATGCCGTGCGCGCGATCGCCCGGGTCGCGCAGATCGAGGCCGCCGAAGCGCTCGAGTAGGAACCGCACCCCTTCGTAGCCGTTGCCGCCGTGCGTGTAGCCAGAGTGCGTGAGAAAGCCGACCACCGCCTTGTTGATCTGCACGCGCTCGGGCGTTTCCGGCCCGTCGGCCGACACGGCGCCCTTCGCGCCCTGCGCGGTGATCGAGCCGGGCCCGTTGGTGAGCAGCAGGCCGATCAAGGTCTGCATCGCGCTGCGGTGGGCGGACTGCGGCGCGCGGCCGAACAGCGCCAGGCACGCTGTCTCGGTGAGCGAGCGCTGCTCAAGAATCTCCTTGACCTGCCAGCCGCAGAAGCGCTCCGGCTCGTGGCGCGCGGCGTCGACGGAGGCGCCGATCAGCGTGCCGAACAGGCGCAGCCACCACGGCAGCGACTCGGCCGTCAGCAGCGAGATGCGCTTGCGCATCAGCGGCCCCCAGGCCAGCGTGGCCGCGACGGCGGCGAGCACGCCGTCGGCGGTCGGCGCGCCCGGCAGCGATTGCAGATAGCGGACGAACGCGGAGCGCGCGCCGCGCGCGGCGAGCGCGCCGAGCATCATCTGGGCCTTGGCATCCGGCCGCTTGGCGACCAGCAGCTCACGCAGCGCCTCGTTCGCGGGCAGCGCGCGGGGATCGAAGGCGTCGTCCAACGCGCTTTTCAGCCCCGTTGCAGCGAAGAAGTCGATCAGCGCCCGCGTCGCGGCGCGCGCGCGCTCGATGCGGCGCGGACCGACGATGCTGGCCGCCGCAGCCAGCACGGCGTTCGGCGCGTTGCCCGCTTCGCGCGCGGCCTGGGCGGCCGCGAGCGCCGCGTCGCCGAACAGGTTCAGTTCCGCACCCACCGCGACGTTGACAAGCGCCCGATCGTTCGGGCCGCCCGGTTCCTGCAGCAACGCGAGCGCGATGTTCGCTTCGACCGGGTATTGCGTCGCCTGCAGCATCGATACGCCGTGCAGGCTGGAGACCTGCGTCTTCGCGTCCATCTGCGAGGCGCCCGACGCGTCCTTCATCGGCTGGCGCGGCGGCAGCGCGCCCACCTGCCGGTTGAGCACCGCGATCTGCGCGTTGTACGGCGGGATCGCTTCGACGACGGGCAGATCGAGCTCGGGCGCAAGCGCGACTCCGGCGTTTGAACCGAACCACGGTTTCAGCGCCAGGCTGCCCTCGGGTTCGAAGTCCGGGCGCGCGGCGTTCTCGCGCATCACCGCCGTGAGCGCGGCCGGAATGTGCGCGATGTTGGTCACCACCGCGCCCTTGTGCGAGCAGATCGGCCGCTCGGGCGTGAAGATGCCGTCGACGCCGAACTTCTGCATGAACCAGCGCTCCTTGGCCGCGGCGTCGTCGGCGCCGCCGGCCATCGCGCCGGCGTGACCGACCGCGCGCGTGAGCCTGCTCTTCCAGCGCCCGACCACGCAGGCCACGACCGGCTTGGTGAACTCGGCGTCGTACTCGTAGTAGCCGCCCGGTTCGCAATACAGCACGGCCGCCTTGCTGCGCGCGTCGTTGGCGAGTGCGAACGCGAACTCGGGTGCGGCGTAGTGGATGTAGACGTCCTTGCCGCTGGAGATCAGCGTGCTCGTACCCCAGCCGGCCATGCGCAGGTAGGTGGCGATCGTGGTGGTGAAGCCACCGGAGTTGGACAGGATCGCGATCGAACCGCGACGCAATGCGTCGCCCGGGTTGTCGCCGCCGAGCGCGCCGCCGATGCGCACCCGATGCCAGGCGTCCGCTACGCCGAGGCTGTTGCCGCCGAAGATGTCGATGCCGTTGCTCTGGCCCATGGCGCGGATCTCGCGCGAGTCGTGCACCGACAGCTTCTCGGTCACGATGAAGATCTTTTTCAGCTCCGGGTTCACGCGGATCAGTTCCGCCACGCCGTCGCGCGCGGCCGAAGGCGGCAGATACACGACGCCGCAGTTAAAGCGGTGGCCGTCGCGCAGCCCCTCGAGCACGTTGTTGTAGACGGGCACATCGCCGATCGGCGTCTCCAGCACCTGGCCGCGCCGTCCGGGCGAGGTGCCGAAGACGACGTTGCCGCCGGAATACGCATGGCTCACGGGCGTGACGTCGCTCGATTCGCCGCCGAGGATGTTGAGCACGCACACGCGGTCCTCGCGCGTGGCGATCTGCGCCAACGAACTCACGCCGACGAAGTACTTAAAGTCTCCGACGCCCTGTTTGTACATGGCTCGCTCCTCACGCGCCTTGACCGAGGCCGCGCAACCGGGCGGCGATGTCGGCACGCCCGCCGGCCTTCATCCACGCGTCCGCGTTCTGCGCGTACTGGATCACCTCGCTCATGTCGGAATCGAAGCCGAACAGCCGGTACGGCAGTCCCAGCGCTTCGCAGGTGTCGCGCAGCGCGCCGAAGCCGCGCACCAGGTTCGGCCCGCCGCGGCCGGCGACGACATACAGCGGCGTCGGCCCATGGGTGCCGAAGTGCTCGCGCAGCGCGTCGGCGATCGCGCGGAAGGTCTCGAAGATGTCGGTGTTGTTGGACTTGCCGCCGATGATGAACAGCACGTTCGACTGCGCCAGCCAGTGCTTGAAGCAGATGCGTGCGACCTCCTTCATCTTCTCGTACGGCGGGTTGCCGCCGAAATCCGACGAGATGATCGCGTCGTCGCCGAGCAGTTCGGTGACCAGCGAGTTGGCGCCGCCGCCGAAGGTCGGCGCCAGGATGGTGCCCTTCGGATTGATCACGTACACGTCGCTCTGGCCCTGGTGCGTGCGAAGCTGGTTGATCTCCAGCTCGAAGTCGGACTGGTCGACCGCGAAGATGTGCGCCGGCAGACCGAGCCGCTTGTAGCGCGGGTCGTCGCGATCGCAGCCGCACTTGAAGTCGCACGCGACCGGCGTGAGCCGCCCGTTGCGGTCCGGCCGCAGGCGGATCGGGTTCAGCTCCAGCGTGGTCATGCCGTAGTCGTGGAACAGCTCCCACAGCTTCGGCAGGTGTTGCACGAGCGGCGAGATGATCTCCTTCGGTGCATTCAATGCCGTCAGCGCGTTGGCGACGACGAAAGCCTTCAGTCCCGTCAACGGATCGAACGGCACCTGCGCGACGTACTTGCGATCGACCTCCTCGATGTCCATGCCGCCCATGTGCGACAACGTCATCGTCGGCGCGCGGAAGTGCGTCGAGTCGGTGAGCGAGAAGTAGACCTCGTGCCGCGCCGGCACCGCGCCTTCGTAGGTGACGCCGTTGGCCTTCGCGTACTGATGGCCGACGCGGTGTTCGGCGAAGAACAGCCGCTCGCGCTCGCGCAACGCCGTGGCGAGGTCCTTCGCGCGGCCGAGCAGGCCCGACTTGCCCTTCTTGCCGACGCCGCCGCGGAACACCGGCTTGATGAAGATCTCGCCGTGTTTATCGATCATCGCCTTGATCTGTTCCTCGTCGGCCGCCGGGCCGAGCACCTCGGCGGCGGGGAAGTCGACGAAGCGCAGCATCTGCGCGCCGTACAGAAGACCGGTGACCTGCATCGCCGTCTCCTGCCGTCACGCGGCCGCCACGGCGGGGCGCCGTTTCAGCCTGCGCAGTGCGAGCGGCACGGTCACCATGGCGGCCGCGAGTATCCACAGGCCCACGGCGATCGGGCTGCCCCACAGGATCGACAGCTCGCCGTTGGTGATCGACAGCGCGCGGCGCAGGTTCTGCTCCATCATGTCGCCGAGCACCAGGCCCAGGATCAGCGGCGCCATCGGCACGTCGCACTTGCGCAGCAGGTAGCCGACCACGCCCAGCACCGCCATCAGCACCAGGTCGAACGTCGTCGCGTGCACGCTGTAGACGCCCACCGCGCTGATCGCCAGGATGCCGGGCACCAGCGCCCAGTTCGGCGTCTTGAGCATGCGGGTGAAGATGCCCGCCATCGGGATGTTCATCACCAGCAGCATCACGTTGCCGATGAACATCGAAGCGATCAGCCCCCACACCAGTTGCGGCTGCTGGTCGAACAGCGCCGGGCCCGGCGTGATGTTGTACAGCGCCAGCGCGCCCATCATCACCGCCGTGGTGCCGGAGCCCGGTACGCCGAGCGTAAGCATCGGCACGAACGCGCCGCCGGCCGCGGCGTTGTTGGCCGCCTCCGGCGCGGCGACGCCGCGGATGTCGCCTTTGCCGAAGGTGCCCTCCGTGTCGGTCAGGCGCTTTTCCATCGAATAGGTGAGCGCGCTGGCGACCGTCGCGCCGGCGCCGGGTAGCACGCCGACCACGAAGCCGACGACGCCGGAGCGCACCGTGCCCCACCAGGTCAGCGCCATTTCCTTCAGGTTGAACAGCGACCGCCCGGTGTTCTTGATCAGCCCGCCGCTGACGCCGTAGTGCTCGAGCATCAGCAGCATCTCGCTGATGGCGAACAGCCCGATCACCACGACGGTGAACTGGATGCCATCGGACAGATGCACCGAGTCGAACGTGAACCGATACACGCCGGAGTTCGAGTCGACGCCGACCGTGGACAGCGCGAGCCCGATCAGCGCCGCGAGCAGCGCTTTCATTGGCCTGTCGCCCATCAGTCCGGTCAGGCAGGCGAACGCGAAGCACATCAGCGCGAAGTACTCTGCCGGTCCGAAGGCCAGTGCCCAGCGCGCCAGCATCGGCGCGAGCAGCGTGATGCCGATCGTGGCGATGATCGAGCCGACGAACGAGCTCCAGGCCGAGATCGACAGCGCCACGCCGCCGAGCCCCTTGCGCGCCATCGGATAGCCGTCGATCGCGGTCATGATCGCGGCCGCTTCGCCGGGGACGTTCAGCAGGATCGACGAAACCCGGCCGCCGTACTCGCAGCCGATATAGACGGCCGCCATCAAGATCAGCGCGCTCTCCGGCGGCAACTGCATCGCGAAGGCGAGCGGCATCAGGATCGCCACCGCGTTCATCGGCCCGAGGCCCGGCAGCAACCCGACGACCGTGCCGATGAACGAGCCGATCGCCGCCACGAACAGGTTGGTCGGCTGCGTGGCCACCGCGAAGCCGGTGGCCAGATGCGAAACCGTGTCCATCAGCGTCCTCCGAGCACGATCGACAGCACGCCGGTGGGCAGCACCACGTCGAGCAGCTTGTCGAACAGCAGATACAGGCCGAAGCCGAGTCCGACGCCGGCGGCGAGCGACTGGCGCCAGTTGCCGCCGAACGCGATGCCGACGGGTACCGCCATCAGGGCGGTGGCCAGCGTGAAGCCGAGCCACCGGAACAGGAGCGCGTAGACGAAGATCGCGCCCATGCAGCCGGCCAGCAGCGGCAGGCGCCCGGCCGCCACCGCGCCCGAGTGCCGCGACGGCCGGATCACGAGCCACGCGCCGGCGAGCCCGATCAGCACCGCGAGCAGCGTCGGAAACGCGCGCGGGCCGATCGGTTCATAGGAGATCTCCGGAACGTAGCGGCTGGCCGCTCCTGCCATCGCGACGGCGGTCGCCACGCAGATTGCGCCGAGAATGCGATCGCTCGTCATCGGCGCCCCCCGCTACTGCTTCTTCGTCAGGCCGAACTCGTCGGCGAGCTGGCGATACCGCTGCACTTGGCGCTTGACGTACGCGTCGAACTCGGCGCCCGTCAGCGCGAACGGAAACAGTCCGCGCTCCTCGCGCAGCTTTTCGAACTCCTTGGTCGCCATCATCTGCGCGAAGGTGTCGGCCCAGACCTTGTACTCGGCGTCCTTGACCTTCGGGCCCATGTAGAAGCCGCGGACGATCGGCCACTCGAGGTCGTAGCCCTGCTCCTTGGCGGTCGGGACGTTGGCGAGCGCGCCGGGAAGTCGCTTGTCGGCGAACACCGCCAGCAGACGCAGCGGCGCGCCGGCGGCGATCTTCTCGGAGACTTCGGACGCGTCGCCGGAGTACACGTGGATGTGCCCGCCTTGCAGCGCGGTGGTCGCCTCGCCGCCGCCTTCGAACGCGACGAAACGCATCGCCTTGTAGTCGATGCCGGCGGCTTTCGCGACCAGCGCCGCCTTCATCCAGTCCTGGCTGCCGACCGTCCCGCCGGCGCCGAACACGACCTTGGTCGGATCCGCCTTGACCGCCGCGATCAGGTCCTTCAGCGACTTGAACGGCGAGTCTTTGGTGACGATGACGGCGCCGTAGTCGGTGCCGATTCCGGCCAGCCAGCGCACGTCGTTTTCGTTGTAGCGGCCGAACTTGCCCTGCGCGAGATTGAGCAGCGAGCCGCCGGAGAAGGCGACGATCGTGTTCTCCTCGCCCGGGCGCTGCGCGACGACCGCGTTGTAGGCGACCGCGCCGATGCCGCCCGGCATGTAGGTGACGCGCATCGGGTCCTTGATGAACTTGCCGTTCATCAGTCCGCTTTGCGCGAGCTTGCAGGTCAGGTCGAAGCCGCCGCCGGGTTTGGCGGGCGCGATGCATTCGGTCTTGTCGAGCGGCCCGGCGGCGGCGGTCGCGGCCGCGCAGGCGAAGGAAAGCGCGAAAAGCGTGCACTTCAGCTTCATCGTGTGTCTCCTCTCGAAACTGTGGGGAACGAAGGCCGGTGCCCGATCTTTGCCGGGGCCTGATCCGACGCTGGCGTGCACACTAGCCGGCGTTGCCTTTCAGCCGGCTTTCGGTTCGGAAGGGGGCGCGTCGCCGGGCCACAGCGGCAGCTCGACTGCGATCGCGCATCCCGCGTCGTCGGGGCCGGACTCGACGCGCATCGCGCCGCCCAGCCGCTGCGCAACCGAGCGCACGATCGCCAGCCCGAGCCCCGAGCCGGAGGCGGTGACGTTGCTGGCGCGGAAGAACCGCTCCCCGGCGCGCACCCGTTCGGCGGCCGGAATGCCGGGGCCGCTGTCGACGACGGAAAGCTCGGCGTACGAATCGCGCCGCGCGACATGTACGGTCACGTGCCCGCCCCTGGGCGTGTATTTCAGCGCGTTGTGCAGCAGGTTGCGCAAGGCCTCGCGCAGCAGACCGTCGTGCCCGCGCACGATCGGCGCGCCGTCGGCGGCTTCGAAACCGAGGTCGATGTCCTTGTCGCGCGCGTCGTTCCAGCTTTCGCGCGTCACTTCCTCGGCGAGCGCGTTCAGGTCGAGCGGACCCGGCTCGAACGCCGCGGTGTCGGCGCGGGCGAGGGCGAGCATCTGGTTGGTCCGATGCACGGTGTCGTCGAGCTGCAGCTTGATCGCCAGCAGGGCGTCCCGGACCCGTTGCGCGTCGCGCTCGCGCAGCGCGTAGGCCATCTGCGCCGACAGCGTGGCAAGCGGCGTGCGCAACTGGTGCGAGGCATCGTCGATGAAGCGTCGCCGCTGCTCGACGAGCTCGCGAATGCGCTGCACGTGATGATTGATCGCATCGACCAGCGGCGCGACCTCGCGTGGTGCGGCGGTCGCATCGATCGGCGCCAGGTCTTCCGGTGCGCGCGCCAGCACTTCGCGCCGCAGCCGCCGCAGCGGCTTCATCACCCAGTTGACGAGCAGTATCAGCAGCGCCGCGCCGACGGCGATCAGCAGCACGTCGCGGCGGATCGCTTCGATCACGAGTGCGCGCGTGAACTCGTTGCGCGAAGTGACGCTTTCGGCCACCTGGATCACGATCCGCTGCTCGCCGGTCGGCGCGCCTATCGGTTTGCCCAGCGGCCGCGTGTAGGTGGCGATGCGGACGCGCTCACCGAAGTACGTGGCGTCGCTGAAATGCGGACTGCCGCTCGCCGGCAGTGACTTCGGCCGCGGGAGGTCGGCGTTGCCGAGTTCGACCAGACCGTCCTCGGTTGCGATGCGGTAGTACACATTGCCTCCGGCCGTCAGTTCGAAGAATTCGAGCAGCCGGTAAGGAAGTTCGACGCCGATGCCGCCGCTGTCGGTCGAGATGTTGGCGTCGATCGCCTTGATCGCGCCGAACAGAGACCGATCGTACGCGGCGTTGGCGGCGTCGACCGCGGTGCGCCAAGTCAGCCAGATCTGGCCGGCGGCCACGAGCAGCATGGCCGGCAGCAGGATGACGAGAAGCGTGCGGCGCAGCCCGAGCCGATGCCGGAAGCCGGGCTTCATCGGCGCGCCTGCGCCTCCAGCACGTAACCCAACCCGCGCAGCGTGACGATGCGCACGTCGCACGATTCGAGCCGCTTGCGCAGACGGTGGATCAACACCTCGATCGCCTCCGGCTGCACGTCGGCTTCGTCCGAGAACACGCGTTCGAGGATTTCGCGCTTCGACAACGGTTCGCCGCTGCGCTGGATCAGCGCGCGCAGAACCGCGTGTTCACGCGGCGACAGCGAAAGCGCCTGTTCGCCCAGCTTGAACTGGCGCGTCGCCGCGTCGTACGTGAGCGGGCCGCAAGCGAAGCGGGGATGGTCGCTGCCGCGCGCGCGCCGGATCAAAGCGATCAGCCGCGCCTCGAGTTCGGGCACCTCGAACGGTTTGGCCAGGAAGTCGTCGGCGCCTTCGTGCAGCGTGCTGACACGCTCGATCAGCGAGTCGCGCGCGGTCAGGATCAGGATCGGCAGCCGTACGTCGGCGCGCCGCAGTTCCGCCAGCACGTCGTGTCCGTCGCGGTCCGGCAGCCCGAGGTCGAGGATCAGCGCGTCGTAACGCGTGGCGGAGAGGCACTTGGCAACCAGCCGCGCCTCATGCACCCAGTCGACGACGAAGCCGCTTTGTGCCATCGCGCGCGTGAGCCACGTCGCGAACTCGGCTTCGTCTTCGACCAGCAGGATGCGCATGTGCCTGCGGACTCCCGTACAGCCGCATGGTAAATCCGCCCGGACGGCAGCGCGCCCGCAAGACCCTCCGCGGACCGGCGGCCCGCCGGTCAGAACAGGTGACGCATGCCGACCACGTATTGGCGACGGTTGAAACCGGCGTTGGTCGCGATGGAGCCCTTGCCGTCGGCGTCCGATACGTACGCGTACAGGTTGGTCCGCCTCGACAGCGCATGAAGGTAACCGGCCGCGAACACGCGCAGGTCGGCGTTGTCGGCGGTGCGGTCGTCGCGCTTCTGATACGAGGTCAGCAGCTTGCCGCTGGAGCCGACCGGTGCCGACAGGCCGAGAAGGTGGGAGCGCGAGTCCGCCGAGTTGGTCACCGTCGCGCCGGTGAACATGTCCTTCTCCGTGCCGAAGATCGCGTGCAGCTTGACGACGGCAAGGTCATAGGTGGCGCCGACCTGCACCATCTTCGCGGAGGGTGCTCCGGCCGCCGGATTGTGGATCGCTTCATAGGTCAGGATCGCCAGCAGCGGGCCGGATGCGTAGCGAACACCCGAGGTCGTGACCCAGGGGTTGTTCGACCGGCCCGGGACTTCGACGCCGTCCAGTCGCGTTGCATATCCGGCATAGACCGTCGCCCCGGCGAGCTTCGGCGACGTGTAGATGATTGCGTTGTCGGTGCGACCGATGTCCGGCGGCGAGAAAGTCGACTGCATCCCGGCGTCGCCGAAGGCCGTGAGGAACGGATCTACGGCAGGCGTGATGTCGTTGCCCACCAGATCGATGCGCCCCAGGCGCACTTGTCCAAAGCCGCCCTCGATGCCCGCCCATGCCTGACGACCGAACAACCGGCCCCCCTGCGCCATCGTGCCGGTATCGGTGTTGAACCCGCTTTCGAGATTGAAGATAGCTTTGAGGCCATTGCCGAGATCCTCGGAACCGATCAGGCCCCAGCGACTGCCCGAGTGCACACCGGACACGACTGCGGTCGTGCTGCTTCCGAACTCCGGATCCTCCAGCCTCAAACCGATGTCGACACGCCCGTACAACGTGACGTTCGACGTCCCTTGTGCGCCTGCCGCCGCAGCAAGCGCGCCGAGAAGCAGGCCGCAAGCCAGGTGCTTCTTCCCCTTCATTCGATTGTCTCCCCTCGGAACGGTTGACTTCCTCCGCACACCGACCGCCGAACGATCGGTCACCCGGGCCGGCGCCACGGTCGGCGGCCGAACCCGCGGCGGACCGTACGCGGCGACGGCTTTCAGCCGGCTTTCAGCGGCCCCGAGACGCGCCGAAGGATGTGCGTGCGGCCGTTTCGCCCTGCGCAGGCCACGAATCGGCACGCCGAGGTCCTGCTTGCTTCACGACGAAGCCGGATGCAGCGTTTCGCGGCGCCAGGGCGAATCACCCGCACAGACCCGAGGGCCGGCGGCGTTGGCAGTCGCTTCGGGCGAGAGGCGGCGGCCGTGGTGGTCGCGTAGGCGGACGGTCTTGCGATGCTGAGCGCGGGGGACTGGGTCGCGCGCTTACGGCCGGCACCGAATCGTCAATCGAGGACCGCTTCGCCGCGCAGCACCTGCACGCAGCCGCCGCCCACGGCGGCGCGGATGCCGTCGGTGGCGCGGCGCGCCGACGCGAGCAGCAGGCTCGGCCGGCCCATCTCGACGCCTTGCGCGATCTCGAAGCGCGCTTCGTTCTCGCGGCCGAGCGAAAGCAGGAACGCGGCGAGCGCGGCGTTGGCGCTGCCCGTGGCCGGATCCTCGATGGTGCCCGACAGCGGCGCGAACACGCGCGCGCGCAGCCGAGTCGACGCGCCGCCGTCGACGCGAGCGTACAGATGCAGCGACAGGCGATCGGGCGGCTCGTCGAGGCTCTGCGCGAGGCGGCGGAACGCGGCGAGATCGGGCGCCGCGCGCGTCAGCGCGTCGCCGGTGACCTCGACGAAGCAGAACGGCAGGCCGACCGACGCGATGCGCGGCGGATGCGCGCGCAGCACGAGGTCGCCCGGTGCGAGCCCCGCGCAGGCGGCGACCGCTTCGACCGGCAGGTCGGTGCCGATTGAAAGCGGCCGCGGCGCCGCGATGTGCGCGCCGGCGATCCCGCCGCGCGCATCGCGTTCGATGCGGACTTCGACCAGTCCGGCGATTTCTTCGAAGCGCAGCACGTCGCCGTCGCCGCGCCCCAGCGCCGCCAGCACGCAGCCGGTGCCGACGTTCGGATGCCCGGCGAACGGCATCTCCGACGTGCGGTTGAAGATGCGCACGCGCGCGGTGTTCGCCGGATCGGCCGGCGGCAGCACGAAGGTGGTTTCGCTGTAGTTCATCTCGGCCGCGAGCGACTGCATCTCGCGGTCGGTCAGTCCCTGCGCATCCGTGAACACCGCGAGCGGATTGCCGCCGAAGCGGGTGTCGGTGAAGACGTCGACGGTCACGTAGGGAAAGCGGCGGGTCATGCGTTTCTCCTCTGCCCGGTGCGGCCGATCGCGATCGTCGCGACGACGGCCGCGGCAAACAACCACGTCACCGGCTCGACGCGCTCGCTGAACAGCAGCGCGGCAAAGCCGATCGTGAAGAACGCCTGCAACAACTGCACCTGGCCGACGCGCGCGATGCCGCCGAGCGCCATGCCGTTGTACCAGGCGAAGAAGCCGATCAACTGCGAGATCAGCGTCACGTAGCCGAATGCGGCCCACGCGGCGGCGCCCGCGTGCGGCGGCGCGTTCCATACGAGCGCCAGCGTGATCGGCGCGGTGACCGGCAGCGCGACCGCGAGCGCCCACAGGATCACCGCAATACCGCCGAGCCGCGCCGACAGCCGCCCGCCCGCGACATAGCCCACGGCGCCGATCGCGACCGCCGCCAGCATCGCCGCCTCGCCGAAGCCGAAGGCATGCGCCTCACCGCCGCGCAGCGCGAACGCGATCACCAGCGCCGAGCCGATCGCCGCACAGAGCCAGAAGCGGCGCGAGTGGCGCTCGCCGAACCAGAGAGCGGCGAGCAGCGCCGTCGCGAACGGCACCGCGCCGTTGATGATCGCGCCGTGGTTGGCGGGGATGTGCTTCATCGCGAGCGACGACATCAGCGGAAAGCCGATCACCACACCGACCGAGGCCCACAGCACGAGGGGCCAGTCCGCGCGCGCGGGGCGCCGCACGCCGCTGGCGACGATGACGAGCGCCGAGATGGCGCCGGCGATCGACATGCGGCCGAACGCGAGGAACCACGGGTCCAGTTCCGCGACCGCGTAGCGCGTCATCGGCAGCGTCAGGCTGAACGCGATCACGCCGAGCAGGCCGAGAAAGAGGCCGAGCCCCACGCGCGGCCGCGCGTCGATCGCGTGCACCGCCGTGCTCATGCCTTGACGGCGTCCGCCACGCGTTCGCGCAGCAGCTCGCCGAGGATCGCGACGCCCGCGCGGATGCGCTCGGGCGGCACCGTCACGAAGGACAGCCGCAGCGTGTTCGCGCGCGGCGCGTTCGCGTAGAAGGCCGCGCCCGGGACGAAGGCGACGTTGCGCGCGATCGCCGCGTCGAGCAGCCGCGTGGCGTCGACGCCGGCGGGAAGCTCGACCCAGACGAACATGCCGCCGTCGGGTTGCGTCCAGCGCGCTTCGCGCGGGAAGTTCGCGCGCAGCGCTTCGAGCATGACCTCGCACTGCGCGGCGTAGCGCGCGCGGATCTGCGGCAGGTGCGACTCGAGCAGCCCGCTCGTCACGACGTGCGCGGCGGCGCGCTGCGCGAGCGTCGAGGTGTGCAGGTCGGTCGCCTGCTTCAGCCGCACGAGGACGTCGATGAACGCCTGCGGCGCAATCACGAAACCGAGCCGCAGCCCCGGCGACAGGATTTTCGAGAACGAACCGAGGCGGATGGTTCGCTCGGGCGCGAACAGCCGCAGTCCCGGCGGCGGTGCCTGCCGGTACCACAGTTCGCCGTACGGATCATCTTCGACCAGCCACAGGTCGAGCGCACGCGCCTTGTCCGCGAGTGCAGCGCGCCGCTCGCGCGACAGCGTGCGTCCGGTCGGGTTCTGGAAGTTCGGCATCACGTAGGCGAAGCGCGCGTCGCGCGCAGCCGCGGCGTCGATCGCAGCGGGCTGCAGCCCTTCGGCGTCGATCGGCAGTTCGCGGAACTTCGGCTGGAACAGCGCGAAGGCCTGCAGCGCGCCGAGATAGGTCGGCGACTCGACCAGCACCGTGCTGCCCGTGTCGATCAGGGCCTTGCCGATCAGGTCGAGCCCCTGCTGCGAGCCGGCGACGATCAGCACCTGTTCGGGCGAAGTCGGAATGCCTTTCGCCGTCTCGCGCGCCGCGACCCACGCGCGCAGCGCGTCGTCGCCCTCGGTCGCGCTGTACTGAAGCGCGGCGGGACCCGCGGCCTGCAGCACGGCGCCGAACGCCTCCCGCAGCGCGTCGACCGGGAACGTCGCGGGCGACGGCAGTCCGCCGGCGAACGAGATCACCTCCGGCCGCTGCGTGACTTTCAGGATCTCGCGAATGATCGAGCTCCTCGCATCGGCGGCGCGCATGGCGAGGCGGGGAAGGGCGGATGTGAACGTGGATGAGTTCATGCGAAGGATTGAGGATCGAGGATTGAGTCGGATTGCGGATTGCGGATCGCGCTGAGACGCCTACTGAGGGCGGCCGACGCCCGACGCCCGACGCCCGACGGCCGACGGAGATCACGCCACCCCCATCCACACCGCGGTCGCCGCGAGCGCGGCGCCCATCGACACGTTGAAGTTGCGCAGCCGGCCGCCGTGCGCGAGCCAGCGCCGCAGCGCCGCGCCGACCCACGCCCACAGCACGAGGCTCGCCGCGCACGCAATCGAAAAGACGACGCAGACGATCGCGGCGCGCTGCCACGGCCGGTCGGTCGCGAGCCACGCGGCGGCGGTCGCGACCGAGAGCATCCACGCCTTCGGATTCAGGTACTGGAACAGCGCGGACTGCCAGAAGGCGAGCGGCAGTTTGAACGGCCCGCCGGCGCCCCCGCCGTCGCGCGAGCGCGCGAGCCCCCACGCGAGCCATAGCAGGTACGCGATGCCAAGCCACTTGAGCAGCGTCGACAGCGCGGGCGAGGCGACGATCAGCGCCGCGACGCCGCCGGCCGCTGCGAGCAGCATCGTCGAAAAGCCGAAAGGCACGCCGGCGATGTGCGGCAGCGCCGCCGCGAAGCCGTGGTTCGCGCCGGTCGCGGTCGCGATCGCGTTGTTCGGCCCCGGGGTGAACGAGCCGACCAGCGCGAAGACGACGAGCGCGAGCAACTGGTCCGGGTTCATGTCTCTGCGCCTGCGAGCACGCGCGCGAACACGTCGGCGTCGACGTTGCCGCCGGTGAGCGTCAGCCCGACCTTGCGTCCGGCGAGCGATTCGCGCTGCTGCAGCGCTGCCGCGAGCGCAGCCGCGCCGGCGCCTTCGGCCGTGTTGTGCGTCGTCGTGAACAGCAGCCGCATCGCGTCGGCCACCTCCGCATCGGTCACCTGCACGATGCCGTCGACGTGCGCGAGGATGATGTCGAGCGATTCCGGATCCGGCACGCGGCAGGCGAGCCCGTCGGCGAGTCTCGTCGTCACCGGCGCCTCGATCGGGCGGCGCGCCGCGAACGACAGCGCATAGCACGGCGCGTGCGCGGAGACGACGCCGACGATGCGTGTGCGCAAGCCGAGCGCATTGCGCGCGGCCACGCAGGCGTTGATGCCCGAGCCCTGACCGACCGGCACGTAGACGACGTCGAGTTTGGGTGCCGCGCCGAAGAACTCCATCCAGTACGTCGCCACGCCGCGCACGAGATCGGCGTGATACGAGGGAACGTAGTGCAGCCCGTGGGCACGCGCGTAGCGGTCGGCTTCCTCGCGCGCGGCCTGGAAGTCGTCGCCGTGCTCGATCAGCGTAGCGCCGAGCGCGCGCATCGCGGCGTTCTTCTCGCGGCTGTTGCCGTGGGGAACGAAGATCATCGCCGCCAGCCCGTGCCGGCGCGCGGCGAAGCCGATCGACTGCCCGTGATTGCCGCGCGTGGCGGCGACCACGCCGCGGCAATCCGACGCGCGCCGCTTCAGCCCGTCGAAGTAGACGAGCCCGCCGCGCACTTTAAACGCGCCGACCGGCTGGTGATTCTCGTGCTTGACCCACACCTCGGCGCGCAGCAGCTCGCACAGTTGCGGCCACGCGTATTGCGGCGTGGCCGGCATCGCGGCGTAGACGATGCGGGCGGCGTCTTCGATGGCGTTGCGGTCGGGCAGCATGCCAAATCCCCCTCAGTCCCCCTTGACGAAAGGGGGAGGACGACGGACGCACCTTGGGTGCGTAGTGATGTGGAGCGCGGTGCGATCGGGCTTGCACTTTACCCGCAACGACCAGTACAGTGCCAGTACAGTTCGACGGTTAATCGCGGCCACTGGCCTGCTTCAGCGGGCAGGACAGTCGGATCGCCGGAGATGCGGATGGCGCAGGCCGACGTGCATTACGAGACGGCAGAGACGGCGAGCGAGGCCGACATCGAAGCAGTCGACGCCGGCCTGCATCTGTACAACCTGAAAGCGGCCGATCTCGCCGCGGTGCAGCCGCTGTTCTGTTTCGCGCGCGACGCGAGCGGCACCGTGATCGGCGGACTGCGCGCGCGCCGGTGGGGCAGCGCGTGGGAAGTGCAGCAGCTCTGGGTTGATGCGCGCCACCGGCGGCGCGGCATCGCCTCCGAGCTGCTTCGCCGCGTCGAGCGCGCTGCGCGCGAACGCGGCGGCACGCTGATCTACCTCGACACGTTCAGCTTCCAGGCGCCCGCGCTGTACGAGCGCAACGGCTACGAGGTCGCGTGCCGCTTCGAGGGTTTCCCGGACGGCATCGTGAAATACGTGATGCGGCGAAGGCTCGATCGCACGGAGGTGCGTGCATGAACGACGTCGCCCGCGACGAAGCGACCGCGCTCGCCGCGGCCACGCCGCGCGTGCTGGCCGGCGCGGAACGCACGCTCGCCGACCAGCTCGCCGCGTGGCTCGCGCTGCGCATCGACGAGCACGCGCTGAAGCCCGGCACGCGGCTGCCTTCGATCCGGCGCTTCGCCGGCGACAAGCGCGTCAGTCGCTCGACCGTCGTCGAGGCCTACGACCGCTTGATCGCCGCAGGCTACGTCGAGTCGCGCCGCGGCTCGGGGTTCTACGTGCGCGCGCGGCGCGGGCGGCCGGCGGCGCCGGTCGCAAGGACCGCCGCCGCTGCACGCGCGACGGCGAACGCCGCGCCGATCGACGTCGTCTGGCTGCTGCGCAGCCTGTTGCGGCAATCGCCCGCGAGCGATCATCCGGGCGCGGGACTGCTGCCGCCGGCCTGGCTTGACAGCGAGCTGGTCGCTGCGGCGGTGCGCGCGATCGGCCGCAGCGCCGGCGATGCGCTGCTGAACTACGGCGTGCCCGAAGGCTATCTGCCGTTGCGCGAGCAGCTCGTGCAGCGGCTCGCGCTGGCCGACATCGGCGCGAGCCCGGAGCAGATCGTCACGACCAACGGCGTCACGCACGGCATCGACCTCGTCGCGCGGCACTTCATCGCGCCGGGCGACACGGTGTTCGTCGAGGACCCCGCCTGGTACCTGATGTTCGGCCGCTTCGCCGCGTTCGGCGCGAAAGTCGTCGGCGTTCCGCGCGGTCTCGACGGGCCCGACACCGCGGTGCTCGCCAACCTGCTGACGCGGCATCAGCCGAAGCTCTTCGTCGTCGGCAGCGTGCTGCACAACCCGACCGGCACGTCGCTGTCCGCTGCGAACGCGCATCGGCTGCTCAAGCTCGCCGACGAATACGGCTTCACGATCGTCGAGGACGACGTTTACGGCGACCTGCATCCGGGGCGCACGTCGTCGTCGTGCATGCGGCTCGCGAGCCTCGATCAGCTCAGGCGCGTCGTCTACATCGGCGGCTTCTCGAAGACACTGGCGGCGAACCTGCGCGTCGGTTTCGTCGCCGCGCATCCGGACATCGCCCAGCCGATCGCGGAGCTGAAGATGCTGACGGGGCTCACGACGCCGGAGCTGACCGAGCGCGTCGTCGCGCGCATCCTCGCCGAAGGGCAGTACCGCCGCCACCTCGAGCGGCTGCGCGGCAAGCTCGACGCCGCCCGCGACCGCACCGCGCGCGCGCTCGAGAGAATGGGCGTGAAGCTGTTCGCGCAGCCCGACGCCGGCATCTTCCTCTGGGGCGACTTCGGCCGCGACACCAACGCGATCGCCGCCGCCGGCGCCGAGCAGGGCATCCTGTGCGCCCCCGGCAGCCTGTTCTCGCCGACGCAACTGCCGAGCACGTGGATGCGCGTGTCCGCCGCCACGAGCCTGAACCCCGCCGCGATGAAGTTTCTCGCGCACGCGATGGAATAGCGCGCGCTCCATGAACCCCCTTTGAAAAAGGGGGGCAGGGGGGATTTCTCCGGCGCCTCCGCGTGCGATGCGCCTCTTACTGCGACGATCGTGAAATCCCCCTCAGTCCCCCTTTACGAAAGGGGGAGGAGATGCGGGAGCGTGCCGAGACTTCGCCTGCCGTTCGCTCGATCCCCCCTTTGAAAAGGGGGGCAGGGGGGATTTATCCGGCGCTTCCATCTGCGACGCGCGTCCTACGGCGACGATCGCGGAATCCCCCTGTGCTCGCTCAGAGGCCCATCTCCCGCTCGCCCGGCGCTTCGGGCTTCGCCTCTTCGATCTCGGTCATCGTCGCTTCGGTCAGCAGCAGCACGCTCGCGACCGACACGGCGTTTTCCAGCGCGATGCGCACGACCTTCGTCGGGTCGATGATGCCGGCCTCGATCAGGTCGACGTATTCGTTGCGGGCGGCGTCGAAACCGTAGTTGCCGGCGCCGTCGAGCATGCGCGCGACGACCACGCCGCCGTCGACCGCGGAGTTCTCGGCGATCTGCCGCGTGGGCGCCTGCAGCGCGCGCTTGAGGATCGCCGCGCCGGTGCGCTCGTCGCCGCTCGTCTTCGCTTCCTCGTCGGCGACCGCCTGCGTACAGCGCAGCAGCGCGAGCCCGCCGCCCGGCACGATGCCTTCGGCGACCGCCGCCTTGGTCGCGCTGATCGCGTCGTCGAGCGCCTCGCGCCTGGCCTTCATCTCGGCCTCCGACGGCGCGCCGACGCGGATCACCGCCACGCCGCCGGCGAGCTTGGCGAGCCGCTCCTGCAGCTTCTCGCGGTCGTAGTCGCTGGTCGCCTTGTCGATCTCGAGCCGGATCTGCTTGATGCGCGCGTCGATCTGCGCCTTGTCGCCGGCGCCGCCGATCAGCGTCGTGTTGTCCTTGTCGACGACGACGCGCTTGGCGCCGCCGAGCTGCTCGAGCGTCATGTGCTCGAGCTTCATGCCGGTTTCCTCCGACAGCACGAGCCCGCCGGTCAGGATCGCCATGTCCTGCAGCATCGCCTTTCTGCGGTCGCCGAAACCCGGCGCCTTGACCGCGCAGCTCTTCAGCGTGCCGCGGATCTGGTTGACGATCAGCGTGGCGAGCGCCTCGCCTTCGACGTCCTCGGCGACGACCAGCAGCGGCCGGCCCGACTTGGCGACCTGGTCGAGCAGCGGCAGGAAGTCCGCGAGCACGCCGATCTTGCGGTCCGCCAGCAGCACGAACGCGTCCTCGAGCACCGCCTCCATCTTCTCGGCGCTAGTGATGAAGTAGGGCGACTGGAAGCCGCGGTCGAACTGCATGCCTTCGACGACGTCGAGCGTCGTATCGGTCGTGCGCGATTCCTCGACCGTGATCACGCCTTCGCCGCCGACCTTCTCCATCGCGTCGGCGACCAGTTCGCCGATCGCCGCGTCGTTGTGCGCGGAGATCGTCGCGACCTGCGCCTTTTCCTTGCGCGAGGCCACCGGTCGCGACAGCGCTTGCAGTGCCTCGACCGCGCGCTTGCACGCGCGGTCGAGCCCGCGCTTGAGGTCGATCGCGCTGGCACCCGCGACCACGTTGCGCACGCCGTCGGCGAAGATCGCGTGCGCGAGCAGCGTCGAGGTGCTGGTGCCGTCGCCGACCGCGTCGCCGGTCTTCTCGGCCGCCTGCCGCAGCATCTGCGCGCCGAGGTTCTCCTCGGCGTCCTTCAGGTCGAACTCCTTGGCGATCGTCACGCCGTCGTTGCAGACGATCGGCGCGCCCCACTTCTTCTGGATCAGCACCGACTTCGACTTCGGCCCCAGCGTGACGCGCACCGCGTCGACGAGCTGGCTCGCGCCGCGCAGCACCTTCTCGCGCGCGGCCGAACGGAACAGAACCTGTTTGTGTGCCATCGCAGTCCTCCTGGCGACATCGCACGGCCCGGTCGGGCCGGGTACAGTTGAAGCGTTTCGATTGCGCGCTCCGCGCCATGCGCCCGCTGTTCGAACCGGCCCTGGTCAACGACGTCTTCGGCGATCCGGGCCTGTACGTCGACTTCCGCGAAGAGCGGCGCGCGCTGTTGTTCGACTTCGGCGACCTGTCGGTGCTGCCGCCGCGCAAGCTGCTGCGCATCTCGCACATCTTCGTCACGCACGCGCACATCGACCACTTCGTCGGCTTCGACCGCTGGCTGCGCGTCGTGCTCGGCCGCAAGGAGCGCGTGACGCTGTACGGCGGTCCGGACTTCATCGCGCAGGTCGAGCACAAGCTCGCCGCGTACACGTGGAACGTCGTGCACCGCTACGACATCGCGCTGACGATCGACGCGGTCGAGATCGAGCCCGGCGGACGTGCGCGCAGCGCGAGCTTCTGCAGCCGCGACCGCTTCCGGCGAGTGGAGGGCGATGCGTGGAACCTTCATGACGACCTGCTGCTCGCCGAGGAATCCTTCCGCGTGCGGGCGCGTTTCCTCGACCACGACATACTTTGCCTCGCCTTCGCGCTGGAGGAGTCGACGCACGTCAATGTCTGGAAGAACAGGCTCGCCGAAATGGGCTTGCCGACCGGCCACTGGCTGCATGCGCTGAAGCGCACCGCCAAGTCCGGTGCGGCGGACGACGCGCCGATCGAGGTGCGCTGGCGCGATCGCGACGGCGAGCACGTCGTGACGCGCCGCCTGGGCGAGCTGCGACCGGCGCTCGAGTTCGTGCCGGGTCGGCGCGTCGGTTACGTGACCGATATCCGCTACACCGAAGCCAACCTGCGCACGCTCGACGAACTGCTCGCCGGCGTCGACCTGCTTTTCATCGAAAGCGTCTTTCTCGACAGCGAAGCCGAGCACGCGGCGCGCAAGAACCACCTGACCGCGAAGCAGGCCGGCACGATCGCGCGCCGGCTCGGCGCGAAGGCGGTCGTGCCGTTCCACTTCTCGCCGCGCTACGAGGACCGCGCGGCTGAGCTGCACGCCGAGGTGCAGGCGGCATGGCGCGGTTAGCGCCCTCTCCCCGTGCCCGGGGGGAGGGAGATGAACGGACAGGCGCCACAACGGTTTGTCGAAAGGAATGCGGTGCTCCACATCCCCGGCGACACCGGTGAAGGCGGCGGGCAGATCGCGCGGATGGCGATCGCGCTGGCGGCGGTCACCGGCACGGCGATCCGGCTGACGCGCATCCGCGCCAAGCGGTCCAAGCCCGGCCTCGCCGCGCAGCACCTGACGGCCTTGCGCGCGGTGGCGGCGCTCGCCGGCGGCGACATCGAAGGGCTCGCGCTCGGCGCGACCGAGGTGACGTTCCGACCCGGGCCGATCGAAGGCGGCGAGCACCGCTTCGACGTCGGCACCGCCGGCAGCATCACGCTGCTGGCGCAGGCGCTGCTGCCGGCGCTCGTCCGCGCGCGAAAGCCTTCGACCGTGCGGCTCACCGGCGGCACCGACGTGCGCGGCGCGCCGCCGCTCGACTATCTGCGTTTCGTGCTGTTGCCGCTCGTCGCGCGCTGCGGCGTCGATGCGCGCATCGAACTGCTCAGGCGCGGCTACTACCCGCGCGGCGGCGGCGAAGTCGAGCTGACCGTGCGGCCGGCGGCGCCGCGTTCACCCGGCCGACTGGTCGCCGGTCCGCTGCGCGCGATCCGCGCGTTCGTGCACACGGCGAGGCTGCCGGAGCACGTCGCGCTGCGCATGCGGGACGCCGCCTTGTCGCAGCTCGCGGGCTTGCCGGTCGAAGCGACGCTCGACACACACGCCGAAAGCTTCGGCCCCGGCGGCGCGATCGTGCTCGCGGCCGATCGCGGCGGCACGACCCTCGGCGCGGGCCGCGTGGCCGAGCGTGGCGTGCGCGCCGAGACGCTCGGCGAGTCGGCCGGTGCGGAACTGGCCCGCGATCTCGCGCTCGACATCGCGCTCGACGTGCACGCGGCCGACCAGTCGATCGTCTATCTCGCGCTCGCGTGCGCCGCGGGCGGCACCGCGTCTTTCACGACCGCCGAAGCGAGCCTGCACACCACCACCGCGATCTGGCTCGCGGAGCGGTTCCTGCCGGTGCGCTTTACCGTCGAGCGGCGCGAGCGGTCGGTGGAGATCGGTTGCGAGCGGCGCGCGTAACGAAGGCGTGGATGCGCCCGAAATCCCCCTCCGGTCCCCCTTTACGAAAGGGGGACGGAGACGGACGCACCTCCGGTGCGTGCGAGATGAATTTCCCCCTCTGGTCCCCCTTTTTCAAAGGGGGAGGGCAGAGGAGCGACGCGCGTGAGATTGCGCGTTTGGCGACACTCAACCCCCCCTTTCCTAAAGGGGGGGCAGGGGGGATTTCCCGGTCTCGATTCCCAGGAAACCTCTCACCCCCAACTTCAATCCGTCCGCATCTCCCCCCGCCGCACCCACACGCCGGCGCCTTCGCATTTCAGCAGCTCGTTGCCGCTGAGCACGAACGCGCCGATCTCGTACGGCACGTCGTTGAAGTAGCAGACGCCGGGCCCCTGGTCGAGGTCGAAGGAGTCCTCGTCCTCTTCGTCGATGATCGGCGAGTTCCTGCGCTCGGGGTCGGGGGCGTCGACTTGCGGGATCTTCTTGACCATCTGCGCTCCTTCGCTGCGTATCGGATTTCAACGGAGCCACCATCGCACCGCCGCGGGCCGGCCGCCTTGATCGCCGTCAGCGGACGCGCGCGCTTGACCTGCGACACCCGGCCGGATCTGCGTTGGGGCATGCTAGTCGCGTTCCGATCGGGCCGAGGGCCATGCGCCATATCGACGTGTTCAACGGCGATGCCGACGGCCTCTGCGCGCTGCATCAGTTGCGGCTCGCGGAGCCGGCCGACGCCGAACTGGTCACGGGGCTCAAGCGCGACATCGAGCTGCTCGCGCGCGTGCGCGCGGATGGCGACTGCGCGATCACGGTGCTCGACATCTCGCTCGACCGCAACCGCGCCGCGCTCGACCGGCTGCTGGCCGAAGGCGCGCGCGTGCGCTGGTTCGACCATCACTACGCCGGCCACGCGCCGACGCATCCGCGGCTCGAGCTGCACATCGATCCGGCGCCGTCGACCTGCACGAGCATCCTCGTCGACCGCCATCTCGGCGGGCGCTTCCGCCGCTGGGCCGTGGTCGCTGCGTTCGGCGACAACCTGCGCGTGCCCGCGCTCGAACTGGCCGCCGCGCTGGGCCTGGACGACGCGCGCACCGACGCGCTGCGCGCGCTCGGCGAGGCGCTGAACTACAACGCCTACGGCGAAACCGAGACCGACGTGCTGATCCACCCGCGCGCGCTGTATCGCGTGCTGCATGCGTACGAGGATCCGTTCGACTTCGCCGCGCGCGAGCCGATCGCCGCCGCGCTGATCGAGCGCTGTCGCGCCGATCTCGCGGCCGCGCGCGCGCTCGCGCCCGCGTACGCGGACGAGCGCTGCACGCTGTACCGACTGCCGGACGCGCCGTGGGCGCGGCGCGTGCTCGGCACCTTCGCGCATCGGCTCGCGGCGGATGATCCGCAGCGCGCGCACGCGGTCGTCCGCGCCAACGCCGACGGCAGCTTGACGATCAGCGTGCGCGCGCCGCGCGGCACCGACGCGCTGTGCCGGCGCTTTCCGCGCGGCGGCGGCCGCAGCACCGCGGCCGGCATCGACCGGCTGCCGGCCGAGCGGCTCGACGAGTTCGTCCGCCGCTTCCGCGCGCCGGACTGGTGCGACGAGCCGAGCCGATGAGCGCGAACGGGATCACGCTGTTCCTGTGCGGCGACGTGATGACCGGCCGTGGCATCGACCAGGCGCTGCCGCATCCGAGCCGGCCGCAGCTCTACGAGGACTACGTGCGTTCCGCGATCGGCTATGTCGAACTCGCCGAACAGGCCAACGGCCCGATCCGCCGTCCGATGGGCTACGCCGACCTGTGGGGCGACGCGCTCGCGGAGTTCGAGCGCCGGCGGCCCGACGCGCGCATCGTCAACCTCGAAACCGCGGTGACCGCGAGCGACGATGCGTGGCCCGGCAAGGGCATCCACTACCGGATGCATCCGGTCAACGTGCGCGCGCTGACGGCCGCAAAGCTCGACGGCTGCGCGCTCGCCAACAACCACGTGCTCGACTGGGGGCACGACGGGCTCGCCGAAACGCTGGACACGCTCGCGCGCGCCGGCATCCGCACCGCAGGCGCGGGCCGCGACGCCGCCCAGGCGGCAGCGCCCGCGATCATCGACCTGCCGCCGGGCCGCCGCGTGCTCGTGTTCGGCTATTGCACCGAAGACAGCGGCGTCCCGCCCGAGTGGGCCGCGACCGCGACGCGTGCCGGCGTGGCGCTGCTGCGCAAGCTCAACACGCAGACCGCCGCCGACATCGCGGCGCAGGTCAGCGCGGTGCGGCGCGCGGGCGACGTGGTCGTCGCGTCGATCCACTGGGGCGGCAACTGGGGTTTCGCGATCCCTACCGCGCAGCGCGAATTCGCGCACCGGCTGATCGACGAAGCCGGCGTCGACCTCGTGCACGGCCATTCGTCGCACCACGTCAAGGGCGTCGAGATTCATCGCGGCCGGCTGATCCTGTACGGCTGCGGCGACTTCGTGAACGACTACGAAGGCATCCGCGGCCACGAACGCTGGCGCGGCGATCTCGCGCTGATGTACTTCGCCGCGCTCGAACCCGCCACCGGCGCGCTCGCCTCGCTCGCGATGACCCCCACCCGCATGCGCCGCTTCCGCGTACAGCGCGCCTCCGACGAGGAGGCCCAATGGCTCGCCGACACCCTGAACCGCGAAGGCCGACCGCTCGGTACGCGAGTCGAGCGACAACCCGACGGCACGCTTGCGTTGAGGTGGACTTCGTGACCATTCCGCACCGGACACGCAATGCGCATAGTCCCCTCGCCCCGCTTGCGGGGACCAGCCCGAAGGGCGCAGGACGCCGCGCAGCGGCGGTCCCGAGCGTCGCGAGGGACGGGCCGCAGGCCCGCAGAGGGCTAGGGTGAGGGGGCAGCGACGCCGCAGCGTGAGTGCCCAACGCTCGACGCCCGACCGGACCGGCGCCAGACTTGGAGACCCCCATGCTCCTCTTCGCCCTCAAATCCACCCGCGACTTCGGCCAGCGCGTCGCCGCCTCCCTCGGCGCCGAGCTCGCCCCCTGCGAAGAGCGCGAGTTCGAGGACGGCGAACACAAGGCGCGCCCGCTCGTCGACGTGCGCGGGCACGACTGCTTCGTAATCCAGAGCCTGCACGGCGGGCCGGACGCCAGCGGCAACGACAAGCTCGCGCGGCTGCTGTTCTTCGCCGGCGCGCTGCGCGACCACGGCGCCACGCGCGTCACCGCCGTCGTGCCTTACCTCGCGTACGCGCGCAAGGACCGCGTGACCAAGCCGTGGGACCCGGTGATCACGCGCTACGTCGCGCAGCTCTTCGAGGCGATGGGCATCGCCGGCGTGATCACGCTCGAAGTGCACAACGTCGCCGCATTCCAGAACGCCTTCCGCATCCCGACGCTGCACCTCGAATCGGCCGAAGTCTTCGCGCCGCGCGCGGGCGAACTTGCGGGCGCAGGCCCCGTCGTCGTCGCCTCGCCCGATCCCGGCGGCGTCAAGCGCGCGCAGCTCTTCCGCGAAACGCTCGAAGCGCGTCTGAAGCGCGAGTTCGGCGCCGCGTACCTGGAGAAGCGCCGCAGCGCCGGTGTCGTCAGCGGCTCCATGCTCGCCGGCGACGTGCAGGGCGCGACGGTCTTCCTCGTCGACGACCTGATCAGCACCGGCGGCACGATGCTGCGCGCCGCGCAAACCTGCCTCGCCGCCGGCGCGACCAAGGTCTATGCCTTCGCCGCGCACGGACTGTTCAACGCAGGCGCGAGCGACGTGATCGTGAATCCGGCTTTCGCCGCGACGATCCTCACCGACACCGTGCCGCCGTTCCGGCTGAGCGCCGCGGCGCGCGAGCGCGTGGAGATCGTCAGCGCGGCGCCGCTCTTCGCGGACGCGATTCGGCGGGTGCACGCAGGCGTGCGCGGCGGTATGTGATCGCCCGTCGCGGGTTCAGAGCCCGCGAACTATTGACGGTGCGCCCTGACCGGAACGACGATCCAAGCGCGGCGGCCGTTGAAGGCTGAAGCGGTGGCCATGTCGGCCGACAATGCAGATTCGTGCGGCGCGTTTGTCGTTCGTGTTACTCGGCTGCGCGGGTCAATGAAATAGGAGTTTACGGTCCTGAGCGGCGCCACAGTGGCGTGTTATTTAGCAGCGGTGGGCTAATCGAAAACAAGTTGCGCAACAATATGCCAATGTACGTCTTCCGAATCCACATAAGACCGGGCGGAGGCTCGGCAGACATGCGGCAGACCTTCGACTACTGCCTCAGAGAAGGGATTCTGGGCGTCGGGTGGAGGACGCGCTCCGGCCGAAACACGCGTGACTGGACTGAATACTACGAAGAGGCGTCCCGTGAACACGAGAACCTCGCTGTCTGCAAGTACATTTACGAATGGGTCACCCCCGGCGATCTCGTATGGACGCGCGCCCCCTCCGGCCACTACTACCTTGCTCGTGTCTTGTCCGGGTGGGAGTACTGGGCAACGGAAGAGGCTCAGCGGCTCGACATTGACATCGCCAATATCTTTCGTTGCGAGCTGAAACGCGTCGACACGGATGACGTTCCGGGCAAGATCGTTGCGTGCTTTAGGGCTTCGCGCTCGATTCAAGAGATTGCGGACGATAAAGCCTGCGAATACTCGCGCTATCTGTGGGACGTCTTGAGCGGTCAGGATATCTACGAGGTCGACAAAGCGAAGTACTCGGACGTATTCATGATGCTCGATGCCGAGGAAACCGAGGACGTGGTGTTTCTTTATCTTCAAACGAAAGGCTGGTACGTGTTGCCACATTCGCGGAAAGGCGATTCGATGACCTTCGAGTATCTCTGCGTCAATCCGTTGGACGGACAGGTCGCAGGGGTTCAAGTGAAAACTGGGAACACGCCCCTCAATAAGGATGACTATGCGCTCTTCCCGCACAAGATATTCTTGTTTCAGGCCAACGACATCTACTCCGGCGTTGGCGCTGACTACGTCGAGTGCATTCCCCGTGAGGCGCTGATGACCTTTCTTAACAAGGCAGCCTCCTGGCTTCCGAAGTCTCTACGGCGCAAGCTTGAGATTGCGGGGCTGCCCCATGTTGTTGCCCAACAAAGTGCTGCGGCCGATGCACAACGCGCTGCGACCGTTGTGCGCGGCTGAGCACCGCCGTTGGGCGGATGGGTGTAGAAGCGCATGACCAGCGAGCGGTGGATCTTCGAGTGACTCAAGAGCGATCAACCAGATGGCCCTAACGCCGGCCCAGGTACGGGCAGCACAGGCCGTGCAACATGCGGCGGCGCATGATCCCCGCCAGCATGTGCGCGTAGTCGCCGGCCCAGGTACGGGCAAGTCCTCCGCAATCGAGGAGAGGGTCCGCTGGCTTCTGTCGCAGGGCGTCCAGCCCGCCGCGATCTACGCGGTCTCGTTCACCCGTGCGTCCGCTCTCGACCTCCGGCAACGTGTCCATGCCTACTGCCTCCAGAATGGCCAGCCCGCGGGCACCCAGGTCCGGGTGACGACTCTGCATTCCCTAGCGCTCCGCACGCTGCGTGCGGCCGGCTTGTTGGCGGCGTATCCGTCGGAGCCCCAGGTGATGGACGCGTGGGAACTCGAGAACGTGTTCGACGCTGAGTTTGGCGACGCATCGGGAATCGGGAAGCAGCGCCGGGAGAAGATCCGGTTGGAACACGAGGCGTTCTGGAGCACGGGCCAGTGGGGACCACCGAACTACGTGCCACCCAATCCGGCGATCACTGCCGCAGAGCGCGCTCAGTTCTCTGCATTCCACAGACCACGAACGCAGTGCTACGCGTGCGTGCTGCCGGGTGAGATTGTCCGACAGTGCGTGACACAGATGGCGGCCGGGACCTTGAACGCCGTCGGGCTTCTAAACCTTGAGCATCTGGTAGTCGACGAGTTCCAAGACCTTAACCCGATGGACCTCGAGTTCGTGGACCTGATGGTCGGCCAAGGTGCACGGGTGTTCGTCGCCGGCGATGACGATCAGAGCATCTACTCGTTCCGTTTCGCGTCTCCCGCCGGCATCCAGGCCTTCGTCGCGAAGTACCCCTCTTGCGGGCAGCACACCCTCAGCGCTTGCTTCCGCTGCACACCGACCGTCCTCGCCGCGGGGCAGACTCTCATCGGGGCGCACCCGCAGCCGAATCGAATCGCCAAGAACCACGTTTCGCTGTACGGCAGTGCGGCTCCGCCTTTGACGGGCTTCACACGGTGTTGGCAGTTCCCGAGCGGTGTCGCGGAAGCACGAGCGATCGCCGAGTCCTGCCGCGCTCTGATCGCGGCCGGCATCACTCCCCGCGACATCCTCGTACTACTCAGCAACCAGCAGGCGCTTCTTGGGGGCTTGGACGCCGAGTTCCAATCGGCGGGGGTCGCGTACGAGCCGCCCCGGGCGGAAGGGTTTCTCGACTCTCGCGCCGGGCGATGGGTTCTGGCGGCGAGTCGGATCGTATGTGATGCCGACGACTACGTTGCGCATCGCGTCTTGCTCGGCCTTCGGCCTGGTGTCGGCATCGGAACGTGTTGCGCCGTGACTGACGCCGTCATCGCGAACAACCTGAACTACCAATCCATCTTCTATCAGCCGCTCCCATCCGGCGTGTTCACAGGGCGGGCGTTCACGGCGTTGAACAGCGCCCGAGCACTATGCGCACAGCTCCAAGGCTGGCAAGCGTCGGATACCGTCGGACAGCACCTCGCAGCAATCGCGAATAATCTCACGGCCATCTTCTCTCCTGCTGACGGTCAAGCTTGGCAAGCGTTCGGGAGCGCGCTGCCGGCCGGTATGACGCTCGAGGAACTCCGTGACTATCTCTGGGCCGATACCGACGAGCAGCAGAGCGCCATCCTCCAAGGGGTAATGATCCGGCTGAACCTACCGATTCCTGCCGCCGGCGTCCTCCCCCCGCGCGTACGGGTGATGACGATGCACGGGGCCAAGGGCCTCTCGGCCAAAGTCGTCTTCATTCCCGGCCTCGAGGAAGAGATTCTTCCCGGACCTTGGCGACAGCCATACCCTGGTCTGGTGCTCGAAGCTGCCCGCCTCTTGTACGTCTCGATCACCAGGGCGCGGGCAGCTTGCATCATGTCCTATGCGCAGACGCGCATGGTCCACGGGCAGTTCAGCAAGCAGACGCCATCGAGGTTCGCGGTCCACCTCGGGGGCGTCTTCGCGGCACGAAGTTCGGGGCTAACCACAGCCGAGATCGCGCAGATCACGAACGAAGCCTCACACCTATGATTTGTCGGTACAGGCACTCTTTCCCGAGGGCGACACCTTCTGACGGAACCGCCGAAGAACAGCGTACAGCGGACGACACTGCGCGCCGCCGCTGATGCTGAGCGTTGGGCATCAGGAGTGCTCTTCTGAGACAATCAGTACGGCTTTCGAGCGAGAGAGCAAATGGAACTCACCGCGGTCCTTACCCCTGCCGAAGAGGGCGGTTTCGTTGCGCTCAATCCAGAAACCGGCACGACGACGCAGGGCGAAACGATTGAAGAGGCTGTCGCCCACCTTCGGGAAGCGACCGCGCTGCACCTTGGGGAGTTTCCGCTGCCGATCACTGGACACCCTGTCGTGACCGTCTTCACGGTTCCAGAACCGGCGAGTGCCTAAGCTGCGTCGCGTCTCGGGAGCGGAGATCATCCGCGCCCTCGAACGGCTTGGGTTTGCGAAGGTTCGGTAAAGCGGAAGCCATGTGGTCATGCTGCGCGAGTCGAAGGGACGCCTCATACCCCCGCGCCGCGAATTGGAGGTCGGCACGCCGACCGGCGTTCTGCGCCCGGCGGAGGTTTTCGCTGAAGAGTTCATCGGCGCCCTCCGCTCTTAGTGCCTCGACCGTCCTGCCATCCTGGACCGCCCGATCCGACGCCGACGGCGCAACAGGGGAGTCGTAACAGTGATTGGGAGTACCATCCGCCTCATGCAAGTTGCCACTGGAACTGTCGTCAACGGAAAGATCGTCGTCGAGGGAGCGAGTCTTCCCGAGGGTGCGGTCGTCACCGTACTTTCCCGGGGCGCAGCGGAGAGTTTTTCGCTGTCCGAGGCTCAGGAGAACGAGCTTCTCGAAGCCATCGCCGAGATCGAGCGAGGTGAATTCGAAACACTCGACAAGCTGCTTGCGTCGCTTCCCAAGAAACCTTGAGCATGGCGCTTCGGGTCAGGATCTCCGCCCGGGCAGCAAGTCAGGTTCGTCGGGCTGCTCAATGGTGGGCGGAGAATCGGCCGAGCGCTCCCGGCGCGGTCGCGAGTGACTTCGCCGAGGCTGTAACCCTGCTCGCCGAGCAACCGGGCATCGGTGCACGGTACTCGGGAAGCAGAACGCCGGGTGTTCGACGCCTGTTTCTCAATCGCGTCGGCTACTTCATCTACTACAGGGCCGAGCGCGAGGAGTTGAGGGTTCTCGCGTTCTGGCATGCAAGCAGGGAGCATCCGCCCGTGCTGTGACAATGCCTGCGGTCAACCAGCCGGCGAAGTCCGGCTCGCGCGTACGCGTGCCTGGCGGGAGATTCGCAAGCGCGTCAGCCGGGTGATCCGGTGCGAGCGATATCGCCCACCGCCAGCTCCGCCAACGCCAGATACTCCCTGGCTCGCTGCGGCCACTTGTGCGGCTCGCGCGGTTCGGGTTCGGTCAGGTGGGCGAGCGCGAGCCGGGCGCGCAGGCAGGCGCGAAGCGCGACGTAGAAGTGCTGCAGGCGGTCGTCGATGCGGTCGCCGAGTTGCGCTTCGAGGTCGCGACGCAACTGTTCGCCGACACACGGCGCGCCGAGCCGCTCGCATTCGAGGCCGAGGAATCCGATCTCGTCGAACGGGTCGACGAGCCGCAGCGCGCGGTTGAATTCCAGGCAGTCGATGACGACCGGCGCGTCGAGCAGGAAGACGTGTTCGGGGCGCAGGTCGCCGTGGCCCTCGACGACGTGGCCGCCGGCGGCGCGCGCTTGGAGCAGCGCGCGGTCGGCGGCGAAGAAGCGCTCGATCGCGGCGACGATGCGCTCGGCGCGCGCGCCGTCGAGCGCGAAGTCGGGCCGCAACAGCAGGCCGGCGTTGGCGTCGTGCTGGGCGCGCAGCAGTTCCACGTAGCGCTGCGCGTCGACCTCGGCGGGCGGCAGCCGCCGATAGAACCCGGCGAGCAGCGTGCCGATCTGCGCGACGTGCGCGGGCAGCAGTTCGCCGCGGACGATGAGCTGCTCGAGCGTGCGGTGCTCGGGCAGCCGGCGCATGCGCACGAGCCAGTCGACGGTGGCGCCTGCGCCGTCGATCGCCAGGCGCCCATCGGCTTCGCGCGTCAGGCGCGCGACGCCGAGGTAGACGTCGGACGCGAGCCGGCGGTTGAGCCGCACTTCGTCGCGGCAGCGCGCCTCGCGCGCCTCCAGCGTGCTGAAGTCCAGATACGGATAGACGACCGGCTTCTTCAGCTTGTACGCGGTGCCGTCGGTGAGGAAGACCCACGACATGTGCGTCTCGCGCACGTCGACGCGCGCGGGGCGTTCCGGATACGCCGCCGCCGAGGCGAGGAATTCGACCTTCGCCTGCAACCCGTCGGCGCTGTCGCGCAACGCGGCGGCGCGCGCCAAGGCGCGCGGGCGGGTGGGGCGCGTGTCGGTGGTCGAGGTCATCGCGCCGCGCTGCTCGGGTGAGTGGCGGAGCCGCCGCGAGGCGGGACCGCAATGCACGTTACGCAGCCGCGCGGGCAGCGTCAACGCGTGTGAACGCTGCGTTTGATCGAGGCGAAAGGTCGTGCGCGCGCAAGGCGGAAGTCCATACAATCGCGGCCTCGCGTTCGTCCTGAGCTCGTCGAAGGACCTTGCTTGAGCCGTCGGAGGTTCGCCCTTCGACAGGCCTGCCCTGAGCGAAGTCGAAGGGCTCAGGGCGAGCGGGCTACCTCCAAGACAACGACAACAACACCGTGACCGTCACCCTGACCCGATTGATCGGCGGCTTCGTGCGCCGGCACTGGCGCGCGTACGTCGCGTCGGCGCTGATGCTGATCGGCGTGGCGGTGCTGACGGTGTGGGTGCCGCGGCAGGTCGGGCGCATCGTCGACGGGCTGGTCGCGCAGACGCTCGCCGGCGGCGCGCTCGCACGCGAGCTGGCGTGGCTCGTGCTGATGGGGATCGCGATCTACTTCCTGCGCGTGGGCTGGCGGCTGCAGCTCTTCGCCGCCGCGTACCAGCTCGGCGTGGAGCTGCGCACGCGGCTGTACGCGCGGCTCGCGCAACAGGGGCCGCCGTTCTTCAACCGCCAACGCACCGGCGACCTGATGGCGCGCGCGACCAACGATGTCGACGCGGTCGAACTGGCCGCGGGCGAAGCCTTCCTCGCCGGCTTCGACGGAACGCTGACGCTGGTGCTGGTGGTCGGCATGATGACGCTCGGCGTGGACTGGCGGCTCGCGGCCGTCGCGCTGCTGCCGTTTCCGCTGATGGCGGCGTCGTTCTGGGTGATCTCGCGCCGCGTGCACGACGCGTGGCGGCAGTCGCTCGACCGCTTCTCTGCGCTGAACGAGCACGTGCAGGAAACGGTGGCCGGCGTGCGCACGCTGCGGGCGCTGGGGCTCGAGGCGCGCGCGGGCAACGACTTCGCGCAGCGCACGAAGGCCGCGGCCGACGCGAGCTTCGACGCGCAGAAGTGGGAGGCGGCGTACGAGCCGGCGGTCGGCGTGACGCTGACCGTCGCGACGGTGCTGACGCTCGGCGTGGGCGGCTGGCTCGTATGGCGCGACGAGCTGACCGTGGGCGGCCTGACCGCGTTCACGATGTACCTCGCGCAACTGATCTGGCCGATGTTCGCCGCCGGCTGGGTGCTGTCGCTGCTCGAACGCGGCCGCGCGGCGTGGGGCCGCCTCGACCCGCTGCTCGCCGAGCCGCTGTCGGTCGAGGATCACGGCACGGTGACCGAACTCGACAACGGCGCGATTCGGTTCGAGGGGGTGACGTTTAGCTATCCGGAAGTAGAGGGGGCGCGCGAGCGCGAGAGCCCCTCACCCCAACCCTCTCCCCGTGCCCGGGGAGAGGGACAGGAGCCTCCCACGCCCCGCTTGCGGGGAGAGGGCGAGGGTGAGGGGCCGTCGTCCAAGGCTGCCCTCGACCACGTCAGCTTCGACCTCGCCCCCGGCCGCACCCTCGGCATCGTCGGGCCGACCGGCGCGGGCAAGTCGACGGTGATCCGGCTGCTGCTGCGGCATTACGCGCCGCAGTCGGGAGCGATTCGCTGGGGCGCGCAGCCGTTGCACGCGTACCGGCTCGACGCGCTGCGCGCGGCCATCGCGTGGGTGCCGCAGGAGCCGTTCCTGTTCTCCGCGTCGATCGCGGACAACATCGCGCTGACCAGGCCGGACGCGACGCGCGCGGAGATCGAGCGCGCCGCGCAACTCGCAGCGCTGCACGAGGACATCCTGCGCTTTCCGCGCGGCTACGACACGCTGGTCGGCGAACGCGGCGTCACGTTGTCGGGCGGGCAGCGGCAGCGCGTGGCGATCGCGCGCGCGCTGCTGACCGACACGCCGCTGCTGGTGCTCGACGACGCGCTGTCGGCCGTCGATACCGGCACCGAGACGCGCATCCTCGCGCATCTGCGCGGCGCGCGCGCGGCGCGCACCGCGATCATCGTCAGCCATCGCCTGTCGGCGGTCGCCGACGCCGACCAGATCGTCGTGATCCGCGCCGGCCGCGTGACCGAACGCGGCACGCACGACGAACTGCTCGCGCTCGGCGGCTGGTACGCGGCGCAGTGGAAGTACCAGCAACTGGAGGCGAGCCTCGACGCCGCCTGAGGGCAATCCGCAATCCGACCATGTCCATCGCCATCGAAGCCGAAGCCCACCCCGACCTGCGCCCGGTCAAGCCGAACGAGCGGCGGCAGGCGTTCGCGCTGCTGTGGCGCGCGGCGCGGCCGGACAAGCGGCAGCTCGTGTGGGCCACGCTGTGGCTCGCGGCCGCGGGCGGGCTAGAGGCGCTCGGCCCGATCTTCGGCAAGGTCTTCATCGACGAGCACCTGCTGCCGCGCTCGTTCGATCCGTGGGCGATCGCGCTGTTGCTCGGCGGGTATCTCGCGTCGGGCTGCGCGGCGAGCGTGCTGCGCTACTTCCAGCTGGTGCGGCTGGCGGGGCTGGCGATGCGCTCGGTGCGGCGGCTGCGCGAGCGCGTCTACGCGCACGTGCTGCGGCTGCCGATGAGCTTCTTCGACAAGGCGATCACCGGCCAACTCGTCAGCCGCATCACCAACGACACCGAGTCGGTCAAACAGCTCTACGTGCAGGTGCTGTTCGAGATCCTGCAGGGGCTGACGGTGCTGCTCGGTGCGATCGTCGCGATGGCCTGGCTCGACTGGCGGCTGATGCTGATCGTGCTGACGCTGGTGCCGGCGACGGTGGCGATCGTCTGGGGCTACCAGCGGCTGTCGAGCGCGGCGGTCACGCGCTCGCGCGAACTGCGCAGCGACATCAACGCGCAGATGGCCGAAAGCATCGCCGGCATGAGCGTGCTGCAGGCCACCGGCGCGGTGCGGCGCTTCGGCCAGCGCTTCGGCGTCACCAACGACGCGTACTACCGCGCGCGCATGGGCGAGATCCGCGCCAACGCGTGGCTGCTGCGGCCGGCGCTCGATCTGCTGAACGTGCTGCTGATCGTCGCGGTGGTCGCCGCGTTCGGCACGCAGCAGTTCGACGCGATCGAGATCGGGCTGCTGTACGCGTTCATCACGTACATCGCGCGCGTGGTCGAGCCGCTGATCCAGATCACGATGCAGTTCTCGCTGCTGCAGCAGTCGGTGATCGCGGCGGCGCGCGTCAACACGCTGCTCGCCGAAGGCGAGTCCGAACGCGTGACGCACGCGCGCCGCATCGCGCGCGGGCGCGTCGAGCTGCGCGACGTGAGCTTCGGCTACGACCCGGACGAGCCGGTGCTGCACGACCTGAGCCTGGAGATCCCGGCCGGTTCGTTCGTCGGCATCGTCGGCCACACCGGCAGCGGGAAGTCGACGCTGCTCGCGCTGCTGCTGCGCTTCTACGCGCCGCAGGCCGGGCGCATCGAAATCGATGGCATTCCGCTCGCGACGATCGGCGACGAGCACTTCCGCGCCGACGTCGGGCTGGTGCCGCAGGAGCCTTTCCTGCTGGCGGCGAGCGCGCGCGAGAACATCGACATGGGGCGCGGCCTGCCGCACCCGGTGATCGAGGCGGCCGCGCGCGCTGCGCGCGTGCACGAGGTGATCGAGCAACTGCCGCAGGGCTACGACACGCCGCTCGGCGAGAGCGGCGCGCGGCTGTCGTCGGGGCAGAAGCAGTTGATCGCCGTGGCGCGCGCGCTGGCGGGGCGGCCGCGCGTGCTGTTCCTCGACGAGGCGACTTCGCGCATCGACAGCGAAACCGAGCAGCTCGTGCAGCAGGCGCTCGCCGAGCTGCGCGGCAAGGTGACGGTGATCGCGATCGCGCACCGGCTGTCGACGATCCGCGCCACCGACCGCATCGTCGTGCTGAACCACGGCCGCATCGCCGAGCAGGGCACGCACGACGAGCTGATGGCGATCGAAGGCGGCATCTACCAGCGGCTGTACCTGCTGCAGCAGATCGGGGAGTAGGTCGGCGGCGGTCGGCCGTCCTGCCGGACGGGGTCCGCGAGCCGGGGCGGGCTTGAAGCCGCGCGACCCGCCCCCATAATCGGCGCGCTACGGCCGTACCGGAGGATTTGCATGGGCGCACCCGACACCAAGATCAAGGAGACCCTCGGCTTCCAGGCCGAGGTGAAGCAGCTTCTTCACCTCGTCACCCATTCGTTGTACTCGAACAAGGAAATCTTCCTGCGCGAGCTGGTGAGCAACGCGTCGGACGCGTGCGACAAGCTGCGCTTCGAGGCGATCGCCAAACCCGAGCTGCTCGAAGGCGGCCCCGACTACGCGATCCGGGTGAGCTACGACAAGGCGGCGCGCACGATCACGGTGTCGGACAACGGCATCGGCATGTCGCGCGACGAGGCGATCCAGCATCTCGGCACGATCGCGAAGAGCGGCACGCGCGAGTTCTTCGCGCAACTGACCGGCGACCAGCAGAAGGACACGCAACTGATCGGCCAGTTCGGCGTCGGCTTCTATTCGAGCTTCATCGTCGCCGACCGCGTCACGGTGATCTCGCGCCGCGCGGGGCTGCCCGCGGACCAGGCGGTCAAGTGGGAAAGCGACGGCTCGGGCGAATTCACCGTCGAGCCGGCGGCGCGCGAAGCGCGCGGCACCGACGTGATCCTGCACCTGAAGGAGGGCGAGGACGAGCTGCTGTCGAGCTGGAAGCTGCGCTCGATCCTGACCAAGTACTCGGACCACATCGCCACGCCGATCCGGATGAAGAAGGAGGAGTGGGACAAGGACAAGAACGACTACGTCGTCAAGGACGAGGAGGAGACCGTCAACCAGGCGAGCGCGCTGTGGACGCGCACCAAGAGCGACATCACCGACGAGCAGTACAAGTCCTTCTACCAGCACGTCGCGCACGACTTCACCGAGCCGCTGGCGTGGACGCACAACCGCGTCGAAGGCAAGACCGAATACATCCAGCTTCTGTACATCCCGTCGCACGCACCGTTCGACATCTGGGATCGCAACCAGCGGCACGGCGTCAAGCTGTACGTGCGGCGCGTGTTCATCATGGACGACGCCGAGCAGCTTCTGCCGCCGTACCTGCGCTTCGTGCGCGGCGTGGTCGACTCGAGCGACCTGCCGCTGAACGTCAGCCGCGAGATCCTGCAGGAGTCGCGCGACGTCAAGGCGATCCGCGAGGGCTGCACCAAGCGCGTGCTGTCGCTGCTCGAAGACCTAGCCGAAAACCGCAAGGACGACTACGCGAAGTTCTGGTCCGAGTTCGGCCAGGTGCTGAAGGAAGGGGTGGGCGACGATCCGGCCAACCGCGAGCGCATCGCCAGGCTGCTGCGCTTCGCATCGACGACGAGCGAAGGCGCGCAAAGCGTGTCGCTCGGCGACTACGTCGCGCGGATGAAGCCCGGCCAGAAGTCGATCTACTACCTGACCGCCGACACGCTGGAGGCGGCGAAGTCCAGCCCGCACCTGGAGATCTTCCGCAAGAAGGGCGTCGAGGTGCTGCTGCTGACCGATCGCGTCGACGAATGGATGCTCACCTTCCTGCACGAGTTCGACGGCAAGCCGCTGGCGTCGGTCGCGAAAGGCGACCTCGACCTCGGCGAGCTAGCCGACGCGCAGGAGAAGGAGGAGCAGCAGAAGGTCGCCGACGAATACAAGGAGCTCGTCGGCAAGGTGAAGTCCGCGCTCGGCGAGCGCGTGCAGGACGTGCGCGTGACGCTGCGGCTGACCGACTCGCCGGCGTGCATCGTCGTCGATCGCGACGCGATGAGTGCGCATCTGGCGCGGCTGTTGAAAGCGGCTGGACAGAAGGCGCCGGCGTCGAAGCCGATCCTCGAGCTGAACCCGCACCATCCGCTGGTGCAGCGGCTCAAGTACGAGGAAGCGAAGCTCGCCGACTGGGCCGCGCTGCTGCTCGACCAGGCGGTCCTCGCCGAAGGCGGCCAGCTCGACGATCCGGCCGGCTTCGTCAGGCGGCTGAACCAGATGCTGCTGGATGCCGCGGCGAAGTAGCCCGGCGCGCGGCGGGCGTCTCAGAGGCTTTCCGCCGGTCATCGACGAACGCGTCGAAACGCTGATCCTCGGCAGCTTTCCGAGCGAAGCGTCGCTCGCCGCCGGGCAGTACTACGCGCATCCGCGCAACCAGTTCTGGACGATCCTCGGACGCGTGCTCGGCGAGCCGCTCGCCGAGCTGCCCTACGAGGCGCGGCTGGCGCGCGTGCTGGCGCACCGGGTCGGCATCTGGGACGTGCTCGGCGCCTGCGAGCGCGAAGGCAGCCTCGACGCGTCGATCCGCAATCACGAACCGAACGACTTCGCGCTGCTGCATCGCCTGGCGCCGAAGCTCGAGCGCGTGATCTTCAACGGGCAGACGGCCGGCCGCTACGAACCGGTGTTCCGGCGGGCCGGCTTCGCCACGGCGGTCGTGCCATCGACGAGCCCGGCGCACGCCGGCCGGACGCTGGCGCAGAAGCTCGCGCTGTGGCGGCGCGCGCTCGCAGCCGCCCGGCGGTGTTGAAGCGAAGCCGCCGGGGGCTGTCGTCCCGGACCCGGTCGGTCCGGCATTACCTGCCTTTCTCGGCCGAATTCGACTGATCGGTCGTTTTGCCTCGCCGGAACACGTAACTTGGGACGTTCCGCTGGCGACCGAGTGGGGCACAATCGGTCCGGGAGGGCCATTCGGGCTCTCCGCCTCGGGCTCGCACGATGAGCAACGAAAACAGGACGTTGCTGGACGCCGCCGTCGCGCCGGGCACCCCCGTGTCGCGGCGCCCCGGTGCGCGCCGTCTGCTCGAGGACTGCTGGACGTCGATCCGCAACGCCGTCGAGCCGCGCATCACCGACGTGCTGCTGGAAGCGCTCGGTCCGATCGCGCGTTCGGAGAACGAGGACGTCGCCAAACCCGCCAAGCTCGCGCTGTCGCGCGATCGTGCTTTCGTGCAGGCGTACTCGGATGCGCTGCAGACCGAGTTTAGGGCTGCGGTGGCCGACTTCGTCGCGCACCGGCTCGCCGAGACGAAGGCGCCCGAGCGCAAGTCGCTGAGCCTGATCGACTACGGCGACATGGAGTTCTCGACGCTGATCGAGAGCTCCGCCGCGCGGATCCGCAATGCCGTCGACGACGAATACACGAGCGTCAAGCTGCGCGTGGCGAACCTCGTGCGCGAGCCCGACCTGCGCGACGGCGACCATCCGTTCCGCCCGGGCATGTTCCTGCGCGCCGCGCACCAGGCGCTCGACAAGGTCGGCGTGCCCAAGGAAGACCTGCTGCGGCTAACCCATTGCTTCGATGCGCCGCTGATCGCCCCCGTGCGCGCGGCGTATGCGGCGGTCGATCACCACCTCGCGTCGCAGGGCGTCAGCGCCGAGCTGGCGCGCACGACGATCACGCGCAATACCGTGATGGGGCGCAACACGGTGATGGGCCGCAACTCGCTGCTCGGCGTGCCGACCAACACCGGGCTCGGCGCGCCCTTGACCGGCGGCGGCGTGCACTTCGCGGGCGGCCTGAGCGCCGAGCAGGTGCTGCAGGGCCTGTACCAGCGGATGCAGCTTCTGCCGTCGGCGGGCTACCCCGGGCCGGGCGTGATCGGCGACCCGCGCCAGGCCGCGCCCGGCCATTACACGCCCGCGCCGACGCTCGGCGGAACGTCGGCGTTGCGCGCGATGCAGGCGCTGCAGGGCATGCCGACGATGCAGGGCGTACCGACCATGCCGGGGGGCGGCTTCGGTCTGCCTCCGCTGCCGACCGCGGCGATGGCGGGCGGCGCGGCCGGTGGCGGCGCCGCCGTGCTGATCGAGCCCGGCCTGCTGGCGGCCCTGAACGAGATCCAGAAGCTCGGCGCAATCGCGATGTCGGCCGTGCAGATGGGACGCCCCGCGCCCGACGCCGCGATCAACGTCGCGGAACTGCGCGGCAAGCTCACCGAAACCGCGACCAAGCAGGTCGACAAGCTGACGATCGAGATCGTGGGTCTGCTGTTCGACCGCATCAACCAGGACAAGCACGTCCCGGAGGAAATCAAGCACCTGATCCAGCGGCTGCAGTTCCCGCTGATCAAGGTCGCGCTGACCGATCCGGAGCTGTTCGTTTCGCCGCAGCATCCCGCGCGGCTGCTGCTCGACCGGATCGCCAGCACGTCGATCGGCTGGACCAGCGCGGGCGAGGACAACCAGCGCTACCTCGCCGAGGTCCAGAAGGTCGTGCACGCGGTGCTCGCCGCGACCGAAGACGGGCTCGGCGCGTTCGAGAAGTCGCTCGCCGCCTTCGAGCAGTACCTGGCGGAAGAGAAGACGCGCGACGACGATCCGGTCGCGCGCGCCAAGCGTGCGCTCGCCGAGGCCGAGTCGCGCGAGGTGATGGCGATCAACGCGACGATCCAGGTCCGCAGCGCCTTCGACGGCGTGCAGATCGAGTCGTACCTGCGCGACTTCCTGCTCGAAACCTGGGTGCGCGTGCTGGTGGCGGCGTCGCTGCGCGAAAAGGACAAGCCCGGGCAGGTGCAGCGCTACCTGCGCATCGTGCCCGACCTCGTGTGGAGCGTGCAGCCGAAGATCAACCCGGACGACCGCAAGCGCCTGGTCAGCGTGATCCCGCCGGTGCTGGCCGCGCTGCGCGAAGGCGTGCTGCTGATCGACTGGCCGCAAGCGAAGATGCAGGAGTTCTTCTCGAAGTTGATGAACTCGCACGCGCTGGCGGTGAAGGCGCTGGAACTCGCCCACGGCAGCCCGGGGGCGGGCTTCGAGCCGAGCACGCTGAGCATCAAGCTCGACGGCATCCGCTTCGACGCCGAGCCGCCGGCGCAGGACGGCGCCGCTCCGCTGCACGTGTCCGACGACGTCGTGCGCCACGTGATCGCCGAGGAGCATGTGCCGGTGAATCACCTGACGCTGCCGCCCGAAGCCGCGGCCGCCGCGGCCGGCCCGGACGATGCGCAGGTCGACCAGATCATCGCGCGCTGGAAGCGCGGCGACTGGTTCAACCTGCGCGTCGGCGACGTGACCGAACGCGTGCGGCTGCGCTGGATCAGCCCGCGCAAGACGCTGTACCTGTTCACGCCGGCGGACGGCAAGCAGGCGCATTCGCTGTCGCCCGATACGCTGCGCGGTTACCTGCGCACCGGCCGCATGCAGCCGGTCGAATCGGTGCCGCTGTTCGAGCGCGCCGTGCATGCGGTGATGCAGGATCTGCAGGGGGCCGCGGTCGGTGCCCATTGAAGTCGCGGAGGTCGCCGCCGCTTCACCCTGCGCGACTGCCTCGTACTCCGCGTGAAGCAGCGTCGCACCGCAGCCGCGCCGCGCGGCCACAAGGCCGTCGCGCCGCATATCACGCTGTCGGAATCCGACGGCGTGCGCTACCTGCACTTCGGCACCGAGTGGGTGCAAGGCGCGATGCGGATCGCGCGCCCGTATGCGCTCGAGCTGGAATACCAGCAGCAGATGATGGCGCCGTTGCTGTTCCTGCCGCAGCCGCGCCGCATCGTTCAGCTCGGCCTGGGGGCGGGCGCCCTGGCGAAGTTCTGCCACCGCGAACTGCCCGAGGCCGAAATCACGGTCGCGGAAATCAGCGACGCGGTCGTCGAGACGGCGCGGCGCTGGTTCAAGCTGCCGCCCGACGATGCGCGGCTGGCCGTCGATCTGGCCGATGCCCGCGAGTTCATCGCGCATCCGCGCCGGCGCCGCTGCGCCGACTGGCTGCAGGTCGATCTGTACGACGCGCAGGCGCGCGGCCCGGTCTACGACGACGTCGACTTCTATGCCGCCTGCCGCCGCGCGCTGACCGGGCCCGGCGTGGCGGCGTTCAACCTGTTCGGTCGCAGCTTCGGGCCGAGTTTCGACGCGATCGCCCGCGCGTTCGACGACCGCGCGCTGGTGCTGCCGGAAGCGGACGCCGGCAACCGCATCGTGCTGGGCTTCGCCGGACCGCCGCTCACGGTCGCGTATGCCGAGCTCTACGAGGCGGCGCGGGCGATCGAAGCGCGCCATCGGCTGCCGGCGCGCAAGTGGGTGTCCGGCCTGCGCGCGGAAAACGGCCACGGCGATCGCTTGGAAATCTGAGGCCGTGGCCGTACAGACCGGCAACCGGATCGCGGCCTGCGCTCCGATCCTCGGACTTGGTACCGCGGAGGGGTGGATATTCTCGCTTGACAGGGTTCCGGGGGTGACTAGAGTCCCCGCTGGGGCGCTTCCCGCGCGCCCGCTGCGTCGCTTGCATCCGTAACGCATGGATTTCAACCCGCTCGCCCAGTCCGCGACGGCGAAAGCGCCGGGTACCCTGCCGTACCTGTCTGCCGCGCAGGCCTCCGCGCTGATGCGCTCGGGGCTGGCGATCGCGATCGAGCTGATCGGCAACGCCTTCGATTCGATCTGCCGGGCGGTTCTCGAAGAGCTCAACGCGAAATGGGACTTCAACGTCGGCTCGCCGCTGGTGCAGCGGCTGCTGTCGACGAAAGGGTCGGACCTGCGCCACGCGTTCCTGTCGCATCTGAAGGAGCACCAGGACGCGGCGCTGACCGAAGTGATGGCGCAGCACGCGCCGGCGAACACGGTCGGACAGGTCAGCGCCGAGATGCTGACGCTGGTCGACGCGGTCACCACCGCGCACGGCGTGATCGTCGATCGCGCCGCGGGCAAGATGCGCGGCGTCATCGAGGAGCAGCTGCGCGATCTGCAGGTGATCGTCCAGCACCTGACCGGCCGCAGCGCGCTGCGCACCGCGGAGAACCCCTTCGGCCCGGAAGTTTTCATGCGGGCGCTGCTCGACGCTGCCGAGGACCTTGCGCTGCACACCGAAGCGTGGGACTTCTACCTTAGCGTCTTCGAGAAGCCGCTCGCCGAGGAGATCGGCCGCATCCACACCGCGCTGCTCGAGCACTTCGCGCGGCACGGGCTCGACGCCAAGCTGATCCGGCGCGAGATGGCGGCGCGGCAGGCGGCGGCGCGCGGCGTCGGCCTCCCCGGCGGCGCGCACGTCGAGCCCCGGAGCGAGTCCGGGGCGGCGACGCAGCCGGGCGCTGCCCCGACGACGATCCCGGGCTACCCGGGCTACGGCCCGCAGGGCATGCCGGGCGCGATGGCGGGTGCTGCGCCGGGCACGGTCGGCGGCATGCCGCGCGCGATGGCCGCGGCGATCTTCGATCCGAGCGTGGCGCTGAACAACCTGCTCACGCGCCTGCAGTCCAACGCGCGCGACATGCGGCTGCCGCCGATGCCGCAGGTCGGCCCGGCCGAAGCGCCGCTGCTCGAAGCGATCGGTGAGCTGCAGCAGTTGGGCCTCGAAGGCGTCCACGGTGCGGCCTTCGCCGGCACCGCGGCCGGTTCGATCAACACCTGGCGCGAGCACCTGGTCGACAAGTCCAACCGCACCGTCGACAAGCTGACGATCGAGATCGTCGGCATGCTGTTCGACCACGTGCTGCAGGACAAGCAGGTGCCGGCCGAGATCAAGGCGCTGATCTCGCGGCTGCAGTTCCCGGTGCTGAAGGCGGCGCTGCTCGACGCCGACTTCTTCGCCTCGAGCACGCACCCGGCGCGCCGGCTGATCGACCGCATCGCCAGCACCGCCGTCGGCTGGGAGCCGTACGGCGACGAGAACGAGCGCTACCGGAGCGAGGTCGACCGCATCGTCCGCGAGGTGCTGCAGAAGTTCGACAAGGACGTCGCGGTCTTCGAGAAGCTCCTCGGCGAATTCGAGAACTTCGTCGGCGACATCTCGCCGCGCGACAGCGATCCGGTGGCGCGCGCCAAGCGCGCGCTGGAGGAGGCCGAGAAGCGCGAGATCCTCGCGATCAACACGACGATCCAGGTGCGGCGCGCGTTCGAGAAGGTCGAGCTGGAGCCCTACCTGCGCGACTTCCTGATCGGGCCCTGGGTGCAGGTGCTGGTCACCGCCACGCTGCGCGACGAGCAAACGCCGGGCTTCTCCAAGCGCTTCCGCGAGGCGATCCACGACATGGTGTGGAGCGTCCAGCCGAAGGCCTCCGCCGACGACCGCCGCCGGCTGGTCGAGTTGATCCCGAACCTGTCGCGCGTGATGCGCGACGGCCTGGCGCTGATCCGCATGGCCGAGCGCGAGCAGAACGAGTTCTTCAAGCAGCTGATGGAATCGCACGCGATGGCGGTCAAGCCGGTCGACCAGGCGCGCTACATCAAGTCGTCGCTGGCGACGACCGAGTTGCGCGCGCGGCTCGACGGCATGCAGTTGACCGGCACGTTCCCGATCACGACGGTCGCGGGCGGCGTACGCGTGTCCACCGGCGCGTTGATGCGCGCCGCGGCCGAACACGACGCCGAGCTGAAGGTGCCGGACCCGGTGACCGATATCGGGCCGCTCGATCGCGTCGAGGAAGCACGGCTCGACGAGGAGATTGCGAGCTGGCAGCGCGGTACCTGGTTCAGCATGTGGAACGGCAAGGAGATGGTCAAGGCGCGGCTGCGCTGGATCAGCCCGCTGCGCACGCTGTTCCTGTTCAGCTCGGACCGCGAGAAGAACGCGCACGTGATGCCGCCCGACCTGATCAAGAACTACCTGAAGCGCGGCAAGCTGAAGGCGCTCGAGGCCACGCCGCTCACCAAGCGCGCGGTCGACGGTGTGGTCGGCGAGTTCGAGAAGATGCCCAAGCGCCGCGAGGAAATGGCCGCACGCTACGCGCCGGCCGCGTGATGTCGCCCTGTGCCGCTCCGGCCGCGGCTCGATCGTCCCGATGAACGCTCCCGACAAATCGGTGCGCAAGCACGGCGCCGAGCCGAAGCCGGTCGGACGGCTGCCGCTCGCCTACGTCGTTCGTGAATTGATGGCCGACGGCCTGATGGCGCAGGCCGACGGCGAGCGCGTGCTGTCGGTGCGCTCGCGCGAGACGCAGGTGCATCCGCTCGCGCTGCTGGCGGAGATGAACCTGCGCTCGTCGACGCCGGGTCGCGAGCTGCTCGACCTCGAGCGGCTGACGCAGTGGCTCGCGGACAAGGCCGGGCTGCCGTACCAGCACATCGACCCGCTGCGCGTGGACTTCGCGCGCGTAGTCGACGTGATGTCGAGCGCGTACGCGACGACCTATTCGATCCTGCCGATCGCGGTCACCGGCGCGGAGATCGTCGTCGCCACCTGCGAGCCTTTCCTCGACGGCTGGCAGCGCGAGATCGAGCAGATCACGAAGAAGGGCGTCAAGCGCGTCGTCGCCAATCCGCTCGACGTCGCGCGCTACACGGTCGAGTTCTACAAGCTCGCGCAGTCGATCAAGGGCGCGAGCAAGACCAGCACGACCTCGCTGGTCAGCAACTTCGAGCAGCTCGTCGAGCTGGGCGGCAAGGTCGACGCCGACAACGCGCACGTCGTGCTGGTTGTCGACTGGCTGCTGCAGTACGCGTTCGACCAGCGCGCGAGCGACATCCATCTCGAGCCCAAGCGCGAGCAGGGCGTCGTGCGCTTCCGCATCGACGGCGTACTGCACCAGGTCTACCAGGTGCCGCCGGCGGTGATGCACGCGATGGTCAGCCGCATCAAGCTGCTCGGCCGCATGGACGTGGTCGAGCGCCGCCGCCCGCTCGACGGCCGCATCAAGACGAAAGTCACGTCGGGGCCGAGCGCCGGCCGCGAGGTCGAGATCCGGCTGTCGACGCTGCCGACCGCGTTCGGCGAAAAGCTCGTGATGCGCATCTTCGACCCCGAGGTCGTCGTGCGCAGCTACGCCGAGCTGGGTTTCTCCGAGCGCGAGGCGGCCACCTGGGACGAGTTGATCCACCGGCCCTCCGGCATCGTGCTCGTGACCGGGCCGACCGGCTCGGGCAAGACGACCACGCTGTACTCGACGCTGAAGCAGCTCGCGACGGACGAGGTCAACGTCAGCACGGTCGAGGATCCGATCGAGATGATCGACCCGGCGCTGAATCAGATGCAGGTCCAGCACGGCATCGACCTCGGCTTCGCCGACGGCCTGCGCGCGCTGATGCGGCAGGACCCGGACATCATCATGGTTGGCGAGATCCGCGACAAGGAAACCGCCGACATGGCCGTGCAGGCCGCGCTGACGGGCCACCTCGTGTTCTCGACGCTGCACACGACCGACGCCGCCAGCTCGATCGCGCGGCTGCTCGAGCTGGGCGTGCCGGCGTATCTGGTCAACGCGACGCTGATCGGCATCCTCGCACAGCGGCTCGTGCGAACGCTGTGCCCGCACTGCAAGAAGGAGGACGGTCCGGTCGACGAGGCGACCTGGAAAGCGCTGGTGGCGCCGTGGCGAACGTCGCATCCGAAGCGCACCTACAGGCCGGTCGGCTGCCTCGAATGCCGCCGCACCGGCTACTTCGGCCGCACCGGACTGATCGAGCTGCTGGTGATGACCGACAAGCTGCGCGAGCTGGTCGCGCAAGGCGCCGACATCGCGAAGATCCGCCACCAGGCCGCGCGCGACGGGTTGAAGTCCCTGCGCGTCTCCGGCGCAGAGAAGATCGCGACCGGGCTGACGACGTTCGACGAAGTGCTGCGCGCGGCGCCGCCGTTCGAGACCTGAACACCTGGCCGGATCGGACCGGCCGCGCACACGATCAGCCCGGCGCGTCGACGTGGGCGATCCAGGCCGCCTTGCGCCGCGCTTTCGCGGCATACATCCGCTCGTCGGCGATGCGCCCCAGCTCGTCCGGGTCGCGTGCGTCGTCCGGAAACACCGCGAGGCCGATGCTGGCGCCGAGCGTCGCCGCTCCCTGCGCCAGTGTGCACGGCGCTTCGACCAGCGCGGCGACGCGGCGGGCGCCCTCCTCGGCGTCGCGGCGGTCGGTGATCGACGACAGGACGATCGTGAACTCGTCTCCGCCGAGCCGCGCTACCGTGTCCGACTCGCGCACGAAGGTGCGCAGGCGGTCCGCGATGCGGCGTAGCAGTTCGTCGCCGGCCTGGTGGCCGTAGCGGTCGTTGATCGGCTTGAAGCCGTCCAGGTCGAGCACCAGCAGCCCGACCTTGCGCCGCTCGCGATGGGCCAACGCGAGCGCGTGCGTCAGCCGGTCGTAGTACAGCGCGCGATTCGCCAGCCCGGTCAGGGGGTCGTGATAGGCGAGGTATTGAATGCGTGCCTCCATCGCCTGACGCTCCGTCACGTCCTGGATGATCGCGGTGAAGAGCCGGCCGTCAGGCACCTTGACTTCGCTCATCGACATCTCGACGGGGAACACGGTCCCGTCGCGGCGCTGCGCGTGCACGCGCCGCCGTGTGTTGACGACCCGCCCGTGATTCGTTTCCAGGTAGCGCCGCAGGTAGCCGTCGTGCCGGTCCTTGTCCGGGCCCGGAACGATGAGACTGATGTTGCGGCCGACCGCCTCCGCGGCTGCGAAGCCGAAAAGCTCCTCGGCGGCGCGATTGAAGGCGAGGATCGTGCCGCGCTGGTCGATCGTGATGATCCCCTCGCTCGCGTGATCGAGCACGATGCGCGCCTTGCTCCGCTCGCGCTGAAGCGCGATCTGCAGCGGTCGGACCAGCCCGAGCACGACGAACAGCGACACCAGCAGCGTCAGCGCGCCGGCGTCGAGCAGCAGCTCGATCCAGCGCGGCTGGCGGTCGATGTCGAGCAACTCGTGCAGCGTCAGCATCACCGCCAGCTGCGCGACGAAGACGACCACCAGCAGCGCCGCGGCCATGCGTGCGGGCGTCGCCAGGCGCAGCCGTGGTCGGTTCATCGAACCACCCGCCCGGGGCGTCGCAACGCACAGCTCGGCACGAGCCCCGACTGCGCCGTCACTTGGCGAACAGTCGATCGAACTCCTTGACCGTGATGGCCGGGGCCGTGCTGAATCCGATCCCCGTCAGCTTGCCCAGTTCCACGGAGGCCCGCATCGCGGCCTCGTTGTCGGGCAGGTCGACGACCAACACCAGATCGACATCGCCCAGCAGGGCGTAGCCTGCCTTCATCTCGCCGCCCAGGCGTCGCAGTACGGCCGCGGCCTTGTCGGTGCGCTTCGCGCTGATGCCCTTGATGCCTTCGCTCGAGTAGTGGCCGAACATCAGATAAGTCGCCATCGGGATACTCCTTCGGGAGCGTGGGGAAACGGCGTCGTGAGCCGTACGCATCCGGGTCGCCGGCGCGGCGGCTCGATTCGAGTGTAGCCGTGCAGTGGCGCGCGGGCAGCCTCGGGCGTTCGTTCTTCGGTTCTTCCCGAATGCGGGAACGGCCGCGGCGCCACGGTTGCTTCCGCCATCGCAGCGACCAAGTGCGCGCTGCCAGCGGTGATGCCGCCGGGCAGCTTGGCAGATCGCGCCGCGGCCGGTTCGAGCGTCCGCCGACCGGGGCCGTTCGCGTTCCTCAGCCGCGCGGTTGCGCGATGCCCGCGAACGGCCGCGTCACTTGCTCAACTGCCGCATTGCGCGGGTCAGGCCCTCGAGGGTCAGCGGGAACATCCGGCCGCCGACGAGCTGGCTGACCAGCGAGATCGACTGGCGGTACTGCCACAGCCCCTCGGGCTCGGGGTTGATCCAGACGTGTTTCGGGAAGTGGTGCGTGAGACGCTGCAGCCAGACGGCGCCCGCCTCGGGGTTGTTGTGCTCGACGCTGCCGCCGGGCTGCAGGATCTCGTACGGGCTCATCGTCGCGTCGCCGACGAAGATCAGCTTGTAGTCCGGGTTGTACTTGCGCAGCACGTCCCAGGTGTCGAACTTCTCGGCGAAGCGGCGGCGGTTGTTGCGCCAGAGGTATTCATAGACGCAGTTGTGGAAGTAGTAGAACTCGAGGTGCTTGAACTCGGCCTTGGTCGCCGAAAACAGCTCCTCGACCCGCTTGATGTGCTCGTCCATCGTGCCGCCGACGTCGAGCAGCATCAGTACCTTCACGGCGTTGTGCCGTTCCGGAACGAGCTTCAGGTCGAGCCAGCCGGCGTTCTTTGCGGTCGACTCGATCGTGTCGTGCATGTCCAGTTCGAGGTCGGCGCCCTCGCGCGCGAAGCGGCGCAGCCTGCGCAGCGCGACCTTGATGTTGCGCGTGCCGATCTCGACCTGGTCGTCGTAGTCGCGGTAGGCGCGCGCCTCCCAGACCTTGACCGCGCTCTTGCCGCCCTTCGAATCGCCGCCGACGCGGATGCCTTCAGGATGCGCGCCGCCGGCGCCGAACGGCGACGTGCCGCCCGTCCCGATCCACTTGTTGCCGCCGTGGTGCGCGCCGTCCTGCTCTTCCAGCCGTTTGCGGAACTCCTCCATCAGCTTGTCGAAGCCGAGCTTCTCCAGCTTCGCCAGCTCCTCGGGCGAGAACGCGCGTTCGAGCAACTGCTTGAACCACTCGTCGGGAATCTCCTTCGTGATGCCGAGCGTCGTCTGCACGCCCTTGAAGAACTCGCCGAACGCGCGGTCGAACTTGTCGTAGTGCGCTTCGTCCTTGACCAGCGCGGCGCGCGACAGGAAGTAGAAGTCGTCGATCGACGGCCGAATGACGTCCTTCTTCAACGCTTCGAGCAGCGTCAGCAGCTCCTTGATCGACACCGGCAGCCGCGCGGCGCGCAGGTGGTAGAAGAAGTTGATCAGCATGACGCGAGATTACGCCTGCCAGCGCGGATCGCCGCGCCCGCCCGGGTGCGGCGGCCGGCTGTCCGGCGCCCGCGGAAGCACGTCGTCGATACGCAGCCACGGCAGCCGGTCGTCGTGGCAGATGTGGACCGCAGGCTCGATCTCTGCCGCGCGGTCGATCGTGCCGTGGTGCACCGACACCATGTCCCAGCGCGCCGGGTCGATGCTCTCGGTCCACATCAGCGTGCCGCACTGATCGCAGAACGCGCGCTGGAAGTCAGCCGACGTAGCGACTAAACGCGGCGAACCCTGCAACACGCGAAACGCCGCACGCGGCGAATTGACCCATGCGATCACCGGTGCGCCCGACGTGCGGCGGCAGATCGAACAGTGGCAGTAGCCGGCATCGAACACGTCTTCGAAGCGATAGCGGATCGCGCCGCAGAAACAGCCGCCTTCGTAGGTGCCGCGATAGAGCATGCCCTCACCCCCGGCCCCTCTCCCGCTGATGCGGGCGAGGGGAGTGTCGCGCCAGCCGCAGCTCGAGGTGACGTTTCACGTCGGGCCATTCGCCGGCGAGGATGCTGTACATCACTGTGTCGCGTACGGTGCCGTCGCGGCGCGCCTGGTGATGGCGGATCACACCGTCCTTTTTCGCGCCGAGTGCTTCGATCGCCGATTGCGAAGCGAAGTTGAAGTTGTCCGTGCGGAAGCCGACGGCCTTGCAGCCGAGCGACTCGAACGCGTGCGCGAGCAGCAGCAGCTTGCACGCGGTGTTGACGTGCGTCTTCTGGCAACGGCGCGCGTACCAGGTGTAGCCGATCTCGACGCGGTCGATCGCGGGCACGATGTCGTGATAGCGCGTCGAGCCGACGATCGTTCCGCTGGCGAGATCGCGCACCGCCCACGGGAGCATGTGGCCGGCTTCCCGGCCTGCCAGCGCGGCCGAGAGGTACGCATGCGTCTCCTGCGGCGTCGGCACCGACGTGAACCACAGCTTCCACAGCTCGCCGTCGCTCGCCGCGGCGACCAGTCCATCGTGATGCTCGCGCGCGAGCGGCTCCAGCCGCACGCCGTGGCCTTCGAGGGTGACCGGCTGCGGTGTGTTCATCTCCGCAAAGCGTCAATTGGGCCCCGGCCTCCGCCGGGGCGACGACCCAACGAGCGTTGACCGGCCGCGCGTGCGCAGCGTCGCGCAGTCCGCGTCGAACGCGAGCCTAGGTTGCGGCGGCCGAGATCGCATTTCATCGCGAGACCCCGCACCCCGTCCGCAACCTACCGGTTGTGCCTGGCCATGAAGACGAGCCGCTCGAACAGGTGCATGTCCTGCTCGTTCTTCAGCAGCGCGCCGGCCAGCGGCGGGACGAACAGCTTGTCGTCCTTCGAGCGCAGCGCCTCGGCCGGGATCTGCTCGGCGACCAGCAGCTTCAGCCAGTCGAGCAGCTCGGAGGTCGACGGCTTCTTCTTCAGCCCGGGCAACTCGCGGATCGCGAAGAAGGTCGCCATCGCATTGGCGAGCAGTTCGCGCCGCAGCCCGGGGAAGTGCACGTCGACGATCGCCTGCATCGTCTCCTTGTCCGGGAACCTGATGTAGTGGAAGAAGCAGCGGCGCAGGAAGGCGTCGGGCAGCTCCTTTTCGTTGTTCGACGTGATCACCACCAGCGGGCGGTGCTTCGCGCGGATCGTCTGGCGCGTCTCGTAGACGTAGAACTCCATGCGGTCGAGTTCGCGCAGCAGGTCGTTCGGGAACTCGATGTCGGCCTTGTCGATCTCGTCGATCAGCAGCACGCTCGGGCGGTCCTGCTCGAACGCCTGCCACAGCACGCCGCGCACGATGTAATTGGCGATGTCGTGCACGCGGTCGTCGCCGAGCTGCGAGTCGCGCAGCCGGCTCACCGCGTCGTATTCGTACAGTCCCTGCTGCGCCTTGGTGGTGCTCTTGATGTGCCACGCGAGCAGCGGCATGTCGAGCGCACGCGCGACCTCCTCGGCGAGCATCGTCTTGCCGGTGCCCGGTTCGCCCTTGATCAGCAGCGGACGCTGCAGGGTCAGGGCGGCGTTGACGGCGAGCTTCAGATCGTCGGTAGCGACGTAGGTGTCGGTTCCGGCGAAGCGGGCGGGCGGGTTGGCGATCGGCATCGTGGCTCTGAACGACGGCAAAGAGCGGGCAGTATAAGCAGCGAACGCGGGAACCCTTGCCGCGATGGACGCGTGCGTTCGCGCTCCGTTAGAATCCGCCCGCTTTTTTGGCGGGTCGGCGCGGTGTGCCGGGTCGCGTCGATACGAAGCAAGAGGAGACACGATTTCGATGAACAGCACACGGTTCCTGTGCGCGGCGGCGGCGCTCGCCGCAGCCGCGACCGCCTACGGGCAGCAGCCGGCACCGGCCGCGGGCAATGCCGATGCGGCCAAACCGCACATTTCGATGTGCACGGGCTGCCACACGATTCCCGGCTACCAGGCGTCGTTCCCGCGCGTCTATCGCGTGCCGAAGATCGGCGGGCAGTCGGCCAAGTACCTCGAAGCGGCCCTGCAGGGCTACAAGAAGGGCGAGCGCGATCATCCGACGATGCAGGCGATCGCCAAGGGCCTGACCGATCAGCAGATCGCCGACATCGCCGCGTACTACGCGGCGCGCGGCTCGGAGGCGGCGAAGTGACGCGGCAGGGGAGCACACGATGAGCAAGACAATGCTGGCGCTGGCGGCGATCGCGGCCGGCCTGACCGGAACGGCCTGCGCGGCCGACGTCGAAGCCGGGCGCAAGATCGGCGACACGCAGTGCGCGGCGTGCCACGGCAAGGACGGCAAGTCGCCGATCGATCCGAGCTATCCGAAGATCGCCGGTCAGTACCCCGACTACCTCGCGAAGGCGCTGCTCGACTACCAGACCGGTGCGCGCAAGAACCCGATCATGGGCGGTATCGCCAAGCCGCTGTCCAAGAAGGACATGCAGGACCTTGCTGCGTACTACGCCTCGCTGCCCGGCCCGCTGACGCACCGCAAGTAGCACCGCGAACTGCGCGAAGACGGGCCCTGCGGGGCCCGTTTCGTTTGGTGCGATTCAATGCTCCCCCAACCTGCGATGCAGGCATTCGAGATACGCCGCGTTGATCGCCGCCATGTCGGGCGGCAGCGTGCCGCGCTGCGCCTGCCAGACGACGTCGCCCAGGCATTCCATCGCTTCGTGCGCGGCGGCGTGCTCGTCGCCGGCGCGCGCCGCGAGCCGCTCGAAGACGGCGCGCACGCCGGTCGGCTGGTCGATCGAAAGCTGCTCGTCAATCGCCAGATGCATCGAAAGATGCAGGAAGGGATTGGTGACGCCGCGCTCGACGGTGAACTCCTCGGCGAGCGCGCGCTCGGGATCGTCGAGCAGCGCGTGATACTCGGGATGCGCGGCGATCCATTTCAGCGCGACCGCTTCGAGCGGCGTCAGCAGCTCGCGGTCGCGGTCCTTGCGCCGCGTCTCGCAGAAGAAGCGGCGTACGTCGTCGCGTGAAGGATTGAACATGGGTGCTGAGGTCGACACGGCCGGTCGGGCGCAAGCCGAGGGGCGCGCGCGCGGCGCGCTCGCGGTGGCGCTGTCGGCGGCCGCGTTCGGCGCGATGCCGATCTTCGCGCGCCAAGCCTATGCGGCCGGCGTCGACCTGACGGGCATTCTAGTGCCGCGTTTTGCGCTCGCCGCGCTCGTGCTCGCGCTGATCGCGTGGCGCAGCGGCGCGCGCCGGCCGACGCGCCGCCAGACGCTCGCGCTCGTTGCGCTCGGCGGCATCGGTTACGTCACGCAGTCCTTCTTCTATTTCACCGCCCTTCAGCACGCGAGCGCGGGACTGGTTGCGTTGCTGCTGTACGCGTTTCCTTTCATCGTCGCAGTGCTCGCGGCGATCTTCCTGCGCGAGCGGCTGACCGCGCGCCGCGTCGCCGCGCTGTTCGTCGCCAGCGGAGGACTCGCGCTGACGATCGGCGGCGGCCATGGCAGCGCGCTCGGCGTGGCACTCGGGCTCGGCGCGGCGCTCGTGTATTCCGTCTACATCGTCGCCGGCACGCGGGTGATGCGCGAGGTCGATCCGCTCGCGGCGTCGAGCGTGGTGTGCGCGGCTGCGGCCGCCAGCTATACGCTGCTCGCGCTCGCCCGCAGTGCACTCGGCCTGCCGGTGCAGATGCCGCACGACGCGGCCGGTTGGCTCAACGTCGGCGCGATCGCGTTGGTCTCGACGGTCGTCGCGATCGCCGCGTTCTTCTACGGGCTGAAGCGGCTCGGCGCGTCGCTGACATCCGTGCTGTCGACGCTCGAACCGGTCGTCAGCGTGCTGCTCGCGGCGATCGTGCTGGGCGAAGCGGTGACGCCGATGCAGGCCTTTGGCGGCGCGCTGGTGATCGGCACGGCGATCTGGCTCGCGCTCGATCAGCGCGGCGGTTGAGGCGAGTCCTCGAAGCGCAATCTCCTCGGCACGCCGCTGGGGCGACTGGCCCGGCTTCTATGAAGCCCGCGCTGTCGTCTTTCGGCGGTACTCGCACCACTCGGCGATCGTGCAGCGCCAGCATTCGGGCTTGCGCGCTTTGCAGACGTAGCGGCCGTGCAGGATCAGCCAGTGGTGCGCGTCCTTCTTGAACTCGTCGGGGACGAACTTCTCCAGCTTCCGTTCGACTTCCTCGACGGTCTTGCCGGGCGCGAGCCCCGTGCGGTTGGCGACGCGGAAGATGTGCGTGTCGACCGCGATCGTCGGCTGGCCGAAGGCCGTGTTCAGGATCACGTTGGCGGTCTTGCGGCCGACACCAGGCAGCCTTTCCAGCGCTTCGCGGGCGGCGGGTACTTCGCCGCCGTGCTCTTCGAGCAGCATCCGACACAGCTTGACCACGTTCTTCGCCTTCGTGCGGTACAGGCCGATCGTCTGGATGTAGGGGATCAGCCCCTCCTCGCCGAGCGCGGCGATCGCGGCCGGCGTGTTGGCGACCTTGAACAACGTGCGGGTCGCGAGGTTGACGCTCTTGTCGGTCGCCTGCGCGGACAGCACGACCGCGATCAGCAGTTCGAACGGCGTCGTGTACTCGAGCTCGGTCGTCGGGTGCGGATTGGCGGCGCGCAGCCGCTCGAAGATCGCCCGGCGCTTGGCGGGATTCACGGCGTTCCTTCCTGTTCGCTCGTGCGACCGGCGGCATGGGCGGCGGCGCGGCGCGCTCTTGCTCGTTCGATCGCGGCCTGCACGATGGCCTTCTTCTGCTCGATCTGCTCGCGCGACAGATCGTCGCGCGCATCGAGCTCCTCAATCTTTGCCAGCGCCTTCGCGGCCAGGCGTTCGTCGTGCTCGATCTTCTCGCGCTCCAGCCGCGCTTTGCGCGCGTAGTAGCGCGCGCGTGCCGCGTCGGCGTCGGCCTGCGTCCATGCGCGCGGCGGCTCGACCGGGACCATCGCGATGCAGTCCATCGGGCAGGGCGGCAGGCACAGATCGCAGCCGGTACACCATTGCGGCACGACCGTGTGCATGCGCTTGGCGGCGCCGACGATCGCGTCGACCGGGCAGGCCTGGATGCACAGCGTGCAGCCGATGCACAACGCCTCGTCGATCACCGCGACCCGCAACGGCCGCTCGACACCGTTGTCCGGGTTCAGCGGGATCACCGGCCGGCCGAGCAGCTTCGCCAGCTTCTCGATGCCGGCCGTCCCGCCGGGCGGGCACTGATTGATCTGCGCCTCGCCGGCGGCGATCGCCTCCGCGTACGGTCGGCAACCCGCGTAGCCGCACTTCGTGCATTGCGTCTGCGGCAGCCGCGCGTCGATCGCGTCGGCGAGCTCGGAATCGGCGGCGACGGTCATGCGCGGATTATCTCAGTACGCACCGCAGGTGCGTCCGTCCTCGTCCCCGTTCTTCAAAGGGGGACCGGAGGGGAAACCACTTCACACGCGCCAAAGGCGTGTCCGAGCTCGTCCCCCTTTCGTAAAGGGGGACCGGAGGGGGAACCACTTCACATGCGCCAAAGGCGCGTCCGTGCTCGTCCCCCTTTCGTAAAGGGGGACCGGAGGGGGATTTCGCTTTCGACCAGTACTAGCGCGCCGCGCGTTCGATCGTTGCGAGCGTCTCGCGATAGCGATCGATGCGCGGACCGCCGATCGCCACCGCGCGCTGCGCGGCGTCGCGCGCTGCGTCGATGTGACGGTTCGCGAGCTGCGCGAGCGCGAGGTTGTTGAATGCGTCGGCGGCCTGCGGCTGCAGTTGCGTTGCGCGCGCAAAGGCTTGCGCGGCTGCGGCCGGATCGCCGAGCGCATAGGCAGAATTGCCGAGCCCCATCCACGCGGCGTAGAGCGCGGGGGCGCGCTCGACCAGCGCCGCGTACGCACGGCGCGCGGCAGCGACGTCGACGCGTTCGAGCGCCGCGGCCGCGGCGACGAGCGTTTCGTCGGTCGGCGTCTTCGGCAACCGGTCCGGCGCGGTCGCGACCATCGCCCAGCGTCCGCTGCGCGCCCAGGTGCGCTCGAATACCGCGAGCGGCAGGCGCTGATCCGCGGTGAGCCCCGAATGCAGCACGATCTCCTCGCGCGCGAGGTCGTAGCCGATCGCCACCGCGTAGTGCCAGACCGGTGCGATCGGCAGCGACAGGTTCTGCAGCACGACGACCGGCGTGCCGGCGGCGACTTCCGCGAGCAGGGCGTCCAGGCGCGGCGGCAGCACGACGGCGAGCCGGCCATGGCGCCGCGCGGTCGCGAGCATCTCCGGCTGCAGCGATCCCTCGCGCGCCGGCAGATAGACCTGCGGCTTCAGCGCCTCCGGCGTCGCCGCCACACCGCTCGCAACCAGTGCCATCGCAAGCGAAGCCGGCCCGCACTGGTATTCATCCTGCGCGAAGAAGGGCACCGAAGCGATGCGATGGCTGGCGGCGAGCCACGCCGGCGGCGCGGCGCGCAGCGCGGCGGTCTGCGGCGGCGCCGCACAGCTTGCGAGCAGGGCACAAACGAAAACCCCCGCCAAGGCGGGGGCTCGCCAAAGCGAAGCAGAGTGCGTCAACGGACCGGCCGCGTGAACGGGAAGATCTTCGTCAGCCCCAGGATGTCGGTGATCAGCAGGATCACGAACACCGCGAACAGCACGCCGAGCACGTCGCCGCCGGCGGGCAGCTGGTCGAGCCGATCGGCCAGCTGCTGCGCTTCGTCGGCGGTCAACGCGTCCACCCGCGCCTGCACCTGTGCGGGGTCGACGCCGCGCTCGACGAGCGCGGCGCGCACGTCGTCGCGCGCGAGCAGCTCGGTGACGCGCTGCTGGATCGGCGTGTCGCGGACGATTTCTTCGGTCGTCACCAGGCTCGACGGCGCCTCGGCGAAGGCGGGCAACGGCAGGCTCGTGCCGAGCACGCAAACGGCGGACAACAGCGCGACGGAACGTCGGATCGTGGACATCTGCGGGTCTCCTTCGGTGGGGGTGGCGGTTGTTGGTGTGTCCGCGAGAGCGCTCAGGCCGACGCGCGGATGAAGTCGCGGATCTGCGGGTAGATCATCTCGCGCCAGCGGCGCCCCGAGAAGATCCCATAATGGCCTACGCCCTGCGCGGTCAGGTGCTTCTGTCGCGACTTCGGGATGTTGCGGCACAAGTCGTGCGCGGCCTGCGTCTGGCCGCTGCCCGAGATGTCGTCCAGCTCGCCTTCGATCGTGAACAGCGCGACGGTCTTGATGTCCTCGGGCGCGACGCGCTGCCCGCGCACGTACCAGGTGCCGTTCGGCAGCCGATGCTCCTGGAAGACGATGCGGATCGTGTCGAGGTAGTACTCGGCGGGCATGTCGAGCACCGCGTTGTACTCGTCGTAGAAGCGGCGGTGCGACTCGACGTCGTCCTGGTCGCCCTTGACCAGATCCAGGTAGTAGTCCCAGTGCGAGTTCAGGTGCCGGTCCGGGTTCATCGCGACGAAACCGGCGTGCTGCAGGAATCCCGGGTAGACGCTGCGAAGGTAGCCCGGATAGCTCGAAGGCACCTTGAAGATGACGTTGTTCTCGAACCACTCGTAGGTCTTGCGCTGCGCGAGCGCATTGACCGCCGTCGGGCTGCGGCGCGTGTCGATCGGCCCGCCCATCATCGTCATCGACTTGGGCAGCTTCGGATCGCCGGCCGAGGCCATCAGCGACACGGCAGCCAGCACCGGCACCGTCGGCTGGCACACCGAGATCAGGTGCACATCGGGGCCGAGATGGCGGATGAACTCCAGCACGTAGTCGACGTAGTCGTCGAGGTGGAACGGGCCGTGCGTGATCGGCACCAGCCGCGCGTCGACCCAGTCGGTGATGTAGACGTTGTGATCGGGCAACAGCGCGCGCACGGTGTCGCGCAACAGCGTCGCGTGGTGACCCGACAGCGGCGCCACGACCAGCACGGTCGGATCGTTTTCCCGCTTCGCCTGGCCGTTTTTCAGCCCGCGCCGGAAATGCAGCAGCCTGCAGAAGGGCTTGTCGATGACGGCCTCGACCGTCACCCGCACTTCGCGGCCTTCGATCGTCGTCGTCGGCAGGTCCCAGGCGGGCTTCTCGTAGTGCTTGCCGATCCGATGCAGCAGGTCGTAGCCGGCCGCCATCCGGCGCGAAAAAGGCGTGTACGCGAGCGGGCTGTAGGGACTGGAGAACAACTCCGACGTGGCTTGCGCCCACACCGAGAGCGGGTTCAGGAACTTGCGCTGCAGTTCATGCAGGTGATAGAGCATGCCCGGCTCCCGTCAACGTGCTGCCTCCTCGTCCTGGCGCATTCAGACGACGCCGGATTATGCTCGCGCCGCACTGCCGCATCAAATCCGCAGATAACTACCTGAATTGCGCCCCCGGCGGTCGGTCCGGTGGCCTGACCAGCCGGCCGCGGCGGCAAGGGCGGTCGTTCGGGGTCGGCCGCGCGGCTTTCCGGGCTGCCGCTACCAGTAGTTCTCGACCGCAAGATGGCCGGGTTGTCCGCGGCGCGAGGTGACGAAGCCTTTCGCCTGCAGCAGCTTGCGGGTGTCGTCGACCATCTCGGGATTGCCGCAGATCATGATGCGCGAGCGGTCGTGGTCGAACTTCAGGCCGATGCGCGCCTCCAGGTCGCCGCTTTCGATCAGCGCGGGGATGCGCTTGTCGAGCGCGCCGGGCGCCTTGGCGCGGGTGACCGTCTGCACGTAGTGCAGCTTGTGACCCTGCGCGCCGAAGTGCTCGTGCGAGCGGAAGCCTGCGATCGTGTCGGCGTAGGCAAACTCGTTCGGGTAGCGCACGCTGTGCACGACGATCAGGTTCTCGTAGTCGTCCCAGGTCTTCATGTCCCACAGGATCGAGACGAACGGCGCGAGCCCCGTGCCGGTGGCGAGCATCCACAGGTCCTTGCCCTGCTCGAAGCGGTCGGTCGTCAGGAAGCCGTAGTTCGTCTTCTCGACGTAGACCGTGTCGCCGGCCTTCAGCCGCGCCAGCTCGCTGGTGAACTCTCCGCCCGGAACGACGATTGAGTAGAACTCGAGGTGCTCGTCGTAGCTCGCCGAGACGATCGAATACGCGCGCCAGACGATCTTTTCGCCCGACGGGTTCTTCGGGTTGTCGGGATCGGGCTTCTTGACGCCGAGCCGCGCGAACTGCCCCGGCGTGAAGCGGAAGCCCTTGTGCCGCGTCAGCTTGAACGAGAACAGGTTCGGCGCCCACGGATGGATCCACAGGATCTTCTCCGCGGTGTACTTGTCCGGTGCAACCATCGTGGTGGCCGGCGCGCGCAAAGCGTGCGCGTCAGCGCTCCAGGTACTTCAACTTCTCGCGCACGTCCTTCCATTCGTCGGCGTCGGCCGGGTGCGGCTTCATGCGCGTGATCGACGGCCACTGCTTGGCCAGCTCGACGTTCAGCGCGATGAAGTGGCGCTGGTCCTCCGGCACGTCCTCCTCCGCGTAGATCGCGTTGACCGGGCACTCCGGGATGCACACCGCGCAGTCGATGCACTCGTCGGGATCGATCGCCAGGAAGTTCGGCCCTTCGCGGAAGCAGTCGACCGGACACACGTCGACGCAGTCCGTGTACTTGCACTTGATGCAGGGCTCGGTGACGACGTGGGTCATGGCGCCGGCGGCTTCGCCGCGGAGGAGTTCGGTGACGGCATGTATTCTAGCGCCGCGGGTCGGACGGCTCCGCACTCGGCCTTGGCGAAAAAAGGGGTTTCCAATGCAGGTTTCAAGACGGCGTCGCGCGCTGCTCGGCGCATTCGCGGCGGGATCGGTCGTCGCATCCGCACGCGCCGGCGCGCAGGGCAAGCGGGCCGCCGAGCGGCCGATCCGCATCGGCGAGGTCAACAGCTATTCGACGATCCCGCAGTTCCTCGTTCCGTACCGGCTGGGCTGGCAGCTCGCGCTCGACGAAGTCAACGCCGCCGGCGGGCTGCTCGGCCGTTCCGTCGAGGTGATCGCGCGCGACGACGCGGGCAAGCCCGACGACGCGATCCGCCATGCGACCGAGCTGGTGACGAATGAAAAGGTCGACCTGCTCGCCGGTGCGTTTCTTTCGAACGTCGGACTCGCGCTCGCCGACTTCGCCCTGCGCAACAAGGTGCTTTTCGTCGCCAGCGAACCGCTGACCGACGCGATCGTCTGGGAGAAGGGCAACCGCTACACGTTCCGGCTGCGGCCGAGCACCTACATGCAGAGCGCGATGCTGGTCGACGAAGCCGCCAAGCTTCCCGCGAAGCGCTGGGTCACGATCGCGCCGAACTACGAATACGGGCAGAGCGCGGTGGCGAGCTTCAAGGCGCTGCTCAAGAGCCGGCGTCCCGATGTCGAATTCGTCGCCGAGCAATGGCCGGCGCTGAACAAGCTCGAAGCCGGCAGCACGCTGCAGGCAGTGATCGCCGCGCGGCCCGAGGCGATCTTCAACGTCACCTTCGGCGCGGACCTGGCGCGGCTGGTGCGCGAAGGCAACCTGCGCGGGCTGTTCCCGCGCGTGCCGGTCGTGAGCCTGCTCTCCGGCGAGCCGGAGTATCTCGACGTGCTGAAGGACGAGACGCCGAAGGGCTGGATCGTCACCGGCTATCCGTGGGATCAGATCGACACGCCCGAGCACGCGAAGTTCTTCAATGCGTACTACAGGAAGAACAACGACTATCCGCGGCTCGGTTCGGTGGTCGGCTACTCGGCGATGCAGGCGATCTTCGCCGCGATCCGCAAGGCGAAGTCGACCGATACCGAAAAGCTGATCGCCGCGCTGCGCGGGCTCGCGTTCGTCACGCCGTTCGGCCCGGCGACCTTCCGCGCGATCGATCATCAATCGACGATGGGCGCCTACGTCGGCAAGCTCGACGTGCGCGCCGGCAAGGGCACGATGGTCGACTGGCGCTACGCAGACGGCGCGAAGTACCTGCCGAGCGACGACGAAGTGCGCAAGCGGCGTCCGGCGGAGGCGATGAAGTGACGGATCGCGGATTGCGGATCGCGCATCGCGCCGTCCGTGCTCGGCTCGCGCCTCGCTGCTGAGCGGCGCCCGTCCACTGCCGCGATCGAAGCCGACGCCGCGCAGCTTTGTAGGATCGCGGGGGTGCCTGCCCGTGTGCGGCGCCGAAGCGCAATCCGCAATCCGCAATCCGAATGGACCTGATCCTCGCCCAGCTCCTCACGGGTCTCGCGTACGCGTCGACGCTGTTCCTCGTGTCGGCGGGGCTCACGATCATCTTCGGCGTGACGCGGGTCGTGAACTTCGCGCACGGCTCGCTGTACATGCTGGGCGCGTACCTGGCCGCGACGATCACGGCGGAGCTGCCGCGCACGCCGCTCGGCTTCTTCGGCGGGCTGCTGCTCGCCGCGCTCGCCGTCGCCGCGGTCGGCATGCTGATCGAAGTGCTGATCCTGCGGCGGATCTACGCGGCGCCTGAGATCTTCCAGCTTCTTGCGACCTTCGGCGTCGTGCTGATCGTGCAGGATCTCGTGCTCGCGGTGTGGGGACCGGAGGACCTCTTCGCGCCGCGCGCGCCGGGGCTGACCGGCGCGAGCGAGGTCTTCGGCGCGTTCGTCCCGCACTACAGCCTGTTCCTGATGGGTTTCGGGCCGGTCGTGTTCGCGCTTCTATGGTGGCTGTTCCGGCGCACGCGCTGGGGCATCGACGTGCGCGCGGCCACGCAGGACGGCGAGATGGCGAGCGCGCTCGGCGTCGACCGCAAGCGGTTGTTCACGAGCGTGTTCGCGCTCGGCGCGTTCCTCGCCGGGCTCGGCGGCGCGCTGCAGATCCCGCGCGAATCGGTCAACCTGCAGATGGATCTGGCGGTGATCGTCGAGGCGTTCGTCGTGGTGGTGGTCGGCGGGCTCGGTTCGATCGGCGGCGCCTTTCTCGCCGCGGGTCTGATCGGCGTGCTGCACGCCTTCGGCATCTGGTGGCTGCCCGAGTCCTCGCTCGTGCTTGCGTTCGTCGCGATGGCGCTCGTGCTGATCGTGCGCCCATACGGGCTGCTCGGCCGCGCCGAGGTCGCGAACCGCGTTACCGCGCTCGCGCACGAGCCGTACGTTCGCGCGGGACGCACGCTGCGCGCGGCGGCGATCGCAACGGTGGCCGCGGCCGCGTCGCTGCCGCTGTGGGGCGGCGAGTATCTGCTCGTCGTCGCGACCGAAATGGCGATCCTCGCGGTGTTCGCCGCGAGCCTGCACCTGATCATGGGCCACGGCGGCATCACGTCGTTCGGCCACGCCGCGTACTTCGGGCTCGGCGCGTACGCCGCCGCGCTGCTCGCCAAGTACGCGGACGCCGCGTTCGCGGCGAACCTGCTCGCCGCGCCGCTCGCGGCCGCGGCCGGCGCGCTGATCGCGGGATGGTTCGTGCTGCGCGCACAGGGCGTCTACGCGGCGATGCTGACGCTCGCGTTCGCTCAGATCCTGTGGTCGGGCGCGACGCAGTGGATCGCGGTGACCGGCGGCGACAACGGCATCCTTGGCGTCTGGCCGCCGGCGGTCGTGTCGTCGAAGGCCGCCCATTTCCTGCTGACGCTCGCGCTCGCGACGGCGAGCCTGTGGCTGCTGCGCCGCGCCGCGCTGGCGCCTTTCGGCTACGCGCTGCGCGCGCTGCGCGACGCGCGGCCGCGCGCCGAAGCGAGCGGCATCGACGCGTTGCGCGTGCAATGGGCCGCGTTCGTCGCCGGCGGCCTGTTTGCCGGGCTGGCCGGCGTGCTCAACGCGTACCAGAAGGGTTCGGTCTTTCCGAACTCGCTGTCGATCGCGCAGTCGCTCGACGCGCTCGTGATGGTGCTGCTCGGTGGGCTGCAGACGCTGTCGGGGCCGATCGTCGGCGCGATCGCGTATCACGGGCTGGCGGTCGAGCTGACGCGCGTTTCCGACCACTGGCGGCTCGTGCTCGGCGCGGCGATCGTGCTGCTGGTCGTCGCGTTTCCACAGGGTATCGCGGGTTTCGTGCGGCAGCGCCTCGAAGGGAAGCTGCGGTGACCGCCATCGAACCTCGGCTGCTCGAGGTCGAGAGCGTGGAAAAGCGCTTCGGCGGCGTGCGTGCGGTCGACGGCGTGAGCTTTTCGCTCGCCGCCGGCGAACTCACCGCGCTGATCGGGCCGAATGGCGCCGGCAAGTCGACGCTGTTCGCGGTGATCGCCGGCCAGCACCGGCCCGACGCGGGCGCGGTGCGTTTCGACGGGCGCGCGATCACCGGCCTGCATCCGGCCGCGCACGCGCATCGCGGCATCGGCCGCACCTTCCAGACCGCGCAGGGATTCGCTTCGATGACCGTGCGCGAGAACGTGCAGCTCGCGCTCGCCGCGCGCGACCGTGCCGTCTTCAATGTCGCCCGACCTTTGTGGTCGCGTGCCGCCGATGCCGCCGATGCGCTGCTCGCGCGCGTGGGACTGGCCGCGCAGGCGCAGCGGGCGGCGGACGATCTCGCCTACGGCGACGTCAAGCGGCTCGAACTGGCGATTGCGCTCGCCGCGCGCCCCAAGCTGCTGCTGATGGACGAACCGACCGCCGGCATGGCGGCGGCCGAGCGCTTCGCGCTGATGGATCTGGTGCGCGCGATCGCGGCGGAGACGGGGCTCACGGTGCTTTTCACCGAGCACAGCATGGAGGTCGTCTTCGGCTACGCGCGGCGCGTGCTGGTGATGTCGCGCGGCAAGCTGATCGCCGACGGTGCGCCGGACGAGGTGCGGGCCAACGCGGCGGCGCAGGCGGCGTACTTCGGCGAGGCGGCGTGACGATGCTCGCCGTCGACGGGCTGGACGCCTTCTACGGCAAGGCGCAGGCTCTGTTCGGTCTCGCCTTCGCGGTGAACGCCGGCGAAGTCGTCGCCCTGGTCGGCCGCAACGGCGCGGGCAAATCGACGACGCTCAAGGCGCTCATCGGGCTGGTCGAGGCGCGCGGCTCGATCGAGTTCGACGGCCGCCGCATCGACGCGCTGCCGCCGCATGCGCGCGCGCGGCTCGGCGTCGGCTACGTGCCCGAGGATCGCCGCATCTTCACCGATCTGACCGTGCGCGAGAACCTGGAGGTCGGCGCGCGCGGACGCCCGCTCGATCTGGAAGCGCTGCTTGCGCTTTTTCCGAACCTGCGCGAGATGCTCGACCGCCGCGCCGCGCAGATGAGCGGCGGCGAACAGCAGATGCTGGCCGCCGCGCGCACGCTGGCCGCGTCGCCGCGGCTGGTGCTGCTCGACGAGCCGTCCGAAGGCATCGCGCCGATCATCGTCGCGAAGCTGGCCGACGCGGTGCGCGCGATGAAGAAGCAGGGGGTCGCCGTGCTGCTGTCCGAGCAGAACCTGCGCTTCGTCGCGGCGGTGGCCGACCGCGCGCTGCTGATCGACCGCGGCCGGCTGGTCGGCACCGCGGGGGTCGACGAATTGATGCACCCGAGCGAAGCCGTCCGCAGCGCGCTCGGGCTCTAGCGCGCCGCGCTCTTCCTTCCGGGATTCGGCAAGTTGAACCGATCGGTGCCTGAGGCACCGGCGGCTGTCGCGGCCGGTATCGCCCGGTGCTGCGGAGTTTCCTTGACGCGCTGCCGCTTCCGAATCGCGCCGCCGCGGCCTATGCTCCGGGCCAAACGAGCAAACGCGCGGGCGCCGCGACGCGCCCGCCTGATCGAGGAGACGCACCATGAGACTGTGGCTACGTTCGATGCTTCTCGCGCTGGCGGCATCGCTGGCGCTGCCCGCGGCGCTCGCGCAACCGGTTCGCACGGGCATCGTGACCTTCCTGTCGGGGCCTGCGGCCGGGCCTTTCGGCGTCCCGGCACGCAACGCGGCCGAGCTGATGGCCGAGATGCTGAACGCCGGTTCGGTGCCCGCGCCTTACGCGACCAAGGGCTTTGGCGGCAACCCGATCGAGTTGGTGATCATCGACGAGGCCGGCGGCCCGCAGAAGCAGGTCGCCGAGTTCCGCAACCTCGCGCAGCGCGTCGATCTGGTGATCGGCTACATCTCCAGCGGCGACTGCCTCGCGATCGCGCCGGTCGCCGAGGAGCTGAAGAAGCTCACCGTGCTGTTCGACTGCGGAACGCCGCGCATCTTCGAGGACGCTTCCTACAAGTACGTGTTCCGCACCGGCGGCACCGCGACGATGGACAACGTGTCCGCGGCGATGTACCTGCTGGAGAAGCACCCGAACGTCAAGTCGATCGCCGGCATCAATCAGAACTACGCGTGGGGCCAGGACTCCTGGACCGACTTCGAGGCCGCGATGAAGGCGCTGCGGCCGACGATCGAGGTCAAGACCTCGCAGATGACGAAGCTGATGGCCGGCCAGTTCGGCGCCGAGATCTCCACGCTGCTCGCCAGCGGCGCCGACGTGATCCACTCGAGCTTCTGGGGCGGCGACCTCGAAGGGCTGGTGCTGCAGGGCGCGCCGCGCGGGCTGTTCAGCAAGCACGTCGTCGTGCTGTCGGCCGGAGAGCCGGCGATCACGCGGCTCGGCACGAAGATCCCCGAGGGCACGATCATCGGCGCGCGCGGGCCTTTCGGACCGTTCGCGCCCGACACGCCGCTCGCGCGCTGGTTCAAGGGCGCCTACCAGGACCGCTATCAGGTGGCGCCGAACTACGCGGCGTACAAGATGGCCACCGCGCTGCTCGGCGTGAAAGCGGCGTACGAAAAGGCGCAGGCCGGCGGTGCCCAGCGGCCGACGCAGGAGCAGATCATCGCTGCGTTCGAGAATCTGACCTTCGAAGGGCCGGGCGGGCAGGTCAGGATGGCGCTCGGCAAGGGCCATCAGGCGGTGATGGATGTCGCGGTCGGCACGGTCAAGCACGTCGGCGGCGAGCTGCAGATCGTCGACATCAAGCGCTATCCGGCCGACAAGATGAACCCGCCGGAAGGGGTCAAGAGCGAGGCCTGGATCAAGTCCGGCTTCAAGTCGCGCTAGTGCCGGACGCGCGATGCGCGCCGGACTAGCTGCGCTCGTTCGAGCGGACCGCGCCGGCGCGCGGCCGCTCAACTCGTGCGCGGTGGCGACGGCGCTGCGCGCGTCGCCCCGGCGGAGGCCGGGGCCCAATTGCGCTGGCATGGCCCCTCATCGAGCACCATGACCGCCTTCGCCTCGGTCGCCTTCGACGGCATCGTCTACTCGTCGTGGCTGTTCCTGATGGCCGCGGGGTTGACGCTGATCTACGGCGTGATGCGCATCCTGAACATCGCGCACGGCAGCTTCTACGCGCTCGGCGCGTACACGGCGGCCACGCTGGTCGGCGCCTGGCTCGCCGAGGGGCGTCCGGTCGCCGCCAGCTACGCGCTGTTGCTCGTCGCGGCGGTGCTGGTCGGCGTAGTCGTCGGCCCGCCGCTCGAACGCGGGCTGCTCAAGCGCATGTACGGCAAGGACGAGGTCGTGCTGCTGCTCGTCACGTACGCCGTGTTCCTGATCCTCGAAGACGCGATCAAGCTCGTCTGGGGTGTCGAATCGAAGGTCGTCGCCGAGCCCTACGCCGCGCCGGGCAACTTCCAGATCGGCGAACTCGCTTATCCCGTCTACAACCTGCTGCTGATCGCCGGCGCGATCGTCACCGGCCTGCTGCTCGCGTGGGCGCTGTACCGGACGCGGCAGGGCAAGCTGCTGCTCGCGGTGATCCACGATCGCGACATGAGCGCGGCGATGGGCATCGACGTCGGCCGCGTCTACCTCGTCACCTTCACCGTCGGCACGGCGCTCGCCGCGCTGGGCGGCGCGCTGACCGCGCCGATGGTCGCCGTCAGCCCCGGGCTCGGCGTCGAGGTGATCGTGCTGTCGTTCGCGGTGGTCGTCATCGGCGGGCTCGGCAGCCTGGGCGGTGCGGCCCTCGGCGCGGTGCTCGTCGGGCTCGTGCGCGCCGTTGCGGTGCGCTACTGGCCCGAAGTGGAGCTGTTCACGATCTACGCGGTGATGGCGCTCGTGCTGATCGCGCGGCCGCGCGGGCTGTTCGCCGCACCCGAGGCGCGCAAGATATGAGGCGCGACTTCACTGTCGTCGCGCTGGCGCTGGCCGGTCTCGCGCTGCTCGCTGCGGCCGCCTGGGCGCCGCAGTCGGTCGTCTTCCTGCTCGCGGTCGGGCTCGCCAAGGGACTCGTCGTGCTCGGGCTCGTGCTGCTGATGCGCACTGGGCTCGTGTCGTTCGGCCAGGGCCTCTACTACGGGCTCGGCGCGTACGGGGCGGCGATGCTCGCGAACTTCGCGGGGTTGTCCGACGGCGCGGTGATGATGCTGGCCGGCGCCGCCGCCGGTGCGCTGGTCGCGGCGGTGCTCGGGCTGCTGCTCGCGCGCTACCGGCTGATCTTCTTTTCGATGCTGACGCTCGCGTTTTCGATGATCCTGTACGGGTTGCTGGTCAAGAGCTCCGCGCTCGGCAGCACCGACGGTTTCAACCTGCACGCGAAGGGCTTCGCGGGAATGGCGCTCGCCGACGGCGCCGAGCGGCGCGTGTTCTTCGCGGCGACCGTCGTGGCCGCCTTTGCCGCCGCGCTCGCGATGCATCGCGTGCTCGGCGGCGCGTGGGGGCGGCTTTCGACGGCGATCGCCGACAACGAATTGCGCGTCGAATATCTCGGCACCTCCGCGTATCGGGTCGTCTACGTCAACTACGTCGCCGCCGGCGCGCTCGCGGGGCTGGGCGGCGCATGCGCGGCGCTCGCGGTCGGCCACGTCGATCCGGAGATGACGTACTGGACCACCTCCGGCGAGTTCGTCTTCGTCACGATCCTGGGCGGGGTCGGCAACGTGCTCGCGCCGTTCGTCTCCGCGCTCGTCTTCGAAGGGCTGCGCACCGTGGCCAACCAGTACGCGCCGAACGTCTGGCAGATGATGCTGGGCGCGGCGATGCTGGCGATCATCCTGTTCCTGCCGGCCGGGCTGTGGTCGCTGGTGCGGCGGCTGCAGCGCGCGACATGAATCCGATCCTCGTCGCCGAGCGGGTCAACAAGACCTTCGGTGCGGTCGTCGCCGCCGCCGACATCGATCTGGCGATCGAGCGCGACAGCGTCGTCAGCCTGATCGGCGCCAACGGCGCCGGCAAGACGACGTTCCTGAACATGATCACCGGCTACCTGCAGCCCAGCTCCGGGCGCATCCGCTTCGACGGGCGCGACCTGACGGGGCTTGCGCCGCGGCAGGTCACGCGGCTCGGCATCTCGCGCTCCTTCCAGGCCCCGCAACTGCTCGGCACGCTGTCGGTGCGCGACAACCTGCGCGTCGCGGAGGGCATCGCGGGCAGCCGCGAGGTCGAGGCGGCGACCGACGCGCTGCTCGCGCGCTTTGCGCTGGCGCCGTACGCGGATCGCGCCGCCGCGCTGCTGCCCGAAGGCGTGCGCAAGCTGCTCGACGTCGCGATGGCGCTGGTGACACGCCCGCGCGTGCTGTTGCTCGACGAGCCCACCAGCGGGGTCGCCGCCGACGAGAAGTTCGACCTGATGGACCGCGTGATGAGCGCGGTGCAGGGCGTGACCGTGCTCTTCGTCGAGCACGACATGGACATCGTCGCGCGCTATTCGCAGCGCGTGATCGCGTTCTACGACGGCCGCGTGATCGCCGACGGCGCACCCGCCGCCGTGCTGGCGAGCGACAGCGTGCGGCGCTACGTGATCGGCGAGTCGATCGAGCCGGCGAGGGAACATGCTGCGGCTTGACGGCGTGTCGGTGTCGATCGGGGCGGTGGGCATCCTGCGCAACGTCTCGCTCGAAGTGCAGCGGGGCGAATTCGCCGGGCTGATCGGTCGCAACGGCGCCGGCAAGACGACGCTGCTGCGCACGGTGATGGGGCTGCTGCCCTTCTGGCAGGGGACGCTCGCGTTCGAAGGCGAAGCGCTCGCGCGCGTACCGACGCACGCGCGCGTTCGGCTCGGCATCGGCTACATGCCCGAGGATCGCCGTCTCGTACCGGGCCTCACCGTGGAGGAGAACGTGCTGCTGCCCGCGTGGTCGGCGAAGTTTGCCGATGCGGACGCGCGGCTTGCGCGCGTCTACGCGGCGATTCCGGAGGTGCACGAATTCCGCGCGCGCCGCGCGCTGCAGCTTTCGGGCGGCCAGCAGAAGCTCGTCGCGCTGGCGCGCGCGATGATGGCCGGCACCAAGCTGCTGCTGCTCGACGAGCCGTTCGAGGGCGTGGCCCCGGTGCTCGCGCGGCGGCTGGCCGAGGTGATCGCCGGATTGCGCGCGAGCGGCGCCGCGGTGATCCTGGCCGAGTCGAGCCTGACGCACGCGCACCATCTGCTCGACCGCGTATTCGTGATCGACCGCGGCGCGGTGGCGGAGAATGTCGGCGGGCTCAGGACAGGGCCTGTTCCTCAGGGAGAGGGAAGGAGAGCCCCTCTCCCTCCGGGAGAGGGGCCGGGGTGAGGGACGCACCGGGCACGTCTCACCTAACCGTTACGTGGAATGACTGCAATGGACTTCGAATATTCCCCCGAAGCGCTGGCGATGCAGCAGACGCTGCGCCGTTTCGTCGAACGCGAAGTGCTGCCGGCGAACAACGAGTGGCACCGGCTCGCGGAGTCCGGCACGTACCCGCTCGTGGTGATCGAACCGCTGAAGGCGAAGGCGAAAGCGGCCGGGCTGTGGAACCTGTTCCTGCCGGGGCTGAAGCCGGACGAGCCGGGCACGCGGATGTCGAACCTCGACTACGCGCCGATGGCCGAGATCATGGGCCGCATTCCGTGGGCGTCGGAGGTGTTCAACTGCAACGCGCCCGACACCGGCAACATCGAGCTGCTGCACCTCGCGGCCAACGCCGAGCAGCGCGAGCGGTGGTTGAAGCCGCTGCTCGCGGGCGAGATACGCTCGGCCTTCGCGATGACCGAACCCGACGTGGCCTCGTCGGACGCGACCAACATCCGCACCAGCATCCGCCGCGAGGGCGATTCGTACGTGATCAACGGCCGCAAATGGTTCATCACGAACGCCGCGCATCCGAACTGCAGGATCGCGATCGTGCTCGGCGTCACCGACGAGCGTCCCGACGCCGACCCGCACCGGCGCCACTCGATGGTGCTGGTGCCGATGGACACGCCCGGGCTCACTGTCGTGCGCAACATCCCGATCATGCATCACCACTCGCCCGACGGGCATTGCGAGCTGGTGTTCCGCGACGTGCGCGTGCCCGCGTCGAACCTGCTCGGCGAGGAAGGGCAGGGCTTCAAGCTCGCGCAGGCGCGGCTGGGCCCCGGCCGCGTGCACCACTGCATGCGCACGATCGGCCAGTGCGAGCTGGCGCTGGAACTGATGTGCGAGCGCGCGCTCGAGCGCCGCACTTTCGGCAAGTACCTCGCCGACTTCGCCAACGTGCAGGACTGGATCGCGCAGTCGAGGATCGAGATCGACCAGGCGCGGCTGCTGGTGCTGCGCGCCGCGTGGCTGATGGACAAACAGGGCAACGCCGCCGCGCGCGTGGACGTCTCCGCGATCAAGGTCGTCGCCGCGCAGCTGCAGACTCGCGTCGTCGACCGCGCGATGCAGGTCTTCGGCGCGATGGGACTCACCCCCGACGTGCCGCTGTCGTACCTGTGGACGTGGGGCCGCGCGCTGCGCTTCATCGACGGCCCCGACGAGGTACACCTGCGCACGGTGGCGCGCGCGGAGCTGGCGAAGGCGAAGGCGAATCGCGGGTCGACTGCGCCGTACTACCGTGTGAGTTAGTAGTCGCGATGCAGTTCGCCATTTGGCAGAGATCTCCGTTGGCTTCGTTCGCGATCGCGCTGGTCGCGTCGCTCTTATACCTGTTGCTTGTGATCAAGTTGTTCCCACACGCCGCTCATTTCGTCGTGCTTGTTGTCGGGTGTGGTGTCTGGCAGCACCTCGCAACAAGGCACGTAGCTATGTCGGCGGTCAGGCGCTGGATGAAGACGGTCGTATCCGCGGTGCTGGCGCCCTATCTCGCATGGAGCATCGTCGCCTTTGTATGGCTTCTTCGCGGAGGGCAGATGTGAGTGCATTCCTCGCGCTTTCGCTTGTCCGGAAGCCAGAGCGCGGCGATGTAAGTCACCTTCGTGCGAGCGGCTCGGTGTTGCGTTAGACATGGACGCCGGAGGGTATGCCTTCGTGGTATGAATCGTCGCCGCCGATGCGCGTCGAAGCGCATTTCGGGGACCGGATCGTGCGCTGTTTCGTCGACCGTCCGCGCGACGTCAATGCGCTGTTCGCGCAGGCGGTTGCGCGCAACGCGGGAGGCGAAGCGCTGATCGACGGCGCCGAGCGGCTGACCTGGCGCGATCTCGAAGACTCGGTCGCGCGGGGCGCGGCAGGGCTCGCGCGGCGCGGCCTCGGTCGCGGTGATCGCGTCGCGCTGCTGCTCGGCAACCGCAAGGAGTTCGTGATCGCGTGGCTCGCGGCAGCGCGGCTCGGCGCGATCGTCGTTCCGCTGTCGATCCGCGCGCAGGGACCCGAGCTGGCCTACATGCTCGCGCAGTGCGAGGCCTCGGCCATCGTCCACGAGGTGGAGCTTGCCGACCGGCTGCCCGCGCCGGCCGATGCGCCCGCGCTGCGGACCCGGCTTGCGGTCGGCGAATGCGCCGGCTCGGAACCGTTTGCCGCGCTGATCGGCGGCGATCGCGTCGATGCGGTCGTGAGCGACGAAGAAGACACCGCAGCGATCCTGTACACGTCCGGCACCACCGGCCGCCCCAAGGGCGCGATGCTGACGCATCTCGGCATCGTGCACTCCGCGCTGCATTACGCGTCGACGATGCGCTTGACCGAGAGCGACCGGTCGATCGCCGCGGTGCCGCTGTCGCACGTCACGGGCGTCATCGCGCTCATCGCGACGATGCTTCGCTGCGCCGGCACGCTGATCCTGCTGCGCGAATTCAAGGCCGTGAACTTCATGGAGCTGGCCGCGCGCGAACGGATGACGCACACGGTGCTCGTTCCGGCGATGGTCAACCTGTGCCTGCTCGCGCCCGAGTTCGACCGCTTCGATCTTTCCGCGTGGCGCATCGGCGGCTACGGCGGCGCGCCGATGCCGCCGGCGACGATCGAGCGCTGCGCGCAGAAGCTGCCGAGGCTCGAGCTGATGAACCTGTACGGCGCGACCGAGACGACCTCGCCCGCGACGATCATGCCGGCGCGTTTCAGCGCGACCCACGCGGACAGCGTGGGCCTGACGGTCGCGTGCGGCGACATCGTCGTGATGGACGACGCGGGCAGAGCGGTGGCGCCGGGCGAAACGGGGGAGCTTTGGATCGGCGGGCCGATGGTCGTGCGGGGCTACTGGAACGACCCGCAGGCGACCGCGCGCGAGTTCACCGCCGGCTACTGGCATTCGGGCGATCTCGGCTCGATCGACGCCGAGGGTTTCGTTCGCGTGTTCGACCGCAAGAAGGACTTGATCAACCGCGGCGGCTACAAGATCTATTCGGCCGAGGTCGAAGGCGTGCTGATCGCGCACCCGGCCGTCGTCGAAGCCGCCGTCGTCGCGAAGCCCTGCCCGGTGCTCGGCGAGCGCGTGCACGCGTTCGTCTGCCTGCGCGCCGACGCAACCGCCGACGAGTTGCGCGCGCACTGCGCCGCACAGCTTTCCGACTACAAGGTGCCCGAAACCTTCACGCTGAGCCGCGATCCGCTGCCGCGCAACGCCAACGGCAAGCTGCTCAAGCGCCTGCTGCGCGAGCGGGCGGCGACCGGCGTAACCTCCGCATCATGAGCGACGAATCCTCCCCGCTGATCGTCAGCCGCGAAGGCGGCATCGTCCGGCTCCGCTTCAACCGCCCGCAGGTGCTCAATGCGCTAGACCGCGCGACCGCGCGCGCGTTCCTCGACATCTGCCGCACGCTCGCCGCAGACCGTTCGGCGCGCGTGCTCGTCCTGAGCGGCGAGGGGCGCGCGTTCATGGCCGGCGGCGATCTCGCGGAGTTGAGGGCCGATCCGTTGGGTGCGGCCGAAGCGCTGATCGGTCCGATGCACGAAGCGCTGCCGCTGCTCGCGAGCATGCGTGCGCCGGTCGTCGCCAGCCTGCACGGCGCGGTCGCCGGCGCGGGGCTGAGCCTCGCGCTGGCGTGCGACTTCGCGCTCGCCGCCGAAGGAACGAAGTTCACGCTCGCGTACGTCAACATCGGCGCGAGCTGCGACGTGTCGGCGTCGTGGTCGCTGCCGCGGCTCGCGGGCCTGCGCAAGGCGATCGAGATCGCGCTGCTGGGCGACGTGTTCGACGCGGCCGAAGCGCAGCGGCTGGGCCTGGTCAACCGCGTCGTGCCGGCGGCCGAACTGGAAGCGCAGACGCTCGCGCTCGCCAGGCGCCTGGCCGAAGGGCCGGCCGAGTCGATCGCGCAGATGAAACGGCTGATGCGCACTTCGTTGGAGCGCGACCTGCGCGGCCAACTCGACGCCGAACGCGCCGCGTTCTTGGCTTGCGCAGCGACGGCCGATTTCGCCGAGGGCGTGGATGCGTTCATCGCGAAGCGCAGGCCGCGGTTTGGCAAGGAGTGAACGACTTGTTCACCACAGAGACACGGAGAGCACGGAGAAGGACAAAAGCTTGTCTGCAGTTCTCTGTGTTCTCTGTGTCTCTGTGGTGAACCCATCAGTCCTCGAACGAGGGGAGTGCATCGATGAAAACCCGCGCTGCCGTGCTCGAGAAGATGGGCGTGCCGCCGCCTTATGCGCAGACGAAGCCGCTCGCGATCCAGGAGCTGGACCTCGAACCGCCCGGCACGGGCGAAGTGCTGGTGCGGATCCGCGCTGCCGGGCTGTGCCATTCGGATCTTTCGGTGATCGACGGCAACCGGCCGCGGCCCACGCCGATGGCGCTCGGCCATGAGGCCGCGGGCGAAGTCGAGGCGCTCGGTCCGGGCGTCACCGATCTCGCAGTCGGCGATCACGTCGTGCTCGTGTTCGTGCCGAGCTGCGGTCACTGCCTGCCGTGCGCCGAAGGGCGCCCGGCGCTGTGCGAGCCGGCCGCGGCAGCGAACGGCGCCGGCACGCTGCTTTCGGGCGCGCGCAGGCTGTCTAGAAACGGGCAACCGATCCACCATCACCTCGGCTGTTCGGCGTTCGCAGAACGCGCGGTCGTGTCGCGCAATTCGGTCGTCAAGATCGACCCGGCGCTGCCGTTCGAAGAGGCCGCGCTGTTCGGCTGCGCGGTGCTGACGGGCGTGGGCGCGGTGGTCAACACCGCGAAGGTGCCGGCCGGCGCGACCGTCGCGGTCGTCGGGCTCGGCGGCGTCGGGCTTGCCGCGCTGATCGGCGCGGTCGCGGCGGGCGCTTCGCGCATCGTCGCGGTCGATCTGTCGGCGGAGAAGTTGCAGACCGCGCGCTCGCTCGGCGCGACCGATGTCTTCGATGCGGCCGCGGCCGACTGCGCCGATGCGGTGCGCGCCGCGACCGCGGGCGGCGTCGACTACGCGTTCGAGTTCGCCGGCGCTGTCAAGGCGATGGAACTCGCCTACAAGATCACGCGCCGCGGCGGCATGACGGTCACCGGCGGGCTGCCGCCGCCGACCGCCACGCTGCCGCTACCGCTGGTAAACCTCGTCGCCGAAGAACGCACGGTCAAGGGCAGCTACATCGGCACCTGCGTGCCGCTGCGCGATCTGCCGCGCTTCATCGCGCTGCACCGCCAGGGGCGCCTGCCGGTGCGCAAGCTGCTGTCCGGCACGCTCAAGCTCGAAGAGATCAACGAAGCCTTCGACCGCCTGCGCGAAGGCAAGGCGATCCGGCAGGTGGTTCTGCTCTGACGAGCACGGATTGCGCTCATTGGGATTGCGGATCGCGGATTGCGGATTGCGTAGACCCCGAACGGCCTCGATCTCCGCCGAGGCGGAGCGGCATTCACTTGTCCGGTGATAACCTGAACGCAATCCGCAATCCGCATTCCGCAATCCGAACATGATCATCACCAGTCTCCTCGACACCGACCTGTACAAGTTCACGATGATGCAGGTCGTGCTGCATCACTTTCCGGGCGCGCAGGTCGAGTACCGGTTCAACTGCCGCAACAAGGGCGTCGATCTGTCGCCGTACATCGACGAGATCCGCGAAGAGATCGCCTGGCTGTGCACGCTGCGCTTCCGCGAGCGCGAGCTGGACTACCTGCGCGGCTTCCGCTTCATCAAGAGCGACTTCGTCGACTTCCTCGGGCTGTTCCAGCTCAACACGAAGTACATCACCGTCGAACGCTCCGAGAAAGAAAGCGGCGGCATCGAGATCGTCGTCAAGGGACCGTGGCTGCACACGATCCTGTTCGAGATCCCGGTGCTCGCGATCGTCAACGAGATCTACTTCCGCAACACGCAGCCGATCCCCGACTACGCCGAGGGCCGCAAGCGGCTGCGCGAGAAGATCGCGCTGGTGCGCGACGATCCCGAAATGGAAGCCGTGCACATCGCCGACTACGGCACGCGCCGGCGCTTCTCGCGGCTGTGGCACGACGAGGTGCTGCTGACGCTGAAGGAGCAGTTGAAGGACAAGCTCGCCGGCACCAGCAACGTGATGTACGCGCAGAAGCACGGGCTGACGCCGCTCGGCACGATGGCGCACGAGTACCTGCAGGCGTGCCAGTCGCTCGGCCCGCGGCTGCGCGACTCGCAGGTCTTCGGCTTCGAGATGTGGGCGCGCGAGTACCGCGGCGACCTCGGCATCGCGCTGTCGGACGTCTACGGGATGGATGCCTTCCTGCGCGACTTCGACATGTACTTCTGCAAGCTGTTCGACGGCGCGCGCCACGACTCCGGCGACCCGGTCCAATGGGGCGAGCGGCTGATCGCGCACTACGAGAAGAACCGCGTCGACCCGAAGACCAAGACGCTGGTGTTCTCCGACTCGCTGAACTTCCCGAAGGTCGTCGAGCTGCACAAGCGCTTCAAGGATCGCGCGCGCGTCGCGTTCGGCGTCGGCACCAACCTCACCAACGACCTCGGCTACACGCCGCTGCAGATCGTCATCAAGATGGTCCGCTGCAATGGCCAGCCGGTCGCGAAGCTCACCGACTCGCCCGAGAAGAACATGTGCGAGGACGAGGCCTACCTCGCGTACCTGCGCCAGGTCTTCCAGATCAAGAAACCCGAGCCCGTCACCGCGCCATGAAACTCGCCCGCTTTCCCCGCATCCGCCTCGTCCATGCGCCGACGCCGCTCGAGCCGATGAAGCGGCTCAGCGAAGCGCTCGGCGGACCGAACCTGTGGATCAAGCGCGACGACTGCACGGGGCTCGCCACCGGCGGTAACAAGACGCGCAAGCTCGAGTTCCTGATGGCCGACGCGCTCGCGCAGAAGGCGGACACGGTGATCACGCAGGGCGCGACGCAATCGAACCACGCGCGGCAGACCGCGGCGGCCGCGGCGAAGCTCGGACTGGCCTGCGAGATCCTGCTCGAGGATCGCACCGGTTATGCGCACGACGACTACCGCCGCTCGGGCAACGTGCTGCTCGATCGCCTGTTCGGCGCAAGCGTCGCGCACTTTCCCGTCGGCACCGACATGGACGCCGCGATGGCGCGCCGCGCCGACGAACTGCGCGCGCAGGGCAGGCGGCCGTACGTGATCCCCGGCGGCGGATCGAATGCCGTCGGCGCGCTGGGCTACGTCGCCTGCGCGCTGGAGCTTGCCGAGCAGGCCAACGCGATCGACCTGCCGATCGACTGCGTCGTACACGCGACCGGCAGCAGCGGCACGCAAGCGGGGCTCGTCGCGGGGTTCGAGGGCTCGCGCAGCGGCATTCCCGTGCTCGGCATCGGCGTGCGCGCCGCGCGCGCCCCGCAGGAAGAGAAGGTCTACGCGCTCGCCTGCGCGACCGCCGATCTGCTCGGCGTCGCGGGCGCGGTGTCGCGCGCGAGCGTCGTCGCCAACTGCGACTACGTCGGCGCGGGTTACGGCGTGCCCACGCCAGGCATGATCGAAGCGGTGACGATGGTCGCGCGCACCGAGGGCATCGCGCTCGATCCGGTGTATTCGGGCAAAGGCATGGCCGGACTGATCGACCTCATTCGTAAGGGCCACTTCAAGCGCGGGCAGAACGTCGTCTTCGTGCACACCGGCGGCGCGGTCGGACTGTTCGGCTACCTGCACGCCTTCGGCCCGGTGCTCGAAGCGTGACAACGGCGCAGCAATGCCAGCAGCACATGGCTCCGTGAACCTCGAACCCCCCTTTGCAAAAGGGGGGCAGGGGGGATTTCGACGGTGCGTCGCCGAGAGGGACGACGCGAAATCCCCCTCGGTCCCCCTTTTCAAAAGGGGGATGAGGGCGGACGCACGTTCTCACCGCATCGCGTCGATCGTCCTCAGTTCGTGACAACGGCGCAGCGATGCTCGCGACCTACCGCAAGCCGGTGCCAGAACCCCCCTTTGCAAAAGGGAGGCAGGGGGGATTTCGACGGTGCGTCGCCGGGCGCGACCGCTGCAAATCCCCCTCGGTCCCCCTTTACGAAAGGGGGATGAGGGCACACGCACCTTCGGTGCGTGTGCAAGCGGAATCTCCCTCTGGTCCCCCTTTTCCAAAGGGGGACGAGAACCATCCTCCTTCGTCGAGCATCGCGGAGCGCTGACATGCTCGGCGTGATCGGCGGCATGGGGCCGCTCGCCACCGCGGACTTCTTCCGCAAGCTGGTCGACGAGACGCCGGCGGCGAACGACGAAGACCACGTGCCGGTGCTCGTTCACTCGGTGCCGCAGATTCCGCGCCGGCCGCCGGCGATCCTCGCGGACGGCGAATCGCCGTTGCCCGCGTTGTGCCGGGTGCGCGATCGGTTGATCGCCGCAGGCGCGACGGCGCTTGCGATGCCCTGCAATACCGCGCACTACTGGTACGACGAACTGGCGATCGACTGCCCGGTGCCTTTCCTGCACATCGTCGACGCAACGGTCGCCGAGCTGGGCGATCGCGCGCGCAGCGGCGCGCGGCTCGGGTTGATCGCCACCGAAGCGACGCTCGCCGGACAGGTGTACGACGCGCGACTCGCGGCGCTCGGCTGCGAGCTGCTGCGGCCTTCGCCGGAGCAGATGCAGCGGCACGTGCTGCCTTCGATCGCGCAGGTCAAGCAGGGCGCGCTCGCCGAGGCGGGGCGCACGCTCGCGCCGGCGATCGAAGGGCTGCTCGACGCCGGCGCCGACGCGGTCGTGCTCGCCTGCACCGAAACGCCGATCGCGCTCGATGCGATCGGCTCGCCGCTGCGTGCGCGCTGCGTGGATTCGACGCTTGCGCTCGCGCGCGCCTGCGTGCGCTGGTGGCTCGCGCGGCGAACCGAGGCGACGGCGAAGTGAGCGCAGAGCGCGTGCTCGAGCTCTTCCATCCCGCCGTCCGCGCGTGGTTTGCGTCTGCCTTCGCCGCGCCCACACCCGCGCAGATCGAAGCGTGGCCGGCGATCAAGGCGGGCAGGCACGCGCTGGTCGCCGCGCCGACCGGCTCGGGCAAGACGCTCGCCGCGTTCCTCGCCGCGATCGATTCTCTGGTGCGCCAGGGCATCGAACACGGCCTGCGCGACGAGACGCAGATTGTCTACGTCTCGCCGCTGAAGGCGCTGTCGAACGACATCCGCAAGAACCTCGAAGCGCCGCTGGCCGGCATCCGCGCCGAGCTGGAAGCGCTGGGGCTGCCCGACGTCGAGATTCGCACGCTGGTGCGCACGGGAGACACGCCGGCTGCCGAACGCGAAAGCATGCGCAAGCGGCCGCCGCACATCGTCGTCACCACGCCGGAGTCGCTGTACATCCTGCTGACCAGCAAGTCGGGCCGCAAGATGCTGGCGACGACGCGCACGGTAATCGTCGACGAGATCCACGCGCTGGCGCCGAACAAACGCGGCGCGCACCTGGCGCTGTCGCTGCAGCGGCTCGAAGCGCTGACCGGACGCGAGCTGGTGCGAGTCGGGTTGTCGGCGACGCAAAAGCCGATCGAGTCGATCGCACGGTTCCTGGTCGGCACGGGCAACGATTGCACGATCGTCGACACGGGCCACGTGCGCGAACGCGATCTGGCGATCGAGCTGCCTTCGTCGCCGCTCGAAGCGGTGATGTCGGGGGAAGTGTGGACGCAGGTCTACGACCGGCTCGCGGAGCTGGTGCGCGAGCACCGCACGACGCTGATCTTCGTCAACACGCGCCGGCTCGCCGAGCGCGTCGCACGGCATCTTTCCGAGCGCATCGGCGAGCAGTACGTCACCGCGCATCACGGCTCGCTCGCGCGCGAGCTGCGGCTCGACGCCGAGCAGCGGCTGAAGCGCGGCGAGCTGCGCGCGCTCGTGGCCACCGCGTCGCTGGAGCTGGGCATCGACATCGGCGACGTCGATCTCGTGTGCCAGATCGGTTCGACGCGCTCGATCGCCGCATTCCTGCAGCGCGTGGGCCGCTCGGGCCACGCGGTCGGCGGCACGCCGAAGGGCAAGCTGTTTCCGCTGTCGCGCGACGAGCTGGTCGAATGCGCCGCGTTGCTCGACGCCGTGCGGCGCGGGGAACTCGACCGCATTTCGCTGCCGGACAAGCCGCTCGACGTGCTGGCGCAGCAGATCGTCGCCGAGGTCGCGCTCGCGGAGTGGAAGGAGGACGAGCTGTTCGCGCTGTACCAGCGCGCCACGCCGTACGCCGCGCTGACGCGCGAAGAGTTCACCGAAGTCGTGCGCATGCTCGCCGACGGCTTTCATTCGCGGCGCGGGCGCACGAGCGCGCACCTGCATCGCGATGCCGTGAATGGCGTGCTGCGCGGCCGGCGCGGCGCGGCGCTCGCTGCGGTGACCTCCGGCGGAACGATTCCGGACACCGCCGACTACACGGTCGTGCTCGAGCCGCAGGCGCAGACGATCGGCACGGTCAACGAGGACTTCGCCGTCGAAAGCCTCGCCGGCGACGTGTTCCAGCTCGGCAACCAGTCGTATCGAATCGTGCGTGTGGAGCGCGGCACCGTGCGCGTCGAGGACGCGAGAGGCCAACCGCCTTCGGTGCCGTTCTGGCTCGGCGAGGCGCCGGGGCGAAGCGACGAGCTGTCGCAGTCGGTGTCGCGGCTGCGCGCGACGATCGGCGAGCGGCTCGATGCCGGGGGACGCGACGCCGCGCTTTCCTGGCTCACCGGCACGGTGGGGCTGGCGCCTGCCGCGGCCGAGCAGATCGTCGACTATCTCGCCGCGGCGAAGGCGGCGCTCGGCTGCCTGCCGACGCAGAGCAGCGTCGTGCTCGAACGCTTCTTCGATGAAGCCGGCGGAATGCAGCTCGTCGTGCACTCGCCGTTCGGCAGCCGGCTCAATCGCGCGTGGGGCTTGGCGCTGCGCAAGCGCTTCTGCCGCAAGTTCGACTTCGAGCTGCAGGCGGCGGCGACCGAAGACGCGATCGTGCTTTCGCTCGCCACCGCGCACAGCTTTCCGCTCGAAGACGTGGCGCGGTATCTCGCCGCCGCGACGGTGCGACCGCTGCTGGTGCAGGCGCTGCTCGCCGCGCCGATGTTTCCGACGCGCTGGCGCTGGAACGCGACCGTGGCGCTCGCGCTGCTGCGCTTTCGCGGCGGGCGCAAGGTCGCGCCGCAACTGCAACGCATGTTCGCCGAGGATCTGCTGGCGACGATCTTTCCCGATCAGGTCGCGTGCGGCGAAAACATCGTCGGCGACCGCGAGATCCCGGACCATCCGCTGGTGCGGCAGACGATCGCCGACTGCCTGAACGAAGCGATGGACATCGACGGCCTCGAACGGCTGCTCGCCGCGATGGAGAAAGGCGAGGTCGAAGTTCTCGTGCGCGATCTCACCGAGCCTTCGCCGCTCGCGCTCGAAATCCTCTCCGCGCGGCCGTACGCGTTCCTCGACGATGCGCCGCTGGAAGAGCGCCGCACGCAGGCGGTGCTCGGGCGCCGCTTCCTCGACGCGGAAAGCGCCGCCGATCTCGGCAAGCTCGACGCCGACGCCATCGCCCGCGTGCGCGAGGAAGTGTGGCCCGAGGCGCGCACCGCCGACGAGCTGCACGACGCGCTGATGAGCCTCGGCTTCCTGACCGACGCCGAGATCGACGCGCGCCCGGAGTGGCACCCGCTGCTCGACGAACTCGCCGCCTCCAGTCGCGCGACCCGATTGCAGTTACCCCCCTTTGAAGAAGGGGGGCCGGGGGGGATTTCTGCAGGCAGCCCAACGGGAATCTCCATCCCCGCCGAACGCCTC
>BOKW01000009.1 GCA_016861185.1 Betaproteobacteria bacterium
CAGGCCGATTCGTGCTGGTCAACGACGCCGACGCCGCTGCGCTCGAGGGTGAGCGCAAGCGGCGCGTCGCTGCGCTCCCGCGCGGGCGCGAGCCGCGCCCGGCGACGCCATGGCGGCGCGTGGCATGAATTCGTCGCTTCGCCGCGCGATCCAGCCCCGCAGGGCGCGACGGAGTTCCGGCAGCCTGGCAAGCGCCGGTCTGGCATCGACTGATGCGGGAGCACCGCGCGCGCAGCCGCACGCAAAGCCTCCTATCGAGAGCGGGTTGAGAACTGCGCGCGTATCGGTCGCAGGGCCCCGCGAGGCGTAAGCGGGTCGAGCGGCCGACTTTCTGGAACAACGATGGCTGACCCGAAAGCCCGCATCGTCATCGATGCCGACGCCAGCGCGGCCGAGCGCAGACTGGCGCAGCTGCGCGACTCCTTCGCGCGGCTGGGTCAGTCCCTCCCGCTCGCTCGCATCACGGCTCTTTCGACGGCGTTCTCAGGGCTGTTCGCCGGCGTGGCAGTCGGCGCGGCGGCCGCCTCGTTCAAGCAGATCGTGGGGCAGCTCGACGACCTGGCAGATCGCGCGCAGGGCCTGGGCATCGCCGCGAGCGAGCTGTCGACGTTCGAGCTCGCCGCGCGCGGCGCCGGTCTCGGCAGCGAGGAGTTCGCCAGTGGCATCGCCCACTTCAACAGGCGCTTGGTCGACGCCGCACAAGGCGGGAAGGACTCGGCCGCGATCTTCGACGCGCTCGGCGTGCGCATCCGCGGCGCCAACGGCGAGTTGCGCGCCGGCGGCGAGGTGCTAAAGGACGTTGCGGATCGATTCGCCCAGTACGCCGACGGCGCGAACAAGAGCGCGCTGGCGCAGGAACTCTTCGCCCGCGGCGGGCGCCGGTTCATCGCCCTTCTGAACGAAGGTCGCGAAGGCCTCACCAAGTTCGGCGGCGCGAGCGACGCGCAGATCGAAAGCGCGCGCCGACTGCAGGAGCAGATCGACCGGCTGTCGGCCGCCTGGGAGCGCCTGAAGCTCGCCGTCGGCGGTGGCGTGGCCGGCGTCGTCAACCGCGCGCTCGGCATCGAGAACTTCGGCACGCAGGCGCTCGAGAAGCAGCGCGAGAGCGTCGAGAAGGTCATCGCCGGCGTCGAGCGCGAACTGGCCGGCATCCCGAATCCGGATATCGGCACGCGGCGCAAGTTCCTCGAGAAGGAACTCGAGCGGTTGCGCGGCGTGCTCGAGGGCATCAAGTCGGCGCAGCGCGAGGCGCTGAGCGGCGGCAAACCGAGCGCGCCGCCGTTCGGTGCCGAAGAGCAGGCGGCAACGCGTGTCAGAGCCAAGGTCGAAGACGCCGCCGAGGCCTTCCGGAAGTACGCCGACGGCATCTATCGGAGCGCGCTGGCCGCCGCGCAGGGCGAGCAGGCCTACATCGCCATGGAAGCGGCGATCGACGCCGCCGGCAGGCGGGCGCGCGAAGAGCAGGAACAGCGTCTTGCGTCGCTGACCGGCCGGGCCGGCGCCGATCGCGTGCTCGCCGATATGAAGCTGATCGACGACGCGTTCTTCGAGGGCAAGATCAGCGTGCAGGAGTACGACAACGCGATCGACAAAGTCTTCGGCATCGAAACGCAGCAGGCGATCGAGCGCTCGACGTCGCTGGTCGAGCAGCTCGGCCTGACCTTCAGCAGCGCCTTCGAAGACGCCATCGTCAAGGGCGAAGGCCTGCGCAACGTGCTGCAGGCCATCGGGCAAGACCTGCTGCGCATCTTCGTGCGCAAGAACATCACCGAGCCGGCGGGAGCGTTCCTGGCCGGCCTCTTGAACTTCGGTGGCGCGCGCGCCGCCGGCGGGCCGGTGATCGGCGGCAGCGCCTATCTGGTGGGCGAGCGCGGGCCGGAACTGTTCGTGCCGCGCAGCTCGGGCGCCATCGTGCCGAATGGCGCTGCGGTGTCGGTGACCGTCGCACCGACGATCTACATCGATAGCCGCACCGACCGGGCGCAGATCGCGGTCGCGGTCGACCAGGCGATGCGCCTGTCCGAGCGGCGCATCTTCGAGAACATGCGTCGCGGCGGCGCTTTCGCGAATGCCTGATCTGTGGACGGGACTCTTCGGCGCGCGCGGCGAGCAGCGCCAGCCGGACGGCAGCACATTCGTCGCGCGCTGGGCGTGGTGGTGGCCGCTGTACGTCGGCGCGCTGCTGATCGCCAACCGCATCACGGGCGCCGAGATCGATCCGGTGAAGCTCAAGCGGATGATGGATCGCGCGCTGCGGATCGAGTGGCGGCCGCCGCGCTGAGGCGTCGTTGATGTCAAGCCCAGGGCCTGCTGCACCGACACGCCGCGAGGCGCGCCGAGCGTTCAACCGGATGAGCCTGTTCGCCGCTTCGATCGAGCGCGACTTGCGACGCCTCGACCTGGACGCGTACACGCTCGCGCTCGCGCGCCGTTTCATCAAACGGCTGCGGGCGCGAGTCGTGCCGCCGGGCTCCTAGTTGACGCTGGGGCGCTCGGGCTCAGGCTCGGCGAGGTCCTTTTCGAGCAGCTCGAGCGAGTCTTCCATTTCGGCCAGCGCGAAGTCCAGCGCTTCGATCAACTCGCGATCGAGGCCGAGATCTTCCACGTCTTTGCTCGAATGGTAGAGCAGCTCCAGCAAGGGAACGACGCGTCCGATCCACCGCGGGCCCCTGCCCGCGTCTTGCGGGATGGCCATGAGTGCCTGGTCGGCGTCGCGTACCAAGCACAGCAACGCTGTGCAGCAGTCGCTATCGATCGCGTCGAGATTCTGCGCGATGGCCAGCTTGAGAATTCCGCGCGCGCCGAAGATGCGCTCGCGAGCCGAGTAGACCACCCTGTCCGGTTTGGCCTTCGTGCCCGGGCCTTGCGCTGTGCGCCTTGTCCTCATGATGCAGCTCCTTGAAGTTGACGCCCGCCGAAGAGCGGCGGGCTGCTCGGCAAGAGGGCGTGATACCGGAGCGATACAGCAACCCTGGAAAACCGCGGAAAACCTAGCTAGTCGCGGCAGTCCAGCATCGGCGCCACGCAGAAGCGCCACGGGTTCATCGTTGCAGCGTCCACTGGATGACGCTCTTGGCGACGAAGCCGAGGATGCCGAAAGCGAGCACGAAGAACAGCACGAAGGTGCCGAAGCGGCCCGCCCTCGAATCGCGCGCGAGCTTCCAGATGATGAAGAGCATGAAGGCGATGAAGCCACCGACGCCCCAGGTCATGCCGAAGTCGGTGATCTGGCTTTCGGTCAGGCCGAACAGCGTCCCGTCGCTCATCCGTCACTCGTTCCGGAGCGGCAGGTCGGAGGCGTCGATCAGCGCGCGGTAGGCGTGCCAGGTCGCGTGGCCGATCACCGGAACGGTGATCAGGAAGCCGAGCATCGCGGTGGCGAGCGAGAACGAAGTCGCGATCAGGATCACGAGCGCCCAGACGAACATCGGGCCCGGGTTGTCACCGACCGCGCGCACGCTCGCCAGCAGCGCGGCCGACAGGCCGAGCTTGCGACCGAGCAGCAGCGGCGGCGAAACCACCGTGATCGAGAAGACGATCGCCACGCCGAGCCCGCCCAGAATCGCCCACTCAAGGAACAGCACGTTGCCCTGCTCGATCGCCGCATAGCGCAGGAAGTCGAGCGGTCCGCGCAGCGGTACCTTGACGAACAGCTTGAACAGGATCGCCGAGCCGACGACCCATAGCGTGCCGAGCACGGACAGCAGCAGCCCGAGCTGGACGAGCTGCCAGGTACCGCGCCGCCACGCGGCGATCGCATGGGAAAGACCGGGGGATTCGCCGCGTCCGATCAGCCGGCTCAGCTCGTACAGCCCGGTCGCCAGGATCGGGCCGACGATGACGAATCCGGAAAAGGCACCCGGCGCGAGCCACCAGTACCTGAACGACAGCGCGAGCACCACCCAGCCGCCAACCGCAACGAAAGCGCCGTGGACCAGCCCCGCGCCGGGGCAGCGGAGGAAGTCGCGCCAGCCGAGCGCAAGCCACTGCAGCGGCGCGCCGATCGGCACCGTACGCACGCGGATCGCTGCGACTTGCGGCATGGCACGAGCTTAGCGGATCGACTTCGGGCCACCCGCTCCGTGCCGACGGAGCGATGCGCCGCAGGCGCACGTTGCAGATCTTGCGCCACGTTCGCAGCGGCCTCCGGCGATCCCCGCCGATCCGCGCTTTGCGCCGCTGCCGGCGCATTTCATCGCAAGCCGCTGCGCAGCGCGCCCAAGCGCACCTAGATTGCGCGCTCCCGCAACCACCACCGAGGAGGACACGATGAAGGGAAGGCTCGTGCTTACGCTGGCCGCTGCCGCGCTGCTGGGCGCCTGCGCGCAAACCACCCGGACCGCCGACGCCGGACGCGACCGTGCCGAACAACGTTGCAGCGAACTGGCGCGTATGGAGGGTCTGGCGTTCGTCGACTTCACCGGCACCGAAGCGCCGGCCGCCGGCGAACACCGCGTCCGCATGCGCGTGCAAGACCGAATCGGGCGGCGCTTCCTCGCCACCTGCCGCTACGTCGCGGCATCGAACTCGGTGGCCTGGGCCGAAGCGCTGCCGAAGTTCCAGCGCTGAGCCGCCGGCGCTCAGGCCGATCGTCGTGCAGTGCCGGCGGGACGGGCGAGCTCGTTGAAGACGAGGGCGGCGAGCACGACGGCACCGCCGATCAGCGTCGACGGCGACGGCACCTCGTCCGCGCCGAGCCAGGCCCACAACGGGCCGAGCAAGACTTCGAGCATCGCAAGCAGCGCCACTTCGGCGGCCGACAGGTGCCGCGCCGCGGCGACCATCAGCATGCACGGCAGGCCGAGCTGGAAGAAGCCGAGCAGCGCAAGCAGCAGCACGTCGCGCAGCTCGGCCCGGAACGGCAGTGCGAACGGCAGCATCAGCAAAGCCGACAGCGCGCCGCCGATGAACACGGCCGGGATGAGGTCGACCGACTCGCCGCGTCTCTTCAGCGTGACCACGTTGATCGCGGACGCCAGCGGAACCCCGAAGGCGACCGCCATGCCGGCCAGATGCCGGCCCCCTTCGAGCCTCAGCCCGCCGGCGAACATCCAGCCGATACCCAGCGTGGCAAAGGCGATCGCGACCCAGGTGCGCGCGGGCACCGGCGCGCGCAGAACGGCCCACGCGAGCAGCGTCGTCGTCAACGGCGCGACCGCCAGCACGATCAGCGTGTTGGCGACCGTGGTCAGCGTCAGCGCGAGCATGAAGCAGCAGAACATCGCGCTCCACATCAGCCCCGACAGCAGCCCGGCGCCGCCGGCGCGCGCAAGGCTGCCGACGAGGTCGCGCCTGACGAACGCAAGATAGCCGCCGACGAACACCGCCGCGAAGAAGCTGCGCCACAGCGTGATCTCGAAGCGGCCGTGCTGCTGCAGCTCGGGCGAAAGCTGCCGCGTGACGACGCCGGCGATGCTCCACAGCACCGGCGCGACGACCATCAGGGCCAGCGCGCGCCGATGCGCGCGCTGCGCAGCGTCACCGCTCATGCGGCTTCGCGCTCGGCGCGCTTGCGCTCGTGCTCCTTCAGGAAGCGCTTGCGAAGCCGGATGCTCTGCGGCGTCACCTCGACCAGCTCGTCGTCGGCGATGAACTCGACGGCGTACTCGAGCGTCAGCTTGATCGGCGGCACGAGGTCGATGTGCTCGTCCTTGCCGGCCGCGCGGACATTCGTGAGCTTCTTCTCGCGGATCGGGTTGACCACCAGATCGTTGTCGCGCGAGTGGATGCCGATGATCATGCCCTCGTAGACCTTGTCGCCCGGGCTGACGAACATCCTGCCGCGCTCCTGCAGCTTCCACAGCGCATAGGCGACCGCCTCGCCGTCGTCCTGGCTGACCAGCACGCCGTTGCGCCGCTCGCCGACCCCGCCCGGTTTCTCCGGCGCGTAGTCGTCGAAGATGTGGCTCATCAGGCCGGTGCCGCGCGTGAGCGTCAGGAACTCGCCCTGAAAGCCGATCAGTCCGCGCGCGGGGATGCGGTACTCGAGCCGCACGCGGCCGCGGCCGTCCGGCTGCATGTCCTGCAGGTCGCCCTTGCGCCGGCCGAGTTCTTCCATCACGGCGCCCTGGTGCTGCTCTTCGATGTCGACCGTCAGCAGTTCGTACGGTTCGTGCCGCATGTCATCGATCGTCTTGAACAGGACGCGCGGCCGCGACACCGCCAGCTCGTAGCCTTCGCGCCGCATGTTCTCGATCAGGATCGTCAGGTGCAGCTCGCCGCGGCCGGCGACCTCGAACACGGTTTCGTCGTCGGTCTCGCGCATCCGCAGCGCGACGTTGGACTTCAGCTCCCGCTCGAGCCGCTCGCGGATCTGCCGGCTGGTGACGAACTTGCCCTCGCGGCCGGCCAAGGGCGAGGTGTTGACGCAGAAGTTCATCACCAGCGTAGGCTCGTCCACTTTCAGCAGCGGCAGCGCGTCCGGCGCCTCCGGCGGGCACAGCGTGCAGCCGATGCCGATGTCGTCGATGCCGTTGACGAGCACGATGTCGCCTGCCTGCGCCTCGTCGACGAGCTGCCGCTCCAGCCCTTTGAACTTCAGCACCTGGTTGATGCGGCCCCTGGTCGTCGGCGCGTTCTGCCGGCCCTCGGGGCCGTGCATCACCAGCACCTCCATCCCGGGCCGGAGGCGGCCGCGCGAGATGCGGCCGATGCCGATCTTGCCGACGTAGCTCGAGTAGTCGAGCGAGCAAATCTGAAGCTGCAGCGGACCGTCCGGATCGTCGTTGCGCACCGGAACGTGCGCGAGGATCGCCTCGAACAGCGGGCGCATGTCGCCGCCGCGCACGTCGGGCGTCGTGCCCGCGTAGCCGTTCAACGCGCTCGCATAGATCACGGGGAAGTCGAGCTGATCCTCGGTGGCGCCGAGCTTGTCGAACAGGTCGAACGTCGCGTTGACGACATAATCGGGCCGCGCGCCGGGACGATCGATCTTGTTGACGACGACGATCGGCTTCAACCCCAGCGCGAGCGCCTTGCGCGTGACGAAGCGCGTCTGCGGCATCGGCCCTTCGACCGCATCCACTAGCAGCAGCACCCCGTCCACCATCGAAAGCACGCGCTCGACCTCCCCCCCGAAGTCGGCGTGTCCCGGCGTGTCGACGATGTTGATGTGCGTGCCCTCGTATTCGACCGCGCAGTTCTTGGCGAGGATCGTGATGCCGCGCTCCCGTTCCAGGTCGTTGGAGTCGAGCACCCGCTCGGCCACCTGCTGGTTGTCGCGGAAGGTGCCGGATTGCGCGAGCAGCTTGTCGACCAGCGTCGTCTTGCCGTGGTCGACGTGGGCGATGATGGCGATGTTGCGCAGGGCGCGGGTCATGAGGGCGTCTCGGTCGATTCGTTCGTCGCCCCGGCGCAGGCCGAGGACCAGGTATAGGTTGCGCCGGATTGGGTCCGGGTCGTCACCAGGACGACACCATCAGCGCGCGTTCTCCGTGCTGATCAATCGGCGCGGATTCAGCACGCCGCGTTCGTCCAGCTCGGCCAGGCCGAGCAGTCTTTCGTCCGGGCCGTAGACGCGCCGGCGCCCGGGTCCCTCCGTCGGCACGCCGAGGTCGAGCTGGCCGCCATGCGCGAACAGCGCTGCCTGCCGATCGCCGAGATCGATGCGCGGCAGATCGCCCAACAGCGCGTCGACCGGCAACAACCATTCGCGCCGCACGGCCGCCGGCATCACCTCGAGCGCGGCCAGCGTGACGGCGCGTTCGAGCGTCAGGTCGCCGACGCGCGTGCGCCGCAGCGCGGCCAGGTGCGCGCCGCAGCCGAGCGCCGCACCGATGTCCTCCGCCAGCGTACGCACGTACGTGCCCTTGCTGCATTCGACGACGACGCGCGCGGCCGCACCGTCAAACGCGAGCAGCACGAGTCGTTCGATCCGCACGCTGCGCGGCGCGCGTTCGATCTCGATGCCGCGGCGCGCGTAGTCGTACAGCGGCCTGCCGTCGCGCTTCAGCGCCGAGTGCATCGGCGGCGTCTGTTCGATCGTTCCGGTGAAGCCCGCCAGCACCGCTTCGAGCTGCGCCCGCGTCACCGCGACCGGCCGCGTCTCGACCACCTCACCCTCGGCGTCGGCGGTGGTCGTGCGCACGCCCAGCGCGAGCGTGGCCTCATACTCCTTGTCGGCTTCGAGCAGATCGGCGGAGAACTTGGTCGCTTCGCCGAAGGCGAGCGGCAGCAATCCTGTCGCGATCGGGTCGAGCGTGCCGGTGTGACCCGCCTTGGCCGCGTTCAGCAGCCGGCGCGCCTTCTGCAGCGCGAGGTTGCTCGTGATGCCGCCCGGCTTGTCGAGCAGCAGGACGCCGTCGACGGCGTCGCCCTTGCGTCGTGCGGCCACGCGCGCCTCATTCCCCGTCGCCGGGCTCGGGAGGCAGCTTGGGCTTCGGCGCACCCGGCGCGACGGCCTCGGCGATCAGCCGGTCGATCTCGAAACCCTTTTCGACCGAGGCGTCGTGAACGAACTTCAGCGCCGGTACCGTGTGGATCTGCAGCCGCTTGAACAGCAGCGAATGGAAGTAGCCCGCCTTGTCGTTGAGCAGCTTCGCCGCGGTCTCGGGTTCGGCGCCGAGCACGGTGAAATAGACCTTCGCGTGCGCATAGTCGGGCGTGATCTCCACGCCGCTGACGGTGACGAGTCCCGCGCGCGAGGTCGGAATCTCGCGCTGGATCATCTCGGCCAGATCGCGCTGGATCTGCTCCGCGATGCGCTGGCCGCGCTGGGGTGACTTGCCGGAACGCATGAGTACTTGCACCACAGAGACACAGAGGACACAGAAAAAAGGCGAAAACCGAAGCTGCGGTTCTCCGTGCTCTCCGAGCCTCCGTGGTTGACCGGTCGTTACAGCGTCCGCGCGACTTCCTGCACTTCGAAGATCTCGAGCTGGTCGCCTTCCTTGATGTCGTCGTAGCCCTTCAGCGACAGGCCGCACTCGAAACCGGCCTTGACCTCCTTGACGTCGTCCTTGAAGCGCTTCAGCGACGACAGCTCGCCGGTCCAGATCACCACGTTGTCGCGCAGCAGCCGCGCGTTGGCGGTGCGCTTGACCACGCCGTCGAGCACCATGCAGCCGGCAACCGCGCCGACCTTCGGCACGCGGAAGATTTGCCGGATCTCGACGAGTCCCAGCACCTGCTCGCGCTGCTCGGGCGCGAGCAGGCCGGACAGCGCCGCCTTCACGTCGTCGACCGCGTCGTAGATGATGTTGTAGTAGCGGATCTGGATGCCGTTGCCTTCGGCGAGCTTGCGCGCCTGCTGATCGGCGCGCACGTTGAAGCCGATGACGACGGCCTTGCTCGCCAGCGCGAGGTTGATGTCGCTTTCGGTGATGCCGCCGACCTGCGCGTGCACGACCTGCACCTTGACTTCGTCGGTCGACAGCTTGGTCAGCGCGTGCACCAGCGCTTCCTGCGATCCCTGCACGTCGGCCTTGATGATCAGCGGCAGCGTGCGGGCCTGACCTTCGCCGATCTGCTCGAACATGTTCTCGAGCTTGGCCGCCTGCTGCTTGGCGAGCTTGGTGTCGCGGAACTTGCCCTGGCGATACAGGGCGATCTCGCGCGCCTTGCGCTCGTCGCCGAGCACGATCAGCTCGTCGCCGGCGGCCGGCACGTCCGACAGGCCGACGATCTCGACCGGAATCGACGGCCCCGCCTCCTGGATCGATTTGCCGTTCTCATCGAGCATCGCGCGCACGCGTCCGAAGCAGGCGCCGGCGAGCACCACGTCGCCCCGTTTCAGGGTCCCGCTCTGCACCAGCACGGTCGCTACCGGGCCGCGCCCCTTGTCGAGCCGCGATTCGATGATCAGCCCCTTGGCCGGTGCGTCCTTGACCGCCTTCAGTTCGAGCACCTCGGCCTGCAGCAGCACGTTCTCGAGCAGCTCGTCGATGCCCTTGCCGGTCTTTGCCGACACCGGGCAGAACGGCGAGTCGCCGCCGTACTCCTCCGGGACGACGCCTTCGGCGACCAACTCCTGCTTGACGCGCTCCGGGTTGGCCTCCGGCTTGTCGATCTTGTTCAGCGCGACGACCAGCGGAACGCCCGCGGCTTTCGCGTGCGCGATCGCCTCCTTGGTCTGCGGCATCACGCCGTCGTCGGCGGCGACCACCAGCACGACGATGTCGGTCGCCTTGGCGCCGCGCGCGCGCATCGCCGTGAACGCCTCGTGACCTGGCGTGTCGAGGAACGTGACGATGCCGCGCGGCGTCTCGACGTGGTAGGCGCCGATGTGCTGCGTGATTCCGCCCGCCTCGCCCGCGGCGACCTTGGTGCGGCGGATGTAGTCGAGCAGCGAAGTCTTGCCGTGGTCGACGTGGCCCATGATCGTCACGACCGGCGGGCGCGGTTCGGCCACCGCCTCGGCCGCAGCACCGGCTGCCGTCTCGGCGAGCAGCGCCTCGGGGGAGTCGAGTTTGGCCGCCACCGGCGTGTGCCCCAGCTCGGTGACGACGATCATCGCGGTGTCCTGGTCGAGCACCTGGTTGATCGTCACCATCTGGCCGAGCTTCATCAGCACCTTGATGACCTCGGAGGCCTTGACCGCCATCTTGTGCGCGAGATCGGCGACCGTGATCGTTTCGGGCACGCTGACCTCGCGCACGATCGGCTCGCTCGGCATCGCAACCGCCGCGCGCTCTTCGCCGCGCTCGTCGCGCCCGTGCCGGCTCTTGCCCTTCGGACCGCGCCAGCCCGCCGCACCGCCCGACGTGTCGCCGCGCGTCTTCAGCGCGCGCTTCTTCGCGGCGTCCTCCGACCAGCTCGACGCGAGCTTGCCCGACTTGATCTCCTTGACGCCCGGCTTCTTCTCTTCCTTCTTCGCTTCGGCCGGCTTCGCTTCCGCCTTGGCCGCCGGCTTGTGCAGCGTGCCTTCGGTGGTCGGCGCCTTCAGCACCTTCTTCGGCGCCGTCATCATGCTCTTGATTGCGGCGACTTCCTCCTCGACCGCGCGGCGCGCGCGCTCCTGCGCGAGCTGCGCCTGCTTCGCGGCTTCGTCCGCGGCGCGCTGCTCGGCGCGGATGCGTTCGACCTCGGCGTTGGCCGCGGCTTCGCGTTCCTTGGCGGCGTCGAGCGCCTCCTGCTCCTGCCGCTGCGCCTGCTGGACCTCGCGCTGCGCGCGTTCGGCGCGTTCCTTGGCCTCGGCCATCTGGCGCGCGACCAGCTCGGCCGCGCGGCGCGCCTCTTCCTCGCGCTTGGCGAGTTCTGCGGCGTCGATCACGGGCGCCGCCGGCGCGGCCGGCGGCGCCTCGGGTTCGGCCGCGGCCGCCTCGTCGCGCTTGACGAAGACGCGCTTCTTGCGCACCTCCACCTGGATCGTGCGCGCGCGGCCGGTGCCGTCCGCCTGCTTGATCTCGGTGGTCTGCTTGCGCGTCAGCGTGATCTTCTTCTTCTCCGGCGCCTCGGCGCCGTGCGCCTTGCGCAGCGAGTCCAGCAGGCGCGCCTTGTCCTCTTCGGTCAGCGCGTCACCCTCGGCCTTCTTGTTGACGCCGGCGGCGCGCAGTTGTTCGAGCAGCAGTTGCGGCGGAACCTTCAGCTCCGCGGCGAACTGGGAAACGGTGTTGCTCGGCATAGATGATCTTCCCTCGCTGCTTGGTTGCTTCGGCCCTGCGTCGTGTCCGTCAGCGGCCGTCCATCACTTGCTGCTCGTCTCTTCGGCGAACCAGTGCGCGCGCGCCGCCATGATCAGCGTCTTGGCGCGCTCCTCGTCGATGCCGGTCATCTCGACCAGCTCGTCGACCGCCAGCTCGCCCAGGTCGTCGCGCGTGTTGATGTTGTTGCCGGCGAGCTTGGCCGCCAGCTCCTTGTCCATGCCCTCCAGCTCGAGCATCGCGGGCTCGACCTTCTCGAGGTTTTCCTCGCGCGCGATCGCCTCCGTGAGCAGCGCGTTGCGCGCGCGGGTGCGCAGCTCCTCGACCGTCTCTTCGTCGAAGGCTTCGATCTCGAGCAGCTCGTTGACCGGCACATAGGCGATCTCGTCGAGCGTGGAGAAGCCCTCGGCGATCAGTATGTTGGCGATCTCCTCGTCGACGTCGAGCTTCTCCATGAACAGCGCACGGATCGCCTCCTGTTCGCCCTGCTGCTTTTGCTGCGACTCCTCGGCCGTCATGATGTTGATCTGCCAGCCGGTCAGCTCGGAGGCGAGCCGGACGTTCTGCCCGCTGCGGCCGATCGCGATCGCCAGGTTGTCCTCGTCGACCACCACGTCCATCGCGTGCTTGTCCTCGTCGACGACGATCGAACTGACGTTCGCCGGCGCGAGCGCGCCGATCACGAACTGCGCCGGATCGTCGGACCACAGCACGATGTCGACGCGTTCGCCCGCCAGCTCGTTGGTCACCGCCTGCACGCGCGAGCCGCGCATGCCGACACACGTGCCGATCGGGTCGATGCGGCGGTCGTTGGTCCACACGGCGATCTTGGCGCGCACGCCCGGATCGCGCGCCGCGGACTTGATCACCAGCAGCCCCTGCTCGATCTCGGGCACCTCGAACTCGAACAGCTTCTTCAGAAAGTCGGGCGAGGTGCGCGACAGGATCACCTGCGGGCCGCGCGCCTGGCGGTCGATCTTGGCGACATACGCGCGCACGCGGTCGCCGATGCGCAGGTTCTCCTTCGGGATCATCTCGGAGCGCGGCAGCCGCGCCTCGATCTTGCCGATCTCGACGATCGCGTCGCCCTTGTCCATCCGCTTGATCGTGCCGCTGACGATCTGGTCGCCGCGCGCGAGGAACTCCTGCAGCAGCTGCTCGCGTTCGGCGTCGCGGATCTTCTGCAGGATCACCTGCTTGGTGTCCTGCGCGAAGCGGCGGCCGGTGGCGACCTCCTGCTTCGGAAGCTGCTCCTCGATGTACTCGTCGACCTCGATGTCGGGGATCTGCTCGCGCGCCTCCGACAGGATGATCTGGTGGCCCGGCTCCTGGAGTCCCGCCTCGTCGGGCACGACGAGCCAGCGCCGGAACGCGTCGTAGTCGCCGGTTTCGCGGTCGACCGCCACGCGGATCTCGACGTCCTCCTCGTGGAAAAGCTTTTTGGTCGCCGCAGCCAGCGCCGACTCGAGGGCGCCGAAGACGATCTCGCGCGGAACGTTCTTCTCGCGCGCGAGCGCATCGACCAACAGCAGAATTTCACGGCTCATCTTTGCCCGCTCCTGAAGTTCAGCACCGGCACCAGCCGCGCACGGTCGAGATCCGCAAGGGCGAACTCGATCGTCTGCGGCGGCGCCGCCAATTCGTCCGGCGTGCTCCGCTTCTTTCCGGGCGCACGCCCTTTCGCTCGCCCGGCCCCGGCTGACTGCGCGTCCGCGTCGTTGGGCGACACTTCGATCCGCACGCGCTCCTGCCCGACCGCCCCGGCCACGCCCAACAGCCTCCCGCGGAAGCGGCGGCGCCCGTCCAAGGGCGCGAGCAGTTGCACCTGTACCTGCGCGCCGGCAAACCGTTCGAAGTCACGCCGCTTCGCAAGCCGCCGGTCCACGCCCGGCGACGACACTTCCAGCCGGTCGTAATCGACGCCCTCGACCGCGAACAGGTGCGTCAACTGGTGGCTGACGCGCTCGCAGTCTTCCACCGTGACGCCGCCCGCAGCCGCCGGCGCGTCCAGCGTGACGCGCAGCAGGCCGTGGCCGGCGCGCTCGACATCGACCAGCTCGTAGTCGAGCCCTTCGACCGTGCGCTCGATCAGCGCGTACAACTCCTTCGCGACACCCGCCAAGACACCGCTCCGGCGACCGGAGCAACCGATCGCGCTTCGGCTTGCGCCGAGTCCAGCAAGAAACAAAAAAAAATGGGCCCGAAAGCCCATCCTCGCAATTCAACAGGCCTGCACGCCAAGGACTTGCGCCGCGTGCAGCCGATGGGCGCCCGATCAGAATCCGACGCGAGCCCTTCGGTAAGTGCGCATTATAGGGGCCAAGCCTTGTCGGAACAAGGGCTTAGCCCGAATCCCGCAACGTCAGAAACCGCGCGACGACTTGGGGCGTCGGAAGCGCTGATGCTGGCCCGGGCCAGGGCGTTGGCCGCCCGGACGGCCGCCGGCTGCGATGTAGCTCACCGTGCTCGTCAACGGGTCCGGCTGGCGCGGTGCCTGCCGTTCCCTGTTCTTACGCTGGCCCTGCGGTCGCTGACCGCCGGCGGACTTGCCGCGCATTTCGTCGGCGGCGATGCCGAGATCGTGCATCCAGGCCTGGACCCACTCGGGCGACAGCTCCTGGTAGCGCCCGCGCGCGAGCGAGCGCGGCAACTGGATCGCGCCGTAGCGGATGCGGATCAGGCGGCTGACTTCGAGCCCGACCGCCTCGAACATGCGCCGCACCTCGCGGTTGCGTCCCTCGGCGATGACCACGCGATACCACCGGTTCGCGCCCTGGCCGCCCGCATCCTCGAGCTTCGAGAACGCAGCCGTGCCGTCGTCCAGTTGCACGCCCGCGAGCAGGCGCTGCTTCTGCTCGTCGGTCAACTCGCCCAGCACGCGCACGGCGTACTCGCGCTCGACCTCGTAGCGCGGATGCATCAGGCGGTTGGCCAGTTCACCCGAGGTCGTGAAAAGCAGCAGCCCCTCGGTGTTGAAGTCGAGCCGACCGACCGCCACCCAACGGCCGCCGGAGACCTTGGGCAGTCTGTCGAACACGGTCGGACGCTTTTCGGGGTCGTCCTGCGAAACGATCTCGCCCGCCGGCTTGTGATAGAGCAGCACGCGCGGCGCCTTGCCGGGCTGCTTGCGCACCAACGGTTTGCCGTTGACGCGCACCTGGTCGGTCGGCAGCACGCGCTGGCCGATGTGCGCGGGTTGGCCGTTGACCGAGACGCGGCCGGCGATGATCAGCTCTTCCATATCGCGCCGCGAACCGATGCCGGCATCGGCGAGGACCTTGTGCAGCTTGTCCGATTGCGCGGCAAGTGCCTGCTTGGCCGCGCGTCGTCCGCGTTCCAGCAGTTCGCGCGGCAGCGGCGTCGGCGGCATTGCGGCGGGGTTGATCTCGTCGCCTTCACCAGCCAGCAGCGCGGCGGGCGCCTCCTCGATTGCCGCCGCGTCGGCCGATCCGCCCTCGGCGCGGGGTGCGCCATTCGGCTGGCTCTGCCCCCGTCCCCGCCCTCGCCTGCGACGGCCATGCGGCCCGCGCGGACGGCGTTCTCCGCCCTCCGCGCCTTCGGTCGCCGCTACGTCGTCCAAGGGACCCGCGTCCGTGACGCGCGACGGCGGGGACTCGGTCTGCGAATCGTCCGCGGTGCGCGACTGCGCGGAGGGCTCGGCCTGCGTGGTCGGAATCGTCGGATCTTCTTCGTGCGGCCGTGCGGCGTGGTTCATGGCGGAATCGATCAGGACGGAACGTGTGCCGGTTCTTCTTCGGCCGGCGTGAGCGGAAGGGAGGGCGCTTCGGACTCGGAAGGCGAGGCGCCCGCGGAGGCGAACTGCAGCTCGAACTCGGCGGGCAGCGCGCCGCCGCCGGCCTCCAGCGGCGGCAGCTCGTCGAGCGAGCGCAGGCCGAGGTCGTCGAGGAAAGTGCGCGTCGTCGCGAACAGCGCCGGACGCCCGGGCGCCTCGCGATGGCCGATGGCTTCGACCCAACCGCGCTCCTCGAGCGTCTTCAGGACCTGCGGCGAAACCGTCACGCCGCGGATCTCCTCGATGTCGCCGCGCGTGACCGGCTGGCGATAGGCGATGATCGCGAGCGTCTCGAGCACAGCGCGCGAGTACTTCGGCGGCTTTTCCGGATTCAGGCGGTCGAGGTAGACGCGCATTGACTGCCGGCTCTGAAAGCGCCAGCCGGACGCCAGGCTCACCAGCTCGATGCCGCGGTCGCTCCAATCGCGCCGCAACTCGTCGAGCAGCACGCGCACCGTGTCCGCGTTCAGCTCGTCGGCAAAGAGCTTGCGCAACTCGGCCATCGGCAGAGGCCGCTCCGCCGTCAACAATGCCGTCTCGAGGACGATCTTCGCCTCTTGTGTGTTCATCGCTCCGATCAAGAAAGATCGAGGTTCGTGCACCGCCGTGCGCATACGGCGCACAGGCGAAACGTCCGGGTATCACCGAACGGAAATCGAAGAACCCGCGTGCGTGGCCCGCGCCAAGCAGGCTGTTGTTCTGGAATGCCTGCTACGTGCAGTGCGGACGTTCCGACATCGGGACGATCCGATCAACGTTCGCCGGCGCCGCGCAGCGCGAAGGACGCGCACTTCAAGCAGACGCCGGCCCAACTCCGAATGACGGCGCAGTCTATCACGGCGCTCATCGTCAACAAGCAGGAGTCCCGCGACTCGATTCAGGGTCGACTAAGGCTTGACTTCAAGTTTCGGCAGCCAACCCGGGTTGGATCCTTCGCCCGTATACGCCCCGCGGAAAGTCCAATCCCGCGGATTGCCGTTGAAGTCGCGGTCCCACGCCGCAAAGCCCACGATCGAAGACGTGTCCGGCGCCGCGCCGCGCAGGGCGCCCGCCTTGGGGAACAGGTCGAGTTGACCCAGCGCGCCGGTCGGGTTGTTCAGGAAGGCCGAGGCGCCGGCATACGAGCCGGTCGCGTTGGCAGCCTGCGTGCCGCCGCTGATCGGCGTCGCCGCGAACACCGCGTTGCCGATCACATACTGCGTGTAACCGGAACCGCCACTCACCCGGATGCCGCTGCCCGACGCAACGATCGTGTTGCCGAAGACCCGCACGTTGCGAACGATGCCGTTGTGCGGCTGGATGTTCACCGCGCTACCGCCGTCGTTGACCATCACGTTGCCGTAGAAAGCGATGTTGCCCTCGCCTTGGAACAGCGCCTCGGTCGGGTTCTGATAGAAGAAGTTGCCGTAGATCTCGAATCCGTTTTCCGAGCCGGGACCGCTGGATGGCTGGTCTCCGACCAGCAGGTTCGGGCGGGGGCCGTCCGACGAAACGAAGCTGCTTCGCTTGACGAATACGTTGTTGCGAATGATGGTGGTCGTCCTGCCGGTCGGCATGCCGGCGGGCACGTTCGACCACGGTACCTGATGCTTCACCTGGACGTTGTAGCCGATCGTGTCGACGACCAGGTTGTTCTCGATGATGCCGGCAACGAACGGACTGTCGCCGGTCGAACTGCCCAAGTACATCCCGGTCCCCGCGCCTTCGATCACGTTGCGGCGGATTACCCAGTTCCAGGTCGGCGAACCCGTCGTCGAAATGCCGACGATCTGCTGGTCGCCGCCGACGCCGCGAATGCGCAGCCCTTCGATCGTGATGTGGTGCGCGAGCCCCTGCACGGCGACGCCGAAGCCGCCGAGGTTGCGCCCGTCGACATCGAGATTCCGCACGATCACATAGCTCGCGTTCGCAAACCGGATCGTGTTGTGGGTCGATCGCCCGAGCAGCACTGCGCGCGCGCCGCTGTCCGGGCCCGTGATCGTGATCGGCTGCGACGGCGTCCCATTCAGGTTGAACACCGGCAGCCCCGGAACGTCGTTCGGATCATCGTAGGTGCCCGGCGCCAGCACCAGCGTGTCTCCAGGCTGCAGCGCGCGCACCTTTTCCAGATAGTCGCTCGGGCCCGCGTTGATGACGCGACCACCGGCCGCCTGCGTGCTTGCCGACGCCGGCGTCGAACGCGCCGAGACGTTGCCGGCCGCGTCGAAGGCGGCGACCTCGTAGCGATACGTCGTCGCCGGGGTCAACCCCGAATCGTCATACGTCGTCCCCGCAGCAGTTCCGATCTGGTTGCCGTCGCGGAAGATCCGATAACCGGCCACACCGACGTTGTCGCTCGCCGCGCCCCACGTCACGCGGATCGACACGGACGACATCGCCGTCGCGGAGACGTTTGCCGGTGCGCTCGGTGCAGCCGTGTCCGGCACAGACGGCGGCGGCGAAGGCGGTGGCGTCGCTGCAGGCGTTGCCGCGGGTGCGTCGCCTCCGCCACAGGAGGCAAGCGCAAACGCTCCGAGGATCGCCCAAACGGCGACCGCTGACAGAAGACGATGGGGTCTGCTACGCATGACCGGGATTATCTTGCCCGGCGGCGAGCGGACCTTCACGTCGAGACGTTCGATCGAACAGATGAGCTCGGTCTGAGCGCCCCACTTCGACGACATCGCGCGTTCACCGCCATGAGCGCCGAGCGCAGCGCCCGTCGAGGGCCGGCCGCAGCGCCCTCCTTGCAAACCGCACGGATGCTGTATACATTGCCAGTATCGCCCGATTGGCAGGAAGGACTCGAACGATGAGCAAAGAGACCTCAGTCCTCACGCCCCGACAGGCCGAGATCCTCGACTTCGTCCGCCGCACGCTCGTCGAAAGCGGGGCGCCGCCGACGCGTGAAGAGATTGCCGACGCGTTCGGCTTCCGCTCGCTGAACGCCGCCGAGCAGCATCTGCAGGCACTGCAGAAGAAGGGATTGATCGAGCTCGTGCCGGGCACCTCGCGCGGAATCCGGCTCAAGGGCGCTGTCACGGAAACGGTGCGCGCGCTGAAGGAGGCCGCGCATGAGCTCGGACTACCCGCGGGCCTGCCGCTGATCGGAAAGGTCGCCGCCGGCAGTCCCATCCTCGCGCAGGAAAACGTAATCAGGCGTCCGGCCGTCGATCCCCTGCTGTTCAGGCCGCGAGCCGACTATCTGCTCGAAGTGCGCGGCATGAGCATGCGCGACGCCGGCATCTTCGACGGCGACTGGCTGGCCGTGCACAAGCAGACACAGGCACAGTCGGGCCAGATCGTCGTCGCGCGACTCGGCGACGAGGTCACTGTCAAGCGGCTGAAACTCAGGGGAGCAAGAGCCGAACTGATCGCCGAGAACCCGGACTTCGCGCCGATCGTCGTCGACCTGCGGCGCGATCCGTTCGCGATCGAGGGACTGGCTGTCGGCGTCGTGCGCCCGTCGGTGTAGGGCTGCGCCTTTCGGTCCAGCGGCGCGTCGTTTCCGCCGGTGGACGCGCGCCGCGGGGGCCCTCGCGCTGCGTTGTAGCAGCGGAAAAGGGGCGCTGCGAATGCGATGTTCCCGCGGCTGCTGGCGCCGCGCCGGACCGCGCGCGCGGTCTCGCGGAACGCTCAAACCGATGCGCCGGGCAGGAGGGACGGCGCTCGAAAGGGGCTGCGCCCCGAGCGCGACCCGCGCGAGCCCGACAACCCGCGATTTGGCATGGTCCGCCATGCCAATCCGCGACCCCGCCGTCAGCCAATCTTCCTTAAAGTAGCGCCTCGAATTCTCCGCCCCGCCGGGGACGATTCAGTGGATGGGTCGAGAGGCCGGGCTAGAACTACAAGCGCAAGAATGAGCGGCCCCTCGTATCTGTTCGTGCTGCCTTGGGACCCGCAACACGTCGGTGGCGTGAGCGGCGTCGTTAAGAGCTTGGCAGCGACGATGGCCGAACGAGGCGCTGCCCGACCTCTGATCTTCGCCAACAGCTGGCAGGCGAAGTCCCCCCGCCACGCCGACCACTGCACGCTGTTTCGCCTGTCACTGTTCGCGTCGACGTCCGTGGCGGGAGTGCTCAAGGCATGCATACTCGCGCCCGCGCAGCTGTGGCGCATTCTCAGGTTGCTGCGGGCGATCGACGCGCGCGTCGTCAACTTTCACTACCCAGGGCTTGCCCCGGTCGGCGTGGCCATCCTCAAGCGCATCGGGGCCTTCGACGGCAAGATCGTGCTTTCCTATCACGGCAGCGACGTCGCCGCGCCGAGCGGTCCGATCGAACGCGCGCTGCTCGCTTTCGTCCATCGGTCGGCCGACCACATCGTCGCCTGTTCGCGCAGTCTGGCGGTGCGCATGGCGCACGAGTTCGGCATCGCGCCGGCGCGGATCAGCGTGATCTACAACGGCGTCGATCCAATGCTGTTCAACGGTACCGCCGATGCGCGTTTCCCGATCGAATTGCCTGGCTCTTTCATCGTCAGCATCAGTTCCTTCATCCCGCGCAAGAACCTGCTGCTGCTGCTGCGGGCTTTCGCGCTGCTGGCGCGGAGATTCCCCGATCTGCACCTTTGCATTGCCGGCGGCGACGGTCCCGAGCGCGCGCGCGTCGGGGCCGAGGCACGGTCCAGCGGCCTCGGCGATCGCGTCCATCTGCTCGTCGATCTCGACCAGGCGCAAGTAGCGACGCTGCTGGCGCGTGCCAGAGCCTGCGTCCAGACCTCGCTCGCGGAGTCGTTCCCGCTCGCGGTGATCGAAGCCGGTGCGTCGGGAACACCGCTCGTCGTCTCCGACATTCCGGGCCACGACGAGCTCGTTCGTGACGGCGTAACGGGACGCACGTTTCCCCCCGGCGACCCCGAGGCGTGCGCGCGGGCCATCGCCGCAGTGCTGGACGATCCGCCGGTTGCAGCACGGATGGCCGCAGCGCAACGGCATTGGGTGCGTGACACGCTGACATGGTCGGCGACGATGAGCCAATACGAACGACTGGTCGAGGCTCTGTGACGCACTGGCTCCCTGAACCGACCGACTTCCGGGCACGGCTCAAGGCCGCCGCTGCGGCAGGCGATGCGCGCGAGCGCCTGGAGAAGTTGGCTTCGCTGGCTGCGCATCGGCTCGGCTTCGTTGAGACGATCCAACTCGACCGCGCGCTCGGCGAAGTTGCGCGGGCCCCGGTCGATGGTTTCACCCGGATCCGGATGGCGCTGCTGTCCGCCTGTACGGTCGACCATCTCGCGCCGGCGATCCGGACGGCCGGGCTGAGGCATCGTGTCCTGTTCGATGTGCACGTCGGCGCGTATGGCCAGTATCGGCAGGAGATCCTCGACGCGGCCTCGGCCTTGGACCGCTTCCGGCCCGAGACCGTTGCGCTTGCGCTGACCGCGCGAGATGTCGTCGCGCGCGTACCGCTCGCCGCAAGCGAAGCGGAAGCCGACGCGGCGATCGCGCGAAGCATCGCCGAACTGCGCGAGCTTTGGAACGTCGCGCGCAGACGCTTCAAGGCAACCGTGGTTCAGCAGACGTTTCTCGACACCGCCGAACCATTGTTCGGCAGCCATGACAGGCTCGTGCCGGCGGCGCCGTCGCGCCTGATCGCGCGCCTGAATGACCAACTCGCGCGCGCCGCCGCGGAAGAAGGCGTGCTGTTGCTCGACGTCGCCGCGCAAAGCGCACGCGACGGGATCGACGCCTGGTTTGACGTAACGCGGTGGCTGCAGGGCAAGCTTGAGATCGCACCGAACGCGGCTCCGCGTTATGGCGAATTGCTCGCGCGGCTGATCGCCGCTGCCCGCGGCCGTTCCCGCAAGTGCCTCGTGCTGGACCTCGACAACACGCTGTGGGGCGGTGTGATCGGCGATGTCGGTGTCAACGGCATCGTGCTCGGCGAAGGCAGCGCGCTCGGCGAGGCCTATCTCGCCGTGCAGCGCTACGCGAAGCAGCTCGCGCAACGCGGGGTCATCCTCGCCGTTTGTTCGAAGAACGATCCGGCGATCGCCGAGGCCGCCTTCCGCGAACACCCGGAGATAGTGCTGAAGCGAAGCGATTTCGCCGCCTTCGTCGCCAACTGGGGCGACAAAGCGGAGAACCTGCGCGCGATCGCCGAGCGACTGAACATCGGCCTGGACAGCCTCGTGTTCGTCGACGACAACCCGGTCGAGCGCGCGCGCATCCGCGCAAGCCTGCCGTCGGTGGCCGTGCCCGAGCTGCCCGACGATCCGGCGCTATATGTGCGCGCGCTCGCCGATGCCGGCTATTTCGAGGCGGTGAGCTTCACCGCGGAGGACCGCAGCCGCGCCGAGTCGTACGCGGCTAACGCCGAGCGCGAGGCGCTGAAGAACGTCGCGCAATCGATGGACGATTTCCTGCGCGGGCTGCAGATGACGGTCGAGTACGGGCCCGCGCGCCCAGTCGATCTGCCGCGCGTGACGCAGTTGCTGAACAAGACGAACCAGTTCAACGCCACGACGCGGCGCTACGCGGCCGAGGAGGTATCCGAACTCGCGACGAGCACCGCCGCGTGCGTACTGCAGTTCCGGCTGCTCGACCGTTTCGGCGACAACGGGCTGGTCAGCGTGATGATCCTGCGCCGCGCGAGCGACGAGGCCGATGCGCTCGAGATCGACAACTGGGTGATGAGCTGCCGCGTGTTCGGCCGCCAGCTCGAGTTCGAGGCGATGACGATCGCGGTCGAAGCCGCGCGCGCGACCGGCGCCCGCGCGCTGCTAGCGCGGTACGTGCCGACCGATCGCAACGGGGTGATCAGCGGTTTGTTCGAAAGCCTCGGCTTTTGCCGCTTGCCGGCCCCGGAAGATGCTGCCGGCGCCAGCCGCTGGCGGCTCGCACTCGCGGACTACACGCCGCGTCCCACGTTCATCGCCCGGAGGCAAGTCGCGTGACCGAAGAAGCAATCCTCGCCGCTTTCACCCGCATCCTGCGCGACCTGCTGGGCGACGATTCGATCGTGCTCACGATGGACACGCAGCGCAGCGACGTGCCGGACTGGGACTCGTTCATGTACGTGAACTTCATCGTCGCCGCCGAACAGGAATTGAAAATCAAGTTCAGCGTCGCCGACGTCGAGTCGTTCGTCACCGTGGGCGACATCGTGCGCGAAGCGCGCGCCCTGCTCGCGCGTTAGCAGGCCGGCCGATGCTGTTCAACTCGTTCGAATTCGTCTTCGCCTTCCTGCCCGCGACGCTCGCCGTCTTTTTCCTGCTCGGCGAACGCTCGCGCAGCCTCGCGCTCGGCTGGCTGGTCGTCGCGTCGCTGTTCTTCTACGCGTGGTGGCGGCCGCTCAACGTGCTGATCATCGCGCCGTCGATCGCGGTCAACTACGTGCTGGCGCGGTGGCTGCTCGCGCTGCGCGCGGATCGGTCGAAACCCGCCGCGGCCAACTGGGTGCTGGCGCTCGGCATCGTCTTCAACGTCTGCTTCCTCGGCTACTTCAAGTACGTGAACTTCTTCGCCACGGCGGTCAACGACGTCGCCGGCACGAATTTCGTGCTCGAGCGCGTGATCCTGCCGCTCGGCATCTCGTTCATCACGTTCCAGAAGATCGCGTTCCTGATCGACGTGCACGGCCGCCGCGTCGAATCGTTCACGCTGCGCGACTACGCGCTGTTCGTGCTGTTCTTCCCGCAACTGATCGCCGGGCCGATCGTGCACTACCGCGAGATGATGCCGCAGTTCTACGCCGCGCCGTGCCGCTTCGACCGCGACAACGTCGCGGTCGGTCTGACGCTGTTCGTGTTCGGTCTGTTCAAGAAGGTGGTGCTCGCCGACGGCATCGCCGAACACGTGACGCCGATCTACGAGCTGGCTGCCGGCGGCGCGCAGGTGTCCCTGCTGCCGGCGTGGATCGCGGCTGTCGGCTTCACGCTGCAGATCTACTTCGACTTCTCCGGCTACAGCGACATGGCGCTCGGCCTGGCGCGCTGCGTCGGCGTGAAGCTGCCGCCCAACTTCGACTCGCCGCTGAAAGCGTCGAACATCATCGACTTCTGGCTGCGCTGGCACATGACGCTGACGCGCTTCCTGACCGCCTACCTGTACAACCCGCTGGTGCTGTGGCTGACGCGCCGGCGCATCGCGCGGCGGCTGCCGGTGCTCGGCGGCAAGCGCACCAGCGCCGGGGCGTTCCTGCAGTTGCTCGCCGGGCCGACGCTGCTGACGATGTTCGTCTCGGGGCTGTGGCATGGCGCCGGTTATCTGTTCATCGCTTGGGGCGTACTGCACGGCGTTTACCTGGTGATCAACCATGCGTGGCGGCAGGTCGGCCCGCGGCTGTGGTCGAGCAAGGAGAGTTACGCGCGGGTCATGCAGCCGGTCGGTTTCGCGCTGACGTTTCTGGCGGTGGCGGTCGCGATGGTGTTGTTCCGCTCGACCAACGGGGCCGCGGCGAGCGAACTGCTGCAGGGCATGGCGGGGCTGAACGGAATCCGCGTACCGCAGGCGCTGTACGACGCGTTCGGACCGCTGAAGGCATTCGTCGCCGTTTCCGCCGAGTTCAGCGCGCAGGCACTGGTGATCGCCGGCGCGTGGGTCACCGGGCTGCTGTTCATTGCGCTTATGCTGCCGAACACGCTGCAGCTTCTGGCGCACCACGAGCCGGCGCTGCTCGTGAAGAAGGAGCCGGGTCGGGTGCTGGACTGGAATCCGTCGCTGGGGTGGGCCGCCGGCATCGCCGTGCTCGCCGCGGCATCGATCATGAAACTCGGCGGCAAGAGCGAGTTTCTGTACTGGCAGTTCTAGCCCGCCACGCTGGGGACTTCGATGGAAAGGAGCCACCATGGAACTCCGACATCGCCTTCCGCACGCGACGCTTGTGGACGCCCGCCATCCGTTCATCGTCGACCGCTGCCGGGGAAAAGCCGTGCTCCACGTGGGCTGCGTGGACTCTGGTTTGCTTGAAGAGCGGTTCGCGCGCGGCGAACTGCTGCACCAGAAGCTCGAGCGCGTGGCCAGACGGCTGGTCGGCACCGATATCGACGCCGAAGGCGTACGTCTCATGTTGTCCAAGGGCATGCAGAACGTCCATGCGATCGACATCTCCGACCCGGCGGTCGCCCTTCCGTTCGTAGGCGAGACGTTCGAGGTGATCGTCCTGAGCGAGGTCATCGAACACCTGTTGAATCCGGGCTTGATGCTCGAGCGGCTGAAGCTGATGATGCAGCCCGGAACGACGCACCTGCTCGTGACCGTTCCGAACGCGTTTACGGTCAACAACCTGCTGAACATGGCGCGCGGCGTCGAGTACGTCCATCCGGATCACAACTGCTACTTCTCGCACGTGACGCTGCACAACCTGCTGACCAAGACTGGGTTCGACATCGCCGAGGAACTCGTCTACACGTTCGAGACCGATGTACTGCCGCGCCGTATCCGCAGGCGCGTTGCGACGTTTCCGCAGCAGCGCCCCGCCGCGGAACCCGATTTCGGCTGGATGCGAACGACCTACTGGCGCATGCGCGCCGCGCCGGCTCGGCTGCTGCGCCGAATCCTGGCTGCTTACCTGTACTCGAGGACGCCCTTCTGGGGCGACGGCCTGATCGCCGTCTGCCGGAAGCCCTGACGCCGCGCTAGGCGGCCAAGCAGGCGCGCAGCCGCGACCCGGCGGCTTCGAAGAACGCGGCCGACCAGCGCGCCGCGCTTGCGGCGTCGAGGTGCGAGCCGTCGAAGGTCGTCAGACCGTCCAGGTGCGGCGCAATCAGCTCGAGGCCGAGCGCTCGCGCGATCGCTTCGGCCTCCGCGCGCCGCGTGTCGACCGACGGCACGATCGTCAGAACGACGCACTTCCGATCGACCGGCAGCTTCGCGAGAAACACCTCTGCGAGCTTCACGTAGTGCGGCCAGCGCTCGGCGTCGGCGGCAGGACCATCGGTGACTGCCTTGCCGTCGGCCGGGGTGCCGCCGGCCGTACGCCATGCGCCGTCGGTCCGTGATCGGTAGACCGCGAAGCGCTGGCCGCACAGCGCCGGCAGCGCCGAGCACAGCGGACCATGCAGCCCCTGCCAGAAGCGCTTCTCCTTGTACCGCGACAGCGCGTCGCCGTCGCGCTGAATGTGCTCCATCGGCGGCGAGACGCGATCGTCGAAGAAGCGGTCCACGTTGATCACATAGGCCTTGGCCCGCGGGCGCAATCGTTCGAGCAGCGGTTGCACGAAGACGGTGTTTTCGCTGTGGCTCAGACCGAACAGAAAGTAGCGAGTCGCCGGTTCCGCGAACCAGCGCGAAGTCGTCCCGTTGGAAAGCGCCAGCTGCAGCCGGCTGCTGCCGACGAAAAGCACGTCCGCTTCTGCCGCTGCGCGCAACGCCTCCGGCTCCAGCCCGAACCACAGCGCACCGTGGTCGTAGTCGCCGTAGCCGCCGGCTGCGCAATCCGCGAGATAGCTGTTCCCCGCGTAGCCGCCTGCGGGACACGCGAAGATGCCGTCGAAGCGGAGCTTGTAGCCGAACGCGCCCAGCAGCGCCAGCACGACGATCGCCGCGTACGCGCCCGGGCGGGGCAGCCGCAGCCACGCGAGCAGTTTCCGGTCCGTTGAACTCGAAGCGGCGGGCGAGGAGGTATCCGGGCTGGTGTCCAGCGGCAAGGCGGCTCGACATCTCTTTTTGAACGTGACCGGATTTGACAGGACAGGCTTGCCCGCGGTCAAGGCAAAAAAGGCAGTCCATTCCGACCGTTGCAAGCGGGTGCGTTTGGCACAATGCCGCGCCCATCGATCGATCCTGACGGCCGCAGCCCATGCGTGTTCGACGAATCCTCGTTCTTTCGCTCGTTTCGGTGTTGTTGCTCGCGATCCTCGCCTTCGCCGGCCTACGCCTGTTTGCCCCGCCCGAAGTGGGCTGGCGATCGGCCGTCCTCGCTGCGAAGCTGCGCGGCGACCTCCCTGACATCCCAATTCGCGATCTGGTCCGCTGGCTGCTGCCCGGTAGTCCGGTCTACGTCGCCCACCTGGCGGAAACGCCGAATCCGCACGCCGCGATCCGAAACCTGCTCGCTGGCGCCGACGCCGCGAAGCAAGGAGAGGATCTCTACGTCAAGCACTGCGGCCAATGTCACGGGGATGGCGGACGCGGCAACGTCGGTCCCAACCTCGTCGAGGCGGTCCGTCTCAAGTCCGACTGGGCGTTCTTCGCTGCAACCAAGTGGGGCCGACCCGGAACGTCGATGGGTCCGCAGCCGATCGAAGACGGCGACATCTGGCGCGTACACGTCTACCTGCGCGGCGAAGCCCTCGCCGTCGCCACCCAGCCAGCAGCACCGACTCGAGCGCGCGTCGAAGTCAAACCGGAGCGGATCGCCGAAGCGGACCGGACGCCCGATGAGTGGCTGACTTATGCGGGTAACTACCTCGGCCACCGCCACAGCCTGCTGACTCAGGTCACGAAGGACAACGTCAGGCAGTTGCGCGTCGCGTGGGCCGCGCAGTTGCGCCAGGTCGACCGCGAACTGCAGGTATCGCCGATCGTCGCCGGTGGCACGATGTTCGTGTCGGAGTCCCGCGAAGGCGTGGTCGCGCTCGATGCCGCCAGCGGCGACGTGCTCTGGACGTACCGCCGCGCCATTCCGGACAATCTGTCGCTGTGCTGCGGCATGCCCAATCGCGGCGTGGCGATCCTGGGCAGCACGATCTACGTTGCGACGATCGACGCGCATCTCGTGGCGCTGGATGCCAACACCGGCAGGCAACGATGGATCGTCAAGGTCGCCGATCATCGCGACGGCTACTCGATGACCGGCGCGCCGCTCGCCTTCGGCGATCGCGTGGTCGTGGGCATCGCGGGCGGCGAGTTCGGCATCCGCGGTTTTCTGGCAGCGTTCGCCGCAGCGGACGGAAAGCCGCTATGGAAGTTCCACACGGTGCCGGGTCCGGGCGAACCCGGGCACGAGACGTGGGGCCGCGACTCGTGGAAGACGGGCGGCGCACCGACCTGGGTGACCGGCGCGTATGACCCGGAGCGCAATCTCGTCTTCTGGGGCGTTGGCAATCCCGGCCCGGTGTTCCAGGAGGACGCCCGCCCGGGGGACAACCTGTATTCGAACTGCGTGCTCGCGCTCGACGCCAGTACCGGCAAACTGCGCTGGCACTTCCAGTTCACGCCCGGCGACACGCACGACTGGGACTCGACGCAGCAGCCGATCCTCGGCGACATCGAGTGGCAGGGCCGGCCGCGCGCGGTCGTGTTGTGGGCCAACCGCAACGCGTTCTTCTATGCACTCGACCGCGACACGGGCGAGTTCCTCTTCGCCAGGCCTTTCGTCAAGCAGACCTGGAACGAAGGTTTCGACGCGAAGGGCCGCCCGCGCATCGCGGAAAGCGCGAAACCGAGCAAGACGGGCAGCCTCGTTTGGCCGGCGATCATGTCGGCGACCAACTGGTGGCCGCCGTCCTACGATCGTTCGCGCCAGCTCGTCTTCGTGCCCTCGAGCGATGCCGCCGGCATGTACTTCCGAAGCGAAGAAGTCAGGTTCGAGCGCGGCGAGCGCTTCGAAGGCAGCGTCGCTTCGACCTACTCGCCCAACCACCCGACGACCGCCTACGTGAAGGCGATCGATGCCCGCACGGGCGAGATCCGCTGGGAGCACGTTCTGGAAACGAGCCCGGAGAACTTCGTCTGGACCGTCGGCGGCGTGTTGTCGACACGCACCGGCGTGGTCTTCGCCGGCTATCGCAACGTGTTTCGTGCGTTCAACGCCGACAACGGCCGCGAGCTGTGGCGCATCAACCTCGGTGCGCGCGTGCGCGGCTCGCCGGTTGCGTACGCGATCGACGGCAGGCAGTACGTCGCGGTCACCGCCGGCAGCACGGTCTTCGCGTTCACGCTGCCTTAGCCCGGATACCTCACGAGGTCGCCCCCGTATGCGTGCGTTCTGTCTGGGTGAAGCGGCACTTTCGGCCCGCGGGCAGCCGATCCGATTTGGACCGTCGGGGCTACGCGGGTTTGCGCGGCGCCTGCGGGCGCGGGCTTGGCCTCAAGAGCTCGCGAAGGGCGAGCGGCGACGAGTCGGAGCCGCGAGCGGGCCTTCGACTGCGTTCCACGGCACGGCTTGCAAGCCGTGCCGGCTGCGGCGGGCCGAAGCGCCGCAGGGCGCTTCGGCGGTTCCGCCTCCGCCCCTCTCGGCCAATCCGCATCCCGCGTGCATCCGCGCAATCCCCGCGTCCCCCGTGAAGCATCCGGGCTAGCGCTCCGGCGCTAAAGCCCCAGCCGCACGCCCGCGTACCCGAACAGCTCGTACAACGCGTAGTAGGAGAACTGCAGCGCCGCGGCGCTCGGCACAAAGTCGGCGATGCCGGCGACCGCGAGGCGCGGGATCACTGTCGGTGCGGGCAGCACGCTCAAGCCCGCTCTCTCGAACTCCAGCCGCGCGCGCCGCACGTCGAACGCGTGGACGACCAGGACGACGCGCTCGATGCCGAGCGGCCGCAGGATCTGCGCGGTGAACTGCGCGTTTTCGCGCGTGGTGCGCGCGCGGTCCTCGACCCAGCGCACGCGTACGCCGAACTCGCGCTCGAGCGCGTCGCGCATCACGCGGCCTTCCGGGGGCGTCCGACCGTAAGGTCCGCCGGTGACGAGCACCGGCAGGCCCGTTTCACGCGCGACCTTGGCACCATAGCGCGTGCGCTCGAGCGAAAGCCGCCCGAGCGTGTCGCCGCCGTACTCGGGCGCATCGCGCCGCAGTCCGCCGCTGAGGATGACGATCGCCTGCGCGTCGCGCACCGCGCCCGGATCGAGCACCCGCGTATCGCTCGCCGCCAGCAGCAGCGCCGACGAAACGACTGGCAGCGACAGCAGCAGCAGCGCGCCGACGCCGATCGCCGCGAGTGCACGGGCGAGCCGCGGACGACGATGCCATAGGGCCAGGCCAATCGCCGCGAGCAGCAAAGGGCCCGCCGGCGGCAGCACCAGCGCCTTGAAGGCCGCCTTCAGCGCCGCGACGAAGCTCATCGCGGCGAGCACGTGCCGGGCAGCGCTCCGCCGGCGTCACTTGGTCGCGCGCAGCAGCTCGAGCAGGTGTCGGGAAGGGATCGCATAGGTGATGCCCGAGGGCTGCGCGAGCGCCGCTTCCTTCGTGCCCTTGACGAATGCCATGTTGATCACGCCGACCACTTCGCCCGTGGCGGCGTCGAACAGCGGGCTGCCGCTGTTGCCCGGATAGGCGGTGGCGTCGAGCTGGAACACCGGGTAGGAGCCCGACTGCAGGCGCCGCACGACCTTCGGGTCGAGCTGCTGCGCGTTGGCCGGCGGGATCGCGATCGGCGTGATCGAGGAGATCATCGCGCGATGCGTTACCGGATAGGGTCCGAGCGCGCCCCCGATCGGAAAGCCGGTGAACAGGAACTGATCCCCCTCGCCGACCGATGCCGAATCGCGTACGGCGAGCGCCGGCAGCGGCGGCCCGGCGACTCGCAGCAGCGCCAGGTCGTGCCGGTCGTCGCGCGCCGCGCGCGCGACCGTTCGCACCTGCGCGCGCTGCGCGTCCGGCCCCGGCACAAGGATCGCGAGCGACTCGGGATCACTGCCTGCATCGAGCACCTCGGGCAGCACGTGCGCGTTCGTCGCGACGAGCGAACCATCGCCGACTGCGAAGCCGGTTCCGAGGTAGCGGAACTGCGGCGAACGCGTGCGCTGAAAGGTGCCGACCGCGACGACTGCGCTCTTGACGCGCGCGATCGTCTGCGCGGTCTGCGCGCGGGCTTCCGGAACCCGGTCGATGGCGGCCGTCGCCAGCAGCAGCGTCGCCAGCGCGGCCAGGCTCCCGGACCGGCGCCGAGGCGCCGCACAACGCGCGGCAAGGGTCGTGTCGTTCATCCGCCGTGCAGTCTTGCCGTCTCAGATGGAGGCAGCGACGCGCGCGTTCTCGCCGGGGCCGAAGCGCCGCACGTACCAGTCCATCGCATCGGCCAGTCCGGCGCGAACGTCGTGCGTCGGCGCGTAGCCGAGCAGGCGCTGCGCCTTGCCGATGTCCGCCTGCGAGTGGCGCACGTCGCCCGCGCGGAACGATGCGTAGACGGGTGCGGCCACCCTCAGGTGCGGCTGGCGCTCGCGCAGCAGCTCGCCCATCCACGCGTGCAGCTCGTTCAGCGTCGTGCGGCCGCCCACCGCGACGTTGTAGACCTGATTCAGCGCGTCCGGATCGTCGATGAGCGCGGCGCGCAGGTTGACCTGGACGGCGTTCGCGACGTAACAAAAGTCGCGTGAGGTCTCGCCGTCGCCGTTGATCGTGCACGCCTCGCCGCGCAACATCGCGCGCGCCCAGCGCGGGATCACCGCGGCGTACGGCCCTTCCGGATCCTGCCGTGCGCCGAACACGTTGAAGTAGCGCAGCCCGACCGTCTGTATGCCGTAGCAGCGCGCGAAGACTTCCCCATACAGCTCGTTCAGGTACTTCGTTGCGGCGTACGGCGACAGCGGCCGGCCGATAAGGTTTTCGATCTTCGGCAGCGCCGGATGGTCGCCGTAGGTCGAGCTGGACGCCGCGTAGACGAAACGCGCGCCCGCGTCGCGCGCGGCCACGAGCATGTTGACGAACCCGGTTGCGTTGGCGGCGTGCGTGGCGAGCGGGTTCTCGATCGAACGCGGTACCGATCCGAGCGCAGCTTCGTGCAGAACGATCTCCACACCTTCGCACGCAGCGCGGCAGGTGACCGGATCGACGATGTCACCTTCGATGAAGCGGTGGCGCGCCCACGCGGCTTCTCCGACCGCTGCGCGCACCTCGTCGAGATTGCGGCGATGGCCCGTGGCGAAGTTGTCGAGCCCGACGACCTCCTGCCCGAGGCGCAACAGCGCTTCGAGCAGATGCGAGCCGATGAAGCCGGCCGCGCCGGTGACCAGCCAGCGCCGGCGGCGCGCGCGGATCGCGTCTTCGAGCGCGGTCATCGAGGCTACAGCCGCCACACGCGGAAGCCGCGCGCGCTCAGGGCGGCCCGATCGGCCTGGCACTTGACATCGACGTACAGACCCCCTGGGGCGAGCTTGGCGGCGACTTCATCGATCGAGTACCGCTTGTACGCCTTGTGCGCGACGGCGGCGACGATCGCGCTCGAGCGCGGAAGCTGCTCCCACGGGACGAGCCGCACCCCGTATTCGTGCATCGCCTCCTCGGCAGACGCCACGGGATCGTGGACATGCACGTTGACCCCATACGACTCCAGCTCGCGGATCACGTCGATGACCTTCGAGTTGCGAAGATCCGGGCAGTTCTCCTTGAAGGTGAGCCCGAGCACGCTGACGTTGGCGCCTTTCACCGGCAAGCCGTGCTGGATCAGCGTCTTCACGGTCTGCTCGGCGATGTACTTGCCCATCCCGTCGTTGATGCGCCGGCCGGCGAGGATGACCTGCGGGTGATACCCGAGCTTTTCGGCCTTGTGCGTCAGGTAATACGGGTCGACGCCGATGCAGTGGCCGCCGACCAGCCCGGGGCGAAACGGCAGGAAGTTCCACTTCGTTCCGGCAGCTTCGAGCACCTCGAGCGTGTCGATGCCGATGCGGTGGAAGATCAGCGACAGCTCGTTGACCAGCGCGATGTTCAGGTCGCGCTGCGTGTTCTCGATCACCTTGGCCGCTTCGGCGACCTTGATGCTGGAGGCGCGATAGACGCCCGCGGTGATGATCGATTCGTACATCCGCGCGACGCGCTCGAGCGTCTCGGGCGTATCGCCCGAGACGACCTTGACGATCTTCGTCAGCGTGCGTTCCCTGTCGCCCGGGTTGATCCGCTCGGGTGAATACCCGACGAAGAAATCCTTCTTCCAGGTCTTGCCCGAGTGCTTTTCGATGATCGGCACGCAGACTTCTTCGGTCGCGCCGGGGTACACGGTCGACTCGAAAACGACCGTCGCGCCCGGCTTGAGGTTGCGGCCGACGAACTCGCTCGCCCCGACGAGCGGCCCGAAGTCGGGGTTGTGCGCATCGTCGACCGGTGTCGGCACGGCGACGACCACGAAGTCGGCTTCTTTCAACGCGGACGGGTCCGTCGTCGGCACGAGGTGCTTCGCCGCCTTCAGATCCTCGCTGCTCACCTCGCCCGTCGGATCGACGTGGCGCAGATAGGCGTCGACCTTGGCCCGTGAAAGATCGAATCCGATCGTACGGGACCGCTTTCCGAACTCGACGGCCAGCGGCAACCCGACGTAACCGAGTCCGACGACTGCAACAACACTCATGATGCTCCCTGTGACACGTGGTTGGTATGGGATCCGGAGTCCGGCTCAGAGGCTGCGCAGCAGCGCCGCGGCTTCCTCCCTGCCGGGAAAGTCTTCCTTGACCGCGAGCAGCGCTTCCAACTCGGTCTTCGCGTTGTCGCGACGGCCCGCCTTCGCGAGCGCCTTCGCGTAGTTCAGCCGGATGTCGCCGCGGTTGGGTGCGAGCGCGCGCGCCCTCTGCAGATGGGCGAGCGCCTTGTCGGTGTCACCGCGCGCGGCGAGCAGCATGCCCAGGGTATCGAGCACCGCGGCGTTGTTCGGCGCGAGCCGGGCGGCGCGCTCCGCATACCCGATCGCCTTCGGGTCGCCCAACTGACCGCTCGCCCAGGCCAGGTTGTTCAGCGCGATGACGTGGTTCGGCTCGGTCGCCACGACGACCTGGTAGTAGGCCGCGGCGACGCGATACTCGCGTGCGCGCAGCGCGCGATCCGCAAGATGCATGTTCAGCGTCGTGTCCTGCGGATTGCGCGCATTCCACTCGCGCGCAAACGCGTCGGCCTCGGTGGGTTTGCCCGCGCCGATGAGCGCCGAATACACGCCGACCGCGAGCACACCGGATTTCGCGTCGACCTTCAGCCCGTCGCGGTAGGCGCGCTCCGCGTCGGCGTGTTTACCCTGCGCCGCCAGCACGTCGCCTTCGAGGCCGTAGCCTGCGGCCGACTTCGGATCGCGCGTCTGCAGCGCCTTGGCCTCCCGCAACGCCTCCTCGTGCCGCCCTGACTGTACGAACGCCGCGACCAGGCTGCGCACCACACCGGCATCGTTCGGCGCGAACCTCTGCGCGCGTCGCAGCGTCTCGATCGCCGCCTCGTGCTCCTTCGCGCCGGCCTGGACGGCCGCGAGCCTGACAAGCGGGCGGACCGTTTGCGGTTGCAGATCCGCCGACTTCTTCAACGTCTCGATCGCCTCGCGTGACTGGCCGGCTGCGATCTGCGCTTCGGCCAGCGCATCGAGCACGCGCGGCTCCTTGGGCAGCGCCGCGGCGGCGTCGCGCGCGGCGGCGAGCGCGGCGGCCGCATCGCGCGCACGAAGTTGAAAGCCGATCAGCGTGATCCGCGCATCGACCGATTGCGGATTCGCGGCGACCGCGCGCTGCAGGGTGGACGCGATGTCGGCCGGTGCGCCGCCGGTTCGCGCAAGCAGATCCGCCAGCGCAATGTAGATCTGCTCGTTCTTCGGGTCGGCCGCGATCATCGCCTCGTAGCGCGCTTTCGCGCCGCCGGGGTTCTTTTCGGCAAGATCGAGGCTGGCCAGACCGTGCGCCGCGGGCAGATACGACGGGTGCAACGCCAGCGCCTTCTCGAAGCTGCGCCGCGCCGCCGCGCTGTCCTTGCGCGCGGCGTGTACGACACCGAGCACGTGATAGGAGAGCGGATTGTCCGGCTGCTTCTTCTCAAGGTTGCGCGCGGCTTCGAGCGCGCGATCCAGGCGGTTCGAGCGCAGGTGGCCGACGATCAGCACGAGGTCGGCCTGATATTGTCCGGCGTCGAGTTCGGACGCCGCCTCGAGTTCGCGGATCCCCGCTTCGGTCCGGCCCGTGGCGAGCGCGATCTGTCCGAGCCGCGTGCGCGCGCCGACCTTCTGCGCGTCGGATGACGCCGCCGAAGCGAAATAACTCGCCGCCTGCTTGAGGTCGCCGTTGGCCAGATAGGTTTCTCCGGCGAGCATCAGCACCTGCGGATCCGCGCCGCCGGCATGCTGCACGAGCGGCTGCAGCGCTTCGATCGCCTTCGCGGGCTGGCCGGCACGCAGCAGCGCGCCGATCAGCAGCCGCTGCGCGCCGAGGTGGTCGGGCGCGTGGCTGACCGCCTTGCGCAGGTGTGCTTCGGCCGCGAGCGGCTGGTTGGCGCGCAGTTCCACCGCACCGGCGAGCACGAGGCTGGGTACGTGATCCGGCGCGTGCTTCAGGACCTGCAGTACCTGGTCGCGCGCGCGCTGCACGTCGCCCTTGCGCATGGCGAGCAGCCCCTCGAAGTAGTTGATGCGCAGATCGCCGCGCGCATGCTTGCGTGCTTCGCCGATCTGCGCGGCGGCGCCGTCGAAGTCGCGCGCATCGATCAATCGCGAAATCAGTGCGAACCGCGCGGGCAGATAGCCCGGGTCCGCGTCGACGGCCCGCCGCAACTCCGCACGCGCGGCGTCGGCCTCGCCCCGTATCGACAGCAGCTCGGCCTTCAGCAGGAAGGCGTCGGCGATCTTCGGATCGGCCGCCTTGACTTCGTCGACGATCGCGATCGCCTCGTCGACGCGCCCTTCGAGCGCAGCGAGTCGCGCCTGACCCATACGCGCCGGCGCGAATCCCGGCTTGGCGGCGAGCACCGCGGCATACGCGTTCCCGGCCTCCTGACGCCGGCCAAGCCGGACGAGCGCGTCGCCGAGCCGGGCACGGAACACCGCATCCGCATCGGTATCGTTCAGCCGATGCGAGGAGAACTCCTGTACGAGCTTGGCGACTTCACCCTGCTCCATCAGCGCGCGCGCGAGCAGCGGAAGCACGGCCTCCGCCGGCTGCTTGAACTCGAGCGCGCGCCGCAGTTCCTTCTCTGCGGACACGGGATCGCGCGTTTCGAGCAGCGCGCGGCCGAGCAGCAGACGCGCCTCGCCGTTGCCCGGCGCCTCCTGCAGCGCGTTCTTCAACTGGATCACCGCGGCGTTGTATTCGCCGCGCGCGAAGTAGTCCTTGGCCGACGCGACGAGCTTTTCCGGGCTGTCCTTGAAGCAGCCCGCGAGCACGAACACTGCGAACAGCAGCGTCAGCGCGCGCGTGAAGCCAGAGTAGGTTGGGGTGAGGCAAAGCCGAACCCCAACGGGCCGCGCACCGCGTTGGGGTTCGCTTCGCTCACCCCAACCTACGTGCTTTTGTAAAGGGGGGCCGGGGGGGATTTCGGTCGGCCGAAGGCCGGGGGAATTCTTCAGTCCGTTCATTTCAATCCGAAACGATGCAGCAGGTCGTAGAGGGTGGGCCGACTGATGCCCAGCAACTCGGCGGCCTTGCTGAGATTGCCGTCGACGCGTGAAAGTGCGCGCAGCACGGCGCCGCGCTCGGCGTCGTCTCGCACCGTGCGCAGGTTCAGGTCATCGGCCTTACCCTTCGCTTCGATGTCCAGGTCGGCAGCGCGGATCGACGAGTCATCCGCCATGATCACGGCGCGCTTGATCACGTTCTCCAGCTCCCGCACGTTGCCGGGCCACTCGTGCCGCTCGATCGCCTCGATCGCGTCGGGCGCGAGCTTCATCGAACCGCGCTTGTGCTCGGCGGCGTAACGCTGCACGAACGCGTGCGCGAGCAGGGCGGCGTCGCCCTTGCGCTGGCGCAGCGGCGGAACGCTGATCACGATCTCCGCCAGCCGGTAGAAGAGATCCTCGCGGAACTTCCCTTCGGCGATCAGCGCCTTGAGGTTCTGGTGCGTAGCGCACACCACGCGCACATCGACCGGAATTTCCTCGCGCCCGCCGAGGCGTTCGATCGAGCGCTCCTGCAGGAAGCGCAGCAGCTTGGCCTGCAGGGCGGTCGGCAGATCGCCGATCTCGTCGAGAAAGAGCGTGCCGCGATGCGCGGTTTCGATCTTTCCGAGCGTCTGTTTGGCCGCACCGGTGAAGGCCCCCTTCTCGAAGCCGAACAACTCGCTTTCGAGCAGCGTCTCCGGGATCGCCGCGCAGTTGATCGCGACGAAGCGCTGCCCCTGCCGCGGCGACAGCTCGTGCAGCCCGCGCGCAAAAAGCTCCTTTCCGGTGCCCGAGTCGCCCAGGATCAGCACGGTCGCATTCGTCGGCGCGACCTTCTCGATCGTGCGGCACGCTTTGAGCATGTCCGGATCGCGTGTCAGGATGCCGGCAAGCGCGGCCGCCTGCCGCGTCGACTGCAGCCGGCGGTTTTCCTCCTGCAGCTCGTGCAGCCGGAACGCGCGCTCGATCGTCAGGCCCAGTACGTCGGGTTCGAACGGCTTGGCGTAAAAGTCGTAGGCGCCGAGCGAGATCGCCTGCAACGCGTTGGCGCGATCGTTCTGGCCCGTCAACACGATGATCTTCGCGTCGGGCAGCAGCCCCAGAATCTGCTGCAGCGTGGCCAACCCCTCGGTCGGCTCGTCCGGCAAGGGCGGGAGCCCCAGGTCGAGCGTGATCACCGCAGGTTCGAGCCGCCGTACCTGCGCGAGCGCGGATTCGCGGTCCGACGCCACGGCGACCTCGTAGGCGTCGAATGCCCACTTCATCTGCGTCTGCAGGGCAGGATCGTCCTCGACGATCAGCAGCGGCTTGCGCACTGCGTTCACGCCGCCCCCTCGGCCGCGACCGCGCTGCGCGCGGCGACCAGCGGAAGGCACACGCGCACGGTCGTCCCGACGCCGGGCGCCGTATCGACCTGAATGCGGCCGCCGACGCTGCTGACGTACTGCTGGCTCTCGTAGGCCCCAATGCCCATTCCCGCGTGCTTGGTCGACTGAAACGGTTTGAACAGACGCTCGCGCACGAACTCCGCGCTCATGCCGACCCCTTGGTCGGCGACCTCGACGACGGCCTCCGCGCCGTCGCGACGGATCCGCACGCGCACGCGCGGATTATCTCCCGACGCATCGATCGCGTTCTGCAGAAGATGTCCGACGACCCGCTCCAGTCGGTCTTCGTGGCCCAGCACGACCACGCCCTGCTCGACGTCGAACGCCAATCCGTCCCGCCCCGTGCCGAATCGCCGCTGCAGGCGGTCGGCGACTGCGCACAGATCCACGGGCCCGGGCCGTTCGATCGGTTCGACACCCGAGCGAAGCTGCTGCATCAGATGATTCATCCGCCCGACCGCGTGCTCGACCGTGGCGAGCATGTCGCGCTGGAAATCCGGATTCGCGCGGTGGCGTTCCGCGTTCTTCAGCAGAAGCTGAAGCTGCGCGACCAGGTTTTTCAGGTCGTGCACGACGAAAGCCGACATCCGGTTGAAAGCGTCGAACTTCCTCGCCTCCAGCAACGCTTCGGTCGCCCGTTCCTGCGCCAGAAAGCCGGCGACCTGCCGTCCCGCGGTCTTGAGCAGATCGAGGACCTCCCAGTTCAGTTCGAACTTGACCCTAGGATTGGCGAGCAGCACGAAACCGAGCAGTTCCTCGCCGTCGAAAAGCGGCACGACGAGCCACGCCGCCGGAAACTGCAGCAGCCACGACGGCATCCGCTCGACCTTGTATTTGGCGGGGTCCCGGCGCAGGTCGTGCAGATCGATCACCCAGCCGGTCGCGGCAAGAAACGACGGCAGCCAGTCCGAGGCCAATAGGACATGATCGCTTGCCGGCAGATTGACCCGCGCGACCTGGACGTAGGCGCCGTCGTCGTCTCTCGTCCACAGGGCGCCGCCGGTGCTTTCGACCAGATCGGCCAGCGCGCGGATCCCGCGCTCGCGTATCGATCCGGGCGTGCCCGGGTTCGACAGCGTCCGCGTGAAGGACAACCACTCCTCCCGATAGTCGTAGCGATACGGAAAGAAGTGCTTCGCGATGAACACGCGCATCTTGGCGCGAAACGTGCCGGAGAAAGTCACGAGCACGAAGACAAACAACCCGGCGAACAGGACGACTGTCAGCAGCGCCTTGCCCCAACTTCCGCCGAAGTAGTGCACGTAGTAGCCGACGACCGCAATCGCAAGCAGGTAGCCGCCGGATGCGACCAGTGCCGTCGAACCGGCGACCACGCCGCGCGACAGCGCGACGTCGAAGCGCCAGTCCTTGTTGCGTGCAGCGGCGATGCCGAGCACGGGGATCACGAGCGCATGCGCAACACCGCGGGCGGCCCACAGGTTGGCATCGACTTCGCGGAACAGCGCCGCGTCCGAGTACAGCACCAGGTCGTAGCCGAACACGGCCGCGAGCGCCACGCACAGCGGTCGTACGTTCCAGCGCTGCGCCTCCGGCGTGCCTCGATAGACCTGCTCGACGAGCACGAGTCCCGCCACGCTCGTCCCGAGCAGCAGCGCCGGCACGAGCGCGCCCGCGCCGCCCCCCGCCGCGGTCGCGGCCGGAGGCGGCGCGAGCAGATGAGCGGCGATCACCGCAAGCAACAGCAGTGCAGCCGGAAGGCGACGCGTGCGCCCGACGCCCGCCGCCGAGCCGCCGCCGACCGAGCCGCGCGCGCGGATCATCGAGAGGAAAGCGAGCAGCGCCGCGTAGCGCAGACCGTCGAAAGCGCGCGCAAGGTTCCAGGCGAGCGCGCCGTCGGCGGCGGCGTGCGCGAGCGATGCCGCCGCCCATGCGGCCTGCAAGACGGCGGCAGCCAGCAGCAGCCCGCCGACGCCCGATCCGCGCCGCCCGAGGATGAGTTGGATCGAGAACGCGCCGAAGGCAAGCGTCGCGAGTCCGTAGGACCAGACGGCGGGATCGGTCGACCAATCGGGGTTCAAAGCGACAGACCGCAGCAGATGAGTTCGGGAGGCGATTCTGCCCGGTCGGCGGCGACCCGCGCTCGCTCGACGAGCCGGCTCCCGGCGGCTGCGCCCTTTCTGCTAATGAACGCCTTCGCGAAACAGGATGACCCGCACCGTCTCGACCAGGATCAGGAAATCGAGGAACAACGAGTGGTTCTTGACGTAGTACAGGTCGTACTCGAGCTTCTTGCTCGCGTCCTCGACGGACGCTCCGTAGCTGTAGCGAACCTGCGCCCAGCCGGTCAACCCTGGCTTGACGCTATGGCGCACGTCGTAGAAGCGGATCTGTTCCTTCAGTTCCGTTACGAAACACGGACGCTCGGGCCGGGGCCCGACCAGGCTCATGTCGCCGCGCAGGACGTTGATCAGCTGCGGCAACTCGTCGATGCGCGTCTTGCGCATGATCCGGCCGACTTGCGTGATACGCGAATCGCCCGCGGCCGCCCAGCGGGCCACGCCGTCCTTCTCCGCGTCCGCCCGCATGCTGCGGAACTTCAGGCACATGAAGGTGCGACCGCCGCGCCCGACGCGTTCCTGCCGGTAGATGATCGGCATTCCGCTCTCGAGATAGATTGCGGCCGCCGCGAGCAGCATCACCGGCGACGCGAGGACGAGCAGCGCCGTCGACGCGACGATGTCGAACGCGCGCTTGATCACGGTCCTCAGCCCGTCCTGCGCGAAGCCCTGCCCGTAGATCAGCCAGCTTGCCTTCAAGGACTCGACCGGCACCTCGCCCCGGACGCGCTCGTAGAAGCCCGCCAGATCAGTCACGGGAATACCGTTGATCCGACACTCCAGCAGTTCACGCAGAGGGAGTATGCCGCCGCGCTGCTCGCGAACGGCGACGATCACTTCCTGCACCCGCAACCGCCGGACCAGTTCGATGAAATCGTTCTCGCGTGCGTACACGCGCTGCGTCGAAGGCAGCGCGGACGCCTCGCCCGCGCCCGCCTGGTAGAAGCCGACCACCGCGTAGCGCGGATAGCCGAGCGTCTTGAGCGACTCCTCGACCGTCTTCGCTTCTGTGCCCACGCCCACGATCAATACGCGCCGCGCGCCGATGCCGGCGCTGCGCGCCGTGAACATCACCTGGCGCAGCAGGATCTGGCCGCAGGCCGCATACAACAGCGTGTAGCCCAGCACCATCTGCGCACTCTGACCGCCAGGCATCAGATAAAAGAGCAGATACGCGAGCGGCGACCCGAGCGCCAGCGCCAGCAGCAGGCGACCGACGATAACCGCGAACGTGACCGCCTCATCGCGGCGATACAGCCCGAAGGCGGAATTCAACGCAAGCATCAGCAGCGCAAATACGATGCCCGCTTCGAACACCGCCGAGGCCGAGGCACCGTACGGTGCAAGCTGCACGTAGACCCCGAGCAGCACGGAGCCCAGGAAGATCCCCGCGTCGGCGAGCAACTGGATGATCGTTCCGACGGGAATGTGATGGCGGAAAACTCGAACCATGCCCCTCTCCGGCGTTCTCCTGGCTTATTGCTGTTGTTCGAACCGGCTCATCCGTGCCACAGCGTGTCCGCTTGGCCCCCACCCGGTGCGGTGGCATCGTCATGCCCACACATGACTGCGCCGTGAACCCGCGGATGATCCGACCCGCGCAGACCAACGCTATCGGACCGCACAGCCCCTGCTCCAGCGGCTTCCGCCGCGCGCCGGGTGCAGAAAAGTCCGCTGCGGTGCGGACCGCGTTCGGCTGTCATTCGCAGGTGAACCCCTGTCCGGGGCTGCAGAATCTATCCCAACTTCTTGGTAGTCGCTACCGTTTTTTTGGGAGGAAGCAACGGATCAGGCCGGCATAAGCAGATTGGCGGTCGCCGGGCGACGAACGGCAGGTGAATGGCCACGGGTTAGGGCAAGCGATCGATACGTTATGAGAGCCGCGCACGTCTCCATCACAAGCTCGTCCGCGCTGCCACTGCCGAAAAGAGAGGCGCCGGTCGCGCGTCGTCGCGCTCGCGCAGCAGTCCGCCGCCGATCGGGCCAAGGAGCAGATCGCGAAGGCGGACGATGACGCCAACATGCACTTCCAGTACCCTGTTTGCGGGATAACAGTGCGAGCCCATTGAGCACGGGCGCCTGCCATGGGCTCGGTTCATGACGGCCCGCTAGCACGGTGCCTTTCTGATCCGGCGCGTAACTGGCGGCTCCGTGCTGACTTGAGCCGCTCCTCAGTATGGAACCGCGACCCCGATCACCGCCAAGCCCGCATCAGCGATAAAGGAAATTGATGGATACAGCAGGCTCCTCGTCCCAACCGCGCACGACCGCACATGGCCGGGCCCGCAACTTCTCGTGCCGTTTCTGTTCGGCGCCGCTGAGAACGACCTTCGTCGATCTCGGCATGTCGCCGCTTTGCCAGACGCACGTCCGGCCCGACCAGTTGCACGAGATGGAGCCGTTCTATCCGCTGCACGCGTACGTGTGCGACCGGTGCTTCCTCGTGCAACTGCAGGAATTCGTCACGCCGGACGAGATCTTCACCGAGTACGCGTACTTCTCTTCGTACTCGACGAGCTGGGTGGAGCACGCGCGGCGCTACGCGGAGATGATGATCGCGCGCTTCAAGCTGGGCAGCGGTTCGAAGGTGATGGAGATCGCCAGCAACGACGGCTACCTGCTGCAGCACTTCGTCGCACGCGGCGTGCCCGTGCTGGGCATCGAGCCGGCCGCGAACGTCGCGCAGGCCGCGATCGACAAAGGCGTGCCGACGACCGTGTTGTTCTTCGGCCGCAAGACGGCATCGGCCATCGCTGCCGAACACGGCCGGCCCGACGTGCTCCTGGGCAACAACGTGCTCGCGCACGTGCCCGACATCAACGATTTCGTCGGCGGCATGAAGGTCCTGCTCGCGCCGCACGGCGTGATCACGATGGAGTTCCCGCACCTGCAGCGGCTGATCGCGGAAAACCAGTTCGACACGATCTATCACGAGCACTTCAGCTACCTGTCGTTCGTGACGGTCGAGCGCATCTTCGCCCACCACGGCATCACGCTGTTCGATGTCGAAGAGCTGCCCACGCACGGCGGCTCGCTGCGCATCTACGGGCGGCACGCGGAGAACGCCGCTTTGCCGGTGACCGAACGCGTGGCGGCACTGCGCCAGCGCGAGATCGATGACGGCTTTCAGACGCTCGACCGCTACCGCGGCTTCGACGAGCAGGTTAAGAGCACGAAACGCAAGCTGCTTGCCTTTCTGATCGACGCCAAGCAGCGCGGCAAGAAGATCGTCGGCTACGGCGCTCCGGGCAAAGGCAACACGCTGCTCAACTACTGCGGCATCCGCACCGACTTTCTCGACTTCACCGTGGACGCCAACCCGTACAAGCAGGGCAAGTACACGCCGGGCACGCGCATTCCGATCCTGGCGCCGGAGGCGATCCGCGAAGCACGGCCCGACTACGTGCTGATCCTGCCGTGGAACCTGAAGGACGAGATCTCGCAGCAGGCGGCGTACATCAAAGAATGGGGCGGGAAGTTCGTCGTGCCGATTCCGTCGGTTCGCGTGCTCGACTGATCGATGAACCGCGATTTCTGGCGCAACCGGCGCGTCCTGGTGACCGGGCATACGGGTTTCAAGGGAAGCTGGCTCTGCCTTTGGCTGAACTCGGTCGGCGCGCGCGTCGCAGGTTATGCCTTGGAGCCGCCAACGCGTCCGAGTCTCTATGAGCTTGCGCGCGTCGACGAACTCGTCGAATCGACGATCGCGGACTTGCGCGACATGAGCGCGCTCGAGAAGGTGGTCGTCTCCTTCGCACCGGAAGTCGTCCTGCACATGGCCGCACAGTCGGTCGTGCTGACCTCTTACGAAGATCCGATCGAAACCTACTCGACCAACGTCGTCGGTACCGCGCACGTGCTCGAAGCGGTTCGCCGGGCGAGTCGTCCGTGCTGCGTGGTCAACGTCACGACCGACAAGTGTTATCTCAATCAGGGCTGGGTATGGGGCTATCGCGAGACCGACACCTTGGGCGGTCGCGATCCTTATTCGAACAGCAAGGCCTGCGCGGAACTCGTAGCCCAATCGTTCCGGCATTCGTTCTTTCCGCTCGAGTCGTTCGCCCAGCACGGCGTCGCGCTGGCGAGCGCGCGCGCGGGCAACGTGATCGGCGGAGGCGACTGGACGGCCCATCAACTGGTCCCGGAGACTGCGGCCGCGTTCGCACGCGCGGAACCGGTCGTTCTTCGGCACCCGGAAGGCGTCCGCCCCTGGCAGCATGTCCTCGACTGTCTCAACGGCTATCTGGTGCTCGCGGAGAAGCTCGCATCCGCGCCGGCGGTCGGTTCGGGAGAGTGGAACTTCGGGCCGGCGCCCGGCGACGCTTACACCGTGGCACGCGTCGTCGAAGCGCTCGCTGCGCACTGGAAACTCGCCACTCCGTGGATCCGCGCGAAGGGTGTAACGCCGCGCGAGGAGCGCGAGCTGACGCTCGACTCGACGAAAGCCAATCGCGTGCTCGGCTGGCGCTGTCGCTTGTCGACCGAGCAGGCGATCGCGTGGGTGGCCGAGTGGTACCTCGGCCTGCAGCAACAGCGCGATGCGCGCCAGCTCTGCCTGTCGCAGATCGGGCGGTTTGCCGCGCTGGAGGCAGGCGCGTGATCTTCAGCGAGTTGCCGATCGCGGGGGCGTACGCGATCAGCGTCGAAAGACGCACGGACGAGCGCGGCTACTTCGGTCGCCTGTGGTGCCGCGAAGAATTCGCCGCGCACGGTATCCCCGTGGATATGGTCCAGGCGAGCGTCTCGCACAACGACGTGGCGGGCACGCTGCGCGGTATGCACTTCACTTGGCCGCCGTCGCGGGAAGGGAAGCTCGTTCGGTGCGGACGCGGCCGGATACTGGACGTCATCCTCGACCTGCGCCCCGACTCGCCGACGTTTCTGCGTCACGTCGCCGTCGAGCTCGACGAACGCGAATACAACGCCGTTTACATCCCCCCCGGCGCCGCGCACGGTTTCCAGACCCTGGTCGACGACGCCGACGTGGTCTACATGATGACCGAGGTCTATCGACCCGAACTCGTCGACGGCGTCCGCTACGACGATGCCGCCTTCGGCATCCGCTGGCCGCTGCCGGTCGCGCGGATCGCGAAACGCGATGCGGCCTATCCCGACTTCGACAGCGCCGCGCATCGGCGGCGATTCGCCGCCGCGCGCGAACGCGCGGCCCCTGCTCATGCCGCTGCAGCATCTTCGTGATCCCGGCGCCGCTCGCGGGATCGCCGATGCGGCGTTCGAGCTGATGGCGACGCTGTTCCCGATCTGCCGCAGCATCACGGGCAACGGCGTGCGCGCGACGCTCGATTGCGTCGAGCGCTGGATTCCGCTTGAGCGCTCGGAGGTTCCGACCGGAACGCCGGTCCTCGACTGGGAAGTCCCGCGCGAGTGGAACATCCGCGACGCCTACGTCGCCGATCGCGACGGCCGGCGGCTGATCGACTTCAAAGCGCACAACCTCCATGTCGTGAACTATTCGGTCCCTGTGCGCCGCGTGATGACGCGCGAAGAACTGGAACCGCACCTGTACTCGCTGCCGGATCATCCCGACTGGATTCCATACCGGACCAGCTATTACCGCGAGCACTGGGGCTTCTGCCTGCGGCATCGCGATCGCGAGACGCTCGGTCCGGGTCCGTTCGAAGTGGTCATCGATTCCGAGCTCGCACCCGGACACCTGACCTATGGGGAGTGCGTGATTGCGGGCACTGCGCCGGGCGAAGCGTTGATCTACACGCACGTCTGCCATCCGTCGCTCGCCAACGACAACCTGACCGGGATTGCAGTCGCAGCGGCTCTGGCACGCGAACTGCGCGCACGGCAACCGCGCTTGACGTGGCGCTTCGTCTTCGGCCCGGGGACGATCGGGTCGATCACCTGGCTCGCGCGCAACGAGGCGCGGCTGTCGCCGTTACGGTCCGGTCTCGTCATCGGCTTGCTTGGCGACACCGGCCCGCTGACGTACAAGCGCAGCCGACGCGGCAATACGGTCACGGACCGCATTGTCGAGTACGTGCTGAAGACCGGCTCGGCGAGCGCCCGAACGATCGACTTCGAACCGTACGGCTACGACGAACGCCAGTTCTGCTCTCCGGGCTTCGATCTTCCGGTCGGGCGCCTGACGCGCTCGCCCAACGGAACCTATCCCGAATACCACTCCTCGGCCGACGATCTGTCGCTCGTCAAAGTCGAGCGGCTCGCGGAGTCGATAGAGACGCTCGCGCGCATCATTTCGATCATCGATGTCAACCGCCCGGTCCTCAACCTGAGTCCCAAGGGAGAACCGCGCCTCGGCAAGCGTGGCCTGTATCGCAGTACGGGGGGCATGGCGCCGGGCGAATTCGAGCACGCATTGCTATGGGTCCTCAGCCTCGCCGACGGGGCGCACGATCTGGTGGCAATCGCCGAGCGTTCGGGCCTTGCTTTCGAATTGATTAACGAAGCGGCCGCGGCGCTTGAGAAGGCGACGCTGCTCGCGACGATCGACGATTCAATCGAGAAGAGGAAAGGGATCGTTCAATGAAGGTCGTGCTGTTTTGCGGTGGCCTGGGTACGCGTCTACGGGAGCATTCGGACACCATACCGAAGCCGTTGGTGAACATCGGCGTGCGGCCGATCCTGTGGCACCTGATGCGCTACTACGCGCACTACGGCCACAAGGACTTCATCCTGTGCCTCGGCTATCGCGGCGACATGATCCGCGAGTACTTTCTCAAGTACAACGAGTGCATGTCCAACGACTTCGTGATGACGCGCGGCGGCAAGCACATCGAGCTGCTTAAGAACGATATCGACGATTGGCGCATCACTTTCGTCGACACCGGACTGCACTCCAACATCGGGCAGCGGCTGCTGCGGGTGCGGCCCTATCTCGACGGCGAGGAAGAGTTTCTCGCCAACTACGCCGACGGGTTGACCGATCTTCCGCTTGACGAGCATATCGCCGAGTTCCGCCGTCGCAAGGTGGTCGCGAGCTTCATCGCGGTTCGCACGGCGCAGAGCTTTCACTGCGTCCACGCGGACGACGGCGGTCTCGTAACCTCGTTCGGCAAGATCAGCGAATCAGAGTTCTGGATCAACGCCGGCTTCTTTTGCCTGCGCAAGGAGATCTTCGACTACATCCGGGAGGGCGAGGAATTGGTCGAGAAGCCCTTCGACCGATTGATCGAGCAGCGCCAGTTGTCGGTGTATCGGTACAGCGGTTTCTGGCAGCAGATGGACACGTTCAGGGACAAGATCATGTACGACCGCATGGAAGGGCGCGGTGATTGCCCCTGGATGGTCTGGAGGAAGTAGCCGCGATGCTTCGTCTTGGTCTGGGTTCGCGCAAGCAACTGCGGGTTCTGTGCGTCGGCGCGCACAGCGACGATATCGAGATCGGCTGTGGTGGAACGCTGCTGGAGTGGATGGATGCGCAGCGCGCGCTCGACGTGACCTGGGTCGTGTTGAGCGCAGCCGGCGCGCGGGCTGTGGAAGCGCGCCGGAGCGCGACGAAGCTGTTGGCGCGAGCCAAACGCGCGAACATCGTCATCCACGACCTCGACGACGGCCATCTGCCGGCGCGCTATTCGGACGTGAAGAACGCGCTCGAATCGCTGAGGGCCGTATTGCCCGAGCCCGATGTCATCCTGACGCACCGGCTCGAAGATCGCCATCAGGACCACCGGACGGTTGCGGAGGTGGCCTGGCAGACCTGGCGCGACCATCTGATCTTCGAGTTCGAGATTCCGAAGTACGAAGGCGACCTCGGGCAGCCGAACCTTTACGTTCCGATCTCGGCGCGCAACAGCCGACGCAAGGTGGATCACCTGCTGCGCTACTTCGGGACGCAACGGTCCAAGTCGTGGTTCGGCGCCGAGACGTTCGAAGGGCTGATGCACCTGCGCGCGATCGAGTGCCGGGCCCGCAGCGGATTCGCCGAAGCATTCCATCTGCGGAAGGCGACAATAGGCGTCTGAGGCCGGCGGCCGCCGAGAAGAAAGACCTCATGTCCCTGACTCCACCGCCCGCAATCGCACCGCGCACTGGCGCCGGCCCCGAATCGCTCGGGGGACCTTCCGGCGAGCATCGGGCTGAGCGGAGCGAAAGCCCCGGCGGCGATGAGCCGACCGTCAGCATCGGCCTGCCCGTGTACAACGGCGCGCGGTTCCTGCCACAGGCGTTCGAATCCCTGCTCGGGCAGACGTACCGCGACTTCGAGTTGATCGTCTCCGACAACGCGTCGACGGACGAAACCGCGGCGATCTGCGCCGAGTATGCCGCTCGCGATTCGCGCGTCCGCTACATTCGCCAGCCCGTGAACATCGGCGCGCCGCGCAACTGGAGTTTCGTCGTGACCGTCGCCCGCGGCCGCTACTTCAAGTGGGCGTCGTGCAACGATCGCTGCGCGGAAGACATGCTGGAGCGTTGCGTGGCGGTGCTCGAGCAGCGACCGCACGCCGTCCTCTGCTACGGCCGCACCCGGCTCGTCGATGAAGAGACGGGGCGCGAGGAGCCCTACGCGGGCGACATCGCGATCGAAGACGAACGCCCGAGCGATCGATTCATGCGCTTGCTGCGCGAACTGCAACTGAACAACGCGCAAAGCGGCCTGATCCGGCTGGACGCGCTTCGGCAGACCGGTCTGGATCGCCCCTATCCTGCCGGCGACATGCCGTTGATGGCCGAGTTGGCGTTGCGCGGCACGTTCGTGCTCCTGCCGGACGTCCTGTTGTTCCGGCGCATGGGTTTGCAAACCTTCTCGCGGGGACTGGCGGGCAAGGCACACGCGGATTTCTACGGCGCGAGGTCGACGGCGCTGCTCGATCTGCTGCGCCGGCACCGCGACCATGCGATCGGAGTGCTGCGCGCGCCAATCTCGGCGCGCGAGAAGGGACGATCGCTGAGGCAGCTCGTGCGTCACCTCTACTGGGACCTGCACGGCGCATAGCCGCGACCCGACCCGCCGAGCACGATGAGCAGCGAAAGACCGATCCGCATCGGGCTGTTGTCACCACAGTCGAACCGGAATCTGGGCGATACGGCGACGTTCGCGGCGGCCGTCGCGGCGTATCGCCGGCGCCTGCCGGGGATCGAATTGGTGGTCGTCGTGCCCGAGCCGGCCGAAACCGCACGCCTTTTCGGCACCGCCGGCTTTCCTCTCTACGGCGACGGCGCGTACGTACCGATTCCGTCCAGTGACGCCGCTGTCGATCGTGGAGCATCAGACGCCGCGCCCGGTCGTCTTGCATCGATGCGCCGCGTGTATGCATTCCTCCGCGACCTCGACGCGATCGTGTTCACCGGCGGCGGACAATTGGACGACTTCTGGGGCGGCGCGTGGACATTGCCGTTCTGGGTTCTCACGTGGGTCGCCGCCGCGCGCATCCGGGGCGTCAAGGTGCTGTTCCATGCCGTCGGCTATGACCGCCTGACGAGCCGCGCCAGCCGTGTGCTGGCGCTGAGCGCCCTGCGCCTGGCTCACTATCGCTCGTTCCGCGACGCGGAGTCGGTGAGAATGACACAGGCGATCGGTCTGTCCGGCGCCTGCGACGTGATTCCGGACCTGGCTTTCGCCCTCGATTGGAACGCCGCCGAAGACAATGCGGAGTCCCGGCAAGGCGAGCCGTATGTGATCGTCAATCCCGTGTCCGAGCGCATGTGGACGCATAGCCACGACCGTTCCTACGCCGACTATCTCGATGCGTTCGTCGCGCTCAGCCGTCGGCTGCTCGAGCGCGGTCTTGCGGTGAAGCTGCTGTCGACGCAAGACCGGATGGATGCCGATGCGCTCGCTTACGTAGCCGATGCGCTGGGGAAGGAAGCGAGACCGAACTGGGAGCGTGTGCACTGCACGCGGCTCGATCAGTTTATGGCGCTCGCGTGGCGGGCCAAGCTCGTCGTTTCCTCGCGGCTGCACGGGTTGATCCTGGCGCTGGTCGCCGGCACCCCGGCCGTATCGGTAGCGCCGATGCGCAAGATGACGCGCGTGATGATCGACGCCGGATTGGCCGACTTCAACCTTGACATGGCGACGCTGCGAAGCGACTCGCTTGCGGCGACAGTCGACCGCGCACTCGCCGAGGAGGCGCGCCTGCGCCGGCACGTTGCTCAGGTCGCCGGCGAGTATCGTCGGCACTTGAACGAGAACTTCGACCGCCTGGTATCCACAGGGCTGCTCGGAGAGCGGGCGCGGCGACGATTCCACCCAGGCGGCCGACTCGAAACGCGGAGCGTGTGATGAAGACGGAAACCGACCAGAGTCTGCAGCAGGAGTCGCTGAGCGACAAGGCACATCGTCTTATCCCGGGCGGTTGCCACACTTACGCGAAGGGCGACGATCAGTTTCCGTCCAACGCGCCGCGTTTCCTCGTGCGCGGTAAGGGGTGCCGCGTCTGGGACCCGGACGGGCGTGAATTCATCGAGTACGGCATGGGACTGCGGGCGGTCACGCTCGGGCACGCGCATCCGGACGTGATCGCCGCCGCATATGCGCAGATGCAGCTCGGCAACAACTTCGGCCGGCCGGCACCGATCGAGGTCGAATGTGCGGAAGCGCTCCTCGAGTTCCTGCCGCGCGCACAGATGGTCAAGTTCGCGAAAGACGGCTCGACAGTGAACACGGCGGCGCTGAAGCTGGCGCGCGCCTACACCGGACGGCCGATGGTTGCGATCTGCGGCGATCATCCGTTCTTCTCTTACAACGACTGGTTCATCGGCACGACCGCGATGGACGGCGGCATCCTGCCCGAAGACAAGGCGTTCACGCTCTCGTTCCGGTACAACGATCTCGACAGCCTGGCAGCACTGTTCGCGCAGCACCCGGACCGGATCGCCTGCGTGATGCTCGAGGCCGCGCGCACCGAAGAGCCGCGCGACAACTTCCTGCATCGGGCGCGCGAGCTGTGCCACGCGAACGGTGCCCTGTTCATCCTCGACGAGATGATCACAGGTTTCCGTTTCGACAACGGCGGCGCGCAGGAGGTCTACGATATCGAGCCTGACCTCGCCTGCTTCGGCAAGGCGATGGCGAACGGCTTCTCGCTTTCCGCCCTGGTCGGAAGGCGCGAAATCATGGAGCTGGGCGGAATCCGCCATCCTGGCAAGCGTGTGTTCCTGCTGTCGACCACGCACGGCGCGGAGTATCCGGCGCTCGCGGCGGCGATCGAGACGATGAAGATCTATCGCCGCGAGCCGGTCGTAGCGCGGCTCTACGAGGCGGGGGACCGCCTGCGGCGCGGGGTCGAACGGGTGGCAGCCGCCCACGGTGTCGCCGACCACTTCAAGATCCATGGGCGTTCATGCAGCATGCTGTTCGCGACGCTCGACGGCGCAGGCAAGCCATCGCAGCCGTTCCGCACGCTGTTCCTGCAGGAACTGATCAAGGGCGGTGTCATTGCACCATCTTTCATCGTCAGCTATTCGCACGACGACGCGTCGATCGACCGCACGGTCGACGCCGTTGATCGCGCGCTGCGCGTGTACCGGGCCGCGCTCGAAGAGGGCGTCGAGCGCTATCTGGTGGGACCTTCGGTCAAGCCCGTCTACCGGAGCCACAACTAAGGGCGAGCGACGATCGGCCGACGACGTCGATTGCCTGCCGTCGCGCCTCGGTCGGCGGCCGTGGCGCACTCCCGTGGGAGCCGTGCGCATGGACAAGCGCGATCAGCCGGCGTTCGAACTACAGGAACGGTTCTGGAACGAATGGAACGCGAAGAACCGCGAGGTCGTCGTCGGCCCCATTTCGCAGCGGCAAGCCGCAAAGATACTCGGCTGGATCGCCGCCATCGGGCGCTCGGATCTCGTCATCCTTGACGTGGGCTGTGGCAGCGGATGGATGTGCGAGAGGCTGCTTCCTTTCGGCAGCGTGACCGGCACCGATCTCGCCGGTGAAGTCATCGATCGCGCCCGCAGGCGAGTCGTTGGCGCGAAATTCGTGGCGGGCGACTTCATGGCGCTCGACTTCCCGCCGGCATACGCGGACGTCATTGTGACGCTGGAAGTGCTGACGCATGTTGCCGATCAGCCAGCGTTTGTTTCGAAGCTGGCGAATGCCCTGAAGCCCGGCGGGCTGTTGATGCTCGCGACCCAGAACCGATTCGTGCTTGAACGCAGTTCAGAGGTGGCTCCGCAAGCGCCGGGGCAGATCCGTCACTGGGTCGATCGCCGGGAGCTGAGGAACCTGCTCGCCGCCGATTTCGACATCGTCGAACTCTCGTCGGTCTTTCCGAACTGGGGCCACGAGGGCATTCTGAGAGTCGTCAACTCGCCAAAGCTCAATGCGCTCTGCGCGAACGTCGTTCCTCGCGCGACACTCGATGCCCTGAAAGAACGCCTCTTGCTTGGCCACACCTTGATGGCCTTGGCACGGCGCAGGAGTTGACTTCGCGACGGTGCGACGGACGGTGCAGACGGGTTGCGCGGTGGCAAGGGTCAGTATGTGTCGCTTAAGAGCCGCCCTCCGGACGCCAGCGATGGATGGACCGACGCATTCGAGCTAATCCAGCCTCGTGGGGCCGCCCGCGCCCGACGGCCGGGATTACCATTCGCGTCGGTGCGCGCCGTGACACTGCTGCAGGTTTGGCGTGCGCGCAGAAACGGAAGCCATGAAGAAGCATCGCAGGCGATTCACCTTCGCAGCCGCCCTCTTTTCGGCGGCGCCGCTGTTGACGGCGTGCGGTGGAGGTGAAGAGAGGACTCCACCCTCTCCAGCGCCGAACCAAAGTCCGCCGCCACCACCACCGCCGCCACCGCCATCACCGCCGCCACCCCCGCCGCCACCGCCGGCACCGGTTTCGTTCCCGTTGCGGGTGGAATCCGGGAAGCGGTACATCGTCGATTCGGCGGGTCGGCCTTTCTTCATCCACGGGGACACGCCGTGGTCGATCGAAGTGCAACTCACGCACAGTCAGATCGACACGTACCTGAACGATCGGGCCGCCAAGGGCTTCACGGCGATCCTGTTCGAGGCGATGGAGCATCTGTTCTCCTCGCAGTCGCCGCCATGGCGCAACGCCCAGTCGGGGGCGATTCCTTTCACATCGACGACGTCCAGTTCGTGTTCCTGGACTTCACGCGTCGAGACGTACTGGCAGACCGTCGACTACATCGTCGCCGGCGCCAGGGCGCGCGGAATGGCGTGCTTCATTACGCCCGCGTATCTCGGGTTCGGCGGCGGCAGCGGAGGCAGCGGCGACCAGGGCTGGAATGGGGCGGTGATGAACGCAACCGCGACGGACCTGCAAGCCTACGGGGCGTTCCTGGCGACCCGCTACGGACCATCGGGTAACGTCGTATGGGTGATGGGCGGCGATTACGCCGGCACGCAGGCGGAACGTGACAAGCAGTGGAACATCGCGGTCGGGATTCGATCGGTCACGCCCAATGCCATCATCACCGGGCACCCGATGCGCGCCGATGCAGAAGCCCATCCGTTCTGGAGTCGATATACGGGTTTCAACCTGAACTGCACCTATGGCGGACAGGGCGCACTCGAGTACAACCTCGCGGCGACCGCATACGCGCGCAGTGGCCCGATGCCGTTCTTCTTCATCGAAGGCGACTACGACGGCGACGGTACCCCGATCGTCGAGATTCGCCGGCAGGCGTACGAAAGTCTCCTCTCCGGCGCATGCGGACACTTCTACGGCAATCAACCGCTATGGGGGTTCGGGGAACCGAATGCGAACGGAGGCGGCGGGGCCGCGAACGCGCTTGCGACATCGCTGAACACGACGGCCGCGCAGCAGATGGTCCACGTCAAAACGCTCTTTACCGCCTACGCGTGGGAGAAACTGCAGCCGAAGACCGGCGCTGAAATCGTCACGACGAGTCTGGGCAGCGGGAGTTCGCGGATGTGTCCGGCACTCGCAAGCGACGGCAGCTTCGCGATGATCTGGAAGCCCACCTCCGGCTCGGCGACGATCAATCTGGGCGCCCTCGCCTCCGCGGGTGTGCGCGCGAGATTCTTCGATACCGTCAACGGCACCTACACGACGGTCGCTGGATCGCCGTTTGCGAATTCCGGAACGCAGGTCTTCACCTGGCCGGGGGAAAGAGTGCTCGTGCTCGACGCGGGCTGAGTACGCCGCGTCGCGCTTGAGATCGACGTCTCTGATCGCCGCCTGCCTGGGCGATGCGTGCCTCGGCCCTGAATCGGGTCATCGAAAGTCATACGTGGGCGGCGCAAGCAGGTGCGCGGCTACATGCGCGCCCCTGCGCCGGTCCGAGTCGACGAGTCGCGAGATCGCCACCGGCGTCGGTCGGATAGTGTCGCTCAAGATCCTCGACCGCGGCCGCGGCATTTTCAGCACGCCGATCCTCGTGCGCCTGCTCGTTCCGGCCGACTTTGAAGTGCTCGCGATAGCGGCCTCGCCGCTCGCGCTGCCACGGCCCCTTTCCTGTCGCCGACATGCAGCGCGTGCGCAAAATGATCGTGAACCCGGGACGACTGCATCGGGAGACCGCATCAGCCGACCTTCGCGGCAGCGTTCGCCCGACGGATCGATCGATCGTCTCAGCGCGTTTGCGGTATGAGGCCGGTCGATCGCCAGCACGCGGGAACCCCGTTCGACTGAATGCCCGATTCGCCAACACGCTTCGGTCGCTAGGCTCTGTGGCTGGAAGTCATGTCCGAGCCCGGGCCGCCGCTCATGGAATCGCCGTCCTCAGTACGCGCCGCTTGGCGGCGCATCGCATGCTTCGCACTCCTCGTCGCTGGCACCCAGCTTCTCGCCGGCTGCCTCGGCGACGAACAGGATCGCGGGGCACCCGCCGTTCGCCTGGCGACCGGCAACAACCAAACAGTCGACGCGGATTCGATTCAAGTGGAGGGATCCGTCGTTGATCCGGCCGGCGTGGCGCGGGCGAGCTATCAGTTGAACAGCGGCACGGAGCAGCCGATCCAGATCCCCGCCGGCGTCGAGGCACCCTTCTCGTTCTCCGCGGAACTGGTCGACGGCGACAACGTCATCATCGTCAACGGCTACGATCGCACGGGCAACCTCGGGTATGCCACGCTGCGCGTTCGGCGTCCGCCGGATGCCTCGCCGCCGACGATAACGCTGACGAACCCAGTCGACGGCAGTTCGGTATCGGTCGCGTCCGTGACCGTTGCCGGTACGGCCAGCGACAACCGGAGCGTCCGCCGCGTATCCGTTCAATTGAACGGCGCAGCCGAGCAGGTTCTGCCCGTCACTGCGGGGCGCTCCGTTGCGTTCAGCACCAGTCTGACGGGACTGCGGGCAGGCCAGAACTCGATCGCCGTTCACGCCTACGACCGCGCCGGCAATCGTGCCACCGTCGCGCGCACGATCACACTGTTGGCGCCGACACCGACGCCTGCGCCCGCACCGGACACGACGGCACCCACCGTTTCGATCACCCAGCCGGCAGCCGGGGCCGCGTTGACCTCGACGTCCGTTGGCGTCAGCGCCGTCGTGGCGGACAACGTGGCCGTCACGCGCGCCGGGTGGAAGCTGAACGGAGGCGTGGAAACGCCGATGACGGTTTCAGGGACAAGCGCAACCTTGAACTTCACCGTGAGTGGCCTCGGTTCAGGCACGAACTCGATCATCGTCAATGCCTACGACGCGGCAGGCAACGTCGGAACGGCCCTGGTCAATGTCGTCGTTCAGTTGCCCTCACCCCCGCCCGACACAGCGCCGCCGACGCTTGCGCTTTCGGAGCCCACTGACGGTTCGACTGTCAATACGTCGAGCGTAACCGTCCGCGGATCGGCGAGCGATGCCGTCGGAGTCACGCGCGTAGCGGTCCAGTTGAACGGCGGCGCAGAGCAGAACGCGAGCATCACGCCCGGTCCGGCGGTGAGTTTCAGTCGAACGGTTTCCGGACTTGCGAACGGTACGAATGTCATCGTCGTAAACGCGTACGACGCCGCCGGGAACAAGGCCAGCACGTCGCTGCGGATCACTTACAGCGCCCCGTCGGACACGATCGCACCGACGGTGACAATCGCTGCGCCGGCCGACGGCGCAACTGTGAACTCGGGCACCGTGTCGGCGAGTGGACAGGCGTCGGACAACCTGGCCGTTACGCGCGTCACGTCTCAGGTCAATGGCGGCGCCGAGGTCGAAGTCGCGATCTCGGGCGGAGCGTCGACGTCGTTCGGCGCCACATTGAGCGGGTTCGTCGCAGGAACAAACGCGATCAAGTTCAATGCTTACGACGCCGCCGGCAATCGCGGCTCGGCAACCATCAACATCAATTACGTGCCCCCACCGCCGCCGCCTTCCGGCGTCGCGTTTCCCCTGCGCGTCGAAGCGGGCAAGCGGTATCTCGTGGATGCTGCCGGCAAGCCCTTCTTCGTGAACGGAGATACGGCGTGGTCGCTGCTGGTGCAGCTGACGCGCGAACAGGCAGACCAATACCTGGAGGATCGGCGCGCCAGGGGTTTCACCGCGATCCTGGTCAGCTTGCTGGAGTCCACGTACGCCAACAACCCGCCAAAGAACGCGTACGGCGATGGCCCGTTCACCACCGAGGGCGACTTCGGCACGCCCAACGAACGGTACTTCGCTCATGTCGATTACGTGGCGAACAAGGCCGCCGAGAAAGGGCTGCTGTTGCTGATGACGCCGTCGTACCTCGGTTGCTGCGGCGATGGCTGGCTGCAGCACATGCGCAACAACGGCACCACCAAGCTGACACGCTACGGCGAGTACCTGGGCAATCGCTACCGCACTGTTGCCAACATCCTGTGGGTCAACGGCGGCGATCAGGCGCCAACCAGTGCGAGCGACAGGGCGCTGGTCGATGCCATTGCCAACGGCATCCGCGGCACGGATAGCGCCAAGCTGCAGACCTTCCACACCGGTCGCTTCAGCAGCGCCTTGCAGTACACCAGCGCCCCGTGGCTGACGGTGAACAACATCTACACGGATGCCAGCACCGTGGTGACGCAGGCTTTCGGCGAGTACGGGCGCTCGACGATGCCGTTTTTCCTGATCGAGGCGCAGTACGAGGAAGGTACCGGCGGCGGCAGCCAGACGATGCGCGCGCAGGCCTACCAGGCCGTGCTGTCGGGCGCCATGGGCCACGTCTACGGCAACAGCCCCGTTTGGTACTTCAACGCACCCACGTGGTCGAATCCGAGCGGCATTACCTGGCAGCAGGCATTGGACAGCCAGGGAGCACGCAGCATGAAGCACCTAGCGGCGCTGTTCGCGCCGCGCTCGTGGTGGACACTTGCGCCCGACACCAATAACACGCTGCTCACAGGCGGCATCAGCTCCGGCGCGGACCGCGCCGTGGCCGCGCGCGCCGCCGACGGCTCCTTCGCCGTCGCCTACACGCCCAACGTGCGTACGCTCGTCGTCGCGCTTGGCCAGCTCGTCGGACCCCGCGTCAACGCCCGCTGGTTCGACCCAACCAGCGGTTCCTACTCCGCCGTGCCCGGCTCGCCCTTCCTCGCTTCCGGTTCGCAGGCGTTTACGCCGCCAGGTAACAACGCAACGGGCTACGGCGACTGGGTCCTGGTGCTGGAGTCGACGCAGTAGACGATCCCGAATCGGCGGCAGACGCGGCGATCGACATCGCCCGGGCGCGGTCTCGGCCGCGGCCATCTGCGCATTGAGTCCCGCGATGGATCAGCGCTGAAACTGCGGGCGCAGTCGTTACACTGCGCCCCTTCGCGCAGACCCGAGATCGATCCGAACCGATGAATCGACAGATCGCCTCCGGCGTCGGCTGGATGGTGTTGTTCAAGCTGGTCGACCGTGGCCTGGGCATCGTCAGCACTTTGATCCTTGCGCGCCTGCTCGTGCCGGCCGACTTCGGGCTGGTCGCGATGGCGATGTCGGTGATTGCGATCCTGGAGCTGGCGACATCCTTCAGCTTCGAGGTCGCGCTGATCCAGAAGCGCGAGCTGCAGCGCGCACACTACGACACGGCGTGGACGCTGAACGTCGTGCTGTCGTCGTCCTGTGCGGCGCTGACCGCGCTGCTCGCCTATCCGGCAGCGCTGTTCTACGACGAACCGCGCCTGACGATGGTGATGCTCGTTCTGGCCGCAGGCTGGGTGTTCTCCGGATTCGAGAACACCGGCATCGTCGACTTCCGCCGGCAACTCGACTTCCGTCGAGAGTTCTATTTCCTCGGTTCCAAGCGCGCACTTTCGTTCTTGATCACGATCGCGCTGGCCGTAACGCTGCGGTCCTATTGGGCTCTCGCTGTTGGCGCCGTAGCCGGCAGGGCGCTCGGCGTCGCGCTCAGCTACCTGCTGCACCGCTTTCGCCCGCGACCGAGTCTGCAGGCTGCGCGCGAGCTGTTCGGGTTCTCCGGCTGGATGCTGGCCAACAATGTTCTGTCGGTACTGCAGATCAGGATTCCGCACTTCGCCGTCGGCCGCATGCTGGGTTCGCAGCCGCTCGGGCTGTTTACCGTGGGCGCCGAGATCGCACAGATTCCCAGCACCGACCTGACTGCACCGATCAATCGGGTCATCTTCCCGGGGTTCTCGAGGTTGGCCGACGACGCCGGCCAACTTCGCAGCACGTTTCTGAACGTGATGGCCGTCACGACCATGTTCGCACTGCCGGCGGCGGTCGGAATAGCGGCTGTGGCCGAGCCGCTCGTCATCGCGATGCTGGGCGCGAATTGGATCGGCGCCGTGCCGGTGATTCAAGTGCTTGCGCTGGCAGCCGGTGTCTCCGTCGTGACCTCGAACAACGGCTCCGCCTACCTCGCACTCGGTCAGCCTTGCCTGATCACCGTTATCGCTGTCGTTCGCCTCGCTGCTCTGATCCCGTTGGCACTTGTCCTGACGGGACGTATGGGCTTGGTCGGAGCCGCGTACGCGGAGCTGGGCGCCGCGGTGTTCGGACTGCTGGCAAGCCTGCCCGTGTTGCTACGCAGGCTCGACATCTCGTTGACCGACTACGTGTCGCGCCTTTGGCGTCCGGTCGTTGCGTGCACGCTGATGGCCTATGCGGTCCATCGCCTGCTCGAGGCATTGCCCGCCATGGGCTCGTCGTTGAGCGCCCTGCCCGTCCTTGGAACCGCAATCGTCACCGGAATCTGCGCGTACCTGACCGCCGTCGCCATTCTGTGGTTCGCGGCCCTTCGCCCTTCCGGCGCGGAGCAGCTCATCTGGCGGCGGCTCTGTGCGTGGCGAAGACCGGCAAGCAACGCGAAGGTCTAGTCGCTGACGCATCTCGCGTCGCGACGGGATCCACTGCAGACTGGCGGCGCTCGACGCGACAGACATCAGTTCGTCCGTGCGCGTGCGTGCGAGCGGCGGGGCAGCCTGCGCCGCCGGCGTCCGGCGACCGCATCGTCGGCTGCACCGCCCCTGTTAAGATCCCTGCGTCAATCGTGATCTGTCTCCGGGGGCGACGAATGCCGGTGCAACCGATCATCCTGGTCGAGTTCAACGAGTTGTGCCCGGCGCTGATCGATCGCTGGATCGCCTCGGGCGACCTGCCGAACTTCGCACGGCTGCGCGAGGTTTCTACGGTATGCGTCACACAGGCGGACGAGTTGCAGGCTCCGAATCTGGAGCCTTGGATACAGTGGTATTCGCTCCATACCGGTGTGCCGTTTCGCGAGCATCAGGTGTTCCGTCTCTCCGAGGGCGCCAGCCGGCCGTTTCCCAGCGTCTGGGACCTTCTCATCGCCGACGGTCGGCGGGTGATGAACTTTTCCAGCATGAACTGCCGCGAGTTCCGCGCCGACGGCTCGGTCTTCCTACCGGATCCGTGGAACGACGAACAACGTGCTTTCCCGCGCGAACTCGAAGCGTTCAGGGCCTTCTTGGCGAAAGCTGTTCAGGAACAAGCCGGCACATCGTGGAGCGTGCGCGAACTGGCAAGCATCGCCGTGTTTCTCCTTGCTAACGGCCTGCGCCCCGCAACGGTGCTCGCTGCCGTCAGGCAACTGCTGTCGGAGAAGGTGTCTTCGGTACCAACCCGCTGGCGGCGCGTACAGATCCTGGATCTGATCCTTCTCGATGTCTTCCTTCATCTGTACCGGAAGCGTCGGCCCGAGTTCGCTACCTACTTCAGCAACAGCACGGCGCACCTGCAGCACGCATACTGGCGCTTCCTTGAACCGGAGCGCTTCGCGGAGCCAGTTTCAGACAGGGACGCCAAAGCGTACGGCGACGCTGTCAAGTTCGGCTACATGTCAATGGATGCGCAACTCGGGCGGATCATGCATGCAGCACGGGAAACCGGCGCGCGCATCATGTTCGCGACGGCGTTGAGCCAACAGGCCTACCTGAACTACGAGGGCCGCGGCGGCCGCCATTACTACCGGCCGACCGACCTCGACGCACTGCTGCATCGCCTCGGTGTGCGTCCGCAGGTCGTTCAGCCCGTGATGGCGCACCAGTACATCCTGACGTTTGCGACCGCCGAGCAGCGCCGGGAAGCCGAGCTCAGCCTGACGCGCCCGACCGTCAATGGCAAGCAGTTGTTCGACGTGGCCGATGGCGAAGCACCGGAAAAACTGATCTTCGGCTCACAGGTCTACACGCCCCTGCCACCGAACACGAAGTTCAGTCTCACCGGCGATCCTGCGCAGGCGACCGAAGCGTTCTTCGCACACTTCCGCGAACTGGATGCCACCAAGAGCGGCGGCCATCATCCGGATGGCTGCTTCTGGGTGCAGACGGGCACCTTCCGCGAGGTGAAGGAGCGCGTCTCGATCCTTGACATTGCACCGACGATCCTCAACCACTTCGGCGTGGCCGCGCATGGCCTGAAGGGCCGTCCGCTGGCGAGTTGATCCGCGGGGGGATCAGCGCGGAATCACGCCGAACTTCGGGACATCCGAGTACGCACCGGCGAGCGCCCAGGTTGTGCTGCCGGTAATCCGCGCCCAAGCAGCGGCGGCTCCGCTCGCTCCATGCTCGGCGGCGTAGGCGAGCGCCGGGATTTTCTGGCCGATGAAACCCTCGGTCAGGTCGAAGGCGGTCGCGTCGCCGGATCCGTATTTGAGGCTGAGGCCGGCAGCGGTCGCGCGATCGGCGGAAGGGTTCTGCGCCAGCCATTCGGCGTAAGCAGCGCCCCAGTTCGGGTAGTACGTAACACTGCCGCCCGACTTGGTGCCGATCGGCGCGTCGTAAACGCCGAAGTGACGATAGTTGAATCCACCCGCCGCGCCGTCGCCGGCAAGGCCGACGACGATCTTGTACAGATAGTCGCGCACCTGCTGGTGCGCGGTTCGAGCGCCCGATGAGATCGGCAGACCGAGGTCCCAAGCATAACCGACGGCCTGCACGACGAAGGCTTCCTGCCACGGTCCGGTCCAGTACGCCGAGCCGCGGCTGTTGTCCGCGTTGTAGTCGGTGTACTGGCCGGGAATCCCGAGTGCGTTCGACCAGACGCGATTCGTCGTGTACTGATCGGAGTACGGCTCGCCGTTGACGAGGTGGTCGCGCCACTTGGTGACGTTCTGCTCCCACTGGTTGACGACATCCGCGTGACAGGGATGGCTTGTCGGAAGGAGCGCCAGCGTCTGCGCGCAAGTACGCAGCGCCCAGCCCGAGCCGCGCGTCGTGTACGCGCCGTTCCAGCAGAAGAAGATGCCGCTACCCTGACGACGGCGAATCGTGTCGCTGAGCAGATAGTGGTACGAGTTCTGGAACAGAAGTTCTTCGAGGAAGAACCAGCGCGCAGTGATGAGGAACGGAAGGTACGCGAAACACGGATGGTGCGTGACCGCGTAGTTGCCGTTGGTCGGTCCGCTGCCCGCGGGCACCACGGGGGTCTCCTGGGCGCCCAGCGATGCACGCGGATAGGTCGAGAACTTGAACGGCTCGTTGGTGCCCTCGTCGCGGAAGTGGATCGACCATGATCCGGACGCGAGCCCGTTGGCGATCGTCGCTCGATACGCGCGCGGATCGCCGCCGGTCGTGACATAGAACGCCTGCCAATGTTCGAGCAGTCCCGGCCGCGTGCCGGCGTTGCCCATGGCCGCATCGACGTTGCCGATGAAGTTCGGCGTGTAGCTCGTCGTCAGTGCGTTGAGTGTGGCGGCCGATGGACTGTGCCAGCCGTAGTTCGGCACCAGCTTCGTCGCACGCAAATAGGCGCCGTCGTGCTTCGGCGTGATCTGGGTATCGGCGCCGACCCAGTAGCTGAAGGAACTTCCCGCAATAAGCGGAACGCGCGTGTGGTGCTTGATGTCGATCGACTGCGAGAACCGCTGCGTTCCGGCGATCGTCACGCTGCAGGTGCGTACGGCATTGGTCGGCCCGGCCACGAGGAAGTAGCCGTTTTCGACCCAAGGGAAGATCTCGATCGCGCCGCCTTTGTACAGGCGGACATCGATCCAGACGACGAGGTGGCTACTGCCGGCCACGGCTTCGCGATAGATCCAGTTGCTCATCACCGGGCCGCTGCACACCGTGCGGTGCCGCGCCGCCGTGCCGACGAGGTTGTTCAACGTCGTCGTATGCGAACCGACAGTCACGGAGACGACAGGCAACGCAGCGCTGAGGTCGGCCTCAGTCAGGGCCGGCGCAGTTGATGGTGCGCCGGCGGACATCGTGATGACGGTGTCGACGTTTGCGGTGCAGGTCGCCCGGCCCGCAATGATCGCGTGCCTCAAACTGCCGTCCGGCCAGAATGTAAGCGGCGTGCATTGCCAGTCCGTCAGATTGCCGACCGCAACGCTGCCTGCCGGTACGTCACCCTGGCGGAAGGCGTGTCCGAAGGCAAACGGCAGGTTGGAGCCTCCGACGGCGCTGCTGATGCGGAACGGCGCAATCGTCCCCGGCGGCGGCGCCGGCGGCGGAGGTGGCGGCGGCGGAGGCGGCGGAGGAGGAGGCGGCGGAGGCGGCGGAGGAGGCGGCGGCGGAGGTGGCGGAGGTGGCGGGCCAGGCGTCGGTGCAGGGCCGGGTTGCGTTCCGGAAGGAGGCGCCGTTTCATCGCCGCCGCACCCAGTCAACACGACGAGGCCCAGCGACGCAGAAGCGCGCAACAACGCACGCCGCTTCAACAGCGGCCATCGCGGCTTCTTGCCGCCATTCTTGTCACTCATCGTTCAGATACACAATGGTTTCGCTACCGGTCGCGACCGGCGGGCGACGACGGGTCCACACTCACTGAACCGTCAATCCGCGCGGCGGCGCCGGCGGGGTTGAATCGACAGGGGGCGACTGGCTCGCCGCGTGTCGGTACGCGTAGACCCGCGAACTGTCAAAGTCGAACGTAAGAACCAGCACGAGCCCATATGTGCTCACGGGAATGAGCGCACGGTGGATGATGCGGTTGCTGTTCGACGCGAACGCCGGTACGGACGAGCCGTTGAGCGCACGCCACTGGTTCCCCGCGACGTCATACTCGAAGAAACCACCCGTGGAAGAGAACAGCAGGTGACGGCCCGAAGCGGGATCCCACACGATCAATCCGCTCATGACTCCAATCGGCGCGGGCGCCGACGCCACCGGAGTTATGCGCAGAGATGCGTCGATCTTGTAAACGTTCTGGCTGCCATTGCCGCCGCCGAACAGAACGATCCGATGCGTCGGGTTGTAGTTGGCAACGTTGTTGTAGGGGCCCATCGGCAGATTGGACGCCAGACGCTCCCACGCGCTTGCGCCGTCGCGCAGCAGATGCACCTCGCCGCCGCCCATCAGCAGCAGTCCGTTCGCGTCAGGGAAGTACTCGAGCGCAATTGCAACCTGAGGGTTCGGCGCCGCGGGCAGCTTGGTCCAGGTCTTGCTCGCCCGCGTCCAGCGATAGACCTCGGTCGAGTTGAACTTGCGCGCGAAAAGGTCGCCCGTGCGCGGATCGATGCTGGTCTGATCAAAGTTATGGACCAGGCTGTAGCAACTCGGCGAGGGCGAGCAGTCCCAGTACGGCTTCGCCTCGATGCCCCAGCGGTTCGTCGCTTCCGCGTACGAGATGTGTTTCAGCAGCCGCCCGCCGTGCCCTTGGCCGATGTAATGCAACTCACGCGTCAACGGGTTCCAGTGCCCCTCATTCGCGTAGTTCAGGATGTTGTCCGCGCAATCGGAGCCGGTACAGGAGATCAAGAGGTCGGTGTTGTAGCCGCTGCCGTCAGTCGCGGTGTTGAGGACAGCCCACTGCCCCGGCTGGAGTTGTGCGGCAACGTCGCTCAGGCGAGAGGCGTATCCCGGCCCCGACCACGCCGCCATCGCGACCGCAAGTGCAACCACCAAACGAACAACCATGAGTGACTTCTCCGTGCGTTCTTTGCGCCGCCCTACTGGATCGCTTTACTCACTTCTGGGGAGTAGTCGCTCTCGTTGCCCGCGCCGTCGTAGGCGGTAACGGCGAAATAGTAGGTTCTGCCGGCCTGCAGGTTGGAGACCGCATACGTCAGTCCCCCACCGGCATCGATCCCACTGCCGCGCGCCTGCGCGTACGTGCGCGAAGATGTTCCGTAGTAAACACGGTAGCCGCGCACATCCGTATCCGTCGAAACGGACCAAGAGAGCACCGCCGTGCCGGCGGGCGGCGGCGCCGGAGAAGGACCGGGCGGCGGCGCCGGGGGCGGGCTCGGGGGGGGTGTCGGCGTCGGACTAGGCTGCGGCGCAGAGCCCCCAGGAGCGTCGCCGTTCCAGGCGCTCTCACCATCGGTGCTGCCACAACCACCCAGCAAGACCAAGCCGGACGCTGCGACGGCACAAACGAACAACCGCTTCAACATTGGTCCCCTCAGCTTGAAGAAACGCCCGCACGATGACGAGCACTCTTCGAACGATCTCTCTGCGAGGCGGATTATCGTGCAGCGACCGGGCCTCTCCCTCCCTCCGGAGCGCTAATCCTTTCAGGGCGTCAGAGCAGTACCTCCAACGGCTCTGGATGACCAAGGAATCGCGTCGGGCTCGCGGTCAGGCCGTAGGCGCCCGATTGCAGCACGACGATCAGCGAATCCTCTTGTGCCGCGCCGATCTCCACTCGATCGCCGAGCAGATCAAGCGGCGTACAAAGGGGACCGACGACGGACACAACCTCCCTGGGGCCAGAGCAGACCTGCGTGCCGTTGCAGACGGGGTAGTTCTTTCGGATGACCTGGCCGAAGTTCCCGGACGCGGCCAGATGGTGATGCAGTCCGCCGTCGGTCACCAAAAATACTTCGCCGCGTGAAACCTTGCGGTCGACGACGCGGCACACGTAAATGCCGGACTCGCCAACGATGTAGCGGCCGAGCTCGATGACGAGCTCCACACGGTCAAACTCCCGCTCAGCTCGCTGCGCAAGCGCGGCCAGGTTCTCGCCGATGGGTTTCAGCTCGAGCGGCGCCTCGCCCGGAAAGTAGGGGATCCCGAAGCCCCCGCCGAGGTTGATCACACGCACCGGTGCCGGCGCGGATTGCGCAAGCCGTGACGCCAGGTCGAACGCCTTCACCTGAGACTCGCAGATCGACGCCGCGCGCAGATTCTGCGAGCCGGAGAAGATGTGAAAGCCCTGGAATGAGAGTCCCCGCCGCCCGATCTCCTCCAACGCTTGCGGCACCCGCTCGGCGTCGATGCCGAATTGTTTCGGGCCGCCCCCCATTCTCATCCCGGAGGACTTCAGCTCGAAGTCGGGATTGACGCGCACAGCCACGCGTGCCGGCACGCCGAGCCGCTGCGAGATGTTTTCCAGAAGACGGACTTCGCGCAGCGACTCAATGTTGATCAGGATTCCGGCCGCCACCGCCGCCGCAAGCTCTGCTTCCTGCTTGCCCGGGCCGGCAAAGCTGATGTCGTGCGCCGACATGCCCGCGTCCAGCGCAACGCGCAGCTCGCCGGCCGACGCGACATCGAGTCCGTCCACCAGTTGCGCGATGTGCGTCACGACCGCCGGCATCGGGTTCGCCTTCACTGCGTAGTGCAGGCTGATCGTTTCGGGAAGCGCCGCGCGCAGTTCGGCGATGCGTCGGCTGATCAATGCGCGGTCGTAGGCGTAGAACGGCGTGCGGCCGACGCGGGCGGCCAGCCGCGACAGCTTGACGCCGCCGACCACCAGCTCGTCATCTTCGACGGCAAACAAGCCGAAGCGAGGAAGCCTTTCGCTCATGTCGTCTTCCCCTGCGCGATGTCGGCGAACTCCGCCGCCAGCGCCTTGCGGTCGATCTTGCCGTTCGGATTGCGTGGCAGCGAGCCCTCCCGGACGGCGACATGCGCCGGGACCATGTAGACGGGCAGCCGCTCGCGGCAGATCGCCAGCAGCTGCTGCGCCGAGAGCTCGGCCGTCGCCTTCGGCGTCGCCACCAGGACGATGGCCTGCCCGAGCGCCGGGTGCGGCACGCCGAAGGCGGCGCACTCGGCGACCAGCTGCGTACCGTAAACGATCTCCTCGACTTCGTTGGGGCTCACGCGGTACCCGGACGTCTTGATCATCTCGTCGCGCCGGCCGACGAAGTACAGGAAGCCCTCCTCGTCCATGCGCACCGTGTCGCCGGAGAACACCGCAATCTCCGGCTGCACCAGACCGGCCTCGCGGCCTGGCAGCGGGCGGTAGCGCTCTGCCGTTTTCTCCGGATCGTTCCAATAGCCCATGCCGACCAACGCGCCGCGTTGTACGAGTTCGCCGGGCTCGTTCGGCGCGCACGGCGTTCCGTCCTCGCGCAACACCAAGACCTCCGCGTTCGGGATCGCCTTGCCGATCGAGTCCGGCCGCCGATCCACTTCCTCCGGCGGCAGATACGTGGCGCGAAACGCTTCGGTCAGGCCATACATCAGGAACACGCGTGTCCTCGGCAGCACTGAGCGCAGCTGCTTCAGCGTCTCGAACGGCATGCGGCCACCGGTGTTGGCGATGTAGCGCAGGTGCTCCGTCACCGTCGCCGGCCACTTCAGCTGCGTAAGCTGAATCCACAGCGGCGGCACCGCGGTCAGGCCGGTCACGCGCTCGCGCACGATGGCGTTCAGCACGTCCTTGGGCACAAGGTAGTTGATCAACACCGCGCGCGCACCGGCATGAAACGCGGTCGTCAACTGGCTGAAGCCGGCGTCGAACGACAGAGGCAGCGCCGCCAGCAGCACGTCGTCCCGGTTGTTCTCGAGGTAGCTCGCCACGCTCTTGGCGCCGGCGACCATGTTCCGGTGCGACAGCACCACGCCCTTCGGTCGTCCCGTGCTGCCCGACGTATAAAGGATCGCCAGCACGTCGATGTCGATCACGCGATGCCACGTTGCCTGGGGCGACTCGCACAGCGCGCCCCAGCCATGACACGCCAGCCCCGGCGGCGCAGACGGCTGCGCCGCGCCCTCCGTCAGCACGACGTGACGCAGGTCGTGGCACTGCGCCAGCGTCTCCGCCAGCAGCGCGAAGCGTTCGGGCGAGGTGACCAGCACGCGCACGTTGCAGTCGCGCAGGATGTGGCCGACCTGCTCCGCTTTCAGCAGCGGATTGATCGGAACGAACACGCCCCCTGCCGCCGGTGCACCGAAGGCGGCGGCGACCATCTCGACGCGCTTCTCGAGGTAGATGCCGACGCGTTCGCCGCGCGCCAGGCCGAGCGTCATCAAACCATCGGCGAAACGGCCGACGCGCTCGGCCAGTTGCGCGTAGCCGAGGGTCGTTTCGTCGTGGGTGAGCGCCGGTCGGTCCGGCACGCGTTCGGCCGTGCGAAAGATCAACTCGTGCAGCAGATTGGCTTCTTGTGTCATTGCTCTGTTCTGATGAATGGCTGCGCGCCCGCGCACCCGGCGGCGGAGAGGAAGTAGACGGGGTACATGTCTTCGCGCCAACCGAAGTGCACGTACGGCGGGAGCGACGCGAACGATACCTGCAGCCGCCCGGCGACGAGAAACAGGGCGCCGCCGAGCGGGCGCGCGCCGAGACGCGCGTGGGCGGCGAGCGATTCGGCGTTAAAGGCGGAGATGCGGCTGAACGTCCAAGCATATCCGCGCGCGCGTAATTCGCGGTGCGCGTAGTCCCACAGCCGCGCGAACAGGCGCCCGAACCTGAATTCGGGCTCCACGTACACGTCGAAGTCCCACACCGCAACGTCAGGGTCGAAACGGTAGCGGCAGCGGACCTCGTCCTCGACGTACTCGCACTCCTTGTACCAGAGGCAGCCGACGACGCGCCCCGAGCGGATCGCCGCAAGGCAACGGGCGCCGTCGGCGAAACGGCGCGCGATGACGGCAGGCGGCCGCGGCAACTGCGCCACCAGTGGATCACCCGCGGCAAGGCTGCGCAGTTCGATCGCGCCGCCGCGCGCAGGCCCGGCTTGGCCCTCGGCCGAAACGGGCTGTGCAACGAATCGGTAGCCGATTACGCGCACCCGCCCGCGTGTGGCCACCTCGCACACGCGGGCGAGCGCGTAACAGATCGCGACACCTGCGCCCACGCTCCTTGCCAAGTGCCTTACGGATGAAAGCATGCGGACTTGCTTCAGGCGTTGCCCGGATCGGCGCGCACGGCCCGTTCGAGCACCGCAGCCAGCTCCCGCGTCCGGCTCTGCCGGCTGCACGCGTCGACGGCAGCAGGCTCCGGCAACGCGCCCGCCAGATCGGCCATAAACCGCGGCAGGATGGCCTCGATGGCCGCCGCGTCTTCGAGCGCCGCGATGTAGCGCACGCCGCAGCGGCGCAGCAGGTCGGCTGTATCGCCCTGCGGGTCGGTCAAGCCGAGCAGCGGCCGCTGCGCACGCAGATACTCGTACACCTTGGCAGGGATCTGTTCGTTGCAATTCGCCGCCTGCAGCACGAGCAGGCCGTCGGCGCGGCGCATCTCGTCGAGCGCCTGCCGGTACGGCAGCGGTGCTGCGATCTCGATCAAATCGTCGACGTCGTACTTCCGCGCCAGCGCCCACAGCAGATCGTCGTGCGCAGGGGCGCGAAAGCGCACGAGAAGATCGGCCGCGCGACCCGCGCGCTTCAGCGCGCTCAGCGCAGCAAAAAGCTGGGTCGGATCGCGTTCCGACGGATAGACGATGCCGCTGTGCAGCAGCGTTCGGCGCCCCGGCACGAGCGGCGGGCCATCGGCCGCGAGCCCGACGAAGCTTTGCTCGTCAAAGCCGTTCTCGATCACCGTCACTCGGTCGGCGGACGCCGGATAGCGCCGGCGATAGGTCGCGGCCGCACTGCGGCTCGTGAACACGCTCGCCCGCGCGGCTCTCACGGCGCGTTCCTCGATGCGTTTGAACGCACGCCAGGTGGCGGCGTCCGGCGGGTAGCCGTCCTGCGCCATCGGGTCGCGAAAGTCGGCGATCCAGGGCAGTCCGCTGAGCAGCGAGAGCCAACGACCAACGATGTGTGCCGTTGCGATCGGATAGGTACTCCAGAGCGCCGTCGGCCGGTACCTGCGCACGAGATCCAAGCCGGCTGGAATCGCCGCCAGCGCCCAACTGATCCAACGATCGGGACGAGCGAGCACCGCCGGATAACGCCCGCGCAGCGCCAAGTGGCGGGAAGCGTCCAGACACCAGGCCCGCCGTATAACCAAGCCCGCCGGAATCTCGCGCAACAGATCGTCCGAAACCCTTTCGTAGGCACGCTCGGAAGCCGTCAGTACGAGTGGCTCCCAACCAAGCGCCGGCAGATGTTGCGCGAATCGCAGCGTGCGTTGGATTCCGCTGCTTACGGCCAGCGGGGGAAAGTGGAAGGCGATCATCAGGACGCGTTGCATCGTCTTTTTCCATGGTCGTGCCCGGGCCCGCGCGCGCAGAATCCATCGCGATGCTCGCGCATAGCCGTTGCCGGCACCGGATCGCCCGCCCCACATATCCCATGTTTGCGTGACGGTTTGTATACTAGCCGGGCAGTTCGCAGTTCGTCGAATTGCTCGACCGATTCGCCCACACATTGCGTCCGCAGGTCAGGAGTGCGCGCTTGGAAACAGAGATCAAGGTCAAGCAAGTTCTCGCCACGGTGTTGAACTTGGGCGATCGCGTCGCCAGGTTCGACGCCGGCACGCCGCTGCTCGGTGCAGTGCCGGAGCTGGATTCGATGGCGGTGGTGTCGCTGCTGACCGCGCTCGAAGAGAAGTTCGGTTTCACCATCGAGGACGACGAGGTCGACGGACGCACGTTCGCCAGCGTCGGCAACCTCGTCGCTTTCGTTCAGAGCAAGCTTGCCGCCTGACTTGGCCGACGCGTACCAGACGTCCGCGCGCTTCGAAGCGGCTGCCGGCGGCCCGCGCTTCGTGCTGACCCATCGCCCGCGACGCGCGACCGAGCGCGGCACCGTCGTGCTGGCGCCGCCGTTCGCGGAAGAGATGAACAAGTGCCGCCGCATGCTCACACAAGCCGCTCGGGCACTGGCCAGCGACGGCTGGCGCGTCGTCCAGGTCGACCTGTATGGCTGCGGTGACAGCGCCGGCGAGTTTCAGGATGCGACGTGGGACCAGTGGGTCGCCGACTTGGCGCAGGCCGTGGATTCGCACAACCGTGGCGACGGTGCGCTGTGGCTGTGGGGCGTGCGTGCCGGCGCGCTGCTGTTGCCGCCGCTGCTGCGCGCTCACCCGCACGCCCACGTGCTGCTGTGGCAGCCGGCGCACGACGGCGCAACGATCCTGAACCAGTTCCTCCGCCTGCACACGTCGGCGGCGCTGCTCGACGGCGACTCGCCGGGCAACCGTGCCAGCCTGCGCCAGCAACTCGCGCGCGGCGAGCCGGTGGAGGTCGCAGGTTACGTTCTGCCGCCGCGTGTCGCTGACGGTCTCGCAGCCGCGCGGCTCGAGCTTCCCGCGCAGTCCGTCGGCCGGATCGTGTGGCTGGAGGTTGCTGCGCAAGCGGACGACACGATGCCGACAGCGGCACGCAGGACCCTCGATACCTGGCGCGCAGCGGGGCGCGCGGTCGAGTTCGAGACAGTGGTCGGTCCGCAGTTCTGGCAAACGGTGGAGATCGCCGAAGCGCCGGAGCTGATCGAGCGGACGCGCAGCGCACTGGCGCGGCCGCGAGCATCGGTTGGCGCCGAGTCGGAAGGCGCTGGCGCATGATGGGTGCCGCGCATCCGGCGACCGCGGAAGTCGGACCACAGGACCCCGCGCACATGACGGCCGACCTGGGCTACTGCGAGTCGCCCGCGTGGATCCCATGCGGCGAAGACCGCATGTTGGGCGTCCTTTGTGAGCCGGCGGCGGGGCCAGTGGCGCCGCGCGCCGTGCTCATTGTCGTCGGGGGGCCACAGTATCGGGTCGGCAGTCACCGACAGTTCCTGCGGCTCGCGCGCCGCCTGGCTCGCGGCGGCTACGTCTCGCTGCGCTTCGACTACCGCGGCATGGGCGACAGCGAGGGTGCGGCGCGTACGTTCGAAGCGATAGGCGACGATATCGATGCCGCGATCGCTTTCCTGCGCGGCCGTTCCGGCGTGCGCTCGATCGTCGTCTGGGGGCTGTGCGACGCCGCGTCGGCCGCGCTGATGTTCTGCGCCGGAAATCCGCACGTCGGCGGGCTCGTGTTGCTTAACCCCTGGGCGCGCAGCGACACCACCCTCGCGACCGCGCGCCTGAAACACTACTACGGTCAGCGCCTGCTGGAGATTGACTTCTGGCGGCGCTTGCTGTCCGCGCGTTTCGATTGGCGCGCATCGCTGCGCGGCCTGGGTGACAGTCTGCGGCGCGCGCTGGACCGCTCCGAGAGGCCCCCGGAAGACGCATTCCAAGCGAGAATGGCAACGGGCTGGCGGAGCTTCCGAGGTCCGATCCTGCTGGTCCTAAGCGGGCGGGACCTGACGGCAAAGGAGTTCCTCGAACACGCGGCGGCAGACTCGCGCTGGCGAGGGCTGCTGGCGCGTCCCAACGTGACGCGGGTCGAATTGCCCGCAGCGGATCACACTTTCTCCAGAGCGACATGGCACGCATGGCTCGAGGAAAGAACGCTCGAATGGCTCGACGGTATGGCGACAGGAAGCGAGCGATGAAAGCAACGAGACTGCGATGCCTGTTTGCTGGATCGGTGGCTGCCGCACTCCTCGCGGCGGGACCCGCTGCCGCACAGAGCATTCCCGGTTATCCGGAGCACGTCACGGAATATGACCCGCGCGAAGTCGTGATGCTGCCCGAGTACTGCAAGTACACGCAGCTCTTTCGCGATCGCGTACCGGGCGGCAACAACCGCGAGATGATCCAGCGCTGGCACGCGACAATGGGTGAAGTCTTCATCCACATGCACCACTACTGCTGGGGCCTGATGCATCTGCATCGGGCGAAGGTGCTGGCGCGCGACGCGCAGGCGCGCGGCTTCAACTACGACAGCGCGGTGCGCGAGTTCGACTACATCATGGAGCGCACGCCGCGAGACTTTCCGCTGCTTCCGGAAATGCTGACGAAGAAGGGCGAGGCCTTGCTCGGACGCGGCAAGGCGGCGCTGGCGCTGGCCGAATTCGAGCGCGCGATCGAACTGAAACCTGATTACTGGCCCCCCTACGCACACATCAGCGACCACTACCGCAGCAGCGGGGACGCGCCCAAGGCGCGCCAGATTCTCGAGACCGGGCTGGCGCGATCGCCCGGGGCGAAGGGGCTACAGCGCCGGCTGCAGGAACTGCGCAACGAGTCGGCAAAGGGTGGCCACAGGCGCCAGCCGCAGTAGCGGCGCAGATGGCCGTCTTTCCCTCCACACGGCCCGCCGCCGGGCAACGGACGACATCTGCATGAGCGGAATCCTCGGCTTTTTCTCCCCTCGCCCCGAGCACGACGCAACGGCGGTCCTGCGCCGCATGCTGGCGACGGGCGACGAACTTGCGAGCAATGTGGCTACAGCGCACGGCGGCACCGGCGTCGCCGCCCGCGGGACCGCTCGCCTGGTCGCGCACGGAGAACTCCACGTCGCACTGACCGGCCATCCGCGCGTGCGCCTGCCACAAGGCTGGAGCTCGGATCCACTGGCGGTCGCCGCAGCGATCAGCGCGCGCGGGACGGATGCGCTTGCTGCGATGGGCGGCGATTTTTCGCTGGTCGCCTGGGACCGGGCCAGGCGGCGTGGCCTGCTGGCGGTCGATCGCATCGGCGTTCGCCAGCTCGTGTACGCACGCGCGGGCGAAGCGATCGCCTTCGCTTCGACGCTCGACGCGTTGATCCGGCACCCGGACGTGAGCCGCGAGTTGTCGCCGCAGGCGCTGTTCGATTACGTGTACTTTCACGTCTGCCCGGGCCCACGGACGATCTACCGCGACGCGCATCAGCTTCCGCCGGCGCACTACGTAGAGTTCGGGCCGGGGATACACCCCGAGCCGCGCCCGTACTGGTCGATGCGCTTCATGGAGGATCCGAACCCGGACTTCAACGCGCTGAAGGCGCGTTTCGTATCGCTTTTGCAGGACGCCGTCGCGACGGCCGCAACCGGCGCGCGCAGCGGCGCGTTTCTGTCCGGTGGCACAGACAGTTCGACGGTCAGCGGCATGCTGGGTCGCGTTAACGGCACGCGCCCGCCGACGTTCTCGATCGGGTTCGACGCCGCCGGCTATGACGAGATGGGCTACGCGCGCATCGCAGCCAGGCACTTCGACTGCGATCACCACGAGTACTACGTCACGCCCGCGGACGTGGTCGCCGCGGCACCGCGGATCGCGTCGTACTACGACCAGCCGTTCGGCAACGCCTCCGCGATCCCCGCCTACTACTGCGCTCGGCTCGCGCGCGAGCACGGCATACAGCGCCTGCTCGCAGGCGACGGCGGCGACGAGTTGTTCGGCGGCAATGAACGCTACGCCAAGCAACATCTGCTCGGGCTCTACCACCGTCTTCCGCGCGGCGTGCGCGTGTCGCTGATCGAGCCGCTGGCGCTGGCGACGCCGCTGTTCAAGGGGCTGCCAGGACTCAAGAAGGTGCATAGTTACGTACGGCAGGCCAGTACGCCGATGCCGGCTCGGTACGCCTCACACAACCTGCTGTCCCACCTGCAGCCCGAGAACGTTCTGACGCGGGAGTTTCTCGCAGAGGTCGATCCGCACCATCCACAAGGGCTGTTGGCCGATGCGCACGCGCCCTACGCCAGATCGAGCCTGATCAATCAGATGCTCGGCATCGACCTGCGCTTCACGTTGGCCGATAGCGATCTGCCGAAGGTGACGCGCATGTGCGAGCTGGCTGAGATGGACGTCGCGTTCCCGTTGCTCGACGAGGGCATCGTCGAGTTCTCGGCGACGTTGCCGGCCGAGATGAAGCTGCGAGGCACGACGTTGCGCTGGTTCTTCAAGGAGGCGCTGCGCGACTTCCTGCCGCCCGAGGTGATCGCCAAGGAGAAGCACGGTTTCGGGCTTCCGGTCGGCGCTTGGCTCACTGCGCACCGCCCGCTTCTCGATCTCGCCGACGAGGCGATCTCTGCACTACGGCCGCATGGCATCGTGCGGCCACAGTTTGTCGACGAGTTGCGCCAGCGTATGCTGCCCGCACACCCCGCATACTATGGAACGATGATGTGGGTGCTGATGATGCTCGGCTTGTGGCTCGACGCGAAGCGCGTCTAGCGCGCCGCGCTTTCGGTAGCCCGCCCGGCCGACTTGCCCGCGCCCGCAGCATGTGAAAGAGTCGAGGGCACTCACGCACCAGGGCGGCGATCGCAGGCGTAATGATCCAATCGAAACTCACGCGGCTGTTCGTCGCAGCAATGAGCATCACACTTGCCGCGTGCGGAGGCGGCAACGAAACCGCGGCCGCACCGCCGACACCCGCGCCCACGCCGGCACCGACCCCGCCTTCCGCACCACCCAATCCGGCCCCATCTCCGCCACCGAGCAGCGCGAGTTTCGAGGCCCGCTGCCAGGCACCCGGTGTCGTCCGGTGCATCGGCTTCGATTCGACGGCGGATTTCAATACCGGCAGCGGCGGCACGAACGGCGCATGGGGCTACGACTTCGGCATCCTCGCGCCCTACGGAACATCCGACTACTCGCGCGCCACGCGCGACACGTCGGTCATGGCCTCGGGGGCCAGCTCGCTGCGGTTCACGATCCCGCCGAGCTCGGGCGCCGACAGCTCGGGCATGTTCTTCGCCAACTTTTCGCGCGACCTGTCGGTACAGTTTGGCGCGAACTCGCAGTTCTATGTTCAGTGGCGCCAGCGCTTCAGCCCCGAGTTCCTCGCGAATCGATACGCTGGCGGCGGCGGTTGGAAGCAGATCATCATCGGCACCGGCGATCAGCCGGGCAAGACGTTCGGGTCGTGCGAAGCGACCGAAGTCGTGCTCACGAACACGTACTACCGCGGCTTTCCGGTCATGTACCACTCTTGCACCGGATCGGCGTCGCACGGTGCCTACGATCCGTTCGAAGAACCGTATCAGGCATACGACTTCAAACTGCAGAACGCACGCCCGGCGCCGTACTGCCTGTACTTGCAGAAGGACGGCAACCGCTACTTCCCTCCGGACGGCAACTGCTTCGGCTACTTCGCCAACGAGTGGATGACGTTCCAGGTGCGGATCAAGACGGGTCCGCGCGTCGGCGACGAATATGTCAACAGCTACGTGACGCTGTGGATGGCACGCGAAGGACGTGCTTCGGAACCGGTGATCCAATGGGGCCCATACAACCTCAGCGCCGGTCCGGCGGCGGAGAACCAGCGTTACGGCAAAGTCTGGTTGACTCCGTACAACACCGGCAGGTCGGCGTCTCAGTCGTATCCGACCGCTTACACTTGGTACGACGAGCTGATCATTTCGCGCAACCCGATCGCCGATCCCTGAGCTCGCGCGCGCGGCGCTTCACGCGGTCGCGTAGCGAACGCGGCTCAGATTCTGCGCCATGCGAAAACCGAAGCGCAGCCGCGACCGATCCCACGGCGTGAAGCGGGGCAGTTGGAATGGGTCGGATTGCCGTCCCGCAACTCCCCATGCGGTCGAAACCGCCGCCGCGAATCCGCATTCGCGCGCCAAACGCACGTGTTCGGCCGTGTAATCACGTCCGGGAACGCCGTTCGGATATGCAAACAGCGCCACGCGCCGGCCGACGATCGCCTCGAGATCCGACTTGCCGCCCGCGATTTCCGCGAGCGCTTCGTCCGCCGGCAGCCGCGCCAGGATCGGGTGCGTCACCGTATGGCCGCCGATGTCGAAGCCGGCGGCGGCCAGGTGCGCGACCTGCTCGGGATCCATCATCAAGCGCGGCGCGGGCGGCGCGCCGCACAGCTCCTCGATACGCTCGACCGCCGCGCGCCGTTGCGCGGGCGGCGCGTGCTTGATGGCGGTCAGCACGCGATCGATCGCGGCCCGCCGCAGCGCCGTCGTGCCAAGCGTCACGGTGCCGATGCCGAAATCGCTTAGGTCGAGCTCTACGGCCCGGCAGTGTCGTATCGCCTCGATGACGCGATCGTTCCACATGTTGGTGCCGCCGAGAAAACCGGTCGCGACGAAGAAGGTCGCCGGCAGTCCGAACCGCTGCAAGATCGGCGCCGCGATCTGCTCGTTGTCTGCGTAGCCGTCGTCGAACGTGATCGCCAGCGCCCGCGCGGGCAGAGCGCCGCGTTGCAGCCGTGCGACCGCCTCGGCGAGCGGAATCACGTTGAACCAGTCCCGCACCCAGCGCATGCACGCTTCGAACGCGGCCGCGTCCGGGACGTCGTCCAGCAGCGGGTCGCGCTCGGCCAGCACCCGGTGAAAGATGAGGATCGACAGTCGGGCGCGCGGCCCCGCGGGCGCCATCCATCCGAGCACCGCGTGCAGCACTGCCTCAGCGCTCCGATGCGGCGCGCCTGGCGATCGCGTGCCCGCCGCGCGTCGCCGCGGCGGGTCCGGCCGGCACGGCGGACGCCACCGCAGGGACAACGGCCCCGCGCGCCAGCAACCGGTGCGCCGCCAACAGCGCGAGCATCCAGATCTGCACCTCGGCCATCAGGTAGTCGGTGAAGACACCGGCGATGAGAACGACCGCAAGCGCCGCCGCCGGTGCTCCGCCATAGGCGGTTTCCCGCGGCCATCCGGCGCGCACGGCGCGCCGCAGTCGCAGGACGGCCAGCACGCCCCAGCCGACGAGCGAGAGGTAGATGACGGCGCCCGGAATCCCCTGCTCGACGAGGGCGGTCAGGAACGTGTTGTGCGAGGCGCGCGCCGCGGCCGATTCGTCCTCACCGGGCCGGTGAGTCAACCACTTCGCATCGAGAAAACGCGGACTCAGCACTGCCGTACCCTTGTGGCCGCTGCCGAACGGATACTCAACGAACATCCGCAACTGCGCCGCCTTCAGTTCCCACCGCGACTGAGCGCTGGCGTCGATCTCCTCGGTGCGTTCGACGGCGTCGGTGATCGAAAGCATCCGGTCGATGAAACGCTGATCCATCAGCGAAACGGTCCCGATCGTGCCCGCAATCGCGAACGCCCAGAAGAGCGAGCGATACTTCGGCGGCTTGACAAGGAACAGCACGAGTGCGCCCGCGAGAACGCCGAGAAACGCGCCGCGGCTGGCGGCGAGCACGATGCCGTTTACGATCATCGGCGCCGCCACGATGCAGAAGATCTGCCGCCAACCGCGCTCGACCAGCACGAGAATGCCCGCGGCGACGGCGCCCGTGCCCAGAAACATGCCGAGCGAGTTCGCGTCGTCGATGCCCGGTCCTCCCACGCCGTTCAACCGCCCGCCGACGAAGTTGTCCGCCATCAGCGCAAGGATGCCGAGATACATGCAGCCTGCCACGTGGACCAGCAGGATGTCGCGCAGCCGTGCAGGCGTCTCGGCAAGGCGATAGATCAGGTAGAACGCGACCAGGTACTTCGTGAACTGCACCGCAGCCTCGCGATGCGTCTCGGCGTCGAGCGCCCACAGCGACTGGACCCAGAACCAGGCGACGAAGACGATCAGCAGCGCACCCGGTACCGACGCATACCACGCGGCCCGCCCTTGATGCAGCCGGCTGCGGTGGATGAAGATGGCCAGCAGCGTCACGCCCGCCGAAAGAAACGCCCACCGCAGGTCCGGCAGGTTCTGCGCCCACCAGCGCGACGGCGGATGGATGTAGAACGTCGCCATGTAGGCGTACAAGCCGAAGATCGGATGGCGGAACAACGCCAGTCCGAGCAGCGCAAAGAATCCGGCGAGAAACGCGAGCGCGGTCAACATCGTCGACGATCGATTCTAGGCGCTCGCCTCACTGCGGGACCGGAGCGACACGGCTGGCGACGTAGCGATATTTGCCCGACTGCTCGGCCGGAATCTCGCTCACGGCCTCGACGTCGACGCTCACACCGGCGCCCAGCCGCTCGCACAGGCCCGCACGGATCCGCTCCGCCGTATCCGAGGTGTAGCCGTGTCCGGGCACCAGCAGCACGCGCGTGCGATCCAGGCTTTCCTGCACGATCTTGAAGCGCTCGATACCCGGCAGGTCGCGCACGACGTAAATGAGCGCCAGACCGTGCATGACGGTGCCGTCGGCAGCGACGACGAAGTCGGTACTGCGCCCCTGCACCTCGGCCAGCAGCGGCAGCCCACGCCCGCACGCGCATGCGGCGCCGCTCAGGACGCCGATGTCGCCGGTGCGGTAGCGCAGGAACGGAAAGTCCGCAGTGGCCAGGTGCGTCACCACGATCTCGCCCGCGCTTCCCGGAGGAACGACGGCGCCGTTCGCATCGACGATCTCGACCAGGATGTCCTCCGCACTGATGTGCAAGCCGCCCGCGGGGCATTCGTGGGCGATGAAACCGGCGTCGCGCCCGCCGTAGCCGTTGGCCACGCGACAGCCGAAGACGCGCTCGATCGCCGCGCGCTGATGGTCGTACAGCCGCTCCGAAGTGACGAACGCGACGCGGATGCCGAGGCCGTCGAGCCGCTCGCCGCGCTTTTCCGCGTGGGCGGCGATCAAGGACAGCGACGAGGGATAGCCGAACAGCATCGCCGGGCGCACGGTGCGGATGCGCTCGACGAAGCGGTCGAGGTTCGCCTGCGACATCTCGAACGCCGGCAGCAGCTCGGAACGGAACAGCCGGTCGCGCAGACCGCGCAGCCGATCCTGCGTGCCGAGTTCGACCGGCGAGCCCCACACGACCAGCTCGCGGTCGCCGATGTCGACACCCCACCAGCGCGTGGCGCGCCACTTGGCGGCGACGTCGTGCGCGATGCGGTCCTTGCCCATGAAAAAGATCAACGGCTCGCCGCTGGAACCGCCCGTGTTGTAGCGTTTCAGCGGACCCGCCCCTTCGGCTCTCAGCTTCTCGGTGTTCGCGCGAATGGCCGCCTTGGTCAGAAACGGAAAGCGCGCCAGGTCAGCGAGCGTCAGAACGTCCTGCGCGCGCAAGCCGCGCTGCATGAACGTCTCGCGGTAATACGGCACGCGCTGCGCCAGGTGCTCGATGAAGGCCCGCAGTCGCTCGAGCTGGTACGACTGCAGCCGCTCGCGCGGCCACCATTGGCTCGCCTCGAGCGCGCGCCGGCGCGCCACGCTGGCGTGTCCTTTCAGCCGCTCGTGCAGCGGAAAGAGCGCACGCGCGACCAGCTGCGTCCACGCATCGCTCACGGTGCGGACTCCTGCAACAAGGCGCGCCCGGCGCAGCGCGCGTACGCGGCGAACAAGACCGGGCGCACGCGCTCCCATGCATACGCGCGGCAGGCCTGCGAGCCGGCGGCCACCAGCGCATCGCGCAACGCCGAGTCTTCGAAGATGCGAACGGCCGCCGCCGCCATGGCGTCGGGGTCGCGCGCGGGCACCAGCAGCGCAGTGCGCTCGTCCTCGACCACAAAAGGCACGCCGCCGACGCTCGTCGAGACGATCGGTACGCCGCTCGCCATCGCCTCCAGCAGCGAGATCGGCATGTTGTCGACCGTCGACGGATTGATCACCAAATCGGCCTCGCGATAAAGCTCGGCGATGCGATCGTTGTCGAGCCGCCCGGTGAAGCGCACCGCCTCCGACACGCCAAGCTCCTGCGCCAGGCGTCGCAGCGAGTCCAGCGCCGGCCCGCTGCCGGCGACCGTCAGGCGCGCCGCGGGGAAGCGGTTGCGGATCTTCGCGAACGCGCGCAAAGCGGTGGGGATGTCGTAGATCTGCTCCAGGTTGCGGGTGACGACGATGTGCTGGGCGGGCGTTCGCCGCGCGGCGGGCGCAAAGCGCGCCAGATCGACGACGTTCGGAACGACTTCGGCGGCGACGCCGTGGCGAGCGAAGACCGACTGCAGAAACCCCGACGGCACGGCGAGCACGCGCGCCAGCCGCAGCGTCGGCCTCACCCAGCGCGCCTGCCGCTGCAAGAAGGACTCCGCTTCGCCGCCCCGATAGTTGACCAGCACCGGCACGCCGCGCAGTCGCGCCAGCCAGATCGCCGGCGCCGCGAACAGGTGCCATGCCCAGCCCGAGTTCGCCATCACGTGCGCGACATCCGCACCGCGCAGCGCCCGCCACAGGGCTACGACGTAAGGGACCAGGCGAAACGTGGCGCGCAACCCCCGCACGTTGCCGATCCATGCCGGCCGATACGGCGGGTTGTTCTGCACGAGCTGCACGCGCACGCCGCTATCCGCGAGCAGCCGCGCGAGCTGACGCGTCTGGTTGGCCATGCCGCCGGAAGGCGGCGGCAACGGCCCGACCAGCACGACACGCAGGTTCATCGACCTATCCCCTGGTCACCAGCACAGGCCGACGTACTTCGCGTGCAGTCCGCCGTGCGCGCCGATGTTGACCAGATCGATCACGACCTGGTCCTTGCGCGCATGCCGCTTGAGCAGCTCGATCGTCTTCTTGTCGTTCAGCCCCACGACCAGCACGTCGGACTCGGCGATCACGGGTTCGAGGTCGCGCCGGATCAGGCCGCCGATGTGCGGTACGTGGCTTTCGATGAACTTGCGGTTCGCGCCCAGCAGGTTCGACAGGTGCACCTCCGGGTCATACACGAGCAGCGACAGTCCCTTGCCGATCAGGTGCTCGGCCAGCAGCACCAGCGGGCTTTCGCGCAGGTCGTCGGTCCCGGTCTTGAAGGCGAGCCCGATCATGCCCACACGCCGTTTGCCGGTCTCCAGCACCTTGGCGATCGCGCGGTCGATGTGCGTGCGGTTCGACGGCAGGATGCCTGCGTGCATCGGCAGTTCGACGTCGCGCTGCTTGGCGAGATACAGCGTTGCGCGCAGGTCCTTCGGCAGGCACGAGCCGCCGAACGCGAACCCCGGCTTCAGGTACGCCTTGGAGATGTTGAGCTGCGTGTCGCGGCACACGAGGTCCATCACCTGGAACGGATCGACGCCGAGCGCTTCGCACAACCGCGCCGTTTCGTTGGCGAACGTGATCTTCAGCGCGTGGAAGTTGTTGCAGCAGTACTTGACCATCTCCGCCGCGCGGATCGACGTGACATGGAAGTCGCACGGCAGATGACCGAACAGCGACTTCAGTTGCAGCACCGGCTCCTCCGCGTTGGCGCCGACGATCGTGAACGGCGGGTTGTCGTAGTCGCGGATCGACGAGCCTTCGCGCAGGAACTCGGGCTGAAAACAAACGAAGAAGTCACGCCCTTCCTTCTTGCCGGAAGACTTCTCGAGGATCGGCCGCAGCACTTCTTCGACCGTGCCCGGCACGAGCGTGGAACGGAACACGAACGTATGCGGCCGGCTCAGTGCGCGCAGCGCCGTGCCCATCTGCTCGGCCAGCCGCAGGATCGCCGACTGGTCCTGACTGCCGTTGGCAGCGGACGGCGTGCCCACGCAGATCAGCGACAGCTCGCTGTCGCGAATCGCCTGTTCCGCATCGGTCGTGACGCTGACGCGGCCGCTCGTCGCGACTTTGGCCATCAGCTCGACCATGCCCTCTTCCACGACCGGCGTCTTGCCGTCGGCGATCAACTGCAGCTTGGCGGGATCGACGTCGACCCCGATCACGCGATGGCCTTCGCGCGCAAGGCAGGCGAGCGACACCGCGCCGACGTAACCGAGTCCGAAGATGCTGATGTTCATGGGGTTTTCGTGTTGTTGAGGAGATCCGGTGATGCTGCCGCGCGCCCTCACCCGGCCGCTGCGCGGCCACCCTCTCCCGCTGATGCGGGCGAGGGTGCCACGAACGATGCCAGGCACTTGTCGATGATGGCGTCCAGGCGTTTCATCGAACTGCCCCAGGCATGGTGCGACAGCACACGCGCGCGGCCGGCGGCCGCGAGCCGCGCGCGTTCGGACGGGTCTTCGAGCAGGCGCAGGATGGCGTCGCGATACTGCTCAGGCGTCTCGGCCACCAGCAGATGCTCGCCGGCGATCGCATCCACACCTCCGGCCGCGACTCGACTTGACACGACGGGAACACCCATCGCCATCGCCTCGAGGATCTTGTTCTGCGTGCCGCGCGCGATTGCGAGCGGCGCGACGGTAAGCGCCGAGCGCGTCACGTACGGCTGCACCTTCGGCACGGAACCGGTCACCGTGACGCCCGGCAACTCGCCCAGCTTGCGCACCGAGGGCGGCGGATCGGCGCCGACGATCGCGAGCTTCACGTTCGGTCGCCGCTCGCGCAGCAGCGGCAGCACGTGCTCGCAGAACCAGAACATCGCGTGCTGGTTCGGGTAATAGTCCATGCGGCCGATGAAGCAGATCGCCTCCGGGTCGTACGGTTCGGCCGACGGCGCGAAGGCCTGCGCATCCACGCCGTTCGGAAACCAGTCGCTCGGGGTATCGACGCCGTAGCTCTTCAGCGTCTCCCACTCGGCCCGCGTGGTCGCCGTGCAGAAGTCGAAGCCGCGCGCCAGGCGCTTCTCCTCCGCCTGCAGCCGCCAGCCTTCCCAGCGATAGCCGAGCGACAGCGGAAACGGCTTGTAGTCGGCGTACTCGAACCACTTCTGCGAATCCATGTCGCCGAAGTCGAGGATCTTCGGCACGTCGCGTACGTGCGCAACGTAGTGCGCGACCGAGGAGCAATGCACGAAGATCAGGTCGAAGCGCCGCTCGCGCAGCAGCCGGCGGATCGTGCGCGCCAACTTGGTGCTGTGGAAGTACGACGCCGACGCGGTGATCGGCGTCGGCAGCGTGGCGATCATCCGCAGTGTCTGCACACGATCGTCGACCGTGGCAACATGAAACTCGGCGCAGTACGGCGCGATGCCCTTGCCCTCCTCCGCCTCCTCCGCGGAACGCGCCAGCGAACAGACCACGACCTCGTGCGACTGCGCGAGATGCCGGATCATGTTGAACGGCCGGATCTTGCCGCCGCGCTTGGGCGGGTACGGGAAGCGGTGGCAGACGTACAGGATCCTCACGCCACGGCCTCCTTCAGTTCTTCGGCGACGTCGGCGGAAGAACGGCGGTCGAGATACACGCGGCACCAGATCTCCAGGTTCAGCAACGCGAGCAGTTTGTCCGTGCCGTCGACGCGGTTGGCCCGATGGTCTTCGATCAGCCGCGCGACCGGTGCATAGTGCAGCAGCCCGCGCGCCTGCACGCTCTCGCGCGACAGCGCGCCGGCCAGCATCTCCGACAGCGCGCCCTTCATCCACGCGCCCATCGGCGCGCCGAAGCCGCGCTTGGTGCGGTACAGGATCTCGCGCGGAAGCACGTCGGCCAAGGCTCTCTTCATCAGCGCCTTCAGTTCGCCGCCGCCGACCTTGATCGAGGCCGGGACCTGCGCCGCCAGTTCGACCAGTTCGTGGTCGAGCAGCGGCACGCGGCACTCCAGCGATGTCGCCATCGTCATCTTGTCGGTCAGCAGCAGCAGATCGTCCGGCAGTTGCGTGTACGCGTCGACGGCAAACATGCGCGCCAATACGTCTTCGCCCCCGGCAGCGTCAAAGGCCGCGGCGATGGCATCGAACCGCCGCGCCGGTTTGCCGTTCATCATCTCCGCCGCCTCGTCCGCACCGAACACCCCGATATAGGCGCGGTAGCGCTCGGCAAACGGCAGCTCCGCAGCAGAAAGGAAGTTCTTGGCCAGCCGCGCGTAGTTCAGCCACTTGGAGTGGCGGTCGCTCGGCAGGCGATCGGCCAGCCGCGCGGCGCCGCGCTTCGCCGCCGCGGGCAGCCAGTTCAGATACCGCATGTAGTGCTCGCCGAGGTAACGACGGTAGCCGCCGAACAGCTCGTCGCCGCCGACCCCGGACAGGATCACCTTGACGTCGCGGCGCGCGAACTCCGCCACCAGATACGTCGTCACGAACGCGCTGTCGGCGATCGGCTCGTCCATGTGCCACAGCAGCTTCGGCAGCAGGTGCACGACGTCCGGGCGCACGAGGATCTCGTGGTGGTCGGTCTTGAAAAGCTGCGCGACCTGGCGCGCGTAATCCAGCTCGTTGTAGAAGCGCTCGGCCGCGCCGCCGTCGAAACCGATCGAGTACGTCTTCACCGGCTCCGTGCTGTGACGGGCCATGAACGCAAGCACGGTGCTCGAGTCGATGCCGCCGGAAAGGAACGCGCCGATCGGCACGTCGCTCACCATCTGCATGCGCACCGATTCTTCGAGCCGCTCGCGCACGCGCCTGGCCCACTCGTCCGCCGATACGCCCGGCGCGACGGCCGTCGGCGGCCGCCAGTACGAGTCGATGCGCATGCCCTCCGGCGACAGTTTCATCACCGAGGCGATCGGCAGCTTGCGCACGCCGCGGAACATCGCGAGCGGTGCCGGCACGTAGCCCAGCTCGAGATAGGCGGCGAGCGCGGTCGGATCGACTTCGGCGCTGATGCCGGGCAACTCGAGCAGCGCCTTCGCCTCCGAGGCGAAGACCACCCGGCGGCCGTCGTTGCAGTAGTAGATCGGTTTGATGCCGAGCCGGTCGCGTCCGACGAGCAGCGTCTGCGCGCGCGCGTCCCAGATCGCGAAGCCGAACATGCCGTTGAGCCGCGCGACGAAACCTTCGCCCCACGCGGCGTACGCGTGCAGCACGACCTCGGTGTCCGAGTGTGTCTTGAAGCGGCGGCCCTGCGCTTCGAGTTCGCGCCGCAGTTCGCGGAAGTTGTAGATCTCGCCGTTGCAGACGACGACCAGCGATTCGTCCTCGTTGGCAATCGGCTGGTGGCCGCCCGCCAGATCGATGATCGACAGCCGCCGCATGCCGATCGCGCAGCGTCCGGCGGCGAACGCGCCTTCGTCGTCCGGCCCGCGATGCACCGTGACGCGGCCCATCTTCGCCAGCCATTCGACCGGCGCGCGCGCGCCGTCGAGCTGATAGATGCCGTAGATGCCGCACATCGTCAGCTCCGCGCCACCGCCAGCGCACCGCCGCGGCGCGCGAGTACGGCCGCGTACACGTCGGCGTAGCGGGCCACCGATTTCGACCAGGTGCGCTCGCTCTCGACGAAGCGGCGCGCCCGGCGCTTCACTCGGTCCCAATCGCCGCGGCGGGCGAGCACGTCGTCGATCGTTCGCGCGAGCGCCGCGGCGTCGCCGGCCGGGAACAGGAAGCCGGTTTCGCCGTCGCGCACGAGTTCGCGGTGCCCGCCGACATCGGAGGCGACGAAGATGCGTCCTTGCGCCATCGCCTCCAGCGGCTTGAGCGGCGTGACGATCTCGGTCAGCCGGATCGAGCGGCGCGGATACGCGAGCACGTCGACCAGGTTGTAGTAGCGCTGCACCTCGGCGTGCGGCACGCGCCCGGCGAAGATCACGCGCTGCGCCATGCCGAGCCGCTGCGCCTGCGCCTTCAGGTTCGCCTCCTGCGGTCCGCCGCCGACCAGCAGCACGCGCAACTCGGGCCGTTGCGCGCTCAGCATCGCGGCGGCTTCGAGCAGCAGGTCAAGCCCTTCGTAACCGTAGAAGGAACCGGCAAACCCGATGACCGTTGCACCTTCGAGGCCCAAGCGGCGGCGCAAGTCCGGATCGGCAGGCGCATCGAACTCGAAGCTCCTTACATCGACCGCGTTCGGGATCACGGTCACGGCCCCGGCGTCGATGCCGCGCGCGGCGATGTCGGCGCGCAACCCTTCGCAGATCGTCGTGATCGCGTCGGCGCGCTTCAAGGCGAACGTCTCGAGCGCGCGCGATAGCCGGTAGCGCATGCTGCCTTCGCGCGTGCTGCCGTGATCGACGGCGGCGTCCTCCCACGACGCGCGCATCTCGTAGACGACGGGCAGCCCGTGCTTGCGTCCGACCCACAGCGCGGGCAAGGCGTTGAGCACCGGCGAATGGGGATGCAGCACGTCCGGCCGCGTCTGCAGCATCAGTTCCTCGATGCGCCGTGCGGTGGCCCGCATCTCGTCGAGATAGCGCCCGGCGGCGGGCAGCTTCGACCACGCGCCCGCGCCGAACGGCGTGCGGTGAAAGGTCCAGCCGTCGACCGTCTCGGCGGGCACGGTCGTGGGACCCTGCCGCGGTGTGGTCAGATGCACCGTGTCCCAGCCGAGCGCGCGCTGCTCGCGCAGGATCGCCAGCGTGCGGAACGTGTAGCCGCTGTGCAGCGGCAGCGAATGGTCCAGGATGTGCAGGATGCGCATCGCGTCAACCCGCCAGGCGCTGCGCGGGCGCCCCGCTTTCCTCGGCGCGCATGACGTTGCGCAGGAACGCGTCGAACATCAGCACGGTCCACAGCGGCGAACTGTGGTCGCGCAGCCCCGACTGGTGCTGGTCGAGCAGCCGCTGCAGCGCCGGCCGGTTGAAGTAACCCGTGTCCGCGAGCACGCTGCCCAGCACCGCCTGCCGCACGCGCTCGCGCAACGGCCCGCGGAACCAGCGCGCCAGCGGCACCGCGAAGCCCATCTTCGGCCGATACAGCACCTCGTTCGGCAGATGCGGTTCCTGCGACTTCTTCAGCAGGTACTTGCCCTCCTGTCCGCGCACCTTCAGCGCCGACGGCAGCGAGGCCAACCATTCCACCAGCGGATGGTCCATCAGCGGCTCGCGCACCTCCAGCGAATGCGCCATGCTCGCGCGGTCGACCTTGGTGTTGATGTCGCCGACGAGATACGTCTTCAGGTCGAGATACTGGATCAGCGCCAGCGGATCGTCGTGGTTCGCGCGTTGCGCGTGGCGCTTGAACACCTCGACCGCGTTGTAGCCGCCGAGCTGCGCGCGCAGCGAGTTGGAGAAGAGCTGCCGGCGCATGTCGTCGCGCAGGATCGACATGCTGTGGAAATACGCTTCGACCGAGTCGCGCGCCAGCGACTGCAGCGTGGTCTTGGCGCGGAACACGCGCGGCGCCCAATCCGCCTTCGGATACGCCCGCCCCAGCAGCCCGAACACCGGACGGCGCACGGCCAGAGGCAGCGGCCGGCGCATGCGCTCTTCCATCAGATGCAGCCGATAGCGCCGGTAGCCGCCGAAGTTCTCGTCGCCGCCGTCGCCCGACAGCGCCACGGTGACGTGGCCGCGCGCGAGCTGGCACACGCGATAGGTCGGAATCGCCGAGCTGTCGGCATACGGCTCGTCGTATAGCCGCGCCAACGCATCGATCAGATCGAAGTCGTCGCTTTCGACGCGATCGACGAAGTGGCGGGTGCGATAGCGCTGCGCAACCGTCTGCGCGTAGCGCGACTCGTCGAAGGCGGGATCGGAGAAAGAGATCGAGCAGGTGTTGACCGGCGTCTCCGAGAGCCCGGCCATCGTCGCGACGACTGCGCTGGAATCCACACCGCCGGAGAGGAACGCGCCGAGCGGCACCTCGGAGATGAGCCGCAGTTTCACCGATTCGCGCAGCCGCTCGTGCAATTGCGCGCACGCCTCTTTCTCCGACAATCGGTTGTCGAGCGTGAACGCCACGTCCCAGTACTCGACCGGCGCGGGAACCGGCGCGCCGCGCTTCACGGTCAGCGTGTGCGCCGGCGGCAGCTTCTGCGCGCCCTTGAAGATCGTGCGCGGCTCGGGCACGTAGCCGAGCGCGAAGTACTCCTCGACCGCGTACGGATCGATCTCGCGTTCCAGCGCGCCGTACGCCAGCAGCGACTTCAGCTCCGAGCCGAACAGCAGATGCCCGTCGGACGCCAGCGCGTAGCAAAGCGGCTTCACGCCGAGCCGGTCGCGCGCGAGAAAGAGCGTCTCCTTGTTTCGATCCCAAAGCGCGAACGCGAACATGCCGCGGAAGCGCTTGACGCACTCCGGTCCCCACGCCTCCCACGCGTGCACGATCACCTCGGTGTCGCTGCGCGTGTGGAACACGTGGCCAAGCGCGGTAAGTTCCGGGATCAGCTCCTGGAAGTTGTAGATCTCGCCGTTGAAGATTACCGCCACGCTGCCGTCTTCGTTGAACAAGGGCTGCTGGCCGGTCGCCAGATCGATGATCGACAGCCGCTTGTGGCCGAGGCCCACGCCCGGCTCGATGTGGGTGCCCGTTTCGTCGGGGCCGCGATGGTGCTGCGTTTCGTTCATCCGCGCCAGTACGGCGGCGTCGATCGCGCGCCTGCCGCGGGTGTCGAAGATGCCGGTGATGCCGCACATTCCGAGCCTCCGTAGTCTCGCCCTTACGTCGCCTGCAGGCCGGCGCGCGCCGGATGGACGCGCGCCAGCAGGCGCGTGTAGAGCGCGTCGTAGTCGGCAAGCATGCGCTCGAGGCTGAACTGCCGCTCGACCTGTGCCCGCCCGGCGCGACCCTGGGCCCGCCCCAGCGCGGGGTCGCGCAGGTAACCGAGCAGCGCAGCGGCCAGCGCGGCGCTGTCGGCCGCGGGTACGAGGCGGCCGGTCACGCCTTCGTCGACCAGTTCCGGGTTGCCGCCGACGCGCGTCGCCAGCACCGGCAGGCCGGTGGCCATCGCCTCCAGGATCGTGTTTGACACGCCTTCGGCCCGCGACGGCAGCACGAACAGGTCGAAGCCAGCCAGCAGCTGCGGCACGTCGCTGCGGTCGCCTGCCAGCCAAACCAGCGACTGCACCCCCGCCTGCCGCAGAATGCGTTCGACTTCGCCACGCTCCGGCCCGTCGCCGATGATCACGAGCCGCATTCGGCGGCGCGCTTCGGCGTCGTCCGTTACCGCCTGCACGAATGCGCGCGCCAGGTTGGCGTGGTCCTTGACGACCTGCATGCGGCCCACGGTGCCGGCGATGAAACACGCCGGGTCGCGCAACGGCGCGGGAAACGAAGTGCGCGCCGCGGCGGCGTCGGGCCTGAAGCGGGCGAGATCGACGCCGTTGTAGATGCGCGTCACCCGCTGCGGACGCACGCCGACGCGCGCCGTCACGTAGTTTTCGAGATCGGCGTTGAGGGCGACGTAGTGCGTCACGAGCGGAGCGTGCAGGCGGCGCATCCAAATCAGGCGTCGGTCGGTGCCGTCGGGATCGCGTTCGTCGCGGCCGTGCTCGCCATGGATGCGGATGCGCACGCCCGCGAGCGCCGCCGGCACGAGCGCGTCCAGCGCGCTCAGGTTGCGGCCGTGAACGATCGCGGGCCTGAGTTCCCGGAACAGCCGCCACAGGGCGACCTGCGTGCGCCAGTCATGACCGGCGCGCTTGTGCATGGCGTAGACAGGAACGTCCGCGCGGCGGATGCGCCGGCGGAAGTCCGAGTAGTCCTTCATGCAGATCACGGCGTGGCGGTACCGGCTCTCCGGCAGTTGGTTGATCAGGTTGACCAGCCCGTTCTCCAGTCCACCCGTGACGAGGTGGTGGATGACGTGCGCAACGAGCGGGCGCGAATCGGCTGCGGTCATGGGTGCTCCGTCAGCTCCAGCCTTCCAGCCGGGCGCGAAACGACCACTCGGTGAAGTTGTCGTTGATACCGACGCGGCGCACGTCGAACGGATCGATCGGGCCGTCGTTGCGTCCCCCGTAGGCGGACAGGCAGCCGACGTAGCCCTCGGCGCGCACCAGATCGAGCGCCTGCGGCGTCATGTTCTGCCGGCCGCCGTACGGGTACGCGAAGATCGGGGGCTCGGTGCCGAGCTTCTGCGCCAGCGTCTCCTTCGATTCCCGCAGCTCGGCGCGCACCTGTGCGAGGTCCGCGCGCCCGCAGTCCAGGTGCGTGACGGAATGCGAGCCGATCGTGAAGCCGGCGTCACGCATCTCGCGCAACTGGGCCCATGTCATCGTCGGCAGGCCGCGGCCGATGCGGCGCAGGTCGTGGTCGAAGGCGCCGTCGACGTCGATCTTGCCGGTCGACACGAAGAACGCCGCCGGCACCCGGTGCCGCAGCAGGATCGGCACCGCGTGCTCGTAGTTGTCGCGATAGCCATCGTCGAACGTGACGGCGACGATCGGACGCTCCGTATCGCGCTCGACGCGGCCCGCGACGATGTCGCCGATGTCGACCAGCCGACAGTGGCGGGCCAGCAGCGCCATCTGCGCGTCGAACTTCTCGATGCCGATCGTCAGCGAATCGCGCATGTCGTCGTTCACGCGGTGGTACAGCAGCACGACGATGCGCTGCCGGTCGCGCCAGGCGCGCAGCCGGCGCGGCACCGGGCCGGCGGCGCCGACGTAGCCGCGGAACAGCAGCTCCTTGGCCTGCACGCGAACGCCGTCGGAGGCAGGCGGCGACATGCGCTGGCGCAGCGCCTTCTGCTGCGCGAGTGTCGGTTTGCGGAAGGTACGCCCGCCCGGCGGCTGCGGGGTCAGGGTGGCGCTGCCGTCGAGCATCGCGCGCGCGGCATCAGTCATCAGCCGCACGCCGAGTTCGTCGAGCGTCAGTTGCAGACCCTTCAGCGTCGAATACGGCCGGACCGGGACGCGAGACTCGCGCACGATGGCACCGGTATCCAGTCCCGCCTCGACTACGTGCACGGTGCAGCCCACTTCCTTCTCGCCGTGCCACAGTTCCCAGAAGGCCGGCGGCATGCCGCGGTACTCGGGCACCTTGCCCTTGTGCAGGTTCAATGTGCCGAGTCGCGGAATCGAAAACAGCGGCGGCGCGAGGATCGGCGCCGCCAGCGCGATCCCAAGATCCGGTGCGAACTGCCGCACGCGTTGCAGCGTCGATTCGTCGTGAATGTCCGGTGTGTGAAGCACTGTGATGTGTGCCGTCTTCGTAATCGAGCGCTCGGCGTAGCGACTGCCGGGGGCATCGCCTTGCCGGCTCCCACCGGAGTGCCGCAGCCGCTCGCGCGCCCGCACAAGAGCGTCGCCGAACTGATACGGAATCCAGCGCCAGCCATTGCGCCTCAGGTTTCGCCACTGACTGCGCACTAGCTGGCGCAGTGACTTCTTCGGTCGGTGCACGACGATGAGCAGTTCCGAGCCTTGAATGGCGTCGGCGAGCGCCACGATGCCCTTACGAACCGAGTAGCCCAGTTCGGCCGTGAAGATCGCGATCCGGCTCATTGCGCTCTTCGCGCTCTGCGGGCGTCAGCCAGCGTTCTCTCGATGGCCGGTTTCATGTCGACCACGAAACGACTCAGCACCACGCTGCCGTCCGACCCATCTGCGGATTCGGTGAACGAGAAAACGGCAGCTGAGTCGTCGGGCCGCCGCGTCAGACGCGACCATGCATGCAACAGCTTCGCGACGGTGTCGCTCGTCGTTGTCCTGCCGTCGATCCAGTACCACCAAACGACGTCAAGCCGTCCAGCCGGGCCCGAGATCGTCGCGGTCCTGACCTCCTGCGTTCCGCCTGGACCCTCCAGCGTGGCGCCGCCCCCTACCACTTCGCGCCAGAGCGGATCTGCAGGCGGCACCAACACGTTGGCCGAGTTCACCATCTCGTGACCTTCCGTTTGACCCGCGTAGTACGCCACATAAAGCACGACGCGACGCCCGTCGCGCTCGAACGCCTGCCGCAGCGAAGCAACGTGGCCGACGAACCGCGGCTGCCAGTCGATTCCCGCCGCGGCAACGGGCCGCCAGCCCTCACGCCCCTCGATCGCGGCAATCGCTCGATGCTGTCGATCGCCCGCGGGTGCGAGCGCGGCGGCCAAAGGGAACCAAAGGCTCGCCATCGCCACCGCCGCAAGGGCCGAGCCGATCGTCGTGGCGCGGCCTGCGTCCGCCTGCATCGCCGTCGCCCGATCGCGCTGCAGGGTCGGCGAATGGCTGGCGTCGTCGCGGAACAGCGTCCCGACCCAGAACATCAGTGCGATCACGAGGCCGAAGAAAACCCAGCCATAGATCAGGTGGTCCACACCGACGGCCAGTTCGTTGCCGCTGAGGTGACCGAGCATCACGATCAGATACGCGCGCAGCCAGTTCGCGACGAGGGGCACCAGCAGCGACGCTGCGATGAAAGCGGCGCGGCGCCACGCGCTTGCGTACATCACGTACGCGTACAGCGTCCCGGCCATCAGCGAAGCGATCAGGTAGCGCAGTCCGCTGCACGCTTCGACGACCGACCATTGGCCCGTCGGGATCACGAAGTTGTTGCCTTCGCGGTAGACGGGCACGCCGGTCAGCTTCAGCGCGGCGACGGTGAAGTCGGCCGTCCAGTCGATCAGTCGCGGCACGAAGGCTTCGCCGAAAGGGACCGCGAACAGCAGAAACGCCAGTGGAAACGCCATCGCCCGCGCGATCTTCGTGCCGAGCACCGCGGGCACGGCAGCGACGACCATCAGAACCAGCGCGAAGTGTTGGACGACGTTCGCGTCGGCGAGGCGCCCGAGCAACCAGACGAATCCGGCTGCGGCGACCAGCGACAGCGCCGGCCAGAACGGCCGCACGGGCAGGTGCGCGAGCTCGGCGCGACGGCGCCAGATCAGCCAGAGCGCGATCGGCACGACCACGAATCCGTGGCTGTAGGTCTCCGAACTGCGCCACAGCCCGACCATCGCGCGCGCTGTGTCGCCGTAGACGAGGACGATCGCAAGCGCGACCGCCGTGCCGATCAGCGCCGACGCGCGGGCGTTTGCCAGTGCGGTGCCGGGCGCGGAAACCAGCGCCGTTTCGCTTCTCGTCATGGCGCGGCTCATCCGAGGCTGCGCGCGATCGCCGGTCCGATCGCGTTCGCGACCGGACGCGGCAGCCGCCGCCACAGCGAAATGAAAGCGCGGTACTTCGGGTTGGCCGGATTGTTCTGCGGGATCGACTCGCGTCGCAGAAGCCGGTACTCGTAGTGCAGCGGCTCGGGGGCGAAACCCCAGTTCTTCTTGAAGTCGAACGAACCGCTGTCGCGCTTCGATCGCCCGTAGTCGAACACGCGCACGCCGCGCTCGCACGCGCGCCGCATCAGTTCCCAGTACTTGAAGTCGTTGGCGGCCAGTTCGCGCGCCGCTTCGACATCGCCCGCGTAGTACGGCAGCACCTCGTCGCGGAAGTAGAACGAAAGCACGCCCGACACCGGCCGGCCGGCGGCGTCGAGCACGGTGAGAACCTCGCACGCATCGCCGAACACGCGGCGCAGCGCTTCGAAGTACCGTTTCGGATAAGGCGGCGTGCCGTGCCGGTGCTGGTTGTCCGCGTACAGGTCGAAGAAGCGATCGACGTTGGCGTCGATTTCGCTCGTCAGTCCGCGCTGGATGCCCTTGCGCACCATCGCGCGCTGCTTGCGCGGGATCGCGAGCAGGTTCGCTTCGACCTCGGGAACGATCGCCTTGCGGAAGGTGACGTAGAGCTCTTGGCGCGGCCAGTCCGGCTCGGTCGGCTGCCGATTGCGCAGCTCGAGATGCTGGACGCCCAGCCGCGCGGCGAGCTCGACGGCCGCTTCGTGCAGGGCAGCGCGCGCTTGCGGTTCGGATACGGCCGCGCCGCCGTAAACCGCAAAGGGCAGCGAACTGAGCGCGTGGCCGAACAGCAGACTTCTGACTTCGGCGAGCGGCAGCACACCGACGATCCGCTCGCCGCGCGCAGCGAGCAGGTAATGCGTCCGGTGGCCGAACACGCTTTCGATGACTGCGCGCCATCCGCTGCGATGGAAAAACGTCGCCTCCGCGCAGCCGTCGACGAACGCGTCCCATCGAACGGCGTCGCCCGGCTCGAAGGCGCGCACCGCGAGCGCCGGCTCGGCCCTAAGATCGGCGTCGATCGGTTTCATGAAGCACGCAGACCGAAGCAGCGATCGACGCGGTCCCAGTGGAAGTCCGCCAGCAGCAAGGACAGGCGCGCCTCGGTGCGATGCAGGTTGACGTAGTGCCGGAAACGCGTCTTCAGACTCACGCCGGGGATGCGCGGCTGATCGGGATCGATCTCCCATGGATGGAAGTAAAAGATCGCGGGCCGGCCGTCGACGCGATTGACGCGCCGGATTGCCCACTGGCTCACCTGGTACGGGAAAAAGCGGAAGTAACCGCCGCCGCCCGCGGGAAGATTGCGCCCGAGCAACCGCGCCGTGGTCAACGGAATCTCGAGCAATCCCGGCCGCGCCTCATACGGAAAGCGCGGCGCATCCGGCATGCCGTAGTGATCGTGTCGGACCGGATACACGCTGGAGCTGTAGCGGTAGCCGGCTTCGGCGATGCAATCGAACGCCCATTGGTTCGCGTGCCCGATCGAGAAGCTCGGCGCGCGATAGCCGAGCACCTCGACGCCGGCCGTGTCCTCCAGCAGCTGCTTGGCACGCCGGATGTCGGCCGAGAACTCCTCCGGCGTCTGCTCGCTCGCACGCAGATGCCCATAGCCGTGACTGGCGATCTCGTGCCCCGCTGCGGCGATGCTGCGAACGATCCGCGGATAGCGCTCCGCGATCCAGCCCAGGGTGAAGAAGGTCGCGTGCGCGCGATGCCGCTCGAAGAGCTGAAGCAGGCGGTCGACGTTGCGCTCGACGCGACACGGCATCGCGTCCCAGCGATGCCGCGCGATGTGCGGCGCGAGCGCCGAGACCTGGAAGTAGTCCTCGACGTCGACCGTCAGCGCGTTCGACAGACCCGTTGTCGGCAAGGCAGCGGTCATGTCAGCTTGCGGCCGGCGCGCCGACGCGACGCGCCAGCCAGTTCGCCAAATGCGCGGCGATGCGCTCGGCGGCACGCCCATCCCATCCTTCCGGCATGCGGCCGCGCTTGCCGCCATTCGCAAGGATGTCCTGCACGCACGTCCGGATCAACGCCGCGTCGCGACCGACGAGCGTGTTGGTGCCGTGCGTCGCAGTGATCGGACGCTCGGTGTTCTCGCGCATCGTCAGGCAGGGAACGCCGAGCGCGGTGGTTTCTTCCTGCACGCCGCCGGAATCCGTCAGCACGAGCGCGGCCCGCTTCATCAGGCCGACCATCTCGAGGTAACCCTGCGGCGGCAGGCAGGCGATGCGGGCGCCCTGAAGCAGGTGCGCGAGCCCGAATCGGTCGATGTTGACGCGCGTGCGCGGATGCATCGGCCAGACCAGCGGAACCGACTCGGCCACCTCGCGCAGAATCGCGAGCACCTGGGCGAGTGTGGCCGGCTCGTCGACATTGGACGGCCGGTGCAGCGTGACGACACCGTAGCGCGCACCCTCGCGAACCCACGCGGGATCGGCGCCCTCGCGCCGCATCGTCTCTTCGGGCGCAACCGCCTTGGGCAGCGCCGCGAACAGCGAGTCGATCATCAGATTGCCGACGAAGTGGATGCGCTCGGACGCGATGCCTTCCTTCGCCAGGTTGTCGTGCGCGTCGCGTTCGGTCGTGTACAGCAGATCGGAGATCTGATCCGTCAGGACGCGGTTGATCTCCTCGGGCATCGTGCGGTCGAAGCTGCGCAGGCCCGCTTCGACGTGCACCACCGGGACGAGCTTCTTCGCGGCGACCAGGCTGCACGCCAGCGTGGAGTTGACGTCGCCGACGACGACGACGCACGACGGCTGCTGCGCGTCGACGACGGGTTCGAAGCGCTTCATCACCTCCGCGGTCTGCACCGCATGCGAAGCCGAGCCGACCTCCAGATTGACGTCCGGCGCCGGCAGCTCGAGATCGACGAACAGCTTGTCGTTCAGCGCGAAGTCGTAGTGCTGACCCGTGTGCACCAGCAGCGCAGGCGGCATGCCCGCCTGAGCGGCGAACGCGCGCAGCAGCGGCGCCATCTTCATGTAGTTCGGCCGCGCGCCGACGACGCACAGCACGGGGCCGATGCGATGGTCGATGCTCTTCACGCGCCCCTCCCCGGCTTGCCGCCCGTTTTCGGTCTGCGATCCGGCGAGCCAGCCATCGAACGCAGCAGCTCATGCATCGCATTGACGGTCCTCTCGAGCCGGTCGAGCCGCGCTGCGATCGAGGAGATCGCGAACGAGCGCACGACGTTGTCGACGCGACCGCCTTCTTCCGGCAACGCCGCCATCTGCGATTGAACGGGCGCGTCGACGCCACCTTCGGCACGGATCTCACCGATCACCGCGTCGGCGTCGGCCCGGTCGATCGCGTGCTTCTCGGCCAGATAGCTCGCCAGCAGCAACCGGTTGCACAGCAGATTGATCTTGCGCGGGATGCCGCCGGTAGCGCGATAGATCGAAGGAAACACCGCGGGGTCGAAGCTCGGATCGTCCTTCCAGCCGACGCGGTGCAGGCGGTGCTCGATGTAGCCGCGCGTTTCGTCCTCGTCCATCGGCCCGAGGTGGTACGAGGCGATCACGCGCTGGCGAAGCTGCTGCATCGAGGGGCCGCGCAGCAGTTCGCGCAGCTCGGGCTGCCCGACCAGGAAGCTCTGCAGCAGCGCACGGTCGCCGAGCTGGAAGTTCGACAGCATGCGCAGCTCCTCCATCGCGCGCGGCGACAGGTTCTGCGCCTCGTCGACGACCAGCAGCGCGCGCTTGTGCTCGGTGACCAGCGACGTCAGGAACGCCTCGATCGTCGCCAGCAGTTGCGCCTTGTCCGTTCCCCTGACCGGCAGCCCGAAAGCGGTCGCCACCGAGCGCAGCAGATCGTCGGCTTCGAGCTGGGTGCTGACGAGCTGCACCGCCACGACCTTGCGCGGATCGAGCTCCTCGAGCAGGGTGCGAACGAGCGTCGTCTTGCCCGCCCCGATCTCGCCCGTGACGACGATGAAACCCTCGCTCTGGAACACGCCGTACTTCAGGTACGAGTACGCGCTGCTATGCCCCTTGCTGCCGAAGAAAAAGGAGGGATCTGGATTGAGCTGGAAGGGCTTGCCGGTGAGCCCGTAGAAGGATTCGTACATCGTGCTACCTAAAAGCGATGCGTCAGACCGGCGAAGATCGCCGTCTCGCGGGCGTCGTCGAGCCGGTTCGAGTTGAACAGCTGGTACCGCGCGCCGACGAAGGCGGAGGTCTTCGGCGCGAGCTGGCGCGAAGCCTGCAGACGCAGCGTGTATTGATCGGACTGCTCGGGGTCGACCTGTCCCAACTCACGCGTCCGCGTCCATGCCGTCGTCGCGTTCAGCGACGTGAGCGTGCTCAATTGATGGCTGAAGGTCACCGTCGCACCGCGCTGCGTGTTGTTGGTCAACGCCGTTCCGATTCCGGCGAAGATCGTGTCGCTCAGATCCTCGGTGCGCAGGTAGAACCCCGTGAGCCCGAGCGAATTGCGCACGCCCAGCAGCACGACCGAGGCCGAGCGCGAATTGATGAGACTGATCCGTTGCGCGTAGATGGCGAGCGGCGCGCCGAGCGCCGACGGCAGCCCCTGTCGGGCGATCAGATCCTGCACGATGCGCGCGCGTTCGACCGGATCCGGAAAGCGCGTCGTGAACGCCGCGTCGAGCAGACCGGCGACGTTGTCGGTCGCCGGCAGCGTGAACAGCGACTGCGGCGCGCTACCCAGGTCGCGCGACAGGAGCGCGTTCCATGCCAGCCGCGGCATCCGATGGGAGAACGACAGGCGCCAGCCCGACCCGAAGAAGCGGTCCTCCCAAAAACCATTGAGGTCCGTGCGCTCGGTCGGACGCCACGTCACGTTGACGCCGTAGATCGAACCGTCACCGCGGCCGTCCAGTACGAAGTTGTTCTGCTCGTAGCCGCCACGCACGCCGGCGGCGAGCTGTGGAGTGAACGCATAGTCGAGCCTGACGCGCGCGACGTCCTGCGTGAGCCTGGGTTGCGCGGCGTCGTCGAACCGACTGTCCGTGCGCTCTGCCTGGACGCCCCAGCCGAACGGACGCGGCGCACGGTTGATCTCGACGACGTGCCGCCCCACGTAACCGTCGCCCTCGGCCGCTGTTCCGCCGCTCGTCGCCGTCCACGCGTTGTCGCTGCGAACGAGGTAGCGAACGTCGGTGACGAGGTTGCCCTGCAAGTAAGGGCTGAACCGCCCCTGACGGGTTTCGAGTCGGTTGAATGTCGACGCGCCCTCCGGGCGCGGGGCGAAGGGGTTCTCGCGCGTCTGCGTGACGACCGCCGCGGCCTCCAGGAACAGCCGCCGCTCGATCGCCTCCAGCGTGGCGAGCAGGTCGGCGGTGGGCAGCAGGCGGCTGTCCTGAGTGCCGTCGACATAGTGCACGCCGCCCAGCGTCGCCGACCCGCCGACCCGCAGCCGGGCGCCTTCGCCGCGGAACCCGACCCGAGGGGTGAGTTCGATCAGCACGTCGCTGTCGCGGCGGGTGCGCGACTCGAAGCCGCTGTTGTCGGTCGCGGTGACCTGGGTGCCCACGCTGGCGTCGAGCGTCCAGCGCTCGGCGTGCGCGACGCCGGACAACGCCAGCGCGATGGCCGACACACCGTGCTTCAGCAACCGCCGCCAGGCCGGCGCCGGCGCACAGATAGGCATGAACTCACGACGGTTCACCCGCGCGCCTTTCGCTCAGTACCCGTATTGCCCGTAGTAGCCGTAGTAGGCGCCCAGCCGCGAATGAGGAACCTTGTTCAACACGGTCAACACGACCGGGCAGGATTCGATCGTCGCGAGCGCCTGCGTGACGCTCGCCTGCGGCGTCCGTTCCGCTTCGACGACCAGCATGACCTGACCCATGTGGGTCGCCAGAACGCGCGACTCCGTCGACGGCAGCAGCGGCGGCGCATCGAAGATCAGGATGCGATCCGGATACCGCGTCGCCAGTTCGTCGACCAGTGTGTTCATCGCGTCGCTGGCGAGGAGCTCGGTAGCGCGCGCGTGCGCGGTCCCGGCCGGCAGCAGCGACAGCCGCTCGACATTCGTCCGCAGCAGTACGTCGGAGAGATCGAGCGCGCTGTCGGTCAATACGTCCAGCAGACCTTTGGAAGGCGGCAGACCGAGCCGCTCGAGCATTGACGGCCGCGAAACGTCCGCGTCGACCAGCAGCACCGTGTTGTCGAGCTCCATCGCCATGCTGAGCGCCAGATTGATCGCAACGAAGGTCTTGCCCTCGCCCGGCAACGAGCTGGTCACCATGATCAGGTTCGCGCGCGCGACGGGGGCGGCCGACTTGCCTTGCACGTTCGTCAGCAACGGACGTTTGATCACCCGGAACTCGTCGGCGAGCTGCGAGCGCGGCGCATCGGGCGTGACGAATCCTCCGGCCGAAAGCCGCGCAAAGTCGATGTGCACCTGCTGCGAGCGGCGGCCGGTCGTTGGTTCGACACGTTTTCCGCCCGCCGGACGCACCGCGTTCGGGGCACTCGTGCCGATCACGGCGGTCGCGGCATCGCCCACGCGCCGCATCAGCTGGGGGATCGCAGTCTCCGCTGCCCTCGGCGCTACCTCTACCTCGGGCGAAGACTGCCGCGCAGTCAGGTCCACGCCGCTGCGGCGCAGCTCCTCCAGACGCTTGGCAGCTTGTTCGATGATGCTCACGCGGTACCCTCAGGCGGCGCGAGCCGCCAACGAAAGCCAGACGATCCACGCGCCGTAGACCAGTATCAGACCGGCGACCGATCCCGCGAACGCGGTGTTCATCAGCCGTGCGCGACGCAATATCGGCGCGTTCACCACGACCGATACACTGCCGAGCACCGGCCGCTGTGTCACGTTGCGCAATGCGCGCACACTGTCGAAGGTCGGGAAGATCTGCGCGACCGCGAACGCGGCGAGCACGCCCGCCGCGATCGCAGCGAGCAGCACGACCGGGATCACGGCAAGCCGGTGCGGAAACACCGGCGTCGGCGCGACTCGCGGCGGGTCGATCACGCGAAACTCGGCGAGCTTCGCGTTGGCGTCGACGTCTTCCGAGATCGCGGCTTGTTCGCGTCGTGCCACCAGGGCGTCATAGTTGCGCTTGATGATCTCGTAGTCGCGGTTGAGCTGGGCCATTTCGGCTTCGATCTGCGGGATACGTCCCGCAGCTGCGCGCAGCTCGGCAAGCCGCGACTGCGTTTCGTTGACGCGGGCACGCAACGCCGCGACGTTCGAATCGGCTTCGGCCATCGCGATCTTGATCCGTTGGAACACCGGGTTCGTCGCTGCCGGAGACTTCGCCTGCGCCTTCGCTGCGGCACGCCGGCGCGCCTCCACTTCCTGCCGCCGCTGCTCCTCGAGGGCCGCGATCATTCGCCGCGTGGCGGCGACGTCCGGATGCTCGTCCGTATAGCGGCGCAGCAGCTCGTCGAGCTGGCGCCGCTGCGCGTCGATACGCGTGTCGAGCTCGGGCACCGTAATGTTCGCCGTCGCCGGCACTTCGGCAAGGAGGTTCGGTTCCTCGTCGGCGAGTCCGCGTTTCAGCGAATCGCGGGACTGCTCCGCCACCCGCAGTTCGACGCGCAGCTTTGCAAGCTCCTCCGTCAGCGCCGCGATGCGGCCGAAGTAGTCCTTGCCCCCGCCGTCGAACATGCCGAGGTGGCGCAACTTGAACTCCTTGACGCGGTTCTCGGCCTCCTCGAGACGGACCTCGTAGGCTTTGATCTGTTCGTCGATGAACTTGCGCGCACCTTCCGTGTCGCGCCGCTTGTCGCCGAGCCCGGACTCGACGAACAGCGACACGAGGTTCTGCACGACCAGCTTCGCGCGCTCGGGTTTGGTATCGCGGTAGGAGACGTTGTACAGGTTCTCGCGCCCGCCGCCGCTGAGCTGGATGGTCTTCATCAGCCCGTCGATCAACCGTTCGCGGTCGCCTGGCGTAACGGCGAGGTGATCGAGATCCGACATGCGCGCGAGCTTCTCGACATTCGGCCGCGTGATCATTGTCCGCGCGAGCATGCTGATCTGCTGATTGATGTCGGGTTGCACCGCGAGCCCGCTCATCAGCGGCTTGAGCACGCTTTGCGTGTCAACGTAGATCCTCGCGCTCGCCTCGTACCGCTCGGGAAGGCGAGCGACGACGATGGCGCCGACGACCGCAACGGCCCAGGCCACCGCCACCCCGACCCAGCGGCGGCGCCAGGTCGCGCGCAGGATCGCGACCGCCTGTTGCAGCAGTTCGTCCATGATGGTCGCCGCCTCGTCGTCTATGGGCCGGCGCGCCGCCGGGGCTCGCCGCTCAGAACCAGCTCTGCGGAATGATCAGCACGTCGCCCGGCTTCACGTCGACGTTCGCCGAGATGTCGCCGCGCTTGACGAGATCCTTCAGGCGCACGCTGTACTGCTTGCCGCCCTCCTTGCCGCGCACCAGCACCGCGTTGTTGCCGTCGGCGAAATCGGTCAGCCCGCCGACCTGGATCATCACGTCGAGCAGCGTCATGTTCTGGCGGTACGGAATCGCCTGCGGGCGGGTGGCTTCGCCGATGATGCGAATCTGCTCGCTCGACGGACCCTGGAACGCGGTCACGACGACGGTGACGACCGGATCGCGGATGTACTTGGCGAGCGCCTTTTCGATGTCGCGCGCCAGATCGGTCGGATTGCGTCCGAGCGCGACGAGGTCCTCGACCAGCGGCGTCGAGATGCGCCCGTCCGGACGCACCGGCACCGCGAGCGAGAGTTCCGGGTTGCGCCAGACGATGATATTGACCGTGTCGAGCGGACCGATCAGATAGCGATACTGCGGCGTGGCCGCCGAGACGGGCGCCGGCGGATACTGATTCGAACCGCAGGCGGCAAGCACCAGCGCCGCCGCGGCGGCGCAGAGGAAACGTACCCAGCGCAAAGCAACGAGCCCTGCTGCAATCGACCGCATGAGCGACTCCTCCGAGCGTTCTTGAATCAAGGGCTTAGAAGCAAAAGCCCCGCCCTTCCATCACATATTTGCGCGAGTCTATATCAGCATCATGACCGTGGGCGCTGCCTTTCGGCAAAAGACTCGGCCGACAAGCGGAGGACTTTGCCGCTTGACAGCGCCACACCGGTTCGGCCCGTGCAAAGGGGCCGGCGCAAGCCTGATACGCGCCCGCGCGGGTCGAAGTCCGGATAAGCGCCGAGTAAGACCGCGTTTCCTGCGCGTCGGGCGCCGTCAGAACCGCGCCCGTTCAGCCAGCAGTGCGCGATGAACGCGCCCGAACTCGTCGCGTAACTGGCGGACGAGCACGCGCGCGCGCGCGGTCGAGTGTGTTCGCGCGCAGGCCTCGAGCTGCTGGGACAGTCGCGACATGCGGCGCGCGCCGATGTTCTGCGTCAGCGACAGGAAGCGATGCGCGCCGGTGCGCAGCCGTTCGTGGTCGGCGACCGAAATCGCCTCGGACAACGCGTCGAGATGGCCCGGTGCGTCGCTCAGGAACATGTCGATCAGTTCGCGCACGAGCTGCGGCTGCTGCGCATCCTGCATCGACCCCAGGTGCGCCAGGCGCGCGCGGTCGACGGGTGCCTCCTCGACTTCGGCATCGACGCTGTCGGCGGAGGCCACGCCCTGCCGCCGCGCCCGCAGCAGCGCCGCGGCCAGTTCGGGCAGATCGACCGGCTTGGCGATGTAGGCGTCCATACCCGCCGCCAGATAAGCCTCGCGATCGCCGGCCATCGCGTGGGCCGTCATCGCGATCAACAGCGGCCGCTCGTGCGGCGGACAATGCTGCACGATCCAGCGCGCCGCCTCGATTCCGTCCATCTCGGGCATCTGGATATCCATCAGCACGACGTCGTAGCGCTGCCGCTCGACCGCGTCGATGACCTCGAGCCCGTTGGCCGCGAGGTCGGCGCGGTAACCGAGCCGTGCGAGGATGCGCAGAGCCACCTTCTGGTTCACGGCGTTGTCCTCGGCCACCAGGATGCGCAGCGGCACGCGCTCGCCGAGACGCTCCGCCGCGCGCGGCGCGTCGTCCGTCGGCGCAGGTTCCGTTCGCTGTCCGAGCGCGGCGAGCAGCGCGTTGTAGAGCTGCGCCGCCTTCAGCGGCTTGCTCAGATACGCGGCGAACTGGGGCATCGGCGCAGTCGCCAGGTTCACGCGCTGCTCGACCGAAGTCAGCATCACGATCGGCAGTTGCGCCGCGTCGCGGTGGCGCCGGATCTCCGCGGCGAGGTCCAGGCCGTCCATGTCGGGCATGCTCATGTCGAGCACGGCCACGTCGAAGTGTTCGCCGTGGCGGATCAGATCGATCGCTTCGAGCGCCGTCGGCACTGCGGTCGGGACCATGCCCCAGGCGAGCGTCTGCTTGAGCACGATGCGCCGGTTGGTCAGGTTGTCGTCGACGATGAGCACGCGCTTGCCGGCGAGGGCCGGCGGATTGCCGCGCAGGTAGACATGGTCGAGCGGCGGTCCGGCCGGCGCCTCGATGGTCACGTGAAACACCGAGCCGCGGCCCGGTTCGCTTTCGACCCAGACGCCGCCGCCCATCAGTTCGGCGAGCCGCTTGCTGATCGCCAGTCCGAGGCCCGTGCCGCCGTAGCGGCGCGTCGTCGACGCGTCGACCTGCGTGAACGACTGGAACAGCCGCGGCAGATGCTCGGCCGCGATGCCGATGCCGGTGTCCTTGATCGCGAAGTGCACGCGCTGGCGCCCGCCTTCGAGCGATGTCGCGTCGACGGTCACCAGCACTTCGCCCTGGTGCGTGAACTTGACCGCGTTCGACAGCAGGTTCACGAGGATCTGCCGCACGCGCGTGGCGTCGCCGATCAGCGATTCGGGTGTGCCCTCCTCGATCAGGTAGGCGAGGTTCAACTGCTTCTCGCTCGCGCGCGGCGTCACCAGATCGAGCGCTTCCTCGACGCAGCGGCGCAGATCGAACGCCTCGCTTTCGATCTCGAGCCGCCCGGCGTCGGCCTTCGAGAAGTCGAGGATGTCGTTGATGATCGCGAGCAGCGCCTCGCCGCTGGCGCGGATCGTCTGCGCGAAGTCGCGCTGCTCGTCGCTCACCGGCGTATCGAGCAGCAGCGTAGTCATGCCGATCACCGCATTCAGCGGCGTGCGGATCTCGTGGCTGATGTTGGCGAGGAACAGGCTCTTGGCGCGCGCGGCCGCCTCGGCCTCGGCCTTGGCCTGCTCGAGCGCGATCGCCTGCCGGCGATTCTCGGTGATATCGGTGACGGTGCCGACGTAGCCGAGCACGCCGCCCTCGCCGCGCTTGGGTGCGGCGCTGCAGACGACGAAGACCTCCTCGCCGTCGGGGCGCGCGAAGCGGAACTGCGTCTGCAGCGGTCGGTCCGCGCGCAGCGCGCTGCGCCACCCCTCGAGGACCCGCCCGCGATCGTCCGGATGCAGCGCGCGCAGCCAGCCGCCGCCCAGCGCCTCGCGCGCGTGCATGCCCGCGAGCAGGCACCAGGACTCGTTCACGTACGTGAACTCGCCGTTGGCGTCAGTCTCGAAGATGCCGACCGGCGAGCTTTCGGCGAGCGCGCGGAAGCGCAGTTCGCTCGCGCGCAGCGCGGCCTCGGCCTGCTTGCGTTCGCTCACGTCGCGCAGGATGGCCGTGAAGTACGTGCGGCCGCCGATCTCGACGTGCGAGATCGAGGCTTCGGCGGCGAACTGCGTGCCGTCGGCGCGTTGTCCGTGGATCTCGCCGCGCTCGCCCATGCGGCGCGCGGCGCGCGCATCCTTGGCGAACTCGCGCAGGTGCTCGGCGTGGCGCGCGCGCGCCGCCTGCGGCAGCAGGCGTTCGAGCGGCGCACCGATCATCCGCGCCGCGGGATAGCCGAAAATGCGCTCGGCCCCCGCGTTGAAGAGCACGACGCGTTGCGCATCGTCGGCAACGATCACGGCGTCGTCGGCGATGGCAACGAGCCGCTCGAGCAGTCGGGCTGCGCCCGATTCGTCGAGCCCGTCGAACGAATCCGATCGGGCGGCCATGGCGTTCAATGTGCGCAACCGCTTCCTGGTCCCGGCCGCAGTGCCGGCAGCGGCGCCCGCACCGGCACGGTCCGGCGGCTTCCTCCAGTCCGGGACAACAGCCTGCGCCCGACGGCTATTCCGTGCAAGCCGCAGCCGTCCGGCGCCGGCGCATCAGTTCTGCGCTGGACGGATCTTCGCCACCCCGCCGAAGCTGCCGACCCACATCGTGCCGTCGGCGCTCGTGGCCATCGAAAAGACCGCGTTGTTGAACAGGCCATCCTGCGTGGTCAGCACTTTGAAGCGGCCGTCGGCGCTCATGCGCGCCAGACCGTTGTTGGTGCCGATCCAGAGCTGGCCGGCGCGATCGATGTGCAGCATGAACACGTGATTGCCGGGCAGCCCGTCGGCCGCCGTGTAGCGCTTCCATTCGCGGCCGTCGAAGCGCGACAGCCCGCCGCCCCACGTGCCCGCCCATACGACGCCGGCCGCATCGACCGCGAGCGCGACCACGTAGTTGGGGTTGTACGCGACGTCCACGCCCGACAGCCCCATCTCCTCCTTCTGTTTGGCGTGATGCTGCGACACCTTGGACGGATCGTTCTTGAATTCGATCTGGTTCTTCACCAGTTCGTACGGCGCACCGAGCCCTTTCGCGTGGTTCCAGTTCTCCCAGCGACCCTGCCGGTGCAGCGCGAGCCCGCCTTCGGTGGCGAGCCAGATGTCGCCGTTCTTGCCCTCGGCCAGACCGTACACCCAGTCGTTCGGCAGTCCGCCTTTGGTGTTCTCGACCGTGTACAGGTCCCAGCGCGAACGGTCCTTCAGGTTACCGCCGCGCACGCGGTTCACGCCCGACCAGGTGGCGATCCAGACGTCGCCGTTGCGCGCCTCGAGCACGTCGTACACGAAGGCATCGCCCAACCCCTCGGGGATGTTGTAGGTTTCCCAGGTCTGGTTCTTCGCGTCGAGCAGCGACAGCCCGCCGCCGTAGGTGCCGAGCGCGACGCGCTCGCGCAGTCTGCCCACGTAGAAGATGCCGTTGGACAGCAGCCCGCTCTTCACGTCGTACAGCTTGTACTCGTCGGTGCGCGTGTCGTAGCGCACCGCCCCGCCCGACGTACCGACCCACACCACGTCGCCGTCGGCGAAGATGCGCTTGACGTTCTTGTTGCCGACGCGAAAGTGCGTGAATTTCTGCGTCGGATCGACGGTGAGCTTGCCCTCGCGCTGCGGCTCGGCCGCCGTCGGCGGATGATTCGGCGGCAGCGCCTTGCGCGGCGCGTTCTCCGCGGGCGGCGCCGACTGGCGGCCGGCGAAATACGCGCCGGCCAGCGCGATTGCGAGTCCTGCCACCGCGAGCGCGGCGATCTTCGGATTGAACTGCACGGTTTCCCCCCTTGTCCTGCGCGTCAGCGCGCGATCCGGACGACGCCTTTGCGCGTACCGACCCAGACATCGCCGTTCGGCGCCACGGCGAGTGCGTAGACGTGGCGGTCGAGCAGCCCGTCCTTGACCCCGAAGTTGCTCCAGGTCTTGCCGTCGAAGCGCGACACGCCGTTGTTCGTGCCGAACCACAGCGCGCCGTCGCGATCCTCGGCGAGCGCGTAGACGATGTTGCCGGCGAGCCCGTCGCGCGCGACGTAGTTGCGCCATTGCCTGCCGTCGAAGCGCGCCGCACCGCCGCCCCAGGTGCCGGCCCAGATCGCACCGTCGCGCGCTGCCAGCACGCCGAACACGTAATTCGGGTTGTAGGTCGCCTTGCCTTCGGCGCCGACCGACAGGTCGTGCCGCGTACGCGTGCCCAGCCCCGTGTTCGCGCTGAACGGCAGGTTCTCGTCGTTCGGCGCGCCGAGCCCATCCTTGTGCGTCCACGACTTCCAGGTCGCACCGTCGTACATCGACACCCCGCCTTCGGTTCCGAACCAGACGCGGTCGGAAGCGTCGACGGCGATGCCGTAGACCCATTCGTTGACCAGCTCTTTCACGTAGGTCGTGAACTTGCCGGTCTTCAGGTCGAACCTGTTGACCCCCGCCCAGGTGCCGATCCAGAGCGTGCCGTCGCGCTGGCTCGCGAATGCGTAGATCCAGTAGTCCGCGAGCCCGTGCATCGGAAAGTAGGTCTTCCACTTCCCGTCCTTGTAGCGTGACGCGCCGCCGGCGTTGGTGCCGAACCACTTGTAGCCCGCGCGGTCGATGCCGACCGCGAACACGTATTCGTTCGCGAGCCCCTGTTTGCGCGTGAACGTGTTGCGCAGCCGTCCGCTCGCCAGATCGACCTCGTGCACGCCCGCCGAGGTGCCGACCCACAGTGCGCCGCGCGCCGGCTCGATCGTCAGCGCGCGCACGTAGACGTTGGGACCGACCTCGAACACGTCGCGCACCGCGAACGGCGCGCGCGGCTGCGCGGCCGCCGTCGCGCCGAACAGCAGCAAAGCGAAGGCCGCAACGGCCATCCGGATCCTGTTCTTCATTGCAGCGTCCGCAGAAAGGCGATCACGTCCAGCAGATCGCGGTCGCGCAGCAGGCCCTGGTAACCGGGCATCGCGCCCTTGCCCGCGCGCACGGTCTGCAGCAGCACCGGATCGGGCTGCAGCAGGCGTTCGCGCCGGGTGAAATCGGGCGCAATCGGCATCACGGGCCGCCCGTCCTCCCCGTGGCATTGCGCGCAGTGGCGCCGGTACAGCTCGCCGCCGCGGAACACGTCGGCCGCGCGCGCATCGTGCGGTACCCAAAGCGCCGCGCAGATCGCCGCGAGCGCGAACCGCGCGAGGTCGTTCCCGTGTTTCATTTCTTCGCCGCTCCCGCCGTCTGGCGCTTGCGCAGCTCGGCGGCGCGCGCCTGCCAGCGCGCGGCTTCGGCCGCATCGGGCGCCGCACCGTAATCGCCGCGCCGGTACGCCGTCGCGAGCGCGTCGATCGCGGCGAGGTGATCGCGCTCGGCCGCGCGGCGCAGCGCGGGCAGCGCGCGCGCGTCGTCGCGGGCGCGCACCCCCAGCTCGCCTTTCAGGTAGGCGTCGGCGACGATGCGGATCGCCATCGCGTGTCCGCGCGCGGCCGCGCGCGAGTACAGGTCGAACGCGGCGCGTTCGTCTTTCGGCGCGCCGCGGCCAGCGGCGAGCAACCCGGCGTACGCCGCGAGCGCGTCGGCGTGCTCCTGCTCCGCGGCCCCGCGATAGTGTCCGGCGGCTTCGTCGACCAGCCCCGCGTTCTCCAGCAGGAAGCCGAGCAGATGCTGCGACGGCGCATGGTTCGCCGCCGCGGCGCGGCGCAACGCGGTGATCGCGGCCGCCACGTCGCCGCGCTGGTACGCGAGTTGCCCGGCGCGAAAGTCCTCTTCCGCCGTGGCCGCCGCCTGTGCTGCCAACGTCAGCAGGCCGATCGCGAACGCGCCTCGCGCCGCCGCCCGCAGAGCCTTGCGCACGCCGATCTCCTCGCACGAACTGGACGGAGGGGAGTCAGCGAATTCCGTGCCAGCTCGTTCGCGCGTCGGCTTCAGCTCGTCGGCGCCTCGGCCGGATACTCCTCGAGCTTGCGGTACAGGCTCGACAGGCCGATGCCGAGCCGCTGCGCCGCGAGCCGGCGGTCGCCGTTGGCCTCCTCGATCGCCTGCAGGATCAGCTTCAGCTCGAACGCGCGCACGCGTTCGCGCAGCGTCGCGCCGCCGGCGGCCGCCTCGGGGCGACCGCGCGCGGCGGCCGTTCGCGAGACCTCGGGCGGCAGGTCGGCCACGCGGATGCGCCCGCCGTCGGCGAGGATTGCCGCACGATGCAGCACGTTCTCGAGCTGCCGCACGTTGCCCGGCCAGTCGAAGCGCAGCAGCACGTCCTCGGCTTCCGGGTCGATCGCCAGTGGCCCGCCCGAAGGACCCTGCTGTGCGAGCATGAATCGGATCAGACCGGGAATGTCCTCGCGCCGCTCGCGCAGCGGCGGCATCGCGATCTGGAACACCGACAGCCGGAAGTACAGGTCCTCGCGGAAACGGCCCTCGCGCACCATCGCCGGCAGATCGCGGTTGGTCGCCGCGACGATGCGCACGTCGACCTTGTGCACCTGCTCGGAGCCCAGCGGGCGCACCTGCTTGGCCTCGATCACGTGCAGCAGCTTGGTCTGCATCGCCAGCGGAAGCTCGCCGATCTCGTCGAGGAAGATGGTGCCGCCGTGCGCCTGCAGGAACAGCCCCTTGCGCGCGCGGTCGGCGCTGGTGAACGCGCCCTTGGTGTGGCCGAAGAACTCGCTTTCGAGCAGCGTCTCCGGGATCGCGCTGCAGTTGACCGGAATGAAGGGGCCGTCGCGGCGCGCCGACAGCTCGTGCACCTCGCGCGCCGCGATCCCTTTGCCGGTGCCGCTTTCGCCCACGATCAGCACGGTGCTCGTGGTCGGCGCCACGCGCGTGACGAGGTGCTCGACCGTCTGCATTGCGGGCGAAGTGAACCGGTAGCGCCGCCCCCCGCCGCCGAGCACGAGGTCGCGCAGCGCGCGGTTTTCGTCGCGCAGCCCGCGCAGCGCGCTGATCTGCTCGAGCCGGTGCAGGATCTCCTCGTTGCGGACCGGTTTGGTGATGTAGTCGTGTGCGCCCGCCTTGATCGCCTCGATCGCCGAGTCGACCGACGCGAACGCGGTGACCATGATGAAGGTCGCGTCGAAGCCCTGCGCGCGCGCGAGCTTCAACAGCTCGATGCCGTCGGTGACCGGCATGAAGATGTCGGAGACGACCACGTCGATGTCGCCCTTGCCGAGCCGGGCGAGCGCCTCCGCGGCGGAGGCGGCGGCGGCGACCTGGTGGCCGGCCTTGCCGATCGCGGCCGACAGCACCTGGCGGATCGCCGGTTCGTCGTCGACGACGAGCACGTTCATGGGGGTCATCGCGTGGTTTCCGCTTGGCTGGGAGGTTCGGCCGGCAGCACCAGCGCGATCCGCCGCAGCCGTGCACCGTCGCGCTCGACCCGCAGTGTGCCACCGAGCGGCTCGACGATCGCCGCGCACACTTCGAACGCGCGGTCGTCGGGCGTGCGCGCGGCGGGGGCCGCGGACGGCACGGCACCTTCGTCCGCCAGCACGAGTTCGACGCCGTCCCCGACCGCCCGCGTGGCTACGCCCACGCGCGCACCACGCGCATCACCCGCCGCCGCCGTGTCGGCGATGGCGGCGAGCAGCCGCATCAGCACGAGTTCGACGGGGTCGCCCAACGCGCGCACCGCCGGCAGCGCCGGTGCCAGGTCCTCGACGAACTCGATGCGGCGGTAGCGGCGGTCGTAGCGGACGAAATGCAGCAGCGGCTGCAGCATCGCGTTCAGATCCAGCCAGGGCAGGTCCGCGGGCCGCGGCGCGGCCAGATCGGCGATCTGCCGCGTGACGCCCGCCACGCGTTGTGTCTCGGCCAGCAACTGCCGGCCGTGCGCGTCTGCCGCGGCGGCCGGCAACGGCGCGTCGAGCGCCGTCAGTTGCTGCGCGATGCCGGCGATCGTCGCGAGCGGGTTGTTGATCTCGTGCGCCACGCCCGCAGCGAGCGCGCCGAGGCTCGCCATCTTCTCCTGGTGCGCGCGCCGCTGATCCTCCAGCTCGAGCTGCCGCGCGCGCGCGTCCAGGTCCTCGGCCATCCGGTTGACCGCGTGCGTCAGACGCCCCAGTTCGTCGTCGCGCTCGACCGGAAGGGGCGGCAGGCGTTCGCCGCGGACGATTTCGGCGGCGCGTTGCTGCAGGCGCGCGAGATCGCGCGTCAGCCGCGCGAAGAATGCGACGACGCCGGCGCCGAAGACGACGAAACCCGCCAGCACGAGCCCGTACATCTCGAGCGTCAGCCCGCGGAAGACCTGCTGGTAGCGCTCGGTCAGCGACTCGCGCTCGTGCGCCGTCTTGTCGCGCTGGATCGTCAGGTCTTCCTGGATCCGGCGCAGGGTTTCGCGCAGCTCAAGCCAGTTCGCGCGCAGCGGCGCCGCGCGCAGCGCCTGGAACGCGCGCTCGACCGCGCGCACGCGCCGCACCGAGCCGGTTTCGTGTTCCTCCAGCGCGTCGAGCGAACGCGTGGCCGTTTCGATCGCCAGCGCGATGCTGCGCGACACCGGCGTGCCGCCGTCGATCGGGCCGAACGCGGCCTCCTGCACTTCGAGCCCCGCGTTGTAGACGGCCACCTCGGCACGCGCGAGTGCGCGCTCGTACCGATGCAGGACCTGCAGCTCGCCGACCTTGCGGTTCAGCTCGGCGCGCTGCTGCGAGACGTGCAACGCCACCGCGACCAGGTAGACGAGCGCGGCGCCGAGCGCAAGCAGCCCCTTGCCGCGCAGCGTGCGCGGCCAGCGCAGCCGTGCGTGCCGCGCGCGCGCCGGCAGTCCGGAATCGGCCGCGGTCAGCGTGCCCGGCGCGTTCATCGGCACACCTTCCGCGCGACGGGAACGCGGCTTGCTACGACACGTCCACACCCACGCAAGGTCGGAGCCCGTCGATGCATCGCGCCCTCGCCGCCCGCGCGCACGAATCCGCGTTCGCGCTCGCCCACGCGCTGACATTCGCCTGCCTGCTCGCGCTCACCGTGGCGCTGGCGCCGGGCACGGCGCGCGCCAATGATCTCGACGCCGGCATCGCGGCGATGAACCGCAAGGACTATCCGACCGCCTTTCGCCTGCTGGAGCCGCTCGCCCAATCCGGCAACGCGCAGGCGCAGCTTCGGTTGGGGCTGCTCTACTTCCACGGCCACGGCGTGCGCGAAAGCGACGCCGAGGCGATGCGCTGGTTCGAGCGCTCCGCCCGCCAGGGCAACGCCGAAGCGCAGTTCCAGCTCGGCAACATGTACGCCTACGGGCTCGCCGAGGCCGCGCCCGGCGTCGACGTCGACCGGCAGGCGGCGCAGTGGTACTTCGAAGCGGCCCGCCAGGGGCACGCCGACGGCCAGTACAGCCTCGGCATTCTCTTCCTGACCGGCAAGGGCGTCGTGCAGAACCCGCAGGAGGCGCTGAAGTGGATCCGTCGTGCCGCCGAGCAGGGGCACGCCGACGCCGCGGCCTACCTGCGCGGAAACTGAAGCGCGCCCCGCGTTCATCGCGCAGCCTCGTCCGCACGCGTATCGCGCACCGGCAGGCCGAGCCGTCCGATCAGCGCGGCATCGGTCCAGTCGCGCGCGCCGACGATGCGCGCGCGCACCCGGCCGTCCGGACCGAGCACGATCGTTTCCGGTAGCGCGTTGACGCCCAGCACCGGCCGCGCTACCGGCGGCGGTCCATCGGCGAAGTTGTCGAACCGCACGCCCGCGCGCCGCAGGTATTCGCGCGCGAGTTGCAGATCGTCGTCGACGGTCAGGCCGATCACCGCGGCACGCGCGGGGTCGATCTGTTCGCTCAGGCGCTGCAGCGCGCCCATCTCGCGCCGGCAGGGCTCGCACCAGCTCGCCCAGACGTTGATCACGAGCCACTTGCCGCGCCAGCGCTCGAGCGTGCTCGCCGCGCCGTCCAGGCCGGCGAGGCGCAGGTCTTGCGGAAGCGCCGCCGGCGGCGCCGGCGTATCGCATGCAGCCAATGACAGCGCGGCAAGCGCGGCGAACAGGGCGCGGGGCAGCACGGCTCAATACGGCTTCTTGAAGACGACGGCGCCGCGCACCTGCCCAAGCTCGGTGCCGATCGCGCGGTCGTGCGGATAGTCGGTCGCGAGCGCCGAACGGATCGCCTCGCTGACCTGTTCGGGCGGCCCGTGGCAGTGCACGCACAGCGGGCCGAGCGGCAGCGCGCGGGCGTAGCGGACGAAGCGTCCGGCCGGTTCGTTGACGACCTCGAAGGACTCGAGCCCGTCGGCCTTCTCGCCGCGCGCGACGCGCTGCTCGAACGCGAGCAGCGCCTTCTGCTCCCACACATCCGCCCACCCGAGCGCGGGATTGCGCGGCCGCAGGCTCACGCGCGTGACGCGCGCGCCGTACTTGCGCGACACCGCTGCGGAGATCTCGGGGACCGTGTACTTGCAGACGACGATCGCGCGCAGCGGGCCGCTCGTCTCGATCGCACGCACGAGTTCGCCGCGGATCTGGCCCAGCAGCTCGGTCGTCGCCTTGCGGGCTTCCTCGAGCTGCGGCCGCGGCACTTCGTCGGCCGCCGTCGCATCAGCGGCCACCGACGCGCCGGCCAGCAGCCACGCCAGCGCCGACATCCACCCGGCGCGCCCTGTCGCGTTCATTCCCACTCCTCGACCGCTGGCCGTCCCGTCGGGCTTCGGCGGGGCACCGCCACGGGCAGCTTGACCCATTTCCGGATTCGGGAACACGTTCCCGGACTCGGGAATTCCATCGACTTCGCCTGTCACGCTCCGAAGCGCGGGACGGCGGAAGGCAGCGCAAGCAAGCAACCTGCCACCGCCGGAGTTACGGCACGCGTAAAGATCAGCGGCCGGCCCGCGACGCCGCGCGCTGCGCTTCCCACTCCCACAGCGCGGCGCGCGCCTTGGCGAGATGGCGCGGGTCCTCGTCCTTCGCGAGGTGAAGAAAGCTGCGCATCGCGCCGATCGCGCCGGCGCGGTCGCCCAGCTCGTCGAGCGCCGCGGCCAGGCCGTAGTACGCGTTGGCCTGCATCGGATTCAGCGCGATGGCGCCTTCGAAGAAATCGCGCGCGGCAGCCGTGCGCTTCAGCCCGAGCAACGCGTAGCCGGCATTCGCATGTGCTTCGGACATGCGCGGTGCCAGTTCGAGGACGCGATGCAACGCAGTCAGCGCGTGCTCGTACTCGCGGGCGTGCAGCATCAATACCGCCTGCTCGAAGCGAAGCTTGACTTCATCGCGCCGCGCCGCCTCCGCATGGCCCTTTGCATCGCTGCGCGGGTCGGGCCGAGCAGTGACCGCCGGCGGCGCCGACGGCCACAGATGGACGGCTGCGCCACCCGCCGCGACGAGCGCGACCGTCAGCGCGACGGCCAGCGCACGCCGATCCTTGCGCGCCTTCACACGGCCCCCTTGTGCGGCGACGTCGAGACGAACGGGACGCCGAAAAAGGTCAGGAAAGCGAGCACGAACGCGCCGGCGAGCAGCAATGCGTGCACGCGCGCGGACACGCGCAGCGAAGCGCGCGCGTGCAGCGCCGCGGCGAGCGCGAGCCAACTCAGGAAGGCCCAGGTTTCCAGCGGATCCCACGCCCAGTAGCGGCCCCAGGCGTCCTGCGCCCACACCGCGCCGGCGATCAGCATCAGCGAATCGAACACGAAAGCGAAGGCGGCGAAGCGGTGCGCGAGCTCGTCGAGCGCTTCGTCGGGAGCGAGTCCCGCGAGCCGCCGCGCGCCCCAGCGCGAGCGCCGCAGCCACACGAGTCTGGAGACGCCGACCGCCGCGAGCAGCAGGCCGAGATAGATCTTGCCGAGCAGCGCGTGCACGTACAGCAGCGCGGTGAAGTAGGTCGGCGGGAAATGCCCCGGCGCGCCGTCGGCGGCGAGCAGCCAGGCCGCCAGCAGCAGGATCACCGGCAGCACGAGCAGCGCGGCGGCCCGCACCTCGCGCACGCGCGCCCACACGAGCGCGAAGACGAGCGCGAGGCTCCACACGTTGCTGCTCAGGATCTCGTACATCGTCGTGAACGGGCCGTGGCCCACGGCTTGCCAGCGCGCGGCGAGCGAGGCCGTGTGCAAAGCGAGCCCGCCGGCGAGCAGCAGCGCGGTCGCGCGCGCGAAGGCCGGCGCGCGCCGATCGAACTCGATCCATGCGGTCGCGCCGGCGAGCGCGTAGCAGCCGAGCGCGGGCAGCAGCAGCGCGGATTCGAGGCTCATCGCCACACCGCGAGCGGCCGCGCGGCGCCATCGTCGCGCGGCGCGGCCGGCGCCGGCAGCGCCGCGCGCCAGGGCTGCCGCCTGAACTTCAGCGCGAAGTGCAGCGCGAGCGCGAGCGTCGAGAGCACGCTCGCCGCGAGCAGCCAGGGCAAGGTCGGGTCGTAGTACACGCGATAGCCCATCCAGGTGCGCAGCCCCTCGTAGATCAGCGCTCCGCCCGGCAGCGCGATGCGGCCGCCGGGAGTCAGTTCGAAGCGCTCGTCGCCGATGCGCAGCACGACGTCGCGGTTGCGCGGCAGCGCGAATGCGCTCGGCGCGTCCGGATCGATCACGTCCTCTTCGGTCTTCAGCATGATCCACACCGCCGTTCCGCCGGGCAGCGTCCACGCGCGTGCCTGGCGCAGCCGATGCACCGGATAGCTCGGCAGATGCACGGCGCCTTGCACGTCGCCCGCGCGCGTGCGCCAGGTGAACACCGGCGCATAGCCCTTGTTCGGTGTCGTGTAGAAACGGTAGCCGGCGAGCACGAGCGGCTCGTGATCGCCGATCACTGCACGCTGCACGCGCCCTTGCGCGTCGGTCCAACGCACGGCGTTGCGCGTGCGGCCGCGCTTGATCCCCGGCGCGTAGTCGATCTCGAAGCCTTCGTTCGCGAACGCCGCCTGCGCCAGCCGTGAACGGTGCAGCGGTCCGGCGTCGACGTCGAGCAGTTGCCCGTCGAACGCGAGTCCCTGCGTCAGCTCGATCCGACCCTGCAGCGCGGTCAAGCGACCGAACGCGGCGAGCAGCACGAGCGCGGCAAGCGCCAGATGCGCGACGAGCAGCGGCGCCTGCCGGCGAAACACCGGTTTCGTCGCGACGGCGGCCATCAGATTCACGACGAGCAGCCCGAGCGGCAGCGCGAGCGTAACCGGCGCGATCGCCTCGTACAGGTAGCCGGCGACCACGCCCGCAGCGAGCAAAACGAGCAGCGCGACCGTCAGCCGGGTCGATGCGCAGCGAACGGCGAGCGGATGCGTCATGGCGGATTCGTGCATACGGCCCTCATCCAGTCGCGCCCGGTCGCCGTCGAATTGGCGTTCGTGCCGAACGTCTGCGCCGAGTTGGCCGAGCCGCAGTTGGTCTCGACCCAGTTTCCGCTCGTCGCGAAGGTGCGCACCTTCAGCTTGGCGTTCAGGTAGTACGGCTCCTGGTTGTACGCGTGCGCGCTGGCGTTCATCCGCCACTCTTCGTTGCCCGCGCGGCCGGCCTCGGGGCCGACGTCGTTCAGGTTCACCAGCAGCGCCTTGTTCTTCCAGCCGTGCGGAACCGCGACATGGCACCAGACGCAGCGGATGCGCCCGATCTTGTCGGTGTGCAGCGCGTGCAGGTTCTCGCCGCCGCCCGAGAAGCCGGTCGTACCGGTGCCGTTGCGGTTGGCGTAGGTGTTCGGGTTGTGGCACTTGAAGCACGCGCCGTTGGGGTTCGGTCCGTTGTCGCCGCGATTGTCGGCGCCGGTGTTGGTGCCCCATTGCCCCTTGAGCAGGAAGCTGTTGGTCGAGCCGTGCGGTCCCCACGGATTGCCGTCTTCGCCGCCGACCGGAACGACCGTCCCTTCCGGCGTATTCGAACCATGGCAGTCGCTGCAGTACATCGTCTGCGTGCCGATCGCGTTGCCCCAGGGCAGGCGGAACGTGTTCGCGCTGACGAAGCTGCGGCCGGTCGAATCGATCACCGGATGCCATGAACGGTGGTTGTTGGTCCCGAAGTTCGAGCCCGCGCCGGAGTTCGGTTTGGTGCCCTGGCCCCGGTGCGTCGCAGGCGCCTGCAGCTCCTTGGCCTGGTTCGTGTAGATGGTCAGGTTGTTGGCGCCGCTCGGCGTGCCGCCCAGCCGCCCGAGCGCGGGCCGGTTGCCGGCCGGATAGACGTTGTTGTCGGCGTAGCCGTAATCGGAGTGGCACTTGAGGCAGATCTGGTACTCGCGCGTGACGTAGGGCGCGGCGACCGAGCTGTCGACGCTCGCGCCGGGATCGCCGCGCTTGACCGCATAGCTCGTCGGCAGCGCATGGAACGAGGTCGAGCCATAGATCGGCTCCACGCCCCACGCGCCGCGCAGCACGCCCGACGCGATGTTCGTGTGCGTGTACCCGGTCGTTTCGTCGTGCCGGTGCGTGCCCGCCGGGTCGGGCGGGCCGGCGATCCCGCCCGCGCCGCCCGCGAACGAGCGGAACTTCACGACGCGATGCGGGTTGTGGCAGTCGGTGCATTCGGCATGGCGCTGCGCGAGCTTCGGCCGGGATTCCATGAAGTCGGCGCCGCAGCGGTTCGTCGGCCCGGTGCAGTCGACGAAGCCGTCGTTGAAACCGGTCGCGATGTCGTGGACTTCCTCCGTGCTGCCGCCCTGCTCGGGCGTGGTGATCGGCATGCGGATCGGCAGCGCGAAGTCGCTTTCGACGTTCGGCACGGTCGCGACCGAGTTCAGCACCGATTTCGCCGCGGTCGTATGGCACTGGTAGCAGGTCTGTTCGAGCGCAGGATTGCCGCCCTGCTTCGCGGCGAACGGATTGCCCGGCGGCAACGGCGCGTCGGTGCCCTCGCGCGTGAGCCGGCGCGCGCCCTGCACCGTGTGCGTGTCGTGGCAGTTCAGGCACGCGGCCCGCCACACCGGCAGATCGGCGGGAAACTCGCGCAGCGCCGCGGCTTCGGCGCGATAGGTTTCGTTCGCCACCGTAGGATTGGCGTGCGCGGAGAAGGCCCAGACGCCGAACGCGCCGTTCTTGTCGTGGCACGACAGGCAGATGATGTCGCCGACGGTGCTGAGTCCCGCTGCCGGCGGCGTTTCCTGGAAGCGGTTCATCCGCAGAAATTTCTGGTTGCCCGCGGCGGGATTGGTCTCGCGAACGTGCGGGTCGTGGCAGGTCGCGCATTGCACCTGGCCGAGGCCGCCGCTGCCGGTCGGCTCCAGCGGCATCAGCGGCTTGAAACCCGGCGCGCGCACGCCGATCACGCTGCCCGAGCCGCCCGGCCAGCGCTGGTTCGCGTCGACCTGGCGCAGTTCGCCGTCGCGCAGCGCGAGATCGGCGTTGTAGGTGATCGAGATCGGATGGTCGTTGCGCAGGTCGGTGCCGATGAAGCGCGTGAAGCCCGACGCAGCGCCTTCGCCCGGCGGCATCACGCCGCCGGCGCCGGTGCCGGTCATCGGGATGGTCGCGTTCTCCGCGCCGTTGAGCACGTTGACGTTGCCGATCGCGAGCGTGCCGTCGTGGCACGACAGGCAAAGCTTGGAGCTGCCGCCCGGCGTGGCTGCGAGCCCCTCGACGATGTACTGCGCATCGAGTGAAGAGGACGTGTACGGGGTATACGTCGAGCCCGCGGGGATGCGCCGGTTCCACAGCGGTGCGCGCACGCCGGCGCCGCTCGCGTCCTGCGCCGTGGCGCCGTGCGGCGTGTGGCAGAACACGCAGACTTCGGTCGTGCCGCCGGGTGCGGCGCGCACGGGGCCCGGTCCGCTCGTCGACAGGTTGTGCCTCGTGTTCCTCACGTCGGACACGCGTTCGGCGAGCGCTGCGCCGGCCGCGCCGAGCGCGATCGCCAGCAGCAGTCCGCTAGCGCGCCGCATCGCCGCCCCCGAGGAACTGGAAGATCACGACGCGGCCGTTGAACATGTCGGCGACGAACACGCGGTTGCGCGCGTCGACCCAGACGCCGGCGGGCAGATAGAAACGTCCGGTCGCGGTCCCCGTGCCGCCGATCGGCATCAGGAACTCGCCTTCGGGCGAATACACGAGCAGCGTGTCGAAATACGACTCGACCACGTAGACGTTGCCTTCGCCGTCGGCCGCTACGCCTTTCGGCCGCACGAGATTGCCGACGTACAGCCCGCGCGCGCCGAGCCGGCGCCATCGCGGTTCGCCGTCGGTGCGCAGGATCTGCACGCGGCCGTTCAGCGCGTCGGTGACATACAGCAGCCCGCCGGCCAAGCTCAGGTGGGTCGGATAGTTGAATTCGCCTTCGCCTTCGCCGCGTGCGCCGATCGTCTCGAGCAGACGGCCGTCGTCGTCGAACACCTTGATGTCGTGCGCGTAAGCATCGGCAACAAAGATGCGACCGCGCGCGGCGTCGCGCGCCACGCCCGTGGGGCGCTTGAGCATGCCCTTGCCGATCGGCGCGAGCGGCCGTCCTGCGCGATCGAGCCGCGCGACGAAGCCCAGCTCGGCATCGGCCACCAGCACGCCGCCGTTCGCACCGGGGGCGACTCCGCTCGGCGCGACGAAGCTGAGCGCAGCTTCGGCGCGATCCCACAGCAGCAGCCGGCCGGCCGCCTCGTCGAAGACGAAGACCGCCTGCCGGCTCACGTCGGTGACGTAGATGCGGCCCGCGTCGTCGCCTGCGACCGCGGCGGGCCGCTGCAGCACCAGCGGCCTATCGCTGCTGCCGTCGAGTCCGACCAGCCAGCGCAGGAACGCCGCGCCGCGCCGCGCGCCTTCCGGCCGGCGGAAGTTCTGCTCGCCCGTCAGCGTGCCCGCGTACAGGTAGCGCGGGATCTCGCCCGCCTGCGGCCACAGCAGCCGCCTGCCCTCGGGCGCATCGTCCATGCCAAAGTGCAGCACGCCGCGCACCGGCTCGGTCGCGCAACTCGGCAGCAGCAGCACCGCCGCGGCAAGGAGCAGGCGCTGCGCGATCGCCTTCATTGGATGCCGTCTGCAACGCGGAACAACGCGACCGCGCCCGCCGCCGGATCGGTGATCGCCAGCACGTCGCCGTCGCTCGCCAGTGCGCCGATCGATTGCAGGCGCAGCGCGCGCGCGTCGAGCGTCCGCACCAACGCGCCGCCGGCGAACAGCTTGAGCGCACCGGTCCGCGTTTCGCCGACGTAGACGCGCTCGCCGCGATCGACCGCGAGCGCCGACGGCGCGGTCAACTGGCCCTGCCCGAAGCGCGCGAGCAGCGCCCCGTCCGGCGCCAGCAGCAGCACGGCGCCCGCGTGCTCGTCGAGCAGATACACGCCGCGCCGGCCGAACGCGAGCGCGCGCACGCCCGCCACGCGCGCTTCGTCGGCACGCGGCACGAGCGGCAGCGCGATCGCGCCTGCGGTACGGAAGACGACCACCTGCGCGAGCGTGCGATCGGCGACGTACAGCGTGACCCCGTCCGGCGCGAGCGCGAGAGCGGTCGGATCGGCGGCGATCGACTCGGAACGGAAGGTCTGCAGCAGCCGGCCGTCGCGCGCGAAGCGCAGCACGCGGCGCGCGCCCGCGTCGAGCACGTAGGCCGAGAGGTCGGCGCCGAGCGCCACGCGCGTATCGACCGAGGCCGGCGCGCCCGCGATCGGCACCAGCGTGCCGAGCGCAAGGTCGTGGCGATAGACGCGCCCGGCGCCGCTGTCGACGATCAGCAGTTCGTTGTCGCGCAGCGCGACCGCGGCCGGGAACACCAGGCGCACGTACGCGCCGCTGCCGGGCCGCGCCGGCACGCCCGCGAGCGGCTGCGGCGCGGCGAGGAATCCGCCGCTGACGACCCGCCAGGGCGTCGGTTCGCCGGCCGCCGAAGACGCCTGCGGCCGCGCCTGCTCGATCGCCGCCGCGCAGCCTGCGAGCGCGACGACAAGCGCCGCCGCCCCGGTCGCGCGCAGCGCTCGCCGGCGCGTCACCATCGTCCCGGCCCCGAGGTCTGCGCGCCGCCGACGATGCGGCTCGCCTGCCCCGGCCTGCCCGCGTGGCACAGGTCGCAGCGATCCGCGCCCCACGCCGTATTGCCGTCGTGGCACATGCCGCAGAACTTGCCTTCGGCGATGTCGTCCATGCGCACGTCGTTGGCGCCCGCGCGCATCTCGAAGCCCAGCTCGAAGTGGCAGACCTTGCAACGGAAGCGGATGCGATGGAACCAGTGCGGGAAGATCACCGGCCTTACGCCCTCGCCTTCCGAGCGGCGATTCAGCACGACGTCGCCGTACTCGGCGCGCGGCGCCGCGGGCAGCGCGAGCAGCGCGCACGCCAGCAGCGCGCATGTCGAGACCGCCCTCATTTCCTCATCCTGCGCATCAGAACCTCGTTCGGCAGGCTGTGGCAGCGGTTGCATTCGGTCAGCGGAAAAGCGACCGCGCCGTGGCAGACGCCGCACTGCTCGCCGTCGAGGATCTTCTGCATGCTGAAGCGGTTCGCGCCGGCCTTTGACACGAACAGCTTCTCGTGGCAGTTCGAGCAATCGAGCCACAGCGTGTGCGGGCGATGCGGGAAGACCACGGCGGGCAGCGAGCCGAACTTCGACACGATGATCTCGTCGTCGCGCACCCGCACGTTCGTCTCCGGCAGGATGTTCGTGCGCGGCGCGATCGCGCCGCTGTCGAGCGCCTTGACCCAGTTCACGAGGTTGCCCGCCGTGTCGCGCGGCAGCTTCGACAGCGCTTCGGCCGGCTCCTGCTTCAGCCGCAACGCGGGGCTGGCCGGATCGTGGATGCCGTCCTTGGCGAGCGGCAGCCACTTGCGATCGTCGGCCGCCGCCGGCGCGAACAGCGTCGCCGCGATCGCCAGCGTCGTCAGCGCAACGATCCGCATGCCGCATCCGCCGTCAGCCCGGGATGTAGATGCCGGCGGCGCGGATGCCGCGCACCAGCGCGCGCGTCGATTCCTCGAGCTTGCCGATCGCGCCTTCGTGATCGCCGCGCGCGGCGAGCCGCTCGGCCTCGGCGCGCAGCTTCGCGGCCGCGTCGACCGCGGCGGCGATCGCGCCCTGCGATTCGGCGCCGGGACGATCGGCGAGCAGCACGCGCACCAGCATGCGGTGCGTGTCGTTGCGGTCCAGCTCGTAGTCGTATTCCTCGCGCTTGGACGCGAAATGCAGCGTGCGCACGAGCGTGTCGCCGCGCCGCATCGATTCGATCGACACCTTGGCGGTCAGGTACGCGCGGTCCAGCAGCGGGCGCGCCTCGTCGAGCCGGTTGGCCTGTGCCAACCGCTGCGCCTGCGCCAGTTGCGCTTCGATGCTGCGGGTCGCCTCCTGCGCGTCGCGTCCGCCGCTCTTTTCCTGGACGATGCGGCTCTGCGCGGCGAGCAGCGCCTTGACGCTGTCCAGCCGCGCTTCGAAGTCGCGGCGGCGTTTCTCTTCGGTGACCTGCTCGGGATTGGCCAGACGCGCGCCGCTCACCATCGTGCGCGCCGCTTCGTCGAGCAGTTGCGAGGCGCCGGCGAGATCGCCGCCGGCGAAGGCCGCCGCCGCGCGCCGGTGCAGCGAGCGCGCCTGGCTGCGCTTCTCCAGCGCCTGCGGATCTGCGCTCGCGTCGATCTGGCGCGCCGCCGAACTCGTCTCGATCAGCGTACCGACCGATTGCAGCCGGCGCTCGACCTGCGCGCGATCCTGCGCCCATGCCGCGCCGGCCCAAGTCAGCGCGGCGCACGTCAGCCAAGCCAAAGCCGTTCTCATCGCGTCCTCACTGCGTCGGCATCACGAGGCCCGCCGTCGTCAGCGCGCGCTGCAGCAGCGCGGTCGCCTCGCGAACGGTTTCGAGCGCGTCCTCGTGGCGGCGCTCGCCCGCGAGCGCGACGGCGCGCGTCCGCAGCGACCGGCTGCGCTCGACGAGCTGGCGGATCGCCGCGCGCGCCTCTTCGCCCGGCTTCAGTTCGTCGATCGCGACCGGCACAAGGTCGTGCAGGCTCCGATGGCGCTCCAGCTCGTAGTCGAACTCGAGCGCCGGCGTCTCGAAATGCGCGCGGTAGACGAGCGTGCGGTCGCCGATCGTCCGGTTCAGTCCGACCAGCAGGTGGCGCTCGGCCTGCAGCAGCGCGCGATTGGCCTCGGCGATGCGCTCCGCCGCCGCCAGCGTTTTCGCCTGTTCGATCAGCTCGAGCGCCGCGGCGAGATCCGGCGCATCGGCTGCGCCGGCATGCGCGAGATGCGTGCGGAAGGTCGGCACCATGCGCTCGGCGCTCTGCAGTAACTGCTGGTAGCGCACGCGTTCGGCGATCGCCCGGTTCATGTCGTCGGGAACGAGCTGGCGCGCGCGGCCGAAGGACCACAGCGCTTCGTCGGCCGCGGCGCCGGCAGCGGCGATGTCGCCCGCGCGCAGCGCCTCGCCGGCGCGCTCGAAATGGCGGCGCCCTTCGTCGAGGTGCCGCTGCGCGGCCGCGTTGCCGCTCGCGGCGATGCGCCGAGCCGCCGGCGAATCCGACACGAGCTGGCGCACCAGCTCGAGCTTCTGTTCGACCGTGCGCCGCGCCGTCGCGTCCTGCGCCGAGGCCGCCGCCACGAACAGCGCCGCCGACAGCGGGACGAGCCAGCGCGCCGCGTCCGCGCCGCTCATCGTTGACCTCCGGCCGCGGCGGTCTGCGCGCCGCTCTTCTTGCGCTGGTGGCACGATCGGCATTCCGACACGGGGAACGCGACCCTGCCGTGGCACACGCCGCACTTCTGGCCGAGCAGGATCGCGGCCATGCTGATCTGGTTGGCACCCTTTTGCGGCACGAAGATCGCGGGGTGGCAGTTCGCGCAGTCGAGCCATTCGGTGTGCTGCTTGTGCGGGAAGAGCACGTCCGGCATCGACCCCTTGACCTCGCGCACGATGTTCAGGTCCATCACGGTCATTTCCGCTTTCGGGTCGACGCGATCGGCGCGCGGTGCGATGCGCTTTTCCTGCAGCGCCTTGACCCAGTCGACCTGATTGCCCGACGCGCTGCGCGGCAAAGCCGCGTAGGCGTCGAGCGGTGCCTGCAATTGCAGCGTGCCGTCGTTGGTGGGATCGTGGATGCCGTCCTGCGCCGGCGGCAGATTGCGCTTGCCCGGCGGGCGCAACAGCCGGTTGAACGCGTTGACCTCGCTCTGTGCGGCGGCGCTCGCGGCCGCAACGACGGGCGCGGCGGCCGGCGTTGCGGGCGGCGGCGCGGCTGGCGCGGCCGGTGCCGGCGCGGCTGCAACGGCCGGTGCGGGCTTCGGCTCGGCTGCGGCAGCGCCGCGCGACTGCGCGAGCATGAAGTCGACGGCCGCGCGCACGTCGGCGTCGGCCAGCGCCGCGTTGCCCCCTTTGGCCGGCATCGCGCCCTTGCCTTTGATCGCGCTCGCGTACAGCGCATTCGCGCCGGCACGGATGCGCGCCGACCATGCGGCCGCATCGCCGACCTTCGGCGCACCGGCCACACCGGCCGCGTGGCAGGCACCGCAGCTCGCCTGATAGACGCTGGCGCCCTTGCCGGCATCGGCCGCGGCCACCGGCTTCGTTGCAGGCGTGGCCGCGGCCGCCTTCGACGCCGGCGGAGCCGCGGCAGCGCGCGGCTGAAGCTGCGCCAGCATGTAGTCGACCGCGGCGCGCACGTCTTCGTCGCGCAGATTGGGGTTCGCACCCTTGGCCGGCATCGTGCCCTTGCCGTTGATCGCGTTGGACTGCAATGCAGCCGCACCGGCCGCAAGCCGCGGCGCCCATGCCGCCGGATCGTCGAGCCGCGGCGCGCCGAGCACGCCCTCCTTGTGGCAGATCGCGCAGGCCAGTTCGTACGTCTCCTGCCCCGGGGCGCCCGCGCCGGCGCGCGCGGCGGGTGCGGCACTGCGCGCGGGCGGAACCTTGGCCGGCGCCGCAGCGGCGCCACTCGCGCGCGCGGTCTGACCCAGCATGAAGAGCACGGTCGCGCGGACGTCGGCATCGCTCAACGCAGCGTTGCCGCCCTTCGGCGGCATCGCGCCGCGGCCCCTCATCGCGGCTTCGATGAGCGCCGCTTGACCGCCGCGCTGCAGGCGGCGCTGCCATTCGGCCGCGTCGCCGGGCTTCGGCGCGTTGGCGACACCCGTGGCGTGGCAGGCGGCGCAGGTGGACGCATACACGGCCTGCGGCTCGGCGGCGCCGGAGGTCTGCGCGGCGGCGAGCAAGGCGCCGGCCAGGACGAGGAGGCGGATCGATCGCTTCATCGCGTTCTCACTTCGGCGCGGCCGCGCCGGTCAGCGTCTGCACGGTGCTTTCGTGCACCTGCGTCGGCGTGCCCGGCTTGGCGGAGTGGCACAGGTTGCAGTTCTCCACGCCCCACGCGATCTCGCCGTTGTGGCAGGCGCCGCAGAACTGGCCGTCGATGATCTTCAGCATGTTGATCTGGTTGCCGCCGGCCTTGAACTGGAAGCCGAGGTCCCCGTGGCAGACCTTGCAGCGATAGCGCACCCGATGGAACCAGTGCGGGAAGACGACCGGCCGCATGCCGGCCGCGTCCGAGTAGTTGTTCATCACGACGTTGCCGTACTCGGCGTGCGCCGGCGGCGCCGGCAGCGCCAGCGCAAGCGCGGCGATGTACGCCGCCAGCAACCGCCTTGCCCGTTTCATGCTCTTCCTCTGATCCACTTCGAATCCCTTGCGGCTAGTACGCGCCGAACCTCCGGTTGACGCGGAAGAACAGCACGTCGTGGCGGCGCTGCTCGACCTTCGCCGTACGCAGCGTCAGGCGCGTGTCGAGGCGGCCGATCGCGTAGTCGAGCCGCGCTTCGACCAGGTGATCGATGCGCTCGCGCGGCGCGTCGACGTCGCCTTCGCTGCGCCGTTCGAGCTGCTGGCTGTTGGCGCTTGCGAGCAGCGTGAAGCGCAACCGCGGCACGTCGAAAGCGCGCGCGTTTTCGTAGGTCAGCGTGCCGCTGTAGTACTTGCGCCAGCCGTCATCGGCGGTCACCTGCGGCCCGGGCGGCAGCGGACCGGACGCCACCGCGTCGAAGCGCGCGCGCGCGGCCTGCGCGGTCAGGCTGCCCGACCAGCTCGACGTGCGCGTCAACTGCGTGCGCAGTGTGAACTGGACATTGACCAGCTGGAAGGTGCTGTCGGTTTCGCCGTAACTGCGCGAGTCGCTCGCCGAGAAACCGACGAAGCTCTGCGTCGCCGAGCCGCCGGCCGACTGCCAGTTGAGTCCGGCCGAGTGGCCGAGCGTGCGGTCGACGTCGCTGCGCAGCGTGTCGTGCACGGCCCCCGCCGACTGCGAGACGTTGAACGACACGCTGGCGCCGCCGTCGGTCCAGTGGCGCGAAAGACCGTGCACGAACTGCGCGCCGAAGGTGGCGCGGTCGCCTTCGAAGGCGCCCTGCGTGCCGCTCGCGTTGGCGGCCGCCGACGGCGCATAACGCCAGCGGCCGAGCAGCAGCGCGTCCGGCACGTAGGTCAACGCGATCGTTTCGCTGGCGAGCGTGGTCGACTCGTCGGCAAAGGCGATTTCGCTCACCGAGAGGCCGCCGCTCGCGCGAAGCTGCCGCGTGATGTCGTAGCTGGCGCCGACGGTGCCGTTGAACGAGCGCGTTTCGGCGGCGGCATCCGCGCTGCCCGTGCGCGACTCGACGAAACGCACGCTGCCGGTCAGATAGAAGGGATGCCCGCGCGCGTACAGCGCATCGCCTTCCTGCGGGCGCCAGGTCGCGAAGCTCGACAACTGGCGGATTTCGGTCGCCAGATCGAGCGCGGGCGCGCGCACGCGCGCTTCGTTGTAGGTCGCCAGGTTGTCGACCGTCAGCGCGTGGCTCGGCCGGTAGTTGTGCCGCGCCGCCAGTGCGGTCACGCGGGTTGCGTCGTCGGCGGCGTCGCGTTCGTTCAGCGTATGGCTTCCTGACAGCTCGAAGCCGTGGCTGCCGCGCGTGCTGGTCATCAGTCCGCGCACGCTGCGCACCGTGTCGTCGGGCAGCCGCGTGGAGCTGAGCGTGCTCTGCTCGTAGGTCAGGTTGTAGCTTTCGTTGCCCGCGAGCAGCCGGTAGCTCTGGCTCGCGGTCAGGCGGCGCGAGCGGTAGTCCGTGCCGACGAAGTCGCTGTTCGTGCGGCTGTCGCTCACGTCGCCGCGCAGCTCGAACGGGAAGCGGCTGGCGGGAAATACGAGCACTCCGAAACGACCGGTCCACGCGGTGCTGTCGTCGTCGCGTCTTTCCCCGCCGGCATTCGTGTTGCTTCCTTGCGCGAGCAACAGGCCGGCGCCGCCGCGGAGCTGCACGAACCACGGCTGCCAGACGTACGTCGCCAGATCGACGTTGGTCGACAGCAGCGTCTGCCGCGACGACGAACCGTCGTCGGCGCGATTCCAGCGCTGATCGAGCGCGACGTTGCCGCCGACCGCGATTGGCGCCAGACGCCAGCGGATGCCGTTGCCATTGCCGCCCGGAACGGCTCCGCTCGCCGCTGCCGTGCGCGCGGCCGCCGCCGCTTGCGGCGCGGCCTCGCGCGTCGCGACGACGAGCGCGCCGGTCGGCGGATCGGGCTCGCGGCGCGTCGGCACGACCACCGCGGCGAGCAGCAGCGCCTGCGCGCGTTCGGCGTCGGCGCGCGCAATTCGATCGCGGATCTGGTCCATGCTCGGCAGGTCGGGGGCGACGCCGGTCGTTGCGTCCGCGCTCGTTCCTGCAGTTTTGGTGCCAGCGCCGTCCGCCGCGACCGCATCGAAAACCCGCGTCAGCAACGCGGCCAGCAGCAACGACGCACGCAGCGCGCGGCGCGTCGAGTGCGCCCTTGCAGGCGAAGCGGCGAGCAGCCGGGACACGCGCACCCGCTCGCGTTCGAGCGCCCGGCGCGCTATCGCTAGCCGGCGCGGCCCTTGCCCGCCGCGCCGGGCGGCTGCAGGAACTGCGACTCGTCGACGCGGATCGATGTGCGTTTGCGCAGCTCGGCGATCAGCGCCTTCCACGCGGCGTCGGCCTCGGCGCGCTGCCACAGGTCGCCGGCGCGCTCGCGCACCTCGTCGAAGCTGCGCTGCCGCGCGAGCTTTCGATCGTCGAGACGCAGGATCGCAACCCCTTCGAGGACCTGCACCGGCGCGGAGATCGCGCCCGGCGCGAGCTTGTCGACCACCGCGTGCACGGCCTCGGGCAGCATGCCGCGATGCACGTAGCCCATGTCGCCGCCGCGCCCGGCGGACAGATCGCCCGAATGCAGCTTCGCCAGTTCCGCAAAATCGGCGCCGGCAGCCAGCCGCTCGCGGACGCGGCGCGCCTCCTCGTGCGCTGCGTTCCACGCCGCTTGCGGCGAGCTGGGATCGACCTTGAGCAGGATCACGCCGAGCCTGACCCGCTCGGGTTCGACGAACAGCTCCTTGTGCTGCTCGTAATAGGTGCGCGCTTCGCGCGCGGTCGGCTCGCGGATCGTCTTGATCTGCTTTTCGAGGCGTTCGAGCACGCTGTCGGCTTCGAGCTGCTGCGCGACGGCGGCCAGCATGCGTTCGCGGTTCGCTTCCCAGTTGCGGCTGCCCTTGTAGCGCGCTTCGTAGCCGGCGAGCGCGGCGTCGATGCGTTCGCGGTCGGGACGGATGCCACGCTGCTTCGCTTCTTCGAGCAGCAGCACGCGGTTGACGAGCTCGTCGCCGACCTCGCGCTGGAACGCCGCAAGCTCGGCTTCCGGCGGCTTCGCGTGGTAGTACTTCTTCCGCGTGGCGACCGCGAGCGCCTGCCGGTACTCGGCAACGGTGATGGTGCGCTGGCCGACGGTGGCGAACACCGGTTCGCGCGCGGGCGCGGCGTTCGGCTGCGCCTGCGCGAAGCCGGCCGCCGCCAGGACCAGGGTCGCCACCAGTTGCGGGATGCGCGCTCGCCGCATCATCTTGTCCTCCTTCGCGCGCGCCGCGCGCTCCAAAAAAAGGGGCCAGGCAGCGCCTGCCTGGCCCTGCGGCGGGGAGTTGCCGGTCCCGCCGGTGGGTTACTTCACGTGGCAGGCCGTGCAGACCGCGCTGCTCGCGTTCGAGATGCGCAGGAAGGTTTCGCCTGCGGTGCGGCCGGTGCCGGCAGGTCCGGCCTGGCCGCTCGATACGTGCGGGTCGTGGCAGCTTCCGCACTCGACCGAGGGCCCGACGCCACCGCCGGTGCCGACGAAATTGCGCTCGTACAGCGGCAGGTCGGTGCGCTGCCTGCCGGCGCCGCCGGTGTCGATCCAGAAGACCTGATTCCCGTTGACCGTCTGCGTCTGCGGCAACAGGAAGTCGCTGTCGCGGCAGGTGCCGTTGACCGTCGTCCCGGTGCCCGTCAGCCCGCCGCCGCAATACTGGATGCCGATCGGATGGTCGTTCGACAAGTCGATGCCGAGCAGCGCGGGTCCGCCGTTCAGCCGGCCCTGTGCATCGACGCGCGGCCCGCTCCAGGTGTAGCCGAGACCGAGGTCGCCGCCACCGTCGGCCAGCACGTTGCCCGAGCCCGGCGCGTTGATGATGTTGTCCATCGCCTGCGTACCGTCGTGGCACGACAGACACGCGACCGAAATCGAACCGACCGGCGCAACGATGCCGTCGAGCGACGGTGTATTCAGCGTCGCGTACGACGTGTAGGTCCCAACGCCGTTGGCCGGCAAGCCGTCGCTGCGCAGCCGTTTGTTCCACAGCGGCGCCGGCGCGCTCGTGCTGCCGCCGTGCGGCGTATGGCAGAACACGCAGACTTCGGCCGTGTCGCTGACCTGGTTGTTGCCGGCCGCGCTGCTCGAACCGAGGTTGTGTTTGGTCGTGACGATGCCGGTTGCCTGCGCGAAGGCGCTGCCGCTGATCGAAACGGCGACGACGGCGAAGGCCGCGGCGCCCGCCCACGCGACGCGGTCGAACCAGCGACCGGTGAATGAAACGTTCATGCTGACTCCTCCCGAGTTAGTCGACCCAAGGTCCGTACCGGCACTCCCCTATGCCAGCATGACGATTCGAGTTCTGCAGTTTCCGTGCCACGGCGCAGCGAGCGCCCGGCGCGACCCGGTGTGTTACGGTCCCCGTAACACGAAGGCGCGGGGGCGGTGCCGCCGCGTTCGGGCGGCAGCGCGGAATCGATCGCCGCGCGACATCGCCGCGCGCATCGGGTCCAGGATTCAGGAAGCTCGCTCCCGATTTCGGGAAGCGCACCGCCGGCTTCAGGGTTTTCGCGCCGCGCGTCCGAGGAATCCTTCGTCGGGCTTCAATGCCGCGGGCCGGTACACCTCGATCTTGCGGAACCACTGATCGACCATGTAGACGCGGCCGTCTTCGTCGACCGCAATGCCCGAGGGCAGCATGTAGCGCGCCGGCGCGTCGCGCTCCGAGCGGTCGCCGACGAACAGCAGCAGTTCGCCGTCGGCGTTGAAGATCTGGAAGTTGCCGAACGCGGTATCGACGACGTAGACGTTGCCGTCGCGGTCGACCGCGATCTCCTTCGGCCGCGCGAACTGGCCGTACTGCTTGCCGACGCTGCCGAACGCGTGCAGATACCGGCCTTCGCGATCGAACACGACGATGCGGAAGTTGCCGCCGTCGACGACGTACAGGCGGCCGTCGTGGCCGATCGCCAGATCGCGCGGCAGATTGAATTCGCCGGGCCCGCTGCCGCGTTTGCCGATGTCCATCACGTGCGCACCGCTCGCCGCGTCGAACACGCGCACCATGTGCTGTTCGGACGACACGCCGCCGATGTCGACCGCGTAGACGCGCTTGCCAGCGGGATCGACGGTCACGCTCGAAAGCCGCTGGAACCACTTGTCGCCGCCGAGCTTGCGCAGGAACTTGCCGTCGGGCCCGTAGACGAGGATCGCGCGCTGCGTGATGTCGGCGACGTACAGATTGCCCGCCGCGTCGACGTCGAGGCCGATCGGCTTGGTCAGGCCGCCCTGGCCGTCCTCGTCGCCGATGCGAAAGTAGCGCCCCGCAGGCACGTCGAACACGCGCACGTAGCGCGCGACCGTGTCCGATACGTAGATGCGCCCCTGGAATACGGCGATCGCGTATGGCTTGGCGAGCGCCTCGCCGGTGCGCCGCTCGCCGGTGACGAGGCGGCGCAGGTTCGCGCCGGATTCGTCGGGAACGACGTCGGCGCTCGAGTAGATCGCGCGCTCGAAGACGAAACGCGGCTCGTCGGGCGGCGGCGGAAAGACGAGCACCGGCGCGCGCGTCGGCGGCGCCTCGGATACCGCGGCGCACGCCCCCAGCAGGACGAGCAGCGCCGCGCCCGCCGCGCGCCGCGCCGTCGCAAGTATTCCCGAACGCTCCATCGCCATGCGCCGAGCCGCCAAACAAGCGCCCGGCCGCGCCTCCATCCGCCGGCCGACGAGCACACGCTGCAATCCGCATGCCAAACCGCCGAGCGCGGAAACGGGCAAGGAACTTGCTCGACCGAACGCGGGCCGTGGCGTGACCAGCCGCACCCCGCCGGGAGGACGAGCGCTCGATGTTCGAGGGATACCGTTACGCGCCGCGCGCACGCGCGGCGATCGCCCGCAGCGCGGGGTCGTGCGCGCTCGTCATCGCGTCGTTGGCCGCGTCGTTCGCCGGCGCCTCGGCGCAGACGCAACCCGCCGTCCTCTATCACAACTACTGCTCGGTCTGCCACGGCGACAAGGGCGACGGCCGCAGCCGGGCCGCGGCGGCGCTGGTGCCGCCGCCGAAGGACTTCACCGATCGTGCGGCGCGCCGCGACCTCACGCGCGAACGCATCGTCGCCGCGATCAAGTACGGCCGTCCGGGCACCGCGATGGTGGGCTGGACGACGCAGCTTTCGGAGCGCGACATCGAACGGCTCGCCGACTACGTGCTGGCGCAGTTCGTCCGCCGCGAGTCGCTCGGCGATCCGCGCGGCCGCGCGATCTACGCGAAGAACTGCGCCGTTTGTCACGGCGACCGCGGCGAAGGCGCCGTGTGGGCGGCGGCGAACATGGCGCGCCCGCCGCGCAACTTCGGCGCGCCCGAGGCGCAGTCGCTGACGCGCGACGCGATGATCGCGGCGGTGACGCACGGGCGGCCCGGCACGGCGATGGCGGGGTTCGGCACGCAGCTCTCGCGCCAGGACATCGCCGCGGTGGTCGATTTCGTCCGCACCGCGTTCATGGCGCCGGACATTTCAGGCACGCGAGCCCACGGCGGGCGCGAGGCCGACGCGGCTTCCGCTCCCGCCGGTGTCGATATGACGGCCGTTTTCCCCAATGGCTTGAAGGGAGACGCCAAGCGCGGGAGCACCTTCTACCTGGCCAACTGCGCGACCTGCCACGGCGCGCGCGGCGACGGCGAAGGGCCGCGCGCGTACTTCATCAATCCGAAGCCGCGCAGGTTCACCGACGAAGCCGCACGCGCGCGCTACAACCGCGTGGCGCTGTACGCGGGCATCGCCGAAGGCACGCTGGGTTCCGAGATGCCCGCGTGGAACAAGGTGCTCAACGAGCAGCAGATTGCCGACGTGGCCGAATACGTGTTCCAGGCCTTCATTCGCGGCCGCGCCGACGCGATCCGGCCGGCCGATCGATGAAGCGCGCCGCGGTCGCGCTGCTGGCGCTGCTGGCCGGCTGCTCGAAGACGCCGGCGCCGGTCACGGGTGCGGCGCCGAGCCGCGCCACGCTCGAGCTCGGCCGCAAGGTCTACAACTACCGCTGCTACTTCTGCCACGGCTATGCGGGCGACGCGAAGACGCTCGCCTCCACCTATCTTGCGCCCGCGCCGCGCAGCTTCGTCGATGCCACGCCGGCCGCGCTGCCGCGCGCGGCGATCGAACGCGCGCTGCGCGAGGGCCGCGCGGGCACGGCGATGAAGTCGTTCGCGGGCATCGTCGACGAGCAGGAGCTCGGCGCCGTCGCCGCCTTCGTGTTCGACGAGTTCGTCGTCCGCAAGGCGCCCAACACGGCGTATCACACGCCGGAGAACGGCTGGCGCGACCATGGACGCTTTCGCGGCGCGTTCGCCTTCGCCACCGGCGAGATCGCGCTCGATACGCCGTGGGAGCAGTTGACCCCGGCGCAAGTCGAGGGCAAGCGGCTGTTTCTTTCGAGCTGTGTGAGCTGCCACGACCGCGCGCGCGTGGCGGACGAAGGACCCGCGTGGTCGACGCGGCCGCTGTCGTACCCGCGCGCGGGCTTCGTGTTCGATCCCGCTGCGCCGGTCGATGCCGTCTCCGGCGCATCGGTCTACGCCAAGCACGACATCGCGCCGCGCCTCGTCGATCTCAGCGCGCGGCAGAAGCAGGGCGAGCGCCTGTACCAGCAGAACTGCGCCTTCTGCCACGCGGCCGACGGCACCGGCATGAACTGGATCGGCCGCTTCATGGAACCGCCAGCGCGGGACCTGACGCGCTTCACTGCCGAAACCATGCCGCAGCCGCGGCTGGTCGCGACGATCCGCGACGGCCTCGACGGCACGTCGATGCCCGCGTGGCGCGACGTGCTATCGCCCGCCGAGATCGAGGCGATCGCCGACTACGTCGGGCGCGCCTTCTTTCGCCGCGCCGATCGGGACGCGGTCGCCGCAGCGCCGGACCGCTGAAAGCGCCGTTCCCGATTTCGGCATCGGGTTCCCGACTTCGGGAGCGGCCGCCTCACTTGACGTGGCAGGTCAGACACAAGGCGCCGCCGTTGGCGGTGACGCGCAGGAACTTGGGCACGAAACGGCTGCCGCGCGCGCCGTCCGGCACGCCGTGCGGATCGTGGCAGGACGCGCATTCGACGGCTGCGCCCGCGCCGGCATCGTAGTAGCGCACTTCGTTGGGGTCGGGGCGGCCGTTCGCGTTGCGGTCGTAGAACACGAGGCGATCGCCGCTGCGGTCGGGCCGGACGAATTCGCCGAGGCGCGACGCCGGCAGCGGCGCGCCGACCGGATGGTCGTCGCGCAGATCGGTGCCGATCAGCGCGCGCGTGAAGTCCTGCGCGTTGCGGCCGCTGCCCGGCGAATGGCAGGACAGGCAGCCGGTGCGGTCGAGCGCGGCGTGCGCGTCGGCGTCGGCGCCGACCGGATTGCGCCAGGCGCGGCTCAGGAACGCGTCGTTCTGCCCGCGCTCCTGCGCGCGGTCGATGCGGCCCGACCCCGGCATGTTGATGATCGAATCGATCGCGACGGTGCCGTCGTGGCACGACAGGCAGGCGAGCGAAGCGGTACCCGGCTGCGACGCGCCGGCGTCGCGCGCCGCCGGCAACGTGTAGGTCGTCGCGCGCGTCGTTCGGTTCCACAGCGGCAGCGGCAGCGCGCTGCTTGCCTGGTGCGGCGTGTGGCAATAGACGCAGACCTCGCCGTAATCGTTGCGCACCGGGTTCATCAGTTCGGCGCCGCCGCCGATCGGCCGCTGCGTCAGGTTGTGGCGCGTGTTGGCCACGCCGCCTTCGTAGGTGAATTTCGACGCAGGATCGGCGGGGCGGATCTGCGCCGGCACGATCGTGGAGATCGCGCCGATCGACGCCGCGCCGAGCAGCGCGACGAGGCGGCGGACGCTACGGGCGCGCTTCACGGCCGGACTGCCGCACGCGCGTCGACGACGCGCCGCCCTTCCTCGTCGGACAGCCGGCGCAGGACCTCGACCTTGCGGAAGAACTGATCGACGACGTACACGCGCCCGGCTTCGTCGACCGCCACGCCGGCCGGCAGCGCGAATCCCGCCGGCGCGTCGGCCGCCGCGCGTTCGCCGAGCGCCACCAGCAGGCGGCCTTGCGTATCGAACACTTGGACGTTGCCGAAGCTCGCATCGGCGACGTACACGAGCCCGCTGCGATCGGCTGCGATGCCGCGCGGCCGCGCGAACTGGCCGAAGCCGTTGCCCGCCGCGCCGAACGCGCGCAGCCAGCGGCCGTCGCGATCGAAGACCTGCACGCGGAAGTTGCCGGCGTCGAGCACGTACAGCGTGCCGTCCGGCGCGACCGCGGCATCGACCGGCAGATTGAACTCGCCCGGCGCGGCGCCGCGCCGCCCGAGCACGAAGCGGCGGCGGCCGTCGGCGTCGTAGGCGTGGACACGATGCGCGTCGCTGTCGATGCCGCCGGTGTCGACGACGTAGATCGCCTCGCCGCTCGCATCGACCGCCACGCCGGTCGGCCGCACCCAGTCGCGTCCGCCTTCGATCGTCTTCTTGTGCAGCCCGAGCGCGTCGTAGACGAGCAGACGCCGCGCACCCGCATCGACCACGTAGACGTCGCCGCGGGCGTCGACCGCGATGCCGGCCGGCTTCACCAGTTCGCCCTGCAGGCGCACGCCGAAAGCGAAGCTGCGCCGCCGCGCCAGATCGAACACGAACACGCGCCGCGCTTCGGTGTCGGTCACGTAGACGCGCCCGTGCGCGGCCGCGACCGCGAGCGGCTTGCGCGGCGCGTCGACCGCCGCCGCCACGCCGGTGGCGATGCGCCTGAGCTTGTCCGCTTCGCCTTCGGGCCGCAAGCTTTCGCCGTCGCGCAGCGTGGCCTCGTGGACGAAGCGCGGCTGCTCCGGCAGCGCGGGCCAGTAGCGTGCGCCGCCATCGCGCCGAACCTCGGCCTGATGACTGCAGCCGATGACGACGCACAGCGCGATCGGCACGGCAACGAACGGCAGACGGGATCGATGCATCGGCGGCGGCGCGGGCGTCCCCTTGCGCAGGCGCCCATCCGGCGCAAGCCGAAGCAGCATGCGTGCCACCACGGCGTGGCCGCGGCCGGCCAAGGCAACGACGCGTCGGCGGATCAGTGCATCAGCGACCGTTCGCGACCCACGCCGCGGCGATCGATGAAGATCTTGAGGAACTCCTCGGCGGGCATCGGCCGCGCGAACAGATACCCCTGCGCGGTATCGCAGCCGAGATGCTGCATCCACGTCTGCTGCGCCTGCGTCTCGATCCCTTCGGCGGTGACGCTGATGCCGAGCGAGCGCGCCATCTCGATCACCGCCTTGACGATCGTCAGCGTGCGCGCGTCGCGCATGCATTCGACGGTGAAACTGCGGTCGATCTTCAGCCGATGGATCGGCAGGTCGCGCAGGTGCGACAGCGACGAGAAGCCGACGCCGAAGTCGTCGAGCGCGAGCTTCACCCCCGCGTTGCGCAGCCGGATCAGGTTCTCGCGCGACACCGCCGAGGTGTCGAGCAAGCCCGTCTCGGTGACCTCGACCTCGACCTCGCTCGGCGCGACCTCGAACTCGGCGAGCGTCTCCAGCAGCCCTTCGACGCAGCCCAGCTGCCGCAACTGCACGCCCGACATGTTGATCGCGAGCGGCGGCACGTCGAGGCCGAGCTGACGCCAGACCTGGCGTGCGCGGCACGCCTCGCGCAGCACCCAGTCGCCGAGCCCGATGATCAGCCCGCTTTCCTCGGCGATCGGGATGAACTCCGCCGGCGAGATGTCGCCGAGTTCGACGTCCTTCCAGCGGATCAGCGCCTCGGCGCCGATCATCTTGCCGTCGGCGAGCGACACGAGCGGCTGGTAGAAGAGCTTGAAGTCGCGCGCCTCGACCGCCTTGCGCAGCCGCTGCTCCAGCCGCAGCCGCAGGTCGACGCGGCGCGCCACCGCCGGCGTGAAGAACGAATACGTGCGCCGTCCGCTTTCCTTCGCCTGGTACATCGCGGCGTCGGCGGCGTTCAGCAGCGAGTCGATGTCGGCGCCGTCCTGCGGGAAGAACGCGATGCCGACCGAAGGCGTGACGCTCACCTCCATGCCGAGCACGCGCGCGGGTTCGGCAATCGCCTTGATCAGCGCCTGCGCCGTTTCGGTCGCGATCTCCGGCCGCGGGACGTCGGTGAGCAGGATGACCATTTCGTCGCCGCCGCGGCGCCCGAGCAGGTTCGGCTCGGCGACGATCGAGCGCATGCGGCTGGCGACGATCGACAGCATCTGGTCGCCGACCCGGTGCCCGTAGCCGTTGTTCAGCAGGCGGAAGTTGTCGAGGTCGAGGAACAGCAGCGCGCACTTGCGCCCCTCGGCGTAGGCGTTGGCAAGCACGCGGCCGGCGCGCTCGTCGAAGGTCTGGCGGTTCGGAAGCTGCGTCAGCGGGTCGACGGTGGCGAGTCGCTCGATGCGCTCCTGCGCGCGCACCTGCTCGGTGATGTTCTTGCCCACGCCGCGATAGCCGCGGAACTCGCCCTTGTCGTCGAAGATCGGGTCGCCGCTGCTGATGTGATAGACGACGCTGCCGTCGGCCTTCATGTGCCGCAGCATCAGGTCGCGGAAGGGTTTGCGCGCTTCGAGCGTGGCGCGGTGCTCGTCCCAGGTGGCCGGCTGGATCAGCTCGCCGGGCAGCTCCCAGCGCTGCTTGCCGATGACTTCGTCGTCGGCCAGATCGAAGGCGCCGTGCGCGCCGCGCCGGATCGACGTGAAGCGCAGCGACCCGTCCATCTCCCAGAACCAGTCTGAGGACAGCTCGGTCAGCGCGCGGAAGCGCGCCTCGCTGTCGGTCAACTGCGCGATCAGCGCCTCGCGTTCGGTGACGTCCCACACGAGCCCGCGGAAACCCGCGAAAACCTCGCCGTCGAACATCGGTTCGGCCGACACCTCGAAGTAGCCGGGCCGGCCGCGCACGTCGCGCTTCAGCCGGAACGGCACGCGCCGGAACGGTTCGCGCCGCTCGAAATGGCGCGACAGCGTCGGCCAGTCCAGCTCGAAGTTCGGATGGCGTGCGAGCTCGCCGACGGACTTGCCAAGCAGCGTGTCCTGCAGCGACTCGACCAGTTCGGGCGGTCCCTTGACCAGCGAAAAGCGCAGCTCGTCGTCGGTCTCCCAGTACCACTCGGTCGCGAGCTTGGTCAGCGCGCGGAAGCGCTCCTCGCTGTGGCGCAACGCGATGATGGTCGCTTCGCTGTCGGTGACGTCGCGACCGGCGCCGTAGTAGCCGGCAAACGCGCCGCTCTCGTCGAAGATCGGTTTGCCGGTCACCGCGACCCAGATCGGCGTGCCATCGCCGCGCGTGGCGCGGAAGCGGAACCACGGGAACGGCTGGTGTGCCTCGATGCACTGCAGGTAAGCGGCCAGCTCGCCCGGATCGGCCTGGAAACCCGGCAGCTCGGTGCGCATGCGCCCCAGCAGCGCCTCGCGCGGGTAGCGCAGGTACTGCTCCATCGCAACCGAGAACTCGACGAAGCGGCCGTCGGCATCCTGCCGCCAGTACCAGTCGTAGCTCAGCTCCGCCAGGTCGTCCATCACCTTGCGCCGCTTGCGCAGCTCGAGGTCGAGCAGGCGTTGCTCGGTGATGTCGAGGCGGAAGCTGACGATGCCGCCGCCCGCGCTGCGGGCGTCGGTCATCATCAGCCAGCGGTCGTTCTGGTGCCGGACCAACTCGGTGACGCGGCCGCCGCGCCGCCGCCGCATCGCGTCGGCGACGAACTGCTCCAGCGAGCGGCCGTCGATCACCTCGGCCGGTGCGAGCGGGTAGTAGATCTCCAGCAGCCGCCCGTAGTGAACGCCGGGAACCAGGTGTTCGCGGATCTCGGGGTAGATCGCGCGGAAGGCCTCGTTGCAGTCGACCAGGCGATCCTCGTTGTCCCATACCGCGAGCCCGATGCTCATCGACGACAGCGCCTCGTCGACCCGCTCGGTATGGCTGCGCGTGCGCTTCAGCGCGGTCAGCGCCGTCGCCAGCCAGATCACCAGCCCGACGAACAGCAGCGCGAGGATCGCTTCGTGTGCGCTGCGCGCGAAGCGCTCGACTCCTTCGACCGGCAGGCCGAACGCCGCGGCGAGCGCTTCCGGCGCGAAGTAGTGCGCCAGCTCGAGAACCAACGACACGACCAGCACGACCGCCAGCGCGGCCATGCCGACCTTCTGTCCGCGCGACAGCCGCGCAGCGACAAGACGAAACGCCGACGGCACGCTACGCACCGACGCAGCCGCGGCTGCGTCCGGTCCCGGGTTGGTAGCCGGCGGCGTGTCCATCGTCAATTCCTCGCGTCGGTCCGGCGCGCCGGACCGCCTCCTCCGTAAGGCGGCGTCGGCGCGCGTGGGCGCCGACGCAGCCGGGGCGTCGGGCCGATCTTAGTTCAGCCGGCAGCCGCGAAACGCGAAATAGCGGCCGCTTTACACATCCGCTTCGACCTCATTGCCGTGCTCTTCGAGCCAAACGCGCCGCTGCGCGGCCTCTCCCCTTCCCATCAGCATGGTCATCGTCGCGGTGGTCGCGTCGAACGCGATGTCGCCGAGCGCAACCGGCAGCAGCCGCCGCGTGTCGGGGTTCATCGTCGTCTCCCAGAGCTGCTCGGCGCTCATCTCACCCAGCCCCTTGAAGCGCGCGATGCTCCAGCTTCCTTCGCGCACGCCCTCGTCGACCAGCTTGTCGAGCGTGGCCTGCAACTCGTCGTCGTCGAGGCAGTACAGCCTGCGCGCGGGCCGCTTGCCCTGCGCGGGCACGTCGACGCGATACAACGGCGGCCGCGCCACGTACACGTGCCCGCGCTCGATCAGCTTCGGAAAGTGCCGGAAGAACAGCGTCAGCAGCAGCACCTGGATGTGCGCGCCGTCGACGTCGGCATCGGCCAGGATGCAGATCTTGCCGTAGCGCAGCCCGGAGAGATCCGGTTCGTCGTCCGGCCCGTGCGGATCCACGCCGATCGCCACGGCGATGTCGTGCACCTCGGCGTTGCCGAACAGCCGGTCGCGTTCGACTTCCCAGGTGTTCAGCACCTTGCCCCGCAGCGGCAGGATCGCCTGGAATTCCTTGTCGCGCCCCATCTTCGCCGAGCCGCCCGCCGAATCGCCTTCGACGAGGAAAAGCTCGTTGCGCGCGATCTCGGTCGATTCGCAGTCGGTCAGCTTGCCCGGCAGCACGGCGATCGCCGAGCCCTTTTTCTTCTCGATCTTCTGCGCGGCGCGCGCGCGCGCCTGCGCCTGCCGGATCACGAGATCGGCGAGCTTGCGCCCATACTCCGGATGCTGGTTGAGCCAGAACTCCAGTTGCGGCCTGACGAAACTCGCCACCAGCCGCACCGCGTCGCGGCTGTTCAGCCGCTCCTTGATCTGACCCTGGAACTGCGGATCGAGCACCTTGGCCGTGAGCACGAAGCTCGCGCGCGCGAAGACGTCTTCGGGCAGCAGCTTCACACCCTTCGGCAGCAGCGAATGCGCGTCGATGAACGCGCGCAGCGCGTTGAACATGCCTTCGCGCAGTCCGGCCTCGTGCGTGCCGCCGGCGGGTGTCGGGATCAGGTTCACGTACGACTCGCGCGCGAGCGGACCTTCTTCGGTCCACGCCAGCACCCAGCGCGCCCCTTCGCCTTCGGCGAAGGTTTCGTCGTCGGCCGGCGCGTAGCCCTCGGACTCGAACAGCGGAACGATCGGCTCGGCGCCGATTGCGGCCAGCAGATACTCCTGCAGCCCGCCGTCGTACCGCCAGCGCTGCACGCGGCCGGTTCTCTCCACCGCGAGGCTCACCTCGGTGCCGGGCAGCAGTACCGCCTTGCTGCGCAGCAGCCGCTCCAGCTCGTCGACCGGGATCTGCGCGCTGTCGAAGTACTTCGGGTTCGGCCATACGCGCACGCGCGTTCCGCTCGTCTTGTCGCCGGCCTTGGCCGCGCGCGACGCGAGCTTTTCGCGCAGCTCGCCGTCGGCGAAGCCGATCGTGTGCACCTTGCCGTCGCGCCACACCGTCACGTCGAGCTTCGAAGACAGCGCGTTGGTCACCGACACGCCCACGCCGTGCAGTCCCCCGGAAAACGAATACGCGCCGCCGGCGCGCTTGTCGAACTTGCCGCCCGCGTGCAGGCGCGTGAAGACGATCTCGACGACGGGCGATTTCTCCTCCGGATGCAGACCCACCGGAATGCCGCGGCCGTCGTCCTCGACGCTGACGCTGCCATCGGCGTGCACGGTCACGTCGACGTGCCGGCCGAAGCCGGCGAGGATCTCGTCCGAAGCGTTGTCGATGACTTCCTGCACGATGTGCAGCGGACTGTCGGTCCGCGTATACATGCCCGGACGCTGCCTGACCGGCTCGAGCCCCTTGAGAACGCGGATCGACGCCTCTCCGTATTCGGCAGCGATGCGAGGCGAGCGGGGGCGCGGCGTAGTCATCCGGGATTCGGTCGGCGAGGGGGCGAAGCGGGGAGCGGATTTTATCCACAGATGGTGTGGATAAACCCTTCCCGATTCGCGCTAAGTCGCGCAGCGGTGGGCCTGCGCTTGGATGCTCGCCGCTTGAGCAAGCGCGCTGCGCGGCCCGGTTCGAGTGCGCCCGTATACTCGCCGCACTCGCCGTAGTTCAATGGACAGAACGGGGTCCTCCTAAGACTCAGATACAGGTTCGATTCCTGTCGGCGGGACCAAAGAAGCGTCCGTCAAGCGCCGCCACCGTCCGTAACGAGGCGTCTTTCAGAGGGAAAACAAGCCGCGGGGTGTTCGGCAACGTCCCGAACGGTTCGTTGCCATCTGGGGGCATCTGGGGGCACAATTGGGGGCACATTCGATGCCCCCGGTCAAATGTGCCCCCAATGCCGCTGACAGACGTTTCGATTCGCTCACTCAGCAAGGCCGGCAAGTACTTCGACGGTGGCGGGCTGTACATCGAAGTCACGGGGCAAGGCCGTCGCTACTGGCGACTGAAGTACCGCTTTGCCGGTCGCGAGAAGCGACTCGCCCTCGGCGTCTACCCCGAAGTCGGCCTGAAGGCGGCGCGCGCCAAGCGTGATGAGGCACGCGCGCTGCTTCGCGACGGCAAGGACCCCGGCGCCATCCGCGCAGCGGAGAAGACGCGGGCGAAGCACGACGCGGCGAACACGTTCGAAGCGCTCGCGCGCGACTGGCTGCAGCACATGGGCAGCAAGTGGGCGGCGGTCACCAGGGAGCGCGTCCTGGCCGCGTTCGAGCGGGAAGTGTTTCCAGCGATCGGCCGCCGGCCGATCGTCGAGATCAAGCCGCGCGAGGTCGCGGCGATCGCAAAGGCGGTCGAAGCGCGCGGCGCCGGCGAGATGGCATCCCGGGTTCTGCAGCGCGTGCGCGCCGTGTTCCGGTACGCCGTCGCGCACGAGCGGCTCGAATCGAATCCCCTGTCGGAATTGACGCCGTCCGAAGTCCTCAAGCCGCGGCAGGTGAAGCATCGGGCGGCCCTGGCCGATCCCGATCTGCCGGCGTTCCTGCGGAAGCTCGACCGCTACGAAGGCGATCCCACGACCAAGCACGCGTTGCACCTACTCATGCTGACGGCCGTGCGCCCGGGCGAGCTGCGCGGCGCGCGCTGGGACGAGATCGACACCGAGCGAGCCGTGTGGCGCATCCCAGCGGCGCGCATGAAGATGAAGGTCGATCACGTCGTGCCGCTGTCGAAGCAGGCAATCGCCGCGATCGAGGCGATGCTCCCGCTCTCCGGTGGTGGCGTCCTCGTCTTCCCGAGTCCGTTCTATCCCGGCAAGAGCCTGAGCGAGAACACGCTGAACAGCGCGCTCGCCCGGATGGGTTACAAAGGCATCGCTACCGCCCACGGATTCCGAGCGCTGTTTTCGACGGTCGCGAACGAGTGCGGCTGGGATGCGGACGTGATCGAGCGGCAGCTTGCGCACCGGGAGCGCAACGCCGTGCGGGCCGCATACCACCGCGCGGCGTATCTGGAGGAACGCGCGCGACTGATGCAGTGGTGGGCGGACTACCTCGACGGCCGCCGCACCGGTGCGCGCGTCGTCCCGATGCACCGCGCGGCGCGCACCCCGGACTTGGTCCGGGGGCAACGGGGGGCCGCATGAACGTTCGCCCTTCGACAGGCTCAGGAGCTCAGGACGAGCCGCGCAACGACTGCATCGACCTGGCCACACCGCACCGCGGGCTCGCCTGCCGCCCGTGGGCGCAGGGCCGCCCGCACCGATGGCGCTTCACCGTGAGCGTGCGCGACCGCAGCGGCAATGTGCTGGTCTTCGCCACCGGCGGCCCGGACGACGTGGCGCCGCGCGTCGACCGCAACGACGACGGCAGCCGCTCGCTGTGGCTCGCTTCGGCCTGCATCGAACTGCGCGGCGACGCCGACGCGCTGGCCGCCGAGTGGTTCATCGCACAGCACGCGCCGTCACGCGGCACCGCGTCCCGTTGTCCCTATGCCGAAACTGAGATAGGCTACGCGGCCAGGCATGAAGCCGATTCACTGGCTCGGTGACAGCCGCAGGGCGATCGGCGCCTTCCCTTCGGCTGCGCGGCAGGCGGCCGGATACCAACTGTTCCGAGTGCAGAGCGGCCTCGAGCCGCACGACTGGAAGCCGATGCAGTCGGTCGGCGCGGGCGTGCGCGAGATCCGCGTGCACGTCGACGGCGAGTGGCGCGTGTTGTACCTGGCTACTCGGCCCGAGGCGGTGTACGTGTTGCACGCGTTCCGCAAGAAGTCGCGCCGTACGCCGGCGCCGGATCTCGCGCTGGCGCGCGAGCGGCTGAAGCAGCTTGAGGCAGGACGGAGGTAATGGCGATGGCGACGAAAGCAAAGGCCGGCAAGCTGCTCATCGAGCGCGGTAGCGGCAACGTGTTCGCGGACATCGGCTTCGACCGGGCCGAGGCGGCCAACCTGCGCCTGCGCAGCGAACTGATGATGCGCGTGGAGCGCTACGTTCGCGAGTCGGGAGCGACGCAGACCGAGGCGGCGCGCGTGCTCGGCATCACACAGCCGCGGCTGAATGCGCTGCTGAAGGGACGCATCGATCTGTTCAGCCTGGACGCGCTGGTGAACATGCTGACGCGGGCGGGTATCGGCGTCGAGTTGAGATTGCGCAAGGCGGCCTGACGGGCGCCGAAGCCTAATTCCACTGCACAGAGTCGCAGGCCAAAGGGGAGATTCCGATGAGCGACGGAGCATCGGAGCGGCTTCTCAAAGTTCTCCCTCTCTCGATTCGGCGAAGCACTGATGCACGGGTGTCCCGCCCGCTCGTCGCTCTCTTGATGCTTCTATCGGCTGGCGGCTACGCCGCACTTGCCCAGCCGCTGCGGGCCACCGACGTTTTCGAGAAGGCCGCGCCGTCCGTAGTCCTTGTCCGAAGCGAGTCGCCGAGCAAGGTTCAAGGAAGCGGGGTCATCCTCTCAACGTCGACCGAGACTCGCTCGATGCTGATTGCGACAAACGCGCACGTCGTTGGCAACGCAGTTCAGGTGACCGTCGAGACGACAGGTAAGCGCGTTACCGGAAAGGTGCTCTATCGAGACGCGACCCACGACATGGCTCTCGTCGATGCTCCCTTGATGGGCCGCGAAGCAAGCATCGCGCATGCTTTCACGCCGCGCGTCGGAGATACGGTGTTTGCAATCGGCAACCCCTTCGGACTGCAGAACTCGATCACTGAGGGAATCGTTTCCGGTGTCCGGACGCACGGCGCGCTATCGCTGATCCAGACATCCGCAGCGATCTCCGCGGGCAGCAGCGGCGGCGGCTTGTTCACAGGCGACGGGCGACTGGTAGGGATAACGAGTTCGCGAATGCTCGCCGGGGAAAACATTGGGTTCGCGATTCACATTGACCACTACGTCGATGTCGTTGGTGCGAGCCGTCTTCGGGAACTGATCGCTGGCGCCCTCGAGAGGGGCGCGGACACGAAGGAAAGGCGAGTACTTCGGGCAGCAATAGACACCGACCGTTTTACGACTTGGCTCGCCTTTAGCGACGCGCCCGAAGGGGCTGGTCTTGCCCCCGAGCGTTTGTGGCTCCTTCTGGAGCGACTGTGGGAGCGATTTGTAAAGTCGGGGAACGTGGCGGACCGAGATGCCTTTCTGACCAGAGCGGGCGAGGCAGTAGAGCAGTTCTTCGCGTCCGAGGCGTCCCGCCCGTCCGCGTCGGCTGGCTCAGATGACGCCCAACTCGTCCTGCTGTGCCGTTGGGAACTGGCGGGCGGGCGCCGGTTTACCTCCACGTTGCGCGTCAACATCGATGCGTCAACAGTGAACGGATGGCCTGCGCGAATTTCCGATTCGCAGATCGTATTCTCGACGGACGTATCCGGGCTTTTCGTTATCGATCGATACTCGGGACAAGGGTTGTTGCGAGATGAGGATCAGGGCCGCACGTGGACGGGAACTTGCCAGAGAGCGCCCGAGCGGCGCTTCTAAGAACACCGTGTCCGAGCGCTCCCGGGCCGCGGCAATTGACATGGCTGCGTCGCTTCGGCGTCGATGGTCGCCAACGATGATCGTGGAACGGCGGGATGCTGCAAGTCCGTGGAGTGTGGACCCAACCGCAACCGGCCGCACAGAGACCAAGCGCTACGTCGCGCAACAAGGTGCTGGCGTTACCCAACCTCTGTCAGCGAAGGATCCGCCGCAATCGTGTCGTTCCCTCAACCGCCCATGGATCGGAGGACCTCATGCACCCTGTCTGGCTGTCACTGGCGGCTTTCGCGCTCGCCACTCTCTCGGGTTGTGCAACCACGACGGTGATCGCGCCGGAGCCAAAGCAGAAGGCCGAGATCAAGTACGAGCGCGGGATCGCAACGCTCTGGTCTTTCGCGCGATCGAGCGCCGCGATCGCCGGCGCGCCGAGCCGGCCGCTGGACTCCGACGCTCGCCCCTACTTCCTGCTGACCGTCGCGAACTACGGCGCCACGCCGATCAACATCGACATCGACCGAATCACCGTCACTGCCAACGGCGTTCGTTTGCCCGTCTACTCGTACGAGGCGCTGATGGCGGAGTCCAAGAGTCGCGAGAAGTGGCGGACCTTCGGTGCTGCGATCGCTGCAGGGTTGGGGGCCGCAGCGGCCGAGCAGGAAGGGTACGGGCACTCGACGACAAGCGTGAACACGCGGGGCACGTTTGATGCCTATGGCGAATCAACCACGTCATACGCAACACCGACCGGACGGTCATTGGGCCAATCTCGGACAGACTCGACAATCGCCGGCCGCTACTCGAGCGACACGACGGTTTCCACCACGACCTACGATCCTGCCGCAGCAGAGGCGGCGCGCGGGCGGCTCGCCGCGGAGAATGAAAGGCAACTGGCCGAGATTCGTGCCGCCGCAGCGCGCGAGCAGGGATCTCTGGACAGCAGCTACTTTCGTGCCCAGACCCTGGCGAGGGGGAAACCGTACACGGGCTGGATCTCGGTTGACCGGCCAGCGCGCCCGAGCCCGGTCAATCGATATGTGGTCACGGTGCGGATCGGTGACGAAGAGCACGCGTTCGCTTTCGAGGAGCGCGAACTGCGGTAGCCGGGTCGCGAAGCAATGCGGATCACGTTCGACGATCGCGACCGCTCGCGCAGCAGGCGGACCTGCGTGCCCGGATGACGCGAGCCGCGGGCTGAGCACGGCGCGCTCGCACCCCGGGGGAAGTGTCCGCGCGCGATCGGGCGCACTCGCGTAGATGAGACTCCATCCCTCACCTTTCGCCTTCGTGGAGATCCGCCAGCCGCAGCGCGCCGATCGCCCGCGCGTTTCGAGGCGCGGCGACTGCGCAACATGACGACGTAGCATGCAGGCGGCCCGCGCGGAGGTAGCCGCCCCTGCGCGGGCCTGACCACAGCACACCGAAGGAGGGTGGCGCCATGGCTGGCAGCAATCGTACCGAGGCAGCGCGCGCAGAGAGCGAGCCGAGGTACTCCGGCAGCGTGTTCGAAGGAATCTGCGAAGCGGTCGCAGGCCAGCTCGGCGAAGCCTACTGGAAGCCGCTGCTTCGCATCGACGACAGAGGCGTGTGGGTCGACCCCTCGGTCGACTCCGACGACCTGCGATGGCGCCCGTTGATCGAGATCGATCAACCCGGCAGTCCCGACCCTCGGGATGAGCCGAGCTTTCCGTTTCCGTTCACTGCACCGCAGTTGGCGGCGTTTCTGGTCGACGGCGTCGGCGCGCTCGTGCGCGCGGATCTCGGCGAGTGGGAAACCGGCCCCGACCTTCAGTCGCTCAAGCTCGGCGTCGAGGACACGAAGGTGAAGGAGGCGCTGCGCTCGGCCTATCAGGCGTTGCGCGAAGCGGATAAGGCAATGCGAATGCACCACAAGGGTCCCGTGGCGGAGTACAGACGCTCCAAGGAGACCGCAGACCACCTGCGCGCCGCACGCGAGCGCGCCCAGGAAGAATTCCAGGCGAAAGCGCAGCGTTACCACAGCAAGGGCAAGCGCGCCACGAAAGCTGACGCCGAAGATGTGGCGGCGGTTCGCAGCAAGGTGAAGAAGCTGGCCGATGCGTGTCGGCAAGCGGAGGAAGAGGAGCTGGCCGGCAGATCTGCGTGGCGCACGGCGATCGTTCGCTACCTGCTGCGTGCCGGCGATCGCGCGGTCCCCGAGTCGCCTGAGCAGCGGCAACAGCGCTTGCGTGCTCGGGTGGCCGAGGAAAAAGCCAAGGGAAACGGGGCATTCCTGAAGACGATTGCGGAAGAGGAAGGAATCTCGGTGGCGCGCCTGAAACAGATCCTGGCCAAGCGCTGACGCGGCACCGCGCGCGGATCGAGATAGCCGCGAGCAAGCCCCCTGGTCTCGTCTCGTGGACGCGGGGAGGTAGCTTGCGAGCAACCCCCCTAGCTCGCCTGCAATCCCGGCATCTCATCCGCCGAGGTGCCGATATGTCTGTCTCCCTCCACCGCCTGTTGGCAGTCCTTGAGCTGGCCGGCATGGCCCGCAGCACGCTGTATGAGCAAGTCACCGCCGGCTTGTGGACTCGGCCGGTACGCATCAGCCGGCGCGCAGTCGCGTGGCCCTCCGGCGACGTCGATGCGCTCGTCGCCGCGCGCATCGCGGGCAAGTGCGACGACGAGGTCCGCAAGCTCGTGCAGCAGTTGCACGCCGAGCGCGCCGCCGCGCTCGATCGCGTCATGGCGCGCGCCAGGCCCGCGGACAAGCTCGGCACGCAGCCTGCGCCGAAGGTCGTTGCGGCCGCCAAGGCGGCTGAACACCTGCCCGGTGCACAATGACGCGTGACGAGCTCCACATGGCTCTGCATCGCGTGGCAGACGCGGCCGTCGACGCCGACGACGCGCTGCGCGAGCACGGCGCGGGCGATCGACTCGACGCTGCGATCGCGACCCTGGCCCGCACGGTCGAGCGGGTGATCGCGGCGCACGCGGCGCTGCGCGGCGGGTCGCCGTCATGACGCTGCGCGGTTCCGGTTCGTTCCAGCGTGATCGCCTGCCGAGCACGCCAGCGTACTTCGGCAGCATCGGGCTGAACCTGCGCGGCCGCGGCCCATGGCGCTCTGGGTTGTGCCCGTTCCACAACGACTCGACGCCAAGTCTGCGCGTCAACGTCGGGTCCGGTGCGTTCCGGTGCATGGCCTGCGGCGCGCACGGCGGCGACGTGCTGGAGTTCCACCGCCAGCGTACGGGCAAGGGGTTCGTCGAGGCCGCGCGCGAGCTGGGCGCATGGGTTGGCAGCCGATGAACGCCCCGGCAGAAGTCAAAGCAGCGGCGCGGCGATTCGCGCAGAGCTTTCTCGCCAAGGGGTTCAGGCCCGCGGGACTGCACTGCTACACGGCCCGCGACGGAGCGGCGCTTTACTGGCGCATGCGGCTAAAGGATCCCGAGTCCCGCGAGAAAATCATACGGCCGATCCATCTTAACGGCGGCGGCTACGTGCTCGGTGAGCCGGACTTCGCCGGCAAGCCGAAACCGATCTACCGCCTGCACGAGATCGCCGCGGCCGAACCGGACCAGCCCGTGTGGTGGGTCGAGGGCGAACAGAAGGCGGACGCACTTGCGCGGCTCGGGCTGCTGGCGACGACCGCCGGCGGCGCGAACGACGACGACCGGCGCGACTTCGAACCGCTGCGTGGTCGGCACGTCATCGTCTGGCCCGACCACGACGATCCGGGCCGCGCGCACGGCGAGCGGGTGGCGGCAAAGCTGCGGGCGCTCGGCTGCACGATCGAAGTCCTCGAGCTCGAGCCGCTGGCGTTGCCGAAGGGCGGCGACGTTGTGGACTACCTGGCGGCGCATCCGGAGGCAACGGCGGCCGATCTGATGGCGCTGGCGCGGTGTTCCGTGGGCGATGCCACCGCTGCGGATGCGTCCGCTGCGTTGCCGGTCGAACTGCTGCGCGGTGATGCCGTGACGATCGAGCCGGTGCGTTGGGTGTGGGACGGATGGCTCGCCGCCGGCAAGCTGCACATCCTGGCCGGCGCACCGGGCACGGGCAAAACAACGATCGCGCTCGCGTTCGCCGCGACGATCACGAGCGGCGGACGATGGCCCGACGGCACGCGCGCCGAGCCGGCCGATGTGGTGATGTGGTCGGGCGAGGATGACCCGGCAGATACGCTCGCGCCGCGCCTACGCGCGATGGGCACGGATATGTCGCGGGTGCACTTCATCGGCGCGACGCGCACCGATAACGGACGGCGCGCGTTCGATCCGGCGCGCGACCTGCCGCCGCTGCTCGACGCGCTGCGCCGCCGCCGTATCACGCCGCGGCTGCTGATCGTCGATCCGATCGTGTCCGCCGTGCTCGGAGACAGCCACAAGAACGCAGAGGTGCGCCAGTCGCTGGCGCCGCTGGTCGATCTGGCGGCGGAGATCGGGTGCGCCGTGCTCGGCATCTCGCACTTCTCCAAGGGCACGGCCGGCCGCGATCCGGTGGAGCGCGTGACGGGATCGCTGGCCTTCGGCGCGCTGGCGAGGATCGTGCTCGCCGCCGCCAAGCAGCCCGACGACCAGGGCGGCGGCCGACTGCTCGCGCGGGCGAAGTCGAACATCGGACCAGACGGCGGAGGGTTCGCGTATTCGCTCGAAGTGACAGCCGTGCCGGACCATCCGACCGTGCAGGCGACGCGCGTACTGTGGGGCGATGCGCTCGCAGGCACGGCACGCGAGCTGCTGGCCACGGCCGAAACCGAGCCGAACGACGACGATGGCGCCGACATCGACGGGTTCCTGCGAGCCCTGCTGGCTGACGGGCCGATGTCGGCGAAAAGCGTGCTGGCGGAGGTGGCTGGCGCTGGCGGCTACTCTCGCGACCAAATACAGCGCGCGGCACGCCGGCTCGGCGTCGAGCGGCGTAAAGACGGCATGCGCGGCGGCTGGGTCTGGACGCTGCCGGAGTCGCCGAAGATGGCAGCCACCCCGCCGAAGGTGGCGAAGGTGGCGGCATTCTGTGAGGCGCCATCTTCGCCACCTTCGCTATCTTCGGTTGCGGATCAACCGGCCGGCGAAGCCGCCGGCGGCGAGGAATTCGACGCATGAACGCCGCCGACATCCTTCGCCAAGCCGCCGCTGAAGGCGTGGAGGTGCGGTTGGCGCCGGACGGCCGCAACTTGCGCGTGCGCTGCGAGGCCGCGGCCGTCGAGCGCTGGCAGCGCACGGTGGTCGCGCACAACCCGGCGCTGCTCGCGGCGCTCGCGACGCCGGCCGAAGCCGAGAAACTCGCCGCCCGAGCGCACCGCGAACTCGGCTGGCGCGATGCCGACGTGCGCGACTTCCTCGACGTGAGGTTCGCGCAGCATCCGCACGCGGCGCTGGTGGCGCTGGCCGAGTTGCTCGACTTCGTGCAGCGCGAGCGGCAGAGGACGGCAGGAGGGCTGACGCGTGGCGCTTGACGTGCTGGCGCACGGCCGGCTCGTGAAGGCGCCCGAGCGGCGCACACGCGCGAGCGGCAAGCCGTTCGCGACGGCACAGATCGCGGTCGCCACCGACGGCGACGAGTCGCCGCTGGTGTCGTTGATCGCGTTCCGCCGCGAGGTGGTGACGGCGCTGCTGGCGCTCGATGTCGGTGACTCGGTCGCGCTCGGGGGCCGGGCGAAGCTCAACGCCTGGGCGGATCGCTCGAGCGGCGAGCCGCGCGCCAGCCTGTCGGTCGTCGTCGAGCAGGTGCTGACCGCGTACCACGTCCGGCACAAGCGCGAGACGTTCTCGGACGCGCGGGAGCGGCCCGTGAGCGACGATCGCGCGCCGGACGACTCGCAGCCCGTCCGCGGTGCTGATCGCGCCCCAGCGGCCCGCAGCCCCAGCCTGCCTGCCGTGATCGGCCGCATCAACGCGCTGGCCGACGACCCGCTGCCGTGACCGCACGCATGCGGCAACGCTCGACACCGAACAGGCACAAGTCGGCACAACCTGAGCAAGCGAGCGCAACAGTCCGACACCTCTGCGGCGAGGCAGTGCAACCTCTCGACCGGCAGACGGACCGCTGGCATGCCGAATGTGTGGCATTTTTCTGTTATTCCCGCCACCCCCTAGGCCTCGCGCGCGTGGGATCCGGGTTCTCGATTCGGAGGTCGGGATGATCGAACTCACTCCAGCCTCGCGCGCGCGGGACACGGCCGGCCGGCGGTAGCAGGCCGGCGCTGGGGGCACCTTTGGGGGCATCTGAGGGCCCGCGCATCGGCGAAGCAAGCAACGGCGCGGCTTTCGGAGTCATCTGCGATTCCTGTCGGCGGACGATTTGCCGAAAAGCCAAACGCACCTGCGTGCGTTTGGCCGGCAAATCGCCCCGAGCGCCTACGAGCGCGAGGGGGTCCAGGGGACGAGCGTGACCCATTGCCACTCGCCCCGCGCGCGACAAGCACCTGCGTGTGCTCGGCCCGAAAATCGCCCCGAGCGCCTACGAGCGCGAGGGGGTCCAGGGGACGAGCGTGACCCACTGCCACTCGCCACGCGCGCGGCAGGCACCTGCGTGTGCTTTGCCCGAGCATCGCCCCGAGCGCCCGCAGGCGCGAGGGGCTCCCACTCGGCATGTATCCCGAGGTCGGCCTGAAGGCGGCGCGCGCCAAGCGCGATGAGGCACGCGCGCTGCTCCGCGGCGGCAAGGACCCCGGCGTGATCCGCGCGACGGAAAAGACGCGGGCGAAGCACGACGCGGCGAACACGTTCGAAGCGCGCGACGCCGGCCCCGGGGGATGCCCGCGCGGCAAACGCGCCCGGCCAATAGTTGAGGCTCTCTGCCCCGTCCTTCCGCGTCGCGCGTGCGTGAGGCCGGCGTGGCGGACGCTGCGTCCCGAGCTTGACGAAGGGATCGGCCACGATGTTGACAAGTGTAAAGCGACGGTTTACAAGATCGCGTGATCCTGAACTTCCGGCACAAGGGGCTTGCGCGGTTCTGGCGCGACGGATCCTTGTCCGGCATCCGCGCCGAGTTCGCACCGCGGCTCGCGCGCCAACTGCGGCAGTTGAACGATGCGGGCGGCCCGGCCGGCATGAACATGCCGGGATGGAAGCTGCATCCGCTGAAGGGCCGCGAGGCGGGCCGCTGGTCGGTCTGGGTGAGCGGCAACTGGCGGCTGACGTTCCGGTTCGAGGGGCAGGACGCCGCCGATGTCGACTTGGAGGACTACCACTGATGAAGCGCGGGACTGGACCGATGTACGACCCGCCGCATCCGGGTGCGACGTTGCGCGAGGACGTGCTGCCGGCGCTAGGGCTGACGGTGACCGAGGCAGCGGCGCAACTGGGCGTCTCGCGCGTGATGCTGTCGCGCGTGCTCAACGAGCGCGCCGGGATCAGCCCGGAGCTGGCGATCAAGCTCGAGCGCTGGCTCGCCGACAAGGGCGACCATCCCGGCATCGGCGGGCCGAGCGCGGAAAGCTGGCTGGCCGGGCAGGCGGCCTACGACCTGTGGCACGCGCGGCAACGCTTGGCCGCATAAGGGTTTCGACCGGGCGGCCGGCTACCACCACGCGCAGGACCGCAAGCCGCGCCCCGACCCCGTCGATGGGGGCGCATCTGGCTGACCACGCCATACGCCAAGCGCGCCCGCGAGAACATCGCAGCGGCGACGCTGTGTCAGTACCGGGAGACGGACGATTTTCGGAAACGCCGAGCACACCTGCGTGTGCTCGGCCCGAAAATCGCCCCGAGCGCCTACGAGCGCGAGGGGGTCCACAGGACGATTGCGACCGACTGCCCTCCATCCAAGCGCGACAAGCACCTGCGTGTGCTCCGCCCGAGAATCGCCCCGAGCACCTGCGAGCGCGAGGGGGGTCCGCATAATCATCACGGCAACGCGCAATCGCGCGCCGCGCGAGATTCGCCGACGCTTGCCCGCGCCTTCCCCCGACCGCCAGTCGTCCCGCGTAATCTCGCGCACGCAAGGGGGTACACAGCGCGGACGCGCCAAGCTACGCTCGCGCCGCGCGCCGACGCACGCGCCGAAGCTCTTCGTCGACCCGTGAGTACCGCAGCACCGCCTCCGCCGCCCTCCGCGAGCGCGCAGCCGATCCGCCGGCTTGCGGCGGTGATGATCGCCGACGTCGCCGGCTACAGCCGGATGATGGAGCGCGACGAGGAAGGCACGCACGCGCGCATGCGCGAGATCCGCGCCCAGGTCACCGATCCGGCGATCCAGCGGCGCGGCGGCCGCATCGTGCGCACCGCCGGCGACGGCATGCTCGTGGAATTCGCCAGCGCGGTGGAGGCGCTGTCGTGCGCGGTCGAGATCCAGCGCGAGATGGCCGCGCGCAACCGCGGGCTGGCGCCGGACTCGCGCGTGGACTTCCGCATCGGCATCAACCTCGGCGACATCATCATCGACGGCACCGACATCGCCGGCGACGGCGTGAACCTGGCGGCGCGCCTCGAAGCGCTCGCCGAACCCGGCGGCATCGCGCTGTCGCGCGCGGTGCGCGAGCAGGTGCGGCAGGTGGTCGGCGTCACGCTGAACGACGCCGGGCGCCATCGCGTGAAGAACATCTCCGAGCCGATCCAGGTCTACACCGTCGCGCTCGAAGGTCATCCGAAGCCGGTCGCGCGCCTGAAGCGTTGGACCCCGCGCTGGATCGCGGGACTGGCGCTGACCGCGGGAGTCGGCGCCGCGGCGGCGCTGCTGTGGACGCACTTCGAGCCGCGCGCGGATGCGCCGCGCCAGTCGCTGGCCGTGCTGCCGTTCGGCAACCTGTCGCAGCAGGGCGAGGGCCAGGTGATCGCCGACCGGCTGACGATCGAGCTGACCACCGCGCTGTCGCGGGTGGCCGGCATGCACGTGATCGCACGCACGACCGCGGCGCGCTACGCCGGCCCCAAGGTCGACGCAGCGTCCGCCGGACGCGCGCTGAACGTCCGCTACGCGGTCGAAGGTGCCGTGATGGCGGCGGGCGAACGCGTGCGCGTGCTGGCGCATCTGGTGCGCACCGACAACGGCGCGCAGCTCTGGAGCGAAACCTTCGACGTCGCGCGCGGCGGCGACGAGCCGGTGCCGCTCGAGCTGATCGGACGGCTTGCCGACACGCTGCGCACGCAGGTGCGCGCGGCCGAGCTGAAGCGGCTGGACGACGGCGCGCCCGACGCCTACGCGCTGGCGCTGCGCGCGCGCATGCAGATGCCGCACACGGAAACGGTCGACCAGATTCGCGAGGTCGCGCGGCTCTACGAGCAGGCGCTGCAGCTCGATGCCGAGCACGTGCCCGCGCTCGCGGGGCTCGCGTACGCGAACGCGGTGCTCGCCGACCGCATTCACGACGAAACCGAACGCGCCGCGCTGCTGCGCCGCGCCGAGGAGCTGTCGGCGCGGGCCGTCGCGCTGGACGCCAACGATGCCGAGTCCTGGGGCATCCGCTCGGCGGTGCTGCAGCACGCGCACAAGTTCGACGCCGCCTTCGAGGCGGCCGAACGCGGCCTGCAGTTGAACCCCTACTACAGCGAGCTGCACGGTCAGCGCGGGCTGCTGCTGATCAACGCGGGCCGCGCGGAAGAGGCCCTTCCGTCGATCGACCGGGCGATCCGCCTGAACCCGGTGTCCGACGCCGTCGGCGTGCATCTGAACATGCGCTGCCGCGCGCTGCTCTATCTGGGCCGCTACGCGGAAGCGATCGACGCCTGCCAGCGCGCGACCACTTCCGCGCCCGACTGGCCGGATTACATGCTGCTCACCGCCGCGTACGCGATGGCCGGCGACATGACGCGTGCGGCCAAGGCACGCGCCGAGCTGCTGCGTCGCGAACCGCGCTTTTCGATCCGCTGGGTGCGCACGCTGTCGGGCGAGCCGTCGCCGCGCGCGGCGCAACAGCGCGAACAGCATCTGTTCGCCGGACTGCGCAAGGCCGGCATTCCGGAGTAGCCCAGCTCAGGACGGCAGTCCCAGCGCGAGCCCCGCGGGAACGAACGCGACCGCCGCCAGATTGCCGACCAGCGTGATCGAAGCGACCTTCTCGGGCTCCTGCTGGTACACCTCGGCCAGCATGAAGTTCAGCACCGCCGGCGGCAGCGCGGCGAACAGGAATAACTGACCGCGTCCGGTCGCGTCGAGCGCAAGCAACGCGTCGGCGACGAACGCGCCGGCGAGTCCGACGGCGGGGCAGACGATCGCGCCGACTACACCGATGCGCCAGGCGCGCGCGGTGACGTCGACCATCCGGATGCCCAGCGCGAACAGCATCATCGGGATGGCCGCGTCGCCGAGCAGCTTCAGCGCGTCGAACAGCGGCTGCGGAAACGGCGGCCGCACCAGCGCAAAGACGAGCCCGATTGCGGTACCGACCATCATCGGGTTGGCAAGCAGCCGCAGCGAACGACCCCACGGCACCTGGCCGTGCGCGACGATGCGAACGCCGAGCGAGAAGTGCAGCGTGTTGCTCAGCACGAACATTGCGACCGCCGGTCCGAGCGCGGCCGGGCCGAAGGCGAGCACGGCGAGCGGCAGCCCCATGTTGCCGCAGTTGTTGAACATCATCGGCGGCACGAAGGTGCGCGCATCGAACCCCGCGAGCCGCGCAATCGGCCACGCGAGCAGCCCCGAGGCGGCGATCACGATCGCCGCACCGGCCAGCAGCCGCGCGTGCTGTGCGATCTCGAAGTCCCTGGCGGCGAGCGCCGTGAAGCACAGCAGCGGGCCGAGCAGGTTCAGGTTCAGCACGTTCAGCGCCGCCGCTTCGCTGCGCACCCGTTCGCCGCGCCAACGCGCGTAGCCCCACCCGACGGCGATCACGCCGAACACCGGGACGATGATGGCGAGGATGCGCTCGATCATCGCGGGCGCGTCAGACGGCGAGCAGTTGCGCGCGGTAGTGCTTGAGTTCGGCGATCGACTCGTAGATGTCGGCGAGCGCCTCGTGCCGGCTCTTCTTCTCGAAGGCGCGGTAGACGTCGGGTTTCCAGCGCCGCGCCAGCTCCTTCAGCGTGCTGACGTCGAGGTTGCGATAGTGGAAGTAGGCTTCGAGCCGCGGCATCCAGCGCGCCATGAAGCGGCGATCCTGGCAGATCGAATTGCCGCACAGCGGCGACTTGCCCTCCGGCACGTAGCGCCGCAGGAAGTCGAGCACGACCGCCTCGGCCGCGGCCTCGTCGAGCGTCGATGCGCGCACGCGCTCGGTCAGTCCCGAGCGGGCATGGGTGGCCGTGTTCCACGCGTCCATCGCGGCGAGCACGCGTTCGTCCTGATGCACCGCGAGCGCGGGGCCTTCGGCGATCAGCTCGAGCTGCGCGTCGGTGACGACGACCGCCACTTCGAGCACGCGGTCCGAATCGGGATTCAGACCGCTCATCTCCATGTCGAGCCAGACCAGATTGTTCTCGTCGTAGCGCGCGTCGCGTGCCGCGGCCGCGTCGTTGCCCTGTGACATAATTTTTCGCGTTCGTAATGGCGCGCGATTGTCGCACGCGACCCCTGCGCAGCCGCCCGGGATCGGGTCCGGGGGCACTCCGATCGGATCTCATGAGCCTTGCGTTTTCGCTGCTTTTCGTCGCTTTCCTGCTGCTGATGGTGGCGCTGAAGTACTGGCTCGCCGCGCGGCAGATCCGCCACGTGGCCGCGCACGCCGACGCGGTGCCTGCGCAGTTCGCCGAGCGGGTGAGCCTCGAGGCGCATCGCAAGGCCGCCGCCTACACGATCGCCAAGCAGCGCTTCGGCTTGATCGAAACGGCCGTCGGCACGGCGCTGCTCGTCGCGCTGACGTTGCTCGGCGGCCTGCAAGCGATCGCCGATGCGCTCGCGGCGCTGCTCGGGCGCGGTTTTCTGTTGCAGGTCGGCGTGGTCGCTGCGGTCGTCGCGCTGGTCAGCCTCGTCGACATTCCGTTCAGCTGGTACCGCCAGTTCCGCATCGAGCAGGCCTTCGGCTTCAACCGGATGACGCTGCGCGTCTTCTTCTCCGATCTGGCCAAGTCGGCGCTGCTGGCCGCGCTGCTCGGGCTGCCGGTGCTCGCGGTGGTGCTGTGGCTGATGGAGCGCGCCGGCGACCTGTGGTGGCTGTACGCGTGGGGCGTCTGGATCGCGTTCAACGCGCTGGTGCTGGTGCTCTATCCGACGGTGATCGCACCGCTGTTCAACAAGTTCGAGCCGCTCGCGGACGCCGCGCTCGCGGATCGCATCGCGCGGCTGCTGGCGCGCACGGGCTTCTCGAGCAAGGGCGTGTTCGTGATGGACGGCTCGCGCCGCTCGAGCCACGGCAATGCGTACTTCACCGGGCTGGGCCGCAACAAGCGGATCGTGTTCTTCGATACGCTGGTCGAGCGCCTGCAGCCGCAGGAGATCGAAGCGGTGCTGGCGCACGAGCTGGGGCACTTCAAGCTCAAGCACATTCGCAAGCGGCTCGCGCTGTCGGCGCTCGCGAGCCTCGGATTCCTCGCGCTGCTCGGCTGGCTCGCTGACCAGACCTGGTTCTACCAAGGGCTGGGCGTGCAGCCGGCGCTCGACGCGCGCAACGACGGGTTGGCGCTCGTGCTGTTCATCCTGGCCGCTCCCGTGTTCACCTTCGTGCTAGCGCCGCTCGTCTCCGCGCTGTCGCGCGCGCACGAGTTCGAGGCCGACGCCTTCGCCGCGCGCAACAGCTCGGCGCACGACCTGGTCAGCGCCCTGGTCAAGCTGTACCAGGACAACGCCGCGACGCTGACGCCCGATCCGCTGCACTCGGCGTTCTACGATTCGCACCCGCCGGCGGCGATCCGCATCGAGCGGCTGCTCGCGCAGCCGGTTCCCGCCACGGCAGCCGCCTGAACATGTTCAGCCGCGAAGAGCTGCTCGCGCGCCACTGCCGCCCGCTCGAAGGCGGGGGTGCGATGGCGCCGGCCGAAGTGCAGGCGCAGCTCGCCGTGCTCGACGGCTGGGGGCTGGTCGACGACTGCATTGTGCGGACCTATCGCTTCGACGACTATCACCAGACGATCGCCTTCGTCAACGCGCTCGCCGAGATGATCCACCGCGAGGACCATCACCCGGAGCTGATCGTCTCCTACAACCGCTGCGAAGTGCGCTTCAACACGCACTCGGTCAAGGGCATCTCGGAGAACGATTTCATCTGCGCGGCCAAGGCCGACGCGATCTACGCGCAGCGCGCAGGCCGGCGCACCGCATGAAGCCGGCGCGCGTCGCCGGTGCCTTCGAAGCGCGCGTGGTGGCCGCCTACGGCCGCCGGTTCCTGGTACGCGATGCGACAGGGCGCACCTGGCTCGCGAGCCGGCGCGGCAAGCGCGGCGACGTGATTGTCGGCGATCGCGTGCATTGCACGGCCGCGGGCGCGGACAACGCGGCGATCGAGTCGATCGAGCCGCGCCGCAGCCTGCTGTTTCGCGCCGACGCCTTGCGGACCAAGGAACTCGCGGCCAACATCGACCAGGTCGCGATCGTGTTCGCGCCGCAGCCCGCCTTCAACCTGCACTTCGTCTGGCGCGCACTGGTCGCTGCGCGCGCCGCGGGAATCGGGCGGCTGGTCGTGCTGAACAAAACGGACCTGCCCGACGCCGGCGGCGCGCGCGCCGCGCTCGATGAACTGGCTGCGCTCGGCGAACGGACGATCGCCGTCTCCGCCAAAGCGTCGCCGGAGGAAGCGCGCGCGCAGCTCGCGGCCGAGTTCGCGCAGCGGGCCACGCTGCTGGTCGGCCAGTCGGGCATGGGTAAGTCGACGATCCTCAACCTGCTCGTGCCCGACGCGAACGCGCGCACGCGCGAGTATTCGGTAAAGCTCAACCAGGGCAAGCAGACCACGACCGCGTCGCGCTGGTTCGCTTTCGGCGCCGGCGGCGCGATCGTCGACTCGCCGGGTTTCCAGGCGTTCGGACTCGCGCATCTGTCGATCGAACAGCTCGCCGCCTGTCTGCCCGAGTTCGCGCCGCATCTCGGCCGTTGCCGCTTCAACGACTGCCGCCATCTCGAAGAGCCCGACTGCGCGGTGCGCGCTGCGGTCGACGCCGGCGCGATCGCCCCGGCCCGATACGCCTTCTATCGCCAGCTTGCAACCGAGAGCGCGCGATGAAGCTGCTGCTGCGCTGTGATCACGCGCTGCAGGCGGCGCACTTCGCCAACGCGCTCGCCGCAGCCGGCATCCGCTGCGAAGTGCGCAACACGACGCTGGCGGGCGCGATCGGCGACATCCCGTGGCTCGAATGCGCGCCGCAGCTCTGGCTGCTCGACGACCTGGACGAATACCGCGCACGCGAGCTGCTGAACGATCTGACGCGCCAGGTCGCCGGACCGCCGTGGCGCTGCACCTCGTGCGGGGAACAGCTCGAACCGCAGTTCGGCGCCTGCTGGAAGTGCGGTGCACCTCGCCCGGCCTGAGGCGCGCCGCTCAGAACAGCCAGGCCGCGAGCGTCAGTAGCAGCAGCAGGATCAGCCACAGCACGAGCGCGCGCCAGACCAGGCCGACGACGGAACGCAGCGTGCGCGGCTCGGGTTCCGCGAGCGCCGCGTTTTCCTGCCCTGCTTCGTCGAAGTAGCGCGCAGTCTCCGCCTCGCTCATGATGCGCGCGCCGATCGCCCCGCTCGCCGCGCCGAGGATCAGCGTGCGCGAGTCGGGCCCCGGTACGCCCCGGATCGAGTCCGGGGCCGAAGGCACGCGCGCCACCTGGCGCCAGCAGTAGATCGCACCCTCGAAGTCGCCGACGATCGCGAAGCCGAGCGCCGTCATGCGCGCCGGCAACCAGTCGATCCACGCGAAGCCGCGACGCGCAAAGTGACCGAAGCGGTCGGGCGTCAGCGCGCCGGCCGGCGGACGGTTCCAGCGGCGCGCGAGATAGTCGGCCAGACGGTAGACCACCGGTCCGACGGGACCCGGCAGCAGCACGAACCAGACGAGAACGCCGAAGACATGGCGGTGCGACAGCAGCAGCCCGAACTCGATCGACTGCCGCACGATCTCGGCGGCGTCGAGATCGGCGGCGTTGTAGCCCTCCTCGTGCGGGCTCTTCCACGCCGTCAGCTCGCGCCGCGCAGTGGCCAGGTCGCCGTTGTCGAGCGCGACCTGGATCTCCGTGAAGTGATGGCTGAACTGGCGGAAGCCGAGCGTCAGATAGAGCACGCCGACGTTGACCGCGAGCGCGACGATCCACGAGATCGAAGCCGCGATCCAGTAGACGGCGCCGACCGCGAGCGCGGCGCCGCCGACGACCAGCAGCCATGCGTACATGCCGTGACGGCGGCGGCCGGCGTTGAGGTGCTGCTGCGCGCCGTCGGCGATCGCCTCGACCGTGCCCGACAGCGGATGCTGCGCGGGCAGCGCGCGCAGCTGCTCGAGGATCAGCGTCAGAACAAGCGCAAGCCAGACCACGTGCGTCTCCGATCCCGGCCGATTCTAGGGTGAAGCGGCGCCCGCTTCAGGCGCGCAGGAAGTGATAGAAGTTGCGCAGCATCGCCGCGGTCGCGCCCCAGATGAAGTAGCGCCGCGCGGCCGTGTACGGCATCGCGTAGAAGGTCCGGGCGAGCGTGCCCAGGTCGACGCGGCGACGCTCGTGATTGACGGGGTCCATCAGGAACGCCAGCGGCACCTCGAAGGCCTCGGCCACCTCGAATGCGTCGAGCGCGAGCGAGAAGTCGCGCTCGATCAGCCCGACGACGGGCGTGACCAGATAGCTCGTTGCGGTCACGTACTGCGGCAGCGTGCCGACGACGTCGACGACGCCGGGTGCCAGCCCGATTTCCTCGAACGACTCGCGCAGCGCGGTCGCCACCGGCGTCGGATCCTCTTCCTCGACGCGACCGCCGGGGAAGCTGATCTGCCCGGCATGATCGTGCAGATGCGCGGTGCGCTGCGTCAGCAGCACCGACACGCCTTCCTCGCGCACGACGAGCGGAACCAGCACCGCCGCCGGCCGCGGCGGCGCTTCGAGGTTGTACAGCCGGCCGTCGGTCGTGATCTCGGGCTGCCACGCGGGGGGTCGCGCGAAGCGCGAACGCAGCGCTGCAGCCGTCAGCCGTTCGCGTTCGACCGCGGTACCGCGCACCGCGGGATCGTCGAAGCCGGGGTCGAGCGGGATCGTCTCCGGATCGAACAGCGGACGGCGCGGCGTGCGCCGCAGCGGATCGGCTGCGAGGTCCGACATCGTGAATGCCGCGCCGGCGAACGACCGCGCGGCGCGGTGGATCCGTCTACTCGACGCCCTTGGTCGCGAGCTTCTCGCGGATGCGCGCCGACTTGCCCGAACGATCGCGCAGGTAGTACAGCTTGGCGCGGCGCACGTCGCCGCGGCGCTTGACCTCGATCGAAGCGATCGTCGGCGAGTAGAGCTGGAAGGTCCGCTCGACGCCCTCGCCGCTCGAGATCTTGCGCACGACGAAGGAACTGTTCAGCCCGCGGCTGCGTTTGCCGATCACCACGCCTTCGTACGCCTGCACGCGTTTGCGCGTGCCTTCGACAACGTTGACGTTGACGACCACCGTGTCGCCGGGCGCAAAGTCCGGAATCGACTTGTTCGCGGTCAAGCGGGCGACTTCTTCCTTTTCGAGCTGCTGGATCAGATCCATCTTCATCTCCTAGACCATCGTGACGCGGCCGTTGTATGCGGAGGCTTCCGCCTTGTTCGCCGCCTCAGAGGATGGGGCCTTCACGTCCGCCGCCGGCGCGATACCGGCGGCACCCCGCGCATCGCTGCGCAACACCTGTTCGTCGTTCGCGCTCAACAGACCGAGCTGCCGCGCGCGTTCGATCAATTCCGGCCGCAGCCGCGCAGTGCGCGCCAGCGACTGCGCGCGGCGCCACTGCGCGATCTGCGCATGGTGCCCGGACAGCAGCACCGCCGGCACCGCGCGACCGCGCCACACTTCGGGGCGCGAATAATGCGGCGCGTCCAGCAGACCGTGCGCGAACGACTCGTCGGCCGCAGACGCTTCCTTCAGTGCGCCGGGAAGCTGGCGGACCACGGCGTCGATCAGCGCCATCGCGGCGATTTCGCCGCCGGACAGCACGAAGTCGCCGACCGACACTTCCTCGTCGACATACGTGTCGAGGAAGCGCTGGTCGATGCCCTCGTAGCGGCCGCACACGAGCACCACGCCTTCGTCGCCCGCCGCGAGCGCGCGTACGCGCGCATCGGTCAGCGGCGCGCCGGCGGCGGACAGCGCGATGACGCGCGTGGCCGCGATGCCGGCCGCGCGCTGTGCCGCGCGCGCGGCGTCGACCGCGTCCGCGAGCGGCTCGGCCAGCATCACCATGCCCGGCCCGCCGCCGAACGGGCGGTCGTCGACGGTGCGATGGTTGTCGTGCGTGAAATCGCGCGGATTCCACGTCGCGAGCTGCCACAGCCCCGCTTCGAACGCGCGGCGCGTGATGCCGTGCGCCGTCAACGCCTCGAACATCGGCGCAAACAGCGTGATCACGTCGAACCGCATCGCTCCTGCCTCACCACTCCGCTTCCCAGTCGACCTCGATCCGGCGCTGCGCCGGGTCGATGCGATCGACGTACGCATCGACCAGCGGCACCAGCAAGGTCGTACCGGCGCCGCCGACTTCCAGCAGGTCCTGCGCGCCGTTGCTGCGCAGGCCCCGCACTTCGCCCAGTTCGACGCCGCGTCGGTTGACGACGCGCGCGCCGATCAGATCGACCCAGTAATACCGCCCCGGCGCGAGCGCCGGGAAATCTTCGCGCGCCACCGCGATCGTCGCGCCTTTCAGCGCATCGGCCGCCTCCGGCGAATCGCAGCCCTCCCATTTGGCGAGCAGCAGCGCCGCATGACGGCGGAGCGCGGTGACCGCGAGCCGCCGGGGCGCACCCTCGCGCAGCAGCCACCAATTGCGCGTCGCGCGCAGCACCTCGGCGTCGGCGTCGTACGGCGCGATCCTCACCCAACCCTTGACGCCGTAGGCGCCGCGCACGGCGCCGAGTTCGACCAGCGTGCAACGCGGCGCGTCATCCAACATTTCTCGCGCGGCGCGCACTGCGCGCGCGCCCAAGCTCAGGCGGTGGCCTTGCCGAACTCCTTCACGAGCCGCGCGACCGTCGGGCTCAACTGCGCGCCGACGCCCTGCCAGTACTGCAGGCGATCGGCGGCCACGCGGAACTTCGGCTCGTTTTCCGCCGCGACCGGGTTGTAGAAGCCGACGCGCTCGATGAAGCGGCCGTCGCGCGGATTGCGCGAGTCGGTCGCGACGATGTTGAAGAACGGACGCTTCTTGGCGCCGCCGCGGGCCAGGCGAATCACGACCATGAATTTTTCCTTTGCGAATCCAGAACTTGCGCTTGCGCGAAAAGGTCGAGATTGTAGCCGTGCGCCCCTGCCCGGGCAAGCTGCGCGCAGTACCTCTCAGTAGCTGCTGGTCAGCCCGACCCCGGCCGTCGCGCGGCGGCTGTCGTAGGTGTCGGCATTCGAGTCGACCCGCGTGTACGCGACCGAGAGGCGCGGCGCCAGCCCGAAGATCGACCATTCGCGCAGCGTGAAGTCCACCCCGATCACCCCCGACACATCGCGCCGCACGCGCGTGAAACCGGGCTCGATCGCGCCGTATTTCGCCAACCCGACGCCGGTGCGCGCCTCGACGATGACGCCGCCGCGGAATTCGCGCAGCCAGTTCGCGCGCAGTTCGCCGTAGTCGAAGCCGCGCCAGTCGTCGCTTGCTCGGCTCGCGCCAAGCGTCGCGCCGACGCCGTAGGCGATCGAGCCAGGGCGCACCCAGCGCAGGTCCGAGAAGAGATACGCTTGGTTGGCGGTCGCGCCTTTCAGATCGGTGAACTCGATCCGCCGCGCAAGCGCCGTCGTGCTCCAAGTCAGTTCATGGTCGACGTAGAACGTCGCCCCGCCCTGCAGCAGTCCGCCGGTGGACCAGTGGCGGCGCTGGTACTGCGAGGCGAGCACACCGAGCTCGGCCGTGTACGTCGTGCGCTGCGCGCGGAAAACGCGTCCCGCGCTGGCCTGCCCGAACAGGAAGTCGTCGAGCCGGCCGCCGTAGTCGCGCCAGTCGACCGTTCCGCGCGCAAAGTTGCGCAGATCGTCGCCAAGCGCGAGCCGCCCGCTGGCGACGACACCGAGTCCGTAGCTGCTGTCGCCGGTCACGGTCGATGCGTTGCCCGCCGCGTCGACCACCGTGCGGCTGCGCACCGGCGGCAGCGTATTGATCGCGAAGCTCGCCGTGGTCGACGCTTCCCGGATCCGCCGCAGGTCGAGCAGCGCGCGGTCCTTCTGCGCCGGGGTCAGTTCGGCGCCGAGGGCGAGTTCGAGGTGATAGCGCGCGGCGGCGAGATCGCCCGCCTGCTCGAGCGCGAACGCCAGCTCGAGCCGCGCTTCGCCGTTGCCCGGGTCGCGCGCAAGAATCGCGCGCAGCGCCGCGATCGCCTCGTCGAACCGGCCGGCCGCGCGCAGTTGCTGCGCCGACTGCAGCGGCGTGCCGGCCGGCAGCTGCGCAGCGGCGCTCGTGCAGGCAAGGAGAAGCAGGCAGCAGACCACTCGCCGCAGCTGCATCGTCGTTCTTCCTCGTCCGGTCGTGTCCGTATCATAGGGGCGCTCGTCTGTCCGCTCTCGCACGTGAACTTCCGTCACAAGGCACTGGCGGCGCTGCTCGCCGCGGCCGCCGGCGCGCTCGGCGCGCATCGCATCTATCTCGGACAGCGACTGTGGTGGCTGCCGCTCGCGGTCAGTCTGACCATGCTTCCGCTGCTCGTCGGCGTGCGCAACTGGTACCAGTCGCCGGCCTTCTTCGTGCTGATGATCCCGGTGATCGCCGGCTTCATCGAAGCGCTCGTGATCGCGCTGACGCCCGACGAGCGCTTCGACGCGCGCTTCAACGCGCACGTCGAGCGCCGCAACCGCAGCGGATGGGATGCGGTGCTGGTTGCGATCGCTGCGCTGATGGTCGGCGCGACGATCCTGATGACGACGATCGCGCTGCTGTTCCAAACTTACTTCGAGCACACGCTCGGCATGGCGCGCTGACCGGCGCTAGAACAGGTCGAGTTGCGGCGTGCGCGACCGCGGCGGCACGAAGAGATCGCTGCGCAGCACGAAGCGCTCGTGCAGCAGACCGTGCCGTGCGCAGGATTTCTCGAAGCGCTGGCGGATCAGTCCGGCCCACGGACCCTCGCCTTTCATCCGCGAGCGGAACGCCGCGTCGTAGTCGCGCCCGCCGCGCATCTCGCGCACGCGGGCGAGCACGCGCTGCGCGCGCTCGGGAAAGTGCGTCGCGAGCCATTCGCGGAACAGCGGCGCGACCTCCCACGGCAGGCGCAGCACCGTGTAGAAAGCCCCCCGCGCCCCCGCTTCGGCCGCGGCCGCGACGATGCGTTCGAGATCAGGTTCGGTCACGAAAGGAATGATCGGCGCAACGTTCACGCACACCGGCACGCCGGCACGGGCGAGGGTGGCGACCGTGCGCAGCCGCCGCCGCGGGCTCGGGCAACGCGGCTCGAGCCTGCGCGCGAGCGACGTGTCGAGCGTTGTGATGCTGACGTAGACGGCGGTCAGTCCATCCGCCGCGAGCGGCGCCAGCAGGTCCAGGTCGCGCTCGACGAGGCTCGACTTGGTGGTGATCGCGAACGGATGCTTCGTCTCGGCCAGCACTTCGACCACCTGCCGCGTGATGCGCAGCTCGCGTTCGATCGGCTGGTAGGCGTCGGTCGCGGAGCCGAGGTTGATCACGTCCGGCCGATAGCTCGGCGCGGCCAGCTCGGCGCGCAGCACCTCGGCGGCGTTGCGCTTTGCGACGAGCTTGGTCTCGAAGTCGAGCCCGGGCGAGAGGTTCAGGTAGCTGTGGGTCGGCCGGGCGTAGCAGTAGATGCACCCGTGCTCGCAGCCTCGGTACGGGTTGATCGAACGGTCGAAGTAGATGTCCGGCGAATCGTTGTACGCGAGCAGGCTGCGGACGGTTTCGAAGCTGACTTCCGTCGCAAGCGGCGGCAGCGCCTCGTCCTCTTCGAGCCGCGCCGCGTCCAACGCGTCGCCGTCGGCTTCGCGCACGACGCGCTCGAAGCGATGTGCGATGTTGCTGACCGCGCCGCGTCCCTTGCGCGCACGCGGCAGGCCCGTCGTCCTGACCGACGCGTCGTCGTCGCGGTCCGGCGGCACGCCAACTCCTAGGCGAAGTCCTTCGCCAGGGACGCCTGCACCTCCGGCGCGATCTCGTCGACGCGCGTGCCGTACGCGGGGTGGTCGACGCCGACCGCCACCGCGGCGCCCTGCCTGAACGCGGCGATCATCGACGGCGCGAACTCGAAGCGCAGGAAGTGCACCGACGAGGTCTTCTCCTCGTTCTCGCGCTCGAGGTCCTCGTCGGCGATCGCGTAGACCTTGTCGAAGCCGTCGACCTGCACATAGACGCGGTCCTCGACGCCCTTGAGCTTCGCGAGCTCCCGCTTGCGCACGACCGGGTCGTCGTACTCGAGCATCATCGTCGCCTTCAGGTTCGTGCCGTCCGGGATCAGCGGGTTGTAGGCGTCGAGCTCATCCTGGATGCCTTCTTCCTCGAAGGTCTTTTCGATCCGCAGCATCTCCTGGATCTGGTAGCGGATCGTCAGCTCGTCCTCGAAGATCAGCGTCAGGTGTTCGCCCAGGTGCAGCGTACGGTGCTTCTTGTGCGCGATGACCTTCGCGCGGAACGCCTTGCGCTGCTTCGCGTAGGCCTCCAGCGTCAGCAGGCTGTCGCGGGAAATCGTCGGCATGTTCATGCTCCTGCGTCCTCTTCGAGTTTGACTACAGTCCGTAGGCAATGCGGACGAGCGTGATCGGGTGGGCGACCGTCGGCGTGTTGCCGCCGAGCGCGTCGCGCGCGAACTGCCCGATGCCCTGCTCGATGTGGTGGCCGGCCAGCTGGCAGTCCGAGCTGATGTAGTCGGGCTGCGCGCCCGCCATGCTCTTGAAGACCGGTTTGCCGATCTTCATCGCCATCGCGTGGAACTGCTTGCGCGTGCCCCACAGTCCCGAGTGGCCCGAGCAGCGCTCGACCGTATTGATCCGGGTTTGCGGCAGCAGTTTCAGCAGTTCTTCGGTCTTGCGGCCGATGTTCTGCACGCGGCCGTGGCAGGGCACGTGGTAGGACACCGTGCCGAGCGGCCGCTTGAAGTCCGACTTCAGCAGGCCGTCCTTGTGGCGCGCGACGAGATACTCGAACGGATCCCACATCGCTTCCTTGACCGCCTGTACCTCGGCGTCGTCGGGAAACATCAGCGGCAGCTCCTGCTTGAACATCAGCGTGCACGACGGGATCGCCGAGACGATCGCGTAACCCTCGTGCGCGAGTTTCACGAGCTGCGGAATGTTGACGTCCTTCAGCCGCTCGACCGCGTCGAGGTCGCCGATCTCGAGCTTCGGCATGCCGCAGCACGCCTCCTTTTCGACGATCACGTACGGGATCTCGTTGTGCTCGAGGACGCGGACGAGGTCGTGGCCGATCCCCGGTTCGTTGTAGTTGACGTAGCAGGTCGAGAAGACCGCGACCTTGCCGGGAGTCTTGGCGCCGTCGCGTACCGGCGCAGCGGTGTTCGAGCGCGCGGCCGCGCGGAACTTCTTCGTCGCGAACTCCGGGCGCCACGCGTTGCGGTCGATTCCGAACGCGCTTTCCATCAGCGCGCGCGCCGGCTTGGTGCGGTTCACCGCGTTGACGGTCTGCGTGACGATCGGGATGCCGGCGAACACGCCGACCTTGTCGGTCGACGTCAGAAACTTGTCGGTCGCGCTGGCGCCGTGCGTACGAAAGTGCACCGCCTTCGCACGCAGCATCAGGTGCGGGAAATCGAGGTTCCACGGATGCGGCGGCACGTACGGACACTTGGTCATGTAGCACATGTCGCACAGGTAGCACTGGTCGACGACGTCCTTGTACTTCTCCTTCGGAACGCCGTCGACCTCGCCGGTCGGGCCGTTGTCGACCAGGTCGAACAGCGTCGGGAACGCTCCGCACAGGCTGACGCAGCGGCGGCAGCCGTGGCAGATGTCGAATACGCGTTCGAGCTCCTCGTCGAGCGCGGCGCGGTCCCAGAACTCGGGGCTCTTCCACGCAAGCGGATGGCGGGTGGGCGCTTCGAGGCTTCCTTCGCGAACGGTCATTGGCGGCTCTTGTGGAGGAACGGGCAATGCGCTTCGTCGAAAACGGCACGCCGCGCTCGACGAAGCGGGCTGCACTGCAGCCCGCCCCGGTAGGGCGATCGCTGAGCGCTCCGGACGGCGCAGCGCCCGGAGCAGGTCACGTCAGTCGACGATCGAGTCGAGCGTCTTCTGGAACTTGTTGGCGTGCGAGCGCTCGGCCTTCGCCAGCGTCTCGAACCAGTCGGCGATTTCGTCGAAGCCTTCCTGGCGCGCGGTCTTGGCCATGCCCGGGTACATGTCGGTGTACTCGTGCGTTTCGCCGGCGATCGCGGCCTTCAGGTTGGCCTTGGTCGGGCCGATCGGCAGGCCCGTGGCCGGATCGCCGACCTGCTCGAGGTATTCGAGGTGGCCGTGTGCATGGCCCGTCTCGCCCTCGGCCGTCGAGCGGAACACTGCGGCGACGTCGTTGTAGCCCTCGACGTCGGCTTTCGCCGCGAAGTACAAGTAGCGCCGGTTCGCCTGCGACTCACCGGCGAACGCGTATTTCAGGTTCTCCTCGGTCTTCGAACCCTTGAGTTGTGCCATAGCAGTCTCCTGGTTGGATCCAACGGACGAAAAAGCCGATGCCGCTTCCTGCGGCGTCAAGCAACCGGGAATCTACGCGCGCGCCTGCTCTGGAACCAATGGTTTGTGCCAATGGCCGGAATAGGCGATCGCTATGAATCGCCCGCATTCCACGGCGATCTTTCTAGAACTGCTCGGCGGGAAGCGCGAGTACGCCGGCTGCACCGTCGACGATGCTGTCGCGCAGCCCGGAAGCGGTGGTGAGCACGTGGTCGGCGAAGAAGCGCGCCGTGGCGATCTTCGCACGATGGAAATCCGCGTCGGCGCTGCCCCGCCCCAGTCTTGCTGCCGAGGCGAGTGCGGCGCGCGCCATCTGCCAGCCGCCGTGGATAACCCCGGCCAGTTTCAGGAAAGGCACCGACCCGGCGAACACGCCGCGGATGTCGCTCCCGAAACCGGCGACCACATAGTCGACCGCGTCTTCGTAGGCCTGGATCGCCACACCGAGCCGGCGCCCCATCGCCACGAGATCGACGTCGCTCGATCCCGCGAGCTCGGCCTGCGTGGCCCGCATCTGCGCGATGAAGGCCTTGGTGACCGCGCCGCCGTCGCGAACGGTTTTGCGGCCGACGAAATCGTTGGCCTGGATCGCGGTCGTGCCTTCGTAGATCGTCAGGATGCGCGCGTCGCGGTAGTACTGCGCGGCGCCCGTTTCTTCGATGAAACCCATGCCGCCGTGCACCTGGATGCCGGCCGACGCCACGTCGATCGACATCTCTGTGCTCCAGCCCTTGACGATCGGCACCAGGTATTCGTACGCGGCACGCGCCTGCTTGCGCTTCGCCTCGTCCGGATGCAGGTGCGAAACGTCGTACCACGCGGCGGCGACGTAGGCGATCGCGCGCGCGGCCTCGGTGCTGGCCCGCATGAACATCAGCAGCCGGCGCACGTCCGGGTGATGCACGATCGCGACCGGTCTGTTCGAACCCTCGACCGCGCGGCTCTGCACGCGCTCCTTCGCGTAGGTCGCCGCCTTCTGGTAGGCGCGCTCGGCGACCGCGATCCCCTGCACGCCGACCTGGAAGCGCGCCGCGTTCATCATGATGAACATGTACTCGAGGCCGCGGTTTTCCTCGCCGACCAGGTAGCCGATCGCACCGGGACCGACCTCGCCCTTGCCGTCACCGTAGATCAGCACGGCGGTCGGGCTGGCGTTGATGCCGAGTTTGTGTTCGATCGACGCGCAGTACACGTCGTTGCGCTTGCCGAGCTTCCCGTCCGCGTCGACCAGGAACTTGGGCACGATGAACAGCGAGATCCCCTTGACACCTTCGGGCGCGTCCGGCGTGCGCGCGAGCACGAGGTGGACGATGTTCTGCGCAAGATCGTGCTCGCCGTAGGTGATGAAGATCTTCTGGCCGGTGATGCGGTAGCTGCCGTCGGGCTGGCGGACTGCGCGCGTGCGAACCTGCGCGAGGTCGGAGCCGGCCTGCGGCTCGGTCAGGTTCATCGTTCCGGTCCAGCTTCCGTCGATCAGCCGCGGAACGTAGAGTTTCCTCTGCGCTTCGCTGCCGGCGGTCAGCAGCGCTTCGATCGCGCCGTCGGTCAGCAGCGGGCACAACGCGAAGGAGAGGTTGGCCGATTGCAGCATCTCGGTGCACGGTGTGGCGACCAGTTTCGGCAGCCCCTGCCCGCCATACTCCTGCGGATGCTGCACGCCCTGCCAGCCGGCCTCGACGAATGCGCGGAAGGCGTCCTTGAAGCCGGGCGTGGTCCTGACTTCGCCGTCGCGCCAGGTCGCAGGCTGAACATCGCCGGTGACGTTCAGCGGCGCGACCACCTCGGCCATGAAGCGCGCGTTCTCGTTCAGGACGGCTTCGATCGTTTCGTCGGTTGCGTCCTCGCAGCCCGGGAGCTTCTGGATTTCGGCCAGGCCCGCAAGCTCGTTCATCACAAACAGCATGTCTTTGATCGGTGCCGCGTAGCTCATCTCACGCTCCCAGAAAGACGAAAGGGGCACAGGGCCACGGCGTTCCGTGCGCTGTGCCCCCGCTGTCGACGATCGCCGCCTAGCCCAGTTCCTTGACCAGTTGCGGCACGACTTCAAAGAGGTCGCCGACGATGCCGTAGTCGGCCACCGAAAAGATCGGCGCCTCCGGGTCCTTGTTGATCGCGACGATCACCTTCGAATCCTTCATACCGGCCAGATGCTGGATCGCGCCCGAGATGCCGACGGCGATGTAGAGCTGCGGCGCAACGACCTTGCCGGTCTGGCCGACCTGCCAGTCGTTCGGCGCGTAGCCCGCGTCGACGGCCGCCCGCGAAGCGCCGAGCGCGGCGTTCAGCTTGTCGGCGAGCGGCTCCAGCAGCTTGAAGTTCTCGGCCGAGCCCATGCCGCGCCCGCCCGCAACGACTACCTTTGCGCCCTGCAGCTCGGGACGATCGCTCTTGGCGACCTCGCGCGCGACGAACTTCGAAAGGCCCGCGTCGGCCACCGGCGTCACGTTTTCGACCGCGGCGTTGCCGCCTTCGGCCGGCGCCGCGTCGAAGTTGGTCGGCCGCGCCGTAACGACCTTGATCGCATCGTTCGATTGCACGGTGGCGATCGCGTTGCCCGCGTAGATCGGCCGCGTGAACGTGTCCGCCGATTCGACGCCGATGATGTCCGACACCTGCGCGCTGTCGAGCTTCGCCGCCACGCGCGGCAGCACGTTCTTGCCGAAGCTCGTGGCCGGTGCGAACACATGGCTGTAGCCCCGCGCGAGGGCGAGCACCTGTTCCGCGACGTTTTCGGCGAGCCCGTCGGCCAGATGCGAGGCGTCGGCGACCAGCACCTTGCTTACGCCCTGGATCTTCGCCGCCTGCTGCACGACCGCGGCGCAGTTGTGGCCGGTGACGAGCACGTGCACCTCTGCCGCGGCCTTTGCCGCAGCAGTGACGGTGTTCAGCGTGGCCGCCTTCAAGTGCTGATCGTCGTGTTCGGCGAGTACGAGTGCAGGCATGAACGATCTCCGGGATTCTTCACGGTCTATGCGCGCGGGTGCGCGGCGACTAGAGCACTTTCGCTTCGGTCTTCAGCTTGGCGACGAGTGTGGCGGCGTCGGGCACCTTGATGCCGGCCTTGCGCGCCGGCGGCTCGGCGACTTTCAGCGTCTTCAGCCGAGGCGTCACGTCGACGCCGAGGTCCGCGGGCTTGACCGTCTCGAGCGGCTTCTTCTTCGCTTTCATGATGTTCGGCAGCGTGACATAGCGCGGCTCGTTCATCCGCAGGTCGACGGTCACGACCGCGGGCAGCTTCACCGACACCGTCTCCAGTCCGCCGTCGACCTCGCGCACGACTTCCGCGCGGCCGTCGGCGATCTTCAGCTTCGACGCGAAGGTCGCCTGCGGCAGACCCGCGAGTGCAGCCAGCATTTGCCCGGTCTGGTTCGCGTCGTCGTCGATCGCCTGCTTGCCGAGCAGCACGAGTTGCGGTTGCTCCTTGTCGACCAGCGCCTTCAGCAGTTTGGCGACGGCCAGCGGCTGCAGCTCGACGTCGGTTTCGACCAGGATTGCGCGGTCGGCGCCGATCGCCATCGCCGTGCGCAGCGTCTCCTGGCACTGCGCCACGCCGCATGAAACGGCGACGATTTCGGTCGCCACCCCCGCTTCCTTCAGCCGCACCGCCTCCTCGACGGCGATCTCGTCGAACGGATTCATCGACATCTTGACGTTGGCGATGTCCACGCCGGTCTGGTCCGACTTCACCCGGACCTTGACGTTGTAGTCGACGACGCGCTTGACGGGAACGAGGATCTTCATGGGGACAGGGCTCGAGGGGAGCAGTGCGGGATGCAATTGAACGCGGCGATTATACGAAGGCAGGCGCCCCGTCCCCCCTTGATCCGCCGCATGTCGAGCAACGCCTCTACGGCGCCAGCCGCGGCAACACGGTCGCCGCGATCCAGCTCCACCCGCCGGCGACGAGCGCGTAGCGCACGAGCTTGCCGATCGCGAACAGCGCGAGCGCGAGCCATGGGTTGAAGCGCAGCCAGCCCGCGGCGACCGCCAGCGCGTCGCCGACCAGCGGCAGCCAGGAGAACAGCAGCGACCAGTAGCCGTACCTGTGCAGATAGATGATCGCCTTGTGCTGCGCGTGGTTCGGGATCAACCGGCCGACCGCGTAAGAAGTCATTCCGCCGAGCGTGTTGCCGGCGGTGGCCACGCCGACCGCCTGCCACACCACCTCGGGATGCTTGTGGATGACGGCGACGAGAACGAACTCCGAGCCGCCCGGCAACACCGTCGCGGCAACGAAACTCGCAATGAACAAGCCGACGAATCCGGCTTCGGCCGAAAAATCGAACATGCGCGACAGGAACTGCGGCAGAGCGCGATTGTATCGGCGCACTTTGCGCAGACCCGGTGCTAGAGTCGCGCCGCGAAAAAACGGATGCCGCTGGGAGACACCCGCGATGGCCTGGACCGATAGCCTCGTGCAACTGCCGGCGCTCGGCGATCCATACGGAAGCGAGCGCGACGCGATCGCCGCCCTGCTCGCGACGCCGACCGCTCCGCCGCTGCACGCGACGGCGCGCGCAGCGGCGGAGCGCTGGATCCGTGCGGTGCGCGCCACGCCGCCGGGCGTGCTGTCGGCGCAGAACCTGCTCGCGACCTTTCCGCTCGCGAGCGCCGAAGGTGTGGCGCTGCTGCGCCTGGCCGAAGCGCTGCTGCGCGCGCCCGACCCCGAAACGCAGAGCTGGCTGATCGCCGAAAAGCTCGCCGCCTTCCGCAGCGCTGCGCCGTCCGCCGCCGGCGAAGGGCTCGTCGCGCGCGTGCTGGCGGGCGCGCTGCGCATCGCCGGCCAGGTCAGCGCGCCGGTCGACCTGCGTTCGACCGACGCGCCGGGCATCCGCGAATGGCTCGCGCGCAGCACGCTGCGACCGCTGGTGATCGAAGGCATCCGCCGCTTCGGCGAGCAGTTCGTCTTCGCCGCCACAATCGAAGAAGCGCTCGAGCGCGCGACGCATCGTCCCGACGTGCGCGTCACGCACTCCTTCGACATGCTCGGCGAAGGCGCGCGCACGGCCGACGACGCCGAGCGCAGCTTCGCCGGCTATCGCACCGCGATCGAGTCGCTCGCGGCGACCGGAAAGACCGGCCACTTCAGCCAGCGCGACGGCATCTCGATCAAGCTGTCGGCGATCCATCCGCGTTTCGAAACCGCGCAGCTCGCGCGCGTCGAAGGCGAGCTGTACGAGAAGCTGCGCGCGCTCGCGCTACAGGCGTGCGACGCCGACATCAACTTCACGATCGACGCCGAGGAATCCGAGCGGCTCGTGCTGCACGTGGCGCTGCTCGAGCGGCTGATGCACGAGCCGCGACTGGCGGGCTGGGAAGGGCTCGGGCTCGCGGTGCAGGCGTATCAGACGCGCGCGGCGGCGACGATCGACTATCTGCTGGCGAGGATCGCGGACCTCAAACGGCCGCTCGCGATCCGGCTTACGAAAGGCGCGTACTGGGACGCCGAGATCAAGCGCGCGCAGGAGCTGGGTATGCCCGGCTTTCCGGTCTTCACGCGCAAGTGGGCGACCGACGTGTCGTACGCGGCGATCGCGCAGCGACTGCTGACGGCCGACGTCCCGGTATTTCCGCAGTTCGCCACGCACAACGCGCTGACCGCCGCCTGGGTGTGCGCGGTGGCCGACGCGGCTGCACCGAAGAAGCGCTTCGAGTTCCAGCGGCTGCACGGCATGGGCGAAGCGTTCTTCCGCGCGGTGCTCGCCGAGCGGCCAAACGCTGCGGTGCGCATCTACGCGCCCGTGGGCAGCTTTCGCGATCTGCTCGCCTATCTCGTGCGGCGGCTGCTGGAAAACGGCGCCAACAGCTCGTTCGTCCACCAGATCGCCGACGAAGGCACGCCGATCGATGCGCTGCTCGTCGATCCGTTCGAGCAGGCGCGCAAGGAAGCGGCGGCCGAGCCGCCGCTCGCGACCGGCGCGAAGCTGTTTCCCGCGCGGCGCAACTCGGCCGGCCGCGATCTCGCCGAGCCGCGCACGCTCGCCGCGCTCGCGGCGGCCGTGAACTCGCCGCTCGAAGGCGAAAGCGCCGCACCGCTGATCGCCGGGCTCGCGCGACCGGGCGGCAGCGCACGCGCCGTCGTCAATCCGGCACGACTCGGCGAGACGGTCGGCACCGTAATCGACGCGACCGGTGCCGAAGTCGATGCGGCCATCGCGGCGGCGGCCGCCGCGCGGCCGGCGTGGGATGCACGCGGCGTCGCGGCGCGCGCGGAACTGCTCGAACGCGCCGCCGACGCGTACGAGCGCGAGCACGACGCGCTCGTGCAACTGCTGGTCCGCGAGGCCGGCAAGACCTATCTCGACTCGCATCTCGAAGTGCGCGAGGCGGTCGACTTCCTGCGCTATTACGCCGCGTCGGCCCGCACCACGCTCGCGCGCCGCACGCTGCCCGGGCCCGTCGGCGAGTCGAACGAGCTGGACCTGCATGGCCGCGGCGTGTTCGTCTGCATCAGCCCCTGGAACTTCCCGCTCGCGATCTTCACGGGGCAGGTCGCGGCGGCGCTGGTTGCCGGCAACGCCGTGATCGCCAAGCCGGCCGAGCAGACGCCGCTGGTGGCGCATCGCGCGGTCAAGCTGATGCATGCGTCGGGCATTCCGCTCGACGCGCTGCAGCTCGTCCCCGGCCCGGGCGAAACGGTCGGCCGCAGGCTGACCGGCGACCCGCGGGTCGCGGGCGTCGCGTTCACGGGATCGACCGAAACCGCACGCGCGATCAACCGCGCGCTCGCCGCACGCGACGCGCCGCTGGCGGCGCTGGTCGCCGAAACGGGCGGACAAAACGCGATGATCGTCGATTCGACCGCGCTGCCCGAGCAGGTGACCGACGCGGTGATCTCGAGCGCATTCCGCTCGTGCGGCCAGCGCTGCAGCGCGCTGCGCGTCCTGTACGTGCAGCAGGAGATCGCCGATGCCGTGCTCGCGATGATCGCCGGTGCGATGCGCGAACTCAGAATCGGCGATCCGCGCGATCCGGCGATCGACGTCGGTCCGGTGATCGACGCCGCCGCGCTCGAAGCGCTGCGCGCGCACCGCGACTGGCTGCGCGCCAACGCGAAGAAGCTCCACGAATGCGAGCTGCCGGCGGGGCTCGACGGCCACTACTTCGCACCGATCGCCTACGAGATCGAATCGATGCGCCAGCTCGAGCGCGAGAACTTCGGGCCGATCCTGCACGTCGTGCGCTTCGACAAGCGCGCGCTCGACCGCGTGCTCGACGAGATCAACGGCAGCGGCTACGGGTTGACGATGGGGCTGCACACGCGCCTGGACGCGCGCGTCGAACACGTGCGTTCGCGGGCACGCGCGGGCAACCTGTACGTGAACCGCAACATCATCGGCGCGGTCGTCGAATCGCAGCCGTTCGGCGGCGAAGGACTATCGGGCACCGGACCGAAAGCCGGCGGCCCGCACTACCTGCTGCGCTTCGTCACCGAACGCACGGTGACGATCAACACCGCGGCGGCCGGCGGCAACGTCGAACTGGCCGCCGGGCTCCTCGCGCGCAGCGGCTGATCACTTGAGGTCGCGGGCGATCTCGACCGCGGCGTTGTGCCCGGGCGCGCCGGTGACGCCGCCGCCCGGATGCGCGCCCGAGCCGCAGTGATACAGACCCTTGATCGGACCCCGATAGCGGGCGTAGCCGAGCACCGGCCGCAGCGAAAAGAGCTGGTCCAGCGAAAGCTGGCCGTGGAAGATGTCGCCGCCCGTCAGCCCGAATTCGCGTTCGAGATCGAGCGGCGTCCACGCGCGCCAGCCGAGCAACGCGCGGCGGAAGTTCGGGCAAAAACTCTGCACGACATCGAAGATCGCTTCGACCGCGCGGTCCTTCAGCCGGTCCCAATCCGCGTCCGGCTTGAACTGCTGGCAGAACAACGACGCGACGTGCGCGCCTCTCGGCGCGAGCGTGTCGTCGACCACGCTCGGGATCAGCATCTCGACGATCGGCTGCGCGCTGAAGCCCGTCGCCTCGGCGTCGCGCCAGGCGCGATCCATGTAGCCCAGCGAAGGCGCAAAGACAATCCCGCTCGCATGGTGCGGTTGCGCGTGCGCGCCCGGCCGGCAGGCGAAGTCGGGCAGCTCGGACAGCGCGACGTTGATCCGCAGCGAGCCCGATCCGCAGCGATAGCGGTCGATCGCCGCGGCGAAGTCTTCGGGCAGTTCGCTGCGATCGACGAGCCGCTGATACAGCAGCCTCGGCGTCACGTTCGCGGCGACCGCGCGCGCGCGGATCGTCTCGCCGCGTTCGAGTTCGACGCCGACCGCGCGGCCGCCTTCGACGAGCACGCGCGCGACGCCGGCATCGGTGTCGATGCGCACGCCGCGCGAGCGCGCCTCGTCGGCCATCAGTTCGGTGATCCGCCCCATGCCGCCGATCGCGTGGCCCCACCGCCCCGGCTTGCCGTTGACCTCGCCGAAGCAATGATGCAGCAGCACGTACGCGGTGCCTGCCGCGTACGGGCTCGCGTAGTTGCCGACGACCGCATCCCAGCCCAGCACGGCCTTCAACGGATCCGCTTCGAAGATCGCGTCGAGCCAGTGGCCTGCGCTCTTGGTGAACAGATCGATCAGATCGCGCCGCCCTTCGTTCGGCAGCCGGCCGAACTGCAGCAGCAGCCGCGCGGCGGCGGCCAGATCGCGCCAGCCTTCGACGATCAACGGACCGCCGAGATTGGGCGGCGCTCGCAGCACCCACTGCTTGACGAGATCGGCCAGCCGATCGAGCTGTGCGTAATACGCCGGCAGCCGCTGCGCGTCGCGCGGCGAAAAGCGCGCGACCTCGGCTTGCGTGACCGCGAGATCGCCGCCGAAGCAAAGGCTGCGTCCGTCGGGCAAAGGAACGAAGTTCGAGAAAGGTCGCTCGACGATCCGCAGTCCGCGCTCGGCGAGCTTCAGGTCGCGGATGACCTTCGGCTGGAGCAGGCTGACCGTGTAGCTCGCGCTCGAGTTGCGGAAGCCAGGATGGAACTCCTCGGTCACCGCCGCGCCGCCGACCACGCCGCGGCGCTCGAGTACGCGCACCTTCAGGCCGGCGGCCGCCAGATAACACGCGCAGGTCAGGCCGTTGTGGCCGGCGCCGACGACGACGACATCGATGTTGTGCTGGAGCATGGCGGCGCGCATGGTACGCGCTGTCGTGCGTGCAGCAGGACCGACCGCTGCGCGGTCGCGATCAGCGGCGCCGGTTTGAGCGGATGCGCCAGCACGCTGGCCGCGACCGCGAAAGCTTCCGCGATCAGCTGCGGCGACAGCACGTCGCGCGGCGCGCCCTGCGCGAGCAGCCGTCCGTCGCGCAGCACGAGCACGCGATCGGCGTACTGCGCAGCGAGGTTGAGGTCATGCAGGATCGCCAGCACGCCCAGACCGCGCTGCGCAGCGAACTGGCGCGCGGTGGCGAGCAGATGATGCTGATGCGCCAGATCGAGCGCGGCGGTCGGCTCGTCGAGCAGCAGAAAGCGTGCATGGTCGGCTTCGGTTTCCCACAGTTGCGCGAAGACCGCTGCGAGCAGAACCCGCGCGCGCTCGCCGCCGGACAGCGCGGCCACTTCGCGTTCGGCCAGATGCGCGGCGTCGGCCAGTTGCAGCGCCTGCAGTGCGATCGCGCGATCGGCCGCCGTCGCGCCATGCGGATAACGGCCGAGCAGCGCGACCTCCTGAGCGGTGAACGCGAAGCTCAACTCGGCGTGCTGCGGCAGCACGGCGCGCAGCCGGGCGCGCTCGCGCG
>BOKW01000010.1 GCA_016861185.1 Betaproteobacteria bacterium
GAGGGGGTGGTGTTCGGCGCTCGTGCGACAAAGCAGCGCACATTCATGTGCACGGTCGGCACGTAGGGATTGCGCGGGTGAAAGACGAGCGACACCCCCATCGCCTCGAAGCCGCGACCGGCCAGCTCGGGTCGCTGCGCGCTCGCCGACGGCGGCAGCTCGGCGCCGGTGACGTGCGAGAAGCCCACGCCGCCGCGCTCGAGCAGATTGCCTTCCTCGACGATGCGCGTCAGCCCCCCGCCGCCGAGCGGGCTGCCTTCCGGCTTCTCCCACGCATCGCGCAGGAACGGCGTGCCGTCGAGCTGCTCGAAGCGCAAAACGATCCGCTCCTGCAGCCCGAGCAGGTACTCGCGGACGGACTGCGTGTCGATGAACTCGCTCATTGCAGGTATCGCCTGATGAAGCCCAGCACGTTCTCGTACCACGCGACGATGTTCTTCGGCTTCAGGATCCAGTGGTTCTCGTCGGGGAACACCAGCAGTTCGCTCGGCACGCCGTGGTACTGCAGCGCTTCGAAGAGGTTCAATCCTTCGTTGATCGGGCAGCGGTAGTCGAGCTCCCCGTGGATGATCAGCACCGGTGTCTTCCACTGCTTGATGTAGCGGATCGGCGCGTAGCGGTCGAACTTCGCCGGGTCGGCGTACGGATCCTCGCCGCCCATTTCCAGATACCACCACGCCGGATGGTCGGTCGTGCCGGTGAACTGCGCCATCGTCGCGATGCTCGCGTGCGTGATCAGGCACTTGAAGCGCTGCGTCTGCGTCCCGATCCAGTTCGTCATGTAGCCGCCGAAGCTGCCCCCCATCGCCATGATCCGCTTCGGATCGACGTCAGCGCGCTTCTCCAGCGCATCGGTCACGGCCATCAGGTCCTTGAAGCACTGGTCGCCCCAGACGTTGCCCCAGATGCCCTGGATGAAGTCCTGGCCGAATCCGGTCGAGCCGCGCGGATTCGGCAGCGCGACCGCATAGCCCGCTGCCACCGCCAGCAGCGGATTCCAGCGCCAGTGCCAGCCGTCGACGTCCATGCCGATCGGGCCGCCGTGGATCCACAGCAGCGTCGGGCACTTCCGCGCGCCCTTCGGCTTGACGACGAAGCTGTGTATCGGCACGCCGTCGGTCGAAGGGACCTTGAAGCTCTCGACCTCGGCCCACTCGTGGGCCGGCGCAAAGCCCGACAGCGGCGCGAGCGGTTTCGGCGTCGCATCGGGCGTCTCGTCGAGCACGTAGCACTCGGGCGCATCGAGCAGCGTCGAGCGGATGCAGGCGATGCGGCCGTCGGCGAGCACCACCGCGCTCGCGTGAGCGCCGCCCGCGTTCGGCGCGACCAGCCGCTGCACCTTGCCGTTTGCCGCGTCGATCGAAAACAGCGGCACGAGCCCGTCGTCGTCGGCGTTGACGATGAGCCGCTTGCCGTCGGCGCTCCAGTCGCAAAGCCCCGGCCAGCGGTCCCAGTCGGCTGCGAGCGACTTGAGGCCGCCGCTCGCCACGTCGATCAGCGTCGCGAGCGGTCGCACGACGACCTTCGGGCTGCGCACGCTGCGTACCGCCGCGATCGTGCGGCCGTCCGGAGAGAAGAGCGGCGACTCGAAGTTGACGTTGTCGGCCTGGCCGAAGACGCGCTGCTGCTTCGTCTCGACGTCGATCAGCACGATGGTCGAATCCAGTTCGCGATCCTTGCCCGGCGTCTGCCGCGTCACCGCGATGAAGCGTCCGTCGGCCGAGACGTCGAGCGCCGGCTCGATCGCGAATTCGCGCCGTGCTTCGGGCGTCAGGTCGACGCGGTTCGTGCCGTCACCGGCATACGCGATCACGTGCGTGTAGGCGAGATCGGGGTTTTCGTGCAGCCAGTGATCCCAGTGGCGCACCGGCTGCTGCGTGAAGCGGCGCGCGCTCGGCCCCTTCTTTGCGCGTTGGGCAGCGGTTTCGCGCTGCTTGTCGTGCTCTACGCCAGGGATCACGGGCGCGAACAGCACGAGCCGGTCGGCCTCGCGTGCGAACTTGAAGCCTTCGACGCCGAGCGGCTCCTCGGTCAGCTGCTGCGGCTCTCCGCCGTCTTTCGGCAGCAGCCAGACCTGCATCCGCTTTTCGGCGTCCTCGTCGGCTTTCAATTCGTTCGGCGTGCGGTTCGAAAGGAACCCGAGCGCGCCGTCGCGGCGAAAGCAGGGCGCCGCGTCCTTGCTGTCGCCGCGCGTCAGCTGCGTCGCCGGCGCGCCGTCGGTCGGCACCTTCCACAGGTCCGATACGTACTTGGCGCCGTCGCGGTCGAGCCGCTGCACAGCGACGGCGAGCCAGGTGCCGTCGGGCGAGGCGGCGATCGAGGTGACGCGCTTCAGCGCGATGTGCTGCTCGACGGTGTAGGGAGGTGTGTTCGTCATCCTTGTGCTCTTGTTCGAATGGAAGGCGGCTATTGTGCTCGATCGGGCGGCCGTACCGTGCCCCAGCCGATATACGCGGTATCGAGCAGGTGGGGCTCCCAGCGGAAGTCGGGCACCCAGCGTTTGAGATAACGCCACGGCTCGCGCAGCCCCGCTTCGGTCGTGCGGTAGCGCCAGCCGCGCCACAGCACCGACCAGTTCAGCGCGAACAGCAACGGGTGCGTCTTCTTCAATCCCGCCACCGCGACGCGCGCACCGGGCTTCGCGCGCGCGAACACGTTGGCGAGCGCCGATTCGGACTGCAGCAGATCGTGCGTGTAATGGAAAAGCAGCGCGTCGAAGGGCGGGCAGTCGAGCAGCGGCGGCGCGAGCGGTACGCGCGACAGGTCGGCGACGACGACGTCGACGTTCTCCCACCGCGCCTGCCGCACGCGTTCCTGCGCGATGCGCGCCATCTCGGGCGAAAGCTCGACGCCGACCACGCGCCCGCCGCTGCCCACGCGTTCGCGCAGCGGCGCGAACGACAACCCGGTGCCGCATCCGACGTCGAGCACGACGTCGCCCGGTCGCAGTGCGAGCTTGTCGATGCAACGCAGCCGGCGCGGCATCTCGCGTCGCGCGGTCGCGTCGTAGCCGGCCGCCAGGCGCCGATAGCGCTGCAGCGCAAGCTTCGAGTCCGGCCTGCCGTTGCGACGCACGTCGTCAGCCTGCGCCGCGGGGAAGTTCAGCCGCGGCTCTTCAGCGCGCGATGGCCGATGTCGCGGCGGAACTGCATACCGTCGAAGCGCACCTGCGCGATCGCCTCGTACGCGCGCTTCTGCGCGAGATGGACCGAGTCGCCGAGCGCCGTCACACAGAGCACGCGGCCGCCGCTGGTGACGAGCTTGCCGTCGCGCAGTTGCGTGCCGGCATGAAAAACGACGCAGTCTTCCGTGTCGGCCGGAAGACGCTCGATCGCGTCGCCCTTGCGCGGTTCGTCCGGATAACCCGCGGCGGCGATCACCACACCGAGCGCGGTGCGCCGATCCCATCCGACCTCCGCGCGGTCGAGCGTACCCGCGAGCGCGTGTTCGATCAGACCGAGCAGATCGGACTTCATCCGCATCAGGATCGGCTGCGTCTCGGGGTCGCCCATGCGGCAGTTGAACTCGAGCGTGCGCGGCCTGCCGTCGCGGCCGATCATCAGCCCCGCGTACAGGAAGCCCGTGTAGACGATGCCGTCGGCCGCCATGCCGTCGATCGTCGGCTGGATGATCTCGCGCAGCACGCGCGCGTGCAGCTCGGGCGTGACGACCGGCGCCGGCGAATACGCGCCCATGCCGCCAGTGTTGGGACCCTCGTCGCCGTCGCGCAGCCGCTTGTGGTCCTGGCTGGTCGCAAGCGCGAGCGCGTTGCGGCCGTCGCTCATCACGATGAAGCTCGCTTCTTCGCCTTCGAGAAAGTCCTCGATCACGACCCGCGCGCCGGCCGCGCCCATGCGGTTGTCGACGAGCATCGAATCGATCGCCGCGTGCGCCTCGGCGACGCTCGAAGCGACGACCACACCCTTGCCGGCCGCGAGCCCGTCGGCCTTGATCACGATCGGCGCGCCGCGCGCATCGACGTAGGCGCGCGCCGCCGCCGCGTCGGTGAAGGTCCCGTAGTCGGCCGTCGGAATGCCGTGACGCTTCATGAACGCCTTGGCGAAGTCCTTCGAGCTTTCGAGCTGTGCCGCCGCTTTGGTCGGACCGAAGATGCGCAAGCCGCGCGCGCGGAACGCGTCGACCACGCCCGCGGCGAGCGGCGCTTCGGGGCCGACGACCGTCAGCGCGATGCCTTCGGCAACGGCGAAGTCGGCCAGGGCCTCGTTGCCGCTCACCGCCACATTGACCATCCGCCGGTCGCGCGCGGTGCCGCCGTTGCCCGGCGCGACGTAAACGCGCTGCACGCGCGGCGAGGCAGCGAGCTTCCACGCCAGCGCATGTTCGCGGCCGCCCGAGCCGATGACGAGTATCTTCATTTGGTGGAAGGAAATGTCTTGAACCACGGAGACACAGAGAGCACAGAGAAAAACCTCTCCTGATCCATTTGTCTTTCTCTGTGTTCTCTGTGTCTCTGTGGTGAATCAGTCTGTTCGCACATCGGATGGCGCTGCTTCACTCGATCGCCGCAGTCGTGTAAACGGCCTGCACGTCGTCGAGGTCGTCGAGCGCATCGAGCAGGCGCTGCATCTTCTGGCCGTCCTCGCCGCGCAGGACGGTCTCGGCGAGCGGCTTCATCGTGACCTCGGCGACCTCGGGCGCCAGCCCCGCCTTCGCCAGCGCCTGCTTGACCGCCTCGAAGTCGCCCGGCGCGCAGATCACCTCGATCGAGCCGTCTTCGTTCGTGGCGACGTCCTCGGCGCCGGCTTCGAGCGCGGCTTCCATCACCTTGTCTTCGGACGTGCCGGGCGCGAACAGGAACTGGCCGCAATGCTTGAAGTTGAACGCGACCGAGCCGTCGGTGCCGAGGTTGCCGCCGTGCTTGGACAAGGCGTGCCGCACCTCGGCGACCGTGCGCGTGCGGTTGTCGGTCACGCAGTCGATCATCACGGCCGCGCCGCCGATGCCGTAGCCCTCGTAGCGGACTTCCTCGTAGTTGACGCCTTCGAGCTTGCCGGCGCCGCGCGCAATGGCGTTCTGCAGCTTGTCCTTCGGCACGTTGGCGAGCCGCGCCTTTTCCAGCGCGAGCCGCAGCCGCGGGTTCATCCCCGGATCCGCGCCGCCGTCGCGTGCGGCGACCGTCACTTCACGGATGATCTTGGTCCACAGCGAGCCGCGCTTGGCGTCCTGGCGGTTCTTGCGGTGCTGGATGTTGGCCCATTTCGAGTGGCCGGCCATGCTCGTTCCTGTACTGCGCGGGGCGATGCGAAGGGGCGCGAATTCTAACAACCGGTCATCCGCGGGCTCGTGCTCCGCGCGGTCGCTTGGGCTACGCTCTGGCACAAGCGCAATCCGCGATCCGCAATCCGCAATCCGAGGAAAAGAATGGCCGACCCTCTGATCATCGCCAAAGCCGGCGACCACGAGCTGGCGCTGCTGCCCGCGCTCGCCAATCGCCACGGCTGCATCACCGGTGCGACCGGCACCGGCAAGACGATCACGCTGCAGGTGCTCGCCGAGCGCTTCTCCAAGATCGGCGTGCCGGTGTTCATGGCCGACGTGAAGGGCGACCTCACCGGCATCGCCAGCTCGGGCAAGCTCTCCGACAAGATGAAGCAGCGGCTCGACATGCTCGGACTCGCCGAGCCGAAGTGGGAAGGTTGCCCGGTCGCGTTGTGGGACGTCTGGGGCGAGCAGGGCCACCCGGTGCGGGCCACGATCTCCGACATGGGCCCGCTGCTGCTCGCGCGCCTGCTGAACCTGAACGAGACGCAGGAGGGCGTCCTCACGCTGGCGTTCAAGGTCGCCGACGACAACGGCCTGCTGCTGCTGGACCTGAAGGACCTGCGCGCGCTGCTGCAGTACGTCGGCGACAACGCCGCGCAGTTCAAGACGCAGTACGGCAACATCAGCGCCGCGTCGATCGGCGCGATCCAGCGCGGGCTGCTGCAGATCGAAGAGCAGGGCGGCGAGAAGTTCTTCGGCGAGCCGATGCTCGACATCGCCGATCTGATGCAGACGACGGACGGTCAGGGCGTGGTCAACATCCTCGCCGCGGACCGGCTGATGAACAACCCGCGCCTTTACGGGACCTTCCTGCTGTGGCTGCTCGCCGAACTGTTCGAGAACCTGCCGGAGGTCGGGGACCGCGACAAGCCGAAGCTCGTGTTCTTCTTCGACGAGGCGCACCTGCTGTTCTCCGAAGCGCCGCCGGCGCTGCTCGAGAAGGTCGAGCAGGTCGTGCGGCTGATCCGCTCCAAGGGCGTCGGCGTGTACTTCGTCACGCAGAACCCGCTCGACATCCCGGAGAAGGTGCTCGGCCAGCTCGGCAACCGGGTGCAGCACGCGCTGCGCGCGTTCACGCCGCGCGACCAGAAGGCGGTGAACTCGGTCGCGGAGACGATGCGGCCCAACCCGAAGCTCGATCTCAAGGCCGCGATCCTGGAGCTGGCGGTCGGCGAGGCGCTGATTTCGCTGCTCGACGCCAAAGGCACGCCGTCGGTGACCGAGCGCGCCTGGGTCTACCCGCCGTCGAGCCAGATCGGTCCGATCGCACCCGAGGAACGCAAGCGGCTGATCCAGTCCTCGGTCGTCGCCGGCGTCTACGAAAAGGCGGTCGATCGCGAAAGCGCGTTCGAAATGCTCAAGCAGCGCGCCGAGGCCGCACCTGCCGCGCCCGGCAAGGCGCCGGCCGAAGCCGCGGCCGGCGGCGCGCTCGGCGGGCTGAAGGACATCCTGTTCGGCTCCACCGGGCCGCGCGGCGGCCGGCGCGAAGGCATCGTCGACGCACTCGCCAAGAGCGCTGCGCGCAGCGTCGGCTCGTCGATCGCGCGCGAGATCACGCGCGGCGTGCTGGGGTCGCTGCTGGGCGGACGGCGGCGTTAGCGCTTCGCGCGCCGGCCGGATTGCAGGACTTCGACTGTCGGGCTTACGCTGGGCATCGCGGTCGCGGCGCGATGCCGCGTCGCCGCCGCCCCGGGAGGTCACGATGAAAACTCTGTGGATCGGAACGATCGCCGCCGCGCTCGTGCTCGCCGGCGCACTGCTCTGGCCGAAGTCCGAGGTCGTCGCTCAGGTCAACGCCGAAGGCTGCACCTGCTCGCGGCCGACCACCCTGGTCGGACCGGGGCGCGCCGAGGCCGCCGTGTTCTACTGCGTCTGCCCCGGCATGCAGTGCGTCACGACCGTGACGCAACCCAGCTCGACGCAGCCGCCGAACGTCGCGCAGAACTGCCGCTAGCGCAGCGGTCTAGATCAAGCGCAACTCGGCCTCGGCGCGGCGGGCCGTTTCGGCCAGCGCCGCGCGCACCGCGTCGTCCACGGTTTCGAGCCACACGAAGCGCAGCTCGTTGCGGGCGGACTCCGGCACGTCGCGCAGGTCCTTGCGGTTGCGCGCGGGCAGCAACACCGTGCCGATCCCGGCGCGCTGCGCGGCGAGCACCTTCTCCTTGGTACCGCCCACCGGCAGCACCAGCCCGCGCAGGCTGATCTCGCCGGTCATCGCCGCGTCGTGTCGCACCGGGCGGTCGGTGAACAGCGACACGAGCGCGATGAACATCGCGATGCCCGCGCTCGGCCCGTCCTTCGGGATCGCGCCGGCCGGCACGTGCAGGTGCACGTCGATGCCGTCGAACATCGCGGCCGGGATCGCGAGCTCGGGCGCGCGCGCCTTCACCAGCGTCAGCGCCGCCTGCGCACTTTCCTTCATCACGTCGCCCAGTTGCCCCGTGAGGATCAGCTTGCCGCTGCCCGGCACGCGCGTGGCTTCGACGAACAGGATGTCGCCGCCCACGGGAGTCCACGCCAGACCCGTGGCAACGCCGGGAATACCGGCGCGCAGCGCCGCCTCGTGCTCGAACTTCGCCGGGCCGAGAATCGGATCCAGATCGGCGACGTCCACCTTCACTGCGACGTCCGCGCCTTCGGCGACCTTGGTCGCCGCGTGGCGCATCACGCGACCGATCTCGCGTTCGAGCTGACGCACTCCGGCTTCGCGCGTGTAGCTGGCGACGATCGCGGCGAGCGCCGCGTCGGTCAGCTCGCACTGCCCTGCGCGCAGACCGTTCGCTTCGCGCTGGCGCGGCACGAGATAGCGCTTGGCGATCTCGAGCTTTTCCTCCGGCGTGTAGCCGGGCAGGTCGATCACCTCCATGCGGTCGCGCACCGGCGGCGGCACGTTGTCGATGACGTTGGCGGTGCAGATGAACACGACGCGCGACAGATCGAACGGCAGGCCGAGATAGTTGTCGCGGAAGGTGGAGTTCTGCTCGGGGTCGAGCACCTCGAGCAGCGCCGCCGACGGGTCGCCCTGGATGCTCGCCGAAACCTTGTCGACCTCGTCGAGCATCATCACGCAGTTGCGCGCACCGGCCTTGCGCAGCGCCTGCACGATGTTGCCCGGCAGCGCGCCGATGTAGGTGCGGCGATGGCCGCGGATTTCGGCTTCGTCGTGCACGCCGCCCAGCGACACGCGCACGAACGGCCGCTGCAACGCGCGCGCGATGCTCTGGCCGAGCGAGGTCTTGCCCACGCCCGGCGGGCCGACGAAGCACAGGATCGGCGCGCGCCCCTGCGGATTCAGTTTCTGCACGGCGAGGAACTCGACGATGCGCCGCTTCACCCGCTCCAGCCCGAAGTGATCGGCTTCGAGCACGGCGCGCGCAGCGGCGAGATCGATCGGCTTTTCCTCCGGGAGCTTCCACGGCAGCTCGGTCATCCATTCGAGCCACGTGCGCAGCATCGAATACTCGGCCGACTGGTTGCCCATCGACTTCAGCCGCCGCAGTTCCTTGCGCGCCTGCGCTTCCGCTTCGGCCGGCATGCCGGCCTTGGCGATCGCCTCTTCGAGCTGCGCCAGCTCCTCGTCGCCGTTGCCTTCTTCGCCGAGCTCTTTCTGGATCGTCTTCAATTGCTCGCGCAGCAGGAACTTGCGCTGGCGGTCGTCGAGCATCTCCTTCGTGCGCTCGCCGATTTCCTGCGACAGCCGCAGCACCTGGATGCGCCGGGCCAGCACCTGCAGCACGCGGTGCAGCCGCTCTTCGATGTTCACCGTCTCCAGCAGCGCCTGCTTCTCGGGCAGTTCGGCGTCGATCAGGCTGGCGGTGATGTCGGCCAGTTGCCCCGGCGCGCGCGCGGCCTGCAGCGCCTGCGCCAGCTCCGCCGGCGCACCGGGCAGCAATTGCAGGATTTCCAGCGCTTTCGCCTGCAACTGCACGCCGAGCGCTTCGGCTTCGGCGGAAAGCGCGGTCGGCTCCTCGATGCGCTCGATACGCGCGGCGACGAACGGGTAGCCTTCGACCAGTTCCTTGACGCGGAACCGCTGCACGCCCTGGCACACCGCGTGGTGCAGCCCGTCGCCGGCGACGACGTGGTGCACGACGTTGGCCAGCGTGCCGATCGCGTACAGATCGTCGCGGCCGGGATCGTCGACGCGCGGGTCTTTCTGCAGCACGATGCCGAGCGGCGCCTTGTTCTGCAGCGCGTACTGCACGGCTGCGATCGACTTGGCGCGGCCGACCGAGATCGGCAGCAGCACGTTCGGAAACAGCACGACGTTGCGCATCGGCACGACGGCAACGACGTCCGCAGGCAGTTGGGTCGGACTCTGATCCATGGCGACCTCCCGCTGTCCAATCTGGCGGCGGATGCGGTCCAAGACAACACCCCGGAAGCGCGGGATGTCGCGGTTCGGATCCCCGGCGGCGCATGGAACTGCCGCTGCTGCGCGGACGCGCGCGGCGCGCCGGTTGGGCGGGCGCCGGATGGACGGCGGTCAGCCCGGCCGCGCGTCGCGCGGCGCGGCGATCTCGTCCCAGTCGACGCCGCGCCGCTGCGCCATCGCGCGGCCGACGGCGTCGAGTTCCTCTTTCGACAGCGCGCGGCGCAGGGCAGGGGCGATCACCGTGTCCTCGATCTCGCAATGGCTGCGGTAGCGGCTGACGAACAGCGCGACCACCGCCTCGTCGAGCGCACCGGCATCGCCGCCTTCGATCGCATTCAGCGCATCGCGCAGGATCGACCACAGCCGGCCCATCTCGCGGTGGTCGCTTTCGAGCAGCGTGATCGCGTTGCGCACCCCGGCGGCTTCGCTCTCGGTCCTGCCTTCGAGCCGCTGCAGCAGGCGCGGAAACAGGTCGATCTCTTCGTCCTCGTGATGGCGCGGGGCGGCCTCGTCGAAGTAGCGGCGGATCGACACCGCGGTGACCTTGGCCTGCTCGTCGACGCCGGCTTTGCGCACGTGCTCGAGCAGTCGCTGCAGCAGCGTGCACATGCGCCGCACGCGGTCGTGACAGGCGAGCCACAGTTCGAGCGGCTGATCGAAGCCCGCCGCGGGCGTGCGAAAGTCGATGGTGCTCATGAATCTCCCTGTTCTCGGCGGGCGGCCGGAATTCGAGTCCCGTTGTCGGCCCGCGCGAGCGGCAAAACTATGCGGCAGGGTATCGCGCCGCTTTGACCCAGCGCAAACGCCGGGCGACCGAAATCTATTCCGAGGGGACAACCCATCCCTTCAGAGGCCGAGGGCGGGACTGCGCGTCAGCGCCACGCCGACGATGTACGCATAAGTTCCTACGGCGGCGGCGAAGGCGACGCCGCGGATCGCGCGCGTGCGACCGCGTTTAAGCGCGATCGAGCCGAGCACGATGTAGGCGACGAGCGCGCCGATCTTGGTTGCGAGCCACGGGTGCGCGAGCGGCGAGATGTGCGCGATCACCGCCATCGTCACGCCGGCGGCGAGCAGCATCGTATCGACCAGGTGCGGTGCAACGCGCGCGAAGCGCGTCGCGGCGAGCGGCGAGTCGGCCAGCATCAGCGCGCCGCGCAGCAGGAAGCCGGCGCCGCTGGCGATCACGCACGCGATGTGGATCGTCTTGAGCGCGGAGTACATCAACCCGGGCGGCCGTCGATGCGCGGCTTCAGATAGATCGGCAGGCTCCGTGCGGCCCAGGTGACGAAGACCACGCACCACAGCGCGATCGCCGCAGGCGTCAGCCATACGCCCTGCGCGGGTGCTGCGTCCACGAGCACGCGCGCGAGCACGGCGATCTGCAGCACCCAGAACAGCACCCAGGTCGGATGATCGGCGGCGAGCGTGCGGCCGCCGTGGCCGGCGGTCACGCGCGTGACCATCGCCAGCAGCACGGTGCCGAAGAAACCCATGGTCAGCGCGTGCAGCGGCGCAAGCCCGATCGACGCGGCCGGCGCGTCGAGCAGCACGACGGCCTGGTTCCACGCGTACAGCGCGAAGGCGATGCCGAGCCAGACAAAACCGAGATGCAGCATCGCCAGCAGCCGGTTACGCAGGCTCTGCACGACACCCCAGCGCCAGGCGACGAAAAACAGCAGCGCCGCGCCGGCGACATCGACGGCGAGCCGCAGTGCCTGGATCGACTTCGACGGCAGCAGCACGCCCGCCACCGGCAGCAGTCCGTGTCCGATCACGATCGACACGAACGCGGCGAGCAGCCACAGCGGCCGCCAGGCGTCGAGGAAAGGCACGACGCTCGCCGTGAAGAACGGGATCAGCCGGTGCGCGACCGTCACGTACACCGGCGCTATGAAAAGCCAGATCGACAGCATCTCGGCCGTGTGGACCCACGCGACCGAAAGCTGCGCCGCGCCCCAGGCAAAGGCCGGATGCGCGAGCGCGCCCAGCGAGAAGAACGCGAGCACCAGCCGCGCATGCACCTGATCGTCGAGCCGACTTGCGCGCACCAGGCGGAAGAAGCGCCACAGCAGCGCCGCCCAGCCGGCGGCCATCGCGAGCGCGCCGGCGGCGACAAGCGCGGTGCCGACATGCGCGCCGGCCAGCGCGAGCGCGAAGCCGGCGAAAGCCAGTGCGCCGGACGGCATCAGCGTGCGGGTTTCGGGCGGCACGACGTTCAGCCACTTCGGTCCCGCGGTGAACAGGAAGCCGAACATGAAGAACGGCAGGAAGCCGTTGGCCATCGTCCAGCCGTGCAGCCACGACGGCGGCAGAGCGAGCGCCACCGGCGCGCCGAGCGCGCGCGCCCAGAGCTGCACGAGCCACCACAGCGACGCCGTCGTCAGCCCGAGCATGCCGAGGAAGAAGAAGTAGCGGTGCGGCGCGACCGCGAGCCAGCGCAGCGAGGCGCGGCCCGGCGGCGCCGCGTTCGCCTGCACGGCCACCGGGATCACGCGCTTGGTTTCGCCGTTGCGGGTCGGTGTCGTCGACATGCGTGTATCGAGTGCAACTCGTACGGGCAATGCTGCCCGACGTTCTGTTCGGTCGCACCGCCCTCAGGCGGCGGCGACGACCGGTTCGCCGAGCAGGAAGGCGATCAGATCGCGCACCGGCCGGATCTGGGCGCCGAAAGGCAGCTTGCCCGCCCCGCGGAAGAACAGGCCGTGCTTGACGTCGCCGCGCAGCGCGGCGGCAAGCTGGTGGTCGATGCAGAACTGGCCGAACTTGGCGATGCCGTCGCGCAGCCCGCATTGCGCGAGACAGTCGAACACCATCGTGCAGCGCGGTTTGGCGCCGCGCTGGGCCGCCTTGGCCTGCAACTTCGGCGCGAGCCTCAGGTAGTTCTCCAGCCACGGCGTGCGCACGGCGCGTGCGGGCAGGCCGGCCACGCTGATGAACTCGACGATGTCCTCGGGCTGCGCCCCGGCCAGCACGCGCTTGAACTCCGGATGCGCGTCGCCTTCTTCGGTCACCGCGAACGCGGTGCCGAGCTGCACGGCGGCCGCGCCGAGCGCGATCAGCTCGCGAACGCGCTGCGGCGTGTTGATGCCGCCGGCGGCGATCAGCGGCACGCGATCCTCGGCGCCGAGCGCGCGCAGCGCGGCGCGCGCTTCGGGAATCACGTTCTCGAACTCGAAGCGGGCGTCGCCGAGCTCTTCGATGCGCGCCGCCCCCAGGTGGCCGCCGGCGTGCTTCGGATGTTCGATGACGATCGCGTCGGGTAGCCGCCCCTTGCGCTCCCACTTCTTCAGGATCAGCGCGACACCCCGCGCGTCCGACAGGATCGGGATCAGCGCGACCTTCGGAAAATCCGCCGCGAGTTCGGGCAGGTCGAGCGGCAGCCCCGCGCCGACGACCACCGCGTCGATGCCGCTTTCGCATGCGCGCGTCACGTAAGGCGCGTATTCGGCCACGGCGCGCATCACGTTGACCGCCAGCAGTCCGCGTCCATGCGCGATTGCGCGCGCCGCCTTGATCTCGCGGTCGAGCGCTTCGAGGTTGGCGGCGTTGATCTTCGCCTTGGCTTCGGGTCCGGTGCCGATGCGCGTGGTGCGCTCCATCAGGTCCGGGTGATGCCGGCGCAGATCGACCGAAGACAGCGTACCGACGGCGTTCAGGCTGGCGACCGTGCCCGCCAAGCGGTGCGCCGAGACGCCCACGCCCATGCCGCCCTGCACGATCGGCAGCACTTCGCGCCCGGCGAGTTTCAGCGGCGGCAGCGCGGGCGGCGCCGTTCCGCGTGCAGCGTCGGCGGCGTTCATGCGGGCGACTCCTCGTGAGTTTCGGTTTCCGAGACGGCAATCTCGGTCTCGGTGGCGAGGGCCGGCCGCGCGCGCACGAGGTCGCGCACCGCGCCGAACACGCGTTCGGCCTCGGCCGGGTCGAAGTCGGCGTGATAGCGCTTCTTGACGCCGTAATCGGACAGAAGGAAATACATGTCGGCGCGCACGCCGTGGCGCGCCAGCGAATGCTTGACGCAGGCGAGTGCGCAGCCGTCGAGCGCGACGATCGGCCGCCCCGACTTGGCGGTGCGCACCAGCGGGGGCACATCGCCGCCGACGCCGGCGATGCACGACATCTCGGCGGCGCCGTCGCGGTCGAGCTTCAGCGCGACCGCGTTGGCGAGTTGCGCGGCGCTCGAGCAGCCCGAGCAGGAATAAACGAGGGGCCTTGAACGTCGATGCGACATCGCTTGAAAGAACCCTTGGAAAAGCGCGCTGCAGCGCGCGGCGCGCCGGGGCGCGGAAACGGGAGGCGGTTCGGCCGCCCTGGGCCGGCCCTGAACCAATGCCCGCGAGTCTGCCCGACCGGTCGAGCGGCTCTTTTGAGCCGCATCAATTGCAGTGGCACGGAACCCGTGCCAATGGGGGTACGCCTCTGCGCTCGGAGCGCATCAAACCCCCTCCTGAAAAGGGGGCCGGCGCATCAACCCCCTTCGAAGAGGGGCAGCCATCAAACCCCCCTTTGGAAAAGGGGGGGCAGGGGGGATTTCGATGCCGGCGCGGACCTCGGAAATCCTCCCTCGGTCCCCCTTCTTATTAAAGAGGGGATGCAGAACGCTGCGTCGCGGCGGCGCTCAAACGTCCGGCTTCGAAAACCGCATCCAGTGCGACGCGTCGATCTCGGTCACGCTGCTGCCGGCCGCGGCGGCGGGAGCGGCGCGCGCGTTCGAATGCAGCTCGTGCGGCACGAAGGCGCCCGCTTCGGCGTCGAACACCAGCACGCGGCCGTCCTCGATCACGTAGTACCAGCCGTGCAGGAACAGTTCGCCGGCGCGCACGCGCCGCGCGACCATCGGGTAGCTCATCAGCCGCTCCAGTTGCAGCACGATCGAGCGCTGCTCGACCCGGCGCAGCACCTGCGGCGACTCCGGCCCGGGCACCGCGGCATCGCGCGCCAGCTCGAGCCAGGCGAGCAGGTGGTGCGCTTCGGCCGGCGGCGGCGCGTACAGCCCGCGGATCGCACCGCAATGGCTGTGGCCGCAGACGATGATGTTGTGGACCTGAAGCTGCAGCACCGCGAACTCGATCGCCGCGGCGGTGCCGTGAAAACCGGCGGACATGTCCCACGGCGGCACCAGATTGCCGACGTTGCGCGCGATGAAAAGTTCGCCCGGGCCGCAGTCCATCAGCGCGTACGGCACGATGCGCGAGTCGGAACAGCCGATGAACAGCGTCTTCGGCTGCTGGCCTTCGTCGACGAGCCGGCGGTAGGTCTTCTCGTAGCGCGGGAAGAAGTTGCGCTCGAAGCGCGCAAGCCGGGCGAGCAGGTCGTCCATCGGACGCTAATGCGCGTGCGCGTCCTCGTCGAGCGCGTCGTGCGCGAGCGTGTGCGCGTAGTCGCGCAGCGCCACGCGCAGGTTGCGGTCGGCCAGATGCGCCGCGATGCGTTCGGCGACCGCCTCGTACGGCAGCGGGTCGCCCGCGACGTAGCGCGCGACGCGGACCACGTGCAGCCCGTAGCGCGTCTCGACGAGCTTCGGGATGATCCCGGTCGCACCGAACGCTTCGATCGCCTGCCAGAACTCCGGAACGACCGACTCGCGCGCGATCTGGCCGAGACTGCCGCCGACGCGGCCCGACGGGCAGTTCGACAGCTCGGCCGCTTTCGCGGCAAAGGTTTCGGGCGCGGCGAGCAGTTCGCGCAGCGTCGCTTCGGCGCGTTCGCGCAGCGGCGCGAGCGGCACGGCGTCGGTCACCGCGAACAGGATATGGTCGGCCTCGGCGAGCGCACCGGCGCGGAACCGCGCCGGATGCTGCGCGTAGTAGCGGCGGCACTCGGCGTCGGTCGGCGGCGGCACGACGACCTCGCGCTCGAGCAGCGCGTCGATCGTCGCCTCTTCCGTGGCGCGCTCGATGCCCAGCGCGGCGGCGCGCTCGAGCAGGCGTTCGCGGATCTGTCGGATCAGCATGTCAGCGGCGCGCCCGTACGACCTGATAGGCGCGCGTCAGATACGCGAGCGAGGCGAAACCGCTCCAGATGTGCACGAGCCGCGAGAACGGGAACACCAGGAAGATCGTCATGCCGAGCACCAGGTGCAGCTTGAACACGGGCGCAACGTCGGCGGCGTAGGCGGCGGCGTCGGTGCGGAAGATCGCGATGTGCTGCGCCCAGGTCATCAGCTTGATCATCTCGGCGCCGTCGAGGTGCTGCCAGGACACCGTGATCGAGAACAGTCCCAGCAGAAGCTGGAGCAGCAGCAGCCACAGCACGATCCAGTCCATCGTCGTGGTCGTCGCGCGAATGCGCGGCTCGGTGTAGCGGCGGTGCATCAGGATCGCCAGCCCGGCGAGCATCAGCAGGCCGAAGATTCCGCCGGCGACGATCGCCAGCATCTGCTTGGCGGGCGCTTCGACGCCGATCGCGTGCCAGATCGATACGGGCGTCAGCAGCCCGACGAGATGCCCGAAGAAGATGCCGAGGATGCCGATGTGGAACAGGTTCGAGCCGAGCCGCAGCTGCCCGGTGCGCAGCATCTGGCTGGAATCCGACTTCCACGTGTACGGGTCGCGATCGAAGCGGATCAGGCTGCCGATCAAGAACACCGCGATGCAGATGTACGGATAGATGCCGAACAGGAAGGTATTCAGAGAGCTCATCGGGGCCTCCGGTGAATCTGGATCTTCTGGACGTCGGGGCGCGGCGCCGTGCCGCACGAGCCGGCGGGCGCGGCGGCGTCGAGGAAGTTGACCGGCTCTTCCTTCCACGCGGCGTCGATCGCCTCGAACGTCGTGTCGTCTTCGTGGTCGATCTCGTGCGCGGCGAGCGGCTTCTCGCCCGCGAGCGCGAGCAGCACGTCGAACACGGCGGCGTAGGGGTTCGCGCGGCGCGCGAGCGCGCCGCCGATCGCCTGCAGGATGTGCGCGACGTCGCCGAGCCGTTCGCGCGCGGCCGCCTCGTCGAGCAGCGACAGGTATTCGAGGAAGGCGGGCAGGTAGTCGGGAAGCTGCTCGGCGGCCAGCTCGATGCCGACCTCGCGATACATCGCGAGCAGGTCGACCATCGCCTGGCCGCGGTCGCGCGAGTCGCCGTGCACGTGCTCGAACAGATTGAGCGAGGTGCGCCGCCCGCGGTCGAAGGTCTCGACGTAACGCTCCTGCAGGTCGAGCAGATCGCGCCCGGCGACTTCGGCGAGCAGCGGCCGCAGCGCGCGCAGGTTCGCCGCGCCGAGCGCTTCGAGCGCCGCCGCGACCTCCGCGACGTTGGCCTGGAGTCCTTCCGACGGATAGTCGAGCAGGACCGCGAGCGCGCGATAGGCGACGTTAGCCACGCGAGACTTCCTTGATCTGGATGACTTTGCCGTCCGATCGGTGCGCCGCAGGCGCCTCGAACCTCCCCTCGCCCTCAGGGAGAGGGGCGGGGGAGAGGGTGGGGCGGGGCGCCTTAACCACGCGAGACCTCCTTGATCTGGATGACTTTCCGCCTGCTGCCGAACAGGCTTTTCGCGCCGGGCCGCTCGTCGGCCGGGTTGCCGAGCGTGAAGCCGCACGAGCCGCGCAGGTCGAACGCGTCCTCCGCGTACTCGCGGTGGGTCGTCGGGATCACGAAGCGGTCCTCGTAGTTGGCGATCGCCATGATCTTGTACATGTCCTCGACTTCCGCGAGCGAAATGCCGGCCTGCTGCAGGACTTCGGGGCGATCGACCCCGTCGACATGGCGGCCGCGCATGAACGCGCGCATCGCGAGCATCCGCTCGAGCGCGCGCGCCACCGGCGCCTCGTCGCCCGCGGTGAAGAGGTTCGACAGGTACTTCAGCGGAATGCGCAGGCTGGAGACGTCGGGCAGTTCGCCCTTCATCTCGATCGCACCGGCCTCCACGCGCGCCTGCACCGGCGACAGCGGCGGGATGTACCAGACCATCGGCAACGTGCGGTACTCGGGGTGCAGCGGCAGCGCGACCCGCCAGTCGACCGCCATCTTGTAGACGGGCGACCTTTTCGCCGCTTCGAGCCAGGCTTCGGGAACCCCGTCCTTGCGGGCCTGCTCGATCACCGCCGGGTCGTTCGGGTCGAGGAAGATCTGCAGCTGCGCGTCGTACAGGTTCTTCGCGTGCTCGACGCTGGCGGCTTCCTCGATGCGGTCGGCGTCATAAAGCAGCACGCCGAGATAGCGGATGCGGCCGACGCAGGTTTCCGAGCACACGGTCGGCTGGCCCGCTTCGATGCGCGGGTAGCAGAAGATGCACTTCTCGGCCTTGCCGGTCGCCCAGTTGTAATAGATCTTCTTGTACGGGCAGCCCGAGACGCACATGCGCCAGCCGCGGCACTTGTCCTGGTCGATCAGCACGATGCCGTCTTCCTCGCGCTTGTAGATCGAGCCCGACGGGCACGAGGCCACGCAGGTCGGGTTCAGGCAGTGCTCGCACAGCCGCGGCAGGTACATCATGAAGGTCTTCTCGAACTCGCCGTACATCGCCTTTTCCATTTCGGCGAAGTTGGCGTCGAGCGAGCGCTTGGCGAACTCGCCGCCCAGAATTTCCTCCCAGTTCGGCCCCCATTCGATCTTCTCCATCCGCTCGCCCGAGATCAGCGAACGCGGCCGCGCGGTCGGCGCGGCGCCCGTTTCGGGCGCGGTCTGCAGGTGCTCGTAGTCGAAGTCGAACGGCTCGTAGTAGTCGTCGATCTCGGGCAGGTCGGGGTTGGCGAAGATGTTCATCAGGATGCGCGCGCGTCCGCCCTGGCGCGGCTCGATCTTGCCGTTGCCCTTGCGCACCCAGCCGCCTTTCCACTTGTCCTGGTTCTCCCACTCCTTCGGATAGCCGATGCCGGGCTTGGTCTCGACGTTGTTGAACCACGCGTACTCCATGCCCGGCCGGTTGGTCCAGACGTTCTTGCACGTCACCGAGCAGGTATGGCAGCCGATGCATTTGTCGAGATTCAGCACCATGCCGATCTGCGCGCGAACTTTCATGTCTGCACTCCCAAAGACCGTTTTCACCACAGAGACACAGAGAACACCGAGAAAGGCAACAGCAAGCAGTTCTCTGTGATCTCGGTGTCTCGGTGGTTCAGTTTGTTTCTACGCATTCGCTGCCGCGGCCGCCTGCGCCAGCGCGTCGGGGGTCGGCGTGTCGAGCCAGTCGACCTTCGCCATCTTGCGCACGATGACGAACTCGTCGCGGTTGGTGCCGATCGTGCCGTAGTAGTTGAAGCCGTAGGCGAGCTGCGCGTAACCGCCGATCATGTGGGTGGGCTTGAGCACCGCGCGCGTGACCGAGTTGTGGATGCCGCCGCGCTGGCCGGTGACCTCGCTGCCCGGCGTGTTCACGATCTTCTCCTGTGCGTGGTACATCAGGCACATGCCGGGGTTGACGCGCTGGCTGACCACTGCGCGCGCGGCGATCGCGCCGTTGACGTTGTACAGCTCGATCCAGTCGTTGTCGGCGATGCCGGCGGCCTTCGCATCGTCCTCGGAAATCCACACGACCGGGCCGCCGCGATTGAGCGTCAGCATGATCAGGTTGTCGGTGTAGGTCGAGTGGATACCCCACTTCTGGTGCGGCGTGATGAAGTTCAGCACCACTTCTTTGTTGCCGTTCGGCCGCAACCCTTTCGCCGGGTTGACCGCCTTCGGGTCGACCGGCGGGCGGTACACGCACAGCGCTTCGCCGAACGCGCGCATCCACAGGTGGTCCTGATAGAACTGCTGGCGGCCCGACAGCGTGCGCCACGGGATCAGCTCGTGCACGTTGGTGTAGCCCGCGTTGTACGAGACCTTCTCGCTCTCGAGCCCTGACCACGTAGGCGATGAGATGATCTTGCGCGGCTGCGCCTGGATGTCGCGGAAGCGGATCTTCTCGTCCTCGCGATGCAGCGCCAGGTGCTTGTGGTCAACGCCGGTAATCCTTCCGAGCGCGTCCCACGCCTTGACCGCGACGTGCCCGTTGGTCTCGGGCGCGAGCATCAGGATCACTTCGGCGGCGTCGATGTCGGTCTCGATCTTCGGCAGCCCCCGGGTCGGGCCTTCGTCGGTGACCACGCCGTTCAGGTCGCCGAGCGCCTTGACCTCGTCGGCCGTGTTCCACGCGATGCCCTTGCCGCCGTTGCCGACCTTGGTCATCAACGGCCCCAGCGCGGTGAAGCGCCTGTAGGTGTTCGGGTAGTCGCGTTCGACGACCGTCATCTGCGGACCGGTTTTGCCCGGGACCAGATCGACTTCGCCCTTGCCCCAGTCCTTGACGTCGAGCGGCTGCGCCAGCTCGGTCGGCGTGTCGTGCAGCGTGGGCGTCAGAACGAGATCCTTCTCGACGCCGAGATGGCCGACGCACACCTCGGAGAACTTCTTCGCGATGCCCTTGAAGATCTCCCAGTCGCTTCTCGCCTGCCACGCCGGGTCCACCGCCGTGGACAGCGGGTGGATGAACGGGTGCATGTCGGAGGTGTTCAGGTCATTCTTCTCGTACCAGGTCGCCGTGGGCAGCACGACGTCCGAATACAGCGCGGTCGTGCTCATGCGAAAGTCGATCGTCACCAGCAGATCGAGCTTGCCCTGTGGCGCCTGCTCGCGCCATTTGACGTCGACCGGCCGCTGCCCGCCCTCTTCGCCGAGATCCTTGCCGAGTACGCCGTGGCTGGTGCCGAGCAGGTGCTTCAGGAAATACTCGTGCCCCTTGCCGGAGGAGCCAAGCAGGTTCGAGCGCCAGACGAAGAGGTTGCGCGGGAAGTTGGCCGGGTTGTCCGGGTCGAAACACGACAGCTTCAGCGAGCCGTCCTTCAACGCCTTCACGGCGTAGTCCTTCGGCTTCATGCCGGCGGCTGCCGCGTCCCTGCAAACCTGCAGCGGATTGGTTTCGAGCTGCGGCGCGGAAGGCAGCCAGCCCATGCGCTCGGAGCGTGCGTTGAAGTCGATGAAGCTGCCGCGGAAACGCTGCCTGTCGGCGAGCGGCGACAGGATCTCGTCGACCTTCAGCTTCTCGTAGCGCCACTGATCGGTATGCGCGTAGAAGAAGCTCGTCGAGTTCTGCTGGCGCGGCGGCCGCACCCAGTCGAGCGCGAACGCGAGCGGCGTCCAGCCGGTCTGCGGCCGCAGCTTCTCCTGGCCGACGTAATGCGCCCAGCCGCCGCCGCTCTGGCCGATGCACCCGCACAGCATCAGCATGTTGATGACCGACCGGTAGTTCATGTCCGAGTGGTACCAGTGGTTCATCGCCGCGCCGATGATCACCATCGACTTGCCGTGGGTCTTCGCGGCGTTCTCGGCGAACTCGCGCGCGAGCCGGATCGCCGCATGGCGGCTGACGCCGGTGATCTTCTCCTGCCACGCCGGCGTGTACGGCGCGTTGTCGTCGTAGTCGCGCGGCAGATGATCGCCGCCCAGGTTGCGGTCGATGCCGTAGTTGGCGACCATCAGGTCGAACACGGTCGCGACCAGCGTCTGCTCGCCGCCGAGGGCGAGCTTCAGCGCCGGCACGTTGCGCACGAGCACGTCCTTGAACGGGTTGGACGTGAAGTGCTCGTTTTCGACGCCGCCGAAGTACGGGAAAGCCACCGGCGCGATCTCGTGTTTGGCCCCGAGCAGCGACAGCGCGAGCCTGACTTCGCGGCCGTCGCGCGCGTCGCGCTTCTCGAGGTTCCACTTGCCGGCGTTGGCGCCCGTTTCGCCCCAGCGGAAGCCGATCGAGCCGTTCGGCAGCACGATCTGGCCGTTCGCCTCGTCGACCGCGACCGTCTTCCATTCGGGGTTGTTGCTCTGGCCGAGTTTGTCGTCGAAGTCCGAGGCGCGCACATAGCGGTCGGCGACGTAGCGGTCGCCCGATTTCCTGAGCAGCACCAGCAGCGGCAGGTCGGTGTACTGGCGCGCGTACTCGTCGAAGTACGGCACCTGCCGGTCGACATGGAACTCCTTCAGGATCACGTGGCCGAGCGCCATGCCGAGGGCGGCGTCGGTGCCCTGTTTCGGATGCAACCAGACGTCGGACAGTTTGGCGACCTCCGAATAGTCCGGCGTGATCGCGACCGTCTTCGCGCCCTTGTAGCGGACTTCGGTGAAGAAATGCGCGTCGGGCGTGCGCGTCTGCGGAACGTTCGATCCCCACGCGATGATGTAGGTCGAGTTGTACCAGTCGGCCGATTCCGGCACGTCGGTCTGCTCGCCCCAGGTCTGCGGCGACGACGGCGGCAGGTCGCAGTACCAGTCGTAGAAGCTCATGCACACGCCGCCGATCAGCGACAGATAGCGGCTGCCGGCGGCGTAACTGACCATCGACATTGCGGGAATCGGCGAAAAGCCGATCACGCGGTCGGGGCCGAACTTCTTGACCGTGTAAGCGTTGGCCGCGGCGACGATCTCGTTGGCCTCTTCCCAGGTGCTGCGGATGAAACCGCCGAGTCCGCGCTGGCCTTTGTACTCCGCGCTCTTGACCGGGTCTTCGACGATGCTCGCCCACGCGGCGACCGGGTCCTTGGTCCTGCGCGCCTCGCGCCACAGGCGGACCAGCCGCCCGCGCACCAGCGGGTACTTCAGCCGGTTGGCCGAATACAGGTACCAGGAGTAGGAGGCGCCGCGCGAGCAGCCCCTCGGCTCGTGGTTCGGCATGTCGGGCCGCGTGCGCGGATAGTCGGTCTGCTGCGTCTCCCAGGTGACGATGCCGCCCTTCACGTAGATCTTCCACGAGCACGAGCCGGTGCAGTTGGTCCCGTGGGTGGAGCGCACGATCTTGTCGTGCTGCCAGCGCTTGCGGTAGCCGTCCTCCCAGCGGCGGTCCTCCTGCGTGACGACGCCGTGGCCGCCGGCAAAAGGCTCGCGCTCCTTCGTGAAGAACAGCAGCCGGTCGAGGAAGTTGCTCATAGGGGTCTCCGATTGCGCCTTGCGTTTTCTAGTACGCGCCGGGCGACGGCGCTATTGATCGAAAGGGTTACGGGTTCTTCACGTACGCGTTGCGACGCAGGTAGAACCACCAGTTCAGGACCAGGCAGACCGCATAGAAGGCCGCAAAGCCGTACATCGCGACCTGCGGCGTGCCGGCCTTGATCTGCTCGCCGATCACCACCGGCGCGATGAAGGCGCCGTACGCGCCGATCGCCGAGGTCCAGCCCAGCACGGGGCCGGCCTTGGTGCGGTCGAAAATCACGCCGATCGTGCGGAAGGTCGACCCGTTGCCGATGCCGCTGGCGGCGAACAGCACGATGAACAGCAGCATGAACGGAAGGAAGTACTGCTCGGGGGTGGCCGAGCTGTACGCCAGCAGCATCACGTAGCCGACCGCGATCGACGCGACCACCATCACCACCGAAATCACCTGCGTGACGATCGAGCCGCCGACCTTGTCGGAGATCCAGCCGCCGATCGGACGAATGGCCGCGCCGACGAAGGGGCCGATCCACGCGTAGGTGAACGCCGAGGGTGCGTTGGGGTTTTTCAGCGTATGCGTCATTACCCCGTCGGGGCCCGGCACGTGGCTGACGCCGAAGATCACCGCGATCGACAGCGGCAGCGCCATCGAAAAGCCGATGAACGAACCGAAGGTGACGATGTACAGCGCGGTCATCGACCAGGTGTGCTTGTCGCGGAAGATCTCGAACTGCTTGGCGACGTTCTCCTTCATCGGGCCGAAGGCGGCGAGCTTCATCACCAGCAGGGCCAGGATCACGTCGAGCGGGATCGCGACCCACATGCTGATCAGTCCGAGCCCGGTCGGCTTCGGCAGATACAGGTAGAGGATGAGAATCGCCGGCACGAAGGCCAGCGTGTACAGCCAGGTGATCTTCAGGAACGCCGGGATCGTTCCGCCGATCTGCGGCGACACGGTCAGCAGGTTGTTCATGCCGAACCAGCACAGGATCGACAGCGGCACCAGCGACAGCACCCAGGCGAAGCCGGCGTTCTGGATCCAGGTCGGCGTGCCGGCGGCGATCTTGCCGAAGATCCAGCCGCTGTCCTTCTGCAGGATCATCGGCTCGCCGCCGAGCGCACCGAAAATGCCGACCGTCATCACGAACGGGATGACGATCTGCATCGTCGTGACGCCGAAGTTGCCGATGCCCGCGTTGATGCCAAGCGCGGTGCCCTGCAGACGCTTCGGGAAGAAGGTGTTGATGTTCGACATCGAGCTGGCGAAGTTGCCGCCGCCCACGCCCGACCACAGCGCGAGCAACTGGAACACCCACAGCGGCCACTCGGGGTGCTGCAGCGCGATGCCGGTGCCGATCGCCGGCGACAGCAGCATCGCGGTCGTCAGGAAGATCGTGTTGCGGCCGCCGGCCAGGCGGATGAAGAACGACGCCGGGATGCGCATCGTCGCGCCGGCGATGCCGGCGATCGCGGTCAGCGTGAACAGCTCGGCCTGCGAGAACGGAAAGCCGAGGTTGTGCATCTGCACCGTGATGATTCCCCACATCCCCCACACGGCGAAGGCGCACAGCAGCGCCGGCACCGAGATCGCGAGGTTGCGGTAGGCGATCTTCTTGCCGGTCGATTCCCAGAAGGTCGGGTCCTCGGGGCGCCAGTCGAGGATGTCGGCCCGCGACGTGGGCTTGGGCGGTGCCGCAACACCGGGTTGTATCGCGCTCATCGTTCTCTCCGTTGCTGGTTCGCTTGCGCCGGCGGCGACCTTCAGTAGCGCGCCTGCACCTTGCCTTCCGCGCTGAGCAGCGCGTGATGGAGCACGTCGGTGCGTCGCACCTCGGTCCAGTACATCCAGATCAGCGAGACCCAGACGACGCCGTACATCAGCATGAAGGCGGTCGAGCGCACGCCGGTGATGTCGAGCAGCGCGCCGAACATGATCGGCAGCAGGAAGCCGCCGAGGCCGCCGGCGAGCCCGACCACACCCGAGATCGTTCCGATGTTGGCCGGGTAGTCGTCGGCGATGTACTTGAACACGCTCGCCTTGCCGAAGGCCCAAGCGATGCCCAGGATGAACATCAGGAACGTGAACGTCCACACGTTGTGCGCGAGCGTGAACGTGACCGGACCGCTGACCGTCTGGACCGTGTAGGTCGTCGCCGGGTACGACAGCAGGAACAGGCAGATCCAGCTCACCCACATGACCCACCAGGTGACCTTGTGCGCGCCCCACTTGTCGCTCATCCAGCCGCCGATGGCGCGCAGCACGCCGCCCGGCAGCGAGAAGCATGCGGCGAGCAGCGCCGCCACGCGGATGTCGAGGCCGAACTCGCCGACGTAGTAGTTGACCATCCACAGCGACAGCGCGACGTAGCCGCCGAAGACGATCGAGTAGTACTGGCAGTACTTCCAGACGATCGGATCGCGCAGCACTTCGAGCTGGCGCCGGTAGGTGATGTGCCCCGGGATCACGTGCTTCGGATCGTGATGCGTGAACATCCAGAAGGCGAGCGCCGTCACCAGCATGCCGACGGCGTAGACCTGCGGCACCACGGCCCAGCCGAAGGCGACGACCAGCGCGGGCGCGATGAACTTGGTCACCGCCGCGCCCGAGTTGCCCGCGCCGAAGACGCCCATCGCGAAGCCCTGCTGGCGCTTTTCGAACCAGCGCGCCACGTACGGCGTGCCGACCGAAAACGAGCCGCCGGCCAGGCCCACGAACAGTCCGAGCACGAGGAAGTGCCAGAACTCGGTCGCGTAGGAGATCAGCCAGATCGGAACGATCGTGGAGAGCATCAGCAGGAAGAAGACGATGCGGCCGCCGTACTTGTCGGTCCACATGCCGAGCGGCACGCGGATCAGCGAGCCGGTCAGTACGGGGGTGGCGGTCAGCAGCCCGAACTGGGTGGCATTCAGGTCGAGCATCTTCTTGATCGGGATCCCGATCACCGCGAACATCATCCAGATCGCGAAGCACACGGTGAACGCCAGCGTGCTCATGATCGCCACCGACCACTGCTTGGTCTTGAGGCTCGCTCCGCTGTGGGTCTGCTCCTGGACGTGCGTCTGCGTTCCGGCCATCGGTGGCTCTCCTGTGCGTGCGGTGCTGCGCTGCGCGGTCTCGACTGGCGCGCACAGTAGGCGTCCGAACGGGGACTTTTATGATCGGCGTCAATACGTACAGGGGCTTCCACCATCGACCTTCGGGGCCTACCTCCTTGGTAGTAGCAGGGTCATTGCGCCGGCGCGCCGACCCGCGCGGCAGCGGCGGCGGCGCCGCGTATCGTTCGGCCTGTGCGCCGCGGGGCCGCGGCGCATCGGTCGACGGAGCGAGCGCTTGAACTTCCTGCAGCGTCTGTGGACGCAATCGATCCTGCTGCGCGTGAGCCTCGTGCTCGGCGTGGTGACGCTGCTCGCGCTGACGGTGATCCTCGTCGCGACGGTGTTCACCGAGCAGTCGACGGGCAAGGCGAGCGCGATCAACGTCGCAGGTTCGTTGCGTATGCAGTCCTATGCGCTCGCCACGCGCATCGCCGACATGGGCATCGGCGCGCAGGACGGCACGGCCGTGCGCCTCGCGATCGAGGAGTTCGAGCGCCGGCTGCACAGCCCGCGGCTGCTCGACGGGCTGCCCGGCGACGAGGCCGATCCGCTGCGGGTCGCGCACGCGCGCATCGCCGAGCGCTGGCGGGCGGAGATACGCGCGCACGCCGAGGCCGCGATCGCCGACGCGCGCCAGCGGACGGCCTTTCTCGCCGAGGTCGACGGCTTCGTCGCCGAGGTCAACCGCTTCGTCGAGGCGCTCGAAGCCGACCTCGAAAGCCGCATCCAGTGGCTACGCGTCTGGCTCGGCGTCGCTTTCTTCGTGATCGTCGTGCTGGTGATCACCGCGATCTTCCTGCTGCACGTCGAGGTGTTCCAGCCGTTGTCGGACCTGCTGCGCTCGGCGCGTGCGGTGCGCACCGGGTCGTTCCGCGCGCGCGTGTCGTCGACCGGCCCGGACGAAATGGGACAGCTCGGGCAGGCGTTCAATACGATGGTCGAGCAGCTCGCGCGGCTGTACGGCTCGCTCGAAAGGCAGGTCGCCGAGAAGACCGCCGACCTCGAACGCAAGAACCGCTCGCTCGCGCTGCTGTACGAGACGACGCGCGGCCTGTCGGAAAAACCGCTCGACACCGCCACACTGGCCACCGTGCTCGAAAACCTCAAGCGCGTGCTCGGCGTCGAAGGCGGGGTCATCTGCGTGCACCGCGGCGACGTCCAGCGCGGCTTTCCGCTGGTGCGCGACGAGGCCGTGCCGGGCGATCTGTGCGCGCCCGACCGCTGCGCCGACTGCCACAGCCACGGCAAGCTTGCGTGGCGGCTCGAGTCGACCGAACGCGGCGAGCGGCGCGTCGTCAGCGTGCCGCTGATCGACAGCGGCACCAGCTACGGCGTGATGCCGCTCGCACTCGCGCCGGGCAAGGGGCTCGAGCCGTGGCAGCTCGAGCTGGCGGAAACGATCGGCCGCCATATCGGGGCCGCGCTGGCCGCCGCCGAGCGGCGCGAAGAGCACCAGCGGCTGGCGCTGCTGGAGGAGCGCTCGGCCATCGCGCGCGAGCTGCACGACTCGCTCGCGCAGTCGCTGTCGTACACCAAGATCCAGTTGATGCGGCTGTCGACGCTGATCGAGGGTCGGGCCGGCCGGCCGGAAGCGCAGCAGGTGCTGACCGAGCTGCGCGAAGGGGTGGCGAGCGCGTACCGGCAGCTGCGCGAGCTGCTGACGACTTTCCGGCTGAAAGCCGGCGGCGACGGCCTGGCCGCGGCGCTGCGCGAGACGGTCGCCGAGTTCGAACGCCATTCGGGCGTGCGGGTCGCGGTCGAGGACGAGCTGATCGGCATCGAGCTGTCCGCGAACGAACAGATCCACGTGCTGCAGATCGTGCGCGAGGCGCTGACCAACGTCGAGAAGCACGCGCGCGCGCGGCACGTCACGCTGAAGCTGCAGCGCGAGGAAAACCGCGCGATCTGCGTGACGATCGACGACGACGGCGTGGGCATCGACCCGCGCGGATCGCCGCGGCATCATTTCGGCCTGGCGATCATGCGCGATCGCGCGGCGCTGCTGGGCGGGCGGATCGAAATCGGCCGGCGCGAAGGCGGCGGCACCCGGGTGCAGCTTCGTTTCGTCGCGGCCACCGCGTTCGCCGCATCCGCCGCGAAGGAACCCGCACGATCGTCCGTGGAGGCGAACTGAACCGATGCCGATGGAGAACGCGCAAACCGTGCTGGTCGTCGACGACCACCCGTTGTTCCGCAAGGGGGTCGCCCAGCTTCTCGCGATGGACGCCGGCATCCACGTCGTCGGCGAAGCGGGCAACAAGGGCGAGGCGCTGAGGCTCGCCGCACAGCACGACCCCGACCTGATCCTGCTCGACCTCAATCTCAAGGGCGAAAGCGGACTCGATATCCTGGCCGCGCTGAAGGAGGAGGACCCATCGCGGCGCGTCGTGATGCTGACGGTGTCGGACGCGCCCGAGGACCTGATCGGCGCGATCCGGGCCGGCGCGGACGGCTACCTGCTGAAAGACATGGAGCCGGAGGATCTGCTCGGCCGCGTGCGCGAGGCGCTGTCGGGCACGACCGTGATCGGCGATGCGCTCGCCGGCCGGCTCGCTTCGGCGCTGCGGCAGGAGGCGCAGGACACGAGCCGCGGTCCGAAGCGCGATCTGCGGGAACTCACCGAGCGCGAGCAGGCGGTGCTGCGCTGCGTGGCCGACGGCATGAGCAACAAGCTGATCGCGCGCGCGCTGAACATCACCGAGGGCACGGTCAAGGTGCACGTCAAGCACCTGCTGAAGAAGCTCTCGTTCCGCTCGCGGGTCGAAGCCGCCGTCTGGGCCGCCGAGCAGGGACTGCGCAGCGCCGCGAAATAGCCCGGCTTCGCCCCGCTTTGCGGGCGGCTGCAAGGTCGGCCCGCCGCTCAAGCGCCCGGCGCGCGCGCCGAACCTGCAGTCGGGACGTACGTCCAAAGGTCTGGCACTCGCGCCGCGCGAGTGCTCAGCCGCGCCGAGTACGGCTTTGACTGTCGTATTTGCACGATGCTGGCAGGCTGTTTGCTTGTCATCATCCTGCACACGCGATACGTTTTGAGCGCAACGGTGCAGCGGTTTCACCCGGGAGGTAGCGATGAGCGTGCCGGCGATCTCCACCAAACCCGCGATCTCGATCGCGGGTTTCAAGGACGTGTATCACGTCCCGCGCGTCGAGGAGGCGCTGAACGAGCTGCAGGACCTCGGCAGCGGCGCCAACGACGCGCTGAAGGCCACGTACATCAGGATGATCAAGGCCGGCGGCCAGCGCTTCACGATCAAACCCTCCGCGCTGCCCGACATCGACGCGCTGATCGACGAGCTGCCCAACTTCGCCGAGCCCCTCGAGGACATCCGCCGCCAGCTCGCGCTGTGCCTGTCGAGCGACGATCCGCTCGATCTGGAGCCGATCCTGCTGCTCGGCGATCCCGGCATCGGCAAGACGCATTTCGCGCGCCGGCTGTCGAAGCTGCTCGGCACCGGCTACTCGTTCATCGGCATGAGCTCGCTGACGGCGGGCTGGATTCTTTCGGGCGCCAGCGCGCAATGGAAAAACGCCAAACCCGGCAAGGTGTTCGACGCGCTGGTCAACGGCGATTACGCCAATCCGGTGATCGTCGTCGACGAGATCGACAAGTCCGGCGGCGACCAGCAGTATGACCCGCTCGGCAGCCTGTACACGCTGCTCGAGCCCGACACGGCGGCCGAGTTCGTCGACGAGTTCGCCGAGGTGCCGGTCGACTGCTCCGACATCGTCTGGGTGGCCACCGCCAACGACGCGCGCCGATCCCCGAGCCGATCCTGAACCGGATGAACGTCTACATGATCGACCCGCCCGACGCCGAGGGCGCGCGCCGCATTGCCGCCAGCATCTACCGCGAGCTGCGCGACGAGCACGCGTGGGGCCGGCAGTTTCCCGAAGCCCTCGGCGCCGACGCGCTCGACCGGCTCGCCAGGCTCAAGCCGCGCGAGATGCGCCGCGTGATGCTCGCGGCCTTCGGCAATGCCAAGCTGGCCGGCCGCAGCGAGGTGGTCGCCGACGACATCACCGAAGAGCGGATCGCGAAGAAGGCGCGGATCGGGTTCTAGTTCCGCGGCCTGTCAGCGCTTCCGTTCGGCCTCGATCCGCCGGTACACCGGACCCCAGATCGGGTGGCCGATCTCGGCGTCGGTCAGCACGAACTCGGGGTCGGACGCGAACGCCGAGCGAAAGCTCTGCTCGCAGTCGGCGATCCGGTTGAAGGCGCACGCGATGAACGCGAGGTACTTGTACGCGACCGCGGTGTCGCGCCGGTCGCGCAGGCCCTGCAGCAGCGCGGAGCGGAACGCCGGTTCGGCCTTGTCGAACGCGCCCTCTTCGTAGAAGCGCAGGCCGTTGATCAGCGCGCGTTCAGGCGGCCGCTGGTACAGCGCGGCCACGCTCGTTGTGGGCGGCGGCGGCGGCGGGGGCGGCGGCGGACGCAGCGATTCGCAGCCCGCGAGCCAGGCACACGCGCAAGCCAATGCGAGTGGGCGGGCGGCGCGCCGGTTCATTCGAAGCGGTGGCGGATCTGCTGCGGCCTGGACGGATCGACGTCGACCTGCGCGACGATCGCCGGGCGGTCGCCGTGGCGGATCTCGATCGTATGCCGGCCCGCGGAGAGCTTCAGTTCCGCAAGCGGCGGCGCTACGCCGACCGGCTTGTTGTCGACGAAGACCTCGCCCCATGGCGCGATGTCGAGCACGATGATGCCGGTCCCCTGCCGCGCTGGCGCGGCCGCCGCCGGCGCCGTTTTCGACGCGACGGTCGGGCCCTTCGCGTCGCCGCCCGCGACGTTGCCGAGGATCACGCCGATCGCCAAGCCGGCGGCAAGCAGCGCGGCCATCGCACCGACCAGCAGGCGGTTGGCGCGCAGCCAGGGTAGGGCCTCGGCGCGAACGCGCCGCGCGAGCGCCTGCGCGCGCTCCGCGAACGACGGCGCCGGCTCGGCGGCCGGCGGCTCGGCGGGCGGCCGTACGGTGGGCGGCGGCTGCGGGATCGTGCGCGGCACGGTCGCCGGACCCGCTTCGTCGCCGATCAGCGCTTCGCGCGGCGGCGCCGTCAGCGGAATGCCGATCGTGCCCGGCGCGACGTGCTCCTTGCGCTCGACCCACAGGAAGGCGGTCAGCGCGTCGCGCAGATCGCCGGCGGTGCGGTGCGAGGCCGGCGCGTTCGGATCGAGCGTCTCGTCGACGATCTTCGCCAGCGCTGGCGGGGTGTCGGCGCGCAATGTCGTGACCGAAGCGGGCTTGTCGCTTTTCGGCGCTCGGCCGGTCAGCATCATGTACAGCAGCGCGGCGATCGCGCGCACGTCGGCGCGGCGCGTCTCCTCGGACAGCTCATTCTGGAAATAGGGCAGCAGCCGCTCGGTGCGCGCGAGCGCTTCTTCGCCGCCGCGGCCGCCGTCGATCCAGCCGCCGAAGCCTTCCACTTTCGGCGCGCCGCCACTTTGCAGGATCACGTGCTGCGGGCCGAGGTGGCCGTGCGCGATGCCCTGGCCGTGCGCGTAGTCGATCGCGTCGGCGATGCGCGCCGCGATGCTCGCCGCGTGGACGAACTCGGGACGCCAGCCGCTCGCGAGCAGTTCGTGCAGCGGGCGTCCGGCGACGCGCTCGATCGCGAGGTAACCGACATTGTGCACGCGGCCGGCGTCGAACACGGTGACGATGTGCGGGTGGTGCAGCTTGCCCGCCGCCTGCGCCTGCCGCACGAAGGCGGCTTCGAGCGCGGAGATCTCGGCGTCGGCGCCGGCCGCACCGTCGACCGGCGGCGGCATCTGTACCGCCTTCAGCACGACTTCGCGATGCATGACCGGGTCGGCCGCGATGTACGACACGCTCGAGCGGTCGCGCCGCAACTCGCGCAGGATCGCGTAGCGGCCGATCAGTCGCAGATTCGGAGACAGCGCTTCGCTCATGCGTGCGGCGTCGGGTAGGCCGGGACCGCGCGAGGGTAAAGCAAGCGCCAGGCCGTGCCAATCGCGGGTCGGTCAGGCATACGGCGGAACCGCCGACGCGCCGCGCGCTGGGCCGACCGAGGATCAGTTTGCGCCGACGCGATCACGCCTGTCCCGAGCTCGTCGAAGGGCGGGTCAGAAGCGATGCTGCAAGGTGACCGTCTGACCGGCGCGGATCTCGATGCGCCTCGTGTACGGCGGCGCCGCGCCGTTGCGGACCTCGATCGTGTGCAGTCCCGGCGCGAGCGCGAGCTTGGTCAGCGGAGGGGATACCCCCTGAGTCGTGCCGTTGACGACGACTTCGCCCCACGGAGCGATTGCGAGCGTCACGGTGCCGTTGGCCGGCGCAACCGGTGCGCTGTTCGCCTTGGCCTCGCGCGGACGGCGCGCTTCGAGCGCCACGCGCGATCGCGCCTCGTCGGGCGGCGCCGCGGCGGTCTTCGCGTCCTTTTTCGCGCTGTCGTCGGGGACGGGCTGCGGGGGCGGCGCTACGGCGATCGGCCGCGGCGCGGGTGCCGGCGCCGCGGTCTGCGTCGGCGTCGGCTCTCGATCGCCGGCGCTCAGCACGAACCACAGGATGCCGAGCAGCAGCATGCCCGCGCCGGCCGCGAGCGCGTCGCGCGACCACTCCCAGCGGTCGAGCAGCCCCCTGAATCCGCTGCGGTGCGTGCGTGCCGTCGCGCCGCGGTCGCGCGTGGTCGGCGCGGGCCGCTGACCGGTGAACACGGCCAGCTCGTTGCGCAGCTCGCCGGCGGTCTGGTAGCGCTGCTCGGGCTCCTTGGCGAGCGCGCGCTCGACGATGTCGATCAGCGCGCGCGGCAGCTCGGGTCGCAGCTCGGCGAGCGGCGTCGGCTTGCAGGTCACGACCAGCGCCAGCGTTTCCTCGATCGTCTTGCCCTCGAAGGCGCGCCGGTGGGCGAGCAACTCGTACAGGATCGTGCCGATCGAAAACACGTCGCTGCGCGCGTCGATCTTCTTGCCGAGCGCCTGCTCGGGCGACATGTAGTTCGGTGTGCCGATCAGCTGCCGCTTGTGCTCGGCGTCGCCGGCAGTGAACATCGCGATCGCCACGCCGAAGTCGAGCACCTTGGGCTTGGTGTCGCGCAGCAGGAAGATGTTGCTCGGCTTGATGTCGCGATGGACGAGCCCGCGCTTGTGCGCGTAGTGCGCGGCATCGGCCACGCGCGCCATCAGCTGCGCGGTCTGGCGCGGCGTCATCTTGTCGCCGGCGGCGATGAACTCGTGCAGGTCGCGGCCGTGCAGCCGCTCCATCGCGATGTAGGCCAGCTCGTCGGTGCGGCCCGCGTCGAATACCGTGACGATGTGCGGGTGGTTCAGCCCGCCTGCGGCCTTCGCTTCGTTGAGGAAGTTGGCCTCGATCTGCTGGCGGAAGAACTCGTCGTCGGTGAGCGGGATCGCCTTGATCGCCACTTCGCGGCCGAGCACGGGGTCGTGCGCTGCGTAGACGACGCCGTTGGAACCGCGTCCGATCTCGCCGCGGATCGAGAAGCGTCCGATCAGCCTCGGCGCGTTCTTCAGCGTGGCCGAGGGTTCGGTCGGCAGGGTGGCGAGCTCGGTCTGTGCCATGCGCCTGCGATTATCGCATCGACTCCTCGCGCAACTCCGCGAATTACCGTCGAAATTCCGGTCTGTCCGGGCGTTGGCTACGGGGCTTCTACGAGCGCGAGAAGACGATCGCCTCGCGCGCCAGCAGGCGCGCCTGCAACGCCAGCACGAGAGCCACGAGCGCGAGGCAGACGAGCGCCGGCGTGGCGACGTCGGTCGCGTGGACGGGCTCGCCGCGCAGCGCCCGCATCAGCACCGTAAGTTGCCCGAGCGCGGGCACGGCAAGTTGCCAAACGGCGTCGCGCGCGCTGAGGAAAAGCGGGACGATCGGCGCGACGTTGACCAGCATCGTGATGTAGCTGACGTAGGTCTGCGCCTCCTTGAAGCTGCGACCGTAGGTGGCGGCGAGCATGTTGACCGCCGCCATCAGCGCCGAAAACGGCAGCAGCATCACCGCGAACAGCGCGACTTCGCGCGCGCCGAACTGCATCAGCGCGGACAGCGTCTCGTTGCGGATGAACTGCATCGCGACGATGAATCCGGCGATCGTCAGCAACACGATCGCGGCCGAGCAGACGGTGACGGCCGCCCATTTGCCGAGCACGAGCGCGTGCACGTCGATCGGATTGCCGAGCAGCGGTTCGAGCGAGCCGCGCTCGCGCTCGCCCGCGGTGACGTCGATCGCGACACTCATGCTGCCGGCCACTGCGACCAGCAGTGCGACCCAGGGGATGATGAACAGCAGCTGCGCGCCGCGCGCGCCGCTCGGTGAGAGGTTCTGCTCGTCCGGTTCGAGCGCCGCCAGCAGTTGCGGGCTGACGCCGCGCGCGATCAGCCGCTGCGTGCCCAGCTCGCGGTTGAACGCGGTCAGCAGCCGCAGGGTCGCGCGCACGATCGGCTGCGCCTTGTCGTGGCTGTCGTCGAACAGCACGTCGACGCGCACCGTTTCGCCGCGCGCGAGCTGCCGCTCGAAATCCGCCGGCGGCCGGATCACCGCGTTCTGCAGTTTGCCCGAGCGCAGCTGCGCGGCGTAGTCGGCCGGCGCGGCAACGATCGTCGCGCCGGCGCGCTGCAGGAAGTTGACGAGCGTCGGCGCGTGTTCGATGCCGTCGATCACGACCTCGCGCCGCGCGGCGCGCTCCTCGACACCGGAGACGAAGTTCGACACCAGCAGCAGCGCCGCCGGCCCGGCGACGACCGAGCTGACCAGCACGACGATCCAGGTGCGCCGGTCGCGCAGCGCGTCGACGAGTTCCTTGAGGAAGACGGTGAGGGCGGTCATTCGGATTGCGGATCGCGGATCGCGTTCACTCGGGAATGCCGCGGACATCGCGTCCCGGCGACGTCGAAGATGCTCCTTGTTCGGCAAAGACCCGGCCTGCCGACGCGCAATCCGCAATCCCCAATCCGCGATCCGATTCAAGCGCCAGCGCGACGAACGCATCCTCGAGCGTCGCCGCGCCGGTGAGCGCGCGCAGCTCCGCCGCGCTGCCGTGCGCGACCGCGCGGCCGTGCGCGACGACGACGATCTCGTCGCAGAGCTGCTCGACCTCCTGCATGATGTGCGTCGAGAACAGGATGCAGCGGCCTTCGGCGCGCAGTTGCGCGAGCAGCTTGCGCAGCGCGCGAGTGGACATCACGTCCAGCCCATTGGTCGGCTCGTCGAGGATCAGGTGCTGCGGGTCGTGGATCAGCGCGCGCGCCAGCGCGACTTTCATCCGTTCGCCGCTCGAGAATCCCGCCGTCGGCCGGTCCAGCAGCGCGTGCATGTCGAGCAGGTCGGCGAAGCGCTGCAGGCGTGCCGCGCACACGTCGGCGGTGATCCCGCGCAGCTTCGCGTAATAGGCGACGTTCTCGCGCGCGGTCAGCCGCGTGTACAGTCCGCGCGCGTCCGACAGCACGCCGAGCGCGCTGCGCACCGCGTGCGGCTCGCCGACCACGTCGTGCCCGCCGATGCGCGCCGCGCCGGCGTCGGGCTTCATCAGCGTGGCCAGCACGCGCAGCGTCGTCGTCTTGCCGGCGCCGTTCGGACCGAGCAGCGCGGTGATGCGGCCGTCGCGCGCGACGAACGACACGTCCTGCACTGCGGGCACGGTCGTCGTACGGCGGCCCGCGCGCGCGGTGAAGGACTTGGCGAGCCGTTCGACCTCGATCATCGATCGCCCCCGGGCGGGCGGAAGAAGAGCGGCGCCGGCAGGCGTTGGAGGCAGTCGCCGTCGATCCCGTCGAAGCTCGCCTGGCGCACGAAGCGCACGATCAGGTCGGGCGCGCAACCCTGCGCGGAAACGCCGTGACCGAGGTTGGGCGCAACCAGATGCAGCGCGCGCGGCAGGCGCCGCGCGACCGCCTCGCCGTGGCGCGGCGGCGTGGCCGGATCAGCACCGGCACGTCGACCGCGGGGATTTCGTAGAACGCTGCCGGGACCGCGCGCACGGGAACGTGGCGGCAGGCGTCGCGATACAGGTCGACGAAGGTCGTGCCGAAACGCGTGGCGCGCGCGGCGGCGAGCGCCGCGGCATCGATGCGCGGCAGGTCTTCGGCGCAGATCACCGCGAAGTGCATGCCTTCGGCGAAGTTCTCCGCGACGCGCGCGGTCAGCGACGCCGACAGCGCAACGAGCGGCGCGAACTCGCCGCGCGCCGCTTCGGCGAGCGCTCGCGGCAGCACCGCCGCGAGCGGCGGCGCATACAGCGGTGCGCGCAGCAGGCCGGCCAGCGCGGCGCGGTCGAGCCGCAGCGATTCTGTGCGCCCCGTCAGCGGATGCGCGACAGTGAGCTGCAACCCGTTCGCAGCGCTGGCGAGCAGGCGGTCGATCGCCGCGTCGAGCCGCGGATGGCGCGCGCGACAGTCGGCGTCGCGCGCGCAGTCGGCCAGCATCCTGCGCAGCGCGGCCTCGGAGTCGACCGCGAAGCTCGCCGGCAAGGCCATGTCGGGGGGTGCGACACCGTCGAGCACCACCGCGCGCACGCGCTGCGGAAACTGGCGCAGGTATTCGAGCGCTGCGCGGGTACCGTACGAACCGCCCCACAGGTTGATGCGTTCGACGCCGAGTGCGGCCCGCACGGCGTCCAGATCGCGCAGCGCGATCCAGGTAGCGTACTGGCGCAGGTCGGCGTCGAGCTTGCGCAGGCACTCGGCGAGCCGCTCGGTCGCGCGCACAAGGTCGACCGTCTCGGCGAGCGACAGCGTGCCGCCCGGCGGCGGGCAGGCGAGAGCATTGGACTTGCCGGTGCCGCGCTGATCGACGTAGACGATGTCGCGCCGCGCGTTCAGTTGCGCGAACACCGGCTGCACCTGCGCGGCCACGCGGCTCGCCGCCTGCCCCGGCCCGCCGGCCAGCACGAACACGGGATCGGGCAGCTTGTTGCGCGCGAGCGCGGGCACGACGGCGAAGTGGATCGCGATGCGGCGGCCGGCCGGCGCGTCGGGATCTTCGGCGACCTCGACACGGCCGCAACGCACTTCGCGCTCGATTCCGTGCAGGCGGCAAGGTTCGAGCGCGGCGCCCTGCGCGCGCGCGGCAAACGGCGCGCACACGGCGAGGCCGGCGAGGATCGCACAGCGAATGAAGTACATGGTCGTAGGCAATGGCCAGCGCGCAGCATAAGCGCCGCGACCGCGGCGCATCGGCGCCGGTGCGACGAAGCGTCGGCAAAACGCGACGGGAGCGCGCGCCGCGGGCGTCAATCGTGAACCAGCTTCAGCCCGATCACGCCGGCGACGATCAGCGCGATGCACGCGAGCCGCGCGAAGCTCGCTGCTTCGCCGAACAGCACGATGCCGAGTGCGGCCGCGCCGGCCGCACCGATGCCGACCCACACCGCGTACGCGGTGCCGACCGGCAACGGCTTCATCGCCAGCGCGAGCAGCCAGAACGACGCCAGCGCGATCGCGACGACGATCGTGGTCGGCAGCGGGCGAGCAAAGCCGTCCGTGTATTTCATGCCGACCGCCCAGGCGACTTCGAGCACGCCGGCGGTGGCCAGCAGGATCCAGGCCTGCGCGGGAGACGGATTCAGCCAGGAGGACATGTCGGTGGAGGATTGACGAGCGAGGGTCGAGGATTCGCGCAGTTCGCCGCGCGCCGATCGTGGTCGATCGACGTGCCGCGCGCGAAGCCGCGCAAGCGTAACCGATCGCGCCGCGCGCCCGCATCGCTAGAATCCGCGCGTGTCCACGACCGCGCCGACGTCCCACGCTGCGCCCGCCGCCGGCGCATTCACGACGGGTCTGCTGCTGGCCATCGCGGGCGCCGTGCTGTTTTCGGCGAAGGCGATCCTGGTCAAGCTGTCGTACCGCTACGGCGTCGATGCGGTCACGCTGATCGCCTTGCGGATGGCGTTTTCGGTGCCGTTCTTCGCGTTCGCGTTGTGGTTCGCTTCGCGCGGTGCGCCGCGGCTTTCCGGCGGTGAGCACGCGCGCCTCGTTCTGATCGGGCTGCTCGGCTACTACGCGGCGAGCTTCCTCGACTTCCTCGGGCTGCAGTACGTCACCGCGGCGCTCGAGCGCCTGATCCTCTATCTGACGCCGACGATCGTGCTGGTGATCTCGGCCGTCTGGCTGCGCAAGGCGATCACGCGGCTCGACGCGATCGCGCTCGCGCTGTCTTACGGCGGCATCGTGCTCGCGTTCTGGCACGACGTGTCGTTCGCCGGATCGAACGTGGCGCTCGGCGCGGCGCTCGTGTTCGGCTCGGCGGTCTGCTACGCGCTGTGTCTGGTGCTGTCCGGCGAACTCGTCCGCCGCGTCGGCGCGATCAGGCTCGTCGCGTACGCGATGTGCGTCGCCTCGACCGCGTGCATCGTGCAGTTTCTGTTCGTCAACCCGCTGGCGAGCCTCGCGCAGCCGGCGCCGGTGTACTGGCTGACGGCCGCCAACGCGGTGTTTTCGACCGTGATCCCGGTGTTCGCGACGATGCTCGCGGTGGCGCGCATCGGCGCCGGCAACGCCGCCCTCGCGGGTACCGTCGGGCCGGTCGCGACGATCCTGCTCGGTTATCTGTTTCTCAGCGAAGCGATCTCGGGCTGGCAACTCGCCGGCACCGTGCTCGTGCTCGCCGGCGTGTTCGTGTTGTCTCGCAAGGGCGCGCCGCGCGCGCGGTCCGCGCCCGCCGATTGATCTTCAAGGAAACGACGATGAAAACCCAGGCGATACGCATCCAGCAGCACGGCGGCCCCGAAGTTCTCGAACTCGTCGAGGTCGACGTCGGCGATCCCGGTCCGGACGAAGTCCGCATCCGCCACCACGCGATCGGGCTGAACTTCATCGACATCTATTACCGGATCGGCCTGTACCCGGCGGCGCTGCCGCACGGGCTCGGATTCGAGGGCGCGGGCGTGGTCGACGCCGTCGGCGCCAACGTGAAGTTCCTGAAGGAGGGCGACCGCGTCGCCTACGGCCAAAGCCCGCTCGGCGCATACGCCGGCGTGCGCGTGATGCCGCCGAACATGGTCGTCAAGCTGCCGGCGAAGATCAGTTTCGACGAGGCCGCCGCCGTGATGCTCAAGGGCCTCACGGTGCAGTACCTGTTCCGGCAGACGTATCGGCTGCAGGGCCACGAGACGATCCTGTTTCACGCCGCCGCGGGCGGCGTGGGTCTGATCGCCTGCCAGTGGGCGCGGGCGCTGGGCGTCAAGCTGATCGGTACCGTGTCGTCGCCGGAGAAGGCGGCGCTGGCGAAGAAGCACGGCGCCTGGGCCACCATCGACTACACGAAGGAGAACTTCGTCGAGCGCGTCAAGGAGCTGACCAAGGGCGAGAAGGTGCCAGTCGTCTACGACGGCGTGGGCAAGGACACGTGGGAAGGCTCGCTCGACTGCCTGCAGCCGCGCGGGCTGATGGTGAGCTTCGGCAACGCGTCCGGCCCCGTGAGCGGCGTGAGCCTCGGCATCCTGGCGCAGAAAGGCTCGCTGTTCGTCACGCGGCCTACGCTCGGCACGCACGTCGTTCCGCGCAGCCGGTTGGAAGCGTCGGCGGAAGAGCTGTTCGACCTGATGATCCGCGGCAAGATCAAAGTCGAGATCGACCAGCGCTACAGACTCGCCGACGCGGCGCAGGCGCACCGCGATCTGGCGAGCCGCAAGACGACGGGCTCGAGCGTGCTGACGCCCTGAGCCGCGCCTGCTTCCGCGCTCAGCTGGCCGGGCAGCCCTGCGCGCTGCCCGGCACCTTGCCGACCAGCAGCAGGAAGTTCTCGAACGGCCCCATGTTGCCCATCGCTTCCATCTTCGGGCCGACGAACTCGAGCCGCCCGAACATCATCGCGCGCATCGGGCCGTAGTCGCCGCGGCCCATCTCGACCCAGCGCGCAGTCTCGGCGCTCATCACGTAGTCGACGCTGCGCTCGAGCTGCGTGGTTTCGACCTTGCCGCCGTAGACGCACAGCGCCTTTTCGCCTTTCAGCGCGATGCGCAGCTCGGCGGTCGGCGCCGCGCCGCAGTCGCTGCGGAACACGTGCATCACCTTGAAGCCGCGCCCCTTGTCGTTCTTCACCCAACCGGTCTCGACGAGCTGATCGGTCAGCACGGAGTCCTTGTTCCAGGCTTCGCAGGCGCCCTGCGCCCATTCGGCCGACATCAGCGCCGGCTGCGCGGCAAGCGGACCGGCGGCGCAGGCGGCGAGCGCGCAGACGGCAAGGGCGGGGCGAAGCTTCATCGTGTTCCCTTTCGGTCGAGGTGAGCGGGTCGCGCCGAACGGTATCCGCGCGCCGAAAAGCCAACAACGGGCTGCGTGATCGAGCTCACACAGCGCGGCTAGAGCACGCCCGGGATGAACCGGTGCGTGCGCGCGCGGTAGCCGGCGTATTCGGGAAAGCGCGCGAGCAGATAGCGCTCCTCGCGCACGGCTTTCGCGAGCAGCACGGCCGCAAGCGCGATCCAGGCACCGATGCGCCACGGCCGCGCATCGAGCGCGACGAAAGCCAGCAGCGCGAGCAGCACGGCCGAGTACATCGGGTGGCGCACGTGCGCGTAGATGCCGTGCATCACGAGGCGCGCGCCGTCCTTCACTTCCGGCCGGATGTTGAAGTTGCCCGGCCGGTTGGCGGCGAGCGCAGCGAGCCCGACCGCGCCGCCCGCCGCGGCGAAGGTCGCCGCGAGCGCGATCGCGAGGACTTCAACGGCTGGCTGCGTCGTGACGATCAGCAGCCCGATCAGCAGGAACTGCAGCGCGACGAGCAGCCACGACGTCGCCATCGCCGCTGCGCGCGCTCAGGCCCGCCGGTGCAGCGCGCTCACGTAGTCGACCTCGTTCTTCGAGCCGAGAATCACCGACACGCGCTCGTGCAGCTTCTTCGGCACGATCTCCAGGATGCGCTGCGTGCCGTTGGTCGCGGCGCCGCCGGCCTGCTCGACGAGGTAGCTCATCGGGTTCGCCTCGTACATCAGCCGCAGCTTGCCGGGTTTGTCGGGCTCGCGCTTGTCCCACGGGTACATGAAGATGCCGCCGCGGCTCATGATCCGGTGCACGTCGGCGACCATCGACGCGATCCAGCGCATGTTGAAGTCCTTGCCGCGCGGTCCTTCCTTGCCTGCGAGGCATTCGTCGATGTAGCGCTTCACCGGCGGCGCCCAGTGGCGCATGTTCGACATGTTGATCGCGAATTCCTTGGTATCGGCCGGGATCCTCACGTTCTCCTGCGTCAGGATGAAGCTGCCGGTGTCGCGGTCGAGCGTGAAGACCTGTACGCCGTGCCCGACCGACAGCACGAGCACCGTCTGCGGGCCGTACACCGCGTAGCCGGCGCATACCTGGCGCGTGCCCGGCTGCAGGAAGTCGGTTTCGACCGGCTCGCGCCCCTTCGGCGCCGGCAGCACCGAGAAGATCGTTCCGATCGAGACGTTGACGTCGACGTTGCTCGAACCGTCGAGCGGATCGAACAGCAGCAGGTAGTTGCCGCGCGGATACGCGACCGGGATGCCGTGCGGCGCGTTCATTTCCTCCGAGGCCATCGCCGCGAGATAACCGCCCCATTCGTTGGCCTCGACCAGGATCTCGTTGGCGATCACGTCGAGCTTCTTCTGCGTTTCGCCCTGCACGTTGGTCGTTCCGAGCGAACCGAGCACGCCGCCGAGCGCGCCCTTGCCGACCGCGTGCGAGATCGTCTTGCACGCGCGTGCGACCGTCTCGAGCAGCAGCCGCAGATTCGGGTCGAGCCCGTGTTCCCGCTCGCAGCGGATCAGATGGTGGGTGAGGGACAGGCGGGGCATCTCAGTTCTCCAGCGCTTTCGTCACGATCTCGCGGACGTCGCGCGAAAGCCGCGGCGCGCGCGCAACCTCGGCGAGCGCGTCCTTCATCAGGCGCTGGCGGTCGGGCGTGAACTTGCGCCAGCGATCGAGCGAGCGCGCCACGCGCGCGGCCACCGTCGGGTTGACCGGATCGAGCGCCAGCACCTGCTCGCGCCAGAACGCGTAGCCGGCGCCGTCGCTGCGGTGGAACTCCGCCGGGTTGTGCGCGCAGAAGCCGAGCACGAGCGCGTAGACGTTGTTCGGGTTCGACGCCGAATACGCCGGATGGCGCAGCAGCATCCTCACGCGCTCCAGCACGCGCGGCTCGCCGCGCTGCGCGATCGCCGTGGCCTGCACCTGGAACCACTTGTTCATCAGCAGCGGCTCGTGCGCCCAGTCGCGCGCGAGCTGCAGCAGCACCTCGACTTTGAACGGCGCCGCGCTGTTGACGATCGCCGCCAGCGCCGCCTGCTTGTCGGTCATGTTGGTCGCGTTGGCAAGCTGCGCGCGCGCCAGCGCGAGTGCCTCGTCGTCGCCGCTGTCGACCAGATAGGTCAGCGCCAGGTTGCGCAGTCCGCGGCGGCCGGCGGCGGCCGGCGTCGGCAGGTACGGGCCGGGCACTTCGTTGTCTTCGTGGGCCCGCCTCAGCTCTGCCGCGAGCCTGCGGCCCAGTTCGCGGCGGACGAACTGGCGCGCCGCGCGGATCGCCTCGGGATCGACCATCGCGCGCTGCTCCGCGATGAACGACTCGGCCGGAAGCTGCAGCGCCTGCTCGCGAAACGCCGGTGCGAGCTGCGCGTCGGTGAGCGTGCGGCGGAACACGTCGACGAAGGCGTCGTCCACGTGCGGCGACTGCTGCGTCTCGAACGCTTCGGTCGCGGCGAGCAGCCGCGCGACCGCGAGCCGCTGGCCGGCTTCCCAACGGTTGAAGGCATCGCCGTCGTGCGCAGCGAGGAAAGCGAGCTCGGCATCCGAATAGCGGTAGTCGACGATCACCGGCGCGGAGAAGTCCCGCAGCAGCGAAGGCACCGGCGGCTCCGTGACCTCGACGAAGCGGTAGGTCCGGCTCGGCTCGGCGAGCTCCAGCACGCGCGTGCCGGCCATCGGGGTCGCTTCGCCTTCGAGCTGCAGCGGCAGGTCGCGGCCGTCGGCGCCGACCAGCCCGACCGCGAACGGGATGTGAAACGGCTCCTTGTCGGGCTGCCCCGGCGTCGGCGGACAGCTTTGCGTCAGCGTCAGCTCATAGATGCCGTGCGCCTCGTCGTAGCTCGTCGCCACCGCGATGCGCGGCGTGCCGGCCTGCGCGTACCAGCGGCCGAACTGCGTGAAATCGCGGCGGTTGGCGTCGCCCATCGCCGCGACGAAGTCGTCGCAGGTCACCGCCTGCCCGTCGTGCCGCTTGAAGTACAGGTCGAGACCGCGCCGGAAGCCTTCGCGCCCGAGCAGCGTCTGCAACATGCGGACCACCTCGGCGCCTTTTTCGTAGACGGTGGCGGTGTAGAAGTTGCCGATCTCCTGGTAGGAATCGGGCCGCACCGGATGCGCCATCGGGCCGGCGTCCTCCGGGAACTGCGCCGCGCGCAGCGCACGCACGTCGTCGATGCGCTTGACCGCGCGCGCGAACGCGGCCGCGCTGCCTTCGGCGTGCTCCGCCATCATGTCCGCGGAGAACTCCTGGTCGCGGAAGACGGTCAGGCCTTCCTTGAGACTCAACTGGAACCAGTCGCGGCAGGTCACGCGGTTGCCGGTCCAGTTGTGGAAGTACTCGTGCCCGACGATCGACTCGATGTTCGCGTAATCGGCGTCGGTGGCGACCAGCGGATTCGCCAGCACGTACTTCGCGTTGAAGATGTTGAGCCCCTTGTTCTCCATCGCTCCCATGTTGAAGTCGTTGGAGGCGACGATCATGAAGCGGTCCAGGTCCAGCTCGAGCCCGTAGCGCCGCTCGTCCCAGCGGATCGCGCGCTGCAGGCTCTCCATCGCGTGCGCGGTCTTGTCGAGCTGGTCCGGCTCGACCCACACCTGCAGCAGCACCTCGCGTCCGGAGCGCGTCTTCAGACGCTCCTCGCGGCATACGAACCGGCCCGCGACCAGTGCGAACAGGTAACTCGGCTTCGGAAACGGATCCTCCCAGCGCGCCCAGTGGCGGCCGTCGGGCAGATCGCCCTGACCGGCGAGGTTGCCGTTCGATAGCAGTACGGGATAGCGCGCCTTTTCGGCGCGCAGCGTCACGGTGTACGTGGCCATCACGTCGGGCCGATCGGGGAAAAACGTGATGCGGCGGAAGCCCTCCGCCTCGCACTGCGTGAAGAAGCTGCCGTGCGACACGAACAGCCCCATCAGCTCGGTATTGGCCGCCGGTCGGATGCGGTTGCGGATGCGCAGCGCGAACGCGTCGCGCGGCGGCTGCAGCGCGATGCGACCGGCGTCGAGCGTGTAGCGGTCGGCGCCGACCGTGCGGCCGTCCAGCTCGATCGATTGCAGCTCGAGATCTTCGCCGTCGAGCAGGAGGGTTCCGCCGGGACCCACCGGATTGCGCCGCACCGCCATCGAAGCGACGACCTGCGTCAGCTCCGGGTCGAGGTCGAACTCCAGCTCGATGCGGTCGACGAGGTAGGGAGGCGGCTTGTAGTCGGCGCGCCGGACCGTGACGACTTGATCGTTTCGCATGCGGGGCACTCATCGGGGCCACGCCTGGCCCGGCACGACCGATTGTACGGACCCTGCTTTGCGTCGGCGTTCGCGCGTTCGCGACCCGAGTCGCCGAATCCGGGGTGTCGATTGCGGTGACGCAGGAGAGGCATTGCGGCTCGCCCGGGCGGTCGACCATCAAGGACGCTTCGAGCGTGCAGGCGATCGCGACGTTGACGCCGTCCGCTCCGGTCCATTGCGGACAGCGCGGCCACGGGACCGCCGCATGGCCGGTGCCGGCTACTGCGGTGGAAGCCGATCGACTGGAGCATCGACGCGCCCGATTGGCGGTCGTCGACTCGATGCGCGTCCTGTCCTGGGACCGTGCAGCGCACGGCAGGACGGCCTTACGCGAGACAAGAAGACCGCGGCCGACGAGTTGCGTCGTGCGGCGCGTTGCCGGAGAGCGGTTTCGCCCGCACCGGCCCAAGCGGCGGAGCCCGGTCGATTGCGGGCTCCGCCACCGTGCTGTCGGCCGATTACCGGCGGCGGCGACTCAGCGCAACGGCCACCAGGCCGAGACCCAACAGGGCGAGCGAAGCCGGCTCCGGCACGCGGGCCACCGTCAAGTCGATCAATGCCTGTTGGCCCGGGCTCCAACTCGAGTTGTTCAGCAACAGCGTCAGGGAGTTCGCCGTGAAGGAGATGTCGCTTGCGTCGAAGCCTGCCGACTGCGAGAAGTTCAGGCTTGCACCGAGGATGCCGTCCAGCCCGGACAGCGTCAGGACTTCACCCGCGCCCATACCCAAACCGCCCCCGCTGATCAGCGTCAGGAGCACGCTCGACGCTCCGATGTCGATCGAGAAGAACGGGTTGCCGACGAGGTTCAATTGGAACTCGATGCCGGGATCCGTGACCGTGTTGCTTGCCGGGCTGCACGACCAGAAGCTGCCGTTGGGTTGCATGTCGCAATCGGCCGTCTGTCCGAGCAAGGATGCGTGCGCGGTCGGTGCGGCGGCGAGCATCAGGACGCAAGCGAGCGAAGCGAGTTTTCTGATCATCTGCTTTCCTCCCAGGTTGGATGCGCAGCACCTTCGATCCGCGCAGAGGCATCGCAGCACTATCCATGCCATGGCGCCGGCCGTTAACAAAAACAACAGCTTGTGTTCCAGCCAATACACCAGCTGGCGAAGGTGTCAAATCTCCCGACGCAACCCGTGCGTGTCCGCGCGCGGGCTCGCCGAGCGGCGCGGTCAGCGTGGACGCGCGAGCGCGGCGTCGATGCCGCGCAGGAAGGGGCCGGCCTCGATCGGCTTGGTCCAGTAGTCGGCGAATCCCGCCGCGCGCGCGTGCGCGATGTCGGCCGGCATCGCGTTGGCCGACAGTCCGATGCACGGGATCGACTTCGTTTCCGGGCGCGCGCGCAGCTCCGCAAGCAGGGTTGCGCCGTCGGTGTCGGGCAGCCGCATGTCGAGCAGGATCAGATCGGGCTGGCACACCGCGGCCATCACGCGGCCGCTGGCGCCGTCGCCCGCGGTGAACAGCTTCACGTTCGGCCGCAGCGCGAGAAGCTGCTCGACGACCGCGACGTTCGACGGATTGTCCTCGACGTACAGCACGGTGCCGCGCACGTCGTCGCGCGGCTCGACGCTGGCCGGCGCGATCGCCTGCAGCACGTCGGCGGCTTCGTCGCGTGCGGCCGACGCCGCTTGCAGCGCCACGTGGAACGCGCTGCCCGCGCCGGGTTCGCTGGTCACGGTGAGCCGGCCGCCCATCTGCTCGACGAGCCGCAGCGCGATCGTCAGGCCGATGCCGGTGCCTTCGATCGGCGCCGACTCCATGCCGAGCCGGTTGAACGGTTCGAAGAGCTTTTCGATCTGCGCGGGCGCGAGCCCCGGCCCGGTGTCGCGTACGGTGATCAGCGCGCGGCCTTCGGCATCGGCGTCCAGGTCGACGTCGATGCGGCCGCCTTCGCGGTTGTACTTCACCGCGTTCGACAGCAGGTTCAGCAGCACCTGCTTGAGCCGCGTGCGGTCGGCCCAGACGTTGGCCGGCGCGCGCGCGGTCTGCCTCTGCCCGATCCCAAGGCGCCTGCGCTGCGCGTCGGCCGCCACCAGCGCGATGCACTCGTCGATGACCTCGGCCAGCGGAACGATCGCCATCGAAAGCCGCAGCGCGCCCGCCTCGATGCGCGACAGGTCGAGGATCTCGTTGATCAGGTTCAGCAGGTGCCAGCCGGCCTGCTGGATCTTGTCGACGCGGTCGCGCTGCGCAGGCGCCAGCGGATGCGCGCGGTCCAGCTCGAGCACCTGCGTGAAGCCGATGATCGCGTTCAGCGGCGTGCGCAGTTCGTGGCTCATCCGTGACAGGAACTCGCTTTTCGCCTGGCTCGCGCGCTCGGCGGTTTCCTTCGCCAGCAGCGCGGCCTCCGCGGTGCGCCGCTCGGTCACGTCCCAGGCCACGCCGAGCTGACGCACGCGCCGGCCCTGCGCGTCGCGTTCGATCTGCGCGCGGTGCGCGAGATGCCGCACCGCGCCGTCGGGCAGCACGATGCGCGCCTCGAAATCGAGCGGCTGTCCCGTCTCGAGCGCGCGCAGGCTCTCGCGCTGCACGCGCTCGCGGTCGTCGGGGTGGACGAACCGCCGCCACTGCTGCGCGAGGTCGCCGAGTTCGGCACGCTCTCGGCCGTACAGCTTGCACATCTCGTCGTCCCAGGCGACCGCGCCGGTGGCGAGATCGACTTCCCACAGGCCGATGCCGACCGCGCTCGTGGTCATCCGCATGCGCTCGAGCAGCGCGCGCGCGGTCTGCTCGGCGGCGCGCAGCGCGCGCTCGGCCTGCACGCGCGCGCTGACGTCGAACGTCACGCCGTACATCCGCACCGGCTCGCCCGCCTCGTTGCGCTGGTAGACGCCGCGCACCGCGAGGTGGCGGATCGACCCGTCCGGATGGATCGTGCGGTATTCGGCCTCGAACGGCTTGTCTTCGAGCCGTGCTTCGATCGACGCCTGCTTGAGCGCGGGCAGGTCGGCCGGCGCGATCGTCGCTTCGAGCGCCCACCACAGGTCTTCGTACGGCCCGGGCGGCACGCCGTGCATGCGGCACAGCAGCTCGTCGGCGTCCATCTTGCGCGTGCGCGCGTCGATGTGCCACGCCGCCAGCCCGGCCGCCTGCGTGGCGAGCTTCAGCCTTTCGGCCAGCTCGAGCGCGCGCTGCTCCGCTGCGTGGCTTTCGGTGACGTCCCAGTTGACGCCGACCATGCGTACGACCACGCTGGCGGCGTCGCGCTCGACGCTGCCGCGCGAAGCGAGGTGCCGCACGGTGCCGTCGGGCCAGACGACGCGAAACTCGATGTCGAGCGGCGCCAGGCCGTCCCATGCGTCCTGCACCGCGCGCGCTGCGCGGCTGCGATCGTCGGGGTGGACCGCGTCGAGCCAGATGCGGTCGCCGAAGCTCTCGCGCGTTGCGCCGAACAGCGCGTACATCGCGTCGTCCCACACCGACGCGCCGGTCGCCAGGTCCCAGACCCACACGCCCATGCCGACCGAAGCGGTCGCCAGCCGCAGCCGGTCCGACAGTTCGTCGCGTTCGCGCTGCGCGCGGCGGATCTCGGTGATGTCGATATCGGTGCCGAGCACGTGCGCGGCGCGCCCCTCGGCGTCGCGCCGGAAGACGAAGCGCTCGGCGATCACGCGCTCCTCGCCGTCGGGGCGGACGATGCGGTATTCGCACTCGCCGCCTTCGGCGGGCGTGCGCTCCGCGCCGAAGCGCTGCGCCACGCGCGCGCGATCGTCCGGGTGCACGCAGGCGAGCCACGCCGCGTGCGTCGGCACCCAGTCGGGCGGCTGCCCGTACAGCTCGTACATGCGCGCGTCCCAGGTCGCGCCTTCGGCTCCGAGCGCGCATTCCCACACGCCGATGCCGGCCGTCCGGGTGGCCAGTTCGAGCCGCTCGTTGGCCGAGCGCAGCGCGGCTTCGGCGCGGCGCGTTTCGGTCACGTCGAGCGAGGCGCCGACGATGTGCAGCGGCTGCCCGGCGGCGTCGCGCCGCAGCGCGCGCCGCGACAGGATGTGCCGCACGCCCTTGTGCGGATGGTTGATGCGGTATTCGAGCTCGATCGGCTCGTCGCTCGCGTGCGAACGCGCGCGCGCGGCGAGCACCGCCGCGCGGTCTTCGGGCAGCACGGCGGCGAAGAACTGCTCGCCCGCGGGCAGCGGCCCGTCGGGATCGAAGCCGTACATCAGCTTCATCTGGCGGTCGGCGTCGAGCGAAGCGCCGTCCAGGCCCTGCAACCAGAAGCCGATGCCGGTGGCGGCCGCGGCAAGCTGCAGCCGCTCGTTGATCTCCTGCAGCCGGCGCTGCGCGGTTCGGCTCGCGGTGACGTCGATCGTCGCGCCGACCACGCGCAGCACGCGACCGTCGGCGCCGCGTTCGGCGCGCCCGCGCGAGTTCAGATAGACGACCGCGCCGTCGGGCCGCACGATGCGGTACTCGAACTCGACCGCGTGATCCGCGTCCAGGATCTGCTGCCAGGCGGCCAGCGCGCCCGCGCGATCCTCCGGATGGACCATCGCCACCGCCTGTTCGCGCGTCGGCGCTTCGCCGGGCGGCAGGCCGTACAGCCGGAACATCACCGGGTCCCAGCGTGCCGCGCCGTTGGCGTCGCGCTCCCAAGTGCCGATCGCGCCGATTTCGGTCGACAGCCGCAACCGCGCGAGCGCGTCCTGCAACTGCTGCGCGGTGCGGCGCGACGCGGTGACGTCGAGCGACGCCCCGATCACGCGCCACGGCGTGCCGTCGGCGCGGCGGTCCGCGCGGCCGCGCGAGGCGAGGTGAACGACGCTGCCGTCGCGCCGGACGATGCGGCACTCCCACTCGACCGCGCCGGTCGAATTGGCCATGCGCTTCCACGCATCGGCGAAGATCGCGCGGTCCTCCGGATGCACCAGCGACAGCACCACGTCGAGCGCGGGCGCGACGGGCGCACGCGGCAGTCCATAGAAGTCGAACATCGCCTCGTCCCAGCGCGCTTCGCCGGTTTCGAGGTTGCGTTCCCACGACGCGATGCCGCCCGCTTCGGCCGCCAGTCGCAGCCGCTCCTGCGCGTCGCGCAGGCGGGCGGCCGCTTCGCGCGACGCGGTGACGTCGAGCGTAGCGCCCAGCACGCGAACGAGCCGGCCGTCGGCGCCGCGTTCGGCCCGCCCGCGCGCGACCAGGTGGCGCACGCCACCATCGGGCCGCACGACGCGGAATTCGTACTCGACCGGCGCGTCCGTCGTGCGCATGCGTTCCCACGCGGCGAGGAAAGCCGGCCGGTCGGCCGGGTGAATGTGCGCGAGCATCGCGTCGAAACTCGGCACCGGGCCGGCGCGCGGCAGGTCGAAGAAGTCGAACAGCAGCGGATCCCAGCGGCCTTCGTTCGTCTCGAGCACGCGGTCCCAGGACGCGATGCCGCCCGCATCGACTGCCAGCCGCAGGCGCTCGAGCGCGTCGTGCAGGCGTACCTCGGCCTCGCGCGAGGCGGTGACGTCGATCACCGCGGCGTACAGGCGGCGCGCGCGTCCGCCCTCGTCGTACTGCGCCGCGCGCCGCGACAGCACGCGGCGCGCACGTCCGTCCGGCAGGCGAATGCCGTATTCGACCTCGTCGTGCGTGCCGGCGGCGGGCGGCTTCACGTACTGCGACGCCACGCGCGCGCGGTCGCGTTCGTCGACGCGCGCGAGAAACTCGTCGATCGTCGGCGCGGGGCCTTCGAGCGGAAACCCGAAGATCGCGCGCGCCTGCTCGTCCCAGTGTCCTGAACCCGTGGCCAGATCGCGGAAGGCGAAGCCGACGCCGACGGCCTGGCTGGCGAGTTGCAGCAGCTGCGCGGTTTCCGCGGCGCGCTCGAGCGCCTCGCGCGATTCGGTCACGTCGATCGCGGCGCCGAGCACGCGCACTGGGTGCCCGTCGGGCCCGCACTGCACCGCACGGCGCGACAGCAGCGTACGCAGCACGCCGTCGGCGCGCCGGATCCGGTACTCGATCTCGACGGTCGTCCCCGGCGGCGGCACGTTCGCCGTCGCGTCGGCGACGCGCGCGCGATCTTCTGGGACGACGAATTCGAGGTACTCGGCGCGCGTGGGGACCGGGGCGTCCTCGGCCAGACCGAACATGCGCTTGGCCTGTGCGTCCCAAACGGTATTCCCCGTGCCGAGCTCGCGGTACCACAGCCCGATGCCGATCGTGCTGGTGGTCAGCCGCAGCCAATCGGCGTACTGCGCGGCGCGGCTCTCGGCTTCCTTGCGCTGCGTGATGTCGATGCCGATGCCAACCACGCGCGCCGGCCGCACGCCGTCGCCGGGTTCCAGCCGCGCGCGCGTCAGCAGCCAGGCGCGCGAGCCGTCGGGGCGCCGGATGCGGAACTCCGTGTCGACGTAGGCGGACGACTGCTTGATGCGCTCCCACTGCGACTCGAACAGCGCGTGGTCCTCGGGTTCGATGCGTGCGAGCAGCCAGTCCCAGTCCGGCGCGGCCTCCTGCGGCGGCTCGCCGTACAGCCGGAACATCTGCGCGCTCCAGAAGCCGGGGCCTTTGTCGAGCGCACGCTCGAAGATGCCGACGTCCGACCCGCTGGCGGCGAGTTCGAGCCGCGCGAGCGCGGCGCGCAGTTCTTCGGCGTAGCCGGCGGTGCGCTGTTCGGCGAGCTTGCGTTCGGTGATGTCGAAGTTGACGCCGATGACGCGGCCGGGCCTGTCCGGATCGGGCCGATACAGGAAGGCGCGCGCATCGATCCAGCGTTCGGTACCGTCGCGCAGCACGACGCGGTGTTCGTCCTGATAGCTGCCGCCGCGGCGCATGAACTCGATCGCCTTGGCGGCGACGCGCTCGCGGTCGTCGGCGTGTACCCAGCGCTGCATCCAGTCGGCCGTCGCGGGCGGCGGCTCGTCGGGCGGCAAGCCGTACATCCGGAACATCTGGTCGTTCCAGACGACCCGCTCGTTCTCGAGGTCGATCTCCCAGATGCCGATGCCCGCGGTGCGCGAGGCGAGCGCGAGCCGTTCGGTCAGCAGCCGCTGCTTCTCCTCGGCTTCCTTGACCTCGGTGACGTCGAGCAGCGCACCGACGATGCGTGGCGCGCGCTGCGGCCCGACGCGGACCACCGCGCGGCGCGAACGGATCCAGCGCACGGCGCCGTCGCGCCGGCGGATCCGGTATTCGATCTCCATCGGTGCTTCGCGCGCGTGCATCGCTTCGCGCGCGGCAAGGAACGCCGGCCGGTCTTCGGGCAGCACCATCGCGTGGCGTTGCTCGGCGGGCGGCATCGGTTCGCCGGGCGCCAGCCCGTAGATCCGGTACATCTGCGCGTCCCACACCGGTTCGGGCTGGTCGAGATCGCGGTAGAAGAAGCCGATGCCGGTCGCGCTGATCGCCAGCTCCAGCGATTCGGTCGCCGCCAGCGCCTGCTGCTCGGCAACGCGCTTGTCGGTCACGTCGAAGACGATGCCGATCACGCGCAGCGGTGCGCCGTCGGCGGCGCGCTCGACGAAGCCGCGCGCGTGGATGTGCGCGACGCGACCGTCGGGATGTACGACGCGGTACTCGTCGTCCTGTACGCCGCGCGCCTGCAGCACCCCCTCCCAGGCCGCCCGGAAGCGCATGCGGTCGTCGGGGTGGATGCGCGCGAGCAGATCGTCCGTCGACGGCGCGGGCGCCGTTTCCGGGTAGCCATGCAGTCGCAACGCCTGCGCGTCCCAGCGGGCTTCGCCGCTCGTCAAGTCGCGCAGCAGCGTGCCGAAGGCCATCGTCTGCTTGACCAGCCGCAGCCGCTCGATCGCCTCCTGCATCTGCGCGGCCGCGCGCCGGCTGTCGGTCACGTCGTTCTGGATGTGGATGTAGTTCGCAGCCGCGCCGCGCTCGTCGAACACCGGGCGGATCTCGATCTCGGCCCAGTAGCGGCTGCCGTCCTTGCGCGTCAGCTCGACCTGCAGACCGCGGACCGCCTCGCCGCGCTGCATCCTCTCGCGTACGGCCGCGAGCTGCGGATCGGCCGCGGCGTGGCCGCGGCACAGGAGATCGCATGGCGTATGACCGACTGCCTCGGCCGGCGCGTAGCCGGTGACGCGCGTGAAGCTGGCGTTGACCCACTGGATGCGATCGTCCGGCCCGGTGATCAGCACGAGGTTGCTGGTGTTCTCGGCGACGAGCGCGAGCCTGCGGTTCTCCGCGCTGCGCGCCTTCAGCGCCTCCCGTGCGCGCCGCGCGGCGGTGACGTCCTCGACGGTGCCCGCGAGCTTGACGCAGCGGCCGTCGGCCATCTCGGGTTCGCCGATCACGCGCACCCAGATGCGGCGGCCGCGCGCGGTGACCAGCGGCAGCTCGAGGTCCCACGCCTCGCCGCTGTCGAGCGCGCTCTGCAGCGCGCGCGCGATGGTGGCGCGCGCCTCGGGCGCGTAATAGCCGACGCTCGACTCGAGCGTCGGCGCCACGCTGTACGGCTCGAGTTCGACGATGCGGTAGACCTGCTCGGTCCAGTAGAGCTGGCGCGCGAGGGGGTCGTACTCCCAGCCGCCGATATTGGCGATGCGCGCCATGCGGCGCAGCAGGTCAAGCTCGCGCGCGTTCGGCCCGGGGGTCGGCAACGAATCCAAGCGCGCCTACCGCGACGATTCGAACAGCAGCGTCAGCACGGCTTGGTGCTCCCGGTCGATCGCCGCGAGCAGATCGCGCGCCGCCTCCCAGTGCGCCGCACCGCAGGCTGCGTCGAGTTCGCCGCTCATGCTCGCCAGCCGCAGCGCACCGAGGAACTCGGCGCTCGCCCGCAGCGCGTACGCGGCGCGGGAGCCCTGTTCGCCGTCGCGCGCGTCGATCGCCGCGCGCAGCGATTCGATCAGTTGCGCCGAGCGCAGCGCGAAAGACTCGGTGACGGTCGGCGCGAAGCTGCGGTCGTCGGGCTTGACGTCGCCGAGCCGGCGCACGGTCGCGCGCAGCCGCTCGGCGTCGCAGTCGCGCGGCGGCGGCGCATCGCCCGCCGCGTCGGCGCCGTCGGGCCCGTGCGGCGCCAGCGCGCGCGCGATCGACGCGCCGAGCGTGCTGGCTTGCACCGGCTTGCTGACGTGTTCGTTGAAACCGGCCATCAGGCAGCGCAGGCGGTCGGCCTCGGACGCGTAGCCGGTGACCGCGATGACCGGCAGCGGCGCGCGTTCGGCCGCGGCTTCGCGTTCGCGCAGCCGGCGCAGCGCCTCGAAGCCGTCGACCTGCGGCATGCCGAGATCGAGCAGCATCGCGTCGAACTCGCCGCTCAACGCCAGCTCGACCGCGCGTTCGGGATCGTTTTCGACGGTCGCGGCGTGGCCGAGCAGCAGCGCGAGATGCGCCTGCAGCGAGCTCGACAGCGGGTCGTCGTCGACGACGAGCAGGCGCGCCGCCTTGTGCCCGGGCAGACGGGTCGGATCGTGTACAGGAAAGTTCAACGGACGGCGGGCCCGCGCGCGGGCCGCGGTAGCGGCAATGCGCGGACTATATCGCCGCGCGGCGCGCGCCCGGTCCGAAGAAAAGGTGGCGCGCGCGGACGGATAAGCGGGGTTCGGCGCTCGGCTCCGGACCTCGCCGCTGTTGGCCCAGCGGGTGCGGCCACGCCCCTCGGCTTTTCCGCTAGCCGGACATCGGTCGTGCCGGCGGGCGGCTGCCGACCGTCAGAGCTCGATGTCGTCGCGGATCGCGGCGATGCCCGCCTTGGCGCAGGCGTCGTCGGCTTCGCCGGTCGGCGCACCCGATACGCCGATGCCGCCGACCAGCGTGCCGCCGGCCTGGATCTGCACGCCGCCGCCCACGCCGACGAAGCGCGGCAGATGACGGATCCCCGCGCTGGGCTGCCCGGGCTGCGTGAGCCTGGCCAGCTCCAGCGTATCGGTGCGGAAGCTCACGGCGGTCCACGCCTTGTCGATCGCGGTGTTCGGCGTGTGCGGGCCGGCGATGCGGTCGCGCACCAGCGCCTGCGCTACGCCGGAGCGGTCGACCACGGCGACCGCGACCTGATAGCCGCGTCTGCGGCAGTCCTGCAGCGCCGCGTCGGCGGCCTTGACGGCGGCCTCCGGCGTCAGGTGCTTGACCGTGTAGGTGCCCGCGGTTTGGGCGAGTGCGGCACCCCCGACGAGCGCGCAGCAGAGCATCGACAGCGTGGTGCGGATCATCGTTTCCCTCCTTGTGTGCGTCGTTCCTTCCCCGCGACGGACCTTAGCACCGCGCACGAGCGTCTGGCACGCGCCGCTCGTGCGCCCCTTGCGCTGGGTCAGAAGCCGCGCTTTGCGCGGCCGCCCGGCCGCCGGCGGTCGCGCGTCCGATCGCGGCGGATCGTGCGATCGGAGGGGCCGACGCCCGCGCGGACCCCCGTCGAAAAGAAGAAAATTGATGCATCTTAGGAGGCGGCAAGTTCCCGCTTCCGGCCGGCGCCGTTCGACTCTAGGATCGCGGCCCATGCGCCCGCTTCCGCTCGAACACCGCCTGGTCGCCGCATTGGCGGGCTGCGCGCTGCTGTTCGCCGCGCTCGCGCCGCCGCTCTCGCACGCGCTGGTGGCGGCGCGCGCCGTGCCGCCGCTCGAGGCCATCGTGTGCACGGCCGACGGCGCCCAGCGGGGCACGCCGCCGGCCGACGCGCCGCGCACGCCCAAGGCGCATCCGCTCGGGCATTGTCCGTTCTGCGCGTCTCACGCGGTCCCGCTTGCGCCGCCGCCGGCGCAGGTCGCGATGCCCGCCACGCCGGGCGTCGATCCGCTGCCCGCGCTCGATTGGCAAGCACCGCCGGCGCTTCTCGCGCGCACGGCCGCGCAGCCGCGCGCACCGCCCTTCGCTTCCTGATCCGCACTCGTGCCGCGACCGGTGAACACCCGGTCGCGGCGGCCCTTGCACGTCCGCTTCAACGCCGGCGCCGCTGCGCCGCGCGTGAGCGGCGTCGTGATCCGCCTTTCGTCGTCAGGAAGAACATCGATGGCTCCGTTTCCCCGCAAGCCGCTGGCCGTTGCGCTCGCCGGCCTGTTTCTCGCCGTGTCCGCCGCGCGCGCGCAGGTCGCGACGCTCGAACCCGTCGTCGTCACCGCCGAGCGCGAGGATGCACCGCTCGTCGTCGTTACCGATCCGCGCCAGCCGCGCCAGCCGCTGCCAGCGCACGACGGCGCCGACTATCTGAAGACCATCCCCGGCTTCTCCGTCATCCGCAAGGGCGGCACCGGCGGCGATCCGGTATTCCGCGGCATGGCCGGCTCGCGGCTGAGCATCCTGCTCGACGGCGAGCAGATCCTCGGCGGTTGCGGCGGCCGCATGGATCCGCCCACCGCGTACGTATTCCCGGAGGCACACGACCGCGTCACCGTGATCAAGGGACCGCAGAGCGTGATCCATGGTCCCGGTGCGTCGGCCGGTGCAGTGCTCTTCGAGCGCGACGTTCTGCGGCTCGTCGACCCGGGCGCGCGCCTTTACGCGAGCGCGCTCGCGGGTTCGTTCGGCCGCAACGATCAGGTGCTCGAGGCGCGCGCCGGCACGCCCCACCTCCAGGCCCGCGGTGTGGCGACCCGTTCGCACGCCGGCGATTACGAAGACGGCGACGGCCGCCCGGTGCACGCGCGCTACACGCGCTGGAGCGCCAACGCGTCGCTCGCGTGGACGCCCGACGATCGCACGATGCTCGAACTCACCGGCGCCGCGAGCGACGGCGAGGCCGCGTACGCGGACCGCATGATGGACGGCGTGGCGTTCGAGCGCTCGAACGTCGGCTTGAGGTTCCGCCGCGAGCGCGTTGCGCCGTGGCTCGAGAAGATCGAGGCGAGCGCGTTCCGGAACTACGTCGACCACGTGATGGACAGCTTCAGCCTGCGCGAATTCAGGCCCACCGCGATGATGGCCAATCCGGCCGTCAGCAATCCCGATCGTGAGACGAAGGGCGCCAAGGCGCTCGCCACGCTCGCGTTGGGCGCGCAGGATCGCCTCATCGCCGGCATCGACTGGCAGTCGAACGACCACACGGTACGCGCGTCGATGAATGCTCTCGCGGTGCCGTACGAGTCGCTGCCGCGCCGGCCCGACGCGGAGTTCTCCAATCGCGGCGTCTTTGCCGAATGGACGCATGGCGTCGGCCAGCCGTTGCGCGTCGTCAGCGGCCTGCGCGTGGACCGCTGGCAGGCGCGCGACCTGCGCGCGACGATCACCCTGGGCCGCGGCGCGATGGCGGCGACGGTCGCCAACCCCACTGCCGGTGCCGAGCGCAGCGAAACGCTCGCCAGCGGCTTCGCGCGCGCCGAGCGCGACTTCGCGGGCACAACGACCGTCTACGCCGGGCTCGGCCGCGCCGAGCGCTTTCCGGACTACTGGGAGCTGTTCTCCGATCGCGAAGGCGTCGCTTCAATCAGCGCATTCGACACGCGACCCGAACGAACGACGCAGCTCGACGTCGGCGTGCTGCATCGGGCCGGCGACTGGACCGCGACGCTCGCCGCGTTCGCCGGCCGCATCGACGACTACATCCTGATCCAGTCGGGGGTCGCCCGCACGCTGCCGGCGCGCACCGCCGTCGTCTCGCGCAACGTCGACGCGACGACGCACGGCCTCGAGGCCGGGGTCGGCTACGCGTTCGCGAACGACTGGAAGGCCGATGCGACGCTCGCGTGGGTGCGCGGCGACAACGACACTGACGGCGCGCCGCTCGCGCAGCAGCCGCCGCTCGAACTGCGGCTCGCGCTCACGCGCGACGCTCCGCGCTGGTCGTTCGGTGCGCTGCTGCGCGCCGTCGCACGGCAGGATCGCGTCGATCCGGGCAAGGGCAACATCGCCGGTCAGGACATCGGACCCACCGGCGGCTTCGCGGTGTTTTCGGTCAATGCGGCTTATCGCTTCACGAAGACCTTCACGCTGTCGGGCGGCGTCGACAACCTGTTCGACCGCGCGTACGCGGAGCATCTGAGCCGCAGCGGCACGGCGATCCCGGGCTTCGTGCAAACGAAGCGCGTCAACGAGCCCGGTCGCACGCTCTGGCTGAAGGCGCAAGCGTCGTTCTGAAGCGCGGCGGCAGCGTGCCGGCGCGGGCAGGGACTGGTGCGCGGGCATTGCGCTGAGTCAAACCGACCCCGGTGCGTGGCTGAGGGATCGCCCTAAAAGGGCGCAATGCCGCTTGAGCCAGCCCAAGAGGCGCACTTTTCGTTGCTTGCACGGCGGGAAACCGACGCAACATCGGCCTTGATGCCGTTTCAACGGGCGCTTCGGCGCGGCCGGCCCACGAGGCTGCACCGCGCGGCGGCGCCGAACCGGACGAAGGAGTCCATCGATGCAAGGCCCGCAATACGCCGAACGCAACCACGCACGGATCATCGCCGAAGCGCGCGCGCTGCGCGCGCAGTACCTGGTCGACATGAGCGCCGCAGGCTGGCGCCAGGCGGCGCGCGCGATCGAGCGCCTGTTCGCGGCGATCGAACGCTTCCTGGTCGCCTCGATGCGCGAACCGCCGCCGCGGCGCCGCGGGCAGGGTGACGCCGGCGAGGCGCGACGGCGGCTGGCGGCGGAAGGCGTGGGCCGCTGAGCACTCCGCGCCGGCGTGTGCCGGCGCAGATCAGGCTTTCCGCAACCAGGTCGGCGCGATGTTCGTGCCGAGCCCCGCGCCGTAGCCGAGATAGATGTTCAGCCCCGCGAGCGGCTCCAGGTAACGCGCGTTCTTCAGCGGACCGGCGTCGATCGCGTCGAAGCCGATCGAGCGCGCGATCTCCGATACCGTCTGCTTGGCCTGCGCGTCGTCGCCGGCGACGAACACCGGCACGACCTGGCCCTTGCCGAAGTCCGCGCCTTCGGCCAGCACCTGGGCGAAGACCGTGTTGAAAGCTTTCACGATGCGCGCACCGGGGAACGCCTTGGCGATTTCTTCCGCCGCCGAAGTCGTATGCCCGATCGTCAGCCCCATGTAGTCCGCGGTCAGCGGATTGGTGATGTCGACGACGATCTTGCCTTGAAGCGAACCGAGCGCCTCGAGCGCCGGCACGGCATCGGCATAGCCGGTGGCCAGGATCAGCACGTCCGCTGCCGCCGCTTCCTCGGCGTCGACGGCGCGGGCGCCGAACTGCGCGGCGACCTTGCGGGCCTTCTCGGCATCGCGGCCCGCGACGCGCACGTCGTGGCCGGCCTTTTTAAGTTGCTTGACGAAGCCCGAGCCCATGTTGCCCGAGCCGATGACGGTGATGTTCATGCGTACTCCTGTTCGATCGTGGGTCCTGCGAGCGGCCGCCGCGGGGACGGCGGCCGCAACGCAGGGAAGGGCTCAGGCGCCGCCGCGAGCGGGATTGGCGTGCCGGGCTTCGGCGCGCACTTCCTCGCGCGAACGCTGGCTCGTCGCCACCTCGGTCACGGGGTAGCGGTCGCCCTGCAGCAGCGGCGGCTGCGCTGCCAGCTCGGCGCGCACTTCCGCGCGCGTCTTCGAAGAAGCGGCGATCTCGGTCGGCGCGGCGTAGGTGCCGAGGTCGGCGAGCGCCGCAGTCGAGAACAGCGCGCCGGCCAGCGCGACCAGTGTCAGCTTCGAGTTCATCGTGGTTCCTTTCGGTTCGGGTTGGAGAAGCGTTCGATGCGGTTCGCTGCATCGATGGCCGCACTGTAGGGAGCCGGGCGCGGCGGAAACAGGGCGCGGGCGGCAATGGATCGTTACGATGAACGCAACGAACGCGGAGGCCGCCGATGGACCTGACGTACGCGATGAAGGTGCTGGTCAAAGTGGTTGAAGCGGGCAGCTTCGCGCGCGCGGCCGAGCTGCTCGACACGTCGACCGCGGCGGTGTCGCGCCAGATCGGCGCGCTCGAAGCGCATCTGGGCGCCAGGCTGCTGAACCGCACGACGCGCAAGCTGTCGCTGACCGACGCCGGCGGCGAGTTCTACGAACGCAGCCGCGCGATCCTCGACGACATTGCCGAGGCCGAGGCGCTCGCCGGACGGCACGCGATGCAGCCGGTCGGACTGCTGCGCATCACGGCGCCGCTGTCGTTCGGCGTCACGCAGTTGTCGCGGCTGCTGCCCGGCTTCCGCGCGCGCTACCCGCAGCTCCGGCTCGACGTCGATCTGAGCGATCGCGTCGTCGACCTGGTCAACGAAGGTGTCGACGTCGCCGTGCGCATCGCGTTCGAGCTGAGCGGCAACCTCGTCGCCCGCCGCATCGCGCCGGTCAGCATGGTTGCGTGCGCCTCCCCGATCTATCTGAAGCGGCACGGCACGCCGACGCGGCCCGAACAACTGGCCGAACACGAGACGCTGAGCTTCAGTTACCTGTGGGTCGGCGACGACTGGCCGTTCATCGACGCGCAGGGCCACGTCACGCGCGTGCGCGTTCAGCCCAGCGTGCACGCGACCAACGGCGATCTGCTGCGCGAGCTGGCGGTGGCCGGCGGCGGCATCATCCTGCAGCCGAGCTTCATCGTCGGCGCCGAGCTGGCGCGCGGAACGCTCGTCCCCCTGCTGACCGACTGGCGCGCGCCCGAGCTCGCCGTGTTCGCCGTGTATCCGAGCCGCCGCCACCTGTCGTCCAAGGTGCGCGTGTTCATCGACCATCTGGTCGAGTCGATCGGCGCCGAACCTCCCTGGGAGCGGTGGCAGCGTGGTGCGGCGAGCGCCGCCGCGCCACGCAAACCGAGTGTGCGCGCGGGCCGGCGCGGCGCGCGACGCGCGCTGCGTCCGTGAAGCAGGGTCGGCCCGCCCTCGTGTACCGGTGCGGGCTTTCGCCTCGCGTCGAACGGGCGGCTATCGACTCGCCGCAGCGACCGCGCTGCGCAGCGCATGGGCGTGCTTGTTGCTCGCCGCGTGCTTGATGAGGATGTCGACCGGGGTGACGGGCTTGCCGTAATACGCGTGGTTCAGCGATGCGCGCACGTCGAGCACCGAGCCCTCGACGCTCATGCCGATGAACGCGCCCTTGGACTTTGCGTACGAAACGAAGTCCGCGGTCACGTTGGCCGCCTGCCCGATGCCCACCGGTCCGGCCGCGATCGAGGCATCGCCGCCGAGCTTCAGCGAACTCGTCAGCAGCCGGTCGATGCCCTTCTGGCTGTTGACGAGGATCACGACCTCGGCGGCCTGCCCGCCGAACTGCAGCCCGAAGCTCACCGCGCCGAGCGTGTAGAACGCCGGCACGCTCCACGCGTTGCCTTCGCCGCGCACCAGCAGCACGCCGGTGCCGCCCGAGCCGCCGATGAAGAAGCCGCCCTTGAGGATCGACGGGAAGATCAGCACGCCCTTGGCCGACTTCAGCCCGGCGCGCAGTGCGTCGTACTCCTTCGTCTTCACCACGTCGTTGAAGCTGATGCGCGCCTTCTCGACGATGCCGTTGGCTTCGTCGAGATCATCGGCCCAGGCGGCGCTCGCAGGCGCGATGGCCGCGATCACCGCGATGGCGAACGTGATCAGACTGCGTCGTTGGTCGGCGAACACGGTTCTCTCCCAGGTTTGGCACGCGGTGCGCGGCCGGACGCACGAAGACTAGACGCGCCGGCGTCACGGTCGATTGCACCCGGTCAAGAGCGGATGCTTTCCTGACAGCGTGGACCGCCGCGGCGGGCGCGAGCTCGACGCCGAATATCACGAGGTTCGGCTAGTGCGGGTGTGGAAGGGGATGGTGGAGGCGGCGGGAATCGAACCCGCGTCCACGAGAGTTCCACAGGCAGTTCTACATGCGTAGCCGGTCTATTTGAGTCTCGCCGTGCGCTTAGCCGATCGGCAGGCCGACGCACGGCCAGTCGCTGGATCTCGATGTCCGGCGTCGCGACTCCGCCGACATCCAGCCTCTGTGAATGTCGCTGCTGTCGGTTGCCCGACCTAGCCCAGGGGCCAGCTAGTGCAGCGTCTCACCGGGTTTAGGCGGCGAGAGCGAAACGCTCGTCGTTGGCGTTTGTAGGTTTCCAGATGGATTTACGAGGTCTCTGGCCCTCGGCATGCCCTGCGCTGTTTCGCGCCCCGTGTCGAAACCAGGTCGCCCCCAGCGGTTGCAGTGTAGCGCGGTAGCTGGGGTCACCTCAGCGAAAAATCAACCCGCGTGGTCGCCCCCTTGTCCTTGATCCCCTCGCGCGTGAGCTTCGGGTCGACCAGGAAAAGCCGCTCGGCCGCGATCTTGCCCTGCGTTTCGAGGTGCTGCCGAACGGCGGTGGCCCGCGCGTTGGCCAGCGCCCGCAGATCCTCGGGTGCGACCGCGAGGTTGGCGAGGATGAGTCGCTCCATCTCGGGCGCCGGAATCGTCCTGGCGAAGCCCAACGCGTTGCGCGGCTTGTCGGGGATCTTCTCGGCCGAATACACGCGCGCGATCAGATCCGCCCGTTCGGCGGGCTCGATCGCGACGTCCTTCGGATCGACCGATCCGCCGCCGGCGCGGACCAGGTCGCGGACCTTCAGCGCACGCAGCTTGGACTCGTACTTGGCGCGTTTCAATCCGTCGGTGTCGCGCGCTGGATCGACGCGGCCGGTCACGTCGAGCCGCAGCCCGGGACGGTCCGACAGCGCCTTCGCGAGCGTGCCCAGACGCTGCGTCTGCGCCGCCGCGAGCGCGGCCGACCCCGCTTCGAACTCGACGTAGCCCAGTTCCTCGCCGCCGCCGAAAGCCGCGGCGAGCAGCGCGAACGGCGCGGTGGCCGCCTTGACCAGCAGATTGACGATGAGACGCACGACGATCGCGCCGACCGAAAACTCGGGGTCGTTCAGCGAGCCGGAGATCGGCAGGTTGATGTCGATCTCGCCGCGGCTGTTCTTCAGCAGTGCGACCGCGAGGAGCACGGGCAGCTTGGTGGCCGACGGGCTCTCCACGCGATCGCCGAACGTGAGCTGATCGAGGAACAGCCGGTTGCTCGCCTCCAGCTTGCCGCCGTCGACCTTGTAGTTGACGTCGAGCGACAGCTTGCCCTTGGTGATCGGATAGCCCGCGTACTTGGCCGAATACGGCGTGAAGCGCGGCAGGTCCACGCCTTTCGCGCTGCCGGCGATGTCGAGGAACAGCGCGGGCGCGAGCGGGTTCAGGCGACCCTTGATCTCGACCGGCGCATCGTCGTCGACCTTCGCCGCGATCGCCAGCTCCGCGGGTGCGGTGCTGTCCGAGGCGAGCGCGCCGATCGTGCCGCCCACGCCGGTCAGGTTGGCCGAATAGTTCGGCTTGATGAAGTTGTCGGTGAAGTTGACGTTGCCGCGTTCGAGTGCGATGCCGCCGATGCGGATCAGCGGGCGGCGCTCCGCGCCCGCCTCGGCGGGCGCCGGCGGCGCTTGCGCTGCGGCCGCCGCGTCCGTCTTCGCGGGCGCGGCGCTGGCGTCGTGCTTGACGATGTCCCGCAGATTGAGCCGTCCCTGTTCGGACAGCACGACGCGCGCGAAGTAGTCGGACAGCGTGACGGCGCCGACCTCGATCTGCGGCGGCTCCTCGCCGAAGCGCAGCGCGACGCGATCGAGCGTGAGCAGGTTCCACTTCAGCAGATCGCCTTCGCCGCCCGGATTGAGCAGATGGACGTTGGCGAGCCGAGCGTCGCCGCCGTAGCCGAACGTCGTCGCGCTGCCGCGGGTGGCGATGGTCAGCGTGCCGCGCGTGGACAGCTCGGCGCTCGCGAACTCGGCGTCCAGCTGCGGCGCGAAGTAGGGGCGCAACGCGGCGATGTCGAGGTTGCGCGCGTCGACGCGCACGTTCGCGGCGAGCCGGTCCCAGCGCGCCGTGCCGCCGGCGGCGACGCTGCCCACCTTGCCGACGCGCGCGCGCACGTTGAACTGCGCCGCCTGCGAGCCGTCGGCGGTCAGGTCGCGCGCGGTGGCGGCGAGCGCGCTGACGCGCACGGCGACCGCCGGCTCGACCGTGCGGTCGGCGAACTGCACGTCGCCGCGCGCGATCTCGATCGCGGCGACGTGGACCCGCCACGGCGGCGAAGCCTGCGCGTCCGCCCCACGCTGCGCGGGCGGCGGCAGCGACGCCCAGCCGATCGTGCCGTCGGCGAGCCGCGTCACGGTCGCGCGCGGGGCATCGACGACGATCTTTCCGATCTCGACCTGGCGGCCGCCGAGATCGACGCTGCCGCCTTCGACCGTCAGCGTGGCGATGTCGAGCCGCGCACCGAGGTCGGCCGCGCCTTCGACATGCAGCGTGCGCGCGGCCGCTGCCAGCGCCGATGCGCGAACGGCCGCCGGGGACTGCGAGACGTCGAATTCGATCGTCGCCGAGACATCGGCCCGGCCGCCGTACTTGGCGCGCGCGACGGCCGCCAGATACGGCGCGAGCGCCTGCAGGTCGACTTCCTTCGCGCTGACGTTCAGCCGGCCGGCGCGCTGCGCGACGCGGATCTCGCCCTGGGCGCCGTACTGCTCGCCGCCGTCGTCGCGCGCCGCGAACGAGATCACCGCGGCGCGGTCGCCGACGGTGGCGACGTCGCGCGCCTCGAGCGCGATGCCTTCGAGCTGCTTGCCGAACTTGCCGACGGCGGCATCGCTGAACCGCAGCCGGCCGTCGGTGACGCGCAGCAGAGCGAGCGCGAGGTCGAACGGCCGCGCCACGGTCGGGCTCGCCGACGCAGCTGCGGGCGCGGCGGTCAGCGGCGCGGCGGCGAATTCGAGCCAGTCGATGCGGCCCGCGGCGTCGCGCGCAACGGCTGCATCCGGCGCCTCGAGCGCGACCTCGCGCAGCCGCACGCGCTGCGCGAACACCGAGTATTCGTCGACCGCGACCGCAAGCTTCTTCCACGCGACAAGGCGATGCGCCGCCGCGCCGGCCGGCGCTTCGAGCGCGAAGTCGCGCAGCGCGATCGGCCCCGAGACGACCAGTTCCGCGGGACGCGCGGGCTGCTCCGCGGTCGCCGCGACCGCGCGGCGGAACGCCACGCGCAGGTCCGCGTCGAGTTGGCCGCGCGGCACCTGGAAGTTGAGCTTCACCGGCGAGAACGACAGATACTTCGGCACGTCGACGCCCTCGAGCTTGAGCTGGACCGCCGTCTCGAGCGAGGCTTCGAAGGGCAGGGTCTGTCCTTGCAGTTCGATCGGCGCGCCGTCGAGCCGCGCGAAGAAGGCCGGCTGCACGTGGATATCCGCGTCGGTCGGCAGGCTCGAGATGAACGGAATCGCGATCCGAACGTCGGTCAGCGCGTTGATCTGGTTGCGGACGCGGTCGTCGAAACGCACCGCGCCGTCGGCGATCTCGATGTTGTAGACCGCGAAGCGGGCGGGCTCGTCGCTCGTCCGCGGCCGCGCGAGCAGGCGCTCGACGATGTCGGTGAAGTTGAAGCGCTGCGGCTCGATGCGGACGATGTTTGCGGTGGCGCGGTCGATCGCAAGGCGATCGAGCACGGGCGCGCGGTTCCACAGCGAACCGAGCGACGCGCTGGCGCGCACGGCCCCGACGCTGAGCAGCGGCGCGCTTTCGCCCGGTGCGCCTTCGATCACGAGGTCGTCGAGCCCAGCCGTCAGCGTGAACGGGTTCGCGCGGATGTCGCCGACGCGAATCGTCCGCCCGAGTTCGCGCGCGCCGACCGTCTCGATCGCCCAGCGCAGCGCGGGCGGCGCGCCAAGCCAGATCGCCAGCACGGCCACCACGAAAAACGCCGCCAGGGCGTAGACGGTGCGGCGCAGCCAGGCACGCCTTGCGAGGGAGGACAGGTCCGCCATGATTTCGCTTCCCGAAACCATTATGCGGACGAATGGCGATCAGCCCTTGAGCACGGACAAGTCCAGCAATTCGCGCGGCTGCGCGATGACGAAGTCCCCGCCCCAACCGCCTCCGTCGGAGCCGTCGCCCATGTAGCCGTAGCCGGCGACGACGGTGATCACGCCCGCCGCCCGCCCGGCCTGCACGTCGCGCAGATCGTCGCCGACGTAGACGGCGCGCGCGGCGGCGGTGCCGCAGACCTGCAACGCGTGCAGCAGCGGCGCCGGGTGCGGTTTCGTGTACGCGGTCGTGTCGCCGCTGACCACGCAGGCCGCGCGCTCGGACAGACCGAGCGCGGCGACCAGCGGATCGGTGAAGCGCGCGATCTTGTTGGTCACGATGCCCCAGCGGCGGCCCTGCTGTTCGAGCGCGTCAAGCGTCTCGTCCATGCCGGGGAACAGCCGCGACTGCACGCACAGCGCCTGCTCGTAGTAGCGGAAGAACTCCTGCCGCAGCGGCTCGTACTCGGGCTCGCCGGGCGCCAGCCCGAACGCGCGCCCGATCAGCCCGCGCGCGCCGTGGCTCGCGAACGGACGCAACGCCTCGAGCGGCAGCTCGGCGAAGCCGCGCTCGCGGCGCTGGCGGTTGACCGCGGCCGCGAGATCGGGCGCGGTGTCGACCAGCGTGCCGTCCAGATCGAACAGCACGACTTCGATCGGTGCGGCGCGCGAATTCATGCGGGCTTGCGGCAGGCGACGAGGTAGTTGACGTCGGTATCGCGGCCGAGCGCGAACGTCTTCGTCAGCGGGTTGTAGGTCATGCCGAGCACTTCGATGAGGTCGAGCCCGGCGTCGCGCACGGCGGCCGCCAGTTCGCTGGGGCGGATGAACTTCGTGTACTCGTGCGTTCCGCGCGGCAGCAGCCGCAGCACGTATTCGGCGCCGACGATCGCGAGCAGGAAGGACTTCGGATTGCGGTTGATCGTCGAGAAGAACACGCAGCCGCCGGGGCGCACGAGCGCGGCGCAGGCGCGCACGCTGCTCTCCGGCTCGGGCACGTGCTCGAGCATCTCCATGCAGGTGACGACGTCGAACGCGCCGGGCGACTCGCGCGCGAGCGCTTCGGCCGAGATTTCGCGGTACTCGACTTCGGCGCCGCTTTCGAGCGCGTGCAGCTCGGCGACCTTCAGCGGCTTGCTCGACAGGTCGATGCCGGTGACGTGCGCGCCGCGGCCGGCCATGCCTTCGGCGAGGATGCCGCCGCCGCAGCCGACGTCGAGCACGCGCTTGCCTTCGAGCCCCGCATGGCGGTCGATCCAGTCGAGCCGCAGCGGGTTGAGCGCGTGCAACGCTCCCATCGCGCCGTCCGGATCCCACCAGCGGTGCGCGATGTCGGCGAATTTGCGCAGTTCCGCGGGATCGACGTTGGGATTCATGAAAGCGATGAAGCGCAGGCGAACGACGCGGCGAACGGGCGGTGCAGCCGCGAGTGTAACGGCCGCGGGTCCGCGGCCGCGCTGCGCGTGGATGCTCGGCGCGAAGAAAAAGCCCCGCCGAAGCGGGGCTCGTTCTTCGCGGCAGGCGGCGATCAGCGCTTGACCGTGCGCGTGCCGACGACTTCGATCTCGACGCGCCGGTTCTGCTGGCGGCCCTGCGCGGTTCTGTTGTCGGCGACGGGCTGCGCAGCGCCTTTGCCTTCGGTGTAGATGCGGTTCGGCTCGATGCCCTTGCCGACCAGATACTGCTTCACCGAATCGGCCCGGCGCAGCGACAGGCGCTGGTTCAGCGCGGCGCTGCCGGTGTTGTCGGTGTGGCCGACGATCACGATCACCTCGAGCTTGACGTCCTTCAGCTTGTTGGCCAGATCGTCGAGCGCGGCGCGTGCGCTCGGTTTCAGCTCGGCGCGGCCCGTGTCGAACAGCGCATCACCGGCGAGCGTGACCTTTTCCGTGACCGGCGCGGGCGGCGGCGGCGGAGGCGGCGGCGGGGGCGGTGGGGGCGGCGGCGGCGCCGGCGGCGGTGGCGGGGGAGGCGGCGGCGGTGGGGGAGGCGGCGGCGGCGGAAGCAGCGACGGATCGCACTCCTTCAGCGCGAGATCCTTGTTGAAGTAGCCCGTGCGCCAGCACAGGCCAAAGGGATCGACCACGACGTTGCCGTTCGGGCTCAACGCGTAGCCGCTATTCTTCGGGTCCCCTTTGATGTCCGTACCTTGCGCAAGCGCGCTGCCGGAGGCAGCCACCATTGCGGACGCGAACAGGTAACCCAGCTTCGTCGACTTCTTCATGTTTCTCCTCGCTGGTTTACGCAGAGGCCTGATGGCTCTGCCCCGGCCGAATATACCGCGGCCCGCGCTGGGGATCGATGACCTATCCGTGCGGCCGCAGCAGCTCGATCGAGTGTCTCCGTAGACGCCGCGCGAAGGTGCGATCGGGCCGGGCGAAAAAAAGAGCCCCGTCGTGGCGGGGCTCGATGTTCGCGCCGTACGTCGTCAGTTCTTGATGGTGCGCGTGCCGACGACTTCGATTTCGACGCGCCGGTTCTTCGCGCGACCTTCGGGCGTGCGGTTGTCGGCGATCGGCTGCGTCGGGCCCTTGCCTTCGGTGTAGATGCGGTTCGGCTCGATGCCCTTGCCGACGAGGTACTTCTTCACCGCTTCCGCACGCTGCAGCGACAGCCGCTGATTGGCGGCCGGCGAGCCGACGTTGTCGGTGTGGCCGACGACGATGATGACTTCGAGGTTCACGCCCTGCAGCTTCGACACGAGATCGTCGAGCCGCGCCTGCGCTTCCTTGTCGTTGACCGAGTTGGCGGTCGGGAAGCGCACGTCAGCGGCGAAGGTGACCTTCTCGCTGACCGGCTTGGGCGGAGCCGGCGGCGGCGGTGGCGGCGGAGGCGGTGGCGGCGGCGCAGCCGGCGGTGGCGGAGGCGGCGGTGGCGGTGGTGGGGGCGGCGGGGGCGGCGGCACCAGCGCGGGATCGCACTCGGCGAGCGCCAGCTCCTTGCTGTGGAAGGCCGTTCGCCAGCACAGACCGAACGGATCGACGACCACGTTGCCGTTCGGGCTCAGTACGTAGCCACTGTTCTTCGGGTCCCCTTTGATGTCCTTGCCCTGCGCCAGTGCGCTACCGGAGGCAGCGACCATCGCAGTCGCGAACAGGTAACCCAGCTTCGCGGACTTGTTCATGTTTCTCCTCACTCTTGTTCGCAGAGTCCTGCGCAGGACGACATGTCCGCCGGCAACTATACCGCAGCACCGCGCGCGTTCCGCGTGCGCCGCGCACGGCTCTACGGCGCGGTGCGCAGGAGCACTTGCGCCTTCTGCCGCCAAGCCGCCGCGCTCGCGAGCACTTCACGCTCGATGTCGACATCGAGCACGAGCTGTCGCTTCTTCACAACAGCTCGGCCCGCGACCCATACGTCGCTGACGTGCTCGCGGCCGCAGGCGTAGATGAGGTGCGACAGCGGGTCGTAGCACGGCTGCGTTTCGATCTCGTTGAGCGCGAAGGCGACGAGGTCCGCTTCTTTGCCCGGCTCGATCGAGCCGATGCGATCGCCGAGCCCGAGCGCGCGCGCGGCGCCGAGCGTGGCGCATTCGAGCGCCTGTGCCGCCGGCAGCATGGCGGCGTCGTCGGCGAGGCCCTTCGCCAGCAGCGTGGCGAGCCGCATTTCGTCGAGCAGGTCGAGGCGGTTGTTGCTCGCTGCGCCGTCGGTGCCGAAGGCGACGTTGACGCCGGCGGCGAGCAGCGCGCCGACGTTGGCGATGCCGCTCGCGAGCTTCAGATTCGACGCCGGGCAATGCGCGACGGTCGCGCCGCGGTTCGCGAGCAGCGCCACCTCGGCGTCGTCCAGATGCACCGCGTGCACGGCGATCAGCCGCTCGCTGACGAGGCCGAGCCGGTCCAGCCGCGCGAGCGGCCGCGCGCCGTGCCGCTGCCGCGACTCCTCGACTTCGGCCGCGGTTTCGTGCACGTGCGTGTGGATCGGCAGGTCGAGCTCCTCGGCGAGCATCGCGATGCGCTCGAGCGTCGCGTCGGCGACCGTGTACGGCGCGTGCGGCGCGAGCGTGAAGCTCGCGAGCGCATCGCCGCGGAATTCGTCGCGCGTGGCGAGCCCCTTGCGCAGGTAGTCCTCGGCGTCGGATGCGTACGCGGTGGGAAACTCGATCGCGATGATGCCGGCCACCGCACGCATGCCGACTTCGCGCAGCGCGCGCAGCGCAGCCTCCGGGTAGAAGTACATGTCCGAGCAGCAGGTCACGCCGGCGCGCAGCATCTCGAGCGCGGCGAGCCGCGTGCCGTCGTAGACGAACTGTTCCGAGGCGAGCGCCGCTTCGAGCGGCCAGATGCGTTCCTTCAGCCAGCGCATCAGCGGCAGGTCGTCGCCGACGCCGCGCAGCAGGGTCATCGCCGCGTGCGTGTGCGCGTTGACGAGTCCCGGCGTGACGACGTGCTCGCCGAGCTGCACGCGCTCGCGCGCGGTGTAGCGTTCGCGCGCCTCGGCGATCGGCGCGACGGCCGCGATGCGGCCGGCGTCGAGCGCGATCGCGTGGTCTTCCAGCACGACGCCCGCGGGGCGGACGGGGACGATCCAGCGGCATTCGATCAGCGTGTCGACGGTCTGCATGGCGGGTCTCGTGCACCTATTCGCGGCCGGCCCGGCAGGGCGCGCCCGACGGTGGCGAATGGTGCCACGACCCCGGCCGGACGGGCTCGCGCTGATAGACTTTCGACCTTTGCAGCGCCGGTTCGCCGCGCCTGCTTTCGCACCCGACGCGCCCAGGCGCCGGACCGCATCCCAGATGGACCCATTCGCCAAGGAAACCCTGCCGGTCTCGCTCGAAGAGGAGATGCGGCGCTCGTATCTCGATTACGCGATGAGCGTGATCGTCGGCCGCGCGCTGCCCGACGTGCGCGACGGCCTGAAGCCCGTGCATCGACGCGTCCTGTACGCGATGCACGAGCTGAACAACGACTGGAACCGGCCGTACAAGAAGTCGGCGCGCATCGTCGGCGACGTGATCGGCAAGTACCACCCGCACGGCGACACCGCGGTGTACGACACGATCGTGCGCATGGCGCAGGACTTCTCGCTGCGCCACATGCTGGTCGACGGGCAGGGCAACTTCGGCTCGGTCGACGGCGACAACGCCGCGGCGATGCGCTACACCGAGATCCGGCTCGCGAAGATCGCGCACGAACTGCTCGCCGACATCGACAAGGAGACGGTCGACTTCGGCCCGAACTACGACGGCTCGGAAAAGGAGCCGTTGATCCTTCCGGCCAAGCTGCCGAACCTGCTGGTCAACGGCGCGTCGGGCATCGCGGTCGGCATGGCGACCAACATCCCGCCGCACCACCTCGGCGAGGTCGTCGACGGCTGCCTGCTGCTGCTGCGCAATCCGGAAGCGACGATCGACGAGCTGATCGAGCTGATTCCGGCGCCCGACTTCCCGACCGCGGGGATCATCTACGGGCTGGACGGCGTGCGCGAAGGCTACCGCACCGGCCGCGGCCGCGTGGTGATCCGCGCGAAGACGCACTTCGAGGAGATCGACAAGGGCGCGCGCACCGCGATCATCATCGACGAGCTGCCGTACCAGGTGAACAAGCGCGTGCTGCTCGAGCGGATCGCGGAACTCGTCAACGACAAGAAGATCGAGGGCATCTCCGACATCCGCGACGAGTCGGACAAGTCCGGCATGCGCGTCGTCATCGAACTGAAGCGCGGCGAAGTGCCCGACGTCGTTCTGAACAACCTGTACAAGCAGACGCAGCTGCAGGACACGTTCGGCATGAACATGGTCGCGCTGGTCGACGGCCAGCCGCGCCTGCTGAACCTGAAGCAGATGATCGAGGCGTTCCTCGCGCACCGGCGCGAGGTCGTCACGCGCCGCACGAACTTCGAGCTGCGCGAGGCGCGCAGCCGCGGCCACGTGCTCGAAGGCCTGGCGGTCGCGCTCGCCAACATCGACGAGTTCATCGCGATCATCAAGGCCGCGCCGACGCCGCCGGTGGCGAAGACGGAGCTGACGAACCGCGCGTGGGACTCTTCGCTGGTGCGCGAGATGCTGACGCGCGCCGGCGCCGACATGAACGCGTACCGGCCCGAAGGTCTCGACCCGCGCCTCGGACTGCAGCCCGACGGGCTGTACCGGCTGTCGGACGAGCAGGCCGACCAGATCCTGCAGATGCGGCTGCAGCGGCTGACCGGGCTCGAACAGGACAAGATCGTCAACGAGTACCGCGAGGTGATGGATCGCATCGGCGACCTGCTCGACATCCTCGCGCGCCCCGAGCGGATCACGCAGATCATCGCCGACGAGCTGGCCGCGCTGAAGAAGGAGTTCGTCGCCGACGCGAAGGACCGCCGCCGCTCGGAGATCGTCCGTACGACGCAGGACCTCGTGACGGAGGACCTGATCGCGCCCGAGGACATGGTCGTTACGCTGTCGCACGCCGGCTACATCAAGAGCCAGCCGCTCGCCGACTACCGCGCGCAGAAGCGCGGCGGCCGCGGCAAGCAGGCGGCTGCGACCCGGGAAGACGACTGGATCGAGCAGCTCTTCATCGCCAACACGCACGACACGATCCTGTGCTTCTCCAACCGCGGGCGGCTGTACTGGCTGAAGGTGTGGGAAGTGCCCCAGGGCTCCAGGTCTTCGCGCGGCAAGCCGATCGTCAACATGTTCCCGCTCGCCGAGGACGAGAAGATCACCGTGGTGCTGCCGATCAAGCAGTTCGACGCGCTTCACTACGTGTTCATGGCGACGGCCAAGGGCACGGTCAAGAAGACCGCGCTGACCGAGTTCGCCAATCCGCGCAAGGCCGGCATCATCGCCGTCGATCTGGAGCCGGGCGACTATCTGATCGGCGCGGCGATCACCGACGGCGCGCACGACGTGATGCTGTTCTCCGACGCCGGCAAGGCGGTGCGCTTCGACGAAAACGACGTGCGGCCGATGGGCCGGCAGGCGCGCGGCGTGCGCGGCATGCAGCTCGAAGACGGGCAGAGCGTGATCGCGATGGTCGTCGCCGAGGACGAGAATCAGAGCGTGCTGACCGCGACCGAAAACGGCTACGGCAAGCGCACGCCGATCACCGAATACACGCGCCACGGCCGCGGCACAAAGGGCATGATCGCGATCGCCACCACCGAGCGCAACGGCAAGGTCGTCGCCGCCACGCTGGTGCGGCCGGACGACGAGATCATGCTGATCACGACCGGCGGCGTGCTGATCCGCACGCGCGTTGCGGAGATCCGCGAGATGGGCCGCGCCACGCAGGGCGTGACGCTGATCGCGCTCGACGAAGGCACGAAGCTCTCCGGCCTGCAGCGCATCGTCGAAAGCGATGCCGAAAACGGGCCGAACGGCAACGGCGAAGCGCCGAACTCGGACCCGGCGCCGCGCGACGGCGTGCAGTAGGTCAGCCCGCTCCGTCGCGTTCGCGCAGGACTTCGACCGCCGCCATGGATGAGCAACTGAAGCCGCTGCGCGACGCGATCGACGCGGTCGACCGCAAGCTCGTCGAGTTGCTGAACGAGCGCGCGCGGCTCGCGCAGGAAGTCGGCCGCGTCAAGCAGACTGCGAACGCGCCCGTGTACCGGCCCGAGCGCGAGGCCGAGGTCCTGCGCAAGGTCGCGTCTTTCAACGGCGGGCCGCTGACCGACGCGGCGCTGACCGGGATCTACCGCGAGGTGATCTCCGCGTGCCGCGCGGTCGAGCGGCCGCTGCATGTCGCCTACCTGGGCCCGGCGGGTACCTTCTCCGAACTGGCGATGATCCGGCAGTTCGGCTCCGGCGTGCACGGCGAGCCCTGCGTGTCGATCGACGAAGTGTTCCGCTCGGCCGAGGCGGGCAGCGCGGATTTCGCGATCGTTCCAGTCGAGAACTCGACCGAAGGCGCGGTGAGCCGCTCGCTCGACCTTCTGCTGGTGACGCCGCTGAAGATCCTCGCCGAGGTGTCGGTGCCGGTGCGCCATCACCTGCTGACCGCGAGCGGCACGCTCGAGGGCATCAAGCGCATCGTCAGCCATCCGCAGACCTTTGGCCAGTGCGCGGGCTGGCTCAACCTGCACCTGCCGACGCTCGAGCGCGTGTCGGTCGCGAGCAACGCCGAGGCGGCGCGGCTCGCTGCGAGCGATCCGGCGATCGCAGCGATCGCCGGCGAAAACGCCGCCACGCTGTACGGCCTGCAGATCGCCGCGAGCCATATCCAGGACGATCCGCAGAACCGCACGCGCTTCGTCGTGCTCGGCCGGCAGGAGACGCAGCCCACCGGGCGCGACAAGACCTCGCTCATCCTGTCGGTGCCGAACAAGGCCGGCGCCGTCTACCACATGCTCACGCCGCTCGCGCAGCACGGCGTTTCGATGACGCGCTTCGAGTCGCGTCCGGCCAAGCTCGGCGCCTGGGAGTACTACTTCTACGTCGACATCGAAGGCCACGAGCGCGATCCGAAGGCGGCGACCGCGCTCGCCGCGCTGCGCGAGGTCTGCGCCTACTACAAGAGCCTCGGCTCGTATCCGATGGAAGCGTGAGTCGGATCGCGGATTGCGGATCGCGCGTCAACGTCAAACGTACTGAGGGTTCCCACATGGCAGCGGTTCCTTCCACCCCGGCTTCGGCGATTCCCGCGCTCGAGTACGTGCGCGCGATCGCGCCGTATCAGGCGGGCAAGCCGATCGAGGAGCTGGCGCGCGAGTTCGGGCTCGACCCGCGCGACATCGTCAAGCTCGCGTCGAACGAAAACCCACTCGGCATGCCGCAGTCCGCGCAGCGCGCGATCGCCGCGGCGATGGGAGAGTTGGGGCGCTATCCGGACTCCAATGGCTTCGCGTTGAAGGCGGCGCTGTCGGCGAAGCTCGGCGTGCCGGCGGACTGGATCACGCTCGGCAACGGCAGCAACGACATCCTCGAACTCGCCGCGGCGGCGATGCTGGCGCCCGGTCGAAGCTGCGTCTACGCGCAGTATTCGTTCGCCGTGTATCCGCTCGCCACGCAGGCGCGCGGCGCGCGCGCGATCGTCGTGCCGGCGCGCGACTACGGCCACGATCTGGATGCGATGCTCGCGGCGATCGCGCCCGACACGCGACTGATGTATGTCGCCAACCCGAACAACCCGACCGGCACCTTCGTCGAACCGGATCGCGTCGCCGCGTTTCTCGCGCGGGTTCCGCGCGAGGTCGTCGTCGTGCTCGACGAGGCGTACAACGAGTACCTGCCGACCGCGCTGCGCTTCGACAGCACGCAGTGGGTGCGGCGCTACCCGAATCTGCTCGTCTCGCGCACGTTCTCCAAGGCGTACGGGCTCGCGGGCCTGCGCGTCGGCTACGGCATCGCGCAGCCCGAGCTGACGGACCTGCTGAACCGCGTCCGGCAGCCGTTCAACGTGAACAGCGCCGCGCAGGCGGCGGCGGTTGCGGCGCTGGATGACGCGGAATTCCTCGCGCGCAGCTACGAGGTGAACCGGCAGGGCATGGCCGAGCTGACCGCGGCCTTCGGCAAGCCCGGGCTCGAGTACCTGCCGAGCTACGGCAACTTCGTGCTGGTCAGGGTCGGTCCGGCGGCGAAGGTCTATCAGGAGCTGCTCAGGCGCGGCGTCATCGTGCGTCCGGTCGCCAATTACGCGCTGCCCGAGTGGCTGCGCGTGACGATCGGGCTGCCCGAGGAAAACGCGAAGTTCCTGCGCGCGCTGCCCGAAGCGCTCGCCGCAGCGCGCGGATGAAGCTCGCTCTGATCGGCGTCGGCATGATCGGCGGCTCGGTGGCGGCCGCGCTGCGCCGCGCCGGCGCGATCGACCGCGCGGTCGGGTTCGACGCCGACCCGAAGGCGGCGCGGCGCGGCGTCGATCTCGGCGTGCTCGACGCGGCGGCAGCGTCGGTCGAGGAAGCGGTGCGCGAGGCCGATCTCGTCGTGCTCGCGGTGCCGGTCGGCGCGATGAGAGAGGTCATGGCGGCAGCCGCGAAAGCCCTGCCGGCACACGCGATCGTCACCGATGTCGGCAGCACGAAGCTGTCGGTCATCGAAGCGGCGCGCGCAGCGCTTGGGGCGGCAAGCAGTTTTTCGATCCGCCGCTTCGTGCCGGGGCATCCGATCGCCGGCCGCGAACTGCCCGGTGTCGAGCACGCCGACGCCGAACTCTTTCGCGGCCGGCTGTACGTCTGCACGCCGATCGGAGAGACGAACGCGGAGGCACGCGCTTCCGTCGAGAGCCTGTGGCGGCGCATCGGCGCGCAGGTCGTGACGATGGATCCGGCCGAACACGACCGCGTGTTCGCGGCAGTCAGCCATCTGCCGCACCTGCTCGCCTTCGCACTGGTCGCGCGCATCGCCTCCGAACCCGACGGCGAACGCAAGCTCGGTTTCGCCGGCGCGGGTTTCCGCGATTTCACGCGCATCGCCGCGAGCAGCCCGGCGATGTGGCGCGACGTCTGCCTCGCGAACCGCGCGGCATTGAGCGAGGAGCTGCGCGGCTATCGCGCGCTGCTCGACGAGCTGCAGCGCGTGGTCGACGCCGGCGACGCTGCCGCGCTCGAAGCGACCTTCGAGCTGGCCAGCCGCACCCGCCGCCGCCACGCGCGGACCTTCGATGCCGAGTGAGCCGCGCGCAGTGAACGACCCCGACGTCCTGACGATCGAACCGATCGCGCACGCGGAAGGCGAAGTGCGGCTGCCGGGGTCGAAGAGCATTTCGAACCGAGCGCTGCTGCTGGCGGCGCTGGCCGACGGCACGACCGAACTCGACGGCCTGCTCGACGCCGACGACACGCGCGTGATGGTTGCGGCGCTGCGTACGCTCGGCGTGGCGGTCGAGGTCGACGGCGAACGGGTGCGCGTCAAGGGCTGCGGCGGCGACTTCCCGGTGCGCGCAGCGGACCTGTTCATGGGCAACGCGGGCACCGCGATGCGCCCGCTCGCCGCGGCGCTCGCGTTCGCCGGCGGAAGCTACCGGCTCGATGGCGTGGCCCGGATGCGCGAACGCCCGATCGGCGATCTGGTCGATGCGCTGAACGCGCTCGGCGCGCGCATTGCGTACGAGAGCGCCCCCGGTTATCCGCCGATCCGCATCGAACCGGCCGCGCTGGCCGCGCGCGATCGGGTCGACATCAAGGGCGACGTGTCGAGCCAGTTCGCGAGCGGCCTGTTGATGGCCGCGCCGCTCATTGCGCCGCAGGGCGGTTTGACCGTACGCGTGGCCGGCGCGCTGATTTCGCAACCGTACGTGGCGCTGACGATCGCGCTGATGCGCCGCTTCGGGGTCGAGGTCGAGCGCGTCGATGCAGGCGGCGCGGCGTTTCGCGTGCCGCGCGCGCGGTATCGCACGCCGGGACGATTCGCGATCGAAGGCGACGCCTCCGGCGCGTCGTACTTCCTCGCGCTCGGTGCGTTGGCAGGCGGCCCCGTGCGCGTGTTCGGTGCGGGCCGCGCGAGCGTTCAGGGCGATATCGCCTTTGCCGGGCTGCTCGAACGAATGGGTGCTTCGATCCGCTGGGGCGATGACTGGATCGAAGCGCGCGCAGTGGGTCGACTGCGCGCGATCGACTATGACTGCACCGCGATTCCGGATGCGGCGATGACCGCGGCGGTTGCGGCACTCTTCGCCGACGGCACGACGCGGCTGACGGGCATCGGTTCGTGGCGCGTGAAGGAAACGGACCGGATCGCCGCGATGGCGACCGAGCTGCGCAAGCTGGGGGCGGCGGTCGAAACCGGCGACGACTGGCTGAAGATCGAGCCGCCGTCACGGCTGCAGGAGGCGACGATCGACACGTACGACGATCACCGGATCGCGATGTGCTTTGCGCTCGCCGCGGCCGGCGGCGTACCGGTCCATATCCGCGACCCGCAATGCGTCGCGAAAACGTTTCCCGACTACTTCAACGCGCTGCGCTCGCTGCTGCGGCCGGCCGCGCACTGATGCTCGCCCAGGCGCGCTCGTGAAAGAAGTAGGCGACCGTGTTCGCGAGCGGCTCGAGCAGGGCGATCGCGCCGGCGATCGGCGCGCTGCCGGTCAGCGCGTACGCGACCGAAAAGGCGACCGCGAAGTGGACGACGGCGAAGGTGCCGGTCTTGGCCAGGCTCAGTTTCAGCGGGATGCGCATGGCGGTGAACTCCTTCGATACGTGCGTAAGGTAGGGGCTGCGCCAGCGCGAATCCATTTGAATGTTCCAATGCGCCCGATAGCCCGCCGATGAGTTCCTCCGTTCCCGTCATCGCGATCGACGGCCCGACCGCCTCGGGCAAGGGGACCGTCGCGCAGCGGGTCGCCGCCGCCCTCGGATTCCACTATCTGGACAGCGGCGCGCTGTATCGGCTCGTCGCGCTGCTGGCGCTCGAACGCGGCGTGGCCGCAGACGAAGCGGAACAGCTCGCACAACTTGCCGCGACGATGCGACCGCATTTCGCCGGGGACCGCATCGAACTCGCCGGTCGCGACGTGACCGACGCGATCCGCACCGAAGAGGTGAGCGCGATGGCTTCGCGCATCGCCGTGCACGCGCCGCTGCGCGCGGCACTGCTCGAACTGCAGAAGTCGTTCCGCCGCCCGCCCGGACTGGTCGCCGACGGGCGCGACATGGGCACCGTCGTATTCCCCGACGCGCGGCTGAAGGTGTACCTCACGGCGAGCGTCGAAGCGCGCGCGGAGCGGCGCTATAAGCAGTTGATCGAAAAAGGGATTCCGGCTAACATCGCGGCCCTTTCGGCGGATCTGCGCGCGCGCGACGAACGCGATTCCAGGCGTTCGGCCGCGCCGCTGAAACCGGCGGAGGACGCGTACCAGCTCGATTCTTCGGCGCTCGCGATCGACGAGGTCGTCGCGCAGATCCTCGACTGGTATCGCAGGGTCTGAGGGCGAGTCCCGCGGATCCAAGGGTGCGTGCAGAGCATCCCCGGATTTTTCTGCACGTGGTGTTCAACTCCGCTCGGGCGCAAGGTCCGGGCGAGATTGAAAGTCTTTTTTCATGCCTTCCGTTGCAACCCAAGCCGCCGCCGGCAAAGAATCGTTCGCGGCGCTGTTCGAAGAAAGCCTGGCACGCCAGGAGATGAAGCAGGGCGAGGTGATCACCGCCGAGGTGGTCCGCGTCGATTACAACTTCGTCGTCGTCAATGCCGGCCTCAAGTCCGAGGCCTACATCCCGATCGAGGAATTCAAGAACGATCAGGGCCAGATCGACGTCAAGCCCGGCGATTTCGTGTCGGTCGCGATCGAATCGCTGGAGAACGGCTACGGCGACACGATCCTGTCGCGCGACAAGGCCAAGCGGCTCGCGGCGTGGATGAACCTCGAGCGCGCGCTGGAAAACGGCGATCTCGTGACCGGAACGATCACCGGCAAGGTCAAGGGCGGCCTGACCGTGATGACCAACGGCATCCGCGCGTTCCTGCCGGGCTCGCTGGTCGATATGCGACCGGTCAAGGACACGACGCCGTACGAGGGCAAGACGCTTGAGTTCAAGGTCATCAAGCTCGACCGCAAGCGCAACAACGTGGTGCTGTCGCGCCGCGCGGTGGTCGAGGCGAGCATGGGCGAGGAGCGCGCCAAGCTGCTCGAGACGCTGCGCGAGGGCGCGATCGTCAAGGGTGTCGTCAAGAACATCACCGACTACGGTGCGTTCGTCGACCTGGGCGGAATCGACGGCCTGCTGCACATCACCGATCTGGCGTGGCGCCGCGTGCGCCATCCGAGCGAGGTCGTCCAGGTCGGCCAGGAGATCACCGCCAAGGTGCTGAAGTTCGACCAGGAGAAGAACCGCGTTTCGCTGGGCGTCAAGCAGCTCGGCGAGGATCCGTGGGTCGGGCTCGGCCGCCGCTATCCGCAGGGCACGCGGCTGTTCGGCAAGGTCACCAACATCACCGACTACGGCGCCTTCGTCGAGATCGAGGCGGGCATCGAGGGCCTGGTGCACGTGTCCGAGATGGACTGGACCAACAAGAACGTCGACCCGAAGAAGGTCGTCGCCCTCGGCGACGAGGTCGAAGTGATGGTGCTCGAGATCGACGAGGACCGCCGCCGCATCTCGCTCGGCATGAAGCAGTGCAAGCCGAACCCGTGGGAGGACTTCGCGCTGTCGCACAAGAAGGGCGACAAGGTCAAGGGCCAGATCAAGTCGATCACCGACTTCGGCGTGTTCATCGGCCTGCCGGGCGGCATCGACGGGCTGGTGCATCTGTCCGATCTGTCGTGGAGCGAGCCGGGCGAAGAGGCCGTGCGCAAGTACAAGAAGGGCGACGAGGTCGAGGCGGTGGTGCTCGCGATCGACGTCGAGCGCGAGCGCATTTCGCTGGGCGTCAAGCAGCTGGGCGGCGACCCCTTCACCAACTACGCCGGCACGCACGAGAAAGGGTCGATCGTCACCGGAACGGTCAAGAGCGTCGATCCGAAGGGCGCGGTCATCGTGCTCGGCGGCGACGTCGAGGGCTACCTGCGCGCCTCGGAGATCTCGTCGGACCGCGTCGAGGACGCGCGCAACCACCTGAAGGAAGGCGACAAAGTGACGGCGATGATCATCAACATCGACCGCAAGAACCGCAACATCAACCTGTCGATCAAGGCGAAGGACAACGCCGAGGCGGCGGCGGCGATGGAGCGCATGCAGGCCGAAGCGCAGACCGGGACGACCAGCCTGGGCGCGCTGCTGAAGGCCAAGCTGGACACGCAGAACAAGTAAGCGGCGCCGACGCCCATGTCCGAACCCAAGACGATGACCAAGTCGGAGCTGATCGCGCGGCTCGCCGAGCGCAATACGCGGCTCGCCGCGCGCGACGCCGACGAGGCGGTCAAGACGATCCTCGATGCGATGAGCGCCGCGCTCGCGGCGGGCAACCGGATCGAGATCCGCGGCTTCGGCAGCTTCGCGTTGAACTACCGACCGCCGCGCATCGGCCGCAATCCGAAGTCAGGCGAGCGCGTGCACGTACCCGCCAAGTTCGTTCCGCATTTCAAAGCGGGCAAGGAGTTGCGCGAGCGCGTCGACGGCATGGACAACGCGGCCGCGGCCGAGTCGGGCAAGCTCGAACCCGCGGGCTGAACGGCGTCGCCGGTGATGTTCGGGAAGCCCCGCGCACGCGGGGCTTTTTTTCGTCCCGCTTCAGCCCGGGGCATGCGCGCGTGCCCCTTACAATCGCGCGCATGCGACGGAGCGTGCAGGCATGAAGGCGATCGCGTGGTTCGTTCGGCTGATCTTTTTCGCCGTCGTCCTGTGGTTCGCGCTGAAGAACACCACGCCGGTGCCGCTGCGGCTGACCGAAATGCTGTACTGGGACGACGTGCCGCTGATCGTCGTGATGCTCGCCTGCGTGCTGATCGGCGTAGCTGCCGGCACGATCGCGCTGGCGCCGCGCCTGTTCGCCCTGCGCCGGCAGGTGGCCGCGCTGCGCAGGCAGACCGAACGCACCGCGCCGGCGGACGCGGCGGCGGAACGCCTCGCCGATCAGGTCGCGAGCGCCGCGCGCAACGTCGGCGCGGTCGGCGAACTCGACGCGGACACGCGTTTTCCCCGCTGACCGCGGCGATGTTCGAACTCGAAGCCTGGTACCTGATCGTGCTGCCGGTGCTGTTCGCGGCCGGGTGGTGGCTGCGCGGATTCGATTCGCGCGTACGCGCGGCCGACCGGGGCGGCGCGCCGCGCTCGGTGTTCCGCGGGCTGAACCTGCTGCTGAACGAGCAGCCGGACAAGGCGATCGATGCCTTCATCGACGTCGTCAAGCTCGATCCCGAGACGATCGAGCTGCACTACGCGCTCGGCAACCTGTTCCGCCGGCGCGGCGAGGTCGACCGCGCGGTGCGCATCCACACGCATCTGCTCAACCGCGCCGACCTGCCGGCGCGCGAGCGCTCGAACGCGCTCGCCGAACTGGGCCAGGATTTCCTCAAGGGCGGGCTGCTCGACCGCGCCGAGGATGCGTTCGTGCGGCTGCTCGAGGATCCGCAGCACCGCTTCTCCGCGCTGCGCGCGCTGCTGCGCATCTACCAGATGGAGCGCGAGTGGATGAAGGCGATCGACTGCGCGCGGCGGCTGGAGCGCGAAGCGGGCGAATCGCATCAGGTCGCGGTCGCGCAGTTCTACTGCGAGCTGGCGGAGCAGGCGCTCGCGAAGGCGGACCTGGAGCGCGCGCAGTCGCATCTCGACGAAGCGCTCGTCGCCGACCGCAAGTCGGTCCGCGCCACGCTGCTCGCCGGCGACGTCGCGCTGCGCCGCGGCCAGCTCGACGACGCGATCAGGCACTGGTTGCGCGTCGAAGCGGCGTCGCCCGAGCACCTGCCGCTGGTTGCGGCACGGTTGACCGAAGCGATGGACAAGGCGGGCCGCCGCGAGGAGGCACTGAACCTGCTGCGGCGCGCGCTGCTCGACTGGCCTTCGATCGACCTGCTCGAAGTCGCCTACCAGCGCGTCGGCGAGTGGGAGGGCTCGGGTGCCGCCGAAGTCCTGCTGCGCGACGAACTGAAGCGCCACCCCTCGCTGCTCGGCTTCGAGAAGCTGCTCGCGCTGCGCAGCGCACAGGTCAAGGGTGATCCCGAGCTCGACCTGCTGCGCACGCTGATCCACGCGCAGACGCGCAAGCTGGCGCGCTACCGTTGCAGCAAGTGCGGTTTTCGCGCGCGCGAGTTCCACTGGCAATGCCCGGGCTGCACGAGCTGGGACAGCTATCCGCCGCGGCGCGTCGAGGAACTGGACGCGGCATGACACTCGGATCGCGGATTGCGGATTGCGGATGGCGCTGGGCGACAGCCTGGCTCGTGTGCTTGCTGCCGCTCGCGGCGGTCGCGCTGGAGATCAACACCGCGACGCGCGCGGAGCTGGAGCAGTTGAACGGCGTCGGCGTGGCGATGGCCGAGCGCGTGCTGAACGAGCGGGCGAAAGCGCCGTTTCGCGACTGGGACGACCTGCAGCGACGGGTCAAGGGCATGCGCGGTGCGCGCAGCGAACGCCTGCAGGGGCAGGGCGTCACGGTCAATGGCATTCCCGGGTCGCGCGCGGCGCGCGACGACGAACGCAAACGCTGAGCAGACGATGAAGTACGCAACGATCGAATCGACCATCGGCAATACCCCGCTGGTGCGCTTGCAGCGCATTCCCGGCGCCGACAACGAACGGCGCGGCAACGTGATCCTCGGCAAGCTGGAGGGCAACAATCCGGGCGGATCCGTCAAGGACCGGCCGGCGTACTCGATGATCAAACGCGCCGAGGAGCGCGGCGAGATCAAGCCCGGCGACCGGCTGATCGAAGCCACCAGCGGCAACACCGGCATCGCGCTGGCGATGATCGCGGCGATGAAGGGCTACCGGATGACGCTGATCATGCCGGACGATCTGTCGGCCGAGCGGCGCGCCAGCATGACCGCGTACGGCGCCGAGCTGATCCTCACGCCCGCGGCCAAAGGCGGCATGGAGTACGCGCGCGATCTGGCGCTGGAAATGCAGGCGCGCGGAGAGGGCAAGGTGCTCGACCAGTTCGCCAATCCGGACAACCCGCGCGCGCACTACGAGACGACCGGCCCCGAGATCTGGCGCGACACGGCGGGGCGCATCACGCACTTCGTCAGCAGCATGGGCACGACCGGAACGATCATGGGCGTCAGCCGCTTCCTCAAGGAGAAGAATCCGGCGATTGCGATCATCGGCGCGCAGCCCGCCGAAGGCTCGCGCATCGCCGGCATCCGCAAGTGGCCCGAGGCGTATCTGCCGAAGATCTACGACCGCTCGCGCGTCGACCGGCTGGAGTACGTGTCGCAGGCCGAGGCCGAGGAGACGGCGCGCAAGATGGCGGCGGTGGAGGGAATCTTCGGCGGCATTTCCTCGGGCGGCGCGCTCGCGATCGCGCTGCGCGTCGCCGCCGAAGTCGAGAACGCGACCGTCGTGTTCGTCGTTTGCGATCGCGGCGATCGTTATCTGTCGACCGGCGTGTTCCCGGCGTGAGTTTCGTGATCCGCGATCGGTGATCCGCTGCTCGCCGGGGGCAACGGATCACGGCTAACTGATCGCGGCCACCGGAATCTTGCCGATCTTCGCCTGCCACTCGCGCGGGCCGGTTTGATGCACTGAAGTGCCTTGCGCATCCACGGCGACGGTCACCGGCATGTCCTTGACCTCGAACTCGTAGATCGCTTCCATGCCGAGGTCGGCGAAGGCGACCACCTTCGCCGCCTTGATCGCCTTGGCGACCAGATACGCAGCGCCGCCGACCGCCATCAGATAGGCACTCCGGTGCTTGCGGATCGCCTCGATCGCCACCGGGCCGCGTTCGGCTTTGCCGATCATCGCGATCAGCCCCGTCTGCGCGAGCATCATCTCGGTGAACTTGTCCATCCGCGTGGCGGTCGTCGGGCCCGCGGGGCCGACGACTTCGTCGCGCACCGGATCGACCGGGCCGACGTAGTAGATCACGCGGTTGGTGAAATCGACCGGCAGTTTCTCGCCCTTGGCGAGCATGTCCTGGATGCGCTTGTGTGCGGCATCGCGGCCGGTGAGCATCCTGCCGTTCAGCAGCAGCGTATCGCCGGGCTTCCACGACGCCACCTCGGCTTTCGTCAAGGTGTCGAGGTTGACGCGCTTGCTCTTGTTGTAGTCCGGCTGCCAGTTTACGTTCGGCCACAGGTCGAGCGACGGCGGATCGAGATACGCGGGACCGCTGCCGTCCAGCACGAAATGCGCGTGCCGCGTGGCGGCGCAGTTCGGGATCATCGCGACGGGCTTGCTCGCCGCGTGCGTCGGATACATCCTGATCTTCACGTCGAGCACGGTCGACAGCCCGCCGAGGCCCTGCGCGCCGATGCCGAGCGCGTTGACCTTGTCGTACAACTCGACGCGCAGCCGCTCGACGTCGTCCTGCGGGCCGCGCGCGAGCAGCTCGCTCATGTCGATCGGCTCCATCAGCGCCTCCTTGGCGAGCAGCATCGCCTTCTCGGCGGTGCCGCCGATGCCGATGCCGAGCATGCCCGGCGGGCACCAGCCGGCGCCCATCGTCGGCACCGTCTTCAGCACCCAGTCGACGATCGAGTCGGACGGATTGAGCATCACGAACTTGCTCTTGTTCTCCGAGCCGCCGCCCTTGGCGGCGACATCGACCGCGACGATGTCGCCGGGGACGATCTGCACATGCACGACCGCGGGCGTGTTGTCGCGCGTGTTTTTGCGCCCGAACTCGGGCGGATCGACGACCGAGGCGCGCAGCTTGTTGTCTGGATCGAGATAGCCGCGCCGCACGCCTTCGTTCACCGCGTCCTCCAGCGAACCGGTGAAACCGTCCCAGCGCACGTTCATGCCGACCTTCAGGAACACGTTGACGATGCCGGTGTCCTGGCAGATCGGCCGCCTGCCTTCGGCGCACATCTTCGAGTTGGTCAGGATCTGCGCGATCGCGTCCTTCGCGGCCGGGCTCTGCTCGGCTTCGTAGGCGCGCGCGAGGTGGCTGATGTAGTCGGCCGGGTGGTAGTAGGAGATGTACTGCAGCGCCGCCGCCACGCTTTCGATCAGGTCGGACTGCTTGATGGTCGCCATGTTCGCCTCGGATTCGTCGCTTCGATCAGTGCTCGGTTTCGGCCGCCGGCCGCGCCGAGCCGAACAGGATGCGGTCGGTCGCGGCGATCGCCATCGCCGACAGCAGGAAGGTGATGTGAATGCCGGTCTGCGCGATCAGCGTCTTGTTGTCGTAGTTCGCCGCGTTGATGAAGGTCTTCAGCAGGTGGATCGAGCTGATGCCGATGATCGCCGTTGCCAGCTTGACCTTCAAGACGCTGGCATTGACGTGGGACAACCATTCGGGCTGGTCCGGGTGTCCCTCGAGGTTCATCCGCGATACGAAGGTTTCGTAGCCGCCGACGATCACCATGATCAGCAGGTTCGAGATCATCACGACGTCGATCAGCCCGAGCACCACGAGCATGATCACCGTCTCATTGAGCCTGGGCGGACCGTCGGCTGGAGTCGCGTAGCCGATCGCGCGGAAGATGTCCGCGACCGATCCGGCGTCGCCCATCGCGGCGCCGATCAGATGCACCAGCTCGACCCAGAAGTGATAGACGTAGACGCACTGCGCGAGAATCAGCCCGACGTACAGCGGAAGCTGCAGCCAGCGGCTGGCGAAGATCAGGCGGGGGACGGGCGACAGCGGGCGTTCGTTGGCGCGTTCGATCCGGGACGGCATCTTGTGATTGGAAAGTCTCGGTGAAAACCCGCAGATTCTACTCAGCGCGCCCACTTGCCCCATGTCGCGCGGGCCGCGCCACTTGATTCGGCCGCAGCCGCCCACACGTTGAACGCGGCTGCGGACCGTCGGTCCAAGGCCTTGATTTCACGAAGGCTTGCGATAGGTCGGGCGATGTAGAACGGCGGACAAACGCGGGTAGTGTTATCGGGGCGCGTTCAGTAGACTGCGCGCCGTTTCCCTCTCAACTGTTCGGAGAATCTATGAAACGTATCGCTCTGTTCGTGCTCACGAACCTGGCGATCATCGTCGTCCTGGGCGTGGTCACCAGCCTGCTCGGCGTCAACAAGTTCCTGACGGCGCAGGGGCTGAACCTGCCGATGCTGCTCGCTTTCGCGGCGGTGATCGGCTTTACGGGTTCGATCTTCTCGCTGCTGATCAGCAAGCCGATGGCCAAGTGGACCACCGGCGCGCGCACGATCGAGCAGCCGGCCAACGCGATGGAAGCGTGGCTCGTCGACACCGTGCGCAAGCACGCGCAGAAAGCCGGCATCGGCATGCCGGAGGTGGCGATCTACGAGGGCGAACCGAACGCGTTCGCCACCGGCGCCTTCAAGAACAGCGCGCTGGTCGCCGTCTCCACCGGGCTGCTGCAGTCGATGAGCCGGGAAGAAGTCGAGGCGGTGCTCGGCCACGAGGTCGCGCACGTGGCCAACGGCGACATGGTGACGATGACGCTGATCCAAGGCGTGATGAACACCTTCGTCGTATTCCTGTCGCGCGTGATCGGCTACGTCGTCGACCGCATCGTGTTGCGCAACCAGGACGACGCGCCGGGCATCGGCTACTACGTGACGACGATCGTGCTCGACATCGTGCTGGGCTTCCTCGCCGCGATCGTCGTGGCCTGGTTCTCGCGCCAGCGCGAGTTCCGCGCCGACGCCGGCGCCGCGCAGCTGATGGGCGGCCCGCGGCCGATGATCAACGCGCTCGCGCGGCTCGGCGGCATGGAGCCGGGCGAATTGCCGCAGCAGGTCAAGACGATGGGCATCAACGCCCGTCCGAGCGGACTGCTGGCCCTGTTCTCCAGCCATCCGCCGATCGAGGATCGCATTCGCGCGCTGCAGTCGGCGGGCTGATCCGCGCAGCCGATCGCATCAGCAAGGCCGGGCGGGGTGCCCGGCCTTTTTGTTTGTACTGCGCGGGTGCTCGGTCACGCCAGCGGATGGCCGGCGGCGTGTTCGCGCACGCGACGGTGCGCGACGTATGCGGCGAGCCAGGTCATCGCGAATCCCGCGAGCACGAGTCCGGCCGCGGCCGCCGCCCAGAAGCTGAACGCGCCGCCGTAGGTCCAACCCGCCGGCGGGTGGTACGCGAGCCAGTAGCCACCCGCGAGCCCGAGGCCCCACAGCGCCACGCTGTGGATCAACATCGGCGCGAGCGCGACCTTGTAGCCGCGCAGGATGAAGCCGGCCACGCCCTGCATCGCGTCGAAGAAGTGGAACACCACGCCCGCCGCCAGCAGGCTCAACGCCACCACCGCCACCTGTGCGTCGCGCGTGAAGGCCACGACGATCGGCTCGCGCAGCAGATACACGGCGATGCATACGACCAGCGCAGTGGCCATCGCCACGCGCCAGCCGCGCCGCGCCGCGCTGCGCGCCACCGCCGGCAAACCCGCGCCGAGCGCCTGCGCCACCTGCACGCTGGCGGCGATGCCGTAGGCGAGCGGCATCATGAACAGCACCGCGACGAGGTTCGCGACGATCTGATGCCCGGCGACCGTTACCGCACCGAGCCGGGCCACCAGCAGCGCGATGAAGGTGAACGAAGTCACCTCGATCAGGATCGTTCCTCCGCTCGGCAGGCCGAGCTTCAGCAGCTCGCGCTGACGTGCCCAAATCGGTCCGCGCCGGTGCCGCCTGCGCGGATGAAAGCGCGCATAGAAGGGATCGAGCCGGTAGACGAGCCAGTTCGCGGCCAGCACGCCCCACAGCAGCACGGCGGTGGCCACGCCGCAGCCGGCGCCGCCAAGCGCAGGCAAGGGGCCTGCGCCGTACATGAACGCGAAGTTCAACGGCACCTTGGCGCCGAGCGCCGCGAGATTGATCGCCATCGTCACCTTGGGGCGCGACACTGCGGCGTTCAGCGCGATATAGGCGCGCGCCGCGAGCGACGCCGGCAGCCCGACCGCGACCGCCCACAGGTACAGCGCGGCGATGCGCGCGACGGCCGGTTCGGTGCCGGTCAGCGCGAGCCACGGAGCGTTGAAGATCAGCAACGGCACGCCGATCAGCGACAGGAACAGCGCCAGCCAAAGCGCCTGACCGACGTCGGTGCCGATGTCGGCGTAGCGCCCCGCCCCGTAGTGGTGGCCGGCGATCGGCGTCAGGGCCTGCAGCACGCCCATGAAGCCGACGAACACGCTCGCGTAGATGCTGCCGCCGAGCGCGACCGCGGCGAGATCGTTCGCCGACAGCCGACCCGCCATCACCGTGTCGATCACCGACAGACCCATCACCGCGATCTGCGCAACGAAGATCGGCCACGCGAGCTGCAACAGTTCGCGGCCGCTCGCGCGCGACGCGAGCGATGGATCGAGCGTGTTCGCCGACACCGGAAGGATCGCGCCGCCGTGCGAAGTCGGCGCGCCTCAATCCTGCGCGCGGCGGTACAGCCGCAGCACCTCGTCGGGACGCGCCGGCCAGCGGCCCTCCCACACGAGTTGCCAGTCGCCGCTCGGCGGATCGTTGTCGAGTTCGGAACGCAGCGAATCGCGCTGCAGCGCCAGCGGGCAATCGACGCCGCCCGCCTCCGGCGCGAAGCGCACGCCGCCGTGGAAGGCGAAGGCCGCCCGATGCGCCGGCGTGAGCCGATGCGTCTCGATGCAATGGTGCGGATTGTCGATCTGCGCGACGCTCAGCCTCAGTTCGCGCGCCATCGGCGCGAACGACCGGCTGTAGTCGACCGCGGGCTGGAACAGCGCGACCAGCACGACCCACAGCATGGTCAACCCGCCGCCGGCCAGGGCCGGTCCGCGCCATAGCATCGGCGGGTGGCGCAGCACGCGCCAGCCGGCGAAGGCGATCCACGCGATGCAGGCCGCTGCGGCCAGCGCGACCGGCAGCAACGGCGCCGGCGCGACGAAACCCGGCACCAGCCGCTCGACCGAAGCGGCCATCTTCGGCGGCGTTCCGGTCAGCATCGCGAAGTAGTAGGCCCACACCGCGAACGCGAAGAACGAGAAGATGACGATCGAGAACCAGTCGATCACGTTTTCCGCCGCGCGCCGCAGCGTCGTCGCGCCGAACGCGGCGAGCACCACGAGCGGCGCGGCGACGAGTGACAGGTAGGTGCGGCTCGACTGTTCGCCGAGCAGCAGCGCGAGCAGCATGGCCGCAGCGCCGAGCGCCGGCACGACGACGTGCGGGCTGCACAGGCTGTGCCGCCACGCGTACAGCGTCCAGGCCGCGAGCGGCCACAGCGGCCACATCGCCCAGGCGAGATTGCGCGCCGACCACGACAACTCGCCAGCGCCGGGCAGCCCGACCGAACGCCACGCCCACGCGCGCCACTCGGTGAAATACGCGCCCCGCAGATCGGCGGGTAGCGCGAACGCGGCGAGCGGCCACAGGCTGAAGACGACGGCGGCGCTCGCCGCGAGCAAGGCCAGCGCGGACCGGCGGACGGGGTCGCGCTGCACGATCCACAGCGCGGCCGCGAGCGCGACGAGCAGCAGCACGGCCGGCAGCGGGCCGCGCGCGAGCGCCAGCGCGCCGACCGCCACGCCGGACAGCGTCGCGCCGGCGCCGGGCCGATCGAGCGCCCAGGCGAGTCCGTACAGCGCGGTCGCGATCAGCGCGACCGCCGCGCCTTCGACCGTGGTCTCGTGCATCCTCAGCACGACGCCAAGCGTGCCGATGAACAGCAGCACGGCGACGTCGCCCAGCATGCGTGCGTAGTCGCGTGCGGTCGCTTCGCCGCCGAAGACGAACGCGACGGGTTGCGCTTCGTCGCGCCGCGCGAGCCGATAGGTCGAGTACCACAGCGCGGCGGTCGCGAGCGCGAACCAGGCCGCGCAGGCGAGCCGCGCCGCCGTCGCGTCGCCCAGCAAGCCGCCGAAGATGCGGATCGCGAGCGCGCCGAGCCAGAACGCGAGCGGTCCTTCCTCGGCGAGCGGCAGGCCGACGGTGTTCGGCAGCAGCCAGTCGGCCGCGGTGCCGTGCGCCATCGTCCACATCACGCCGAAGCCCGCCAGGTCGTCCGAATACCAGGGGTCGCGGCCGATCAGTCCGGCCGCGATGTAGGCGGCGAGCAGCCCGAATAGCGCCCAGCGCGGGAAGGCGACTGCGGCGGCGGCCGAAACGCGTGCGGGCGAAGGGCGGGCGTCGATGCTCATGGAGCGCAAATCGATCGGGGCGGAGCGTACGCCGAAAACGAAAAAAGGCAGCCGTAGCTGCCTTCTTCGAGCCGGTGCGGGCCTACTTGCGGCGCGACTTCGCGGCGGTGGCTTGCGCGGCGGCGGCGTTGACCTGCTCGGTCTTGGCCGCGAACTTCTGGCGGAACTTCTCGACGCGCCCGGTCTCGACGATGCGCGTCTGCGCGCCGGTATAGAACGGATGCGACTCGGACGACGTATCGAGCTTGAACAGCGGATAGGTCTTGCCGTTGAACTCGATCGTCTCCTTCGTTTGCACCGTGGAGCGCGTGACGAATCTGAAGTCGTTCTGCATGTCCTGGAAGACGACTTCGCGGTATTCGGGGTGGATGCCTGGTTTCATGGGGTCCTCGTTTCGTCGGCCGCCAGCCCGTCCGACGATGTCGCCGGGCCACGTACCTGGGCGGAAAGGCCCCGGATTATCCGGGATTTGGCGGGGTGGGGCAAACGGGCGCGCGCTCGGATCGCGGATCGCGGATTGCGTTCTCCGCGCCAAACCGCTGTGTCCTGCTTCGTGGCGGCAGCCGAGATCCGCAAGCGGGTGGGAGACCGGCACGCTCCGGGCGGCGCGATCCGCGATCCGCAATCCGAGTCAACCTCCCCTTCGCATCATCTCGAAGAACTCCGCGTTGTTCTTGGTCTGCCGCATCTTGTCGAGCAGGAATTCCATCGCCTCGATCTCGTCCATGCCGTACAGCAGCTTCCGCAGGATCCAGACCTTCTGCAGGATGTCAGACTTGAGCAGCAGTTCTTCCTTGCGCGTGCCGGAGCGATTGACGTTGATCGCGGGATAAACGCGCTTTTCGGCGAGCCGGCGCTCCATGTGGATCTCCATGTTGCCCGTGCCCTTGAACTCCTCGTAGATCACGTCGTCCATCCGCGAGCCGGTGTCGATCAGCGCGGTCGCGATGATCGTCAGCGATCCGCCTTCCTCGATGTTGCGCGCGGCGCCGAAGAAGCGCTTGGGCCGCTGCAGCGCGTTGGCGTCGACGCCGCCGGTCAGCACCTTGCCCGACGCCGGCACGACCGTGTTGTAGGCGCGCGCCAGCCGGGTGATCGAGTCGAGCAGGATCACCACGTCCTTCTTGCTCTCCGCCAGCCGCTTGGCCTTTTCGATCACCATCTCGGCAACCTGCACGTGGCGCACGGCCGGCTCGTCGAAGGTCGACGCAACCACTTCGCCGCGCACCGTGCGCTGCATCTCGGTCACTTCCTCGGGGCGTTCGTCGATCAGCAGCACGATCAGGATGATGTCCGGATGGTTCGCGGCGATCGCGTGCGCGATGTGCTGCATCAGCACCGTTTTTCCGCTCTTGGGCGATGCGACCAGCAGCCCGCGCTGGCCCTTGCCGATCGGCGCGATGATGTCGATCAGGCGCCCGGTGATGTTTTCCTCGGCCTTGATGTCGCGTTCGAGCTTCAGCGGTTCGTTCGGGAACAGCGGCGTCAGGTTCTCGAACAGGATGCGGTGCTTGAGCTGCTCGGGCGGAACGCCGTTGACCTTGTCGACCTTGACCAGCGCGAAGTAGCGCTCGCCGTCCTTCGGCGTGCGCACCTCGCCCTCGATCGAGTCGCCGGTGTGCAGGTTGAAGCGGCGGATCTGCGACGGCGAGATGTAGATGTCGTCGGTCGACGCCAGGTACGAGGTCTCGGGCGAGCGCAGGAAGCCGAAGCCGTCGGGCAGCACCTCGAGCGTGCCGTCGCCGAAGATCTGCTCGCCGCCCTTCGCGCGCTTCTTCAGGATGGCGAACATCAGCTCCTGCTTGCGCAGGCGGTTGGCGTTGTCGATCTCGAGTCCCTGCGCCATTTCGAGCAGTTGCGAGACGTGCAGCGCTTTGAGTTCGGACAGTTGCATGGTGTCGGCGGGAGGTTGTCGGGGCGCCTGTGAGACCTGCGGAGCGCCCGCGGGGAAGGACGAAGCGGCCGGCGCCTGCGCCGGCCCTGTCCGTCAAATATTGCTGTCGATGAACGCCGTCAGTTGCGACTTCGAAAGCGCGCCGACCTTGGTGCCGACGACCGCGCCGTTCTTGAAGAGCATCAGCGTCGGGATGCCGCGGATGCCGTACTTCGCCGGCGTGGCCTGGTTCTCGTCGACGTTGAGCTTCGCCACGGTCAGCCGCCCCTGATAGTCCCTCGAGACTTCGTCGAGTATGGGGGCGATCATGCGGCAGGGTCCGCACCACTCGGCCCAGTAGTCGACCAGCACCGGCCGGTCGGACTTCAGCACATCGGACTCGAAGCTGGCGTCGCTCGTGTACTTGATCTCGCTCATGTTGGTCCTTCGATCTGAGGCCGGGCCCCGCGATGCCGCAGGGGTCGACCGGAGGTACTGCGAAAGAATGGAATGCAAGGGAGGAGAGCGGGCCGCCAGGATGTGCTCGATCGGACTACGCGGCCGGCCTATGGCGCGCAATGGTAGCACTTTGCGCCGGGAACGGAAGCGCGGCGGCGTTGCGCGATCGTCTTTCTAGAATGGCGCGCGTGGAACCGGAAACCGTTCGACTGGCCGGCGATCGCGGCTTCTGGCCGGCGTGCGCCGCAGCCGCGCTCGCCTTTGCGCGGCGCCACGGCTTGCGCGACGAAACGCTGCACCGGCTGACAGTCGTTCTTCCGCAGGGCGCGCACGCGCAGCTCATGCGCGCCGCGCTCGCGCAGACGCGCGCCGAGGACCTGCCGCGCGCGTGGCTGCCGCCGCGGCTCACGACGCTCGGCGCATACGCCGGCGCGCCGCCGGCCGACCCGAATGCGGTCGCGCGCCGCGCCGAACTGTTCGCCGCACTGCGTGCGCACGCCTGGGTCCGCGCCAACTTCGGCGACCGGCCGGCTGCGCTGTGGGCACTGGCGCGACAGATCGCCGCGCTCGCCGACGAGCTGACGCTCGCCGCGCTCGACGATCCGCGCGCGTTCGCGCAGCGCTTCGAAGCGGCGCTGGCACGACACTTTCGTCGGCGTGCGGCGCGCGCGCTGCAGCCGCAGGCGCAGCTGGTGCTCCAGCTCTGGCGCGCGCTTCATGCGGGCGACGGTACCGACGATGCGGCGGCGGCGCTGCTGCGCGCATTGCGGCAGCGGGCCGAGCAGGCGGCGCGCGAAGGCGCGCCGCTCGCGCTCGTCGCCGATCAACCGCCCGCCGGTTGGCTGCGCGGCTTCTTCGATCTGTATTCGCGCGGCGCGCCTGCGCTGCTCATCGAGGTCGACCATGCGCGGGCGATCGCGGTGCGCCCGCTGCTCGCCGCGGCGTGGCCCGAGCTTGCCGAGCCTTCGGCGCGCGCGCGCGCGCCGCTTGCCGAGCGGGCTGCGGCGCTGCGCGCGGAAGCGCCGCCCTTGCGCATCCTGGCCGCGGCGTCGCTCGAGGACGAAGCGAGCCTCGTCGCCGAACAGGTGCTGGCCTGGCTGCGCGCGGGCGCGCGTTCGATCGCGCTGGTCGCGCTGGATCGCGTGGTCGCGCGCCGCGTGCGCGCACTGCTCGAACGCGCGCAGGTGCTCGTGCGCGACGAAACGGGCTGGAAGCTCGCGACGACGAGCGCGGCGGGCGCAGTCATGCGCTGGCTCGACCTTGCGGGCGACGACGTCTACTGGCGCGATCTGCTCGACTGGCTGAAATCGCCGTTCACGCTGGCGGACCTGGCCGACAAGGGCACGGCGGTGGTCGCGATCGAACGGGCGATCCGCGCCGGCGGGGCGCTGCGCGGCGCGCGCGCGATCGGCGCAGCGCTCGCCGAGCGTGCCGCGCACGGCGAGACTCCGCCCGAATCCGCCGGCGAGGCCGTGCGCCTGCTGCAGGCGATCGATGCGCATGCGCGCGCGGCGCGGCGCGGCGGACGAACGCTCGCCGAACATGCGCGCACGCTCGCGGCGGCGCTCGACGCGCTCGGTATGCGGGCGGCGCTCGCGCTCGATCCGGTCGGGCGCGCGGTGTTGCGCGAGCTGGACGCGCTGGCGCTTGCGCTGGCCGGCGACACTACGCGCGTCGGGCTGGCCGAATTCCGCGCGCTGGTTGCGGAACGCTTCGAGGAGGCGGGTTTCGTCGATCGCTCGATCGACAGCCCAGTCGTACTGCTGTCCCTCGCCGCCACCCGGCTGCGCGACTTCGACGCGGCACTGCTCGTCGGCGCCGACGCCGATCACCTGCCTTCGGTCGCGCCCGAGCTGTTGTTCATGTCGAACGCAGTGCGCGCCGAGTTGGGACTGGCGACCGCGGCGGACTTCGCGCACGAGCAGAGTGTCGCGCTCGCGAGCCTGCTTGCGCGCGTGCCCGAGGTCGCCGCGAGCTGGTGCCGTCAGCGCGGGGCCGAGCCGAACGCGCTGTCGCCGCTGCTCGATCGGCTGCGGCTCGCACACGAACGCGCGGGCGGCGCAGCGCTCGTGCAGCACGGCGGGCGCATGCATTTCGAGGTCGAAGCGATGCCCGGCGCACCGCCCTTCGACAAGCTCGGCCCGCGGCCCGCGCCAAGTGCCGCCGACCTGCTGCCCGCGCGGCTGAGCGCGAGCGGTGCGCAGAGCCTGGTCGACTGCGCGTATCAGTTCTACGCGCGCCATCTGCTCGGGCTGCGCGAACCCGACGACGTGATCGAGGAACCGGCCAAGCGCGAATTCGGCGAAGCGCTGCACGCGGTGCTGTACCGCTTTCACCGCGAATGGGGCGCGCAGGACTTCGACGCGTTCCCGGCGCAACGCTTGCGCGAAAGCCTGGCGCAGCACGTGCGAGCCGTGTTCGCGCCGCGCGTAGCCCGGCTGCCGGCGTTCCTCGGCCTGCAGGTGCGCTGCGAGGCGCTGATCGACCGCTATGTCGAATGGCTGCAGCGGCGTGCGCGCGAAGGCTGGCGCTGGTGCGCCGGCGAGCGCACGGTGCAGGCGCCCCTCGCGCTCGACGGGCAGCGCGACATCGCGCTGCACGGGCGCATCGACCGCATCGATGCCGACCGCGACGGCCGGCGCCAGGTGATCGACTACAAGGCGCGACCCGCCGCCGCGCTCAGACAGGCGCTCGCCGAACCGGGTGAAGATCTGCAGTTACCGTTTTACGGGCTGCTGCTTGCGTGGCAACCCGCCGCGGAAGACGCGCCCGCGGAAAGCGCGGTCTACGTCAGCCTCGACGGTACGACGGCGGCGCGCGCGGTCGTGCGCGAGGTCGCACCGGAGCAGCCGCTGCCGGAGCTGGTCGACGCGTTGCGCGCGCGGCTGCGGCGCGATCTGCAGCGCATCGCCGACGGTGCGCCGCTGCCGGCGATCGGCGCCGCCACGGTCTGCGCCAACTGCGAAATGCGCGGACTGTGCCGGCGCGACTACTGGTCGACCGAGGACGGCGCGCCAACGGAGGAAGCGTGAGCGCGCCCGCCGCTGCCGCTGTCGCCGAGTACCTGTGCAACGGCGTCGCGGTCGACGGCGAGGAGTTCGCCCGCCGTGCCTGCGCGCCGGAGTCGAGTTGCGTCGTCGAAGCCTGCGCGGGCAGCGGCAAGACCTGGCTGCTGGTCGCGCGCATCGTCCGCCTGCTGCTCGCCGGCGCGCAGCCGGGCGAAATCCTCGCGATCACCTTCACGCGCAAGGCCGCGCAGGAAATGCGCGAGCGGCTGCTACGCGAGCTTGCGCTGCTCGCGACCGCGCCGGACGAGGCGGTCGTCGCCGCGCTGCACGCGCGCGGGCTGACGATGGCGCAGGCGCGCGCGCAGATCGGCGCGGCGCGCGACCTGTACGAACGCGTCGCCACCGCGCGCGTGCCGCTGACGATCGAAACCTTTCACGGCTGGTTCTGGCAGTTGATCGGACGGGCGCCGCTCGGCGCCGGCGTGCCGACCGCGCCGACGCTGGCCGAAGGCCCCGCGCGCCTGCTCGACGACGCGTGGCAGCAGTTCTTCGCCGCGCTCGAGGATCCGCGCAACGCGCGCGAGCGCGCGGACTGGCTCGAATTGCTGCGCACGATCGGCGAGCCAACCGCGCGCGCATTGCTCAAGGCTTTCGTCGACAAGCGCGCCGAATGGTGGAGCTTCGCCGGGGCCGACGCGGAGCGCGCGATCGAACGCGCCGGTGCGCCGCTGCGCGCCGCACTCGACGAGCTTGCCGCCGGAGAATCCGATCCCTTCGCCGCGCTGCGCGCGCCCGAAGCGTTGGCGGCGGTCGCCGGGCTGGTCGATGTCTGGCAGCAGGTCGCCGCGCCCGGTAAGAACATCGCGGAGGCGATCGAACGCGCGCGCGACTGGCTCGCCCGGGAAGGCGCCACGCCCGACGCGGATCTGCAGGCCGCGGCGGCGATCCTGCTGACGCAGGAGGATGCCCCGCGCAAACTGCTGCTGCCGGAGGCGATTGCGAAGAAGGCGCCCGCCTCTGCCGCGCGCTATGCGCAGGCGCACGAGACGCTGCTGGCGCGGGTCGAACGGCTGCGCGCGCTCGCCGCGGAACGAAACGCGCTGCGGCTGAACGACGCGGCTCTGCGCTGCGGCGTGCTGCTGCTCGCGTGCTATCAGCAGCGCAAGGCGCAGTCGCAGGCGCTCGACTTCACCGATCTGGAATGGCACGCGCGCATGCTGCTCGCCGATCCCGACCACGCCGCGTACATGCAGGCGCGGCTCGACGCGCGCTACCGGCATCTGCTGCTCGACGAATTCCAGGACACCAATCCGCTGCAATGGCAGGTGCTGCTGGGCTGGCTCGCCGCGTACGACGGCGCCGACGGCAGGCCGACCGTGTTCATCGTCGGCGATCCCAAGCAGTCGATCTACCGCTTCCGGCGCGCCGATCCGCGCGTGTTCGACGCTGCGCGCGAGCTGCTCGAACGCGACTATGGCGCAGTGCACCTGCGCACCAACGTCACGCGGCGCAACGGACAGGCGATCGTCGACGCGCTGAACCTGGCGCTGACGGGCGCTTTCCCGCGCTACCAGCCGCACGCGACGCGCGCGACCGCGCGCGGCGCCTTCGTCCTGCTGCCGCTGGCGACCGCGCCGGACGAGGAAGCCGCGGCCGAGCGCGCCGCCCTTCCTCCTTCGGCGGACTCAGGAGCTCGGGACCCCGGCTGGCGCGATGTGCTGACCACGCCGCGCGCGCGGCGCGCGCCCGATGCGCATACGCGCGAGGGCGAGCAGATCGCCGCCGCGCTCGGGCACTGGGTCGCGGCGACGACGGTGATCGACGCGGCGGGCCACGCGCGCCCCGCGCGCTGGTCCGACGCGATGGTGCTGGTGCCGCGGCGCACGCATCTGGGACCGATCGAAGGCGCACTGCGCAACGCCGGCATTCCGTTCGTCAGCGATCGGCGGGGCGGACTGCTGGCCACGCTCGAAGCCGACGACCTGATCGCGCTGCTCGAATTCCTGATCACGCCGAACGCGGACCTGAAGCTCGCGCAGGTGCTGCGCTCGCCGCTGTTCGCCGCGCCCGACGAGGACCTGATCGCGCTCGCGCGCGCGGCGGGCCCTTCGTGGTGGGGGCGCCTGCAGGCGATGGGCGACGCCCCGCCCGCGCTCGCGCGCGCGCGCCAGCTTCTCGCGTGGTGGCACGATCTGGCCGGTGTGCTGCCGGTGCACGATCTGCTCGACCGCATCTACTTCGAAGGCGACCTGCGGCGGCGTTATGCGGCGGCCACGCCCGCCGCGACGGCGGCCCAGGTGCAGGCCAACCTCGATGCGTTCATCGAGCTGGCGCTGGCGATCGACGCGGGCCGCTACCCGAGCCTGCCGCGCTTCATCGACGAGCTGCGCGCGCTGAAGCAGGCGCCGGGCGAGGAGTCGCCCGACGAAGGCGTCGTGGGCGGGGACGACGCGGTGCGCGTGATGACGATCCACGGCGCGAAGGGGCTCGAAGCCGAAATCGTCGTGCTGGCCGACGCGCATCGCAGCGAGCCGCGCGAGGCCAGCGGCGTGCTGCTCGCCTGGCCGCCGCAGCAGGACCGCCCGCAGCACTTCTCGCTGTTTGCCGCCGGCGCGGGGCGCGGCGCCGCGCGTGCGCCCTGGTTCGACGAAGAGGACGCGCAGCGCGCCCTGGAGGGATGGAACCTGCTGTACGTCGCCGCCACGCGCGCGCGGCAGGTGCTGATCGTCTCGGGCGCGGCGGGTCGCAACGATCCGGGAGAGACCGCCTATACGCGGCTTGCGGTCGCGGCCCAGCTTTCGGTGCCGACGCCGCTCGACTCCGCTGCGGCCGCACCCCGCGCTGAAGACGTGCGGCGCGTGCACGACTTCCTGCCCGAGCCGCTGCCGACCGGCGAGCGGCGCGCGGATGCGGACGACGGCGCGGGCGCGAGCGAAGCGGTGCGGCTCGGCGCCGCGTGGCATGCGGCGCTCGCCGCCGAAGTCCCGCTCGATGCGCGCGCGCTCGCGCTGCGTTTCGGCCTGACGGTCGAGCGCGCGGAAGAGGCGCTGGCCGCGGTCGAGCGCGTGCGCGGCGCCGTGCGACTGCGGCGCTTCTTCGAGGCGCGGGGGCTCGACGAGATCGAGATGCTCGCCGCCGACGGCACGCTGCTGCGCGCCGACCGCGTCGTCGAGCTGGACGACGCGCTGTGGGTGCTCGACTACAAGTGGCGCGTGCTCGCGGCCGAGCGGGCCGGCTACGAAGCACAGGTGCGCCGCTACGCGTCGGTGCTGGCGGAGATCCGGTCCGACAAGCCGGTGCGCGCTGCGCTGATCGATGCGGAAGGTGCACTGATCGAAGTCGATACTGCCGACGTGCTGCGCGCGTGAAGCCGGCGCATCCGCGCGGCTGATACCATTCGCGTCGGCGGGCCCCCTCGCATCGAGGTGCCGTGAACCTGGTCAGGTCGGGAACGAAGCAGCCATAGCGGAGTCCCCCGAGTGCCGAGGACAAGGCTCGCCTTTCGCGCCGCAGGCGCGAAAGGCGTTCCGTCTTGATGCAAGAGGGGGCGCAGCCCCCTCTTGGAACTCCCCCGAAGTCGGATGACATTCCGAATCTCTCCCGCACGCACCGCAGACTGCGGCATCCTGGTCGAACTGATCGGCGCGCTCGCCGAGTACGAGAAGCTGTCGCATCAGGTCGTCGCGACCGAGGCGCAGCTGCGCGCGGAACTGTTCTGCGAGCGGCCGGTGATCGAAGCGGTGCTCGGCCGGGAAGGCGAACGCGCGGTCGGCTTCGCGCTGTTCTTCCACAACTTCTCGACCTTCCTGACGAAGCGCGGGATCTACCTCGAGGATCTGTTCGTGATTCCCGAGGCGCGCGGCCGCGGCTACGGCAAGGCGCTGATCCTGCACGTCGCGCGGCTGGCGGTCGAACGCGGCTGCGGCCGTTTCGAATGGGCCGTGCTCGACTGGAACCGGCCCGCGATCGATTTCTACGAATCGCTCGGCGCGACCGTGCTGTCGGACTGGCGCATCTGCCGGCTGACGGGAGAGGCGCTCGCGCGCTGCGCGAGCATGCCACCGATACCGGGTGCCGGAGCCCGACCGCGGGCCGCCGACTAGACTTGCGCCATGTCGTACCAGGTCCTCGCCCGCAAGTGGCGCCCGCGCGATTTCTCCTCGCTGATCGGCCAGGACCACGTCGTCAAGGCCCTGACGCACGCGCTCGAGCAGGGGCGCCTGCACCACGCGTATCTGTTCACCGGCACGCGCGGGGTCGGCAAAACGACGATCGCGCGCATCCTCGCCAAGTCCCTGAACTGCATCGGCCCCGACGGGCAGGGCGGCGTCACCGCCACGCCGTGCAACCGCTGCGACGTCTGCACCGCGATCGACGCCGGACGCTTCGTCGACTACATCGAGATGGACGCGGCGAGCAACCGCGGCGTGGACGAGATGACCACGCTGCTCGAACGCGCCGTCTACGCGCCGAGCAATGCGCGCTTCAAGGTCTACATGATCGACGAAGTGCACATGCTGACGACGCACGCGTTCAACGCGATGTTGAAGACGCTCGAGGAGCCGCCCGACTACGTCAAGTTCGTGCTCGCGACCACCGATCCGCAGAGGATCCCGGTCACCGTGCTGAGCCGCTGCCTGCAGTTCAATCTGAAGCAGATGACGCCGGCCGGAATCGCCGGAAGGCTCGCCGACATCCTGCAGCAGGAGGGCATCGCCGCCGAGCCCGCCGCGCTGAAGCTGCTCGCGAACGCCGCGCGCGGCAGCATGCGCGACGGCCTGTCGCTGCTCGACCAGGCGATCGCCTACAGCGCGGGCCAGGTGACGCTCGAGGCGGTGCGCAACATGCTCGGCGCGATCGACACGACGACGCTGGTGCGCCTGCTCGACGCGCTCGCCGCGCGCGACGCCAGGCAGATGCTCGCGATCGCCGACGAGATGGCCGCGCGCAGCTTTTCGTTCGGCCAGGCGCTGCGCGATCTGGCCGCGCTGCTGCACCGGATCGCGCTCGCCCAGCAGGTCGAACAGGCGGCCGAGGCGTTCGGCGACGCCGACGACGGTGCGGACGCCGCGCGTTTCGCCAAGGCGTTCGCGCCCGACGAGGTGCAGCTCTACTACCAGATCGCGCTGCACGGCCGCAACGAGCTGCATCTTGCGCCCGACGAGTACGCGGGCTTCACGATGACGCTGCTGCGCATGCTCGCTTTCGCGCCCGCCGAAGCCGTGGCCGCGCCGAAAGCCGCCGCGCTGGCGGTAACGCGGCCGCCGCGCACGTCGGCCCCTGCCGCGGCCGCTCGTAGCGGTGCCCGCCCCGGCGGGGCATCTGCCGCGGACAACAGAGCCCGGCCAGCGGAGGACGGATCGCCGATTGCGGACATCGACTGGCCCGCGCTGGTCGAACGGCTGAAGATCAACGGGCTCGTGCGCGAGCTCGCCGCGCGCAGCGAACTGGTCGCCGCCGAAGGCGATCACTTCAAGCTACGCGTGCCGATCAAGACGCTGCTCGACGCCGGCACGCTCGATCGGCTGAAGGCCGCGCTGGCCGAGCACTTCGGCCGCCCGATCCGCGTGTCCGCCGAAGTCGGATCGACGAGCGGACCGACCGCCGCCGGCCTCGCCGAACAGGCGCGCGCCGAGAGGCAGAAGCGTGCCGAGGATGCGATCTACGCCGATCCCTTCGTGCGAGAATTGATCGAGAACTTCGGTGCAACCGTCGACCCGCAGTCGATCCGGCCGAAAGACTGAATCGAAGACCGGTGCGGCCCGGAGTTTTTCGGTGCATTGCCGCTCATCCAAGGAAGAAGCAACGATGATGAAAGGCCAACTTGCGGGGCTCATGCAGCAGGCGCAGAAGATGCAGGAGAACATGAAGCGCCTGCAGGACGAACTCGCGCAGCTCGAAGTCGAGGGCCAGTCGGGCGCCGGGCTCGTCAAGGTCGTGATGACCTGCAAGAACCAGGTGCGCCGCGTGTCGATCGATCCGAGCCTGGTCGGCGACGACCGCGACATGCTCGAGGATCTGGTCGCCGCCGCGTTCAACGACGCCGTGCGCCGCGCCGAGGAGGCGACGCAGCAGAAGATGGCGTCGATCACCGCCGGCATGCCGCTGCCGCCGGGATTCAAGCTGCCGTTCTGAGCGGCGCGTCGCTCGACGCGCCGGTGCCCCCAAGGAAGCTTGCCGTCGCGTCGCCCGGCGCTCCACGCTGAAGCAAGACCGTGAAACTCGGCCCGACGCTCGACAAGCTGGTGGACGCGCTGAAGCGCCTGCCCGGCATCGGCCCGCGTTCGGCGCAGCGCATCGCTTTCCACCTGCTGCAGCACGACCGCGGCACCGCGGTCGCGCTCGGCGAAGCGCTGCTCGCCGCGGCGAACGACGTGCGGCACTGCGCCCGCTGCAACACGCTGACCGAGCTGGAGATCTGCGAAACCTGCGCGAACCCCAAACGCGACGCCGGCCTGCTGTGCGTCGTCGAAAGCCCGGCGGACCAGCTGATGATCGAGCAGTCGCTCGCGTATTCGGGCCTGTACTTCGTGCTGCTCGGTCGGCTGTCGCCGCTCGACGGCATCGGCCCGCGCGAGATCCAGATGGAACGGCTGCTCGCGCGCGCGACCGACGGGCTTGTGCGCGAGGTGATCGTCGCGACCTCGTTCACGCCGGAAGGCGATGCGACCGCGCACTACATCGGCGAACTGCTGCGCGCGCGCGACCCGCAACTGAAGATCACGCGGCTCGCACGCGGCGTTCCGGCCGGCGCCGAGCTCGAATACACGGACGTCAATACGATCGCGCAGGCGATGCTCGACCGGAGAGCGGCATGACCATCGCGTTCTGGTGCGTGCTGGCCGCCGGCCTGATGCCGTATCTGGCGACGACGATCGCGAAGGCCGGCGGCGAGCGTTACAACAACCGCGACCCGCGCGCGTGGCTGGAACGACAGGAAGGCTTCCGCAAGCGCGCCGACAGTGCGCAGGCCAACGCGTTCGAGGCCTTCCCGTTCTTTGCCGCCGCGGTGATCGTCGCAAGCCTGACCGGCGCGCCGCAGGAGCGTATCGACGCGCTCGCGGTGATCTTCGTCGTCGCGCGCGTCGCGTATCTGGCCTGCTACCTGGCCGACTGGCACTGGGCGCGCTCGTTGGTCTGGTTGATCGGCTGGCTGTGTACCGTGACGATCTTCGTCAGCGGCGTGCAATGAGACGCAGGCGATGACGCTCACTGCCGTGCAGGGAATCGACCATCGCGTCGGCGCGATCGAGCGGCTGGTCGAGGCGATCGATCTGCCGATCGGCCGCTGGGACGCGCAGCACCGGCTGACCTTCTGCAATACGCCGTACGTCAACTGGGCCGGGCGGCCGCGCGAGCAGTTGCTGGGCCGCACGCTGGAGGAGATCTACGGCCCGGCGGCCTGGAATGCCGCGCGCGAAGCGTTCGGCAAGGCGTTCGCCGGCGCGACGGTGAGCTACGAGCGCTTGCTCACGCATCGCGGGGATCCGCCGCGTTGGGCACGCGTTCAGGTCTTCCCCGGCATGGACGCTGCTGGTCGCGTCGAAGCGGTCTACACGATCGCCTTCGACATCCACGACGACGTGATCGCACGCGAAGCGCTGGAGGCCGCGCGCCGCCGGCTCGACCGCTTCACCGAGAACATTCCGTACCCGCTGACCTACGTCGACCGCGACTTCCGGCTCTGCTTCGTGAACCGCGCGTACGTGCAGGCCACCGGCCTGAGCGCGGAGCAGTTGGTCGGCCGGCACATCGGCGAAGTGCGCGGAGCGCGCCGCTGGGAGGAACACCGGCCGTACTTCGAGCGCGCGCTCGCGGGAGAGACGGTCCACTATGCGCGCCTCACGGATCTCGCGCACCTCGGCCCGCGCTGGGTGCGGACGACCTATTCGCCGGACTTCGACGAGGCGGGTCGCGTCGTCGGCATCTATACGTCGACGATCGACGTGCACGAGCTGACGCTCGCGCGCCAGGCGCTCGAGCGCAGCGTGGAGCGCGACGCGCTCACCGACGTGCTGAGCCGGCGCGCGCTGATGGACCGCATCGACCAGGCGGTCGCGCGCTGCGCGGCCGAACCGGTCGCGCTGTTTTTCGTCGACCTCGATGGTTTCAAGGGCGTCAACGACGCGCTCGGCCACCGCGCCGGCGATGTCGTGCTGGCGGCGGTCGCGACCGCGCTGGCGCGCGCGGTACGCGGCGAAGACACGGTTGGCCGCTTCGGCGGCGACGAGTTCATCGTGCTCGCGCGTCTCGGCGATCGAGCTGCCGCCGCTGCGCTCGCCGAGCACCTGCTCGATGCCGTCAGGCGCGCGCCGTGCGGCACGCACATCGGTGCGAGCATCGGCTACGCGCTCGCGCCGGCCGACGCCGACACCGCTTTTGAGCTGGTGCGTCAGGCCGATGATGCGATGTACGCCGCCAAGCGGCTCGGCGGCAATCGCGCACTGCATTGCACCGAGCCGAGGTCGCGATGATGCAAGGCACCGAACGAGGCGCGCACGGACCGCTCGGGGGGCTGAAAGTGCTCGAACTCGGCACGCTGATCGCGGGGCCCTTCGCCGCGCGCATGTTCGCCGAGTTCGGCGCCGACGTGATCAAGATCGAATCGACCGAAGGCGGCGATCCGATCCGCACCTGGCGCTACCTGCACGAAGGCACGTCGCTGTGGTGGTACGTGCAGGCGCGCAACAAGAAGTCGGTGACGCTGAACCTGAAGGATGTGCGCGGGCGGGCGATCGCGAAGAAGCTCGCGCTCGACGCGGACGTGATCATCGAGAACTACCGCCCCGGCGTGCTGGAGAAATGGGGGCTCGGCTTCGAGCAATTGCGATCGGAGAACCCGGCGACGATCCTCGTGCGGCTGTCCGGCTACGGGCAGACCGGGCCGATGCGCGACAAGCCCGGCTTCGGCGCGATCGGCGAAAGCATGGGCGGCATCCGTTTCGTGTCGGGTCATCCGGATCGCCCGCCGGTTCGCATCGGCATCTCGATCGGCGATTCGATCGCGGCGCTGCACGGCGTGATCGGCGCGCTGATGGCGTTGCGCCATCGCGACGCGACGGGTGGACGTGGCAAGGGCGAAGGGCAAGTGATCGACGTCGCGTTGTACGAGGCCGTGTTCAACCTGATGGAGAGCACCGTGCCCGAGTACGACCGCTTCGGCGTCGTGCGGCAGCGTACCGGCGGCGCGCTGCCCGGCATCGTGCCTTCGAACACCTACACCTGCGCCGACGGCGAGGCGATCGTGATCGCCGGCAACGGCGATGCGATCTTCAGGCGATTGACGGCGGCCATCGGCCGAGACGATCTGGCGAACGATCCGACGCTCGCCCGCAACGACGGCCGCGTGCCGCGCACCGCCGAGATCGACGATGCGATCCAGTCGTGGTGCAGCCGGCATCCGATCGACGACGCGCTTGCGCGGCTGGCGGCCGCAGACGTGCCGGTGTCGAAGATCTACAGCGTGGCCGACATGTTCCGCGATCCGCAGTTCGCGGCGCGGCAGATGATCGAGCGCACGCAACTGCCCGACGGCACGCCGCTCGCGATCCCGGGCATCGTTCCCAAACTCTCGGCCACACCGGGCGCGACGCGCTGGCTCGGGCCGAAGCTCGGGGAACATACGTACGAGGTGCTGCGTTCGCTCGGTCACGGCGACGACGAGATCGAGGTCTTGCGGCGCGACGGCGTGATTTAACATCCGCGCGGGCCGGACACAGGACCGTCCCGACGCATGCATCCAAGGAGACGACTCATGAGCAAGACGATCCGCCGTCGCGAGTTCCTCGCGACCTCGGCCGCCGCAATGGCCGCCGCCGCGCTTCCTTCGCTCGCAGCGGCGCAGGCGATCGAGAAGAAGAAGGTGACGATCGCGGTCGGCGGCAAGAACCTGCTGTACTACCTGCCGCTGACGATCGCCGAGCAGCTGAAGTACTTCGGCGCCGAGGGGCTCGACGTCGAGATCGTCGACTTCGCCGGCGGCGCGAAGGCGCTGCAGGCGGTGGTCGGCGGCAGCGCGGACGTCGTCTCCGGCGCGTTCGAGCACACGCTGAACATGCAGGCCAAGGGCCAGCCGATGCGCGCGTTCGTGTTGCAGGGCCGCGCGCCGCAGATCGTTCTCGCGGTCAGCACGAAGACGATGCCGGACTTCAAGACCGTCGCGGACCTGAAGGGCAAGAAGATCGGCGTCACCGCGCCGGGCTCGTCGACCAACATCATGGCGAACTTCGTGCTCGCCAAGGCGGGGCTGAAGCCGGCCGACGTGTCGTACGTCGGCGTCGGCGCCTCGCAGGGGGCAGTCGCGGCGATGCGCGCGGGGCAGATCGACGCGATCTCGAACCTCGATCCGGTGATCACGATCCTTTCGCGTGCGGGTGACATCAAGATCGTGTCGGACACGCGCGATCCGGCCGAGTCCGAGCGCGTTTTCGGCGGACCGATGCCGGCGGCGTGCCTGTACGCGCCGGTCGCCTTCCTCGAGAAGAACCCGAACACCGCGCAGGCGCTCGTCAACGCGATGGTGCGCGCGAACAAGTGGATCCAGCAGGCGGGCCCGTCGGACATCGTCAAGGTCGTTCCCGAGTCATACCTGCTCGGCGACCGCGCGATCTACATCGACGCGTTCCTGAAGGCGAAGGCGGCGCTGTCGCCCGACGGGCTGATCCCCGACGCCGGCTCGGCGACCGCGCTGCGAGCGTTGGCCAGCGTCGACGAGTCGATGGCCAAGGCCAAGCTCGATCTGAAGGCCAACTACACGAACGAGTTCGTCCGCAAGGCGCTGGCGAAGTACAAGTGAGGCGTCGGCCGTCGGCCATAACGACGGACGACGGATCACGGATCACCGATCACGGAAATGACCCCCGCGCTTTCGCTCGACAACATCACCTGCACCTTCGTCTCGCGCGACGCGCCGGGGCAGCGCTATACCGCGGTGCGCGACGTTACGCTGGCGGTCGCGCCCGGCGAGTTCGTCAGCGTGGTCGGGCCGACCGGCTGCGGCAAAAGCACGCTGCTGAACGTCGCCGCGGGACTGCTGGCGCCGTCGGCCGGCAGCGTGCACGTATTCGGCGAACCGCTGGCGGGCATCAACGCGCGCGCCGGGTACATGTTCCAGTCCGAGGCGTTGATGCCCTGGCGCACCGCGCTCGACAACGTGATCGCCGGCCTGCAGTTCCGGGGCGTGGCCGACCGCGACGCGCGCCGGCAGGGCGAAGAGTGGTTGAGGCGCGTCGGACTCGGTGGCTTCGGCGACCGCTATCCGCACCAGCTCTCCGGCGGCATGCGCAAGCGCACCTCGCTCGCGCAGACGCTGGTGCTCGACCCCGACATCATTCTGATGGACGAGCCGTTCTCCGCGCTCGACATCCAGACGCGGCAGTTGATGGAGAACGAGGTGCTGGAACTGTGGGCCGCCAAGCGCAAGGCGGTGCTGTTCATCACGCACGACCTGGACGAGGCGATCGCGATGAGCGACCGCGTCGTCGTGCTGTCGGCCGGACCCGCATCGCACCCGATCGGCGAGTTCGCGATCGACCTGCCGCGCCCGCGCGACGTCGCCGAAGTGCGCGTCGCGCCGCGTTTCATCGAGCTGCACAAGGCGATCTGGGACGTACTGCGCGAGGAAGTGCTGAAGGGCTACGAGCAGCAGAAGAGGGCGGCGTGACGGATCCGTTGTCCGCTGTCCGCAGTCCGTCGGCCGGCCAGGCGATGCTGAAGTACCTGAAGCCCAACCAGAAGAACCTGCGCTTCTGGCAGCTCGGCGTGCTGGTCGCCGTGTTCGTCGTCTGGCACGTGCTGACCAAACCGGGCCTGATCCCGCCGATCTTCTTCGACAACGACCGGCAGGCCGCGTTCTTCTTCGGCGAGCCGATCAAGATCTTCGCGCGCATCTGGGACTGGTTCTTCGGTGTGCGCGACATCTACGGCCACCTGTGGGTGACGCTGCTCGAAACCGTGCTCGCGTTCGCGATCGGAACGGTCGCGGGCCTCGCGGTCGGCATGTGGCTTGCGCTGTCGCCGCTCGCCGCCGCGATCTTCGACCCGTACATCAAGGCGCTGAACTCGATGCCGCGCGTGATCCTGGCGCCGATCTTCGCGGTCTGGTTCGGGCTCGGCATCGCCTCGAAGGTCGCGCTCGGTTTCACGCTGGTCTTCTTCATCGTGTTCTTCAACGTCTACCAGGGCGTCAAGGAAGTCAGCCCGACGGTGCTCGCCAGCGCGCGCATGCTCGGCGCGAGCCAGCGGCAGCTTCTGCGGCACGTCTACCTGCCGAGCGCGACGAGCTGGGTGTTCTCTTCGCTGCACACGTCGGTGGGGCTCGCCTTCGTCGGCGCGGTGGTCGGCGAGTACCTGGGTTCTGCGCGTGGCGTGGGTTATCTGATCCTGCAGGCCGAGGGCACCTTCGACATCAACACGGTGATGGCCGGCATCCTCGTGCTCACCGCCTTCGCGCTGGTGCTCGATTGGGTCGTCGGCGTCGTCGAGAAGCGGCTGATGAAGTGGCAGCCGCGCTCAGGTGAAACCGAAAAACTCTGACCCCATTTCGTTCGATCAGGTTATGGCTTGGCAGGTAGCATCGGCCGGTGGAATCGCCGCAACGTGACGCGCCGACGAGTGCGCCGAAGGGACGAACGTGACGACGACCGCTGAATCGTGGCAAATGCAGACGCCGGTCACGCCGTTCTGGCGGCGTATGCCGAAGTTCTTCCTGTTTCCGGCGGCGCGTGCGCCGATGATCCGTATCGCGGTCGGCGGTCTGGCCTACGGGGTCGGCGGCTGGGTGTTCGGGCGCAACCTGTTCACTTCGCCCGCGTTCGCCACGCTGTTCCTGTTTGCGGTACTGCTCGCGGTGTCGGTGTTCATCGCGCGCTACGGCTTCCTCGTGATCGAACGCACCGCGGCCGGCTACCTGCATCCGAGCCAGTATCCGGAGTTCGGCGAGCAGGGCAGTCCGTACCGGCCGTACAAGATGTTCCTGGTCATGATGGTCGTGCCGGTGCTGATCGGCATCGTCAGCGCGGTCTTCACGAGTCCGCTGCTGATGGTGCTGCTGTTCATCGCGTTCGCCGCGCTGCTGCCCGCGAGCACGATCGTGATGACGATGACCGACAGCTTCTTCGAGGCGGTCAATCCGGCGCGCGCGCTCGAGGTGGCGCGCAAGATCGGCAAGCCCTACTGGGGGCTGTGCCTGTTCCTGCTGCTGCTGATGCTCAGTTCGCAGCAAGCGAGCGAACTGCTGATGCCCAGGCTGCTCGACCCGCAGATGGAAGCGCAGGCGAAGTCGATCGGACCGGGAACGGACCTGTCGGCGCTGGCCGGCGCGCTCGGCCGCGCGATGGCCACCGCCTTCTTCATCGCCGGCTTCGTCGGCAACTACTTCTTCATCCTGATGTGCGTGCTGATCGGCTACGTGATGTATCAGTACGCCGACCGCCTCGGGGTTTCGGTGGTCGGCCCCGGCGAGGTCGCGACGACCGGGCGCGTCAGCTCACGCGAACACCAGCGCCGCATGCGCGACGCGATGATCGGCCAGATGGTCGCGGCCGGCGAGATCCGCGAGGCGATCGACACGCTGAACGACGATCTGCGCGACCGGCCGAGCGACCTGGCGCTGCACGCGCGACTGCACAAACTGCTGCTGATCGAAGGTTCGGCGCCGCGCATCGAGGACCACACCGAGCGTTATCTGGAGCTGCTGATCAAGAGCGACAACGCCAAGGAGGCGCTGCCGCTGGTCGAGGAGGCGTACGGCCGCAAGGCGGACTGGGAGCCGCGCAAGCTCGAGCACGTGGCGCCGCTGGCGCGCGCGGCGCTCGAGGCAGGCAAACCGCAGCTCGCCGCGCAGCTGATCCGCGGCTTCGACAGGAAACACAGGATGCACCCCGACATCCCGCAGATCTACCTGATCGGCGCCAAGCTGCTGGTGCAGTCGGGCAACACGGCGCAGGCGCAGCGCATCCTCGAGCACCTGGTCGCCAGCTACGCGGAGAACCCGGTCGCGGCGGAGGCGAAGCGGCTCGCCGAGCGGCTTGCGCAGCTTGCGCAGCCGCGCAAGGCTTGAACGTCGTCAGTGACTGAGATCGATCCGCAGCGTGTCGGGGCCACCGCGCGTCGAGGAGCGCGTGGTCGCGCGGATCGTGTTGGGCGGCTGCGCTTTCGGCGCCAGCCCGCCGATTTCGCTCGGTGACGGGAAGTATTTCGACAGGCGCTGCCGCACGGTTTCGGCCTGCTGCTTCAGCCCGTAGCGCGTATAGGTCGTGAACAGTCCCAGCAGGCAGTCGGCGATCTGCCGCGCATACAGGCTGCGCAGGTTGTCGTCGCCGAGCAGCCGGTCGAGCACCTGCAGCGCCGCGGCGTGCTCGCGCGAACGAACGAGGCGGCGCGCGAGCCGAAGTTGCTCGTCGACCGGCAGCGCCTGCAGCACTTTCGGCTGGCTCATCTGCAGGAAAACTTTGCGCAGCTCCTCGGGTGCGTGCCTCTTGCGCTGCCAGAGGATGCGCAGCGCCGCGTCGGCGAGCGTCTTCTCGTCGTGGCCCAGCAGCGCGATGTTGAAGTAGGCGATCAGAAACTCGAGGTTGTCGGGGTGCAGTTCGACCAGTTCGCGGTAAAGCTGCGCCGCGCGCTTGGTGTCGAGCCGCGCAGCGGCGGCCTGCGCCTGCGCGAGCAGGGACGACCGCTTCTCGGCCTGGCGTTCGTCGGCGTAGGCCTCGTCGAGCACGCGGTCGACCTTCTTCGGGTCGCGCGGCCGCAGCAGCCACGCGATCAGCGCGCCGAAGACGAAGCCGCCCAGATGCGCGGCGTAGGCCACGCGCGAGCCCGGCGCGGACGCCCACTGGTACAGCTCGTTGACGATCCACACCGGCAGCAGCGCCAGCGCGGGAACGCGCGCGGTGTCGAAATAGAAGACGATCCAGTAGAACACCGGCACACGGCGCGTCCAGTACAGCACCGCGACCATCGCCATCGCACCCGAGATCGCGCCCGAGGCGCCGATCAGCATGCCGCCCGAAAACAGCGAAAACAGCCCGCCGGCGAGCGCGCCGCTCGCCACGTAGCCGAGCAGGAAGCGCACGCGCCCGAGCGCGGCCTCGGCGAAAGGACCCGCGAGCAGCAGCACGATCATGTTCCCCAGCCAATGGCCGAAGTCGCCGTGCAGGAACTGGTGCGTCAGGAAGCGCCAGGGCTCCGCAGGGCCGGGCTTCAGCGCGTAGCGCTCGGTGAACGCGCGCGCGAGCATCGACTCGAAGCGCTCGCGCTGCTCGCGCCACTGCTCGTACACCGGATCGTCGCTGCGGATCACGCGGCCGGCCTTCAGATCGCGCATGAAGTCGGCGTCGCTCTGCATCAGCATCACCGCGGGCAGCACGCCCGCCTGCGCAGGGATCGAGCGCAGGCGCTCGATGCGCTCGAGCGCTTCGGCGTCGGTGCGGTCCAGCAGCCAGTTGCGGTAGCGCGGCAGCTCGATCTTCGGCAGTTCGCTCTGCGCGTAGTTCTCGAACGCGGCGCGGTAGATCGCGTCGTCGCGCGACTGCAGAAAGAAGAAGACGATCGCGTTGACCAGGATCAGCGCGAGCGTGATCGCCGGCAGCGACTTGGCCGAAAAGCGCGTCTGATACGGAATGATCAGCATTGCGCGACCGGCTCGGTGGCGAGTTCGGCGATCAGCCGCTGCAGCTTGACCGCGTCGGCCGCGAAGATGCGGATGCCTTCGGCGAGCTTTTCGGTCGCCATTGCATCGTCGTTCAGCGCGTAGCGGAAGTCGGCCTCGGCCAAGGGCGCGCGCGTCGAGGTCTGCGCCGGCGGCACGAGCGCGCGTTCGAGCTTGCCTTCGGACGTCGCGAGCTGCTCGAGCAGCTCGGGGCTGATCGTCAGCAGATCGCAGCCGGCGAGCGCCACGATCTGGCCGAGATTGCGGAAGCTCGCGCCCATGATCTCGGTCGGATAGCCGCCGCCCTTCAGCCGCGCGTAGATCGCATGCACAGAACGCACGCCGGGGTCGTTGGCGCCGGCATTGGCCGCTTCGTCCCAGCCCGCTCCGACCGCCCGCTTGTGCCAGTCGTAGATGCGGCCGACGAAAGGCGAAATCAGCGTGGCGCCGGCATCGGCCGCGGCCTGCGCCTGCGCGACCGAGAACAGCAGCGTCATGTTGCAGTGGATGCCCTCACGCTCCAGCAATTCGGCCGCGCGGATGCCTTCCCAGGTCGACGCGATCTTGATCAGCACGCGGCTGCGCCCGACGCCCTGCGCTTCGTACAGTGCGATCAGGCGGCGCGCGCGCTCGATCGTCGCGCGCGTGTCGAAGGACAGCCGCGCGTCGACCTCGGTCGAGACGCGGCCGTCGATCAGCTTCAGGATTGCTACGCCGAAGGCGACCAGCACGCGGTCGAGCAGCCGTTCGGCCGGCGCGCCGCGGGCGGGCGCCACCGCGGTGCGGATCAGCGGCGCGTACTGCGGGCTCTGCGCGGCCTTCAGGATCAGCGACGGATTGGTCGTCGCGTCGCGCGGCCGATGGCGCGCGATCGCGGCGATGTCGCCCGTATCGGCGACAATCGTCGTAAAGCGCTTCAGTTGCTCGAGCAGCGCGGGCATAACGGTCGACGCTAGCAGCGTGGACGGATCGGCGAAGGTCGGAAAGCTATACTTCGCCAGTTTAACTTTCGCGATCGCGCCGGCGGCGGAATTCCCGTACCGCGCATCGCTGATGCACCGCCGGCCGGCGCGATGCCGGAGGCGGACGGTGCGCCGAGGAGCCTGCTTGTCTTCCCTGATTGCTGATTCTCGTCCCCTCGCGCTGCTCGCGCTGGCCGACGGGACGGTCTTCCGCGGCCGTTCGATCGGCGCCGAAGGCTCCGCGGTCGGCGAAGTCGTGTTCAACACGGCGATGACCGGCTACCAGGAGATCCTGACCGACCCGAGCTATTGCCGTCAGCTCGTCACGCTGACCTATCCGCACATCGGCAATACCGGCACCAACGCCGAGGACGTCGAGGCGAGCCGCGTACACGCCGCCGGGTTGATCGTGCGCGACCTGCCGCGCGTGCACTCGAACTTCCGCGCGCAGGAGTCGCTCGGCGACTACCTGCGGCGCGAAAAGACCGTCGCGATCGCCGACATCGACACGCGCAAGCTGACGCGCATCCTGCGCGACCGGGGCGCACAGCCGGGTGCGATCCTGGTCGGCGCCGACGAAGCGGAAGCAGTGCGGCTGGCGCGTTCGTTCCCCGGCATGGCGGGGCTCGACCTGGCGAAGGTCGTCTCGGCGCCCGAGCCGTACGAGTGGCCCGAAACCGCGTGGGCGCTCGGCGCGGGCTACGGCACGCTTGCGGAACCGAAGCGGCACGTCGTGGCGTACGACTTCGGCGTCAAGCGCAACATCCTGCGGCTGCTCGCGAGCCGGGGCTGCCGCATCACGGTCGTTCCGGCGCAGACGCCTGCGGCCGAAGCGATCCGTCTGAAGCCGGACGGCGTGTTCCTGTCGAACGGTCCCGGCGACCCGGAGCCGTGCGACTACGCGATCGAAGCGACGCGCGAGTTGATCGCGCGCGGCTATCCGACCTTCGGCATCTGCCTCGGCCACCAGATCATGGGGCTCGCCTCGGGCGGGCGGACGCTGAAGATGAAGTTCGGTCATCACGGCGCGAACCATCCGGTGCAGGACCTCGACACCGGGCGGGTCGCGATCACCTCGCAGAACCACGGTTTCGCGGTCGATCCGAAATCGCTGCCGGAACACTGCAAGGTCACGCACGTGTCGCTGTTCGACGGCACGCTGCAGGGCTTCCGCCGCACCGACAAGCCCGCGTTCTGCTTCCAGGGCCATCCCGAGGCGAGCCCGGGCCCGCACGACATCGCGTACCTCTTCGATCGCTTCGTGAAACTCATCGACGAACGCAAGTAGATGCCGAAGCGCACCGACATCCAGAGCATCCTGATCATCGGCGCCGGCCCGATCGTGATCGGCCAGGCCTGCGAGTTCGACTACTCGGGCGCACAGGCGTGCAAGGCGCTGAAGCAGGAGGGCTACAAGGTCATCCTCGTCAACAGCAATCCGGCGACGATCATGACCGACCCCGGCATGGCCGACGTCACCTACATCGAGCCGATCACCTGGCAGGTCGTCGAACGGATCATCGCGAAGGAGAAGCCCGACGCGATCCTGCCGACGATGGGCGGACAGACCGCGCTGAACTGCGCGATGGACCTGTTCAAGAACGGCGTGCTGCACAAGTACGGCGTCGAACTGATCGGCGCCTCGCCCGACGCGATCGAAAAGGCCGAGGACCGCCACAAGTTCAAGGAGGCGATGACGCGCATCGGGCTCGCCTCCGCGCGTTCCGGCATCGCGCACACGCTGGCGGAGGCGCAGGCGGTGCAGGCGACGATGGGCTTCCCGGTCGTCGTGCGGCCGAGCTTCACGCTCGGCGGCTCGGGCGGCGGCATCGCCTACAACATGGAGGAGTTCGTCGCGATCTGCACGCGCGGGCTGGACCTTTCGCCGACGCGCGAGCTGCTGATCGAGGAGTCGCTGCTCGGCTGGAAGGAATTCGAGATGGAAGTGGTCCGCGACCGCGCGGACAACTGCATCATCGTCTGCTCGATCGAGAACCTCGATCCGATGGGCATCCACACCGGCGATTCGATCACGGTGGCGCCGGCACAGACGCTGACGGACAAGGAATACCAGTTGATGCGCGACGCCAGCATCGCGATCCTGCGCGAGATCGGCGTCGATACCGGGGGCAGCAACGTGCAGTTCGCGATCAATCCGCGCGACGGGCGGATGATCGTGATCGAGATGAATCCGCGCGTGTCGCGCTCGTCCGCGCTGGCGTCGAAGGCGACCGGATTCCCGATCGCCAAGGTCGCCGCCAAGCTCGCGGTCGGCTACACGCTCGACGAACTGCGCAACGAGATCACCGGCGGCGCCACGCCGGCGTCGTTCGAGCCGACGATCGACTACGTCGTCACCAAGGTGCCGCGCTTCGCGTTCGAGAAGTTCCGCGAAGCCGACCCGCATCTGACCACGCAGATGAAGTCGGTCGGCGAAGTGATGGCGATCGGCCGCACCTTCCAGGAGTCCTTCCAGAAGGCGCTGCGCGGACTCGAGGTCGGCGCCGACGGGCTCGACGAATGCACGAGCGACCGCGACGAGATCGTCGAGGAGATCGGCGAGCCGGGACCGAACCGGATCTGGTACGTCGCCGACGCGTTCCGCGTCGGCATGACGGTGGCCGAGGTGTACGAAGAAACCGGCATCGATCCGTGGTTCCTGGCGCAGGTCGAAGAACTGGTGCGCATCGAGCAGCGGCTCGCCGGCCGCACGCTGGCGTCGCTGTCGGCCGAGGAACTGCGCTTCGTCAAGCGCAAGGGATTTTCGGACCGCCGGCTCGCCAAGCTCGTCGGCACCAGGCCGGCCGAAGTGCGCGCCGCGCGGCTGGCGGCGAACGTGCGCCCGGTGTTCAAGCGGGTCGACACCTGCGCGGCCGAGTTCGCGACGACGACGGCCTACATGTACTCGACCTACGAGGACGAGTGCGAGGCCAATCCGACCGACCGCCGCAAGATCATCGTGCTGGGCGGCGGGCCGAACCGGATCGGACAGGGCATCGAGTTCGACTACTGCTGCGTGCACGCCGCGCTCGCGCTGCGCGAGGACGGGTTCGAGACCATCATGGTCAACTGCAACCCGGAAACGGTATCGACCGACTACGACACGTCCGACCGCCTGTACTTCGAGCCGCTGACGCTCGAGGACGTGCTCGAGATCGTCGACAAGGAAAAGCCCTTCGGCGTGATCGTTCAGTTCGGCGGGCAGACGCCGCTGAAGCTCGCGCGCGATCTGGAAGCCGCCGGCGTGCCGATCATCGGCACTTCGCCCGATTCGATCGACATCGCCGAGGACCGCGAACGCTTCCAGCAGCTGCTGATGAAGCTCGGGCTGAAGCAGCCGCCCAACCGCACCGCACGCACCGAAGAAGAGGCGCTGAAGCTGGCGCAGGAGATCGGCTATCCGCTGGTGGTGCGTCCGAGCTACGTGCTCGGCGGCCGCGCGATGGAGATCGTGCAGGACGGCAAGGATCTCGAGCGCTACATGCGCGAGGCGGTGAAGGTCAGCAACGACTCGCCGGTGCTGCTCGACCGCTTTCTGGACGACGCAATCGAGGTCGACGTCGACTGCGTGGCCGACGGCCGCGAGGTCCGCATCGGCGGCGTGATGGAGCACATCGAGCAGGCGGGCGTGCATTCGGGCGATTCGGCCTGCTCGCTGCCGCCGTATTCGCTGTCGACCGACGTGATCGCCGAGCTGAAGCGGCAGACGGTGACGATGGCGCGCGCGCTGAACGTGTGCGGGCTGATGAATGTGCAGTTCGCGATCAAGAAGAACGACCACGACGGCGCCGACATCTACGTGCTCGAGGTTAATCCGCGCGCCTCGCGCACGGTGCCTTTCGTGTCGAAAGCCACCGGCGAGCCGCTCGCCAAGATCGCCGCGCGCTGCATGGCGGGGCGGTCGATCGCCGAGCAGAAGGTCCGCGTGGAAGTCGTTCCGCCGTACTTCTCGGTGAAGGAAGCCGTATTCCCGTTCGCCAAGTTCCCCGGCGTCGATCCGCTGCTGGGACCCGAGATGCGGTCGACCGGCGAAGTGATGGGTGTCGGCGCGACCTTCGGCGAGGCGCTGTTCAAGTCGCAGCTCGGCGCCGGCGCGGGGTTGCCGCCGTCCGGCACCGTGTTCCTGAGCGTCAAGGACAGCGACAAGCCGCGCACGGTCGAGGTGGCCCGCCTGCTGGATGAACTGGGTTATCAGCTCGTCGCCACGCGCGGCACGGCGACAGCCATCGAAGCGGCCGGCATTCCGGTCAGGGTCGTCAACAAGGTCAAGGACGGGCGGCCGCACATCGTCGACCTGCTGAAGAACGGCGAGATTGCGCTCGTGATCACGACGGTCGCCGAAAACCGCAGCCAGATCGCCGATTCGCGCTCGATCCGAACGACCGCGCTCGCGCAACGCGTGACCTACTACACGACGATCGCCGGCGGCCGCGCAGCGGTCGAAGGCATGCGCCACTTCGACCGGCTCGAGGTCTACGACCTGCAGGGGCTGCATCGCCGCCTGGCAGCGTAGCGGCTGTTCCGGCTTGCGCCGCCGCGCGCTGCTCGCTAAATTCTGCGCATCGGCCCCGGCAGTGCCGGGGCCTTGTTTTTTTCGCTTTTTCCGGAACCGTCATGCCCATCCCGATCACCGCGCGCGGTGCCGAGAAACTGAAAGCCGAGCTGCAGCGGCTGAAGGCCGTCGATCGTCCGGCGATCATCCAGTCGATCAAGGAAGCGCGGGACAAAGGCGACCTCTCTGAGAACGCCGAATACGATGCCGCGCGCGAGCGCCAGGGTTTCATCGAGGGGCGGATCCAGGAGCTGGAAGGCAAGCTCGCGGCGCTGCAGGTCATCGACCCGGCGACCGTCGACGCCGGCGGGCGCATCGTCTTCGGCGCGACCGTCGAGCTGGAGGATCAGAGCACGGGCGAAGTCGTCAAGTACCAGATCGTCGGCGACGATGAGGCCGACATCAAGGCGGGGCTGATTTCGATCTCGAGTCCGATCGCGCGCGCGCTGATCGGCCGCAGCGAAGGCGATACTGCCGAGGTGCTCGCCCCGTCGGGCAAGCGCCACTACGACATCCTGAGCGTCGTCTACGAGTAGCGGGCGACGCCTCAGCGGCTGCGCGAACCCGGTTTGCCCTTGGCCGTGCGCCGCGCGGTGCGCTCGATCGGCTTGGCCGGTCGGCGCGGCGCCGGTTTCGGCGCGGTCGCGCGGATCTCGCGCCGATCGGCCTTCGTGCGCACGGGCGCGGCCGGGGGCGTCTTGCCGGCGAGCGTCCGGCGCATGCGCGGCGCGGTCTCGGTCGCCTTCGCCTCGTCGGGCCTCGGCCGGAACAGCACGAACAGCTTGCCGATCATCTGCACGCGCGCCGCGCCGAGCCGCTCGGCGACCGCGCGGAAAATGTCGTCGCGCTCCGCGCGATCGTCGCCGGGCACGCGAACCTTGATCAGTTCGTGCGCGGTCAGGGCGCGGTCGATTTCCTTGACGACGGCGTCGGTCAGCCCGCTCGCGCCCAGCAGCACCACCGGATCGAGGCGGTGCGCCGCGCCCTTGAGTTGCTGCCGTTGTTTCGGCGTCAGTTCGATTTCCGCCATCTCCGGCTCCCGTTTGAAACTAGTCTAGCCTTCGATCGACCGATCGCTGCCATGCCGACCGCGAAGAAGAAGCATCGCTCGAATCCCGAGTGGATCCGGCGTCACCTCACCGATCCTTTCGTGAAGGCGGCGACCAAACACGGCTATCGCGCCCGTTCCGCGTACAAGCTCGCGGAGATCGACGATCGCGACAAGCTGCTGAAGCCCGGCAGCGTCGTGATCGATCTGGGTGCGGCGCCGGGAAGCTGGACCCAGGTCGTGCGCGAGCGGCTGACGGACCGCCAAGGGGTGGTGCGCGGCCGCATCATCGCGCTCGACGTGCTGCCGATGGATCCGCTGCCCGACGTGACCTTCATTCAGGGCGATTTCCGTGAAGCCGACGTCGAAGCGCAGCTCGTGGCCGCGCTCGATGGCGAACGCGCCGACGTGATCCTGTCGGACATGGCCCCCAATCTTTCGGGCATCGCCGCCGTCGACGCGGCGCGCAGCGGCCACCTGTGCGAGCTGGCGCTCGCGTTCGCCCAGGCGCATCTGAAGCCGGGCGGTGCGCTGCTGGTCAAGGCCTTCCAGGGCAGCGGCTACAGCCAGTTCGTCGAGGCGCTCAAGAAGACCTTCACGAACGTCGTCGTGCGCAAGCCCGCCGCGTCGCGCGACAGCTCGAGCGAAACCTACCTGCTCGCGCGGGGTCTGAAACAGCGTTGAACTGAGGGTTTGCCAAGGGGCGCATTCGATCGCTGCAAGCCCTTGAAAAAGCAGGGTGATCGCCCCCATCTGCGGGCATGTTTCGATGCCGCCTCGGATGGGCCTGCAGGTGCGATTGGGCCTAGAATCCGAGCCATCCGTCCGCTGCCGGTTGCGGACCTCGTCGGGAGTCGTGTCTTGAACAACAACATGTTCGCGAAGGCCGCCATCTGGATGGTGATCGCGCTCGTGCTCTTTACCGTCTTCAAGCAGTTCGAGGGCCGCCAGCGGCCGGGCGAGACCTATCTGCCGTATTCCGAGTTCCTCGCCGAGGTCAGGGCCGGCCGCATCAAGCAGGTGTCGATCCAGGAGTCGGGCGTGACGCCGGAGGTGATCGCGCTCACGCAGGACGATCGCCGCATCCGCACCGTCGCCACCGTGCTCGACCGCGGGCTGATGGGCGACCTGATCAGCGCCGGCGTCAAGGTCGACGTCAAGCCGCGCGAAGAGCAGTCGCTGCTCACGTCGATCTTCGTGTCCTGGTTCCCGATGCTGCTGCTGATCGGCGTGTGGATCTTCTTCATGCGGCAGATGCAAGGGGGAGGCCGCGGCGGCGCATTCTCCTTCGGCAAGAGCCGTGCGCGCATGCTCGACGAGAGCAACAACAACGTCACCTTCGCCGACGTCGCCGGTTGCGACGAGGCGAAGGAAGAAGTGCAGGAGCTCGTCGACTTCCTGCGCGATCCGTCCAAGTTCCAGAAGCTCGGCGGCCGCATCCCGCGCGGCGTGCTGATGGTGGGTTCGCCGGGCACCGGCAAGACGCTGCTCGCCAAGGCGATCGCCGGCGAGGCGAAGGTGCCGTTCTTCTCGATCTCGGGCTCGGACTTCGTCGAGATGTTCGTCGGCGTCGGCGCCGCGCGCGTGCGCGACATGTTCGAGAACGCGAAGAAGCACGCGCCGTGCATCATCTTCATCGACGAGATCGACGCGGTCGGCCGCCAGCGCGGCGCGGGGCTGGGCGGCGGCAACGACGAGCGCGAGCAGACGCTGAACCAGCTTCTCGTCGAGATGGACGGCTTCGAGACCGGCATGGGCGTGATCGTGATCGCCGCCACCAACCGGCCCGACGTTCTGGACCCGGCGCTGCTGCGTCCGGGCCGCTTCGACCGCCAGGTCGTCGTGCCGCTGCCCGACATCCGCGGCCGCGAGCAGATCCTCAACGTGCACATGCGCAAGGTGCCGATCGGTGCCGACGTCAAGGCCGACATCCTCGCGCGCGGCACGCCCGGCTTCTCCGGCGCGGATCTGGCCAACCTGGTCAACGAAGCGGCGCTGTTCGCCGCGCGGCGCAACGCGCGCGTGGTCGAGATGCAGGACTTCGAGAAGGCCAAGGACAAGATCATGATGGGCGCCGAGCGCAAGTCGATGGTCATGTCCGAGGAAGAACGGCGAAACACCGCGTATCACGAGTCGGGCCATGCAGTGGTGGCCAAGCTGCTGCCGAAGACCGACCCGGTGCACAAGGTCACGATCATCCCGCGCGGCCGCGCCCTCGGCGTCACCATGCAACTGCCCGAGCAGGACCGCTACGCGTACGACCGCGAGTATCTGTTGAACCGCATCGCGGTGCTGTTCGGCGGCCGCATCGCCGAAGAGGTGTTCATGAACCAGATGACCACCGGCGCCTCCAACGACTTCGAGCGTGCCACCCAGATGGCGCGCGACATGGTCACGCGCTTCGGCATGAGCGACGTGCTCGGCCCGATGGTCTACGCGGAGAACGAAGGCGAAGTCTTCCTCGGCCGCTCGATCACCAAGACGACGCACGTCTCCGAGGAGACGATGCGCAAGGTCGACGCCGAGATCCGCAAGATCATCGACCAGCAGTACGCGGTCGCGCGCAAGCTGCTCGAGGACAACCGCGACAAGGTCGAGGCGATGGCCAAAGCCCTGCTCGAGCTGGAGACGATCGACGCCGAGCAGATCGACGACATCATGGCCGGCAAGCCGCCGCGCCCGCCGAAGTCGGCCGGATCGGCGCCGCCGGCCGGGGGCAAGCTCGCCAGCGGCGGCGTGGAAGGAGCGGCCCAGCCGGCCTGAGCGCAGCCGAAGCGTTCCCGAACGCCCGCGCAAGCGGGCGTTTGCATTTTCAGACTTCGCCGCCGAGCTGGGTCGCGCCCGCGGCCCAGTCGGCCGCTTCGGCATACAGCGCGGCGGCCTTGTCGCGGTTCAGCTCGAGCTTCGCGCAGGCCGCTTCCTGCCGCGCGTCGTCCCCGGTTTCGAGCGCGAGCGCGAGGTCGAGATAAGACCGCCACGGACCGCTTTCGGCGATCAGCGCGTCGATCGTCTGCGCGGGCAGCAGCGGCATCAGCGCGAGCGCCGATTCCAGCGGCACGTTCAGCAGCAGATCGAGCAGCGAAAACGCGCCGGTGACGAACAGCGCTTCGGGCGGATCGGTGCGGCTGCGCGCGATCGCGACCAGCTCGAGCAGGCGCCCGCGCACGAGCGCCGTCTCGTGCAGCGCGCGCGCCAGCGGCACGCTGCCCGCGCTCGACAGCAGCAGCACCGCGAGCCAGCGGTACAGTTCGCGCGTGCCCAGCATCATCACCGCTTCCTGCAGCGAACCGATCGAACGCCCCAGCCCGTAGGCCGCGCTGCCCAGAATCCGCATCAGCCGGTACGACAGCGTGACGTCGGCCTTGAACAGTTCGGCGATGTCGCGCGGCGGCCGGCCGGCGGTCAGCGCCGAGAGGATGTTGGCGATCGTCACCGTCTGCACCGACGCCTGGCCGGTGCGCTGCGCCGCGGCCTGCGCGTATGCGCCGCACGCGTAATCGGCGCCTTTCTGCAAGGCGGCCGCAACGTCCTCGAACGAACGCAGATTCGTGACGATGCGGCCCTGCCTGGGAATCGCCCGCTGCGCGGGTCCGCTCGGCGCGCCGCGGGCGCCCCCGGCGGCGTTGATCACGACGAACTCGGGCGGCGGCTCGACCAGCGCAATCTCCGGCGCGAGCGCGATCTTCAGGTCTTGGCTGCGCAGGATCGACAGCACGACCGGCGCCTCGGTGCCGAGCGCGTCGAGCGTGATTCCGTCGAGCGCGACGATCGCGCCGCGCGGCAGCTGGGCGACCGCGGCGCTGTGGCGCAGCGTGGCCGGCGGCAGATTCAGCACCGCGGTGCGCGGCGCCCGCATCACCGCCTGCGCGGCCTGCGCGAACGCGAAGTCGAGCGTCTCCTGCAGCGCGCGCTGCGCGTGCGTGCGGCGCAGCCGCTCGGCGGCCCAGGGGGAAAGCCGCAGGTCCCAGCCCCCGATCGCGCCGCGACGGTCGAGCAGCGGACGGCGTGCGACGAGCCGCCACGGCTGCGCGAGGTCGGCGCTCGGCGCGCGCGGCGCGACCGCCGGCGGTGCGGCTCTGCCCGCGGCGGGTGCGGCTTCTCTCTTCGCTTCGTTCTTCTCGCCGTTCTTCGCGGCGTCCGGTGCCCGTTGGCCCCAGCGCGCAAGCAGTTGTCGCAGCATCGTGGTCCTCGTGACGCGTCACTAGAATGCAGGCTTCGCTATCGGCTGGCAAGCGCGGTGGATCAAAGTGTTTCGGGCGCGCGTTGGGCGTGCCGCGGTCGGGTTTTCGACCTCGCGCGCCCACTCGTGATGGGCATCGTGAACGTCACGCCCGACTCGTTTTCGGACGGCGGGCGGTTCTTCGACTTCGAGCGTGCGCTGGCGCACGGCGAGCGGCTGATCGCCGAAGGCGCCGATCTGCTCGACATCGGCGGCGAGTCGACGCGGCCCGGCGCGGCCGGGGTCGGCGTCGACGAGGAACTGGCGCGCGTGATCCCGCTGGTGTGCACGCTGCGCGAACGCGGGGTTCCGATTTCGATCGACACGAGCAAACCCGAGGTGATGCGCGCCGCGCTGGCCGAGGGCGCGGCGGTCGTCAACGACGTGCGCGCGCTGCGCGCCGGTGGCGCGCTCGAAGCCGTCGCCGCGTCCGACTGCGGCATCGTGCTGATGCACATGCAGGGCGAACCGCGCACGATGCAGCTCGCTCCGCACTACGACGACGTCGTGCGCGAAGTCGGCGACTTCCTGCGCGCGCGCCGCGATGCGCTGGTGGCCGCGGGCGTGGCGCGCGAGCGCATCGCGCTCGACCCCGGCTTCGGCTTCGGCAAGACCGTCGCCCACAACTTCGCGCTGCTCGCGCGGCTGCATGAACTGACCGCGCTCGGGCAGCCTTTGCTCGCCGGGCTGTCGCGCAAGTCGATGCTCGGCCACGCGACCGGGCGCGCCGTCGACGAACGCGTGCACGGCTCGGTCGCCGCGGCGCTGCTGGCCGTGCAGCGCGGAGCGCGTATCGTGAGGGTGCACGACGTGGCCGCGACGCGCGATGCGCTGGCGGTCTGGCAGGCGGTCATCCAACAGGGAGAGGGGCAGTGAGCCGCAAGTATTTCGGAACCGACGGCGTGCGCGGCACGGTGGGCGAAGCGCCGATCACGCCGGACTTCGTGCTGAAGCTCGGGCAGGCGGCCGGGCGCGTGCTCGTCGCGCACCAGCCGCCGGGCGCGAGCGCAAAACCGACCGTGCTGATCGGCAAGGACACGCGCGTGTCGGGCTACATGCTCGAGGCGGCACTCGAAGCGGGATTCTCGAGCGCGGGCGTCGATGTCGTGTTGTGCGGGCCGCTGCCCACGCCCGCGGTCGCGTACCTGACGCGCGCGCAGCGGCTGACCGCAGGCGTCGTGATCAGCGCTTCGCACAATCCGTATCCCGACAACGGCATCAAGTTCTTCTCCGGGCGCGGCACCAAGCTGCCGGACGAGATCGAGGCGCAGATCGAAGCGCAGATCGACGCGCCCTTCACCTGCGTCGAATCGAAGCTGCTCGGCAAGGCGCGCCGGCTCGACGACGCCGGCGGGCGCTACATCGAGTTCTGCAAGAGCACGTTCCCGACCGAGCTGGACCTGAAGGGGCTGAAGATCGTCGTCGACTGCGCGCACGGCGCCGCCTATCAGGTCGCGCCCGACGTGTTCCACGAGCTGGGCGCCGACGTCGTGCCGGTCGGCGCTGCGCCGAACGGCTTCAACATCAACGACGGCGTGGGCGCCGTGCACGGCGAGCACCTCGCGCATGCGGTGCAGATGAACGAGGCCGATCTCGGCATCGCGCTCGACGGCGACGCCGACCGCGTCGTCATCGCCGACGCCGACGGCCGCACCTACAACGGCGACGAGCTGCTGTACGTGATCGTGCGCGACCGCATCGCCAACGGCGGGCGGGTCGCCGGCGTGGTCGGCACGCTGATGACCAACTTCGCGTTCGAGAAGCGGCTCGCCGAGCTGAAGATCCCGTTCGAGCGCGCCAAGGTCGGCGACCGCTACGTGCTGGAGCTGCTCGAGCGCAAAGGGTGGCAGCTCGGCGGCGAAGGCTCTGGGCATCTGCTGTGCCTTGACAAGCACACGACCGGCGACGGCATCGTCAGCGGTCTGCAGGTGCTGGCGGCGATGCGGCGCGCGGGCAAGTCGCTCGCCGAGCTGACCGCCGACCTGAAGCTGCTGCCGCAGACGCTCGTCAACGTGCGCGTGCGCAACGGCTTTGAATGGAAGTCGCACGCGCCGCTGCAGAACGAGATGCAGGCGATTGAACGCCAGCTGGCGGGCGGCGGCCGCATCCTGATCCGCGCCTCGGGCACCGAGCCGGTACTGCGCGTGATGGTCGAGGCTGAAGAAGCCGACCTCGCGCACGCGCTGGCGCATCGGTTGGCGTCGACCGTTCCGTCGGCCTGAACGCCGTCGCTGCCTGCGACCGCGACGGCGGTCCGCGACGGTCTTGTGACAGCGCGTCCCTCGGCACGACCGCCGTGTTGGCGGCGGGCCGGACTTGTCACCGAAGCGTCACATGCGCTTCATAGACTTCGTGCCGTGAGACGAACAGTCCTCAGCCAACTTCGACCCGAGGTGACCATGAAGCTTCCTTCGATCCAGACCTTCGCCGCCGCGTTCGCGCTGGCCGGCGCTTTCGGCGCTGCAGCCGCGCAGGACGTGACCGGCGCCGGCGCGACGTTTCCGGCGCCGCTGTACGCCAAATGGGCCGACGCCTACCACAAGGCCACCGGCACGCGCGTGAACTACCAGTCGGTCGGCTCGGGCGCGGGACTGCGCCAGATCCGCGGCAAGACGGTGGACTTCGGTGCATCCGACATGCCGCTGACCGACGAGGAGTTGGCGAAGGACGGCCTGATGCAGTTCCCGACGGTGATCGGCGGCGTCGTGCCGGTCGTGAACCTGAAGGGCATCGACACGCGCCAGCTTCGGCTGACCGGCGCCGTGCTCGGCAACATCTACCTCGGCAAGATCACCAGGTGGAACGACCCGGCGATCGCCTCGCTGAACCCGGGGCTCAAGCTGCCCGACACGGCGATCGCGGTCGTGCGGCGCGCGGACGGTTCGGGAACGACCTTCATCTTCACGAACTACCTGTCGAAGGTGAACGCGGAGTGGAAGTCCAAGGTCGGCGAAGGCACCGCGGTCAACTGGCCGACCGGCGCGGGCGGCAAGGGCAACGAAGGTGTGGCCGCGTTCGTGCAGCGGCTGCCGAACTCGATCGGCTATGTCGAATACGCGTACGCCAAGCAGAACAAGATGACCTACGCGCTGCTGCAGAACGCGGCGGGCAACTTCGTCGCGCCGGACGACGCCACGTTCAAGGCGGCCGCCGCGGGCGCCGAGTGGCAGAAGTCCTTCTATCAGATCCTGACCAACCAACCGGGCAAGGACGCGTGGCCGATCACCGGCGCGACGTTCATCATGATGCAGCTCAAGCAGGACAAGCCGCAGCAGGCCGCCGCGTCGCTGCGCTTCTTCGACTGGGCGTTCAAGAACGGCGACAAGATGGCGGAAGAACTCGACTACGTGCCGTTGCCCGACAGCGTGAAGGCGATGATCCGCAAGGCGTGGGCGAAGATCACCGACGACGCAGGCAGGTCGGTATCTCCGCTGTAACCCGCAACGTCGCGCGGGCCGGCGTCATGCCGGCCCGCTTCGTTTGTCGACGGTCCCGGAAGGGGCGCCATGGACGCTACTATCTCGACGACAACAACACGGATCCGGGACCAGGTGATGCGGAGTCCGCGGCGGCCGGCAGGGCGGGCCGGCGATCTCTTCTTTGCGGGCCTTGTACGCGCGGCGGCGGTCGTCACGCTGCTGCTGCTGGTCGGCATCATCGTTTCGCTGCTCGCCGGCGCCTGGCCGTCGATCCAGCATTTCGGGCTGCGCTTCCTGTGGACCTCGGAATGGGATCCGGTACAGGAGCGCTTCGGCGGGCTGGTGATGATCTACGGCACGCTCGCGACCTCGCTGATCGCCTTGCTGATCGCGGTGCCCGTGAGCTTCGGCATCGCGCTGTTCCTCACCGAGCTGTCGCCGCGCTGGCTCAAGCGTCCGCTCGGAACGGCGATCGAACTGCTCGCGGCGATTCCGAGCATCGTCTACGGCATGTGGGGCCTGCTGGTTTTCGCGCCGTTGCTCGCGCAGTACGTGCAGCAGCCGCTGCAGGCGGGGTTCGGCGACGTGCCGCTGCTGGGAGGGCTTTTCTCCGGCCCGCCGGTGGGCATCGGCATCCTGTCGGCGGGCATCATCCTCGCGATCATGATCATCCCGTTCATCGCCGCGGTGATGCGCGACGTTTTCGAGGTGACGCCGCCGCTGCTGAAGGAGTCCGCGTACGGCGTGGGTGCGACGACGTGGGAGGTCGTCAGCCGAGTCGTGCTGCCGTACACGAAGGCGGGCGTGATCGGCGGCATCATGCTCGGGCTCGGGCGGGCGCTCGGCGAGACGATGGCGGTGACCTTCGTCATCGGCAACTTCAACCAGCTGGAGAGCCTGTCGCTGTTCGAGGCGGCCAACTCGATCACCTCCGCGCTGGCCAACGAGTTCGCCGAGGCCACGCCCGGGCTGCACGAGGCCTCGCTGATCTACCTCGGGTTGGTTCTGTTCTTCATCACCTTCGTCGTGCTGGCGGCGTCGAAGCTGCTGCTGCTGCGGCTGGCTAAGCGTGAAGGGGCGCGCGCATGAGCGCCGTTCTGCCCGGCCGCTCGACGGTCAACCGGCTGCCGATGCACCGCAGGCGCAAGGCGATCAACTTCGTTGCGCTGTCGCTGTCGCTCGTGGCAATGGGCTTCGGTCTGTTCTGGCTGATCTGGATCCTGTTCGAGACGATCTACCTCGGCGTCGGCGGGTTGAACTGGGCGACCTTCACGCAGTCGACGCCGCCGCCGAACGCCGAAGGCGGCGGACTGGCCAACGCGATCGTCGGCTCGGGCGTGATGGTCGCGCTTGCGACGCTGGTCGGCACGCCCATCGGCATCCTCGCCGGCATCTACCTCGCCGAGTACGGGCAGCGCACCTGGCTCGGTCACGCGACGCGCTTCATCAACGACATCCTGCTGTCGGCGCCGTCGATCGTGATCGGCCTGTTCGTCTACGCGATCGTCGTCGCGAAGACTCGCACGTTCTCGGGCTACGCCGGCGTCATCGCGTTGGCGCTGATCGTGATCCCGGTGGTCGTGCGCACCACCGAAAACATGCTGCAACTGATCCCCAACGCGCTGCGCGAAGCGGCGTTCGCGCTCGGCTCGCCCAAGTGGGTGGTGATCTCGCGCGTGACCCTGCGCGCGGCCAAGGCCGGCGTGGTCACCGGCGTGCTGCTGGCGCTGGCGCGCATCGCCGGCGAAACCGCGCCGCTGCTGTTCACCGCGCTGTCGAATCAGTTCTTCAGCCTGAATCTCGGCGAGCCGATGGCCAACCTGCCGGTGACGATCTTCAAGTTCGCGATGAGCCCGTTCTCCAACTGGCAGCAGATGGCGTGGGCGGGCGTCTTCCTGATCACGCTCGGCGTGCTGCTGCTCAACATCCTGGCACGCGTGCTGTTCCGCAAGAAGGACTGAGACACATGGAAGCTGCGATTCCTCCGCAGGAGCGCGCCAAGATCAAGGTGCGCGGGCTGAACTTCTACTACGGCAAGTTCCATGCGCTGAAGAACATCAACCTGGAGATCCCCGAGAAGAAGGTCACCGCCTTCATCGGACCGTCGGGCTGCGGCAAGTCGACGCTGCTGCGCGTGTTCAACCGGATGTTCGAGCTGTACCCGGAGCAGCGCGCCGAGGGCGAGGTCGTGATGGACGGCGAGAACCTGCTGACGACCAAGGAGGACGTCGCGCTGATCCGCGCCAAGATCGGCATGGTCTTCCAGAAGCCCACGCCTTTTCCGATGTCGATCTACGACAACATCGCGTTCGGCGTGCGGCTGTTCGAGCGGCTGACCCGGTCCGAGATGGACGAGCGCGTCGAATGGGCGCTGCGCAAGGCGGCGCTGTGGAACGAGGTCAAGGACAAGCTCGCCCAGTCGGGCACGAGCCTTTCGGGAGGGCAGCAGCAGCGGCTGTGCATCGCGCGCGGCATCGCCGTGCGGCCCGAGATCATCCTGTTCGACGAGCCGTGCTCGGCGCTCGACCCGATCTCGACGGCGAAGATCGAGGAACTGATCGACGAGCTGAAGTCCGACTACACGGTCGCGATCGTCACGCACAACATGCAGCAGGCCGCGCGTGTGTCGGACTACACGGCCTACATGTACCTCGGCGAGATGGTCGAATTCGGCGAAACCGACCAGATCTTCATCAAACCGAAGCGGAAAGAGACCGAGGACTACATTACGGGCCGGTTCGGATGAAGCGGCCCGTAATGTAGCGGCGCAGACTCACGTGAGCGAAGCGAACGTTATGTCGAAGCCACTACATTCGCCGCGCCGTGGCGCGGCGCAGGGCCGTGCGGGCGTGGTCCGCACGGGCATTACGGGCCGCTTCGGATGAAGCGGCCGCGCGCCGCCCCCGAACAAGGAGCCGTCGCAGGAGAAGGACATGACAACCGGTGAACATTCTTCGCGCGTCTACGACCAGGAGCTCGAATCGATGCGTTCGCGCATCCTGCACATGGGCGGCCTGGTCGAGTCGCAGCTGAAGACCGCGCTCGACGCCTTCGAGCGCGCCGACACGGCGCTCGCGCAGAGCGTGATCGATGCCGACGACCGCGTCGACGAGCTCGAACTGGAGCTCGACCGCATGGTCAACCACGTCATTGCGCGGCGCCAGCCGACCGCGGGCGATCTGCGGATGATCATGGGCGTGGCCAAGGCGATCACCGACCTCGAACGCACCGGCGACGAAGCGAGCAAGATCGCGCGCGCGGCCAAGTGGCTGCAGGAGAAAGAGAACAACTTCCGCCTGAACCGCATTCCCGACATCCGCACCTGCGGCGACATCGTCGCCCGCATGCTGCGCGGCGCGCTCGACGCGTTCGCGCGACTCGACCCGCACGCCGCGGCGGCGATCATCCGCGACGACGCCGGCGTGGACGAGCGCTTCCGCGCGATCCTGCGGCAGCTCGTGACCTTCATGATGGAGGATCCGCGCGCGATTTCGGCGGCGATCGACACCGTGTGGGCCGCCAAGGCGATCGAGCGCATCGGCGATCACGCGAAGAACATCGCCGAGCACGTGATCTTCATCGTGCAGGGCGCGGACGTGCGGCACACGTCGCCCGACGAGGTCGACCGCACCGTCGCGAAAGCCTAGCCGGGACACGCGGGATGGCGGCATCGATACTGGTCGTCGAGGACGAACCTGCGATCCAGGAGTTGGTGTCGTTCACCTGCACCAGCAACGGCTTCGAAGTACAGCGCGCCGAATCGGTCGCCGCCGCGCAGCAGGCGATCCGCGAGCGCCTGCCGGATCTCGTCATTCTCGACTGGATGCTGCCCGACCGCGCCGGCATCGAGCTGCTGCGCGAGCTGCGCGGCGGCGAGCGCACGAAGTCGTTGCCGGTGATCCTGCTGACCGCCAGGAGCGCGGAAAGCGACAAGGTCGCGGGGCTGGACGCGGGCGCCGACGACTACGTCGTCAAGCCGTTTTCGCCGCGCGAACTGGTGTCGCGCGTGCGCGCGGTGTTCCGCCGGCGCGCGCCGGAAAAAAGCGGCGAGGCGCTCGCCTACGGCCCGCTTGCGGTCGACCCGGCCAGGCACGAGATCAGCGTCGACGGCAAGCCGGTCAAGATGGGACTCGCCGAGTTCAAGCTGCTGAAGTTCCTGATCGGCCATCCCGAGCGCGTCTTCACGCGCGCGCAGCTTCTGGACAGCGTGTGGGGCGATCACGTGTTCATCGAGGAACGCACCGTCGACGTGCACGTGCTGCGGCTGCGCAAGGCGCTGGCGGCCGCCGGCGCGCAGCACCTCGTGCAGACGGTGCGCGGGCTCGGCTACCGGCTGTCGACGCGCGCCGAGCAGTAGACTGCACCGCATGTCGGAGAAGTGGCTGCACAGGATCAGGCTGGTCCTGCCCGCGCTGCTGCGCCTGGCGCTGCTCGGCGCGATCGCGGTGGCGCTCGGCTTCGCTTTCGGCGCGCGCGCGGGACTGTGGTTCGCCGTGCTCGCCCTCGGACTGCTGTTCGCGGTGCACTTGTTCTACCTGTCGGTGCTCGGCGACTGGCTCGAGCGGCCTTCGCTTGCGACGATTCCGGAAGGCGCGGGGACGTGGTCGGAGGTGTTCGCGCGGCTGTACAAGATGCGCCGCGCGAGCGAGATCGACGAACGCCGCCTGCAGGAGAGCGAGGCGCGCTTCCGCCGCACCATCAGCGCGCTGCCCGAGGGCATCGCGCTCGTCGACGCCGCGCTGCAGATCGAATGGTGCAACCCGGTCGCCGAACGCCATCTCGGCCTGAAGCTGCAGGCCGATCAGGGGCTGCGGCTGACGAACCTGGTGCGCGATCCGGTCTTCGTCGCCTACATGACCTCGGGCGACTTCGACGCGCCGCTCGTGTTCCGGCCGCTGGCCAACCCGTCGCTCGCGCTGTCCGTGCAGGTGATCGAGTTCGAGCCGTCGCGCTGGATCGTGTTGACGCGCGACGTCACGCAGAGCGAACGCGTCGACGCGATGCGGCGCGACTTCGTTGCCAACGTCTCGCACGAGCTGCGCACGCCGCTGACGGTGGTCAACGGTTTTCTCGAAACGCTGCTCGACTCCGACGCGCCGACCGACGAGACGCGCCGCCGCCACATGCGGCTGATGCAGGAACAGGCGCAGCGCATGCACCGGCTGGTCGAGGACCTGCTGATGCTGTCGCGGCTCGAGTCGCAGGAGAATCCGGTCGCCGACGAGGACGTCGACGTGCCGCAACTGCTGCGCGAACTGGCCGACGAGGCGCGCGCGCTGTCGCAGGGGCGGCACGCGATCGGCGTCGAGGCCGCGGCCGAGCACGTGCGCGGCAGCCGCGAGGAACTGCGCAGCGCCTTCGGCAACCTCGTGTCGAACGCGATCCGCTACACGCCGGCCGGCGGGCGCGTGACGCTGCGCTGGCGCGTGGCGGACGACGGCGCGCGCTTCGAGGTCGAGGACACGGGTATCGGCGTCGCGCCCGAGCACATTCCGCGGCTGACCGAGCGCTTCTATCGCGTCGACAAGAGTCGTTCGCGCGAGACGGGCGGTACCGGGCTGGGGCTGGCGATCGTCAAGCACGTGCTGCTGCGGCACCAGGGCCGGCTCGACGTGCAGTCGCAGCTCGGCCGCGGCAGCGTTTTTTCGGCGTGGCTGCCGCGTTCGCGGCTGATCGTGGTCGCGGCTGCGCAGCGGCAGGCCGCGTGAATCGAATCGCCCGAAATTGCCGCATCAGGGGAGGGCGGGTATCATCGCGTGCCTTCGGGGCGTAGCGCAGCCTGGTAGCGCACCTGCCTTGGGCGCAGGGGGTCGGAGGTTCGAATCCTCTCGCCCCGACCAAAGCCCTTCGACAAGGCTCAGGACGCAGCCTCCCGGCCGCACGACGCCCCGATGCCCGACGATGGCAGGGACTGAGTCGCTGAGTGGGGGAACCTGCCCGTAGCTCAGTTGGATAGAGCACCGGCCTTCTAAGCCGGTGGTCACTGGTTCGAGTCCAGTCGGGCAGGCCAGTTTGTTCGACGGTGGTGGCCGTAGCTCAACGGTAGAGTCCCGGATTGTGATTCCGGTTGTTGTGGGTTCGAATCCCATCGGCCACCCCAAACTCCGCCGCGGCGCGATCGCTCCTGCTCGGCGCTCGCACCTTTTCGCTTTGTTCGCGTCGGTGCCGGCAGCCGATCGATGGCTGCTCGGCGGCGGGGAACGATTCCGGTAACCGGGTACGCTCCGACGCGGGGAAGCCTACGAGGGTGTGTGCGCTCCGTCGGGCGATGCGTGGGCGTGTGCTGCCCGTATCGCGCCGTTGCGCACGAACGTCGGCCGCAGCAGCGAAACGAACTGGCGCGTGGCGTTGCGCCATGATCGTGCCAGCGCAAATTCCCGACACCGGACGCGATCGATGCGCAGCGCCGTGAGCGCGGCGCGCCTCAGATCCTCGTCGAGCACGGCGACGTCGCTGCTGCCGACGACATCCAGCGGCCCCTGCACCGGGTAGGCGGCCACCGGCAGTCCGCAGGCCAGCGCTTCGAGCAGCACCAGGCCGAACGTGTCGGTGCGGCTCGGAAAGACGAAGGCATCGGCGGCGCTGTACAGGCGCGCCAGTCGTTGGCTGTCCTGCATGCCGAGGAAGAGCGCCTCGGGATGCCGGTGGCGGAGGCGAGTCAGCGCGGGACCGTCGCCGGCGACCACTTTGCTGCCGGGCAGGTCGAGCTGCAGGAACGCGTCGATGTTCTTCTCCACCGACACCCGGCCGACGAAGGCGAACACCGGTTTGGGCAGATCGAGCGGCATCGGCTCGGTCGGACGAAACACGTCGGTATCGACGCCGCGCGTCCAGCGCGCCACGCGTTCGATGCCCGCTCGGCGCAGCTCCGCTTCGACGGTGTCCGTGGCCGCCATCACGACAGCGGACGCAGCGTGAAAGCGGCGCATCGCGGCGTAGGTCCAGCTCTCGGGAACGCCGTACATCGCGCGCAGATACTGCGGGAAGCGCGTGTGATAGGCGGTCGTGAACGGGATGCGATGGCGCACGCAGAAGCGGCGCGCGGCAAAGCCGAGCGGCCCCTCGGTCGCGATGTGCACCGCGACCTCGCCGTCGTGCGCGAACTCCGCACGAAGCCGCCGTGCGAGCTTGCGATATGGGAACAACGACAGCCGGATCTCCGGATAGCCCGGGCAGGGCATCGTGGCGAACGACTCCGGCGTGACCAGCGCCACCGCATGTCCGCAGCGTTCGAGTTCGCGGCGCGTCGCTTGCAGCGTGCGCACGACGCCGTTGATCTGCGGCGACCAGGCGTCGGTGACGATGACGATCTTCACGGGATGCACTGCGCCGCCGGCTCGTGCTCGGACGCCGGCTCGCTGTCGTCCCAGCGCGGCACGGTCTCGCCGGGTTTGAGCACGATCGGCCAGTGCACGATGCGCAGTTCACCGTCGCGCGACTCGACCAGCGCGGTCAGGCTCTCGACCCAGTCGCCGTCGTTGCAGTAGAGCAGCCCGTCGACCTCGCGGATCTCGGCGCGGTGGATGTGCCCGCACACCACGCCGTCGTAGCCGCGCCGGCGCGCCTCGCGCGCCAGCACCTGCTCGAAGCTGAAGATGAAGTTGACCGCGTTCTTGACCTTGTGCTTCAGGTACTGCGACAGCGACCAGTACGGCCATCCGAGAAGCGCGCGCACGGCATTGACGTGGCGATTGAGCCAGAGCGCGAAGTCGTACATCACGTCGCCGACGTAGGCGAGCCACTTGGCGTGCTGAATGACGCCGTCGGCGAAGTCGCCGTGCACGACCCACAGCCGGCGACCATCGAGCAGTCGGTGCTCGGCTTCGGCGCGGATGGCGATGCCGCCGAAATCGAGCCCCACGAACTGGCGCGCGAACTCGTCGTGATTGCCGGGGATATAGATGATTCGCGCGCCCTTGCGCGCCCGGCGCAGCACCTTCTGCACGACGTCGTTGTGGGTCTGCGGCCAGAAGAAGCCGTTGCGCAGCGCCCAGCCGTCGATCACGTCGCCGACCAGGTACAGGCTGTCCGATTCGTGATGGCGCAGGAAGTCGAGCAGGTGCTGCGCCTTGCAGCCGCGCGTGCCGAGGTGCGTGTCCGAGATGAAGATCGCGCGGTAGCGCTTGGCGCGCTCATCCGAATGCGTTGCGCCCGCAGATGCGGAGGTACGGGGTGCCGCGGGACGCGTCGCATCCGCGTTCGTTTGAGCACGTCGCAACAGAAGCTGTTCCATGCGCACCGCACGGTAGCCATCAGCAGTGACGCAGCGATGACGCATGTACGCCCGCAGCTAGGCCTGCGCGCTCGTTGCGATCAGGTCGAAGTGACGCGCGTAGCGCCGGTCGAGGCGATCGAGCGCGAGCAACACGAGGAAGTCGGCACTGTTGAATCCCGGGTCCCAGGCCGGTTCGCCGCAAACCTGCGCCCCGAGCCGCAGATAGCCCTTGATCAACGGCGGCAGTTCCGCGTGCGCAACGCGCTCGATCTGCTCGTGCGGAAACGGCAGGTGCGGGAACACGCGGTACTCGGGTGGCGTGAGATGGCGTTGTGCGGCGTCGCGGACGAACGCCGCCTGCAAGCCCCCGTCGGTGAGCGGCGTGCTCGCGCAGCCGATCAGGTGCCGGTAGCCGTGCGTCTTCATGTAGCGCGCCAGCGCCGCCCACAGCAGCATGATCGCCGGCCCCGAACGGTAGTCGCGATGCACGCAGGAGCGCCCGATTTCGATCATCGTCGGGCGCAGGTGATCGAGCCGGCGCAGATCGAACTCCGCCTCCGAGTACAGCCGGCCGAACCGGCGCGCGCGGTGCGGCGGCAGCACGCGATAGGTGCCGACCACCCGCAGCGTATCGCGGTCGCGCACGACGATGTGATCGCAATATGCGTCGAACTCGTCGACGTCCAGCCCCGTGCCGCCGCCGATCAGTGCGCCCATTTCCTCCGCGAACACCTTGTAGCGCAGACGCTGCGCGTCCTCGATGACGAGCGCGCTGCGGGCCAGGCCGACGCTCAACCGGGGCGCGTGCGCCGGTTCGCCAAGGACGTGTCGGACGGATGTGGGCGTGCCCAAGTCTTCTTCCATCGTGCAATCACTTCGGTCGTGAGAACGGCCGCGACGCTAGGCGACGCAAGTGACGATCGCGTGTCCCGCGGTTGACGGGTCGATGACAATTGCGGCGCGATCGACGCCGGGGCGCGCTGCAACGCTGCGGTCATCTTCGCTCGCGACACTGCAGGCCTTTCGACGGAGGCCAAAGATGTCACGGCAGGAAGATCTCGATACGAATCGATCGAACAATGCGCACATCGATGACGTGATTCAGGCGCAGCTGGCCGACCCGGGCCGGCGCACCGTGCTCAAAGGCACCGGCGCGTGGGCCGCGTTGTCGTTCCTCGGCGGATCGACGGCGCTGGTCGCCGGCTGCGGCGGCGGCAGGGAACAGACCGTTGCGGCGGAGGCGACACCGACCGCGGTCGACATCGAAGGGCGGCGCCCGCAGCGGCGGCCGGATGCGCTGCGCTTCAGCGCAGTCGCCAAGAGCCTCGCCGACGACGTCGTCCTCGCCGACGGCTACTCGCTGCAGGTTCTCTATCGGCTAGGCGATCCGATCGCTGCCGGCGTCGGCGCCTATCGCAATGACGGCACGGACGCGGCCGCGAGCTTTGCGGTTCGCGCCGGCGACCATCACGACGGCATGCATTACTTCGGCATGCTGCCCAACGGCAAGTGCGGCAAGAACGAATCGGACCGCGGGCTGCTGTGCATCAACCACGAGGCCATCACGCCGATGTTTCTGCATGCCAACGGCGTGACCACGGAGGGCAGCGGCACCGCGCAGCACCGTACGGCAGCGGAAGAGGTGTTGCGCGAGTTTTACGTGCACGGCGTCAGCATCATCGAGGTCGGGCGCGACAAGCGGACCTTCGAAGTGACGTACCGGCAGGACTCGCCGTTCAATCGCCGCATCCACACGCTGACGCCGATGAAACTGTCAGGCCCGGCGGCGGGTACGCCGTACATGGTGACGAAGTACTCGCCCGACGGCACGCGCACGCGCGGCACCGTGAACAACTGCGCCAACGGCTACACGCCGTGGGGTACGTACCTTGCGTGCGAGGAGAACTGGGCCGGCTACTTCCGCCGCATCGCCGCCATCGATAACCCGAAGCGCACGCCGAAGGAACTCGTCGCGCTCGCGCGCTACGGCGTGGCCGGCAACGGGCGCGAACTGTGGGCGACGGTGACGCCGGACACCGCCGACGACCTGTACGGCCGCTGGAACGCCGAGGTGCGCGGCGCCACAGCGGCCGACGACTATCGCAACGGCCCGAACACGTACGGCTGGAACGTCGAGATCGATCCGTTCGATCCGGACTCGACACCGAAGAAGCGCACCGCGATGGGCCGCTTCGCGCACGAAGGGGCGTGGCCGGCGAAGGTCGAGGCCGGCAAGCCGCTGGTCTGGTACATGGGCTGCGACGCGCGCAACGAGTACATCTACAAGTACGTGTCGAACCGGCCGTGGAATCCGGCCGACGCCAATGACGGCCTGGCCGCCGGCGACAAGTACCTCGACGACGGCAAGCTGTATGTGGCGCGCTTCAACGCGGACGGCACCGGGCAGTGGTTGCTGCTGGACATCGACGAGCCCGCGATCAGGAACTATGTGGCATACGCGTTCGCCGATCAGGCCGACGTGCTGATCAACGCGCGGCTAGCGGCCGACGCGGTCGGCGCGACCAAGATGGACCGGCCGGAGTGGGGCGCGGTCGATCCGGTCACCGGAGCCGTCTACATGACGCTGACCAACAACAACGCGACGCTGCGCTCGCTGGCCGCGACCGACGCCGCCAACCCGCGTCACTACAACGACGTGCGCACGAACGGCGTCAATCAACGTGGCAATCCGAACGGCCACATCGTCCGCTGGCAGGAACGCTCGCCGGACGCGACCCGCTTCGACTGGGACATCTATCTGTTCGGCGCGCGCAGCACGGCCGACGCGGTCAACGTCAACGTCTCTGGGCTGACGGCGGACAACGACTTCTCCAGCCCGGACGGGCTGTGGTTCAGCACGGCGACCAACATCTGCTGGATCCAGACCGACGACGGCGCCTACACCGACGTGACCAACTGCATGCTGCTGGCGGCGCTGCCGGGCGCGGTCGGCGACGGCGGCGTGAAGACGATCACCAACACCGACGCCACGGGTAACGCCAGGCAGGTGCAGACGTTCGTCGGCGCGCAACCGGGCGCGAGGCTCAAGCGCTTCCTGGTCGGGCCCGTCGAGTGCGAGATCACGGGGCTGGCGGAAACGCCGGACGGCAAGACGCTGTTCGTCAACATCCAGCATCCGGGCGAGGACACGGCGCCTGCGAACATCAGCAATCCGACGCTGTACTCGAGCCACTGGCCCGACGGCGGGCCGGCGCGGCCGCGCTCGGCGACGGTGGCGATCACCCGGAAGGACAAGGGTCCGATCGGACTTTGAGCGGCGCCGGCGACGCTCTGCGGGCGGGGGCTGCGGCCCCCGTCGCGCTTTTGGGCCGACGGCGAAACGCGGCGATGATTTAGCATGCACGGCATCGACCGACCGCAAACGTGGTCGGGGCAAGCGATCGAAAAGGTGATGCGTGCATGAGTAAAGCGTTCGTCAAGGAAGTCGAGGCGGACGAGGACGAACTCGAAGCGCCCCCGCTTCCGACCGGCACCAAGAACTACATCACGCCTGCAGGCTACCGGCGCCTGAAGGACGAACTGGTCCAGCTTCTGAACGTCGAGCGGCCCGAGGTGGTTCGCACGGTCTCGTGGGCAGCCTCGAACGGCGACCGGTCCGAAAACGGCGACTACATCTACGGCAAGAAGCGGCTGCGCGAAATCGACCGGCGGATCCGCTTCCTGACCAAACGCCTCGACAGCGCCGAGGTCGTCGACCCGGCGGTGCGCGCCCGCAGCGGCGAGGGCACGGACCAGATCTTCTTCGGCGCGACCGTGCGCTACGCCAATGCGCGCGGGGAAGAGCACGAGATCACGATCGTCGGCATCGACGAGGTCGATCCGGCGCGCGGTCACGTGAGCTGGATATCGCCGATCGCCAAGGCACTGCTGAAGGCGCGCGAAGGGGACACTGTGCAGCTGCGCACGCCGGCGGGCGTCGAGACGCTCGACGTGCTCGAAGTGCGCTACCGCTAGGCTTCCTCGCCCGCGCCCGAGCGCGCGGTCGACCGTACGCGCAGCACGCGCGACACCTGCTTGATCCGCCGCAGCGCGCGCACGACGCGTGCGAGATGCTGGCGGTCGCGCACCTGGATCTTGAAGTGGATCACGACGACCTCGGCGTCTTCGTCGTCGATGTGCACGTTCAGGATGTTCGAGTCCGCCTCGGCGATCGCCACCGCGATGCGGCCGAGCACGCCGCGCTGATTCTGCGCGCCGATGTCGATGTTGACCGCGAAGGTGCCGCTGGTCTCCTCGGCCCATTGCAGGTCGATCCAGCGCTCCGGGTCGGCGCGGCGCGCGCGCTGCGCATTCGCGCAGTCGGCCTGGTGCACGGCGAGCCCCTGGTCCTTGCGCATGTGGCCGACGATCGCGTCGCCCGGAATCGGGCAGCAGCAGTTGGCCATCTGCACCGCCATGCCTTCGGTGCCGCGGATCACGACCGGCGCGGCCGCGCTGCGCGTGCGTTCGCTCCCCGTGCCGCCTTCGGTTTCGGCTCCCAGCAGAAGCTGGCGCGCGACGACCGCGGCGAGCCGGCGGCCCAGCCCGATGTCGGCGAGGATCTCGTCGCGATCTCTCGCCTGCGCCTCGCGGATCAGCGCTTCCCAGCGCCCGGGCGGCACGCGCTCGAGCGGCAGGTCGAGCTGCAGCGCCGCCTGCGCCAGCAGGCGTTCGCCGAGCTCAACCGATTCCTCGCGCTTCATCGTGCGCAGGAAGTGGCGGATCTCGGCGCGCGCCTTGCCGGTGCGCACGAACGCGAGCCAGCTCGGGTTGGGACGCGCGACCGGGCCGGTGACGATCTCGACGACGTCGCCATTGCGCAGCTCGGTGCGCAACGGCTGGATCTCGCCGTTGACGCGCGCCGCGACGCACTTGTTGCCGATGTCGGTGTGGATGCTGTAGGCGAAGTCGACCGGCGTGGCGCCGCGCGGCAGCGAGACGATCTTGCCCTTCGGCGTGAACACGTAGACCTTGTCGGGGAACAGGTCGACCTTGATGTTCTCCATCAGCTCGGTCGAGTCGCCCGTCTGGCTCTGGATCTCGAGCAGCGACTGCAGCCACTGGTGCGTGCGCGACTGCAGTTCGGACAGCGAGGTCGCGTCGTCCTTGTACAGCCAGTGCGCCGCCACGCCGGACTCGGCGACGTGGTGCATCTCCTTCGTGCGAATCTGAAACTCGACCGGCGTTCCGTACGGCCCGATCAGCGTCGTGTGCAGCGACTGATAGCCGTTGACCTTCGGGATCGCGATGTAGTCCTTGAAGCGCCCCGGCACCGGCTTGAACAGCGCGTGCAGCGCGCCCAGCGCCAGATAACACTCGGCGCGGGTGGCCACGACGATGCGGAAGCCGTAGACGTCGAGCACCTCGGAGAACGACAGGTGCTTTTCCTCCATCTTGCGGTAGATGCCGTACAGCGTCTTCTCGCGGCCGTACACCTCGGCGCGCAGCTTGGCGTTCGACAGCGCCTTGCGCACCGATTGCAGGATCTTGCCGAGCACTTCGCGCCGGTTGCCGCGCGCGGCCAGCACGGCCTTCTGCAGCACGCGGTAGCGCAACGGGTGGATGCGAGCGAAGCTCTGCTCCTGCAGCTCGCGGTAGATCGCGTTCAGCCCGAGCCGGTGCGCGATCGGCGCGTAGATGTCGAGCGTCTCGCGCGCGATGCGCCGGCGCTTGTCGGGATCCATCGCGTCGAGCGTGCGCACGTTGTGCAGCCGGTCGGCGAGCTTGATCAGGATGACGCGCACGTCGCGCGCCATCGCCAGCAGCATCTTGCGGAAGCTCTCGGCCTGCGCCTCCTCGTTCGAATCGAAGCGCAGCCGGTCGAGCTTGGAGACGCCGTCGACCAGCTCCGCCACGGTGGTGCCGAAGCGCTCGACCAGTTCCTGTTTGCGCACGCCCGAGTCCTCGAGCACGTCGTGCAGCAGCGCGGCCTGGATCGCCGCGGCGTCAAGCTTCCACTCGGTCAGGATCTCGGCGACCGCGATCGGGTGCGTGATGTACGGCTCGCCGCTCTTGCGGAACTGGCCCAGGTGCGCCGCGTCGGAGAAGCGGTAGGCCTCCTTGATGCGCTGGACGTCGGCCGACGGGAGATAGCGCTTCAGCCGGTCCGTCAGCTCGCCGAAGCTGACCACGCCCGCCGGCACGCCGGCTTCGGCCGCCTCGCTGTCGGCGCGCCAGACGGCCTTGCCGGCCTTGCGCAAGGCTTCGGCGGCGCGGCGCGCGAATCCGCTCGGCGTGTAGCCCGCCGGCAGATCGGGTGAGGGAGGATTCGAGGTCGCCATACGGAACAAGCTGCGTCGCTACGCTAGCGCGCTCGTTCCGTGGAGGCAACGCGCGCTGCTTACGTGGGCACCTTGCGCAGCATCTCAATGCCGACCTTCTGCGCGGCGATCTCGCGCAGCGCCGCGACCGGCGGCTTGTCCTTCGTGTCGATCTTCGGCGCGTGCCCCTGTGCGAGCTGGCGCGCGCGGTAGGCGGCGGCGAGCGCGAGCTGGAAGCGGTTGGGAATGTGCTTCAGGCAGTCTTCGACGGTGATCCGGGCCATGGGCGTTCCGATGCAAGTGTTTGAGTCGGCGCGATTTTACCCCGGTTCGCCGCGCGGATGGCCGCCGCCGCGCGAGTTCAAAGCGGAATGCCGAGCTGCGCGAACAACTCGTGATGGCGCGCCGCCTGGCTGGCGTAGCGCAGTCGCGCGGCGGTGACGATCGCGGTCAGTTCGGCGAGCGCGCGGTCGAAGTCCTCGTTGATGATCACGTAGTCGAACTCCGGCGCGTGCGCGATTTCGCTGCCTGCCGCGAGCAGGCGGCGGGCGATGACCTGCGGCGAATCCTGCCCGCGCTTGTGCAGCCGCTTTTCGAGCGCGTCGATCGAGGGCGGCAGGATGAAGATTCCGAGCGCGTGTGCAAACGCCGCCTTGACCTGGCGCGCGCCCTGCCAGTCGATCTCCAGCAGCACGTCGCGGCCCTCGCGCATGCGCTCCTCGATCCACAGCCGCGAGGTCGCGTAGAAGTTGCCGTGCACCTCGGCGCTTTCGAGGAACTCGCCGCGCGCGCGCCGCGCCTTGAAGTCCTCGACCGGGACGAAGTGGTACTCGCGGCCGTCGGTCTCGCCCGGCCGCGGCGGCCGCGTCGTGTACGACACCGAAAGCTGGATCGCGGCGTCCTTCGCGAGCAACGCGTTGACCAGCGTCGACTTGCCGGCGCCCGAAGGTGCGACGACCAGGAAGATGTTGCCGGCGATCCGCCCGTTCGGACCCTGCGCTTGGCTCATGCCGCTACTCCAGGTTCTGGATCTGTTCGCGCATCTGCTCGATCAGGATCTTCAGTTCGACCGCGGCGTGGGTCATCTCGATCGCGGACGCCTTCGAGCCGAGCGTGTTCGCCTCGCGGTTCAGCTCCTGCATCAGGAAGTCGAGCCGGCGGCCGACGGCGCCGCCGGCGGCGAGCACGCGCCGAACCTCGGCGACGTGGGTCGACAGGCGCTTCAGCTCCTCGTCGACGTCGGCGCGCAGTCCGTACAGCGTGACTTCCTGCCGGATGCGGTCGGCGATCTCCTCGCGCGTCAGCGTCGCGTTGGCCGCCAGCGCCGGCGCGAGCGTCTGGTTCAGGCGCTCGAGCAGCTTGCGCTCCATCGCCGCAACCAGCTCCGGCACGCGCGGGCGCAGCTGCGCGACGATCGCGTCGATGCCGTCGCAGCGCGCGAGCAGCGCGGCGGCGAGCGCCGCACCTTCGCGCGTGCGCGTGGCCTGCAGTGCGTCGAGCGCTTCGCCGACGGCGGCCAGCACCGCTGCGCGCAACTCGTCGGCGTCGGCGCCCGCGGACTCGACCACGCCGTGCCACGCGAGGACTTCGCCGACCGCGAGCGGCGCGACCTCGGGCAGCGCGGCGCGCACCTCGCGCGCGAGCTGCGCGAGCTGCGCCAGCGCGGTCGCGTTGATGCGCGGCGCCTGCGCCGCCGTTTGCCGCTGCAAGCCGACGCGGCAATCGACCTTGCCGCGCGCGAGCCGCTGCGCGATCGCCTCGCGCACGGCCTGTTCGAAAGGGCGCAACTCCTCGGTCACGCGCAGCGACAGATCGAGGAAGCGCGCGTTGACCGATCGCACGTCGACCGCAACGACGCCCAGCGAAGTCTCGCGATTCGCGACCGCGAATCCCGTCATGCTCGCGACGACCGTCATCGTGCTTCCGGTTTTCTCGTGCTTTTCGTCGGTTCGCCGCGCGCTGTCGGCAGGGTCGTATTCGCTAGAATCCGCACGGAATTTTTCCGCGGACGCGGTCGAACGAGACGCAGCGGCATGGCGACCCAGAACAACGCATCGTTGCCCGAAGGCCTCGAGGTCGGCGGCTACCGCATTGTAAAGAAGATCTCCAGCGGCGGATTCTCGATCGTCTATCTCGCCACCGACGAGCAAGGCAACTCGGTCGCGATCAAGGAGTACATGCCGGCCGCGCTGGCGCAGCGCAAGCCCGGCGAGTTCTCGCCGTACGTCGCGCCGGAGAATCTGAACACCTACCGCATCGGCCTGAAGTGCTTCTTCGAGGAGGGCCGCGCGCTCGCGTCGATCTTCCATCCGAACATCGTGCGCGTGGTCAACTTCTTCCGCGCCAACGACACGGTGTACATGGTGATGCACTACGAGTCGGGGCGCTCGTTGCAGGAACACATCATCCGCAACCGCAGCAAGGAGCAGAAGGACGTGCTGTCCGAGCGCTTCATCCGCCGCGTGTTCACGCAGGTGATGAACGGGCTGCGGGAGGTGCATTCGAACCGCCTGCTGCACCTGGACGTCAAGCCGGCCAATATCTACCTGCGGATGGACGGCACGCCGATCCTGCTCGACTTCGGCGCCGCGCGGCAGACGCTGCAACGGGACATCAGCAAGACGTATCCGATGTACACGCCGGGATTCGCCGCGCCGGAGCTGTACAAGCGCGACGCCGAACTGGGGCCGTGGACCGACGTGTACTCGATCGGCGCGTGCATCTACGCGTGCATGTCGGGCATGCCGCCGCAGGAGTCCGACCAGCGGCTCAAGGACGACAAGATGCCGCAGGCGCTGCGTTCGTTCCGCGGGCTGTACTCGTCGCAGTTGATCTCGATGGTCGAACGCTGCCTGCGGCTGAACTCGCTCGAACGCCCGCAGACGATCTATGCGGTGCAGAAGGAGCTCGTCAACAACGTGCCCGACCGGCCGGAGTTCTCGTTCATGGAACGCGCCGGCGCGCGCTTCCGGCACGTGCAGGAGCGCCTTTCGCGTTTCATGAGGGATCACAACATCACCTGGTTCTAGCGGTTCTCGTCGCGGAGGCGGCGCGCGCGTGCGCTTTTCCATCTATCAGGAGAGCAAGAAGGGCGGCCGGAAGGTCAATCAGGACCGGATGGGCTACCTGTACACGCGCGATTCGCTGCTGATGCTGGTGGCCGACGGAATGGGCGGGCACGCGCGCGGCGAAGTTGCCGCGCAGATCACGCTGCAGACGATGGCGTCGATCTACCAGCGCGATGCGCAGCCGCTGCTGCCGGATCCGGCGCGCTACCTCGAGGAATCCGTGCTCGCCGCGCACCGCGAGCTGCACCGCTATCGCGCGGAACACAGCCTGCCCGAAGCGCCGCGCACGACGATCGTCGCCTGCGTGATCCAGGAGGGCATCGCGACCTGGGCGCACGCGGGCGACTCGCGGCTGTATCTGATCCGCGGCGGCCGCATCGTCGACCGCACCGTGGACCATTCGCGCGTGCATCACCTCGTGTCAACGGGGCTGATCCGGCCCGAGGACGCGAAGGACCACCCCGAGCGCAACCGCATCTTCAACTGCATCGGCGCGTTCGTCGCGCCGACCGTGGAGATCGGCCGGCCGGTCGCGCTGCGCAACGGCGACACCCTGCTGCTGTGCTCCGACGGCCTGTGGGGAACGCTGACCGACCGGCAGATCGCCGAGGCGTTCAGCGGCAAGACCGTGATGCGCGCGGTCCCCGAGCTGATGGAGCTCGCGCTGGCCAACGGCGGCGAAGACGCGGACAACTGCACGGCCATCGCGATGACCTGGGCCGGTGCCGAGGCCGTCGAGATGGTGCCGCCGACCGAAGCACCGGTGTCCACGCTCGTGATGCCGGAGGGCGCGGTGGCGTCGACGATCCAGTTCCCGCGGCACGGCGAACTGGGCGCCGATGAAGAGCTGACCGAAGACCAGATCGACGATGCGGTCGCCGAGATCCAGAAGGCGATCCAGCGCTCGAGCAAGCTGATCGACGGCAAATGATCCGCGCCTCCGGACGCCGCCCCGATGAGTTGCGGCGCGTCGTGCTGACGCGCGGCTACACGCGCCATGCCGAAGGGTCGGTGCTCGTCGAGTTCGGCGACACACGCGTGCTGTGTACGGCCTCGGTGCTGACGACCGTGCCCGGCTTCCTGAAGGGCCGCGGCGAAGGGTGGTTGACCGCCGAATACGGCATGCTGCCGCGCGCGACCGGAACGCGCACCGAGCGCGAGGCCGCGAAAGGCAGGCAGAGCGGCCGCACGCTCGAGATCCAGCGGCTGATCGGCCGCAGCCTGCGCGCGATCGTCGATCTGGCGGCGATCGGCGAGCGAACGATCCACGTCGACTGCGACGTGCTGCAGGCCGACGGCGGCACGCGCACCGCGGCGATCACCGGCGGCTTCGTCGCCGCGTACGACGCGCTGCGCTGGATGCAGGATCAGGGGATGATCGACCGGCTGCCGGTGCAGGACTTCGTCGCCGCGGTATCGGTCGGCGTGGCCGGCGACGAAGCGCTGCTCGACCTCGACTACGCCGAGGACTCGAGCTGCGACACCGACATGAACGTCGTGATGACCGGCGCCGGCGGCTTCGTCGAAGTGCAGGGCACGGCCGAAGGCGCACCGTTCACGCGCGCGCAGATGGACGCGATGCTCGCGCTCGCGCGCTCGGGCATCGAGCGTCTGATCGCGATCCAGAAGGCCGCGCTCGGCGTCACGTGAGCCGGGCGCCATGCGCCGCCTCGTCCTCGCTTCCGACAACCCGGGCAAGCTGCGCGAATTCGGCGCCTTGCTCGCGCCGCTCGGCGCCGAGGTGATCGCGCAGGGCGCGCTCGGCATCCGCTCGGCCGCGGAGCCGCACGCGACGTTCGTCGAGAATGCGCTGGCGAAAGCGCGGCACGCCGCGGCCGCGAGCGGGCTGCCGGCACTTGCGGACGACTCGGGGCTGTGCTGCGCGGCGCTCGACGGCGAACCGGGCGTGCGGTCGGCGCGTTTCGCGGGCGACGCTGCGACCGACGCGGACAACAACGCTGAGCTGCTGCGGCGGCTTGCCGGCGCGGCCGACCGGCGCGCGCACTACACGTGCGTGCTGGTCGTCGCGCGCAGCGCGCACGACCCCGAACCCTTGATCGCGGATGCGCGCTGGTACGGCGAAGTGATCGACGCGCCGCGCGGCGCGAACGGCTTCGGCTATGACCCGCTGTTCTGGTTGCCCGACCTGGGCAAGACCGCTGCGGAACTGGCGCCCGAACACAAGAATCGCATCAGCCATCGCGCGCTCGCGCTGGGCGAACTTGCGCGCAAGCTGAAGGTCTGCTGGGGATGGTGAAGATCCCGGTGGTGCCCGCCGCGCCAGCGGCGGCCAACAACGTCGCCGCCTTCCTGCGGCCCGGCGCGCTCGACTTGCGGGCGCTGCCGCCGCTCGCGCTGTACGTGCACTGGCCATGGTGCGTGCGCAAGTGCCCGTACTGCGACTTCAACTCGCACGAGCAGGCCGGCGGCGTCGAAGCGATCCCGGAGGGCGAGTATCTCGCCGCGTTGCGCGCCGACCTGGAAGGGGCATTGCCGCTCGTCTGGGGCCGGCGCATCGTCAGCATCTTCGTCGGCGGCGGCACGCCGAGCCTGCTGTCGGCGGCGGGACTCGACCGGCTGCTGTCGGACGTGCGCGCGCTGCTGCCGCTCGAAGCCGACTGCGAGATCACGCTGGAGGCGAATCCGGGGACGTTCGAGGCGGCGAAGTTCGCCGCATTTCGCGCCGCCGGCGTGAACCGGCTGTCGATCGGCATCCAGTCCTTCGACGACGCGCAGCTCGCACGACTCGGTCGCATCCACGACGGCGCGCAAGCGATCGCCGCGGTCGAACTGGCACAGCGCACGTTCGACGACTTCAACCTCGACCTGATGTACGCGCTGCCCGAGCAGACGCTGGCTGACGCGCAGAGCGACGTCGAGCGCGCGCTTTCGTTCGCCCCGCCGCACCTGTCGCTGTATCAGCTGACGCTCGAGCCCAACACCGTCTTCGCGAAGTACCCGCCGCAGCTGCCGGACGAGGACACCGTCGCTGCGATCGGCGAATGGATCGAAGCGCGAACGGCCGAGGCGGGCTACGAGCGTTACGAGGTCTCCGCCTACGCGCGCTCCGGCCACCGCTGCAGGCACAACCTCAATTACTGGCAGTTCGGCGATTACCTCGGCATCGGCGCAGGCGCGCACAGCAAGCTGTCCTTTCCGCATCGGGTCGTCCGCCAGATCCGCTTCCGCCAGCCGGCGTCGTACCTGCAGAACGCGCGGCACGGCCGCTTCGTCGCGGAAAGCACCGAAGTCGGACGCGCGGATCTGGCTTTCGAGTTCATGCTCAACGCGCTGCGGTTGAGCGACGGTTTTGCGCCGACACTATTCACGGAACGCACGGGGCTCGCGCTGTCGCAGGTCGAGCGACGGCTCGACGCCGCCGAATCGCGCGGGCTGATCGTCCGCGATCACCGGCGCATCGCCCCGACGCCGCTCGGCCGGCGCTTTCTCAGCGACCTGCAGTCATTGTTTCTGCCGGAACGCGCCGCGACAGGCCAACGCACCTGAACGGTGCGTGTGCGTCCGTTTGGGTGCATACTGCACCAGAACAGAGCAGCCATTCGGGCGGGCTGACCCTTCGGCCGCGAAACCGGAGATCGGCGCTAAGTCTTTGATGCACAAGGGCGGTGCGGGAATGGACTGCGGCGGTGCGGCATCGGCACGCTTTCTGCTGATGCAGGGCGAAGATCGACTGGAGTTTCTCTTGGCCGGTCCGACACGCGATCTCAACCACTCTCGATCAGAGGAGAACGATCAATGGGCACGCCCAAAGACGTGATGAAGATGCTCACGGACAACGAAGTGAAATTCGTTGACCTGCGTTTCACCGACACCCGCGGCAAGGAGCAGCACGTCAGCGTGCCAGCCAAGATCTTCGACGAAGACAAGTTCGAGCACGGTCACGCCTTCGACGGCTCGTCGATCGCCGGCTGGAAGGGCATCGAGGCGTCGGACATGCTGTTGATGCCCGATCCGGGCACGGCGCGGATGGACCCGTTCCGCGAGGAAGCCACGCTGATCATGACCTGCGACGTGATCGAGCCGTCGACCGGCAAGGGCTACGACCGCGACCCGCGCTCGATCGCCAAGCGCGCCGAGGCGTACCTGAAGTCCACCGGCATCGGCGACACCGCCTACTTCGGCCCCGAGCCCGAGTTCTTCATCTTCGACTCGGTGACGTGGAGCGTCGACATGTCGGGTTGCTTCGTGAAGATCAAGTCCGAAGAAGCGCCCTGGTCGAGCGGGATCGACTACGAGGGCGGCAACCTCGCCCATCGCCCGCCGGTCAAGGGCGGCTATTTCCCGGTGCCGCCGGTCGATTCCCTGCAGGACATCCGCTCCGAGATGTGCCTGCTGCTCGAGCAGCAGGGCGTGGAGGTCGAGGTGCACCACCACGAGGTCGCCGCGCCCGGACAGTGCGAAATCGGCACCAAGTTCAGCACGCTGGTCAAGCGCGCCGACTGGCTGCAGATCCTCAAGTACACCGTCTGGAACGTCGCCGCGAGCTACGGCAAGACGGCGACCTTCATGCCGAAGCCGGTCGTCGGCGACAACGGCTCGGGCATGCACGTGCACCAGTCGATCTGGAAAGACGGACAGAACCTGTTCGCCGGCAACGGCTACGCGGGGCTGTCGGACTTCGCGCTGTACTACATCGGCGGCATCATCAAGCACGCGAAAGCCTTGAACGCGCTGACCAACCCGGGCACCAACTCGTACAAGCGGCTCGTCCCGGGCTTCGAGGCGCCGATCAATCTGGCGTATTCGGCGCGCAACCGCTCCGCTGCGTGCCGGATTCCGTACGTGTCGAATCCGAAGGGCCGCCGCGTCGAGGTGCGCTTCCCGGATCCCACGGCCAATCCTTACCTCGCGTTTGCCGCGATGATGATGGCGGGGCTGGACGGCGTGCAGAACAAGATCCATCCGGGCGAGCCGATGGACAAGAACCTGTACGACCTCGAGCCGGAAGAGGCGGCGAAGATTCCGCATCCGTGCGCGTCGCTCGACGAGGCCCTCGACAGCCTCGACCGCGATCGCGAGTTCCTGACCCGCGGCGGCGTGTTCAGCAACGACATGATCGACGCCTACATCGAGCTGAAGATGGAGGAGGTCACGCGCTTCCGCATGACCACCCACCCGGTCGAGTTCGACATGTATTACGCCGCCTGAGGAGCGACGGCGGCGCAGGCGCGCAAGGGGCGGTGCAACCGCCCCTTTTCGCTTGCGCCGCAGGGGCGACGCGATGGACACGGCTGCAGGCTCGGAAAAGGCCGGCATTGCGCCGGCATACGGGATGTTGAGCTCAGGGAGCCTGCCGTACACTCGGCGCGGTTCGCTCGGGTCCGGGTACGAGGATGGCGCGCAAGGTCCTGTTTCTGATGAGCATGCTGTGCACGGCGGGGGTGCCGGCGAGTGCGCTCGCGCAGTCGGACATCTTCGTCTGCGTCGACGAGCAGGGCCGCAAGACCTACCAGAACGTCGGCGCGCCCAAGGGCTGCAAGAAGGTCGACGTGCAGCCGATCCTGACCGTGCCGGCACCGAAGCTGCCCGCCCGACCGAACGGCAGCCCGTCGGCGAACGAATCGCGCGCGGTCACGCCGGCGAGCTTCCCGCGCGTCGACGGCGAAACGCAGCGCTCGCGCGACAACGACCGCCGGCGCATCCTCGAAGAGGAACTGCGCGTCGAGCAGGACAAGCTCACGCGGCTGCGCGCCGAGTACAACAACGGCGAGCCGGAACGCCGCGGCGACGAGACGCGCAACTTCGCGCGCTATCAGGAGCGCGTGCAGCGACTGCAGGAAGAGATCCAGCGCAGCGAAAACAACGTCGCTTCGCTGCAGCGGGAACTCGCGCTGCTGCGCCAGTAGCGCCGCGCGCCGCGCGACGCGGCGCTTTCGTCCACGCAGCGCCGGAGCCGGCTCGATGAGCTGGTTCGACGCCGACCCCGCCGCGCTCGAAGCGCCGGCCCGCTACGCAGGGCTCGACCTGCTCGCGACCGCGGTGTTGATCGTCGGCGCCGACGGCGCGGTCGCGTACGCCAACCAGGCGGCCGAGCAGTTGTTCGATCTGTCGCGGCGCAGCCTGGTGGGCCATCGCGCGGCGCGGCTTTTCGCCGAGGAAGGCGAGGTCGAACAGATGCTCGCGGAGGCGTGCGCGAACAACCTCGGTCTGCGGCGGCAGCTTCTTTCGGTGCGGCGGCCGCATCGCGAGCCGCTGCCGGTGCAGGCGGTCGCCTCCGCACTGTACGCCGACGACACGCCGCTCGCGCTCGAGCTGGCGGAGATCGAGCAGCAGTTGAAGGTCACGCGCGAGGAGCATCAGCTCGACCAGACCGAAGCCAACCGGCAGCTTCTGCGCAGCCTCGCGCACGAGATCAAGAACCCGCTCGGCGGAATCCGCGGCGCCGCGCAGCTTCTGGAAGGCGAACTGGCCTCGGCCGAGCAGCGCGAATACACGCGCGTGATCATCGGCGAGGCCGACCGCCTGCAGTCGCTGGTGGACCGGTTGCTCGCGCCGCACCGCCATCCGCGCGTCGTCGGTCCCGTCAACATCCACGAGGTGTGCGAGCGCGTGCGCGCGGTGATCCTCGCCGAGTTCCCGCGCGGGCTCGCGGTGCGGCGCGACTACGACGCGTCGGTGCCCGACGTGCACGGCGACCGCGAGCAGCTGATCCAGGCGCTGCTGAACGTCGTTCGCAACGCCGCGCAGGCGCTCGACGCGCGCATCGCGGCGGGCGACGCCGAGATCGTGCTGCGCACGCGCGTCGCGCGGCAGGTGACGATCGCCCGCCATCGGCACCGCTTGGCATTGGCCTTGCATGTGATCGACAACGGTCCGGGCATCCCGGAAGAACTGAAGGAGCGCATCTTCTATCCGCTTGTGTCGGGACGCGAAGGCGGCAGCGGTCTCGGGCTGACGCTCGCGCAGACCTTCATCCAGCAGAACGACGGCGCGATCGAGGTGGATTCGCGGCCCGGCCGCACGGAATTCCGGATACTGATCCCGTACACATGAAACCGATCTGGATCGTCGACGACGACCGCTCCATCCGCTGGGTGCTGGAAAAGGCACTCGCGCGCGAGAACATTCCGTGCAAGGTTTTCGGCGGCGCGCAGGAGGTGCTGCACGAGCTGGAATCGGACAGCCCGCAGGTGCTCGTCTCCGACATCCGCATGCCCGGCGTCAACGGCATCGAGCTGCTGCGCACCGTCAAGCGCAAGCATCCGGCGCTGCCGGTGATCATCATGACCGCGTACTCCGACCTGGAGAGCGCGGTGTCGGCGTTCCAGGGCGGCGCGTTCGAGTACCTGCCCAAGCCGTTCGACGTCGATCGCGCCGTCGAGCTGATCCGCCGCGCGGTCGACGAGAGCCTGCGCGAGTCGGCCAACGACGAAGCGCCGGTCGAGGTGCCCGAGATCCTCGGCCAGGCGCCGTCGATGCAGGAGGTGTTCCGCGCGATCGGCCGGCTCGCGCACTCGAACGTCACCGTGCTGCTGACCGGCGAATCCGGCAGCGGCAAAGAGGTCGTCGCGCGCGCCTTGCACAAGCACAGCGCGAGGAGCGGCGGACCGTTCATCGCGTTGAACATGGCGGCGATCCCGCGCGACCTGCTCGAAAGCGAACTGTTCGGCCACGAGCGCGGCGCCTTCACCGGCGCGCAGACGATGCGCCGGGGCCGCTTCGAGCAGGCCGAGGGCGGCACGCTGTTCCTCGACGAGATCGGCGACATGCCGGCCGAGCTGCAGACGCGGCTGCTGCGCGTGCTGTCCGACGGCTTCTACTACCGCGTCGGCGGCCACCAGCCGATCAAGGCCGACGCGCGCGTGATCGCCGCGACCCACCAGAACCTCGAGGAGCGCGTGCGGCAGGGGTTGTTCCGCGAGGACCTGTATCACCGGCTCAACGTGATCCGGCTGCGGCTGCCGCCGCTGCGCGAGCGGTATGAGGACATCCCGCTGCTGGCGCGGCACTTCCTCGCCAAGAGCGCGCGCGAACTGGGTGTCGAACCCAAGCGGCTGTCGGACGAGGCGCTGAAGTACATCCAGCAGTTGCCTTTCCCGGGCAACGTGCGCCAGCTCGAGAACCTGTGCCACTGGCTCACCGTGCTGGCGCCGGCGCAGGTGGTCAAGGTCGACGATCTGCCGATCGAGCTGCGAAAGGAGGCCGCATTGCCCGCAGCCGCGCCGTCCCAACCGGTGCCGCAGCCGACCGTCGCGCCCGCTGAGCCCGCGCTTGTTTCCGCCGCGCCGGGGCGCGACTGGCGCACGTTGCTGATCGAGGAGGTCGAACGCCGGCTCGCCGGGGGTCAGACCGAGGTAATGGCCGCGCTGGTACGCGACTTCGAAGGCGCGCTGATCCGGACGGCGCTCAGACACACCCACGGCCGCCGCATCGAGGCTGCGCTGAAGCTCGGCGTCGGCCGCAACACGATTACCCGCAAGATCCAGGAACTCGGCCTCGAGGATTGACCCGGTTGTCCCTCCGGCTCCGTCGGTCCGTCTTGCATTCCGTCGCGGCCCGGCGCAGTCCGTCGCATCGCGCGGGCGGTTCTGTCGCCGGATCCGCATAATCCGCCCCGTCGAACAACATCCTGCGGCACGCGGCGTGCCGCGCCGCCACCCGCGGTGCCGGACCGCTGCGAGGCGACCGCGACCCGGATCGGGTCGGTCGGGCGCGCCGCGCGAGGGGGAATCATGACGAAGAGACGCAAGTTCTGGATCGGTGCGATCGCCGCGATCCTCGTGGTCGGCGGTATCGGTGCGGCGGTGGGCGTGCGCGGTGCAGCCGAGCGCGGCAAGGAGAAGAAGAAGGAAACGCCGCCGCTCGAATTTACGCAACGCGACGTCGTACGGCTTGCGCCGCATTCGCTCGCGCAGGAACTGGTGCTGCCGGGCAACGTACTGGCGGTTTCGCAGGCGACCGTGCGCTCCAAGCTGTCGGCCGAAGTGCGGCGCGTCCATGTCCGCGAAGGCGATCGGGTCGCCGCCGGGCACATCGTTGCCGAGTTCGACACCGCCGCGCTGCGCACGCAGTTTGCCGAACGCACCGCAGCGCTGGAGTCGGCACGCGCACAGCTCGAACAGACCGAACGCACGCGCCAGGCCAACGCGCAGCTCGTCCAGCAGAACTTCATCTCGAAGAACGCGTTCGACACCGCCGACAGCGCGTACCGCGCGCAGGCGGCCGCCGTCGAAGCCGCGCGCGCGCAGTTGGAGCAGACGCAGCTGATGCTGAACGACGCGGTCGTGCGCACGCCGATCGCCGGCCAGGTCGCCAAGCGCTACGTGCAGCCGGGCGAGAAGGTTTCGTTCGACGCGCCGCTTTTCGCGATCGTCGATCTGGCGCAGCTCGAAGTGCAGGCGCAGGCCCCTGTGGCGGACGTCGCACGGATCGCACGCGGCGCGAGGGCCGAGGTCGAGATCGAGGGTCTGTCCGGCCGCGCGTTCGCCGGCCGCGTCGATCGGATCAACCCGAGCGCCGAACCCGGCACGCGGACGATCAACGTGTACGTGGCGCTCGCCAACGAGGACTCAGTCTTGCGCGCCGGCATGTTCGCGCGCGTGCGGCTGCACGTTGGGGCCGACAAAGAGGTGCCCGCGCTGCCGCTGTCGGCCGTTCGCATCGACAACGGACAGCCGATCGTCTGGGTGATCGCCGACGGCAAGCTCGTGCGGCGGCAGGTCAGGCTCGGCCGGCGCGACGAACGCGCGCAGCTCGTCGAGATCGTCGAGGGCGTGACGCCGGCCGACCAGGTGATCGCGACCAAGTTCGACAACCTGCGCGACGGCCTGGCCGCGAAGATCATCAGCGGCACGCCGGCCGGATCGAAGGTCGCCGACAAGGACGCACCGCGCGCACCGGCGCTGAACGCGAACTGAGCGGGGTGCGCCATGTGGATCACCCGCGTTTCGATCAACCACCCCGTCTTCGCCACCATGGTGATGGTGGCGCTGACGGTGCTCGGGCTCTTTTCGTATGCGCGGCTCGGCGTGGAGCCGATGCCCGACGTGAGCCCGCCGGGCGTGCAGATCTGGATCAGCTATCCAGGCGCGTCGCCCGAGCAGGTCGAGAACGACCTCGCCAAGCCGGTCGAGAACGCGGTCAACACGGTGGCGGGCGTCAAGCGCATCCTGTCGCGCTCGGACGAGGGACGCTCGCTCACCTGGGTCGAATTCAGGCTCGACGTCGACGTGACGCGCGCGATGCAGGAAGTGCGCGACAAGCTCGCGCAGATCCGCGCGGGTTTTCCGCGCGACGCCAAGGATCCGATCGTCACGCGCGCGGAAACGGAAAACGACCAGCCGGTCGCGTCGTTCGCGCTGCTCGGCCGCGACAAGAACCAGCGGGAACTCACGCTGATCGCCGAACAGATCGTGCAGAAGGGCTTCGAGCGCGTCAGCGGGGTGGGGCGCGTCGACCTGGGCGGCACTGTGACGCGCCAGATCCAGGCGCGCGTCGACCCGGCCAAGCTGACCGCCTTCGGCCTGACGGTCGACCAGGTCGTGCAGGCGCTGCGCACCGCCAACGTCAGCGTTCCGGTCGGAACGATCTCGAATGCGACCAGCGAAGCGATCGTCCGCGTCGACGGGCGGCTGTCGTCGCCGCTCGACTTCGAGCGCATCGTCGTCGCACGGCCCAAGGGCCCGAACGGCGCGCCGATCCTGCTGTCACAGGTCGCGACCGTCGTCGACGGCGAAGCCGAGCGGCGTTCGCTGACGCGCATCGACGGCCAGCCCGCGATCGGCGTGTGGGTCTTCAAGGCGCAGGACGCCAACATCGTCGACGTCGGCCGGCAGCTCAAGGACGCCGCCGCGGACATCCGCAAGCAGCTTCCGCCGGGTGTGGAACTGAAGTTCATGTGGGCGATGGCCGACTTCGTGCAGCAGTCGGTCGACAACGTCAAGCGAACGATCGCCGAGGGTGCGCTGCTCACGGTGCTGATCGTGTTCCTGTTCCTCGGCTCGTGGCGCAGCACGGTGATCACGGGGCTGACGCTGCCGATCGCGGTGATCGCCAGCTTCATCGCCGTTCACGCGCTCGGCTTTACGCTCAACTACATGACGTTGATGGCACTGTCCCTGTGCATCGGCCTGCTGATCGACGACGCGATCGTGGTGCGCGAGAACATCGTCCGCCACATCCGCATGGGCAAGGATCACTACGCGGCGGCGCGCGAGGGCACCGAAGAGATCGGACTCGCGGTGCTGGCGACGACGTTTTCGATCGTCGCGGTGTTCGTGCCGATCGCGTTCATGAGCGGCATCGTCGGCAAGTTCTTCTATCCGTTCGGCATGACGGTCGTCGTCGCCGTGCTCGTGTCGCTGTTCGTCAGCTTCACGCTCGATCCGATGCTGTCGGCGATCTGGCGCGACCCGCCCGAAGGCGCGCAGAACGTGCCGCTGATCGGCCCGGTGCTGCGCACCTTCGACCGCTGGGTCGAGTCGTGGCACGGCATCTACGACAAGCTGCTGCGCTGGGCGCTGGACCGTCGCAAGACCACGCTGGCGATCGCGGCGGCGAGCTTCGTCGCGAGCATCCCGGTCGCCGGCATCGTCGGCGGCGAGCTGATGCCGGAAGCCGACCAGAGCTTCACCAGCGTGCGGCTGACGATGCCGGTCGGCTCGAGCCTCGAGTACGCCGACGAGCGCGTGCGGCGCGTCGAGGAAGCGCTGCGCGAGTTCAAGGAGATCGAATCGATCGACACTTCGATCGGCACCGACGGCGCGCGCAACACCGGTCGCATCAACCTGAAGCTCGTTCCGCGCGCCGAACGCGACCGCTCGCAGAAGAAGATCGAGGAAGCGATCCGCAAGCGGGTGGCCGGCATCCCCGGCGTGCAGATGACGGTCGGCTTCGGCGGCGCGATCTACGTCGCGCTGCTGGGCAACAACGACGCCGAGATGAACCGCGTGATCAACGACTTCAAGAACCGGATCGCGCAGATCCGCGGCGTCACCGACATCGACGTGACCGTCAAGGAAGGCACGCCCGCGCTCGCCGTACGGCTCAAGCCGGAGCTCGCGGCCGAGTACGGCATCACGCACGCGCAGCTCGGCTCCACGCTGCGCGCGCTGGTCGGCGGCGAGAACTCCGGCTACTGGCTCGCGCCCGACGGGCAGAACTACGAAGTGATCACGCAACTGCCGCGCGCGAGCCGCACGGTGGTCGACGACATCGCGAACCTGAACATCGCGACCGGCCGCCAGCTCGCCGACGGCTCGCCCGAGATCGTTCCGCTGCGTGCGATCGCGACGATCGAGCGCACCTTCAATCCGGAGAACATCCGCCGGCAGGACTTGCAGCGCCGGGTTGCGTTGTTCGCCAACGTCGAAGGCCGCCCGGCCGGCGACGCGGGCAAGGAGGTGCAGGAGCTGGTCAAGTCGTATCAGCTTCCGCCAGGGCTGCGTTTCGACATCGGCGGCCAGATCAAGGACCAGCAGGAAGTCAACAGCGCGATCTTCGGCGCGCTCGCGCTGGCGGTGATCTTCATCTACATCGTGCTGGCCTCGCAGTTCGGCAGCTTCATCCAGCCGATCGCGATCATGGCGTCGCTGCCGCTGTCGATCGTCGGCGTGATGCTGGCGTTGCTGGTGACCGGCACGACGCTGAACATCTTCTCGATGATCGGCATCGTGTTCCTGATGGGCCTCGTCACGAAAAACGCGATCCTGCTCGTGGACTTCGCCAACCAGGGGCAGAGGAACGGTTTGAGCCGCATCGACGCGCTGCTCGCCGCCGGGCAGGTGCGGCTGCGGCCGATCCTGATGACGACTGCGGCGATGATCTTCGGCATGCTGCCGCTCGCGCTCGGCCTGGGCGAAGGCGCGGAGCAGCAGGCGCCGATGGGCCGCGCGATCATCGGCGGCGTGATCACCTCGACGCTGCTGACGCTGGTCGTCGTGCCGGTGATCTACTCGTATCTCGACGCCTGGGAGCGCCGCTGGTTCAAGCTCGGCGAACGGCGCGGCGGCGCGACCGCCCTCGCGGCGCAGCCGGCGGACAAGCAGCATTGAGCCGAAAGCGCGTCGGCGCAGCGCGCCGGGTTGCCGAAGCCGCGACCTTCGCTCAGCCCGGGTGCGCGTGGGGTCGGGTCGTCACGTAGACGGTGCCGGTGAAACTCGAGATCGGCTTGCCGTCCGCCTTCGTCACGTCGATCCGGTAGACGGCCAGCTTGCGCGAGCGCGAAACCTCCGTCGCGGTCGCCGTCAGTCGATCGCCGCGTGCGGCCGCTGCCTGGTAGGTGATGTGCGCGTCGATGCCGGCCGCGATCTGGCCGTGCGAGTTCGACGCCAGCCCGAACGCGCAGTCGGCGAGCGCGAAGATCACGCCGCCGTGGCAGCTGCCGTTGAAGTTCAGGTGCTCGTCGCGCACCGTCATCTCGATCGTCGCGCGGCCCGGGCCGCCGTCGAGGAAATGCACGCCGAGCGAACGTGCGAAGGCATCCGCGGCCGACAGGCGTTCGAGCCGCTGCCGTACCTCGTCGGCGTGCGTTCCCTTCGACGCAGGCGTACGTCGTTTCGCCAGCCGGCGCCCGTGCCCTGCGGCCGCGCCGTGGGCGGCCACCGCATCGACCAGCGCCGCGATGCCCTCGCCGCGCGTGGCGCAGGTCGACAGCACCGGCACGTTCGCTGCGGCGGCGCTGCGCAGCCTGAGCATCTCCTTCAGTTCGCGGACCGTGCGCTCGGCACCGGGTAGGTCCGCCTTGTTGACGACCAGCAGATCGGCGATCTCCAGGATGCCGGCCTTGATCGCCTGAACGTCGTCGCCCAGCCCCGGTGGGCAGACGACGATGCGCGTGTCGGCGATGCCGACGATCTCGACCTCCGACTGGCCGGCGCCGACGGTTTCGACGATCACGACGTCGAAGCCCGCGGCGTCGAGCACATCGATGATCTCACCGGTCGTTTTCGACACGCCGCCCAAGTGCCCGCGCGAGGCGAGCGAGCGGATGAACACGCGCTCGTGTGCACCGAACTTGCCCATGCGCACGCGGTCGCCGAGCACCGCGCCGCCGGTGATCGGGCTGGTCGGATCGACCGCGACGACCGCGATCGTCCTGCCGCGCGCGATCAGTTCGCCGAGCAGCGCATTGATCAGCGTCGATTTGCCCGCGCCGGGCGCGCCGGTGATGCCGACCACGTGCGCGCGGCCGAGGTGCGATGAAATTCCCGCGGCGATCGATGCCGCTGCGGGCGTGCCGTTTTCGACCGCAGAGATCGCGCGCGCCAGCGTGCGCCGGTCGCCGGCGAGCAGGCGCGACAACAACGAATGATCGCCTTCGGGCATGTTCAGACGAAGGCCTGCACGTGGCCGAAGCCCAGTTCGCGCCGCAGGGTGCCGCAGATCTCGCCGTGCGTGCAGCCGGCCTCGGCCGCTTCGACGACTTTGGCGAACACGTTGTCCTGGGGATCGTTGGCGGCGCGCGCGAGCGCAGCGAGCGCGGTCGCGACCTGCGCCTGTGAGCGCTGCGTCTTGAACGCCTTGAACGCCTCCAGGTGCGCGCGCATCGCGGCGGGATCGGGGCGCGCCAGCGGCTGGCGCGCGCCCGCATCCTCGTCTGCGACGTAGGCGTTGACGCCGACCACCGTTTGCTCGCCCGTTTCGACCTTCTGCTGGAAGCGCCGCGCCGACTCGCCGATCATCTTCTGCACGAGCCCCGACTCGACCGCGCGATACATGCCGCCGGCGTCTTCGACGATCTTCATCACGCGCAGGATCTCTTCCTCCATCCGGTCCGTCAGCGTCTCGACGTAGAAACTGCCGCCGAGCGGGTCGATCACGTCCGTCAGGTGCGCTTCCTCGCGCAGGATGTTCTGTGTGGCGATCGCGATGCGCGCGCCGAAGTCGGTCGGGCACGACAGCGCCTCGTCGTACGCGTCGGTGTGCAGCGACTGCAGCCCGCCGAAGATGCCGGCCATCGCCTGCACCGTCACGCGTGCGATGTTGTTCAGCGGCTGCTGGCGCGTCAGGTCCACGCCCGAGGTCTGACCGTGGAACTTGAAGCGCCACGAGCGCGGATCCTTCGCGCCCAGCCGCTCGCGCGCGATGCGCGCCCAGATGCGCCGCCCGGCGCGGAACTTGGCGACCTCCTCGAAGAACGACAGCGAGATGTCGAAGAAGAACGTGAAGCGCGGCAGGAACGCGTCCGGGTTCATGCCGCGGTCGATGCAGTCCTGCGCGACCTGGATCGCCGTCGACAGTGTGAGGGCCATCGCTTCGGCCGGTGTCGCGCCCGCCTGCTGCATGTGCTGGCCGACCACGGACATCGGGTTCCACTTCGGCACGAAGCGGTTGCAGAAGTCGATGTGGTCGGCGAGCACGCGCCGCGCGCCCGGCAGCGCGAGGCGGAAGAACATGTGGTTGGCGACGTAGTGGCTCAGGTAGTCGCTCTGGTTCGACGTGCCGGTGATCGATCCCCAGTCCACGCCCCGCTTCTTGGCGACGGCGAGCAGGAACGCGAGCAACGTGAACGGCGACGGGTCGTTCATCGCGCAGGAGGTGCGCGTCAGGTCGACGCCGGCGAGCGCGCGGTCCATGTGCTCGGCGGTGTTTACCACCGTGCCGCAGGTGCCGAGCAGCTCGAAGTGCGACTCGTCCATGTCGACCCCGCGGAACACCGAGTTGCACGGGATCAGCGAGATCGCGTTCGCGCCCTGCGCGAGCAGCGTCCGCAGCCGCGCGTTGTAGTCGTCCGGCGTGCCGAGCCCGATCAACTGCCGCTGCGTCCACGTGCGGCCGCGGTGCATCGTCGCGTAGATGCCGCGCGTATACGGCGGCTGTCCCGGGAATCCGAGGTCCTCGTCGTAGCGCGAAGAATCCCAGTCGCGGTTCGTGTACAGCGGCTGGATCGCGATGCCGGAACGGTTGACGACTTCGCGATCGGTGCCGATCTGCTCGGCGTAATCGCGCCGCCACTGCGCTTCGGCGTCGGCGCTGCGCAGCAGGCGGTCGTCGATGGGCTTGTTCATGACGTTCCCCTCAAGCGGTCGCGCGGCGCGCGCGCACGGACATTGTCAGTTCGCGCACGCAGCGCGCGATCTCGTCGAGCGCAGCGCCCGGATGGAACACGCGCGCGACACCGGCGTCGAGCAGCATCCGCTCGTCTTCATCGGGCACGATGCCGCCGACGATCACCGCGACGTCGTCGAGACCCGCGGCGCACAGCGCATTCATCAGCTTCGGCACGATCAGGTGATCGGTCGCGAGCGACGAGATGCCGATCACGTCGACGTCCTCTTCGGTCGCAAGCTTGACCACGGTCGGGATCTCCTGCCACGGCGGCGTGTAAATCACTTCCATGCCGGCGTCGCGCAGGCCGGCGGCGACGATGCGGCTGCCGCGGTCGTGGCCGTCGAAACCGATCTTCGTAATCAGCACTTTCGGTCGGATGTCCATCACGTGTCCTTTCCGAGCGGGGATTGCAGCAGCAGCACGAAGCGCCGCGCGATGGTTCTTGGGGAGTCGCGGCCGGGCCGATACCAGGTCTGCGACCAGTTCAGCGCGCCCAGCAGCATCAGCCGCAGCGTGCGGCGGTCGACGCCGCGCGGCAGCGGCAGGTCCTGTACGAGCTTCGCAAACAGCGCCTCGTATTCGTCGCGCAGCGCGATCAGGCGCCGGTCCGCCGCCGGCACATCGCTCGGCCGCACGCGGATCACCACCTGCGCGTAGTCGTCGTCCTCGAGGATGGCCTCGAGGTGTGCCACGCATGCCGCCTCGAGCCGCTCCCACGGATCGCGCCGGCCCTCGATCGCGGCACGCACCCGCGCCGAAATGCGCCGCACGCCTTCGGCGTACACCGCGGCGAGCAGGTCTTCCTTCGTCGCAAAGTGGTAGTACAGGGACCCCGGCAGCATGTCGACGGCGCGCACGATGTCGCGCACCGACGTGCCCTGGAAACCCTGCGCGCGGAACAGCCGCGCGGCCTGGTCGAGGATCTGTGGCAGGCGGTTGTCGGCGCGCGGCGCGCGGACGGCGGGCATGGGGTGCGGATCGGGAGCGTCTAAACCAAACGAGTGTTTGTTTTGTAGCACGACCCGCGGCCGCCCCGCAAGCGGCCGCGCGCGCCCGCGGCGCGGGGACGCCGGGCGGCGTGCCGGCAACGGTTCAGGCGGCCGCGGCGATGCAGTTGGCTGCGAGCGGCGCGCGGCGGATCCGGCGGCCGATCTCGGCGAGCTCGGATTCGTCGAGCGTTTCGCGCGCGAGCAGCGCCTCGGCACTGGACTGCAACAGGTCGCGGTTGGCCTCGAGCAGTGCGGTCGCGCGCTCGAACGCGTTCATCACGACCGCGCGGACCGCCTCGTCGATGCGCCGCTGCGTCTGTTCGCTGATGCGGCAGCCGCCGTACGACTGCGCGCCGGGTACGTCGAGAAAACGCGGCTGCTGCGCCTCGAACACGACGTAGCCGAGCGACTCGTCCATTCCGTAGCGGGTGATCATGTCGCGGGCAATGTCGGTGGCCCGTGCGAGGTCATCGGCAGCCCCGGTGGACAGCTCGCCGAACACGAGCTTCTCGGCCGCACGCCCGCCGAGCAGCACGGCGATCTTGTGCTCCAGCTCTGCGCGCGTCATCAGGAAGCGGTCCTCGGTCGGCCGCTGGATCGTGTAGCCGAGCGCGCCGATGCCGCGCGGGATGATCGACACCTTGTGGACGGGGTCGACGCCGGGCAGCGCCAGCGCGACCAGCGCATGGCCCATCTCGTGATAGGCGACGACCTCGCGCTCGCGCGGATTGAGCAGGCGGTTGCGCTTCTCGAGGCCGGCGACGATCCGCTCGACGGCGTTGTTGAAGTCGGTCATCTCGACCGCCTCGGCGCCGCGGCGCGTGGCGACCAGCGCCGCTTCGTTGACCAGGTTGGCGAGATCGGCGCCCCGGTGAAGCCGGGCGTCAGGGCGGCCACCTTCTCGGGGTCGACGTCGGCCGCCAGCTTCGCCTTGCGCAGGTGGACCCTGAGGATCTGGATGCGCCCCGCCTTGTCCGGCCGGTCGACCAGCACCTGGCGGTCGAAGCGGCCGGCGCGCAGCAGCGCCGGATCGAGGATCTCCGGCCGGTTGGTGGCGGCCAGCAGCACCAGGCCGGCCGAGGAATCGAAGCCGTCGAGCTCGACGAGGAGCTGGTTCAGCGTCTGCTCCTTCTCGTCGTGGCCGCCCATCGGTCCGAGCCCGCGGGCGCGGCCGAGGGCGTCGAGCTCGTCGATGAAGATGATGGCGGGCGCCTTGGCGCGGGCCTGCTCGAAGAGGTCGCGCACCCGTGCGGCGCCGACGCCGACGAACATCTCGACGAACTCGGAACCCGATATGGAGAAGAACGGCACCCCCGCCTCGCCGGCGACCGCCTTGGCGAGCAGCGTCTTGCCGGTGCCGGGCGGGCCGACCAGCAGCACGCCCTTCGGCATGCGCCCGCCGAGCCGGCCGTAGCGCCCGGGGTCCTTGAGGAAGTCGACGACCTCGCGCAGCTCGTCCTTGGCCTCGTCGACGCCGGCGACGTCCTCGAACGTGACGCCGGTGTCGACTCGACATAGACCTTGGCCTTGCTCTTGCCGATCTGCATCAGCCCGCCGCCGAGGCCCCCGCCGGCCGCCATGCGGCGGATGAGGAAGACCCAGACGCCGATGAAGAGCAGCATCGGCACGATCCACGAGAGCAGGTCGCGCAGGAACGTGCTCTCGATCTCGCCGGAGAAGCGGACGCCGAACTGACGCAGCTCCTCGGCGAAGCCCGGCTCGACGCGGGTCGTCACGAAGCGGCTCTGGCCGCCCGGAAGCGGCTCCTTCAGCCGGCCCTCGACGAAGTTGTCGGAGACGGCGACCTCGGCGACGCGCCCCTCGCGGAGGTGCTGCTCGAACTCGCTGTAGGGGATGCGCGCGACCTGCTGCGCGCTCGTGAAGAGGTACTGCAGGACAAGCAGGGCGAAGAGCGCCGCAACCCAGTACCAGAGATTGAAGCGCATCTTGTTGTCCACGGGCCGACTCCTGCGAGGTCCTGACGGGCGCCTCAAAGCTGGTGGTGCGGAGCGGGCGCCGCAAGGCGGCCGGCGCGTTGACAGGCCGCCGGCGGGCCGCGCACACTCGGGCGCGCCGCCGCTCCGGCGGCCTCCCCGAGCGCGTGCGAAGCCCGTCTCCACGAGGAGAGCGTCATGCCGTTCCCGAAGGCCGACCTGGTGCTGACCGGGGGGCGCGTGTTCTGCGGCCTCGGCGTGCTGCGCGCCGAGGCGGTGGCGCTGTGGTGCGGACGCGTGCTGGCGACCGGCACGGCGGGCGAGATCGAGCCGCTGATCGGGCCGGCGACCAAGGTGGTGCGGCTCAACGGCCGCGCGGCGCTGCCCGGCTTCAACGACGCGCACCAGCACATGATGTCGCTCGGCCGCGTGCTCGGGCAGGTCAATCTGCGCGCCGAGCAGGTGCGCACCCTCGACGAGCTGCTGCGTCGCATCAAGGAGCGGGCGGCCAAGGCGAAGCCGGGCGAATGGGTGCTCGGCCGCGGCTATGACCATTTCGAGCTCGATGTCGGTCGTCATCCGCTGCGCGAGGAGCTCGACCTCGTGGCGCCGCACAACCCCGTCTACATAAAGCGCACCTGCGGCCACATGGGTGTCGCGAACAGCGCGGCCCTGCCGGCTCCTCGGCGTCGACGAGCGGACGCCCGACCCGCCGGGCGGCCATATCGAGAGCCAGAACGGCAAGCTGACCGGGCTCCTTCAGGAGCGCGCGCAGGAGATCGTCGCCAAGGCGCTGCCCAAGGCGAGCCAGGAGGAGCTGATCCAGGCGATCGAGGCGGGCGGCGGGCTCTGCCTCAGCCAGGGCATCGCCAGCGTGACCGACCCCGCCGTCGGTCTCGTCCAGGGCTTCGACGACCATCTCGCCTACCAGGAGGCGAAGCGCACCGGGCGCCTGCCGGTCAGGATGTACGAGTGCTTCCTTGGCGGGCCCGCCGGCATCGGCGAGCGGGTGTTCGGGGAGGAGCTGCGCACCGGGCTCGGCGACGACGAGCTGCGCGCCGGCCCGATGAAGCTCTTCGCCGACGGCTCGGCGGGCGGCCGCACCGCCTGGATGAGCGAGGGTTACCAGGGCGAGCCGGAGAATTTCGGCATCCCGATCCACCTCGGATGGCGAGATGGCGGAGATGGTCGAGGACTATCACCGCCGCGGCTACCAGATCGCGACGCACGCGATCGGCGATGCGGCGATCGAGCAGGTGCTCTCTGCCTACGAGCGGGCGCTGGAGAGATGGCCGGCCGCCGACCGCCGCCACCGCATCGAGCATTGCGGCTTCACGAGCGACGGACAGATCGCGCGGATGGCGGCGCGCGGCATCCTGCCGGTGCCGCAGTCGGTGTTCGTCTACGAGTTCGGCGACCTCTATGTCGACGTGCTCGGCGAGGAGCGCGCGGCCGGCGCCTATCCGATGCGGCGCTGGTGGTCGGCCGGCCTCAGGCCCTCCGGCAGCTCCGACGCGCCGGTCTCCGACAGCCATCCGCTCAAGAACATGTACGCCGCCGTGACGCGCACCACCGTCAAGGGCACGGTGATCGGCGGCCAGGAGGCCCTGACGCTCGAGGAGGCAGTCGCCTCGCAGACCCACTACAGCGCCTTCACGACATTCGCGGAGGACCGCAAGGGCCTGCTCGCGCCGGGCTATCTCGGCGACGTGACTGTCGTCGACCGCGACATCTTCGCGCGCGAGCCGGCCGAGCTGCTCGAGGCCAAGGTCGACCTCACCATCGTCGGCGGCGAAGTCCGCCACGACCGGCTGGGCGAGACGGGGTGAGCTGCTGGAGTCATCGATAGGATCGTCATCGCCGGGCTTGACCCGGTGATCTTCCGCCGCGTCGGGGAGATGCCCGGGTCCGATCGCCCGATCAAGTCGGGGACGGGCATGACGAGAAGAAGGGGCGCCCAGGGGGCCGCCGGCGTGACGGGAGGAACACCCAAATGACCAAGACCACCGTGATCCGCGACTGCGACTGGGCGATCGTCTGGGACGCGGGGAAGGGCGGCCACGTCTATCGCCGCGGCGTCGACGTCGCCTTTTCGGGCGACAAGATCAGCTTCGTCGGCCCGCGCTACGACGGCGAGACCGAACGCGACGATCGACGGGCGCGAGAGGATCGTCATCCCCGGCATGGTCGACATCCACTCGCACCCGACCTCGGAGCCCGGCAACAAGGGCCTCCTGGAGGAGCTCGGCAGTCCCCGCCTCGGCCAGTCCTCGCTCTACGAGTTCATGCCGGTCTTCCGCATCCCGCCGGACGCGGCACCCTTCGCCAGCCGCTACGCGATCGCCGAGATGCTCAGGAGCGGCGTCACCACCTACTGCGACCTCTCGATGGCGCGCGACGGCTGGGTCGAGCAGATCGCGGCGACCGGCATCCGCGCCGTGCTGGCGCCGATGTTCAAGTCGGCGATCTGGCGGACGCGCGACGGCCATTCGGTCGAGTACGAGTGGGACGAGGCGGGAGGCTACAGCGGCATGAAGCGCGCGCTCGAGATCATCGACGAGGCGGAGCGCCACCCCTCGGGCCGGCTCTCGGGCCTGGTCTCGCCGGCCCAGCTCGACACCTGCACGCGCGAGCTCCTGCGCGACGCCCAGACGGAGGCGAAGCGCCGCAAGCTTCCGGTGCAGATCCACGCCGCCCAGAGCGTGGTCGAGTTCAACGAGATCACGCGGCGCCACGGCATGACGCCGATCGAGTTCCTCGACGACGTCGGGCTGCTCGACGGCGACCTCATCATCGCCCACTGCATCTTCCTGAACGACCATCCCTGGATCCACTGGCCGCAGGCGCGCGACTTCGCGAGGCTCGAGGCGGCGAAGCCGTCGGTCGCGCACTGCCCCAACGTGTTCTGGCGCCGCGGCATCGCGCTCAACTACTTCCGCCGCTACGTCGAGGCGGGGATCACCATGGGGCTCGGCACCGACACCTTCCCGCACAACTTCGTCGACGAGATGCGAACCTGCGCGATGGCGGCGCGTCTCATCGCCGGCGACTTCACGGCCGCCTCGACGCACGACATCTTCAACGCGGCCACGGTCGGGGGCGCGAAGGCCCTGGGGCGCGACGACATCGGCCGCATCGCCGTCGGCGCCAAGGCCGATCTCGTGCTGATCGACACCCAGCATCCCTTGATGCACCCGCTCCGCGAGCCGCTCAGGAGCCTGATCTACACGGCCTCCGACCGGCCGATCCGCGACGTCTATGTCGGCGGCGAGCAGGTGGTGCGCGACGGCGAGGTGCAGACCATCGACATCCGCGAGGCGGCGGCCAAGCTCTCGGCCGCGCAGGAGATCACCATCGCCGGCGTGCGCCAGCGCGACTGGGCGAACCGCACCATCGAGGACATGTCGCCCATGGTGTTCCCGGTCGTGCAGTGAGCCGTGCGCCATGCTGTAATCGCGTTCGTCTTGGGAACGCGGGCGCTGCCCTCTCCATAGCCGTCATGCCGGGCTTGTCCCGGCATCCACGAGTAACCTCAGCGGACGTGAAACT
>BOKW01000011.1 GCA_016861185.1 Betaproteobacteria bacterium
CCCGAGCTTCGAGGTCGTCGGCGCGCTGCTGTCGCGCTCGGCCGTCTACGTGCTGGAGCCGCTCGGCGAGGGCGACCTGCGGCAGCTCGTCGCGCGCGCATGCGAACGCGAACTGGGCGGGCTCGTGGTCGACGAGGGCGCGCAGCGCATGCTGATCGATCTGGCCGACGGCGATGCGCGCCGGCTGCTCAACGCGCTCGAAGTCGCCGCGCGCGCGGCGGCCGATCGGGGGCACGCCGGCATCGACGCGGACTTCCTGCGCGGCGTGCTGCCGAGCACGCTGCGGCGCTTCGACAAGGGGGGCGAGAACTTCTACGACCAGATCTCAGCGCTGCACAAGGCCGTGCGCGGCTCGGACCCGGATGCCGCCCTGTACTGGCTCGCGCGCATGCTCGACGGCGGCACCGACCCGCGTTACGTCGCGCGCCGCGCGATCCGCATGGCGACCGAGGACATCGGGCTCGCCGATCCGCGCGCGCTGCGGCTCGCGCTCGACGCGGCCGAAACCTACGAGCGCCTCGGCTCGCCCGAGGGCGAGTTGGCGCTCGCGCAGGCGATCGTCTATATGGCGGTCGCACCGAAGTCGAACGCCGTGTATCGCGCGTTCGGTGCGGTGACCGCGTTCGTCAAGGAAGACGGCACGCGCCCGGTGCCGATGCACCTGCGCAACGCGCCGACGCGGCTGATGAAGGACCTCGGCTACGGCAAGGACTACCGCTACGCACACGACGAGGACGGAGGCTACGCGGCCGGCGAGACCTACCTGCCCGACGGCATGCAGCGGCAGACCTGGTACGAGCCGACCGACCGCGGGCTGGAGCAGCGCATCGCCGAGCGGCTCGCGCAATTGCGCGCGCTCGATCGCAAGCGAAAGGACGAGGGCGGCACGTAGAATCCGCGCTTTCGCGTTCAACGAGTTGCCATGATCGACATCGCATTGCTGCGCAAGGACATCGGATCCGTTGCCGCCCGCCTGCGCACGCGTCCGTACGAGTTCCCGGTCGAGCGCTTCAACGCGCTCGAAGCCGAACGCAAGTCCGTACAGGTGAAGACCGAGGAACTGCAGGCCAAGCGCAACGCGCTGTCGAAGCAGGTCGGCATCCTGAAGAGCAAAGGCGAGGACGCGTCGGCGGTGATGGCCGAGGTAGCGGCGATTCCGGACCAGGTGAAGGCGCTCGAAGCGAGCCTCGCCGACGTGCAGGCGAGGATGCAGGCGCTGCTGCTCGACGTGCCCAATCTGCCGCATGCGTCGGTGCCGACCGGAAAGTCGAGCGACGACAACGTCGAGGTGCGCCGCTGGGGCGAGCCGCGCAAGTTCGACTTCGCGCCGAAAGATCACGTCGATGTGGGCGCACCGCTCGGGCTGGACTTCGAGACGGCGGCGAAACTGTCGGGCGCGCGCTTCGCTTTCATGCGCGGCCCGGTCGCGCGGCTGCATCGCGCGCTGGCGCAGTTCATGCTCGACGTGCAGACGCGCGAGCACGGCTACACCGAGTGCCACACGCCGTACATCGTCAACGCCGAAACGCTGACCGGCACCGGGCAGCTGCCGAAGTTCGAGCAGGATCTGTTCGCGGCGAAGAAGGGCGGGCAGGAAGGCGAAGGCGAGGTGCTGTACCTGATCCCGACCTCGGAGGTTTCGCTGGCCAACGTCGTGCGCGGCGAGATCCTGAAGGAGGCCGATCTGCCGATCAAGCTGACCGCGCACACGCCGTGTTTCCGCTCCGAGGCGGGCAGCTACGGCAAGGACACGCGCGGGATGATCCGCCAGCACCAGTTCGACAAGGTCGAGATGGTGCAGATCACGCATCCGGACAGGTCGTACGAGGCGCACGAGGAGATGGTCCGCCATGCCGAGGCGCTCCTGCAGAAGCTCGGCCTGCCGTACCGCGTGGTCCTGCTGTGCACCGGCGACATGGGGCCGAGCGCGACCAAGACCTACGACCTCGAGGTCTGGTTGCCGGGGCAGAACACGTATCGCGAGATCTCCTCGGTCTCCAACTGCGAAGCCTTCCAGGCCCGGCGCATGCAGGCGCGCTTCAAGAACGCACAGGGCAAAACCGAGCTGGTGCACACGTTGAACGGCTCGGGACTGGCGGTCGGCCGCACGCTGGTGGCGGTGCTCGAGAACTATCAACGCAGCGACGGTTCGGTCGACGTGCCCGAGGTGCTGCGTCCGTACATGAGCGGAGTCGATCGCCTGAGCCCCTGAGATACAATGCGCGCCCTCACGAAATCGACCGCGTGAGTCGCAGATTCAGGAGAGGTGGCAGAGTGGTCGACGATCGGCCGCAGGCCGATTGCGGCGCAGGCTAATGCTCGCGCAGCGAGCGTTACGCCGGAGCCAATGCGCAGAGCGTCGAAGAAGCAAAGCGGAGTCGAAGCAGGGATTCAGGAAGGGTGGCAGAGTGGTCGAATGCGCCGGATTCGAAATCCGGTGTACGGTTTTACCGTACCGTGGGTTCGAATCCCACCCCTTCCGCCAGAACAAAGGGCCCCTTGCGGGCCCTTTCGTTTTGGCGGACGTGGGTGGGTGAGAAGCCACGCGGGTTCGACGAGCGACATGCCGGTGGCATGTCGCGAAGGACGCCGCGCAACGCGCGGCGGTCCCGAAGCGAAGCGTAGGGACGAGCGGATCGCCGCAAGGCGAGGCGCGAGCAATCCCACCCCTTCCGCCAGAACAAAGGGCCCCTTGCGGGCCCTTTCGTTTTGGCGGACGTGGGTGGGTGAGAAGCCACGCGGGTTCGACGAGCGACATGCCGGTGGCATGTCGCGAAGGACGCCGTGCGCAGCACTCGCTTGGCGAGGCGGGGCTTTGGCACGCAGTTCGAGCGACGCGCTTCAACCATTCCGCTCGCGAAGGCATCTCCGCGCGCTTGCACGACCGTCCGTCGTCTGTTCCCGCGCATGACCCTTGCCTGCTGCGCCGCGTCAACGAATCTCGCCGACCTGTAAGGTTTGCGTAAGCGGTCCTTCCTACCGTTCGCCATCCCTCGAAAGAGGCGGAACGCGAACGACTGAGGTGGGGGCCATGGGGAACATCGAATCCGTTCTGCACGAGAACCGCGTGTTCGAACCGAGCGCGGAGATCGTCAAGCAGGCCAACATCAGCGGCATGGCGGCATACAAGGCGCTATGCGACGAGGCCGAGCGCGATTTCACCGGCTTCTGGGCACGGCTCGCGAAGGAGCACGTGCAGTGGCACAAACCCTTCACGCAGGTGCTCGACGAAAGCAACGCGCCTTTCTACAAGTGGTTCGCCGACGGCCAGTTGAACGCATCGTACAACTGCCTCGACGTCAACCTCGCCAACGGCAACGCCGAGAAGACGGCGATCATCTTCGAGGCCGACGACGGCAAGATCACGCGGATCAACTACCGCGAACTGCATGCGAAGGTCTGTCAGTTCGCCAATGCGATCAAGACGCTCGGCTTCAAGAAGGGCGAACGCGCGCTCATCTACATGCCGATGTCGATCGAGGTCATCGTCGCGATGCAGGCCTGTGCGCGGCTGGGCATCACGCACTCGGTCGTGTTCGGCGGTTTTTCGGCGAAGTCGGTGCAGGAGCGCGTCGTCGATGCCGGCGCCACGCTGGTGATCACCGCCGACGAGCAGATGCGCGGCGGCAAGGCGATCCCGCTGAAGCCCGCGATCGACGAGGCCTTCGGGCTCGGCGGCTGCGAGGGCGTACGCAAGGTCATCGTCTACAAGCGCACCGGCGGCAACGTGCCGACGACCGCGGGCCGCGACGTGTGGATGCACGACGCGATGGCCGGTCAGCCGACGACCTGCGAGCCGGTCTGGGTCGAGGCCGAACATCCGCTGTTCATCCTGTACACGTCGGGCTCGACCGGGAAACCGAAGGGCGTGCAGCACTCCACCGGCGGCTACCTGCTGTGGGCGGCAGTGACGATGAAGTGGACTTTCGACCACAAGCCGACCGACATCTTCTGGTGCACGGCCGACGTGGGCTGGGTCACCGGACACACGTATATCGCGTACGGCCCGCTCGCGGTCGGTGCGACCGAGGTCATGTTTGAAGGCGTGCCGACCCATCCGGACGCGGGGCGCTTCTGGAAGATGATCCAGGACCACAAGGTCACCGTCTTCTATACGGCGCCGACGGCGATCCGTTCGCTGATCAAGGCCAACGAAGGCAATCCGGCCACGCATCCGACGAAGTACGACCTGTCGAGCCTGCGCATCCTCGGCACGGTCGGCGAGCCGATCAATCCGGAAGCGTGGATGTGGTACTACCGGAACGTCGGCGGCAGCCGCTGCCCGATCGTCGACACGTGGTGGCAGACGGAAACCGGCGGCCACATGATCACGCCGCTGCCGGGGGCCACGCCGCTGGTGCCGGGCTCCTGCACGCTGCCGCTGCCGGGCATCTTCGCGGCGATCGTCGACGAAACGGGCCACGACGTTCCCAACGGACAGGGCGGGCTGCTGGTCATCAAGCGGCCCTGGCCGGCGATGATCCGCACGATCTGGGGCGATCCGGAGCGGTTCAAGAAGAGCTACTACCCCGAGGAACTCGGCGGCAAGCTGTATCTGGCCGGCGACGGCTCGACGCGCGACAAGGACACCGCGTACTTCACGATCGTCGGCCGCATCGACGACGTGCTCAACGTTTCGGGCCACCGCATGGGCACGATGGAAATCGAGTCCGCGCTGGTTGCCAATCCGCTCGTCGCCGAGGCGGCGGTCGTCGGTCGGCCCGACGAGATGACCGGTGAGGCGATCTGCGCTTTCGTCGTGCTCAAGCAGGCGCGTCCGACCGGGGACGAAGCGCAGCGCATCGCGAAGGAACTGCGCGACTGGGTCGGCAAGGAGATCGGCCCGATCGCCAAGCCGAAGGACATCCGCTTCGGCGACAACCTGCCGAAGACGCGCAGCGGCAAGATCATGCGCCGCCTGCTGCGCTCGATCGCCAAAGGCGAGGCGATCACGCAGGACGTGTCGACTCTGGAGAATCCGGCCATCCTCGAGCAGTTGAAAGTCGTGCAGTAAGGACAAGCAGGAAGAGCAGGGGGAGCCGAAGGGGACGTGTGTCCCGAGGGCACGGGGCGATCCGGCCGGGCGGCCGGATCGCCCCGCAAGAACCCCGCAAGCGAAAGGCGACCCCGACGCAGGGCCGCCGCATGGAGACGGATCGAAGGCGCTCGCGGTCGCAAGTCCGCGACGAGACGGAAGGGAAGCAGGCAGCGTGGCGTTTTTTCTTCTCGTACTGAAAACCCTGATCTTCGTGGCCGGCTTGTGCCTGCTCGGCCAGTTCATCGTCGGCATCTTCAACTGGGGCCGGCGCCACGAGAACTTCGTCTATCAGGTGTTCGAGATCGCGACACGGCCCGTCGTGCGCTTCGTTCGACTGATCACGCCGCGCGTCGTTCTCGACCAGCACGTGCCGCTGGTCGCATTCCTTCTGCTGTTCTTCGCCTACTGGGCGGTCGGTTTCTGGATGCGCGACGTGTGCCTGGAGGACCTGACGCAGAAAGGCTGCGAAGGGTTCGCACGCGTGCGCATGGAGGCGCCCCGATGAACGCGCTCGACCGCTTCTTCACGCGCTGGTGGCTTGCCAACCGCGCGAGCCTGGCGGTACTGCTCAAGCGCAAGGCCACCGCGATCGACCTCTACCGTCAGATCGTCGCGCTGAGCCCGCGCGACGAAAACGCGCGCGCCGCGCTCGGCAACCTGCTGATGGAGGCGGGCGATGTCGCCGGCGCCACCGCCGAGTTCGTGCGGATCGTCGAGACGAATCCGCGCAACGCCGAGGCATGGTTCAACCTCGGCTACATCTACGAGCAGCGCGACGATCTGGCCAACGCCGAGCGCTGCTTCCGCGAGGCGATCGCGTTGAAGCCCTCGATCGACCGCGCCTGGTACGGACTGGGACTCGTGCTGATCCGCGCGCAGCGGCTCACCGAGGCGGTCGACGCGCTGAAGAAAAACACCGAGCTGCAGCCTTTCAGCCCGTACGGCTGGTACCAGCTCGCGATGACCTACCACCACCTCGGCGAAACGGCCAAAGCCAGGCGCATCTACGAGGAGCTGAGGAAGTTCGAGCCGCGCTACGCCGCGACGCTCAAGCGCGACATGGAACGGACGCCGCCCGTCGCGGCGCCGGACCGGAGTGCAGCAACCACCCCATCGATCGACCGGAAGGAGGCCGTGCCATCGACACACTAGAAAAAGGGAAGCGCAACAAGGAGACATCCAGGAGGAATCATGCAACTGACCGAAAAGCACCGTGAGTATTGGAGGCGGAACCTGAACCTCACGATCGTCCTGCTGGCGATCTGGTTCGTGGCGACCTTCGTCATGGCGTACTTCGCGCGTCCGCTGGCCGAGATCAATTTCTTCGGCTGGCCGCTGTCGTTCTACATGGGCGCGCAGGGATCGCTGATCATCTACGTGGCCATCATCTGGTACTACGCCCGGAAGATGCGTCAGCTCGACGTCGAATACGGCGTGGAAGAGGGAGAGGACTGATGAGCGCACAAGTCAGCTCGAACCGAGCGTTCTTCAACCAGCTCAAGAAGTACTACAGCTGGTACACGGGCGGCTTCCTGGTGTTCCTGGTCGCACTGGCGATCCTGGAGCAGATGGGATTGCCGCGGGTCTGGATCGGCTACGTGTTCCTGTTCGCGACGATCGCGCTGTACGCGGGCATCGGCATCATGAGCCGCACCGCGGACGTGGCGGAGTACTACGTCGCCGGGCGGCGCGTGCCCGCGCTGTTCAACGGCATGGCCACCGGCGCGGACTGGATGTCGGCCGCGTCGTTCATCGGCATGGCGGGCGGCCTGTACCTGCAGGGCTTCGACGGACTGGCCTTCATCATGGGCTGGACCGGCGGCTACTGCCTGGTGGCCTTCCTGCTGGCGCCGTACCTGCGCAAGTTCGGCCAGTTCACGATTCCGGACTTCCTGGGCGCGCGTTACGGCGGGCACTTCGCGCGTTTCATCGGCATCTTCGCGGCGATCCTGTGCTCGTTCACGTACGTCGTCGCGCAGATCCTCGGCGTGGGCATCATCACGTCGCGCTTCACCGGCGTCGAGTTCCAGGTCGGCGTGTTCCTCGGCCTGGCGGGCATTCTGGTCTGCTCGTTCCTGGGCGGCATGCGCGCGGTCACGTGGACCCAGGTGGCGCAGTACATCATTCTCATCATTGCCTACCTGATCCCGGTGGTCTGGCTGTCGGTCAAGCACACGGGCTTCCCCGTCCCGCAACTCGTCTACGGCAAGGTGCTGGAGAAGGTCTCCGCCAGGGAGAAGGAACTCGAAACCGATGCCAAGGAGCTCGAGGTCCGCAAGATCTTCTCTGATCGCGCGGCCGAGTTCAGGAAGCGCGTCGACGCACTACCGAAGTCCTGGGAAGAGGGCAAGGCCGCGGCCGAGAAGAAGCTCGAAGAACTGAAGGCGGCGAACGCGCCGCTGGCGGAGATCAAGGCGGCCGAGAAGGCGGTGGCCGACTATCCGAAGTCGGTCGACGACGCGCGCAAGGCGTGGTCGGCACAAGCCTCGGCCAACGCCGCGCGGGCCGCGCCGATCCTGCATCACGCTGTGCCGTTCTACAGCGCGAATCCGGATCCCGTGAAGAACGAGGCCGAACGCGCGACCAAGCGGCTGAACTTCCTGGCGCTCGTCTTCTGCTTGATGCTCGGCACCGCAGCGCTGCCGCACATCCTGATGCGCTACTACACGACGCCGTCGGTGAACGAAGCGCGCAAGTCGGTGTTCTGGTCGCTGTTCTTCATCTTCCTGCTGTACTTCACGGCGCCGGCGCTCGCGGTGCTGGTGAAGTTCGACATCTACACGCTGATCGTCGGCTCGAAGTTCGCCGATCTGCCGGGGTGGGTGGCCGGATGGCAGAAGGTGGACGCGGCGCTGCTGCAGATCGCCGACATCAACATGGACGGCATCGTCCAGCGCGCGGAGATCCGCATCGGCCAGGACATCGTCGTGCTCGCCACGCCGGAGATCGCGGGACTGCCGTACGTGATTTCGGGTCTGGTCGCTGCGGGCGGTCTCGCTGCCGCGCTGTCGACCGCCGACGGCCTGCTGCTGACGATCTCCAACGCGCTGTCGCACGACCTGTACTACAAGATGATCAACCCCAGCGCCAGCACGCAGAAGCGGGTCACGATTTCCAAGATCCTGCTGCTGTTCGTGGCCTTGGCGGCGGCGGCGGTGTCGGCGCAGAAGCCGGCGGACATCTTGTTCCTGGTTTCGGCGGCGTTCTCCTTCGCTGCGGCGTCGTTCTTCCCGGCCCTCGTCGCGGGGGTGTTCTGGAAGCGCGCCAACAAGTGGGGTGCGATCGCCGGCATGGTCGTGGGTCTCGGCGTGTGCTTCTACTACATGGCGACGACGCAGCCGTGGATGCGCGGCATCTTTGGCGTGACCGGGCCGGTGTCCGACTACATCTGGTTCGGCATCCAGCCGATCTCGGCAGGCGTCTTCGGCGTGCCGGCCGGCATCGTCGCGCTGGTCATCGTCAGCCTGCTGACGCCGGCGCCCGACAAGCAGGTGCAGGACTTCGTCGAGCATTGCCGCTATCCGAATCTGCGGGGCGACACGCTGGACACGCTGGCGCGCTGATCGGCGCCGTGCGATTCAAGGGGCCCGCGCTTCGGCGCGGGCTTTTTTTTCGACTCGATGCGGCCGCCTATAATCCGCGCCTCGCGCACGGATCAGGAGAGATGGCCGAGCGGTTGAAGGCGCACGCCTGGAACGCGTGTATAGGTGAATAGCCTATCGTGGGTTCGAATCCCACTCTCTCCGCCAGACCGAACGGCCCCTGCAAGGGGCCGTTTGCGTTTGGGGAGGAACGTCGTCAACTCGGGGCGGATGCCCGCGACGCCGCGTCGTCGGCGAGGAAGGTGACGACGTGATCGGCGTCGAGGCGGATGCCGATGCGTTCGCCGATCGCGTGGTCGTGGTGGCTCGGCACCAGCGCGAGCACCTCGCGGCCGCTGTCGAGCCGCAGCGTGTAGACGAAGTCGCCGCCACGGAAGACCTTGCGGACGACCTCGGCCGTCATCGGGCTCGCGTCGTCGTGCACGACGTCGTCGGGCCGCAGCAGCACGTCGACATGGCAGCCCTTGCCGCAGACGTCGCAGCCGCGCGCGTCGCACGGCAGCGGGATGTCGCCCTTGAGTTCGCCCAACTCGATCGCGACGCGCTGCGCGTTGACCACCTTGGCCGGCAGGAAGACGCCCTCGCCGATGAAATCGGCGACGAAACGGCTCGCCGGCCGGTGATACAACTCGTACGGGCGGTCCCACTGCTCGAGCCGGCCGTGGTTCATCACGCCGACGCGGTCGGCGATCGCGAACGCTTCCTGCTGGTCGTGCGTGACGAGGATCGCCGACGTACCGCTCGCCTTCAGGATCTGCCGCACCTCGGCGCCGAGCCGTGCGCGCAGATCGACGTCGAGGTTGGAAAACGGCTCGTCCATCAGCAGCAGCTTCGGCGCCGGCGCCAACGCACGCGCGAGCGCGACGCGCTGCTGCTGGCCGCCGGACAGCTCGTGCGGATACTTGCGCGCGTACGCGGCAAGCCCGACCAGGTCCAGCATCTCGCGCACGCGCGCGCGGCGCGCGGCGGCGTCGCCGTTGCGCAGCCCGAAGCCGACGTTGTCCTCGACGCGCAGATGCGGGAACAGTGCGTAGTCCTGGAATACGAGCCCGATGCCGCGGCGCTCGGGTGGGACGCTCGACGACGGCGTGGCGACCGTCGCGCCGTCGATGGCGATCAGCCCGCGGTCGATCGGCACGAAACCGGCGATCGCGCGCAACAGCGTGGTCTTGCCGCAGCCCGAAGCGCCGACGATGCAGCCGATGTCGCCGTACGCCAGATCGAGCGCGAGCGCATCGAGCACGCAAGCGCCCGCCCCGCGGTAGGCGACGCGCAGGTCCTCGATGTGCAGGACGCTCGGCGCATTCATGGCGTCGGATCGTCGTGGTCCGGATTGGCAGGCCGCATTCTAATTCGGATGCATATAATTCTCATTTTCATTTGTGGCTGGTCGATGCCTCTGTTCGCGCGGCCATCGACCGAGGCCGCACCGTCGGCAAGGGCTTGATTGAGCGCCGTTTCCGCTGAGACCCGCACGCCGCCATGGCGGTTCGCCGCGGCGGGGGCGGGTACGCCTGCGCTGGTACTGGCGGCGCTGCTCGCTGCGCTGGTGGCGCTGCCTTTGTTGGGCGTGTTCTCGAGCTTCCTGCAGGCGCAGGCGTCGCTGGAGACGCTCGCGCACCTGTCGACGACGGTGATTCCGCGCGCGGCGCTCGAAACCGCGCTCCTCGTCGCGTTGGTCACGCTCGGCGTGACGGTGCTCGGGACGACCTCGGCGTGGCTGGTCGCGGCGCTCGACTTTCCCGGGCGGCGCTTCTTCGAGTGGGCGATGCTGTTGCCGCTGGCGATGCCCGGCTACATCGTCGCGTACGCGTACACGGACTTCCTGCAGTTCTCGGGGCCGGTGCAGACGTGGCTGCGCGAAACCTTCGGCTGGCAGCGCGGCGACTACTGGTTTCCGGAGATCCGTTCGCTCGTCGGCGCGGCCTTCGTGTTCACCGTCGTGCTGTATCCGTACGTCTACCTGCTCGCGCGCACGGCCTTCCTGGCGCGCACGGCGTCGATGATCGACGCGGCGCGCAGCCTCGGGCTGTCGCCGCTCTCGACCTGGCTGCGCGTGAACCTGCCGCTCGCGCGTCCGGCGGTTGCGGCCGGCGCGCTGCTCGCGCTGATGGAGACGATCGCCGACTATGGCGCGGCGTCGTACTTCGGCCTGCAGACTTTCACGACGTCGATCTACCGCGCTTGGTTTTCGCTGGGCGACCGCCTCGCGGCGAGCCAGCTCGCCGCGGTGCTGCTGCTGCTGGTCGTCGTCGTGATCGTCGTCGAGGAGCGCACGCGCGGCCGCGCGCGCTTCTTCGCGGCGCCCAACGCGGCGCGGCCCGCGCCGCGCGCGGAGTTGCGCGGCGCGCGGCGCGTGCTCGCGGTCGTCGGCTGCTGCATCCCGATCACGCTCGGCTTCCTGCTGCCGGTGGCGATCCTGGTCGGGCTCATGTGGCCCACGCTCGCCGACGCGCCGCTCGACCGCTACGCACAGTGGCTCGGCAACAGCCTGCTGCTGGCCGCGCTCGCGGCAGCGCTGACGATCGCTTTCGTGCTGTTGATCGCGTACGCGGTGCGGCTCGCGCCGACGGGCGCCGCGGGCACGGCCGTGCGGGGCGCGCAACGGCTGATGAGCCTCGGCTACGCCGTGCCCGGGGCGGTGATCGCCGTCGGCATCCTCGTGCCGCTCGCCGCCTTCGACAACGCGCTCGACGCATGGCTGAAGTCGAGCTTCGGCTTCGGCAGCGGCTTGCTGCTGACCGGCACGGTCGCCGCGCTGCTGTACGCGTTCCTCGTCCGCTACTTCGCGGTCGCGCAGCAGCCGATCGAGGCGGGACTGGCGCGCATTACGCCGGCGATGGACGCGAGCGCGCGCAGTCTCGGCGCCGCCCCGCTGGAGGCGTTCCGGCGCGTCCATCTGCCGCTGCTCGCGCCTTCGGTGGCGGCCGGCGCGCTGCTCGTCTTCGTCGACGTGATGAAGGAGCTGCCGGCCACGCTCGTGCTGCGGCCTTTCAACTTCGACACGCTCGCGGTGATCGCGTACCAGCTCGCCGCCGACGAGCGGCTCGGCGAAGCGGCGCTGCCGTCGCTGACGATCGTGCTCGCCGGCGTGCTGCCGGTGATGCTGCTTTCGCGCGCGATCAGCCGGACTTCCGCGCACGGCGCGCCGGCGCTGTAGCAGCGGGCAGTTCCTCGGCGATGCGCGCGAGCAGCGCGGCAAGCTGCTGCGCTTCGCGTTCGGTCAGCAGCGCGGCGATCCGGCGTTCGTGCCGCAGCACGCGGGTCGTCGCAGCCGCGAGCACCGTGCGGCCGGCGGGGGTGAGACCGAGCCCGTAGCGGCGGCGGTCGCCCGGCACTTCGGTGCGCCGCGCCCAGCCCAGATCCTCGAGCCGGTCGATTACCGGCACCAGCGACGAGCGATCCAGGCGCAGCGCCTGCGCCAGCGCGCTTTGCGACAGGCCCGGATTGCGGGCGAGCATCTCGAGCACGCCGTAGACGCCCGGCGTCACGCCCAACTCGCCGCAACTGCGCGCGAAGTCGCCGAACACCGCAAGCTGCGCGAGCCGCAGTCGATACCCGAGCAGTTGCGGCAGCCTGCCGCGGTCGATGCCGGGCTCGGCCGCTCTTGCCGCGTCCTTGCGTTTCGCTGCGCCGCGCAGAGACATCGTCGAAAGGCAGGCGATTGTTGGATCTCCAACAGTCTAGGGCTAGACTCGTGCCGACCGCTACCGCCTGTGTAACGCCGTGCCGCTGATCCATGTCGAAGACCGGGCCGCGCCGCTCGCCGCCGAAGAAGGCGAAACGATCCTGGCCGCGCTGAAGCGCCACGGCCTGCCCGCCGCGTATTCGTGCGAGGCCGGCAACTGCGGCACCTGTAAGGTCGAGTACCTGGGCGGTGAGATCTTCGAGCTGGATCATTCCGAATACGCGCTGAGCCCCGCGCTGCGCGCGAAGAACATCGTGCTCGCGTGCCGCACCCAGGTCTGGGGCGACGTCGCGATCCGCCAGATCGACGCCGACGAGCTGGTCGAACATCCTTCGCGGCTGCTGACGACGCGCGTCGTCGCGCTCGACGCACCGGCGCACGACGTGCGCCGGTTGCAGCTCGCGATTCGCGCGGGCGGGCCGTTCGACTTCTCCGCGGGGCAGTACGCGCGGCTCGAGTTCGCGCGCGGCATCGCGCGCGACTATTCGATGGCGAACGCACCCGGCGACGAACTGCTGGAGTTCCACGTGCGGCTGACCGGCGGCGAAGGCAGCCGCTTCGTCGCGGAGAGGCTCGCGGTCGGCGATCAGGTGATCGTCGAAGGGCCGAAAGGCGCGTCGTACTGGCGCGAGCGGCATCGCGGGCCGATGCTGCTCGTGGCCGGCGGAACGGGGCTCGCGCCGATGCTATCGATCGCGCGCGCCGCGCTCGCGGCCGGTCGCACCGAACCGATGCGGCTGTATTTCGGCGTGCGCGCGGAACGGGACGTCTACATGGAAGACGCGCTCGCCGAACTCGCCGCGCGCCATCCGAACTTCGCGTTCGAGATCGTGCTGTCGGACCCGGCCGACGCCGCGTCGCGGCGGACCGGGCTCGTGACCGCGGCTGTCGCGCAGGACTGGCCTTCATTCGCAGGCTGCAAGGCGTATGTCGCCGGGCCGCCGCCGATGGTCGCCGCGGCGACCGCGCTGCTTACGTCGCGCGGGCTGCCGCTGCGCGATCTGCACGCCGATGCGTTCATCACCGAGGCCGAGCGCGCCGCGCTCGCCGCGGCCTGAAATGAAACTGAGCGAACGCAAAGACGCGGAGGGCGCAGGGGGACGCGGAGGAAAGGCGCTCCGCGCCTCTTGTCGTTCTGCGCGTTTCTCGGCAGCCTCTGCGTCCCCGTGTTCGCTCATTGACCTGCGTTTCGTGCGGCGCGGGTCGCGCGTGGCGCGGTGGAGCAACTGAATGGACACCGCACGCGTCGCGATCGTCACCGGGGCCGCGCGCGGGATCGGCTATGCGATCGCGCACAGGCTCGTCGCCGACGGCTATGCGGTCGCGCTGGTCGACAACGGCGTGGCAATCGACGGCAGCGGGCCGGATCCCGCGGTCGTCGCGGACGCAGCGGCCACGCTCGGGAGGTGCGCGCTGCCGCTCGCGCTCGACATCGCGCAGCCCGGCGCGGGCGAAGCTGGGGTGAAGGCGACGCTCGAGGCCTTCGGCGCGATCGACGTGATCGTCAACAACGCGGCGATCCTGCGCGACGCCCTGATCTTCAAGGCGCGGCGTGCCGACTGGGAGCGCGTGCTGGCGACCAACCTCGGCGGCGCGTTCGAACTGCTGTCCGCCGCCACGCCGGCGATGCGCGAGGCCGCGAAGAACGGGCGCGCACCGGGCGCGATCGTCAACGTCGTGTCGACCGCCGGCATCTACGGCAATTTCGGGCAGGGCGCGTACGCGGCGGCGAAGGCTGGCCTGATCGGCCTGACGCGCGCGGTCGCGCTCGATCTGGCGCGCAGCGGCATCGCGTGCAACGCGGTCGCGCCGTTTGCCGCCACCCGCGTGACCGAAAGCATCCGCCCGGCAAACGAAGCGCAGGCGGCGTACAAGGCGCGCGCGCTGAAGGTGCCGGCCGAGCGCGTTGCCGAGCTGGTCGCGTTCCTCGCGTCGCCCACGGCAGCGCATGTCACCGGGCAGCTCTTCGGCGTGCGCGGGCGCGAGGTATTCCTGTTTTCGCAGGCGCGGCCGGTCGCTCGGTTCATCGCACCGCCGTCGTTCGACGCGGACGCCTTCGGCGTGCTGCTGAACGAATGCTGCGGTCCGCATTTCGTCGAGCTGGCGACCGATCTGGAAGCGTTCAACACCGATCCGATCCTCTGAGGAACACGCATGACGACGGAGACGATCCACTACGAATGCAAAACCGTCGCCGAACTGGCGTCGATGCCGCCCGAATACCGCGCGGCAGTCGAGAAGATCGTCGTCAGCCACGCGGTCAACGAGCTGGCTGGCGCGCAGGCGTTTGACGAGCCGGCGATCGCGCTCGCGCCGACGCCGTACGCCAAGTACCTGACCTGCCGCGTGGCGATGGAGGAGTATCACCATCACGTCCGCTTCCGGCAGCTCGCCGAGGAGATGGGCGTCGATCCGGCGCGCATGGAAACGCGCAGCAGGAAGCCGCTGTCGATCTTCGGATTTCCGCTGCGCACGTGGGAGGAGTTCTGCGTGATCAAGCTGCTCGCGGACTACGCCGAGATCCTGCAGGTCGAGGATCTGCTGCAGTGTTCGTTCCATCCTCTGCGCAACCTCGGCCGCGTCACGATGCCCGAGGAGAAGTTCCACGCGCAGTTCGGCCGCGATTTCTGCGGCGAGCTGTGCAGGACGGAAGACGGCCGCGCGCGCGTGCAGGCAGCGATCGACGCGTACTACCCGCAGCTGCCGGCCTTCTTCGGCTCGAGCCGGTCGAAGAACAACGAGGCGTTCCGCCGCTTCGAGCTGAAGCGCCGGACGAACGACGAGATGCGCGCCGACTTCGTCGCCCGCGCGCAGCGGCTCGTCGAAGGCGAGCTCGGGCTCAAGCTGCCCGCCGTGTCGCTCACGTACGAGCACGCGGCCTGACGCATGACCGTCCAAGGAACCGACTCCGCATCGGCGGCGCGCGCGGCGTTCTATCGCGAGATCGACCGGCTCGCGCTGACGCCGTTGTGGGAGGTGCTGCATGCGCTGGTGCCGCCGCAACCGAACTCGCCCTGCGTGCCGGCGCTGTGGAAGTTCGCCGATGTCAAGCCGCATTTGCTGCGCGCCGGCGAGCTGATCACGGCGGACGAAGCGGTGCGCCGCGTGCTGATCCTGGAGAACCCGGCGCTGCGCGGGCAGTCGTGCATCACGCAGAGCCTGTACGCCGGGCTGCAGCTGATCCTGCCCGGCGAGATCGCGCCGAGCCACCGGCATACGCAGTCGGCGCTGCGCTTCATCGTCGACGGCCGCGGCGCGTGGACGGCAGTCGACGGCGAGCGCACGACGATGCAGCCGGGGGACTTCATCATCACGCCGAGCTGGACCTGGCACGACCACGGCAATCCGCGCGCAGAGGAGGGCGGCGAGCCGGTGATCTGGCTCGACGGCCTGGACATCCCGATGGTCCGCTTCTTCGACGCGGGCTTCGCCGAGAACCTGCCGCAGAAGACGCAGCCGGTTGCGCGCGCCGAGGGCACGTCGGCCGCGCGCTACGGCGCCAACCTGCTGCCGGTGCGTTACGAGTCGCCGCACGGCGCAACTTCGCCGATCTTCAACTACCCGTACGCGCGCACGCGCGAAGCGCTCGCCAAGCTCGCGCGGGATGCGCCGCTCGATCCGTGGGACGGCGTCAAGCTGCGCTACGTCAATCCGGCCAATGGCGGCTATCCGATGCCGACGATCGCGACCTTCATGCAGCTTCTGCCGGCGGGATTCGAAGGCAAGCCGTACCGGTCGACCGACGGCACGGTCTTCTCCGTCGTCGAAGGCCGGGGCCGCGCGCGCATCGAACGCGACGGCACGCGCCATGTCTTCGACTTCGAACCGAAGGACCACTTCGTCGTGCCTTCGTGGTGGCGCGTATCGCTCGCGGCGATCGACGAGTGCGTGCTGTTCAGCTTTTCCGACCGCCCGGTGCAACAGGCGCTCGGCATCCTGCGCGAGGAGCGGCTGCCGTGAGCGCGGTGGAAGCGCTGCCTGTCCGGTTCGGTCGCTGCGGCGGGCCGATCGACGCCGACGATCGCGCGCTGGTGCAGGCGTGGATCGACGCTCTCGGGTTGTCCGGAGCGTCGATCCGCTGCGTCGCCGGCTGGCGCGAGGCCGCAACGTGGCTGCGCGAGCGTCGCTTCGTCGAGGGATTCTGGGCGAGCGAAGAGCGGCTGCGCCTGGAGCTGCGCGACGAGGCCGCCCTGCGGCTCGGCGAAGCCGAGCTGCTCGAGCGGCTGACGCAGGCGACCGGGCCGATCATCGATGCGCTGCGCGAGGCGGCTGTCGCGGCGGCGGCGCGCGAAAGCGTGCTCGACGAAGGGCTGATCCGCGCCGCGGCCGGCGCGGCGGCGCTCGCCGAGCATCAGCGCGCGCTCGCGCAGCTCGCGGGCGCGCCGGCGGCGCATCCGTTCTTCTGCAAGCATCGATTGTTCGCGCGCGGCCGCTGGCCGCTCGGTCTGTTCGACGACGCCGGCCGCGCGATCGCCGCGATTCTGTGAAAGGGAGTGCTCGATGGGCTATGTCTTCGCCGCTGCCCCGCAGGCCGTCGTGCCGGTGGCGGGTTCGACCGATCTGTTTCCCGTGCATCGCATCTACTGCGTCGGCCGCAATTACGAGGAGCACGCAAAGGAGATGGGTTTCTCCGGCCGCGAGCCGCCGTTTTTCTTCATGAAGCCTGCCGACGCCGTGATGCCGGTGCCCGAAGGCGCGATCGGCGAGCTGCCGTATCCGCCGGAGACGTCGAACCTGCATCACGAGATGGAGCTGGTCGTCGCGATCGGCCGGCGCGGCGCGCGCATCGCCGCGGCGAACGCGAAGGAACACGTCTTCGGCTACGCGGTCGGGCTCGACATGACGCGGCGCGACCTGCAGGGCGAGATGAAGAAGCAGGGCCGGCCGTGGGAGATCGGCAAGGCGTTCGACTTCTCAGCGCCGATCGGTCCGATCAAACCCGTCGCGCACAGCGGCGAGATCAAATCGGGCCGCATCTGGCTCGACGTCAACGGCGCGCCGCGCCAGGCGAGCGACGTGTCGAAGATGATCTGGAACGTCGACGAGACGATCGAGCATCTTTCGAAGTACTTCGAGCTGCAGCCCGGCGATCTGATCTTCACCGGCACGCCCGAGGGGGTCGGCGCGGTCGTCCGCGGCGATCTGCTGGAAGGCGGCGTCGACAACGTCGGCACGATCCGCGTGCGGGTGAAGTGAAGCCTTCCGACCGAGACGCCGGAAACACGGAGGAGTGAGTCGAGTGCTCGTCCCGGTGTTCTCCACGTCTGCGCGTTGAACACGCGATTCGATGCGACTCGCACCGTTCCTGCGGCCGCGCTCGGTGGCGATCGTCGGGGCGGGCGACCGGCCGACCAGCTCGGGCGGCGCGGTGCTCGCCAACCTGCGTCGTGCGGGCTTTGCCGGCGAGATCGTTCCGATCAACCCGAAGCTTCCGCCCGACGGCCGGATCGGCGGACTGCCTGCGCGCGCATCGCTGCGCGCGCTGCAGAAGCCCGTCGATCTGGTCGTCGTCGTCGTCCGCCCCGAGCTGATCGCCGAGGTCGTTCGCGACGCGGCGGCCACCGGCCATCGCCATCTGCTGATCCTGCCTGGCGGCTTTTCCGAAGCCGGCGAAGCCGGTCGGGCGCGGGAGGAGGAAGTGCGGCGCATCGCGCACGGGGCCGGCATCACGATCGCCGGACCCAACTGCGCGGGGACGATCGACCTGCTCGACGACGCGCATCCGTTCGCCGCGACCTTCCTGCGCGACCTGCCCAACCGCACGAGCTTCACCGGCCGGCGCGTGGCTTTCGTTTCGCAGTCGGGCGCGATCGCGGAGGAGCTGATCGCCCGGAGCCACTCGATGGCGATTCCGCTCGGCGCGGTCGTCAGCGTCGGCAACGCGCTGCATCTTTCGCTCGCCGATTATCTCCAGCACTTCGGCGCCGACGACGCGTGCAGCGCGGTGGTGCTGTACGCGGAGAACCCCGGCGACGCCGCGCGCTTCGCGGGCGTCGCGCGCGAGGTCGCGCGGCGCAAGCCGGTCGTCGCCTTGCTCGGCGGCCGGCTGCGCGAAGGCGCCGACGCCGCACAACGCCACACCGGATCGCGTTCGCTGCTCGACGCCGACGCGCACGCTTTCTGCGAGCGCGCCGGCATCGTGCGCGTGACCAGCCTGCACGCACTGCTGCTCGCAGCGAAGGTCTTCGGACGCTATCCGGAAGGCATCGGCGCGCGCGTGCTGCTGCTTTCGAACTCGGGCGGACCGGGCGTGCTCGCCGCCGATCGCTGCGCGGCAGAAGGGCTGGCGCTGCCCGAGCTGCCGCCGGCGCTCGCCGCGGCGCTGCGGCGAGTCCTGCCGGGCGAAGCCGCGGTCGCCAACCCGCTCGACCTGCTCGCCGATGCCCGCGAGGACCGCTTCGGGTCGGTGCTCGAACTGGCGCTCGCGCACGGCCGCGACGCATTCGACGCGATCCTGATGCTGCACGTCGTTCCGTTCATGGTCGACGCCGCGCCGGTCGTCGCCGAGCTCGCGCGTCGCGCGGCGACGGCCGGCGTGCCGTTGATGCACGCGATGATGGGTACGCTGACCGGCCGCGCCGAATGGTTCGCCGCGCTGGAGGCGGCCGGCGTGCCGATGTTCGACGACGGCGAGGCGATGGTGCGGGCTGCCGGACTGCTGGCGCGCTACCGGCGCGAGCGCGGCGCGCGTGTCGATGCGCCGCCGGCTTGATATCCTGCCGCCGCAACGAGCAGGAACAGAGGAGACGACGATGAAGATCGGAACGGTGCTGCGCGCGCTTGCCTGCGCCGCCACCCTCGGCGCAAGTGCCGCCGGCGCGCAGGAGATCACGCTGAAGGTTTCGCATTTCTGGCCGCCGCAGGCGATGCCGCCGACGAAGGTCCTGCAGCCGTGGTGCGAGAAGATCCAGAAGGAGTCGAACAACCGGCTGAAGTGCCAGATCTTCCCCGCGATGCAGCTGGGCGGCGCGCCCGCGCAACTGTACGACCAGGCCAAGGACGGCATCGCCGACGTCGTCTTCACGCTGCTCGGCTATACGCCTGGGCGCTTCCCGCGCATGGAGGTGTTCGAACTGCCGTTCATGACCTCGAACGCCGAGCAGACTTCGCGCGCGGTGTGGGACTACTACGAGCAGTACGCGCGCGACGAGTTCCCGGGCGTCAAGGTGCTCGCGCTGAACGTGCACGACAGGGGTTACATCCACACGCGCGAGCGGCAGATCAAATCGCCTGCCGACTTCAAGGGCTTGAAGATGCGCGCGCCGTCGCGGCAGACGACCAAGATGATGCAGCTGCTGGGCGCCTCGGCAGTCGCAATGCCGCTGCCGCAGGTCACCGACTCGCTGTCGAAGGGCGTCATCGACGGTTTCATCCTGCCGTGGGAGGTGATCCCCGCGATCAAGGCGCACGAGCTGGTCAAGTACCACACCGAAACCGATCCGAAGGCGCGCACGCTGTACACGGTCGTCTTCACGATCGCGATGAACCCGAAGCGCTACGAGTCGCTGCCGCCGGATCTGAAGAAGGTCATCGACGACAACAGCGGGCGCGAGTTTTCGGCGTCGATCGGCCGCGCCTGGGACGAGTCCGCGCCCGCCGGCCGCAAGTTCGCCGAAGCGCGCGGCAACACCTTCCACACGGTTCCCGCCGCCGAGCTGGCGCAATGGGAAAAGGCGCTCGCGCCGCTGTACGACGAATGGATCAAGGACATGAACGCGCGCGGTCAGGACGGCCGGAAGCTGCTCGAAGCGGCGCGCGAGCTGATCCGCAAGTACGAAAAGCCGTAGTCGCGATCAGCGTTGCGTGTGCCGATCGCCGACTCGCCACCGGGCGCATCGGGATCGCCGGGCGGAACCGCCTCGGTTTTCCCCGGTGTATTCGGTGACCTCGGCGCACGAGCTGCCGTCTTGAGGAGCGACGCGTCCAGGTGAAAGAACCCACCTCGTCGCGGGCGATGCCGGCGGACGGCTTCGGGCGCGCGCTGCAGCGCGCGTGTGAACTCCTCGCGCTCGCGGGCGGGCTCGTCTTCGTTGCGCTGACGCTGCTCGTGACCGCGAGCATCCTGGGCCGCTGGCTCATTGCGAAGGCCGTGCCGGGCGACTACGAGCTGATGCAGCTCGGCTGCGCAGTCGGCGTGGCGGCGTTCCTGCCCTGGTGCCAGCTGCGCGGCGGCCACGTGATCGTCGACTTCTTCACCGCGCGCGCGGGGCCACGCCTGCGCGCCGTGCTCGACGCGCTCGGCGCCGCGCTGCTCGCCGGTTGCAGCGCGCTGGTCGCCGGGCGCATGGTCGACGGCGCGCGCGGACTTGCCGAGGCCGGCGAGACGACCACCGTGCTGGCGGTGCCGATCTGGGTTCCGGTTGCGCTGATGGTGCCTTCGTTCGCGCTGCTCGCGGTCGCCGGCGCATACACGGCCTGGCGCCACGCGCGGGCGTGGCGGGAATGAGCGGGACTGAGTTCGGTTTCGCGATGTTCGGCGCGCTGGTCGCGCTGCTCGCGCTGCGCGTGCCGATCGGCATCGCGATGTTCGTGACCGGCGCGGCCGGCTACGCCGCGCTAGCCGGCTGGCCGCCGTTGCTGAGCCACTTGAAGACCGCGGCGTACGCGCGCTACTCCGTCTACGACCTGTCGGTGGTGCCGATGTTCCTGCTGATGGGGCAGTTCGCGAGCCGCGGCGGGCTGTCGCAGGGCCTGTTCCGCGCGGCGAGCAGTCTGATCGGCCACTGGCGCGGCGGCGTGGCGCTGGCGTCGATCGGCGCGTGCGCCGGCTTCGGCGCGATCTGCGGATCGTCGCTCGCGACCGCGGCGACGATGGGGCAGGTCGCGCTGCCCGAGCTGCGGCGGCTGAACTACAAGCCTTCGCTCGCCACCGGAACGCTCGCCGCCGGCGGCACGCTCGGCATCCTGATCCCCCCTTCGGTCGTGCTGATCGTCTACGCGATCCTCGCCGAACAGAACATCGCCAAGCTGTTCGTCGCGGCGTTCATCCCCGGCGTGCTCGCCGCGCTTGGCTACATGCTGGCGATCGGGATCTACGTGCGGCTCTATCCCGACACCGGACCGGCCGGCCCGCGCGCGAGCTGGCGCGAACGCTTCGCCACGCTCGCCGAGGTGTGGCCGGTGCTGGCGCTGTTCATCGTCGTGCTCGGCGGCATCTACGGCGGCGTGTTCACGCCGACCGAAGCCGCGGCGGTCGGCGTGCTGGGCGCGGCTTATTTCGCGGTCACGCGCGGCGGGCTGCGCTGGAACGGCATGAAGCAGTGCCTGCTGGCGACCGCCGAGTCGAGCGCGATGATCTTCCTGATCCTGCTCGGCGCCGACGTGCTGAACGTCTTTCTCGCGCTGACGCAGATGCCGCAGGAGCTGGCGACCTGGGTGAGCGGCGCGGGCCTGCCGCCGCTCGCCGTGCTGGCGACGATCTTGCTGATCTACCTCGTGCTCGGCTGCCTGATGGACAGCCTGTCGATGATCCTGCTCACGGTGCCGATCTTCTTCCCGATGGTGATGGGGCTGGACTTCTACGGGCTCGACCCGACCGGCAAGGCAATCTGGTTCGGCATCCTCGCGCTGATGGTGGTCGAGATCGGCCTGATCACGCCGCCGGTCGGCATGAACGTCTACATCATCAACAGCATGGCGCGCGACGTGCCGATGGCGGAAACCTTCCGCGGCATCGTGCCTTTCCTGCTGTCCGACTTCGTGCGCGTCGGCCTGCTCGTGCTGTTTCCGGGGCTCAGCCTGTGGCTGGTGCAGTTCGTCAAATAGCCGGAATGCGGATCGCGGATTGCGGATCGCGCCGAACCGGCTACGCTAGTCGCGTCTTCCGGACTCTCGACGCTCGACTCAAACGATGAAGCTCTACAACGCTTGGCGCTCGTCCGCGTCGTTTCGCGTGCGCATCGCGCTCAATCTCAAGGGGCTGCCCTTCGAGTACGTCCCCGTGCACCTGGTCAAGGGCGAGCAGTTCGCCGAGGCATTCAGCGCGCTGAATCCGAGCCAGCTCGTTCCGGTGCTCGAGCACGAGGGCCACGCGCTGACGCAGTCGCTCGCGATCATCGAATACCTCGAGGAGAAGTACCCGCAGCCGCCGCTGCTGCCGCACGATCCGCTCGAGCGCGCCTACGTGCGTTCGGTCGCGCTGGCGATCGCCTGCGAGATCCATCCGCTGAACAACCTGCGCGTGCTGCGCTACCTCGTGAAGACACTCGGCGCGTCGGAGGACGCGAAGAACGCCTGGTACCGCCACTGGGTCGAGCAGGGGCTGGCGCAGCTCGAGGCGCGGCTCGTCGCCGAGCGCCGCACCGGCCGGTACGCGTTCGGCGACGCGGTGACGATCGCCGACGTGTGCATCGTCCCGCAGATCTTCAACGCGCAGCGCTTCGACTGCCGGCTCGACCACGTGCCGACGATCATGCGCATCTTCGACGCCTGCATGAAGCTTCCGGCCTTCGTCGACGCGCAGCCGGCCAGGCAGCCGGACGCCGAGTAGCGCAACGCCCGCCGCGCTGCGGGCAGGCGCGGCGGTCGGGTTCGACCGGGCTGCACACGCCAGCCCACGCGCTGCGTGAGGGCTTGGCCGAACCGGGGCCGGAGGCGGCGCTGGTGCGATTTCGCTACGCCGGGGCGGTCCTTCGGCATCACCGCAGTCGCCCTACTGGCTTCGGCGGCGGGCAGGTGCTATAGAGAACGCGTCCAGAGCCATGCACACCCGTGCTTTTTCGCTCCGCGTCGGGTCGGGCGCGCGCGGGGTTCTGGACGACGGCACCAGCGGCGCTGCATTCGGCATGTGAGCCGGCCCGACGCGCAACCCGAAGAGGAGGTGGCGCAAGATGAATCCGACGAAGAAGATCGTGCTATGCGCTGCCGTCGCGGCAGCGAGCGGTCTGTACGCCTCGGCCCCGCAGGCCCAGCCGGTCAAGGATCCGGTCGGCGTCGTACGCGTCGCGAAGGGTCAGCCGGTCACGATCGCGTACTGGATGGTGGTCGCCGGTCCCGACGCGAGCCTCGGCATCGACAGCCGGCGCGGCATCGAGCTGGCGATCGAGGACAAGAAGTCGGTCCTCGGTCATCCGATCCGGCTGGTCGGCGAGGACACCGGCTGCAACGCCGAAGGCGGCGTGACCGCGGCGACCAAGCTCGCGGCCAACACGGCGATCGTCGCGGCGATCGGCTCGAGCTGCTCCAGCGAAGCGGTGCCGGGCGCGCCGATCCTGTGGAAGGCAGGCATCGCGACCGTTTCGCCCTCGAACACGGCGCCACGGCTGACCGCGCCCAACCGGGGGCCGGAGTTCGACGGCTACCTGCGCACCGCGCACAACGACAACGTGCAGGGGCGGGTGGCGGCCGAATTCGCGCGCAAGGTGCTGAAGGTGGAGAAGGCCGCGACGATCCACGACGGCAGCCCGTATGCGGAAGGGCTGGCCGGCGTGTTCGTCGAGACCTTCAGGAAGCTCGGCGGCACGATCACCGCCCAGGAGGCGATCGGTCCGACCGATACCGACATGCGGCCGGTACTGACCAAGATCGCGGCCGGCAGCCCCGAGCTGATCTACTACCCGATCTTCGTGGCTGCCGGCGGCCACGTGACGCGGCAGGCGAAGGAGGTCGCCGGGCTGTCCAAGACGCGGCTGATGAGCGCCGACGGCACGTTCTCGCCCGACTTCCTGCGCGCCGCCGGACCCGCGGCGCAGGGCATGTATCACTCCAGCCCCGATCTTTCGCCCGAGGCGCTCGGCCCGCGCTACAAGGAGTTCCTCGACAAGCACCAGAAGAAGTACGGCGAAAAGCCGCTTTCAGCCTTCCACGCGCATGCGTACGACGCGGCGATGATGGTGTTCGCGGCGATCGAGAAGGTCGGCAAGACCGACGCGAAGGGCGATCTTTACATCGGCCGCAAGGCGCTGCGCGACACGCTGTTCGCCACCAAGGGCTTCAAGGGACTGACGGGCACGCTGAACTGCACCGGCACGGGCGACTGCGCCGATCCGAAGATCGCCGTCTATCAGCTCGAGTCGGCCGACCCGGCCAAGTGGGACCCGGGCAAGAATCCGAAGAAGATCTATCCGTGAGCCCGGTTTGAGATTCACCTGAAGGACGCCGGGGGTTCGCCCCCGGCGTTTTGTTGCGGAGAGGGCCGTGACGCCGAAGTGGCGCGAGAGGCTGTCGTTCGTCAACCTGATGCTGTGGATCTTCCGCATCGGGATCCTGTGGATCGTGGTGTTCGGAACGATCGGCACGATCGCGTCGGGCCAGTACTCCGCCAAGACCTGGATCGATCTGACCGTCTTCGGACTGTCGCAGGGCGCGGTGTACGCGCTGATCGCGCTCGGCTACACGATGGTCTACGGCATCCTGCGCATGATCAACTTCGCGCACGGCGAGGTGTTCATGGGCGGCGCGTACACGGCATATTTCGTCGCGGACGCGCTGGCCGTCAGCGGCGACCTCGACCGCAACCCGATCGCGAGCCTCGCGCTCGTGCTCGCGGTGTCGATGATCACGTCGACGATCATCGCCGTGCTGCTGGAGCGCATCGCGTATCGGCCGCTGCGCTTCGCGCCGCGGCTGGTGCCGCTGATCACCGCGATCGGCGCCTCCTTCTTCCTGCAATACGCGTTTCGCGGCCTGTACGGCTCGGGCTTCCGCGCGTATCCCGAAGTCGAGCTGCTGCGCGGCGAGTGGGTGATCTTCGGCGTCGGCATCCTGCGCACGCAGGTCGTCGTGATCGCCGCCGCGGTGCTGATGATGGCGGGGCTGTACTTCTTCGTGATGCGCACGCGCATGGGCACCGCGATGCGCGCGGTATCCGAGGACAAGGAAGCCGCGGCGCTGATGGGTATCAACGTCGATCGCGTCATCGTGATCACCTTCGCGATCGGCGGCGCGATGGCGGGTGCGGCGGGTTTCCTGTACGCGCTGGTGTTCAAGCAGGTGCACTTCTTCATGGGCTTCGTGCCGGGCATCAAGGCGTTCACCGCGGCGGTATTGGGCGGCATCGGCAACATCCCCGGCGCGATGCTGGGCGGCGTGTTCCTCGGGCTGCTCGAATCGATCGGACCGATCCTGTTCCTCGACGGGCTGGGCATCGTTGCGCCATACCAGTTGAAGGACGTGATCGCGTTCACGATGCTCGTGTTCGTGCTGATCTTCCGGCCGTCGGGCCTGCTCGGCGAGCGGATTACCTCGCCCAAGGTCTGAGCGGACATGCGACGCACGCGCGTGCTGCAGCAAGGCCTCGCCTGGGGCGCGATCGCGGTGTTTCTCGCGCTGATTGGCATGGTCGAGGCGTTCGCGGCGCGGCAGGTCGTCGCCGACGTCGTGTCGCTCGCGATGCTGCTGCTCTTCGTCGCGGGCTTCGCGCCCGGCTATGCGGCGGGCAGCGACGGCACGGGGCGGCCGCCGGGAGCAAGGCTGGGCGATGGTGCCGCGGCCGGCGCGCTCGCCGGCGCCGTGCTCGCGGCGCTCGTCGTGCTCGCCGGCTTGATCAACCTGCGGCACGTGTTCATCAACGCCTCGCCGGCGCTGTTCGCTCTGCTGTCCGGCGGCGCGGGATGGAAGGGCGCGCACTGGCCCGTCGTCTTCGGCGCGGCGGCGGGGCTCGCGGGCGCGCTCGCAGCGCTCGCGCCGGCGCGCGTGCGACGCCCGCTCGCTGCGGGGGTCATCGCGGTGCTGACGCTCGGGCTGTTCCAGGAACTGCTCGAGCCGTTCTTCCGTTCGGCCGCGCCGCTCGAGGCGATCCACGAAGTGCTGTACGGCGTGGGCGGCCTTTCGCCCGGCGGAGCGGCGGTGCTGTTCGCCCTGGTCGCCGCGACTGTGGCGCTATGGCAGCGGCGCGGCGCGGCCGCGCGCGGCTGGTACGCGCAGCTTCCCGCGCCGCGCCGGCGCGGGCTGCAGGCCGGCGCGGCGGTCGTGGCGCTCGCGTTGCTGGTGCTGCTGCCGATCGCCGCCGGGCCGTTCCTGTCGACCGTGCTGGTGTTGGTCGGCCTGTATGCGCTGATGGGATTGGGGCTGAACGTCGTCGTCGGGTTTGCCGGTCTGCTCGACCTCGGCTACGTGGCGTTCTTCGCGATCGGCGCGTACACGACGGCGCTGCTGACCTCGACCGGCGCGCACGGCCTCGCGGAGATTTCGTTCTGGGCCGCGGTGCCGATCGCGATGGCGATGTCCTTGCTCGCCGGTGTGCTGCTCGGCATTCCGGTGCTCGGCATCCGCGGCGACTATCTCGCGATCGCCACGCTTGGCTTCGGAGAGATCATCCGGCTGCTGGTGCTGTCCGACTTCCTGCGGCCCTGGCTCGGTGGCTCGCAAGGCGTGCTCTCGGTGCCCAAGCCGACGCTGTGGGGCTTCGAGCTGGCGAGCCCCGGCCAGCTGTTCTATCTCACGCTCGTGTCTTGCCTGCTGCTCGTCTACGTGGCGGTGCGGCTGCGCGACTCGCGGCTCGGCCGTGCGTGGATGGCGGTGCGCGAAGACGAGGACGTTGCGCAGGCGATGGGCATCCACCTCGTCGGGGTGAAGCTGCTTGCGTTCGGACTGGGCGCGACGTTCGGGGGGCTGGCCGGATCGATCTTCGCCGTGCTCGTGGGCTCGGTGTTTCCGCACAGCTTCCAGCTTCTGATCTCGATCAACGTGCTGGCGCTGATCATCGTCGGCGGCATGGGCAGCATGCCGGGCGTGATCGTCGGCAGCCTGGTGCTGGTCGGGCTGCCCGAGCTGCTGCGCGAGTTCTCCGATTTCCGTTATCTCGTGTACGGCGCCGCGCTCGTGTTCATGATGCGGCGCCGGCCCGAAGGACTGTGGCCGGCCGCCACGATCAAGCGCGAGCTGCAAGCGCCCGGAGCGCAACGATGATCCTGTTGAGCTCCCGCGACCTGATCAAGCGCTTCGGCGGGCTGGTGGCGCTGGATCGCTTCAACTTCGAGGTCGAGGCGCGTTCGATCCGCGGGCTGATCGGGCCGAACGGTTCGGGCAAGACCACCTACTTCAACTGCGTGACCGGCTTTTATCGCGCCGACGAAGGCGAAACGCTGTTTCGCGGCACGCGCATCGACGGGCTGACGCCGGACCTCGTGACGAAGCTCGGCATCGCGCGCACCTACCAGAACATCCGCCTGTTCGCGAACATGACGGCGCTGGAGAACATCCTGGTCGGCATGCATCCGCATCTGAAGTCGACCTGGATCGGCGCGCTGTTCGGCACGGCGACCACGCGCCGCGACGAGGAGGAAGCCACCGCCGCTGCGCGCGAGCTGCTCGCCTGGGTCGGTCTCAAAGGCAAAGGCGACCTGCTGGCGAAGAACCTGCCGTATGGCGAGCAGCGCAGGCTGGAGATCGCCCGCGCGCTCGCGAGCCGGCCGTCGCTGCTGCTGCTCGACGAGCCGACCGCCGGCATGAACCCGCGCGAGACGGTGGAGATGATGAACTTCATCCGCGCGCTGCGCGACGACCGCGGCATCACGATCCTGCTGATCGAGCATCAGATGCGCGTCGTGCTCGGCATCTGCGACCGCGTCACCGTGCTCGACCACGGGGTGAAGATCGCCGAGGGCACGCCGCGGGAAGTGCACGACGACGCGAAGGTGATCGAGGCGTACCTCGGTGCGCGCCGCGCCGCGGCGCCCGCGACCGCGAAGGCGTGACATGGCCCTGCTCGAAGTGCGCGACCTGCACGTCTTTTACGGCCAGATCCACGCGCTGAAGGGCATCTCGCTCGCGGTCGACAAGGGCGAGATCGTCACGCTGATCGGCGCCAATGGCGCCGGCAAGTCGACGACGTTGAAGACGATCAGCGGCCTGATGCGGCCGCGCGCAGGGGCGATCGTCTTCGACGGCACCGATCTCACGCAGCTTCCCCCGCACGAGATCGTCACGCGCGGCATCGTGCAGGTACCGGAGGGACGCCGTATCTTTCATCGGCTCACGGTGCAGGAGAACCTTGCGATGGGCGCGTTCACGCGCCCGGCCGCACTCGACGCCCGCGTCGAGCAGGCGTTCGCGCTATTCCCGCGGCTCGCCGAGCGGCGCGACCAGGTGGCGGGCACGCTGTCCGGCGGGGAGCAGCAGATGCTTGCGATCGGCCGCGCGCTGATGAGCGAGCCGAGCGTGCTGCTGCTCGACGAACCGTCGATGGGGCTCGCGCCGGTGCTGGTCGAGCAGATCTTCGACACGATCCGCAACATCAACGGGCGCGGCGTGACGATCCTGCTGGTGGAGCAGAACGCCGCAATGGCGCTCGCGATCGCGCACCGCGGCTACGTGCTCGAAACCGGAACGATCGCGCTCGCGGGCGGCGCCGCAGCGCTGCGCGAGAACCCGGACGTCCGGCGCGCCTATCTCGGCGAAGTCTGAGGAACTACGAGGCCGGCGCCGCGCGTACGGAGAGCGTTTCCGTCGCGCGCCGCTCGACCGCCTGCGCCAGCTCGGCGACCGCCGTCGCGTAGAAGAAGCTGCGGTTGTAGTGCAGCAGCGCCGAGGCGTTGACGGTGCCGACGCGGTACTCGACCGCCTCGACGCCGTCGCTCGTCAGATACGGCAGATCCATCAGCAGCACGCGGGCTTCGGCGGGCAAGGTTCCGTCGATCGTCACGCCGAGCGCGGCGACGTCCTGCCAGCGGTAGGCGGCCGCGATGCCGCGGCCGAGCACCTCGACGACCGACGCGTCGGCCTGCGCGGGGAACAGCACGGCGAGGTCGCGCCGCCAGCCGTGCGCGCCGAGGAAGTTCGCGACCGAGCCGATCGCGTCCTCGCGGCTCGCTGCCAGGTCGATGCGGCCGTCGCCGTCGAAGTCGACGGCGTAGCGCCGCACCGATCCGGGCATGAACTGCGGCAATCCGATAGCCCCCGCGAACGAGCCGCGCGGCGCGACCGGGTCGATGCCCTGCTCGCGACAAAGCAGCAGGAACTGCGCCAGCTCCTCGCGATACAGCGGCGCGCGCCGCGTGTAGTCGAACGCAAGGGTCAGCAGCACGTCGAGCGTGCGCAGATTGCCCATCACGCGCCCGAAGAAGGTCTCGATGCCGATGATCGCGACGACGATCGACTCGGGCACGCCGTAGCGCTCGGCCGCGCGCGCCAGCGCCGCGCGGTGCTGGCGCAGGAACGCATGGCCCTCGCGCACGCGGCGCTCGTCGACGTTGCGCGCGCGGTACTCGGCCCAGTTGCGCGCCGACGGCGGCGCGTTGGCGGGCGTGGTCAGCCGCTCGGCCGCCTCCGAGTAACGCCCCTGCGCGATCGCGCGTTCGACCCAGCCGCGCTCGAGCCCGTAGGCGGCGACGATCGCGTCGATGTATTCCTGCACGTCGCCGCGCAGCGGATACGACAGCGCCTGCGCGCGCGCGAACGGCGGCGCACCGAGCGCGGCGCACGACGCGGCGACGAGGAAACTGCGGCGGTTCATCGGTTCGGCAACAAGTCCACGTTCGTTCAGCCCGCGGCGCGCGGGCGGAAGCGCCGCACCGCGCGGCGCAGCGAGCGAAGCTGCGCGCGGCTCAGCGACGGTGCTGCGCGCGAGTAGCGCCAGCGCTCGAACGCTAGCAGGATTTCGTGCGCGGCATCGCGGCTCGCGGGCGCGAGCTGCCGGTCGACGCGCGCGAGCAGCGAGCGCGGCGCCAGCGCCGGCGCGCTGTCGATGCCGGCGTCCGACAGCCGGCGGCGCAGCAGCGCGTACGCCTCGGCCAGCGGATCGCGCTCGACCCGATGCCGCAGCGAAAGGACCGCGAGCGCGCCGAGCAGCAGCGACAGCGTGAGCGCGAACACGAGCGCGAGCGTGCGGCCGTCGGGATCGAGGCCGATGCTGGCGAGCAGCGCGCGCTGCCGCTCGGGCGTGTACGACAGCACCCACTGGTTCCAGCTGTTCTGCAGCGCCTCCCAGTTAAAGCGCAGCGAACGCAGCCAGCCCAGCGCGCCTTCGCCGGCAGCGAGCGGCGCCAGACCGGTCTGCCGCTGCAGCTCGGGCAGGCCGCGCGCGATGCGCGCCGGCGCGACGACCGCGGTCGGATCGACGCGCGTCCAGCCGCGCTCGCGCAGCCACACTTCGGTCCACGCGTGCGCGTCCGACTGCCGCACGGTCATGAAACCGTCGACCGGATTGACCTCGCCGCCCTGGTAGCCGGTGACGACGCGCGCCGGAATGTCGAGCGCGCGCATCAGCACGACGAAGGCGGCGGCATAGTGCTCGCAGTAGCCCAGACGCGTGTCGAACAGGAACTCGTCGACTGAGTGGCGGCCGAGCAGCGGCGGGTTCAGCGTGTACTGGTAGCCGCCGGTGCGGAAGTGCTCGAGCACGGCGTTGACCAGCGCGACCGCGCCGTCGCGGCCGGCAAACCTGCGGCGCAGTTCGGCCGCGAACTGCAGCGCGCGCGGGTTGTAGCCGGGCGGAAGCTGCAGCCAGTCGTGCAGCGACGCTTCGGTTTCGTTCGTGCCGAGCGCGAACGCCGTGTAGGAGCGCACCGCGTAGCGGACGCGTTCGCTGATCAGCCGCGCGGAGACGAGCTGCGCCTCGGGCGTGAGCTGAGGCGCAAGTTCGGTCGCGTTGGGCGCGGCAGCGGGTACCTCGAGCGCGAACAGCCAGTCGCGCTGATGCGGCTCGAGCGTGACCGAGTAGTCGACCGCCGAGGCTGCGTCGGCGCGGATGGCGAGCCGCGGCGCCGCAGCCGTGCGCTGCGCAAGCGGCGTCCAGGTGCGTCCGTTGAAGTGACCGAATACGGGACCGCGCCAGTACAGCCGCTCGTTGGTCGGCGGTTCCGATTCGAAGCGCGCGCGGAAGGCGATCGCGTTGGACTCGAGCAGCCGGCTGATCGAGCCCGGCGACATCGCGTTGGACAGGCCCGTGCCCGACGTCGTCGTGTCGCCCGGCAATCCCCACAGCGGGCCGGAGATGCGCGGAAACAGCAGGAACAGCGCGACCGTGAGCGGGATCGCCTTCAGCACGATCGCGCCGACCAGCTTCGCCTTGCGCGACGCCGGCAGGTCGGTCTCGACGAGGTTCACGCTCGTCAGCACGAAGAACAGCAGCGCGACCGCGACGATCGTCAGCGCCGCGATCGGCAGGCTCTGGCTGAACAGGAACTGCGTCAGCAGGATGAAGAACGCGAGGAAGATCACGACGAAGACGTCGCGCCGCGCGCGCAGCTCGAGCAGCTTCAGCGCCATCAGCAGCAGCAGGAAGGTGACGCCGGCGTCGCGCCCGACCAGCGTGCCGTGCTCGAGCCACACGGCGCCGGCGGCGGCCGCCAGCAGCGGCAGCATCGCGAAGCGCCCCGGCGCCGGACGCTGCGTCACCGTCAGCCATACGCGCCAGAACCACAGCAGCACCAGGATCGCGGTGGCCCACCACGCGAGATGATCGAAGTGAGGCGCGACGACCAGCGCGACCGCGGCGAGCAGCACGAGCAGGTCGCGCCGCTCGCGCGCCGCGCTCGACATCTGCGGCTGCACCAGCGCGGCGGCAAGCTGGCGTGCGCGGGCGCGCGCATCCCGCAGGCTCAGACGCGAAGCGTTCGCCGCGACGGCCATCGCCTCATCCCCTGAACAGCGCGAGCGCAGTCAGGCAGCGCTCGCGCTGGTCGGCGCCGCTCGCCAGGGGAACCACGGCGCCCGGAAGCTGCAGCGCGTAGCGAAGCTGTGCGGCGTCGGCGTCGAGCACCCAGCGCGCGAGCCGCGCGAGCTTCTGCTCGACGCCGAGGTTGGGCGGCAGCGCGTCGAAATCGAGCACGAGTTCGCCGCCGGCAGCCGCCTCGAACAGCTTGACCGACAGCTCGTCCGAGCGCGCCGCCAGCTTCCACGCGATCATCCGCTGCGAGTCGCCGGCCTGATACGGGCGCACGCCGGCGAAGTCCTCGCCGCTCGCGGCCATGCCCGCACCGTACAGCGATCCGCCGAGCGCAAGCGGCAGCGGCGGCGCGTCCTCCTCCGGTTTCGGGTAGACCATCGCGGAAAGCGGCGGCGTGAAGTAGGCCCACGCCTGCCACAGTCCGAACGGGAAGCGCGTTTCGATGCGCACGCGCGGACAGGCGCGCCGGCCGCGCCGGCGCGTCGGCAGCGACAGGCTGACGGGCCGGTTGCCCTTGGCCGGCACGTCGATCCAGCTTCCGGGCATCGGCCGCTCGCGGCGGAACAGGCCGCCCGCCTTGCGCCGCGTTGGCAGCACGAAGCTGAAGTTCAGCGCGTGGCGCGTTTCGGGCGTCGGGTTGGTCACGAGCAGCTCGAAGGTCGCGACGTCGCCGGCGAACACCGGCTCGGCGCGATGGCCGCGCAACAGCACGCGCGCGAGGTTGCGGTGCGTGTGGTACATGCCGACCACGGCGATACTCGTCACGAGGAAGGTCAGCAGGAAGCCGAGCTGCAGTCCGTAGTTGATCGAGCCGATCAGCAGCACGACCATCGCCGCGCCGAAGATCAGCCCCGCGCGCGTCGGCAGGATGTACACGCGCTTGCGGTCGAGCAGCACGTCGCCGTGCTCGACCGCCGGGCGCCGCGCGATCCAGTCGGCGATGCGGATAGCGAACGGGTGGGTGGTGATGCTCACGGCACCGCCACCGCCTGGATCAACTGCGACACCAACTCGCGGCCGTGCAGCGCACGGCCGCCTTCGCGCTGCACGGCGTGCAGCCGGTGGCCCGCGACGGCGGGCAGCACGTTCTGGATGTCCTCCGGGATCACGTGATCGCGGCCGTCGAGCCAGGCCCAGGCGCGCGCGGCGGCGAGCAGCGACAGTCCGGCGCGCGGGCTCAAGCCTTCGGCGTACTTGCCGGAACCGCGCGTGTGGGCGAGCAGCGCCTGCACGTAGTCGAGCAATGCGTTCGAGCAGAACACCTGCTTGACCTCGGCCTGCGCGGCGAGCAGATCGGCGGGCCGCCCGACCGGCGGCAGATGCTTCAGCATGTCGCGGCGGGGTTCGCCGGCAAGCAGCGCGCGCTCCGACGCGCGATCGGGATAGCCGAGGCTGATGCACATCAGGAAGCGGTCGAGCTGCGATTCGGGCAGCGGAAAGGTGCCGACCTGGTGCAGCGGGTTTTGCGTGGCGATCACGAAAAACGGCTGCGGCAGCGGTCGCGAAAGGCCGTCGACCGAGACCTGGCTTTCTTCCATCGCTTCCAGCAGCGCGCTCTGCGTCTTGGGGCTCGCGCGGTTGATCTCGTCGGCGAGCAGCACTTCGGTGAAGATCGGGCCCGGATGGAAAACGAACTGCCCGTTGGTGCGGTCATAGACCGAGACGCCGATCACGTCCGAAGGCAGCAGGTCGCTCGTGAACTGGATGCGGCGGAACGGCAGCCCGAGCGAGATCGCGATCGCGTGCGCCAGCGTGGTCTTGCCTACGCCCGGCGCGTCCTCGATCAGCAGGTGGCCGCCGGCCAGCAGACAGGTCAGGCTCTGCCGGATCTGCAGGTCCTTGCCGACGATCACGCCGGCGATCTGCGCGGCGCAGGAACGGAGCTTTTCAAGCATTACACTGGCCCGAAACGACGTTGGTGGGAGACAGCGTGCACACCGGCTTCATCACGCACACCGCGTGCGCTGCGCATGAAATGGGTTCGTGGCACCCGGAGAGCCCGGAGCGCCTGTCCGCGATCCACGATCACCTGATCGCAATCGGGCTTTCGCCGCATCTGGTTCACATCGACGCACCGGCGGCCGACCTCGCCGCCATCGAGCGCGCCCACGATCGCCGCTACATCGACGAACTGCGGTCGAGGATACCAAAGCAGGGCTACGCGCCGGTCGATCCCGACACTTCGATGAACCCGGCGACCTGGGATGCGGCGCTGCGTTCGACCGGCGCCGTGATCGAGGCAACCGACCAGGTGCTGAGCGGTGCGCTGGAGAATGCCTTCTGTGCCGTGCGGCCGCCGGGACATCACGCGCTGCGCGCGCAGGCGATGGGTTTCTGCTTCTTCAACAACGTCGCGATCGGCGCGCTGCATGCGCTCGAAGCGCACCGGCTGGCGCGGGTCGCGGTGATCGATTTCGACGTGCATCACGGCAACGGGACCGAAGACATCCTGGCGGACGACGAGCGCGTGCTGATGGCCAGTTTTTTCCAGCATCCGTTCTATCCGTACACCGGCACCGAGCATCCCGCGAAAAACATGGTGAACGTGCCGCTGCCTGCCGGCACCAAGGGGGACGTTGTGCGCCAGGTCGTCGACGAGGTGTGGCTGCCGCGGCTGGAGCGGTTCCGCCCGGAGATGATCTTCATTTCGGCGGGGTTCGACGCGCACCGCGAAGACGACCTCGGCCAGATGGGCCTGGTCGAAGCCGATTACGCCTACATCACGCAACGTCTGATGGAAGTCGCCGCCCGCCACAGCCGCAACCGCATCGTCAGCACGCTCGAGGGCGGCTACAACCTGAGCGCGCTCGCGCGCAGCGTGGCGGCGCATGTGAAGACGTTGGCGCAGATCTAGGATTGCGCATCGCGGATTGCGGATCGCGTTGACCTCAGCATGCGTTCGACTACCCTTTAGCCAAGTCTGCACCCAGCGCAATCCGCGATCCGCAATCCGCAATCCGCAATCCGAGCACGACCATGCCCAGCCCCATCTTCGATCAAGGCCTCGATCGGAACGAGGCGAACTACGCGCCGCTGTCGCCGCTGACTTTTGTCGAGCGCAGCGGGACCGTGTATCCGCAATTGACCGCGGTCGTGCACGGCAGCGGGGCGAAGGCGATCCGCCGTACCTGGCGCGAGACGTATGCGCGCAGCCGGCGGCTGGCGCATGCGCTGGCGCAGCGCGGGCTCGGCCGCGGCGACACGGTCGCGGTGATGCTCGCCAATACGCCCGAGATGGTCGAGGCGCACTACGGCGTTCCGATGGCCGGCTGCGTGCTCAATGCGATCAACACGCGGCTGGATGCCGCTTCGGTCGCGTTCATGCTCGAGCACGGCGAGGCCAAGCTCCTCATCGTCGACCGCGAGTTCTCCGCGATCGCCGCGGCGGCCATGTCGCAGTTGAAGCGCAGGCTCGAGGTGATCGACGTCGACGATCCCATCTACGACGGTCCGGGCGAACGCCTCGGCACGCTCGACTACGAGCGCTTCATCGCGCAGGGCTCGCTCGACTTCGACTGGCCGCGCCCCGGCGACGAGTGGGACGCGATCGCGCTGAACTACACGTCGGGCACGACCGGCAATCCGAAGGGTGTCGTCTATCACCACCGCGGCGCCTATCTGAATGCCGTGTCGAACATCCTCGTCTGGGCGATGCCGCACCATCCGGTCTACCTGTGGACGCTGCCGATGTTCCACTGCAACGGCTGGTGCTTTCCGTGGACGGTCGCTGCGATGGCCGGCACCCACGTGTGCCTGCGGCGGGTCGAGGCCAAGGCGATCTTCGATGCGATCCGCGAGCACAAGGTCACGCACTACTGCGGCGCGCCGATCGTGCACGCGATGCTGGTCAACGCGCCCGCGGAACTGCGGCAGGGGATTGCGCACAAGGTCCACGCGATGGTCGCGGCTGCAGCGCCCCCCGCAGCGATGATCGAGGGCATGGACCGGCTCGGCTTCGACCTGACGCACGTCTACGGGCTCACGGAGGTCTACGGGCCGGCGACCGTGTGTGCGAAGCAGCCCGAATGGGCGCGACTTGCGGTCGGCGAACGCGCCGTGAAGAACGGCCGGCAGGGCGTGCGCTATCCGATGGAAGAAACCGTCACCGTCCTTGATCCGCAAACGATGCAGCCGGTGCCCGCCGACGGCGAGACGATCGGCGAAGTGATGTTCCGCGGCAACATCACGATGAAGGGCTACCTGAAGAATCCGGACGCGACGCGCGAAGCCTTCGCCGGCGGCTGGTTCCATTCGGGCGATCTGGCGGTGATGCATCCGGATGGCTATCTCCGCATCAAGGACCGCAGCAAGGACATCATCATCTCGGGCGGCGAGAACATCTCGTCGATCGAGGTCGAGGACGTGCTGTACCGGCATCCCGCGGTGATGACCGCCGCGGTCGTCGCGCAGCCGGATCCGAAGTGGGGCGAAGTGCCCTGCGCGTTCGTCGAGCTGCGCGAGGGCGCCAGCGTCACCGCCGACGAGCTGCGCGCGTTCTGCCGGCAGCACCTCGCCGGCTTCAAGACCCCGAAGAATTTCGTCTTCGGCCCGTTGCCGAAGACCAGCACCGGCAAGATCCAGAAGTTCATCCTGCGCCAGCAGGCGAAGTCCGCCGCGGCGATCGACGTCTAGGAGAAGCCCATGAACGCACCGAACACCTCGACCCAGCTCGAACCGCTCGTGCTCGAACGGCGTGAAGGCGGCGTCGTGCACCTGACGCTCAACCGCCCGGCGCAATTCAATTCGCTGTCGGAGGAGATGCTCGTGGCGCTGCAGGCTTCGCTCGAAGCGATCGCGGCGGATTCGACCGCGCGCGTGGTCGTCATCGGCGGTGCGGGCAAGGCGTTCTGCGCCGGGCACGACCTGAAGCAGATGAAGGCGAGCCCGCGGCTCGACTACTACCAGAAGCTCTTCGCCGACTGCGCCAAGATGATGCTGCGGATCCAGACGATGCCGCAGCCGGTGATCGCGCGCGTGCACGGCATCGCGACCGCGGCCGGCTGCCAGCTCGTCGCGATGTGCGACCTCGCGGTCGCGGCCGATGTCGCGAAGTTCGCGGTGTCCGGTATCAACGTGGGGCTGTTTTGCTCGACGCCTTCGGTCGCGCTGTCGCGCAACGTCGGCCGCAAGCAGGCGTTCGAGATGCTGGTCACCGGCGATTTCATCGACGCGGCCACGGCGTGCGAGCGCGGGCTGGTCAACCGCGTCGTTCCGCTCGACCAGCTCGACACGGAAGTCGCGAAGCTCGCCGCGTCGATCGTCGCCAAGCCGGCAATCGCGATCGCGCTGGGCAAGGGCGTCTTCTACAAGCAGCTCGAGATGGGTATCGAGGCCGCGTACCAGCTCGCCGGCCAGACGATGGCCTGCAACATGGTCGACGAGGTCGCGCAGGAAGGTGTGGACGCCTTCATGAACAAGCGGCCGCCGGCCTGGGCGTCGAAGTCCTGAGACGCGTCACCACTTGAAGCCGGTGCGGCGCGGCGGGGTCGGATCGGTCGGCTCGGCCGCGCCGTTTTCGATCGTCGCGTTGGAATTCGACGGTTCCGCCGCGGACGACGCGACGGGCCGGTTTGCGGCCGCTGCGCGCGCCGTCGGGCGTGCCGGTGCAGCAGCGGGAGACGTGGCGGCCGCGGCTTCCTCGATGGCCTTCGACGAGATCGGCGCGGCCAGCGTGTAGAGCGAAACCGCGACCCAACCGGCGATGAAGCTCACCGGCAGCAGCCGGACCGCGAAAGCGCCGAGCCCGCGCGTGACGATGTTGGCGGGTTGGAACACGGGTGCGCGGCCGAAACGTCGATGCAATGTGTCCTCGAGTTCGCGTCGTTGCGTGCGCAACGCGTGCAAGGCGTCGCGTCCTCCGCGTAGCGCGAGATAGACGAGCACCGCGACCATCGCGGCGAACAGCGCGAGCCCGCCCAGCAGCAGCCGCTTGCCCTGCAGCGGCGTGGACCAGCCGAGCACCAGCACGATCAGATAGGCGTTCAGGAAAAGCGCCTGCGACAGCATCAACCAGTTCAGCTGCTGCCCGAAAGCCGACTGTTCGGCCTGCACGGCATGCTGGACGCGGTCGAGCTCGCGCTCGAGCTGCGACCGCTCCTCGGGCGTGGGCGCAGGCGCGACGGGTTGCGCAGCGCCCGCTTCGATGCGCAGCGTGGCGCGGGGCGGCTCGGTATTCGGCTCCGCCGGCGTGACGATCCTCATGGCGCATCCCGTTCGAAGTTCGAGTGTGGCGAGTTTCGTCATGCGCGCGCCGCCCGGCATCCACCGATCGGCGGACGTCGGTCACCCGTTCCGGCTCGACCGATCGGCTTAGGAAGTGCGCTGACGGGGGCGGGGGGAAGAAAATTGCGGCGCGGCGGGCCGCTGATCCGCTCCCGCTCGCGCCGCCAAGTGGAGACAGCCGTAAGGCCAGCCGCGCCGCCTAAGCGGCGGCGCGAAACTCGGCGAAATCGTCCTCGATGAAGGGTGTTGCGTCGTGCGCCGCCGGCCGCGTCTGCAGGTCGAGCCGCAGCGTCAGGCAGTAAGCCGCGCCGCCCGAACGGTTGAATGAATCGAGCGGAACCACGTGCGGCCGGTAGCCGCGCTCTGCCAGGCCGCCGCGCAATGCGGCGCTCGCGTGGCACAGCACCACGTCGCGGCCCAGGCAGACCGAGTTGACCGCGAGGTGGTGCGCGTCCTCGTCGCTCGCCACGATCAGCTTGTCGCGACCGACCAGTTCTTCGATCTGTCCGAGGCTCTTCGCCGCAAAGGCGGGCCGGTGGACGATGACCTCGCCGCCCGACAACACGCACAAGCAGGTGTCGAGGTGATAGAAGCGCGGATCGACCAACTCGAGCGCGACCGTCGGCACCGCGTAGGTCTCGGCGAGTACGTACTGCATCTCGCGGCTGGAGCGCTGGCCGTAGCCGGTCCACAGCACGCTGCGCGTGGCGTCCCAGATCGCGTCGCCGGCACCCTCGAACACGAGCCCCTGCGGGGTTTCGACGATCTCGTCGATCGCGCCGCGCGCGCGCAGCGCCTGGAAGAACGCGCGATCGTGCGCCTCTTCGCCCCGGCGCTCGGCGCACAGGAATCGCGCCAGCAGCGCCTTGCGGTCAAGCACGACCGCGGCGTTGGCGGTGAAGACCATGTCCGGCAGCCCCGGCTGCGGCGGTTGCACGTCGACGCGCGCGCCGAGCCGCTCGTACGTGCACTTCAGCTGCTGCCAGCCGCGCCGCGCGTCCTGCGCGAGCCGATCGGCCGACACGGACCACTGCGCGGGGTCCATCCACGGGTTGATGCGGTAGCTGACCTCGAAGTGATCCGGTGCGCACATCATCAGATGCGCGCCCGGCTGGCTGCCCGATCGACGCTGTTCTTCGTGCACGTCTTTTCTCCTCCGTGTTGCGATTCTCGGCAATTCGGCGTCGTTCTTTTCGCGCGGCGGCGCCGGTTCGAATTCGCGCAGGGTTTCGACGAAGATGTCCAGGCCCCAGTCGAGCGCGCCGCGCGAGATCGCGAGCGGCGGCGCGAAGCGGATCACCGTCTCGTGCGTCTCCTTCGACAGCACGCCGCGTTCGGCCAGCCGCTCGACGACGCGGCGCGCGCTGACCCGGCGCGGATCGAGCTCGACGCCGGCCCACAGTCCGCGGCCGCGCACGTCGACGACGAGCGCGCTTTCGATCGCGCGCAGCCGCGCGAGCAGATGCGCGCCGAGCGCTGCGCTGCGTGCGACCAGCCCTTCGTCCTCGATCACCCGCAGCGCTTCGAGGCCGACCGCAGCGGCGAGCGGATTGCCGCCGAAGGTCGAGCCGTGGCTGCCGGGCTCGAACACGCGCATCACGTCGTCCGTTGCAACGAAGCAGCTCACCGGCAGCAGCCCGCCGCCGAGCGCCTTGCCGAGGATCACGCCGTCCGGCTTGATGCCCTCGTGCTGGAAAGCGAACCAGCGTCCGGTCCGGCCGAGACCCGACTGGATCTCGTCGAGGATCAGCAGCACGCCGCGCTCGTCGGCGAGCTTGCGCGCAGCGCGCAGAAAGCCGTCGGGCGGAACGACGATGCCGGCTTCGCCCTGGATCGGCTCGATCAGCACCGCGCAGGTGTTTTCGTCGATCACCGCGGCGAGCGACTCGATGTCGCCGAAATCGAAATGGCGGAAGCCCGGCGCGAACGGACCGAAGTCCGCGCGATATGCGGATTCGGTCGAGAAGCCGACGATCGTCGTCGTGCGGCCGTGGAAGTTTCCGCGCGCCACGACGATGTTCGCGCGATCGGCCGCGATGCCCTTGACCCGATAGCCCCAACGGCGCGCGGCCTTGATCGCGGTTTCGACGGATTCGGCGCCGCCGTTGGCGGGCAGCGCGCGGTCGAGCCCGGTCAGGCGCGTCAGGCGTTCGAGGAAGGGGCCGAGGGTGTCGCTGTGATACGCGCGCGAGGTGACGGCGACGCGCTGTGCCTGTTCGGTCAGCGCGCGGATCAGCCGCGGATGCGCGTGGCCGTGGCTGACGGCCGAGTACGCGCTCATGAAGTCCAGGTAGCGCTTGCCGTCGACGTCCGTCAGCCATTCGCCGCGGCCCTGCGAAAGCACGACCGGGAGAGGATGGTAGTTCGCGGCCGCGACGCGGCGCTCGAGATCGATGGCCTGTTGCGCAGTGCGGTCGGGCGCTTGCATGGCGGGCCCCGGGACGGATCGTTGCCTGCAAAGTTTAGGCAGGCGCCGTCGCATCGGCGGCGAAATTCCTCTGGTGCGTTTGCCGACTTTGTCGTGTGCCGCCCCGATCACCGCAGCTTCTGCGGTTCCGCGTGCTGCGCCGCGGCGGCAGCAGGGATGCGCGACGGGAATATTCCGGTTGGCGCCTCCCGCAGCGGGCACTAGGATGCCGCGCATGAATTCAACCGCTGCGTTGAACGCGGGCCACCCGGCGCTCGCGCCGCTCCTCGCAGCGGGACTCGAGCCGCAGCGCGTCGAACAGGTGCTGTGTTTCTACGACGAGCCGCACCGTCGCTACCATGATCGGCGCCACCTGCACGAGATGTTCGACGCGGCCGTCGCGCTGGGGCTGCGGCTGTCGGCGCCGCAGGCGATGGCGGTGCTGTTCCACGACGCCATCTACGTGCCGGGCGCGGCGCGCGGGCTGAACGAGGCGCTGTCGGCGCAGTTGCTGCGCGTTTACGCGGGCAGGCTCGCAGCGCCGCTCGTCCAGGCGGCCTACGAAATCGTCATCGACACGGCCGAGCACGTCGCGCGCAGCGGCGAGGCGCAGCTCGTACTCGACCTGGATCTGATGCGGCTGGCGGCGCCGCGCGAGGAGTTCATTCGCTATTCGCGCGAAGTCTTCGCCGAGCAGCGACCGCTCATTCTGATCGACGACGACGACGGCGCCTGGGATTTTTTTGCGCGCCGGCGCGTGCAGTTCTTCGAGCGGCTGCTCGAGCGGCCGGCGATCTTCTGCCTGCCGGTGTTCCGCGAGCGCTTCGAGGCGATCACGCGCAGCAACCTGCGCGAAGCGATCGACTGGGTCAGGGCAGCGGGTATCCGCGGAATGCCTTGACCGTCTGCAGCTCGGGCTTGGACGCGATGCGCTCGACGCCGAGCGTCGGGTCGTCGGTCCACGCGTTGGTCAGCTCGCGGTAGTGGTCGAGGCTGCGGCAGGCGAGCCGCAGCACGTAGTCGCAGCTTCCCGAGACGAGAAAGCACTCGATCACCTCGTCGCACGCGCGCATGCGCTGCTCGAAGCGCGCGTGCGTGGCCTGGCTCTGGTCGCGCAGCGACACCTCGACGACGATGGTCAGCAGCCCGCCGAGCTTGCGCGGCTCGACCAGCGCCATGTAGCCGCTGATCACGCCGGCGCGCTCGAGCCGCCGCACGCGTTCGAGGCAGGCGCGCGGGCTGAGCGCCACCCTCTCCGACAGCGCCTGGTTCGTGATGCGCCCGTCGCGCTGCAGGATCTCGATGATCTGCCGGTCGATGCGGTCGAGGTTGTTCATGGGCGCGCAGTATATGGGGCGCGATGCGGCTACCATGCGCCGACGGAGCGCGCATGCCACTGTTCGATCCCGAAGCCCTGAACCCCGGCGTCACGCGCGGCGAAGTCGCGGCGTGGGCCTGCTACGACTTCGCCAACTCCGGCTACACGACTGTCGTGTTGACGGCGGTGTTCAACGCGTACTTCGTCGGCGTCGTCGCGGCGGGGATGTCGCATCCGACGACCGTGTGGACCTGGGTGCTGGCGGTATCGAACGCGCTCGTGATGGTGGCGATGCCGCTGATCGGCGCGTACGCGGATCTGCGCGCGCGCAAGAAATGGCTGCTCGCACTGTCCACCGGGGGTTGCGTGGCGTCGACCGCGGCGCTCGCGCTGGCGGGGCCGGGCGACGTCGTGACTGCCTCGCTGGCGATCATCGTCTCCAACTTCTTCTTCATGACCGGCGTGGCGCTGATCGCCGCGTTCCTGCCCGAGCTGGCCCGACCGGACGCGCTCGGCCGCGTGTCGGGCTGGGGCTGGAGCTTCGGCTACGTCGGCGGGCTGATCGCGCTGGGCCTGTGCCTGGGCTACGTCGTCTGGGCGCGCGGGCAGGGCGCCACGGCGGAGCAGTTCGTGCCGATCACGATGCTGATCGTTGCCGGCGTGTTCGCGCTCGCCGCGATCCCCACCTTGTTGATCATGAAGGAACGGGCGCAGCCGCAGGCGGGCGCGGCGGTCGGCGGCTACGTCGTCGCGTCGCTGCGCCGGCTGTGGCACACGCTGCGCGAAGCGCGGCGCTACCGCGACTTCGCGGCGCTGCTCGCCTGCGGCGCGTTCTATCAAGCGGGCGTCACGGTCGTCATCGCACTGGCGGCGATCTACGCGCAGGACGTGATGAAGTTCGGTTTCGAGCAGACGATGCTGCTCGTGCTGATCGTCAACGTCACGGCGGCGATCGGCGCGTTCGGCTTCGGCTACGTGCAGGACGCGATCGGCCATCGGCGTGCGCTCGCGCTGACGCTGCTCGCGTGGCTCGCGATGACCTGGGTGGCCGCGGTGGCGACGACCGAGGCGATGTTCTGGGTCGCGGCGAACCTCGCGGGATTGGCGATGGGATCGAGCCAGTCGGCCGGCCGCGCGCTGGTTGGGCTGTTCGCTCCGTCGCACCGGCTCGCGGAGTTCTACGGGCTGTGGACGCTCGCCACGCAACTGGCTGCGATCGTTGGCCCCTTGACCTACGGCGCGGTGATGCTCGCCACCGGCAACGAGCACCGGCAGGCGATCCTCGTGACCGGCGGCTTCTTCGCCGTCGGGCTGCTGCTGATCGCGGCGATGAACATCGAGCGCGGCCGGCAGGCCGCGCTCGCGCCCGACCAAGCCTAGGCGGCGAGCGCCGCGATGCCGGCCTTCGCGATCTGCGCGTCTTCGCTCGACTTCACGCCCGAGACGCCGACCGCGCCGATGACCTGCCCGTCGACGATGATCGGCACGCCGCCTTCGAGCATGCCCATGAGCGGCGCCGACAGGAAGGCGGTGCGGCCGTTGTTGATCATGTCCTCGTAGATCTTCGTCTCGCGTCGCCCGAGCGCGGAGGCGCGCGCCTTTTCCGGACCGATGTACGAGGAGATCGGCGCGGCGCCGTCGAGCCGCTGCAGCCACAGCAGATGGCCGCCGTCGTCGACGATGGCGATCGTGACCGCCCAGTTGTTCTTCTTCGCTTCCGCTTCGGCCGCAGCGGCGATTTTCCGAGCGTCGTCGTGCGTGAGCACCTTCTTGGTCTGCATATCTTCGTCCTCCGTGCAATGCCCATTCGATTCTAGGGATCAGCCGCGCAGCCGGTACCAGGCGATGCCGAGCCACTCGCGCAGCGCGATGTGGGCGATGCGCAGGCCCTCGGCGTTCGGAACCAGGTGCAGCGGGCGGAACGCGGCCTGCCCCAGATAGCCGGTCGGCGCCGGCGTGACCCTCAGGCCATGCCGCTCGAACACCGGCCGCGCGCGCGGCATGTGCCACGCGTCGGTGACGAGCAGCACGCGCTCGATGCCCGCGGGCAGCAACTCGGCCGCGCTGAGCCGCGCGTTGTCGTAGGTCGTATCGCTCGCCGCCTCGACCCAGCGCGGTGCGATGCCGAACTCGTCGCGCAGCAGATCGCGCATCAGTTCGGCCTCCGCATGGCGTCCGCCGCCCGGCTTGCCGCCGGTCACCAGGATCGGCAGCCCCGTTTCGCGCGCCAGCCGCGCGCCGTAGCGCACGCGTTGCAGCGTGAACGCGCGGACCGTTTCGCCGCCCCATTCGGGCGCACCGCGACTGCGGCCGCCGGCGAGGATCACGATCGCCTGCGCGTCGATCGCCTTGGCGTCGGCGAGCGGCGCCACTTCGAGCGTGCGGATCAGCGCCTGCGCCACGACGCCGGTACTGAGGACCAGCAGACCGATCAGCGCGACGGCCGCGAGTCCGAGCCCCAACCGGCGCGCGCGCCGCGACCACCAGAGACCGAGCAGCGCGAGCAGGACGAGGGAACTCGGCGGCAGCACGAGCGCGGCCGCCGCATACGACAGCGTTTCGACCATCGCCGGAGGCCGCCGCCGCTAGCGGTCGGCGATCGCGGCGCGGATCTGGTCGAGCGCGGTCGGGTCCTCGATCGTCGTCAGATCGCCCGGATCGCGGCCTTCGCAGATCGCCTGGATCGAACGGCGCAGCAGCTTGCCCGAGCGCGTCTTCGGCAGCACGTTGACGAAGTGCACGCGCGCCGGCCGCGCGACCGCGCCGAGCTGCGCGTCGACCGTCTTCATGACTTCGCCTTCGTGTGCGAGCTTCAGTTCCGGCGTGGCGATCTTCGACGCGTCCTTGACGACCGCGAAGGCGACGGCGACCTGGCCCTTCAGCTGGTCCGCCACGCCGACGACGGCGACCTCGGCGATGTTCGGGTGCGAGCTGATCGATTCCTCGATCTCGCGCGTGCCGAGCCGGTGGCCGGCGACGTTGATCACGTCGTCGGTGCGGCCGAGGATGAAGTAGTAGCCGTCCTTGTCGCGAATGCCCCAGTCGAAGGTCGAATACACCTGCCGGTTCGGCACGCTGGTCCAGTAGGTCTTGACGAAACGCTCGTCGTCATCCCACACGGTCGTCATGCAGCCGGGCGGAAGCGGGCCTTCGATGCCGACCACGCCCTTCTGGTCGGCGCCGACTTCGGCGCCGTCGATTTCGCTGAAGAGCTTGACGTCGTAGCCGTAGCAGGGCACGCCGGGCGAGCCGAACTTCGAGGGCAGCGCCTCGACGCCGCGCGGGATCGCCAGGATCGGCCAGCCGGTTTCGGTCTGCCAGTAGTTGTCGACGACCGGCTTGCCGAGCCCGTCGGCAATCCAGCGCGCGGTCGGCTCGTCGAGCGGCTCGCCGGCGAGGAACAGCAGCCGCAGCGACGACAGGTCGTACTTCTTCAGGAACGCCGGATCCTGTTTCTTCAGCACGCGGATCGCTGTCGGCGACGAGAACATCGTCGTCACCTTGTGCTGCTCGACGATCTTCCACCAGATGCCGCCGTCGGGGCGGATCGGCGTGCCTTCGTACATCACGGTGGCCATGCCGGCGATCAGCGGCCCGTAGACGATGTACGAGTGGCCGACGACCCAGCCGATGTCGCTGGTCGAGAAGTACGTCTCGCCTGCATTGCCGCAGAAGATGTGCTTCATCGACGCCGCGAGCGCGACTGCGTAGCCGCCCGTGTCGCGCTGAACGCCCTTCGGCCTGCCGGTCGTGCCCGACGTGTACAGGATGTACGAAGGCTCGCTCGACTCGAGCCACTCGCACGGCACTTCGTCGTTCATGTGCGCGGCGCGCAGTGTCGCGTAGTCGAGGTCGCGGCCGGCGACCATCGGCAGTTCCGCCAGTCCGCGGTTGACCAGCACGACTTTGCCCGGCGGGCATTTCGACAGCGCGATCGCCTCGTCGAGCAGCGCCTTGTACGGCACCGCCTTGCCCGCGCGCGAGCCGGCATCGGCGCTGACGATGACCTTCGGCTTCGCGTCGTCGATGCGCGTGGCGAGCGACACCGACGCGAAGCCGCCGAAGACGACCGAATGGATCGCGCCGATCCGCACGCAGGCGAGCATCGCGAACATCGCCTCGGGAATCATCGGCATGTAGATCAGCACGCGGTCGCCGCGGCCGACCCCCAGCCCCTTGAGAATGCCCGCGAAGCGGTTGACCTCGCGGTAGAGCTGGTTGAACGTGTAGTTCTTCTCCTGGTCCGTCTCGGTCGAGACGTAGATCAGCGCGTTCTGCTCACCGCGCGCCGCGAGGTGGCGGTCGACCGCGTTGTGGCACAGGTTGGTGGTGCCGCCGACGAACCAATTCGCGAACGGCGGCCGCGAATAGTCGAGCACCCTGTCGAACGGCTTCTTCCAGTCGACCAGCGCGGCTTGTTCGCGCCAGAAGCCGTCCTTGTCGCGGATCGATCTAGCGTGGAACTCCCTGTACGTCGTCATTGCGCGCTCCCTCCGGCCCCGTGGCTTGTAGTTCGCGCTGCTGGCGAACCAGCTTCAGCAGCGGATTGATCTGGTCGAGCAGTCGCGGCAGATGCGGCACGACCTCGCCCGCTCGTCCGGCGCGGATCAGCGCGAGCGCGAGACTGATGTCCATCGAGCCGTCGTCGGGTCGGCCTTCGAGCGCGCCGGGCGCCACGCCCTCCGATGTGCCGAGGATGATCCGGCGCGAGCGGCTCGACTGCGCCTGCTGTGCGCGCTTCTGTGCGAGCAGTCGCAGCTCCTCGGCGCCGCGGCGCAGCTCTTCCGACAGCGTCGCCACGCCGATGCAGGTCCACACCTCGACCCCGGGACCGGCCGCTTCGACGTTCTCCAGCACTTTGCGCAGCCGCGCGGCGAAGCGCAACACGCCCGACAGCCCGCTGCTTTGCGTGGCCACGCAGAACTCGAAGCGGTCCGAACGCGTGCCGAGATCCTCGAGGCGGATCGATGCCGCGAGCGCGCGGCCGACCAGCTTGGCGCGCTGCTCGATCTCGCCTTCCCAGGTTTCCGACTTCGGCATCGACAGTTCGACGCGCACGCAGATCACCGCGACGTCGGTCAGATTGCGGCGCGCAAACGAGATGAGCTTCTCGACCTGCTTGTCGAAGAACGGCAGGTTCAGCAGTTCCGTATCGGGGTCGACCGTGCGCGCCGATTCGAGCGAGGCCTGGCTTTCCTGCAGCGCTTCGCGGGTGGCGGAAAGCCGCACCAGCACCTCGAGGCGCGAGATCAGCTCGGCAGCGCCGGCGCCCTTCTGGATGAAATCGGTTGCGCCCATCGAAGCGGCGCGCTCGCGCTCGGCCACCTCGTCTTCGCCCGAGATCACGATCACCGGCAGTTCGCGGATGCGCTGGACCTTCGAGCTGCGCACGCGCGTCAGCAGCTCGAAACCGTCGACCTTCGGCATCGTCAGATCGGTGATCACGACGCGGATCGATGCGTCGAGCAGGATCGCCTGCCAGGCGGCCTCGCCGTCGGTGACTTCGCGGATCTCGAAGCGATCGCGGATGTGCTGGGTGATCGACGCGCGCACGATGCGCGAATCGTCGGCGATCAGCACGCGCGCCTTCGGCGCGCCCGGAAAGGTGGAGGCGATCGTTTCGCTGGCCACGCGTTCACCGCGGATTTTCAGACGGAGCGCGCGCGTTGCGCCCCGAAGAATCGAGTCGGCAATTTACCGGAAATGTGCGATGTAAGCGCAGGAAAGGACTGGGTTTTTCCCGCGCTATCGGCTATCTTCGACGCGCTCTGAAGCGTTTCCATGCCTTCGCCCATCACGCATTCATGGAACGGGCGCCGCGTTGCACGGATCGGCGCAGGTGTGGTCGCGCTTCTGTCGGCGCTCGCGTGCACCGCCCTTCGCGCGCAGACCGGCGACGAGCGCGGCGCTTTCGTCGGCTCGGACATCGCGCTGCGGGCGCTTGCCTATCTCGGCGTGCCCTATCGCTATGGCGGTGACGATCCGAGCCGCGGCTTCGATTGCAGCGGGCTCGTACGTCACGTCTTCCGTGATGCGCTCGGCGTGGAACTGCCGCGCCGCTCGGACGAGATCGGCCGCGCGGGGCGCGCGGTCGAGCGCGAACGGCTCCAGCCGGGCGATCTCGTCTTCTTCAACACGCTGGGCCGCGCGTTCTCGCACGTCGGCATCTACATCGGCGACGGCCGCTTCGTGCACGCGCCCGCGCGACGCGGGCAGGTCCGTGTCAACGCGCTCGACGAGCGCTACTGGTCGGCGCGCTTCGACGGCGCGCGCCGGTTCGCGCCGGCGGCCGAGCCCGTTGCCGCGACACCTGCGCAACAACTCCGGGACATCGACGATCCGCTCTGGCGCGGGCAGTGACCCTCGGGGGATGCGGACGCCGCCGGCGCGGCACCATCGCGTGATTGCGGGTCGGCGTCGACATGTCGTCGATCGATCGGGAAGGGAGGGGCGAGATGGGACGGCCCGGGCAAGGCAGGTCGCCCGCGTTTTGATCTCGATTAAATGAGAATGAGTTGCATTTGAGAATGGTTCGCGTTAAAGTCCGCTCCGCCGGCTCGACGGGCCATTCGATACAGCGGCGCCCGAGAGTCCATCGGCTTTCGTTGACAGGAAGGGACCGCGAAACATGAAGCGAACGATCGAAACGAACCGCGCCGAGGCCTGGCTCGAACGTGGCCTGCGCTGGACATTTGCGCTCGGGCTGGTACTGGGCGTGGCGGCGCAAGCCACCGATACGCAGGCGCAGGAGAAGGCGCTGAATCTGTATTCGGCGCGCCACTATCAGACCGACGAGGCGCTGTATTCGAACTTCACGAAGCAGACCGGCATCAAGATCAACCGCATCGAGCTCGGCGACGAGCAGCTCTTGCAACGGCTCAAGAGCGAAGGCGCGAACAGCCCCGCCGACGTCGTGCTGCTGGTCGATGCGGCTCGCCTGTGGCGTGCGCAGATCGACGGCTTGTTTCAGCCGATCCAGTCCAAGCTGCTCGAAGAGCGCATTCCCGCCAATCTGCGTTCGAACGACGGCACCTGGTTCGGCTTTTCCACCCGCGCGCGTGTGATCGTCTACAACAAGGCGACCGTGAAGCCGGAGGACGTCGACACGTACGAAGAGCTTGCCGATCCCAAGAACAAGGGCAAGGTCTGCACACGGTCGGGCTCGCATCCGTACATGCTGTCGCTGATCGGCGCGATGGTCGAACGACTGGGCGAAGCGAAGACCGAGGAATGGGCGCGCGGCATGGTCGCCAACATGGCGCGGCCGCCGCGCGGCGGCGACACCGACCAGATCCGCGCGGTCGCGAGCGGCGAATGCGGCGTGGCGCTGACCAACACGTACTACTGGGTGCGGCTGGTCCGCTCCGAGGATCCGAAGGACAAGGACGTGGTCGCCAAGGTCGGTTTCGTCTGGCCGAACCAGGCGACGTCCGGCACGCATGTGAACATCTCTGGCGGCGGTGTAGCCCGGCACGCACCGAACCGCGACAATGCGATCCGCTTCCTCGAGTACCTCGCGAGCCCCGAAGCGCAGGCCTACTTCGCCAACGGCAACAACGAATGGCCGGTCGCCAAGGGCGCGGAGCTGAACAACCCGGCGCTGGCCGCGCTCGGAAGCTTCAAACAGGAAAACGTGCCGCTGTCCTCGATCGGCAAGGGCCAGATCGCCGCGCAGCGCATTCTCGATCGCGTCGGCTATCGCTGAGCGGCGAAGCGCGCAGACTCGTCGCCGCGGATGCGGGGTCTTGTGACCTCCCCCGACCTCCAGCATGCCTCGCTCCGCGGCGACGTCCCATCGCATCATGAAGACGACCCGCCCGCAGGGACCGGCGCCGGCGCCGCCTGCGACCGCCGCGCGCACGATGTCGAGCGCCGAGCTTTTCGGCGCCAGCCGCGAGGTTCGCATCGTGCATCGCGGCGAGCAGTACACGCTGCGGCTCACGCGCCTGGGGAAGCTGATCCTGACCAAGTAGCGCGCGCGTAACGATCAACGCAGTCGAGTTGAACGATCACGACACCGTAGGAACAGCCACGAAGCCAGCCAGTCGCCCGGCGCCGCTGCGAGCGGTGCCGGCAGCGCGACGAGCAAGCCGGCGGGATTTCCGGGCCCGATCTTGGCCCGATGCCCGCGGGACCCAAGAAGATGCTCGTCCGCCATTCCAATCGCTTTTCGCCGCACCGTATCGGCGCCGCCGCCGTCGTCGCCGGATTGCATGGTGTCGTCGTATCGATGATCGCGCTGGCGATCGGCGGCGAGCGCGCCCCGACGCGCGCGGCGCGCGCCGTCGAAGTGCGGCTGATCGACGCGCCGGGTCGCAGCGAACCCGAGCTGTTCTTGCCGCCGGTCGTCCCTGCGCTGCGGCCACCCGCGGCGCTTAGCCTCCCGCCGTTGCCCGACGTTGCGATCGAGCTGCAGCGCGCGCCGGCGATCGCACCGCCGATCGCGGCCCCGGCCGGCAGCCCCCCGCCGGCGACGGCCGACGCAAGCGCGCGCGTGGCGCCACGCGCTGACGCGGCGGCGGAGCCTGCGCATGTCCGGCACGTCGAGTACGCGCAGTTCGAGCCTCCCGCCTACCCGCCGCTTTCGCGGCGCCTGGGCGAGCGGGGACTCGTGGTCGTGCGCGTACTGATCGACGAACACGGCCGCCCCGTCGAGGCCGCGGTGTCCGTTTCGTCCGGATTCCCCCGTCTTGACGACGCGGCGGTGCGCGCGGTGCGCGCCGCGCGCTTTCGCCCGTACGTCAACGGCGACCGCCCTCGGCCCGCCTATGCGCTGGTGCCGATTCGATTCGACCTGACCTGAGGACGCTCGATGCACGACGACGAAGCCTTGGACCTCGCGACCGTTCCGGGCGATCGCATCGTCTGCGGTTTGCTGTACCTGCTGACGCAGTGGTCCGTGCGCGGCGGCTGTGCGTCGCTCGCGCTGGCGGTCAGCCGGCACCTGCAGTTGCTCGCCGAGCACCCGGACAGCAGCGCACCGCTACGCGCGAATTGCCTGCGGCTGCGCGAACACTGGCTCGCGCATGCCATTCAGGCGACGCCGGAGGCCGCGCGCGGGGCGTTGCATTAGCCGAGCCCCCGGGTTCAGACGCGAGGTATCGGCCGCGGCGCCATCCGGGCGGCCGCCAACGACCAAAGCACAGAGACCAACCACGATGCAATCGACGAAAAGAAGACGGCACAAGCAGACCATCGTCATTCGGCTGCTCGCCGCGCTCGTCGCCGCACTCGCCGGCAGCGGCGCGCTTGCGCAAACAGATGCGAGCGCGGAGGGCGCGCAGCTCAAGGAAGTCGTCGTCACCGCCACGCGCACCGAGGCCGAAGCGCAGAAAGTGCCGGCGACAATCACGCGCATCACGCGCGAAGACCTCGACCGCCGACTGCCGGCCGACGAAGCGGAGTTGTTCGAGAACGAGCCCGACGTGGCGTTCGGCCGCGACACGCGCCGTTTCGGCGCGACGCGCCCGAACATCCGCGGCATCGAGGACAACCGCGTGCTGCAGTTGGTCGACGGCGTGCGCCTGCCGAACTTCTTCAACAGCGGCGGGCCGACCAACTTCACGATGAACGCACCCCTCGGCCCGTCGGCGGAATTCCTCAAGCGCGTCGAGATCCTGCGCGGGCCGGCGTCGAGTCTGTACGGGTCGGACGCGATCGGCGGTGTGGTCGGGTTTAGGACGCTCGATCCGGCCGATCTGCTCGCGCCGGACGCCGGACTCGGCCGGCGTGCACGCGCCGGCTACGCCGGTGCGCACGAAGGCGCGACAGCAACGGTGCTGGGCGCCCTGCGCGGGGGCGCGACCGAATGGCTGCTCGGCTACACGCACACGCGGGCGCGCGAGTTCGACAACAAGGGCGATGCCGATACGGTGTCCGCGGTGCGCACGCGCCCGAATCCGCAGCACGTGCGCGACCGCGGCGTGATCGCCAAGGCGGTGCTGCGCGCCGCCGCGCGTCACCGGCTCGCGCTGACGGTCGAAGGGCGCGACCAGGACGCGGACGTGCAGGTGCTGCGGCTGTCTTCTGCACTGCCCAAGGTAACGGCCTCCAGCGGCGACGATCACACGCGCCGCGCGCGCGCCGGCCTGCAGTGGGAGCACCGCGGCAGCTGGTACGAGCGCCTGACCGCGCACCTGTATCACCAGCAGACCGAGACCGAGAACGTCAACCGCCAGAACCGCACGAACACGTCGGCGACCTGTTCGGCGGTGGCCGGCACCGGCAACGACTGCCGCGTCGCGCAGGACTTCTTCTTCGAGCAGACCGCTACCGGCGGCGGCGTGCAGGTCGAAAAGGTGCTCGGCGAGCGGCAGTTGTTCGTGTTCGGCGTCGATCTGGCGCGCGTGCGCACCGAGGAGCTGCGCGACGCGCGCGTGTGGAACCTGACGACCGGGACGTTCAGCAGATCGCTCGCCGGCGACACCTTCCCGCTGCGCGACTTCGCGCCGGGCACCACCGATACGGTAGGCGTGTTCGTGCAGGACGAAATCGCCGGGCTTGCGGGCGGCCGGCTGACGCTCGTACCAGGGCTGCGCTACGACTGGCGCCGGCTCGAACCGCAAGTCGATGCCTTGTCGCAAGCCGTGCTCGCGGCGATCGGCAGGCAGGCCGTGGCGCAGACCGACGGCGCCGTTTCGCCGAAGCTCGCGGCCTCCTGGCAGTTCATGCCGGCGCTATCGGCCTACGGTCAGATCGTGCGCGGCTTCCGCGCGCCGAACTACGAAGAGGTCAACGGCCATTTCCGCAACGCTGCGCAGAGCTACGGCATCTCGCCCAATCCGAACCTGCAGCCTGAAACGAGCACCGGCGTCGAACTGGGGCTGCGCTACGGCGGCCCCGCGCTGCGCGCGCAGTTGGCCGCGTTCGACAACCGCTACAAGAGCTTCATCACGACCGTGCAACTGGTCTGCCCCGGCGATCCGAACTGCATCGCCGGTCTGGGCACGACCTTCATGCCAAGCAATCGCTCGCGCGTGCGGATCTACGGCGCCGAGGCGCGCTTTGCGTGGGACATCGCGTCCGGCTGGCGCGCCTCCGGCGCGATCGCCCACGCACGCGGCAGCGACGAGACGAGCGGGCGGCCGCTCGACAGCGTGGAGCCGACGCGCTGGCTGCTCGCGCTCGCGCGCGAGGATCAACGCTGGGGCGCCGAGGCGACGCTGCGCGCGGCCGCCGCGGTCAAGCGCGCCGACGATTTCAGCGGCCCGACCTTCGCGCCGTGGTTCCGCCCGCCGGGCTACGAGGCGCTCGATCTGGCGGCGTGGTTTACGCCGGCGCCGCGCCTGCGCCTCGCGCTGGCGGTCAACAACGTCTTCGACCGCAAGTACTGGTTGTGGAGCGACATTCGTCTCGCCGACGCGCGCAATCCGGCCGGCGTGGATTTCTACTCGCAGCCGGGCCGCAACATCGCGGCGCGCGTCGAATACGCGTTCTGAAAGGAGGTCATTCACATGCAGACCGAACCGATATCGTCGCCGCCTGCGGCGAGCGCCGATCCGCAGGCGTTGTACGCGGCGTTTCACGCGTTGCGCCGCGATCGGAAGCTGCGGCATCGCGACGCCGCGCGCGCGCTCGGCGTCAGCGAATGCGAAGCGGTGGCGGCGGCGGTTGGGCAGCGCGGGCCGACGTCGTGCGTGCGGCTCGCCGGGCCCTGGCCCGCGCTGTTCGAACAGATGCCCCGACTCGGACGCGTGCTGGCGCTGACGCGCAACGACACGACCGTACACGAGAAGACCGGCTGCTTCGAGAACATGTCGCACGAAGGGCAGATGGGGCTGGCATTGGGCCGCGACATCGACCTGCGCATCTTCTATTCGCGCTGGGCGCACGGCTACGCGGTGAGCGAGGAAATCGCGCGCGGCGTGCGGCGCAGCTTGCAGTTCTTCGATGCGCACGGCGTGGCCGTGCACAAGGTGTTCCTGCGCGACGGCTCGGACGTCGCGGCCTTCTCCGATCTCGTCGAACGCCACGCGAGCTTCGACCAGCGCCCCGGCGAGCGTGTGCAACCCGGCGCCGCGCCGGCCGAGCCGGTTGCGGACGACGAGATCGACGTGGCGGCGTTTCACGCGGCGTGGCAGGCGCTCGCCGACACGCACGAGTTTTTCCCGCTGCTGCGCCGGTTCGGGCTCGCGCGCCAGCAGGCGCTGCGGCTGGCGCCGCCCGACTTCGCGTACCGCGTTCCGACCGACGCCGCGCGGCGGCTGCTGCAGCAGGCGGCGCGCGGCGGCGTGTCGATCATGTGCTTCGTCGGCAACCCGGGAGTGATCCAGATCCACACCGGCTGCGTGCAGCGGGTCGAGGTGATGGGGCCGTGGCTGAACGTGCTCGATCCCGGCTTCAATCTGCATCTGCGCGAGGACGCGATCGCCGCGGCCTGGGTGGTGAAGAAGCCGACGCGCGACGGGCACGTGACGTCGCTCGAGCTATTCGACGCCGCGGGCGGCACGATGGCGATGTTCTTCGGCGAGCGCAAACCCGGCAGCGCGGAGCGCGCCGATTGGCGCGCGCTCGTCGAGTTGTTGCCGCACCGGGACGGGTGAGCGCGATGGATGCGCGACGACGCGCGTTGACGGTCGCGGCAGCGCTGTGTTTGGCTGCGTCGCGTGCGCGCGCCGCTGATCCCGGCGCGCCGCGCGTCGTGACGGTCGGCGGTGCGCTGACCGAAATCGTCTACGCGCTCGGTGCCGAGGCGCTGCTCGTCGGCACCGACACGACGAGCCTGTATCCGGAGGCGGCGCGGGCGACGCCGAAAGTCGGCTACGCGCGCGCGCTGTCGGCCGAGGGCGTGCTGTCGCTGCGGCCCACCGTGCTGATCGCCACCGCGGAGGCCGGTCCGCCGGCCGTGCTCGCGCAGCTCGAAGCCGCCGGCGTGCGGCTCGTGCGCGGCGACGGCGGGCATTCGATCGATGCGCTGTTGCGCAACGTGCGGACGGTCGGCGCCGCGCTCGGCCGCAGCGAGCAGGCGCGCAAGCTTGCGGCGCAGGTCGAGCAGCAGTGGCGCGCGACGGCAGCGCGCATCGCACCGCGCACGCCGGCGCCGCGCGTGCTGTTCGTGCTGTCGCACGTGGCGACCAACGTGCAGGTGGCGGGCGAAGGCACGGCGGCAGCCGCGATGATCGCGCTGGCCGCGGCGCGCAACGCGCTGACCGGTTTTTCCGGCTATCGCCCGCTGACCGCCGAGGCGGCGGTGGCCGCCGCGCCCGAGTTCATCCTCACCACGACGCAGGGCGCGGAAGCGCTCGGCGGCGCCGAGCGGCTGCTCGCGCAGCGTGGACTCGCACTGACACCGGCGGCCCGCGCGCGCCGCGTGCTGGCGCTCGACGCGTTGTATCTGCTGGGTTTCGGCCCGCGCATGCCGCAGGCGGTGGCCGAGGTGGCGCGCTTCGCGGGGACGTGGGCATGAACGCGGCCGCGCCGACGATCGGCGCCGCCGCGCGCCGCCGCGGCGAGCCGCGCGCGCACCGGCTGCCCGCGTCGGTCGTGCTGCCCGCACTGGCGCTGGCGCTCGCCGTCGTCGCGGTGTTCGCGATCGGCCACGGCGCCTACCGCATCGCGCCGGCGGATGTGCTGCGCATCCTCGGCGAGCGCGCGCTCGGGCTCGCGCTCGGTGCCGACGCCCAGCAGGCGGCCGTGCTGACCACGATCCGCCTGCCGCGGGTGCTGCTCGCCGTGCTGACCGGCGCGGGGCTGGCGGTCGCAGGCAGCCTGATGCAGGGACTGTTTCGCAATCCGCTCGCCGATCCTTCGCTGATCGGCGTTTCGGCCGGCGCAGCGCTCGCCGCGGCGAGCGTCATCGTGCTCGGTGCCTCGTGGCTGCCCGGCCCGCTGCGCGCAAACGCCTTGGCCGTGAGCACGCTGCCGCTGGCGGCGTTCGCGGGCAGCCTGGCCGTCACCGTGCTCGTCTATCGGATCGGCCGCGCGCAGGGCGTGCTGTCGCTGCCGATCACGCTGCTGGCGGGAATCGCGGTGAACGCGATGGCGATGGCCGGCGTCGGGCTGCTCACCTACGTCGCGAGCGACGAGCAGTTGCGCACGCTGGCGTTCTGGAACCTCGGCTCGCTCGCCGCCGCGACTTGGTCGACGCTCTCCGCCGTGGCCCCGCCGGTTGTGCTGGCGCTGGCGGCGGCCTGGCGGTTGGCGGCGCCGCTGAACGCGCTGGCGCTGGGCGAGGCGCGCGCCGAACACCTGGGGGTGGACGTGCCGCGCACCAAGCGGCGCGCGATCGTGCTCGCCGCGCTCGCCACCGGCAGCCTGGTTTCGATGACCGGCGTGATCGGCTTCATCGGCCTGGTCGCCCCGCACCTGGTGCGGCTGATGTGCGGGCCGGATCACCGCATCGTGCTGCCCGGCGCGGCGCTGCTGGGCGCGGTGCTGGTGCCGGCTGCGGATGTGGTCGCGCGCACGAGCGTGGCGCCGGCCGAGCTGCCGATCGGCATTCTGACAGCCGCCCTCGGCGCGCCGTTTTTCCTGTTGCTGTTGCTGCGGCATCGTGCCGCCGGGAGCCTCTGATGCTCGCCTGCTCTTCGTTTTCGGTGCGCGCCGGCTGGCGCCTGCTGCTCAAGGACATCGACCTCGCGGTGCGCGCCGGCGAGTTCGTCGCGGTGCTCGGCGAAAACGGCGCCGGCAAGACCACGCTGCTGCGCGCGCTCGCGGGCGAGTCGCTGGCGCCGCTGCGCGCCGGCGGACGCGTCGAGCTGGCCGGCCGGCCGATCGACGCGTGGC
>BOKW01000012.1 GCA_016861185.1 Betaproteobacteria bacterium
CAGCATCGACATCTGCGCGCGCGACTCGATCTGGAAAGTGCCGATCGTGTCGGCGGCGCAGATCATGTCGTAGGTCTGCCGATCCCTGTCGGGGATGTCGCTCAGCGCGAACGGCCGCCCCAGCTTACAGCCGATGAACTCGAGCGCGCGCCGCAGCGCCGACAGCATGCCGAGCGCGAGCACGTCGACCTTCAGCAGCCCGAGCGCCTCGAGGTCGTCCTTGTCCCACTGGATCACGCTGCGCGCCTGCATCGCCGCGTTTTCGATCGGCACCAGCCGCGCGAGCGAATCGCGCGCGATCACGAAGCCGCCGACATGCTGCGACAGATGCCGCGGAAAGCCGCGCAGCGCGGCCGCAAGCGCGAGCCACTGTGCCACCGCGGGGCTCGCGGGATCGAACCCCGCCTCCCGCATGCGCTGGTCATGATCGCGCCCGCCGTCGAACCAGTGATGGCTCTTCGCGACCCGGTCGATCCGCTGCGGATCGAAGCCGAGCGCCTTGCCCGTGTCGCGCAGCGCGCTGCGCGAGCGGTAGCAGATCACGGTCGCGGCGAGCGCGGTGCGGTGCCGGCCGTATTTGTCGTAGATGTACTGGATCACCTTCTCGCGCCGCTGGTGCTCGAAATCGACGTCGATGTCCGGCGGCTCGTCGCGCTCGCGGCTGACGAAGCGCTCGAACAGCAGGTTGCACTGCTCGGGGTTGACTTCGGTGATGCCCAGGCAGTAGCAGACCGCCGAGTTGGCCGCCGAGCCGCGTCCCTGGCACAGGATGTTCTGCGAGCGCGCCCAGCGGACGATGTCCTCGATCGTCAGGAAAAACGCCTCGTAGCGCAGCTCGCCGATCAGCGCGAGCTCCTTTTCGATCAGCGCGCGCACCTTGTCCGGAATGCCGTTCGGAAAGCGCCGGCATGCGCCGGCTTCGGTCAGCGCGCGCAGATGGCTCGCCGGCGTTTCGCCGGGCGGGACGATCTCCTCCGGATACTCGTAGCGCAGCTCGTCGAGCGAAAACCTGCAGCGTCCGGCGATCGCGACCGTTTCGGCCAGCCATTCGGCGGGGTACAACTGCGCGAGCCGTATGCGCGGGCGCAGGTACTGTTCGGCGTTGGACGCCAGCGCGAACCCGCACTCGGCGACCGGCCGGCCGAGCTGGATGGCCGTCAGCGCGTCCTGCAGCGGCTTGCGCGAGCGCACGTGCATGTGCACGTCGCCGGCGGCCGCCACCGGCAAGCCGGTCAGGTGCGCGACCCGCTCGATGCATTCGATGCGCACGCCGTCGGTGGCGCGCAGCAGATTGGCCGCCGCGATCCACGCGCGGCCGGCGAACCAGGTCGCGAGCCACATCGCCTGCGCGAACAGGCGTTCGAACGAAACCTCGCGTTCGGGCACGAGCAGCGCGAGGCAGCCGGGCAACCCGGCAAGCTGCGCGTGGCCGGGCGCTTTGCCTTCGAGGTCCGTCGGATGCGCGCGGTATGCGCCCTTGTCGGCGCGCATGCGTGCCAGCGTGATGAACTCCGAAAGATTGCCGTACGACTCGCGGTCGGTCGCCAGCAGCACGAGCTTCGCGTGCGGCGCGCCGTCGGCAGTGGTGAGCTGCACCTCGGCGCCGATCACCAGGTGCAGCCCGCGCGCCTTCGCCGCGACGTGCGCGCGCACCACGCCGGCGAGCGAGCACTCGTCGGTGATCGCCAGCGCCGCGTAGCCGAGCGCGGCCGCGCGTTCGACCAGCTCCTCCGGATGCGAGGCGCCGCGCAGGAAGCTGAAGTTCGACACGCAGTGCAGCTCGGCGTAGTCGGGCAGCGGCGGCATCCGGCTCATGCGAACCTCCCGTGCAGATACCAGCCCTGCTGCAGCACCGGATCCGGCGCGCGCGGCCGGAAGATCCACAGCAGCGCGCCGTCCGCGTCGCGCGCGACGAAGTAATCGCGCTCGACCCAGTGCCCGTCCCACCAGCCGCTTTCGATGCGCTCGGGTCCGGCCGCGAGCGCGAGCGGCGTTTCGCAGAACGGTGCGTGATCGCGCTCGGCCAGCGCGACCGGTGCCGGCAGCAGCCAGAGCGGGCGCGGCGGCCCGCAAAGCGCCGGCCGGGTACGCGCGGCCGGCGCATCGACTGCGTCGGCGCGGCAGGCAAGCTCCGGCCGGTGATCGGCGTGCGGTCGCAGCCGCACGACCTGCTCCCGCCCGAGCCGCGCCTGCAGACGCTCGATCAGTTGCGCGAGGCTTTCCTGCCCGGCCTCGCCGGCGGGAAACAACTCGCCCGCGAACGGCGCGGCCGCGACGACGTCGTCGCAGCGAAGCTGCAGCTCGTACACGGGTGCAGCGAGGCGCAGCTTGCCGAGTACCTCGCGCAGCACGGCGCTGAAGCGCGCATCGTCGTTGCTCGCGCTCGCGAGCCGCAGCGGCAGCACGGTCGGCGCACGGACTTCGTGGATCAGACTGAATACGAGCGTGCGCGTGACCGCGCAACGCCCCGCCAGCCAGCCGCTCATCTGCACGATCAGCCGGCGCGCCGCGAACAGCAGCGCTTCGGCCCCGTCGACGCGGGCGGCGAGCTCGAGCCTGGCTTCGAAGCGCTCGGGCGCGACAAACCAAGCGCGCGGGTCGGCCTTCTTCCCGAGCGCGCGGTCGAGTTCGTCGAGCAGCGCTTCCGAAAACCGTCGCGCCACCGCCGTGCGCGGCAACGGCAGCAGATCGCCGATATGGGCGATGCCCACGCTGCGCAGCGCCTCCCAATGCACCCTGCCGGGGCCCAGCAGCCAAGCCGGCAGCGGCGACAGTACCTGCGGCAGCTCGGCGACGCTGCGCGCCTCGAGACCGTCGGCCGCGCGCGCCAGGATCCAGGCCGCGTGCGGCACCGGTGCGGTTGCCACGCGCGCGGCGTGCCCCTGCTCGATCAGGCCCCGGCGCAGTTCCGCCAGCAGCCGCGCGCGGTCGCCGAACAGCCGCAGGCTTCCCGCGACTTCGAGCAGCACGCCGGCCGGTGCTTCGTCGGCCAGCGGATCCTGCGGCGGCGAAACGAGCGCGACGTTGGGCGTGAAGCGCAGCGCCCAGCGCGCGACCGCCTCGAGCGCCGCCTGCTCCTTGACCGGATCGCGCGCGCGCAGCGCGAGCCGCGGGCACAGCGCAGCCGCGGTCGCGCGTCGCATGCCGGCCGCTACGCCGGCGGCCGCCGCGGCGCGATTGACGTGCAGGATGCGTTGCGCGTCGCCGATCGCGAACGGCCCCCCGATCGAGTCCGGGGCGGTGGCGCAGGCCTCCAGCGGCAATTCGGGCAGGCAAACGGCGATCCACAGCATCGCGGCACCGGCGCATCGGCGGTCTTATGCGGCGTTGGTGGCGTGGACCGGCGCGCGCGTCGGCGCCGACGTACGCGCGGGCACGACCGGCGGCAGCGCGAGCGCGAGCGGCGCGGCAAGCGGCGGTCCGCGCCGCTTTAGGATGTCGATCTGCAACCGCTCTTCGCTCGCGTCGATCGGCGCCAGATGCAGGCGCAGCGGCGCGGGTGAAGCCGAGTTGCGCGCCGCCTGCGGGCGCACGATGAACGCGAGACTGCGCGTGCCTTGCGCGGCCAGCTGCAGGCGACGCAACCGGTCGGACGCGACGAGCGCGCCATCGTCCTCCGGCAGCCACGCGATGAGCGCGCCGACGCTCGCGCTCTTGAGCACCTGTTCGATCGCCCATAGCCGGTCGGCACGCTGCGTAACGTTCACCACCAGCAATCGGTCGAGCACCAACCCGTGCTGCTGCAAGGCCGGCGCGTAGGGGATGAAGGGTGGCCCGATCCAAAGCACTTCGCGGCCGTCCTGCGCGAGTTGCGCCAGCGCCGGCAGCACAAGCCGCAGCTCGCCGATGCCATGGCGCTCGATCAGCAGCTCCGTGAGACTGCCGACCGGCCAGCCGCCGCCGGGCAGTTCGGCGTCGAGCGCAGCGAAACGCGAAGGCACGCCGCGCGCCGCGTGCCGCCCGAGCTGATGCGCGCGCCAAACCGCGGCGCCGAGCGCGGCGTCGAGCGGCGGCAAAGCGGCAGCGGGCGCGGACATGGAAGGACGGCACGGATACTGATGATATTTACAGTATAACAATGCCGGCCGGAGACAAACCCGGCCGCGCCGGGCGTCCGCGCCGCGCCCGCATAATCGTCGCCGAGACGCACTCGCCGCGCGGAGCCGACCATGGAGCGCTTCACGATTTCACTCGACGACAGCCTCGCCACCGAATTCGACGAGCTGATCGCCGAGCGCGGCTACGACAACCGCTCCGAGGCCGTGCGCGACATTCTGCGCGCGTATCTCGACCGCCGGCGCGAAGAGCGCGACGCCGACGCGCATTGCGTGGCCAATCTCTCGTACGTCTACAACCACCACGAGCGCGAGCTGGCCGAACGCCTCACCACGCTGCAGCACGCGCACCACGATCTGACGGTTTCGACGATGCACGCGCATCTGGATCACGACCACTGCATCGAAAGCGTGATTCTCAAGGGTCCGGCGCGCGCGGTGCGCCGCTTCGCCGACGCGATCTCGGCCGAGCGCGGCGTGCGGCACGGCCAGTTGAACCTGATCACGGTCGAGCTGCACGGCGCGCAGGGGCACCCGCACGTTCATCTGAAACCGAGCCACTGAGCCCCTGCCGCAGCCACATGACGCCGCGCGCGACGACCCGCTGGCCGCGCCGTCTCGCGTTGCTGGCGTCGGCGCTCGCCGCATTCGCGGCGGGCGGCTTCGCGTGGTACCGGCAGGCGAGCCTGCCGGTGCACGAAGGCGAACGCAGCGTGCCGAGCCTTGCGGCGCCCGTTTCGATCGTGCGCGACGCACACGCCGTACCCTTCATCCGAGCCGAAACCGAAGCCGACGCGCTGTTCGCACTCGGCTACGCGCACGCGCAGGACCGGCTGTGGCAGATCGACTTCAACCGACGGATCGCGCAAGGGCGCGTCGCCGAAATCCTCGGCCCCGGCGCGGTCGACGCCGACCGCTTCCTGCGCACGCTGGGCATACAGCGTGCCGCGCAGTCGATCGCGGCGAACCTCGACGCGGAAACGCGTGCGCTGCTCGACGCGTATGCGGCCGGCGTCAACGCGTATCTGGCGACGCGAACGGAGGCGCTGCCGCCGGAATTCCTGCTGCTGCGCGCGCCGGCGCCGGAGCCGTGGACCGCGGCCGATTCGATCGCCTGGTCGCTGATGATGGCGTGGGATCTTTCGCGCAGTTATCTGAACGAGCTGGCGCGGCTGCGGCTCGCAGCGAAGCTGACGCGCGCGGAGATCGACGAATTCCGCCCGCCGTATCCGGGCGATGCGCCGCTGCCGGTCGCCGACTATGTCGAGCTGTATCGCGTGCTGGGGCTTGCGCGCGGCGGCGCGACCGCCGTGGTCGAGCAGGCAACGCAGCTTGCCGCCGCGCACCCGGTTGCGGGCTTCGGCGAAGGCGAGGGCATCGGCTCGAATAACTGGGTCGTCGCCGGGAGCCGAACCGCAAGCGGCAAGCCGCTGCTCGCCAACGATCCGCACCTGGGGCTCACGACGCCGTCGGTCTGGTACGTCGCGCGGCTGCAGGCGCCGGGGCTCGACGTGTTCGGCGCCACGCTACCCGGCGTGCCCTACGTGATCCTCGGCCGCAATACGCGCGTGGCCTGGGGCTTCACGAACACCGGGCCCGACGCGCAGGACCTCTATCTCGAGCGCGTGAACCCCGCCGACCCGGATCAGTACCAGACGCCGGACGGCTACGCGCGCTTCGACACGCGCACCGAAGTCATCCGCGTGCGCGGCGCCGAAGATGTCCGGCTCGTCGTTCGCAGTACGCGGCACGGTCCGGTGATCTCGGGTGCGCTTGCCGCGGTCGACCGCGCGTTGCCGCGCGGTGAGGTGCGCTACGTGCTCGCGCTGCGTTGGGCGGCGCTGGAGCCCGCCGACGCGACGATGCGTGCGCTACGCGGGATGAACCGTGCGCGCGACGCGCGCGAGTTCGAGCAGGCGCTGCGCGACTGGCAGCTCGTCCAGCAGAGCATCGTGTTCGCCGATGTCGATGGGCGGATCGGCATGGTCGCGCCCGGCCGCATCCCCGTGCGCCGCCCCGACAACGATCTCGCGGGGCTCGTGCCTTCGCCGGGCTGGGACGCGCGCTACGACTGGCAGGGTTGGCTCGCGTTCGAAGCGCTGCCGCGCGTGATCGATCCGGAAAGCGGTGTCATCGTCACCGCCAATCACAAGATCACTCCGTCGGGCTACCCGGCGCATCTCACGTCCGAGTGGTTCCTGCCGTATCGCGCGCAGCGGATTGCCGAGCTGATCGAGTCGCAGCCGAAGCACACGCCGCAGAGTTTCAAGCGCATCCAGGCCGATGTCGTTTCGCCGGCGGCGCGCGATCTGCTCGGCGCCCTCGCGAACGTGCAGCCGCAGTCGGCGGCGGCGCGCATCGCGCTCGAACGGCTGCGCGCATGGGACGGCTCGATGGCGGTCGATGCGCCCGAGCCGGTGCTGCTGCACGCGTGGCTGCGCAGGCTGCGGTCGCGGATCTTCGACGACGACCTGGGCGCGCTGGTGCCCGACTTCGTCGCGCCGAGCGAGCTGGTGCAAGCCACGCTGAACGTGCTGGCCGGCCGCACGCGCGCGCGCGACTGGTGCGACGACGCGACGACCGCGCGGCGCGAAACCTGCGACCAGCTCGCCGCCGAGGCGCTCGAAGAGGCGATCCGCGAGTTGGCGCGCGACGGCCGCGATCTGCTCGCGTTGCGCTGGGGCGACGTCCATCGCGCGGTGCTCGAGCACCGCCCGCTGTCGAACGCGGGCCTCGTGCGCGACTGGTTTCAGCTCGCCGCCCCTGTACCGGGCGACAGCTACACGATCAACGTCGGTCAACTTCTGCTGCGCGGCGAAAGGCCCTTCTACACGCGCCACGCGGCGAGCCTGCGCGCGATCTACGACCTGTCGAACGCAGGCGGCGACGCCTGGATGTTCGCGAGCGGTCAGCTCGGCCATCCGCTGTCCCCGCAGTACGGCGCGCTGCTGCCCATGTGGCAGAAGGTCGAGCATCTGCCGTTGCACTGGACGGGGCCGCGGGAAGGCGAGGCCAACGCGCGGTTCGTGCTGAAGCCGCGTTGACTCCATCGAGCTGTTCGGCGGCGCCGTTCATCGCGCGGCGCGCGCGACTACGGAGCGCTCGACGTCCTGCCGCGGCCGGCCCATCGCCAAATTCGGCCCGTTCAGCGGCCCCGCACCGACGGTCGGCAGTTCCGCGCGAGGCGGGAGATCGATAGCATCGCGCGGAGTCCATGTCCCCGCGCGATGCGCCGCGTCCTCCCGATCCTGCCGTTGCTGCTGCTCACCGCGTGCGCGACGACGCGGGAGCCGCCGGCGTTCGCCGACGTGACGCCGTTCTCCAGGAACTGGCCGGGCCGCACGCCGCGCGACTGGCAGGCCTTCGCGATCACGCGGACCAAGGCGCGGACCGAGTACGAGACCGTGGTCGATCCGGCGACCGGCCGCGTCGTGTTGGCGGCGCGGGCGGCACGTTCGGCGAGCGGACTGAAGCAGCGGCTCGACGTCGATCCCGCCACGCGTCCGCGCGTCGCCTGGGAGTGGCGCGTCGTGCAACTGATTCGGGACGCCGACAACACCGACCGCGACGCCGAGGACGCGCCCGTGCGACTGTTGCTGTTCTTCGACGGCGACCATTCGCGCCTGCCCGTGCGCGAGCGGATGCTGATGGAGATGGCGCAGCTCGTGTCCGGCCGGAAGATGCCGTACGCGACGCTGATGTACATCTGGGAAAACCGCCAGCCGGTCGGCACCCTGATTGACAGCGCGCACACGGGCCGCGTCAAGATGATCGTCGCCGGCAGCGGCGTCGACCGGCTCGGCCAGTGGAAGCGCTTCGAGCGCGACTATGTCGAGGACTTCCGGCGCGCGTTCGGCGAGCCGCCCGGCCGGCTGATCGGCGTCGGCGTGCTGACCGATACCGACAACACCGGCGGCACGGCCGAGGCCTACTACGGCGATATCGTCCTGCGCCCTGCACGTGAAGCGCGCGCCGCGGGCGCCGGCGCGTTGCTCGACTAGCGGCTACATCCGCTCGATCCGCCCCTCGCCCGCTTCGGGCGCGCCGCCGCGCACGCCGACGATGCGGTCATACCAGCCGCGCAGCGATGCGCGCGCCGCCTTGAAGCCCTCGACCAGCGGGCCGCGGTCGTAGAAGACGATCACCATCAGGCTGTTGCGCGGCTTGTCGTCGGGGCGCATCGGCTCGACGCTGTGCCAGCTCTCGGGCGTCACCGCGAAAGCGTAGCCGCTGTTCGGCGCGAAGCGCATCGCGCGCACCTCGCGAAACGAACCGTCGGCGTTGCGCGCGTGAAAGCGCGTGCCGAGATGCACCTGGCTATCGTCGGCGGGCAGGTAGAACTGGGTCGTGATCGCCTTGCGCGGCGAATCCGGGTGGATCGAGATCCGGTAGCCGCCGAGGTCGCGGAACAGGGTCGGAAAGTGGCGCAGCTTGATCCGATCGACCGGGCGTCCGCGCACGGCTTCGAGCCTCGCTGCGAATTTTGCCTTGTACGCGGCGTCCACCGCGGGGGCCGTCAGGCCCGCAACGACCTCGCGCCAGAACGCCGCCTGCGCAGCCGGCAGGCGGGCAATGTTGCCCGGCACGAGCGGAAACTGCAGCCGCGCGCTGCGCCCGTCGGGCAGCATCGCGTCGCTGTGCTTCAGTTCGCGGTAATAGGCGGCGGCCGGCAGTTGCGCGAGCAGCTCCGCGTAGACGTCCGGCGGAAACACGCTGCCGAAGGCGAGATGGGCGAACGGATCGGCGTCGAGGCCGGTCGCCTCGATGGCGCGGCTCAGGTGCTCGGCGATGCGTTGCGAAACTTGCATGGGCTTGTAGTCCGGCGGCGGCAGGGCGGCATTCTAGGGCGGCGGCGCGGCCGTGCTGCGGAAAACCTCGGTTTGACGCTGCCGGGGCGCTTGGTGCAGCATCCGCCGCCTGTCATCCATCTTCCAGGAAGGAGTCACCGGATGCGCCAAATCTTTGCCAGGGCGGCGACCGTCGCGCTGCTCGCGGCGGGCGTTGCCGCCGTTCCCGCAGTCGAGGCCAAGACCCTGCGCTGGGCCAGCCAGGGCGACATTCTGACCTTCGACCCGCACGCGCAGAACGAAGGGCTGAACAACACCGCGAACAGCTACATCTACGAGCCGCTGATCAATTACAACGACAAGTTCGAACTGGAGCCCGCGCTCGCGGTGTCCTGGAAGCAGGAGACGCCGCTGATCTGGCGCTTCAACCTGCGCAAAGGCGTCAAGTTCCACGACGGCACGCCGTTCACCGCGCACGACGTCGTGTTCTCGATCGAACGCGCGATGGCGCCGACGTCGAACTTCCGCGTCTACACGACCGCGATCCAGCGCGCACACGCGGTCGACGACCACACGGTGCTGATCTACACGACGGTGCCGAACCCGGTGCTGCTGCGGCAGATGCCCGAGCTGCGCATCATGAGCAAGGCCTGGTCGGAGAAGCACAAGGTCACGCAGCCGCAGAACTACGTCGCCAAGGAGGAAACCTACGCGGTGCGCAACGCCAACGGCACGGGCCCGTACATGCTGAAGTCGCGCGAGGTCGACATCCGCACGGTGTTCGTCGAGAACCCGAACTGGTGGGGCAAGGCGAACAAGAAGGGCAACGTCACCGAGATCGTCTACACGCCGGTGAAGTCCGACGCCACGCGCACCGCCGCGCTGCTGTCCGGCGAGCTGGACTTCGTGCTCGACCCGGCCCCGCAGGACCTGGCGCGGCTGCGCTCGAACCCGAACACCAAGGTCGTCGAAGGCGCGGAGAACCGCACGATCTTCCTCGGCTTCGACCAGTTCCGCGACGAGCTGCAGTACGCCGACGTCAAGGGCAAGAACCCGTTTAAGGACCTGCGCGTGAGGCAGGCGCTGTATCACGCGATCGACATCGAGGCGATCAAGCGCTCGGTGATGCGCGGCTCGTCGGATCCGACCGGTGCGATCATCCAGCGTGCGGTCAACGGCTGGACCGAAGAGGCGCACAAGCGGCTGCCGTACGACGAGAAGAAGGCGCGCGAACTGCTCGCCGCGGCCGGTTATCCGAACGGCTTCTCGTTCACGCTCGACTGCCCGAACAACCGCTACATCAACGACGAGGAGATTTGCAAGGCGATCGTCACGATGTGGGCGCGCATCGGACTGAAGGTCAATCTGAACGCGATGCCGCGCGCGACGTATTTCGCCAAGATCCAGAAGTACGACACCAGCGCCTACCTGCTCGGCTGGGGCGTGCCGACCTTCGACGCGCTGTACTCGCTGCAGTCGCTGGCGAAGACGGTCGGCAAGGAAGGCGACGGCAACTTCAACCTGGGCCGCGTCAGCCACCCCGAATACGACAAGCTGGTCGAAGCCATCAAGAGCGAAGTCGACCAGAAGAAGCGCAACGAGCTGATCGCCAAGGCGCTGCTGATCCACAACCGCGAGATCATGCACATCCCGCTGCACAACCAGGTGATCCCGTGGGCGATGCGCAAGAACGTCAACGTCGTCCACCGCGCGGATAACAGGCTGGAGGCGAGATGGGTTCGGATTGACTGACCGTCAACCCAGCCTGTTACGTCGTAGGCTAACTTCGGCGGAGCAGAAGTTAAGGACCGTCGCGGCAGCGACGGTCCGGCCGGAGACACAACCGGCGTGAAGCGCGCTGGGTGCGCATCGATTGAGGAAACGGCACCTCCGCGCTTCCAGGCGATTGCGTCGAAGGCTAACTTCGGCGGAGCCGAAGTTAAGGGAGGCCGCGCCAGCGGCCTCGCGGCCGGAGACACAACCGGCAGGAGACCAAATGGGTTTGGATCGACCGACCGTCAACCCAGCCTGTTACGTCGTAGGCTAACTTCGGCGGAGCAGAAGTTGAGGACCGTCGCGGCAGCGACGGTCCGGCCGGAGACACAACCGGCTGGAGGCGAGGTGGGTCCGAATCGACTGACCTGCAACCCAGTCCGTTGCGTCGGAGGCTAACCTCGGCGCGCAAGCGCCGAGGTCAAGCGAGGCGAAAGTCCGCGGCCGAAGCCACAACGGGCTTGAAGCCCGTCCGACTCGCCGCAAGATTGATCACGGGCCCAACGGCGATCCGTTCGCGCCGGGCCTGTCGAAGCGCGTCACCGCGCCGTCTGAACATGGATCAACCGCCGCGCCCAGCCGATCCCGCGCCAATCGGGCAAACGAACGCCGCTCCGGCGCCGCTCGCCGCCTTCTGGCGCGAACACCGCGTGCGCCTGCGCGCCTTCGTGGCGCGGCGCGTGCGCGACGCCGACGCAGTCGACGACATCGTGCAGGATATCTACGTGAAGGCCCACACGGGCCTGCATGCGCTGCGTTCGCAGGAGCGCATCGCGGCCTGGCTGTACCGGATCGCGGCCAACGCGATCGCCGATCACTTCCGCGCGCAGCGGCCGACCGAGGAACTGCCCGAAGACCTGCCCGCGCCGGAGCAGGAGCGGGACTGCACGGCCGAACTGGCCCGCTGCGTTGCCCCCTTTCTCGCCGGCCTGCCCGAGACCTATCGCTCCGCGCTCCAGCTTTCCGAGATCAACGGGCTGCCGCAGCGCGAGGTGGCCGAACGGCTCGGCCTGTCGCTGTCCGGCGCGAAATCCCGGGTCCAGCGCGGCCGCAAGCTGCTGCGCGAGCGCTTCCTCGAGTGCTGCGAGGTCGAGGCGATCGCCGGCGGACTCGATTGCGCGCTCCGGGCCAAGACCTGCGGCTGCCATTGAGTTGCGTCCTTTTGCGGCCTCGTCCGTCTATCGAGGGTCGGCGCCGTCCGGCGCCGTGAAACCCGCTCGATGGAGGAAGCCATGGAAACGATTCCCCGGGATGAGATCAAGCAGGCCGTGCGCAGCCGCTACGCGCAGATCGCGCAAACGCAGAGTTCCTGCTGCGCGCCGAGTTGCTGCGGCGGCGACGGCGTGCGGGCGGACGCCGAATCGCGTTCGCGCGCGATGGGTTACGCCGACGAGGAGCTGACCGCAGCGCCCGAAGGCGCCAACCTCGGCCTCGGCTGCGGCAATCCGCAAGCGATCGCCGCGTTGAAGCCCGGCGAAACGGTGCTCGATCTGGGCAGCGGCGCGGGTTTCGACTGCTTTCTCGCTGCGCATCAGGTCGGCGAGTCCGGCCGCGTGATCGGCGTCGACATGACGCCGGAGATGGTGTCCCGCGCGCGCGCCAATGCCGGACGCGGCGGCTATCGCAACGTCGAGTTCAGGCTCGGCGAGATCGAAAGCCTGCCGCTCGCCGATGCCAGCGTCGACGTCGTGATCTCGAACTGCGTCGTCAACTTGTCGCCCGACAAGCCGCGCGTCTTCGCGGAAGCATGGCGCGTGCTCAAGCCCGGCGGCCGGCTGGCGATTTCCGACGTGGTCGCGACCGCGGCCTTGCCCGAGCACGTGCGGCGCGACCTCGATCTGCACGCCGGTTGCGTGGCGGGCGCCGCGCCGATCGGCGAGATCGAAGCGATGCTGCGCGCCGCCGGGTTCGGGCAGGTGCGCGTCGCGCCGAAGGACGAAAGCCGAACGCTGATCCGCGCATGGGCGCCGGGCACCGCGCTCGAGGATTGCGTCGCGTCGGCGGTGATCGAAGCGGTCAAGCCGGGCTGATCGGCGCTTTGGGGCCGCCGCATAATCGCCCGCATGCGACAGACACGCGCGGGCGAAGCGCGGCGCGCCGACCCCGGGACCGGCGCGTTCGCGCGCGATATCGCGCTCGCTGCGCTCGTGCTGGGCGCGCTGTCGGGACTGGCACTCGCCGCGTTTTTCGATCCGGACGCGCCGTACCGGTCGATCTCGGCGTGGCTGCTCGCACATCCGGTGGCGGTCTTCACGCGCAACGTCCATTACTGGGCTGCGCAGATCTGCATTGCCGCGGCGCTGTGGTACGCATGGACGCGCTTGCGCAGTGCACCCACCGCGTGGCGCGTGGTCGTACCGCTCGCGGCCGGCGGGCTGCTGCTGCTGTCCGGCTTCGTGCTGCGCGGCGATGCCGATGCGGCCGAGGTCGTTCGCGTCCTGGCGCTCCTTGCGGCCGCGATTCCGTCCGTCGAGCCGTCGACCGCTGCGCCTTCCAACGCGATCGTCTACGCCGTGCACGTTGCCTCCGCGCTGATCGTTCTGGCGCCGGTGGTGATCGCGCTGTGGCGCCGGCGCTGGCCGCGTCCGTGGGTTGGCGTCGCGGTTGCGGCGGGTGTCGCCGCGGTTTCGCTGTTCGTTTCGCCGGGGTTGCACGACGGGCTCGATCCGTTGCGCGAAGGCCCGTGGTACTTCGTGGGCCTGCAACGGATCGTCGAATGGGGCGTTTCGCCCGAAGCGATCGTTGCGATCGCGGCGTCGGCGCTCGTTGCTTCGATCGCGCTGGCGCGGCTGGCCGCGAACCGGACAACGGGCGCGCAGGCGGTGATCGGCATCGTCGCGGTCGCGTATCTCGCGGTGTGCGGTGTCGCGCTTCTATCGCGCGGCGAAGACGGCGCAGCGAAGCCGCGCTGGCCGGACGCGCGCGGCGACCTGCAGATCGGCTGGACCTTCGGCGCTGCGCCGGCCGCGCGAGACGAGTCGCTGCCGGTCGTGCGCGGCCGCGCCGAAGGCTGTCTCGTCTGCCATGAAGGCATCGAAGGGCTCGGCGAATCGCACGCGCCCGCTCGCGTCGGCTGCGCCTCCTGCCACGGCGGCGATCCGTTCGCGCCCGACGCCGGCCGCGCGCATGCGCGCATCGTTCGGGTGCCGGGCAATCTCGCCGACGCGCGGCGCACCTGCGGGCAGGCGGGCTGCCATGTCGCGATCGCGCCGCGCGTCGAGCGTTCGATCATGTCGACGATGGCCGGTGTCGTCGCCGTCAACCGGCGCGTGATCGGTGCGGCGCGCGGCGAATCGCCGCCGGTCGAAACCGAAGGTGAGCCGCCGCACGCGAACCGGCTCGGGCACACCGCCGCCGATCACCATCTGCGCGAGCTGTGCGTGTCGTGCCACCTCGGCCAGCCGAAGGAAGAGTGGGGGCCGATCGGCGAGGAGTCGCGCGGCGGCGGCTGCAATGCCTGCCATCTCGTTTACGGCGAGCGGGCGGCGGACGAGCTCGCACGCTACCTCGCCGCGCCGGCGGAGGAACGCCGGTCGATCCCGCGGTCGCATCCCGCGCTGACGGTGAGTCCCGGCAACGAACACTGCTTCGGCTGCCACAGCCGGTCGAGCCGCATTTCGACCAGCTACGAAGGCTGGCACGAGCTGCGCGGCGATCCGCCCGCCGGCGTCGATGCGTCCGGACTGCGCAAGCTCGACGACGGGCGCTACTTCGAGCGCGTGACGCCCGACATTCACCACGAGCGCGGGCTCGAGTGCATCGACTGCCATACGTCGAACGAACTGATGGGCAGCGGCGCACCGGTCGCGCGCAAGACCGATCAGCTTCGCGTCGGCTGCGCCGACTGCCATGCGGCGAAGATCGCTTCGATCGATCCGGCCGCCCTCGATCCCGAGTCGCGCACGCTGCTCGCGCTGCGCAAGTGGACGCTTGCGCCTTCGCAGCGCCTCGGCGCAACGCGCGACGGCGAGCCGCTCGTCAACGTCGTCGTCGACGAAAACGGCCGCGGCCGGCTTCGCCGCAAACGAACGGGCGAATGGCGTCCGCTCAAAGCGCCGCTCGAGGTTTGTACCGAAGGGCGGGGACATGCGCGGCTTTCGTGCGTCAGCTGCCACTCGGCGTGGGCGCCGCGCTGCACGACCTGCCACACCCGCTTCGATCCGAGCGAAGAGGGCTACGACCACGCCGACCAGAAGTGGGTGCGGGGCACCTGGAACGAATCGTCCGGGCCGTTCGAGGTCGCGCCGCCCACGCTCGGCATCCGAACGCATCGCACCGCCGACGGCCGCGAGCGCGGCGTGGTCGAGACCTTCGTGCCGGGGATGATCCTCACCTTCGATCGCAATCGCGATCCGGGGCAGCCGCCCGACGAGATCTTCCGGAGGCTGTACGGCATGACTTTCGCGCACACGATCCGGCGCGAGGCGCGCTCGTGCGCGTCGTGCCACGCCGATCCGATCGCGCTCGGCTACGGCCGCGGCAGCCTGCGCTACGAGGTCGCGGGCAGCGTCGGCCGCTGGCGTTTCACGCCGCGCGAGCCGCCTTCGCCGCACGACGGGCTGCCGGCCGACGCGTGGATCGGCTTCTTGCGCTCGCGCGACGACATGGTGTCGACGCGCGACGACGTGCGTCCGTTCACGGTCGAAGAGCAGCGCCGCATCCTGCGCGTCGGCGCGTGCCTGAGCTGCCACGCCGGCGAATCGAAGGTGATGCGGTCGGCCCTCGACGATTTCGAAGCTGCGCTCGCGCGCCGCAGTCCGCGCTGCGCCCTGCCGCAGTGGCCGTAGCGTTCGGCGCGCGACGAAGGAATCTCAGGCGCCGTGCCGGATGCAGATCTTGCCGAAGTGCGCGCCGCTTTTCAGATACGCGAGCGCTTCTTTGAGCTGCTCGAACGCGAAGGCGCGGTCGATCACGGGGCGCACGCGGTGCTGCTCGATCGCGCGCATCATCGCTTCGAAGCCGTCGCGGTGGCCGACGGTGATGCCTTGCAGCCGCACCTGCCGCGTGACGACGAGCCCGAGCGGCGCGGACAATGCCGAGCCCGACAGCACGCCGATCATCGAAATCGTGCCGCCGGGCCGGATCGCGCGCAGCGACTGCGGCAGCGTCTTTTCGCCGCCCAGCTCGACGATGTGATCGAAGCCGCGGCCGCCGGTCAGCTCGCGCGCCGGTTTCGACCACTCGGGTGTCGTCGTGTAGTTGATGCCGGCGTCCGCGCCGAGCTGTTTCGCGCGCGCGAGCTTCTCGTCGCGGGAAGAAATCACCGTCACGTGGGCGCCGATCAGCTTCGCGAACTGCAGTGCGAACAGCGCCACACCGCCGGTGCCTTGCACCAGCACGCGCGAGCCGGGGCGCAGGCTCTCGTACGTGACGAGCGCGCTCCAGGCGGTGAGCGCCGCGCAGGGCAGGGTGGCCGCTTCTTCATCCGATAGATGCGCCGGTGCCTTGACCACCCCTTGCTCGGACAGGCACATGTAATCGGCCATCGCGCCGTCGATCGGCCCGCCGAGCGTTTGCGTCATCCGCTCGAGATCCGGCTCGCCGGCGATCCAGCCTTGATGAAAACACGGGCAGACGCGATCGCCGACCTTCACGCGCGCCACGCCCGCGCCCACCTCGACCACTTCGCCCACGCCGTCGGAGATCGGAATCAGCGGCAGGTTGCCGGTGAACGAACCGTAGCCGCGATTGGGCACGACGAGGTCGCGATAGTTCAGCGACGCCGCCTTCACCTTCAGCAGCACCTGGCCCGGCCCGGGTTTCGGGTCGGGGCGTGTGGCCAGTTGCAGATGATCGAAGCCCCAGTCGTCCTGGATCTGGAACACGCGCATCGCCTCACTCCGGTTGCGCCGGGATCGAGCGCACCGACAACACGCCGTCGATCGCGGCGATCGCGTCGATCACGCTCTGCTCGACAGGGCTGTCGACGTCGACCAGCGTGTACGCCATTTCGCCGCGGCTCTTGTTGAGCATGTTGTGGATGTTCAGTCCCGCCTTGGCCATCGCGGTCGAGATCTGGCCGAGCATGTTCGGCACGTTGGCGTTCGCAACGCCGACGCGCCATTGAGATTCGCGCGCCATCTCGACGTTCGGGAAGTTCACCGCGTTGACGATGTTGCCGTTCTCCAGGAAATCGCGCACCTGCTCGACCACCATCACCGCGCAGTTCTCCTCCGCCTCGGCCGTGGATGCGCCGAGGTGCGGCAGCGCGATCGCGTTCGGCACGTTCGCCAGCAGCGGCGACGGAAAGTCGCACAGGTAAGCCTTCAGCTTCCCCGCGCGCAGCGCCTGCGCGACCGCTTCTTCGTCGACGATCGCGTCGCGCGCGAAGTTCAGCAGCACCGCGCCCGGTTTCATCACTGCCAGCCGCCTGGCGTCGATCAGATGGCGCGTCGCCGGTACCAGCGGCACGTGCAGCGTGACGAAGTCCGAGTGTTTCAGCAGCTCCTCGATCGAGTTTGCCTTGCGCACGCCCGAGTGCAGTCGCCACGCGGCGTCGACCGTGATCTCCGGATCGAAGCCCACCACCTTCATGCCGAGCTTCAGCGCTGTCTCCGCCACCAGCCCGCCGATCGCACCGAGCCCCACCACGCCGAGCGTTCGATGCGGCAGCTCGATGCCGGCGAACTGCTTCTTGCCTTCCTCCACGCGCGCTTCGAAGTCCTTCGCTTCCGGCGGCAGCTCGGCGACGAAACGCAGCGCCGGCACGAGATTGCGGGCGCCGATCAGCAGCGCCGCAAGGACCAGTTCCTTCACCGCGTTCGCGTTCGCGCCCGGTGCGTTGAACACCGGCACGCCCCGCCGCGACATGTCCGCCACCGGGATGTTGTTCGTTCCCGCACCCGCGCGGCCGATCGCCTTCACGCTGGCCGGGATCTCCATCGAATGCAGATCGGCGGAACGCACCAGGATCGCGTCCGGATGCTCGGCATGCTTGGAGATCGCGTAGCGGTCGTGCGGAAAGCGCGCCAGCCCATGGCTGGAGATGTTGTTCAGCGTGAGGATCTGATACTTGACCATGATGCGGCGTCACCCGTAGCGGCGCTCGAACTCGCGCATGTAGTCCACGAGCGCCTGCACGCCTTCGATCGGCATCGCGTTGTAGATCGAGGCGCGCATGCCGCCCACCGAGCGGTGCCCCTTCAGTTGCAGCAGCTCGCGCGCCTCGGCACCTTTGAGGAACTCGCCGTCGAGCTTCTCGTCGCGCAGCCTGAACGGCACGTTCATGCGCGAGCGGTCTTCCTTGCGCACCGGGTTGAAGTAGAAGGACGTCGAGTCGAGGTAGTCATACAGCAGCTTTGCCTTCGCGACGTTCTTCTTCTCGATCGCGGGCAAGCCGCCTTGCGCGAGCAGCCATTCGAACACCAGCCCCGCGATGTAAATGCCGTAGGTGGGCGGCGTGTTCAGCATCGAGTCGGCTTCGGCCTGCTCCTTCCAGTGAAACGCCGACGGCGTGATCGGCAGCGCCCGGTCGAGCAGTTCCTTGCGCACGATGACAAGCGTGAGTCCCGCCGGTCCGACGTTCTTCTGCGCGCCGCCGTAGATGACGCCGTATTTCGACACGTCGATCGGCCGCGACAGGATGTGCGAAGACATGTCGGCCACCAACGGCACGCTGCCCACGTCGGGCGTGAAGTGGTATTCGACGCCGCCGATCGTCTCGTTCGTGCACACGTGCACATAGGCGGCGTCCTTCGTCAGCTTCCAAGTCTCGCGCGCCGGTACGTAGGTGAAGTTCTTGTCTTCGCTGGAGGCGGCGACGTTCACCTGCGCGTACTTCTTCGCCTCCTTGATCGACTTCTTCGACCACTCGCCGGTGTTGACGAAGTCGATCACCTTTTTATCGGCCAGCAGGTTCATCGGCACGATCGCGTTCTCGCCGATCGCGCCGCCTTGCAGGAACAGCACCTCGTAGTCGGCGGGGATCGCAAGCAGCGTGCGCAGGTCGGCTTCGGCCTTCTCCGCGATCGAGATGAACTCCGGTCCGCGATGGCTCATCTCCATCACCGACATGCCGCTGCCGTGCCAGTCGAGCATCTCGGCGGCGGCGCGTTGCAGGACTTCCTTCGGCAGCACCGCGGGTCCGGCGCTGAAGTTGTAGACGATCATGGGCTGTTCTCCGGGAGTGCCAATCGCGAACCGCCGCGCACTTTAGCCTATCGACCCTTCACTCCGAGCCAAGCGCGAGGAAGCGCGGCGGCGCCCACCATGACGCCGGGCTGGCGCGACCCGCCGCGCGATCTGACGGCTCACCCGAATGGCGCCTTGCAGTACAGCGAGGCGTGTTGCTCACCGACCGCGGCTCACTCTTCCTCGCTTTCGTGTCCGAGTCGGCCAAGGCTGGCCTCACGTGAAAGCGGGATCGGATGCGGTTTCGTCCGGGGCGCCCGCTCGTCTGTTGCGGTGCTTCTTGCCTTTGAGATCGACATGCTCATCATCAAAAACTGCGCTCGGATCTCGTCGGCGAGCGCTGCAAGAAGATCCGAAAAACTTGAACCTATGAAGGAGACGCGTATGAGCCGACGTCTGTGGAAACTGTTGCCGTCTGCCGTCCTAGCCGTTGCTGCCTCGGGTTCGGCTGTTGCTCAGGATGCTCCCACCCTGACAAGCTCTACCGTGATGTCCGGGCGAGAGCTGATCTGGGACATGGCCTTCTTGCCGGACGGGACGATGTTCTTCACCGAAAAGTGTCGAGGCTTATCGGTGAGGTTGCCCTCGGGCACCGTCAACGCCCTGCTCGGAATGAAAGACTCCAAGGGCTATGCCGACACTGCGAACGATCTCTTCTGCAGTGGTCAAGCGGGTATGAACGGCGTAGCGGTCGATCCCAACTTCGACAAGAACCGTTTCATTTACGTTTACTCGGCGTCAAACCTGACCACACCCCACAAGAACCGTGTGATCCGGCTGACCGTCAACGCCGATTTCACCAAAGTGTCCAATCGCACGGATATCGTGACGGACATCGCCTACAAGCAAAGTCCCAGCAACCACCCGTTTGGTGACGCTGGCGCGCACAACGGAGGGCGTCTTCGGTTCGGTCCTGACGGTTTTCTCTATGTGACCACAGGCGATACTCACAACGGCGAGGTGCCTCAAAGCCCGACCATCATCGGCGGCAAGGTGTTGCGAATCGACCGGGACGGCAAAGCTGCATCGGGTAACAACGCTCCCAAAGGCTTCGATGCGCGAATCTTCACCTACGGTCATCGCAACCCGCAGGGTATTTGCTTCCACCCTCGCACCAAGCAACCGTTCACGGCTGAAAACGGGCCCTGGCATTCGGATGAAGTGACGGCCCTGAAAGCAGGTGGCAACGCCGGGTGGGATCCGCGCTCGAAGAGGGCAGGCCGCGGCGATTGTCCCGATAACTACTGCGGCTACATGCCGAATCAAATGGGCGCGATGGATCCGAAGCAGAGGGCCGCGTTCATGCCGATGACCGACCTGAAGACCTATCCGGACGCGATGAAGCCGGCCTGGAACAATGACGGGCTGTCCCAGGGCATGTCCTCATGCGACTTTCTGAGGGGCGGGAAATGGAAGGCGTGGGACGGCCGCATGGTCGTCGGCTTCATGGGGATCGGAATCCACGGAACGCCGGTTGGGAACCGGCTGGACGTGCTTGATATCGCGGCCGACGGCCTGTCGGCCAAGAGAGCCACGGTTTCGCTGCCCATGCCTGCCGGTCGCTTCCGGTCCGTTGTTCAAGGCCCGGATGGTGACCTGTACGTTGGCACCGATCAGGGTGAAATCTACCGGCTGAGCCCCAAGTAAGTCTCCGACTTGGCCGCACTGCCAACGGCAGTGCGGCCTTGAGCTTCCGCCCGACTACTTGATCGTCAAGACGTACCTGGCCAGTGCGAAGGCATCGCTGTCGGACAGTTGAGGATGCGGGGGCATCGGCATCTGGCCCCAGACACCGGCGCCACCGTCCTTGATTTTCCTGGCCAGTTTTTCGGCGGCACTGCCGTCCCCCGAGTACTTGGCGGCGATCTCTTTGAAAGACGGGCCCAGCACCTTTCTCTCGTTGGCGTGGCAAGCGACGCAGTTGTGCTTCTTGACCATCTCGGCATCTGCAAAGGCGGATCCTGCCGAGGCCGTGAGCCCAACAGCAATCGACAGACAAACAAGCTTTTGCATTGACGGTCTCCTCGCTAAACGCCCAGGGATTTTGACGTCCCGCTCTTCATTGAGTGTCCAACGGCAGCTTGGATCAAGTTACCCAGCCTGCGTCGCATCGTCAACGCAAGTGGCGTCCGTCTCCTTGTCTTCCGACCACCTTCCGACCGATGTCGGAGGGAGAGAAAAGGTCGACGAGGATCAGCTCAGCCCCGCTACCGGCACCGCCGCGCCGTGAATCGCGCGCGCGGCGTCGGAGGCGAGGAAGAGAATCACGCTGGCCAGATCTTCCGGCGCGACCCAGCGCTTGGGATCGGCGTCCGGCATCGCCGCGCGGTTCTCGGGCGTGTCGATGATCGTCGGCAGCACGCAGTTGACGTTGATGTTCTTCTCGCGCAGTTCGGCGGCCATCGTTTCGGTCAGCCGGATCACCGCGCTCTTGGACGCGACGTAGGTGCCCATCTGCGCCACGCCTTTCTGCGCGGAAGCGGCACCGACGTTGACGATCTTGCCGCCGCCGGCGGCGAGCATCTGCGGCACGACCGCGCGCGCGGCGTTGAGCAGCGTGCGCGCGTTCAGATCCATCAGGAAGTTCCAGGTCGCATCCGACGTCTCGTGCACCGCTTCGCCCATGCGAAAGCCGCCGGCGATGTTGCACAGCACGTCGATGCGGCTGAAGCGCGCGAGCGCGCTTGCCACCGCTGCCTCGACCTGCGCGGCGTCGAGCAGATCGACCGCGGCGAGCAAACGCCGCTCGTCGCCGCTGCCGTAGGCCTTGCGCAGGGCTTCTTCGCTGCGATCGAGCAGCACCAGCGCGGCGCCGCGGCTTGCGAACGCGGCGGCGACCGCACGGCCGAGGTTGCCGGCGGCGCCGGTGATGACGACGGTGCGATTCGCAAACTCCATCTCAGCTCCCCTTGCGCCGCGCGGCGTGATAGGCGCCCGTGCCGCGCGTGATCACTTGGTCGGTCGGCAGCACGTCGCCCGGCTCGAATTCCGGCTGTCCTTCGACGCGCTCGTAGATCGGGCCGAAGTCGATGCGGGCGAGCTCCAGCAGTTCGTCGAGGTTGCGGATCACGAAGTAGGTTTCCTGGAAGTCGTCGATGCGGTAGCACGTGCGCATCACGCGCTCCAGGTCGAAGCGGATGCGGTTCGGCGACGGATCGTCGATCGCGAACACGCTCTCGGCGTAGGAGGAGGCGATGCCGGAGCCGTAGATGCGCAAGCCGTCGCTCTGCTCGACGAGGCCGAACTCCACCGTGTACCAGTACACGCGCGCCAGGTTGGCGAGCACGCCGAGTCTCTGCGCGCGCAACCCGCCGAAGCCGTACGCCTGGATGTAATCGGCGATCACCGGATTCATCAGCATCGGCACGTGGCCGAACACGTCGTGAAAGACATCCGGCTCTTCCAGATAGTCGAGCTGCTCGGGCTTGCGGATGAACTGCCCGGCGGGAAAGCGCCGGTTCGCCAGATGCTCGAAGAACACTTCGTCGGGAACGAGCCCCGGCACGGCGACCACCTGCCAGCCGGTCGCTTTCATCAGCACTTCGGACAGCCGCCGGAAGTCGGGGATCTTGTCCGCGGTAATGGGCAGCGCGCGCATGCCGGCGACGAACTCGTCGCACGCGCGGCCCGGCAGCAGCTTCGTCTGCCGCTCGTACAGCCGCTTCCACACCGCATGCTCCGCGGGCGTGTAGTTCTCCCAGCCCTGGTCGATCGTCCAGTCGGGGCTTGCGGGCCGTCCGGCTTCGCCCGCCGCCAGCCCGTGTTTCGTGACCTGGGGGTATTGCATCATGGCGGTCGCCTCTACGCCTCCCGCGCCGGCAGCACGGTGCCCGCGCAATCGCCGAAGCCGATGCGGCGGAAACCTTGCCGCCCGCAATACGCGCGCAGGATCACGGTGTCGCCGTCTTCCAGGAACGCGCGCGTTTCGCCGTTCGAAAGCCGCAGCGGCTGTTTGCCGCCGGCGGTCAGCTCCAGCATCGAGCCGCCCTGATCCGGCGCGGGGCCGGAGATCGTGCCCGAGCCGAACAGATCGCCGGGCTGCAGGTTGCAGCCGTTCACCGTGTGATGCGCGACCAGTTGCGCGATCGTCCAGTACGCGTCGCGGAAGTTGGAGCGCATCAGCCGCTGCGGCGCTGCCATCCTCGGCGTTTGCAGCCAGACTTCCAACGCGATGTCGAACATGCCGCGCGTGCGGTTCTCGGGTGAGTCCAGGTACGGCAGCGGCGGCGGATCGCCGGCCGGCCGCTCGAACGGCGCGCGAAACGGCTCCAGCGCCTCCGGCGTCACGATCCAAGGCGAAATCGTGGTGGCGAAGTTCTTCGCCAGGAACGGCCCGAGCGGCTGATACTCCCAGGCCTGCACGTCGCGCGCGCTCCAGTCGTTGAGCAGCACGAGCCCGAAGACGTGCGACTCGGCTGCGGCGATCGGCACGGCTTCGCCGAGCGCATTGCCGGTGCCGATGAAGACGCCGAGCTCCAGCTCGTAATCCAGCCGGCGCGTCGGTGCCAGCCAAGGCTGCGGCGCATCGCCGGGCTTGATCTGCCCGCGCGGGCGACCAAAGCGCGTGCCGCTGGGAACAATCGAAGAGGCGCGGCCGTGATAGCCGATCGGCACCCACTTGTAGTTCGGCAGCAGCGGGTTGTCCGGGCGCATCAGCTTGCCCACCGCCGTGGCGTGATGGATGCCGGCGTAGAAATCCGTGTAGTCGCCGATGACGCACGGCAGTCCGAGTTCGACCTTCGACTGCGGATAGAGCGCCGCGGCAAACCGCGATTGCTGCGCGGCGCCGCGCCGCAGGCCGCGCGAAGCCGCGAGCCGGATCGCGCGGCGCCGCTCGGGACCGGCGCTCATCAGCGCGTTCATGTCCTGCGTCTCGATCAGCGCCGCGGCCTGCAGGTCGAGCACCTGGTCGCCGATCGCCATCCCGATGCGCCACGGCGCTTCGCGCGAAGTGCGAAAGCGGCCGAACGGCAGGTTCTGGATCGGAAAGTCGCTCGCCGGATCGTTGGCCGACTCGACCCAGCTCGCGAGCGCCGGATCGTGCGTCTCGTCGATCATCGCGCGAATTCCCTCTCGTGCAGGAAGGCGGCGTGCCGCGGCGCGCGCTTCGTTTGCGACCACGCCTCCAGCATCTCCCACTTCACCGCGTCGAGTCTCTTCAGTTGCGCTTCCTCCTCCGGATCCGGGCAGGCGAGCTCGATGCGATGGCCGTTCGGATCGAAGAAGTAGATCGAGTGAAAAATGCCATGATCGGTGACGCCCAGAACCTCCACGCCGTTGCTCTCCAGATGCTCCTTGAATTGCAGGAGGGTGGCGCGATCCTTGACCTTGAATGCGATGTGCTGCACCCAGGACGGCGTGTTCGGGTCGCGGCCCATCGGCGGGCGCGTCGGCAGCTCGAAGAACGCCAGCACGTTGCCGCCGCCGGCGTCGAGGAACACGTGCATGTACGGGTCGGGCTCTTTGGTCGACGGCACTTCGTCCTCGGCGATCGCCAGCACGAAGTCCATGTTCAGCATCTTCCGGTACCAGAGCACCGTTTCCTTGGCGTCGCGGCAGCGGTAGGCGACGTGGTGGATGCGGTCGATCTTCATGCGGGGCTCTCCTCGGGCTTGAGCACGCCTCGGCGGATCTGGTCGCGCTCCATCGACTCGAACAGCGCCTTGAAGTTGCCTTCGCCGAAGCCTTCGTCGCCGCGGCGCTCGATGAACTCGAAGAACACCGGCCCGAGCAGCGTCTGCGAGAAGATCTGCAGCAGCAGCCGCTTGTTGCCCCCTTCGGTGCTGCCGTCGACCAGGATGCCGCGCGTCTGCAGCTCGGCGACGGGCAACCCGTGGCCGGGCAGCCGCTCGTCGAGCATCTCGTAGTAGAAGCTGTTCGGCGCCGTCATCAACGGCACGCCGGCCATCTGCAGCTTGTCCACCGTACCGATGATGTCGTCGGTCAGCAAGGCGATGTGCTGGATGCCTTCGCCGTTGAACTGCATCAGGAACTCTTCGATCTGCCCGGTGCCCTGCGACGCTTCTTCGTTCAGAGGAATGCGGATCCTGCCGTCCGGCGCGGTCATCGCTTTGGAAGTCAGCCCCGTGTACTCGCCCTTGATGTCGAAGTAGCGCAGCTCGCGGAAGTTGAAGATGCGCTCGTAGAAGCTGGCCCAATACGCCATGCGCCCGCGGTAGACGTTGTGCGTCATGTGGTCGATCAGCCGCAGGCCGTGCCCCTTCGGGTGCCGGTCTGCGCTTTCGATCCACTCGAAGTCGATGTCGTAGATCGACTTGCCGTCCTCGAAGCGGTCGATCAGATACAGGGGCGCGCCGCCGATGCCCTTGATCGCCGGCAGCCGCAGCTCCATCGGGCCGGTGGGCACCTCCACCGGCTGCGCGCCCAGTTCGAGCGCGCGCGCGTACGCCTTGTGCGAGTCCTTGACGCGAAACGCGATCGCGCACGCCGAGGGCCCGTGCTCCTGCGCGAAGTACCAGGCGAGGCTCTTCGGCTCGTTGTTGACGATGAAGTTGATGTCGCCCTGGCGGTACAGCGCCACGTCTTTCGAGCGGTGCACGGCGACCTTCGCGAAGCCGAGCTTTTCGAACACCGGCTCGAGCACGTTCGGCTGCGGGGAAGCGAACTCAACGAACTCGAAGCCCATCAGGCCCATCGGGTTGTCGAACAGATCTGCCATCGTTGTCTCCTCAAGTCGGGTTGTCGCCGGCGGCGCCCTTTCTCTTCAAGCGATCCGCGCGAGCTCGCGCTTGTAGCGTGCGCGGCGGTGCGAATAATCGGCCGCGCTTTCGGCGAGTCCCGCGATCTCCGCGTCGGTCAGCTCGCGCACGAGCTTGGCGGGCGCACCGAGGATCAGCGAGCGGTCCGGAAACACCTTGCGCTCGGTGACGACGCTGCCCGCTGCAACCAGGCAGTTGCGCCCGATCACCGCGCCGTTCATCAGCACGGCCTGGATCCCGATCAGCGAACCGTCGCCGACGGTGCAGCCGTGGACGACGGCCTGGTGGCCGACCGTCACGTGCGCGCCGATCGTCAGCGGAAAGCCGAGATCGTTGTGCAGCACCGCGCACTCCTGCACGTTGCTGCCTTCGCCGATCACGATCGGCTCGTTGTCGCCGCGGATCACCGCGCCGAACCAGACGCTCGTGTTCTCGCCGAGGATCACCTTGCCGATCAGCGTGGCCTCGGGCGCGACGAACGCGGTCGCGGGGATCTGCGGGGCGTCATCGCCCAGTCGATACAGTGCCATCGGTCACTCCGGCTTCAGGCCCGCCTTGCGCACGAGCGCGCCGTAACGAGCCAGTTCGCTGCGGAAGTATTGCGCGGCGGCTTCGGGCGTGGTCGGGCTGATCGCGTTGCCCTGCTTGTCCATCGCCTCCTTGACCTCCGCCGCGGCAAAGGCGGCCAGGAAAGCCGCGTGGATGCGCTTGACCTGTTCGGCCGGCAGCTTCGCGGGACCGACCACCGCGAACCAGCCGGCGACCTCGTAGTTCGGCAGGCCCTGCTCGGCGATCGTCGGGATCTCCGGTGCGGCCGCGGCGCGGGACTTGCCGCCGACGCCGATCGCGCGCAGCGCGCCGCTCTTCAGATGGCCTTGCACCGCGGGCAGCGCGACGACGCCGAGCTCGACCTGACCGCTGATCAGGTCGGTGACCATCGGCCCGACGCCCTTGTACGGAATGTGTTTGACGTCGACGCCGGCCTCCTCGACGAACATCGCGCCGGCCAGGTGGATGATCGTGCCGTTGCCGGACGACGCGTAGTTGTACGCGCCCGGCTTCGCCTTCAGGAACTCGATCAGTTCCTTGACGTTGCGCGCGGGCACCTTGGTCGGATTCACGACCAGCACGAACGGCGTGGCGCCGAGCACCGAAATCGGCGTGATGTCCTCGATCGAGTCGAACGGCATCTTCGAGAACACGTGCGGATTGATCACGTGGTTGTTCGAGACCACGCCGATCGTGTTGCCGTCGGGCGCGGCCTTGACGATCGCGGCCGTGCCGGTGATGCCGCCGGCGCCGGCCAGGTTCTCGATCACGACCGGCTGGCCGAGCGCCTTGGCGAGCGCGGGCTGCACGGCGCGCATGATCGTGTCCACGCCCGAGCCGGGCCCGACCGGCAGGATCATTCTCATCGGCGTCTGCGCCAGGGCGCACAGCGGAAAAGCGGCCGCGGCGAGCGCGATGACTGCGCGGCGTCGGATCGAAGTGCTCATGGTTCCCTCCGGGTTGGATCGGTGTATCGGCAAGGCGGACGCGCTGAAGCAGCGCACCGGGAAGTTCGTCGCGGCGCGTAGGCTGCTACGGAACCGCCGAGCGGGCAAGCCGGCCCAGCACCTCTTCGGTGTGCTCGCCGACGCGCGCGAGCGGCTGCCGCACGCCGGGGCGGCGGCCGCCCATCAGCAGCGGCAGCAGCACCACCTCGGTCGCGCCGCCGTCGTCGGTCGCCATCGGTACCAGTCCGCCGCTCGCCTTCAGATGCGGGTCGTGCACGAGCTGCTCGGGCCGCGCGATCGGCGCGTATGGCACGCCGGCGGCCTCGAGCCGCGCGGTCAACGCGTCGGCGCGCTGGCGCTTCAGGATCTCGGCCAGGCGGGGAATCAGCGCACCGCGCGCCGCCACGCGCGCGGCGTTGGTCGCGAACTGCGGTTCCTGAGCGAGCCCCGGGCAGCCGAGCACGTCGCACAGCGCGACGAATTGCTTGTCGCTGACCGCGCCGATGAAAAGCTGCTCGCCTTCGGCCAGCGTGAACACGTCGTAGACGCTCCACGCCGACACGCGCGCCGACATCGGCGGCGGCGGCTCGCCGGTCATCAGGTACTGCTGCAGGTGCTGCGCGCACAGGAACACGCAGTTCTCGAACAGCGCGCTCTGCACCTCCTGCCCGCGACCGGTGCGATCGCGCTCGCGCAGCGCGGCCAGCACGCCGATCGCGCCGAACATGCCGCCCATGATGTCGTTGACCGAGCTGCCGACGCGCAGCGGACGCCCCGGCAGACCGGTCATGTACGCCAGCCCGCCCATCATCTGCACGACCTCGTCGAGCGCGAGGCGCTTGTCGTACGGCCCCGGCAGGAAACCCTTGTGCGACACGTAGATCAGGCGCGGGTAGCGTGGCGCCAGCGCGGCATAGTCGAGCCCCGCCGAGGCCATCAGCCCGGGACGAAAGTTCTCGATCAGCACGTCGCAGGCGCCGATCAGCTCGAGCGCGGCCGCGTGACCCTCGGGCGAATGGATGTCGAGCACGACGCTCTTCTTGTTCCGGTTGAACGTGCGGAAGAAGCCGATGCCGAGTCCCGGCAGCTTGCGCGTCTTGTCGCCGCCGGGCGGTTCGACCTTGATCACCTCCGCGCCGAGGTCGGCGAGGATCATGCCGCAGGTCGGCCCCATCACCATGTGCGTGAATTCGATCACGCGCACGCCGGCGAGCGGCAGGTCGTTGCGGTCGAGCGATGCGTTCATCGGTGCCTCAAGCGTCCGTCGTTGCGGCGGCAAAAGTCTTCGGCAGCCCGGCGCGCGCGAGCGCACCGAAGAGCCGCTCGCCGCGCAGCCACTCGGCCAGCGCGGCGCGCAGCGCGAGCAGGCGCGGCACGTCCACGCCGGTGGCCACACCCATCGCGGCGAGCATGAAGGCCAGGTCTTCGGTCGCGACGTTGCCGCTCGCGCCGGGCGCGTGCGGGCAGCCGCCGATGCCGGCGAGCGACGCGTCGAAGCGCGTCACGCCGACTTCGAGCGCGGCGCAGACGTTGGCGAGCGCGAGCCCGCGCGTGTCGTGAAAGTGGCCGCACCAGAAGCGGTCGCCGGCGATGCGCAGCGCCTGCTCGAAGAGCCGGCGCACGCCGTTCGGGTCGGCGTAGCCGACCGTGTCCGCGAGGCTGACGCGGTCGGCGCCGGCGTCGAGCAGCGCCTGCATCAGCCGCAGCACCTCGGCGGGGTCGACGCGTCCCTGCAGCGTGCAGCCGAAGGCCGTGCCGACGCCGCCTTCGATCAGCGCCTTCGCGCCGCTCGCATCGCGCGCCGCGCGGATGCGGGCGACCTCAGCGACGACTTCGTCCGGCGTCCTGCGCAGGTTGGCGAGGCTGTGCGCGCGGCTCGCCGACAGCGGCACGAGCAGCAGATCGGCGCCCGCGGCGAGCGCGCGCTCGGCGCCCTTCAGGTTCGGCACCAGCACGGAAGCGAACAACCCGGGCAGCGTCCGGGCGCAGGCGAGCGCCTCGGCCGTGTCGGCAAGCTGCGGCAGCAGCCGCGCCGGAACGAACGAACCGACTTCGATCTCGCGGATGCCGGCGGCGTATGCGGCGCCGATCCACTCGCGCTTGCGCGCTGTCGGCAGGATCGTCGCGATGCTCTGCAGGCCGTCGCGCAGGCCGACTTCGCGGATCACGGCTCGGGGCGGAAGGGCGGGCATCGGCGGCGTCTCGGATCGCGCGGCGGGTTGCTCCGGGCGCGAATGTAGACGTTCCGCAGCGGCCGCGCAGATCAATCTCGGAACCGCAGCCGTTCCGGATCGGAATGGCACAATCCCGCGCGATGGAGCGCCCGTTCGATCCGGTCACGCTGCGGATGTTCGTCGCGGTCTGCGAAGAACGGAACATCGCGCGCGCGGCCGAGCGCGAGGCGATCGTCGCCTCGGCGATCAGCAAGCGCATCGCCGCGATCGAATCCGAGCTGGGCGTGCAACTGCTTGAGAGCTTGTCCGTGGGTAAATCGTACGTGCGACGGGGGTCTGCGGCGCGCAGGGCTAGGCGCGAGGAGCGCCGTTGGGCCGGCCCCAACAAGCGACGAGCAACAACGCCATGCGCGCCGCAGACCCCCGTCCCGCAGGGTTGCCGCCAGAAAGCCCGCCTGCGTTGTTGCGCGGCTTGGCCGTAGGCCGAGCTACTGTCCTGCGCCGCGCGCCTAGCAGGCGGGCTTTCTGGCGGCAACGCACGCACGATTTACCCGCGGACAAGCTCTAGACGCGGCCGGCGCGGCATCGAACCGACGGCCGCCGGCGAGGTGCTGCTGCGCCAGGCGCGCGACGTGCTGCGCACGATGGAACGCATGCGCGCCGAGCTGAGCGAATTCGCCAGCGGCGTGCGCGGTGCCGTGCGCGTCTTCGCCAGCCTGTCGGTGCTGTCCGAGTTCCTGCCCGACGACGTGGGCGCCTTCCTCGCGAGGCACCGGAGCGTGCGCGTGAGTCTGGAGGAGCGGGTCAGCTCGGAGATCGTGCGCGGCGTGCGCGAAGGCGCGGTCGACTTCGGCGTGTGCTGGGACGCGACCGATCTCGCCGGGCTCGCGACGCTCGCCTACCGCGCGGATCACCTGTGCGTCGCGCTGGCGCCGTCACATCCGCTGGCCGGAAGGCGCAAGCTCGCTTTCGCCGAGACGCTGCCGTACGAGCAGATCGAGATCCTGCCCGGCAGCATGGTGCAGGCCACGCTGCGGCGCGCAGCCGCGTTGGCGGGCCAGACGCTGCGCCATCGCATCCAGGTGTCGACGTTCGACGCCGCCTGCCGCAACGTCGCGGCCGGTCTCGGCATCGCGGTCGTGCCGCGCGAAGCAGCCGAGACCTACGCGCAGGCGCGCGAGCTGCGGCTGGTGCCTCTGACCGACGCCTGGGCCGTACGCCGCTTCGTCGTCTGCATGCGCTCGCGCGAGACGCTGACGGCCGCCGCGCGCCTGCTGGTCGACCATCTGCATCGGCGCGCGGGTGCGTGAGCGGCCGCGCGCGGTTAGTCGTGCATGCTGTGCTCGCTCGCGCTGCCTTTGCGATAGATCGACGGGTCGGCCTTGCCTTCGACCTCGAGTACGCCGACCAGCCCCTTGCCGACGCGCGACAGCGCGTGGTCGACCAGCATGTAGTGCCCGGGGTAGTCGACCTTGAACTCGACGATCGCCGCACCGCCCGGTGCGACCAGGGTGGTCTGCACGTCGTGCGCCGGCTGGTTGGTCGCCGCGAGGTTGTAGACGCGGTCGAAGATTTCGCCGACCACGTGGAACGATGAGATCTTGTTCGGGCCGCCGACGCCGAAATACATGCGCACCGTTTCACCGACCTTCGCGCGCAGCTTGTGCTCCTTGGTCAGGGCGCCGACCGCGCCGTTGAACACGTAGTAGTCGGGCTGTTCGGCGGCGAGCTTGTCGGTGCTGAAAGGCTGATGGCCCTTCGCGCCGTGCGCGCCCTTCGTGTAGATGTCGCCCTGCATCACGTAGAACTCGCGGTCGACTTTCGGCAGTCCGCCTTCGGGCTCGACCAGGATCAGCCCGTACATGCCTGCCGAGATGTGCTCGGGGACGAGCGCGGTCGCGCAGTGATAGACGTACAGGCCCGGGTTCAGCGCCTTGAACGTGACCGTCTTCTCCTGACCCGGAGGCACCTGCAGATCGTCGGCGCCGCCGCCGGGTCCGGTGACCGCGTGCAGGTCGATCGAATGCACCATCTTGCTGTCGCGCGCGTTGGCGAGCGTAAGTTCCACGGTGTCGCCGACGCGCACGCGCAGCATCGGTCCCGGCACCTTCCTGTCGAAGGTCCAGTACGTGAAGGTCGTGCCGTCGGCGAGTTTGCCGTCGAGCTCGACCGTTTCGATCCGGTACTTGACGAGCTGCGGCGCGCGCCGCGCGAGCGGGGCCGGCACCGCGGTCGGGTCCATCGCGACGCTGACCGCCTTCGCCGACGCCGGCAGCGCTGCGTCGGCGGCGCGGACCTTGGCCTTGACCGGTTTGACGGCGGCGGTGGTGACCGGAACGACGCCGTCGCCGCCGGTGACCTCGAGCACGCCTTCCATGCCGATCTGGCGGTGGCCCGCGATCGAGCAGATGTACGCGAAGCGGCCGGCCTGCGTCAGCTTGAAGCGCAGCTTCTTCGCGCCGGTCGACGCGTCGAACTTCTCGGACGCGACGTTCAGTTCCGGAAACACGATGTCGTGCTGCGCGCCTTCGCCGCTCGCGATCGTGATCTCGATCGTGTCGCCGACGCGGCCGCGCAGCGTCGGGTTCGGTTTGCCGTCGGCGCCAAGGAAGACCATCTTGCCGTCGACGAGGCCCGTCGACAGCGCGATGGTGTGCACGCGCGACTGCGGCGCGATCGAAGCGGTCGCCGCGCCGGCGGCGGACGCAGGCTGCGGTGCGGCCAGCGCGATCAGCGCAGCGGCGACGGCGGCGCCGAGTGCCGGCGGCAGCGGAAGGGCGGTGGTCTTGCGGGTCATCTGGGAACTCCTTCAACAAAGAACTTCGCTTGCCCACACGATTCCGCGGCAGGGGCGCCGAAAGCTTGATCTGGCGCAAAGCGCGCACGGCTTTCGCCTTTGGAGGTAGATCGGAAGATCGATTCGGAGTACAGCTTTTCCAGAAAGATGTACATACAATCCATGTATCCGATTTCCTGTCGTATCCACCGCATCCCGAGGGAGAGCATCGATGCAAGACACGAAGAGACTGTGGAAGTGGCTCGGCGCCATCTTCCTGCTGTCGTTCGCCGTGCTCGGCTGGCTCGGCCGCGAGATCTATCTCGCGGCGCCGCCGATCGCGAACGTGCAGGTCAAGGACGGCCCCGTGCTGTTCACGGCCGTCCAGGTCGAGGACGGCCAGCGCGCGTGGCGCGCCGCCGGCGGACAGCAGCTCGGCAGCGTCTGGGGCCACGGCGCGTACGTCGCGCCGGACTGGTCGGCCGACTGGCTGCATCGCGAGGCGATCGCGCTGCGCGGTCAACTCGCGCGCAAGCACTTCGGCGCGGACTACGGGGCGCTCGACACCGCGGGCAAGGCCGCGGTCGATGCACGCGTCAAGGAAGAAATGCGCGCGAACACGTTTGATGCGGCGACCAACACGATCACCGTCAGCCGCGAACGCGCGGCGGCGATCGGCGAGGTGCAGGCGCATTACATGAGCCTGTTCGGTGCGGATGCGAGCTTCGCGACGCTGCGCGAGCAGTACGCGATGCCCGAGAACGCGCTGCCGCGCGCGGAGGATCGCCGGGCGCTGGCGGCGTTCTTCTTCTGGTCGGCGTGGTCGGCGGCGACCGACCGCCCCGGCGAGAAGAACCTCTCGTACACGAGCAACTGGCCGCACGAGCCGCTGGTCGGCAACGAGATGACGACGAGCAGCGCCGTGTGGTCGATGGTGTCGATCATCCTGCTGATCGCCGGCATCGCCGCGATGGTCTGGTACCACGGCGCGAACCGCGACGACGCCGATCCGACGCCGCCGCAGGCCGACCCGCTGCTCGGCGCGAAGGCGACGCCGTCGATGCTGGCGACGCGCAAGTACTTCTTCACCGTGATCGGGCTGTTCCTCGCGCAGATCGGATTGGGTGCGGTGACCGCGCACTACGCGGTCGAAGGCACCGCCTTCTTCGGCCTGCCGATCTCGGAGATCCTGCCCTACACGGTGAGCCGAACGATCCACACGCAGTACGGCATCTTCTGGATCGCGACCGCGTGGCTCGCCACCGGTCTGTACATCGCGCCGCTGCTGTCGGGGCACGAGCCGAAGCTGCAGAAGCTCGGCGTCAACGTGCTGTTCTGGGCGCTGATCGCGATCGTCGTCGGCTCGACGGCGACCGGCTGGCTCGGCGCGCTGCAGCGCGCGGGCTTCGACTTCAACTTCTGGTTCGGCGCGCACGGACTCGAGTTCACCGCGATGGGCCGGTTCTGGCAGATCCTGCTGTTCGTCGGGCTGCTGTTCTGGCTGTTCCTGCTCGGCCGCGCACTGTGGCCTGCGCTGAAGCGTCCGTCGGAGACGCGCGGGCTGATCGCGATGGTGTTCCTGTCGGCCACCTGCATCGGCCTCTTCTACGCGGCGTCGCTGACCTGGGGCCAGCGCACGCACTACGCGATGGTCGAGTACTGGCGCTGGTGGCTCGTTCACCTGTGGGTCGAAGGCTTCTTCGAGGTGTTCGCCACCGCGGTGATCGCGCTGATCTTCACGCGGTTGGGGCTGGTGCGCGCGACCAGCGCGAACCGCGCGATCGTCGCCGAAACGATCGTGTTCCTGTTCGGCGGCATCCTGGGCACGCTGCACCACCTGTACTGGACCGGCACGCCGACGTCGGTGATCGCGGTCGGCGCGGTGTTCTCCGCGCTCGAGGTCGTTCCGCTGGCGCTGCTCGGCCTCGAAGGCTGGCACAACTACCAGCGCACGAAGGCGGCGCCGTGGGTGCAGCAGTACCGCTGGCCGATCCTGTTCTTCATCGGCGTGAGCTTCTGGAACACGGTCGGTGCGGGTCTGCTCGGCTTCGCGATCAACCCGCCCGCATCGCTGTACTTCGTGCAGGGCCTGAATCTCACGCCCGCGCACGGCCATGCGGCGCTGTTCGGCGTCTACGGCATGCTCGGCATCGGCCTGATGCTGTTCTGCCTGCGCGGACTGTACGACCGCAGCCTGCATGCCGACCGCCTGCTCGGGTGGACCTTCTGGGGTCTGAACGCGGGGCTGGCGATGATGGTGTTCATGTCGCTCGTTCCCGCGGGCATCGTGCAGGCGATCGCCGCGATCGACGTGGGGCTGTGGTACGCGCGTTCGCCGGAGATCATCCACTCCGCGCTGATGCGTGCGCTCGTGTGGCTGCGCGTTCCGGGCGATGTCGTGTTCGCCGCCGGGGGGCTCTTCCTCGCCGTCTATGCGTGGCGGCTGCTGCGCAAGCCCGCGCTGCCGGCCGTGGAGGCCGTCGCGCGCGCCGCGTAGCCGATCGCACCGACGGAGCGGCGGCGCCGCTCCGATGCTGCAAGACCGACGCGCGATCCGGGATCAAACCGGATCGCGCGTCTTCTCCTGTGTGCTGTCGACAAGGCGTCAGCCCGGCTTGCCGGCCTGCTCGCCCCACAACTGCTTCAGCCGCGCGTCGCGTCCGCAGTTGGCCCGGTAGAACTTGTAGCGGATCGGATTCTTCCGGTAGTAGTCCTGATGGTATTCCTCGGCCGGATAGAACGTCGTCGCCGGCGCGATTTCGGTGACGATCGGCGCCTTGAACGGCTTCGTCCGTTCGAGTGCGGACTTCGACGCTTCGGCGACGCGGCGCTGCGCTTCGTCGTGCACGAAGATCCCCGTGCGGTACTGCGAGCCGACGTCGCAGAACTGGCGATCCTTGACGGTCGGATCGACAGTCCGCCAGAAGTAATCGACGAGCTGCGCGTAGCTCACCTTGCGCGGATCGAACACGACTTCGACCGCTTCGGCGTGGCCGGTGCCTCCCGCCGAGACCTGCTCGTAGGTCGGATCGGCGACGCGGCCGCCAATGTAGCCCGAGGTGGTCAGCAGCACGCCTTCGATCCTGTCGAAGTCGGCCTCGACGCACCAGAAGCAGCCGCCGGCGAAGGTCGCCTTCGCGACCGGCGCTGCGCGGGCCGCGGACTGCGCCTGCGCAAGCGGCGCGGCGGCAGCGAACGCGGCCGCGACGAGCGGACCGATCCAGCGCGCGTGCGCGTTCATGACGCGGGAACGAACTTCAGCGCGACGCCGTTGTTGCAGTAGCGCTTGCCGGTCGGCTTCGGGCCGTCGTCGAACACGTGGCCGTGATGACCGCCGCAGCGCGCGCAGTGGTACTCGGTGCGCGGATAGATCAGCTTGAAGTCGGTCTTGAAGCCGAGCACGTCGGGCAGCGAGGCGTAGAAGCTGGGCCAGCCGGTGCCGCTGTCGTACTTCATATCCGAGGCGAATAGCGGCAGGTCGCAGGCGGTGCAGTGGTAGGTACCCTTGCGCTTTTCCGCGTTCAAGGGGCTCGTGAAGGCGCGTTCGGTGCCTTCGCGGCGCAGGACCTCGAACTGCGCCGGCGTCAGGCGCCGGCGCCATTCGTCCTCGCTCAGCTCGATCCGGTCGGGGCGGGTGGGCTTGGAAGCGGCTTCGGCCTCACGGCCGCTCAGACCGAGCGCGGCGAGAGCGGACAGGATCTGGCGGCGGGTCATCGCATCGGTCTCCGGTCAACAAGGGGCCAGCCTGAGTCGTGCCGGCGGCGCGGATCTTTCACGAACGTGTGCGCTTCGACCCCTCACGCCGCTTGCGGTTTCGACAGCGCCGCCGCGACGACGCCGAGGACGAGCAGCAGGATGCCGTCGAAGACGATCTGCTTGACGACCATCGCGCCGGGCATCGGCTGCACTACGTAGTAGATCGTGTAGGTCGGCACGACGGTCAGCAGCGCCACGGCCAGCCCGAAGCGCAATCCCTGCGCGACGGCCGGCTTGTCCTCGCGTCCCTGGCGATAGATCCACACGAACGCGCCTGCGAGGATCACGTGCGCGAGGATCATCAGCGGGAAGTACTTCTGCGCGTCCGATTCCGGGCGGAACAGGTTCGGCAGCTTTGCGTAGTCTGCCCCCAGCAGGACGCCGTGGACGACAAAGCTGCCCGCCATCCAGACCACGAACACGACGACCCAGGCGACGAAGAACTTCTTGTCCATGATTGTTTCTCCCTAGGGTTTACGCGAGGATGTTCGCGCGCGGCGACGGTAGTCCCGTGCGCTGCGGTCGTCTTCTCGCGGCGCAACAGCCGGGCTCGCCCTGTGTGCTTTTGCCACAGGCGGTCGCGCGCGGGGGGCGAAAGCCGCGGCCCTTGCGGCCTTTGCGGGTATATTTCCTGCTCGTGACCGCCCGGCAGTGCCGGGCGTTTTGCATGTAGCGCATCCGCATGTAGACCATGCTGGCCTTCATCGTCCGCCGACTGCTGCAAGCGATCCTGGTGATGCTGACGGTCGCGTTCGTCGCCTTCCTGCTGTTCCAGTACGTCGGCGATCCGGTGACGCAGATGCTCGGACAGGATGCGACGCCCGAGGACCGCGCGCGGCTGCGCGCCGAGCTGGGGCTCGACCAGCCCTTCTTCGTGCAGTTCGGCCACTTTGTCGCCAACGCGGTGCAGGGCGATTTCGGCATCAGCCTGCGGCAGGGGCGCGCGGTGTCGACGCTGATCAAGGAGCGGCTGCCCGCCACGCTCGAGCTGTCCTTCGCCGCGGCGATCATCGCGATCGTGGCCGGCATCCCGATGGGCGTCTACACGGCGCTGAAGCGCAACTCGTGGCTGTCGCAATTCCTGCTCGCCGCCTCGCTGGTCGGCGTCTCGCTGCCTACGTTCCTGATCGGCATCCTGCTGATCCTCGTGTTCGCGGTTCAGCTCGGCGTGCTGCCTTCGTACGGCCGCGGCGACACGGTCGCGCTCGGCTGGTGGACCACCGGGCTGCTGACCGCCAAAGGCTGGCAGCATCTGATCCTGCCGGCGATCACGCTGTCGCTGTTCCAGCTCACGCTGATCATGCGGCTGGTGCGCTCCGAGATGCTCGAAGTGCTGCGCACCGACTACATCAAGTTCGCGCGCGCGCGCGGACTGACCAACCGCGCGGTGCATTTCGGTCACGCGTTGAAGAACACGCTGGTGCCGGTGATCACGATCACCGGCCTGCAGTTGGGCGGGATCATCGCGTTCGCGATCGTCACCGAAACGGTGTTCCAGTGGCCCGGCATGGGGCTGCTGTTCATCCAGAGCGTGCAGTTCGCCGACATTCCGGTGATGGCCGCGTACCTGTGCCTGATCGCGCTGGTGTTCGTGATCATCAACCTGATCGTCGACCTGCTTTACTTCGCGGTCGACCCGCGCCTGCGCATCGACCGCGCAGCGCTGGCGCATTGAACGGCAATCGAATTCAACACCGAGACACGGAGACCACCGAGGAATGCTCTCAAGTGACTTTCTCCGTGCTCTCGGTGTCTCGGTGGTCGACACGTCCTATCGATGAACGCGTACCTCGGTTCCGCGTTGCGTTCGCCGGTGAGCTTCGTCGCCGAACGGCACGACGAATTCACCGCGATCCGGCGCGATCTGCACGCCCATCCGGAGCTGGGTTTCGAAGAGCACCGCACCGCGGCACTGGTCGCCGAGCGGCTGCACCAGTGGGGCATCGAGGTGCATACCGGCATCGGCAGGACCGGGGTGGTCGGCGTCGTGCGCGGGCGGACCGAAAGCTCGGGCAAGGCGGTCGGGCTGCGCGCCGACATGGACGCCCTGCCGATCCAGGAGGAGAACGACTTCGCGCACCGCTCGACCCGACCCGGGCTGATGCATGGCTGCGGCCACGACGGCCACACCACGATGCTGCTGGCGGCCGCGCAGTACCTCGCAGCGACGCGCGCCTTCGACGGGACCGTGTATCTGATCTTCCAGCCCGGCGAGGAAGGGTTCGCCGGCGCCAAGGCGATGATCGACGACGGCCTGTTCACGCGCTTTCCGGCCGACGAGGTCTACGCGCTGCATAACTGGCCGGGCCTGCCGGCCGGGCACATCGGGCTGAACCCGGGACCGATGATGGCGGCGGCCGACCGCATCGAGATCACGATCTCGGGACGCGGCGGCCACGCCGCGCATCCGCACCTGACGGTCGACCCGGTGATCATCGCCGCGCACATCATCACCGCGGCGCAGAGCATCGTGTCGCGCAACGTCGCGCCGATCGACGCGGCGGTCGTTTCGCTGTGCTCGATGCAGGCGGGCCACCCGGGGGCCTTCAGCGTGGTGCCGCGCGAAGCGAAACTGGTCGGCACCGTGCGCGCGTTCCAGCACAGCATCCAGGAGCTGATCGAAAAACGCCTGGTCGAGCTGGCGCAGTCGACCGCGCGCGCCTTCGGCGGCGACGCCGGCGTGCGCTACGAGCGCATCTACCCGGCGACGATCAACCACGCCCCGCAGTACGAGTTCGCGCTCAAAGTGGCCGAGGAACTGGTCGGCCGCGACCGCGTCGCGCGCAACATGCCGCCGTCGATGGGTGCCGAGGACTTCGCGTTCATGCTGCACGCCAAGCCGGGCTGCTACATCCGGCTCGGCCAGGGCCCGGCGCCAGGTGCGACCGGCGGCACCTGCTGGCTGCACAACACTCGTTATGATTTCAACGACGCGGTCATCCCGCTCGGCGCGGGCTTCCTGGCCGCGTTGGCCGAGCGGCGCCTGCCGCGGATCGCAACGCACTGAATGGGCACCGGAGCGACCCGCAGCGCAGCAAGAACTACCGATCGAGCGACCCACAAGGAGGAGTCAGCCATGAAGATCCGTTTCACCCTCGCGCGCGCGGCGCTCGCCGCGTGTGTGGCCGTGACCGCCGTGACCGTCGGCGCCACGGCGGCGTCGGCCCGGACGTTCAAGTTCGCCAACCAGGGCGACGCGCTGTCGATGGACCCGCACTCGCTGAACGAGTCGCTGCAGCTCAACTTCCTCGCCAACATCTACGAGCCGCTGGTCGGCCGCGGCAAGAAGCTCGAGCTGGTCCCGGCGCTGGCGACCGACTGGAAGCAGACCGCGCCGACGGTCTGGCGCTTCAACCTGCGCAAGGGCGTGACTTTCCACGACGGCACGCCGTTCACCGCCGACGACGTGATCTTCTCGTACAACCGCGCCAGGGGCGAAGGCTCCGACGTCAAGACCTACGTCGGCTCGATCAAGGAGATCCGCAAGATCAACGATCACGCGATCGACATCGTCACCAACGAGCCGTTTCCGATCCTGCCGGACGTGATCTCGCTGTGGATGATCATGAGCAAGAAGTGGTGCGAGGACAACCGCGCCACGCAACCGGTCGACAAGCGCAAGGGCATCGAGAACACGGCGTCGTTCAAGGCCAACGGCACCGGCCCGTTCCGCCTGCGCGCGCGCGAACCGAGCGTGCGCACGACGCTCGTTCGCAACTTCAACTACTGGGACAAGTCGATCGAGACCAACATCGAGGAGGTGATCTTCACGCCGATCGGCAACGCATCGACGCGCGTGGCGGCGCTGCTCTCGGGCGAGATCGACATGATGGAACCGGTGCCGGTGCAGGACATCGCGCGCATCGCGGCCAACCCGAATCTGAAGGTGCTGCAGGGGCCGGAGCTGCGGACCATCTTCCTCGGCATGGACCAGTCGCGCAACGAACTGCTGTTCTCGAACGTCAAGGGCAAGAATCCGTTCAAGGACAAGCGCGTGCGCCAGGCCTTCTACCAGGCGATCGACATCAACGCGATCCAGAAGGTCGTGATGCGCGGCGCCTCGCAGCCCACGGCCCTGATGATCGCGCCCGGCATCAAGGGCTTCCCGGCCGACCTGAACAAGCGGTCTCCGTACGACCCGGCGGCGGCGCAGAAGCTGCTTGCCGAGGCGGGCTATCCACAGGGCTTCGAGGTCGGCATGAACTGCCCGAACGACCGCTACGTGAACGACGAGGAGATCTGCAAGGCGGTGTCGGCGATGCTCGCCAAGATCGGCGTCAAGGTGAACCTGATGGCCGAGAGCAAGGCGACGTATTTCCCGAAGATCCTGTCGCGCAACACGTCCTTCTACCTGCTCGGCTGGACGCCGGGCTCGTACGACTCGCACAACCCGCTGTTCGCGCTGATGGCCACGCCGGGTCCGGGCGGGCAGGGGCAGTTCAACCTCGGCAGCTACAGCAATCCGAAGGTCGACGAGCTGACCAAGGCGATCGCCGTCGAAACCGACCCGAAGAAGCGCAACGAGATGATCCGCGAGGCGATGAAGATCCACCAGGACGACATCGGCCATCTGCCGCTGCACCAGCAGGCGCTCGCGTGGGCGATGAAGAAGGACGTCAACACCGTCCAGCTCGCGGACAACTTCATGTTCCTGAAGTGGACGACGGTAGGGGCGCGCAAAGGCGACTGAGCATTGCGGATCGCGGATTGCGTAGGCAAAGCACCCCAGTCCGCGATCACCGCAATCCGCGCAGCGCAATCCGCAATCCGATGAACGCACTCCTCGCCCGCTGGTGGGACAGCGACGTCGCCTACAGCTTCCGGCGCTCGCCGGTGGCGATCGGCGCGGCGGTAGTCGCTTTCGTGCTGATCTTCTGCGCGGTGTTCGCCGAATGGGTCGCGCCGCACAACCCGTTCGACCTGGCGACGATCAACCTGCTCGACGCGTCGCTGCCGCCGGCGTGGCAGGAGGGCGGCAACCCGAAATACTGGCTCGGCACCGACGACCAGGGACGCGACGTGTATTCGGCGATCCTGTTCGGCATGCGCATTTCGCTGGTGATCGGCGTGGCGTCGGTCGTGCTGTCGCTGCTGATCGGCGTCAGCCTCGGTCTGCTGTCGGGCTACGTCGGCGGCAAGGTCGACGCCTTCATCATGCGGATCTGCGACGTGATGCTGTCTTTCCCGGCGATCCTGGTCGCGCTGCTGATCGACGGTGTCGCGCGCGCCGCGCTGCCGCGCGAGGCGCACAACGAGGTCGCGTTCCTGGTGCTGGTGCTGGCGATCGCGCTGTCGGGCTGGGTCCAGTACGCGCGTACGGTGCGCGGCTCCACGCTGGTCGAGAAGAACAAGGAGTACGTGCAGGCCGCGCGCGTGATCGGCGTGGCGCCGCTCGCGATCATGGCGCGGCACGTGCTGCCGAACGTGCTGGGTCCGGTGCTGGTGCTCGCCACGGTGCACATCGCCACCGCGATCATCACCGAGGCCACGCTGTCTTTCCTCGGCGTCGGCGTGCCGCCGACCACGCCTTCGCTCGGCACCCTGATCCGCATCGGCAACGAGTTCCTGTTCTCCGGCGAATGGTGGATCACGATCTTCCCCGGCGCGGCGCTGGTGGCGCTCGTGCTGTCGGTGAACCTGCTCGGCGACTGGCTGCGCGACGCGCTCAACCCGAAGTTGCGCTAGCAACCATTGGTTACGGACGATGCTTCTTTCCTTTGCTAACTTGAACGGGAGGGCGGCACATCGCCGCGCCTGATGCAAAGGAGGTCGCCATGACAATGCTGCGTTCGCTGTCCGTCGCCGCGTCGCTCGCCGTTCTGCTGGGCGCCTGCGCGACGACCGACACCTTCTCGTACATCCAGGGCCAGCGCTGGAAGAAGGCCGAGCTGAACACCTTCGACGTCACCATCATCCGCGTCGACGACCAGGACTACATCCAGCGCGGCTACACGCCGATCCGCATCGATCCGGGCCTGCACAGGATCGTCGTGCAGGGGCCGCCGACCGCCGGCTTCCGCTTCGGCGAGCAGCGCACGCTGACGCTCGACGTCAAGCCGTGCACGCGCTACTGGCTCGAGGCGAAGAAGGAGAACTCGCTGTCGCAGGACTTCGAGCCGCGCGTCAACTACGAAGAGCCGATCCCCGGCTGCGGCGCGGCGATCGCCAGGAAATAGGAGTTCTCGTTGACGAGCCACGCCGGGCCGCTGCTGGAAGTCCGCAACCTGCGCATCGAGTTCCCGACCCGGCGCGGCACGCTCGTCGCCGTCGACGACGTGTCGTTTTCGATCGCGCCGGGCGAAGTGCTCGGCGTCGTCGGCGAATCGGGCGCCGGCAAGTCGCTGACGGGCGCGGCGATCATCGGGCTGCTCGAGCCGCCCGGCCGCATCGCCGCCGGCGAGATCAAGCTGGCCGGCCTGCGCATCGACAACCTGCCGTACGACGAGATGCGCAAGGTGCGCGGGCGCGAGATCGGCGCGATCTTCCAGGACCCGCTGACCTCGCTGAACCCCCTGTACACGGTCGGCCAGCAGCTCGTCGAGACGATCACCACGCACCTGAACGTGTCGTCGGCGGACGCGCGGCGCCGCGCGATCGAGCTGCTCGCCGCCACCGGCATTCCCGCGCCGGAGCGGCGCATCGACCACTATCCGCACCAGTTCTCCGGCGGCATGCGCCAGCGCGTCGTCATCGCGCTCGCCCTGGCCGCCGAACCGAAACTGGTCATCGCCGACGAGCCGACCACCGCGCTCGACGTGTCGATCCAGGCGCAGATCATCACGCTGCTGAAGACGCTGTGCCGCGAGAAGAGAACCGCGGTGATGCTGGTCACGCACGACATGGGCGTGATCGCCGAGACCGCCGACCGCGTCGCCGTGATGTACGCCGGACGCATCGTCGAGATCGGTCCGGTCGGCGACGTGATCCACCGGCCGCAGCATCCGTACACGGTCGGGTTGATGGGATCGATCCCGACCTTCGGCCACGAGACCGAGCGGCTGACGCAGATCGACGGCGCGATGCCGCGGCTGACCGCGATCCCGCCGGGCTGCGCCTTCCATCCGCGCTGCAGCCGCGCTTTCGACCGCTGTTCGCGCGAGCGCCCCGATCTGATGCCGGCCGGCGCATCGCGGGCGGCCTGCTGGCTGCACGACGCTGCTGCTGGCAAGGTGGCCGCATGAGCGCCGTTCCCCAACCCCGCAGCGAGCCGGCCGCCGGCGAGGTCATCGTCAAGGCCGAGCGCCTGTCGAAGTACTTCGATGTTTCGCCGCCATGGCTCAATCGCGTGCTCGAGCGCAAGGGCCGGCAGATCCTGCGCGCGGTCGACGGCGTGAGCTTCGACATCAAGCGCGGCGAAACGCTGTCGCTGGTCGGCGAATCGGGCTGCGGCAAGTCGACCGTCGCGCGGCTGCTGGTGGGTCTGTACACGCCGACCGCGGGACGCGTCGAGTTCTTCGGCCACGACCTGCGCGAGATGAACACGGCCTCCGGCCGCCATCTGCGGCAGAAGCTGCAGATGATCTTCCAGGACCCGTACGCCAGCCTGAACCCGCGCTGGCGCGTCGGCGACATCATCGCCGAGCCGCTGCGCGCGCACGGGCTGATGCAGGACAAGCAGGCGATCGCCGCGCGCGTCGACGAGCTGCTGACGCTGGTGCGGCTGGCGCCGGCCGACAAGGAGAAGTACCCGCACCAGTTCTCGGGCGGACAGCGGCAGCGGCTGTCGATCGCGCGCGCGCTCGCCACGCACCCCGAGTTCCTCGTCTGCGACGAGCCGACCTCCGCGCTCGACGTGTCGGTGCAGGCGCAGGTACTGAACCTGATGAAGGAGCTGCAGCGCGACCTCGGACTGACCTACCTCTTCATCTCGCACAACCTCGCGGTCGTGCATCACATCTCCGACCGCGTCGGCGTGATGTACCTTGGCAAGCTGGTCGAACTGGCGCCCAAGCGCACGCTGTTCGCCGCGCCCCGCCATCCGTACACGCGGATGCTGCTCGACGCGATTCCCGATCTGGAGATGAGCGGGCGCGCACGCACGCCGGTGGCGGGCGAAGTACCCAACCCGCTGAACCCGCCGACCGGCTGCACTTTCCACCCGCGCTGCCCGCACGCCAACGCGCGCTGCAAGTCCGAAGTCCCGGTGCTCAAGCTCGTGCGCCACGCCGCCGGCGAATCGCAGGTGGCGTGCCATGCGGTGGAGGAGGGGCGGATCTAGGATTGCGGATCGCGGATTGCGCCTGGGGCACGGCGCCGGGCCCACGCGGACCGCATTGGACGCAATCCGCAATCCGCGACTCGAGAATGCGCATCGCCGCGATCTCCGACATCCACGGCAACCTGCCTGCGCTCGAAGCGGTGCTCGCCGATATCGCGCGGCGCGGCGCGGATGCGGTCGTCGCGCTCGGCGATCTGCTCGCCGGCCCGCTGTGGCCGCGCGAAACCGCGGACCGCCTGATCGCGCTGGGCTGCCCGGCCCTGCGCGGCAACCACGAGCGGCAGACGTGGCTGTGCGAAGAGCGGCGCGGCGAGCCGTCGGACCAGTTCACGTTCGAGTCGATCACGCGCGAGCAGCTCGACTGGACGCGCGCGCTGCCCGCCACGCTGCGCCTGGCCGACGACGTCTTCGCGTGCCACGGCACGCCGACCGACGATCTCGTCTATCTGCTCGAGGATCCCTCGACCGGCCGCGCGACGCTGCGCCGCGAAGACGAGATCCGCCGCGATTGCGGCGAGTGGCGCAGCGGACTCGTGCTGTGCGGCCACTCGCACGTGCCGCGCATCGTCGAGTTGCGAGACGGGCCGACGATCGTCAATCCGGGCGCCGTCGGCATCCCCGCGTTCAGCGCGCGCCACCCGGTGCCGCATGTGCACGAGCTCGGCTCGCCGCACGCGCGCTATGCGCTCGTCGAGCGCGGACGCAACGGCTGGTACGCGCAGTTCATCGCGCTCGACTACGACTGGCGCGCCGCCGCGCAGCGCGCGCTCGGCCACGGCCGGCCCGATTTCGCGCGCTGGCTGTCGGGGCGCGGCTAGCGTCACGCGCTGCGGGTAATCGCCAGTGGCGCGCGCCTACGCGATCGCGCAGCCTCGGCACTTTTGCGGAGTGGGAATCGGCATGAAGCGCGCGCTGGCTGCTTCGTTGCTCGCGTTGGCGGCGGCCGGCGCGTCGGCGCAGCTCGTCGAGACCAAGGAACACCGGCTGCGCGTGGCCACCGTCGTCGCCGGGCTCGAGCGTCCCTGGGGGCTCGCGTTCCTGCCCGACGGTCGCATGCTCGTGACCGAGCGGCCGGGCCGGCTGCGCGTCGTCGAGCGCGACGGCAGGCTGGATCCGAATCCGGTTGCGGGATTGCCGCGCGTCGATCCGACCGGGCAGGGCGGTCTGCTCGACGTCGCGCTCCATCCGCAGTTCGCGGCGAACGGCTGGATCTACTGGAGTTACGTGCAGCGCAACGACGACGGCCACGGCACCGAAGTCGCGCGCGGCAAGCTCGCCGGCACGCCCGGCGCGTATCGCCTGACACAGGTCGAGGTGCTGTTCCGGATGCAGCCGAAATCGGGCGGCGGATTGCACTTCGGCTCGCGCATCGTGTTCGGGCGCGACGGTTTCGTGTACGTGACGCTGGGCGATCGCGGCACGATGGGCCGCGCGCAGCGGCTCGACGACCACGCCGGCAAGATCGTGCGGCTGACCGACGACGGCAGACCGGCCCCCGGCAATCCGTTCGCGAACGATTCGCAAGCGCGTCCGGAGATCTGGTCGTTCGGCCATCGCAACGTGCAGGGCGCGGCGCTGCATCCCGCGAGCGGGCAGTTGTGGGCGATCGAACATGGACCGCAGGGCGGCGACGAGCTGAACGTCGTGCGCGCCGGCGTCAACTACGGCTGGCCGGTGATCACCTACGGCGTCAACTACGTGACCGGAACGAAGATCGGCGCAGGTACCGCGCAGGCGGGCATGGCGCAACCGGTCAAGTACTGGACGCCTTCTCCGGCGATTTCCGGACTCGCGTTCTACGAGGGCGACAAGTTTCCGCGCTGGCGCGGCGACGCGCTGATCGGCGCGCTGCGCGGGCAGGCCCTGATCCGCGTGCGGCTCGACGGCGAGCGCTTCGTCGAAGACGAGTTCATGCTCGTCGGCGCGGTCGCGCGCGTGCGCGACGTGCGCATCGGCCCCGACGGCTTCGTCTATCTGCTGACCGATACGCCGAACGGCGCGATCCTGCGGCTCGAACCGGCGTAGTTCGGACCGCGGATTGCGGATTGCGCGGTGCGGATCGCGGATTGCGCGGCGGCTTCAGCGATGGCGATGCCGAACACACGCGCGGAACGTCAACACTTGCAAGCCGAGCTCGGGCGCCGAGAAGCGCTTCCGACCGACGGCGCTGCGGAAATCGCATCCCGCAATCCGCAATCCGCAATCCGCACTCCCGCCTCACCGCAGCAGCCGCGCCAGCTTCGGATCGATCGCGATCGCGGCCATCACGCCGCCCATCAGCGCGCCGGTGACGCCCGGCGCGCAGGCGTCCTGGCCCGCGAGGAAGAGCCCGCCGATGGGCGTGCGCGGGCGCAGTGCGGGGCTCAGAAAGCGCTCGGGCGTGGTCTGCAATCCGTACATCGCGCCGTGCTCGGCGGCGGTGATCGAGGCTACCGAAATCGGCGTCGACGCTTCATGGAAGTGCACCAGCGGCGCGAGCCGCGGATAGTGCCGGCGGAACTGCGCGAGCAGATTGCGCTCGATCAGCGCCTTGTACGCGGCGTAGTCCTCGCTGCGCGGCGTGCCCTTGTTCAGGCCCTCCCGGTCCCATTGCGAAAACGCGCCCCAGTCGACCAGCGCGACGATCTCGCAGGTGTGCTTCAGCGTCAGCCCCGGCCGGTGCGACGGATCCTTCAGCGAAGGAAACGACACGAACAGCGCGGGCGCATCGGCCTCGCTGAACGGATCGCGCCAGATCGCGTTGACGTCCCAACTTTCGTAGATCCAGTCGTTGGTGGCCGACGCGCCGAGCGCGCCGACGTCGCCTTCGAGACCGAGATAGAGCCCCACGTAGCCGATCGAAGGCTCGATCGCGAGCGCGTCGTCGGCCCAGCGGTAGTCGACCTGCGGCGCGGGCAGCAGCCGCAGCGTGTTGCGCACGCCGGCGTCGGAGACGACGCAGCGCGCCTCGATCTCCTCGCCGTCGGCGAGCGCTACGCCCGCGACGCGGGCATTGCGCACGCGGATGCGCGCAACTTCCGCGTTGGTGCGGATCGCGCCGCCGGCGGACTCGATCGTGCGCGCGAACTCGCGCGCGAACACCGCGCTGCCGCCGACGGGAAACCACGCGCCGTCGAGGTAGTGGTGCATCACCAGCGCGTGCGCGCCGAACGAGCTTTCGGTCGGGCGGCCGCCATAGGTGCCCCACTGCGCGGCGAGCACGGCCTGCAGGCCCGGGTCGCTGATGCATTCCTGGATCACCTGCCAGGTCGTGCGGCCGACCCAGCGGCGGATCGATGCGCGCTTGAGCCACTGCAGCGCATTGCCGAGCGGCGGCGGCATCGCGTGCGCGGTGAACACCGCCTGCAGCGCCGTGTTCGCCTCTTCGAGCGCAGCGAAGTAGCGGTCGATACCCGCGTGCTGGCGCGGAAACCGCTGTTTGAGATCGGCGCGCAAGCGCTCGGCCGGATGCGCGAAGTCGAAGCTGAACCCGGGGAAGTGCACGCGGTCGTACACCTCGCCGACCGAGGCCATCGGGATGCCGTCCGGCGTCAGCGCATCGAACATCTTCTTCGCCGGGCCCGGGCGGCCGTCGATTTCGCCGGCGCCGCCGACGTAGTGCACGCCGACGTTGAAGCGGTAGCCGTCGCGCTCGAAGGTCTGCGTCAGCCCACCCGGCTGGTAGTGCCGCTCGAGCACCAGCACGCGCCGACCGGCGCGTGCGAGTGCAGCGGCCGCGGCGAGCCCGCCGATGCCCGAACCGATGACGATGACGTCCCACACGATCGCGTCCCCTGCGTCCCGATTGCGTCCGGTACGCCCGAATGACACCAGCGCGCGGGCGTGCGCGGCTTGATGGCTGTCAAGCGGGGTGGGCGGCGCGGCTCGCGCCGGGGCGGGACGATCAGTGTGCGCCGGCGCGCAGGCGCAGGTCGCGCGGATCGAGCGATTCGTGCTTGATCGCGGGCGGCGCGGCGGGGGCCGCCGCGACGGGGCGCCCGTTCGGCTGCGGACGCATCGTCGCGCGCGCAGCCGCGCCGGCAGCGCTCGGCGCGGCGCTCTGCGCGGGGATCTGCGCCGGAATCACCGGTGTCGCGATCACCGGCAGCGGACCGGCAGGCGCGGGTGCCGCCGTGCCGGGCGGCGCGAGCGAGGCGACCAGTTCGGCGCGCGGCGCGTCGGAGAACTCGAAGCGCAGGTGTTCGCCGACGCGCAGCTTCAGCGGCGTCGGATACGAGTACATGTAGCCGCTCAGATGATCGACCAGCGCGGCGATCGAGCTGCCGGGGATGAAGGAGTTCTCCATCTTCGCGTCGCCGCGTGGAACGGCGGTGCCGCGCGCGACGTGCGCGCCGAGCCGGCATTCGATTTCGAGCTCGGCGGAGGAGCGGCGGACCTGGACTTCGTTCGCCGGCAGCGTCACGACCTGTTCGCCGGCGCTGTTGGCAACTCGGCACTCCATGCCGCGGACGGCGCGATCGCGTTCGTCGACCGCCTGGATTTCGATCGCCTGCGTCGCGGTGCCGCTCAGCGTCGCGCAGCCGGACAGCAGCGCGGCGACCACGAGAACGGCGAAAGCGGCGAGGCGGGTCATGCGGATGCGCGGGGGCGTATCCGGCATATCGGCACGACCGCCGACCGCCTGAAGGCGGCTTCGATCATGCGGACGGTGTATGCGGCTCAGCCGTTCTGATCGCCGCTCGGCGCGTCAGTCAGCGCCAACAGCGCGAAAGAGGCCAGCCAGTGCGTGCCGACAAAATCGCCTTCGACGGCCGCCGCGGAGGATGCCGCCAGGTGCGCCTCGATCGCGCGGTCGACCGGATCGTGCAGCGCAGCGGGCAGGCTGCGCCGCAACACGCGCCAGCACCACGCGCGTGACAGATTCAGCCCGTGCAGGTGAACAATCTTCGGATCGCGCGCATCGCCGACGCGCACCGGCGCGAGCCAGCGCGCGAGCGCTTCGGGCGCCGGCGCAAAGGCGTCCCACCAGTCCGCGAAGCGGCCATCGTCGGAGGTGCGCCGCACGAGCACGGCCTCGACCAGCCCGCCGGACAGGAAGTCGTCGCCGCCCGGTTCGTAGTCGGCGGGATAGCGGCGATCGCGGCCGAACCAGGTGTGCGCGCGCTCGGCGACCGAGCGCGCGAGCGCGCGGTGCTGCGCCACGCGCGCGTAGTCGAGCGCGAGGATCAACGCGAACGCGGTGTTGCCGTGCGTGCCGGCGCGCACCGGATAGTCGAGCCGCGGCAGGAACGCGAGCAGGCGCATCGCGACCTCGTCGGCGAGCGGCGCCAGCGCGTCGCGCCAGCGCCGCGCGGACTCGCGCTCGCGCGCGAGCAGTTCGAGTTCCGCCTGCAGCTTCAGCAGCCAGCCCCAGCCGTAGGGCCGCTCGAAGGACGCGCGGCCCGTGCCGCGCAGATACGCCAGTTCGGTCTCGACGTGCGCGGGCAGCAGGCGCGCGTCGAAGTGCGCGACCGCGCGCGCCACGCTCGGCAACTCGCGCGCCAGACGCAGGCAACGCGCGAGCGTCCAGTGCATGTGCACGCTCGAATGCCAGTCGTAGCTGCCCCAGAAGACCGGGTGCAGCGCGCGCGGCGGGCGCGCGTCGGCGTCGCTCGCGAACAGGTGCTGGAGCAGATGCGGGTACTCGGTGGCGAGGTTGGCCAGCGCGACCCGCGCGAAGCGCTCGCCTGACTCGGGCGCGAGCGCCGGCGCGTCAGCGCCCGGCGTCGACCTGAATGCCGCGTGAGGGACGGCCGAGGGCATCGTCGCTGGCGTCGAAAACGAGGTGTTGGCCGACGCGCAGCCGCATCGCCGACGGATACGCGTAGCGGTAGCCGCTGACGTGGTCGACCAGCAGCGCCGCGGTGCCGCCCGGCATGGCCGCCTTGACGGCGGCGTCGACGCCCGATCCGCGCGACACGGCCGTGCCGCGCGCCACCAGCGCGCCGCGCCGGCATTCGATGGCGAGATCGCTCGCGGAGCGCCGCACCCGCAAGTCGTACATCGGCGAGGTGCCGAAGTATTCGGCCGAGCCGTTGATCACGCGGCACTTCATGCCTTCGATCGGACGGTCGTTCGCGTCGACGGTATGGATGCTGATCGATTGGGTGGGCGAGCCCGTGACCGTCGCGCAGCCGCCGAGCGCGAGCGAGACGGGAACGGCGGCGACAAGGAGGAGCGTGCGGACAGCGCTGCTGAACATCGGTGCGGCTCGCGTATTGAGCAGTCATCGTACGGATCGCCGCGAACGCGCGCAGTCACGCGCGAGCCAGCCTTACGGATTAATGGCCCTCGTCCGAATTGCCGAGGAATCGAATTCCGCATCGCGCATCGCATTCGCCGGCGGACTATGCTGCGTCCGGCCCGCGAAGAATCCGGAGGGCGCGATGGCGCAATTTCCCGTGAACCCGCACCGTCTCGATCCGTACAAGAACTTCAAGTTCCGCGTGAAGTGGGACGGCCGCTACGTCGCCGGCGTGTCGAAAGTCAGCGCGCTGAAGCGCACGACCGAGGTGATCAGGTTCCGCGAAGGCGGCGTGCCGAGCAACTCGCGCAAGTCGCCGGGCCGTACCGAGTACGAGCCGATCACGCTCGAGCGCGGCGTCACGCACGACCCCGAGTTCGAGCGCTGGGCCAACCTCGCGTTCAACCGCGCGGGCGACGCTACGATGTCGCTGAAGAACTTCCGCAAGGATCTCGTGATCGAACTGCTCAACGAGCAGGGCACCGTCGTGCTCGCCTATCGCGTCTATCGCGCGTGGGTGTCCGAGTACGTCGCGCTGCCCGAGCTCGATGCCAACGGCGCGGCGGTGGCGATCGAATCGATCAGGCTCGAGCACGAAGGCTGGGAGCGCGACCCCGACGTCAAGGAGCCGGCGGAAACCTGACCGCCGGGCCGGCCGAGTTCATGGTCGTCCGCATGGAGCAATCGGAGGGGCTCCGCAAAGGCGCGCTGATCCGCGTGCCGGCGCGCGGCGAGCCGCGCGTGTTCGTCTTTCCCTTCAACCCGGAGCGGCTGCACCGGCGCATCGATACGCCCGCGGGCGACCCGGCGCTGCGTGGGCCGCGGCATCGCATTGGCTTCGACCTCGTGCTCGACGCGGGCGATGCGCTCGCCGCAGGCCGCGCGCACGCGGCGTTCGACGTGCTGTCGCAGCTTGCGGCGCTCGAATCGCTCGCGTCGGCCCCGACACGCGGCGAAGCGCTGCTGTTCGCGTGGGGCGCGAGCCGGTTGCTGCCGGTGGCAATCGTCGCGCTCGACATCGTCGAAGCGCTGTTCGACGCCGAGCTGCGCCCGCTGCATGCGCGCGTGGCGCTCGAACTGGACGTGCGCGAGTCCGCGCGCGGGCTCGCCGCGCCGTACGTGCAATTCGCGCGGCAGCGCGACGCGCTCCGCGCCGCGCTCGCCGAGCGCGGCTTCGCGCTGTCGGCCGCGGCGCTCGAGCGCGTCTTCGGCTGATCTCAGCGGCAGGGCAAGGCATCGAGCGGCGGCAGCACGCGCCGCGCGCCCTCGCGGTCGGTCAGCGATTCGAGGAAGGCGACCAGGTCGTCGATCTCGGACGGCGCGAGCTTCAAGGGACGCAGGATGCGCTCGCCGTCGGCGTGCAGCCGCTCTTCGTTCAGCTCCGAGTAATGCCGCACGACGTCGCGCAACGTCGCGAGCGAGCCGTTGTGCATGTACGGCGCGGTGACTGCGACGTTGCGCAGCCCCGGCGTCTTGAACTCGCCCCAGTGGCGCGCCGCAAGCTCGACATGGCGCGTCTTCGTCGCGGTCGAGCGCGCCTCGTCGTCGTTGTATGGGCCGAGCAGGTTGAAACGGCTCGCCCGCAGCGCCTGGATCCCGGCGTAACGGCCGCCGTCGGCCTTGCCCGGCGCGACGAAGTACGGCACGCCGACGTCGTGGAACTCCCCGTTCGTGAACGCCGGTCCCGAGTGGCAGAAGAAGCAGTTGCCGCGGCCGACGAAGAGCTTGAGCCCGCGCCGCGCGGATTCCGGGTAGGCGGCCAGCGCGCGGCGGTCGCCGCGCGCGAGCGCGTCGCGAAAGTCGTCGAAGGGCGTGCGCCCGGTCGTCAGCGTTTCCTGGAACGCGGCGATCGCCTTCGCCATGTTGACGAGCAACGTTTCATCGGCATGATCGGGCGCGCGGCCGAAGGCGCGCCGGTAGCGGCAGGCGAGGTCGTCGTTCAGCTTGAAGCGCTCGACCACGCGTTGCGGCGTCGTGCCGATCTCGTTCGGATCGAGCAGCGGCCGCAGGCTCGCCATCCACAGGCTGTCGGCCGCGCCGCCCCAGCCGAACCAGCGGTTCAGCCACGCGTTGGCCACGCTCGGGGAATTGCGGTCGAGCGGTCCCATGCCGCGCGCGCGTGGTACGCCGTCGGTCCATGCGCGATCGGTCTGGTGGCACGACACGCACGCGACGTAGCCGTTGGCCGACAGCGGCGCGTCGCCGAACAGCCGCCGGCCGAGATCGATCGCGGCGGCGCTGCCCGAGACGCGATTGCTCGGATCGCGCACGAACGCGGGCGGCCACGGACCGTGCGCGAGGATGCGCTGCACTTCCTCGTCGGTGAAGACGACCTCGGCGCGCGCGCTCGCCAACAGCAGCGACGCGACGACGGCAAACGCGGCCCGGCCACGACGATGCATCGGTCAGTCAATCGGCACGCTCGCCCGCAGCGTTTCGCTCTGCTCGGCCGCGCGCAGCTCGAAGCTGAACTCCCAGCGGCCGGGCATGTGGAACAGCAGACCGGAGGCGACAAAACGGCCATCGCCCGCGCGCGCGACGCTGGGCCGGTAGTTCATGCCGTGCCGATGCTCGGGCATCTGCGCGTCGACGCGCAGCGTGGCCGGCGGGCTCGCGCCGGCGCGCGCACAGACGGCGATCTCGAGTGCGAAGAATTCGCCGAGCGGGATCGGCGCGGGACGCGGGCGCCACGCGACGACGTAGCGTTGGCCCTCGATGCGCGCCGTATCGTTTCCCGGCAAGCCCGGATCGCAGGCGAGCGCGGGC
>BOKW01000013.1 GCA_016861185.1 Betaproteobacteria bacterium
GCTGCAGGACGTCGCGCTGCGCATCCGCAGCTACGCTCCGGTCGCGGCCTGAAGCGGCAATGCACCAACAAAAAGCCCGGCGCGATGCCGGGCTTTTTGTTGGGCGATCCGTCGCGGCAATCGCGCGGCGCTACTTGAGCTTCGTTTCCTTGTACTTCACGTGCTTGCGCGCGACCGGATCGAACTTGCTGATCTCCAGCTTCTCCGGGGTCGTGCGCTTGTTCTTGGTCGTCGTGTAGAAGTGGCCGGTTCCGGCCGTCGATTCGAGCTTGATCTTTTCGCGGGCGCCTTTGGCCATGGCGTGCTCCTCGATCCTCAGACTTCACCGCGTGCGCGCAGGTCGGCCAGCACGGCGTCGATACCGTGCTTGTCGATCGTGCGCAGCGCCGCATTGGTCACGCGCAGGCGGACCCAGCGGTTCTCGCTTTCGACCCAGAAGCGGCGGTACTGCAGGTTGGGCAGAAAACGACGCTTGGTCTTGTTGTTGGCGTGCGAGACGTGATGGCCGACCATCGGCGCCTTGCCGGTGACTTGACATACGCGTGCCATCGCAGACTCCTGTACGTGGATGGGCCCGGCCGCGGCCGGACGATGCAAAGCGACGAATTGTAGGGGAAAACGGCGCGCGTCGCCAAGCCGCACCGGGCGCCTTCCCGCTTCAGAGCAGGCCGCGCTCCGCAAAGGACATGCTGGTCGACCCGGCCACGACGATATGGTCGAGCACGCGCACGTCGACCAGTTCCAGTGCGCTCTTCAGCGTCAGCGTCAGCAATTCGTCGGCCCGGCTCGGCTCGGCCACGCCCGAAGGGTGGTTGTGCGCGAAGATCACCGCGCCGGCGTTGTGGCGCAACGCCTGTTTCACGATTTCCCTCGGGTAGACGCTGGTCTGCGTCAGCGTGCCCCTGAACAACTCGTCCTGCGCGATCAGGCGGTTCTGCGCATCGAGGAATAGAGCGACGAACACCTCGTGCGGCAGGTGGGCGAGCGCAAGCCGCAGATAGTCGCGCACCTTCTGCGGCGAGTTCAGCAGCGTCTCGCGCTTGACGTCCTCGTGCAGGGCTCGCCTGGCCAGTTCGAGCACGGCCTGCAGTTGCGCATACTTGGCCGGGCCGAAGCCGTCGAGCTTTTCTACCTCGGCGCGCGGCGCGGCGATGAGGCCGTTCAGTCCGCCGAAGCGCTCAAGCGCGCCGCGCGCCAGTTCCAGCACGCTGCGGCCGGGTACCCCGGTGCGCAGGAACACCGCCAGCAGCTCCGCTTCGGTCAGTACCTTCGGGCCGTGCGCGAGCAGCCGTTCGCGCGGCCGTTCCGACTCGGGCCAGTCTTTGATCGCCATTCGAACGCCCTTGGCTAGAATCGACCCGAACGAAGTTTCGCTTGGCTGTCGCCCCAATCCATGCCCAGGATCGCCGCCGGTTCGCACGTGACGCTGCATTATCGCCTTGCGGTAACCGGCGATGGTGTGGAGCGGGAGGTCGTCAGCACGTTCGATACGAAGCCGGCCACGCTGCAGGTGGGCGCGGGACAGTTCGCGCCGTCGCTGGAGGTCTGCTTGGTGGGGCTGGACGAGGGCGCGCAGGCGACCTTCGATCTGCCCCAAGACGCTTTCGGCGTGCGCAAGCCAGAGCTGGTGCAGGTGCTGACGCGGGCCGCGTTCGACGCGAACACCGCGGCGGACGGCGACTATGCGCCGGGCGATGTGGTCGAATTCAACGCGCCCGACGGCGGGCGCTTTGCGGGCGTGCTCAAGGAGCACGGCGAGCGTCGCGTCGTCGTGGACTTCAACCATCCGCTCGCCGGGCGGGCGCTGAAGTTTTCGGTGCACGTGATCGGAGTGCTGTAGATGGAAGTCCTGCTGGCCCAGCCGCGCGGATTCTGCGCCGGCGTCGATCGCGCGATCGAGATCGTCGAGCGCGCGCTCGCGATCCACGGCGCGCCGATCTACGTGAAGCACGAGATCGTGCACAACACCTACGTCGTTTCCGATCTGCGCGCCAAGGGCGCGGTGTTCGTCGAGGAGCTCGACGTGATCCCGCCCGGTTCGATCGTCGTCTTTTCGGCGCACGGCGTGTCCAAGGCCGTTCAGCGCGAGGCGCAGGCGCGCGGCCTGCGCGTGTTCGACGCGACCTGCCCGCTCGTGACCAAGGTCCACGTCGAGGTCGCGAAGATGCGCGCGCAAGGGCGCGAGATCGTGATGATCGGCCACGTCGGCCACCCGGAGGTCGAAGGCACGATGGGACAGGCCGACGACGGCATGTATCTCGTGGAGACCGTCGCGGACGTCGAGCGGCTCGCAGTACGCGATCCCGAGCGCCTCGCTTACGTCACGCAGACGACGCTCTCGATCGACGACGCGGCTGCCGTCGTCGCCGCGCTGAAGCGGCGCTTTCCGCATATTGCCGAGCCGAAGAAGGCCGACATCTGCTACGCGACGCAGAACCGCCAGGACGCGGTGAAGTTCATGGCGCCGCAGGTCGATGTCGTGATCGTCATCGGCAGCCCGAGCAGCTCGAACTCCAATCGGTTGCGCGAGGTCGCGGAGCGTTTCGGCGTCCCGGCCTATCTCGTCGACTCGGCGAGCGACATCGACCCGGCCTGGCTCGAAGGCCGTGCGCGGGTCGGCGTCACGGCCGGTGCCTCGGCCCCGGAGGTGCTGGTCCAGGATACGCTCGAGCGGCTCAAGGCCATGGGTGCGCGCAGCGTGCGAACGTTGCAGGGCGTGGCGGAAAACGTCACGTTCCCGCTGCCGAAAGGGCTCGGTGCGGCCGCGAACGAGCCCGTCAACCCGGTGCGCGCCTGATCCATTGAAGGCCCACCGAACGCAACATCAAGACAACGAGGAGACCGCGATGAGCAAGGGTTTGGCAGTTGTGGCGATCGCACTGGCAATCGGCATCGGCGGCGCCGCATACGCGCAGCCGGTCGAGCTCGAAGGGGTGAAGTTCGAGCCGACGGTCCAGGTCGGCGGGCAGGCGCTGCAACTGAACGGCGCGGGCATCCGCACGCGCGCGATCTTCAAGGTCTACGTTGCCGGGCTGTACGTTCCGCAGAAGTCGACCGATGCCGATGCGCTGCTTGCGCAGAAAGGGCCGCGGCGCGTTGCGATCCACATGCTGCGCAACGTCGACGCGGATACGTTCGCGACCTCGCTCGCCGACGGGCTGAAGGCGAATCACAGCGAGCAGCAGCTCGCGGCGTTCAAGGCGCAGTCCGACGCGCTGACGGCCACGCTCAAGGCGATCGGCGAGGCGAAAAAGGGCGACGCGATCTTCTTCGAGTTCACGCCGGAGGCCGGCACGCGCATCGTCGTCAACGGCCAGCCGCGCGGCAATCCGATCGCCGGCGAGGATTTCTTCACGGCCGTGCTGCGCATCTGGCTCGGCAATCGTCCCGCCGACTCCGACCTTAAGAAGGGGATGCTCGGCGCCTGACGGCGCGACCCGGCCAACGATGCGTCGGGTCGGTGCACGTGCGGCGGGCCGGTCCGCGGCGGCGCGCGATACCGGCGCCGATCCGCTCGTCGACGCCTTCATCGACGCGCTCTGGCTCGAGGACGGCCTGGCGGCCAACTCGCTCGCGGCCTACCGGCGCGACCTGCAGGCGCTCTGCGCCTGGCTCGCCGGACGCAACGGCGCATTGCTGACGGCGGGCGAAGTCGACCTGTCCGCTTTTCTCGCCGCGCAGCACGCGACGACGCGCGCGTCGACGGCGAATCGACGGCTCGCGAGCTTCCGCCGCTTCTACCGCTGGGCCCTGCGCGAAGGACGGATCGGCGCGGACCCGACGCTGCGGCTGGCCAACGCCAAGCGCCCGGCGCGTTTCCCGAAGTCGATCAGCGAGGCGCAGGTCGAGGCTTTGCTCGCCGCGCCCGACGTGGAGACTGCGCTCGGGCTGCGCGACCGCACGATGCTCGAGACGCTGTACGCGAGCGGGCTGCGCGTGTCCGAACTGGTGACGCTGCGCCTGATCGAGCTGTCGCTCGCCGACGGCCTCGTGCGCGTGCTCGGCAAGGGCGGCAAGGAGCGCATCGTTCCGCTCGGCGAGGAGGCGCGCCGCTGGGTCGAGCGCTATCTGGCGCAGGCGCGCGGTGCGCTGCTGCGCGGCTCGACGGCGGATGCGGTGTTCGTCACGCGGCGCGCGCAACCGATGACGCGCCAGATGTTCTGGCGGCTGATCAAGCGCTACGCGCTGCGTGCGGGCATCGACGCTCCGCTGTCGCCGCACGGCCTGCGGCACGCCTTCGCGACGCATCTGCTGAACCATGGTGCCGACCTGCGCGCGGTGCAGATGCTGCTCGGCCACGCCGACATCTCGACCACGCAGATCTACACGCACGTCGCGCGCGAGCGGCTGAAGGCGCTGCACGCGCAGCATCACCCGCGCGGCTGAATGCCGGCGGCGCCGCTACACTGCGCCGCCATGGCGAAGCAGGCGCACGTTTCCGAAACCCCCGCTACGCAATGGCTCAGGCGCCACGGCATCGCCTTCACCGAACACGTGTACGAGTATGTCGAGCACGGGGGCACCGCGGAGTCGTCGCGCGCGCTCGGCGTGCCCGAGCACGAGATCGTCAAGACGCTGGTGATGGAAGACGAAACCGGCAAGGCGCTGATCGTGCTGATGCACGGCGACCGCAAGGTGTCGACGAAGAACCTCGCACGTCAGACGGGCCGCAAGCGCATCGAGCCGAGCGCGCCGGAAGTCGCGCAGCGGCACACGGGCTACCAAGTCGGTGGAACGTCGCCCTTCGGCACGCGCAAGACGCTGCCGGTGTTCGTCGAGCGCAGCGTGCTTGCGCTGCCGCGCATCCTGATCAACGGCGGGCGGCGCGGCTATCTGGTCGGCATCGACCCGGCGGTGCTGACGGCAGCGCTTGGCGCGACTGCCGTCGACTGCGCACTGCCCGAATAGGAGGAGGCATGGACTGGATCGCTGACCTCGTCGCTGCCGCGTGCGGCTATCTGCTCGGATCGATTTCGTTTGCGGTGGTCGTCAGCCGGCTGATGGGGCTCGCCGATCCGCGCTCGTACGGATCGAAGAATCCCGGCGCCACCAACGTTCTGCGCAGCGGCAGCAAGCTCGCCGCAACGCTGACGCTCGCCGGCGATGCGGCGAAAGGCGCCGTCGCCGTGTGGCTCGCCAAGCGCTACGGCGCGCCGTTCGGCGTCGATGAGTTCGGCGTCGCGCTGACGGGGTTCGCCGCCTTCGTCGGCCATCTGTACCCGGTGTTCTTCCGCTTCCGGGGCGGCAAGGGGGTGGCGACCTTTCTCGGGGTCGTGCTCGCGCTCAATCCGTGGCTCGGGCTCGCGGCGTGCGTCGTCTGGCTGCTGATCGCAGTGTTCTTCCGCTACTCGTCGCTGGCGTCGATTCTGGCGGCCGCGCTGACGCCGCTCTTCCACGCTTTCGCATCGGGCTTCGACGCGCTGCTGGTCGCGCTCGCGGCGATGAGCGTCCTGTTGGTGATCCGGCACAAGCAGAACATCGCCAATCTGATGGCCGGCAAGGAACGCAAGATCGGCGAAAAAGCGCACGCCGCGCCCGGCGCACGGCACTGAGCCTACGAACCGAGCGGCCAGCGCGGTTGCACCCCGAAGCTGCCGCTGCGCGAGCCCGCGCCCGCTCGCAGTCTGGCCAATCCCGCCAGCGCGATCATCGCGCCGTTGTCGGTGCACAACGCGGCCGGAGGAAAGTGGAGCTGCACGCCGCGCCGGCCTGCTTCCTCTTGCAGGCGCTCGCGCAATTGGGCGTTGGCGCCGACCCCTCCGGCGACCACCAGCGTGTCGAGGCCGGTGCGATCCAGTGCCGCCATGGCTTTCGTCGCGAGCACGTCGACGACGGCGGCGACGAAGGCGCGGGCGATGTCCGCACGCACCTGCTCGCACAGGTTGCCGGCGCGTTGCGCAGCGGTCAGCACGGCCGTCTTCAGCCCGCTGAAACTGAAGTTCAGGTCGCCGCTGTTGAGCATCGGGCGCGGCAGGTGATACGCGCCTTCGACGCCGAACTCGGCAAGGCGCGAAACGGCCGGCCCGCCCGGGTAGCCGAGGCCGAGCAGTTGCGCGGTCTTGTCGAACGCTTCGCCGGCCGCATCGTCGAGCGTTTCGCCGAGCAGCTCGTAGTCGCCCACACCGCCGACCCGCATCAATTGCGTATGCCCGCCCGAGACCAGCAGCGCGACGAAGGGAAAGCTCGGCGCGGGCCGGGCGAGCAGCGGCGACAACAGATGGCCTTCCAGGTGATGCACGCCGACCACGGGCCGGCCGAGCGCGTAACCCAGCGCGTGCGCGAGCCCGGCGCCGACCAGCAGCGCGCCCGCCAGGCCCGGTCCCTCGGTGACAGCGATCGCGTCGATGTCCGAACGCGTGCGCCCGGATTCGGCCAGGATGTCTTCGAGCAGCGGCAGCACGCGCCGGATGTGGTCGCGCGACGCGAGCTCGGGCACGACGCCGCCGTAGGCGCTGTGCATGTCGACCTGCGAGTGCACGCGGTGCGCCAGCAGCCCGACGTCGCCGTCATAGAGCGCCAGACCGGTTTCATCGCACGAGGTTTCGATGCCGAGGATCAGCATAAGTGGCGAGTCTAGCCGCCGCGGGCGGCTGCCGCGGCGGGTTCGCCGAAGCGCCAAGTGCTTGACACGACTGGCCGATTGGGCTTTGCGCCGCGGTGCGAGTGCGGGTAAACTGCGCGCCTTTCCGCCGGCACCTTCAGGAACTTCATGCCCACGATTCGCGTCAAGGAGAACGAGCCCTTCGACGTCGCACTGCGCCGCTTCAAGCGCACGATCGAAAAAAGCGGTCTGCTGACCGAACTGCGCGCCCGCGAGTTCTACGAGAAGCCGACCGCCGAGCGCAAGCGCAAGAAGGCGGCCGCGGTCAAGCGCCACTACAAGCGTCTTCGCAGCCAGATGCTGCCGAAGAAGCTCTACTAGGATCGATTCCCTGCCGGCATCCTGACAGCGCGCCTTCGGGCGCGCTTTCGCTTCCGTGAGCCTGAAAGACCGCATCAACGAAGACATGAAGGCCGCGCTGCGCGCCAGGGACGCGGCGCGGCTGTCGGCGATCCGCATGCTGCTGGCGGCGATCAAGCAGAAGGAAGTCGACGAGCGCATCGTTGCCGACGACGCCGCGGTCACTGCGATCGTCGAGAAGCTGATCAAACAGCGGCGCGACTCGATCGAACAGTTCGGCAAGGCCGGCCGCACCGATCTGGTCGACAAGGAAAAGGCGGAGCTCGACCTGCTTGCGGGCTATCTGCCGCAACAGTTGTCCGAAGCCGAGCTGGCCGCCGCAATCGATGTGGCGATCGCAGAGGCCGGCGCGACCGGCCCGCAGGCGATGGGCAAGGTCATGGGGCTGCTCAAGCCGCGCATCGCCGGCCGCGCCGACATGGGCAAGACCTCGGCGCTCGTCAAGAGCAAGCTCGGCGGCTGAGCCGCGTTGCCCGGGCGCGGATAATGCGCCCGTGATCCCCCAGAGCTTCATCCAGGATCTGCTGGCGCGCGTCGACATCGTCGACCTGATCGGCCGTTACGTCGCGCTGAAGAAGGCCGGCCAGAACTACGTTGGCCTGTGCCCGTTTCACGGCGAGAAGACGCCGTCGTTCACCGTCAGCCCGTCCAAGCAGTTCTATCACTGCTTCGGTTGCGGTGCGCACGGCTCGGCGATCGGCTTCCTGATGGAACACGGCGGCCTGGGCTACGTCGACGCGATCGGCGAACTGGCGCAGCAGGTCGGCGTACAGGTGCCCGAGGACAGCGCGCGCGATCACGAAGGCGCAACGCGCATCCGCGGGCTGACCGAAGCGCTGCAACGCGCCAGCGACTACTACCGCCGCAAGCTCAAGGAGGCACCTGTTGCGATCGAGTACCTGAAACGGCGCGGACTGACCGGGCAGACCGCGGCGCGCTTCGCGCTCGGCTATGCGCCGGACGCATGGCAACCCCTGCGGGAGGCTTTCGAAACCTACGAGGATCCGAAGCTGGTCGAAGCGGGGCTCGTCATCGTCGGCGACGAAGGCAAACGCTACGACCGCTTTCGCGGCCGCGTGATGTTTCCGATCCGCAACCCGCGCGGCCAGGTGATCGGCTTCGGCGGTCGCGTGCTCGACCGCGGCGAACCGAAATACCTGAACTCGCCCGAGACGCCCGTCTTCCGCAAGGGGCAGGAGCTGTACGGCCTTTTCGAAGCGCAGGAGGCGATTCGCCGCCGCCAACGGGTCATCGTCTGCGAGGGCTACATGGACGTGATCCAGCTCGCGCAGGCCGGCTTCGAGGAGTGCGTGGCGGCCCTCGGCACGGCGATCACTGCACATCACGTCGGCCTGCTGCTGCGCGTGACCGATCAGGTGATCTTCGCTTTCGACGGCGATGCCGCCGGCCGCAAGGCCGCGCGGCGCGCGCTCGAGGCCACGCTGCCCGTCATCGCCGACACCAAGCGTGCGAGCTTCGTGCTGCTGCCGGAAGGTGAGGATCCGGACAGCCTGATCCGCTCCGGCGGCGCGGTGGCATTCGAGGACCAACTCGCGCGTGCGATGCCGCTGTCGCGCTGGTTCGTCGCGAGCCTTGCCGAGGGCAAGGACCTCGAACAGGCCGAGGACCGGGCCGCGCTGGTCGCGCAGGCCAAGCCGCTCCTCGCATCCATGCCGCCGGCGGCGCTGCGCATGCAGTTGGTTCGCGAACTGGCCGAAGCCGCCAGGACGCCGACGGCCGACCTCGAGTCACTGTTCGGCCTGAAGCCGTGGCGCCGGCTAGCCGAAGCGCGTCGTCCGGCGAATCCGCCGCGACGCAGCGCCGAGGTCGAGGATCTGAAAGCGCGCATCCTGCAGCACCTGCTGGCTTTTCCCGAGCTGGCGCGCGAGTTCAATGCGCAGATCGCCGCGGAGTTCGCCGGCGCCGAACAGCCCGTCGATCGCCAGATCGCGGAGATCTGGCGCACCGCCACGCTGGCCGGCAGCACGAGCCAGGGCGCGCTGCTCGAGGCCCTGGCGGACAGCGAGTACGCGGAGACGTATCGCGCGATCTCGCGGCGCGATCTGCTGCTCGAAGGCGATGCGTCGGCGGCGCGGGAGGATCTGCGCGCCGGCTTTGCCACGCTCGAGCTGCGGCGGGTCGAGGACGAACTGGCCGCGCTCGTGCGCGAGCCGCTGACGCCGGAGTCCAAGGAGCGCATTCGCGAACTCTCCGAGCGGCGCGTGCGTCTGAAGGATGCGCCGCGCCGTGCGGGGGCGACCTGATGCAGCGCGATCGGCCGCGCCGCTGGTCGCAAAGGGCTGAATTTCCTGGCTTTTCCGAGTCGCTCTGCTAGAATGCTCAGCTTGTTGAGCCGCCGGGAACGGTTCGGAGCGCGTGCCGTTTGAGCCTCGCCCGGAGATGGTTCTTGAGAATCTGCCGACTTGATCATTGATCAGCCAACCGAGTCGACGCGAGGTGTCCCGCGGGCGCACGTCGATCTGCGTCGCCCGTCCGCGCCCGTGTCCCGGCGGTCTTCCATCCGCACAGGCGCTCGGAGTCCGGCCCGGATCGGTCGGCGTCCCGGCAGTGGCTCGGACGCAGGTTCACGCTGCGGCCGATTGAGCGAAATACCGGCGTCCCCATGTAATGCCTGTGAGTGGGGCGGCGTGATGAGTCGAGCCGAACGGCTTTGGACCGTCAGGTTAAGTGAAAAGGCGATCAAGGACGCGGGCGGCGACGGCCGCCCAACGAATGGCGACGAACACAGGTGATCCGATGGTGACGAAGAAGTCGGCAGCATCAAGGAAGTCGGCGGCGATGAAGGTCGCCAAGGGCAAGCCTGCGTCCGGTCGAATCGAAAAGCGCTCCACAGGCAAACCCGAAGCGAAGAAGGTCGAATTGAAGAAGGCGGAAACGAAAGCGGCGATGATCGAACGCATGGCCGCGAAGAAGGGTGGCGGGGAGGACCCGAAGGCGAAGGACGCGAAACTCGTTGCCGCTCCGGTAGGGGCCAAGGCGCGTCGAGCCGCGACGGCGCCGGTCGCCAAGGGACGGCCCGGCCGCAAGCCGAAGCAGAACGACGAATCGATCGGCAGCGGCGAGGGTGGTGTGGACGCCGTGCCCGAGGCCGGCGACGACGTCGTCGATCCGAGCGTTCAGATCGTCGAGAAGTTGAGCGCCAAGCAGCGCGCCAAGGACCGGCGCGCGAAGGAAAAGGCGCTGAAAGAGGCGCTCGAGCGCAGCTATCACGGCACCGAAGAGGACCTCGAAGCCCGACGCAACAAGCTCAAGCAGCTGATCAAGCAGGGCAAGGACCGCGGCTTCCTCACCTACGCCGAGATCAACGACCACCTGCCCGAAGACCTGGTCGACGCCGAGGCGATCGAGTCGATCATCAGCACGTTCAGCGACATGGGCATCACGGTCTACGACCAGGCGCCCGATGCCGAGACGCTGCTGATGAACGAAAACGTCCCGGCGGCGACGACCGACGAGGACGCCGAGGAAGAGGCCGAAGCCGCGCTGTCGACCGTCGACTCCGAGTTCGGCCGCACGACCGACCCGGTGCGCATGTACATGCGCGAGATGGGCTCGGTCGAGCTGCTGACGCGCGAAGGCGAGATCGAAATCGCCAAGCGGATCGAGGATGGGCTCAAGCACATGGTGATGGCGATCTCGGCGTGTCCGACGACGATCGCACAGATCCTGGAGCATGCCGAGAAGATCCGCGCCGGCGAGCTGCCGATCGACGAGGTCGTCGACGGGCTGATCGACCCGAACGCCGAGGACTTCCCGACCGCGCGCGGCGCGGCGTCGTCCGGCGACGACGAGGAGGACGAAGCCGAGGAGAACACCGACATCGGCGCCTCCGGCATGACGGCCGCGCAGCTCGAGGAGCTGAAGGCGCGCGCACTGGAGAAGTTCGACCACGTCGCGAAGCTTTTCGAGAAGATGCGAGTGGCCTTCGAGAAAGAGGGCTACAAGTCGCCGGGTTACGTCAAGGCGCAGCAGAAGATCCTCGACGAGCTGATGACGCTGCGCTTCACGGCCAAGATGGTCGAGAAGCTGTGCGACACGCTGCGCGCCCAGGTCGACGAGGTGCGCAGCCTCGAGAAGCAGATCTACGAGATCATGGTCAACAAGTGCGGCATGCCGCGTCCGCACTTCCTGAAGCATTTCCCCGGTGCGGAGACCAACACGCGCTGGGTCACGCGCGAGGCCGACGGCGGCCATCCGTACTCCGAGGTGCTCAAGCGCAACCTGCCGGCGGTGCACGAGCTGCAGGGCAAGCTGCTCGACCTGCAGAAGCGCGTCGTGCTGCCGCTGAAGGACCTGCGCGAGGTCTACAAGCAGATGGCCACCGGCGAGGCGAAGGCGCGCAAGGCCAAGCGCGAGATGACCGAGGCCAACCTGCGTCTGGTGATTTCGATCGCGAAGAAGTACACGAACCGCGGACTGCAGTTCCTCGATCTGATCCAGGAGGGCAACATCGGTCTGATGAAGGCGGTCGACAAGTTCGAATACCGCCGCGGCTACAAGTTCTCGACCTATGCCACGTGGTGGATCCGCCAGGCCATCACGCGCTCGATCGCCGACCAGGCGCGCACGATCCGCATTCCCGTGCACATGATCGAGACGATCAACAAGATGAACCGGATCAGCCGCCAGATCCTGCAGGAGACCGGACAGGAGCCCGACCCGGCCACGCTCGCGAGATGGAGATGCCCGAAGACAAGATCCGCAAGATCCTGAAGATCGCCAAGGAGCCGATCAGCATGGAGACGCCGATCGGCGACGACGACGACTCGCATCTCGGCGACTTCATCGAGGACACGTCGACCGTCGCGCCGGTCGACGCCGCGCAGTACAACAGCCTCGCCGACGTCACGAAGGACGTGCTTGATTCGCTGACGCCGCGCGAAGCCAAGGTGCTGCGCATGCGCTTCGGCATCGAAATGTCGACCGACCACACGCTGGAGGAGGTCGGCAAACAGTTCGACGTCACGCGCGAACGCATCCGCCAGATCGAGGCGAAGGCGCTGCGCAAGCTGCGCCACCCGAGTCGCAGCGACAAGTTGAAGAGCTTTCTGGAGTAAACGGTGGCCGGGCCGTCGGATCGAATACGATGCTCGCCGAGTGGGCCGTTAGCTCAGTCGGTTAGAGCAGGGGACTCATAATCCCTTGGTCGTTGGTTCGAGTCCAACACGGCCCACCAAACGTATGTTCGAGATCTTCGCCGAGTCCCCTCAGCGCCTGACGGCGCTGCGCAGGGGACTCGCTCGCGCCTCACACTGATCGGCGCTCGCTCCCTTGGTCGTTGGTTCGAGTCCAACACGGCCCACCAGCACATGTCAGATCCCAAGGACTTCACCCATTTCGGCCTCGATCCGCTGCTGCTCGCGGCGATCGCCGAGATGGGCTATGCCACGCCCACGCCGATCCAGGCGAAGGCGATCCCCGTTGTCCTCAAAGGCAAGGACGTGATGGGCGCGGCGCAGACGGGTACCGGCAAGACCGCGGGTTTCGGCCTGCCGATGCTGCAGCGGCTGCTGCCGCACGCCAACACGAGCATGTCGCCGGCGCGCCACCCGGTGCGCGGCTTGATCCTTACGCCGACGCGCGAACTCGCGGAACAAGTGGCCGACAACCTGAAGAAGTACGCGTCCAAGACCGCGCTGCGCGTGACCTGCGTGTACGGCGGCGTGGACATGGATCCGCAGACCGAGGCGTTGCGCAAGGGTTGCGAGGTCGTGATCGCGACGCCGGGACGGTTGCTCGACCACATCCAGCAGAAGAACACCAGCCTGTCGCAGGTGCAGATCGTCGTGCTCGACGAGGCCGACCGGATGCTCGACATGGGCTTCCTGCCGGACATCTCGCGCATCCTGAACCTGCTGCCGAAAGAGCGGCAGAGCCTGATGTTCTCGGCGACGTTCTCCGAGGAGATCAAGAAGCTCGCGGCCAACTTCCTGCGCGATCCGCAACTCATCGAAGTCGCCCGTCGCAACGCGACCGCCGAGCTGATCACACAGGAGGTGATCAAGGTCCACGAGTCGGAGAAGACCGACGCGCTGCTGACACTGCTGCGCACGCGTGGCCCCGACGACGGGCGGCTGACGCAGGTGCTCGTTTTCGTCAACGCGAAGATCGAATGCCGCCGGCTCGCGCGCCAGCTTCAAAAGGCGGGCGTGAACGCCGACGCGATTCACGGCGACAAGACGCAGGACGAGCGCATGAAGGCGCTCGAGGGCTTCAAGCGCGGCGAGATCGAGGTTCTAGTCGCGACCGACGTGGCGGCGCGCGGGCTCGACATCGTCGAACTGCCGGTCGTCATCAACTACGACGTGCCATTTAACGCCGAGGACTACGTGCACCGCATTGGCCGCACCGGCCGCGCCGGCGCGACGGGGCTGGCGATCATGCTGATGACGGGAGCCGACGAACGCGGCGTGCACGCGATCGAGCGGCTCACCAAGCAGAAGTTCGACATCCGTCCGCTCGGCATCGAGCGCCGGGAGCGGCGGGGGCGCGGCGAACGCGTCGGGCGGCGCGAAGGCGAACGGGCGCCCGGACGCGCCTACGCACCGACCGCGCCGGTCGACGACTTCTTCACCAGGCCGTACGAGCCCAGCGAGGGCGAAGGCGCGGAGGAAACGACGGGTGATTCGCCCGCGACGCGCGAACGCAAGCCGGTGAAAGTCGCCGCGCTGCTGGGCGGCACCAAACGCTGAAACGCTTCAGAGAGAGTAGGTTGGGGTGAGGCAAAGCCGAACCCCCAACGGGCCGCGCTGCGTTGGGGTTCGCTTCGCTCACCTCAACCTACGTGCTACGTGCTTTTCGCCAGCGCCTGCTCCAGATCCCACAGGATGTCGTCGATCGACTCGATGCCGATCGACAGCCGCACCATTTCGGGCAGCACACCGGCGGCGCGCTGCTCTTCCTCAGAAAGCTGGCGGTGCGTCGTGGAGGCCGGGTGGATGACCAGCGACTTCGCGTCGCCGATGTTCGCGAGATGCGACAGGAACTGCAGGCTGTCGATGAACTTCTCGCCGGCCGTTGCGCCCCCTTTTATGCCGAAGGTCATCACACTCGACGCGCCAGGCTCGCCATCGATCGAACGCAGGTACTTCTTCGCCAGCGCGTAGTACGGGCTCGACTTCAGCCCGGGCCAGTTGACCCAGGCCACGCGCGGATGCGATTCCAGAAACTGCGCGACCTTGCGCGCGTTCTGCACGTGCCGCTCCATCCGCACGTGCAGCGTCTCCAGTCCCTGCAGCAGCAGCCAGGCCGACAGCGGCGACAGCGATGAGCCGTGCACGCGCAGCACCTCGAAGCGCGCCTTCATCGTGTACGCGAAGTCGCCGAACGTCTCCCAGAACTTCACGCCGTGATAGCCCTTGGACGGCAGCACCATGTCGGGGAACTTGCCGTTGCCCCAGTCGAACTTGCCGCGCTCCACGAGCACGCCGCCGATCGTGGTGCCGTGGCCGCCCATGTACTTGGTGGCGGAGTGCACGACGATGTCGGCGCCGAAGTCGAACGGCCGGCACAGGTACGGCGTGGGCATCGTGTTGTCGATCATCAGCGGGATTTCCGCCTCGTGCGCGATCTTTGCGATCGGCTCGATGTCGAGCACGTTGATCTTCGGGTTGCCGAGCGTCTCGCCGTAGATGAGGCGCGTGTTGGGCTTGAGCGCACGGCGGAAGTTCTCCGGTTCGTCCGGATCGACGAACGTCGTTTCGATCCCCACCTTCGGCAGCGTGACCGCGAACTGCGAATACGTGCCGCCGTACAGCAGCGACGAGGCGACGATGTGGCTGCCCGGCTGAACGATCGCCAGGATCGCGGTCAGTTGCGCGGCCATGCCGCTCGCGGTGGCGAGCGCCGCGCGGCCGCTTTCCAGCGCGGCAACGCGCTCCTCGAACACCGCCACGGTCGGGTTGCTGATGCGCGAGTAGACGTTGCCGAACGTCTGCAGGTTAAAGAGGCTCGCCGCGTGATCGGCCGAATCGAAGACGTAGCTCGTCGTCTGGTAGATCGGCTGCGCGCGGCTGCCCGTCACCGGGTCGGGAAGCTGGCCGGCGTGCAGGCACAGGGTTTCGATGCCGAATTGTCTGTCCATGGTCAGTAAGGAAGCTGCCGCGGCCGCTTGCTCGACACGATGCGCGTATTCACGCCCGCCCAGTTCAGGCCGCCGAAAAGCCGCCCGTGTTCGATTTTCACGCAGCGGTCCATCACGACGTCGAGCCCCGCGGCACGCGCCTTGCGCGCGGCCGCTTCGTTCACCACGCCCAGTTGCATCCACAGCACCTTGGCGCCGATCGCGATCGCATCCTCGGCGAGCGCGGGGATCTCCTCGCTTTTGCGGAAGCAGTCCACCAGATCGATCGGCCCCGCCTCGCGCGCGGCGGCCTTCAGATCCGGGTAGCAGCGTTGGCCGAGCACTTCGCTGTACTTCGGATTGACCGGGATCATCGTGTAGCCGTGTTCGAGCAGATACTTGCCGACGAAATAGCTCGGCCGGTGCCATTCGGCGGAGATGCCCACGACCGCGATGCGACGGCTGTGGTGCAGGATGCGGCGCAGGGTCGGGATGTCGGTGTCGTCAGCCACGGCTTGCCTCCTCGGCGGCGATTGTAGGGCCCGCGACCCACCGTTCGCGCCACAGCTCGATCGCGCGCATCAGAAACGCGTCGCGCGTGTCGGCACCGATGTGCGGCAGTCCGAGATGCCGTGCCGCGCGCTCCAGTTCGCCGCGCACGTCCTCGGTCAGCGCGCGCGCACCGGTCTGCTTCGAGAGCTTCTCGCCCCTTTCGTTCGTCACGACCGGCACGTGCAGGTAGCGCGGCGTCGCGAGTCCAAGCGCGCGCTGCAGGAAGATCTGGCGCGGCGTGTTGTCGAGCAGATCGGCGCCGCGCACCACATCGGTGATGCCCTGTTCGGCATCGTCGACGACGACCGCGAGCTGGTACGCCCACGGGCCGTCCGCGCGCCGCACGACGAAGTCGCCGACTTCGCGCGCGAGATCTTGCGCGTAGCGCCCGCAGGCGCGATCGGCGAAGGCCACCGTTACGTCCGGCACGCGCACGCGCCATGCCGGACGGCTGCGCGCGCCGGCTGGCCGCTCGCGACAGGTGCCCGGATAGATGCCGGTTTTGAGCCCGGCGGCACGCGCCGCGTCTTCGATGTCCTTGCGCGAGCAGGTGCACGGGTAGGCGAGGCCGGCGGCGCGCAGGCGCGCGAACGCGGCGTCGTACGGTGCGCCGCGCCGGCTCTGCAAGACGACCGGTTCGTCCGACTCGAGCCCGAAGCGCGCGAGCGTGCGCACGATCGCCTCGGTCGCTCCCGGGACTTCGCGCGGCGGGTCGAGGTCCTCGATGCGAACGAGCCAGGTGCCGCGCTGCGCGCGCGCGTCGAGCCAGCTTGCCAGCGCGGCGGCGAGCGAGCCGGCGTGCAGCGGCCCGGTGGGCGAAGGGGCGAAGCGGCCGCGATAGGCGGAAGACACGGGGCGATGGACGATCGGCGATGTCCGGCGCGGGGCCGACGGATTCAAGCGACTCAAGTTGGTGCCGAAAAACCGGGACAGGCCCGGAAAGCGACCGCGAAGGCCGCTGCGGTGCCGAACCGTACGACCATGACGCCGTCTCCCACCGTAGCCGCCGAACTGCTGCGGCTGGCGCTCGGGCTCGGCCGGTTCACCTGGCTCGGCAACCTCGCGTTCGGATGCGCGATCGTACTCGTGCTGGCGCACGACGATCGCCTGCTGCAGGGACTCGCATGGTGGGTCGTGCTCGCGTCGGCGCTGCTCGCGCGCGCCTACCTGTGCCTGCGTCTGCTCGCCGATGCAACGCTGCGCGCGCGCCACGGCGCGGTGCTGTATGCGGCGATGGCCGTCATCGAAGGTTCGGTCTGGTCGGCCGGCCTGCTCGTCGTTCCGGCACCGTCGGCGCTCGGCGCACTGCTGCAATTCGTGTTGTCGACCGTGATCCTGATCGGCACCGTGCTGTCCTTCGGCCCGGTGCGCTGCGCGTGGTTCGGACAGACCGTGCCGCTCGCGTTCGGCCAGGCGCTCGTGCTGATCGTGCAGCCGCCGGCGCTGCGCGACGTAGTCGGTCTCGCCTGGCTGCTGACGGTTGCGCTGTCGGCGGTCGCCGCGTACTGGTGGCGCCGCGTGCTGGTCGAAAACCTCGCGCTGCGCGAGCAGGCCGACGCGGCGGCGCACGCGCAGGAGCGGGCCGCGCTCGAGCTGCACCGCAGCCGTGAGCAGCTGCGGCTCGCGCTCGACGCGATCGACGCCGGCGTCGCCGACACCAACCTCTTTACCGGCGAGCGCTTCTTCTCCGCGCGCTACGCCGAACTGCTCGGTTACCGCGACCGCGCCGCCTTCCTGCACGCGCATCGCTTCTCGGCGGCGCTGCACCCGGACGATCGCGCGCGCGTGCTGCACGCCCGCCAGCGCCATCTCCAGGAGGACGTGCCGTTCCGCGAGGAGTTCCGGCTGCGGACGGCCGCGCACGACTACGTCTGGGTGCAGGCGCGCGGCGAATCGGTGCGCGACGCCGCGGGCCGCGCCACCCGCTTCGTGATGTCGATCGTCGACATCACCGAGCGGCGCGAGGCCGAGCTGCGACTCGCCGCCAGCGAGCGGCGCTATCGCGCGCTGGTCGAGGCCTCGCCGTCGCTGATCTGGACCTGCGACGCGGCCGGCCGCCTGACCTTCGTGTCGGCGCGCGCCTGCCGCGAGCTGTACGGCTACGAGCCGCTCGAGATGATCGGCCGGCACGTCGCCGAGTTCAACGCGCCCGAGTTTCGCCGGCGCGAGTTCGTGCGCCGCTTCGCGCCCGCGCTGCGCGGCCGCGCGGTGTTCGACGCCGAAGCGATCCATCTTTCGCGCGCGGGCGAGCGCGTGTACGTCGTCGTCAGCGCGCTACCGGTGCGCGACGACTCCGGCCGCATCGAGGCGGTGTACGGCATCTGCAGCGACATCACCGCGCTGAAGCGACGCGAGCGCGAACTGAACGCCGCGCTGCGCAACCAGCAGCTGATCTTCGAGGCGGCCGGCGAAGGCATCGCCTTCGTGCGCGACGACCGCATCGAAAGCGCCAACGGCGCGCTCGCCAAGATGCTCGGCGTGACGCGCGAGCGGCTCGTCGGCCGGCCCGTCGGCGAGTTTCTTGCGCGCCCCGAGGAATGGGACGCCGTGCGGCGCGCGAGCCTGGAGGCGGCTGCGCGCGGCGAAGCGGCGATCCACGAAGCGATGCTGCGCGCACCCGCCGGGGCGGGCCGCAGCGCCTGGTGCCAGTTGACCGCGCGGCAGATCGGCGACGACCGCGGAGCGACGATCCTGGTGCTGACCGACATCACGCTGCTGAAGCGGCGCGAGGAGCTGGCCTGGCATCAGGCCAATCACGACGAACTGACCGGACTGCCGAACCGGCGCCTGCTGGTCGAGCACGCGCGCCGACTGCTTTCGGTCGCCATGCGGCAGCGGCGGCGGGCCGCGGTGCTGGTGCTCGACCTCGACGGGTTCAAGGAAGTCAACGACCTCTTCGGGCACGCCTACGGCGACGCGCTGCTGCGGCGGGTCGCGCTGCGGCTCGCGAGCGTGTTGCGCGAGTACGACGTGGTTGCGCGTACCGGCGGCGACGAGTTCGTCGTGCTGCTGCCCGAGATCGAGGAGACGGCGGTCGCACTGCGCGTCGCCGAAAAGCTCGTCGTCGCGGCGCGCGAAGACCTCGAAGCGGCCGGCCGCAGCCTGCGCACCCACGCCAGCGTCGGGGTGGCGCTGTTCCCCGACGACGGCAACGACTTCGAGGGGCTGCTTGCGCGCGCCGACGCGGCGATGTACGCGGCCAAGGCGGCCGGCAAGAACCGCTTCCGGTTTGCGTCCGAAGTCGCCGCAGGCAGGGCGTCCGAGGCGCAAGGCGAGTTGCAGCGACCCGACGGGTCCGGCGACGAGCGGAGACTTCACTAGCCTGAGCGGTCTGCCGCGCCTCGTCCAAGCGTCGTAACCGCCTCCGATCCGACACCCGGCAATTGCCCGGCTGCAGGGGCGTCGCTAGCATGCCGCCGTCCCTCGAATTTGGTACGGAGTCCTCCGCGGTTCGGCTGATCGGGCGCGGCGTTCGGCCAGCGAAATGCAACACACCCAGTCCAGCAGGAACGGCTCCGGCAGCGCCGGCCGCCCGTCCCGGGGCGCGACCGCGGCGGTCGACCTGCGTGGGTCGTTCGCGCTTGAGCGGCGCTTCCTGCTGGCGGTGTTCGTGTTCGGCGCGATCGGAGCGCTGGCCGCGCTTGACCGCGCCCCTGCGGTCTGGTGGTGGCTCGCCGCGTTCGCATTCAATGCCGGAGTGCGCTTCGTCGTCGCTTCGGAAAACGCGCAGGCGCGCGCGGCGGTGACCCCTGCGGCGCGCGCCGCGCAGTTCTACCTGCTCAGCTACGCGGCCGAGCTGATGCTGTGGGCGGCGCTGCTTGGCTCGATCGTGCCGCCGCAGCGGCCCGGCAGCAGCAGCATCGCCTTTGCCGCCGGCGGTGCGCTGCTGTTGTCGGCGCTCGTCCTCGCCGACTGGCGGCGTGCGTGGGCGCTGTACTTCGCGGGCTGGGCCGCGCTGACCCTGCTGGTCGTCAGCCGCAACGGTTTCCGGCTCGACGCTTTTTCGGTCGGCTTTCCGGTCTGGCTCGTCGCCACCTGGTGGATCGGTCGCGCCAATGCCGCGCTGCGCCTGCGCCGCGCGGAACGCACGCTGCGCGCATCGGCCGACGGCCGTACGCGCTTCGGCTGGACGATGGCGATCCGCGCGGTGCCGTCTCCGGTCCTCGTCGTGCGCAACGGTCGCATCGCGGAGCTGAACGGCGCCGCCGCGCAGCTTCTCGGGCGCACCGAACGCGAGTTGATTGGCCTGCGCGTCGACGAATGCCTGCGCGCCGAGCCGCTCGAAGCGCTCGATCCGCTGCGCACGGCCTCCGACGGCCGCGCGGTCGAGATCACGCCGCTCGCCGGCGCGCGGACCGGCTGGAGCGGGCGCGTGCGCGTGCTGCAGCCGGGCCGGGCCGACTCCGCGCTCGTGATCGCGTTGACGCGCCCGCTGGAGGCGGCGCCGAAGCCTGTCCTGAGCCCCGTCGAAGGGCATGAACAACGGCTCGCCGACGACGCGCGTCGCTTTGCCGACTGGATCGTCGGCCAGCAGGGCGAACCGTGGTACCGCGACGGCGAAGGGCGCCTGTTCGTTCCGCCCGGGTTGATCGCGCCCGAAGCGCCTGCCGCCGGGCCGCTCGAATTCCCGTTGCTGCACGCGGTCGAGCCGGCGCAGCGGGCGCGCGTCACGGCGGCCTTTGCCGCCGCGTTGCGCGGGGGGCGGGTGTTCGATCAGACCGTGACGCTGCTCGATCCCGCGGGCAAGGCGCGTGAGTTGCGCGTGGTGTGCGTCGCGCGGGCCGCGACGACGGCATGGCCCCCGCTGATCGGGACGATCGCGCCCGCCGGCGCGGGTGCAGCGGCGAGCGCGGCCGCGGGCGCGGACAGCGACGACCTGCTCGCGCGGCTGCCGGTGCTGGTGTGGATGATCGACGCGAGCGGGCGCATCGCGCAGCTTCGCGGCAAGGACCCGTGGCGCTGGGGCCTCGTGCAGGAGGCCGAAACGCGCCCGCGCTGGATCGACGCTTTCGGTTTCCGCGACAGCACGCGCGACGACCTGACGCAGGCGATCGCGCGCGCGTTGAAGGGGCGGCCGACCTTCGACCTCATCAACGCCCGCCATACGCACGCGGGCGGCCGTATCGTTTTGCGCAGCCACGTGCTGCCCTACGTGCCGCTCGCCGAGCTGCCGCCGGGTGCGCCGGACGCGCCGGACGCGCCGGTCGTGCTCGTGCTCGACACGATCGCCTCGCCGCAGCAGCTTTCCGAGATCGACCGCCTGCGCCGGAGCAAGGCGCACTACAAGGCCCTGGTCGAAGCGTCGACCAGCCTGATCTGGGCGTGCGATGCGCAGTTCAACTTCACGTTCGCGAGCCGCCGCGCGGCGCGCGAGATCTACGGCTACGAACCGAACGAGCTGATCGGCCGCCCGGTCGACGCGCTGCTTGCGGCGCGGGTCGACCAGAACGCGGCGCGCGCCGCGCTCGAAGCGTTGCGGCGCGGGCAGACGCTGCGCGACGTCGAGATGACGCATCAGGCCAAGGACGGCCAGCGGCTGATCGTGTCGGTGAGCGCCGTGCCGCTGAAGGCGGGCGACGGCGCGTTCGCCGGCGCGATCGGCATGAACGCGGATCTGACGATGCTCAAGCAGCGCGAGCGGCGGCTCACGGAGGCGCTGCGGATCGAGCGCACGGTGCTCGACTCGGCGGGGCAGGCCATCGCGGTCGTCAAGGATGGCCTGGTCGCGCGCTGCAACGACGCTTTCCTGCAACTGATGCAGGCGCTGCCCGCGGTGCTCGCGCGCACGCCGATCGCCGAGTATTTCGTCGCGCCCGAGGAATGGGAGGCGATCGCCGCGGCGGCCGACGCAGCGCGCGCCGAGGACCGCGCCGCCGTGCGCGAGGTGCAGATCCAGCGCGGCGCGCGCGGCGCCGGCGCTCTGACCGCGTGGTGTCAGTTGACCGCACGTTCGATCGCGCCGCGCGAATACGTGCTCGTGCTGGCGGATATCGATCAGATCCGCCGCCGCGAGGCCGACGCGCTGCACGACGCGCAGCACGACGAGCTGACCGGCCTGCCGAATCGCCGCCTGCTGGCCACACGCGCCGCGGCGGCGCTCGCGGCGACGGCGCTGCGCAATTCGCAGTGCGCGGTCATCGCGATCGACCTGGACGGATTCAAGGAGATCAACGACCAGTACGGCCACAAGGTCGGCGACACCGTGCTGCGCGAAGTCGCGTTGCGGCTGGCGCGCGTGCTGCGGCCGCAGGACACGGTCGCGCGCCGCGGCGGCGACGAGTTCGCGATGCTGATTCCCGACGTCGGCACGCGCACCGATGTCGAGCGCATCGCCGTACGCATCCTGCAGTCGGTCGCGCAGCCGGTGCTGCTGGCCGGCGGCCAGCCCGGCACGGTGTCGGCGAGCCTCGGCATCGCGCTCGCACCCGAGCAGGGGCGCGACCTGGAGCGGCTGCTGCAGCTTGCGGACCTGGCGATGTATGAGGCGAAGCTGAAGGGCAAGAACCGGTACGCGTTCGCCACCTCCGCGCAGATGGGCGTGGGTACTGCAGCAGCGCCGCGCGGCGCGCGGGCTTCCTGAGCGCACCGACCCGCCCGTCGCGCGCGTCGCAGCGCTGCGCGCTGCGGGCAGCGTCGGCGCGGCTGCGCTCGGTCGGCCCTCCGATCAGCACGACGCTCGTCCATTCGACTCGGCGGGTCGTTGAGTCTGCGGCCGATGACCGCGCCGTCGTTTTGACTCAAGATCGCGTTCCTCGAGGGCGCCCGAGCGGCAGCACCCTGAACCGGTCCGCACGAAACCCCCTCTTCCGGAGCCGAAACGAAATGATCACCTTGCGGCGCAGTGCCGAACGCGGCTATGCGGATCACGGCTGGCTGCGCTCCTTCCACAGCTTTTCCTTCGCCGATTACTACGATCCGCGCCACATGGGCTTCGGCCCGCTGCGCGTGATCAACGAGGATCGCATCGCGCCGGGCACCGGTTTCGGCACGCACGGCCATCGCGACATGGAGATCGTGAGCTACGTGCTCGCGGGCGAACTGGCGCACCAGGACAGCCTCGGCAACGGCTCGGTGATCCGTCCCGGCGACGTCCAGCGGATGTCGGCGGGCACGGGCGTGCGGCACTCGGAGTTCAACCACGCGCAGGATCGCGAAACGCATTTCCTGCAGATCTGGATCGTGCCCGCCGTCACCGGCATCGCGCCGAGCTACGAGGAAAGGCACTTCGCCGAAGCCGACAAACGCGGGCGGCTGCGCCTCGTTGCGGCGCCCGACGGGGCCGACGGCGCGGTGACGATCCATCAGGATGCGCGAATGTATGCGGGACTGTTCGACGGAGACGAGTCGGCCGAGTTGGCGCTGGCGCCGCCGCGGCGCGCCTACGTGCACGTAGCGCGCGGCGCAATCACGGTCAATGGGAATACGCTCGCGACCGGCGATGCTGCGATGATTTCCGCCGAGCCCGGCGTCATGCTGCGCGCAGGCAAGGCCGCAGAGGTGCTGGTGTTCGACTTGCCCTGAACCCAGGAGGACTCGCAATGAACAAGCTGCAGGACCTGTTCGCGCTGATCGGGCGCATCGCGCTCGCCGGGATTTTCGTGAAATCAGGCATCGCGAAGATCGGCGGATTCGCCGGGACGGCGGGTTACATCGCGTCCAAAGGCCTGCCGCTACCCGAGGTCGGCGCCGTCATTGCCATCGTCGTCGAGGTCGTCGCCGGGATCGCGCTGATCGTCGGCTGGAAGGCGCGCTGGGCCGCGCTCGCCATCGCGATCTTCACGCTCGCGACGATGTTCCTGTTCCACCCGTACTGGACGCTGCCGGCCGACAAGCAGTATCCGGAAATGCTGGCGTTCTGGAAAAACCTGGCCATCTTCGGCGGCATGCTGATGGTGATGGCGTTCGGCGCCGGCAAGTTCAGCGTCGACCGCGGCCGGGATTGAGAAAAAAGCGGGCGGCGCGAGGCCGCCCGAGACTTCTCTCGAGGAGGGAGAAAGCGGTCTAGGCGAGCGCCAGTTCCATGCGCCGACCGAAGGTCGCGCCGATCGTCGGCGAAGGCAGCGCCTCGCGCTCGCGGCACATCGCGAGCCAGTCGCGGCGTCCGAGCTCGTGCAAGGCGTTAGGTCGCGGGCGTCCGGTGCCGCGATCGACGCTGCCGGCCGGCGCGAGCTCGATGAATCCGGCCTCGTTGAGCAGCCGCTCGAAGCCGGCGTGACCGCGCGGGCAGTGCGCCAGCAGCCGCTGCGCGTCGAGTGCGGAGAACATCAGGTCAGCGGCAGCCGTCAGCGCCTCGCTCGCGATCCCTGAATCGGCAAAGCGCGGGTGGACGAACCAGTCGAGCATCCATGTGCCTCGTTCGGCGGTCGCGTACAGTTCGATCCAGCCGACGAATTCGTGCGTCTGTTTGCGCACCAGGGCCATCGCGTAGCGCGCGCCGCGCTGCCAGTCGGCCTGCGCGCTGCGCACGAACTGCGCGACCTCGGTTTCGCCGTGCGGCGCTGCCATCGTGCCGCAGCGCTCGAACGCCGGATGCAGAACCGCGTCCAGGACGCGTGCGACGTCGGAGTCGTCGAGCTGGCGCAGCACGCAGTGATCGGAAAACCAGCGGAAGTAGCGCGGAAGCTGCGTGTACCTGCGCGTCTGCGCACGCGCATCTGGCCCGTTCATGTCCTGACCCCCACAAGGTCGCGTTTCCGGTTGCGGACGCTTCGTCGTTGCGGCGCCCTGCGAATGTGGACATTGTGCTGGGGTTCCGGGCGCGCAGCGGCCGGATAAGCCGGCCGCTCCTGCGGTTTCCCCGTGTCATGTGTCGGAGCGCTTCCTACACGAAACCTGCGACACGGCGAATTGCCGGCCGCGCGCCGCCCAATTCGTTCAGCGCAGGACCGTCTGCAGGAACGCCGCGATGTCGCGGATCTCTTCGGCGCAGACCGAGTGCGGCATCGGGTACTCGTGCCATTGCACCGGATGGCCGAGCGCGGTGAGGCGGTCGCGCGACGCGGCGCCGCGCGCGACCGGCACGATCGGGTCGGCGTTGCCGTGCGCGAGGAAGATCGGCACGCGTGCGCTTGCCGGATGGCGCTCGACCCCGAAGCGGTCCGCGAGCGGCAGGTAGCACGACAGCGCGACCAGCCCAGCAAGCGGTTGCGGCCGGCGCAGTCCGGTCTGCAGCGTGATCGCGCCGCCCTGCGAAAACCCGGCGAGCACGATGCGCGCCGGCGGCGTGCCGCGCGCGACTTCGCGTTCGATCAGGCGCTCGATGGCGGCCTGCGAGGCGCGGATACCCGCTTCGTCCTCGCGCCGCACGAGATCCGTTCCGAGGATGTCGTACCACGCGCGCATCACGTAGCCGCCGTTGATGGTCACCGGCTGCATCGGCGCATGCGGGAAGACGTAGCGCGCCGGCGGCGCGCCGAGCGCCTCGAGCTCGCGCACCACCGGAACGAAGTCGTAGCCGTCAGCGCCGAGCCCGTGCAGCCAGATCACCGTGGCATTCGGTTGCGGAACCGTCTGCAGCTCGACGGCTTCGAGTACTTCGGATTGCGGATCGCGGATCGCGGATTGCGAGGTCTTATTCATCGATGGTCCGTTAGGGGAACTGGTGGCGCGCCTGCTACGGCGGGATTCGCGCAGGCCGCCGTCGGCGCAATCCGCGATCCGCAGTCCGCGATCCGACCAGTCAGGCGCGCAGCGCGCCCTTCGGCCGGAACGCCCTGCACACCGCGTCGTTCGTTTCGACGTAGGGTCCGCCGATCAACTGGATGCAGTAGGGCACCGCAGCGAATATGCCGGGCACCTTGACCGTACCGTCGGCAGCCTTCAGTCCTTCGAGCGTTTCCTGGATCGCCTTCGGCTGACCCGGCAGGTTGATGATCAGCGCGGCGTGATCGGTGGTCTCGCGCAGCGCGCCGACCTGCCGCGACAGGATCGCCGTGGGTACGAACTCGAGCGAGATGCGCCGCATCTGTTCGCCGAAGCCCGGCATCTCGCGCGTGGCCACGGCAAGCGTCGCTTCGGGCGTCACGTCGCGCCGCGCGGGACCGGTGCCGCCGGTGGTCAGCACGAGATCGCAGCCGACCGCGTCGACCAGTTCGATCAGCGTGGTCTCGATCGTCGCGCGCTCGTCGGGGATCAGACGCTCGTGCGCCTGCCACGGCGACTTCAGCGCGCGGCCGAGCCACTCGCGCAGCCCGGGCAGGCCCTGGTCCTGATAGACGCCGGCCGCGGCACGATCGGAGATCGACACGAGGCCGACGATCAGCTCGTCCGGGTGCGCACGCTGTGCCTTCATTGCCCAGCCTCCGCACCGAGGGTGTCGTGCAGCCAGCGGTACAGCGCGCGCACATGCTTCGGCGGTTCGCCGGTGTCGCGTTCGCGGCGCGCAGCGCGGATCGTCGCGCGCAGCTGCTGCGCGTCGGCCTGCGGATGTGCGCCGAGGAATTCGGTCAGCGCGCCGTCGTCGTCGAGCAGCCGGTCGCGCCAGCGCTCGCAGCGGTGCATCAGCGCGACCACCTCCTTCGAGTCGCCGATGGCGCGGCCGATCGCTGCGCGGATCGCATCGGCGTCGACCGAACGCATCAGCTTGCCGATGTACTGCATCTGGCGGCGGCGCGCCTCGTGGCTCGCGATGCGATCGAGGAAGGCGATCGCATCGCGCAGCGCATCCGGCAGCTCGATGCGCGCGCGCTGCTCGGGCGTGAGCTTCACGAGTTCGGCGCCGAGCACCTGCAGCGCGGTCATCGCCTGCTTGCGCTGCGTCTTGCTCGGGCGTTCGTCGAGGGTCGGATCGATCATCGGCGGCTATGATAGCGGCCCCCGAGAGGGGAAACGAGGTGTCGATGAGCTCGATCTTCTCCCTGCCCGACGACCGGCTGAGCGCGCTCGCGCTCGCGGCGCTCGACCACGCAAGATCGCTCGGCGCGAGCGACGCGTCGAGCGAGGTCAGCGAATCGGTCGGTCTGTCGGTGACGACGCGCAAGATGAAGGTCGAGACGATCGAGCACACGCGCGACAAGGGACTCGCCGTGACCGTCTACCTCGGCAAGCGCCGCGGGCACGCGTCGACGTCGGACTTCTCGCCGCAGGCCGTGCGGCAGGCGGTCGAGGCCGCGCACAACATCGCGCGCTTCACGGCGGAGGACGAAGCGGCGGGGCTGCCCGACGACGACGCGCTCGAGCGCGCCCCGCGCGCCCTCGACCTGTTCCATCCGTGGGAACTGGACACCGACGCGGCGATCGAGATCGCGCGCCGCTGCGAGCAGGCTGCGTTCGACGTGAGCCCGCAGATCGTCAACTCGGAAGGCGCGAACGTCTACACGTCGTCGGGACACTTCGTGCTCGCCAACACGCGCGGCTTCGTCGCCGGCTATCCGTACTCGCGCCACTCGATCTCGGTGGCGCCGATCGCGAAGGGCCGCGACGGCATGCAGCGCGACGACTGGTACAGCTCGACGCGCGTGCCCGATGAGCTTGCCGCGCCCGAGGCGATCGGCGAGTACGCCGCGCGGCGCGCGCTGGCGCGGCTGGCGGCGCGCAAGCTGGCGACGCGCCAGTGCCCGATCCTGTTCGAGGCGCCGCTCGCGTGCGGGCTGCTCGGCAACTTCGTGCAGGCCGCCAGCGGCGGCGCGCTGTACCGCAAGGCCTCGTTCCTCGTCGACGCGCTGGGCGAGCCGCTGTTCGCCGATCACGTGTCGATCCGCGAGGACCCGTTCGTTCCGCGCGCTTCGGGTTCGAGCCCGTTCGACGAAGAAGGCGTGCGCGGTCTGCAGCGCGACGTCGTCGCGCGTGGTGTCCTGAACGGCTACTTTCTCTCGAGCTATTCGGCGCGCAAGCTCGGCATGAAGACGACCGGCAATGCCGGCGGGGCGCACAACCTCGAGCTGCGGTCGACGCGCACGGCGCCGGGCGACGACTTCGAGGCGATGCTGGGCAAGCTCGGCACCGGCCTGCTGGTGACCGAACTGATCGGGCAGGGCGTCAACTACGTGACCGGCGACTACTCGCGCGGCGCCTGCGGGTTCTGGGTCGAGCGCGGCGAGATCGCCTACCCGGTCGAGGAGATCACGATCGCAGGCAACCTGCGCGAGATGTTCCGCCGCATCGAAGCGGTCGGCACCGACACGGTAGTCCGCGGGTCCAAGATCGCCGGTTCGATGATCGTCGAAGGCATGACCGTCGGCGGCGCCTGAGCCGTCCGTCGCATCCGCGCAGCGCGCTTGGCTACAATCGCGCGCAGGACGAGGTGACGTGAGCCCTTCGATCCCGCGCGGTGCGCGGGAAGTACAACGCGGCGCGACCTCTCCGCCATCGTGCTGTTCCACAACAACCGAGGAGACTTCATGGAACGTCGTTCCTTCATTCGCAGGGCGGGCGCGGGCGTGGCCGCAGCCGCCGTCGCAGCGCCTGCGCTGGGCCAGACGGGCCAGCCGGAGATCCGCTGGCGCATGGCCTCGAGCTTTCCGAAATCGCTCGACACGCTGTTCGGCAGCGGCGACCAGCTCGCCAAGCGCGTGTCCGACGCCACGGGCGGCAAGTTGCAGATCCGCCACTTCGCGGGCGGAGAGATCGTTCCGCCATTCCAGGTCCTCGACGCGGTCCAGCAGGGCACCGTCGAGGCGGGGCATACCGTCGGCTACTACTACGTCGGCAAGAACAACGCGTGGGCGCTCGACACGACGCTGCCGTTCGGCCTGAACGCGCGGCAGATGAACGCCTGGCTGTACTTCGGCGGCGGCCAGCAGCTGCTGCGCGAGTTCTACAAGGAGTACGGCGTCGTCGGCTTTCCCATGGGCAGCACCGGCGTGCAGATGGGCGGCTGGTTCCGCAAGGAACTGCGCGGTCTGGCAGACGTCAAGGGACTGAAGTTCCGCATCCCGGGCTTCGGCGCGCGCGTGTGGGCTGCCCTCGGCGCGGTGCCCCAATCGCTGCCGGCGGCCGAGGTGTACCAGGCGCTCGAGCGCGGGACGATCGACGCGACCGAGTTCGTCGGTCCGTACGACGACGAGAAGCTCGGCTTCTACAAGGTCGCGAAGTTCTACTACTACCCGGCGTTCTGGGAGCCGGGCCCGATGGTGTCGCTCTATATCAACCAGAAGGCGTGGGACGGGCTGCCTGCCGAATACAGGGCGATCGTCGAGGCGGCCGCGGCCGAGTGCAACGTCACGCTGACGGCCAACTACGACGCGAAGAATCCGCCCGCGCTGCAGCGGCTCGTCAATCAGGGCGTGCAGTTGCGCGCGTTCTCTCCCGCGGTGATGCAGGCGGCGTATCAGGCGGCGCAGGACATCTACGCCGACGAGCGCGCGAAGAACCCGACTTTCGCGAAGATCTACGAGAGCTGGGACAAGTTCCGCGCCGATCAGCAGCGCTGGTTCCGCGTGGCCGAACTGTCGATGGAGTCGTTCCGGCCGGCGGCACCCGGGCCGGCGAAGGGCGCGGCGAAGAAGTAGTCCGCGCGCACGTGACGCGAACGGCCGGCGCAGCCGGCCGTTCGCGTCTTCCGGTGGCTACTTCTTCTGTGGCTTGAACGCCGCGGCCGGATCGTCGTCGGCCCGAGGCGTCGTCGGCACGAAGTCCTCGTCCTGCCGCGGCGGCTGCGCGGGCGTCTGCGAGTCGGTGCCGGGCTGAGCGGATGACTCGTCTTCGGCGGGCGGCGGCGGGACGAACTCGCCGCCGTCCTGTTCGATCTGCTGCTTCTTCAGCTTCGTCGTGTCGAGATCGAGCACGAGCGATGGAAACGCGATGACCATCGCCAGCGCGACAAGCTGCACCGTGACGAAGGGTACGACCGCGCGGTAGATGTCCGC